>OZ220482.1:0-2067500 GCA_965116145.1 Thermoanaerobaculia bacterium
ATGATGCAGCCGAGGGTGATCAACGGCGCGGTCGAGAAACCGAACTCCTCGGCGCCGAGCATGCAGGCGACGACGACATCCCGCCCGGTCTTGAGCTGGCCGTCGGTCTGGAGGACGACCCGGGACCGCAGATCGCTCAGCACCAGGGTCTGGTGGGTTTCGGCGATGCCGAGTTCCCAGGGCAGGCCGGCGTGCTTGATGCTGGTCAGCGGCGAGGCGCCGGTGCCGCCGTCGTGGCCCGAGATCAGGATGTGGTCCGCGTGGGCCTTGGCGACGCCGGCGGCGACCGTGCCGACGCCGACCTCGGATACCAGCTTGACGCTGACCCGGGCGCTCGGGTTCGCGTTCTTCAGATCGTGGATGAGCTGCTTCAGATCCTCGATCGAGTAGATGTCGTGGTGGGGCGGCGGCGAGATCAGGCCGACGCCGGGCGTCGAGTGGCGGGTGCGGGCGATGATCTCGTCGACCTTGTGCCCGGGCAGTTCCCCGCCTTCCCCCGGCTTGGCGCCCTGGGCGATCTTGATCTGCAGCTCGTCCGCGTTCGTCAGGTACCACGAGGTGACGCCGAAACGCCCGGAGGCGACCTGCTTGATCGCTGAGCGCCGCAGGTCGCCGTTCGCGTCCGGGACGAATCGCGCCGGATCCTCGCCGCCCTCGCCGGTGTTGCTCTTGCCGTCGAGCCGATTCATGGCGATGGCGAGCGCCTCGTGGCTCTCGGCCGAGATCGAGCCGAAGCTCATCGCGCCGGTGCAGAACCGCTTGACGATCTCGCTCGCCGGTTCCACCGCCTCCGCCGGCAGCGGCTCGAGGTCCGCACGAAACTGCAGCAGGCCGCGCAGGGAGCACGCCCGGGTGGTGTCCTCGTTGGCCAGCCGGGCGAAGCGGTCCCAGACCTCGGAGCTGTTCGTCCGGGCCGCGTTCTGGAGCCGCGAGATCATCTGCGGGCTCCACATGTGGCGCTCGCCGCCGGCGCGCCAGTGGTAGTCGCCCGGATTCGGCAGGTCGGCAATGCGGCCGCTGTCGTCCGCGGGATAGCCGCGGGCGTGCCGCCGCAGGGCGTCCTGCGCCAGCCGCTCGAGGCTGGCGCCCTCGATCCGGCTCGCGGTGCCGGCGAAGCAGCGGTCGATGACCTCGCCGGCCAGACCGACCGCCTCGAAGATCTGTGCACCCTTGTAGCTCTGCAGCGTCGAGATGCCCATCTTCGCCATCACCTTGAGCATCCCCTTCCTGACTCCCTTGCGGTAGCGGTCGACCACCGCCTGGTCGTCTTCGGCCGCCGGCAGCCGGCCCTGGCGGCGCGCCTGCCAGAGCGCCTCGAAGGTCAGGTAGGGGTTGATCGCGTCCGCGCCGTAGCCCGCGAGCAGGCAGTGGTGGTGGACTTCGCGCGCCTCGCCCGTCTCAAGCAGCAGGCCGGCCCGCGTCCGCTTGATCGTCCGCAGCAGGTGGTGGTGGACGGCGCCGACGGCGAGCAGGGTGGGCACGGGGACGCGGCCGGGACCGGCGGCGCGGTCCGAGAGGGCGACGAAACTGCAGCCGTCGTCGACCGCCTGTTCGGCCTCCCGGCACAGGCGGTCGAGCGCGCCGCCGAGCCCCGGCGCGCCTTCTTCGGCGGGCCAGGTGGCGTCGAGCGTGCGGCAGGTGAAGTCCCCGTCCCCGCCGTTGGCGAGGGCGGCGAATTCCCGGTTGCTCAGGATCGGGTGAGGGAGGCGGACCCGCCGGCAGTGATCGGCGGTGGTCTCGAGCAGGTTGCGCTCGGGGCCGATCGTGCACTCGACCGACATGACGACCTCTTCCCGGATCGAGTCGATCGCCGGGTTCGTGACCTGGGCGAAGAGCTGCTTGAAGTAATCGTAGACGAGGCGGTCCCGGTCGGAGAGGACGGCGAGCGCGGTGTCGTTGCCCATCGACCCGACCGGGTCCCGTTGCTCCTCGATCAGCGGGCGCAGCATGAAGCGCAGCGTTTCCCCGGTGTAGCCGAAGGCCTGGAGCCGTCGGGCCAGCTCCTCGTCGTCCATTCTTGCCCGGCTTGCGGCGCCTGCGCGTCCGTTGCCTCGGGCCCGGGCCACCAGGTCGGCGAGGTCGGTGCGGAGTTCGAGCCACTTCGCGTACGGACGCTGCGCGGCGATGCCGCTCTTGAGCTCCTCGTCGGCGACGATCCGGCCCCGATCGAAATCGACCAGGAACATCCGTCCGGGCTTTAGCCGCCCCTTGCGCAGCACCCGCTCGGGTTCGACCGGGACGACGCCCGCTTCCGACGCCATGATGACCAGGTCGTCGTCGGTGACGACATAGCGGCTGGGCCGCAGTCCGTTGCGGTCGAGCACGGCGCCGATGTACCGGCCGTCGGTGAAGGCGATCGACGCCGGTCCGTCCCACGGCTCCATCAGGCAGGAGTGGTAGTCGTAGAAGGCCCGCTTTGCCGTGTCCATCTGCGGGTCGTTCTGCCACGCCTCCGGAATCATCATCATCACCGCTTCCTGGAGGGTGCGGCCGGTGAGCAGCAGGAACTCGAGCACGTTGTCGAAGCTGCCGGAGTCCGAGCAGTCGGGCTCGACGACCGGGAAGGCGAGCGGCAGGTCGCCGCCGAACAGTCCGCTGCGGAGGACGCCCTCGCGGGCGTGCATCCAGTTCGTGTTTCCGCGCAGCGTGTTGATCTCGCCGTTGTGGCTCATGAAGCGGTTCGGCTGGGCGCGGTCCCAGGACGGGAACGTGTTCGTCGCGAACCGGGAGTGGACCATCGCCAGGTGGGACTCGTAGTCCGGCTCGGCGAGATCCGGGAAGAAGGAGACGAGCTGGCCGGAGGTCAGCATGCCCTTGTAGACGATCACCCGCGTCGACAGCGAGCACACGTAGAACATCTGCGCTTCGGCAAGCGCGTCGCTGCCGCGCAGCCGGATCGTCGCCTGCTTGCGGATCAGGTAGAGCTCCCGCTCGAAGGCGTCCTGGTCGAGGCCTTCGGCGGCGCCGACGAAGAGCTGTTCGATGACCGGCATCGAGTCGAGCGCGGTGGCGCCGATGTCCGCGGCGTCGGGACGGGTCGGTACCGGCCGCCAGCCGATGAACTGCTGGCCGCGGTCCGCAACGATCGCCTCGACGACACGCCGACACTGCTGGCGTTCGCCGTCGTCCTGGGGCAGGAAGAAGAGGCCGGCGGCGAACGTGCCGGGCGCGCCGAGCTCGGTGTCGAACTCGGCTGCCGCCGCCCGTCGAAGCAGGGCGTGGGGCAGTGCGGTCAGCATGCCGGCGCCGTCGCCGGTGTTCGGCTCGCAGCCGCAGGCGCCGCGGTGGTCCATCCGGGTCAGCATGTGGGCCGCCTGCTGCATCAGCCGGTGGCTGGCCTCGCCCCGCACCTGGGCGATGAAGCCGACGCCGCAGGCGTCGTGTTCCCAGGCCGGGTCGTACAGACCGGTCCTGCCGGGACGGAGCTTCACGCCGCCTCTCCGTGGGCTGCTCCGCTCTCGTCGTCTTCGGCCATCGGTCCGGCGTTCTCGACCAGGAACGCGGAGAATTCCTCGGCCGCCGGGCGCAGGCGGCCGCGGGCGAAGACGATCCCCATCGGCCGCTCAAGCGTCGGTTCGAGCGGCGCGGCGGCAAGCAGGCCGGCGCGCACTTCGGCGAGGAAGGTCCGTAGCGGCAGGATCGCGGCGTAGTCGGTGGCCTGCAACATGCTCTTGAACGTGTCGATGTTGTCGAGGCGCTGGGCGAACACCGCCTCGGCCCCGTTCTCGACCAGGTAGCTGCGGATGTGGCGCGCAGCGGGGAGTTCGTGGGTGAAGTGGATCAGCTCGCGGCCGTTCAGTTCGGCCGCGCGGACGCGGCTGGCGCCGGCCAGTTCGTGGTGCACGCCGCAGGCCAGGCACATCCGTTCCTGCCGCAGCGGCCGCGACTGCAGGCCGGGCCACTGCTCGGGATAGGAGACGATGCCGAAGTCGCAACGGCCGGTGCGGGCCGCCTCGGCCACCGCGGCCGGCGGTTCGTACTCGATCTCGACCTGAAGATCGGGCCGTTTCTGCTCGAAGGCCCGTCGCAACTGGTCGAGCAGTGCGATCCCGGCGGAGTAGATGGCGTGTACCCGAACCGCTCCGCTGCGCCCCGGATCGAGCCGGGAGACGCTCCGCGCCAGGGCGTCGTGGCGGGCGACCAGCTCACGGCCCTCGCGGGACGCCAGTTCGCCGGCCGGCGTCAGCACGAAGGGCCGCTTCGAGCGATCGAGGAGCCGCGTGCCGAACAGCTCTTCGAGATGCTGGATGCGCTGGCTGACCGCCGACTGGGTGATGCCATGAAGCTCGGCTGCACGGCTGAAGCTGCGCAGATCGGCGACATCGCAGAAGATCCTGAGCCCTTGCATGGAAGGGCGCGACGTTACATTAGGCCGGACTCATGCGCAAGAGATGGCATTAGCGCGATCTGATGCTGGGCCGCAGCTCTTGCCTCGCTGACATTTTCGACCACTGTCGAAAAAACTGACAGACGATTTCGACCATGGTCGAAAAATCTGGTAACTTGGCGCCCCGTGACGACGGCAACGCGATACCTGACCCGGCAGATCGCGCGCGACCTCGAGCGGAAGATGGTCTTCGTCGCCGGCCCCCGGCAGGTCGGCAAGACGACTCTTGCCCGCAATCTGCCCGGCGCCAGGGAGGGCTACCTCAACTGGGACATCGCGGAGGACCGGGAGCGCATTCTCGGGCGGGAGCTCCCGACCGCCGATCTGTGGGTGTTCGACGAGATCCACAAGTACCGCGACTGGCGAAACTACCTCAAGGGGCTGTACGACGCACAGGCTGCCGCAGAGCGACGGATTCTGGTGATCGGCAGCGCCCGGCTCGATGCCTGCCGGTTCGGCGGCGACTCGCTCCAGGGCCGCTTCCATCTTCTTCGGCTGCACCCGTTGTCCGTGGCCGAGCTCGGTCTGCAGACGACCGGTGAACTTCGTGACCTGCTGGTGCTCGGCGGCTATCCCGAGCCGTACTTCGGCGGCTCGGAGGTCGAGGCCCGCAGGTGGTCGCGCGAGCACCGCACGCTGATTCTCCGGGAGGAAATCACGAGCCTCGAAGCGATCCGGGACCTCGGTCGGCTCGAACTGCTGATGCTCCGCCTCCCGGAGCTGGTCGGCTCGCCGCTCTCGATCAACGGTGTTCGCGAAGATCTGCAGGTCAGCCACAAGGCGGTTTCCAACTGGCTGGAGGCGTTCGAGCGGCTCTATGCGATCTTCCGGCTGCCGCCGTTCGCCGCGCCCACGATCCGGGCCATCAGGAAGAGCCGGAAGCACTACCACATCGACTGGACAGTCGTGCCGGCGGATCCGCAACGCTTCGAGAACCTTGTCGCGTGCCACCTGCTCAAGTGGGTGCACTACCAGCAGGACACGCAGGGGCTCGACCTCGAGCTCCGGTACTTTCGCGACACGGACGGGCGGGAGGTCGACTTCGTCGTCACGGATCGACGCCAACCGGTCCTCTGCGTCGAGTGCAAGTGGTCCGACGCGCCCCTCGACCGGAGTCTCCGCTACCTGCAGGTCCGCTTCCCGGGCTGCGAAGCCTGGCAGGTGTCGGCCACGGGCACTAAGGACCATGTGACGCCCGAGGGCATCCGCGTCGCTCCGGCGCCGGAGTTGCTGGGCCGGTTGGTCTGATCCCCGACTCTCGTCGGACGCCGTCGTTCCCGGGGTCCTGAGCCGTGTGACGAGACGGCGGGATCTCTCCGGTCAGCCGAGACGCCAGTAGAAGACGACCAGGTACGCGGCGAGAAGCAGCGCAACCCAGAGCGCCATCGAGGCGGTGAGCCACGAGCGGCCGAGCAGACCCTGGGGGCCGAGGTGGCGCCGGGCCGAGGCCAGGGTGACGGCTCCGATGCGGCCGGCGGCCTGGTGGCCGGTCCGGTGCAAGGCCGAGAAGGCAGCGGCCACAGCGTTCCAGGTGCGGAGGCCGACGCGGCGGTAGAGCCAGTCCGCGTCGAGGATCACCGAGCGCAGCTCGGGCGGATACAGGCCGGTGCGCATGAGCACCGCGAAGGCCAGGGCGGAGAAGAACAGGAGCTGGCTCTGGGTGATGACGTGAGGCCAGGTGAACACCTCGTAGTCGACCGGGTAGGGCAGCAGTTCGTAGAAGGGGTTCGCGATGCCGAACACCATCTCCGCCAGCGGCAACAGGCCGATCGCCATGCTGGCGGCAGCCGCCAGGATCATCGCCGCGATCATCGACCGGGGCGCTTCCTTGCAGCGAATGCCGGAGTCGTGGTGGAAGAAGGCGAAGAAGGGGACCTTGATCCCGGCGTGGTGGAAGACGCCGGCGGAGGCGAACAGCAGCACCAGCCAGAGCCACAGGTGTTGCTTGTAGGCAGCCGCGCTCATGATGAGCGACTTTGCGGCGAAGCCCGAGAACAGGGGAAACGCGGAGATCGACGCGGCGCCGACGATGCAGAGCCCGGTGGTGATCGGCATCGACTTGTAGAGGCCGCCCAGGTCCGAGCCGTTGACGTGGCCGACGCGGTGGAGCACCGCTCCCATCGCCATGAACAGGAGTCCCTTGTACAGGATGTGGGCGAAGGCGTGGGCCGCGGCGCCGTTGATCGCCAGCTCGGTGCCGATCCCGATGCCGACGACCATGAAGCCGAGCTGGTTGGTCAGGCTGTACGCGAGCACCCGTCGCAGGTCGTTCTCGATCACCGCGAAGAAGATGGGGAAGGCGGCCATCAGTCCGCCGATCCAGATCAGCTCGGACTGACCGGGGAAGGTGCGCGCCAGGGCGTAGATCGCGAATTTCGTCGTGAACGCCGACAGGAAGACGGCGCCGGCCGGCGTCGATTCCGGGTACGCGTCGATCAGCCAGCCATGGAGCAGCGGGAACGCCGCCTTGACCCCGAAGGCCAGAAGGATGAGCGTCAGCGCCGGGTTCGGGAAGCCGAGACCGCCGTCCTCGAGCAGGCCGGTGAGGTTGCGGACTTCGGCCCAGCCGGGTGCTGCGCCAAGTTCGTGTCGGAGCAGGACGATGCCCGCCAGGAGCAGAACGCCCGAGACCTGCTGCATGCCGAGGCAGTGGAGACCGGCGCGGGCCGCCCTGCCGCTCCGGCGCATCCAGACCAGCAGCGCCGACGACACGGCCGCCGCCTCCCAGAACAGGAAGAGGGTCCAGAGGTCGCCGGCGAGCACGACGCCCAGGGCGGTTCCGGCGTAGAACACGCCGAGAAGCGGCTGGAGGTTGTCCCTCAGGTGGAACGAGTAGATCGTGCCGAGCAGTGCGGCGAGGTGGAAGATGACGACGAAGACCCGGCTGAGCGGGTCGACGCGAACGAGGGTCAGGGTCTGGCCGAAGAGCTCGAACTGGGCGTGGTCGCCGAACTCGAGGCCCCAGAAGCGCCAGAACGAGACGACCGGCAGGGCCAGCAGCAACGCCCGCAGCACGGTCCGGGGCAGCACGTTGCGCGGCGCCGCGGCGAGGACCAGGCTGCCGAGGATCAGCAGCAGCGGCGGCGACAGCAGGATGTCGGCCATCCGGTGCTCAGGGAGCGCCGCTGCCGCCGCGGCGTTGCTCGTAGTAGTCCTCGGGCCGCATCAGCAGCCGCCGCATCTGCTTCGCCGCCAGCACCAGCACGAAGGCGCCGACGAAGCCGTAGACCGGGAAGAACCAGAGCCAGGCGTCGAACTCGTGAAGCCGGCCCTCCAGATCACTCCACTCCGAGTGCTTGTGGTAGAGGAAGTCCGCCGCCAGCCAGAGGATGTTCACGCCGATCAGCGCATGGAAGATCCTGGTCACGTTCCGCTTGTCGTCGAGCCAGTACCTCCTGCCGCCGCGTCTGCCGTGGTCGTGCGCCATCGTTCCGTGTCCTTGCCTGCTGCCCGGTCCTGCAGTCCTCGAGGAACGGCGAGGCTAGCAGTCCGTGGCAGAAGTCGCGCTGCATTCGAGTGGCCATGCATCCCGCCCGGCCGCGTTGCTCCTCGGTCACATATGCCCCGATATGCTCCCTCGTCGCGCCTTGCCGGACGGGCGCCTGACCACTCTCGGTGCGACACGCACTTCTGCCACGGACTGCTGGCAGTCCGCGGCGCGGTCGGGCCCCTCCTGCGCGGCGGCGCGTACGACTGCGCGCCGTGCGTAGGATGACCTGTGGACTCGTTCTCGGAACCGGTGCGCCGGTGGTTCGACAGCGCGTTCCCCGGTCCTTCGCGGGTGCAGGAGCTCGGGTGGCCGGTGCTGGCCCGCGGCCGGAACGCGCTGCTCGTCGCGCCGACCGGCAGCGGCAAGACGCTCGCCGCGTTCCTCTGGGCGATCGACCGGCTGAGTCTGGGCGCCGACCCGGGCAGGCCGGGTGCGCGCCTGGTCTACGTCTCGCCGCTCAAGGCCCTGGCTCACGACATCGAACGCAACCTCGCCGCCCCCCTGGCTGGCGTGCGTCGGGCGGCCCGGCAGCTCGTCCAGCCGGTGCGGCCGATCACCGTCGATGTGCGCACCGGCGACACGCCGCCCGCTGAACGCCGCCGCCAGCTCCGGCGGCCGGGTGAGATCCTGGTCACCACGCCGGAGTCGCTGTTCCTCGTCCTGGGATCGCGGGCGGCGGCGAACCTGTGCACGGTCGAGACCGTGATCGTCGACGAGGTCCACGCGATGGCGGGGTCCAAGCGCGGCGCTCATCTCGCCCTGTCGCTGGAGCGTCTCGCCGAGCTGACCGGGGGCCGGGATCCGCAGCGGATCGGCCTGTCGGCGACCGTGCGGCCGATGGCCCTGGCGGCGGAGTTCCTCGGCGGCGACCGGCAGGTGGATGTCGTGGACGCCTCCGAGCTGCCGCACATCGACGTCGAGGTCGTGGCGCCGGCGGCGGACATGGCGGCGCCGCCGTCCGTGGAGGCGGCCGCGGACGGTCAGGTTCCGCCGCCGGTGCTGGCGACCGGCGGCCCGACGCCGGACGACCGGACCGGACCGGGGACGCCGCGAACCGTGCCGTCCGGGTTCGAGACGGCCGGGATATGGCCCTCGGTCTATCCGCGCATCCTGGAGGCGGTCAAGAGCCACAGGTCGACGATCGTCTTCGTCAACAGCCGCTCCCTGTGCGAACGACTTGCGCGCCGGCTGAACGATCTGGCGGCCAGCGTCGGCAACGGCGATCCGGAGCGTGCTGTCGAAGATGCCGCGCCCCTGGTTCGGGCGCATCACGGCAGTATCTCCCACGAGCAGCGGCGGGAGATCGAGGAGTCCCTCAAGGCCGGACGCCTGCGCTGCATCGTTGCGACGAGTTCGCTCGAACTCGGGATCGACATGGGCAGCGTCGACCTCGTGCTGCTGGTCGAGGCGCCGGGTTCGGTCGTCCGCGGTCTTCAGCGCGTCGGCCGTGCCGGCCACGCGGTCGGCGAGCGCAGCCGCGGCCTGATCTTCCCCAGGTACCGCGGCGATCTGCTGGAGTGCACGGTCACCGCGATCCGGATGCAGCGCGGTGCGATCGAGTCCCTGCGGTTGCCGGAGAACCCGCTGGACGTGCTGGCGCAGCAGATCGTCGCGATGTGCTGCGACCGGGAGCGCACGGTGGACGACCTGCTGAACCTGGCGCGGCGCGCCAGGCCCTGGCGGGACCTCACCCGCGGCGTGCTGACTTCGGTGCTGCACATGCTGGCCGGCCGCTACCCGTCGGAGGACTTCGCCGCTCTGCGGCCGCGGCTGTCGTGGGATCACGGCCGGGGCGTGCTGACTGCGCGCCGCGGCGCCGCCCTGCTCCTGCGGATGAACTCCGGCACGATTCCTGACCGCGGCCTGTTCACGGTCCATCTCGGACCCGACGGCCCCCGCCTTGGCGAGCTCGACGAGGAGATGGTCTACGAGTCGCGGGCGGGCGACACGATCCTGCTCGGCGCCGCCGCCTGGCGGGTGACCGGGATCACCCGCGACCGGGTCATCGTGCGGCCGGCGCCCGGCGAGCCGGGCCGGATGCCCTTCTGGCATGGCGACGGCCCGGGCCGCCCACTGGAGCTCGGCGAGGCCCTGGGCGCGTTCCTGCGCGAACTCGACACCCGGGACGCCGACGACGCACGGCGGTTCCTCGCCGAGGAGGCGCCGCTCGACCGCTACGCCGCGTCGAACCTCTTCGCCTACGTCGACGAACAGCGAGAGCTGACCGGCACGCTGCCTACCGACCGGGCCCTGACGATCGAGCGTTTCCGGGACGAGATCGGAGACTGGCGGGTGTGCATCCTGACTCCCTTCGGCGCCCGCATCCACTCGCCGTGGGCGATGGCCCTGGAGCGTCGGTTCGGCGAGCGCATCGGCGCCGAGGTCCAGACCCACTGGACGGACGACGGCATCGCCCTCCGGTTCGCCGACACAGGCGGCCTGCCGCCGGCCCGCGAGTTTCTGCTCGCCCCCGACGAGGTCGAGGATCTGGTGATCGAGCAGGTCGCGTCGTCGCCCATGTTCGCGAGCCGATTCCGTGAGAACGCGGCCCGCGCCCTGCTGCTTCCCCGCAACCGCCCCGGCAGGCGGACACCGCTCTGGCAGCAGCGTCAGCGTTCGAAGAACCTGCTCTCGGTGGTCCGTCGGCATCCGGACTTTCCGATCCTGCTCGAGACCTACCGCGAGTGCCTGAGGGACTTCTTCGATCTGTCCGGTCTGGTCGAGCTGATGACCCGGGTCGAGGCGGGGGAGGTCCGGGTCGACGACGTGGAGACGCCGGCGCCGTCTCCGTTCGCCCGCTCCCTGGTCTTCGCCTACGAGGAGCGGTTCCTCTACGACCAGGACGCACCCGCGGCCGAACGGCGAGCCCAGGCGCTGACGCTCGATCGGGAACTGCTGCGGGAGCTGCTGGGCACGGCGAGTCTGCGCGAGCTGCTGGAGCCGGAGGTGATCGATGCCGTCGAAGCGGAATTCCAGGGGCTGGCTGTGGATCGCCGGCCGCGGGACGAGGACGACCTCCACGACCTGCTGCGGCGAACCGGCGGTCTGAGCCGCTCCGAGATCGAGGTGCGGGCGCCGGAACATGCCGAGACCTGGCTGACACTCCTGAACCGGCAGAAGCGTGCGGTCGGGATCCGGCTGAGGGGCGAACGTCGGACCTGGGTTGCGGTCGAGGATGCGGCGCTCTACCGCGACGGCCTCGACGTGCGCCTTCCCGACGGCCTGCCGGCAGATCTGCTGGTGCCGGGGCAGCAGCCGCTCGAGCGCCTCCTGCGGCGCTACGCCGGCAGCCATGGTCCGTTCACGGCTGCCGACGCGGCGGACCGTTTCGGGCTTCCCCGGGCAGCGGTGACGTCTGTGCTGGAGCGTCTCGAACAGGCCGGGCAGCTCAGCCGCGGCGAGTTCCGCAGGGAGGGCGGCGGGGTCGAGTGGTGCGACCGGGAGGTGCTCCGGCAGATCAAGCGGCGGACCCTGGCCAGGCTGCGGCGCGAGGCGGAGCCGGTGGACGGCGCTGCCCTGGCGAGGTTCCTGGTGCGCTGGCAGGGCGTCGACGGCGCGGCTGCTGCCCCGGTTCGGGACGCCTCCCGCGTTCGTCGACCGGCTGCCGCGACTCCCGGCCCGATGTCCACGGCTTCCGACCGGGCACTCGGACGACTGCGAGACGTCGTGGCCCAGATCGAAGGCGTGCCGCTTTCCTGGCGCGCTCTGGTCGGCTTCATCCTGCCTGCGCGGGTGCCGGGATTCCGCCTCGAGATGCTGGATCGTCTGGCTTCGGCGGGAGAGCTGGTCTGGGTGGGCGCTGGCCGGCTCGGGGCGCGGGACGGCCGAATCGCGATCTACCGGCGCGAACGCTTCGGACTGCTGGCGGACGGGCCCGAAGCGGCAGTGCCGCCGGATGCACCGCCGGACGCGCGGCCACCCGAGGGCCCGCATGCCGTGGTCGTCGACTGCCTCGAGGCGCGTGGCGCCTGCTTCACGTTCGACCTGGTGGATCGGGTCGTCGGCGAGGGCGACTGGGGCGACTCGGAGGTCGAGGCGGCGATCCGGGACCTGGTCTGGGATGGCCGCATCACCAACGACACGTTCCTGCCGCTGCAGTCGCTCGGCGGTCGGCGGCGCCCGGCTGCCGGCCAGCCGCTTCGCGGACATTCTCGCCCCGGTCGGCGGGGTCTTCGGACCGGCGCCTCGTCCGCCGGTCTGCGCGGCGGCCCAAGCAGCACCCGCCGTCTCCGGGCGGGGATGCTGCGGGCCGGGATGCTGGCGGGCGGCCGCTGGTCCCTCGTTGCCGACCTGGCCGCGACCGGCGCCGCGGCAAGCCGCACCGAGCGGGCCCATGCCGCGGCCGCGCTGCTGCTCGACCGCCACGGCGTGGTCGCCGCCGAGACGGCCCGCAACGAGAACGTTCCCGGCGGCTTCGAAGCGCTCTATCCCGTGCTGCGCGAGATGGAGGAGGCCGGCCACATCCGGCGCGGCTACTTCGTCCATGGTCTGGCCGGACGCCAGTTCGCCCTGCCGGCGGCAGTCGAGGGCCTGCGCCGCGAGCGGCGGGCGCCCTCGACGCAAGGGCCGGTCTCGATCCTGCCCGCCGTCGATCCGGCCAGTCCCTGGGGCGCCGTCCTTGCCTGGCCCCGGATCGGTGTCGAGATCGACGCCCGCCGGCGCGGCCCCCGCCGCGTCCCCGGCGCCTGGATCGTGCTCCGCGCCGGCGCCCCGCGCCTCTACCTCGAAACCGGCGGCCAGGGCCTGTGGACCTTCGCAGAACTCGGCAGCGACCCGGACCCCGGGGAAGTCTGGGCGTCCCTGCGCAACCTCGCCGCCCGCCGCCGGCGCCGGATCCTCAGGCTCCTGCGAATCGACGGCCGCCCGGCCCGCGAGTCCCCGTGGTCCCCGGCCCTTGACGCCTGCGGCTTCGACCAGGACCCCGACGGCTACCGCATCAGCCGCCTGTCGAGTCCAGAAACCGGCTCAGGTCGTTGAGTCGAAACGCCCAGAACAGAGCGAGTCCGTCTTCCTGTGCCGTCGCCAGGTTACCGGGCTTGAACACGCCGCTGAGAACCGCTGCCGGCACGATCTGACGTTTCCCGAAGTCCGTGAGCCAGGACCGCGCCTTGCCGACCGCTTCGTGGTTGACCCGCTTGTACGAGTTGACCGCGCTGTTGGACACCTTGCATTCCATCGCGAGGAGACGCTGGTCGGCAAGCCGGACCACGATGTCGGCCTTGGTTCGCCCCAGCTTGCTCTCGCCTCGGAAATGACCGGGTGCGGGGGCGTCCACGATGGTCGCGATGGCGGGCCGGGTCGGATCTTCGCTGAAGCCGATGGAACGGAGAACGTCCTTGACGGCGCCCTCCTGGACCTTGCTGACGCTCCGACGGGACGTCGAGACCTTCTGTGCGGCCACGAGAGCGGCGGAGGCGACGACGGCGCGCTCGATCTCGTCGCTTGTCGGCAGACGGCTCTCGGCGACCCAGGGGAAGCGGTGCGGATCAATGAGGCGAAGGACGAGGGCGGCCACGCGACGGGCGTTCTCGGGTGTGTTTCGCAGAGCAGTGGCCGAGAGCGTTGTCCTGGCAAGAGTCTTGAGGTCGTCGTCGGATACAGGCGGGGCGGCAAGGTAGCGGAGAGCGGTTCTCGCGTCGTCCTCGCCGAGGATGTCGACGATGGTGTCTGCCGAGTCGGTTGCATGTGCAAGGGCAGGCAGGCGGTCGACGAGTTCCCGGAAGACGACCGAGAAGTGTGCAAAGAAATCGGAGTACCGGCTCAGCGACTCCTTGAGCCGTCCTTCGCGGAACACGGAAGTGCCCCGTTCTGCATCCCGTTCGAGCTCGGCCAGGGTCCAGTGCCTGGGTTCGATCATCCGAGGTCTTCCAGCTTCGGGATCATCAGCCGCTCGACTTCCCCGGGCTCGAACTTCGTCAGGCCTTCGGCGTAGGTGCGGCCCTGTTCGGTCGTCACGTGGCGGTTGAGCCACCTGGTGAGCGCCGTGAGCCGGGCTTCGGAGAGTTCCTGTCGCGGGTAGAGGCCGTGGGCGACGTTGATGTGTCTGGCGCCGCAGAGGTTCCGCACGAAGGCGGGAGGCCGGCGCGCCATGTAGGTGCAGAGAATCGGCGCCGGTTCCCGGAGCCCGACGGTCCACCAGGGGCGCCGGTGTCGGGCGGTGTATGAACTGTGAGCGCCTTGCTCCTGCGCCCAGTACAGGAATCTGTCGACCAGATTCCGCTCCGGGTCGCCGAGGCTGTCCAGGTCGTGCGGCAGGTCGACGATGCGGCGCAGGTCGGCGGCGCCTGCGAGAACCGGGCCTGCCGCGAACAGCTCTCGGGCGCGGGTGATGGCCGGGAAGAGAAACCCTGACGGCAGCTCTCCCGCGTAGTTGCCGGCGATCCAGACGCCGTTGCTGCCGGTCACCTGGCCGCGGTGAACCCGGCAGATCTCACCGAGCTCGATGGCGCCGGCGCGCGCACCGGCGCAGGGTCTGATGATCGTTGACCAACGGGGCGTCTTTCGGAGAGTGCTCCAGGGCACCGACCGTTGCGTTCGCAGGCCGTCGAGCTGATCCGGGTTGTCGACCGTGCGGACCGCGATCGTGGAGCCGCGGTGGCCTGCTTCCCAGCAGGTGATGGCGGCGGAGGTCAGGGCGTCAGGGAAGGGGGCGGCTGTCGGCGACAGGAGGTGGAGGGCGAGGCCGCCCAGCCCGTTGGCGAGTGACTGGCGGAGCACCGAGCCGTAGTTGACATCCAGCCATTCGGCGGCGGTGATGAACGCGCCGTAGTCGCCGCTCCGGGCCAGCTCCAGACTCTTGAGGAAGAAGTGGACGTGAAGTCCGGCCAGTTTGCTCGCGCGCAGCCCGTGTCTGGCGGCAGCCTGGACGAACCAGTTCTTTCGCCGGGCATCGATTCGGTGGTGGCGGACGTAGGGCGGATTGCCGACGAAGAGCGTGGCGCCATCGATGCCAGGCAGCGACAGATCGCGGTAGTCGGTTTCTGCCACCGTCAGACGGTCGGACAGACCCAGGACCTCGGCGTTGGCCCTGAGGATGAGGATCGCCAACGGGTCTGTTTCGACAGCGACCAGGGCGGCTTCCGGGAACTTCCGTCCCGCGGCGAGAATGAAGCGGCCGGAGCCGGCGCCTGGATCGACCACCCGCGCCGGCGATCTGTGATGCGCGGTCCAGGCGATCATGTTGTCGACGATCGCTGGCGGCGTGTAGGTGGCTCCCTGGCTGCGACGTTCCTGCGGACTTCGGATTCTGCAGAAGAACTCGCCCAGGGGATCGCCGCCAGCGCGGATCCGGGCTCGGATGGCGTCCAGGGCGCCGCGTTCCGCCGGTCCGGATGCAAGCGGTCTCGCCGTGTCGGCCAGGGCCGCCGCCACGTCGGTGAGTTCGCGTTCGGTCTGCACGGCCACGGCAGCTTCGATCGGCCGGATGGCGGACCCGCTCACAAACGGGAGCCTACCCGCTGTTCGCCTGCGCTCGCTCCTGCGCCGATTCACGGCTCCGCGGCGGCGAGGATCTGCTGTGCCGGGGCTTCCCGCGAACCTGGAGTGCCGCCATGGCAGCTCGAACAGCATGTTCCGGACCTGTCGGTCCGGCATCCTGCCAGCCGGCGACGGTGAGTGTTCTGCCCCTCGTCCAGGGGCTTGGCTCAGGTCGTCGCGAAGGCCTCCCTCAGTGCTGCACAGGCCTGGTCGACGGCCTTGCGGCCGCCGTCGAGGATCGGTGAGAGCTGGAAGAAGACGTGGACCTGGCCGTCGTAGTTCGCGAGGGTGGCCGGAACGCCTGCGGCCTGGAGGGTCTCGGCGTAGTCGCGGCCTTCGTCGCGGAGCGGATCCAACTCGGCGGTGATGACGAGGGCGGGCGGCAGGCCGGTGTGGTCGGCGGCCCGGATCGGCGAGGCGCGGAAGTCGGTGCGGTCGGCCTCGGAGCGCAGGTAGTGGCCGCGGAACCAGATCATGTGATCCCTGGTGAGGACATGGCCGTCCGCGTTCTCGTTGATCGAGGGGCGCCCGAACTCCATGTCGACGGCCGGATAGACGAGAAGCTGGAAGACCAGCCGCGGGCCGCCGTTGTCCCGGGCGAGCAGGCTCATCGTGGCAGCGAGGTTGCCGCCGGCACTGTCGCCGCCGACTGCGATGCGGTCCGGGTCGCCGCCGAGGTTCTCGGCGTTGGCGGCAATCCACTGCAGGGCCGCCCAGGAATCATCGGCTGCGGCCGGGAACTTCGCCTCCGGGGCCAGCCGGTAGTCGACGGAGACGACCAGACCGCCGGTGCCGGCACAGAGTTCACGGCAGGCGTGGTCATGGGTGTCGAGGTTGCCGATCACCCAGCCGCCGCCGTGGTAGTAGACGAGAATCGGCAGGCCGCTGCCGGCGTCCCGCGGGCTATAGATGCGGATCGGGATGTCGCCGGCCGGGCCGGGCGCCGTCGAGTTCTCGACGTCGACGTCGGGGCCCTGCCCGAGCATCTCGGCGAGCGCGAGGTAGCCGGCGCGGGCCATCTCGGGAGTCTGCTCCGTGATCGGCGGCACCTGGTTCTCGATCGCGGCCTGTTCCTGCGCTTCGAGGAAGGCCTGCACTTGAGGGTCTGCGGGCATCGGCACTGCTCCGTGAGGGATGGGTCGGCGGTGTCTTCGGAGCGCAAGCCTACGGCATGGAGGCGCCCCGCCCACATACGGCCGGACCCGTCGCCGGCCTCCGTGTCCGGCTCCAGGTCAGCGTCACGGCGAGCTCGTGCCGAAGAGCGGGCGTTGCCGCTCTCGGCGGTTCAAGCTCGTCGCGGCGCCCGACCGTTGCTGGAAGCTCCCAAGCCTCCACTTCACGACAAGCTTGCGATGAGGAGCGCGCCTTGCGCCCGACTGCGTTCAGGCTCGTCGCTAGCGATCGACCGTCCTGGCGGCTTCGTCTGCCTCTTCGACGGCGTCCCTGACCGCTTCGCTCGCGATCTCGGCTTCCTCGATTGCCTGCTCGACGGTGTCGCGGAGGAGATCGGCGAATCCGTTCCAGTCGGCGCCATCCACACTCTCGGCGATCAGCACGCCGAGCTCCCCCAGGTGCTCGCCGACGGCGCCGATCGCTTCGCCGAAGGCCTCCCAGTCGGCGTCTTCGAGCGCCGAGCCCAGGGAGTCGCCCAGGAGCTCACCGAACTCTTCCCAGAAAAGGTGGAAGCGCTCCCAGTCGACCTCGCCGTCCGGCCCCACCATGTCCTCGAACTGCTCGCCCCAGGCCGCCCACTCCCCCTTGTCGAAGGCGTCATCAAAGGACGCGGCGAACCGCTCGCCCCACTCCTGCCACCGTTCGCCGATCTCCTGCCAGTCTCCCTGCCGGGACTCCCAGTCGACATCCTCGAAGCTGCGGCCGAATCTCTCACCCCACTCCCCCCAGCGCTGACCGAGCTCTTCCCAGCGTTCCTCCGCGGCGCGGTCGTCGTCCTGGGCGACCATGGCGGCCGGCGCCAGGGTCATCAGCAGAGCGAGCGCGAGGGGAATCCATCGATGGTGACGCGTCTTCATGTCGGACCTCCTGTTCGGGTCGGGGCCGCAGGGGCGTTGCGGCGTCGGTCGTTCTGCATGACAGGAAGAACGAAGAAGCTGCGCCGAAGTTTCAGAGGCAGAAAGAGCCGGTTCGGAAGGAATGCGCCGGTTTCTGTGTTCAACTTGATGCCCGATGGAAGCCTCCGGTGCCATGCCGCGCTCGCAGTTCGTCATCGAGGGCGGCCGACCGGTCTCGGGGACGCTCCGGGCGCGCGGCAACAAGAACGCCGCGCTGCCGCTCCTGGCCGCGGCGCTGCTGACGGACGAGGAGGTCTCGCTTCGCAACGTGCCGCGGATCCGGGATGTCGAGGTGCAGGTCGACCTGCTCCGCCAGCTCGGCGCCGACGCCGCCTTCATCGGCGCCGACACCGTGCGGGTCCGGGCGGGCGGCGTCGGCGACAACGACCCGGATCCGGATCTCTGCCGGGCCATCCGCGCCTCGATCCTGCTGGCGGGACCGCTGCTTTCGCGGCGCGGGCGCGTGAACATGCCGGCCCCGGGCGGCGATGTCATCGGGCAGCGCCGGCTCGACACGCACGTGCTGGCGCTCGAGGCCCTGGGCGCCCGGATCGCGCTCGACCCGCGCGGCGGGCTGCAGTGTCGAATCGCGGGCTCGGGGGAGCGCTTGCGCGGGGCGGAGGTCTTTCTCGACGAGGCCTCGGTGACCGGAACCGAGAACGCGGTGATGGCGGCTGCCCTGGCCGCCGGCGAGACCAGGATCCTGAATGCGGCGAGCGAGCCCCATGTGCAGGACCTGTGCCGGCTCCTTCGCCGCATGGGAGTGCCGATCGACGGCATCGGCACGAACCGGCTCGTGATCCAGGGTGTCGAGCGCCTGGGCGGCGCCGACTTCACGATCGGTCCCGACTACATCGAGGTCGGGTCTCTCGTTACCCTGGCGGCGGTGACCGGCGGCGAGCTCCTGATACCGGATGCGCGGCCGGAGGAACATCGCGCCACGGGCCTGGCCTTCGGCCGCCTGGGCATCCGTTTCGAGGTGACCGGGAACGGTCGGGACCTGCTCGTTCCGGGAGAGCAGGACCTTCGGGTACGGTCCGATCTCCAGGGCGCGATCCCCAAGGTCGAGGACGCGCCGTGGCCCGGCTTTCCTGCCGACCTCACCTCCATCGCGGTGGTCGGCGCGACCCGCAGCCGGGGCTCGGTGCTGATTCACGAGAAGCTGTTCGAGTCGCGGATGTTCTTTGTCGACCGGCTGGTGGCGATGGGCGCCCGGATCGTGCTGTGCGACCCGCACCGGGTGGTCGTCAGCGGGCCCTCGAAGCTCCACGGACGGAACATGGTAAGTCCGGACATCCGCGCCGGCATGGCGATGCTGATCGCGGCACTCTGCGCCGAGGGCCGCAGCGTCATCGACAACGTGCAGCAGATCGACCGCGGCTATGAGCGGATCGACGAACGGCTGCGGTCCCTGGGGGCCGACATCGAGCGCGTCGGCGCCTGAACCTGCGCCGCGGAGTGCGGCGCGGCGAGGCTGGCGGCGCACGGTCCTGGTCAGGTGCGGGTACGACGAGGGGCGGGGCCGGACGCAGTAGGCTTGGGGCATGGCGGGCCTGTACTACGAGCAGTTCGAGGTCGGTCGGATCTTCGACCATGCGCTGCGGCGGACGGTGACCGAGGCGGACAACGTCTTCTTCACCGCGATGACCCACAACCCGGCGGCTCTGCACCTCGATGCGGAGGCGATGAAGAACAGCGAGTTCGGTCAGCGGATCGTCAACAGCTGCTTCACCCTGAGCCTGATGGTCGGCATTTCGGTCGGCGACACGACGCTCGGCACGACGATCGCGAACCTGGGCTGGAACGATGTCGTGTTCCCCCGGCCGGTGTTCCACGGCGACACCCTGCGCATCCAGACCGAAGTCAAGGACAAGCGCGAGAGCCGCTCACGTCCCAACGCCGGCATCGTGACCTTCGAGCACCGCGCCTACAACCAGCACAACGAGCTCGTCGCCCGCTGCACCAGGCTCGGACTGATGTTCAGGCAGCCGGAGGCCGAGTGCGGGTAGACCGCCAGGACGTTGAGCCGCTCAAGCGAAGTCGTGTCGATCCCGCTGGCTTCAACCGGGACTTGCCGCTCCCGTTCGCGCTCAGGTTCAAGGACCTCGACCTGGCCATGCAGGACGTCTACGATTTCTTCTTCGATGTGAACAGCAACCTGCTTGGGTGAGGGCTGAAACGTCTCGACGACCTGCTTCGGCCAGCAGCGATGTCGGGCTTCGTTTCGGACATGCTGACTGCGAGTGTGGCCAACCATGCTCGAAGCCTCACCGAGAACCGCTATCACAATGGACATCCCGATCTGCTGGTTGACGGCTTCTATCCGGACAACAGTGTTGCTGCAGGACACGAGGGCCTGGAAGTCAAGACGACTCGCAAGAAGGGAGGCGCCGTCGACTTCCACGGCGCCCGGGATCAGTGGCTCCTGGTCTTTGTCTACGAGACCGATCACGCCACGGAGCCGGCCCGCGCTCGCCGGCCGATGGTCTTCACCGAGGTGTATCTCGGCTACGTCACCGTGACCGACTTCCGGCGGAACGAACGCGGTGAACTGGGCACGCGTACGGCGACTCTTGATCGGGACGGAATCCGGAAGTTCCGACGAAACTGGCTCTATCGTGCGAACGGGGGATAGGAGTCGGTCTGGCGCCCGGCCGTCGCGGACTCCTTGTCTGGCCTCCCTTTCTGCTTGTCAGGGCCTTGTGCCGCAGCACGCAGAACGATCGCAGCGAGTCCTACGGCGCGAGGTCCTGGAAGAGTTGCTGTTGGTCCTGAACGCAGGATAGCTGCGGTAGAGCCTTGCCGGCGATGCGGTAGTAGTGCGGGTCCTTCTCGATGCCGATGCTGCGATAGCCGACGGCGTTGGCGGCTGCGAGCGTTGAAGCGGCGCCGCAGAAGGGGTCGAGCACGACCCCCTTGCCAAGAGGGAGGACCGCTCGCACCAGCGGCCGCAGGAAACGCTGTGGCTTCAGGCTCGGGTGTGGAGCCAGTCTTCGCTCGGAAGACCGCGTAGGTGAAGAACGGACGACGTCGCCGAATGGGCGACCGCTCTCGGGGCGCCGGAATCCGCCGGCGCCCCACTTCCGGAGGTTGTCCTGGATCCTGCCTTCCGGACGTTTGCGGAAGAGCAGCCACGGCTCCCACATCGACCTCGGCATCACGCTCACGTCTTCGAACTCGACGTGAGCTCCCTTCGGTCGGTCTCCGCCGCGCATCGTGGTGACCAGCCTGACCAGCTCACCACGCCGCTCAAGACCACTTCTGGCAAGTGCTCCGGAAACCAGGTAGGAGAGCAGGGGATTCGTGGCGACAACGACGTTGGCGCCAGGTACGAGCGTCGGCAGCAACAGTCGCGCCCAGGTCTCGAAGAACTCGTCGAGCATGGCCTTGTCCTCTTCCGTCAGCGTTGTGAACCGTGGCAGAGGGGATCGTTGCGCGCCGTCGAAAGAAGGGGGCATACGCCACACCCCGCCGCGGCCGGCACGCAGCTTCTGCTGTTCAAGTGTCGAGTACTCGACAAGGCCGTAAGGGGGGTCGGTCACGACGGCGTGGATCGTCCTCGGCTCCCGGGTCGCCAGCCACTCGAGGCAGTCGGCATGGACGATCGAGGCCCTGTCATGGTCGAAGGCTGGAAGAGCGTCCCGGAGTTCACTGCTGCGAGAAGTCCGACTGCGTTGACCACGTTGGCTTGCACGAAGCCGGTAGACACCGCGAGCGGGCCTCTCGAAGAGACCGGGGGTGTTGAGCCTGAGATAGGAACGGATACTCGAGCCTGCCACGGGACCCATCTGCTGCTGCACGGCCCGCTCGATCAGCCTTGGCGACGCTCCTTCAGGGTACGTGCGCAACACGGCGACGATTGCGTCCCGGACCTGACCGGGCGGCCGTCGGGCAGGTTTCATGGGCGCCGACTATAGACGTCCGGACGTCTTGTTGCAACTGCTTGGGCCGCTACGGGGCGCGGCGACAGCTTCTGCTGTGCTCGTGGGCAGGCCGGGTGTTCTTCGGTGCGCCCGCCAAGCGGCCTGTTTCGTTAGGCTACGGGACGGAGGCGGTTGTCGTGAAGTTCGTCGAGCTTGCCAGTTTCGATTCCCGGCTCGAGGCCGAGGCGATCGGGCACGCTCTGGATCAGTACGACATTCCGTTCCTGGTGCAGAGTGCTCCGGTGGGTATCTTCGGCATCGGGATGATGGGCAGATCGCCGGTGCCGGTGAAACTGTGCGTGCCCGACGATCGGCTGGACGAGGTGCGGGAGCTGCTGAGCTGCGTATCCGGCTTGCCCGGAGAGGGCGAGGAACCGGCAGGCGGTTGAGGAGGCTCAGTCCGCGAGAATTTCCAGTGCTTCAGGCAGGAGCTGCCGGGTCGTGCTGAAGGCGCGGTCGCCGTGGATCGTCTCGTTGCCGTCCCAGTCGCCGAAACGGCCGCCGGCCTCGCGCAGGATGACCGGGAACGGGCCGCAGTCCCAGGCGTTCATCTGCGGGTCGACCATGAGTTCGAGCCGGCCGGTGGCGACCAGGGCGTGACCGTAGGCGTCGGACCAGCCGACACGGCAGGCGGTGTCCTTCATCATCCGTCGCCAGGCCCGTCGATGGCGGGCATCGACAAAGAGTCCGGGGTCGCCGAACGAGACGTAGCTCTCCTTCAGGCTGGTAGTCGAGCACACCCGGACCGGTTCGCCGTTCAGCGTGCAGCCGTGACCGGCCGCGGCGGCCACGGTCTCGCCGATGCCCGGGAAGTGGGCGACGCCGACCTCGACCCGGCCGCTGACCTCCAGCCCGATCAGGATGCCGTAGAGAGGCACGCCGCGGATGAAGGAACGGGTGCCGTCGATCGGGTCGACGTACCAGCGGCGGCCATCGGCGCCGTCGGGGTCTGCAGCCGTGCCGCTCGTTCCGAACTCCTCGCCGACCACGATGTCGCCGGGGAAGGTCTCGGCGATCCGCGACCGGATCAGCTCCTCCGCGCCCCGGTCGGCCTCGGTGACCGGCGTCCTGTCGCTCTTGAGTTCCGTCTCGACGCCGAGCCGGAAGAACTCGAGGGTCAGCTCGCCGGCGATCCAGGCGGTCTCGACCGCGAAGTCGAGCTCGGCTTCGTAGCGTCCTGTCACAGCGTTCAGAAGGTCTCGATCGTCCGTTCTCCGCTGTTGGCGGGCAGCGCGATGTGGAGGCCGTCGACGCCGACCAGCGCGTCGTTCGGCGCATCCTCCGCCCGTCCGCGCAGGAACACGCCCTCCGCCTGCGCGGCGGGGAGGGGCGGCACCAGATGGCTCAGCACCAGCAGCCCGACCTTCGCATCCGCGGCCAGCGCATGCACATCGGCCGGGAACGTGTGGTAGTCGAGCGTGTCGCGGAGCAGCGCCGCGGTCCGCTCGTTGCCCGCACCCGCGAGAGCCTGCGCCGCGCCGCCGATCATGGCGTCGGAGAGGACCTCGTGGACCAGGACGTCGACACCCTGGCTCGCCGCCTCGAGGTTCGCCGAACGGATCGTGTCGCCGCTGACCACGGCCGACCGGCCGCCGTAGTCGATCCGGTAGCCGACTGCCGGCGAGATCGGCTCGTGTTCTACCAGGAACGCGCTGATCCGGAGCCCGTCCTCGTCGTGCACGACCCGCAAGGGTGCGTCCTCCGTGAACTCGACAGTGCGGGCGGCCGCCTTGCCGCCTGCCGGCGGCAACAGGTCCGCGCCGTGGTGGGCGATCCGGTAGGAGACATCCAGCTCGTAGGCGGTCTCGAAGCCCGCCACGACCCGATCGACCCCCGCCGGGCCGTGGACGTCGAGCGGTTCCGACCGACCTGCAGTCCAGCTCGAGAAGATCACTTCGCCCAGCTCGCCGATGTGATCGGAATGGAAGTGGGTCAGCAGGACGCCGGCGAGGCTGCCGAGCGGCAAGCCCCAGAGACGCAGGTTCTCGGTCGAGCCGGGGCCGACGTCGATCAGGAACATCCGGCCGCCGGCGATCACCGCGGTGCAGGGCCCGGCGCGCTCCGCACTCGGCAGCGGCGAGCCGCTGCCGCAGATGACGACGTGGAGGGCGCCGTCGTCGAGCAGGGAGGACCGGTCGGGCGGCCGCGCCCCGAACTGGGCCTGGGCCAGCGAAGCGAACAGCAGGCAGGCGGCGGTCGACGCGGCGGTGATGGTTGCGGGGCGGTGTGTGGATTTCATGGCGAGTTCTCGGAGCCGATAGCAGGAACGGGAAACCGGAACATATCGGAACGCACCGGCCTCCTGCGCGGCTGCCCCAACAGACCCGCCCGCGATGGCGGAGCGGGCCCTGATCGCCGACCCGACCGCGCTGCTCGTCTTCTTCGCCGGCTTCGTGGTGCTGATCTCTTACGCTGGCGCGGACCCGCCCCCTTGACCGGCTCTTCGGCTACCTGCCGCCGATCGTGATCCTGCTCAGCGGCCATCAGCACCGGGTCGACCGCTGGAACCAGGCGCGCCGCGAGGAGCTCGACGCGCCCAACCGGCGGCTGCAGAAGGTCCATGCCGAGGAGGCGCGGCCGATCACCCTGCCGGCCTTCGCGGCCACGCCGGGGAGCGTCGCGTTCCTGCAGCGGCGGTCTCGGCCCGACCCGGCTCAATCGGGCTGCGGCGGCGGTCGGTCTGAAGCGGCAACGGGAGCGGCGGCCGCCGGGACATCGTTCGCCGACAGGACGAAGCTCCGGAACAGGTCGATCTCGGTCCTGCAGGTCTTCACCACCCAGGCGACGACCGCGGCGTCGTCGAGGAAGCCGGCGACCGGGATGAAGTCGGGGATGACATCGACCGGGATGACGAAGTAGAGGACGGCGCCGGCGATGAGGATGACGGTCTCCTTGCGCAGACGGTAGGAGCCGCGGGCGACCTCCCGGAGCATGTCGAACATCGTCTTCAGGTCCTCGATGACCGCGGCGATGGGACGAGACGCACCATCCGCGGTCTTCGCCTTCTCTCGCGCCCTCTCGACCATCTCGCGGAGTCGGTCGGGCGACTCGACGATCTCGGCGGCGCGGTTTCTGGTGTGGCGCGGCAGTTCCATCTCAGCCGGTCAGCTTCCGATCGGATGCCATGTCGTCTTCACCTCCTGCAGGTCGGTGATCTCGTAGGGACTCCGGATGTCTGTCCAGTCCCGATGCGGCCGGACCGCGACCCGCTTCAGGTTGTGAACGGTCTCCGCCTCCGCGAGCGCGGCAACCTCCGGATCGGCGGTGCACAGCAGCAGGGCGTCGACGTCGCGGTGGGCGGCGAGCGGCGCCAGCAGCTCGGAGCGGCGTCCGGTCAGGATGTTGACGACGCCTCCGGGAACGTCGGACGAGTCGAGCACCTCGCCGAAGGTCGTTGCCGGCAGCGGCTGGCTGCCGGTGACCAGCACGACCGTCGTGTTGCCGCCGGCGATCGCGGGGGCGGTAGCGGAGACCAGGCCGAGCAGAGGCGATTCCGGCGCGAGCACGCCGACGACGCCCATCGGCTCCAGGACCGAGAAGCTGAAGTGCGAGGTGGCGACCGGGTTGATGGCCGAGAACACCTGCTGGAACTTGTCGGTCCAGCCGGCGTAGTGGACGAGCCGGTCGACGGCGCCCCGGACCTCGGCCGCGGCCGCCGCGGCAGTCGCGCCGCCGGCCGCGAGCAGGGTCTCGAACTGGCCGCTCCGACCCTCCAGCATCTCGGCGATCCGGTAGAGGATCTGGCCGCGGTTGCAGGCCGTGCGGGCGGCCCAGCCGGCCTGGGCGGAACGCGCCGCGGTGACCGCGTCCCTCACGTCCTTGCGCGAGCAGCGGCAGATGTTCGCGATCGGCGTACCGTCGGCCGCGAGCGCGCGGTCGACGCGGCCGGACTCGGAGCGCGGGAACCTGCCGCCGATGTAGACCTTGTGCGTCTTGAGCACCGGCAACCGAGCGGCCGGGGCGGCGTGCGGCGAGTCGTTCATGCGGCTGCCTCCGGCTGCAGGTAGGCGCGGAGACCGGCGAGCCCGCCTTCCCGGCCGATGCCGCTCTCCTTGTAGCCGCCGAACGGCGCCGTCGGGTCGAACCGGTTGTAGGTGTTCGCCCACAGCACGCCGGCGCGGATCCGGCTGGTGACGCGGAACGCCCGAGCGCCCTTGTCGGTCCAGACCCCGCCGGAGAGGCCGTAGGGCGTGTTGTTCGCCATTGCGATCCCCTCGTCCACGGTGCGGAAGGTCTGCACCGCGAGCACCGGGCCGAAGATCTCCTCCTGGACGACGCGATGGGACGGGGCGGCGTGCAGGAACAGGGTCGGCCGGCACCAGTAGCCGCGCTCGGGAACCGGACACGACGTCTGGAACGGTTCGGCGCCCTCCGCCGCGCCGATCTCCAGGTACTCCTCGATCCGGTCGAGCTGGGCGCGCGAATTGATCGCACCGATGTCCGTGTTCTTGTCGAGCGGGTCGCCGACGATCAGGGTCTCCATCCGGTCCTTCAGCCTGGAGATCACGTCGTCGGCGACCGACTCCTGGACCAGCAGGCGGGAACCGGCGCAGCAGACGTGACCCTGGTTGAAGAAGATGCCGTTGACGATTCCCTCGACCGCCTGGTCGAGGGCGGCGTCCTCGAACACCAGGTTCGCCGCCTTGCCGCCGAGCTCGAGCGTGTAGCGCTTGCCGCTGCCGGCGAGCGTGCGCCGGATCAGCTTGCCGACGTCGGTGGAGCCGGTGAAGGCGACCTTGTCGACGCCCGGGTGCTGGACCACGGCGGCGCCTGTCTCACCGGCGCCGGTGACGATATTGACGACTCCCGGCGGCAGCCCGGCGTCGCGGACGATCTCGGCCAGCTTCAGGGCCGTGAGCGGCGTCGTCTCGGCCGGCTTGAGCACGACCGTGTTGCCGGCAGCGATGGCCGGAGCGATCTTCCAGGCCGCCATCAGCAAGGGGAAGTTCCAGGGGATGACCTGGCCCGCGACACCGAGGGCCCGGGCGCCTCGCCCCGGGAAGACGTAGTCGAGCTTGTCGGCCCAGCCGGCGTAGTAGAAGAAGTGCGCGGCCGCCAGCGGGACGTCGACGTCTCTCGATTCGCGGATCGGCTTGCCGCCGTCCAGTGACTCGGTGATCGCGAGCTCCCGGCTCCGCTCCTGGAGGACGCGGGCGATCCGGTAGACGTATTTGCCGCGCTCCCGCGGCGGCAGCTTCGACCACACCTCCTCCCGGGCGCGCCGGGCCGCCGCCACCGCCGCGTCGACGTCGGCATCGGCCGCCAGCGCGACGTCCGCGATCTTCTGTTCGGTGGCCGGGTTCGTCGTCTCGAACGTCCTGCCGTCGGCCGCGTCGGTGAAGGCGCCGTCGATGAACAGGCCGTAGCGGCGGCGGAGTTCGACGTGGCCGGTCGACTCGGGCGCCGGCGCGTAGGTCCAGCCGTCCCCGCCGCCGAGTCGGAGCGGGGCGATGTCCGCGGCTGTCCCGTTGCCGCCGGTGGTTCCGGGCATCGCTCTTCCTGCTCCCTTCCGGCGAGAGCTCACAGCGAGAAGTCGTCGAACGACGGATAGACCCCGCTCCGCTGCCGGACGATCTGCCGCAGAACGTCGTTGGCCAGGGAGCTGGCGCCGAACCGGTAGAGACTCGGGTGGAGCCAGTCCTGCCCCAGCGTCTCCCGCACCATGACCAGGTGACGGATGGCGTCCTTCGCGGTGGAGATGCCACCCGCCGGCTTCATGCCGATCCTGTCGCCAGTGCGGCGGTAGTGGTCGCGGATCGCCTCCAGCATGACGAGCACGACCGGCATCGTCGCCGCCGGCCTGATCTTGCCGGTCGAGGTCTTGATGAAGTCGGCGCCGGAGCGCATCGCCAGGTCCGCAGCACGTCGGACCGCATCCAGGGCGCCCAGTTCGCCGGTCTCGAGGATCACCTTGAGGTGAGCGCCGCCGCAGGCCTCCTTGACCGCGGCGATCTCGTCTCCGGCGCCGGCGAAGTCCCCCGCCAGGAAGCGGCCGCGGGAAATGACCATGTCGATCTCGTCCGCGCCAGCCTCGACCGCCTTCTGCACCTCCAGCAGCTTGATCTCCAGCGGCGCCTGCCCGGCGGGGAAGCCGGTGGCCACGGAGGCGACCCGGATGCCGCTGCCCTGAAGCGCCCGCCTTGCGGCGCCGACCAGGGCGGGGTATACGCAGACCGCGGCGACATGCGGCAGATCCGGCAGCGCCGCGTGGAGCTGCAACGCCTTGGCGCAGAGCTGCCGCACCCTGCCCTCGGAGTCGGCGCCCTCGAGGGTCGTCAGGTCGATCATCGACAGCGCCAGATGGAGCGCCTGGACCTTGGCCTCCTTC
The DNA here is from genome assembly GCA_965116145.1 of Thermoanaerobaculia bacterium. Classification (GTDB taxonomy): domain Bacteria; phylum Acidobacteriota; class Thermoanaerobaculia; order Multivoradales; family Multivoraceae; genus Multivorans. The sequence goes on from OZ220482.1 coordinate 27,674, forward strand.
TTGATCGAGCGGGAACAGAGCCGCGCCACCCGCTCCTCGACGCCGACTTCGTCGATCGGCGGCGACTCGAACCCTGCGATGGCGGTCGCGAGCTGCATCGGCTGCCAGTCTACGCCCGTTCCCGTTCGCCGGGGACAGTCCCGCGCGCTCCCGAACGCAGCCGGGACCGTTGCGCCGGCTGTGGCAGAGTGCTGCCGTCATGGCCGGAAACACGTTCGGGACCGCGCTGCGGCTGACCACCGCCGGCGAGAGCCACGGGCCCGGCCACGTCGGCATCCTCGATGGAGTTCCGCCGGGCCTGGAACTGTCCGAGGCGGACATTCAACCCGATCTCGACCGGCGCCGGCCGGGGCAGTCGCGGCTGACCACCCAGCGCATGGAGGCGGACCGGGTCCGGATCCTCTCGGGTGTCTTCGAGGGCAGGACGACCGGCACGCCGATCGCCTTCCTGATCGAGAACCTGGACCAGCGGCCCCGCGACTACACCGAGATCAGGGACAAGTACCGCCCGGGGCACGCCGACTACACCTTCGACGCAAAGTACGGGTTCCGCGACTACCGGGGCGGCGGCCGCTCCAGCGCTCGCGAAACATCGGTGCGGGTGGCGGCGGCGGCGGTGGCGAAGAAGCTGCTGAGGGAGCGCTGGGGGGTCGTCGTCGTCGGCTACGTGAAGAGCATCGGCGACGTTCGGGCGCGCATCGACGACCCGGCCGCGGTGACCCTGGAGCAGGTCGAAGCGAACCCGGTGCGCTGTCCGGATGCCGAGGCCGCGCAACGGATGGCGGAACTGATCGAGCGGATGCGCTCCGAGCGCGACTCGATCGGCGGTGTCTCGGAGCTGGTCGCCGCCGGCGTGCCGCCGGGCTGGGGCGAGCCGGTGTTCGACAAGCTGAAGGCGGACCTGGGGAAGGCCCTGTTCAGCCTGCCAGCCGTACTTGGCGTCGAGTACGGCGCCGGTTTCGGTGCTGCCGCGGCCCGCGGCAGCGAGAACAACGATCCGTTCGAGATGCGGGACGGCCGCGTCGCGACGCGCGGCAACCGTCACGGCGGGATGCTGGGCGGGATCTCCTCCGGCCAGCCGATCGTCCTGCGCTGTGCGGTCAAGCCGACCAGCAGCCTGCCGCAGCCCCAGGACACCGTGACCCGGAGCGGCGAGGCGGCGACGATCGCGACGAAGGGCCGTCACGACCCGTGCCTGCTGCCCCGGTTCGTGCCGATGGGCGAGGCGATGATCGCCCTGGTGCTGGCCGACCACGCCCTGCGCCAGCAGTCCGTGGCAGAAGTGCGTGTGGCACCGAGAGCGGTCAGGCGCCCGTCCGGCAAGGCGCGATGAGCGAGTATATCGGGATATATGTGAGCGAAGAGCAACGCAGCCGGACGGGATGCATGGCCGATCGAATGCAGCGCGACTTCTGCCACGGACTGCCAGACCGCCGTCCAAGGCGGCCGCTGACCCTGCCGCCGCCGTCCTGCCGCGGCGACGCGGTGTCCTGGCGGGTCAGGGGTCGATTCGCGCCGTCGCCTTGCCCATGACGACGACCTCGCCGTCCTGATTCACCGTCGACACCGACAGGTCGACCAGGTGCTGGCCGTCCTCCTCGCGTACCGCGTCGACGGTCGCCGTCGCCGTCAGCGCGTCGCCGGGCCAGACCTGGCGCGTGAAGCGCACGCCGTAGGCGGTGAGGCGGCCGTCGCCGACGAGGTCGGTCACCATGCGGCCGGTCATGCCCATCGTCAGCATGCCGTGGGCGAAGACGGTGGGGTACTTCGCCACCTTCGTGGTGAAGATCTCGTCGGAATGGAGCGGGTTGTAGTCGCCGGAAGCGCCTGCGTACTGGACGATCTGGGTGCGCGAGAGGTCGTCGGTGAGCCTCTGGGTATGGGTGTCGCCGACCTGAACCCTGCTTGCCTGAAGTGCCATGCGGTTGTTCTCCTCGGTCCTCAGTCGTTCTCGACGACCTTCTCGGTGCGCACGCCGACGCCGGTGGCGCGCACGACGAGTTCGCCGGATTCGTCGTAGTACTCGGTGATGCTCTCGCTGAACGTGAGCTTGCCTCCGCGCTTGCCCTGCCGCTCCCACGTCTTGCCGGGGCGTGCCTTCAGGGTCAGGTTCTCGCCCGGACTCACGTGCCGGAAGTACTCGAACCGCTGCTCCGCGTGCAGCCCCGTACCGCCGTCGCCTCCGGTGTCGCTGGGCGGTACGCCGCTGGGGTTCTTGCCGGAGCCGAACCAGGGCTCGCCGATCTTCGGCCGGAGGAAGTAGTCCGGGTCGTACTGCGCCGAGGCCTGATAGAAGGTCGGCGGCGCGATGATCCTGCCCGGCTCGGTGTCCGCCGCCGCGTCCGCATCGTGATAGATCGGGTTCGGATCGCCGACCGCGCGGGCGAACATCATGATGTGGCCGGCCTCGATCGGGAACTTCTCTGCTGCCATACGGTTCCGTCCTCCTCTGCGAGTGGTCTGGGGAGCGCGGGCCTGAGTGTACCAGCATGAATCTGCTCCTGTTGGAGGCGTCCGACCTCGATCCGCCTCCCGCCCCGGACCTGTCCCCGCCGCTCCGCGCCGTCGTCATCGGGGAGCGTCTCCGGCACATGCGCAAGGTGCTGCGGGTCGGGGTCGGCGACGCTCTGGAGGTGGGCCTCATCGGCGGCGGCATCGGCCGCGGGCGGATCGTCGAGCTGAACCGCGAACGCGCCGTGCTGGAGCTCGCGCCGCTCGACCGCGAGCCGCCGGCGCCGCTGCCGGTGACGCTCGTCCTCGCCCTGCCGCGGCCGAAGTTCACGGGCCGCATCCTGCAGGCCGCGGCCGCGATGGGGGTCAAGCGGATCCTGCTCGTCCACACCGCCCGGGTGGAGAAGAGCTACTGGCGGAGTTCGGTGCTGCTGACGTCGTCCTTGCGCCGGCACCTGACGCTCGGGCTGGCGCAGGCGCGCGACACCGTGCTGCCGGGGCTCGAACGTCTGCAGGGGCCGCGCGACCTGATCGAGGCGCTGCCCGGTCTGGTCCGGGACCATGACCGGGTGCTGGCCGCCGATGCCGCCGGCGGCGAGACGTGTCCGCACGGTGTCGACGGCCCGACCGCACTGCTGGTCGGTCCGGAAGGCGGCTTCCTGGAGCACGAACTCACCTCGTTCCGGCAGGCGGGCGCCCGGACCGTGACGCTCGGTCCCCGGGCGCTTCGCGTCGAGCACGCCGTCGTTGCACTGCTGTCGCGGCTCGGGCCTGCTTCCTGACCAGGCGGGAGGCGCACCCGGAACACCCGTGCGGCGATCCGGGAGCGGCTGGAGTGCGGGCTACTCGCGCAGCCTGGCGCCGACGCTCCGTTCGACCTGACCCAGGATGCGCTGACGCAGCTTGCGGATGTCCCGATCGCGCAACGTCCGGTTGGGGGCGCGGAAGACGAGATGGTAGGCCAGACTCCTGAAGCCGGCCCCGATCGCCTCGCCGCGGAAGACGTCGAACAGCTCCACCTTGCAGAGCAGCGGCCTGCCGGCGGCAAGGAGCGCCGCTCCGACCGCAGCGGCCGGCGTCGCGTTGTCGACGATCAGGGCCAGGTCCTCGCGGACCTCGGGATAGACCGGCAGCGATTCGACCCTCAGCGAGTCGGGCGTGCTCTCGAGGAGGGCGTCGAGGTCGAGTTCGGCGGCCAGGACGGGCCGGTCGGAGGCGGTTTCGAGCCCGAACCCGGCGGCCACCGCCGGGTGGACTTCCCCCAGCCGGCCGACCGGGTCCGCATTGCCGGCGAGCAGGACATCGGCTGCGCGGTGCGGGCGAAACGCCGCCTGGGCCGCGTCCGCCGCCGGCGCCGCGAACTCGACGTCCACGCCGAGTCGGTCGAGAACGGACTCGACGACTCCCTTGATGTCGAAGAAGTCGAAGCACGCTCCCGGCTCGCCGTCGGGCCGCCAGTGATCGGCGCTTCGGGAGCCGGTGAGGACCAGGGCGGCGCGCAGCCCTTCGTCGGGCAAGGAGCCGCCCTCTCCGACCGGAAACACCTGGCCGACCTCGAACAGGGCGAGCCGGTCCTCGAACCGGTCGTTCGACGCCGCGGCTTCCAGGACGGACGCCAGCAGGCTGCGGCGCATGACGACGCGGTCGAGCGTCGAGGGGTTGGCGAGCCGGACGTAGGGCGGCGGCTCGGTCTCCTCGGGCCGCAGCCTCGCCTCCGCGGCAGGTGTCGTCAGCCGGTAGCTCACGACCTCCTGGAGACCGAGCCCGGCGAGGATGTCCTTGATCCGGTCCTCGAACGCCTGTTCGCGGTTGCCGCGCTGGGGCGGCAGCACGTCGCCGAGCACGGTGGAGGGGATCCGGTCGTAGCCGTGGATGCGGCAGACCTCCTCGACCAGGTCGTGGGGGCCTTCGATGTCCAGACGATGGTCGGGAGCGGCGACCCGCAGGGCCTTGGCGTCGTCGGCCGCTTCGACCGTGAACTCCAGACGCCGCAGCAGATCCGCCGTCTCCGCTGCGCCGAGGTCGAGACCGCTCAGGCGGTGCAGGTAGTGGAGATCGAGGTCGACGGTGACGGTCGGCGCCGGCCGCGGGTAGTGGTCGACGATGCCCTGCGCGATCGTGCCGCCGGCGTGAAGCCGGAGCAGTTCGGCGGCCCGGCGGGCGCCGGGCAACGCCTGGCTCGGATGGACCCCGCGGCCGAATCGGAAACCGGCCTCGGTGTGGAGCTGGAGCTGACGCCTGGTGCGCCGGATGCTCCGGGGGTCCCAGGCCGCGGCCTCCAGCAGCACGTTGCGGGTTTCCGGGCCGATTTCGCTGTCCTGTCCGCCGATCACGCCGCCGACGCTGAGCGCGCCCGCCGGATCGGCGACCAGGATCTGGTTCGGGCGCAGCTCGCGCTCGGCGCCGTCGAGCGTGGTCAGCCGTTCGCCCTCGCGCGCCAGCCGGGTGACGATCCGCACCGGACCGCCGTCCGCGGTCGCATCCGCCCGCTGTCGCAGCAGGTCGTGGTCGAACGTGTGGTTCGGCTGGCCGATCTCGAGCATCACGTAGTTGCTGATGTCGACCACGTTGCCGATCGGCCGCTGTCCGGCGAGCTGCAGCCGGTGCTGCAGCCAGTACGGCGACGGCCCCCGTCGTATGCCCTCGATCAGCAGGGCGACGAAGCGGAGATTGAGTTCCGGGTGCTCGGTCGTGACCTCCACGCGGCCTGCGATCGGCGGCCCCTCCATCGTCAGCGGCAGCGCCGGCGGCCGGAACTCCGCACCGGTCAGGGCGGCGACCTCCCGCGCCGTGCCCACGATCGACGCGCAGCGCGCGATGTTCGGGATCACGTCGACGTCGAGGACGACGTCGCCGAGCACCTCGGCCAGGGGCCGGCCGGGCCGCAGAGCCGGCAGCTCGGCGGCCGGCTCGAACAGGACGATGCCCTCGTGGTCTTCGCCGAGCCCGAGCTCGGCGGCCGAGCACAGCATGGCGTCGCTGGTGATGCCGCGGAGCTTCTTCGGCTTGAGGCGCGTGATCTTCAGGTCGCGGTAGGGGTTTCGGTAGCTGGCCCCGGCCAGCAGCAGCGCTCCCCACGGGCCGGAACTGCCCAGGTCGCGGCCCAGGAGCGGCCGCAGGTTGGGCGCTCCCGTCACCACCTGCCGGGTGGCGTCGGCCCCGTGGTCGACCGTCGCCAGGACCAGGCGGTCGGCGTCCGGCACGGGATCGACGCGCAGGATCCTTGCCGCCACGACCAGGTCGGCAGGCCACGGCAGTTCGGCGCCGTCGACGCCGAAGCGTTCGATCCCCCTGACCTCAAGGCCGGCGTTCGTCAGCAGGTCGGCGAGCGCCTCGGGCGAGTGATCGAGCTCGACGAAGGCGCCGAGCCAGCTCAGCGGAACGCGCATCAGGTGAAGCGCCGGAACTGGCGCAGGAAGCGCAGGTCGTTCGACCAGAAGTAGCGGATGTCGCGGATCCCGTGGCGCAGCATGGCGATGCGCTCCGGCCCCATGCCGAACGCGAAGCCGCTCCATCTGTCCGGGTCGTAGCCGCCGTTGTGAAGGACCTTCGGGTGTACCATGCCGCAGCCCAGGATCTCGAGCCAGCCGGTCCCCTTGCACAACTGGCAGCCCTCGCCGTCGCAGAGAAAGCAGGCAATGTCCATTTCGGCGCTCGGTTCGGTGAACGGGAAGTAGCTGGCCCGGAAGCGGGCGCCGCGGCCTTCGCCGAACAGGCGCCGGGCGAACTCGGTCAGGGTTCCCTTCAGATCGGCGAGGGTGATCGCCGGTCCGACTGCCAGCCCTTCGATCTGGTGGAACTGGATCTCGCTGCGGGCGGTGATCTGCTCGTTGCGATAGCACATTCCGGGCAGGATCACCCGTATCGGTTCCGGATGGCGTTCCCGCATCGCCAGGATCTGGCCGCCGCTGGTGTGGGTGCGCAGCACGACGCCCGGATCCGTCGTGTAGAACGTGTCCTGCATGTCGCGCGCCGGGTGATCGGGCGGCATGTTCAGGTCGCCGAAGTTCAACTGGTCCGTCACGACATCCGGGCTGCGGTAGGTCTGGAAGCCCATGTCGCCGAAGATCCGCTGGATGCGGCGCATGACCAGGGTCGAGGGGTGCAGGCCGCCGAGGTCCGGCCGGCGTCCCGGCAGGGTGACGTCAAGCTGGCCGTCGTCGGGCTCCGTTTCCTGGGCCGATCGCTCCAGGGCCTGCTGGCGCTCTGCGAAGGCCGCCCCGAGGGAGGCCTTCATCCGGTTGATCCGCTTGCCGAAGGCGGGGCGGTCGGCCGGTTCGAGTTCGCCCAGCCGGCGGGTCAGGAGCTGGACTTCTCCCTTGCGGCCGAGCGTCGCCCGGCGCCACTCCTCGAGCTGTTCCAGGTCGGCCGTTGCCTCCAGCGCCGCACGGACCCGCGCTTCGAGGTCGTCGAGCTGGTCGATCATGGCGGCGTCAGGCGAGTCGGCGAGCGGTGCGATCACGGCGGCCGCCGCGGGACGCGCCCGACTCTACCAGCAGCCTCTGTCGCAGAATGCGGTGCATCAGGTCTTGCGGCGCAAGCTGCCGACATCCCGACGCGTCAGAGGGCGCGGGCTTCCATGAGGAATCGCGCCGCCAGGGACAGAAGCGCCAACAGGGGCACGATCGAGGCGAGGATGGCCGCCTTGACCGGTCCGACCCCCTGGACGACGCGGAGACCGAGCGCGAACAGCACTGCCGTCCAGACCACGCTCGCGATGTCGCCCGCGAACGGAACGACAGTCAGGACGCCGGCGCCGTTTGCGTAGCAGACCACCGCCCAGGTGCCGCGGACACCGTGCGGTCTGGGCGTTCGGGTGACGACGAGCAGAAGGTGGGCGATGCCGCCGAGGACCAGGGTGAAGAGCAGCGTCAGGACGAAGATGACGGGCAGGGCCAGCAGGAGGAACTGGAAGGCGATGAGCGCGTACAGCGCATTCCCGAACGGCGTTTCCTCCGACGGATACGAGTCCGACCAGATCTCCAGGGCGTAGAGGAGGTCGACCACGGGTTCCGGCAGAGTCACGGCGAGGACAGTCAGTACGAGGCCGTCCAGCGCGGCGGCGATGACGGTGACCAGGCCCACGAAGAGCAGCGGCCCCCAGGCGCCGGCGTCGGGACGGATGCTCTCGAAGAACCTCCGGGGCGATGTCGCCAGGAGCCTCAGACAGGCGGCCAGAGCCGGCAGCCGGCCGCGGTCCTTCCGCTCCTGCCAGGGATTCGAGAGCGGGGAGCCTGCGCTGTCGTTCCCGGACGTCATGAAGAACACCCTACCGAAGTGCTCGTGCGGGTGGCCGATGCCCGAACGCGAGCAGGGACGGCGGTGCGCCGGGCGGCAGGGCGTTCTCACGCGATGCGGGGCAGCACCTCGTCCGTGAACAGCAGGAAGCTGCTGTGGCTGAGCGGCGCGCACAGCAGATAGTCGAGGTGCATCTCTTCCTTGAGGCGTGCGATCTCACAGGCCAGTTCATCCGGCGTGCCGTGGATGATGACGCCGTCGAGGTAGCGGTCGATCGCGGATTCTCCGGTCTCGCGGAAGGCGTGGTCCATCGACAGGTCCTCGCGCTCCCGGTTCAACCTGCTGTCCACGCTGGCCGTGCGCACGCCCTTCTTCTGGTGGGACCCGACCGTCCACTCGGCGCCCTGGCGCGCGATCCGCCGGGCCTCCGCCCGGGTCGGCGCGCAGGCGATCAGCCGCGCCATCGGGATCTCCCGGCCCCGGATCGAATGCCCGTGACTCTCCAGGATGCCCCGGTAGAGCTCCCGCTTCTCGGCGATCCGGGTGTGCGCCGAGTGGGGGTCGAGCATGATCGAGAAGCCGTTCTCCGCGGCCCAGTTCATCGCCTCCGGGGACGAGGCGGCGAGCCATACCGGCGGGTGCGGCTGCTGTGCCGGCTTCGGCAGCACCTCGATGTCCTCGCACCGGAAGTGCTTGCCGGCGAAGGACAGACGCTCCTCCGTCCAGGCCCCGATCACGGCCTGGACGTGCTCGCGGAACACCTGGTAGCTGTGCTGGGGGTCGACGCCGAATGCCTTGAACTCGCCCTCCTGATAGCCGCGGCCGACTCCCCAGTTGACGCGTCCGCCGGACAGCACGTCGAGCAGCGCGACCTCCTCGGCCAGCCGCAACGGGTTGTAGAAGGGCGCCAGGGAAACGCCGGTGCCGATCCGGAGGTTCTTCGTCCTCGCCGCCACCTGGGCGCCCATCATGTGGATCGACGGGCAGATGCTGAACGAACTGAAGTGGTGTTCCGCCAGCCAGACGGCGTCGTACCCGTTCTGTTCCATGATGTCGATGCGCTGGAACGCCCGCCGATAGACCTGTTCCAGCGGAATCCGGCGGTCGGGCCAGGAGAAGAACTGGAGGACACCAACCTTCATCGGGCGGCTATGGTCTCACAGTTCGGCGTCTCGGAGCGGCAGATCCGGGCTGGGGCGTCGAGTGGGAGCGGGGCGGCGCAATCGCAGGCATTGGCGCCCGCCGCCGAATCGGTCAGAGTTCGCGCACGATGGCCGGCGCCGATCCCTTCGACCGTTTCCTCGACCTGTTCGAACGGGCTCTGGCCACCGGTCTCTCCGAGCCGAACGCGATGGTCGTCGCAAGCGCCGACGAGCAGGGCCGCCCGTCGTCCCGGGTCGTGCTGCTCAAGCACGTCGACCGGAGCGGCTTCGTCTTCTACACGAATCTGGGGAGTCGGAAGGGCAGGGAGATCCTCGCCCGGCCGGACGTCAGCCTGAACTTCTTCTGGCGCGAGCCGAAGGAGCAGGTGTGCGTCTTCGGCTGCGCCGAGCGGGTTGCCGATGCCGAGGCCGACGCCTACTTCGCCACCCGCAGCCGGGACAGCCAGCTCGGCGCCTGGGCCTCGCAGCAGAGCCGTCCGCTGGCGAGCCGCGAGCAGCTCCTCGGCGCCGTCAGGCTTGCGCAGGAGCGGTTTGCCGGCGGCGAGGTGCCGCGCCCGCCGTACTGGACGGGGTTCAGGGTCGTGCCTCGCCGCTTCGAGTTCTGGGTCGCACGCGAGCACCGGCTGCATCACCGGACGTTCTACGAGCGCGACGGCGGCCGGTGGCGGTCGGGCCTGCTGCAGCCGTAGCGCGGTTCGTCGGCGCCCGGCGCGGGGCGACGGTATAATGACTGCACGTGACCGTCTCCGGCTCTGACGCCCGCGGCCAGGGCGCTGTCCCGCACGTCGAGTTCGACGGGGTCGACAAGACCTACGACGGCCGGAACCTGGTCGTGAGGGGACTGGATCTCGCCGTCGAGCGCGGCGAGTTCCTGACCATGCTCGGACCCTCCGGTTCCGGCAAGACGACCTGCCTGATGATGCTCGCCGGTTTCGAGGCGCCGACCGCCGGCTCCATCCGCATCGACGGCCGTCCGATCCAGAACCTGCCGGCGCACCGGCGCGGGATCGGCATGGTGTTCCAGAACTACGCCCTGTTCCCGCACATGACGGTCGGCGGCAACCTGGCGTTCCCGCTCGAGGTCCGCGGCGTCGATCCGAAGCAGCGCCGCGAGCGGGTCCGGCAGGCGCTCGACCTCGTGCAGCTCGAAGGCCTCGAGGACCGGCGGCCGGCGCAGCTCTCGGGCGGCCAGCAGCAGCGGGTCGCGATCGCACGCGCGCTCGTCTTCGAGCCGGAGATCGTGCTGATGGACGAGCCGCTCGGCGCCCTCGACCGCCGGCTCCGCGAAGAGATGCAGTACGAGATCCGCCGGATCCACTCGGCCCTGGGCGTGACCGTCGTCTACGTGACGCACGACCAGCAGGAGGCGATGACGCTGTCGGACCGGGTCGCGGTGTTCCACAACGGCGTGATCGAGCAGGCGGCCTCGCCGGAGGTCCTGTACGAGGAACCCGAGAGAGCCTTCGTGGCCCGGTTCATCGGTGAGAACAACCGGCTCGAGGGCGTCGTGGTCAGCGACGAGGACGGCGTCTGCGAGGTCGATGTCGACGGCCGGCGGGTGCGGGCGATGAGTCTGGGGCTGTGCCCTCCCGGCGCGCGGGCGACCGTGGTCATCCGACCCGAGCGGGTGGCGGTGGCGCCGCCTCCGGGCCGCTACCGGAACGAGTTCGAGACGACGATCGACGACATGATCTTCCTCGGCGATCACCTGCGGGTGCGGATGGCGGTCGGCGGCTGCTCCGACTTCATCGCGAAGATTCCGAACGTGGTCGGCCACGGCGCCGTGCTGCCCGGCGATACGGTGACGGTCGGCTGGGCGGCGCTCGACTGCCGGGCCCTGGCGCCGGAAGAGCTGCCGGCGGGGCAGGAAGAGTGGTGAGGGCGGCCGCCGCCGCGTTCGCCGCGGTGGCCCTCGGCTGCGCATCGGCGCCCGAGGACGGGCCGGGCGCAAGTGCGGGCGCCGCGGCCGGGGGCGAGCGGGCGATCACCGTCGTCTCCTGGGGCGGTTCCTACGCACGCGCCTGTGTCAAGGGCTACTTCGAGTCCTTCACTGCCGCTACTGGCATCGAAGTGAACGTGGAGGACTACAACGGCGGGCTCGCCCAGATCCGCGCCCAGGCCGAGGCCGGCTCGGTTCACTGGGATGTCGTCGATCTCGGGGTCTCGGACGCCGTCACCGGCTGCGACGAGGGCGTCCTGGAACTGATCGATCCCGCGATCCTGCCGCCCGGCCCGAACGGGGAGCGGCCGGAGGACGACTTCCTGCCCGACACCACCACCGAATGCGGTGTCGGCAACCTGCTGTACTCCACGATCTACGCCTGGAACCCGGAGACCCTGACCGGGCCGCCGCCGGCGACGATCGCCGACTTCTTCGACCTGGAGCGCTTTCCGGGACGCCGGGGCATGAGGCGGGTTCCCGACGTCAACCTGGAGTTCGCACTGATGGCGGACGGCGTGCCGAAGGAGCAGGTGTACGAGGCCCTGTCGACGCCCGAGGGTCTCGACCGCGCCTTCCGCAAGCTCGACACGATCAAGGACCAGGTCGTGTGGTGGGAAGCCGGCGCTCAGCCGCCCCAGCTCCTCGCGGACGGCGAGGTGGTCATGAGCACCGCCTACAACGGCCGCATCTTCAACGCCCAGGTGCTCGAGGATCAGCCCTTCGTCATCGTCTGGGACGGTCAGGTCCTGGACCGCGGCCAGCTCGTCGTCGTCGCCGGCACGCCTCGGCTCGAGGACGCGATGCGCTTCATGAGCTACGCGGCGCGTTCCGAGTCGATGGCGGGCGTGGGCCGGTACATCTCGTACAGTCCGGCGCGCGTCTCCGGGCAGCCGCTGGTCGGGCGGCACGCCGAGACCGGCGTCGAGATGTGGCCGCATATGCCGACGAACCCGGAGAACATGAAGAACTTCCTGATGGCCGACTGGGAGTGGTGGGCGGACCACCGGGACGAGATGCAGGAGCGGTTCGCCGCCTGGCTGGCGCGTTGAGGGTCGGGGCACCGTGACGAACCGGGATTCGTCCGCTGCCGGCGGGCCGGCGGTTCGGCCGCGGCGACGCCGCGCGTACGGTCCGCGTCTGCGCGCCGCCGGCCTTGCCCTGCCGCTGGTGGCGTTCGTCGCCGTCACCTTCGTCGGTCCCCTGGTCAGCCTGCTGACGAAGAGCTTCCACGACCCGGCGGTGGCCGACGCGCTGCCCGCCACGATGACTGCGCTGCGCGGCTGGGACGGCCGGGGAACGCCGTCGGACGAGGTGTTCGCCGTGACCGCCCGCGAGTTCGTCGCGGCGCGGCTGGAGCGCACCCTCGGACGCACGGCGAACCGCGTCAACCGGGTGGCGAGCGGCATGCGCAGCACGATCATGGCCAGCTCCCGGGAGATGGCGGCGGCCGCGGCCGCCGCCGAGGCGGCCGGCACGGCGACAGACGGAGCGTTCTGGAGGCAGACGATGATCGCCGCCGACGCGCGCTGGGGCAGTCCCGAACCGTGGCGTGCGCTGCGGGCGGCCGGGCAGCGGTTCACCGCCCGCCACTACCTCCGGGCGCTCGACTTCGAACGCGGTGCGGCCGGCGGCTACGTGCGGGCGCCGGCAGCGTGGCGCATCTACGTGCCGCTGTTCTGGCGCACCTTCCTGGTCAGTCTCGGCGTCACCCTGCTGTGCCTGGCGATCGGCTATCCCGTGGCGTACCTGATCGCCAGCTCGCCGCCGCAGCGGGCGAACCTGCTGATGGTGCTCGTCCTGCTGCCGTTCTGGACGTCGCTGCTGGTGCGGACCACTTCCTGGATCGTGCTGCTCCAGAACCAGGGCATCGTCAACGACCTTCTGGTCGCGGTCGGGTTGATCGGCGACGACGGCCGGATCGCGATGATCTACAACATGACCGGCACCTTCATCGCGATGACCCACGTGCTGCTGCCGTTCCTGGTGCTGCCCCTCTACTCGGTCATGCGCGCGATCCCGCCGGCCTACATGAACGCCGCCGTCTCGCTGGGCGCCACACCGTTCCAGGCGTTGCGCCGGGTGTACTGGCCGCAGACCCTGCCCGGCGTCGGCGCCGGTTGCCTGCTGACCTTCATCCTCGCCATCGGCTACTACATCACCCCGGCGCTGGTCGGCGGCCAGAGCGGCCAGCTGATCTCCAACATGATCGCCTACCACGTCCAGACGTCGCTCAACTGGGGCCTGGCCGCGGCTCTGGCGGCGCTGCTCCTGGGCGGAGTGACCCTGCTCTACGCACTGTACGACCGTCTGGCGGGCATTGACCGGATCGGGCTCGGATGAGGCCGACCGGCATGGCCCTCGGCCCCGGCTACCGGCTCGCCCGCTGGGGTTACCTGGCGTTCTGTGCCGCCGCCTTCTTCTTCCTGATCGCGCCGATCCTGGTCCTGGTTCCGCTCAGCTTCAACGCCGAGCCCTACTTCACGTTCACCGAGGGCATGCTGCGGCTTGACCCGGAGGCCTGGTCCCTGCGCTGGTACCGGAGCATCTTCGACGGCGACGAGTGGACACGCCCGCTCGCCAACAGCCTGATCATCGGCGTTTCGGCGACCGCCGTCGCCACCGTCCTTGGCGCCGCCGCCGCCCTGGGCCTTGCGCATCCGGCGATGCCGGCCCGCCGTGCGGTGACGGCGCTGCTGATTTCGCCGATGATCACGCCGGTGATCATCGCCGGCGTCGGCATGTTCTTCTTCTACTCGAACCTCGGACTGGCGCAGACCCACATCGGGATCATCCTCGCCCACGCCGTTCTCGGCGCGCCCTTCGTCGTCATCACCGTCAGCGCAACCCTGGCCGGCTTCGACTGGACCGTCATGCGCGCGGCCGCGAACCTCGGCGCCGGTCCCCTGGTCGCCTTCCGGCGGGTGCAGTTGCCGCTCATCCTGCCCGGCGTCATCTCGGGCGCCCTGTTCGCCTTCGCCGCCTCCTTCGACGAACTCGTCATCGTCCTGTTCATGGGCGGCCTGGGCCAGCGCACGCTGCCGCGCCAGATGTGGTCCGGCATCCGCGAGGAGATCAGCCCCACGATCCTGGCGGTCGCCACCTTCCTGATCGTGTTCGCACTGCTGGCGCTGAGCACGGTGGAATGGCTGCGGCGCCGGACACGAGGGCGGGGGAGTCGATGACCCGGACTTCGGTCGGGAGTACGGGCTGGTGAGGGCGCCGCTGCGGTTGCGCGCGGCGCTGCGGGGCGGGCTGTCCGCCGGCTGGCCACTCGGCGCCGCGGCGGCCGCGGTCATCGGTTGCGCGGGCTCGGCGGCCCAGGAGCAGGCGGAGTACGCGGAGCAGCGGCGGCAGATGGTCCGCGACACGATCGCCGAACCTCGCGACGGCCGGCCGCCGGTGCTGGATGTTCGCGTGATCGAGGCGATGGAGACGGTGGAGCGCCACCTGTTCGTGCCGCCGGAGATCCGCGGCGCGGCCTACCGGGATGCGCCCCTCGGCATCGGCTGGCAGCAGACCATCTCGCAGCCCTACATCGTCGCCCTGATGACCGAGCTCGCCGAACTCGACCCGGCGGACCGGGTGCTGGAGGTCGGTACCGGCTCGGGCTACCAGGCTGCGGTCCTCGCCGAGATCGCCGACCGCGTGTTTTCCATCGAGATCGTCGAGCCCCTCGGTCTCCGGGCGGCGGCGGCGCTCGATGCCGCCGGGTACGGCAACGTGACCACGCGGATCGGCGACGGCTACGCGGGCTGGCCGGAGGAGGCGCCGTTCGACGCGATCCTCGTCACCGCGGCGCCGGACCACGTGCCGCAGCCCCTTCTCGACCAGTTGGCCGTCGGCGGCCGGCTGGTGCTGCCGGTCGGTCCCGATGGCGGCCGCCAGGAGCTCCAGGTCTTCGAGAAGAAGGCCGACGGGACGGTCGAGCGGACCCGCTCGATCCCGGTGCGCTTCGTGCCGCTCGTGCGGCCGCATTGACAGCGCCGCCGGAACGACAGGGCTACAGCGGCACTTCCTCGCCCTGGCCGTCGATGACGAGTCCCAGAGTGACCTCACCCAGGGGCACGGCGAGCGTCGGCTGGTCGAGGTCGTTCCAGAACATCGCGGCGGTGTCGATGCCGTCGTAGTTCTGGAAGAGGGCCATCGTCATCGGGTGCGTGGCGCCCTCGATGACCGTGATGCTGGCTTCGACCAGGGGTTCCTGCTCGGGGACTCCTGCAGGGTCGAAGGTGTCGAGAGCGAGCGGGACGAGGATCAGGAAGTCGCGGAACCAGGTCTGCCCGGTGTGGTCGCCGTCCGCCGGTTGCACCGCGTAGCGGAGCGTGTAGGCGCCGGCCGGCACGATCTGCTTCTTGTAGGTGCTCCACTCGTCCGTCGTGCGCATGAGGCCGATCAGGCTGCCGGGCGCCAGGGTCGGGTACTCCACGCCGAGCTCGGCCGCCGGCGCCCGCATCGGCAGGGTGGCCGGGAACCAGAAATCGATCGGCTGCCCCTCGTCCCGGACCACCCGATAGCCGGCCGGCTCGAGCAGGCTGCCGAGCCAGTCCGGCAGGTCCGGGGGCAGCGCCTCCGTCCGCTCCAGCGAAGGTTCGGCGGCCGAAGGCGCCGCGAGCAGCGCGGCGGTCACGATCAGTGCAGCCGGTGACGACAGGCCCGGCTGCAGGCGCGGCGGCTGCCTCTTCCGGCTCATTCGAAGTTGATCAGGTAGTGGCGGAACCTCTCGGGCCCGACCTCGTCCAGCATCAGCAGGAACTGCACCAGGGGTTCGATGTCCTCCTCCTCGACGGCGATCTCGCCGAACAGCGGGTCGACCCCTTCCTGCTCGTTGTCGGCCGCTTCGGCAAGCGCCATGTGGGCGCGGACCGCGGCCTCGAGCGTTGCGGCGCTGCCGTCGTGCAGGTACGGGTCGGTGCGGGAGAGGTTCCGCAGCGGCGGTGTCTTGATGTCGTCACCGCCCGTGCCGTGGAGCGCGTAGTCGCTGAAGGTCGGCGGCACGTGACAGCGCACGCAGTTGCCCACCGACTCCACGTCGAACACGCGGAAGAAGGTCTTGAAGCCCTCGTAGGCGGTCTCGGTGAACCCCTCCGGCCTGCGGATCAGGTTCCGGCCCTCCTGGTTGAAGATCCGGCTCTCGATGCTCGCCGCGTAGTTCAGCAGGTCCTCGCCGTCGTTCGGCTGCTTGCGGAACCGGTTCTGTTCGGCGAACGCGTCCCAGCGCGAGGTCATCGTGAAGCGCAGCGTGCGGGTGTAGTCGGCGAGCGCACGGGCCGCGGCGGCCGCCACCTCGGGCCGCGGCAGGGACTCGAGATCCAGTCCGTAGACCTCCTGGAACTGATCGAGGTAGGGCGTCCCCGAGATCGCGTTGTGGCCCTCGTTGAGCAGCACGTAGGCCGCGTTGTCGATGCCGTCGTCCCGATCCTCGGCGCTCCAGCCGTACTGCCTGCCGACGAGCTTGTCGAGGATCATGTCCTCCATCGAGTCCCGGGACCCGTCCCAGCCGAACGTCTCGGCCCGGAAGGCGTCGGCCAGGGTCTGGGCGTTGCGGTCGGTCGTCTCGCGGTTCGCGGTCAGGCTGGTCGGAGTGTGGTCGGCGTAGAAGCGCTCCGGCTTGCCCGGCACCGATTCGCCCAGCGCGTGGCAGACCGAGCAGGCGATCGCGAAGCCCGTGCCCTGGTTGTTGAACAGGAGCTCGGCGAACAGATCGCTGCCGAGCCGCTGCAGCGCCTCGGGCTCGTCCTGGGCGGCCGCCGCGCCCGTCAGCATGAACACGACTGCCGCGGCGAACGCGGCCGGACCCGTCACCCGTCTTCGCTTCATCGTCGTCCTCCGTTGCCGCCGGAGCGGCGTGCAGTCGGTGAGCAGCGAGAATAGACGATCATGATCGCCCTGATGGCACACTGTGGCGCCATGACGCCAGCGCCAGCGGTTCCCTGGGCAGAACTAGACACCGTCTTCTTCGACGCCGGCAACACTTTCCTGTCGATGGACTTCGAGCGGGTCGCCGCGGTTGCCGCCAGCCTCGGCGTCGAGTGCTCCGGAGCGCAACTGGAGCGTGCGGAAGCGGCGGCGCGGCCCGCGCTTTCGGCGGCGCTGGCCGACCGCCGGACGACCGAGGGGGAAGGCGCCTTCCGCTTCTATCTCGGAGCGATTCTCGACCGGCTGCCGGCGTCGGGTCCGGACACCGTGGAACGGGCCGCGGTCGTGCCGAAGCTCGGGGATCTGCTGTTCTCTCCCGGCCGCAACGACCGGCTCTGGAACCGCCGGCTGCCGGGCAGACGCGACGCGCTCCGGCGGATTCGCGCACGGGGCTATCGCATGGTCGTCGTCAGCAACTCCGACGGCAGCATGGCGCGGACACTTGCCCGGCTCGATCTCGACGATCTCTTCGACGGCCTGGTGGACTCGGCCGTCGTGGGGTACGAGAAGCCGGACCGTCGGATCTTCGAGGCGGCGCTCGAACTGGTCGGCGCGCGCCCGGAACGCACGGTGCACGTGGGCGATCTCTACGCCGCCGATGTCGTCGGCGCCCGCGCTGCCGGCGTGCACGCCGTCCTGCTCGATCCCCACGGCGACTGGCCCGAGACGGACTGCCCGCGAGTGGCCGACCTCAGCGAACTGGCGGCTCTGCTGCCAGGCCCGCCCGCACGCCCGTGACGCGGGTCACTGGTCCGCCTGCTCGGCGGCGCCGGCGAGCCGCAGCCAGTCTTCGTCGCGGACATCCCGGGCCAGGGTCAGGCCGCCGTCCGAGCCGATGAACACGGGGTCCTTGACGACGCGCACCCGGCCTCCGCCCAGTTCGCCGAGAGCCTCCTGGAGGGCGGCGCCGAGACCCCGGATCAGGCCGGAACCGCCGGTCAGGATCACGTTGCTGCGGACCCGGCTCTGGTACTCGGGTTCGACCCGGGCGATCATGTCGAGCATCGTCTCGCACAAGGGCGCCAGCAGGCTCTCGCAGGCGGCCTGCATCGGTTCGGTGATGTCGATCCGGGTCGGCCGGCCGCGCACCGGAGCGTCGACGACGACCGGACCGCCCTCGCCGACGAAGGAGTGCCGTTCCTTGAAGCTCCGCGCCATGTGGATCGACACCGAGGCGTCGGGGAACCGCTCCTCGATGCGGGCGTGCAGGTTGGCGTCGACGGCGTCCCCCGCGACCGTCAGGGAGCGCTGGTCGCCCTCCGTCGGAAAGCGGCCCATCAGGACGCAGAAGTCGGTCGTGCCGGCGCCGACGTCGATGACCATCGTGTGGACCAGGGCGTCGAGTCCGTAGGCGACGGCGAACGGTTCGGACACGATCATCGTGCGGGCCACCTGGCCGTCGAGAACGCGCCGCAGGTTCCGGCGGTTGACCCGGAGCGTTTCGGCCGGCACGCCGACCACGGCGTGGATCGCCGGCTCCGGATCCCGCCCCTCGGGCGTCGCCAGGTCCAGCAGCCGGCGCACGATCTCGCGGACCGCCCGTTCGTCGCGGGCCGACCCCTGCTTGATCTGGCCCCGTTCGAGCGGCCGGCGCAGGTCCACCATCGGCCGGTTCTCGAGGGCGTCGATGCCGACCAGCACGTCGCGCCGGAGCACCTTCCTGGCCACCATGTCCCGCGGCCAGCCGACAAGGCTCTGGACCATGTGGCGCTCGCCGTTCGCCGCCGAGATGGAACTGCGGGACGTTCCCAGGTCGATGCCCACCTTGAGCACCGGCGCATCGGCTGTGGCGGTGGTTCTTGCGGCCATGGTTTCGGGATCGGGCGCCGCACAGCTTAGCCCTGGTCCGCATCTCGGCGGGTCTCTCGCTGCAGATGGCGATCCTGCCGGGTCCGCAGCGGATTCGGGTCCGGCCACTGCCCGCACTCCTGCCGGGACGCTGCGCCTGGCACTTCGGGCGCTGCGGTCTACGGCGCCGTCCTGCCTCCGGCCCCGAGGGACGCCGCGTAGTTTCTGATGCCGGCGTCCAGGGCTTCGGCGATGGCCTGGCGGTGCCTGTCGTCGCGCAGGCGCACGATCTCCTCCGCGTCGGACAGGCACGAGACCTCGGTCAGGATCGCCGGCATTCCGGCGCCGATCAGCACGACGAAGGGCGCCGACTTGACGCCGCGGTCCTGCAGGTCCGGGTTCGCCGCGCGCAGCCGCCCGACCAGCGACTGCTGAACCGCGGCGGCGAGCGCCCGGCTCTCTTCCTGCCGGGCCTGGGCGTAGACGCCGTCGAGGAACCGGCGAAGGTCGCCCAGGGAGTAGTCCTGGGCTTCCGAGTTCTCGCGCTCCGCGAGCGCCGAGAGCTCGGGATCGTCGGTGGGGCCGAGATAGTAGGTCTCGACGCCGCAGGCCCGGTTCGCCGGCAGCCAGTTCACGTGGATGGAGACGAACAGGTCCGCGTTCGCGCGGTTGGCGATCCGGACCCGGCGGTCGAGCGCGACGTTCATGTCGGCCTCCCGCGTCATCGCGACCAGGAAGCGGTCGTCGAGCAGGTTGCGCAGCCGGTAGGCGATGTCGAGGGCGATCGCCTTCTCCGTCAGGTCCGCGGCCGCCGTGCCCGGAGAGGAGCCGCCGTGCCCCGGGTCGAGCACGATCCGTTCCACGGGCAGGGGGAAGACGCTCACGTCGACGGCCTCCGGGGGGCCGGCAAAGCGGATCCCGGAAGACTGCGGCCGCCCCGCGGCCGCCGATGCCCCGGGCGGAGAGGGCGGTTGCGGGCGGCTCAGTTCCAGGTAGCCGAACGCGGCCGCGGCCGCGACCGGCAGGAAGAGGAGCAGGCTCCACGGCGGGGTCCGCCGCGTTCCGATGTCCGCTGCGGGAGGGCGGCGCCCGGGCAGCGCCTCGTTCTCGCGCACGGCGGCCTCGATCAGCGCCCGCCTGAGCCGCCGATCTGTCGGCGCCGGACCGCGGGATCGGGCGCCGTTTCGCCCGCCGGGTGTCACACGGCCTCCGGGGACATGAATCGACGCTACATGAACGTTCCGACGTTCTACCGTGGGTTCACCGCGGCGTCGGGCCGTGCGCCGGAACCTGCGGCCTCGGGTAGTCTCGCAGCCTGGCGGGCGTCCGATGAAGGCATCCAGCTTCCAGGGCCGGTTCATCCGGGCGCGGGTTCCGGCAGTTCATGCCGGACGGGCGCCTTGCCGACACCGCTTCGACGCCCGCGTTTCTTGCGGACTCCTGACACTGGCTGCCGCCGCCGCGGCACTGTCAGGCTGCATCGGCGCCCGGCCGCCCGCGCTCGAGGCGCCGGCGCCGGCCGCCTGGGGCCGCGGCGCGGACGGCGGGTCCACCGAGGCCGGGACATCGGCGGGGACGGCGCTCCTCGACGCGGAATGGTGGACGGCGTTCGACGATCCTCTGCTGTCCCGCCTGATCGTCGAGGGTCTGGAGCACAACTCCAGCCTGCATGCGGCCGCCCGCAACGTCGACGCCGCCCTGGCTCAGGCCCGGCTTGACGGCGTGGCGCGCAGGCCGGAGCTCGAAGCGTCCCTCGATCCGGGCCGGCGACGGCAGAACACGGCGCAGAGCGGGCTCGCCGAGGCGCTCCCGGTTCCCCTTCCCGGGTTCGAACCTGGCGCTGTTCGCAGTTTCACCTACACCTCCTGGGGCCTGGCGCTGAACGTCCGCTGGGAGATCGACCTGTGGGACCGGCTCGGCGCGCTGAAGGCCGCTTCGTTGGCGGAGGCGGCCGCTGTCGGCGCGGATTTCGACGGCGCCAGGTTGTCGATCGCCGGCCAGCTCGCGAAGGTGTACTTCGGCCTGATCGAGGCCGGCCAGCAGGTGGAACTCGCCGAACGCACGGTGGCCAGCCGCGAGCAGACGCGGGGTCGGGTCGAGGCCCGCTACCGGAGGGGTGTCGCGACGGCGCTCGAGGTCCGGCAGGCGCGCGTCCAGGTCGCGGCCGTGGCGGCTTCGCTGGCGGCTCGGCAGCAGACCCTCGACGGACTGCGGCGGCAGATGGAGGTCCTGCTCGGGCGCTATCCTGCCGGGGAGATCGTCGCCGAAGCGCTGCTGCCCGAGCTCCCGCCCCTGCCGGAACCCGGAGTGCCGGCCGCCCTCCTGGCGCGCCGCCCGGATCTGCAGGCGGCCGAGTACCGGGCGACGGCGGCTTCGGCACGGCTGCGCGCAGCCAGCCGGGCGCTCTACCCGAGCTTCACGCTGAACGGATCGGCGGGGACGGCAGGCGGTGATCTTCGCGATCTTCTGGACGGCGACTTCTCGGTCTGGAGCGTCGCTGCCGGTCTGTTGCAGCCCTTGCTGTCCGGCGGCCGTCTTCGCGCCGGGCGCGACCTGGTGGAGGCCGGGCTGGGCGCCGCGGAGGCGAACTGGCTGGACACGGCGCTGCGGGCCTTCGCCGAGGTCGAGTCGGGCCTGGCTGCGGACCGGCTGCTCAGGGAACGCAGGATGTCGCTCGAGCGGGCCGCGCGGGAGAGCAGGGAAGCGATGCGCCTCGCCGAGGGCCGCTACCGGCAGGGGCTCGTTGGCTACCTGCAGGTCCTGGACAGCCAGCGCACGTCGTTCGACGCGGAGAGCCGGTTGCTGGCCGCCCGCCGCCAGCAGCTCGAGTCGCGGACAGACCTGATCCTGGCCCTGGGCGGCGGCTTCCCCGGCCGCCGGACCGGATCGGCGGCCGTCGGAGGAGGAGCCGGATCGTGCTGAAGTGGCTCCTCCCCGTCGCGATTCTCGCGGCGGCCGTACTGGTGGTGGCCGTCCTCGTGTCGTCGCGGCCGGAGCTGGAAACGGCGCCGCGGGAGGTCGCCCCGCCGCCGGTCCGTGTGCTGACGGCGGCGCCAGCCGACATCGACCTGGGGGTGCGCTCCCAGGGTTCGGTCGTGCCGGTGACCGAGGCGGAACTGGCCTCGGAGGTCGCGGGCGCGATCGTCTGGACGGCGGCGAGCTTCAGGGCGGGCAGCTACTTCTCTGCCGGCGAGGTCCTGTTGCGCCTCGATCGGCGCGACCACGAGCTGGCGGTCGCTCGTGCCCGGGCCGCGCTCGCGCAGGCCGGCGTCGCGCTGGCGCGGGAGCTGGCCGAGGCCGAGACCGCCCGCGAAGAATGGGAGGAACTGGGTGTCGCCGGCGATCCCGGTCCGCTCGTCCTGCGCGAGCCGCAACTGGCCGAGGCGCGGGCGCGGGTCGAGGCCGCGCTCGCCGACAAGCGGCGCGCCGAACTGGACCTCGAACGGACCGCCGTGCGTGCTCCCTTCGCCGGCCGCCTGCGCACCAAGCGGGTCGACCTCGGCGAGTTCGTCAACCGCGGCATGCCGCTGGCCACGGTCTACGCGGTGGACGCCGCCGAGGTCGTGCTGCCGGTGCCGGACGCGGAGCTCGCCTTTCTCGATCTGCCGCTCGGCGCCGACCTCGGCGCGTCGGGGCCGCGGGTGCGGTTGCGGGCCCGGTTCGCCGGCGGCCGCCACGAGTGGCGGGGCCGGATCGTGCGGGTGGGCGGAGAGATCGACCCGGCAACCCGGATGGTGAGCCTGATCGCCCGGGTGGAGGATCCGTACCGTGCGTCCGGAGACCGGCCGCCGCTGTCCGTCGGTCTGTTCGTGGACGCCGAGATCGTCGGCAGAACAGTGCGCTCCGTGTTCCGGGCGCCGCGTGCGGCGCTGGTGGGAGCCGACCGGGTCTGGCTGGTCGAGGACGGTCGGCTGGTGCTGCGCCGGGTTGAGGTCCTGCGCGCGGACCCGGATGTCGTCATCGTCGGCGCGGGCCTGGCCGAGGGCGACCGGATCAGTCTGACCATCCTCGAGAGCGCGGTGGAGGGCATGCGGGTGACGCCGCAGCCGGAGCCGGTGGACACTGACGCGCCGTGAGCGGCGTGATCGGTTGGTTCGCCCGCAACGGCGTCGCAGCGAATCTGCTGATGGTCCTGATCGTGGTCTGGGGCCTGTTCGCCCTGATCGACATTCCGGTCGAGGTCTTCCCGAGCCTGGAGACCCGGAGCATCACGGTGACCGTCCCCTACCTCGGCGCGGCGCCGGAGGAGGTCGAACAGGGCGTCTGCCTCCGGATCGAGGAAGCGGTTCAGGACCTCGAGGGCGTCGACAGGATCCGTTCGACGGCCGCCGAGGGCGTGGGCACCGTGGTCGTCGAGCTCGACGCGGACGCGGACACGCGCGAGGTGCTCGACGAGGTCAAGTCGCGGGTCGACGCGATCCCGACCTTTCCGGTGGAGACCGAGGCGCCGATCATCCGGGAGGCGCTCATCCGCCGCCGGGTGATCACGGTGGCGGTCTACGGCGAGGTCGGGGAAGGGGCGCTCAAGGCCGCCGCCGAGGAGGTGCGGGACGCTCTCTCGGATCTGCCCGGCATCACCCAGGTCGAGCTCGACGCGGTCCGGCCGTACGAGATCGCGATCGAGGTGTCCGAGGAGACGTTGCGGCGGTACGGTCTGACCTTCGAGGAGGTCGTTCTCGCCGTCCGCCGTTCGTCGATCGATCTGCCGGGCGGTGCGGTGCGGGCGCGCGGCGGCGAGATTCTGCTGCGCACGATGGGCCAGGCCTACCGCGGCGAGGAGTTCGACGACATCGTGCTGCGGGCCCGCCCGGACGGCAGCCGGCTGCTCCTGGGCGACATCGCCGAGGTGGTCGACGGCTTTGCCGAGACCGACCTGACCTCGCGCTTCGACGGCCAGCCGGTCGCCCTGGTCCAGGTCTACCGCGTCGGCGATCAGAGTGCGCTGCGGCTGGCCCGCCAGGTCAGGGACTACGTGGCGGAGCGCCAGCCGTCGCTGCCGCCCGGCCTGTCGATGACGACCTGGCTCGACGACACCCTGCCGCTGCAGGATCGGCTGCGCGTCCTGATCGAGAGCGGCCGGCTGGGACTGCTGCTGGTGTTCCTGGTGCTGGCGCTGTTTCTCAAGTTCCGCCTCGCGCTGTGGGTGTCCGTCGGCATCGCGGTGTCCTTCATGGGCGCGCTGGGCGTGCTGCCCCTGGTCGATGTGTCGATCAACGTCATGTCCCTGTTCGCGTTCATTCTCGTGCTCGGCATCGTCGTGGACGATGCGATCGTCGTCGGCGAGAACATCTACCGCCACCTCGAGATGGGCAAGTCGGGCCGGCGCGCCGCCGTCGACGGCGCCCGCCAGGTGGCGACTCCGGTGACCTTCTCGATCCTCACCACGCTGGCCGCGTTCTGGCCGCTGATCGACTCGATCGAGGGCCCGTCCGGCGCGATCGCGAGGACGATTCCCCTGGTCGTCGTCGGCTGTCTGGTGTTCTCCCTGGTCGAGTCGATGCTGGTGCTGCCGAACCACCTGTCCCATCTGTCCCGGCCGCGCCGGGAAGGCCGCCGCGGACGCCCGGTCCGGGGTTGGGCGGTGTTCCAGGGGTTCTTCGCCGAACGGATGAAGCGGGTGGTCGAACGCGGCTACCGGCCATTGATCGAGCGGGCGATCGAATGGCGCTATTCGACCGTGGCAATCGGCCTGGCGGTGCTGATCGTCACCGCCGGCTACGTGTTCTCGGGCCGGATGAAGTTCGAGTTCTTCCCGGATGTCGAGGCGGACAACGCGGTCGTCCTGCTGACGATGCCGCAGGGCACGCCGGCCGCTGCCACCCTGGCCGCCGTGCGCCGGATCGAGGCGGCCGCCTTCGAACTCGAAGAGGAGCTGCGGGCCGAAGGCCGCGGTGACGTGTTCCGCCACGTGGCGGCGACGGTCGGCGCCCAGCCCTACGCGGCACTGCAGCAGGCAAGCAGCCCGACCGTCAGCTTCGAGGTGGCGGTGGCGGCGCCGCATCAGGGCGAGGTGAACATCGAACTGGTGTCGTCGCGGGAGCGGACGCTTCGCGCCTCCGAGGTCGTCCGCCGCTGGCGGCAGAAGGTGGGGCCGGTGCCGGACGCGGTCCGGGTCGAGTACACGGCCAGTCTGGTCAGCTTCGGTTCACCCCTGGATGTCCAGCTCACCGGCCGCAGTCTCGACCATCTGCGGGCGGCGGCCACGGAGATCCGGGCGCGCCTCGCCGACTATCCGGGCGTGTTCGACATCTCGGACTCGTTCCGCGCCGGCAAGCGGGAGATTCGCCTCGAGCTCGATCCGCGGGCGGAGGCGCTGGGACTGAGCCTGGAGGACCTCGGGCGACAGGTGCGGCAGGGCTTCTACGGCGCCGAGGCGCAACGGGTTCAGCGCGGCCGCGACGACGTGCGGGTGATGGTGCGCTATCCGGCCAGCGAACGGGAAACGCTGGCGTCGCTCGAGGACATGCGGATCCGGACACCGACCGGGGCGGAAGTGCCGTTCTCGTTCGCGGGCAGGGCGGAGTTCGGCCGCGGCTTCGCGACGATCCAGCGTCTCGACCGTCGACGGGTGCTCAACGTCACCGCCGATGTCGACCCGGCGGTGGTCACGCCGAACGAGATCGTCGCCGACCTGGAGGCGAACGTCCTGCCGCAGCTTCTGGCCCGCTATCCGGGGATCGACTGGTCGTTCGCCGGCGAGCAGGAGGAGCAGGCCCGGACCTATGCCGGACTGTTCCGGTCGCTGGGGCTGGCGCTGATCGCGATCTACGCCCTGCTCGCCATCCCGTTCCGGTCGTACCTCCAGCCGATGATCGTCATGAGCGCGATCCCCTTCGGTCTCATCGGTGCGGTGATCGGCCACGGCGTGGTCGGCATCAGTCTGACGATGCTGTCGCTGCTCGGTCTGATCGCGCTGACCGGCGTGGTCGTCAACGACTCCCTGGTCATGGTCGACTTCATCAACCGGCGGCTGGCCATCGGCATGTCCGTGCCCGAGGCGATCCACGACGCCGGCGCCGCCCGGTTCCGGCCGATCGTGCTGACCTCGATGACGACCTTCGTGGGGCTTCTGCCCCTGCTCCTCGAACGGAGCTTCCAGGCGCAGTTCCTGGTCCCGATGGCGGTCTCGCTCGCCTTCGGGGTCCTGTTCGCGACGGCGATCACGCTGCTGCTCGTGCCGTCGCTGTACGCGATCCTGAACGACTTCCGGTCGCAGACCGCGGTCCACGGCGGGATGCCCGCGGCGGCCCCCGGCCGGGCTGGCAGCCAGGTCTCACCCGCCCTGGAAGGGGGCTGACCGAGGGAATCGGGCGCGGCCGATCGAACGGTTGTCGTCGGCGACTGAAGTCACCCTTCGAAACGCGGTTCCCGTTTCTCCAGGAACGCCTGAACCGCCTTCTTGTGGTCGGCGGTCCACACGGACCGGACCATGCCTTCCGCTTCTCCCGCCAGACAGGTCCGCAGATCGCCGAGGACGGCCCGGTTCACGTTCTGTTTCATCAGCCGCAGCGCTGTCCTCGGTCCGCTCGCCAGCTCCAGCGCCAGGCTTCGCGACGCCGAGGCCAGGTCGTCAAACGGCACGATCCGGTTGACGATCCCCAGCCGCAGGCACTCGTCGGCAGGAATCCGGCGGCCGGTCATCAGCAGCTCCTTGGCCGCCGCCGGACCGACCAGCCGGGTCAGGAACCAGCTTGAACCGTAGTCGCCGGACAGGCCGATGCGACGAAAGGCGGTGGTGACGAAGGTGTCGTCGGCCATGATTCGGAGGTCGGCGGCGAGTGCGATCGAGAGTCCGGCACCAGCCGCCGGACCGGGCAGGGCCGCCACGATCGGCTTGTCGAGCTCCGCCATGCGCAGGGTCAGGGACTCCTGTTTCTCGATCAGGTTGCGAACGGCCTCGGCCTGGCTGGACGGTTGCCTGGCGGCTTCGTCGGCGCCCCGGTTGCGGTTTGACCCCATGCCCGAGACGTCGCCGCCGGCGCAGAACGCCCGACCGGCGCCTGTCAGCAGGACCGCGCCGCAGCGCTCGTCCTTGTCGAGCGTCAACAGGATGCTCCGAAGCGCCGGCGTCAGGATGTCGCCCAGGGCGTTCCGTTTCTCCGGCCTGTTCAGCGTCACGGTGGCGACGCCGTCCCGAAGGTCGCACCGCAGCTCGTGCGTGCCGGTGTCGATCGCGGCAGTCACCAGGTCTCCCCGAAGGGCCGCAGGTCCAGTTCGAAGGTCCAGGCGTCGCGGCTCTGGTTGTACAGCTGCCAGTAGGCCTCGCCGACCGAAGCGGGATTCAGGAGCGTGTCGGGCGGCAGTTCGTCGGGATCGCGGCCGCTGCTCGCGATCATCCCGCGCACCCACTCCGTGTCGACGCCGGCGTCGATGATCAGGTGAGCGACATGGATGTTCTTCGGCCCGAGCTCCCGGGCCATGCTCTGCGCCACGGCTCGAAGACCGAACTTGCCGGCGGCAAAGGCCGAATAGCCCTTCCCGCCGCGCGTGCTGGCGGTAGCGCCGGTGAAGAAGATCGCTCCGCGCTCGCGGGGGACCATGTACTTCGCAGCCTCTCGTCCGGTCAGGAATCCGGCCAGGCAGGCCATCTGCCACACCTTCGTGAACACCCGGGTCGACGTCTCGAGAATCGGGAAGCGCACGTTGCCGCCGACGTTGTACACACAGACCTCGACCGGGCCGATATCCCGT
The DNA here is from genome assembly GCA_965116145.1 of Thermoanaerobaculia bacterium. Lineage (GTDB taxonomy): Bacteria > Acidobacteriota > Thermoanaerobaculia > Multivoradales > Multivoraceae > Multivorans. The sequence continues at coordinate 54,863 of OZ220482.1, forward strand.
TCGACGGCGGCGAACCGCTCCATGACCTGTTCCTCCTGGCGGGCGTCGAGGGAGTAGCCGAAACAGCACCCGCCCCTGGCCCGAATCTCCTCGACCAGCGGCTGCAGCCGGTCGCCGTTCCGGCGTCCGGCCACGATCGTGAAGCCGCCCCTGGCGAAACGCCTGGCGATCGCCGCGCCGATGTAGTCGCCGGCGCCGACGACGAGGGCCACCTTGTTCGTGCTCTTGCTCATTCAGTTCTTCTCCTCGGTCTCGAGCGGGGAACTCAGCCGGCGACGACGCCGGCGCCGTCCCCGGTGCGGCAGGTGTGGATCTGCGGCCGGCGGCCGAAGCGAAGTTCGAAGACTGTCACGATCCGTTTCCGCACGTTGTCCGCGGAGGGCTCGCTGGCGATCGCGGTCACGCAGCCGCCGAAGCCGGCGCCGGTGAGACGGGCGCCATGGCAGCCCTCGGCGCCGGCGGCCGCATCGGCGAGCACGTCGAGTTCCTCGATGCTGACGTCGTAGTCGTTGCGGGAACTCCGGTGGGACCGGACCATCAGCTCCCCCAGCGTGTTCAGGTCGCCGCGGCGGAGGGCCCGGGCGCCGTCCCTGACCCGCCGGCATTCGGTGACGACGTGACGGGCGCGGCGGTCGAGCGGCGGTTCCAGCAGATGATGCAGGCGGTCGAGGTCGGACGGCGTCAGGTCGCGCAGGGTCGAGAGCCTCGGCAGATGGCGCCGCAGCACGTCCGCGGCGCGGACGCACTCGGCCCGGCGGTCGTTGAAGCCGGTGCCGGAAGCCAGCGTCCGGCGAACGCCGGTGTCGGCGATCAGGAAGACGAGGTCGTCGGGGACGGGGATCAGCTCGTGCTCGAGGGACCGGCAGTCGAGCAGCAGGGCATGACCCTTCCGGCCGTGAACCGAGGCGAACTGGTCCATGATGCCGGACCCGACGCCGACGTACCCGTTCTCGACCTGGCGGCCGAGCAGGGCGCGGCGCCGGCCGTCGAGTCCGACGCCGGCGATCTGTTCCCATGCGATCAGCAAGGCCATCTCGACGGCGGCCGAGGAGCTCAGGCCGGCGCCGATCGGGAGATCTCCGCCGAAGGCGGCCTCGATCGGAGGAACGTCCACACCGCTGCGGCCCAGCGCCCAGGCCAGTCCCCGCGGATAGTCGATCCAGGTGACCGTCCGTCCGTCGCCCTTCGCGGCGGGCGGCTCCGGCTGTCCGGCGTCGAACGCGGCCTCTTCGCCGAGGTCGAGCGCGAGGAGCCGGGTCTCCGCACCGGACGCCCGGCGTGCCGCGACCCACAGTGCCCGGTCGATCGCCGCCGGCAGCACCCAGCCCTCGCTGTAGTCGACGTGCGCACCCAGCAGGTTCACCCGCCCGGGCGCCCGGGCGATGACCTCGGGCTGCGCGCCGAAACGGTCCCGAAACGCGCCGACGACGCGGTCAGCCTGTTCCATTCGACCGAGTCTGCCATCAGCGAACGGCGAGCGTTGCCGCTGCGCGGCGCAGCAGGTCGATCGAACACTGCAGACCGCCCTCGCGGCTCGTCGCCAGCCACACGCCGGGGAGGTCGTCGGCGATGCGGTGGAGCTCGGTGTCCAGGGAGGCGCGGACCGCAGGGGCGAGCTCGCCGACCTGCCGCTGGCGCCCGGCCGCGAGGCGCTCGCTGCCCAGGCGGCAGCACCAGGCAAGGAGCCGGCAGGTCCAGTCGAGGCCGGCATGTCTCGGGTCGCCGCCGCCGGATTCGCCCTGCGCTGCTGCCAGGCGTCTGCGGATGGCGGCCAGCCGCACGTGTGTCCGTTGCAGCCCGGCCAGGCTGAGCCGCCGGAAGCGCCGGTGGGTGAGGTCGTCGTCGATGAACCGGAGCAGGTAGAACAGGACGGCGCCGTTCTTCACCGGTCCGCCGCAGTCCGGGTCGAGGGCGCCGAGTTCGACGATCGTGCGCGCCAGCACTTCGTCGCCGTCGCAGACGAAGCGGGCGGCGTGGTCGAGCCAGGTCTCCTCGGTGTTCCCTGGCTGGCGCTCTGCGGTGCAAGCGGCCCGCACCGACCAGGCGAAACCGGCGCCGATCGACAGCGGCAGCTCGCCGATCGCGGGCGGTTGCAGATGGCCGTGGTCGCCCCAGTCGGTCACCAGGAGGCCTCGCGCACCGGCGTCCAGGCCGGCGGCAGCGGCGACCGCCAGGTTCGAGACGGCATTCCCCAGCCGGCCGCCGAGGCTGTTCCAGCTGCTCGTCCCCGGACAGACCCAGAACTCGCGGCCGGAGGCCGCCAGGCGCGCGCACTGGTCGCCGAACGGGTGATCCGCCTCGTAGCCCCAGCACAGGGCGACCGCATCTTCGGGGACGCGGTCGATCAATTCGGGGTGCTCGAGGACGATGTCGCCCCAGAACAGCATCTGCCGGCCGCGGTCGGCGGCGAGCCGGTGGACGCGGCGCAGGAACTCGAGGTAGACGGCCGGCCGGCCGTGCGTCGCGCACGCCTCGGCAGACCGTCCGCGGCCGAGGTCGAGGGTCTCGTCCAGGCCGACGTTGAAGCGCCGGCTGCCGAACAGGGGTAGCAGTTCGTCGTAGAGGTCCGCGAGCAGCTCGGTCGCCCGCGGATCGGTGGCGCACAGACCGAACGGCTCGGGATCGATGGAGAAGGGGTGCCGGAAGCCCGCGGGCACTTCAGCCAGCGCGCGGTAGCGGTCGTGGATCAGCCAGCGATGGAAGTGACCGAAGCTGTTCTGGTTCGGGGTCAGCTCGATGAACCGCTCGCGGCAGAAGGCGTCGAGCCGGCGGATCTCGTCGGCGGTGAGCGGCGAGGCGCCGCGCCACACATCCTCGTGGTCGGCGTAGGCGTACGTGTGCTCGACGTAGAGCTGCAGGTGGTTCACCTTCCAGTCGGCCAGGCGCTCGACGAGCTGCTTCAGGTAGTCCATCCGGGGCACGCGGTTCCGGCTGACGTCGAGCATCGCTCCGCGAATGGGAAAGTCCGGCCGATCCTCGATCTCGACGGCCGGCGACTCGAAGCCGCCGGCGGTTCTTCGCCCGCGCCAGGCGAACCACTGCCTGAGCGTCGAAGCCGCCCGGAAGACGCCGGTGGATGTCGCAGCGCGGATCGCGAGTCCCCTGCGGTCGATGTGCAGGCGATAGCTCTCGTCGGTGGGGACCTCGAACGTCGCGGCGCGTTCAGCGCCGGTCGGGCCGAGGGACACACGGCAGGCGGCGCCGATGTCCGGCGTGGAACCGCCGGTCGGCCGGCCGCCCGTTGCCAGCTCGCAGCCGGCGCTCTTCAGGGCGCGCCGCAGGCCGGCGACCGCGGCCGCCAGTTGCGGCGCCCGCGGATCCGCCTGTTGCGTGCCGCCAACCGCCAGCTCGAGCGCGACCGGCGCCCCGGCGGGCACGACCAGGGGTTCGCCGGCGCCCGCTGTCCCGACCCGGCGCGGCGGCGGCCAGAGACTCATGCGCCGGCCACGATGTCGTGCGCTACGCCTCGGACGCCCGGGTTCCCCGAACCCGGATGTCGACGCCGGTCGGGCTGGTGCGGCGTCCGCCCGGAGTGTCGGAAATCCAGGCCAGATGGTCGATCGCCCGGCCCGCGGTCGGTTCCAGGTCGTCGTCGGTCTGGCGGAACAGCACGCGCATCGTGCCGTAGTTGACCGCGAGCAGGATGTCCTTGAAGGTCTCGGCCCGCCCCGGCGCCCGCTCCAGCAGCCAGGCGCGGTCCTCTTCGCAGTCGGGGCCCAGAACGTGGACGTGGTGAAAGCCGGAGTGCGCTGCATCTTCGAGCAGCTCGATCTTTGCGCCCCAGGGGTCCGTCACGAAGGAGATGTAGAGCTTCGCCGGTCCGAAGTGCCGAGGCTCCGCGAACTCCGTCGCGCCGTCGGCTAGCAGGGCGGCATGAAGCTCGTCGAGGCGGTCGGTGGACCAGCCCGAGTGGTCGAGGCCGGTGCCGAGACTGGGGCCGGGGGCCGGGGCGCCGCGCCAATGCAGACGCGCCGTGCCGCTGCCGGCGCCGAAGCGGGCGGCAGCGCCGTCACCGGGCGCCAGCAGCTCGCCGCGGAAGTGCCGCGCGTACCAGTCGGCGGCGGCGTGCGGGTCGGCGGCGTTGAGCGCCAGGCAGTCGAATCGGCAGGCAGCGGTCATTCGGATCTCTCCTGGCAGTCCGTGGTCGGCGCGGGTGCCGCAGCGGAAGCGGGCAGGCGCCCGTCGGCACGGCACGATCCGGGAGCATATCGGGCGGCATGGGAGCGGCAGCGACGAAGCCGGGCGGGATGTGCGGGCGCTCGCCTGCAGCACGGACTGCCCGGCGTCCCGGGCCATCGGGCGTAAGCTGTGCCCCGTGAGAGGAATGCCGGGCGGCGCCACGCCATGACCACGGCTGCCGCTGATCGCGGGGCGCTGTCCGGGGTGGTCGAACGGGTGGTCTTCCACAATCCGGAGAACGGGTTCGCCGTGCTGCGCGTGCGGGTTCGCGGCAGACCGGACCCGGCGACCGTGGTCGGGCGTCTGCCCCTGGTCTCCCTGGGCGAGACGATCCAGGCGGCCGGCTCGTGGCAGGACGACCCGAACCACGGCGTCCAGTTCCGCGCCGACCGCCTCGCCGTGTCGCCGCCGGACTCGCTGGACGGAATCGAGCGCTACCTCGGTTCCGGCAAGGTGCACGGCGTCGGCCGCGAGCTCGCGAAGCGTCTCGTCGAGGCCTTCGGCGAGGACGTGTTCAGCGTGATCGAGACCGAACCGGAACGCCTGGCCGACGTCGAGGGCATCGGGCCGGTGCGGGCACGGAGTCTGAGCGAGGGGTTCAAGGACCAGAAGGCGGTGCGCGACATCATGGTCTTCCTGCAGACCCACGGCCTCGGAGCGGGACGGGCCGCGGAGATCTACCGGGCGTACGGCGCCGATGCGCCGTCGCTGCTGGCCGACGATCCCTATCGCCTGGCGCGGGAGATCCGGGGCATCGGCTTCCGGATCGCCGACAGCATCGGGGCGAGCCTGGGCAAGGACCGGGAGGGCCTGCCGCGGGCGTGCGCCGGGCTGACCCATGTGCTGGAGAAGGCGCGCGAGGCCGGACACTGCGGTCTGCCGCGGGAGGATCTCTTCGAGCAGGCCGGCGATCTCCTGAACATCCGGCAGGAGATCCTGGTTGCGGCGCTCGACGAGGAGCTTCGAGCGAGACGGTTGGCCGCCGGCAGACTGGGCGGGGACGACGCGGTCTTCCTGCCGGCGCTGCTTGCCGCCGAGCGGGCGATCGCCCGGCGACTGATCGAACTCTGCCGCGCCGATCCGCCGCCCTGGTCGGACATCGACGCCGCGGCCGCGCTGCCGTGGGTCGAGCGCCGCCTCGACGTCACCCTGGCGCCGTCCCAGCGCGCCGCCGTGGAGACCTGTCTGCGGTCGCGGGTGACGGTGATCACCGGCGGTCCGGGCGTCGGCAAGACGACCCTGGTCAACGCCGTGCTCCGCATCCTCGGCGCCCGCAACGTGCGTTGCGACCTGTGCGCACCGACCGGCCGCGCCGCCAAGCGGCTCGGCGAGAGCACCGACCAGCCGGCGAAGACGATTCATCGCCTGCTCGAGATCGACCCGTCCAGCGGCGCCTTTCGCCGGGGGCGGTCCCGGCCGCTCGAATGCGGTCTGCTCGTGGTCGACGAGTCCTCCATGGTCGATGTCGAGCTGATGGCGGCCCTGCTGCAGGCCCTGCCGGCGGAGGGCTCCCTGCTGCTGATCGGCGACGCCGACCAGTTGCCCTCGGTTGGGCCGGGCCAGGTTCTGCGCGACCTGATCGACTCCGGCGCCGTGCCGGTGGCGCGCCTGGTCGAGATCTTCCGGCAGGCCGGCGGCAGCCGGATCGTGCGCAACGCGCACCGGGTGAACGAGGGCCGCCTGCCGGAGCTTGTAGCGTCTCCGGACGAGCTCAGCGACTTCTACTTCGTTCCGGCCGAGGATGCCGAGGACGCCCAGAAGAAGATCGCCCGGGTCGTCGCCGGGCGGATCCCGGCGCGCTTCGGCCTGGATCGGGTCGCGGACATCCAGGTCCTGTCGCCGATGAACCGCGGACCTCTCGGCGCCCGGGTGCTCAACGGCATCCTGCAGGATGTGCTGAACCCCGCGCCGGAGTCCGGCGCGGTCGAAGTCGAGCGCTTCGGCTGGAAGTACCGGCTGGGCGACAAGGTGATGCAGACCGAGAACGACTACGACAAGGACGTGTTCAACGGCGACCTGGGCCGCGTGCTCTCGATCGATCCCGGACAGCAGCGGATGACGATCGGCTTCGAAGGCCGCCCGAGCATCGACTATCCGTTTGCCGACCTCAACCGGCTGATGCTCGCCTACGCCGTCACCGTCCACAAGTCCCAGGGTTCCGAGTACCCCGCCGTCGTCGTCCCGATCACGACGCACCACTACGTCATGCTGCGCCGGAATCTCCTCTACACCGCCATCACCCGCGGCCGGAGGGTGGTCGTCATCGTCGGCCAGAAGTGGGCGCTCGGGAAGGCCGTCGAGGAAGCTGCCGATCTGCGCCGCTACTCCACGCTCTGCGAACGCCTGGCGGCGATCGCCTGAGCCTTTGCGCTGGCCTCGACCCGCTTCGGCGCAGAAGTCTCCACTGGTCTCCCGAGCGAACCGGGACCCACGGGCTGCCAGTGGTCGGCAGGCGGCGTCCGGTCCGCCGCAGTGGGTCGTCCGATTCGGAATCCGGCTCCGTCCGATTCGGAATGAGAGTCCGTCTGATTCGGAATGAAGGTCCGTCCGATTCGGAATGAGAACCCGTCTGATTCGGAATGAAAGTGCGTCCAATTCGGAATCCGTGTCCGTCTCCGGCGATGTCCACTCCCCGGCAAGGGTGGGTTCGGATCAGACGGCATGCCAACAACCGGCTTCCGACAGCCTCGCGGCGCCGCGGAGCGGCGGCCGGACGCTGATATGGTCGGCGTTCGAGCGCAGCAGGAGATCGGCGAGACATGCGGACCACATTTCCGGGATTCGGAGGGAGAGCGGCCTCGCTGCTCGTTGCGGCCGGCCTTGTCGGTGTCTTCGTCCACTCGCTTGCGGCCGCGGCGTCGGACCCGGCGCCGGGGCGTCCCGACTTCGAGGGCTGGTACGAAGGGGCGGCAGGGCTGGCCGAGGCGCTGGAGGTTCAGCAGCGCGACCGCCTGCCGCTGTTCCTCTACATCTACACGGACTGGTGCCCCTACTGCCGCCAGTTCGAGCGTGAGCTGCTGACCGACGACGACGTGGACAGCTACCTGGACTCGGTGCTCGCGGTGCGGCTGAACCCCGAGTCCGGTGCGTCGGAGAGCCGGCTGGCCCGGAGACTCGGAGTCCGCGGCTATCCGACTCTCGTGATGTACAGCGCGGACGGCCGGACGGCGTCCGCCGTCGAGCGGATGGAGATGGTCGAAGGCAAGCCGCGTCTGATGACCGGCAGGGTGTTCCTGCGGGTTCTGGACGAAGCAGCCAACAGGTAGGTAGAGGGGTCCGTCGCTGCGTTGCGAGCGTCCGACGCCGGGCGCCCCGGAGCGGTCAGGAGCCTTACAATGCCGGCCGTGGACATGCGAAACGCCCGGTCGGCCGGAGGCGCCATCGTCTACTTCGACGGCGGTTGCGCCTTGTGCAACTGGACGGTCGCCCGATGCCTGGCCCGCGGCGTTCCCCCCGGCGTGCGCTTCGCTCCCCGGGACGGCGAGTCGTTCCGGCGGCTGACCGCGGTTCGACCGGATCTGGCCCGACTCGACAGCCTGGTCGTTCGGGTGCTCGAGCCGGGCGAGAGCTTCGAGGATCTCGTTGCGGGCGTCGCAGGAGAGCCGGGCGAGGCGTCGTCGACCGCACGGACCGCGGGCGAGCGTCCGCTCCGGAGACAGATCCTGGTACGGAGCCAGGCCGTGCTGTGGCTGGCGGCCCGATTGCAAGGGCCGGAGCGGTGGTTCGCGTGGTTCGCGCGGTTCGTGCCGCGGGCGGTTCTCGACTGCTGCTATCGCCTGCTGGCCCGGAACCGGCAACGGGTCGGCCGTCGGCTGGCGGCGTGTCCGGTGCCGACGGCGGAGCAGCGGCGCCACTTCCTGGCCTGATGGGTTGCGAGGATCGATTGGCGACCGCTCGCGCGCGCCGCGGGCAGGGCGGGCCCTCGACGCACTCGCCGCGGATTCCGGCCCGGTTCGGCGTCCGTGCGGCCACGCTCGAGATCGGCGCCGGAGAGGAGCTGGCGGCGCAGGCCCGCGACGCCGGTGTGGTCCTTCCGGGTTCGCTCGCCACGGCCGGCGCGACCCGCAGGAAGGAGTATCTCGCCGGCCGGGTCTGTGCCCGTCTAGCGCTGGAGAAGCTCCTCGGTCCGGTCGCTGCCGCCGCTGCCGGACTCGGAACAGACGCGGACGGCGTACCGCAGTGGCCCGTCGGCGTCGTCGGTTCGATCTCGCATGGCGCCGGCATGGGATTCGCGGCGGTCGCGGCCGCGAGCAGATGCGGCTGCCTGGGTGTCGACGTCGAGCGGGTCGTGTCGCCGGAACGGGCGGCCCGGCTCAGCCGGCGGGTGCTGGGTGAACCCGAGCGCCGGCTCGCGAAGGACTGGCCGCGCTCGGAGGCGGAGTGGTTCACCCTGGTCTTCTCGGCAAAGGAAGGCGCCTACAAGGCGCTGTTCCCGCTGCTTCGCCGTTTCCTGGGGTTCGCCGACATTGCCCTGGTGGATCGGTGTCCGGCGGACGGGCAGGGGGAATCCGGCTGTCTGCGGATCGAGGTCGAGTCGGTTGCCGGCCAGTCGGCGCCCTACCGGACGCTCTGCGGCTTCTACACCTTCACCGGCAGAGCCGGGGACACGCCCCGGGTCTGGACTCTCGTGGTCGGCGCCGCTGCCGGCCGGTCACCTGCGGACTGAGGTCTGCCGGGTGGCGTGCGTGCCGCGCGGAGAGCGGTCGGGCGTGCTTCCGGTCATGGTGCGCCCTGCCCGGAACCCGCCACCGGCACGTCCAGCCAGGAACCGTTGGCGCCGCCCCGGTGGATGGTCACCGTCGGCGCGTCGAGGCCTTCGGGATCCGGATGGAGGGCGTGGTTGGCGGCATCGGCGCCGGCGACGGTCAGGCGAAGACGGTGTCCCTCATCGATTGTCACCGCCGTCCCCATCAGGTCGATCAGGAGTTCCACCGGGGTGTCGGGCAGCGGCTCGACGTCCGTTGCGTGGCCGCGGTGAAAGGGCAGGCCGAAGTCGTTCCACGGCGCCTCGCCGACCGCCCGCCGGGAAGCCCGGAGCGCCCCCTCGGTGACGTAGTGGGAGCGGCCGGCGGCGTCGACCTCGTCGAGATAGACGAAGAAGTCGCCGTCGTCGTGGGTGGAGGCAACGGACAGGCGAACTACCGGGTAGCCCGTGATCGTCATCGCCTCGGCCATCGGCGCCGTGGTGTAGGTCAGGGCCTTCTCGTTCTCGGCCGAGCGCTCATCGAAGAAGGTCGTGCCCGGGCGGTCCTGCCGCCGTGCGCCGTGTCCGTTCATCCAGCGCGAAAAGGAACCCTTCGCCGAGGTGTAGTCGACCGTGTGCTCGTCCTGTCCGGGGGCGCCGGCGTCGGCGCCCAGTGCGCCGCCGGCATCGAGGTGGAAACGCCGCGTGTCAAGGCCCGCCGGCGGCCAGACGTCGGTCCCGATCCAGGTCGAAGGGTCTTCCGACCGTTCCTCGTCCAGGCTGAGCCTGACCGCCGGGTCGTCGGGAAGCGTGTGGTTCCCCTGCATGACGTAGTAGTGGACCGGCGGCTCCTCCATCACGCCGTTCTCGATACCCTTGAGCCAGTAGTCGTACCAGCGCAGGAACTCGGCCTTGTGCACGCCGCCGCCGTAGCCGCCGCTGTGCACCCAGGGGCCGATGACCATCTTCTGCGGTGCGGACCCGAGACTGGCGTAGAGCATCGGCTGCTGGGACGTGTAGATGTCGTACCAGCCGACCAGGTGGTAGATGGCGACGCCCGAGGCGTCGATCGCCTCCAGGTCGTCGATGGTCGAGATGCTGTTCCAGTCGGCGTAGGCGGTCTCCGTGCGGTAGACCCAGTCCCGAAAGGCGGCGGAATCGGCGCCCACCAGGTCCTGGGCCCACAGGTTGTCCGCGTGTTCCGCCACCGCGGCGTCGCGGAGCGCGCCGTCCGGGTCGTCGTCGACCGGTGCGGCTGCGGTCGACAGATCCGCTGCCCTGGTGCCGGCGCCCCAGGTCTCGACGAATTCGTTCTTGTAGGTGCCGCCCCGGAAGACGAAGTCGTAGACGGAGGGCCCCGCCATCTCCGGGAAGATCGCCTTGAGCGCGGGCGGCGCCTGGGTCGCGGCCTGCATCTGCGTCATTCCGGGGTAGGAGCGCCCGTGCATGCCGACGTTGCCGTCCGACCAGGGCTGCGCCGCGATCCACTCGACGAGGTGGTACGAGTCGGCCGTCTCCTCGATCGAGAACGCGCCGTTGTGGACTCCGAAGGAGGCGCCGGTGCCGCGGGCGTCGGCGACGACGACGGTGTACCCGCGGTGCAGCATGTGCCGGAGGATCGGGTCCTCACCCCCCTGCGAGACGATCCGGGACGTGCCGTCCTCGTCCTGGACGACGCGGGCGCGGGTGTAGCGGGTGTAGTGGAGGATGGTCGGCAGCGGTTCGGAGACCTCGACGCCGCCGGCGGTCGGCAGGAAGTAGTCGACGGCGAGGCGCACGCCGTCCGGCATCGGCACGTGGACGGAGTGGCGTCTGGCCCCGTCGTGGTCCGCTTCCCGCGTGTATTCGCCGAAACCGGCGTGCTCGCCGCCGGGCGGCGCGCAGGCGGCCGTTCCGGCGAGCAGGGCGGCAAGGAGGATCGGCAGGAATGTCGGGGCGTCGAGTCGCGTCGTCATCGCGTGGTGCCTCCACGTTGGTCGGTCGTTCCGGGTCTGTCGGTACTCGTGCGGCGCCTGCCGTCGGACGCCGGCCGACGGTACCGGTGCCGGAACCGGGCCGGCGCGTCCTGCGGAAGGGCAGCCGTTCACGCCGGCAACCGGTAGGCGATCAGCTCGAACCTGCCGCTGCCGCGGCCGCCGAGCGCGAAGACGATGTACTGGCGGCCGCGGTGCAGGAACGTCACCGGGCTGCCGTCCGTATGCGCCGGCAGCTCGATCTCGCCGACGAGCTCGCCGGTTGACTTGTCGAAGGCCCTGAGCGCCGGCGTCTCGACCCGCCAGTCGTCGGGGCCTGCGCCCTCGGCCGTCGCCTCGTCGGCGATGCTGCGGAACGCCAGCGACAGCCCGGAGTTCGCGAACAGCAGTGTCTTCGTCGCCACGACGTGGCCGCGGGCCCCGGAGCCCAGGGGCGGCAGGTCGAGCCCGGCAAGAGCAGGATGGCGGCGGGGGCCGTCGCCCAGCGGCACGGTCCAGGCGATCTCGCCGCGGTTCATGTCGTAGGCGGTGATCCGGGAGTAGGGCGGCTTGACCAGCGGCAGGTCGCGCGGGCCGCGGACGTCGCTGTCGATGCGTCCGACGTAGTCGAAGGACGAGCGGTTCGGGTCCGGCTTGCGGAGGGTGTTGATCACGGGCCAGGTGAAGGACGGCACGTAGAGCATGCCGGTTTCCGGGTCGAATGCGCCGCCGGGCCAGCTCGCGCCTCCGCCGTAGCCGGGCATGAGGAACGTGCCGCGTTCCGTCGGAGGCGTGAACATCGGGCCGTACTGGTAGCGGGAGAGAATCGCCCGCGCCTCGCTGCGGAGCCGCGGCGTGAAGTCGATCAGGTCGTCCGGGCCGATGCCCTGGCGGTCGAACGGCGGGGGCCGGGTGGGGAAGGGCTGGGTTGCCGACGTCCGCTCGCCGACGATCCCGGTCTGGGGCACTTCGCGCTCCAGGATGGGCCAGACCGGCTCACCCGTCCGGGCGTCGAAGACATAGAGGAACGCCTGCTTGGAGAGCTGCATCGCGGCGCGGATCGTGCGGCCCCCGACCTCGATGTCGCCGAGAATCGCCGAGGTCGGCAGGTCGTAGTCCCACAGGCCGTGGTGGACCATCTGGAAGTGCCAGCGACGCTCGCCGGTCTCGCAGTCGACCGCGACCAGGGACTCCGCGTACAGGTTGTCGCCGAGCCGATGGCCGCCGTACCAGTCGTTGGTCGGCGTCCCGAACGGCAGGTAGGCGAGTCCGAGTTCGGGATCGGCGCTCATCAGGGTCCACACGTTCGTGTTGCCGCTGTACTTCCACGCACCGTCCTCCCAGGTGTCGCGCCCGGGCTCGCCCGCCTGCGGGATGGAATGGAAGGTCCAGAGCTGCTCCCCGGTGCGCACGTCGAAGCCGCGCACGTCGCCGGGCGGCGCTTCCGGCGTTCGCGGACCGTCCGAGATCGAGGAGCCGACGATCGCCACGTCGCGGCACAGCGTGACCGGCGAACTGACGCTGTAGGTGCGGCGCGGGACCTCTCGCCGCAGACCGAGCGTGAGATCGACCGCACCGCCGTCGCCGAAGGAAGCGATCGGTTCACCGTTCAGGGTGTCCACCGCGCGCAGGAAGGAATCGCCTGCGGCCCAGAGCAGGCGGCCGCCGCCCTCCGGCAGATCGGGGTCGTTCCAGTAGGCGGCGCCGCGGTGGGTGAAGCCGAGATTGGTCGGTCGGCCCTGACGGTAGGCCCGAGGGTCGTAGGTCCAGACACTGGCGCCTTCCTCGATGTCGACTGCCGCGATCTGGCCGTAGCCGGTCGTCACGTAGAGTCGGTCGCCGACCTTGATCGGGATCGCTTCGTGGTTCCGAGGCGCCGTGCGGCGTCCGCCCGGGATGTCCTCCCCGGTCATCAGGTCGTTGTCCGGCGACGACCAGCGCCAGGCGATGTCGAGCCGGTCGAAGTTGTGGCGGTCGATCTGATCGAGCGGCGCGTAGCGCTGGCTCGCGTCGTTGCCGGTGGCAACCGGCCAGTCGCTGTCCCCGGACTGCTGCCCCCAGGCAACCCCGCAGCCGAGAAGGAGCCCGCCCGCCAGCAGCGTGCGCAGCCCGTGGCTACCGGACCGCGCCGGGCGCCCGTTCCGATGAAGCATCCGGGAACAGTAGCAGCGGCAGGTCCGAGCGGGTGAGGCCGGCCTTCGCGGACCCTGCAGTTGCCGGTTGCCGTGCCTGGAGGAGACGGGCTTCGGCAGCGGGGCCGTCCGTTGCGCCTACTCGACCGCGTCGAGCGGCAGGGCGCTGCGCACGCGGAGGCCTCTCCGGGTCATCCGGAGGTCGGGCTCGATGGCCGTGCCGAGCGGTCGGTCGCTGTAGTAGGTCAGCACGACCTGTCGGCGCAGCTCGTCCCGGATGTGGTCGAAGACGCGGGCCATCTGCTCGACCGACTCGATCTGGAACAGGCGGCCGCCGGTCGGCCCGGTGATCAGGCGCATGCTGTTGCGGAGGTTGGCGTCCTCCATCGTTGTCGGACCGAAGCCGGTGGAGCGCATCGCGACGACGTAGACCGGAACCCCCAGCCGCTTGCCGAAGTCGATGGCGCGGGTCGGATCGGAGCGGCTGTCCGAATCGAAGCCGTCGGTGACGACGACCAGGGCGCGGCGGCCCGGCGCCTCGCCGTACTGCAGCAGGGAGAACACGATGGCGTCATAGAGGGCGGTTCGTCCCTGGGGGAAGAGCCGTTCGAGCCCCCGTGCCAGCAGCGGCTTGCTGCCGGTAAGCGGCTGCACCAGACGGAGCGTCGAGTCGAAGTCGACCAGGAACGCCTGGTCGCGCCAGGTCAGGGCGCTGTCGAGGAACGCCTCGGCGATCGCGTTCGTCCGGCGCCAGATCGGCTCCATGCTGCCGGAGGAGTCGATCGCGAGGCCCAGGGACAGCGGGACGTCGTCGGAGACCCGGAGGGTCTCGACCGGGCGCCGCTCGCCGTTCTCGCGGATCTCGAAGTCCGCCGGCTCGAGATCGCCGACGGGGTTGCCGAGGCGATCCACCACCAGCACCTGGATCCGGACGAGCTGGACGTTGACCTCATCGCTGAACCTGGCGCCCTGCAGGAGTCTGACGTCTTCGCGTTCGCTGCCTCCGGCCAGCCGCGCCGTGATGCGGACGAAGTCCTGCGGCGTGACGTCGGACACCGGAACGTCGGCGGCCACGGTGCGCACGCCGCTCGGCCCGGCCTTGTCGTCGAAGGCGTCGAAGACCGCGACCAGCTCGTCCGTGCGGTAGACCTCGACCTGTTCCAGTTTCGCGGAGCGGGGTGTCGAGACGCCGGCTTCGACCCGCGCCACCGGCTCGCCGTCGAGCTCGCCGGGTGTGATGCCGACGATGCGAACGGCGAATGGGGGATCCAGCCGGTTCAGTGTGAGCCTGTCCCTGCCCGCCCGGGCGCCGCGGGCGCTCGTCGCCCGCACCTCCACGACCTGCTCGCGAGGCGGTTCGGCGAGCTCGATCCGTGCGTCGAAGGGCGGCCTGGTAACACGGGCCGCCGGTTCGCCGTCGACCAGGAACTCGACGACGGCGATCTGCGGGTCGATCGTCAGCGTCTGAATCAGGACGCGGCCGGTGAGCAGTTCGCGGTAGCCGCGTTCGGGCGGCAGGATGCGGATCGTCGCGGGCCGGGCGCTGCGGCCGCCGTCCATCTGTTGCGGCCGGCGCGTGCGGCCGCCCTCGACCGGCGGCAGGAAGTCGTGCCGGTCGAACTCGTCGGGCGGCGGCGCCGCGCCGCTGTCCCGGGCCGGGGGCGCCGCTGCTGCCGCTGCCGGCGGGTCGCCCGAGCGTTCGTAGACCGTGCGGAAGGAGAGGTCGGCGAAGCGGCCGCCCTGCAGGTCGGTCACCAGCACCAGCCGGTCGCCTTCCAGGAAGAACGTCTCGATCTTCTGCCGACCCCGGGACGCTGTCTCGACTTCCAGCGCGTCGCCGAGGATGCGCGCCCGGCTCCGGCCGCCGAAGCCGTCGGAGATGTCGCGCCCGTCGAGGTAGAGGATGCGGTCTTCGCGCCGCGCGTTGCGGATGAGGAGCTGGGGGTCGTCGATGCGGATCAGCAGCACGTCGAGCTGCTCGGCGAGGTCCCGCGCCATCTCCCGCATCGTCGACGGGCCGTCTGCGGCGCCGCCTGGCGGTCTGCCGCCGCGGCCGGCGCCGAACCCTCCCCGGCCGAACCCGCCGCTTCCGAAGCTGCCGGTGCGGCCGCTGCCCGGCGCAGCTCCCGGCGAGCGCCCGGGTCCGCCGCCGAAGGTCTGCCCGTAGGCCTCTTCCAGCTTGTCCACCGCGTTCTCGCTCAGCCGCTCGTCCCGAACCCAGATCCCGGGGATGACAGCGATCGGGTCGTCGGCCGCCGCCGTCGCCGGTATCTCCGTGTCTACCGTCTCCTGGGCGTGCGTCGGCTCTGCGGCCGGCCCTCCGGGGAGACCGCAGAAGAGACCTGCCCCCGGCAGGGCCAGGAGGAGCCGGGCTGCCAGGCCCGGCCGACGGCTGTCGATTCCGTGATGTCCGTTCATGTCGGCAGTTCCGTGCGGCAGTGCACGATGTTTCCATGCACGATACAGGCCAGGAACGCGCGGCGCAGGTCGGAGATCCGGCTCTCGGGGTTTTTTCCGGCGCGTCGCCGGGCAGATGCCGGTCCCGGAGCTGTGGTTGCAGGGGCGATCGACGGGAAGCCGTATCCGGCGTCAGAACGCCGGATCTGTATTCTCGGCGCTTCATGAGGACATACGTGCTGCGCCGATTGCTGGCGATGGTGCCGACACTGTTCTTCGCCAGCCTGATCGTCTTCGTGTCGATGCGGCTGATTCCGGGCGACGTGATCGACCTGATGCTGGCGCAGAACGATGTCTCGACCAGCATGGACCGCGAGGCTCTCGAGACGGAGATGGGGCTCGACCAGCCCTTGGTGACGCAGTATCTGCGCTGGGCGGGAAACGCGCTGAGCGGCGATCTCGGTGAGTCGCTCTGGCGCAGCACCCCGGTCCTCAAGCAGATCCTGGCGCGGCTTCCGGTGACCTTCGAGCTCGGACTCCTGGCCATGGTCGTGGCGCTCTCCGTCGCGGTGCCGATCGGCATCCTGTCGGCGACCCGCCAGGACTCCGCGATGGACTACGCGGCGCGGTCGTTCTCACTCCTGATGCTCGCCGTGCCGGGCTTCTGGCTGGGCACCCTGGTCATGGTGTTCCCGTCCGTCTGGTGGCGCTGGTCGCCGGCGCTCGAGTACACGCCGCTTGCGGTCGACCCGCTGGCGAACCTGGGCCACCTGATCGTGCCGGCGATCCTGCTCGGGCTGTCGATGTCGGCGGTCACCATGCGCATGACCCGGACGATGATGCTCGAGGTCATGCGCCAGGACTACGTGCGCACCGCCCGCGCCAAGGGCCTGCGCGAGCGGGCCGTTGTCGTCCGCCACGCGCTGAAGAACGGACTCATCCCGGTAGTCACACTGATCGGGCTGCAGGCGCCCCTGCTCATTGGCGGCACGGTCGTGATGGAGCAGATCTTCGTCATTCCGGGCATGGGCCTGCTGCTGCTCGAGGCGGTCCACGAACGGGACTATCCGGTCATCTCGGGCGTCTTCCTGGTGGTCGGGCTGGCGGTCCTTCTGGTCAACCTGCTTGTCGACCTGAGCTACGGATGGCTCGACCCGAAGGTGCGCTACGGGTGAGCCCGCGATGACGACTGTCGTTGCCGCGGACTCCGAACTGCTGCCGGCACGCGAGCGGCCGCCGTGGCAGGACTTCGTGGTCCGTCTGTTCCGCACCAAGCCGCTCGGTGCTGCCGGTGCTGTCGTCTTCCTGGGTTTCCTCCTCTCCGGCATCCTGGCCGGTGTGCTGGCGCCCTCCGGCATCAACGAGACGGACCTGGCGCACCGGCTTCAACCGCCGTCCCGCGAGTACCTCCTCGGCACCGACCACCTGGGCCGGGATCTGCTCTCGCGGATCCTGATGGGAGCGCGGCTGTCGATGATCGTCGGTTTCTGCGCGGCCGGGCTTGCCACCGTCCTGTCCATCGTGATCGGCGTGCTTTCCGGCTACCTCGGCGGCTGGTTCGATCTGGTGACCCAGCGTCTCGTCGACGCCTGGATGACGTTCCCCGACCTGGTTCTCCTGATCGTCGTCGTCTCCGTGGTCGGTCCCGGAGTCCTCCAGATCGTGGTCGTTCTCGGTCTGCTCTACGGCATCGCCGGATCGCGCATCGTCCGCGGCGCCGTGACGTCGGTACGGGAACACGTGTACACCCACGCTGCGCAGTCGATCGGCGCGGGGACGTTCCACATCCTCCGCCGTCACGTCCTGCCCAACGTGATGCCGGTCGTCATCGTGCTGTTCACGACCCGTGTCGGCGCCGTCATCCTGTCCGAGGCGGCGCTCTCCTTCCTGGGACTCGGGGTGCCGCCGCCGGCACCGACCTGGGGCGGCATGCTCTCCGGCGACGGTCGCACCTACATGTACCTCGGACCGTGGCTGGCGCTGGCGCCGGGCGTCTGCCTGACCGTCGTGGTCTACGCCGCGAACGTGTTCGGCGACGCGCTGCGCGACCTTCTCGATCCGCGGCTTGCGGGAACCTGACATGCGGGCGCCGCTGCGTCTGCTGTCCGGCCGTCCGCCGTTCATGACCGGCCTCGCCCTCGCGGTTGCGGTCGTCCTGGTCCTGCTCCTGAGCGGGTGCGGCGAGGCGGCCGCCGGTCCCCGCTCGTTGCCGGCGCGCGGCGCCGTCGCCGGCGGTCTGTTGCCGGCGCCCGGTACGGCTGCGATGGAACCGCCGCGCTACGGGGGCGATCTGAACGTGGGCACGGTCTACGTCACGTTGTCGGCGCTGTCCTGGGACACGGCCGACTGGAACTGGAAGCAGAACCACGACACCGGGATGTTCTACGAGCAACTGTTCGCGGCCGACCTGGAGCAGGCGGCGGTGCGCGGGGGCCGGCAGAGGTTCGTTTCGGAGGCGTACCTGCCCCCCGAAACGATTCGCGGCGAACTCGCGCAGAGCTGGGAATGGGAGGATCCGCTGACGCTGGTCGTCGGCCTGCGCCGGGGCGTTGTCTTCCCGGACAAGCCGGGCGTCATGGAATCGCGGGAGCTCGACGCCCACGACGTCATTTTCAGCTTCGAGCGTCTGCGCGACAGTGCGAAGGCCATTCCGACCTACTTCGACCACATCGACCGCGTCGCCGCGAGGGACGATCACACGGTCGTGTTCGAGTTCGGAGAGTTCAATGCCGAGTGGGACTACCGGTTCGGTTACGGCTACTTCTCGGGCATCGTGCCGCGCGAACTTGCGCACGTCGACGCCGGGGACTGGCGGAACGTGACCGGGTCCGGGCCGTTCTCGCTCGCCCGCTTCATTCCGGGCAACTCCCAGACCTACGTCCGCAACCCGCACTACTGGGACCGGACGACCATCGGCGGCGGGAGCTACGGGATTCCCTTCGTCGACCGACTGATCTACCGCACGATCAAGGACGAGGCGACCTACCTGACCGCGCTGCGGACCGGCAAGCTGGACATGCTCGAGAACATCCGCTGGATCGCCGTCGATCACCTCAGGAAGACGACGCCGGAGCTCCGCTGGTCGCGCTGGCTGTCGACCGCCGGCAATTTCATGGCGATGCGCGTCGACCGGGCGCCGTTCGACGACGTGCGCGTGCGGCGCGCCATCAACCTGGCCGTCCACCAGCAGGAGATCGTCGACCTGTTCTTCGGCGGCAACGCCGAGTTGTTCGCCTATCCGCAGCACCCCTCCTTCAAGGGCTACTTCGAACCGCTCGAGGCGATGCCGCCTTCGGTTCGGGAGCTGTTCGAGTATCGGCCGGAGAAGGCGCGCCGCCTGATCGCGGAGGCCGGCCATCCGGACGGTTTCTCGTTCAGGACCCAGGTCTCGACCAGCGATCCGATGCGGATGGAACTGGCGCCGCTGATTGCGAGCTACCTGGAGCGTGTCGGCGTGACGATGGAGATCGAGGTCGTCGAGTACGCGGCCCACCTGTCGATGATGACAACGCGCACCCACGGTCCGGGCTACGTCATGGGCAGCGGCCACGTGAACCCGACGACCACGCTGCGCAAGAACTTCGTCACGGGCCAGACCTGGAACCCGTCGATGTGGTCGGATCCCGAGCTCGACCGTCGCATCGTCGAGATGTTCCGGACGCGCGACGAGGCCGAGCGTCAGCGGATCGTTCGCCGGATCACCAGGGAGATGCTCGACCAGGCCCCCTACCTGTGGCTGCCCGTTCCGTACGTCTACACTGCCTGGTGGCCGTGGGTGAAAAACTACGGCGGCGAGCTGCGGGCGGGCGCGGTGCGTCCCGGTCCCATCTACGCGCGTCTGTGGATCGACCGGGAGCTGAAGCGGCAGATGGGCTTTGGGCGATGAGGGCGCACGGACCGCGATGACCGGGCCCCTCCTGTGCGTCGAGGACCTGCACGTCAGCTTTCGTTCCGCCAGCGGCGGGAGGCCTCCGGTGCGGGCGGTGGACGCGGTCTCCTTCGAGGTCCGGCCCGGCGAGACGCTGGCGATCGTGGGGGAGAGCGGTTCCGGCAAGAGCGTCACCGCGCTCTCGGTCCTGCGCCTGATCCCGGAGCCGGGGCGGATCGACGCCGGCCGCATCCTGTTCGAGGGACGCGATCTGCTGGCGCTCGACCAGGATGGCATCCGGTCGGTGCGGGGCAACCGGATCGCCATGATCTTCCAGGAGCCGATGTCGTCGCTCAATCCGGTGCTGACGATCGGCAGCCAGGTCGCCGAGCCGCTGCGTCTTCACCGCGGCCTCAAGCGGCGCGAGGCCCTGGAACAGGCGTCCGCGCTGCTCGGCTCGGTCGCGATCCCGGACGCCGGGCAGCGGCTCTCGGACTATCCCCATCAGTTCTCGGGCGGCATGAGGCAGCGCGTGATGATCGCGATGGCGCTGGCGTGCCGGCCGCGGCTGCTGATCGCCGACGAACCGACCACGGCGCTGGACGTCACGGTCCAGGCGCAGATTCTCGAGCTGCTCAAGGAACGCACGCGGGAGGCGAACTCGGCGCTCGTGCTGATCACCCACGACCTCGGAGTCGTCGCACGCTATGCCGACCGGGTCGCGGTCATGTACGGCGGCCGGATCGTGGAGAGCGGGCCGGCCGAAGCCCTCTACGCGGACCCGCGTCATCCGTACACCCGGGGCCTGCTGCGTGCCGTGCCCCGGCTTGACGGCGACTGCGCCGAGCGCCTGGAGTCGATCGAAGGGCAGCCGCCCGACCTCTCGGCGCTGCCGGCGGCCTGTGCGTTCGCGCCGCGCTGCCCGCATGTCCGCGCGCGCTGCCTCGAGGCGCCGCCGCCCCTGCTTGCGGCCGCTTCGAATCGGGCCTGTGCCTGCTACGGGACGGAAGGGGAGCCGGCCGCCTGACCGGCGCCGGCAGCCGACGGATGGTGGTCAGGACGGACCAGGACACGCGCGCGTCGTTGTCCCGGTCGGCCGCGGAGAACGAGGTGCTGCTCCGGGTCGACAACCTGAAGGTCCACTTCCCGGTGATGGAGGGCGTGCTCCTGCGCCGGCGGATCGGCTCGGTGAGGGCGGTCGACGGGGTGTCGTTCGACCTGCGCCGCGGCGAGACGTTCGGCCTGGTGGGGGAGAGCGGCTGCGGCAAGTCGACCACCGCCCTCGCCATCCTCCGCATGCTCGAACCGACCGCGGGCCGGATCGTCTTCGGCGGCCAGGACGTGACCGCCTGCAGCCAGCGGCAACTGAGAGGGGTCAGACGGCGGATGCAGATGGTGTTCCAGGACCCGTTCGGATCGCTCAACCCGCGCATGCGCGTGGGGGAGATCGTCGGCGAGCCGCTTCGGGTCCACGGCCTGGCCGGCCGCCGGCCGCGCTTCCGGTCGCGGGTGGCGGAGCTGCTCGACCTGGTCGGTCTGCAGCCGGCGATGGCCGACCGCTACCCGCATCAGTTCTCCGGCGGCCAGCGGCAGCGCATCGGCATTGCCCGCGCCCTGGCGCTCGAACCCGACCTCGTCATCTGCGACGAAGCGGTATCGGCGCTCGACGTCTCGATCCAGGCCCAGGTTCTGAATCTCCTGATCGACCTGCAGGAGCAGCTCGGCCTGACCTACCTGTTCATTGCCCACGACCTGTCCGTGGTGCGGCACATCAGCGACCGGATCGGCGTCATGTACCTCGGGCGGATGGTCGAGATCGCAGCCCGCGACGAGTTGTTCGAGCGGCCGCGGCATCCGTACACGCAGGCACTGCTGGCGTCTGTGCCGACCCCGGATCCGGCGGTCGAGGCGTCGCGGCCGCACCGGCTGATCGCCGGCGAGGTGCCGAGCGTCCGCCAGCCGCCTCCAGGGTGCGCCTTCCACCCGCGCTGTCCGAAGGTGCTGGACGACTGCCGGAGAACGGCGCCGTCCCTGGACCGGGTCGAGGCGGCTCGGGTCGCCTGCCACCTGTACTCGCCGCCGGCGCAGGAAGGCGGGCTCGGGGGAGAGGGACCCTGACCGGGTTCGCCCGGTCACCGCGGCAGGACGGGCGGGCACCGCTGCGGCGGGCTGGCCGTCGGGCGGTCGGGGCTGCCTGTGCAGCCGCGCCGGCCGATCGGGAACACGCAAAAGGAAAAGGGCGGCCCGGTCGGGCCGCCCTCGTGTCGTTCCGGAGAACGGGGCTGACGTATGCCGGTGCGGCTACATCATGCCGCCCATGCCGCCCATGTCGGGAGCGGGCGGGGCGTCCGGCTTCTCTTCCTTGATCTCGGAGACCAGCGCCTCCGTCGTGAGCATCAGGCCGGCGATGGACGCGGCGTTCTGCAGCGCCGTCTTCGTGACCTTCGCCGGATCGATGACGCCGGCGGAGATCAGGTCCTCCATCTCGCCGTTGGCCGCGTTGTAGCCGACCGAGCCGGTCTGCTCCATCGCGTCGCGGACGATGACCGAGCCCTCGACGCCGGCGTTCTCGGCGATCTGCCGGGTCGGCTCCTCGAGCGCCCGCTTGACGATCGCGACGCCGACGCCCAGGTCGCCTTCTTCGCTGAGGCCGGCCACGGCGTCGATCGCCCGCAGCAGCGCGACACCGCCGCCGGGCACGACGCCCTCTTCGACCGCGGCCTTCGTCGCGTGCATCGCGTCCTCGACCCGCGCCTTCTTCTCCTTCATCTCGGTCTCGGTCGCGGCGCCGACCCGGATCACGGCGACGCCGCCGACCAGCTTCGCCAGCCGCTCCTGCAGCTTCTCGCGGTCGTAGTCGGAGGTCGTCTCCTCGATCTGGTTGCGGATCTGCTTGACCCGCCCGGCGATGGCGGCCTGACGGCCGGTGTCGCCCGACTCGGTGACGATCGTCGTGTCGTCCTTCGAGAGGACGACCTTCTTCGCCTCGCCGAGGTCCTGCCACTGGACGTTCTCAAGCTTGATCCCGAGGTCCTCGGTGATCACCCGGCCGCCGGTGAGGATCGCGATGTCCTCGAGCATCGCCTTGCGGCGATCGCCGAAGCCCGGCGCCTTGACCGCGGCCGCCTGCAGCGTGCCGCGCAGCTTGTTCACGACCAGGGTGGCCAGCGCCTCGCCCTCGATGTCCTCGGCGACGATCAGCATCGGCTTGCCCTGCTTGGCGACCTGCTCGAGGATCGGGAGCAGGTCCTTCATCGAACTGATCTTCTTCTCGTGCAGGAGGATGACGCAGTTCTCGAGCACGCACTCCATGCGGTCGGCGTCGCTCACGAAGTAGGGCGACAGATAGCCGCGGTCGAACTGCATGCCCTCGACCACCTCGAGCTCGGTCTGCAGGCCCTTGGCCTCTTCGACCGTGATCACGCCGTCCTTGCCGACCTTGTCCATCGCCTCGGCGATGATCTCGCCGATCTCGGCGTCGTTGTTCGCCGAGATCGTGCCGACATTGGCGATCTCCTCGCTGTCCTTGACGCCCTTCGACAGTCCGTCGATGGCGCCGACCGCGGTGTTCACCGCGGCCTCGATGCCGCGCTTCAGCTCCATCGGGTTGGCGCCCGCGGTCACGTTCTTCGCGCCCTCGCGCAGGATGGCCTGCGCCAGGACGGTGGCGGTCGTCGTGCCGTCACCGGCGACATCGGAGGTCTTCGAGGCCACCTCGCGCACCATCTGCGCGCCCATGTTCTCGAGCCCGTCCTTCAGTTCGATCTCCTTGGCGACGGTCACGCCGTCCTTGGTGATCGTGGGGGAGCCGAACGACTTCTCGATGACGACGTTGCGGCCCTTGGGGCCGAGCGTCACCTTGACCGCATCGGCGAGCCTGTTGACTCCGCGCAGGACCGCGCCGCGCGCTTCCTCGGAGTAGACGATCTGCTTTGCCATTTCTTGTGCTCTCCAGCCTGGGTTCCGGTCTATCCGACCACCGCGAGGATCTCGTCCTCGCGCAGGATGACCATGTCTTCGTCGTCGATCTTGATGTCGCTGCCGGAGTACTTTCCGATCAGCACGCGCTCGCCGACGCTCACGTCCATCGGCGTGCGGTCACCGTTCTCCTGCAGCTTGCCGGGGCCGACGGCGACCACCTCGGCCTCCTGCGGCTTCTCCTTCGCGGCGTCCGGGATGATGATGCCTCCCCGGACCTGTTCTTCCTCCTCGAGCCTCTTGACGAGCACCCGATCATGAAGCGGACGTACACTCACCAGCGGTCTCCTCCTTGGAATGGTGTCGGTGGATGTGGTCGTTCGGCTTGGGCGATGTACCGTTTCGTTCCTGCGGACCGGAGGCCGGTGCGGCTGCCGGGAGCAGGCGCTGTCAGCACTCGCCCCGAACGAGTGCTGACAGTAGTGGAGCCGCCGCCCGGATGTCAACCGGTCCTGCGTCGTGCTCCGTCGGCGGCCGCGGCGGCAAGGCGATAGGCTCTGCCCGCCCCCTGAGGAGCAACGGTCCGGCGCCGGCGCCGGATCGGGAAACGGAGACCTGCCTTGTGACCAGCCCTCCCGAACGAAACGGCGGTGCGGCGCTCGTGCCTGCTGTCCTTCTGGCCGCCGCCGTGCTGGCGGCCGTCTCGCCGGTCGGTGCCGCGCCCCGCAGCGCGCCGTCGGCCGCGGTGCCGGTCGAGGAGCTCGAACTCGACAACGGCATGCGGTTCCTGCTCGTCCGCCGGCCGGAACTCACCACGGTCGCGGCGGCCTGGATTGCGCATGTCGGTTCGGTCAACGAACGGCCGGGGATCACCGGCCTTGCCCACTTCTTCGAGCACATGATGTTCAAGGGCACCCGCACGATCGGCACCCGGGACATCGATCTGGATCTCGAGATCATCGCGGCCCAGGAGGAGGTCCAGGAGCAGATTCGCGCCGAGCTTCGCGAGCAGCGCCGCCGCTGGCGGCGGGGCGAGATCGACGACCCGTACGATCCGGCGCACCGCACGGACCGCCTCGAGGCGCTGCGTCGGGAGTTCCGGGAACTGGTCCTCGCTCAGCGCGAGATCATGATCAAGGACGAGCTCGACAAGGTCTACACGGACGGCGGCGGGACCAGCCTGAACGCCTTCACCGGCGAGGACTTCACGGTCTACATCAACCAGTTGCCGGCGAACCGGCTGGAGCTCTGGTTCTGGCTGGAGTCGGACCGCCTGCTGAATCCGGTGTTCCGGGAGTTCTACGCGGAGCGGGACGTGGTCCGCGAGGAACGGCGGCTGCGGACGGAGTCGACACCGACCGGCCGCTACGACGAGCAGGCGGACGCCATGTTCTGGCAGTCCCATCCCTACAGTTGGCCGATCATCGGCTGGCCTTCCGATCTGGAGGTCATCAGCAAGGCCCAGGCCGACGAGTTCTTCGCTACCTGGTACGCGCCGAACAATCTCAGCGCGGTGCTGGTCGGCAACTTCGATCCGGTCGAGGTCAGGGAGCTCGCGGAACGCTACTTCGGGCGGTTGCGGCGCAGCGAGCGTCCGATACCGGATGTGGTCACCCTCGAGGCCGAACAGCTTGCCGAGAAGCGGATGACCGCCGAGTGCGACTGCCAGCCTCAGCTTCAGGTGCGCTACCACGCGGTGCCGTTCGGCCACGCCGACGGCTACGCGCTCGACGTCATCGCCGGTGTGCTCAACGGCCGCACGGGGCGGCTCCACCGGCGGATGGTGGAGGGCGCCGAGATCGCTTCGACCGCCGCCGCCCGCCACGAGGCCAGGAAGTACGCCGGCCTGTTCAGGATGAGCGCGGAGACGAAGGGCGGCGCGGCGCCCGAGCAGTTGCTGGAGGCGTGGGACGAGATGGTCGCGGAGCTGATCGCCGAGCCGGTGCCGGAAGACGAGCTGGCCAAGGTCAGGAACCGGGTCTCCGCCGATGTCTACCGCCAGCTCCGGGATCCCTTCTTCCTGATGATCCAGTTGGCGGTCATGGACGCGCTGGGCGACTGGAGCTACCTGAACACGGTTGCCGAGCGCACCAGCCGCGTCACCGCGGAGGATGTGCAGCGGGTCGCGGCGAAGTACCTGGAGCCGTCGAAGCGGCTGGTCGGCCTGTACTACCGAAGGGAGGGAACGGAGGCGACGGAGACGCCCGCCGAGCTGGAGGCCCTGCCGGCCGAGATGCGGACGGCGCTCATGTCCCAGGCGCGGGCGATCGCCGGGATCGAGGACGCGGCGCAGCTCGAGGCGATCCTGGAGCAGATGCAGGCCCAGGCGGACCAGACGCCCGACGAGATGCGGCCGGCGCTGGACTGGATGCGCGGCGTGATCGAGGCGCGGCTTGCCGAACTGCAGGCGGACGACGGAGGTGAACGATGAGCCGGTGCTTGCGGATGGGACGCCTTCTCCTGCTTGTTCTCCTGGTCGGCCCGGCAGCGCCCGGCGTGGGCCAGGACGGCGGCGAGATCGTTGCACACCCGGACGAACTGACCTACGGGACGCTCGACTTCGAGATCCCTGACGCCGCCGGCTTCCGTCACGAGCTGGCGGGCGGGGTCCCGGCCTACCTCGTGCCGGACCGATCGCTGCCCCTGGTCGACGTCACCGTGCAGCTCCGCATCGGCTCCTGGCTCGAGCCCGCGGAGCTGACCGGCCTCGCCGCGCTCACCGGCGCCCTGATGCGGACCGGCGGCGCCGGCGAGCTCGAGGCCAGGGCGTTCGACGAAGCGGTGGAGGCGGTTGCCGGCAACTTCTCGTCCTGGATCGGCAGCACGTCGGCCGGGATGTCGATGAACTGCCTGTCACGGGTGCTCGACGAGTGCCTCGACCTGTTCTTCAGCATGCTGGCCGAGCCCCGGTTCGACGGCGACCGTCTCGATCTGGCCAGGGAGAACGAACTCGAGAGCCTTAAGCAGCGCAACGACGACTCCGCAGATGTCGCGGCCCGCGAGGCCCAGTGGCTTCTCTACGGACGGGAGCACGTGGAGTCCCGGCTCGCGACTGCGGCGTCGCTGGGGGCGATCGGGCGCGACGACCTCGTTCGGTTCCACCGCCGCTACGTGCATCCCGGGCACATGATCGTCGCCGCTGCCGGCGACTTCGACAGCGACGACCTCGCCGCGAGGCTGTCGGCGCTGCTCGACCGCTTCGGCGAGGAGGGCCGCGAGCAGGCGCCGTGGCCGCCGCGCGCCGCGCCGCACGAGCCGGCGCCGGGCGTCTACGTGGCGCAGCAGGACGTTCCGCAGGGGCGCGTGCAGATCGGCCATCGCACGATCCGGCGCGACGATTGGGGCGATCCGGACCACTTCGCGCTGGAGATGATGGACGACATCCTGGGCGGCAGCGGCTTCACCTCCCGCCTGATGAAGCGGATCCGCTCCGACGAGGGACTCGCCTACGGCGCCTATTCGACCTTCGGCATCGGCAGCTACTGGCCGTCCGACCTCGCCGTCACCTACGAGTCGAAGAGCGCGACCGTGGCCTTCGCGGCGAAGATCGCGCTCGAGGAGATCGACCGCCTCCGCGCCGAACCGGTGCCGGAGGACGAACTCCGGACGGTCAGGTCGGCGGCGGTCGAGACCTTCCCGGACAGCTTCGCGTCGGCGCTGGCGGTGGCCGAGCTCTACGCCGAGGACGAGTTCCTGGGACGCCCTCACGACCATTGGCGCACGTACCGGGCGAACATCGAGGCGATTACGCCGGCGGACGTGCAGCGCGTGGCCGAGCGCTACCTGCAGCCGGAGAAGCTGGTCCTGCTGATCGTCGGCGACTGGCAGGCGATCGAGCCGGGCGACAGCGAGGGCCGCGCCACGATGGCGGAAGTCGCAGCGAAGATCGGCGGCGGCGTGACGATGCTGCCGGCGCGGGACCCGCTGACCCTGGAGCCGGCGAGCCAGTGATCCGGGGGCCGGCGCCCGGCATGCGCCCCTGATGCTGGCAGCGCTGGACCGCTTCCTGGAGGCGGCGGTGGGCTACGCCTGGGGCATGCCCCTGGTCGTCCTGCTGATCGGCTCGGGCGCCTTCTTCTGTGTCTATCTGCGGCTGCGGCCGCTGCTTCACCTCTGGCACGCTGCGGCGGTGACCCTGGGCAAGTACGACGCGAAGGACGATCCGGGGCACATCAGCCACTTCCAGGCGCTGTCCACCGCGCTGGCGGCGACGATCGGCGTCGGCAACATCGGCGGCGTGGCGATCGCGGTGACCCAGGGCGGCGCCGGCGCGGTGTTCTGGATGTGGGTGGCGGCGCTGGTCGGCATGGCGACCAAGTTCTGTTCCTGCACCCTGGCCCAGATCTACCGCCGCCCGGACGAGCGGGGCGCGCTTCAGGGCGGCCCGATGTACACGATCGAGCTCGGTCTGGGGCCGAAGTTCCGGCCGCTCGCGGTCATGTTCTGCACGTTCGGCCTGATCGGCTGCCTGCCGATGTTCCAGAGCAATCAGGTGGCGGAGCTGCTGGCGGCGCAGCTCGCGTTGCCGCCGCTGTGGACCGGAGTGGGCGTCGGAGCGGCCTGTGCGGCGCTGGTCGCCCTGGTCGCCTTCGGCGGCGTCGAGCGGATCGGCGCCGTGACCGCCCGCTTCGTGCCGGTGATGTGCGTTCTGTACCTGGGGATGGCGCTGGCCATCCTGTTCATGCGTTCCGAGGTCGCGGTCGAGGTGTTCGGGCGCATCTTCCGCGAGGCGTTCACCGGCACGGCCGCCGCCGGCGGCGCGGTCGGGGTCGGCTTCCAGCAGGCGATGATGATCGGCGTCCGGCGCGCCGCCTTCTCCAACGAGGCCGGGCTCGGCACGGCGCCGATCGCCCACGGCGCGGCGAAGACGAACGAGCCGGTGCGCGAAGGCCTGGTGGCGATGCTGGGCCCCTTCATCGACACCATCGTCGTCTGCTCGCTGACCGCCTTCGTCATCCTCTCGAGCGGCCTGGAGACGGTCGGCGAGATCGCCGGCGTGTCGCTCACCGCCGATGCGGTCGCCAGCGTGCTCGGCACGCCGGGCCGCGTTCTTCTCCTGCTCATCGTGCTGCTGTTCGCGGTCTCCACGATGGTCAGCTACTCCTGGTACGGCAAACGCTGCTTCGCCTGGCTGTTCGGCGCCGGGCGGGCCGGCTGGTACACGTGGTTCTACCTCGCCGGCCTGTTCGCCGGCGCGGTCTTCACCGCCGGCATGGTGATCAACCTGATCGACACCGCCCTCGCCCTGATGGCGGTGCCCAACCTGATCGCAACCCTGCTGCTGGCGCCCAAGGTGAAGGCCGCGGCCTTCGACTACTTCAGGCGGCTGCAGACCGCGCGCCAGCGCCCCTGACCGCGGCTGCCGACGAATCGACGACGGTCACGGACGATCCGGATCGCGTTTGATGTCCGTGTCGATACCCGGGAGAAATCCCTCGTACTCGGACATTGGCTTGACCGGAATCAGCTCGATGCGATCGCCCAGGCGGCGCTGGCCTGGCTTCAACCTCAGGGCGGTTCGGATCTTCAGCGGGATGACGACCTGGTACCTGGGCGAGATGGTCACCGCGGTCATTTGCGTACAACGCTAACGTGATGGATCGGCGCATCGCAGGTCGAAGCGCGAGGCGACGCCGGAAGGGCGGGTCGTATCGGTAGCGCCTCGGGGCCGGTGCGGGATAGCGTGCCGCGCCATGGGACGCGGGGTCGGCGCGGCGGCGGTCTGTCTGGCGCTGGCTGCCGGTCCGGCGCCGGCGGTCGATCCGTGCGGCCTCGACTTCGGGTCGGCGGCGCGGTCGGCTTCGATCGACAGCGTTCTGACCTGGGACCTGCCTCCGGCCGGCAAGTGGCGGGTGGTCCGTACCGGCGCCGGGGGCCGGGTCCGCGAGGGCTGCGGCGTCGGCGTCATCGAGGCGCCGCTGGCCGCGGTGCGTGACGTGATCGACGCGGCCGCCGAGTTCGATGCGTTCATGCCGGGCATTCTCGAATCCGAGGTCGAGCAGGTCTCGCCCGGCGTCTACCTGAACCGCCAGGTGCTGGACATGCCCTACCCGGTGCGCGATCGGCGCTACACCGTCCGCGTCGAGTCGGGCGCCGTCGAGACCGTCGTCGGCGAGGGCTGGCAGGCCTGCTGGAGCTATGTCGAGGGTTCGGGCAACATCCGGGAGAGCACCGGTTCCTGGACGCTGGCGCCGGCCGGGCCGGCGCGTACGGTGGTGGTCTACCGCCTGCTGACCGATCCGGGTGGAAGACTGCCGCCCTGGATCGTGGACCGGGCGGCGCCGCGCGTCCTGCGGCGGGTGCTGCGGGCGGTGCGGAAACGCGTGCTGGACGGTCTCAGTCGGTCCCCGCCATCGCGATGACCACGTTCTGGCCGCCGAAGCCGAAGGCGTTGACGAGGGCGACATCGGTGGGGTGGGCGCGGGCCCGGTTCGGCACGTAGTCGAGGTCGCAGTCCGGATCCGGCCGTTCGAGGTTGATCGTGGGACAGATCGTCCCCTCCTCGATCGTCTTGACCGCGGCCAGGGCCGACACCGCGCCGGCGGCGCCGAGCATGTGGCCGACCTGGGACTTGGTGGCGACGACCGCGACTTCCTGCGCCCGCTTGCCGAGCGCGCGCTTGATCGCCAGGGTCTCCGCCGCGTCGCCGAGCGGAGTCGCCGTGCCGTGCGCGAACACGGCGTCGACCTCGCCGGGGTCGATGCGGCTGGCTTCGAGCGCCCGCACCATCGCTGCCGCCGCGCCGGCGCCGTCGGGGCGCGGCGCGGTCAGGTGGTGGGCGTCTGCGGTGAGCGCGCCGCCGCGGACCTCGGCGTAGACCCGGGCGCCGCGCTGTTCGGCGTGCCGTTCGGTCTCGACCACGAACGCCGCGCCGCCTTCTCCGAACACGAACCCGTCGCGGTCGGCGTCGAACGGCCGGCTTGCCGCCTGCGGGTCGTCGTTGCGGGTCGAGAGCGCCTGCAGGCGGGAGAACGCGGCGATGATCAGCGGCGTGATGCCGGCCTCGGCGCCGCCCGCTACAACTGCGTCGACCTCGCCGGCGCGCAGCAGCCGGTAGGCCTCGAGCAGGGCGTAGTTGCCGCTGGCGCAGGCCAGGGTCGAGGTCGTGGTCGGCCCGGTCAGGCCGAGCTCGATCGAGATCAGGCAGGACACGGCGTTGGGCATCACATCCGTGACCAGGAAGGGGTTGGCCTGCTGCGGACCGCGGGCCACCAGCCGCCGGGTGCCGTTCTCCATGCTCGCCAGACCGCCGCCGCCGGTGTTGAAGGTGATGCCGTAGCGATGGGCGTCGGCGGGATCGACGACAAGATCCGCGTCGGCAACCGCCTGCTTTGCCGAGGCCACGGCAAAGTGGGTGGCGCGGGCGAGGCGGCGGGCAGCCTTGCCCTCCAGCCACTCTCTCGGATCGAAGCCGCGGACCTCGCAGGCGATCCTCACCTTGAAGCCGTCGGTGTCGAACGCGGTGATCGGCCCCGCTCCCGAGTCGCCGGCCTTCATCCGGCGCCAGAAGGTGTCCACGTCGTTGCCCACCGGGGTCACCGCGCCGAGACCGGTGATCAGGATCCGGCCGTTGTCGCTTGCCGCCATGACGCATGAGGATAGCGCCGTTCGCGGGCGGCGACCCCGCTGACGGCGATCCCGCTGGGGCGGGGTTGACCCCGTTCGCCTGAAGTGACAGGGTTCGGTTGTTCGCTCAGACAATCCGGCGCTTCGCCGAAGGGGAGTACGACGACGTCATGAATCTCGGAACCAGCGTGTCCTCTCGAACTGCCGTGGCCTTGGCTGCGGTCCTCGTTGCGGCGGCGGTCCCGCTTGCGGCCCAGGACTTCGAGCCGAAACGGCTGTCGGACGGCAAGCCCGATCTGAACGGCATCTGGCAGGCCATGAACGAGGCGAACTATGACCTCGAGCTGCACATGGCGCGCGCCGCGATGCAGTTGCGCGAGGGTCCGCACGGATCGTTGCCGGCGGCCGAGGTGCTCAACTTCGGGGCGGTCGGTTCGGTGCCCCCGGGCATGGGCGTGATCAAGGGCGGCGGGAAGATCCCGTACACGGACGAGGCGCGCGCGAAGAAGCTGGAGAACATGGCGAACTGGTCCACGCGCGACCAGGAAGTCTTCTGCTATCTGCCGGGCGTGCCGCGGGCGACCTACATGCCGCAGCCGTTCCAGATCTTCCACAGCGAGAACGCGGTCTTCATCGCGTACCAGTACGCGGGCGCCGTCCGGGACATCTACATGGAGACCCCGAAACCGGCCCAGATCGATAGCTGGATGGGGATGTCCTACGGCCGCTGGGACGGCGACACGCTCGTGGTCGAGGTCAACGGCCTGCTCGCCAAGGACTGCGCCCAGCGCGAAGAGGACATGCCCGGCTGCGGCGGCTGGCTCGACCGCTCGGGCAATCACCACAGCAGCCAGTTGACCGTGGTCGAGCGGTACACGCTGAGCGGTCCCGATCACATCCACTACGAGGCGACCTTGACGGACCCGCAGACCTACACCGAGCCGTGGACGATCGAGATGCCGCTCTACCGGCGGATGGAACCGAACGCCCGGCTGATGGACTTCCGTTGCGTCGAGTTCGTCGAGGAGCTGATGTACGGCGAGTACCGCCGGAATCCGCTGCCGCGGATGAGGTTGGTCGACTAGCAATCCGGGAACCGGGGCCGCCCGATCCCCCCTCGTGGCCGGGCGCCGCCTGAAGGTTCCGCGACCAGGAGCCTGTCTCATGCCTTATCGGACATCGATCGTGCTTGCGGCCTCGGTTCTCGCCGCCGCGGCTGTGCCGCTGGCGGCCGCCGCGGACGAGGAGATCCCGCGGACACCGTCCGGCCGTCCGGATCTCTCGGGCCACTACGACGTCGCCACCCTGACGCCCCTGGTGCGGCCGCAGGCGTTCGGCGACAACCTCTACCTGACCCGGGAGGAGGCGGACCGGATCGCCGAGGAGGAGCGCGAGCGCATGCAGGCGGAGGCCCGGGTCAGCGACCCCGACCGCGAGGCGCCGCCTGAGGGCGGCGACGGTTCCCCCGGCGCCGCCGGCAACGTCGGCGGCTACAACGCCTTCTGGATCGACCGGGGGACCGATGTCTTCGAGGTCGACGGCAGGTTCCGCACTTCGATCATCGTGGATCCGAAGAACGGCCGCCATCCGCCGCTTGTCGAGGCCGCACGGGAACGCCTGGCCGCCCGGCGCAGCTTCTTCAGGGCGAACACCGGCGAGGCCTGGTGGCTCGAGCGGGAGGGCCCGGGTCCGTACGACGGTCCCGAACTCCGGCCGCTGGCGGAGCGCTGCCTGCTCGGCTTCAGTTCCACCGGCGGGCCGCCGATGCTGCCGGCTCTCTACAACAACCTGAAGCGGATCGTGCAGACCGAGGATCACGTGATGATCCTGGTCGAGATGGTGCACGACGCCCGCGTCGTCCGCATCGGCGGCGAGCACATCCCGGCGTCGGAGCGCCGCTGGATGGGCGATTCGATCGGCTGGTGGGAGGGCGACACGCTGGTCGTCGACACGACGAACTTCTCGGACCGGCCGGCGCTCCGCTCGGCGACGCGCGGGCTGCACGTGGTCGAGCGGTTCACGCCGATGGGTGCAGACCACCTGCGGTACGAGTTCACCGTCGAGGATCCGGACGTGTGGACCGCGCCGTGGAGCGGCGAGTACACCTGGCCCCGGACCGACGCGATCGTCTACGAATACGCCTGCCACGAGGGGAACTACGCGCTCGGCAACATCCTGCGGGGCGCCCGCCTGCTGGAAGAGGACGCGCTCGCCGCTTCGGGCGGCGCCGCAGACTCCGGAGACTGACCCCTGAGGCTGATGCGATCCTGCTAGAGTCCGGGAGCACTGACCGACAGGATCGGCCATGGACGAACTGCCGGCAGACGCCGCCGAACTGAACAGGCGTCCGACGGATCACCCACCTTCACCACAACCGAGGAGTGAGAGACACCCATGAACAAGCGAGCCATGATCATCACCGGGATCAGCTTCGTCGCTGCCGCCGTCGCGGTGACCGTGCCCCTCGTCGCGCACCACGCCTTCGGGGCCGAATTCGATCCCAACCGTCCGCTGCTGCTGAAGGGCCCGGTCGTCAAGGTCGAGTGGGTCAATCCGCACACCTGGATCCACCTGGAGCACACCGAGGAGGACGGCGCCAAGCACGTCTGGATGGTCGAGGGCGGGACGCCCAACACCCTGCTGCGGCGCGGTCTGACCAAGAACGACCTGCAGCCCGGTACGGTCATCATCGTCGACGGCTACCAGAGCAAGGACCGCTCGCGGCGTGCAAACGGCCGTGACGTGACGTTCGAGGACGGCAGCAAGATCTTCATGGGCTCCTCGGGCACGGGCGCCCCGCGCGACGGCCGCGACCCGACCGAGCCGCCTCGCTAGCGGCACGGCGGACACGGTTCTGGCGCCTTTGTGCGCCGCTCGGAACCTGGCAGCGCGTGGCAGGAGTCGCGCGCTGCCTTCGTTTCAGCATGCGTCCCTTCCGCCCCGCTGCGTTCCTCTTCGGTCATCCATGCCCCGATATGCGGTAGCTCTGTCGCGCCTTGTCGGACGGGCGCCTGACCGCTCTTGTTGCGCACGCACTTTCGTCACCGGCCTGCCAGAGGCGGCGCCGCCGTGGACAGTGTTCTGCGCGCCGGTTCTTCCGTCCGGTTTCTCCGGGAACGGCTTCAGCTCTTCTGAGGCCTGAGGCGCATCGCATGGCGCCTGAGGCGTCGTGCTGCCGGGATGAGTGAAGAGGCAGAGGAGAACAATCCTCCGAGCAGCAGGAAGATCACCACGATGTCCCGGAGCGGGCGGCGATGGTAGAAGCCGGGGAAGTCGAGTTGGTGCAGCCCCCTGTAGAGCCAGCGGTCGACCCGGCTTGACCGATCCTCGCTGTGGACGACGCGTCCGAGCGCCGGATCGAGATAGAGCCAGGTCGCTTCCGCGTCGTCGAAGCGGACTCGCAGAACCGGCCGGGGTTCGACGCGATACGCGGCATCGCCGTAGTAGGCGTCTCCCGCCTGGAGGAACGTCGCGTCGAGGACGTTCGATCCCGGCAACGCGGCGGTCGCCGCCGCCATCAGCTCGGAGCGACCGAACCGGCGGGGCTCTCCGTCGGCGATCGTGACGAGCCGGAGGTCGCAGGGCTGGATCTCCGACAGGAAGGTGAGGGGGCTGCGTGCGTACGACCTGCCGCTGCAGGAACCGCTGCCGCCGGGAGGCCGATAGGCCAGGGCGAGGGGCGCCCCGGCGAACTGGAACAGCTCGATTTCCCGCGGTGCGAACGACTCCGAGATGGCCAGGGCGGCGGCGCGGAACGAGGCAAGGTCGATCGCGTCCAGCGCCAACGCTCCACCTGCCACGGCGGCCTTGCGGGCCTGGCTTGTCGTTCGCCCCGACTGCCAGCCGAACGGATCCATCGACAGGGCGCCGCTCAGCACCCAGGTGAAGGCGGTGACGCCGAACACGAGCCCGCTGTAGTGGTGCCAGCGCAACACGCCCCGGTACGGCGAGCGTCGACGCCTGAGCCGCAGCAGCCCGATGACCAGACCGGAGAGGGTCAGCACGCAGCCCAGGCTCGCCGTCCAGACGATCAACTGGTACCAGACAGCCGTATGGGTCCTGAGCGGCGTGAAGTAGAGCCAGTGGAACACGGCGCCGGCCGTGGCCCAGAAGCGGGACGACGCCGTCGTCTTCATGACGACCTCGGCGGTGCGGTCCGACACGTAGAGCACGTCGTGCCCGGTGCGAATGCGGTGGAGCGGCAGCAGGCCGCGGATCTGGAGAGTCCACTGGTCGGGCCGGTTGAGGAAGGCGTCGTACTCCAGCGGCACGTCCGGCGCCTGCGGCGCGGCGGCCTCGCGGCCGGCGGCGTAGCTGGCCGCAATCGCGAGCGCCTGCCCTTGCGAGACCTGAAGCAGGGGGCTGGCGGAGTCGGCGTACACCGATGTCCAGCCGCGCTCCGTGCGGAATCGCCAGACCGGGCGATCGCCCGCCATGCCGAGCCGGACCTGGAGCGCCGACAGGTCCTCGGCGTCCAGCCGCGCCGCCGCCGCGGCCGCCGCCGGGCCGACCCGCACGGCATCGAGATCCAGGGCCGGCAGCCGGTTCAGGCGGTCGCCCGGATCGAGCGCCGGCATCCGCGCATACATCATGACCAGAGCCGAGGCGAACCAGACGACGAACAGCAGGTTGCCGGCGATGCCGAGCCAGCGATGGAGAAGGGCGACGCTGCGTCGCAGTCCGTTCAACTCGACTGCCGTGCCGGGCTACTGGCGGAAGCGGTTCGGGTCGTTCGCCCAGTACTGGGCGTGGCAGCCGGCGCAGGCGAAGTAGATCTGCTCGCCGCTGTCGAACACGCCCTGTACGTCGCGCGCGTCGGCCGCCTGCATCGCGGCGTCGCCGGCGTCGATCATCTGCCGGCTCCAGGCGATCCAGTCGCCGTCGTCCATCTTCCGCCGGTCCATCATCAGCAGGTTGCCCGACTCTGCCACCGTGACCGCGGCATTGCGGACCAGAAGCCACTCCTCGTCGGTCTGCGGCTCGAGCTCGATCGTCTCCTCGGCGGTGATGATCGTCCCCGCCGACGCCCAGATGCGGTCGGCGGCCGGCTCGATCACCGACGCCATCAGCAGCCGGGCGCCGGCAACCTCCCGAAACGGCGGTCCGCCAGCCTCACCGGCACAGGACACAAGCGGCAGCAACACGGCGGCCGCGGCGATCGACAGGGCCGCCAACCGCCTGGAGGGCATCGTCACGGCGGCAGAGTGTACCGTGGCCAACCTCCAGCGTCACCGTCGCCGTCGACGGCTGAGCAATCCCGCGGGAAGCGCACGCCGATCAGCGGCCTGAGCCGCCGTCGTCCCTGGCGGCGGCTGTCCTCCAGGTGTCGCCGTGGGCGGTGATCCGCACTGCGGTCGGCGCGGCCCAGTGGGTGCCGACGACGGTGATGCCGGTGTCGCTGAAGCGGTTGCAGAACTCGCGGCGGGAGGCGACGGCGGCGTTGCGGTCGACGTCGGCGATGGAACACCACTCCGGGTGGGCGCATTGGCAGGGGTGGTGCATCACGTCGCCGGTGATGACGCCCTCCTCGCTGCCGGAGGAGACGGCGATGCTGCAGTGGCCCGGGGTGTGGCCGGGGGTCGGGAACAACTGCAGTTCGGGAGTGATCCGGTGGTCGCAGTCGACGAGATCGACCAGACCCGCCTCGAACACCGGCGCCACCGAGTCGCCGAAGACGTCGCCCCAGTCGTTCTCGCCGGCGTCCCGCCAGTACTCGAACTCGGGCCGCGCCATGACGTAGCGGGCGTTGGGGAAGGTGGGCGTCCAGCGGCCATCGACCTTCATCGTGTTCCAGCCGACGTGGTCGATGTGGAGGTGGGTGCAGACCACCAGGTCGACCTGTTCGCGCGGGAAGCCGGCATCGCGGATGTCCTGGAGAAACGGTCCGTCGAGTTCGTTCCATGCCGGCAACGCGCGCTGCTTGTCGTTGCCGACGCAGGTGTCGACGACGATCTTCAGGCCGCGCGATTCGACGAGAAACGCCTGGATGATCATCCGCAGACGCTGCCCGCCGGGCGTCACGAAGTGCGGTTCCAGCCAGTCGAGATCCGGCGCCAGGTTCTCCGGCGTCGCGTCCGGCAGCAGGAAGGAGGCCGGCACCGGGTAGTCGATCTCGATGATCGGAGCGATCGACACGTCGCCGATCCGGATTCCCTTCGTCATGACGCGTCTCCCTTCGGAACTGCTGCCGCGAAGTGCGGAGATTCCTTCAGCGCGTAAGCCACGCGAACTTCTGCGGCTTGCGCTGCGCCTTCGGGTCGATCAGCACGTTGACCAGCGCCGGCCGGTCGGAAGCCAGCGCCCGGTCGAGCGTCGGCCCCAGGTCCGCCGCCTTCTCCACCAGGTAGCCGACACCGCCGAAGGCCTCGATCACGCGCTCGTAGCGGGCGCCCAGGGTGTACGTGGACGGCGGCAGGGGCTGACCGGGGGCGTACTCGCTGACGCCTCCGCCGATGCCGTTGTTGTTGATGACGACGAACGTGATCGGCAGGTTGTAGCGGCAGGCGACCTCGACCTCCATGCCGGAGAAGCCGAAAGCGGAGTCTCCCTGGACGCAGATCGTGCGCCGGTCCGGATGCACCACGGCCGCAGCGATCGCGAGACCTGTGCCAACGCCCATCGTTCCGAAGGTGCCGGCGTCGAGGCGCTTTCGCGGCTCCATGTTCGGCAGGACCGTGCGCGAGATGTCCATCGTGTTCGCGCCTTCGGCAACCAGCATGTCCTGCGGCTCCAGCCGGTCGGCGATCTCGCGCAGGGCGCGGTAGTAGCCCATCGGCTCGCTGTCGTCGTCGAGCATCGCCTGCACCGCGGCCTGGTTCTGGCCGGCGCTCTCGCGCAGCGCCGTCAGCCATTCGCTGTCGGCCGACAGCGTGAAGGGCTCGGCGTCGAGCGCCTCGTTCAACTGTGCGGTCACCGCCCGCGCATCGCCGACCATGCCGACCTCGGTCGGGACGTTCGTTCCGATCTCCTCGGCGCTGATGTCGATCTGCAGCACGCGGACGCCCTTCCGGAACCGCGGCGGCAGGCCGAAGTGGAGAATCCAGTTCAGGCGGGCGCCGATCAGCAGGATGACGTCGGCGTTCTGGAGCGCGAAGGACCGTGCCGGCGCGATCAGGTGGGGATCGTCGTCCGAGACGACGCCCTTGCCCATCGGTGTCGGCAGCACCGGCAGGTTCGTGCGCCGGACGAAGCGGCGCACTTCCTGTTCCGCCCGCGCATAGGCGGCGCCCTTGCCGACGATGACCAGCGGGTTCTTCGCTTCACGCAGCGCCGCCGCGGCGCGCTCGACATCCCTCGGGTCGGCAAGGGAGACCGGCGGCGCCGGACAGCGGGGCGGGAACCCGACATCCTCCTCGTCGACAGAGGCGGTCAGCACGTCGTTCGTCAGGTTCAGGTAGGCGGCGCCCGGACGGCCGTAGATCGACGTGCGGACCGCCTGTTCCACGTAGAACGGCGCCCGGTGCGCGGCGTCGATCTCCGCCGAGTACTTCGAGAACGGGCGTGCCGCCTCGACCTGGGGGCACTCCTGGAACGCGCCCTGGCCGTTCTGGTAACGGTCGTTGGCGCCGCCGAGCAGGACCATCGGCCAGCAGTTGCTCTCCGCGTTGGCGAGGCCGGCGATGCCGTGCACCATGCCGGGGCCCGACACGGCGAGGCACGCGCCGGGGCGCCCGGTCAGGTAGCCGACCGCGCCGGCGGCGTAGCTGGCCGCCTGTTCGTTGCGGAAGCCGTAGTACTCGATGCCCGCCTGCTGGGCGGCGTGGGCGACGCCGAAGACGGGGAAGCCGACGATGCCGAACATGTAGTCGACACCCTGCTGCTTCAGGCTGCGGGCGATCAGGTCGGCGCCGGTGGCGGTCGTCATGTCGTGGTCTCCTGGCTGGGTGATGCGGGCGGTACGATAACCCGTTCCGGACAGACGCGGGGCGACGGGCCGGCCGGTCCGGTCTGGATCCCCCGGGAAAGGCTGCCGCATGCGAACTCGACGACTCAGCGATGGCACGACGCGAGTCCTGGTCCCGACCGCGATCCTGGTCGCGTCGGCAGCGTCCGGACTTGCTCAGGACAACGGAACGATGGTCGAGTGGCCGGCGTTCGGCGGCGGCCCCGACAACACGAAGTACTCGATGCTCGATCAGATCGACCGGTCGAACTTCCGGGAACTGCGGGTTGCCTGGGAGTGGGAGTCTCCTTCGGGCGCCGTCGCCGCAGCGAACCGGGCGGTCCGGCCGGGCCAGTTCAAGCCGGTCCCGATCATGCTCGACGGTGCCGTCTTCGTGGCGACCGAAGTCGCCTCCGCGGCCGCGATCGACGCCGCCACCGGCGAGACGCTCTGGACCTGCGATCCCGAGTCGTGGCGGGCGGGCCGGCCGGCGAATATCGGCTTCCAGCACCGCGGCGTCGCCGCCTGGCGGGGAACGGTGGCCGCCGGTGACCGGGTGCGGGAAGAGACGAGGATTTTCCTCGCCACCCACGATCGGCGGCTGATTGCGGTGGACGCCGTGACCGGCGAGCCGGTCGGCGGTTTCGGTGTCGACGGCGAGGTCGACCTGCTGGCCGAACGGGGCGAGACCGACTTCGGCCGTCGGGTCAACCCGCGCGCGATCACCCACAGCTCGCCGCCGGCGGTCGTCGGCGACACGGTGGTCGTCGGCTCGGTGGTCAGCGACGGCGCGATCCGGCAGGCCGCGCCGCCTGGCCACGTGCGCGGCTACGACGTGCGCACCGGCGAGCAGAAGTGGATCTTCCACACGATCCCGCAGGAGGGCGAGTACGGCGTCGACACGTGGGAAGACGGCTCGTGGCGGTACACCGGCAACACGAACGTCTGGAACATGATGACGGTCGACGAGGAACTCGGCTACGTCTACCTGCCGGTGTCGACGCCGACCAACGACTTCTACGGCGGCCACCGGCTGGGCGACAACCTGTTCGCCGAGAGCATCGTCTGCCTCGACGCCGCCACCGGCGAGCGGGTCTGGCATTTCCAGGCGGTCCATCACGGGCTCTGGGACTACGACTTTCCGACCCCGCCGCAACTGGTCGACATCACGGTGGACGGACGCCGGATCAAGGCCCTGGCCCAGGTGTCGAAGCAGGCGTTCACCTACGTCTTCGACCGGGTGACCGGCGAGACGGTGTGGCCGATCGAGGAACGCCCGGTGCCCGAGTCGGACGTGCCGGGCGAGCGCGCGTCGCCGACCCAGCCGTTTCCGACCAGGCCGCCGCCCTTCGACCGCCAGGGCGTCAGCGAGGACGACCTGATCGACCTGACGCCGGATTTGCTGGCCGAGGCGAAGAAGATCGCCTCCGGTTTCCGCATGGGGCCGTTGTTCACGCCGCCGAGCCTCGGCGCCGGCACGCTGATGCTGCCGAGTGCGGGCGGCGGCGCGAACTGGCCCGGCGCCGCGGTCGATCCCGAAACCGGCGTGCTCTACGTGCCCTCGGACACCACGATCAGCGTCCATCCGCTGAGCAGGCCGGATCCGGCGCGGTCCGACCTGACCTACGTCGGCTCGTTCTTCGCCGCCGCTGCCGGTCCGCAGGGGCTGCCCCTGGTCAAGCCGCCCTGGGGCCGGGTGACCGCGATCGATCTGAACACCGGCGAGCACCTGTGGATGACGCCGAACGGCCACGGCCCGAAGGATCATCCGGCGCTGGCCGGCCTCGATCTGCCGATGCTCGGGGGCGGCCGCGGTGCGCCGCTGCTCACCAGGTCGCTGCTCTTCGTCACCCAGGGCGAGGGGCCGGGGCAGGACAACTCGCCGCGGCTCAACGTCTTCGAGAAGCGGACCGGGGAACTGCTCGGCCACGTTCCGCTGCCGGACACGGCCCACGC
Organism: Thermoanaerobaculia bacterium; assembly: GCA_965116145.1. GTDB lineage: Bacteria > Acidobacteriota > Thermoanaerobaculia > Multivoradales > Multivoraceae > Multivorans. The sequence continues at coordinate 95,397 of OZ220482.1, forward strand.
CAACCCGATCACCTACATGGTCGGCGGCAGGCAGTACATCGTCGTCGCCGTCGGCGGCGGTTCGTTCTTCGCCGGCCTCGGCGAACTGGCGGCGGATGCCGGCCTGAGCGCCGAGCAGGTCGCGGGCATGACCGCCCGGACGACGCCGAAGCTGGTCGCCCTGGCGCTGCCGTGACGGCGCGGCCGGACTGCTGCTACGTCCCGGGCCGCAGATCGTAGGCGACGGCTTCGCGGTCGTTGCGGACGAGGAGGATGCCCTGGGCGATCGCCGGGTTGTTCCAGGTGCGTCCCGAGACCGCGGGCAGGTCGGCGATCTCCTGGTGGCCTTCGGGCGTGGCGCGCACCAGGACCAGGCGTCCGCGTTCCGTCGTGATCAGCAGATGACCCGAGGCCAGCAGGAGCTGACCGTGGCCGTAGCGGCCGCCCTTCCACATGCGGTCGCCGGTCTCCGCATCGATGCAGGCAAGGATGCCGTTGTCCAGGCCGTAGACGTGGCCGTCGTGGAACACCGAGGTCGAGAACGTGTTCTTCATCCGGTTGTTTGACCAGCGTTCCGTCACGGCGGCGCTGCCGGCTTCGGCGTTCGCCTCGATCTCGAGCACGGCGGCGCCCTGGCCGTAGCCGGAGGACACGAAGAGCCGGTCCGGGGCGACCTGAAGCGGCTGGGCGGCGTTGATGCCGTTCTGCGTCGCCCAGGGGTGGCTCCAGTAGGTCCGGCTGCCGTCCGTGGCCAGCGAGATGACCCGGTCGGCGCCGATCAGGACGATCTGCGGCAGGCCGTCCAGGGTGTAGACGGCGGGCGCGGTGTAGGCGCCCTGGGCGTCGAGCGCCCGCCAGCGGATCGCTCCGGTCTCCAGGTCGTAGGCGATCGCCGCGCCGTCCGGGCCGCCGGGGGCGGTCAGCACGAGGCCGTCCAGGACGGTCGGCGACGCCGCCATGCCCCAGGTCAGGTTCGCGGCGCCGGCGTCGTCCAGGATGTTCGCACGCCAGATCCCGGCGCCGGTGGCGGCGTCGAGCGCGCGCAGTTCGCCCGTTGCGCCCAGCGCCACCAGGGTGTCCTCGTCCAGGGCCGGCGTTGCGCGCGGTCCGTCGCCGCCCATGCTCTCCTCGAAACGGGCGTCCCAGCCTGCCGTCCAGCGCTCGACGCCGGTCAGCAGGTCGTAGGCGGCGGCCACCTCCTGTTCGCGCCGCTGTTCGATGGTGTAGGCGAGGCCGTGTCCGACGACGAAGGACGCGTAGCCGCCGCCGACCGGGACGCGCCAGAGCTCCGGCGGACCTGCGGCCGGCCAGGCCGTGTCGATCGGCTCGGCGTAGCGGCCGTCCATGTCCGGGCCCCGGTAGTAGGGCCAGGAGTCCGGCGCCGGACCTGCGGCGCCCGGCGTCAGGGCAACCGCCGCGCCGGCGCCCCCACCGGCACCGGCAGGAACCTCGACATCGGTCTGCGCCGTGTTCCCTTCGACCCCTGCGGCGGCCTCGGGAGCTTCCGGCAGTACGGCTTCCGGCTCGGCTGCGTTTCCCGTGCCGTTCCCGGTGTCCGCGACCGGCGCCGGCGTCCCGATCCGAGCGGGGGCCGCCGTCTCGCCGCGGTGGGCCTCGATCGTGCGGTAGTGGCGCTCCTCGTGGTGGAAGTCCACCTCGGGCCACAGGCCGCCGCTGATCTGAAGGTGCATTCCGGTGGTCAGGTTGAGCGCCAGCGCCAATCCCGCCAGCCCGGCCAAGGCGATGCCCGTCCACTTGAGGATGGCGATCCAGCGCCTTCTTCCCGTTGTCCTGGTCCCGGTCATCTGCCGGTCATCCTGATCCGTTCGTCCACCGGTCGTCAAGTTCCCGGCGCCCGGTCCGGTCGGCTAGCCTTCCCGGACCCAGCGCCAGAGTTCGGGGAGGGTCGGGCGGTTGCCCTGGCTGAGGATGCCCACCTTGTAGATCCTGCCGGTCAGCCAGGCGGCGCCCCAGACCGCCAGCATCATCAGCACGATGGACAGGGCGACCATCCAGACCGGGACGTCTCCCATCACCGCGCGCGGGTACATCATGATCGGGCTGAAGAAGGGAAGGAGGGCCAACCAGTCCATCCACGCCATGCCGGTGCCCTGGATCGTCGTCATCTGCAGCATGAAGGGGATGATGATCAGGAAGATCAGCGGCGTCTGCGCCTGACCGGCCTCCTGCAGGTTCTTGCACATGGCGCCGACCGCGGCGAACAGACTCGAATAGAGGAAGTAGCCGAGCAGGAAGAAGACGACGAGCAGGGCCACGGCGCCCGGACCCGGCAGGTACTGGCGGAACTCGGCCAGCTCCTCCAGATCCGGAGTCGCCGCGATGATGCCCGGCAACGCCAGGCCGGCCAGCACGGCGACGAACGCGATCCAGATGGCCACCTGGGTCAGCCCGACGGCGCCGACGCCGATGATCTTGCCCAGCATGAGCTGCCACGGCCGCAGGGAGGAGACGACCAGTTCGACCACCCGGCTCTGCTTCTCCTCGAGCACCGACTGCAGTGTCTGGGCACCGTAGACCAGCATCATGACGTAGAGGATGATGCCGCCGGCAATGCCGGTGACCATGCCCGCGATGCGATCGGCCTCCGCTTCTTCCGCCTCGGCTTCGTCGATGCCGACGGGTTCGAACTCCATCGCACCGCCCTCGAACAGGCGCCGGATGGACTCGCCGTCCTCGATCCGCCCGAGGCGCAGATCGACGATCTCCTCGACGATGGCCGACCGCATCAACTGCGAGCGCACGCTGCCCGGCGGCTCCGTCGCGCGGTAGGCGAAGACGGCCTCGCTGGCGGTCGCGTCGTCGAGCACGATGTAGGCGTTGATCTCCTCGTCGAGCACCTGCCGGTCCAGGTCCTCGGCGCCGACGCCGCCGTCGGCGAGCTCGACGTCGTAGCCCGCCCGTTCCAGCGCCTGCTCGACCCGTTCGCCGAGCTGTCCGCTCAGATCGAGCAGGGCGATCTGCTGCGTCGAGCGCTCGGAGGCCGCGCCCAGGAAACCGATCAGCGTGATCACGCCGATCACCAGGAGGGGAAGCCCGAGCGTCGACAGGATGAACGCCTTCGTCTTCACGCGCTCGATGTACTCGCGGCGGATGACTGCCAGAATCTGGTTCACGAAGCACCTCCCGTCGGCGCCGCTGCCTCGTTGTCGCCGGCATCGCCGGCGTGGCGGACGAAGATCTCGTGCAGCCTGGGTTCGAGCAGCTCGAACCGGCGCAGACTCGCGGCTTCCGCGGCGGCTGCGGCCAGGATGTCCTCGGGCCGTGCTCCGTTGCTCAAGGTCAGGTGGAGTGTGTCGCCTGTCCGATCCGTCGCCGAGACGCCGGGCCAGTCGATTGCCGGAGGGTCGCCGTCGAATTCCACCGCCACGACGCCTGACCGCTCGCGCCTCTTCAACGCTTTCAGATCGTCGTCCAGCACCTTGCGGGAGCGCGAGATCAGGCAGACCCGCTCGCAGAGCCGTTCCGCCTGTTCCATGAGGTGAGTCGAGAAGAGAATCGTCTTGCCGCGCTCCTTCTCTTCGAGGACGATCTCCTCGAGCACGTCCTGGTTGATCGGGTCGAGGCCGCTGAACGGCTCGTCGAGGATCAGGAGATCGGGATCGTGCAGCACGGTCGAGATGAACTGGACCTTCTGCTGCATCCCCTTCGACAGGGCCTGCACCTTCCGGGACGCCCACTCGCCGAGCCCCAGGCGTTCGAGCCACTGCTCGGCCCGGGTGCGGGCCAGGTTGCGGCCGATGCCCCGGATCTCGCCGAAGAAGACGAGCTGGTCGAGCACCTTCATCTTCTCGTAGACGCCCCGTTCCTCTGGCAGGTAGCCCACCCGGCTGCGTCGGGCGAAGTCCGGCGGTCCGTCGAAGAGTTCCACCGCGCCGCTGTCGGGAAGGAGGATGCCCATCATCATGCGGATCGTGGTCGTCTTGCCCGAGCCGTTCGGCCCGAGCAGGCCGTACACGGCGCCCTGTTCGATCGTGAGGTCGAGGTCGGCGACGGCGGTGTGGGCGCCGAAGGTCTTGCGCACGCCCGAGAGGCGCACTGCTGTTCCGCTGGTCATTGCCGGTCTCCGTCTCCGGGGCGATGGGGAGGATAGTCGAAAAGGGCTGCAGGGTCGTCGGCGATCACGCTTCGCCGGGCGCATCCAGTTCGATCTGCCGGTAGCCGCCGCGCCGCCGGAAGTGGAGGATCAGCCACAGGAAGCCGACCGCCATGAACACGGGGACGGCGGCGGTGATCCGCAGGGCGGTCTGGCCGCCGTGGAACGACGCGTCCCTTACCGCCTGCTCGTCCGCGGTCAGGGCGGCGCCCGTGTCCTTCGCCTTCTCCATGACCGGGCCCGCCTTCGAGCCGTCGAGCCCCTGGACGCGGGCGAAGAGCAGGAACCGGTTCGTGTCCCGGGCCTTGTACTCGTCGTAGACGGCGGGGGCCCTCGCCTGCAGGTCCTGCGCCGCGTGCCGATCCTGGAGGTAGCCGAGGCCCGGACCGCCGAGCAGACCCGCCGACAGCATGCCGACGCCGCCGACCGCGCCCAGGGTGAGCGCGCCGCCCTTCGGGAAGCGCTCGGACACGACCGCCAGCATCGTCGGCCAGAAGAAGCTCTTGCCGGCGCCGTAGATCGTGGCGGCGATCATCACCGCGACCGCGCCGGCCAGGGAGCCGAGCGCGTAGAGCCCGATGGCGGCGACGACGGCGCTGGCGAACAGCAGGCCGAGGGGACTGATCCGGTGGACGATGGGCCCGGCGAAGAAGCGCAGGACAAACATCAGTACCGAGGTGTAGATCAGGATGAACAGTCCCTTGCCGCCGAGCACGGTGTCCATGATGTTGACGATCCAGCTATCCGTGCCGAGTTCGACAAAGCCGACACAGACATGAAGCAGGAGCAGGAAGAGGAGCATTGGCGCCGCGAACTCCCTGACCATCTGCGGAAAGGTGACGCCGGCGGCGGCCGCCTCGGACCTCGGGAACTTCTCCCTCACCATCATCAGGACGTAGATGACGGTCGGAACCAGGTAGAGCGCAAGGACGATCTCCCAGCGCACGCGGCCGACCAGGACGACGGCGAGCAGGGCGCCGGCGATCATGCCGCCGGGCCATCCGGCATGCAGGATGTTCAGGTAGTGGGTCTTCTGCCGGGGGTAGAGGGTGGCGATCAGCGGATTGATGACCGCTTCGCAGATGCCGTTCGCGATGGCGAAGATGAACACGCCCCAGAACAGGCAGAAGTAGGCGCCGGCGCGGGCGGCGTCCGGGTCGGTCGCGATGGCGCCGTTCCACACGACGGTCGCCGCCACTGTGACGAGGACCGACAGGATGTGGAGCCCGCCCGCCAGCATCAGGAACGGCTTGTAGCCGAAGCGGTCGAGGAAGAGGCTCGCCACCAGGATGACGATGCCGAATCCGGTGAAGCCGCCGCCCGTGATCTGGCCGAGCTCGGTCTGGGTGAAGCCGAATTCCGTGCCCCATTCGAGCAGGAGCCTGCCGCGCACGGCGAAGCCGAGTCCGGCGACCACGATGGTGAGGAAACTCGCGATCAGCAGTCTGGTGTTCTTCATTGGCCCTCCTGAAGCCTGGTCGACTGCGGTCTGCGGAAGTGCGGTGGGGAAGGGAACGGGGCTCTCATGCGCCGAGCGTGAAGGCGGGCAGTCGGACGATGGCGCCGCCCTGGAGCGCGGACTCGTGGGCGCAGATGCCGACGCAGGTCCAGTTGGCGCTGGTGACCGCGTTCGGCCAGGGATCGCGGTCTTCGCGCAGCGAGCCCAGGAACTCGTGGACGAGGTGCGGATGGGACCCGCCGTGGCCGCCGCCCTGGACGAAGGAAGGGTGCTCCGCGTCGTGAATCTCCTGCGGCCGGGTGAACCTCCGGATCTCCTCCGGCAGCAGATGGGCGTAGTCCGGGACCTCGATCTTCTCGGGGATCTCGTGCTCGGGCTTCTTCGCGGTGTGCAGGACGTGCGGTTCGCCTTCGATCAGCGTCCACTCGAAGCTCCTCTTGGTGCCGTACACGTCGAAGCTCTCGCGGTACTGCCTGGCGACGTCGTGAAGGAAGCGCCAGACGTGGGCGACCAGGTCGCGGTCCCTGACCTTGATGTGGCAGGTCTCGACCGCGAACCGGTTGCCGGACTTCCCGGCGATGTCGTCGCGCACCGCGCCCGAACCGAAGCAGCTCACGGACTCTGCCAGGCCATCGACCAGACCCAGGCAGGGGCTGACGACGTGGGTCGCGTAGTGCATCGGGATCATCCGCTCCCAGTAGGACGGCCAGCCGTCCATGTCCTGCGGATGCGAGGCCGCCAGGTACTGGAGGTCGCCGAGCTCGCCCTGCCTGCAGAGCTCCCTGAGGAACAGGAACTCGCGGCTGTAGACGACAGTCTCGGCCATCATGTAGCGGAGGCCGGTCTCTTCGACCTTCTCGACGATCTTCCGGCAGTCGTCGATCGTCGTTGCCATCGGCACGGTGCACAGGACGTGCTTGCCGGCGTCGAGCGCGGCCAGGGTCATCCAGGCGTGGTCGGGAATCGGCGTGTTGATGTGGACGCAGTCGACCTCCGGGTCGGCGAGCACGTCATCGATGTCCGTGCAGCGCCGCTCGATCCCGAACCGGTCGCCGATCCGGTCGAGCTCCTGGCGGTCGCGGCGGCAGATCGTGTGGACGTCGACGCCCGGGCAGGCCTGGTAGATGGGGATGAACTCGGCGCCGAAGCCGAGGCCGATCAGCGCGACGTTCGTCATTCTCCGCTCCCGGCCGTTGCCTGCGGGCCGGCGTCCTGCGCGGTCATCAGGAAGGCGACGAGGTCCGTCACCTCCTCGTCCTCGTACGGATCGAGCAGTCCCTCCGGCATCATCGACAGCGGGAACAGATCCTGCGACTGGATGTCCGAACGGGCGATGACGACCTCGTCCTGGCCGACGACCCGCAGGGTCAGGGCGCGGTCGTTGCGTCCGGCGACGGTGCCGGAGTACGTGCGGCCGTCCCGGGTCGTCACCATCAGGGTCCGGTAGTCGTCCTGGATGTCGCCGCTCGGGTCGACGATGTTCGTCAGCAGGTAGTCGAGATCGGTGCGGTTCGAGCCGGTGAGATCGGGACCGATGAGGCCGCCTTCGTCGAACATCCGGTGGCAGACGCCGCAGACCTGGTCGAACAACCGGGCGCCCCGAGCGGTGTCGGCGGCCGCGATCGCCTCGTCGTCCAGCAACGTCGTGTACCTGGCGATGGCGGCTGCCTTCTCGCTGGACACCCGGGTGATCGGCCCCCAGACCTCCAGGAAGCCGCTGCCGACGACCCGGTGGAGCTGGCGGGCAACGTAGGCCGGCACCTCGCGCCGGGGAATCGCCCCGTCCCTGATCGCCCCCATCAGGACCCGGCCGTAGACGGGCCTGGAGGACAACGTCTGCACGGCCGCGAGCTTCTCGTCGGGATCGAAGGAACCGTACTGCTCGAGCAGCAGGAACGCCGTCTTCCAGCCGCCGTCGAAGGCGGCGAAGGCGCGGAGGGCGGCAAGCCGCAGCTCCGGTTCGTCGAGCAGGGCCGGGAGACGTTCGAACAGGGCCTGGTGCTGCTGGTCGGCGAGGCCGCGGATGGCCCGCCGCCGCTCTGCGGCCGTAGCGCTCCCGTCGTCGAGTGCGGCGAGGAACTGGCGTGCGGCCTCGACGCCGCCGAACTGCCGGTCCACTTCCCGGGCGAGGTCGGCCAGCGACCCGTCCCTCTCCAGCCTGCGCCGGACGCCGCCCCAGTTGGCAGGCCGTTCGACCGCGAACTGGCCTTCGAGCCCGGCCCGCATGCCCCGCAGCAGGGCCGGCCGGGGCGCGGACCGGTCCTCGAGCGTCGTCACCAGGATCTCGAGTTCGTCGGCGTCGACGGTGCGGCGGGCGATGTTCTCGGCGAGCATCGGGATCGCGGAGCTGCGCGCCAGCCGGAGAGCGCGCTCGGGGTCAGCCGGAACCAGGGGCTCGATGCCGAACCAGATCATCTTCGGGATGTTGTGGTCGTCGGCGTCCTCTCCCCTCGTCACGAGGTGTTCGGCGATCTGCCAGCGGACGGCATGCCCGACCCGCTGCAGCGCCGCCGCCAGGTACAGCCGCACCACCGGCGAGGCGTCGCGCCTCGCCATCTCGACGAACCTGCCGGTCGCGGCCGCAGGCGCGTCGTGATCCTCGGTCAGGAGCTGGACCGCCCATGCCCGGACATGAGCATCCCGGTCGTCGAGCGCATCGACGAGCTGGCCTGGTGTGAAGCCGTCGGTGACGTGAAGCGCCCACATCGCCCGCAGCCGGAGGTCGCCGTCCGGGTTCGACGACATGATCTCGCGCAGGGCGTCGTGAGTGCCCTGGTCGACGCCGCCCCGGGCCGCGCGGCCCTGCAGCACGACCCGGGCCCGCCGTGCGTGCCAGGCGCTCTTCGAGAGCTGGAGCCCGACCAGCTCCCGGTTCGACATCGCCCCGACATCGTCGAAGCGGCCCTGCCAGTTCTCCGCCAGCGACCGTTCCGGTGCGATGCGGAAGATCCTGCCGGTGTCCTTGTGCCGGACATCGTCGCCGCAGATGTCCGCGTCGTGCCAGTCGAGGACGTAGACGTCGCCGGCCGGGCCGATCTCCATGCTGAAGCCGACCCACTGCTTGTTGTTGGCGAGCAGGAAGTCCTCGCCGTGGCGGGCGACGAAGCCGGAGCCCCGGGGCTCAAGCTCGTCGGAGAGCACCGCATGCTCATGGATATTCGCCATGAACAGGCGGCCGTGATGTTCCTCCGGAAAGGCGTCGGAGAGGTAGACGCGGGCGCCGCCGTGGGCCGAGCGGTGGCGGTGGTCGACGATCGTCCGCAGGTCGCCGTAGACGTACGGATTGAAGTGCCGGCCGCCCTGCCGGTGGTAGATGCCGCCGGGGACGACGTGGAAGAGATGCGGGATCACGCAGGCGCTGATGAAGATCTGGCCCTTGGCGTCGTAGTCGATGCCCCACGGGTTGCTGAATCCGTGCGCCACGACCTCGAAGCGTCCCTTCGTCGGGTGGTAGCGCCAGACGCCGCCGTTGATGTCGATGCCGTCGGCTTCCAGCAGGTCCTCCGGGAACGGGTCGTTGTGGCCGTAGATCGTTTCCTCCGGACCCGGCTTGCGGATCCTGGAGGGGGTCGCGAAGCCCTCCAGTCCGTACAGCCAGCCGTCCGGCCCCCAGTGGAAGCTGTTGATCGTCTCGTGACGGTCACGGATGCCCCAGCCGGTCAGCAGGATTTCGGCGTCCTCCATGTCGGCCCGGTCGTCGCCGTCACGGTCGGGGAGGAAGAGCAGGTGGGGCGGGGCGCCCAGGAACAGCCCGTCGAAGCCGACCGCCAGCGCCGCCGGGAAGGGGATGCCCTCGGCGAACACCTTCCTGCTGTCGGCGGCGCCGTCCCGATCCGTGTCCTCCAGGATCAGGATGCGGCTGTCGCCGGAGCCGGAGAAGCCCTCGCCGCGGTTCTCGTAGTCGCGGTTCTCGGCGACCCAGATCCGGCCGCGGTCGTCCCAGGCGAAGGCCATGGGCTGGGTGATCATCGGCTCGGAGGCCCAGGCGTTGACCTTGAATCCGTCGCGCACGGTCATCGCCCGGGCCGCCTCGTCCGCAGTCAGGAACGTCTCCGCCTTCGCTTCCTGCCGGGCGATGTCCCAGAGCGCCGCGGTGGAGTAGGGATCGTCGTCGGCGGCGCCGGTGTACTCCTCCCAGTCTTCCGTCAGCCTGACGTCGTCCAGTTCGCCGGTGTAGACCACGAGGCGGTGGCGGATCACTTCGGTCGTGCCTTCGCGGATCCGCCAGTCGCCCATCCGCGCCCTTGTCGGTCCGACCCCGAGCTGACCGTCGACCCGCCAGGTCTGCGGGAAACCGGAGTTCATCGGGTGGTCGAAGATGGCGACGTGCAGGTAGTCCTCGCGCCCCTCGACCTGCATGCCGACATCGAGCCACATCGCGCGCTGGCCTTCCGCCTGCGCGTTGCGCTGCCGGGCGGCGTTGACCGCCTCGCCGGCGATCCCGCTCCGCCACGGCATGCGCAGGAACAGGCCGCCGTAGTCCATCTCGTTGATCGAGACGTCGGCATGGGCCTCGCCGGTCCATGCGAGATCGAGAAGGAAGCGGTCGTCCTCGGCCCGCATCGTCCAGTCCTGCGTCTCCGTCATGAAGACGTTGCCGTCGGCGTCCAGCATGCCGTAGACCGTCCGCCAGCCGACCTCGGGGCCGGACGCGGTGACCACGGCGGCCGACTCGCGGCGCCAGTGGCTGCCGCCCGGGTTGTGGAAATAGTCGCGGCCGACCGCACGGGCGATGTCCTCCGGCCGGTCGCGCCGGTAGAACCACTGCCGAAGCATGCCCGCCTCCATCGGCTCGCCGTTGACCCGCGTGAAGCCCCAGTAGAGCCCGGTCTGGTGCGGGTGGTGTCCCGGGCTGTACTCCGTCGCCATCCCCTTGCCGTCCGGCGCGGCGATCGGGTGCAGGAACGGCCGGTGCTCGGCGCCGGCGTTCTGGGTGACGATCGGTTCGGCCTCGCCGTCGCGGAAGATCCGGATCGAGCCCGTCTGCGCGTCCTGCACAGCCCGCAGCAGAACGGTCCGAGCCGCTTCCTCGGCGCTCGTGTCCGGAGCACAGCCGATCGCCAGGGCGGCGGGCGCCAGCAGGATCGGCACGAACCGGGCGGGAAATCTCATGACCGCCTTCCTCTCTCGATTGCCAGGGTGGTAGCGGAGACCGCCGGGCATCCTGTCGGCAGGCAGGACGGCGCCACCCTGCCGATCGGGTATCGACGGGTCACCCGCCGGGGGTCCGCGGCGCGAGGCGACGGGGCTTCGGGCAATGGAGAAGCGGGTCCGCAACTCTCGCCCATCTCCTGCTCTCCTGTTGCGACCGCGGATCCACTCGCTGTAGTGCGACGTTCTCCCCCGCGCCGGCCCTGGACGCAGGGCCGACAGCGCCGCGGCGCCGTTCCTCGGTTCGAGCGCCGCACTACAGCGGTGTCTCCGTGCCCTCGCTACGGATCTCGTCGAGACCTGCGGGTCAGCACGGGCGTCATGGTGTGCAGCCGTTCGGGAAGGCGGTGATGTCCGCCAGCGCCTGGGCGGGGGCGCCGGCTTTGTGGGTGTACCGCTTGAGCTGACCGGTCACGGTGTCCCGCACCTGAAGCACGAAGCCGACATCCGTCGCCGAGGCGGCGAAGACCCAGTGGTGCCCGTTGGTGGTGCAGGCGTCCAGGACCTTCACCAGCAGCTCCCAGTTGGTCTGCGAGAAGAACCAGAACAGCCCCGAATCGTCGGCGCGGGGCCGGGCCACGCTGCCCTTGCCCTCGGCGCTCTCCCCGTGCGACCAGTCCACGGACACCTCGTACCGACCGTCCTGCAGGCACAGCGTGCCGGCCGCCGGGGTGCAACTGCCGGTTTCCGCCGCCGCCGTCGCGGCCGCGACCGGAAGCTGCAGGGCGACGACCGGGTCGGCCCAGGCCGGCGGCGCGGACACCGACGTTCCCGATCTCGTGCCGGAGCAGGAGCCGGGGAACGCCGTGTTGTCGGTGATCGCCGAACTCCGCTTGCCCGCTTCGTTCCGGTACTCCTTGGTCGCACCGGTCTTCGTGTCCGTCACCCGGATGCTGTAGCCCAGGGTCGTCGCCGACGCGCCGAACACCCAGACGTGACCGTTCAGCGAGCACCCGTCCAGGACCTTTACCAGCAGCTCCCAGTTCTCCGGCGAGAAGAACCAGAACAGCCCCGAATCGTCCGTCCCTTCCCGCACGACCGCGGCCGGCGCCCGTGATCCGCCCTCCGCCGTCCACCATTCCACGGCGACCGAGAACCGCGACTCCCGCAGGCACCGGGTGGAGTCGTTCGCCACGCAGGTACCCGCCGGAGTGCTTGCCTCGACCAGCACCTTGCGGGACGCTGTCGACGTTGTTCCCTGGCCCTGGCCGCTGACCGTCAGCGTCACCGTGTAGAACCCGGGAACAGGCCACTCGTGCCGGGCGCCGGCACTGCTCGAGCCGGCGCCGCCGTCGCCGAAGCTCCACGTCCGCGTCGTGACGGTGCCCGTGCTGGTGTCGGTGAAGAACACCGGAACATCGGTCCGCGCCCGGCACAGCCCGTCGGTGCACGGCACGCTCAGAGTGAACGAGGCCGTCGGAGGAACGACGGGCGAACTGTCGTCTCCATCGTCTCCATCGTCGTCGTCGTCTCCATCGTCGTCGCCGCCGGAGCCGTCATCGCCGGAGCCATCGTCGCCGGAGCCGTCATCGCCGGAGCCATCGTCGCCGGAGCCGTCATCGCCCGAGCCGTCGTCGCCCGAGCCGTCGTCGCCCGAGCCGTCGTCGCCCGAGCCGTCGTCGCCCGAGCCGTCGTCACCGGAACCGTCATCGCCGCCGCCGGTGTCCGGCGCCGTCGGAGTCGCGGTCACCCAGCCCGAAGCGTCGCCGTCGCCGGCGGAGTTCGTCGCGCGGATCTGGAAGCTGTACTCCGAGTCGTTGACGAGACCCGACACCGTGTGGCTCGTCGTGCCGGGGCCGGAGCCGTTAATGGAACTCCAGGAGGCACTGTCCCTCGTGCTCGTCTGGCTGTAGCGGACAAGGTAGCCGCCGATGCTCGGGTCGCCCGGGTCGGACCAGCTCAGAATCACCTGCGCATTGCCCGCGGCGGCGGCAAGGCCGGTCGGCGCCGCCGGTGCGGTCACCGTCGGCGTCGTGTCGGTCACCGTCACCCGGACGCTGTCGATGTTCAGCGCCGCGTACTCCTCGTCGCCGGACGCCGCATGCGTCAGCGTCGCGCTGCCGTCCGTCGTGTCCGCGTCACTCCCGGCGTTCACCGTCACCGTCTGCGGGATGCTGTAGTCGCTGGCCGTGAAGGTCAACGTCGAGCTCGCCACCGTGACCTCGCCCGACTCGCCGCCCACCGTGATCGTCACGGTCGCCGAAGGCTCCGTGTCCAGCACCACCGTGTACTCGCCGCTGCCGCCTTCCTGGATCGTCAGCGCGGTCGGCGAAATCGTGACCCCGGGGGGCGTGGGCGCTACTGGTGTTGCCGGGACCACGTTGGAAGGTGAGAGGATCCGCGTGGGGCCAGCGTCGCTGCTTTCCGCCGGTTGGACCTGGAATGTGTAGCGTGTGCCGTTCGACAGCCCGGTTACCGTATAGGCCTTCGTTATGTTGGTCGCGCTTGGAACTTCCGTCCAGCTGCCACCATCTTGCCTGTACATCCATGTGGTTTGCGGTTCAGGGCCGTCTCCCTGATAGTCGAAGGTCCAGGTGAGCGCCACCTGCTCATTGCCCGGTGTAGCAGAGAGTGTGGTGGTTGCCTGCGCATGAGCGGCCTGCGGAGCGAGAAGGGCAAAGCCCAGTGCCGGCAGGAAGGCGGCGAACGCCGCGCTCAGGTGGCCGGCGGTCTTCGTGCGGGCGCCTGTCGATCCCGCGCCCGAGTTCCGAGTTGCCGGGCTGCTAGGGGCAGGCCAGACGAAGACACGCGTCCGGGCTGAACCGGATATGTGCCGGCCGAGCATCTGCGCCAGGCCGCACGCCGCAGCCGCTCCCGTCGGTTTCGCCGCGAACTTCTCTGTCTTCACCACGGATGTTCTCCCGTCACTCTGGTAAGGGGCCGCCTGCTGCCCTTGCGCGGACACGCGACCACGTCCTGCGGACAGTCCGTGGTGAACGTCGCGCCGCGTTCGGCGACCATTCGGTTGGGTTGGTTGGCTCCTGACTGCGAGGCACGGTAACACGAAGGCTCCGGCGGTTCAACCTGCTGAAGCTCTCCAGCAGGCCGTAGCAGAGGTCGCTCAGCGTTCGTTTCATCGGGCCCTCGCCGGACGGGCGCCTGGCCTGACCGCTCTCGGTGCGACACGGATGCCTGCCGCGGACTGCCTGGCTCCGAACGGCAGCGGATGTGGATCTTCCCGGGTGACGCGCCGAACCCGCACCCGCCGCAGGCTCCGTGTCCGGCTCCATCTCCTGTCTCCCCAGAGGGGGAGGCTCCGCCGAGAACCTGCTGCGCTGCGTTCTGCGACGCAGGAGAGATCCTGGTTCGGCTACGCCTGCGCCGCTCCTCGGCCTGAACGCCTCGCTGCAGCGGCGTCTCCGCGCCCTTGCCGAGGGTCGCGGTGAGCCATGCTGGCGAGCACGGGCGTCATGGCGTGCAGGCGTCCGGGAAGGCGGTCACGTCCGCCAGGGCCCGGGCGGGAGCGCCGGCGGTGTGGGTGTACCGCTTGACCTGACCGGTCACGGTGTCCCGGACCTGAAGTTCGAAGCCGACGTCGGTCGCCGAGGCGGCGAAGACCCAGTGGTGACCGTTGCTGGTGCAGGCGTCCAGGACCTTCACCAGGAGCTCCCGGTTCGTCTCCGAGAAGAACCAGAACAGGCCCGAGTCGTCGGCACGCGGCGGGGCCGCGCTGCACTTGCCGGTATCGCCTTCGCTATTCGTCGCTCGTGAAGGTCAGCGGCGAGCCCGTCACTGTCACCTCGCCCGACTCGCCGCCCACCGTGATCGTCACGGCCGCGGACGGCGACGAGTCCAGCGCCACCGTGCAGGTGTTGCTGCTGCCTTCTGCCACCGTCAGCGACACCGTGGGCCGCGCCGTGTTCGAGCGGCCCTTCAGTCAGCTCTCCTGGCTGCGGCGGACGATAGCAGCACGGTTCGGCGTGCGGATGCAGTGCGAATCCTGCCGCGGACTGCTAGCATGCCGGTCATCTCGAATCCGAATCGGAGGTCTCAGACGTAATGAAGCGCACTGCGAGCCTGCTGTCGGCTGTCGTTCTTCTCCTCGCCCTTGCCCCGGCCCTGTCCGCTCAGGGTGACGGGATTCCGCGAACGGAGAGCGGCCGCCCCGACCTGACCGGAACCTACGACGCCGCCACCCTGACGCCGCTCGAGCGGCCGGTCCACCTGGGCGAACGGGCCTATCTGACGCCCGAGGAGGCTGCGGAGATCGCCGAGGAGGAGCGCGCGATCCAGGAAGGCGCCCTCGAGCGCTCGGCCGGGAACCGCGATGCGCCGCCGGAGGGCGGCGCCAAGGTCGTCGGTCTCGAGCACACGGCGACCGGCGGCAACGAGTTCGGCGCCGGCAACGTGGGCGGCTACAACCTGTTCTGGATCGACCGCGGAACCGACACGTATCGGGTGGACGGCAGGATCCCGACCTCGATCATCATCGATCCCCCGAACGGCCGGATGCCGCCGATGACGGCGGCGGCCCAGGAGCAGATGAGGAAGCTCCTCGTCAGCTTCGCGCGCCCCAACGACGGCAGCGCGTGGTGGGTCGAGCTCGACGGGCCGGGTCCCTACGACGGCCCCGAATCGCTGCCCACCAGCGAACGCTGTCTGGTCGGCTTCACCGGCGCCGCGCCCACGTTCCCCAGTCTCTACAACAACTACAAGCGGATCGTGCAGACCGACACCCACGTCGTCATCCTGCTCGAGATGATCCACGACGCACGCGTCGTGCGTCTCGACTCCGAGCATCCCGGCCCCGAGGTCACCAGGTGGCTGGGCGACTCGATCGGCTGGTGGGAAGGCGACACCCTGGTCGTCGACACGACGAACTTCCGGGCCGGCGGCCGCGGCTTCCGCGGCGGGTCGGAGAACACCCACGTGGTCGAGCGCTTCACGATGCAGCCGGACGGTAACGTGGTCTATCGCTTCACGGTCGATGACGACACGGTCTGGGATGCGCCGTGGACCGGCGAGTACCTGTGGAAGGTCGGCGACGGCCTGGTCTACGAGTACGCCTGTCACGAGGGCAACTACTCGATGGGAGGCACGCTGCGCGGCGCCCGTCTGCTCGAGTCGGAGGCCCTGAGCGGGGCGAGCACCGGCGCCGGCGCGGAGTAGTCCCGGGGCAGGTCGGCTGCGTCGGTGTACCGGCGGCGGGCGGCTGCGCCGCGGCTCGGTCGGAGCGCTGCGCTCGTTGCCACCCCGGTGAGGGCTGCGTGCAGGAAGCCGGCACGAAGTCGGTGTCGGGTCGGACCGCGCGATACCTGTCGTCAGCCGCCGATCGCTACCGCTCGGGACGCCGCGAACGGAGCGTAGAAGTCGTTGCCCTTGTCGTCGATCACGATGAAGGCGGGGAAGTCCTCGACCTCGATCCGCCAGATCGCCTCCATTCCCAGGTCCTCGAACTCGTACACCTCGACCTTGCGGATGCTGTGATCGGCGAGGGCCGCCGCCGGGCCGCCGATCGAACCGAGGTAGAAGCCGCCGTGCTGCTTGCAGGCGCGGCGCACGTCGGGTGAACGGTTGCCCTTGGCCAGCATGACCAGGCTGCCGCCGCGGCTCTGGAACAGGTCGACGTAGGGGTCCATCCGGCCGGCGGTGGTCGGTCCGAACGAGCCGGAAGCCTTGCCCCGGGGCCGCTTGGCCGGTCCTGCGTAGTAGACGGGATGGTCCTTGATGTAGCGGGGGAGGTCCTGCCCGGCGTCGAGAAGCTCCTTGAGGCGGGCGTGGGCGATGTCGCGGGCGACGATCAGCGGACCGCTCAGCGACAGGCGGGCGGCGACGGGGTGCTTCGACAGCTCGGCCCGGATCTCGTCCATCGGCCGGTTCAGGTCGATGGCGACGACCCGGCCGCCGAGCGTGTCCTCGTCGACCTCGGGCAGGTACTGCGCCGGGTTCTCCTCGAGCTGCTCCAGGAACACGCCGCGGCGGTCGATCCGGCCGAGGATCTGCCGGTCGGCCGAGCAGGACACGCCGAGGCCGACCGGCAGCGAGGCGCCGTGGCGCGGCAGGCGGATCACCCGCACGTCGTGGGCGAAGTACTTGCCGCCGAACTGGGCGCCGATGCCGATGCGGGTGCACAGCTCGAAGATCTGCTGCTCCATCTCCAGGTCGCGGAACGCACGGCCGCGCTCGTTGCCGCTGGTCGGGAGATCGTCCAGGGCATGGCAGGTCGCGAGCTTCAGCGTCTTCAGCGTCGCTTCGGCGGAGGTGCCGCCGACCACCAGGGCGATGTGGTAGGGCGGGCAGGCCGAGGTGCCGAGAGAGCGCAGCTTCTCGTCGACGAAGTTCATCAGCGAGACCGGGTTCAGGATCGCCTTCGTCTCCTGGTACAGGAAGCACTTGTTCGCCGAGCCGCCGCCCTTGGCGATGAACAGGAACCGGTACTCGCCGCCGCGGACGGCGTGGAGATCGACCTGGGCCGGCAGGTTCGTGCCGGTGTTCTTCTCCTCGTACATCGAGAGCGGCGCCATCTGGGAGTAGCGCAGGTTGCGCTCCTGGTAGGCGTCGAAGATGCCGCGGCAGAGCTCCTCTTCGTCGTCGCAGTCGGTGACGACGTTCTGGCCCTTGTAGCCGAGGACGATCGCGGTGCCGGTGTCCTGGCAGCCGGGCAGCACGCGGCCGGCGGCGATGTTCGCGTTCTTCAGCAGTTCGAGCGCCACGAAACGGTCGTTCGCCGACGCTTCCGGATCGTCGAGGATGCGGCGCAACTGCTGCAGGTGGCTGGCGCGCAGCAGGTGGGCGATGTCGTCCATCGCGTCGCGGGCGATCCGCCGCAGCGCCTCCGGCTCGATGTGCAGGATGTCGCGGGGCCCGGCCTTCTCCATGCGGACGTGCTCCGTCGTCAGCAACCGGTACTCGGGTTCGGGGCCGCCGTGTTCGAACAGGCGCTGGTGATGGAAGTCCGGCATGGCGTGAGTCTGTGCGACGACACGCCGCGGCGCAACCGGTCCGGCGCGCAGGGCGGCGGGCACGACGGGGACCGAAACCGGTGCGCCGGCGCCGCGTACAACAGGGCCATAGATAGAATGCGCGGCATGGAACGCAAGGAACGACGGGTCGGCGAGCACTCGCCTGCCAGGACCCCGGTGGGCCGGTGAGCGCGCCGGCAGGCCAGGCTGGAGAGTCCGGATCTCCTCCGGCGCGGCCGGATCTGTCCGTGCTGCGGGCGGAGGACGAGCTCGAGTACCGGCCCCGGCGCGGGCGCCTGATCCGCTGGGCGGTCCTCCTCGTGGTGGCTGCGGCCGCGGTCTTCGCCGTGAGTCGGGCGCCGCTGGACCAGTACGTCCCGTTCCTGATGCCCGAGGTCGAGACGGTGACGGTGCAGCGCCTGACCCCGGAACAGGCGTCCACCGTGCTGACCGCGACCGGCTATACCTACGCCCGGGTGCGGGCGGCGGTCGGCGCGAAGATCATCGGCCGGATCACCGAGCTCCACGTCGACGAGGGGGATGCGGTTGCGTCCGGCGATGTCATCGCGGTGCTCGATTCCGACGACCTGGAGGCGTCGGTGCGCCGTGCCCGGGCGTCCGTGATCGAGGCCACGGCCCGGCTCGCCGACGCGGTGCGCGAAGAGGCCCGCCAGCGGCGCGTCGTCGAGGCCGGGGTGGCGCCGTCGGCCGATCTGGACGCCGCCGTCACCCGGCTCCAGGTCGCCCGCGCGCAGGTGGGAACGGCGCGGGCCAGCCTCGACTCGGTCGAGGCCCAGCTCGCCTACACCGTGATCCACGCACCGGTCGACGGCGTGATCATCGAGCGCACGGTCGAGGTGGGGGAAATGGTTGCGCCGGGAGGCTTCACCAGCCAGCAGGCGACCGGGGCGCTGGTGCGGATCGCCGACCCGGCCTCGCTGGAGATCGAGGCGGACATCAACGAGAGCTTCATCGCCCGCATTCAGCTCGGCCAGCCGGCGGCGATCCGGGTCGACGCCGTGCCCGACCACGAGTACCGCGGCCGGCTGCGGCAGATCGTCCCGACCGCCGACCGCCAGCGCGCCGTCGTCCAGGTCAAGGTCACGATCGACGACCGGGACGAGCGGCTGGTGCCGGACATGAGCTGCAGTGTCACCTTTCTCGATGAGGGGGTCGACGAGAGTGTGCTTCAGGCCGAACCGAAGATCCTGGTCGCTGCCGAGGCGGTGGCGAACGATGACGGCGGCGACTACGTCCTGCTGTTGCGGGAGGGCCGGCTGGAGCGGGCGCCGATCGAACTCGGCCAGGAGGAGGACGACAACCGGTTCGAAGTGCTGTCGGGGCTCCGCGGCGGCGAAGTCGTCGTCCGCCGGCCGACCGCCAGGACGACGCCGGGTCTGCGGGTGCGCGAGGCGCCCTGACGAAGGATGCAGGCGATGAGGACCGAGCCCGACCGCAAGGAGCTTTCCGATGGCTGAAACCGTCGTCCAGATGCGCGACGTAACGAAGAACTACCGGCGCGACGCCTTCGAGCTGAAGGTGCTGCAGGGCATCTCCCTCGATGTCCGGCAGGGCGATTTTGTCGCCCTGATGGGGCCTTCGGGCTCCGGCAAGAGCACCCTGCTCAACCTGCTCGCCGGCATCGACCGGCCGAGCGGCGGGGATCTCGTCGTCGCCGGCGAGCGGGTGAACCGGATGAACGAGAGCCGGCTCGCCCGCTGGCGGCAGCGTCACATCGGCTTCATCTTCCAGTTCTACAATCTGATCCCCGTGCTGACCGCCTACGAGAACGTGGAACTGCCGCTGACGCTGCGACGGGGACCGCGGGCGGCGCGGCGCCGCAGGGTCGAGACAGCCCTGTCGGTCGTCGGACTGGAGAACCGGATGAAGCACTACCCGCGGCAGCTCTCCGGCGGCCAGGAACAACGGGTGGCTATCGCCCGGGCGATCGTCACCGACCCGACCCTGTTGCTGGCGGACGAGCCGACCGGGGATCTCGATGCGGACTCGGGGCGGGAGATCCTCGACCTGCTCGACGAACTGAACCAGCAGTTCGGCAAGACGATCCTGATGGTGACTCACGATCCGAACGCCGCGGCCCGGGCGAAGCGCCTGGTGCGGCTGGACAAGGGACGGCTGGTTTCGGAGGGGGGGGGGGGGTAGGACAGGAGCATGATCAAGCTGATTCGCCGCAACCTGCTGCGCAACAAGCGCCGCACCTTCCTGACCATGGCCAGCCTGGCGATGGCGCTGTTCATCCTGTCGCTGCTGGGCGTGGTCAACGACGCGATGGATTTCGCCGACGAATCGGCGCTTCCCGACCGGCTGGTCGTCCGCCACGCGATCTCGCTGGCGTTCCAGTTGCCCGAGGCCTACGAGCAACGGCTGCGCTCGATCGACCATGTGGTCGAAGTGACGCCGCAGAACTGGTTCCAGGGCGTCTACAAGGACACCAGACCCGAGAATTTCTTCCCCCGCTTCACGATCGATCCGGAGACGTTTCGCGGTGTCTTCTACGACTACGGCTGGGACGAGGAAGAATGGGCGGCGTTCGCGGCGCAGCGCAACGCGTTCGCCGCCGGCCGGGAACTGGCCGAGGACCAGGGCTGGCGGCTGGGCGACACGATCGCGATCAAGGGCGACATCTGGCCGGTCGACGTCGAGCTCCAGCTCCGGGCGCTGTTCGACTCCGACGATGCGGGCCAGGAACAGCAGATCTTCTTCCATCGGCGCTATTTCGAGGAGGCGATGGGCAATCCGGGTCAGAACGGCACGTACTGGCTGCGGCTCGACGACCCGGAGGCGGCGCCGGAGGTGATCGCCGCTGCCGAGGCGATGTTCGAGAACTCGGACAATCAGGTGCGGGCCGAGACCGCTGAGGCCTTCGCGGCCTCCTTCGTGCAGATGCTGGGCAACTTCCGTCTGTTCTTCGCGACGCTCGGGCTCGGCGTTGTCATCTGCATCTTCTTCATCGCGGCCAACACGATGGCGATGGCGGCGCGCGAACGAACCACCGAAGTGTCCGTTCTCCGCACCCTCGGGTTCCGGCGCAACCAGGTCCTCGGCATGGTGATCGGCGAGTCGCTGGCGGTCGGCGTCCTGGGCTCCGCGCTCGGCGTCGGCCTGACCGCGGTCGCGCTGCGGGGGGCGACGCCGATGCTGGAACAGATGGGCTTCGGCTTCGGCGGCGGCTTTGCGCTGGAAACCGGGGTGCTGCTGGCGGCGGTCGCGGTCGGCGTCGCGGTCGGGCTGCTCAGCGGCGTGCTGCCGGCGCTTGCCGCCGCCCGGCTCCGGATCGTCGACGGGCTGAGGCGGATCTGACAGTGGCTGCCGACGCCTTCAAGGAGACGACATGATTCCGGTCAAGTACACGGCCCGCAACCTGTTCGAGCGCCGCGGCGTGGTGTTCATGACCCTTGCGTCGATCGGCTTTGTCGTTCTGGTCTACATCGGCGTGCTCGCCCTCGCCGGCGGCCTGCGGGCCGCGTTCGCGGACACTGGCGACGCCTCCGTCGTGCTGGTGATGCGGGATGGCACCCGGGCCGAGATGGAGAGCGGCTACGGAGTGGACGACCATCGCCTGCTGACCGCGATGCCGGGGGTGCAGCGGGCGGCCGACGGCGCGGTGCTGGCGTCTGGCGAGGTGGTCACGGTGCAGATCTTCGAGCGGGTGGACGGCAGCGAGGCGAACGTGATGGTCCGCGGCGTGGAGCCGGGAGCGTTCGCCATTCGGCCGGACCTGGAGATCGTCGAGGGCAGGGCCTTCGAGCCCGGCCGCGGCGAGATCATCGTCGGCCGCAGTCTGGCTGGCCGGCTCGGCCTGCGCGTCGGCGACGAGCGGAAGCTGGGACGGAACACATTCCGGGTGGTGGGCACGTTCGCCGGCGTCGGCGCCCACGGCTCCGAGATCTGGGGCGACTCCCGCGATCTCGGGGACTCCTACCGCCGCAGCGGCTACTACTCGTCGACCCGCCTCCAGGCGGCATCTCCGGCGGCAGCGCGGGAACTGATCGAGACGATCGAGGCGGATCAGCGGCTCAACGTGCAGGCGGTCACCGAGCCCGAGTACTACGAGCAGCAGTCCGACATCTCGTCCGGTCAGTTCATCGTTCTGGGCAATGTGCTTGCCGTCCTGATGGCGGTCGGCGCCTGCTTTGCCGCCGCCAACACGATGTACGCCCAGGTCGCCGCCCGCGCCCGCGAGATCGGCACGCTGCGCGCCCTCGGTTTCAGGCGGCGCTCGATCATGGGCAGCTTCTTCCTGGAGGCGGTGCTGCTCGGCGTGGTCGCCGGCGGCTTCGGCGCCCTGCTTTCGCTGCCGCTCAACGCGATCCAGACCGGCACGATGAACCAGGTGACGTTCAGCGAGATCACGTTCCAGCTTCGGACCACGCCGTTCGCCATCTTCTCCGGCATCTTCCTCGCCACCGTCACCGGCATCGTCGGCGGCGTGCTGCCCGCCTTCGGCGCCTCCCGTCAGAAGATCACGGACCTGCTGCGCGAGGCGTAGCCCGCTTCGCCGACGGCAGCCGCCAGCGCGGGCCGGCGGCTCCCGCTCGTCAGGGCCGCCGCGCTACGGGCTGCAGGTTGCGTTCGGCTGGAGGCTACTGCGCGTCCCGCAGCTCCAGCGCCTTCGAGATGACGAACTGGTGGATCGCGTTCGCGGCCTCTTCGTCGAACACGTCGGCGTAGCCGGGCATCCCGAGCGGCAGCAGGCCGTCCAGGACGATGCCCGGGAAGTCCTCGTGGACCTGCGGCGACATCCGGCGCAGGTCCGGCGAAGCGGTGGCGACGATCGAGCTCTGGCCCAGGCCGCGGTGGCAGAGCGCGCAGTGCTCGTGGTAGAGGGTGTTGCCGCGGGCCAGCGTCTCGGCGTCGGCGGCCAGGGGCGGCTGCTCCGGAATCGAACGGTCGCGTTCGGGCGGCGCCTCCAACGCCGCGTCACCGTCCAGCGAGAAGACAAGCAGCTCGCCGGGCCGGTCGTAGCGGGTGCTGCCGCCGACCATCGTCGCGACGTACTGCGTGCCGCCCTCCAGGTAGGTGACGATCGACGACGAGAAGGAACCGAAGGCGTCGAACTCCCAGAGCTTCTCGCCGGTGTCCTTGTCGTAGGCGTTGAAGTCGCCGCCGCCGCCGCCGTGGAAGAGCACGCCCCCGGCGGTCGCCAGGACGCCGCCGTTGAAGGCGGAGGGCAGCCGGTTCTCCCACGCCTTCTCGCCCGTCAGGGGGTCGAAGGCGACCAGGAAGCCGCGGTCCTCGGGTCGCGGCCCCGCCTGCTCCTGGAGCCGCTGGCGGTAGGCGCCGGTGGCGACGCCCAGGCTCAGACCCCAGTCCCGGATCGAGTACGCGCCGGTCGCCGCGAACTCCTCGGGCAGGGCGTAGAAGTTCGCGTAGTCGTGGTAGTAGAAATACATCACGCCCCGATCCGCGTCCCAGGACATCGGCTCCCAGTTGTGCGCACCGGCGTTCGCCGGCGTGATCCACTGCGGCCGGTCCTCGAAGACGGCCTCCGGGTTCTCGACCGGCCGGCCGGTCTCCAGGTCGACGTGGGTCGCCCAGTCGATCCTGTCGGTGTAGGGGTGGGCGCGCAGCAGCTCGCCGGTCTCCCGATCGATAACATAGAAGAAGCCGTTCTTCGGCGCCTGCAGCAGGACCTTGCGCGTGACGCCGTCGACGGTCAGCTCGCCGAGCGCCATGTCCATCGCGGCGCTGTAATCCCAGTTGTCGCCGGGCACCGTCTGGTAGTGCCACTTCATCTCGGCGGTGTCCGCATCGACCGCCACGATCGCGGTCAGGAAGAGGTCGTCGCCGCCGCCGGGCGACCTGACCTGGCGCGACCAGGGCGCACCGTTGCCGACACCGATGTAGAGCAGATGGAGCTCCTCGTCGTAGACCAGGGAGTTCCAGGCGGTGCCGCCGCCGCCCGTCTTCCACCACTCGCCGCCCCAGGTGCTGGCGGCCATCTCCATCTCGGGGTGTTCGAACGGCTTCGAGGGGTCGCCCGGCACCAGGTAGAAGCGCCACGCGAGCTCGCCGGTCTCGGCGTCGTACGCCGAGACGTAGCCGCGCCGCCGGCCACTCTCGGAGCTGCCCTGGCCGATGAAGACCTTGCCGGCGGCGGCGCGCGGGGCGCCGGTGATGTTGAAGCGGCCGAGGGCCGAGGGGTGGTACGTGTCGACGTCCCAGACGCCTTCGCCGGTCGCCGCGTCGACCGCCACCAGGCGGCCGTCGAACAGGGCGGCGTAGACCCGGCCCTGGTAGACCGCGACGCCGCGGTTCGCAACGCCGCCGCAGCAGGAGTACTTCACGTACGTACGGTCCGTCTGCGGATCGCGGGTCCAGATCTCCTCGCCGGTCGCCGGGTCGAGCGCGTGGATCACTCCCCAGCCGTTCGTTGCGTACATCACGCCGTCCACGATCAGCGGCGTCCCCTGCATCCGCTCGGCAGAGCCGCCGATCGGCTTGCGCCAGGCGAGCTTCAGGTCCGCAACGTTGCCCCGGGTGATCCGGTCAAGAGCGGAGAAGCGCTGTTCCTTGTAGGTCTGACCGTAGGTGAGCCAGCTTCCGGGCTCGTCCCGCGCGGCGCGCGCGATCCGTTCGTCGTCGACGTTGCCGGCGCCCGGCGCGGGCCGCGGGTCGGCGCCCGGGCCGCCGCAGGCGGCCGCCAGCAGGAGCAGCAGGCAGGAGGCGCCAGGCGCCCGCTGCGACCGGGTCCGGTGGCTCATCGATCGGCAGAATCTACCAGTTCCCTCCAGGCTGGCTCGTCCCGGCTTCGTCCATGCCACTACACTGCCAGGATCACGGGATGCATGGCCGAAGCGAATGCAGCGCAGTGTTCGCCTCGGACTGCCGGCCGCGCGGCAGCATCGCTCTCGGTGCGGGCGTGGACCGTGTCGGCCGCGTCCCTTGCGGGAACACGTTGCCGCGGAGGAATCAGATGGTTCGATACAAGTCCTTCCTTCCTGCCGCCGCCTTCTGGGCGGTCGTAGTGACCGGAATCTCGTCGGTCGGGACCGGCCAGCCGCACCGGCTGCCCGACACGACGGCGGCGGCAGCGCCTGCGGACCTGGTCGCCGAGCGGATCGCCGACCCGGCGCTGCGCGCTCTGGTCGAGGAAGTACTGGAGCGGAACCCGGAGCTCGGCGCCGGGTTCGCACGCGCGCGGGCCGCTTCCCGACAGGCGCCCCAGGCCGCCTCCCTGCCGGATCCGACGGCGGAGGCGACTGCCTTCCTGGCGCCGCCGGAGACCCGGGTCGGCCCGCAGCGGCTGATGCTCGGCTACAGCCAGACCGTGCCGTGGCTGGCCAAGCTCGACCTGCGGGAGAAGGCGGCCGTCCAGGAGGCCGTCGTCCTCGGGCACGGGGTGCAGGCGGACCGGCTGCGGCTGGTCACGGAAGTCCGGCGCCTCTACTACGAGCTGGCGTTCCTCGACCGATCCGGACAGACGGCGGAGACCTTTCGCGAGCATCTCGTGCAGCACGAGGAAGTCGCTCGGGCCCGGTACGCGACCGGCGTCGGATCGACTCAGGCCGTGCTCAAGCTGCAGGCGGAGATCACCCGCGCCGAGCGCTCACTGGTGGAACTGGAGCTCGACGAGGCGGCTCTGCGCGCCCGGATCAACGGCTTTCGGGATCGACCGGCCGCTGAAGAGGTGGCGCGGGGCGCCCTGCCGGAACAGATCGGGGAGATCCCGCTGCAGGTCGGGAGGCTCCTGGCGCTGGCGCAGTCGTCGCGGCCGGAGCTGCGGGCCGCCGACATCGGCCTCGCGCGCGCCGAGACGCTGGAGCGGCTGGCCCGAATGGCCTACCGACCGGACTTCAGGGTCGGCGCCACGTACACGCTGGTCACGCCGCGCGACGACGAGGCGGCACGGCTTCGGCCGCCGGCGGGCGACGGCAACGACGTGTTCGGCCTGCGCGGTGCGGTCACGCTGCCGCTTCGCCGCCGCAGCCGGGCGGCAGCGGTGCAACAGGCGCTCGACGAGCGCTCCCTGGCGGTGGACCGGCGGCGTGCCGCGGAACTCGCGATCGAGACCGAGGTCGGCGACCTGGTGCAGCGGCTGCCGCTGGCGTGGCGGCGGCTGCGGTTGCTGGAGGACCTGCTGGTGGTGCAGGCGGAGGAGGCGCTCGCCTCGGCCGAGGCCGGCTACGTCGCTGGCGCTCTCGACACAGTCGACCTGTTCGATGCCGAGCACGTCCTGTTCGAAGCGCAGACGGCGGTGGACCGGGCGAAGGCGGACTATCTGATCGGCCTGGCGGAGCTGGAGGGCGCGGTGGGTCGGCCGCTGCCGCCGGCGCCGCCAGGCGAGAGGAGGGGTGCGGAGAGATGACGGACAAGGCGAACGGACGCGCCGGCTCGGCCCGGCGCTGGCTGCGCGGCGCTGTCTGGGCCGCCGGCAGCTTCGCGGCCTTCTACGTGCTGTTCTTCGATCCGGTGGACCTGCATCGGATCGACTCCTGGCTGCAGCGCACGGTCGGCTACCACGCCGGCCCGATGACCGCCGCTGGCGCCGGCGGCGCTGGCGTCGCGGAGCGGCAGATTCTCTTCTACCGGAACCCGATGGATCCGACGATCACCTCGCCGGTTCCGGCGCAGGACGAGATGGGGATGGACTACGTCCCGGTGTACGCCGACGAAGCGGAGCGGGCCGCCGCCGGCGCGACCGTGACGATCGATCCGACCGTGGTCCAGAACATGAACGTTCGTACGGCAGTGGTTGTCCGGCGCCCGCTCCGCCACGAGATCCGGACGGTCGGCTACGTGGAGTACGACCAGGAGCGGATGGTCACGGTCACCACCAAGTACGACGGCTGGGTGGAGAAGGTCCACGCGAACCATGTGGGCGAGCCGGTCGAGGAGGGCGCCGGTCTGTTCGAGGTCTACTCTCCCGAGCTGGTCCAGACCCAGCAGGAGCTGCTCTCGGCGATCCGCTACGCGGCCCGGTTTCGCGACGCTCCGGAAGATGTCCGGCGCCGTGCCGAGGCCCTGGTCGAGGCGGCGCGGACGCGGCTTCTGTTCTGGGACATCTCGCCGGCGCAGATCGCGCGGCTCGAGGAGACCGGCGAGATCTACCGCACCCTGACCGTCATCGCGCCGGCCGACGGCCTGGTGATGAAGCGGATGCCGGGCCTCGAGGGCATGGCGGTGACTCCGGGTATGGAGGCGTACCACATCGCGGACATCACCTCGTTGTGGCTGTCGGTCGAGGTGTTCGAGGACCAGGTGGCCTGGATCCGACCGGGGACCGAAGCGGCAGTGACCCTGGCCTACTTCCCGGGCGAGACGATTCGCGGCGCCGTCGAGTTCATCGAGCCGGCGGTGTCGGAGCGCACGCGCACGCTGACGGCGAAGATCGCGCTGCCGAATCCCGACGGCCGGCTGCGCAAGGGCATGTTCGCGACCGTCGTCTTCGATCCGGTTCTGGCGCCGGATGCGGTCACCGTGCCGACCGAGGCCGTGTTGCGGACAGGGAGGCGCAGTGTGGTCATCGTCGCCCAGGGCGGCGGCCGCTTCGAGGCGCGGGAAGTGGCGCCGGGGCAGACCGCGGGCGGGCTGACCGAGATCCGCTCGGGCCTCGAAGCGGGGGAGGAGGTTGTCACGTCGTCCCAGTTCCTGCTCGACTCGGAATCCAGGCTGAGGGCGGCGGTCCGGCAGATGCTGGACGAGGCGCCGGCCGCCGGAGCCGACGCCCCGGAGCATGAGGGCCACGGAGGTCACGGCAGCACGGAGGGTCAGGACGGCACGGAGGGTCACGGGGGTCACGAGGGCCACGAGGGTCACGAAGGCCACGGTAGCCATCAGGGCAACGACCTTGACGGCGGGCGCCGGGGGCGCCACGGCGGGTGACGCAGTGCTGAACCGGCTCATCGAGTGGTCGCTGCGCAACCAGTTGCTGGTCGCTGCAGGTCTGGCGGCGGCAGTGGCGGCCGGGGTCTGGGCGGTGCGGACGGCCCGGGTCGATGCGATTCCGGATCTCTCGGACGTGCAGGTCATCCTGTACACGGAGTTTCCGGGGCAGGCGCCCCAGGTGGTCGAGGACCAGGTGACCTACCCGATCACCTCGACGATGCTGTCCGTGCCGACCGCCGACGTGGTCCGGGGCTACTCGTTCTTCGGCGTCTCGTTCGTCTACGTCATCTTCGAGGACGGCACGGATCTCTACTGGGCGCGTTCGCGGGTACTCGAGTCCGTGGCGGGCCTCGTCGGCAGGCTGCCTCCGGGAGTCTCGCCCCGGCTCGGACCGGACGCGACCGGCGTCGGCTGGGCCTTCATGTACGCGCTGAACTCAAGTTCGCGTTCCCTGGCCGAGCTCCGCTCGCTGCAGGACTGGTACCTGAAGTACGGCCTGCTGACCGTCGAGGGCGTCTCGGAGGTGGCCTCGATCGGCGGCTTCGTGCGTCAGTACCAGGTCGAGGTGGACCCGGTCCGCCTTCGTGCCTACGGCCTCTCACTGCCCGTGGTCCGGCAGGCGATCGAGCAGTCGAACGCCGATGTCGGCGGCCGCGTGATCGAGATGGCGGAGCGTGAGTACATGGTGCGCGGCCGCGGCTACGTCAAGGAGCTTCGGGACCTGGAGATGACCGTTCTGCGCTCAGGTCCGGGCGGCGTGCCGGTGCTGCTCGGGGATGTCGCGAACGTCACGATCGGTCCCGAGATCCGCCGCGGCCTCGCCGACTGGAACGGCGAAGGCGAGACCGTGGGCGGCATCGTCGTTGTCCGATCCGGCGCCGACACCCGGGCCACGATCGAGCGGGTGAAGGAACGCCTGGAGGAGCTGGCCGCGGGCATGCCCGACGATGTCGGGATCTCCGTCGCCTACGACCGTTCCGGTCTGATCGAGCGTTCCATCGCGACCCTGACCGGCACGCTGCTCGAGGAGTCGATCGTGGTCGCTGTCGTCTGTCTCGTCTTCCTGTTCCACTTCCGGTCGGCGCTGGTGCCGATCCTGGCGATTCCGGTGGCGGTGCTGCTGGCCTTCGTCGTGATGCGGCTTCAGGGAGTCGGCTCGAACATCATGTCGCTGGGCGGCATCGCGATCTCGATCGGGGTCCTGGTCGACGCCGCGATCGTGATGGTCGAGAACGTGCACCGCCACCTGGAGGCGCATGCCGGCCGGCGGCCGCGGTTCGAGATCGTTCTCCGCGCGGCCCAGGAGGTCGGACCGACCCTGTTCTTCTCGCTGCTGGTGGTCACCGTCTCCTTCCTGCCCGTGTTCACGCTGGAGGCCCAGGAGGGGAGGCTGTTCAGGCCGCTGGCTCTGACCAAGACGTACTCCATGGCGATGGCGTCGCTGGTCGCGGTGACGGTGGTTCCGGTCCTCATGCACTGGTTCGTGCGCGGACGGATCCTGCCGGAGCGGCGCAATCCGGCGACCCGGTTTCTGCGCTTCGTGTATCGGCCCCTGGTCGCCGGTGCGCTGCGCGCTCCGTGGCTGATCGTGGTCCTGACGATCGCCCTTGTCGGCTCGAGTCTCACGCCGCTCAAGCGGATCGGCTCCGAGTTCATGCCGCCTCTGTGGGAGGGCGATCTGCTGTACATGCCGACCACCCTGCCGGGCGTGTCGATCACGAAGGCGAGGGAGATCGTCCAGCAGACGGACCGCATCATCAGCAGCTTTCCGGAGGTCGAGTCCGTGTTCGGCAAGGTCGGCCGGGCGGAGACGGCGACCGATCCGGCGCCGCTGTCGATGCTGGAGACGACGATCGTGCTGAAGGACCGGGACGAATGGCGCCCCGGACTGACGCCCGACGACCTGATCGCCGAGCTTGACCGGGCGCTGCAGTTGCCCGGCGTCACGAACTCCTGGACCATGCCGATCAAGACCCGGATCGACATGCTCTCCACCGGCATCAGGACCCCGGTCGGCATCAAGCTCGGCGGGCCGGATCTGGAGATCCTGGAACGGCTGGCGGAACAGGTCGAAGCCGTGGTCAAGCCGCTGCCGGGCACGCTGTCGGCCTACGCCGAGCGGGTGATGGGGGGCGCGTACCTGGACTTCGACATCGACCGGGAGGCGGCAGCACGCTTCGGACTGCGGATCGCAGACATCCAGGACGCGATCCGGTCGGCGGTCGGCGGCATGAACGTGTCCTGGACCGTCGAGGGGCTGGAGCGCTATCCGATCAACCTGCGCTACTCGCGCGAGCTGCGGGACAGCCCGGAGGCGCTCGAGCAGATCCTCGTGGCTGCGCCGAACGGCGTCCAGGTGCCGCTCGGGCAGGTGGCCGCCATCGAGGTCCGGGACGGACCGCCCGGCATCAAGTCGGAAGGGGCTCGACCGAACGCCTGGGTCCACGTCGACCTCGAGGGCCGCGACATCGGCGGCTGGATCCGCCGCGCCCGTCAGGAGGTCGCGGAGAAGGTCGTCCTGCCCTCGGGCTACACGCTGCTGTGGTCGGGGCAGTACGAGTACATGGAGCGTGCTCGCGCCCGTTTTCTCGTCATCGTGCCGCTCACCCTGGCGCTGATCTTCGCACTCCTCTATCTGAGCACCCGCTCGGTCGTCAGGACGGCGTTCATCGTGTCGGCGGTGCCGTTCTCCCTGGTCGGATCGGTCTGGCTGCTGGACCGGCTCGGGTACAACTGGTCCGTCGCGGTCTGGGTCGGGATGATCGCCCTGGCCGGTCTGGCCGCCGAGACCGGAGCGGTGATGCTGCTCTACCTGGACCTGGTCCACGGCGAACGCCGGCGCGCCGGGGCGATGAACACGCCGCGCGACCTGCGCGAAGCCGTGACCGTGGCCGCCGTTCGCCGGGTGCGCCCGATCACCATGACCGTGCTGACGACCTTTGCCGCGCTGGTCCCCATCCTGTGGTCGACCGGCGCAGGTTCCGACGTGATGAAGCGGATCGCCGCGCCCATGGTCGGCGGCCTGGTGACGCTCTTCCTGGGCGTTCTGTTCGTTTTCCCGGCGCTCTACTACCTGTGGCGCTCGCTCGGGATGGGCAGGGACGCAGATCCGTCGCCAGCCGGGCAGGCCGTTTCAGACAGCGGAACTGGAGCCGACGAGCGGATTTGAACCGCTGACCTGCTGATTACGAATCAGCTGCTCTGCCACTGAGCTACGTCGGCAAGACCCGGACCGGGACCCGCCGGCCACGACACGAGAACGCCGAAGTGTACCAGCGCAGCGACGGCAGACCCGCGCGCCGTTGATCGAGAACGGGACATCTCGTACTCTGACGCCATGGCGCTCCTGGACCGGATCATGATCGAGCCCGGAAAGCGCAGCGGCAAGCACTGCATCCGCGACCTGCGCATGACGGTCTCGGATGTGCTCGACTATCTGGCGTCCGGCATGTCCGAGGACGACCTGCTGCGGGACTTCCCCGACCTGACCCGTGAGGACATCAGGGCCTGCCTCGCGTTCGCCGCAGATCGCGAGCGGCGACTGGTTGCGGTCGGCGGAAGGTGAAGCTGCTCCTCGACCAGGTTCGCTCACCGCGGCGTCGCGCCGAAGGCCGGTAGCTGACGCTGCAGCAGCCGGTTCCTCGGTCTGGCAGGAGACGAGCGTATGCCTGCCGGCTTGGTACTGTGCGGCGCACGGGTTGGGTTGCCGATGACTGTCCAGCAACTGCCCGGAGTGCCGCCGCCGGGGCGCGGCGGGATGTGGGAGTCGCTGCGGATCGCCCAGTTCCGGTGGCTGTACGTCTCGAACACGACGTTCTTCCTGGCCATGCAGGGTCAGATGGTCGTGCGTTCCTGGCTGGTCTACTCGCTGACCGGGAGCGAGTTCGCGCTGGGGATGGTCAGCCTGATGGTGGCGGTGTCGATGCTCTGCCTGGGGCCGGTCGGCGGCATGGCGGCGGATCGGTTCGAGCGCCGCGGGCTGGTCGTTGCCGGCCAGGCGACAGTCGTCGTCGCCGAGGCGATCGTGCTCTTCCTGCTGCTCGCGGGGGCGCTCGACTACTGGCACATCCTGGTCCAGGTCACCGTCGTGGGCGCCGTGTTTCCGTTCGTCATGCCGGCGCGCAACGCGATCGTCGCGGATGTCGTCGGCCGCCGGCGGTTGACGAACGCCATGGCGCTGAGCATGACCGCGGTGAACCTGACCCGCGTTCTCGGTCCCGCCATCGGCGGCGCGCTGATCGGCCTGGCCGGTGTCGACCTGGCCTACTCGGTGAACTTCGGGCTGTACGCCCTCGCCCTGGTCTGCATGATGGGCGTGCACCGCGCGCCGGTCGCCGCCCCGGCGGGTCGTTCGATGCTCGGCAACATGGCCCAGGGGTTCGGTTACCTGGCGAGCAACCGCCTTGTCCTCGTGCTGCTCTTCTTCGGCCTGGTGCCGATGTTCCTGGTCATGCCGTTCCAGACCCTGCTGGTGGTCTTCGCCGAGGACATCTGGGAGGTCGGAGCGGTCGGTCTCGGGGCGCTGAGCGGCGCGGCGGGAGTCGGCGGCGTGGCCGGCGCCGCCTTCGTCGCCTGGCGGTCCCGTTCGACGCGGCGCCTGCGTCTGATGATGACCAGCGTCTTCGCCTTCGGGCTGCTGATGATGGGCTTCGCGCTCAGTCCCTGGTTCTGGCTCGGTCTGCCCCTGGTGCTGGCGGGTTCGGCCTTCCAGGCGGTCTACACGACCCTGAACAACACGGCGATCCATGAGCTGATCCCGGACGCGGTGCGCGGCCGCGTATCCGGCTTCCTGACGATGTCGTTCTCCCTGCCCCTGCTCGGCGTGGCGCCGATCAGCGCTCTCGCGGAGGTCTGGGGGGCGCCGCTGGCGGTGGGGGCGGCTTCGCTGCTGGCGGTGGCGGCCGCGGTCGTCTTCTACCTGGCGAGCCCGGACCTGCGGCGCATGGATCTCCTGATTCTCCGGGCGTTCAGGGAGGGCGCCTGGCGCTCGCCGTGATGTCGGACCGCTACCAGGTGTCGATGCAGGGGTGCTTCTTGCCGGTTCGGGGCGGCGTCGGCGGCAGCCGCTTCAGGCTCTCCGCGATCCAGGAGCGGGTGTCCGCCGGATCGATCACGTCGTCGAGTCCGCCGCCGGAGGCCGCGTTGACTGCCTTGGCCCGCTCGTAGGAGGCCTCGACCCGGCGTTCGAACTCGCGGCGGCGTTCCTCCGCATCCTCGATCGCCGCGAGCTCCTTGCGGTAGCCGAGCTTGACGGCGCCCTCGATGTTCATGCCGGCGAACTCGGCGGTCGGCCAGCCGACCGTGAAGAAGCCGACCAGCGCGCTCGCACCGCACATCGCCTGCACCCCGAGACCGTAGGCCTTGCGGACGACGACGCCGAACAGCGGCACCGAGAGGTTGGCGCCGGTGTTGAACATGCGGGCGCTGTGCCGGACCAGGGCGGTCTTCTCGTGGTCGGGACCGACCATGATGCCGGGGCAGTCCATCAGGCTCAGCACCGGGATGTCGAAGGCGTCGCAGAGCTTCAGGAAGCGTGCGCCCTTGTCCGCCCCGTCCGAGTCGATCGCCCCGGCCAGGTGGTGCGGGTTGTTCGCGATGACGCCCATCGGCCGGCCCTCGACCCGGATGAAGGCGGTGATGACGCCGACCCCGAACCGCGGGCGGATCTCGAGCACCGAGTCCACGTCGGCAATGGTGTGGACGATTCTCCGCATGTCGTACAGACGGAGCCGGTTCTCCGGCACGACGTGGCGCAGGGGGCGCTGGTCGCGGGCTTCCCACTCCGAGACCGGTCCCTGGAAGTACGAGAGGTACCGTTTCGCCGTGTCGACCGCTTCTTCCTCGTCCGCGACCAGGATGTCGACGACGCCGTTCGGCACCTGAAAGGACATCGGGCCGACTTCCTCGGGCGTGTAGATGCCGAGGCCGCCGCCTTCGATCATCGCCGGCCCGCCCATCGCGATCGTCGACGCTTCGGTGGCGATGATCACGTCGCAGCAGGCGAGCAGCGCCGTGTTGCCGGCGAAGCAGCGGCCCTGGTTCACGCCGACCAGGGGAATCAGCCCCGAGAGCCTGGAGAACTGGGTGAACGTGAAGGTGTCGAAGGCGACGCGAGGCCCGGTGTCGTCGTCGCCGGGACGGCCGCCTCCGCCTTCGGTGAAGATGACGAGCGGCAGCCGGAACCGGTTCGCCAGGTCGAACAGACGGTCCTGCTTGTAGTGGTTGCGCCCGCCCTGGGTGCCGGCGAGGACGGTGTAGTCGTAGGACACGACCATCGCCCGCGCCCGCTCGTCGTCGAACAGATCGCCGTTTATCGACGCGGTGCCGGCGACCACGCCGTCGCCAGGTGTGTACTGGCGCAGCTTCTCGTCGCTGTACTTCTGGTGCTGACGCGCAACGAGCAGCGGCCAGTACTCCTTGAACGATCCCGGATCGACGAGTTGCTCGATGTTCTCGCGCGGCATCCGGAAACCGAGGCGGCGGCGCCTGGCGACTGCCTCCGGCCGGTTCTCGTCCAGTGTGTACGCGTGCCGACGGATGTTCTCCTCGAGATCCGGCCGGATGTGGTCCGGGTCGATCTCGTCGGCCGCTTCGGCCGCCTCGCCGCCCTCGGCCGGCTCGACGATGACCAGGGGATAGCCCTCGCGGATGGTGTCGCCGGCGGCCATGGTGACCCGCAGCACGGCGCCGCTGGTGTCGGCACGGAGCACGTGCTCCATCTTCATCGCCTCGATGACCGCGACCTGCTGGCCGCGCAGGACCTCGTCGCCTTCGCCGACGTCGATGCTTACGATCGTGCCCTGGATCGGCGCGCGGATGCCGGCGGCGCCGTCCGGGGCCTCGGTGACGGATGCCGCTGCCGCCGCCGGCGAACCGTCGCCGCTGCTGCCGCTGTCCGGCCGTGCCGCCCTCGTCTCCCGATCGTAGGCGAACAGGGCCAGCGGATCGGCGGTGTCGACCCTGGCGCCGGCGTAGCCGCTGTCGGAGCCGCCCTCGGGAGCGCCGGCCTCGGGCCGTTCCGCCGTCCCGCTGCCGGAGGCATCGGCAGCCGGCACGAAGCGGGGCCGGCGTCCGTTGCCGGCGGCGGCCGCGAGCTCGCCGGCGTGGTCATCGATCCAGCGGGTGGTGAGGCGTCCCGACCGGAAGTCCGGGTGGCCGAGGATGGCCTGGAGCCAAGGGATGTTGGTTACGGGTCCGCCGATGCGGAACTCGTCGAGTGCGCGCGAGGTTCGGGTGACGGCGGCGGCAAAGTCGTTCGACGGCGTATGGGCGATCACCTTGGCGAGCAGCGAATCGAAGGCGGGACCCGGTTCGTAGCCGGCGTAGCCGCAGCCGTCGGTCCGCACTCCCGGTCCGCTCGGCGGCTCGTAGGCGGCGAGGGCGCCGGAGGACGGCCGCACGTTGCCGTCCGGGTCCAGGGTCTCGAGGTTGACCCGGGCCTGGATCGCGAAACCGCGCGGCCGCCTGGCCGCCGGGTCGTCGAGCCCGAGGTCGGCGATCGACTCGCCGCCGGCGATCCGCAACTGCGCCTGCACCAGGTCGACGCCGGTCACTGCCTCGGTCACCGTGTGCTCCACCTGGAGCCGGGCGTTCGCTTCGATGAAGGCGTAGAGGCGATGCTCGCTGCCGCCTTCGCCGGCTCCGCCGTTGCCGCCGACCCCCGCATCGACCAGGAACTCGAAGGTGCCGAGGCTGCTGTAGTCGGCGGCGGCGCCCAGGCGAAGCGCGGCGTCGATGATCTCCTGGCGGAGAACGGGATCGAGGTTCGGCGCCGGCGCCGTCTCCACGACCTTCTGGCGCCGGCGCTGGGCGCTGCACTCCCGTTCGCCGAAGTCGACCAGACCGCCGTGGCCGTCGCCGAGGAGCTGGACCTCGACGTGGCGGGCGCACGGCATCAGCTCCTCGACATAGAGCCCGCTGTTGCCGAAGGCGCGCTCGGCTTCCGACCGGCACCGCTCGACCGCCGGCTCGAGGTCGCCGGCGGCGGTGACGATGCGGGCGCCGCGGCCGCCGCCGCCGGCGAGCGCCTTGACGATCATCGCGGCGCCGTCGCCGAGGGCGGCGAAGAACTCCTGCGCCTCCTCCAGGCTGGTGGCGCGGTCGGTGCCCCGCAGGACCGGCACGTCGGCGGCGCCGGCGGCGGCCCTCGCCCTGCCCTTGTCGCCGAACAGCTCCAGCGCGTCCGGCCGCGGACCGACGAAGGTGATGCCGGCCCGGGCGCAGGCGACGGCGAAGTCGGCGTTCTCGGCCAGGAACCCGTAGCCGGGATGGACCGCGTCGCAGTTCGCGGCGGCTGCTCTCGCCACCAAGTTCTCGATGTCGAGATACGCCGACACGCCGTGTCCGCCGAGCGGTACCGCCTCGTCGGCGATGCGGAGGTGAAGTCCGTCGGCGTCGT
The DNA here is from genome assembly GCA_965116145.1 of Thermoanaerobaculia bacterium. Lineage (GTDB taxonomy): Bacteria > Acidobacteriota > Thermoanaerobaculia > Multivoradales > Multivoraceae > Multivorans. The sequence continues at coordinate 131,249 of OZ220482.1, forward strand.
CCTCGGAGTAGACGGCGACCGTGCCGATCCCCAGATCCGCCGCCGCGCGGGCGATCCGGACAGCGATTTCGCCGCGATTGGCGATCAGCAGGCGCTGCATCGGGCGGATTTCCGTTCGGATGGACTCGCCTCGGCGCCCTGCGGTGACGGGGACATCGCCCCGGATCATATGAGCGAGTGCTGTCTTTCCGGTTCGCCGGTGCTGCGCGCGGTGTCCGGCGCTGGCGTCGTGTCGCCGACGTCGTTCTCGTCCGCGGCTGGCAGGCCGTTGGCCGCGAGCTCGACCAGGCGGTGCCGCGGATGCGCTGCGAGCCGTTCCGCGGCCCATGCCCGCACCTCTTCTTCCTGGCTGAAGACGACGATCTGGCGTTCCTCGCTGAGACTCAGCAGGAGCTCCAGAAGCCGCATCGTCCGCTCGGTGTCGCAGTGGACCGTGGCGTCGTCCAGGAAGAGGGGCGCGGCCTCCGTCCGGTCGCCGAGGGCTTCGGCCAGCGCGATGCGGAGGAGGAGGTAGACCTGATCGACCGTGCCGTGGGACAGCTCGGCGGCCGCCCGGTAGCTGCCGTCAGCGACCCTGAGGCGGACTTCCAGACCTTCCTCGGGGTCGATGCGCGCCTCCGAATAGCGACCGGCGGTCACCTGGTGCAGCCGGCGGCTGAGCGCGTCGCGGAGGTCCGGCGCCAGCAGCCGGTGGACTTCGTCCTGTGCCGCTTCGAGGTGCTCCTCGGTCTTGTCCAGAAGGGCGGCGGCGCGGCGGAGAAGGTCCACTTCCCGCCCGGCCGCTGCCCGCTCCTCTTCGAGCTCGGCGAGGGAGGGCAGGCCGCTCTCGGCGGCGAGCTGACCTTCGAGATGACTGGCCCGATTGCCGGCTTCGGCAGCTTCACGGCGCGCTTCGGCCAGTCTCTGCTCCAGGGCGCGGCGGCCGAGAGACTCAAGTTCCACGGGCGCCGGTCCGGCGTCGGCAACCGCGGCCAGGCGCCGGGCGGTCGCCTGGTGCTCCGCGGCGAGGTCGTCGCGGGTCCGGCCGTCGAGCAGGACCTGCAGACGCTCCCAGTCGGCGCGCTGCCGACTGATGCGCTCTTCGTGTGCGCCCAGCCAGTCGTCCGCCCACTGTTCGGGATCCGCGGCGGAGTCGGCGGGTAAGCCGGCGGCGGCCAGCGCGTCCCGCCACCGGTCCTCGGCCGCCTCGCGCTCCTCGTGCTGCTGCGCCGCCGTGTCCTCCCTCTGCCGGCGGGCCTCGATCCGGGCGGTCAGCGCTTCGCGGGGGCCGGCGCCCGCGGCCAGGGCCTGGTTGTGTCGGCAGTCGCCTTCGTAGCGGTCGAGCAGGTCTGCGGTCGCTGTTTCCGGATCGTCCATTCCGCGGCTGGCAAGCGCCGTCCGCAGTGCCTGCTCGGCTGCCGCCTCGTCCTGCCGTGCGTCAGCCAGTCGCTGTTGCCAGCTCTCCTGTTCCGCTTCCCATCGCTCTCGCCGTCCGAGGCCCTCCAGGGCGTCCCGGACGGCCTTTGCATCGGCTTCCAGATCGAGTGCCGCGAGATCGCGGGCGGCGGCTTCCATCTGCAACCGCCGGGTCTTGTGGCTCCGCTTGAGGTCCCGGAGGTCGGCCTTGGCGTCGGCCACCTTCATGTTCTCCTCTGCCCCTTCCAGGAAGCCGGGCGCAGGAGGGGGCGCCGGTGTCCGGCGCTGTGCCCGAAGGATGAGCAGCGAGCAGACAAGCATGAGGAACAGCCCGGCGATGCCGACCGGGCGCGGCAGCAGGTCCATCATCGTCAGCACGCCGATCAGACTGCCGGCGGTAGCTCCCCACCAGGGCCACTTGCCGAAGCCCGAGCTGGCTTCGAGCTCGCTCCGGTAGTGCGTCTCTTCCTCGGTCAGCTCGAGAACGCGTTGCTCCACGTCGTCAAGGGGTTCGAGCGGCGGCAGTTCCAGGATGGCGAGAGCGCGCCTGGCCGTCGGAGCGTCGACCGAACGGACTCTCGTGTCCGGCGGCTCGCCCGGGCCAAGCCGTTCGCGCACCGCGCGGGTCTGGCAGGCTTCCCGCCATCCTTCGGTCGCCGCTGCCACCTCGGGCGCCGGTTCGCTGTCACCCCTGGGCGCTTCGGGAAGCTCGGCAAGTTCCCTGGCCATCTCGTCGGCGCTCGGACCGTCGAGGTCGGCGGGCGGAGCCGGGCGCCGGCGATAGGCGAACGCCGCCTCACGGAGTTCCTGCGCGGTCGCGGCGTCCGGATCGTCCCCCGGTGGGGACGGGGGAGCGCCGTCCGGGAACGCGGCGGCCAGCCGGTCGACTTCGGCCAGGCGGGACTCGATCTCCGCTGCCTCGCGTTGCCGCAGGACCCGGGTGCAGTGCTGCGTGACGCCGTTCGCCCTCTCCGCTCGTACGCGCGCGGCCCGGAGACCGGCTTCCAGCCCGCTCCGCTCCCGGTGGCGCGTTCGCCCTGCTCTCAGATCCTCGTCTGCCCTGCCCAGGCGTTCGACGGCTCGCTGCAGCGGCCTCGTCGAGTTGCGGCGCTCCGAACCGACCTGCTCGCGCGCGTAGTCCTTCAGTCGGCTGAGCGCTTCGACTGCAGTGGCTGCGCCGCCGACGGACGCGGCGGCCCGCTGGAGCTCCTCACGAAGCGCCGATGCCTCGTCGCCCCCTTTCTGCCGTAGCCGCTGGATATCGCCCTGCGCGATCACCAGGGTCGAGGGCATGACCTGGCGGTTGAGCCCGAGGAACCTCGACCCGTCGATGCTGCCGCGGTAGATCAGCTCGTCGCCGATCGGACGTCCGGTGTGGTCGTCCAGGGCGGTGCTTTCCTTCGCCGTCAGGTCGCGCTGCTGGATCTCGATCCGGCGGCCGTCGTCGAGCTGGAGCTTCACCGTTGCCCGCCAGGGCCTGCCGTTCCAGGGCTCGTACTGCTGCCGGAACTGGCGCTCTTCCAGCGTGTTCGAGCCGCGGCCGCGGCGACGGCCGCAGAGGCCGGCGAAGATGGCCTGCAGCCACGTCGACTTCCCGGCCTCGTTCGGGCCGTGAATGACGGTCAGGCCCGGCGCCAGATCCAGGGCGCCCGAGAGCCTGCCGAAGTCGTGGGCGGTGACGCGGAGGATCTTCATCCGGTCCCCGCGCCGGCCGCGGCGACGGCGCCTGCGGCGGAAGGGGCTTCGTCGGGTCCTGCTCCCATCCGGAGTTCGTCGACCAGCCCGATGTCCCGGCTGTCCAGGGCGCGCAGACCGGCGAGCAGGACGAGGCGTTCCGTTTCCGGGTCGAGTGTCTCGCCCTGCACCCGTCGGACGAACATGCCGCGCACGGTCGGTTCCTGCGCAAGCTGCTCCAGATCGTAGGGCGAGGCCAGCCCGGAGGCGTCGACCAGCACGTCGTCGACACCTTCCGGCAGGTCGAGGGCGCCGGCGGCGAAGTCGTCGGGATGGATCCGGACGTTGTCCTCCGGTTCTCCGACGAGTCGGACGCGGGCGGCGCCGGTCAGGTCGGCGAGGTCCCGGACGACGCGCCTGCGGGCTTCCGCGGCGCTGTCCGTTCCGGTCAGGTCGACGTCGATGCTGTGGAGACCGGACGGCCGCTGCTTGAGCCGCCTCCTGCCGATCCGGCCCTGCTCGATCTCGAGCATCACCGCGTTGCCATAGGTCTCGTTGAAGCTCAGTCGCTCCAGCGAGCCGAGGCGGGTCCAGTCCGCCCTGTCGGCCGGGGCGTGCGAGTGCCCGACGACCGCGTGGTCGAAGCCCGCGGCCGCGATCTGTCCGCTGTCGAACGGGGCATGACGGTGCTGACCCTGGAACGCCGCCCTCCGTTCCTCGCCGTGGAACACCGCGATGTGAACGCCGCCGTCGGGCGCGCCGGCTGCGGGGACCCGGAATCCGTCGTCGAAGAAGCCGGGCGTGTCCGCGGGCTTGCGATGGGCGGCGCCCCAGATCGTGACGCCGTCCGCCAGCGTCTTCGCCGTGAAGTGCGTCTCGCCGAAGATGTGGACGTTGTCCGGCCAGTCGACCCGGCGGTAGGGGCTCTCGGTGTCCGCGTAGTCGTGGTTGCCGGGCGAAGCGAACACCCGCACGTCGGCCTGCTCGAAGGTCCGGCGCAGGAACCCGACGGTGTCCGGCGACACCAGCTCGTGTTCGAACAGGTCACCGCCGATGAGGACCGCGGCAGCACCCTCGCGGCTGGCCTGCTCGAACGCCCAGGTCACGCCGTCGCGGAGCCGCTGCCGCTGCCTGCGCGCAGTGTGCCGGCGGCTTGCCCAGCCGAACTTCGTGTCCAGGTGGACATCGCTGAACGCCAGGAGCTTCACGAGTCGGCCTTGGCGGATGCAGCGGGCGACCTATGCGGGCAGAACACCGTGACGGTGGCAGCGAGGACGGTCGCTACGCCGTCGCGTGTCGGTTCGAGCCCGGATTGTGAGCGAACACGAGGATGTTCGTGTCGACCGCGATCAAGCCAGACCGTCCATGATGTCGCAGAGGGTACCGCGGTCGGCCAGGTCGACGCCCGGCAGGGCTCGGGTGTTCCTGGTCAGCAGTTGCAGCTTGAACGGGATATCGGTGCGCGGCGCGGGCTGCAGGTGCTGACGAAGCGCTCGTTCGATCAGGCGCGTCAGCGGCTCTCCGTTGTGGGCGGCGCGGGCCTTGGCCGCCCCGATCAGGCGGTCGTCTAAGTTCAGTGTCGTCCTCATCGTGTCGTCCTCATGCAGAAATCTGTATCACCGGTGCGGGAAGTCTGTCAACGAACCGGCGGGGTCGGGAAACCAGCGTCGTCTCTCGACCGGGCAGTGTCTCCGCGCCTTCGCCGCGGACCTCGGGCCAGGCTGTATGCTGTGACCATACGGCGCTTTATTCTCCTTCTCCTGATCGGTCCTCTGGCCCCGGTTCTCGGGGCCTGCGCGGGATCTGACGGCAGTGCGGCCGGGTCGGCTCCGCCGGCGGCCCGGCCGGGGCCGGTCCTTGTCGAGCGCGCGGCCGAGGCAGGACTCGATTTCGTTCACCGCAACGGCGCGGCGGGCGAGTACAACTACCCCGAGCTCCTGGTCGGCGGCGGAGCGTTGCTCGATGTCGACGACGACGGCCTGCTCGACGTCTATCTGGTTCAGAGCGGGCCGCTGCCCGGAACGTCGCTGGCCGACAGCGCGGCTGGCGCCCGCCCGCGCAACCGTCTGTACCGGAACCTGGGCGGCGGGGCCTTCGCCGACGTGACGGAGCACGCCGGCGTCGGCGATACCGGCTACGGCGCCGCCGCGACCGCCGCCGACTACGACCGGGACGGCCGGGTGGATCTCTACGTGATGAACGTCGGTGCGAATCGGCTCTACCGCAACCTGGGCGGCGGCGTCTTCGCGGATACGACGGAGCAGGCCGGCGTCGGCGGCTCCTCCTGGTCGTCGGGCGCCGTCTTCCTCGACTACGACGGCGATCGGGACCTGGACCTGTTCGTCGTGAACTACGTGGTGTGGAGCGCCGATCGGGAGCGCCCCTGCCTGGGTCCGAACGGCCTCCGCAACTACTGCCGTCCGGCCGAGTATCAGCCGGCGCCCGACACCCTCTACCGCAACGAGGGCGACGGCCGCTTCGTCGACGTCGGCGGCCGCACGGGCGTCGGTTCGGTCGCCGGCCCCGGTCTGGGCGCGGCGGCGGCCGACTTCGACGGCGACGGTCTGGTCGACCTCTACGTCGCGAACGACCAGGCGGCGAATTTCCTGTGGCTGAACCGGGGCGACGGCACGTTCCAGGAGGATGCGCTGGCGCGCGGCGCGGCGCTCAACGAGCTCGGTCAGCCGGAAGCCGGGATGGGCGTGGCGGTGTCCGATCCGGACGGCGACGGCGACCTCGACCTGTTCCTGACCCACCTGAGCGGGGAGACGAACACGTTCTACCGCAACGACGGCCGCGGCTTCTTCGTCGATGCGACCGACGAGTTGCGGCTGGGCAGCGTCAGCCGGCCCACGACCGGCTTCGGCGTCTCCTGGTTCGATCACGACGGCGACGGCGTGCTCGACCTGTTCGTCGCCAACGGCAAGGTGACGCCGGGAGATACCGCCGCCTTCGACTACCGCGAGCCGAACCGGTTGCTGCGCGGCCTGCCGTCCGGCGGCTACGAGGACATCTCCGAGCGGGCCGGGGCAGCCCTCGAGCTGCTCGAGGTGAGCCGCGGCGCCGCCTTCGGCGACATCGACAACGACGGCGACGTGGACATCCTGGTCGTCAACAACGAAGGACCGGTGCGCCTGCTCAGGAACGAGATCGGCAACGCCCGTGCCTGGCTGATCGTCGATCTCTGCGGCGGCGGTGTCTTCGACCGCTCGGCCATCGGCGCCCGGGTGACGGTGGAAGCCGCCGGCCGACGCTTCGCCCGCGACGTCCGGCCGGCCCGCAGCTTCGCGGTCGCCAACGACCCGCGTCTCCACTTCGGACTCGGCGGCGTCGATCGGGTCGATCGGCTGGAGGTGCGGTGGCCCGACGGAGCCGTTGTGGAGCGCACGGACGTGGCCGCGAACCGCATCCTGCGTCTCCTGCCGCCCGGCGGGGAAGCGCCCGCCGAAGGGGTGTGTCGTGACGCTGCGTGAACGGCTCGCACCGGCGCTGATCGCTGCCCTTCTGTTCGGCTGCGCCGGCCCTCCGTCCGACGCTCCGGCGCCGGCCGGGCCGCCCGCTTCGCCGGCGGTGGACCGGATCCCCCGCATCCCCGACCTGGCCGATCTCGACCCCGGCTTCGCCGCTGCCGTACGCGAAGCCGTGGCGGCCGTGGAGCACGATCCCGCGAGTGCGTACGCGTTCGGCGACCTGGGCCGCCTCTACCAGGCGCACCGCTATGTCGAGCAGGCTCGCCGCTGCTACGAGCGCGCCGGGGAACTCGATCCCGGGGCGGCCGCCTGGCCCTACTACCTGGGGTTTCTCGCCGCTGGCCGCGGCGCGGACGACGAGGCGGTGCGGCACTTCGAACGTGTTCTGGAACTCCGGCCGTCGTACTGGCCGGCTCGCGTGCGGCTCGGCAACGTCCTGCTGGCCGCAGGAGATGCCGAGGGCGCAGACGCGGCGTTCCGCGCGGTGCGGGCCGCGGCGCCGGGCGCGGCCTGGGGCGAACTCGGTCTGGGCAAGGCGGCGCGCCGCCGCGGCCGGCTCGAGGCGGCGGCCGAACATCTGCGGACGGCGCTGGCCCTGGAGCCGACCCATCGCGAGGTGCGCTACCTGCTCGCGACGACCGAGAGGCAGCTCGGCAACACGGCCCGGGCTGCGGAACTGCTGGCCAGCCTCGAGGACGCCGAGGTCCCGAGCCTGGACGACCCCCTGCTGGAGGCCGTGTTCCGGCTCGCCCGCGACACCGGGACGATGATCCGGACGGCGAACCGGCGTCTGGCGGCAGGAGATCACACCGCCGCGGAACGGCTCTATCGCGAGGTCCTGCGTCTCGACCCCGATTCCTATGACGCCCACCTGAACCTCGGCGTGCTCCACGGTCTGGCGGAGCGCAACCGGCAGGCCGCCGCAGCGCTCGAGCGGGCGATCGCGATCGACCCGGATCGTGCCGACGCCTACGCCCTGCTGGCGATCGCCTACGCCAGGACCGGCCGTGCCGACGAGGGCCTCGACCAGTTGGAGAAGGCGCTCGAGATCGATCCTCGGCATCCGCGGGCGTTGTCGATCCTTGCCGGCGTTCAGGGCACGCCGGACCGACAGCGCTGACCCCGAGTTCCTGCCGTGGCCGTCCGCGGCGGCAGCGCGCGTGCATCTCGGGCGGCCGCGCATCCTGTCGGGCGTGTCCAGTGCTCTCGGGTCGAAGCCCGCGTCCGCGGCGGCGGCGGACGTCCGTTGGCGCCGGTCGCGCTCCGGGCGATCCCGGGCCGCTGTGCTCACCGGCAGCGCCACCGGTATCATCACGGTCCTTCGGACAGGGGAGGTGACGACGTGTTGAAGGCGGTTCAGTTGGGTCGGACGTGCGGGCTGCGGGTGTCGGAGCTGTGCTTGGGAACGATGAACTTCGGCGAACCCGGCCGCGGGCACCAGGGCGACTGGACCCTCGACCTGGACGCGTCCCGCCCGATCTTCCAGGCCGCGATCGAGCAGGGGCTGTTCTACTTCGACTGTGCCGACATCTACGGGATCGGCGCCTGCGAGCGGGTGGTCGGGACCCTGCTCCGCGAGCTGCTGCCCCGCGACGAGTACGTCATCGCGACCAAGATCTCGCTGCCGATGGGGCGGTCTCCGAACCAGGGCGGCCTGTCGCGAAAGCACATCATGGAGGGTGTCGACCGCAGCCTCGAGCGGCTGGGGCTCGACTACGTCGACCAGTTGATCATCCACCGCCACCCGCACGGGATTCCGGGCCAGGTCAGGGCGCCGATCGAAGAGACGCTCCAGGCGCTTCACGATGTCGTCCGGGCCGGCAAGGCGCTCTACCTCGGCGCGTCGTCCATGTTCGCGTGGCAGTTCGCCGAACTCCAGATGACGGCCCGGCAGCATGGCTGGACCCGGTTCGTCTCGATGCAGAACCACTACAACCTCGTCTACCGCGAGGAAGAGCGCGAGATGAACCCGTACTGCGCCGGGACCGGCGTGGCGCTCACGCCCTGGTCGCCGCTGGCCCGCGGCATCCTGACCGGCTCCTACCGGGGCAGCTTCGACGAGGGCGGCACCGACCGTTCGAAGGGCGGTGACCGGATGCGTACGGAGAGCCTCTACCGGGGCGCCGCCACCTTCGATATCGCCGATCGGGTCGTCGAAGTGGCGAAGAAGTACGGCCGCACGCCGGCCCAGATCTCGCTGGCCTGGCTGATGAACAAGCCCGAGGTCACGTCGCCCGTGGTCGGGGTGTCCAGGGTCGGCCAGCTCGAGCAGCTCGTCGAGGCGGCGAAGATCGAGCTCGACCCGGACGATGTCACCTGGCTCGAGGAGCTCTACCAGCCGGTCGAGAACCTCCTTTCTCTCGGCCATTCCTGACCGCCGGCACTGCCAGGCCGCCCGTTACCGCGGCAGAAGCAGCGCTGCCTTCGTTTTCGGCCGCGTTTCGCCCGGCTGCGTTGCTCTTCTCGCATATGGCCCGTGTGCCGCACCGGGAGCGGTCAGGCGCCTGCCCGGCAAGGCGCTGCAGGTAGGCCTGTCCACGGTTTCAACATGGGCTGCCAGGGCCAGCTACGGCGTGCAGGCTCCGGGGAAGGCGGTCACGTCGGCGAGGGCGCGGGCGGGGGCGCCGGCGGTGTGGGTGTAGCGCCTGACCTGACCGGTCACGGTGTCTCGCACCTGAAGGTCGAAGCCGACATCCGTCGCCGAGGCGGCGAAGACCCAGTGGTGACCGTTGCTGGTGCAGGCGTCCAGGACCTTCACCAGGAGCTCCCAGTTCGTCTCCGAGAAGAACCAGAACAGGCCCGAGTCGTCGGCGCGGGGCGGGGCGACGCTGCCCTTGCCGGTATCCCCCTCGCGATTCGTCCAGTCCACGGACACCGCGTACCGACCGTCCTGCAGGCACAGCGTGCCGGCCGCCGGGGTGCAACTGCCGGACGCCGCTGCCGACGGCACGGTCACCGCCGGAAGCAGCGCAGCGACCGCGCCGTCTGCAGGGACCGGGTCACCCCCGGTCGGCGGCGTCACCGCCGCCGCCGCCCGCGAAGCCGATCCGGTGCAGGAGCCCGGGAACGCCGCGACATCGGTGATCGCCGAACTCCGCTTGCCGGGCTCGTTCCGGTACTCCTTCATCGCACCGGTGACCGTGTCCGTCACCCGGATGCTGTAGCCCAGGGTCGTCGCCGACGCGCCGAACACCCAGACGTGACCGTTCAGCGAGCAGCCGTCCAGCACCTTCAGCAGCAGCTCCCAGTTCGCCTCCGAGAAGAACCAGAACAGACCCGAGTCGTCCGTTCCCTCGTGCACCACCTTCCCCGCCTTCCGCGCTTCGCCGTCCGCCGTCCACCACTTGACGGCGACCGAGAACCGCGACTCCCGCAGGCAGCGCGTGTCGCCGTTCACAGTGCAGGAACCCGCCGGATCGCCGGCCTCGACCAGCACCTTGCGAGACACCGTTGACGAGCTCCCCTCGCCGCTGACCGTCAGCGACACCGTGAAGAAGCCGGGCGCCGACCACGCATGCCGCGGACTGCGGCTGCCCGACCCGGCACCGCCGTCGCCGAAGCTCCATGTCCGCGACGCAACCGTGCCCGTGCTGGTGTCGGTGAAGGACACCGCGGCGCCGGTGCGTGCCCGGCAGAGGCCGTCGGCACAGCTCGCGCTCAGCGTGAACGCGGCCTTCGGGCGGCCGCCAGGACCGCTGTCGCCGTCATCGCCGCCGTCATCATTGTCGCCGTCGTCGCCGTCCGAACCGCCATTGCCGCCGTCGTTGTTGCCCGAACCGCCGCCAGGACTGCCACCGCCCGGTCCGCCGCCGCCGGGTCCGCCGCCGTTGCCGCCCGAGTTGCCGCCTGAGCCACCGCCGTTGCCGCCCGAGTTGCCGCCGCCAGTACCACCGCCGGCACCGCCGCTCGGCGCCGCCGGCGTTGCGGTCGCCTCGTCCGATGCCGGGCCGTCACCGACGCTGTTCCTGGCCCGGATCACGAAGCGGTACGCGGAACCGTTCTCCAGACCGGTCACCGTGTGGCTGGTCGTCGTCGCGCTCGAACCCGCGATGTCCGACCAGGAGCCCAGGTTCGCGCCCGCCTTGCCGTGGCGCAACTGCCAGCCCGTGATGTTCGCGTCGTTCGGGTCCGCCCAGCGCAGCACCACCCGGGCGTTGCCCGCCGCCGCGGTCAGACCCGTCGGCTTCGCAGGCGCCGTCGGGTTCGCAGGCGCCGTCGGCGTTGCCGTCACTTCGTCCGAGGCCGGGCTGGCGCCGGCGCTGTTGCTGGCACGGATCCGGAAGCGGTACGCGGAACCGTTCTCCAGACTCGTCACCGTGTGACTCGTCGTCGCCGCGACCGAGCCTGCGATGTCGGACCATGAACCCAGGCTCTCACCCACCTTGCCGTGGCGCACCTGCCAGCCCGCGATGCTGGCGTTGCCCGGGTCCGCCCAGCGCAGCACCACCTGGGCATTGCCCGCCGTCGCACCCAGACCCGTCGGCTTGACCGGCCTCGTCACGCTCACCGTCACCGACACCCTGCCCGCATTCGGGATCGCATCCGCACCGGCCCCCGTCAGCCGGAACGCGTGGTTGATCGTCGCCGTCCCCGCACCCACGCCGGTCACCGTCACCCTCTGACCCGTGCTGTAGTTGCCCGTGGTGAACGTCAGGCGCGCCGGACGCACCGTCGCCCTCGAAGTGTTCGCGCTCGTGACCCTGAGCGTCCCCGCGTACGCCTTGGTCAGCGCCACCGTGTAGCTGGACGTGGAACCCGCCGTCACCGTCACCGGCGTACCGGTCAGCGTGAGCGCCGCCGTACTGTTGTTCCTGTACGTGACCGTTCGCGCGTTCGACCAGGGGCCCTTGATATCCGCCCTGTTCAGCAGAGTGGAATCGCCCGCTGCCCGGATCGCGACCTCCACCGACGCTCCGTCCGGGTAGAGATTGTCCAAGCTCGCCGACGACGTGCGCAGGGAATTGCCGCTCGCGGTGGACAGGTTCCCGCCGTGCACCGTCCAGGTCGTCGATCCCTTCAGCCGGTGCCCCGTTTGCCAATAGACCCCGCTGGGACCCCCGCCGCTGATGTAATCGCCCGGAGTCGAGCCGGAATGGGTCCAGGTGAGCGTGACAGTCTGGTTGGTCGACGTGACCGCAGTCAGCACCGGTGCCGCCGGCGCCGCCGGCGTCGCCGTCACTTCGTCCGACGCCGCGCCGTTGCCGTTGCCGTTCACCGCACGGATCCTGAACGTGTAGGACGTGCCGTTCCTCAGGCCCGTGACCCGGTGCTTCACCGTCGCCGCACCGGAACCCGTCATCGGTGTCCATGAACCGTAGCTCCCGGCCCCGGTCTTCTGCCGGTACTGCCAACGGGTGATGCTGGCGTCGCTCGGGTTGGTCCAGGTCAGGTAGACCCACCTGTCGCCCGTCGTCGCCCCGAAACCCGACGGCTTGGCGGGTGCGGTCGAGCTGCCGCCGCCGCCGGAGTTGCTGCCGTCGTCGTCTCTGATCGTCAGGACGAGCGTGGCGGAGGTCCAGCCGGTCTTTGCAGCGGTGACGCGGATCGTCTTGTCCGCCTCGTCCCGTGTATCGCCCAGGATGCGGAGGGTCTTCGTGCCCTGGGTTCCGCCTTTCGCGATGGAAACAGGACCGGGGTTCGGCCAGCACCAGTCCGTGTGTGGCGGGCTCAGGGGCGGGTCGCAGGGATTCGCCCCCTTGTTCGAGCCCGTCGCCGTACCCAAGCCGGTGACGGTGACCGAGAAGTTCGCGGGCGCCGGCTCGCTGAGGGTGACGGTGATGGTGACGTCCGTCGAACCGGCGTTGCCCTCGGTGATCGTCGTCGACGGCGACGCCGACAGCGTGAACGCCCTGGAGCCGTCGCCGTCGTCGTCCCTGATGGTCAGGGTGAGCTTGCCGGATGCCCAGTTGTTCGTGTAGGCGAGGATGTTGATCGTCTCGTCCGGCTCGTCCCGGGTATCGCCGAAGATGCGGAGGGTCCTCGTGCTCTGGGTCGCGCCCTGGGCGAAGGAGACGAAGCCGCCGTCCGCATCGGGCACCCAGCAGTAGTCCGTGTCCGGCGGATGCAAGGGCGGCGTGCAGGCGTTGCTGCCCCCCCTGCCGGAGCCCACGGCCGTGCCCGAATCGACGTCGCCGCCGAGGGTGACGGAAAAATCCGCCGCCGGCGCCGGCTCACTGAGGGTCACCGTGATGGTGACGTCCGTGAAACCGGAGTCGCCCTCGGTGATCGTCGTCGACGGGGACGCCGACAGCGTGATCGTCTTCGGACCGGAGTCCCTGACCGCCACGGTGATCGTGGTGGAGGTCGTGCCCGCTGTGGCGGCGGTGCCGTCGCGGCCGTTCCAGCTCCAGGTGACGGTATGCGCGCCCACGCCGACATTGGCGCAGGGACTGAGGTTGACGCCGATCCCCTTGGTGATGCCGGCGGGGGCCTGGGTGATCTCGACGCCGAGAGTCGAGTCGCGAAGCAGCGGGTTCTCGGTAACGGCGGTCACGCCGTCGCGCCTCTCCAGGTACGTGACCGTCCCATCCGGCGTGCTCTGCGAGACCGAGAGCAGGTTGTAGCACACCAGAGTCGTCGCCCCGGCGCTGGCGACCGTGACGGTGCTGTCCGGGCCCGAGATCAGCGTCGGGGTCGGCGCCCTGGGCGTGGCGGTAACCCAACCCTGGTTGTTGGCCACGGATGCGGCGCCTCGGAAATTGCCCCCGGTGTCCACCACCTGAATCCGCACATTGTAGGTGCTGCCGTTCGTGAAGCCTCGAATGATGGCTGAGCGCGTGTCTGTGTGACTGTCCGGGATCGGCCGCCATCGGTCGCCGCCGGTTCCCACGAACGCTTCGTATTGCCATGAGCAGTCGCTGCATGCAATACCTCCGTTGACTTTCCACGTGAGCCGTATGCTGCTGTCGAGTCCGGTGGCCGTCAGGGTGACGAGCTGCGCCTGTGCGGCCTGGGGCGAGAAGGCAGCGGCCAGGGTCACCAGCAGGATGGCGGCGAACGCAGCCTTCAGCCCATGTCCGGATCTCCGGGGGGCGTGCACCGGCTCAGCCCCGCCCCCGATTTTCTGGGGGGGGGGGGGGGGTAGAGTCAAGGCCGCCCCTGCGACAGGCGCGGTGCCGGCGTTTCCGCGACAGTCACTCATCTTCGTCATGAGCTCATCCTCCTGTCCCGAACTGTCTGCCACTGCTGGGCCAGACACCAGTGAGTCCGGGTCACTTTACCACCATCTCGGCCGTCGCTTCTGTCCCCGATACACCCGCCGGACGGGACGATCACGGTTCCCGGTGCTGCACGCTCTCCTGTCACGGGCTGCCAGAAGCCTGCACCGTCGGGGAACGCAGCGCGACGGGTGCTTCGGCGCAAGCGCGTCCCCGAGGTCGGGCTGAGGTCACTGGCGGTTCCGGTCCGCTGCGCGGGAGGGCCTCCTCGGCGCCGATCGGCTTACCCGCGGCCGGCGTCGGCGGACAGACGGGTCGTGCTGCCGCCCGGCGCGAATCCGATCTCCTCGAGGCGGTCGGCGGGCGCTTCCGACGAATGGGCCCGGGGCAGGTGGAGCGCCCGTCCGGTGCGTTCCGCTGCGACGGCGAGCAGGGGCCTCAGCAGTGCCGGTACGGGTGTCCTGCCGCCGAGGGCGAGGATCTCCACCGGCGCTGCCGGCGGCGTGACGCCGGCAGCGTCCGGGGCGGTGGGCTGTGCCCCGAAGAATGGCAGGGGATCGTCTGCATCGGCGCGGTCCCGGTGGAGGAGATACGCCTCGATGCCCCGGTCGGTGGCGATCGCCAGGCCGTGCGGCCGGTCCCGCAGGTTGCGGAGGCTCTGCGGCGCCCGCTGCCAGCAGCGGTCCGGGTCGCCGGCCGCCTGAAGCTCTCCGTCGGCGACGATCTCGGGTGCGGAGACATCGGCGACCAGCTCGGCGCCGGGGACGTCCCGGGGCGCTTCGACGGTGAACGTGTAGTCGGTCAGGACATCGCGTTCGGCGAAGCCGCAGGCGGCAAGGAAGCGGTGCGCGGACACGGCGCCGCCCGGAACCTCGGCGAGCATCAGGGTCGGCTCCAGGATGGCCATCTTCTTGCGCAGCGACGCCATCATGTGACGGCCGTGGCCCTGGCGGCGGTGGTCGGGATGGACGGCGACATGGAGCACGAGGTTCGCCACCGGTTCCCGCTTGGCGGCGATCAGGACGCCGATCGGCTCGGAGTCGGCCAAGGCGATCATGCAACTGCTGGTCCAGAGGTCCGCCTCGCGGCCCAGACGCTTCAGGTGGTCCGCAGTCAGCCGCCAGGGAACAGCGCCGGCCCCCGCGTTGCAATGGTGGAAGGCCTCGACGATCAGCGGGACGTCGTCCGAACGGCAGAACCTGTAGGCGGTCATGCTGCCAGGAGCTTGCGCCGTGGAACGAAGCGCAGCGGGTTCATCGGCGCCAGGGTCGTGGTCAGGTGGTGGCTGGAGCCGGACACGGAGTCAGCGACGGGTCGGGCGGTACTACGTGGCGGGTGGGGCAGCGGCATGCGGAGTGGCTGCCGCGGGATGAGCCGCCGGCTCTTCCTCTGGCGCCCGCAGCAGGAAGAGGATGAACATGGCGGTTGCGTACAGGCAGAGAAAGACGGCGAAGGCGAGGTCGTAGCTGCCGGTGCGATCGTGGACGTTGCCGGCGAAGGGGACGCCGAGAACCTGGATCGGCAGCAGCGCCGGGCTCATCAGGCCCATCACGCGGCCGAACGAGCGGCGTCCGAAGCAGGCGCCGATCAGCGTCCCCCACAGCGGCATCATCCCGCCCATGCCGAGCCCGAACGTCGCCGCGGCCCCGATCAGCGCCGGGTAGCTGTCGGCCCGGAGCAGCGCGGCGGTACCGGACGCCTGCAGCGCGATCGCCAGCCAGAGAGCGCGCCGACCGCTCAGCCGGTCGCCGATCCAGCCGAACAGGACCTTGCCGAGAACGCCCGTCGCGGCGATCGCCGACAGACTGAAGGCCGCCTCGAGCGGAGCGAACCCCAGGTCGCCGGCGTGGGCGATGATGTGGGTCAGGATCGCCGAGTTGCAGCAGAAGTTCATCGCGACGACCAGGGCGATGACCCAGAAATTGCGGTCCCGGAGGGGTTCCGTCCATTCCAGACGGGGCCGGCGCGGTCGTTCGTCAGCGGCCGGCCGGGCAGGCGCGAGAGGTTCGGGCCCGGCCGGGCCCTCGCCGGCAGCCGGCGAGGCCGACCAGCCGCCGGCCAGGGACGTGGGAGCGCCGTCCGGATGCAGGCCGATGTCCTCCGGCTGGTCGATGACCCAGCGGCGAACGACGGGCAGCACGACGAGCAGGGTCAGGGCGCCGTAGGCCAGGAACGTCCCTCGCCAGCCGATCAGGTCGATCAGGCGGGTGGCGATCGGCGCCATGATGACGCCGGACAGCGAGATGCCCATCGTGGCGATGCCGAGCGCCATGGCGCGCTTGCGGACGAACCAGTTGGCTACCAGCGTCGAGGCGGTCACGCCGCCGATCAGGGCTGCGCCGAGGGCCAGGAAGGTGCCGAGGACGAGATAGAACTGGACCAGGTTGCGGACCGTCGCCATCAGCAGGAGGCCGGCTGCCAGCAGCCAGGCGCCCCAGGTCATGACTCGCCTGGCGTGTCCCTGATCCAGGGCTCGGCCGAGGAAGGGCGCGACCAGGCCGTTCGTGCCCGCGAACACGGCGAGTCCGATGCCGACCCCGGTTCGCCCGCCGCCGAACTCGGCGGTCAGGGCCACGAAGAATGCGCCGAACGAGTAGAAGCTGAACCCGACCGAGACGAACAGGGTCAGGAAGGCGACGAAGACGATCTTCCAGCCGTGAAAGGCGTCGCTGGCCGATCGCTGCGGCATCGGCCGTCCGGAAGGACGCGCCGGCAGACGGCTCAGCTTCCGGACTCGTCGTCCCTGCGCTTCTCGCCCAGGGCCGACATCAGGCCGACCTCGTTCAGGTAGAGGCCGGCCTTCGCATCCTTCGCCGCCTCGACCTGGGACTTGCTGGCGCCGGTCTCGGCAAGGGCGGAGAAGGGGCATCTGCCGGCAGCGGCGGCCGCGCTGGCCTCGGCCTCGGCGACATCGGCAGCGGCCGGAGACTTGTCGTCCGCCTTGCCGATCTCGTAGGCCGAGATCATCTGCTCCATCAGCTTGCGGCCCAGCTCGATGCCCTCCTCGACGGTCCGGATGCCGATCCGGGCCACGTGCTTCTCGCGCGCCACCAGCTCGATGCGCTCCTGCGTCCGATCGCGCATGAAACCGGCGGGAACTCGCAGGATGCGGTCGGTCGCCTCGTCCGTCCACTCGAAGGTCGACAGCAGCGGCACCCGGTCCTCGTCACGGGCGATCAGCCTCCGCTCGTCCGCTGGCGCCTCGTCGGCGGCAACGCCGCTCGCCGCGGCCGCCTGCTCCCGGGCTTCGATGGTCACCGGCTCGCCGGTCTCGTCCTCGATCAGGGCGCGCGCGAACTCGAAGGTGACCGTCGGCAGCTTGCTCATCCGCGCCTTCTTCTCGATCCGGGCCTTGGCACGGCGCCGGCGGTAGGCGTCCTCGATCGTCCTGAGCGCCAGGCGCGCGTCCGCGGTCCACTTCAGCTTGCGGCCGTCATAGGTGGTCTCGACCTCGAGGCCGCCCTCCATCTCGGCAATCCGGTCGAGCATCTCTTCCGTGATCTGTTCGAACGACTCGCCGCCGCAGACGCCGCAGCGCATCGGATCCGGCTCGGCTGAGGTGACGCCGCACTTGCGGCAGATGAAGGTCGGCCGGCTGCGCGCGAGCTGCAGGGCGATCGTCTCGGCCAGCGCTTCCGTCTCGCGGGCCGTGTACTTCGGCATGTAGCGGTCCATCGCTTCGTCGAGCACATCGCTCGAAATGACGCTGTGGCCCTGCTCGACCGCCAGCCGGTAGAGGGCGGTGCGGGCGATGCCGCGCACCTGCTCCGGGACGCGCTCGAAGCGCTCCTCGGCCTCGGGCGTCCAGCGGATGCTCTCCTCGGCCTTCACGTCGAGCTCGGGATACTCGAGGCGGGTGGTCAGCAGCAGGTCGCAGGGGCAGGTGCGGAGCAGGTTCTCGGCGTTGCTGCCGAGACCGCTCTCGCCTTCGTCGCTGTGGACGCCGACCCGGCCGATGACCAGCATCCAGGGGTCGGTCTTGCGGGCGTGGTCGAGGACCTTCTGGAACGCCTTGCCGTCTAGCAGGGTCTTCGTCAGCTCGACGTCGACCTCGCGCGCCATCGTCTCGGCGACGTCGAGGTGAGACTGGTAGATCTGCGCCAGGCCGGTGTCGATGATCTCCTCGTGGAGCTGGTTCTGCTCCTCGAAGCGGAAGATCTTCGCGGCGCGTTCGGTCAGCACGTTGACCACGCCCTTGAACACCGAGTAGTGCAGGTACGGGTCGTAGACCGAGATTGCCTCGACCTTCTTGCCGAAGGTCTTCGCCAGGTCGATCGCAGTCATCAGCGCGCCGAAGGACTGGGGCGAGCCGTCGACACCGACCAGGATCGTGTCGCGGGCGGGGGAAGCCTCGACGCGGCTGCCGTTGCCGTTGCCGTTTGTCGCCGCGGCGACAGCCGGCAGGCGCCTGATGACCAGCACGTCCCGGTCGGCGGTGCGGGCGACCCGCTCGCAGACGGAGCCGATCCGGGTGTCGCGGACGCGGCCGATGCCCATCGCGCCGAGCACCGTCAGGTCGTAGCCGGACTCCCGGATGTCGCGGACGATCTCGACGTGGTGCTTGCCGTCCATCATCTTCGGCTCGAACTCGAGGCCGGCGCCGTCGCAGACCGCCTTCATCGGCTCCAGGTAGCTCTCCGAGATCAGCTCGAGGCCCATCGTGATCAGCGAGTCGTGGATCTTCCGCTGGCGGTCGAGTTCGGTCTCTTCCAGGTACTCGTCCGGCAGCGTGTACTCCATCTGCTTGAACCGATAGTCGTGCATGCTGGCCGCGTAGACGTGGCAGCCGACCATCGTCGAGTCGAACTTGCTGCCGAGCTCGACCGCGGCGGCGATCGCCTGGTTCGAGTAGTCCGAGTTGTCGACGGGGACGTAGATCGTCTTGTACATGATGGTGGCTCTCGGGTAAGGCGGAATGATGTCGGGTTCGGGGCTTGTGTCCGAGGGTGGTTCGGGTCAGACGGCGGGGGCGGTCCCGGCGGCGCCGAGGGATTCTCCTGCGGTCTGCCTGTCGTTCGCGTTCGCGGCCTGGCGGGCGCGGCGGCGCACCAGGAACACGACCAGCAGTTCGAGCACGAGCACGATGACGGCGGCGCGGACGATGGGAAACGTGGTGGCGGTCTGCACGCCGGGCTCGGTGTAGACGTAGAACCAGGAGGACAGGGCCCGCTTGTTGCCGCGTTCCCGGTTGAAGCCGTCCCAGACGCTGAAGGCGACCGGAGTGTACTGCTCTTCGGCGAAGTCGATGCCGGCGCGCGAGGAGCGCCGGCGCTTCCAGGTCACCGTCCACTCGCCCTGGTCGTAGGACGCCGCCGCTTCGACCACATCCGCCTCGGTCGGCTCGATCGAGTCGCTGCCCCGGCCCCGGAAGGTGTCGGCGACACCGTGGGTCAGGTTGACGAACCAGAGGTCGACCGGGTTCTGCGAGTCGCCGAACAGGAAGTACGGCTTGAGCGGAGAGCCCGCTTCGGCGAGCGCGGCCGGGAACTGCAGCGCCACGGCATCGGAGAACTCGGCGCCGTCGTCGGCCGCGGCGCCGCCGCCGAAGAAGTCGTCACCGCCGGCGCCGAAGAAGTCGTCGCCGCTGTCGTCGACCGTCTCGACCGTCTCGACGCCGAAGAAGCCCGAGTCGTCCTGCGGCGCGGTTTCCTCGACGCCGAAGAAGCCGCCGGAGTCGTCACCGCTGCCCGCCGCGCCGCTGCCGATGCCGTTGTCCTCGTCCCACATCGGCACCTCGATGCCCGGGTTGTTCCGGCCCGAGGTGTCGGCGCGCAGATCGTTCCAGCGCACCCGGAACGCGATCTCGTCCCGGTTGTAGACGGCCTGGGCCTCGATCGAGGTGACCGAGGGATAGAAGTTGCGGCCCGGTTCGGTGATCTGTCCGACCAGGGGGAAACGGGTCATCGGGGCGGCCTCGAACAGCGCGTCGAGCGCCTCCTCGTCCTGCAGGTCGATCGGCTCCTCCGCATGGACCGCGGTGATCAGCGTGCCGTAG
The DNA here is from genome assembly GCA_965116145.1 of Thermoanaerobaculia bacterium. Classification (GTDB taxonomy): domain Bacteria; phylum Acidobacteriota; class Thermoanaerobaculia; order Multivoradales; family Multivoraceae; genus Multivorans. Next base: position 150,940 of record OZ220482.1, read on the forward strand.
TTCGGGTCGTCGCCGTCGCCCAGCGAGTAGACGTAGTTCACCAGGTGCTGGCGGTCCTCGACCTCAAGCGAGTCGGCGTAGGAGGGCATCGGCGTGCCGTTCAGCCCGGTGGAGAAGGTGCGGTAGATGTCCTCGCGGGTCGGACCGCCGCGGAAGGTCCAGCGCTGGGTAAGGTCGGCGACCCGGATCGGATCGCCCTTGTCGTTGACCAGCGTCGGCGCCGACGGGCCGTCGCCGCGCCCGACCTCGCCGTGGCAGGCGGCGCAGCCCTGTTCTTCGTAGACCACGCGGCCGCGGGCGATCGACTCGTCGGTCGACGGCAGCGGCGCCGGAATGTCGATCGGCTCGCCGTAGCGGTCGGGGTTCTCGAAGTCGGGCGAGAAGGACTTGATGTAGTAGATGACGTTCCGGATCTCGGTGTCCGTGAGGTTGGGCCAGCCCGGCATCGAGGTGTAGGGCAGGCCGACCTCGATCGCGCGCCGCAGGTCGTCGTCGGTCGGCAGGGCGCCGTTCGGCGTCGTGCGGAACTTGTAGGTGCCGGTCGTGAAGTCGCGCGGCTTCGGCTTGACCCGAGGCGTGGCGTAGCCGTTGCCGTCGCCGTTGTCGCCGTGGCACTGGCCGCAGTACTTGTCGTAGACGACCTTGCCGGCCGACCGTTGCTCTTCCGTGCCGAGGTCCACCTGCGCGGCCGCGGGCATCGCCAGCAGCAGGCCGGCGGCAGCGAGGGCGGCGAAGATGGAACCGGTCCGGGTGCGGATTCGAGTGCGGGCGGTCATCAGTGCTGCCCCAGTGCGCGCGGCTCGTAGCCGTTGAAGTCGTAGATGAACAGGTTGACGTCCCACATCTCTTCGTTCGTCAGGAACTTCTCCCAGGCCGGCATCGCGCTGTCCCAGGGCGTTCCCGCCGCCGGCAGACCCGGCCCGCCCAGTGCGATCCGCCACTGGACGAAGGACGACTGCAGGATGGGCAGGGTGCCGACATCGTTGAAGTTGCTGGGCACCGGGTTCAGGCCGTGGGCGAACATGCCGTCGCCGCCCATGCCGTCGCCGTGGCACCAGAAGCAGTTCTCGTAGTAGACCCGGCGGCCGTTCTCCAGGTGCTGTTCGTACGCTGCCGGATCGTCTTCCTTGTAGTGGAGGTACGGGTTCTCGGCGGTCGCCATGTCGAACTTCTCGCCGTGGACCGTCATTTCCGTGGGCGGCGGCGGATGAACCTGCCGGCCGAAGCCGGGCGCCTCCCGCGGAGCGTTGAGTTCCGCGTAGACGTCGTAGGCCGCCAGCGCCGGCAGGGTCACGAGCAGTCCGGCCAGGGCGAGGCGGTAGCGCGGTTCGAGGATCAGGCGCCTGATCGGCCGCACCACCTCCGCCAGCCGCTCACGGCTCGACGACGCATAGCAGACCGCCGCGAGCCCGGCAATGCCGAGGTAGATCGTCGCGACGGACTGCGGGATCGGTACCGCGAAGCCGAACCGGAAGAAGACCCAGAGGGCTCCCATGCTGAAGAGGAGCCAGACCAGGGTGTGCGCCCGCCGCCAGACGAGCAAGCCGCCGACCGCGGCCAGGGCGAGAACGACGAAGAGGTTGAGTCCCCACATGATCGATCAGTTCCGGGAAGTCCAGGTTGGTGAAGGCCGGCAGCCCGAACGGCCGCCACTCATCGAAACAGCAGCGGGCAGGAAGTTGTTCCACATGATTCAGAAAATTCTGAAAATCAGGAGATCGGGGGTCAATACCCGAGGTCGGTGTCGAGAGTCACGGTGGGCGTGCTGCCCAGGCTCTGCAGCCAGGCGATCACCGCCTTGATCTCGTCGTCCGAGAGGTTGATCGGCGGCTGGTTCATCGGCTGCATCTGGTTCGGATAGCCGGGAACGATGTACGCCGCGGGTTCATACAGGGATTCGGCCAGGTACTCGACCGCGGAGAGGCCCTCGACCCGGGTCGCGGCGCGCTGGCCGATGCCGTCGAGATCCGGGAAGCGGAGCGGCCCGCTCTGGCCGATCGTGTGGCAGCTGCCAAGGCACTTCCCCTTGCCTTGCGCCTGTGCCAGTTCGGCGCCGACGGCCACGAGTTCCTCGGTGGTCATTTCGGCGTCGATCAGGACCGGCGGCGGCGGGTGGGCCTCCTCCTGCGGGACGATCTGCCCCAGGTAGGTGTAGAAGGCGGTCGTGCCCACGATCACCAGGACGAGCCGAAGCGGCATCGGGACGGTCAGCTTCATGCCGTCTGCCCGCCTGCCAGACGGCCGCTGGCGTCATCCGTTGCCGCTGCCGGTTCGAAGGTCTTCCTGCCACTCAGGCTGCTGAGCCAGAAGACGACGCCGAGCAGGCCGAAGAAGATGAGGACGGTGACCGAGACGACCTGGGTGGCGTAGCCCAGGGTGGGCGTATAGGCCTCCGGCGAGGTGTCGAGGATGACGCCGTACACGTGCCATTCCTGGCGCAGGCCGGAGCGGACATAGCCCATCAGTCCCATCAGCCAGGTGAAGCTGAGGGCGATGAAGATGAGCGCGTACTGGGAGACGGCGGGGATCTTCCCCCACTGGGTCTCTCCTGGCTGCCGGGCGTTGCGGTACAGGGGCAGGTCGATCACGGTGATGACGACCATGGCAGCGAGCACCGAGTAGACCTGCGGGATGGCGAACCGGGTGCGGGTCAAGGCGTCGACGAAGTACCCGTAGATGCCGTAGAAGATGACGAGGGCGGCGGCGGCGGAGAACACGACGCCCTGGGCGCGGGTGAGGAGATCCCGGTGCGGATGAACGGAGTGCCGGCCGGTCCGTCGATAGAGCAGGAAGCTCATGTAGGTCGACAGGATGAGGATGTTCACCGCGGTGTTCTTGGCCGACATCTGCCCCAGATAGGAGAGCTGGGGGTGGCTGCTGCCGCCCATGGCGGCGATCTCGGACACGGAGGCGATCGCGTAGCGCGGTGTCGCCCAGACCGCGAAGCAGACCGCGATCGCAATCAGCAGCCACTTGATGAATTTCTGGAAACGGGCGGCGCCCTCGATCCGTCCCATGCCGAGCCACAGGTAGTAGTTGGCGCCCAGGAACAGGTTCCCGATCAGCGCCGCCTGGATGACGAACAGCCAGGAGAACGTGCCGCCCATCATCTGGATGCCGAGCGTCTGATTGTAGGCGTAGATCTCGCTGGCGAGGTAGTAGCCGGCGAACGGCAGGGGCAGGAAGGCGATGATGGCGACGAAGTTGCCAACGTAGCCCATCCAGTCGAAGTGGGCCCGTTCCTCGTCCGTCCTCGCCCGCAGGTAGCGGAAGGCGGCGTAGGCGGCGGCGATCGAGCCGCCGAAGGCGACGTTGGCGATGATCCGGTGGATGTTGATCGGCATCCAGGTGTAGTTGAAGAAGGCGTCCCGGAGGCTCAGCAGGGCGCCGCTCTCGGAGACCGCGGAGACGAAGTCCGGCACGCCGTCGCCGTCCGCATCGGGGCCGGGCCGGCCCGGCGACATCATGAAGGTGAGCCAGGCGTTCGCGATGAACATGATCGCGGTGCCCACCAGGTTCAGCATGAGGCCGAGGAAGAGGTGCATCTTCGGCCCGAACTTTCCCCAGCCGTAGTAGTAGCTGTAGAGGAACACCGCCTCCAGGAAGAACAGCAGGACGTACGGCAGGAACGTCGGCGAGAAGATGTGCATCAGGTAGTTCGTGAACTTCGGGTACAGGATGATCAGCCCGAAGGTCAGGAACGCCCCGAAGGTGGCGGTCATCGAGAAGGAGACGGAGAGCAGCTTGGTGAACTCGTACGCCAGCCGGTCGTAGCGCTCTTCCTTCTTCACGTAGCCGAGGAACTCGATGATGAACGCGAACAGCGGCACGGCGAGGACGAAGGCCGCGAACAGCAGGTGGAGCTGGGCCAGCACCCAGACCGTGGTCCGGCTGCCGACGAAGGGAACCGAGCGGTACTCGGCCTCCTCGTAGGGGGTCGCCCTCGCCGCGGCCTCGTCCGCGGCCTGCTCGTCGGCGATCCCCTGCTGGCGCGGCGTGAACTCGGCATCTCCCTGCTGCTCCTGGGAGACGGCCTGCCGTTCCGGCTGGCGGTACTCGTTGTCCACCAGGAAGCCGCCCAGGCGAACCACGGCGATGACGGACACGAACGCCAGGACACCGACGCCGAAGAGGATCCTGTTTCTGCTCACCGGTTCATTGCTCCCACGGCGCCGCTTACTGGCGTCCCGCCCGCTCCGCCCGCTCCGCCTGCAGCGTGCGGCGTTCCTGCTGCAGCTCGCGGACGTAGGCGACCACCGCCCAGCGGTCCTCGACCGTGAGCGGATAGCGGTAGCCCGCCATCAGCCCGGAACCGTTGGTGATGACGTCGTACATGCGGCCGTCGTTGAAGGCGGCGATCCGTTCGTCGTGGAGCGAGGCCGTCGGCGTGCTGGCGCGCTCGAACAGGATGCCCTGGCCGGTGCCGCGTTCGTCGTGGCAGGGCTGACAGTAGATCGTGTAGCGGTTCCCGCCCCGCGTCAACAGCTCGTCCGTCACGGCGATGGGTGAGTTCTCGAGGTAGTAGCCCTCGTCGTCGCGGCCGTGAAGCAGACGGTGGTCGATGTCGAGCTGCCCGCGCGCTACCGCGCCCGCAACCGGCGGCCGCATCGCCATGCCGTCGTAGAAGAAGGCGCTCGCCTCCTGCGGGTCGTAGCGTTCCTGGTAGTCCATGTTCGGGTTGAGGTGGATCGGCGGGAAGGGGGAGGGCATGCCGCGGCAGCCGAGCAGGAGCAGGCTGCCGGCCAGGGCCGCCGCCGCGAACGTACGGGTCCGGGTCCGGCCCCGCTGCCGGTCCGTCGTCGGGAGCATCAGTGCGCGTCCTCGCCGTGGCCGGTGTCTGCGCCGCCGCCGTGCGGAGCGGCGGACGGCGGCGCCGGCGTGATGCCGCGGTTCGGATGGCGGATCTTCGCCAGGTAGGTCGTCCGCGGCTTCGCGTGCAAGTCGTCGAGCAGCTTGTAGTTGCGGGGACTCGCCTTCGCCTGTGACACGCCGCTCGCCGCGTCGGTGATGTCGCCGAACCGGATCGCCTCTGCCGGGCAGGCCTGCTGGCAGGCGGTGACGACGTCGCCGTCGGCCAGGGGTCGGCCGTCCTGCCCGGCGTCGACCCTGGCGCGGCTGATCCGTTGCACGCAGTACGTGCACTTCTCCATGACGCCCCGGGAGCGGATCGTCACGTCCGGGTTCTTGCCCAGCTTCATCACCTCGGGCGTGTCCTTGGTGAAGTTGAAGTAGTTGAAGCGCCGCACCTTGTACGGGCAGTTGTTCGAGCAGTAGCGGGTGCCGATGCAGCGGTTGTAGACCATGGCGTTGAGCCCCTCGCTGTCGTGCACCGTGGCGGCGACCGGACAGACCTGTTCGCAGGGCGCGTTCTCGCAGTGCATGCAGGGCACAGGCTGGAAGTTCGTCTGCGGCTCGGCGGGGAGGTCGTGGACCAGACCGGCGCGCTCCTCGTCGGAGAAGTAGCGGTCGATCCGCAGCCAGTGCATCTCCCGGCCTTCCCTGACCTGCTCCTTGCCGACGATCGGCACGTTGTTCTCGCTCTGGCAGGCGATCACGCAGGCGTTGCAGCCGACGCAGGCGTTCAGGTCGATCGTCATCCCCCACTGCGGCGAGTCGTCGTAGGTCCACTCGTCCCACATCGACTTCTCGTGCGGCTTTTCGCTGTCTGCGGTGGCGAAGTCGGGGTGTTCCCCGAAGATGTCGAGCGCCGCCTCGCGGACGATCGGGCGGCCCTCCATCGAGTGGTGGTCCTGGGTCTGCGCCAGCGGGTAGACACCGCCGGTCGCGCGCAGGCCGCCGCGGGCGATGTGAAGCGCTTCCGAAGTGCGCAGCAGGTAGCCGTTGCGTCCCGGTCCCCCACCCGTGCCGTTCGCGGCGCCGGCAATCCGGCCCGGGAAGTCCCGGCCGTAGCCCAGGTCGATCGTCACCGTATGGTCCGCCTGTCCCGGTACCTGCCAGACCGGCAGCTTCAGTTCCCGCCCGCCGGAGGTCACGGTGACCAGGTCCTCGTTCTCCAGGCCAAGCGCGTCGGCCGTGGCGGGGCTGATCAGGGCGGCGTTGTCCCAGGTCAGCTTGGTGATCGCGTCCGGCAGCTCCTGCAGCCAGCCGTTGTTGGCGAAGCGGCCGTCGTGAACCGCCGGCGAACAGCGGAAGACGATCTCCAGGTCATCCGCCGCGGCGATCGCTCCGGCGGCGTCGCCGGCGGCCCGCAACGCCGCGGCGGCCGCCGCGGCCGACAGCTCGGGCAGTTCGGCTGCCGGCGCCGCGCTGCCGGCCAGCAGACCGTCGTGCAGCACCTTGCGCCAGGCGACGTCGAACTCCGAGAGGGCGACCGGAAGCGGCAGCGACATCGGATCGACCGGCGGCGCCTCCTCGTCCTCCGTCCCGGCGCCGGCGCCGTTGCTCTCCGCGGCCGCTTCCGCCGCGGCCGCGGTGTCGCCGTCGGTGTCATCGAGCGGCAGGCCGAGGATCCCGGACCAGGTCTCGCGCACCAGGTCGCGGCCGTCGCGGGGCGCGCCCAGAGCGGCAAGCGCCAGCACCTCGATCAGGCTCTTCGCCCCGTACAGGGGTTCGATCAGGGGCTGCACGACGCTGGCGGTGCCGTCGGTGGCGCGGGCGTCGCCCCAGCTCTCGAGGTAGTGGGCGAGCGGCACGTGCCAGCGCGCGAAGCGGCTCGTCTCGTCGCGATGGGCGCCGACGTGGATGACGGCGCCGGTCTCGCCCAGACTCTCGAGCGCGGCGGAGAAGTCGAGGTCGGCCGGAGCGGTGCAGGCGGGGTTCGCGCCCAGGATGAGCAGGCGGTCGACGGCGCCCTCCCGGATCGACGCCGCCAGGGCTGCAAGATCGGCGTCGCTCGAGCTGCCGCTGTCGGGAGTCCGGTGGTAGGTCACCGTCGAACCGGAGTTGCCGAGCGCCGCGTTCAGCGCGTAGACCGCGGCGTGCACGGCCGCCGGCTGGCGGTTGCCGGCGACAATCAGACCCTCGCCGCGGTGGACGAGAAGATCCTGCGCCAGCGCGTCGACCCAGGCGTCGTCGATGTCCGCGGCCTGCGCGCCGCCGTCGAGCGGCAGGTCGAGGCCGTGACGGGCAAGCGCGCTGCCGAGGCGGGCGACGAAGGCGGCAACCCGGCCGCTCTGTACCCGCAGGCGGTGGTCCGCGTTCGCCGAGGTCATCGAGTGGACGCCGTCGACGGCGTAGTGGCGCAGCATGTCGCCGCCGCCGTCTTCGTTCACCCGTCGCGCCCGGGCGTAGCCGCGCAGGTTGCGGACGCTGTCGCCCTCGACGCCGAGGAAGTCGGAGTCCAGGGTCAGCAGCACCCTGGTCCGGTCCAGGTGGTAGAGCCCATGGACGTGGTCGCCGGCGGCGCTTGCCGTGCCCCGGTCGACGTTCTCCTCGCTCACCGGCTCCCAGGTCACCCAGCGTGCTCGCGGGTAGCGGTCGAGCAGCGCCTGCCGGAGCCGGACAAGGGTCGGCGAGGAGGAGGGCTCGGCGAGAACGGCGAAACCCGCGCCGTCGGCGGCGGGGCCGAGGCCGCCGTCGGTCCAGGCCGCCGCGAAGTCGTCCCAGGAGGACGCCGTGTCGCCGAACCGGACGGACTTCGAACGGTCCGGGTCGTACAGGTCGAGCAGGGAGGCCTGCGCCCAGACGCTCGACGCCCCCTCCGAGAACGGATGGAGCTCGTTGCCTTCGATCTTCGTCGGCCGTCCCTCGTGGCTCTCCACCAGCAGCCCGAGGGCGCGGCTTCCGAACGGCATCGTGGTGGCGTAGGCCAGCGGAACGCCCGGGACAAGGCCCTCGGGAGCGTCCACGTAGGGGACGATGTGCTCCACCGGCCGCCGGATGATGTCGCAGCCGGTCAGGCCGGCGAGCGACGCCGTGCCGCCGAGCAGGCCGAGCACGCTGCGTCGGCTGACGCCGTCCCGCAGCAGCTCGGCCGGCGGCTCGGAGGCGCCTTCCGGAAACTCCCGGTGCATCCGATCGACCGAACGGGGGTCGCCCTGGAGCTGCTCCAGACTGCGCCAGTACGTTCTCTCCGGCCGGTTGCCGTTGCCCGCGCTCATCGATGGCACCCCGTGCAGTCCTCCGGCGGCGCGAGCGCCCGCTCCGCGATCGCCTGCTCGGCGAAGGCGGCGTGGTCCCCGGTCGGCGTCCACTCCATGTCGGTGACCGCGTCGAGCGGCCGCAGGTGCGGGCCCGGGTCGCGGTGGCAGTCGAGGCACCAGCTCATGCTCAGGGGTTCCGCCTGGGAGACGACCTCCATCTCGTGAACCGGGCCGTGGCAGGACCGGCAACCGACGCCGGCGCCGACATGGACGCTGTGGTTGAAGAAGGCGTAGTCGGGCAGGTTGTGGACGCGCACCCAGCGCATCGGACGGCCCTGCGCCGCACTCTTGCGGATCGGCTCCAGCAGTTCGCTGTCCGCGGCCGCGACGTGGTGGCAGTTCATGCAGACCTGGGTCGGGGGGATGTTCGACACCGCCGACTCCTCGACCGACGCGTGGCAGTAGAGACAGTCGAGGCCGAGTTCGCCGACATGGAGCTCATGGCTGTAGGGCACCGGCTGCTTCGGCCGGTAGCCGACATCGGTGTACTCCGGCGAGAAGAAATACCAGACGCCGCCCGCCGCCGCGGCGCCGACGAGCGGCAGGGCTGCCGCCGCATACAGCGGTAGCTTGAGGGTCCACCTGGGGAAGATCTGAGCCAAGATTCCGTACCTTGAAGCAGGGTACGAACCCCGCCCGACCTCTGGTCGCGCGGAGTGTACAACCTGCCACCGAGCCGGTCAAAGTAGGGTTCACGAGTCATGTCCGATGGTCGATCTGCAGGCCCCGAGACCGGTGCGAGCCGCCGCTTCCTGAATCCCTGGTTTCTCGCCGCCCTGGCGGGCCTGATCCTCATTCCGGCCCTGCGGCCCCTGCTCCGGTTCGAGCCCGACCCGCCGCCGGTGCTTCGGCAGTTGCCCGAGTGGCGGCTGGTCGATCAGGACGGCGCGTCGTTCGGCAGCGGCGATCTGGCAGGGGAGGTCTACATCGCCTCCTTCCTGTTCACGCGCTGCGCCACGGTCTGCCCGCGTCTGACCTCATCGCTGCGCCAGTTGGAGCGCCGCTTCCGCGAGGAGGGCGTCCGGGGAGTGAGGCTGGTCAGCTTCTCGGTCGATCCGGAGCACGACACACCGGAGCGCCTGCGTGACTACGCCCGCAGCCGGCGCCTCGACCTGGAGCGCTGGAGCCTGGTCACGGGCGCCGAGCAGGAGGTCCGCTCGGTCGTGGTCGACGGGTTCGCCCTGCCGATGGGCGAGCGGCTCGATCTTGCCGGCGGACTGGTCGACGTGGCGCACGCGGCGCGGCTGGCGCTGGTCGACCGCGGCGGCGCGGTGCGCGGCTACTACTCGTCGGACGCCGCGGGTCTGGAGGAGGTCTTCCACCGCACCCGCCAGGTGCTGGCGGAACGGGGCCGGAATCGGCCTGCTGCACTGCAGTAGCCGACGACGAAGTCCCTCACGCCTCGGGCGATCGATCCATCGCCAGGATCCACTCGCGGATCAGCGCCACCGCCTCGGTGTCGACCAGGCCGCGTCCGAGCTCGGGCATCATGATCCCGGGATGGGTCGACTCCAGCCGGTAGACGAGGATGGATTCGTCCGGGTTGCCGGGCACGACACCGTACTGGCGGTCGCCGGTGCCGAGGCCGGCGGCCACGGGATGCTTGTAGATACCGAGCCGGGTCCGGTTCCGGTGGTCCTTGCGCAGGTCGAGTCCGGTGGTGCGTCCGCTGCCGGTCGGGTTGTGGCAGTGGGCGCAGTTGATGTCGAGCCAGGTCCGGGCCCGCTCGTCGAGGCTGCCGGTCGCCGGGTCGTTCCAGACCGGGGCGCGGGGCGCTTCGGCCGCCGGCGGGGCGCCCTCGAGCAGGCCGAGGCGCCGCCAGCGGTCGAGCTGGTTCTCTTCGGCGGCGCCGGCGGCGGATCCGGTGTGGACGAACGGACGGTTCAGTTGCGCGGCCCGGGGGCCGATCGGCAGCACCCGTTCGCCGTCCGTCCGGTGGCAGGTCTTGCACTGGTTCACGTTCGGTACCCGGTAGGTGTGCTCGACGCGGCCGCCGCCGGCATCGATCCACGACACCTCGAGCGGACCGCCGACGATCGCGAGCTCCGCGTCGGTCAGCTCGGCGTTCCAGATATAGGGGAGGCCGACCCAGCCGTCTTCCTCATGGACCAGCAGCCGGGTCTCGAGCGGCCGCAGGCCCTCGCCCGGCGCCCGGAAGTCCGCCGGATAGGCGAAGGTCTTCGAGATCACCGTCCCGACCGGAAAAGCGAACGGCCCCGAGGACCGGTAGCCGGCGGGTTCCACCCGGCCGTCGGGCCGTTCGGGCAGGCGGACGAAGCGGAGCTTCAGGGCATGGTCCGAGAACAGGGGAGTGTTCAGGTCGTATGGCTCGACGCCCGCCGCCGGAACGTGGTCGGCCGGCCCGTGGACGAACAGGCCCCAGTCGGAGAGCCTTGCCGGGTAGCGGGCAAACGGGCCCCGGCCCGGGCCGTCCGCGCTGCAGCCGGCCAGCAGCAGGGCGCCGGCCGTCAGCAGCGCGGCGGCGCCGCCGCGGCATCTCGTCCTGCGCGTCACGGAGCGCCTGTCTGCCAACCGGGTCGTCATCGCCCGAGCGCCGCGCGGATGGCGCAGGTCAGGGACTGCCGCCGGTGGCCGCCCCGAGATCGACCGGCTGCGGCACCGCCGGCAGCGCGCCCTCGTGCGCCGCGAGATCGGTGCTGACCTGCGGCTCGCCGCCGGCGAAGAAGGCGCCGAGGCCGAGGTTCACGAAGTCGGCGTCGCCGTTGTTCTCGATGTAGAGCCGCAGCTCCTCCGGCGTCGCTCCGTCGACCAGCTTGTCCGGATTGGTGACGCCGTCCCACACGATGTCCGGGAAGGCGCCGCCAGCCAGCTCGACGAAGGCGTCCGCGAAGTCGCCGTTGGGGCCGTCGCCGCCGCCGACGAACTCGTTGTCGTGGACATAGACGCCTTCGGTGTACGGGTCGTAGCCGGGGTCGTTGTAGTTGCGGCCGGTCGACACGTAGGAGAGGACGGCGAGGTTCGCGTTCCGGTTCTCGTGGATGCGGTTGCCGAACAGCTCGACGTTGTCGCTCGCCATCACGATGATGCCCGAGCCGGCCGGGATGGTCGACACGATCGCGCCTTCCTTGCCGAAGTTCGGCAGGTTGTTCTCGACGATGTCGTTGTCGTAGACGCGCGCGTCGCGGCCGTCCTTGACCGGCAGTTCCGGTAGGGAGAACACGAGCAGTCCGCCGGTGTTGCCGTGGGCGCGGTTGCCGTAGACATCGGCGCCCGTCGTGTTCTCGATCTCGATACCGGCCACGTTCTCCCAGACCTCGTTGTTCCGGACGACGACGTTGGCGGACTGGCCGACGTAGATGCCGGCGTCCGATGCGCCGCGCACGCGGCTGTCCTCGACCAGGACATTCGTGACCTGGACCGGGTAGAGCCCGTAGGCGCCGTTGTTCGTGTCGGGTCCGTTCGTCCATTCGACCCGGACGCTGCGGAACGCGGCGCCGGTCGTGCCCTCGACCTTGATGCCGTCGCCGCGGGTGTTCTCGACCGCGAGACTCTCGACCGTGAAGTCGTCGGCGGTGGCGAGGATTCCCTCGCCGCCCGTGCCCGCGGCCTGCGAGGAGAAGTCGAGAACGGTCTCGTCCATGCCCTGGCCGCGCAGGGTGACACCCTCCGTGTCGAGCGACAGCGTGGCGTCTAGTTCGAAGCGGCCGGCGGCGAGCTCGATGACCGCTCCCGGCTCCGCGGTCAGCAGCGCCTCCTGGAGGGTTCGGTGGTCGTTGTCTCCGGGTCGCAGGGGGGCGTCTTCCTGGGCGCAGGCGCCGAGCCCTAGCAGGCAGACCGAGGCGCAGCAAAGGGTGTGTAGCTTCATGTCGGGGAATGGTCTCCGGGTCGTTGCCTGGGCTGTTGGCGGTCCCTGGCGCGAGTGCGTATCGAACGCGGCGCGCCTCTGCCATGGACTGCCGGATTGCGGGCCGGCCGCATCATGCCATCATAGTTGCCTGAACCGTCAGGAGGGAAAGTGCGTCATGCCGAGGAAACCGTCCGCCCGCGCTAGCAGTCCGTGGCAGAAGTGCGTGTCGCACCGAGAGCGGTCAGGCGCCCGTCCGGCAAGGCGCGATGAGGGAGCATATTGGGGTGTATGTGACCGAAGAGCAACGCAGCCGGACGGGATGCATGGCCGATCGAATGCAGCGCTACTTCTGCCACGGACTGCTAGGGGAGAACAACGTTCACGGAAACGCTCGGCTGCGGCGCCGCGTCGTCGCCGCGCGATTGCTGTCGCCGGCCTCGCCCTTGGCCTGGCGGCGTCGTCGGCCGCGCAGGATGCGCCGGTTCCCGAACCGGAACCGATCGGCACGATGAGCGAACTGATGATCAAGCTCATGTATCCGGCCTCGGACGCGATCCTCTACGTCGAGAGCCGGGCGCCGACCAGCGACCTCGAGTGGAACGAACTGCAGGCGCAGGCGCTGATCCTCGCCGAGTCGGCCAACCTGATCATGATGCCGAGCCGCGTGGTCGGCGACCGCGACCAGTGGATGCGCGACGCACGGCTGATGTTCGACGCCGGCGCGGCCGCCTACGAGGCGGCGCTGGAGCACGACCTGGACGCGCTGATCGCACTGAACGAGCAGGTCTACATGTCCTGTGTCGTCTGCCATCGACGCACCCGGCCCGACTACGGGAAGGACTACAAGCGCTTCGAGGACGAGCCGGCCGAAGAGCCGCGGGTGCCGTAGCCGCCCTGCCCGCAGAAGAACAACAGAGAGGAGCCCCGTCATGTCGCTGATCCCGAGAACCACGAATTCGCTGCCGGCCGGCTGGATCGTTGCCTCGGCTACTGCCCTGGCCCTCGCCTGTGCGCCGGCCCCGGACGAAGCGGCGGAGCCCGTCGCGGCGGCGGACGGTCCGGCCCGGGAGTACTACGAGATCCGGCGCTACCGGCTGGCCGACGAGGACAACCGGCAGACGGTTCTGGCCTACCTGGAGAACGCGCTGGCGCCGGCCCTGGCCCGCGCCGGGATCGACCGGGTGGGCGTGTTCGGGGTCGAACCGTCGGCCCGGGAGGACGATGAACCGGTCGATCCCGTGGACGCGCTGTCGGTGTGGGTGATCATCGCCTTCCCGACGATCGGGGACTTCGCGGCGCTGAAGCCGACGCTCGAGGCCGACGCCGAGTACCTGCAGGCCGCCGCCCCGATGTACACCAGCTCGGGCGAGGCGGCGCCGATCCACCAGCGGGTGGAGAGCTGGCTCCTGCGGGCCTTCGAGGGCATGCCGGTGATGGAGCTGCCGGCGCAGACCGCTGCCGGGGAAGACCGGATCTTCGAGTTGCGCCTGTACGAGAGCCGCGACGAGGACGCGGCCCGCCGCAAGGTCCACATGTTCGACAACGGCGAGATCGACATCATGCGGGATGTCGACATGGCGCCCCTGCTCTTCGCGGAGCTCCTGATCGGCCCCGAGGCGCCGGCCCTGATCTACATCCTGTCGGCGCCCGACATGGCGTCGCACCGCGAGCACTGGCAGGCCTTCGCGGTCCATCCGGAGTGGCTGCGGATGCGCGGCATGGACTACTACAAGGGCACGGTATCGGGGATTCGGAGCGTGTTCCTGCGACCGACGGCCTTCTCCGGGATCTGAACGCCGCCCGCCGACCGAATCGAGCTGACCAGGTCGTTCACGAGGTCCTCGGCGGCGGCGTAGTTGACCCGCGTCCAGGGCGCCTCGTGCCGGATCGCCGCGGCCGCCGTATCGGGCTTTCCGGGCCGGTCAGTTCCCCGACTCGGACGAATCGACCTCCGCGGCGCTTCCCGGCCAGCGCACCCAGTAGCCGTCGGCCCAGACCAGGTCCTCGTTGAAGTCGGTGCCTCGGAACGCGCCGATCTCGTAGCTGGACTGCGGCTGCGCCGTGCCCGAGCCGTCGCGCCCGCCGCTCCAGATGCCGATGACCTGGGTGCCCAGGAGCTGGTCCGAACCGGCAAAGCCGAACCGGTAGGGGTTGTTCCAGCCGTCGCGCTCGGGCACGTCCTGCAGATAGAAGAAGCTGTCCGACGGCCGGAGCAGGGCGGACAGGTCCGCGTGGGAGAAGTCGGGATGGGTGAACTCGCTCCAGGCGAACGTGGCGGTCGTGCTCGAGCCGGCGGCGGCGGCGCTGACCTGGTCCGTCAGCCACTGCATCCAGGCGGTGCCGACGGCCTTCATGTCGGCCTGGGTGCGGGTCTGGTTCGCGTTCTGCAGCCCGGTCATCAGGTTCGGCACCAGCAGCGCGGAAATGATGCCGATGATCGCCACGACGATCAGGAGTTCGATCAGGGTGAAGCCGTCTTCGCGGCGCCGGGAGCGCGCTCCGGTCATCTTCGTGCTCCTTGTGTGTTCTTGCTCAGAGGTGCGGCTGCGGCGGTGTCGGGGCCGTGATCGCCGACAGCTTACGGGATGATACGAAGCACGGGGCGTCGGCGTCCAGGCCGCCGGGCTGCCGGGGCGAGCGCCGGCCGGGAGCGTTCCGCTTCCTGTTCTGCGCCTGCAGGTGATGGAGGGATCGCGGCGGATGTGATTGAATGCGCCCGAAGCTGGTGCGATGCTGCACCATCCAGCAGAAGGACTGCAACAGGAGGCAGAGAGGATGAACGTCCAGGCGGAGCATCACGGCGGGGTTCTCGTCGCCAACGTCGAGGGCCGCGTCGACAGCTCGAATTCCCAGGACTTCGAGCGTCAGCTGCAGGCAGCGATCAGCGAGGACGTCAACGCGGTGATCGTCGACTTGAGCCAGCTTTCCTACATCAGCAGCGCCGGTCTGAGGGTCGTTCTGCTCGTCGCCAAGACCCTTGGCCAGCGCAACGTCAGCATCTCCCTCTGTGCCCTGAGCGATCCCGTCCAGTCGGTGTTCGAGATCAGCGGTTTCAACCGCATCATCCAGATCCACGACACGCAGGCCGCCGCGCTGGCAGCAGCGAAGTAAGAGCCTCGCGCGGAACGGACGGCGGGCCGCAGATGGGCGACAGGGACCATCCCGACTACAAGATCCTGGTGGTCGACGACGAGCCGGATCTCGAACGTCTGGTCCGCCAGCGCATGCGGCGCCACATCCGTGCGGGCAAGTACGGGTTCGAGTTCGCGGGCAACGGCGTCGAGGCGCTGGCGCTGCTGGAGGAGAAGGACGACATCGACCTCGTCCTTTCCGACATCAACATGCCGAAGATGGACGGTCTGAGCCTGCTCCAGCAGATTCCCCAGGTCGACCCCGACATCCGTTCCGTCATCGTGTCGGCGTACGGCGACATGGAGAACATCCGCACGGCGATGAACCGCGGCGCGTTCGACTTCGTGACCAAGCCGATCGACTTCACCGACCTCGAGGTGACGATCGAGCGGACGCTGCGGCACCTAGACGAGTGGCGCTCGGCGCTCGCCTCGCGGGACAAGCTGGTCGCGCTGCAGAACGAGCTCGACGTGGCGACGCAGATCCAGCAGTCCATCCTGCCGGCGGCGTTTCCGCGCGCCGAGGGTTGCGAGGTCTACGGCTGCATGCAGGCGGCGCGCAACGTGGGCGGGGACTTCTTCGATGTCATCCGGCTGGACCGGGGACGCATCGGGCTGGCGGTCGCCGATGTGTCGGACAAGGGGGTGCCGGCCGCGCTGTTCATGATGTCGAGCCGCACCCTGCTCAAGGGCGCGGCGGTCGGTGTCGAGAAACCGTCCGCGGTGCTCACGGAGGTGAACGACCTCCTGAACGAGACGAACGACGCGGCGATGTTCGTGACCGTGTTCTATTGCGTCTACGACCCGTCGACGCGGGCGCTGACGTTCGCCAACGGCGGTCACAATCCGCCCCTGGTCGTGCACTCCGACGGCAGCTCGGAGGAGCTCGAACTGACCGGCGGCCTCGCCCTGGGGGCGGTGCCGGGATTCGCCTACGAGCAGGCCAGCGTCCGGCTCGACCCGGGCGATCTGGTCGTGTTCTTCACCGACGGCGTGACCGAGGCGATCAACGTGGCGAATCAGGAGTTCGGTCTGCAGGCGCTGCAGGCGCTGTTTCGGGGCGGTGCGCTGCCGAGCGCCCGGGAAGCTGCCGAGCTGATCCTGCAGGCGGTGCAGGAATTCGCCGGCGAGGCGCCGCAGTTCGACGATCTGACCTGCATGACCCTGCGTGTCGCCGACGAGTGAGCGTCGCCGTCCACCTGCGGTTCCCGAACCGGATCGAGGAACTTCCGGCGGTCTCGGAAGCGGTGGAGGCGCTGGGTCGGGAGCAGGGTTGGGCCCAGGACACGACCTACGCGGTCGTCCTCGGCCTGGAGGAGCTGGCGACGAACGTCGTCCGCCACGGCGGCGGCGAGCCGGGCGGCAGCGAGATCGAAGTCGAGATCACGTCGAGCGACGACGAAGTGCGGATCGAAGTGAGCGACGGCGGCAGGGCGTTCGATCCGTTCCAGGAGGCGCCCGAGCCGGACATCGAGGCGGGGCTGGACGAGCGGCAGGTCGGGGGCCTGGGAGTGCACTTCGTGAAGGTCCTGATGGACGAAACGGCGTACCGGCGCGAGGCCGGCCGCAACCACGTGACGATGGTCAAGCGCCGGAGTTGAACCGCGCCGTCGATGTCCGTTCGCGACCAGACGGCCCGGATCGCCGGTGTGCTGGCTGCCGGCCTTGCGGCGTTCGTGTCGGGCGTCGCGGCGGCCCAGCCCCCGGCGGCGCCGGGCGTCACGGCTGATCGGGTCCTCTTCGGTCAGTCGGCGGCGTTCAACGGTCCCGCCGCCGAACTCGGCAAGGGGATGCGTCTCGGCATCGAGGCGGCGTTCCGGGAGGTCAACGAGGCCGGCGGCGTGCATGGCCGGCGGCTGGAGCTGCGGTCGCTCGACGACGGCTATGAGCCGGAAGGCGCGATCAGGAACACCCGGCTGCTGATCGAGGACGACGGCGTGTTCGCACTGATCGGCGGTGTCGGCACGCCGACCTCGCGCTCGGCGGTGCCGATCGCGGCGGCCGCGGGCGTTCCGTACCTGGCGCCCTTCACCGGCGCCGGGTTCCTGCGGCAGGAGCCCAACGTGATCAACCTGCGCGCCTCCTATGCACAGGAGACAGAGGAGATGGTGGCCCGGCTGACCGGCGATCTGGAGATCGAGCGGATCGCGGTGGTCATCCAGAACGACTCCTTCGGCCGCGCCGGGCTGGCCGGCGTCCGGGCGGCCCTCGATCGCCGTGGCATGGATCCCGTGGCGATCGGCGTCTATCCCCGCAACACGACGGCGGTCAAGACGGCCGTCGTCGACATCGAGCTCGGCCGCCCGGAGGCGGTGATCGTCGTCGGCGCCTACCAGCCGGTTGCCGCCCTGATCGCGTGGACACGACGCCTCGGCCTCGACCCGGTCTTCATGACCCTGTCCTTCGTCGGCAGCAACGCGCTGGCGGAAGAGCTCGGCGCGGACGGCGCCGGCGTCCACGTGACCCAGGTGGTGCCGTTCCCGACCGCGGAGAGCCCGCCGGTCGCCGTCGCCTATCGGCGTGCGATCCGCGCCCACACGGCGGACGCGGAACCCGGTTTCGTCTCCTTCGAGGGCTACCTTGCCGGCCGTCTCGCGATCGAGGCGCTCGAGCGCTGCGGACCGGACGTCAGCCGCGACCGGTTCCTCCAGGCTCTGCGCAACGCCGGACCGATCGATCTCGACGGCTTCGGGCTCGCATTCGGCGAAGAGGACAACCAGGGTTCGGACGCCGTGTTCCTGACCGTGATCGACGAGGCGGGCGGCTATCGGCCGGCGACGCGCCTGCTGGACCGTTCCGACGAGCCGTGATCGACCGGTTGCGCAAGCTGGCCGAGGGCCGTTTCCGGATCGCCGTCCAGCTCTACGTGGGGATCGGCGGCGCGGCCGCGCTGACCCTGGCGGCCAGCCTTGTCGCTCTGCTCTCGTTCGCTCGAGTCGGTGACTCCCAGAGCCGCGTGAACGAGGGCACCGTGCCCGAACTGGCCGCCGCGTTCGGCGTGGCGCGGGGCATCGGCGTTCTCGTCGCTGCCGGCCCACGCCTGACCGCAGCCGCGACGGCGGCCGATCTGGACCGGGCCATGGTTGAGATCGCACCGGCCCGCCGCGACTTCGAGTCCGAGCTCGAGCGGTTGATCGAGCTGGTCGGCGGCTCCGCGGGCGACATCCCGGTCGGGGACGAGTTCGAGACGGTGCAGGCGCGCGGCCGGGAGCTCGTGAGCAACATCGAGGCGATTCAGGAGTCCGTCGCGGAGGGCTTCGAGCTCGGCGAGGCCAGTGCCGCGCTGCGGGCCGAGCTGACCGAGCTGCGGAGCGCTGCCGCCGGCCTGCTGGTGCCCGCGCTCGACGACCAGCTCTTCTACGCGCTGACCGGTTTTCGTTCCATCGGAGAGCCGCCGGCGCCCCGCGGCATCCACTTCTCGGAGCTGGAGATCAACCGCTACCGCGTACTGGTCGGCCTGCAGCAGGACCTCACGATCGTCGACCAGCTCCTGACCGGTCTCGCGGAGCTGACCGACCGGGCGCTGATCGAACCGGTCGAGGAGCAGTACGAGTCGGCCGCCACCAGCATCGAACGGGCCCTGAACGCGCTCGAGGACCCCGCCGTCCAGGTCTGGCGTTCGGAGCGGCAGGACCTGGAGATCGCGGCCTCCATGCAGTTGAAGGCGCTGTTCGAGCAGGTGCTCGAGAAGAGCCGCGAGGCCTTCGCCCTGAGGCGGCGCGAGGTCGACGTGCTGGATCGGCAGCGGCGGTTGCTCGAGCAGAACAGCGAGCTGGCGCTGAGTCTGGGCCCCGATGCTGACGGCCTGGTGGCCGCGTCCCAGGCGCGGGCGCAGGCCGCCACCCTGGCGTCGTCCCAGGCGATCCGCACCGGCCGCGCCCTGCTGCTGGCGCTCAACGTCCTGAGCGTCACCGGCGCCGTGTTCATCGGCTGGTTGTTCGTCGGGCGGCTGCTGGTGCGCCGGTTCGAGGCGCTGTCGAACAGCATGCGGGAGATGGCGGCCGGCAACCTGGAGGCCGAAATCGGCATCAGCGGCAAGGACGAGGTGGCGGACATGGCGGCCGCGCTCGAGGTCTTCCGTCGGCACGCGCTGGAGGTGCAGCGCCTGAACCTGGTCGAGATGCTGGCGGACGAGCTGAAGGAGAAGAACGCCGAGATGGAGGTCGTGCTGGCCGACCTGCACAAGGCGCAGGACCAGATCGTGATGCGCGAGAAGCTCGCGGCGCTCGGCGAGCTCACCGCCGGCGTCGCCCACGAGATCAAGAACCCGTTGAACTTCGTCAAGAATTTCTCCGAGGTGTCCGGGGAGCTGCTGCAGGAGGTCGACGAGATCCTGAAGGAGAACGAGGACGGCAGTCTGAGCGAGGACCAGCGCGAGGAGATCGGCGAGATCTTCGAGGACCTGAGGGGCAACCTGAAGCTGATCCAGGGCCACGGCGAGCGGGCGAACCGGATCGTCACCGACATGCTGAAGATGGGGCGTGGCGCCGCCCGCCGGGAGGTCGCGGACATCAACCGGCTGGTCGACGAGCACATCGCCCTCGCGTACCACAGCGCCAGGGCCTCCGATTCCGAGTTCAACCTGACGATCGAGAAGGACTTCGACCCCGATCTGGGGACGCTCGAGGTGGTGCCGGAAGATGTCGGCCGCGTGTTCCTCAACCTGGTCGGCAACGCCTGCTACGCCACGAACGAGAAGCGGCAGGCCATGGGCGCCGAATCCGACGGGTCCTGGGAGCCGACGCTGACGGTGATGACCCGGAAGATGGACGACGGCGTCGAGGTGCGGATCCGCGACAACGGCAACGGCATCCCCAGGGACATCGTGGACAAGATCTTCAACCCGTTCTTCACCACCAAGCCGACCGATCAGGGCACCGGCCTGGGACTCGCGCTCTCGGCCGACATCGTGCGCGAGCACGGCGGCACGATCCGCGTCGACACCGTGCCGGGCGAGTTCACGGAGATGATCGTCGAGCTGTCCGCGGCGCCCCCCGACTTCGAGCTGCCCTGAGGCAACCGGGCGGGGCGGTGCGGGATGCGGGATAGCATGGCGTCCGGGTTCGATGTTCCCTTCAACTCCTGACGCGGCGTCCTGGACCGACGCCTCATGACGGTCTCCGCCGCGACGGCGGAATCGACCGCGGCGCCGGTTGACCGGAGGGCGGTCTTCGCGATGCGCGGGGTGACCAGGGTGTACCTGATGGGCGAAGTCGAGGTCCACGCGCTGCGCGGCGTCGACCTGGAGCTCCACGAAGGCGAGTTCACGGTCCTGCTCGGACCGTCGGGCAGCGGCAAGTCGACCCTGCTCAACATACTGGGCGGTCTGGATCGGCCGACTGCCGGCCGGGTCACCTGGCGCGGCGTCGACCTGAGCGAAGCCCGTGAACGCGCGCTCACCCGCTACCGGCGTCGGCACGTCGGCTTCGTGTTCCAGTTCTACAACCTGATCCCGTCGCTCACGGCGCGCGAGAACGTCGCCCTGGTGACCGAGATCGCGCGGGAGCCGATCGCGCCGCACGAGGCTCTGGCGCTGGTCGGCCTGGAGCACCGCCTGGATCACTTCCCGTCGCAGATGTCGGGCGGCGAGCAGCAGCGGGTGGCGATCGCCCGCGCCATCGCCAAGCGTCCGGACGTCCTGCTCTGCGACGAACCGACCGGCGCCCTGGACATCAGCACCGGAGTCGCCGTGCTGGAGGCGATCCAGAAGGTGAACTCGGAGCTTGGCGCCACGACGGCCGTGATCACCCACAACGCGGCGATCTCGGCGATGGCGGACCGGGTGATCTCGCTCGCCGACGGCCGGATCGCGGCCGACGTGCGCAATGGCGCCAGGCTGCCGGCGTCGGCGATCGAGTGGTAGGGCGGTTGGCAATGGACCGGGCAGCCCGCCGGTGAGGGCCCTCGACCGCAAGCTGCTGCGCGATCTGTGGAGCATGCGCTCCCAGGTGCTGGCGATCGCCCTGGTCGTCGCTTCCGGCATCGCATTGCTGGTGATGGCCCTCGGCGCCTTCGGTTCGCTGAACACGACCCGCGAGGCCTACTACGCCCGCTACGCGTTTGCCGATGTCTTCGCCGGCGCCAAGCGTGCGCCGGACCGGATCGCGCAGCGGATCGAAGGGATCCCGGGCGTGGAGAAGGTGCAGACCCGGGTGGTCGTCGGCGTTACCCTCGATGTCCCCGGGGTGACCGAACCGGTCAACGGCCGGCTGATCTCGCTGCCGGAACGGGGCCGGCCGGTGCTGAACGACGTGTTCCTGCGCAGGGGCCGCCGGCTCGATCCGGACCGGGCCGGCGAGGCGCTGGTCAGCGAACGCTTCGCCGAAGCCCACGGTCTGGGCCTGGGCGACCGGGTGGCGGCGGTGATCAACGGTCGGCGGCAGCCGCTCGAGGTCGTCGGCGTCGCGCTCAGCCCGGAGTTCGTCTACAGCATCGGTCCGGGCGAGATCGTTCCCGATCCCGCCCACTTCGGCCTGCTGTGGATGTCCCGCAAGCATCTCGCCTCCGCATTCGACATGGAGGGAGGCTTCAACGACGTGGCGCTCGGCCTGGCCGGCTCTTCGCCGGCGCTGGAGCGTGCGGCGATCACCGAACTCGACCGCATTCTCGAGGACTACGGCGGCCGCGGCGCGATACCGCGATCGGAGCAGCCGTCGCACTGGTACCTGGAGAACGAGCTGAACCAGTTGCAGAGCATGGCCTTCGTCGTGCCGATGATCTTCCTCGGCGTTGCCGCGTTCCTGCTCAACGTCGTCCTGCGGCGCACGGTCGCGGTGCAGCGGGAGCAGATCGCCGCGCTCAAGGCGCTCGGCTACACGAATCTCCGCCTGGCCCTGCACTACGGGCAGTGGGCCGCGGCGGTCGTGCTGATCGGCGCCGGCATCGGGATCGGCGTCGGTCTCCTGCTCGCCGGCGGCATGCTGTCGATGTACATGGACTACTTCCGGTTCCCGTTCCTGGTCTACGAGGTGTCGCTGCCGAGCATCCTCGCCGCCCTCGCCGTCAGCTTCGCGGCCGCGGCGCTCGGGGCGGTGGGGGCGGTGCGCAGCGTCGCCTCGCTGCCGCCCGCCGAGGCGATGCGGCCGGCGGCGCCGGTCTCTTTCCGGGTGTCCGTCCTGGAACGGCTGGGCGCCCGGAGATGGCTGTCCCAGCCGGCGCGGATGGTGCTGCGCAACCTGTCGCGGCGGCCGCTGCGGGCGGCGATGTCGATCGTCGGCATCGCCTTCGCGGGCGCGATCATGGTCGTCGGCAGCGCGATGATGGACTCGATGGACGAGCTGCTCGAAGTGCACTTCAACATCGTCCAGCGCCAGGACGTGGCGGTCAGCTTCTTCGAGCCGGTCGAACGCGCGGCGCTGCACGAGCTCGCCGCCCTGCCCGGGGTCCTGCAGGTCGAGCCGACCGCCGTTGTCGCGGCGCGGCTGGTCAACGGGCACCTGCGGAAGCAGACCGCGATCCAGGCGCTGGCGCCGGACGCCCGGCTGCGGCGCGTGGTCGATGTCGACTATCGGGCGATCCGCCTCGACCGCCCGGGTCTCGTGCTCTCCGCGCTCCTGGCCGAAGAGCTGCAGGTCGAGCCGGGGGACGCCCTGCAGGTCGAGGTCCTCGAAGCCTCTCGGCCGGTACGGGAGGTCGTCGTGGCGGACACCGTCGACGACCTGCTCGGAGTGACCGCCTACATGGAGCAGGAATCGCTGCAGCGGCTCCTGCGGCGGGAAGACACGCTGAACGGCGCGATGCTCATGATCGATCCCCGGAGCGAGAAGCGGCTGTTCCGCCTGCTCAAGGGAATGCCGATGGTGGCCGGCGTCACGCTGCGGGCGGCCGCGCTCGAGAACATTCAGACCTACATGCTCGACAACATGTCGATGGTCATGGGGGTCAATCTGCTCTTCGCGGTGATCATCGCCTTCGGCGTCATCTACAACACCGCGCGCATCTCCCTGTCCGAGACCAGCCGCGAACTGGCGAGTCTGCGGGTGATCGGCTTCACCCGCGCCGAAGTCTCCTCGATCCTCCTCGGCGAGCTGTCTGTGCTCACCCTGGCTTCGATTCCGCTCGGACTGATCCTCGGATACGGCATGATCGCCGGCGCGATGGCGGCCTTCGAGAGCGAGCTGTTCCGGCTGCCCGTGGTGGTCGAGGCGAGCACGTTCCTGATCTCGGCGGCGACCGTTCTCGGGTCGATGGCGCTGTCGGCCTGGACGGTCCGGCGCAAGCTCCACGACCTGGACCTGGTCGCGGTGCTCAAGACGCGCGAATAGTGTGGGTGGTGTGACTGGACGCCGCTGGATGCTGTGGATCGGGGGAGCGGCCATGGCCGTGATCGCGGTCGTTCTGGGCATCCGGCCCCAGGCCGTGCCGGCGGAGCTTGCCGAAGTGACGCGCGGCCGGATCGAGGTGACGATCGATGAAGAGGGCGAGACGAGAGTGCGGGACCGGTTCGTCATCTCGGCGCCGTTCGCCGGCCGCGTCCTGCGGATCGAACTCGAGCCGGGCGACAGCGTGACGGCGGGCGAGACGGTGCTGGCGGTGTTCCTTCCGTCGGCGCCGGTGCTGCTGGATGCGCGCAGCCGGGCCGAGGCGGAGGCGGCGGTGGAAACCGCGGCTGCAGCGCTCGGTCGGGCCGAAGCGCTGCACGAACGGGCGGCCGCGGAAGTTGCGTACTCCCGCTCGGAGTCGGAGCGCTATCGACGGCTGCGCCGGGAGGGGATCGTCTCGGTCGAGGCGATGGAGGCCGCCCAGCTCGATCTCGACACCCGGCAGGAGGCGGTCGAGGCCGCCGACTACGCCGTGCGCACGGCGCGCAGCGAGCTGCAGGCGGCGCGGGTCCGGCTGTTGCAGTTCAGTGCCGAGACTGCGGAGGACGCGGACGGTGCGGCGATTCGAATCGTGTCGCCGGTCTCGGGCGTCGTGCTTCGCCGCGTACGTGAGAGCGAGTCCGTCGTGCCGGCGGGCGAAACCCTGCTCGAGGTCGGCGATCCGGAGCGGATCGAAGTCGTGACGGACTATCTGTCGAAGGACGCGGTCCGCATGCGGCCGGGCCAGCGGGTGCTGATCGACCGCTGGGGCGGCGATCGTCCCCTGCAGGGCCGGCTGCGGCGGGTGGAGCCTTCCGGGTTCACGAAGATCTCGGCGCTCGGGGTCGAGGAACAGCGGGTGAACGTGGTGATCGACATCGTGGATCCGCCCGCTGTCCGGGCCGGGCTGGGCGACGGGTTCCGGGTCGAGACCAGGGTCGTCGTGTGGGAGAGCGAGGATGAGCTGAAGGCGCCGACCGGCGCCCTCTTCCGGCGCGAGGAGAGCTGGGCGGTGTTCGCGGTCGAGGGCGGCCGCGCCGCGCTCAGGGCGGTAGAGGTCGGCGAACGGAACGCGCAGGAAGCCCAGGTTCTCGCCGGCCTCGAAGTCGGCGAGCAGGTCGTCGTCTACCCGAGCGACAGCCTGAGCGACGGATCGCGGGTCGCCGCCGAGCTCTGACCGGCGCGGCCGGGCTGCCAGGCGGCCCCGGCGCCGCGCCCGCGTCTTCGCACACCGTGAACCGTGTCCGACGTGGTTCCCGCCCCATGGCCGGTCGCCGTGGCCTTGTACTACCCGTTCGCTCTTCAGCGCCGGCGCACCAGTCCGGGCTTTACCTGCTCACTCCGCGATCTGGAACGGCGCCGACCACTCCATCGCGCCCCAGCGGATCGTCAGCATGCCCGCGGCGCCGTCCATCTCCAGCACGCCCTCGGTCTGCTCCACCGGTTCGGCAAGAGTGCGGAAGGAAAGCGGGGTCTCGCCGGCGTCGTGCTCGACCATGTGCATGGTGCCCCAGACATCGGCCAGGTGGTTGAACACGAGCTTCCAGCCGTCGCCTTCGCGCTTGAGCCACAGGCTGTAGACGCCGGGATAGGTCGGACCGTGGTTGTGGGCAGCCACGTCCGCGTCCTCGAAGGCGAGATCGGCGTCGGTCCAGAACTTGAACGGCTTGCCGTGGATCGGTCCGAGAACCTCGCCGTCGCCGAGCGCCGCCAGCCGGTCGTAGTCGGGGCCCGGCGCCGGCAGGCGGTCGAAGCGGAACCGGATCGCCTGACCGTCTATCTCCACGCGCGACTGGTCCAGTTCGTCGTCGTCGTCGAACTGCTGCCGCTGGACAACGATTCCCGCGGCATCGGCCGCCGCCTTCGTCATGCCCTTGATGTCGGCGTTGAAGAAGCCGGTCATCAGCTTGCCGGCGATCTCGTCGCCGGTGCGCGCGAGTGCCATCTCCACCGGCACGATCTGGCCGTCGAAGTCGAGGTCCCACTTGAGCAGGACGCCGGAGTCGGTGCGGCTGATGTTCTCGATCACGACGTCGGCCAGCCGCACGACGTAGAAGTCCGCGCTGGCCTTGCCGTCGTCGTCGCTGAAGGTGATCAGGCTGTTGAGCGACCCCTGCGGCGTGACGACCTCGAGCACCCACTCGCCCAGCAGGTGTTCGATCTCGGCGGTGTCCGCACGCGGCGGCGGCGCGGGCGGCGGGGCCGGCTCGTTCTGGGCGGCCAGGGGGCCGCCGGCTGCGGCCAGCGCAACGACGAGGGCAACGAGGGTGGGGAGTCTGTGCGGGGCTCTGTCCATTTCTGAGTCTCCGTGCGTGTCTTGCTAGAAATCGTCCGGCATGGAGGGTGGCGGGCCGGCGAAGAGGCGGTCGGCCTCCTGCACGGCAGCGGGCGTGCCTTCCAGCCGGCCCAGGGCAGCGAGGCGGCTCGCGCCCAGATAGCCGGTCCAGAGCTGGGCCAGGGCGCGGATGTCGAGGCGCAGCGTGCCGCGGCCGGCGTTGCGCCCGGCGCGGCCGACCTCGGCGCGGCCGGCATCGACCCGAAGCTCCCACTGCCCCTGGTTGGCGGCAATGACGTCGTCTGTCACCTCGAGGGTCAGGCGGGTGCTCGACGCCGGCGGGTAGCCGCGTTCGGCGAGTGCCGCCTGGAGATCGACGATGCGGAGCATCCAGGTCTCGCTCACCGAGATCCCGACGCCGACCTCCGGCGCCTGGAGCAGGAGGTGGTCGTCCAGGGCGCCGTACCAGGTCACGCTCCGGGCCAGCGTCCGGCAGTCCGCGAACAGCGCCAGGATCCGGCCGGCGGCCCGGGCATCCGCGGTCTGCACGTCGCGGACCCTGATGTCGTACGGGTAGCTTCCGGCCGGGCCCTGGGTGTAGACCACGTAGCCGTCGAGCCTGCCGTCCTCGCCCGGCACGACGTAGCCGTGGGTGTCCTTGCCGCCGAGATCCCGCCAGACCCGCCCCCAGATGAACCGGTTGCGGTCGAGCCAGCCGTTCCGGCCGCTCGCCTGGCGCCGGTAGAGGCGGTCGAGCTCCGGCTGGTCTGCCTTCCGGTCGATGCGCCTGAGGCCGCCGTCGGCGGAGATCCGGCCGATCCGGTCCAGCGGCAGGCGGAAGCGATAGCGATGGCCGGCGACGGCGTAGCCGGCGCGGCCGTACAGCGTGTAGGTCGTGGGGTAGAGCGTCGATACGGCAATGCCGTCGCCGTGGAGCTCGTTCAGGGTCGAGGCCATCATCGCCTTGGCGGCGCCGCGGCCGCGGACCGTCGGGTCGATCGCGACCCCGCCGATGCCCGCGTTGCGGACGGAGCGTCCGCCCAGGAACTGACCCATCCGGTAGAGGACCAGCCCGCCGACCACTTCGCCGCCGCGGCGGATCACGCGCACATCGTCCCGGTTCGACCGCAGCCAGGCGACGCAGGTGTCGAGCGGCGTGTTGAACGCCAGCGCCTCGTTGGCGGCCTGTGCCCCAAGCTCCGCTTCGTCGCGGACGGGCCCGAAGTCGGGACGGTCGGTCATGGACCCGAGTCTACCCATGCCCGGCAGCCCGAGGGCGAGGTTGAGAGGTGAGGCCGGTGCGGCTGATGGAGATGAAGCGAGTGGAGATGAAGACGCTTCGAGAGAAGTACTGTGGCGAGGAACACGAGGACAATTCGGCGCTGTGGCTGTTGGTCTCGATCTTGGGATTCGTGATGGCCTGCTTCTGGTCCTTGCAGGGCGCCAACCTGTAGCGCCTGCTCAGCCTTCGGGTCCTTGACCT
Source organism: Thermoanaerobaculia bacterium (assembly GCA_965116145.1). Classification (GTDB taxonomy): domain Bacteria; phylum Acidobacteriota; class Thermoanaerobaculia; order Multivoradales; family Multivoraceae; genus Multivorans. Next base: position 178,039 of record OZ220482.1, read on the forward strand.
GATCCTCCCCCGGAGGGGATCGCCGCCGGTTGTGGCTGCTGCCGGCCTGGGCCACTTGCGTCGCTGCGCGGTTGCGGGGCAGGATCCCGGCCTGCCCGGCGCCGGGCGCGGGATGGACAGGCAGCGGACGATGGCGGAGACGGTTCGGACGGAGCGGCTGAGCAAGCGGTACGGCGCGGTGACCGCGCTCGATGAGGTCAGCTTCGCCTGCGGCGCGGGCGAGGTCGTCGGCGTTCTCGGCCTGAACGGCGCCGGCAAGTCGACCCTGCTCCGGATACTGGCCGGCGAGCTGCTTCCCGGCGGCGGCAGCGTGTCCGTCTGCGGCGTCGAGCTCGGGGCCGATTCGCGCGCGATGCGTTCGCGGGTGGGCTACCTGCCGGAGGAACCGCCGCTCTACCGGGAGATGCGGGTCCGGGACTATCTCGGCTTCGCCGGCGCGCTGAACGGCGTGCCGCGGTCGAAGCTGCCGGACCGCGTCGCCGCGGCGGCGGAGCAGGTCCACATCGACGGTGCGCTCGACCGCGTGATCGGCGAGCTGTCGATGGGCTTCCGGAAGCGCGTCGGCATCGCCCAGGCGATCCTGCACGAGCCGGAGGTCATCCTGCTCGACGAGCCGGTTTCGTCGCTCGACCCGGCGGAGATCGTCGGCATGCGCGAACTGGTCCGTTCGCTCGGCGGCCGGCACACCGTGTTCACGTCGTCCCACCACCTGCGGGAGGTGCACGAGACCTGCGACTCGATCCTCGTTCTCCACCGCGGCGTCCTGCTCGCGCACGGCAGCCAGGCCGAGCTCGGCGCACTGGCCGGGCGCGAGCGGATCGAGGTCGAGGTGCGGGGCGCGGCGGCGGCCGCGGCCGACCGGCTGCCGCCGGGGGTCGAACTCGTCGGCTCGGCGGATCTCGGCGGCCAGGTCACGGTGCTGACCCTCGATGTGGACGCCGCCGAGCGCGAGGAGGTGGCCGCGGCGCTGGTGACCGGCGGCTTCGGCGTGCGGCGCCTGGCGCCCGTCCGTTCCGATCTGGAGCAGGTGTTCCTCGGCCTGGTCCGGGATGGCGGCGGCTCCGCGCCGGCAGGGGAGGACGGCCCGTGAGCACGATCCTGCTGATCGCGCGCCGGGAGTTCCGCGCCGCGTTCGCGGGCCTCTACGGCTGGGCGATCCTCGCCCTGGTCCTGATGCTCGACGGTCTGTTCTTCAACGCCTACACGCTCGGCAGCCCGCGGCCGTCGAGCGAGGTCCTGAGCCTCTTCTTCTACACGAACTTCGGCGTCACGCTGGCGGCGGCGGTGTTCGTCACGATGCGCTCCTTCGCCGCCGAGCGCGAGCAGCGGACGCTGGTCCTGCTCCTCACCTCGCCGGCCGGCGACTGGCAGGTGGTGCTCGGCAAGTACCTGGGCGCCCTGGGCTTCGTGCTCTGCACCGTGGCCGCCGCGGCCTACATCCCGGCGATGGTCTGGTTCAAGGGCAACGTCGAGTGGGGGCAGGCGGCGGCCGGCTACCTCGGCGTCGCGCTGGCGGCGGCGCTGGCCACGGCGATCGGCATCTTCTGTTCGGCGGCTGCGCCGAACCAGTTGGCTGCCGGCGTGGCGGCGGGCTTCCTGGTCACGCTCCAGGTCCTGTTCTGGCTGCTCTCGGGGATCGGCGAGCCGCCCCTTCGCGCCGTGTTCGCGGCGATGGACCTGTACCGGGAGCACTTCGAGCCGTTCCAGGACGGCGCGGTGCATCTGAAGACCCTGGTCTACGCGCCGACCGTGTCCTTCCTGTTCCTGCTCTTCAGCGTGCGGACGCTGCAGGCAAGGAGATGGCGGTGAGCCGGTGGCGCCGGCAGGCGCCGTGGCTGTGGCTGGGCGGTTCGGCGCTGATCCTGGCCGGCGAACGCTACGCCGCCTCCGACGCCCTGCGCTGGCTGCTCGACGGAGCGGGCGGTCTGCTCGCGGCGGCAACGCTCGCCGCCTGTGCCGCGGAACGGGTCCGAACCGGATCGACGCCGGCTCGGCGCGAGGCGGCCGGCAGGAGTCTGTGGTGCTACGGCCTGGCGGCGCTCGGTCTCCTCCTGTATCCGTTGTCCGGCGCCGCGGTCGTCGACCGGTTGGGTCTCGACGAGGACGGCGGCCGGTCCTGGCGCGCGGTATGGACGATCGCCTGGCTGCTCCTGTGGTGGACGGGGACCGCGGCGGCGACAGGCGGCGACTGGGCCCGGTTGCGCGGCGGCGAGCCGGAGCCGCGCCGGGTGCGGGCGGCGACGGCGGCTGCCCTCGGTCTCGCGCTGGCGGTAGCCTGGGTGTTCGCGGTGAACTACACCGCCCGCGAGCGCGACCGCCTGTGGGAGTGGAGCGTGCGCAGCCGGGCGCGGCCGTCCGAGGCGACCCTGGAGCTCGTCGGCTCGCTGCGTCAGCCGGTCGAGGCGGTCGCGTTCTTTCCACCGGCGAACCAGGTGCTGCGTCGGATCGAGCCCTTCCTCGACGAGGTCGCCGCGGCCGGCCCGGTCGAGGTGGCCGTGCTCGACCAGGCGCTCGAGCCGACCCGGGCGGCCGAGCTCGGCGCGCGCGAGAACGGCGTCCTGTTCCTGGTGCGCGGCGGCGACCAGCGCCGGATCGAGCTCGATGTCGACTACGACCGGGCGAAGCGCCGGCTGGGCTCGCTCGACCGGGAGTTCCAGGAGGCCCTGCTCGAGATCGGCCGGGAACGCCGGACCCTGTACCTGACCGCTGGCCATGGTGAACGGGGCGAGTACGCGAACGATGCCGGCGAGCCCGGGCTCGGCAATGTGTACGGCATTCTCAGGGCGCTGAACGTCAGGACCCGGAATCTGCCGGTGGCGGACCTGGTCCAGGACCTGCCGGCGGACGCCGGCGTCGTGGCCGCCTTCGGGCCGACCCGGCGGTTCCTGCCCGAGGAGGTCGCCAGCCTGCGCCGCTTCTGGCAGCGCGGCGGTTCGATCCTGTTGCTGCTGGAGCCGGAAGCGGACCACGGCCTGGAGCCGCTGCTGGCCGAGATGGCCGTCCGGCAACTTGCGGGCACGGTCGCCAACGACCGCTACCACCTGCGGCGGGACGGAGGCGTGAGCGACCGGAGACTGCTGGTGACCAACCGCTTCGGCAGCCACGCCGCCGTCAACGACCTGTCGCGGGCGGCGAGCCGGATCGGTCTGGTGCTCGAGGGCGCCGCGGGGCTCGAGGGGGCGGCCGGGGGGCCGGCGCGCTCCAGCGTCCTGGTGCGGCCGATGACCGGAAGCTGGCTCGAGATCGACGGCGACTTCGAGCACGGCGCCGCGGCGGAGCCGGACGAGATCGAGGCGCTGGCGATGGCGTCGACGCTGCCGGTCGACGCCCCCGCGGGCGCGGCCGATCCGGCCGACGCCGGCGGCGATTCCGGCGAAGCGCGAGCGATCGTCATCGGCGATGTCGACGCGCTGAATGACGACTATGTGCACATCGCCGGTCCCGGCGCGATGTCGGCCAATGCGAAGCTGCTGCTCGACGCCTACGTCTGGCTCGCCCGCGAGGACGAGACCGCCGTCTCGAGCGTGCCGGGCGACGACGACCCGGTCCTGCAGAGAACGCGCGGCGAGTCGATCCGGTGGTTCCTCGGCACCGTCTTCGGCGTGCCCGCCCTGGTGCTCGCGGTCGGCTTCGGCATCGTCCGCGGCCGCCGGTCGGGTGGTGTCCGGTGGCGGGCGAGGAGGGCTTCGTGACCCCTCGGCCGGTCGCCCCGGGTCGTGAACGGGGGTCGCCCTGGCGGTCTGTCCGGTTGCATCTGGCGCTGCTCGTTCTCGCGCTCGTCGGCGCCTGGCTGTCGTTCGAACGCCCGTTCGCCGAGGGCGCGTCCGGCGCGGCGACGGGCGTTGTCGTCGTTCAGGCGGCCGCGGGCGACGTCGAGCGGCTGGTCCACGAGCGGGGCGGGCAGCGGCTCGAGATCGAGGCCCGGACCGACGGCCTGGGCCGCTGGTTTGCGGGCCGCGAAGCCCGTGAAGGTGCGGACACCGTGTTCACGGGCGGCCGCCAGGTGGATCAGGTGTGGCGCGGGCTGGAGCCGCTGCGGGCCGTGAGGGTGCTCGAGGTCGCGGACGAGACGAAGCTCGCGGAACTCGGCCTCGCGGACGACAACGGCGACGCCGAGCTCCTGACCCTCGTCGTGCGCGGTCGGGACATCCGCTATCGGCTCGGCGGCCGCCCCTTCGGCGGTGCCGACCGCTACGCCCGCCGCGAAGCCGGACCGGGCGGCCGCGGCGATTCGGGCGGCAGGGTCGAGGTGCTGCCCTCCGATGTCGTTTCGGGTCTCGGCGGCGGCGCCGGGCTGCTGATGGAGAGACGGCTGTTCGCCGCACCGCGGCCCGACGTGACCGCGATGACGCTGCAGCGTCCGGGCGCCGGTCCGGTCGAGCCATTGAAGGTCCGTCAGCGGACGGGCGCGGCCCCTGCCGACACCTACTGGACCGTGGACGGAGCGGACGAGGCCTCTGCCGACATCGCCGCCTGGGTCGACAAGTTCTTCCGTCTGTCGGTGGCCGCGTACCGCGACGGCGACCCTGAGGCCTCCTGGCGGTCCGAGGCAAAGGTCACGGTCGAGTCCCGCGAACACGGGGCATCGACGCTCGAGATCTGGTCCGTTGCTGCGGAAGAAGGCCGCGTCTGGCTGGCTCGTTCGCCCTTCACGCGGCTTGTCGTCGAGTTGAGCGCTCCGCTTGCCGAGGAGGTCTGCGCCGATCTCGACGCGCTGAACCGGTAGCGGTCGGACGCCCCTTCGGCGAGGGTGCTGCAGGTACGACTGTCGGGGAGTGTGTGGAACTGGCCGGGGTGCGTTCTGCAGCGCAAGGTCGTAGACTGCGCCGCCATGGACATCGGCATCTTCATGTTCCCCACGGGCGACGCGATCCGGCCGGACGAGCTCGGCGCCGAGGTCGAGGCACGGGGCTTCGAATCCCTCTGGTTCCCGGAGCACACCCACATCCCGACCTCCAGGCGGACACCCTTCCCGGGCGGCGGCGAACTGCCGCCCGAGTACTCCCGCACCCACGACCCGTTCGTTGCGTTGACCGCCGCCGCTGCGAGCACGAGCAGGATCCGGCTCGGCACCGGCATCTGCCTGATCATCGAGCGCGACACGATCACGACCGCGAAGGCGGTGGCGAGTCTGGACGTGCTGTCGGGCGGCCGCTTCATCTTCGGGATCGGCGGCGGCTGGAACCGGGAGGAAATGGAACACCACGGCACGGAATACCCGACCCGGTTCGCGAAGCTGGAGGAGCAGGTGGCCGCGTTCCGGACGATCTGGACCGAGGACGAGGCGGAGTTCCACGGCCGGCACATCGACTTCGACCCGATCTGGTCCTGGCCGAAACCGGAGCAGAAGCCGCATCCGCCGATCGTCCTCGGCGGCGGCACCGGCTACACCCGGCAGCGGGTCGTCGACCTCTGCGACGGCTGGCTGCCGATCGGCCGCTCGACCGAGGCGGTGCTCGCCGGCATCGAGGATCTGAAGACGCGCGCCGACCGCGCCGGCCGTGCGATGGACACGATCTCGATCAGTGTCTTCGGCGCGCCGCCGCAGCAGGAAGCGCTCGACGCGTACGCCGAGGCCGGCGTTCACCGTGTCATCCTGCCGCTGCCGCCGGAGGGCCGGGACCGGAACCTGCCCCGGCTCGACCGGTACGCGGCGCTGCGGGCGTAGCACGCTCGGCGGTCGGCCGTCCGCGGCCGCCGGGACACCGCGGATCGATCGATCCCGCCGACGATCCTGCCGATCGTGCGGCCGGCAACCCTGATGTCCGGTGCACGCCGCTGCGATCGGCAGCGCACCGGTTGACCGGCAGCCGCCGCCGTGCCTACACGCCGAAGTAGCGGGCGTCCGGGTGATGGAAGACGAGGGCGGAGACCGTCGCTTCCGGGTCCATCATGTCGCCCTCGGTGAGCTCGACGCCGATGTCGGCGGGCGCAAGCGCCGCGAAGAGCTGGCGCTGGCCGGCCAGGTCCGGGCAGGCCGGGTAGCCGAACGAGTAGCGCTTGCCGCGGTACTTCGCCGCCAGGCGTTCGCGGGTCGTCATCTCCGGCGGGTCGGGGAAGCCGAGGTCGGCGCGCAGCCGCTGGTGGAGCAGTTCTGCCGCGGCTTCGGCGGTCTCGAGGGCCAGCGCGGCGTAGGCGTGGCTCTTCAGGTACTCGCCTTCCCGCTTGAACCGCTCCGCCGTCTCGCGCACGCCGCCGCCGGCCGTGACGACGAAGAGCGCGACGTGGTCGCCGGCCGGCAGGACGTAGTCCGCCAGGCAGAGACCGTCGTCGCGGGGCTGGCGGGGAAGCAGCCATTCTGCGGCGGTCCGGCCGGTGCTGCCGCCCTCCGCCTCCAGCAGGGTCAGCCGATTGCCGTCGGCGCGGGCGGGAAAGAAGCGCCACGCGCCCCGCACCTCGATCGCATCCCGGGCGAACTCCCTGAGCTCCTCCACCGCCGCCTCGACCTTGAGCAGCTTCGGATCGGCCGCGGCGCGCAGACGTTCGACGGAGCCCTTCAGACCCAGGTGCTTCGCGTACAGCATCTGCAGGTTGAGGTGCGGCCACACCTCGTCGAGGTCGAGGACGACGGCATGCCGCTCGAGGTCGGGAGGCCGGGGCGCCTCGACATCGGTGCGCACCCTGGAGCTTCGCCGCTCGGCCGCGGTCGTGGCCGCTGAGCCCCGGCCGGCGCGCAGCGAGGCCCGGTCACGTTCGCGCAGCGCCTCGATCCGCTCGATCACTTCGTCCCGCCGCTCCCGGTCGCAGAGACGCTCGACCAGGTCGAGCCCGCTCATCGCATCGCCCGCGTAGGTGCAGACACCCCCGTACTCGGGGGCGATCCGACCGTGGGTGAACCGCCGTGTCAGGGCGGCGCCGCCGACGACCAGGTCGGTGTCGATGCCGGCGTCGCGCAGGTCGCCGGCGGTCGCGACCATCTGCTGGGCGCTCTTGACCAGCAGCCCGGAGAGGCCGATCACGTCCGGCTCGTTCTGGCGCGCCGCCTGGATCAGTTGTTCGCTCGGCACCTTGATCCCGAGGTTGACGACCTCGAAGCCGTTGTTCGTGAGGATGATGTCGACCAGGTTCTTGCCGATGTCGTGGACATCGCCCTTGACCGTGGCGAGGATGACCCGGCCGCGGGTCATTCCCTCCGTCCGCTCCATGTGCGGCTCGAGGCGGTCGACCGCCGCCTTCATCACCTCGGCGCTCTGCAGCACCTCGGCGACGATCAGTTCGTTGGCGTTGAACAGGCGCCCGACCTCGGCCATGCCGGCCATCAGGGGGCCGTTGATGATGTCGAGCGGATCGGGCCAGCGCGGGTCGCCGAGCGCCGCGTCCAGATCCTGGGGAAGTCCCTCCTTGCTGCCCTCGACGACCGCGCGCGACAGGCGGTCCGGCAACGGCAGGCGCTCCCGCGGGGCCTGTTCCCGTGCGCGCGCGCCGCGGCCGCGGAACGCGGCGGTGAACGCCTCGACGGCGAGCCGCCCGGCCTCGACGCCGCCCGGCTCGAGCTCGAGCAGGGCCTCGGCCAGCACCCGTTCCTCCGCCGGAATCTCGGCGTAGCGTGCCAGCCCCTGCGTGTTGACGATCGCCGCGTCCAGGCCGGCCTGGGTGCAGCGGTAGAGGAACACCGAATTCAGGATCTCGCGGCCGGCAAGCGGCAGCCCGAAGCTCACGTTCGAGATGCCCAGGATCGTCCGGGTGCCCGGGAACGTCTCGCGCACGCGGCGCACGCCCTCGATCGTCGCCCGGGCCGATCCGAGGTAGGCCTCGTCGCCTGTGCCGCAGGGGAAGACCAGTGGATCCCACCAGATCTCCTGCGGCTCCAGCCCCCAGCGGCCGGTCAGAAGCTCATGGGAGCGGGCGGCGACCTCGAGCTTCCGCTCGACCGATACCGCCATGCCGATCTCGTCGATCAACCCGACAACCACGGCGCAGCCGAACTCCTTCGCCAGCGGCACGACCCGCTCGAAGCGATCCGGCCCGTCCTCCAGGTTGATCGAGTTCAGGATCGACCGCCCCTGGCACCAGGTGAGCGCACGCGCCATCACCTCGTGGTCCGTGCTGTCGATCATCAAGGGCGCCTTGACCCGGCGCACCAGCCGCTCCAGGAACCGCTCCATGTCCGACATCTCGTCGCGCTCCGGGTCCTGCAGACAGACGTCGACCACCTGGGCGCCGTTCTGCACCTGGGCCCGTCCCACCTCGGCCGCCGCCTCGTACTCGTCCTCCCGGATCAACCGCTTGAACCTGCGGCTGCCGAGGACGTTCGTGCGTTCGCCGACCAGCAGCGGGCGGGTGTCCTCGGTCAGCTCGACCGCGTCCAGGCCCGACACCAGGCAGCGGCGGTGCTCGGCCGGACGGCGGGGCGGCCGGCCGCGCACCAGTTCTGCGAACATCCTGATGTGAGCGGCCGTCGTGCCGCAGCAGCCGCCGACGAGGTTCAGCCAGCCGTGGTCCAGGAAGCGGGCGAAGACGGTTCGGAAATCCGCCGGCGTCTGGCCGTACCGGCCGTCCTCGTCGGGCAGGCCGGCGTTCGGCACGCAGGCGACACGGGTGCGGCAGATCCCGGACAGCGTCCGCAGGTGATCGAACATCTGGTCGGGGCCGGTGGCGCAGTTCAGACCCACGTAGAGAAGGTCACGGCGGTCCCGGTGCAGAAGAGAGGAGGCGAGCGCCTCGACCTCCTGGCCGCCGAGCATCGTTCCGGTCGTCTCGATCGTCACCGACACCGCCACCGGCAGCCGGAAGCCCAGCTCCGTGAACGCCCGCTCGATGCCGAGCAGGCCCGCCTTCACGTTGCGGGTGTCCTGGCAGGTCTCAAGCAGCAGGTAGTCGGCGCCGCCGGCGGCCAGTCCCAGCGCCTGGATCCGAAAGTCGTCCCGCAGTTTCTCGAAGGTGACGCCGCCGGTCACCGAGATCGCCTTCGTCGTCGGCCCCATCGAACCGCAGACGAAGCGCTCGCCGCCGGCTTCGGCACAGGCCTGACGGGCGAGCTCGGCGGCCCGCCGGTTCAGTTCGAACGACCTCTCCTCGAGGCCGTACTCGGCCAGCACCAGGGGGGCGCCGCCGAAGGTGTTCGTCTCCACGATGTCGGCCCCGGCCTGCAGATAGGAACGGTGCACGTCGAGCACGACGTCAGGTCGGGTCTCCACCAGGATCTCGTTGCAGCCCTCGAGGTCGGCGCCGCCGAAATCCTCCGGGCCCAGGTTCGCGGCCTGGAACGCGGTGCCGGTGGCGCCGTCGAGCACCAGGATCCGCTGTTCGAGTGCAGCGAGCAGGGAGCGCTCGCGCACGGCGCGTCCCGCGGACCGGGACGATCGTTCAGGCGGTGTGTTCACGTCCCTGGTTCCAGTGGCCGGTCGATCCGTCCCCGGCGCCGGCAGCGGCCCGGCGTCTGCCGGCTGGTCAGAGAGCTGCGGTCTCCGACACCAGCAGGTCGACGACATCGCGGAGCGCCTGCTCCCTGGTCGCTCCCTCAAGCAGGCGAAGGCGGAAGAGATCGAGCTGCCGATCGGCGCTCGAGCCCTCGCGGACCAGTGTCAGGCAGCGGTCGAGTTCCGGTTGGCAGTCCAGGGCGCGGGCGTCGTCGGCGAGCTCGTCGAGCAGCGCCTGGAGCGCGTCGGCGATGTCGATCCGGCCGCCGCGGCGGGTATCGCCCAGGAACGCCACCAGCCCGTAGCGCTGGGCGAGCCACTTGTTCTCGACGATGATCTCGGTCGGCGGCTCGGCGGGCAGGGCGCCCTGCCGGTCCTGCCGCGCCAGCATCCGGATCAGGCAGGAGTACAGGGCGGCAACGCACAGGGCGTCCTCGACCGCAGTACAGGTGTCACAGACCCGCAGCTCGATTGTCGGGAACTTGTGGGACGGGCGGATGTCCCACCAGAGCTGGCTGCCGTCGGCGATGAAGTGCATTCGGCGGTACTCGTTCACCAGCGCATCGAACTCGGCGCCGGAGTGCAGCGGGCCCGGCACGCTGGTCCGCGGCATCGCCTCGAACAGGTTCAGCCGGTTGCACTTGAAGCCGGACTCGCGGCCTTCGCCGAAGGGCGACGACGCCGACAGTCCGATGAACAGCGGCAGGTAGCGCCTGAGCGCGGTCATGACGCGAATTCGGGTGTCCAAGTCGCCGAAGCCGGCGTGGATGTGCATGCCGCAGATGACCAGGCGCCTGACCGTTTCCTGATAGGTGGAGGCGAACTCGCGGTAACGCTCCTTCGGCGTCGGCAATTGCGCTTCCCAGGCCGCGAACGGGTGGGCCGACGCCGCCATCACCGCGGCGCCGTGGTCCCGGGCGGCCTCGATGACCAGCTTCCGGGACGCAGCCAGATCCTCGCGCAACGCCCCCATGGAGCGATGGACGGCGGTGTTCGTCTCGATCTGGGACCGGAGGAACTCGCGGACCACCTGACCCTCCCCGGAGGCAGCGCCGCATGCCTCGAAGATACCGGGGTCGGGATTCGCCACCAGATCGCGGGATTCGGGGTCGATCAGGAACAGCTCCTCCTCGACCCCGATCGTGATCTCGACATTGCCGCTGTTCGGGGAGAGGCTCATCGCCGGGCAACTCTACGTCGGATCGGCCCTGGAAGTCCGTGACGAGAGTCCGGGTCGCACCGAGAACGGCCAGGCGCCCGTTCGGCAAGGCGTGAAGGCTTACGCGCATCGGGGAACTTGTGACCGAAGAGCAGCGCAGCCGAACGGATGCATGGCTGAACGAATGCAGCGCGGCCGTTGCCGCGGACTGCAAGGTTCCGCGAAGCGCGCCTCAGGGGTTTCGCAGCGAGCGGGCCCGCAGCCGCGGCAGGACACCGCCGGGAGCTTCTGGCTAGTAGTGCAGGTCCTCGCCCTCGGACTTCGCGATCACCGCCGCTCCGACCGAGTCGGAAGTGATGTTGACCATCGTGCGGAGCATGTCGAGCGGGCGGTCGACGCTGAGCATCAGACCGGCGAGGGCGTAGGCTTCCGGTCTGTTCAGGTTGATCGCCTCGAGCACGATGAAGATCATCACCAGGCCGGCCGAGGGAACGGCGGCGGCGCCGACCGACGCCAGCAGTGCCGTGAGCACGACGACGAGCTGGGTAGTGAACGGCAGGTCCACGCCGAGCGCCTGGGCAATGAACAGCGCGCCGACGCACTCGAACAGGGCGGTGCCGTCCATGTTCACCGTGGCGCCCATCGGCAGCACGAAGCTTGTCACCTTGTTCGAGGCGCCGACCCGTTCCTTGACACACTTCATCGTCATCGGCAGGGTCGCCGCCGAGGAGCTGGTGGAGAAGGCCATCGCCATGGCGGAGGCCATCGCCCGGTAGTGATCGACGGGGTTCTTGCGCGTCAGCACGGAGAACAGGAGCGGCAGCACGACCAGCAGATGGACGGTCAGTCCGGCCGCGATCGTCAGCATGTACTTTCCCACCTGCAGGAACACTCCGCTTCCCATCTCGGCTACCGCCCGCGCGAGCAGGGCGAAGACACCGATCGGCAGCAGGCGGATCACCGCGGTCGTGAGCTTCATCATGACCTGGAAGGCCGCGTCGAAGACGCCGCGGAGCTGTTCGCCGCGCGGGCCGCTCATCACGCCCAGGGCGGCGCCGAAGGCGATCGAGAAGAAGATCAGCCCCAGAATGTCGAAATCGGCCGCGGCTTCGACCGGGTTCGTCGGAATCAGGCGCTGGATGATGTCCATGAACGAACTCGGCGTCTCGAGAGTGCCGGGATCGATCGGGGCGACATCGGCCGGCTGCTCGACTCCGTCGCCGGGACGGATGGCGTTCGCCATGGTCAGGCCGACGAGGATTGCCGCGAGACTGCTCAGCCCGTACCAGCCGAGGGTCTTGGCGCCGAGGCGGCCGATCGACGTGCCGTCGCCGATGCCGGACACGCCGTGGACGATGGAGGTGAAGATCAGGGGCACGATGACCATCCGCAGCAGCCGCATGAAGGTGTCGGCCACCCACCCGATCCACTCCACCTCGCCGAACGCCCAGGCGAACAGCAGCCCCAGCACCATGCCGATCAGCACCTGCCAGTGAAGAGCGAGCTTCATGGCGCGGCAGGGTAGCACGCGAGACTCGCGGGGATGGCGGCGCCTGCGGTCGCGCCGACGCCGCCTGTTCGGGCTCGCCGCGGTCTTGCTGCTGGCAGTCCTGGCGGCGAACTGCGGCAGCCTGCGGTACTACTCCCAGGCGGTTTGGGGCGGCGCCGGGGTGCTGGTCAAGCGCCGGCCGATCGATCGCCTGCTCGAGCCCGGACGGGCCGGAGTGCTGGCCGCCGCGACCCGCGAGCGGCTGCGGCTGACACAGGAGATCCGGGACTTCGCCAGCCGCGAACTGGCGTTGCCCGACAACCGGAGCTATCGCAGCTACGCCGACCTCGACCGGCCGTACGCGTTGTGGAACGTGGTCGCGGCGCCCCGGCTCGGCCTGGAGCCGAAGACCTGGTGCTATCCGTTTGGCGGTTGCGCGGCCTACCGGGGCTTCTTCGACGAACGTGCGGCGCGGCGGTACGGCGATCGCCTGGACGAGCGGGGTCACGATGTCCGCGTCGCCGGCGTCGCGGCGTACTCGACCCTGGGCTGGTTCGCCGATCCGGTGCTGAACACCTTCCTCGACTACGCCGACGCCGACCTCGCGGCGCTGATCTTCCACGAGCTCGCCCACCAGGTGGTGTACGTCAGGGACGACACGACGTTCAACGAGTCCTTCGCCACCGCGGTCGAGGTCGAGGGGGTCCGGCGCTGGCTGAGCGCTTCGGGCCGCGGCGAGGAACTCGCAGCCTTCGAGCAGGACCGGCGGCGCCGCCGCGACCTGACCGGCTTCCTGTTCGAGGTGCGAGGCGAACTCGGGTCGATCTACGGCAGCGACGACAGCGACGAGCGCAAGCTTGCCCGGAAGGCCGAGCTCTTCCGGTCCCTGCCGGCTCGCTATCGGCGCGAGCTCGTTCCGGCCTGGCGCGCGGCCGGCCACGGCGCCGGCGCATCCGATCCGGGCGGCTGGCTGTCGAGGCTCAACAATGCGGATCTGGTGTCGGTCGCGACCTACAACGACCTCGCGCCGGCGTTTCGGGTGCTGCTCGAGCAGGCGGGGGGCAGTCTGCCGGCGTTCTACCTGGAGGTGGAGCGCCTCGCCGGGCTGGCGGCCGAGGAGCGCCGCCGGGAGCTGGACCGCGCCGCCGCAGCCGCTGCCGCTACCGGGTCAGAACCGCCCGGGCGCGGTCCGGGAAGTCGGTGAAGACGCCGTCCACACCGAGCGTGAACAGGTAGTGCTCGAGTTCCTCCTCGTGGCTGCCGTAGCGCTCGGGCACGTCGTCGGCGCGGAACGTGTAGGGGTGGACGGTCAGGCCGGCGGCATGGGCCCGTTCGACGAGATCCGGCCGGCGTTCGATCATCGTCTTTGCCGGACCGATGCCGTCGGCGAACGCGGCGATCCCGGCGAGTCCCTCCGTGCCCAGGAAAGGGCGGTATCGCTCGGCGTCGGCCATCAGGAACACGTGGGGCAGCGCGGAACCCAGTTGACGCAGTCGCTTCAGGCTCTCCTCCTCGAAGCTCTGCACGAAGATCGGCGCCCCGTCCTGCCGGTAGCCGTACCGCTCGACGACCGCGAGCAGCTCCTCTTCCATCGGCAGCCCCTCGGCGCGATGCCACGAGGGCGCCTTGAGCTCCGGGTAGATGCCGACGGTCCTGCCGGTGCCGGCGTTGAGCCCCTGGATCATCTCGATCGCCTCGGCGAACGCGGGCACGCCGAAGCGGCTCTTCCCCCTCGGGAAGCGGCCGTCCAGACGCTCGACCGCGCGGAGCTGCCGGATCTCGGCGAGAGTGAAGTCGGCCGCGTACCAGCGGCCGTCCTCGCGGGCGCGGTCGGGAAAGACCTGCTCGACGTTCGTCGTCGCCTCCAGGTGGATGTCGTGCAGGCAGACCAGGCGCCGGTCCCGGGTCAGGACGAGGTCGGGCTCGATGTAGTCGGCGCCCATGCCGTAGGCAAGGGTATAGGCGGGCAGCGTGTGCTCGGGAAGGTAGCCGCTGGCGCCGCGGTGGGCGATGACGATCTTGCCGGGTTGCTGCGTTGCGGTCGCTGCCGCGGCGCCGCCCTCGCCGGCGGCAAGGACGGCAGGCAGCGCCGCGGCGCTCAACAGCGCGGCGGCAACGAGCGCGGCCCGGATTCCGGAAGCCACTCCTCGGCTCAGTCGGCCAGCGCCTCGACCTCGACCCGGGCGTCGTTGAAGCAGGCGCCGGCGCCGATGTCGGTCAGGGTGTCGGGCGAGAGCGCACAGGCGTTCGTGCCCGATTCCGTGCTCCTGGCCCAGACGCCCTTGGGCAGCAGGACGACGCCGGGCTTGAGGTCCGGGTTGAGCCGCAGTCGGCAGCGGACCTCTCCCTGGTCGTTGAACACCCGCACCCGTACCGGGTCCCTGCCGCCGGCGAGGCGGCGGGCGGCGGCGTCCTCCGGGTGCATCTCGAGCGGTACCTGGCCGCGGCGCAACTGGCCGAACGTCGAGCTCACCGTCTGCGGAACCGATGGCGAGATGAGCGCCAGGGGATAGCGCCCGGCGCCGGGCTCGGGGTGGAAGGCGTAGAGCCCCCTGCTCGACTCGGCCTCGAGCGAAGGGGGACAGAGGTGGACCTTCCGGTCGGTCGTATGCGGGAAGACGTCGACGAACTGGACCGGCCGCGCGCCGGTCTCGGGCGCCGCGAACTCTCCCTGTCGCAGCCGCGCCGCCCGTTCCCGGCCGAGCACCGCCTGCCGCCACTCCGCCTCCGACCTCGGATCGTCTTCCCGCAGCAGGCCGAGACGCGCCGCCAGCTCGCCGAACACCCGGTTGTTCGAACGGGCCTCGCCGACCGGCGGGACCACCGGCCTGGTGTCGTGCAGCACCATGGCGCCGTAGCCCATCGCCACGTCGTCGTGTTCGAGGAAGGTCGTCGCCGGCAACACCAGGTCGGCCCAGGCGGCGGTGTCGGTCATCACCTGGTCGAAGACGACCGTGAACAGGTCTTCCCGGCTCAGGCCGCGGCGGACGAGCTCCTGGTTCGGCAGCGTGGCGAGCGGGTTCGCGTTGTAGACGAACAGCACCTGGATCGGCGGTCCGTCCAGCGCATCCGGATCGGTCAGCGCCCGGCCGATGTGGTTCATGTTGACGATCCGGGTGCCGGGCGACGGCTCGCGCCTGCCGACGTCCCGGAAGGCGCCGCTGTTGCTCATCGTGTAGCCGCCGGCGCGAACCTTGAACTTCCCGGCCACCGCCGGCAGGGCGAGGATGGCCGCCACGGCCGAGCCGCCGTTCCGGTTGCGCTCGACTCCCCAGCCGCAGCGGATCGCCGCCGGCGAGGACGCCTGGTAGAGCTCGTAGCAGCGGGCGATGTCCCGTTGCGGAATGCCGGTCACGCCGGCGGCCCGCTCGAAGGTCCAGGGTTCGGCCCGTTGGCGCAGCTCGTCGACGCCGGTGGCGTGTTCGGCCAGGAACCCGAGATCGGCGTCGCCGCGGCGGAACAGCTCGCGATGGAGCGCCAGCGCCAGGCACAGGTCCGTGCCGGGCCGGGGCTGCAGGTGGAGGTCGGCCTGCCGGGCCAGCGGTGTGCGCCGCGGGTCGATGACGACGAGCTTGCCGCCGCGAGCGCGGGCGGCGCGCAGGATCGGAACGAGGTGGATGCCGGTGGAGGAGGGGTTGGCGCCCCAGACGATCGCAAGCGCGGCCTGTTCGTAGTCCTCGAGCGCCACCCCGGCCATCTTCCCGTAGAGACCGAGCGCGGCGGCGGTGCTGGGTGCGGCGCAGACGGTGCGCGCGAGCCCGGAGGCGCCGAAACGCCGGAACAGGATCGCGTCCGCGGTGTCCTGGGTGAGCAGGCCGTTCGAGCCGCCGTAGCTGAGCGGCAGCACGGATTCGCTGCCGAATCCGGCTTCCGCCTCCGTCATCCGCTGCGCGATCTGCTCGAGGGCTTCGTTCCAGGAGATCGGCTCGAAGCGGGCTTCGCCCTTGGGTCCGATGCGGCGGGCCGGGTGGAGCAGGCGGTCCTCACCGTAGAGGTGGCGGGAGATGCGGCCGACCTTCGAGCAGATGAAGCCCCGGGTCAGGGGCTGCGCGATGGTCTCCGGCGCCGCCCGGACCTTGCGGACGCGGCCTTCCTCGACCTCGACCTCGAGCGAGCAGGAGTCGGGGCAGTCGAGCGTGCAGGCAGTGTGGTGCAGCGTGGCCCCGGCCGGGGCCGGATGAGCGGGAGAGGGTTCGACCGTCGTCATCGGTGCAAGCGTACACCCCGCCGCTTGCAGCTCATGCGGTCAATGGGCGGCGCGGAACTCGAGCAGGAAGTCGCGCAGACGCTCCGCCCCCTCCATCGGCATCGCGTTGTAGAGCGACGCGCGGAAGCCGCCGACGCTGCGGTGTCCCATGAGTCCCGTCAGCCCCCGTTCCGTCGCGGCGGCGAAGAAGGCCGGCTCGAGTTCCGGGCGCCGCAGCCGGAAGGTCACGTTCATGCGCGACCGGCTCCCGGCGTCGGCGTGGGCGACATAGAACTCGCCGCCGTCCCGGTCCAGCACGTCGTAGATCGCGCCGGACTTCGCGGCCGCCTGGGTGGCCGCCGCGTCGAGGCCGCCGACCTCGTCCCGCAGCCAGCGGGTCACCAGCAGAAAGACGTATACGCCGAAGACGTTCGGCGTATTGAGGCGCGATCCCTTCTCGGCGTGGCGACGGTAGCTGAGCATGGAGTGAAGGTCGTCGCCGCCATGGTCGAGCAGCCGGTCCGAGACGATGACCACGGTCAGTCCTGCGGGGCCGGCGTTCTTCTGGGCGCAGGCGTAGAGCAGGCCGAAGTCCCTCACGGAAACCGGACCGGACAGGAAGTCGGACGAGACATCGCACACCAGGGGGGCCTCGCCGGTCTCGGGGGGGCGGCGGAACTGGACGCCCTGGATCGTCTCGTTCGAGGTGCAGTGGACGTAGGCCGAGGCCGCCGGCAGGTCGAGCTCCTCGTCGGTCGGGACCCGGACGAAGTTCTCGTGCGCGCCGTTCCAGGCGACATGAACATCGCCTTCGCGGTGCGCCTCGATCGCCGCCTTGCTTCCCCAGGAGCCGGTCAGGACATAGGTCGCCGGCAGGCCGCTGCCGCGCAGCAGGTTCAGCGGGACCATCGAGAACTGCAACTGGGCGCCGCCCTGCAGGAAGAGCACCCGATAGTCGTCCGGAACGACCAGCAGCTCGCGGAGGTTCGATTCCGCTTCGGCGAGGATGCGGTCGAACGTCCTCGAGCGGTGGCTGATCTCGAGGATCGAGCTGCCGACTCCGGGCAGCGCCAGCAGATCGCGTCGGACTTCCTCCAGCACCGGCAACGGGAGAACCGCCGGTCCCGCGGAGAAGTTGAACACGCGCCGGTGGGCCGCGGCCGCGGGCGAAGTGGAGGTCGGGGCGTCGGGCGTCGGGTTCATTACGGGAACTGCCTGGGTCGGTTCGTGGCGCCGGGCGCCGGGGCTGCGAATCGTAGCCCGGATGCTCGCTGGCGTTAGCGGCGAGCGGTCAGCAGCGCCGAGCCCGCGATCACGAGCAGCAGCAGGGCGCCTCCGCCCCAGAGCAGGATCGGCGAGGCGCCGGCGTCGTCCGGGACGTCTTCGTACCCGGGATCGTCGAAGATCGAACCGGGATCCCGGGCCGCGCCCACCGCCGCCACCTGAGTCGCTTCGTCCTCCGGCAGACCCAGACCGCCCTCGGCGACGATCCTCTCCACGGTGTGGACGAGGTCCCAGATCTCGTCCGTCGTGCAGGCGTCGCGAAATCCCGGCATGGCGGTGCCGTCCATGCCGATGTAGAGCCTGGCGAAGATGTCGCTGCTGCGGCGCCCACCCTTGAAGATGCCGTCCGTGAGGTTCGTCGGCAGCGTGTGGTTGCCCTCGAAATCGGGCATCGGGTCGTTGCGGAGTCTTCGGCCGTTCGGGCCGTGGCAGGACGCGCAGGCTTCCAGATAGAGGCGCTCGCCCCGCACCTGCCGCTGCGCATCGAACGGCGGCTCGGGAGGTATCGCGATCGCCGGACCGGGTGCGGTGCGCCTTGCGAACTCCGCCGCTGCCGCTGCCGCTGTCAGTTCTCCGGCCGAGACCCGGCGGTCGAGCTCCGCCCGAACAGCGTCCAGACCGAAACTGCGCACGTAGCGCGCCATCGCCTCGATCTCGGCCTCGGGAACCTGCCCCCACGCCGACATGCCGGTGCCCGGCATGCCCCGCCGGATCGTCTCCTCCAGGTCCCGGTCCGAGGGGATCGCGTTCTCCGTCGTCGCCAGCTTGAAACGACCCGACTGGAAGCTGCGGGGACGCTCACCGGTGGTGTAGCTGAACTTGCCGAGACCGTCTCCCCCCTCGCCGTGACACTCCCGACAGTAGCGAAGATACGCCCGCCGCCCGAGGTCACCGCCTCCGTCCGAGGCGGCCGCAGCCGGCGGATCCTGCACGGCGCCCGCAAGCACGCCAACGGTCACGGTCAGGCTGAGGAGAAGCAACGCGAGGTGGACCCGAGGGAAACGCGGGAAACGTAGGATACAGCCGTCCCACCGACCTGTCGGAGCCCCGAACCTTGCCGGACATGTACGCATCGAATTCGTCAACAGGTCCTTGGGCCGGGGAAGCCGTCGAGCACTGCGGCGGCCTGGCGAACGGGCGTGGCCGGGACGCAAGCGTCGTGACGCCTCGGAAGGGAGCGGGGGCGCGTTGAAGTACGACAGCGAACGGGCGCTCGACCTGCTCCGGCGCGGAACCGAGCTGCCGGACGCGGCGTTTCGGTCAGGCCAGGAGGAGGCGATTCGCCACGTCGTGCAGGGCCGCGGCCGCCTGCTGGTGGTTCAGCGCACCGGCTGGGGCAAGAGCTTCGTCTACTTCATCGCGACCAGGCTTCTGCGCGAGGCCGGTGAGGGACCGACCCTTCTCGTATCCCCCCTGCTCGCGCTGATGCGGAACCAGATCGCGGCGGCCAGGCGGATGGGTCTCCGGGCGGAAACGATCAACTCGGACAACACGGCTACCTGGGAGCGGATCGAGCAGTCCATCGTCCGAGATGAAGTCGATCTCCTGCTCATCTCTCCCGAGCGATTCGGGAACCAGCGGTTCCTCGAGCGCGTCCTGGAGTCGGTGAGCAGCCGCATCTCCCTGCTGGTCATCGACGAGGCGCACTTGCATCTCAGACTGGGGCCACGACTTCCGGCCCGACTACCGGCGACTTGACCGGATCGTCGGGTTCCTGCCGCAGAACCTCCGTCTGCTGGCGACCACGGCGACCGCCAACGACCGCGTCGTCCAGGACCTCGAGACCGTGCTCGGACCGGATCTCTCCATCTCGCGCGGCCCCCTTGCCCGGTCGTCGCTGGCGCTGCAGACGATCCGTCTCGCGACCCAGGCCGAGCGGCTCGCCTGGTTGGCCGAACAGGTGCCGCTGATGCCGGGCAGCGGCATCGTCTACACGCTGACCGTGCGCGACGCGGAGCGGGTCGCGGAGTGGCTTCGCGGCCGCGGTCTCGCGGTGGAGGCCTACACCGGCAGCACCGGCCAGTCCCGGCCCGCACTTGAACAGGCGTTGCTCGACAACGACCTGAAGGCCCTGGTCGCGACCTCGGCGCTGGGCATGGGCTTCGACAAGCCGGACCTGGGGTTCGTCGTCCACTATCAGGCGCCGGGATCCGTCGTGACCTACTATCAGCAGGTAGGGCGCGCCGGTCGTGCGCTTGAGTCGGCCCATGGCGTGCTGCTGGCCGGCGAGGAGGATACGAGGATCACCGACTCCTTCATCGACAAGGCGTTTCCGACGCGACCGCAGGTCGATGAGGTGATCGCCGCGATCGAAGCCAGCCCGGAAGGACTGACCGTGCCCGGGATTCTGGCAAAGGTGAACCTCAGGAAGGGCAGACTCGACCAGTTGATGAAGGTCCTCTCGCTCGAGTCGCCGTCACCGGTGGTCAAGGAAGGCAGCAGATGGCAACTGACGGCAGCGGAACTCGGTGCGGAGCTCTGGCAGCGGGTAGAGCGGTTGACCACGTTGCGCCGGCACGAGCAGAAGGAGATGCAGCGCTACGTCGATCTGGAGTCGGGGCACATGGAATTCCTGATTCGCGCACTTGACGGCGATCCGCAGGATGTCGCCACGACTGCCCGGAGCCCGCTTCCAGCAACGCCGGAACGTCGTACGGTTCTGGAGGCGGCCGCCTTTCTGAAGGGGTCGTTCCACGCGATCGAGCCGAGGAAACAGGGTCCGCGGAAGACCATCCCGGAGGACTTTCGCGCGGAGCCGGGAAGAGCGTTGAGCCGCTGGAACGACGCCGGATGGGGAGGACTCGTCAGGAAGGGCAAGTACGAGACCGGGCGGTTCTCCGACCAGCTCGTCGAGGCCTGTGCCGCCACGATACGCAACTGGCGGCCGGAACCGCCGCCTGAGTGGGTCACCTGCATCCCCTCGCTGCGACACCCCGAGCTGGTTCCGGACTTCACCCAACGGCTTGCCGCCGAGCTCGGCCTGCCGTTCCGGCCGATTCTGGTGAAGACCGAGGATCGACCCGAGCAGAAGACAATGCAGAACAGCGTTCAGCAGGTGGCGAACGTCTGGGGCTCGCTCGCGCTGCACGGTCAGGCGCCGGCGGCGCCAGTGCTGTTGGTGGATGACATCGTCGATTCCCGCTGGACGTTCACGGTCGCCGCGTGGCTGCTGAGAGAGCAGGGCAGCGGTGTGGTCTGGCCCCTGGCGCTGGCACAGGCATAGGTGGTCCAGAGATGAGCGAAGCACTTTCGCCGAACACGAAGGCGATCCTGCTGCTTACGGCGCCGCTCATCGTTGGCCGCGGCGCGCCCCGGGATCCGGCCCTGAAGCCGCTCTCGCCGATAGTTGAGTACCACCGTGATCTTGCGAAGTGTCTTCGCCAGATCGGTCGGGAGCCTGCGGACCTGCTCGGCGCAGACTCCGCGACCGTCCTGGATGACTGTGAGGAAGTGCCCGATTTCGGTATCGAGCGCCAACGGATCGAGGCGTTGCTGGGGCGAGGAGTCCAGTTGAGCCTGGCGGTGGAGCAGTGGCAGACCCGAGCGATATGGGTCCTGAGTCGAGCCGACGACGACTATCCCAGGCGACTGAAGAAGCGGCTTCGCGAGAATGCGCCTCCTGTTCTCTACGGCTGCGGTGAGTGTGGCCTGGCTGGCAATGGCGGTCTTGCAGTCGTCGGCCCGAGGGATGTCGGGGAGGACCTGCTCGATTATGCGGCAAAGGTAGGAGAGCTTGCCGCCGGATCGGGTGAAGTGGTCATCTCGGGAGCGGCCAAGGGAGTTGACCGGGCAGCGATGAGCGGCGCGCTCGAAGCAGGCGGCTGCGCGGTCGGCGTCCTGGCCAGCGATCTCGCACGGGTGGCGACGCAGCGAGAGAACCGGGTTCATCTGCTGGATGGGAGACTCCTGCTCATCTCTCCGTACGATCCCGCCGTGCGTTTCCGGCCGTATCGCGCGATGGAGAGAAACCACACCGTCTACAGCCTCGCCGACGCCGCACTGGTCGTCGAGGCGCTAGTGGGCCGTGGCGGCACCTGGGCCGGCGCCACGGCGCAGCTTGACAGGGGTTCCGCCTATTGCGTCTACGTGCGCTCCACCTTGGACCGCTCCGAAGGACTGGCCGCATTGAAAGGCAAGGGCGCCCGTCCGTGGCGCAATCCCAGGGACCCCGAGGGGTTCCGGGCGGCCCTCAGCCCTTCGGTGGAGGAGGCTCCAGGGTCCGGCGAACAGGAAACCCTGTTTACGGACGCCAAGCCGTCGACTCTGAAGGAAGCTCGACAGCCGTCTCTGACCGGGCAGGCACCCACGCCAGGAGAAGAACCGGCAGGTGTCCCGGCTCCCGCAGACCGGCTCTGGCAGTCCGTCCGGATCAACGTCCCACGGTTCTGCGCAGAGGCCGCGACTCCCAAGGCGGTCGCGTCAGAGTTCGACCTGAACGGTCCGCAGGCCGAGGAATGGCTCGGGAGACTCGTCGAGGAGGGCGTGCTGCGCCGGGAGAAGCGGCCAGAGCGCTATGTGACGAGCGAGACGCTGCCAGAAAAAGGCCCTGTCGACGAGCCCGATCAGTCCGACGAGAAGACTTCAGGCGCCAGGCTCTGGTACGCCATTCGGGACCTTGCCGTCGCCGCCTGCTCCGAGCCGCGAAGCGGAGACGAGGCTGCTACCAGGCTCGGAGTGAGGCCTCGCCAGGTGCAACGATGGCTGCAGCGACTCGCAGATGAGGGCGTGCTGCGCCGCATCGAGCGCCCTGTTCGCTACGTCGCACCACAGGCCGATCTCCTGGCTGAAGTCGGACCGCTGATGGACCCTGACTGAACTCGCAGGTGGCTCCCCAGCCGCCGACTCGATCGGGCCGGCCGGAGAAAGCCCCTTTTGCCCGGACAAGCGAGGCGGTCGCCTTCGGAAGGCCGCATGGGTTCTCATTGATGACCGCACGGAACTACACGACGAGGCTGTCGGCCGGGCCGGCGGCTGGGGTAGCAGCTGCGCCTTCCACCCGGCGGCCAGCTTGCTGCTCCCCTCGCTGCCGCACATCCGAGTTGACACGCTCCCGCGACAGGTGTACGGTCAGACGATCACGCAACAGAGTGAATTCCATGGCTGGGCATGTTCACGGGCGTATCGCCGGCAAGCACCGGCCGTAGTACTCGTAAGGAGGTGCTATGTATGAGAGAGGAGCTTCAAGGGCTGCTGTGCGTTCTGTTGTTCGCAGGACTGGGGTTCCTCCCCTGCGCAACGGCTGCTCAGGAGTACGGCGAGATACCTGAGCGCTATCTCGATCGGGATCGGGAGCTAAAGGCGGCAGAGAGCCTCATCGCAAGCATTCCAGACGCGAAATCTCCCGAGGTCGCGGACGCCGCGCTCAAACTGGAAGGCGTATCCGTCACACCTGAAGGCACGCTGACCGCGACACTCCGCAACCACGGAGCGCGGGCCATTACCGCTTGGTCCGTTGGAATCGTGATCGGCTTCTCCGATGGTCAGTCCCAGGCTGTTTCCTACACAGAGAACAACTACTACCCTTCCGAACCTGACGGGAGATTCGGTACGCTGCAACCAGGCCGCACCCGGCCAGTCCAGTACAGGCTGGGTTTCACCCGGACTGGTCAGGCTGACTACACAGTTCTTGACGTCGCGATCAAGTCCGTCATTTTTGACGACGGTGAATTCGCCGGAAGCGACCTGGATGAGGTTCGACGTGTGCTCTATGGCAGAACGCTGCGCGCCATTCTTCTGGCGGATATGACGGCCCGCTTGGATGAGGCTCTGCGCACCAACGCGCTTGGTTCTTTCCTTGACGAGAGTGTGCGATTCTACGAGGCCAGTCGGGAGACTTCGGAATTGGCAGGTCCTCCCGCTCTCGTACGCCAGATCAAGGGAAGACTCAACGCTGATTGGCTTTCTGCTCTAAGGACGTCCGCTTTGGAATCGGGCGTTCGTCCGGCGGATCTAGACGATATGTCGATTCTGAAGTCCGACCCACAGTCTCTGTTTAGCGCTGCCGAAAGTACTGTTCAGTATCTGAGGGGCGAGCTGAGCCTGTTGAACTCCAACTTGCCGCGCGAGCTACGCCGAGGTGGTCTGGGTCGATGAGAAAGCGCTCTTTGATCGTAAGCGCCTTGGTTGTCGGTCCTGTCGCGACTGTTTTCCAGCTTGATCCTTCTGCGGCACAGATCCCGCCTTGGCCGTGTGTCAGTGCGACGCCTGTGCGGAGTGTGACAGCTGCACCTGCCTGCCCCAGATCCCCACAGATCATCGCGAAGCAGTACAGAATTTCGTGTACCCCGATTTGCTACAATGAGACAGTCGACTATGCTACCCTTGTTGCCACGGGCGACTGCCTCGACAAAAAGGGGTTTTCGCCGGATAGACACGCTGAACGGCGGTAACGGTGACGACCGGATTGACGCCAGTGACAGGATTTTCGACTCTTTGAGCTTGTGGATTGATCGCGACCGTGACGGTCAGACTGATCCTAGGGAGCTGAGGTCTCTTGGCAAAGTAGGGCTGAAGGAGATCTCACTCAGATACTCAGACACGAAATCGCACCGCGACGTTCACGGAAACGTGTTTCAGTTCTCGGCTCCGGTACGCTTTGCTAGCGGCCGTGTGGTCGACGCTTGGATGGTGTACTTCAACGTAGAAGAATGCACCGGTGACAGCAAGTAGAGCATCGGTGCCACCGCTGATTCGTTGCTGCTTGGCGATTCAGTAGCAGACATCGGTGAGAGATGTTGAGGGCGCGTGGCGTGTCGGCGTGTGATTCGGTCTGGCGAGTACGACGGATACCAGCAATCGGGCACGATGACGCATCTGTTTGCTGAACCCGTAAGTTGGCGCCGCTGCGATCACGGTGGCGGCGTCCCTGGCGCTGTCGGTGCTGCTGATGTTCGCCTCGGCGCTCGACCCGGAGAATTCCGCGGTGGCCGCGGCAGTGCAGATCGCTGTCCGCATGTCCGGCGTGATCCGATTCGCCGCCCGCCACAACGGGTCGGCCCCTTGGACAGCACCAGCCGGCGGTGCCTCGGTTGCGTGCTATTCGCTGCCGATCCGCTTCAGGTATGCCGCCTCCAGCAGGTCGAGCTTCTCCTTTAGCACGCCGGGGACGGCCCTGGGTCCGGGGGTGTCGAAGACCATCCAGGTGTCGCTTTCCCGGTCGTACTCGGGCCATTCCGGGGCGCCGTTGCCGTTCGGGTCTCCGGTTCTGGCGAAGCGGGTCCAGTAGCTGGCCATGGCTTCGGCCAGGGCGTCTGCCTGCGGATCGGGGGAGTGCCCGGGGTCGTCCGTGGTGCTGTTGTCGCCGAAGGCGTAGGCGACTTCGGCGCCGTGGGGGGCGCCGGGTAGGGTGTCGCGTCGGGCTTCCGGTACGAACCGGAAGTGGTAGGTGCGGCCGGGCGAGGAGACGGTCTTCATCTGCTCGGCGAGGTAGCGGGCGGAGATGACGTAGCGCTGGTCGCCGAAGAGGGTGGCGGCGGCGAGCTGCTCGGCGTCCGCGTCGATGTTCCCGTCCGCGCCGTAGAGGGTCCGGGCCTGGGCTTCCTGCTCGCCGAAGGCGGCGAAGTAGTCTCCGGGACCGAGGGCGAAGGCGGGGAAGATCGTCCCTTCGAAGCTGTTGCCGCCGGTGACGTAGGGCACGTCGTGCTGCTTGCCGCTGGCGAAGACGATGCCGGGCTCGTCCGGGAGCACGGCGCCGGTGATCGGCACCCAGAAGCCGGTGCCGAGGTCGTTGAGCTCTTCGAACGGGATCGCGCGCAGATCGGCGGTGGAAAGCCCTTCGTTGAGGTCGAAGGCATCTGCGATCAGCGCCGCGCCGTGGTCACGGGCCGAGGGCAGCCCCCATCGGGCCTCGTCGACGTGCGGGAGCCGCCAGGTGCCGTAGCCGCTCTGGGAGATCGCTCGGTGGAACAGGCCGGCGGCTGCCGGTGCGCTCATCAGGCTGTTGACCGCCATGCCGCCGGCCGAGACGCCGAAGATCGTCACCCGGTTCGGATCGCCGCCGAAGGCCGCGGCGTTGCGCCGAACCCAGTCGAGGGCGGCGATCATGTCGAGCAGGCCGTGGCTGCCCTCGGGTTCGTCGAGCGCCTCCGCTTCGGCGGCCAGAGCGGGATGGGCGAAGAAGCCGAGCGCGCCCAGCCGGTACTGGATGCTGACGACGACCACGCCGCGCTGTGCCAGACCGGCGCCGCGGTCCGTTGCCGGCGCTTCGCCGAGCCGGCCGTTGCCGGCACGAAAGCCGCCGCCGTGGATCCACACCATCACCGGCAGCGGCCCGTCCGCCGAACCGTCGACGGGGCTCCAGACGTTCAGGTGCAGGCAGTTTTCGCTCTGGGGAAGTTGTGCGCGAGCCTGCGGGCAGACCGGTCCGTAGGCCCGCGCCGGCAGGGCCTCGGTCCACGGTTCGACGGACTGCGGAGGCCGCCAGCGCAGGTCGTTCTCCGGCGCCCGGGCGAAGGGGATGCCGAGGAATACGGCGATGTCGCCCCGGTCGTCCGCCGCGAAGCCCTGGACGGGGCCGGCGTCGGTCCGGACCAGGAACGGGTCCAGCGGCTCGACCGCGCAGCCGAGCAGGATGGCGAGGACAGGAACGGCGGAGACGGGGATCTTCATCGGGATGGACCGCCAGGAGCTTGCGCCGTGGAAGGCAGCGAGCGGGTTCTTCGGTTCAAGGTCCTGGCGGCTCTACTCCAGGCCGCCGGCGGTCGGGGCGATCTCGGCCGGTGCGGTGCGGCGGCGACCGGGCGCTATGGCGATCGTTTCCAGGAGGTCGAGCATCGTGCGCCAGCCGCGCTCGACGTTCTGGACCGAGATCCGCTCGTTGTTGCCGTGGACGCCGCCCTGATCGCGGCCGGGAATGACGGCTGGCGAGAAGCCGTAGGCGACGATCCCGAGATCGCGGAAGAAGTGGCTGTCGGTGAAGCCGGCGGTGACTGCGGGCAGGACGGTGGAGCCGGGATAGCGCCGGGCAGTGACGGCCTCGATCGCCCGGAACAGCTCCGTGTCGGTCGAGGACACGGCCGAGGTGAAGGACATCAGGACTTCGATCGAGATCGACGGCTGATCGAGCCGCTGCCGCAGTTCGTGGATGAAGGCGCGCGGCCCCTGGTCGGGAAGCAGACGGCAGTCCAGCTCCGCGGTCGCGGCGGG
The DNA here is from genome assembly GCA_965116145.1 of Thermoanaerobaculia bacterium. GTDB lineage: Bacteria > Acidobacteriota > Thermoanaerobaculia > Multivoradales > Multivoraceae > Multivorans. The sequence continues at coordinate 204,660 of OZ220482.1, forward strand.
GGCGACGACGTTGATCTTGCTCGACGCCTGCAGGCGGGTGACGGCGCAGGTGTTCCGGGTCAGTGCATGCAGCACCGGGCTCGTCCGCTGCAGTCTGGCGAGCCGGGCCGGGTCCGCGATCAGGCCTTCCGGGTCGGCAAGGTCGGCGGCGGCCGCCTCGAGGGCGGCCAGATCGCGGAAGTACTCGCCCACCGCGGGCACGATGCGAGGAGCGAACGGGTCCTGGCGGAGCCGCTCGAGCGCTTCGATGAGGTCGGTCACCGCGCTGCGGGTGGACGGACTGGAGCCGTGACCGGCGGGGCCGACCGCGTTCAGCCGAAGCCACATCGGCACCTTCTGCGTGACTTCCACGCTGAACACGGCCCGATTGCCGAGGATCCGTCCGCTGCCGCCCTCGTTGAGCAGCAGGCCGACCCCGGCCAGCAGGTCCGGTCGGTTGCGGACGATCCAGCCGGCGCCGAGCCGTCCGCCCGCCTCCTCGTCGGCCGTGGCCAGGAAGATGACGTCGCGCCGGAGGGGCGCCCCGGAGCGGGCGAGGGCGAGGAACGCCTCCAGGTGCATGATGCCCAGGCCCTTCGTGTCGAGCGCGCCGCGGCCGTTGAGGTAGCCGTCCTCCCAGGCGCCGGAAAGCGGGTCGTGCGTCCAGAAACGCCTGTCCGCGGGCACGACGTCGATGTGATGGAGCAGGATGACGCCCGGTTCCGGTCCGCCCTCGAGCCGGGCCTGGATGCTGCCGCGGCCCGGCGCGGGTTCGACGGTCTCATAGGGAATTCCCTCCCGCTCGAAGATGTCGGCGAAGAAGGCGACCGCCTCGCTCTCGTTGCCGGGCGGGTTCGTCGTGTCGATCCGCAGGTACTGCTGGAGGCGTCGGGACGCCTCGGGCAGCGGCGCATCGTTGACGCCGTCCTCGGATACGCCCGCCGCTGAGGGCGTCAGCGACAGTAATGGCAGCAGAGCGGCCACGGCCGCAGCGATCATCGCCGAGCTACGCATCCAGAGGGGGAGGAGGGTATCTTGAAGTGAATCCGGGAGGTCCGGGCCAGTCGGTCGACGGGAAGCGGCGAGCATACAACCGGGTCGCCGCCGTCGCTGCGGAGGGCGGCACGGCCGCCTCGGCGGTCGGTATGATCGGCCGGTCCCCGACAACGGCAGTTGCGAAGGAGCAACGAGTTGAACAGATCACCTGCTACGTCCTCGCCGGCACGGCTCGCTCCGCGGCTGGCCCCTCTTCTGCTCCTGACCGCGCTGGCCGCCCTGACCGCGCTGCCCGCAGCCGCCCAGCATGGCCTGGCCGCCGGTGACTGGCCGTCCTACGGCGGCGACCACGGCAGCACGAAGTACACCGCGCTCGATCAGATCGACCGGGACAACGTCGCCGACCTCGAGGTCGCCTGGAGCTGGGACTCTCCCGACAACGCCGAGGCCGCGGACCGGCCCCGGATGCTCAGGCCGTCGGCGTACAAGGTGACGCCGCTGATGAAGGACGGCGTGCTCTACGTGCCGACGTCCTACGGTCAGGTGGCGGCGCTCGACGGCGAGACCGGGCAGCAGCGCTGGCTTCTCGACACGGAGGACTGGCGGAAGAGCCGTCCCACGAACCTGGGCTTCAACCACCGCGGCGTCGGCTACTGGACGGACGGCGAGCAGGCCCGGATCCTGATGCCGACGAACCAGGCGTACCTGTGGGCGATCGACGCCCACACCGGCGAACCGGTCGGCGGCTTCGGCGACGGCGGCAAGGTCGACCTGACGGAGGGGCTCGGACGGCCGGTGCAGCGCCGGATCTACTCGGTCATCTCGGCGCCGATGATCGTCGGCGACACCGTGATCGTGGGCTCGTCGATCTTCGACGGTCCGACGCGCAAGGAGATGCCCCCCGGCCATGTGCGCGGCTTCGACGTCCGCACCGGCCGCCAGAAGTGGATCTTCCACACGATTCCGCAGGGCGACGAGCCGGGAGTGGAGACCTGGGAGGACGAATCCTGGACCTACAGCGGCAACACGAACGTCTGGACCGTGATGAGCGCCGATCCGGAACTCGGCTACGTCTATCTGCCGGTCGGTACGCCGACGAACGACTGGTACGGGGGCCATCGTCTGGGGGACAACCTCTACGCCGAGAGCCTGGTCTGCCTCGACGCGGCGACCGGGGAGAGGGTGTGGCACTTCCAGTTCGTGCACCACGGCCTGTGGGACTACGACGTGCCGGCGGCGCCGAACCTGGTCGACATCACGGTCGACGGCAAGGAGATCGAGGCAGTGGCCCAGATCACCAAGCAGGGTTTCGTCTATGTCTTCGACCGCCGAACCGGTGAGGCGGTGTGGCCGATCGAGGAGCGGCCGGTGCCGCAGACGGATGTCCCCGGCGAGCGCACGTCGCCGACGCAGCCGTTCCCGACCAGGCCGGCGCCCTACGAGCACCAGGGCTTCGACAGCGACGACATGCTGATCTCGTTCACCCCCGAGCTGCACGAGGAGGCGAAGAAGATCCGCGACCAGTGGGTTGCCGGCCCGCTGTTCACGCCGCCGTCGCTTCAGGGCACGCTGCTGCTGCCGGGCTGGGGCGGCGGAGCGAACTGGTTCGGCGCCGCGGTCGACCCCGAGACAGCGACGATCTACATCCCGTCGTTCACGATGCCGATGGTCGTCAAGCTGGTCGAGCCGGACGGCGCCCGCTCGAACTTCCGCTACGTGCGCGGCATGAGCGGCGTCGAGAGCTTCTTTCTTGCCGGGCCGGAGGGGCTGCCCCTGACCAGGCCGCCCTACGGCCGGATGACGGCGATCGACCTGAACACGGGCGAGCACGCCTGGATGAGGCCGCTGGGCGACGGCCCGCGTCGTCAGGTCGAACGGATGACCGGCGAGGATCCCGGTCCGCTCGGCGCGCCGCCGGCCGCCGGCCCCCTGCTCACCCGGACACTGCTGTTCCAGGCCCAGGGCGACGCCCCCGGCATGGCGGGAGGGGGCAACAGCGACGACGGCGGGGTCTCTGTCCTGCGTGCGCACGACAAGACGACCGGCGAGGTCATCCACGAGATCGAACTCGATCTGGCGCCCGGCGGCACGCCGATGTCCTACGCGATCGACGGCCGCCAGTACATCGCCCTGGCGGTCGGCGGCGAGGACCGGGCCGGGATCGTCGCCCTGGCGCTGCCATCGAGTGCGGACGACGAGGACGCCGGGCCGTGAAGCTCCTCTCCCTGCTGCGGGACGGCCGGTCGGCGGTCGGCGTGCTCACCGACGAGGACACGGTGGTCGATCTGAGCGTCGCCGCGCCCGAACTGCCGGGCGGCATGTGCCGTTTCCTGGCCGGCGGCGAGCCGGCACTGGACGCGGCGCGGCACGCCCTGGACTCGGGCCGAGGGCGGGTCGCGCTTGCCGAGCAGACTCTCCTCGCGCCGGTGCCGCGGCCCCGCAAGTTCTTCGGGATCGGGCTGAACTATGCGGACCACGCGGCCGAAACCGGTCGGGACGTTCCCGCGTTTCCGACCGTGTTCAACAAGCAGGTGACCTCTGTCAACCGTCCGGGCGGGGCCATCCACATTCCGCGCGCGTCTTCCGCAGTGGATTACGAGGGCGAGCTCGCCTTCGTCGTCGGCCGGCGCTGCCGCGGTGTCGCCGCCGAAGATGCGGCCGCTGTGATCGCCGGCTACACGATCGTCAACGACGTCTCGGTGCGCGACTGGCAGCGCCGCACACCGACGATGATCCTCGGCAAGGGCTGGGATACCCACGGTCCGATGGGGCCCTTCCTGGTCACCGCCGACGAGATCCGGGAGCCCGGTGCGCTCGGCATTCGCACGTGGGTCAACGGCGAGCTGCGCCAGGACTCGAACACGCGGGAACTCGTCTTCGACTGTCCGAAGCTGGTCGAGACGATCTCCACGATGTGCACGCTGGAACCCGGCGACGTGGTGACCACGGGCACGCCGTCCGGCGTCGGCATGGCCTTCGATCCGCCGAAGTTCCTGGCGCCGGGCGATGTCGTGCGGATCGAGATCGACGGCCTGGGGCTGCTGGAGAACCCGGTGATCGCCGAGCCGTAGACAGTTCCAGCCCCGGTCCGCAGGTCAGCCGCGGCCGCGGCCCACGGCGATTCGGACATCCAGGTCGCGGTGCCGAGGCTGCAGCTCGACCTTGATGGACTGGACCTCGGACGGCGTCAGCGGCTTGCCGGTGGAGTAGCCGAGCATGTACTGGCTGCGGAGCTCCTCGCCGATCCGGTCGTACGCCGCGACCACTTCCTCGATGCTGCCGACGTAGAACACGCGGCCGCCGCTGGTGTTGGCGATCGCCTCCATGTCGAGCTTGCGCGGACCGCGTCCTTGAGGCTGCAGGCTCAGGTGCATGTTGATGACGTAGATCGGCACTCCCGAGTCACCGGCGGTCCGGTAGGTTCTCCGGTAGCTCGCCTGGCTGTTGAAGTCGTCGCCGTCGGTCAGCACGACCAGGGCCCGGCGCCCCTCGTCCCGGGCAAGGTGGACGAGGCAGAATTCCACGGCATCGTACAGGGCGGTCGCGCCGTCGGCTCTGACGTCCCCCAGGCTGGCGATCAGGTCCCGGACCTCGCCGGTGGTGTCCGAGAGCAGACGTGGACGGGTGTCGAAGTCGACCAGCAGGGCCTGGTCTATCCTGGTGAGCGTGCTGCCGAGGAAGCGGGCGGCCGCCCGGCGGGTGTCGGACATCAGCGGCTCCATGCTTCCCGAGCTGTCGACCGCCAGGCCCAGCACGAGCGGCACCGTCTCGGCGATGGCGAAGCGCTCGATGGGGACCGTGTCGCCGCCCGCGCGCAGCACGAAATCCTCCCGGGTGAGCGTCGTGACGGGTTCGCCCCGCTTGTCGCTGACGACGACGTACACCTCGACGAGGTTGACGGTCGCCTCGGCGACAAACGTGTCCGAAGAGAGGAATCTCACATCCTCGATCGCCGTGCCGTCGTCGAAGTGGACGGCGACGCGGGCGAAGTCGGCGCCCGGCAGGACGGGTCCGGGCAGGACGGTGCGGAACGGAGGACGCGTCATCGTGGCCGCCAGGCGGTCGTTGCGGTAGAACTCGACCCGGTCGAGGCGCCTGTCTTCCGTCAGGTCCACCCGGGCCTCGACGGCGTAGCGGCCGCCCGCCTGCGCTTCCACCGAGACGAACCGGACGCCGGTTCGCTTCTGGCCCTGGTTGACCGTCAGTTCGTCCTCGCTCAGCCTTCGCCCCGAACGGTCGTAGGCAACGATCCGGATCGTGTGGGGCGCCGCTTCCGGTCCCAGATCGAGCCGTGCCCCGAACGGTCTACTGCGGTCGTCGAACACCAGCTCGTCGTCGAGATAGAACTCGACACGGCGGACGATGTCGCTGGTCGTGACCGTATTGAAGAGCTTCCGTCCGCTCAGGCCGGACCTCTGACCGCGCGGGGGGAGGATGCGCACCAGGTTCGCCGCTGACATCTCGCCGGCCCGCGGCGTCCGCACCCCGTCCGGCGTGGCGCCAGCGGTCCGGCCGGGTCGGCGGGCGGATTCGGCGGACGCGAGGAGCTCGGCTTCGGACCGCTCGCCGGCGCCCGGATCGAGCAGCTCGACGTCGCTGCGGTCGTCGAGAGGGCTCGATCCGATCTCCAGGAACACCACCTGCCAACGGTCGTTGCGCACATCCTCGACCATCAGGATCAGCTCGTCGATCGCCGTCGGCAGTTCGAAGAGCGTGCGGAAACGCCAGGCGCCGCCGTCGAGACGCGCTCCCGCACCCGGGCGGTGGAGCAGGAAGGGCGGTGCATCCAGGCCGCGGCCGTAGACCGTCAGCCGCAGGTCGGCGCTGGATGCCGGCGGCAGCCTTCCGATCGCGGCGATTCCGTCCAGCGCGACGAGCTCGGCGGCGGCGTCCTGAGCGGTCGACCGCCCTCCCTGGGGCAGCAGGACGCCGTGGATCGCCAGGTCGCCGGATGCGCCGGCGACGGTGGGATCATCCTCCCCGTCCTGGTTCATCGCCTCGAGCGCGCGGCCTGCACGCACGGCGGCCAGGGCGGTCGGCGCCGCGACCGTGGCCCAGCGGCGCGCCAGGGGCTCGATCGAGGGACCTTCGGGCGTCGAGACCCTTACGTTGACCGGCTGCGCGGCGCCGTCCGGGGCGCCGCTCGAGCGGTAGCGGACACGCCACGACGCCCGCAGTTGCTCGAGCGTCGACACGAGGTCGCCGCGGTCGGCGAGCACGCGGCCGCCGCCGGCCTGCGCGACCTCCCGCGACGACGTGAGACGCCCGGGCAGGAGGTCGTCGGCGTCCACGTCTGCCGGCGCCCGGTGGAGAGGGTAGACGCGCCAGCCGAGGGCCGCGAGGGTACGGGTGAGATCGCGGTGTTGCCGCTGTTCTCGCAGGGCGGCACGTTCGTATGCGGGAGTCGGTTCGCCCAGCAGGCGTTCGGCGAACGTGTGGGCGGACAGGTCGACGCCGTCGCGCACGAGGAACAGCGCCCGGGGCGGCTCCCTGACCGAAGGGCCGCGATCGAGCGCTGCCAGCAGGTTCTGCCGCTGTCCGCGCAACGTGTCGAGCTCCAGCAGGAAGCCCTCGAGCAGGTCGGCGGTGCGGAAACCGCCGGCGGCGGCACCGTCGCCGGAGCCGCTGTCGGCGGCCGTGCGCAGCTCCCGCCGCAGTTCCAGCAGGGCGCCCGCCGCACCGGCCTGAAACGCTGCCTCGCCGGCCGCCGCGCGCACCTCGGCTGCCTCCCCGGTGGGGCGGAGGAGGACCTCGACGATCCGGTCCGAGGTCACGATCTCGACATCGCCCAGGGCGACCAGGGCCTCGGCGGCGTCTGCAACGGTCTCCGCCGCGGCTTCGACCCCCTCCGGCGTCGAGCCGGGCAGATCGAACCAGACGACGATTCGCCAGCGCTCGGCGACCCGGTCGACGCCCAGGATCTCCCGGACCTCGCCGTTCTCCAGGATGTCGACGGTGTCGGCGGTGAGCTGCAGCGTCGGCCGGGTCGGCACCTGCAGGAGAATCTCGGCCTCGCGGCTCAGTGACTGCGCCGCGCCGACGCCGGAGCCGAGGAGCGCCGCCGCACAGAACGCCGACCACAGGGATCGCCGTGCGCCGAGAAGGACCATCGGCCGCCTTCTACCGGGCAGTCCGCGGCGAAGGCCGCGGTGCATTCGTTTCAGCCACGCATCCCCTCCTGCTGCGCTGCTCTTCGGTCACATCTGCTCCGTGTGCTGCTCGTCTGCCGCGCCCTGCCGGACGGGCGCCTGACCGCTCTCGGTGCGACACGCGCCTTCACCACGGGCTGCTCGTGTCCCGGCCCTCGATCGTGCGGGCCACGACGCCCCGGCGCGAGAGCTCGACGCTGACTTCCCGCCAGTTGGGGCCGCCCGGCTCCTCCTTCGGGTAGTAGGTCAGGAGGTAGTGGCTGCGGAGTTCGCGGCTGATCGAGTCGAAGATCGGTTCCAGGTCCTGGTCGTGGCGGACGTAGTAGACGCGGCCGCCCCCCGCCTTCGCCATCCGCTCGAGCTTGCTGACGAAGGTGCGGGTGCTGAAGCTCCGGCCGTCGGTGCGTGCGGCTTCATCGTTCATCAGCACCAGGTAGACCGGGACGCGCGCGCGCCGCGCCTGCTCGAGACTCTGCCGGAAGGCGGCGTCGGAATCCTCGTCGTCGCCGTCGTAGAATACGACCAGCGCCTTGCGGCCGCGCAGGCCCTCGAGCTGGTCGAGCGCCAGCGACAACGCGCCCCAGACCGCCGTGCGGCCGCGCGGCCGCAACGACCCGATACCGCCGCGTACGGCGTTCAGGTTGTAGGTGGCGGCCCGGACCAGGCGCGGCTCGGTGCCGAAACCGACCAGGAAGGCGCGGTCGCGCTTCGGCTCCAGCGAGCCGAGGAAGGCGGCTGCGGCACGCTTCACGTCCGGCATGCGCAGGAACAGGCTGCTCGATGTGTCGATCGCGAGCCCCAGCGTGAGCGGCAGGTCGAAGGCGATCCGGAAGGACTCGATGTCCTGGGCCCGATCGTCCTCGAAGACGGAGAAATCGGCGGCCTTCAGGTCCCTGACCGGTTGACCCGAACGGTCGGTCGCCACGACGTAGAGCTGGACGAGTTCGACGCCGATGGTCGCGGAGAGGCCGGGCCGCGACAGGAACAGCACATCCTCGGCGATCCGGCCGTCCGTCAGCTCGGCTTCGACCCGCAGGTAGGACTCCGGATCGCCGACCGGCACGAGCACCTCGCGCCGGAAGGGCTCCTCGCTCGCCGTTGCGGCGAGACGGTCCTTGACGAAGAAGCGCATCTCGGCGAGGCGGCCGCCCCGCGGCAGCTTGAGTTCGGCGGCGATGTCGACCGGTCCGGCCTGCGGCCCTTCTTCCGGCTCGGTGACGCGGACCCAGTAGGCGTGCGGAGGCTCGTTCACCAGCAGCTCGTGACGGTCGAGTTCCCTGTCCTCCGCGTCGAAGGCGACCGCCTCGACCCGGCCCAGGCGGTCGCCGCGGCCGAGGTCGATCCGCGCCCGGTACGGCGCCCGGTTGCGGGCTGCCACGCGACGGCCGTTGTAGTAGAAGACGACCCGCTCGATCCGATCGGTGAAGGGCTCGAGGACATCGGCGACGAAGGTCGTGCGGCCGCGTCGGTTCAGCGGGTCTTCCGGCCGGAGGTTGATCGCCCGCACCGGATCTCCGGCGTCTGCTGCCGGCTCGACGACATTGACGAAGTCGACCGCGGCGTAGCCCCAGCGACCGTCGCGCAGGTTCTCGGCCAGGACGATCGCCGAGTCGGTGCCGAACGGAAGCTCCAGCGGCCGTTCGAACGTCAGGACTTCGGCGCCCGGTGCGGCGAACGGAACGCCGTGACTGGTGACGACGCCGCCGTCCTCGCGGTGGAGCCCGGTGCTGACCCTCCAGTCCGAGGCGTCGCCCGGGGCCGACCCGGATGCGGGCACGATGGTGCTTGTCAGCCGGCCGACCGCCCGATCGGGCGAGGTCGACTCGATGCTGAGGGAGGCCAGGACCTCGACGCCCGCGCCGTCCCCTTCGAACTCGCTGTCGAGCTCGCCCCGGAAGGCGCGGCGCAGGCGCACCTCGGCGACCTCGTCCGGCGAGCCCGCACCGGGCGTCACGGTCGGCGCGAGGATCGTCCGGCCGCTGCTGCTGTTCAGGGCCAGGGTGCCGGCGGCCGCTGCGCCCTCCGGCAGATCGAAGCTCGCTTCGAAGCGGCGCGGCAACCGCTCGATCCAGCCGGCGATCCCGGTCTCGTCCAGCAGCACTTCGCCGCCCGCCGCGCCGGCCGTTCCCGCCCACTCGCTCGGCCGCAGACGAAGGCCGAGCTCGTCCTCGACGGACCGCGGCGTCCCGGAGCCCCGGCCGAGGCGAAGGGTGAAGCCGACGGTCACGTCGTTCGAGCCGATGTCCAGGCCCTCGTCGTCCTCGCTTGCGCCGAAGGCCACCGGCGCCGCAGTCCAGCCGAAGGCGGCCGCGGTCCGGCCGACACCGCCGAGTCCAGGCATCGATGCCGCCTCGACGGCAAGCGAGTTGGCGGTCGGCACGAGTTCCAGGTAGTAGCTCAGCGGATCGGTGACCAGTCCGTCCGCGAGCAGGACGAGGTGGCGGCGGCCGGAAGGCGCAGTGTCCCCGGCCGCGGACGTTTCTGTCTCGCCGGCCCGAAGGGCGGATCGCCTCACGTCCTCGCGGGCGGCGAGAAGGGAGACGAGTTCGTCGATCTGGTTCCGGCGCATCGCCGCTTCGTCACGGATCGCGTCCACCGCCATCTGCTGCAGCACGGCCTCCAGTCCGGTGTCGCGGACGCTTTCTCCCGCGGCCGCCTGCCGTCGGGTGCGCGAGATCTCGAGGCTGCGCTCGCTGGCGAACAGCCGCCGCCGGTCGACCAGGGCGCTGGCCGCCTCCTGACTCGTCGCCAGCCGGCCGAGCGCCGCCTCCGCCAGGCCCCGGTCCCGGGTCGGCGGCAGGATCGTCCGGGCGTGCGGGTCCGCCACGACGACCTCCAGGGCGCCGGCCGCCAGCAGGTCGTCGAGTTGCCCGAGCAGGGCTTCGGCTAATCGGAACACCGGCCCCGGCGTCGTCATGGAGAAGTCGACATAGACCAGGGTCTGCCAGCCGTCGCGCGCTCGGGAGACGTCCTCCAGGCCGACTGCCTGGTCGTCGATCCGGAGTTCCAGATCGCCGCGCAGGTCACGCTCGGAGGCGCCCCTGGCCTCGAAGGTCACGGTCTGCCGGGCCGGCGCGGCGCCCGCAGCCCAGACCCAGGCGCACAGTGCGGCCGCTGCCGCGATGATCTTCGGCGTCGACACTCCCCGTCCCTGTTGCAAATTCGTTGCCACCGTCTCATCCTGTGCAGAGTCCCGCATGCGATCTCCCCCCAGGAGCGGGTAGCCGGTTCTCGCAGATCCGACGCGCGTCCTGGCAGTGCGCGGCTGCTGTTGCTCGGTCAGGCGATGATCTGCCGGATCGGTTCCGCGCCTTCTACGCCGACCAGCTTCTGATCGAGGCCGGCGTGAAAGTAGGTCAGGGCGTTCGGGTCGAGACCCAGTTGCTGCAGCACGGTGGCATGGAGGTTCTTGACGTGAAACCGGTCGACTTCGGCGCGATTGCCGAGCTCGTCCGTTTCGCCCACGCTGATGCCGCCCTTGATGCCGCCGCCGGCCATCCACATCGTGAAGCCGTACGCGTTGTGGTCGCGGCCGGTGCCTTCGGCGTACTCGGCGGTGGGCTGGCGGCCGAATTCGCCGCCCCAGATGACCAGCGTGCTGTCGAGCAGACCGCGCTGCTTCAGATCGCGCAGCAGCCCGGCGACCGGCCTGTCCGTGGCGCCGGCGTGGTACTCGTGGTTCTTGACCAGGTCGCCGTGGGCGTCCCAGTTGTTGTCGTTGTGGTTGCCGCCGGAGTAGACCTGAACGAAGCGGACGCCACGTTCGACCAGACGGCGCGCCAGCAGGCACCGGCGGCCGAAGTCCTTCGTTCGGTCCTGATCGAGCCCGTAGAGCCTGCGGGTGGCTTCCGATTCGCCGGAGAGGTCCACCGCTTCGGGCGCGTGCTGCTGCATGCGGTAGGCGAGTTCGTAGCTGGCGATGCGGGCTGCCAGTTCGGTGTTCTCGGCCCGCGGCGCGGCGTGTTCCTCGTTGGCCGCGCGCAGGCGGTCGAGGAGCCGCCGCTGGGCCCGCCGGGACATGCCGGGCGGCGGATCGAGGGACAGGATCGGTGTCCCGCTGGAGCGGATCACCGTGCCCTGGTAGCTCGCCGGCATGTAGCCGCTCGACCAGTTCTTGGCCCCGCTGATCGGCCCGCCGGTCGGATCGAGCATGACGACGAAGCCCGGCAGGTTCTCGTTCTCGGTGCCGAGGCCGTAGTTCACCCAGGAGCCGAGGGCGGGGCTGCCGGAGAGGATGCGGCCGCTGTTCATCTGCAGCATCGCCGAGCCGTGCAGCGGCGCATCCGCGGTCATCGAGTGGATGAAGGCGATGTCGTCGACGCAGCCGCCGACGTGCGGAAACAGGTCGGAGACCCGTTTGCCGCACTCGCCGTACTGTCGAAACTCCCACTTCGGACCGACGACCCGGCCCTGGTTGCGCGTGCCGCCGCGGCCCTTGGTGCTGATCTCGATGGTCTTGCCGTCGAGGGGGTAGAGGTCGGGCTTGTAGTCGAAGGTGTCGACCTGGCTGGGGCCGCCGTACATGAACAGGAAGATGACCGCCCGAGCCGGGCCGTCGAAGTGGGGCGGCCTGGCGGCGAGAGGGTTCTTCCAGGCGGAGACCCCGTCGGCCGCGACGGTCTGAGCGGCGAGGAAATCGTCGTTGGCCAGCAGGCCGGCCAGCGCCACGGACGTGAACGCGCCGCCGGCTTCCCACAGGAACTCGCGCCGGGTGCGGCCGCAGAAGGTGTTCAGGGGACGTTCGGGATCGCTGGTCATCCTTCCGCTCCTCAGTCGAGGTACACGAACTCGTTCAGGTTCAGCAGGAGCAGCGAGTAGCTGGCAAGGGCGGCGTCGTCGTCGAAGCCCTCCTCCCGCTCGAGCTCCTCGATCAGGCCGACGCCTCGGGCGACTTCCGCCGGCCGCGCACGGCGCGTCAGGACGATCTCCAGGGCCTTGGCGACCTGCTCTTGCAGGGCGCCGCCGTTGCGGTCGAGCCGGGTCGCCAGCGCCGCGGCCTGTTCGGTCATGAACTCGCCGTTCAGCATCATCAGGGCCTGCGTCGGCTGGGTCGTCGTGAAGCGGACAGGGCAGGTCGAGTCCGTGTCGGCGAGGTCGAGGCTCTCGAGCAGCGGATGCAGCAGCGAGCGCTTGACGTGAATATAGACACTGCGTCGCGAGGCCTCCTCCGGCGTCGCGTCGCCCCAGGCGGCATCGGGGCGCGAGGCGGTGGCCAGTACCTCCGCCGGCATCGGCGGGTGGACGCTCGGGCCGCCGAGCTCCAGGTTGAGCCGGCCGGACGCGGCCAGGACCGAGTCCCGGATCTCTTCTGCCGTCAGCCGTCTCATGTCGAAACGGCTGAACAGGTCGTTCGCAGGATCGGCTTCGAGCGCTCCTGCCGGCGGCCGCGAGGACATCCGGTAGGCGCGGCTGGCCATGATCAGCCGGTGCATCGACTTGAGACTCCAGTCCCTGGCCGCGAGCTCGGTCGCCAGCCAGTCGAGCAACTCGGGGTGGGTCGGCGCTTCGCCGAAACGGCCCAGATCGTTCGGGGTCCTCGACAGGCCGCGGCCGAAGTGGTGCTGCCACAGTCGGTTCGCCATGACACGAGAGGTCCGGAGGTTGTCCCGATCGGCGATCCAGTGCGCGAGCGCAAGGCGGCGGCCGGTGGTCGATGCGTCGACCGGCCGTGAGTCGAGCCCCGGGTCGGCGTTGCCCAGGATGAGCGGGAAGCCGGGTTCGACGCGCTCTGCCGGGGCATGCGGATTGCCGCGGATGAGCACGTGGGTGGGCGGCGCCTGCGGTCCGACCTCCTTGGCCCGCAGCACCTCGATCCAGGTGTGCCCGGGCCCTTCCTGCTCCCGGCGGTAGCGGCTGCGGGAGTTGTGGCGTGCGCCCGAGCCGTAGTCTGCGGGAATCCGGTCGACGTAGTTCTCCGGGGCCGGTTCGTTGCCGCCGCCCACCTTGTACGGCGCGATGCCGCGGAAGAAGGACAGCATCCGGTAGTAGTCGGTCTGCGGTATCGGGTCGCCGCGGTGGTTGTGGCAGCGGGCGCAGCCGATCGACATGCCGAGCATCACCCGGGACGTCGTGTCGAGGATGGAGTCCAGATCGTCGTACTGTGCGAGCTCGGTGTCGGTCGGCTCGTCGTCCCAGATGCCGAGGCGCAGGTAGCCGGTGGCGATGATCGACGCCGCGTCGGGTTGATCGATCTCGTCGCCGGCGAGCTGGTGGGTCAGGAACTCGTCGTACGGCATGTCCGCGTTCAGGGCCTCGATCACCCAGTCGCGGTAGCGCCAGGCGGAGGGTTTCCTGCGGTCGCGCTCGTAACCGTCGGTCTCCGCATAGCGAACGAGGTCGAGCCAGTGCCGGCCCCAGCGTTCGCCGTAACGGGGCGACGCCAGCAGGCGGTCGATCAGGCGTTCCCATGCGTCGGGACGCCGATCGTGCTCGAACGCCTCGACCTCGTCGAGCGTGGGCGGCAGCCCGGTCAGGTCGTAGGCGGCGCGCCGGATCAGGGTCCGCCGATCGGCTGTCGGCGGCGGTTCGAGCCCGGCCGCTTCGAGCCGCGCCAGCAGGAAGTGATCGATCGGGTTCATCGGCCAGTCGGCATCGGCGACGGCGGGCACGGCCGGCGGTTCGAGCGGCCGCACGGACCACCAGTCCCGGTCGGCGTCGGTGATCTCGAATTCGTCCGACCTGGCGACTGCGGCGAGCTCGTCCTCGTCGCCGCCGAACGGTGCGCCAAGCTCCACCCACTGCCGGATCGCCTCGATGTCGGCGTCGGCGAGCCTCGCGGTCGGCGGCATCTGCAACTGTTCGTCGCCGTACTCGACGGCGCGCAGGAGGAGACTCTCGTTCGGGCTCTCGGCAGCGAGTGCGGGGCCTCGCTGGCCGCCGCGGAGCAGCCCTGCACGCGTCGTCAGGAGCAGGTCGTTCTTCGCTCGCTCCGGGTCGGAATGGCAGGCGAAACACTCCCGCTCCAGTACCGGCCGGACATTGTCCTCGAACAGCTTGACGCCGTCCGCCGGAGTCCGGGCAGTCTGACCAGGGGCGGCAGCCGGGACGAGGCCCAGCAGAAGCAACCCGGCGCCGGTAGCCCGGATGGGCTGAGCCGTTGCTGACACGGACATGGGAATCGCCATCCTACCAGCCCGCGGCGAACGCCGCGTTGCGTTCGAGCGGCCATGCATCCGGCCCGGCGGCTGTGCTGTTCTTCGGCGACAGCTGATCCGGCATGCGACCGGCAGCGCCTTGCCGGACGGGCGCCTGACTGCGGTCGGTGCGACACGCATTGTCGCCACGGGCTGCTGGTTGCTCGTTGGTCACGCATGGATCGCCTTGCCGCCTCGTCCGGGTAGACTTGCGCCGTCTTGGCCGAACATCCGCACGGCGTCGCACCGTCGCCGCAGCCGACGACCGCGACGTTGCTCCTGAGCTGCGACGATGCGGTCGGCGTCATTGCGACGGTGACCGGTTTCGTCAACGACCACGGCGGGATGATCTGCAAGTCCGAGACGCATCGGGACGAGGAGATCGGCAAGTTCTTTCAGCGCCTGGAATTCGAGATCGATCACTTCGACCTGGACCGGGAGACGATCCGGCCGCTGCTCGAGTGGGAGATCGGCGACCATTTCTCGGTCCGCAGCCGGATCGCGTTCTCGGACCAGGAGCAGCGGGTCGGGATCCTGGCGTCGAAGCCGGCGCACTGCCTGCACGACCTGCTCTCGCGCTGGCGCCTTGGCGAACTGCCGGGGCGGCCGGTGTGCATCCTCAGCAACCATCCCGACCATGCCGCGGAGGCCGAGTACAACGGCCTGCCGTACCACCACCTGCCGGTCAACGCCGGGACCCGGAGCGAGCAGGAAGAGCGGATGATCGAGGTGCTGGAGGATGCGCAGGTCGACCTCGTCGTGCTCGCCCGCTACATGCAGATCCTCACGCCCCGGTTCCTCGAGTGCTTCCCAAGCCGCGTCATCAACATCCATCACTCCTTCCTGCCGGCTTTCCCCGGCGGCAGCCCCTACCGCCAGGCCTATCTGCGGGGCGTCAAGGTCGTCGGCGCCACCGCTCACTACGCTACAGCCGACCTGGACCAGGGCCCGATCATCGAGCAGGACGTTACCCGCGTCAGCCACCGCGACTCGGTGACCACACTCGTTCGCCGCGGCCGGGACCTCGAGCGCGTCGTCCTCGCCCGGGCGGTTCAGGCCCATCTCGAACACCGCGTCCTCGTCGTCGACAACCGGGCGATCGTCTTCGGCTGACGGCGGCGCCAGCGGGCCGTTGCCGCGTTGCCGGTGCCCGACCGCGCGGTCCGGCGTCCACCACGATGCGTCCTTCGCCTTCCTGGTCGATGGTCTGCCGGAGGGAGAAGAGAGTCGCCTGCGCAGGGCCCGGCCTGCAGCGCCGGCTGGCTCGGTCACCCGGCGCCCGAGGACCCGGGCGTCGAATCCGTCATGGTCAGCAGCGCCCCCTATGCCGGATCAGCAACGAACCTCGGGAGAATCGGTCATGGAAACCCATCTGCTACGCTGCGAGCGACAGGAACAGAAACGCCGACTGGAAGCGGTCGGCTTCGACACGCCCCAAGCGGAGGAACTCGTCGACATGGTCCGCGACAGGGAGCAGGCGCTGGCACCGAAACAGGACATCGCCGCCGTCAGGTCCGACATCGTTACGGTCGAGGAAGATCTGGCGGTCGTCAAGGGCGAGCTCGTGGTCGTCAAGGCCGACATTGCGGAGATCAAGGCCGACATCGTGACGATCAAGAAGGGCCTGGAGGCTCTCACCGTCGTTGTTGCGAGAAACACGACCCGAATCGAGAACCTGGAGCGCGCGATGGAAGCGTTGCGCCAGGAGATGAGGGACCGTTTCGAGAGTTTCCGGCAGGAGATCGCCGGTCAGATGAACGGTCTGCGAGGCGAGATGGATGGTCTGCGGGGCGAGATGAACGGTCTGCGCGCCGAGCTTCGGTCCATCAGGTGGCTTCTCGGCGGGATCCTCGCGGTCATGGTCCCGATGCTCGGAGGAATCGTCGGCCTCGCCCTGAGCTGAGTTCGCCGAGCGGCTGCCTCGGCACGGCCCAGGCGAGGTCAAGGTGCGGGTCCAGGCCGGACGCAAGCGGCCGGCGCACGAACTTCGTCCGAAGGGCGTGCACAAAGGAAGAGCCTGGCGAGACGAGGCGGAACGAACAGGGGAGAGACCTGAAGCCCTCGGCAATCCGTTGCTAACGTCTCGGCGCGGGCCGGGATGCGGCGCAGGCCGTCTGCAGTTGCCGGGACGTGCTGGCAAACGCCGGGTCGTTCCCGGCGAAGCGGCGGCCGCCTTCGATGAGCTTCAGCGCCTCGTCGCACCGGTCGGTTCGGGCCAGGATGGCGGCGAGACGGAGGCGGGCCGGCGCGAGGTCGGGACGGATGGCGAGAGCGGCGGCGTACGCCTGGGCGGCCTCCTCGGGGCGGTGCAGATCGAGAAGGACCATGCCGAGGACGAGGCTGGCCTGGGGCTCTGTCGGATCGAGCTGCCGGGCCTTCCGGAGTTCTCGCGCCGCATCCGTCAGGCGCTGCTCGATGGCCAGGATGCCGCCGAGTTCGGTCCGCAGCCGGGCCTCGTCTTCAGGGGCGAACTTCGCGGAGCGCAAGCCCCGTTCCAGGGCGGTACGGGCATCTTCCAGGCGATTCTGCTGGCGGAACACGACGCTCAAGGCCTGGAGAGCGGCGGCGTCCGACGGCTCGTTCCTGATGCGCGAGTTCAGGATCCGGAGCGCTTCCGCCGGTCGCCCGGACGCCGCGATGGCCGCGGCGCGCCGGACCGGCGCCTCGGCGTAGTCCGGGTCGAGAGCCAGCACCCGGTCGTAGCTTCGCAGCGCATCGCCGGATCGCCCCGCGCGGTCGAGCAGCAGCGCGAGTTGGTAGTGGGCCTGCTTGTAACCGGGTGCAAGTTCCGTCGCCGTGGCCAGATGCTCGATCGCTTCCGCTTGTCGGCCGAGGCCGATGAGCACGCGGGCGAGCTCGAAGTGAGTTGAAGCCTGGTCGGGATCGAGTCTCATGAGATCTCGCCAGGCGGCCTCGGCCCGGTCAAGGCGACCGGCGTCGATCTGGGCCAGGGCAAGGTGCCGCCGCGCTTCCAGGTTCGTCGGTTCCGCGTCGACGGCACGGCCGAAGAGGATGGCTCCGGCGGCGAAGTCGCCGGCCCGCACCGCGATCAGGCCTTGCTGGACGAGAGCGGAGCTGCCGGTCGGCAGGTAGGCGAGTTCACGGACCAGGGGATCGTCGATCGCGAAGTCCGTGTGGCTGGCTCGCGAGAAGTGCTCCGCCGCACGGTCGTCGTCGCCGAGCTGGCGGTAGGCCATGGCGAGTGCGTAGTGTCCGCTGCCGGCGCCGGGTTCCGCCTTGACGGCGCGTTGGAGGTACTCCGTCGCGGTCAAGGCGTCGCCACGCTCGAGTGCGAGAGCGCCGAGTCCATGCAGGGCGGCCGGGTATCCCGCCTGCAGCTTGAGTGCCCGGCGCCACAGCGCGCCTGCTTCGTCCCACCGGCCGCGCGCCGTCTCGGATCGGGCGAGGCGCCGGATCGCCGTCAGCAGGTCGGGTTCGAGCGCCAGCGCGGCCCGGTAGGCGTCCCCCGCCTCCGTGTGGCGCCCGCGCGCTTCTGCGGCGAACCCCAGAAGGTAGGGCCAGCGATGGTCGGTCGGATCGATCCGCTGCGCTTCCCGGTAACAGACCTCGGCAGCATCGAGCGCGGCGAAGGCGTGGCTGTCGAGCAGTTGCAGCCCGTGGTAGAGCCGCCCGAGCTCACCGACCGCGGCCGCCAGCTCGGAAGGTCCCGCGCCGCTGTCCTCAAGCGACCGGACGCGCTGTTCGAGGCTGGCGATCCGGGTGCGGACGGCCGGGTCGCCGATTTCGTGCAAGACAGGAAGAGGAACACTCCCCGAACCGTCGCAGGCAAGGGCAGCCATCAGAGCGCCAACGACCAGGACCTGGCGCGGGGGAGTCACCGACCTTGACCTTGGCGGAGTTCGTGGTACGCGCCAGTCTCGAGTACACCGAAGGACTCCTCGGAGCCCCCCAGCCAGGACACCCGGATGTCCTCGATGCCGGCGTCGCCGAGACCGATCAGCACCCGCGGGTCGCTCGACGAGGCGTAGCTCATCGCCGCGCGGACGCGGCGTGTGATCGTCCGGCCGTCGGTGAGCCGCACCTGGACCAGACTGCCAAGAGCGTCCCGTCGGCCGTCCGCGGTGACCAGACGGAGACCGAGCCAGCCGCTGTCCTGGCCGACCCGATTCAGCAGCAGCCGCGCCGGTCCGTCGTTGTTGGTGATCAGGACGTCCGTGTCGCCGTCGTTGTCCACGTCGCCGAAGGCGGCGCCGCGCGAGACGTCGCAGGCCGCGAATGTCGGCCCGGCAGACCTGGTTGCCTCTTCGAACCGACCGTTGCCCAGGTTGCGAAATAGCTGGTTCGGCTGACCGAAGCGACGTTCGTGAGGGGTGGTTGGGGCGTTGCTCGCCACGGCTCCTTCGCCTGGGCGGCAGCGGTCCAGACGCCGCACGGCGCCGTTCACTGCCAGCAGGTCGAGATCGCCGTCGTTGTCGAAGTCGAGCCAGCCGGCTCCGAACCCGGTCATCGCCAGGCTGGGCATGTCGAGGCCGGCAGGCATGCCGGCGTCGGTGAAGAGGCCCGTTCCGTCGTTGACGTAGAGAGTGCTGGTCTCGCCCGTGATGTGGGTCACGTACAGATCCTCGTCGCCGTCGCCGTCCAGATCGCCGGCGTCGACGCCCATGCCGGCCTCGGGCTCACCACGGCGATTCACGGCCGAGCCGCCGAACAAGGCGCGGTTGTCGAAGCGGCCGTCGGGGCGGCCCATCCACATCTGGTTCGCTGTCCCGTCGTTGGCGACGTAGATATCAAGTCGACCATCCAGGTCGAGATCGGCCGGGACCGCACCGAGGCCGTTGCCGAACTCCGCCGACAGTCCGGCGCGGCCTGTCGAGTCTTCGAACCGCCCGTCGCCGAGGTTGCGAAACAGGCGGTCCGGTTCTGCCCGGAACGTCTGCGGACTGCAGTAGTCCGGTTTGCCGCTGCCGAAGGTGCAGAGCGTGTGGCTGCCGAGATTGAAATCGACGTAGTTGGCGACGAACAGGTCGAGTCTGCCGTCGCCTTCCACGTCGAGGAAAGCGGCAGGAACGCTCCATCTGGGGTCGTCGGCGCCGGCTGTCTCTGTCGCGTCCTCGAACCGGCCGCCGCCGACGTTCCGCCACAGCCGGTTGGCGCCGAAGTTCGTGACGTAGAGATCGATCCGGCCGTCGCCGTCGTAGTCCGCGGCCGCAACACCCATGCCGTAGCCGGTCGAGTCGATGCCGGAGTCGGCGGTCGCGTCAACGAAGCGCAGCTCGCCGGTTTCCGCCAGCTCGTTGCGGAACAGGCGGTCGCCGATGCGGACAGCGGCCGGTACCGGGCCGCCACCCGGTTCCAGGTCGGCCCCCTGCACCAGGAACGCGTCGAGGTCGCCGTCGCCGTCCACGTCGAAGAGCGCTCCACCCGAACCCATGATCTCAGGCAGGAGATAGCGCCCGCGGGCGCCGTTCCAGTGTCGGAACACGAGGCCGACCTGTGTTGCCCGTTCTTCGAAGACGGCCGGCTCAGGCCTCGGCGTCCGAAGGGTCCGGTCGGGATCCGACCCGCCGCAGCCCGCGGCCATGACGAGAGCACCCAGCCAGGAGACCTGGTGGAGAGCGGCGCGTCGAGCCGGTTTCCCCGGTCCGAGACCGGGCCCCGGAGTCACCGGAGGATGCTCGGGCGAGTTGCCGCGAGCGCTGTTGTCAGGAGCTTCCGAAGGCTCGGTCGCCGCGCACTGCCGGCATCAGGCGGGCAGCGACAGCGAAGCGAAAACGAGAAGGGGAGAGAGCCGGAGCCCTCTCCCCCTGATTCGTTCGATCGCGGGCCGGAGCCCAAGGGATCAGAACCGGAGCTTGAGGTTGGCGCGGATTTGCCGTGGGCGCTGGAAGAAACGCCGAACCGGCAGGACCTCGCCCTGGCCGTCCCAGGAGCGGCGGCGCTGCTGGTCCGTCGCGTTCAGCACCTCGACCCTGAGCTCTCCGCGCACTTCCTTGTAGCCCATGGGGAAGCCCCAGGCGCCGCTCAGGTTCAGGGTGTATTCGTCAGAGGTTCGGCGCCCTTCCGTGCCCATCGGATGCAGGCGGACCCCGACGCCGGCGTTCGCTGTGCCGGGCCGCGCGTCACTGGTCGGATCGGAGGGGGTGATCGGCGGGCAGGTCGCCAGTCCGGTAGGCCTTGCGTCCGGTGCACAGGTCTTCTGGGCGCTGATACCGGCGCCCTCGGACCTGGCCCAGGGAGTGCCGGTCTGGAAGGTCACGTGCCCGCCGAGGCTCAGGTCATGGTTGCCGAGGCGCCAGGTCTTGAAGCCGAACGAGTTGTAGATCCAGGTTCGGTCGCTGACGGGGTTTGCGCCACGCTGGTTGATCATGCTCGCCGGCTGTCCGATGAATTCGGTCAGGCGGGCGAAGCAGTCTTCCGGGTAGGTACGGGTCCGCCCGGTCCGTCGGTCCGGAACGGTCTGACCGGTCTGGCACTGCTCGACATGGTCCTCTGTGAGGTTCACGTGGGCCAGTTCCAGATACCCGCTGTCCGTGTTGTTCCACCAGACCCCCCCCCCCTGTCGTATCCGTCTCGGACCACGCCAGGTTGTTGTAGAGCGCCCAGCCGTCGGCGAAACGACGGTTCAACTGGATCTGCAGGCCGCGGTAGGAGTTCTTCGCCGGGTCGGCGTTGGCGAGCGCCTCACGGTTCACCGCACTCGGACGATCCGCTTCGTCGAAACCGGCGTCCGCCCATCGCTGCGCCCGGAGATCGTCAAACGCGAGCACGATCTTCTCGAGGTCGTGGTAGTTCTCCGTGATGCCGATGGGCCGGCCTCGCTGGTCGAGCTGGAAATTCGAGAACATCATGTCCTGCATCTGCCAGTCGATGTACTTGACGTCCAGGGCCCAGTTCGGGCGGAGCTGCCACTCGAGGCCCAGAATCGCCTCCTGCTTGTAGTAGGTCTGGATGTCGTAGTCGAAGATCCCGGCGGCGACCGCGTCCCACATGAGTCCCGGCTGTGCGAGCTCCCAGGACAGGTTGTAGCCGGGAGTCTGGTCTCCGACCGTTCCGTTGCGGATCGTGTCGCGGCGCGATGGATGCCGACAGTCGTAGCTGATGTAGCCGACCGCTCGGAGACCGTCCAGACCGGCAACGTCGTGCGGGTCGCAGAAGAGAAAGACCTCCCTTCCCTCGTAGCCGTTCCAGAGGTCGTGCAGACTCGGACGGGCGACGTCGCCGCCGGAGATCCAGGCCTGGTTCAGCATGGCGTGGTACTGGCCCCAGTTCGCATTGAGCAGCAGCGCGCCATCCCCCTTCACGTCGTAGGAAACGTTGATCCGGGGATCGACATAGGTGTCGTCCACGACTCGGCGCCGGACATCGTTCCAGGCCTCCTGGTTCTCTGCCCGGAGGCCGAGGTTGACTACCCAGTGATCTCCGATCGTGAAACGGTCACGAACGAAGAAACCGATGTCCCGGACCTCCGTGTCGCCGCTGCCGGCGCCGACGCAGGTGCCGCGCGTGCGGACGATCTCGCCATTGACCCGTTCGATCTTCGTCGGCCGGTGCGGCAGCCCGTCGGTGTGGAGCCCCTCGCAGGTCAGCAGCGGCGAGTTGTAGTCGACGAAATAGCAGCCGCGGCCTCGTGTCGTGCCGCCGACTGAAGTCGCCCCGCTTTTTCGGACAGTTTGTGTTTAGGCAGTTTTGGTCTGATGGTAGTGCATTTCGAAGTCGGCAGGCGAGCGTTGTCCGATGCCGGAGTGTCGTCTGAGCGGGTTGTACCAGCCCTCGATGTACTGGAAGATCTCGGACTTGGCCTCTCTGTGGTTTCGGAGGGTGATGCGTTCGAGCAGTTCGCATTCGAGGCTGGCAAAGAAGCTCTCGGCCATGGCGTTGTCGTAGCAGTCTCCCGCGGAGCCGGTCGAGCGTTCGACGCCGGCTTCGCGGCAGCGCTGTCCGAAGCGGGAGGACGTGTACTGAGTGCCCTGGTCGGAATGGTGAACCACGCCGTCGTCCGGGCGGCGCTGGGTGACGGCCATGTCCAGGGCAGCTACGACCAGATCGGTGGTCGCTGCGGAGTCCATGGCCCAGCCGACAATCCGCCGGCTGAACACGTCGAGGACGATGGCCAGATAGAGGAAGCCTGCCAGCGTCGGGACGTAGGTGATGTCCGCCACCCAGAGCCGGTCGGGGCCTTCGGCAACGAACTGCCGATCAACGAGGTCAGGCGTCGGGCGAGCCGTGGCGGAGCGGCAGGTCGTTCTCGGTCGCTTGCGGCGGCTTACGCCGGCCAGACCGGACTCTCGCATCAGCCTGGCGACCCGCTTGCGGCTCACAGACAGTCCCTGGTCCGCCAGTTCCGCCTGGATACGCGGCGCACCGTACGTGCCTCGGCTGCGTTGATGGATCGCCTGCACCCGCACCGCGAGCGCAGCGTCCGACCTTGCCCTGGCGGAAGGCGTCCGCTTCAGCCAGGCGTAGTACCCGCTCGTGGAGACACCGAGCACCCGGGCCATCGTCACTACCCGAAACTCGGCCTGGTGCGCTCTCATGAACCCGTAGACCTTCCGGGCTCTGTCTCCCGAGCGAACCAGGCCGTGGCTTTTGCCAGAATCTCCCGCTCATCCCGCAGGCGCCGGTTCTCACGGCGCAGACGGCGAAGCTCCCTGCGCTCCGCGCTGGTCGTGCCGTCACTACGACGGCCCTCGTCACGGTCCGCCTGGGCTACCCAGTTGCGGATCGACTGCGCCGACGCCTCGAACTCCCGAGCCAGATGGTCCGGGCTGCGCCCGGACCGGACCAGCTCCACCATCTGCTGCCGGTACTCCGACGGGTACCGGCCCCTTCTTCTCGACATCGTTGATACCTCCTCCTGATTGGATGATCTGATGTCCGAGAAAGCGGGTCAAGCTCAAACCAACTCGCTGCGCTGCGTTCTACGGCACAAGCTCCTAGCGACTACAGCTTGCGAGAGCCTCTTCAATTGTGGACACACCCAGAATGCGCAAGAGAACGGCCACTTGGCTCATGGGAGAGCCGGTTCTGAGTTTGTATTCGAGAACAACACAAGCTGTGATGGCAACGAGCTCTCCCGGCTCGGGGTTAGCTTCTGGAGTTGCATCAGTAGGGCCAACATCCAACGGCGAAGGGAAGCTATTAGGGGGTTGTAGTGTCACGTTGTCTGGATGGTGGGATGGTCGGTATCCAGGGAACGCCGGTTCATTGGTCCTGGCTTCACAGGCACCTTGTCCCACGTCTCGCCTGCGGCATCGGTGGATTTCGGCTTGCCTTCCGAAGCGGTTACTGATCCCGACGCCACGATCGTCACAGCCAAGAGAAGTAGCACAGCGCGCGCCGTCTGTGATGTGCGGTGAAAGTCGTCTATCAAGTCACTACCTCCCTGCCCTTTCGATGGCTCTCCAATGTGACACACAAGGCGCGCGCCGCACGGAGTACGGCTTTCCTAGAAGCGAAGCCTCAGCGAGGCGCGGACCTGGCGCGGGCGCTGGAAGAAGCGCCGCACCGGATAGACCTGCCCGCTGCCGTCCCAATTGCGTCGCCGCTGCTGGTTCGTGGCGTTCAGCACCTCTATCCGGAGTTCACCCCGAACGTCCCGATAGCCCATGGGGAATTCCCAGGCGCCGTTGAGGTTCAGGGTGTACTCGTCCGACGTGAACCTCCCCTGCGTGCCCGGAGCATGCAGGTTGAAACTGACACCGTCGTTCGGCGTCCCGGGCTTGGGATTGTCCGGGTCGATCTGGACGATGGACACACCCTCGGACCGGACCCAGGGCGTTCCGGTCTGGAACGTCAGGTGACCGCCCAGTGTCAGGCCGTGGCCGCCCAGCCGCCAGGTCTTGAAGCCGAACGAGTTGAAGATCCAGGTCCTGTCGTACACCTGGTTCAGCCCGCGCCGGTTGATCATCGACACCGGAGAACCAAGCCACTCCGCCAATGCCTGGTTGCAGTCCATCGGATAGAGCTCGGTGCGGCCGGTCCGTCGGTCGGGGACCGCTTGGCCGGCGTTGCACTGGTCGATGTGGTCCTGCGTCAGCACAGCGCTCAGACTCTCGAGGTACGTGCTGTTCGTGTTGTTCCACCACGCCCCGGCGCCCGTCGTGTCGGTCTCCGACCAGGACACGTTGTTGTAAAGGGACCAGCCGTCGGCGAAGCGCCGGTTGAGCTGGATTTGCAACCCCCGGTACCCGTTCTTCGCCGGGTCGGCGCCGGCCAGAGCCTCGTCGTTCAGGTTCCGAGCGATTCCCCTGGCCTCCCGGGCGTCCGCAGCGTTCGTCACGATCGTCGCGAGGTCGTGATAGTTGCCGGTGATGAAGATGTTCCGACCCTTGTGGTCGAGTTGCGTGTTGGAGAACATCATGTCCTGCATCGTCCAGTCGATGTACTTGACGTCCAGGGCCCAGTTCGGAGCGAACTGCCATTCCAGGGCGAGGATGAGCTCGGACCGGTAGTAGGGATCAATGTCGTGTGACCAGATCTCGCAGTCCACCCCGGATGTCTCGCCGTCCCGGCAGGGCCGCACCGCGTCCCACATCAGGCCCGGAATCAGAGTGCTCCAAGCGAAGTTGTAGCCTGGGATGGCCTGGCCGACCGTGCCGTTGCGCCGGGTGTCCGCCCGGTCCGGGACGCGACAGAAGACGGACGCCTCAACCGGATCGCAGAACAGCCACACCTCGTAGCCCTCATAGCCGTTCCACTGGTCGTGCATGCCACCGGCCGTGTCCCCGCCGCCGGAAATCCAGGCCTGATTCAACATCGCGTGCTGCTGACCCCAGCTCACGTTCAGCAGCAGGCGGCCATCGCCCTTGACGTCGTAGCTCGCGTTGAACCGGGGATCGACGTAGGTGGCGTCGACCACCTTGCGGCGAACGTCGTTCCATCCCTCCTGGATCTCGCCGCGCGCGCCGATGTTGATGATCCAGTGATCGCCGATCGTGAACCGGTCCCGAAAGTAGAGAGCTGTGTCCGCCATCTCGGCGTCGCCGGTTCCGCGGCCGATACAACTGTTCGGGCCGAAGTCGGTTCGATGGATCTCGCCGTTTGTCCCGCTGATCTCGACCGGCGTCAGTTCTGCGCCGATCTCCCCCTTGCAGCTCAGCCTGGGGGAGTTGTAGTCGACGTAGGTACAGCCGCGGCCGCGGATCGTGCGGCCCAGGCTGCTCGGGTTCTCTGGAGATGTGGCGACTGTTCGAGTCAGCGCGCACGTGTCCACGTCTTCCGTGCCGGCGCCACCGTAACCGAACCGGTTGTACGAGTCGTAACCCCAGCCGTTCATGAACGACGTGCGGGCGTTCTCACCCTCCCACTTCGTGTCCTGGTAGTCGATACCGAACTTCAACTCGTGGTTCGCACCGACGAACTGGGTCAGGCCGAGGTTCGCCTGCTCGCGCGGGAAGGCGTTGTAGCCGAAGCCGTCCGAGAGGATCCAGCCGTTGTGCCAGGCGCCCAGGTTCTCGCCGTCCACGTAGACGTTGTAGTTGTTCCCCGGCCAGAAGAAGCCCTCGCTCGGGTCGAAGGGGAAACGGAGGGGAAAGCTCGTGTCGCCGCCTGACGTATCGAGCTGAGTATGCCCCGCCTCCGGGCCGCGGTCGAGCGACTTCGCCTGGAGGCAGGTCGTTACCATCTGGGCCGGAACGTCGGGCAGGTGCTCCAGACCGAGCCAATCGAGGATCGGCGTGCCCTCCACGCTCAGAACGCCGGGGTTCTCCTGCGCCAGGGCGTTGTTGCAGCCCAGGAGCTTGTTCTCCTGCGTCTCCTGCTCGGCGATCTTCATCTCCAGGAGGACGTTCGAGGAGATGGACCAGGTCCAGTTCGCCGTCGCGAGCGTGCTGTCGTTCTCGTGGGGCGTCGGCACCCAGTAGTCGAACGACTGCTGGTTGGAGTAATTGCGGAAGGTCGGCGTCTCGATCGCCGACACGTTCATCGAGTGCGCATTGTTCGCCTGCAGGTTCAGCTTGAATATCCGGGTTTCGTCAACCAGGCTGATGTCGTATGGGTCGCCGCCGATCAGCCGGTCCGCGTAGGCGTCGTCGAACTCGCTGTAGCCGGTGTAGAACCAGAACTTGTCGCGCCGGATCGGACCGCCGAAGGAGACCTCGAAGCCGTCACTCTCGCCGGCCCATTCGGAGCCTCCGGGCCGGCAAGGGGCAAGTTCCCGAGAGCCGTCCGTACCGCCGGGGATCAAGCCGCGGCCCTGATCCCGCTCGTCGCCCTGGCAGCGCTGGAACCAGTCCTCCGGATACGGCTTGTTCTGTCGCTCGGCCAGGGATGGCTGATCCTTGTAGTCCGCGCCCCAGTCGACCTTCTGGTGGTTCCAAAGCGCATCCCCATGCCATCGGTTGGTCCCGGACTTGACGATCACGTTCGTGTTCGAGCCGACGTAGCGGCCGTACTCGGCAGAGGAGCCACCGGCCTCCATCGACACCTCGGTCAACGCCGTCGTCGGCACCCGGACCCGGCTGCCGCCGAACTTGGCGAAGGTCGTGTCGACGCCGTCGATGAAGACCCCCTGGTCGGCGAAGTGCGCGCCGTTGACCGAAGGGCGGGTCTGCTGGATGTCGTCGTTCTCGGCGTCCGCGGTGACTCCCGGCAGGGCGTTGATGATGCCGTAGTAGGTCCGCGTCGTGCCGCCGATCTGCTC
This sequence comes from Thermoanaerobaculia bacterium, assembly GCA_965116145.1. Lineage (GTDB taxonomy): Bacteria > Acidobacteriota > Thermoanaerobaculia > Multivoradales > Multivoraceae > Multivorans. Next base: position 231,518 of record OZ220482.1, read on the forward strand.
GCCGATCTCGCCGGAGACCGTGCTGCCGGCAGTGACGTTGAACTTGTCGACCATGGGCGTCTCGCTCGTCACCGTGACCTGGCCTTCGACCGCCGCCTGCAGCGTGATGTCCAGGGCCTTGCGCTCTCCCGCCGCGGCGCGAATCTCGACCGTGCCCTCGCCCAGACCCTCCAGAACGGCGATCAGGGTGTAGTTGCCGGGCGCCACGCCGACGAACCGGTAGGCGCCGTCCTCTTCGGTGATGGCGAACTTGTCGCCCCGTTCGCCGCTCAGCGTGACGGTCACGCCGGGCAGCGGGGAGCCGCCGGGGTCCACTACCTGGCCGCCGATCGTTGCAGTCTCCGGCGCGTCAGCCACGACGCCGACCGGGACCGCCAAGGCCACCAGAACCACTGCGAGTCGCTTCATGAGGAACCCTCCCAGAATCGAACTGTGAATGTGATGTGACGACTACTATAGAGGGCGAACTCCGATTGTCAAGAAGACGTGATGGGCAGCCTGCCCGTTCCCTGGGCCGTGGCGAGTGCTCGTCCCGTCCGCCGAGATGCAGCGAGATGGTCAGTCCGTGGTCCGCTGGCGCGTCGAGTAGTCGGGGGGGGGCGGCATGCTGGTGCTTCGCGGGCCATCGGCCCGATCGGGGGCTCTCGGCATTCAGCGTCGTCGCGAGACGACGCTCGGCCGGCAGGTTGGCGCGTCGGGCGCTGTCTTCGACGCCGTCGCAGGCCTCCTGGTCGCGGTGCGCCTGGACGGCGCTCGCCGGCGAGGGAAAAGAAAAAGGGGAGAGAGCCGTGGCTCCCTCCCCCTTCTTGCGGTCCCTGAGAACGCCGACCAGGCAGGTCCTGCGCTCTCTTGTGCGACGGCTCGCCTAGAAACGCAGCCTCAGCGAGGCGCGGACCTGGCGCGGGCGCTGGAAGAAGCGCCGCACCGGGTAGACCTGCCCGTCGCCGCCCCAGTTGCGCCGCCGCTGCTGGTTCGTCGCGTTCAGCACCTCTACCCGGAGTTCACCCCGAACGTCCCTGTAGCCCATGGGGAAGCCCCAGGCGCCGTTCAGGTTCAGGGTGTACTCGTCCGACGTGAACCGGCCCATCGTGCCCGGAGCATGCAGGTTGTAGCTGACCCCGTCGTTCGCCGTACCCGGTTTCGGATCGTTCGGGTCGATCTTGACGATCGACACGCCCTCGGAGCGAACCCAGGGCGTTCCGGTCTGGAAGGTGAGGTGGCCTCCCAGTGTCAGGTCGTGGCCGGCCAGGCGCCAGGTCTTGAAACCGAACGAGTTGAAAATCCAGGTCCGGTCGTAGGTCTGGTTCAGCCCCCGCCGGTTGATCATCGACGCCGGATAGCCGATCCACTCCGCCAGCGCCTGGTCGCAGTCCATCGGGAAGAGCTCCGTGCGGCCTGTGCGTCGGTCCGGAATCGCCTGACTGGCGTTGCAGTCATCGATGTGCTCCTGGGTCAGCACCGCGCTCACGTTCTCGAGATAGGAGCTGTTCGTGTTGTTCCACCACGCACCGGCGCCGGTCGTGTCGGTCTCCGACCAGGCCACGTTGTTGTACAGGGCCCAACCGTCTGCAAAGCGCCGATTGAGCTGAACCTGCAGACCCCGGTAGGCGTTGTGCGCCGGGTCGGCCTGCGCCAGCGCCTCGTCGTTCAGCGCACGGTCAATTCCCTTCGCCTCTCGCGCATCCGCGGCGTTCGTCACGATCGTGGCGAGGTCGTGGTAGTTGCCCGTGATGAAGATGTTCCGGCCCTTGTGGTCGAGCTGGGTCGTGGAGAACATCATGTCCTGCATCTTCCAGTCGATGTACTTGACGTCGAGCGCCCAGTCGGGAGCGAACTGCCATTCCAGCCCCAGGATCAGGTCGGTCCGGTAGTAGGGGTCGATGTCGTGCGACCAGATTTCGCAGTCGACACCGGAGGTTTCACCGTCCTGGCAGGGCCGCACGGCATCCCACATCAGGCCGGGAATCACCGTGCTCCACGCAAAGTTGTAGCCAGGCAGACCTGCGCCGACCGTGCCAGCTCGTCTCGTGTCTTCGCGATCGGGCACGACACAGAAGTTGGGGACCTGGGGCAAGGTGGTGGGCACGTAGGCTTCGACGGGATCGCAGAACAGCCACAGCTCATAGCCCTCGTAGCCGTTCCACTGGTCGTGCATGCCCCCGGCCGTGTCGCCGCCGCCGGAGATCCAGGCCTGGTTCAGCATCGCGTGCTGCTGCCCGTAGTTGAGATTCAGCAGCAGGCGTCCGTCGCCCTTCACGTCGTAGGTGGCGCTGAATCGGGGATCGACATAGGTGGCGTCAACCACCTTGCGACGAACGTCGTTCCAGCCCTCCTGGAGCTCGCCGCGCGCGCCGATGTTGAAGGTCCAGTGGTCGCCGACGGTGAACCGGTCGCGGAAGTAGAGGGCCGTGTCCGCCATCTCGGCGTCACCGGTGCCGCGGCCGATGCAACTGTTCGGGCCGAAGTCGGTCCGTTGGATCCGACCGTTCACCCTGGTGATCTCGACCGGCGTCAGCTCGCTGCCGATCTCTCCCTTGCAACTCAGCCTGGGCGAGTTGAAATCGACGTAGTAGCAGCTCTGGCCACGAGCCGTGCGTCCGAGGCTGCTCGGGTTCTCCGGTGAAGTGGACACTCCTCGGGTCAGCGAGCAAGTGTCGACGTCCTCGGTACCGGCGCCGCCGAACCCGAACGGGTTGTAGGAGTCGTAGCCCCAGCCCTGCAGGAGCGACGTGCGCGCGTTCTCGCCCTCCCACTTCGTGTCCTGGTAGTCGATGCCGAACTTCAGCTCGTGGTTGGCGCCGACGAACTGGGTCAGCCCGACGTTCGCCTGCTCGCGCGGGAAGGCGTTGTAGCCGAACCCGTCCGAGAGGATCCAGCCGTTGTGCCAGGCCGAGAGGTTCTCGGTGTCCCGGTAGACGTTGTAGTTGTTGCCCGGCCAGAAAAGGCCCTGGCTCGGATCGAAGGGGAAACGGAGGGGGAAGCTCGTGTCGCCTCCCGACGTGTCCAGCTCGCTGTGGCCCGCTTCGGGGCCGCGGTCGAACGACTTCGCCTGCAGGCAGGTCCGCACCATCTCGGCGGGAACCTCGGGCAGGTGCTCCAGGCCGAGCCATTCGAGAATCGGCATGCCCCCCACGCTCAGAACCTCGGGGTTCTCCTGGGCCAGGGTGTTGTGGCATCCCAGGAGCTTGTTCTCCTGGGTCTCCTGTTGGGCCAGCTTCATCTCCAGAAGCGTGTTCGAGGAGATCGACCAGGTCCAGTTCGCGGTAGCGAGGGTGCTGTCGTTCTCGTGGGGCGTCGGCACCCAGTAGTCGAACGACTGCTGGTTGAAGTAGTTCCGGAAGGTCGGTGTCTCGATCGCCGAGATGTTCATCGAGTGCGCGTTGTTCGCCTGCAGGTTCAGCTTCAGGATCCGGGTCTCGTCGACCAGGCTGATGTCGTAAGGGTCGCCGCCGATCAGCCGATCCGCGTAGGCGTCGTCGAACTCGCTGTAGCCGGTGTAGAACCAGAACTTGTCGCGCTGGAGCGGGCCGCCGAAGGAGACCTCGAAGCCGTCGGTCTCGCCGGCCCACTCCGAGCCGCCGGGCCGGCAGGGGGAGAGCTCACGGGAACCGTCCGTGCCGCCGGGGATCAGGCCGCGGCCCTGATCCCGCTCGTCGCCGTGGCAGCGCCGGAACCAGTCCTCCGGATACGGCTTGTTCTGCCGCTCGGCCAGGGATGGCTGGTCCTTGTAGTCCGCGCCCCAGTCGACCTTCTGGTGGTTCCAGAGGGCGTCCCCATGCCATCGGTTGGTCCCGGACTTCACGATCACGTTCGTGTTCGAGCCGACGTAGCGGCCGTACTCGGCTGAGGACCCGCCGGTTTCCATCGAGACCTCGGTCAGCGCCGTCGTCGGCACCCGGACCCGGCTGCCGCCGAACTTCGCGAACGTCGTGTCGACGCCGTCGATGAAGACACCCTGGTCGGCGAAGTGCGTGCCGTTGACCGACGGGCGGGTCTGCTGGATGTCGTCGTTCTCCGCGTCCGCCGTGACACCGGGCAGCGCGTTGATGACGCCGTAGTAGGTCCGCGTCGTGCCGCCGATCTGCTCGCCGATCTCGCCGGCGACGGTGCTGCCGGCGGAGACGTTGAACTTGTCGACCATGGGCGTCTCGCTCGTGACCGTGACCTGGCCCTCGATCGCCGCCTGCAGGGTGATGTCCAGGGACTTGCGCTCGCCCGCCACCGCACGGACCTCGACCGTGGCCTCGCCCAGGCCTTCGAGCTGGGCGATCACGGTGTAGTCGCCAGGCGCCACGCCGACAAACCGGTAGGAGCCGTCCTCCGGGTCGGTGATGGCGAACTTGTCTCCGCGTTCTCCGCTCAGCGTGACGGTCACGCCGGGCAGCGGGGAGCCGCCGGGGTCCACTACCTGGCCGCCAATCGTTGCCGTTTCCGGCGCGTCGGCTAACACGCCAAACGGAACGAGGAACAGCAGCGCGGCCACGAGAAGTCGTTTCATGGAAGCCCTCCATTGCCGGCACGACAAGCCGACTGAGTTGTCAGATGCGCGGATAGTGGCCGACGGTTCAGAACGTGTCAAGAATCGGACCGGAGATCCAACAGGCTGGTCCGGCGCTACCGGAATCCGGTTGCCACCGGGTTCAGGGACGGGGTTCGAGGATCTCCAGCTTGTCCCGCCCCTCGACGACGCGATAGAGCCGGTCCGGCTTGACGTCCGTGAAGCGCTGCAGGCGGTTGGTTGCCGGCCAGTACACGGCGACCTCCTCGATGCCGGCCGGGCGGCCCACGCCGATCGTCATGCGCAGCGGGTTGCCGCCGAACGTGCCGCCGCCGTTCACCCGGCGGTGAACGGAGCGCCGTTCGCCGTCCGGGTCCACCAGGTCGACGCGAAAGCGGGCGCCGATCGCCGAGCGGTTGCTGGTCGTGCCCGCGAGCCGCAGCGCCAGCCAGCGGTTGTCGAAGCCCGGGTTGTGGAACAGGGCGTCGCCGAAGCGGTCGCCGGGAAGGGCGCCTCCCATCTGCTCGAACACGTCCAGGTCGCCGTCGCCGTCGACGTCGGCGAAGACGACGGCGTGGCCCTTCTGGAGGTGGCCGAGGCCGGCGGCGAGGCTCACGTCCACGAAGCGGCGCCCTCCCAGGTTGCGGTAGAGGACGTTCGGCATGACCGCCTCGTAGTCCGGATAGCCGGTGCCGAGATAGAAATCGAGATAGCCGTCCTGGTCGAGGTCGCCGAAGTTGGATCCCATCGGCAGTTGCAGCCGGGTGAGCCCGCTCCGGCGGGCGATCTCCTCGAAGCCGCCCTTGCCGTTGCCGCGGTAGAGCCGCGCCGATTCCCACGGCCCGGGATGGCCCTGGTAGCTGGCGGCGACGAAGCCGAGGCCGCCGCGGTCGCCGGTATAGCTCGAGACGAACAGGTCCAGGTTGCCGTCGTTGTCGACATCCCAGAACCAGGCCGGGAAGCTCTGGCGGGGCCCGGTCACGCCGAGGCGGGGCGCGACATCTTCGAAGGAGCCGTCACCTCGGTTCCGGTAGAGCCGGTTCGCCCCGCCGAGCACCGAGAGATAGAGGTCGGGAAAGCGGTCGCCGTCGTAGTCCCCCCACACCGCCGCCTTGACGAAGGCGCGGGCCCGGACGCCGGCGTCGGCCGCGACATCGCGGAAGCGGACGATTCCGTCCTCGCCCGGCCCCTCGTTGCGAAAGAGCTGCGACGGCGCCTCGACTGCCGGGCTGTGCTCGTTGCCGATGAACAGGTCGAGATCGCCGTCGAGGTCGAAGTCGGCCCAGGCGGCGGTCTGGGTGGGGTAGTGGACATCGCCCAGGCCGGCGAGGAACGTCACGTCCCGGAACACCGGGGGCGTCGTGGGAGTCTCCGGTGTCCCGTTGTCGGCCGACTCGTTCAGCAGCAGCGAGTTCGGGTGGCGGCCGTGGGGGCCGAACCAGCCGCCGCGGAGCACGAAGAGGTCGATGTCGCCGTCGTTGTCGACATCGCCGTGGACGATGTTCAGGCCGCCGTGGAGCCCGCGCAGACCGGCTGCGGCCGACGCGTCGGTGAACGCGCCGCGGCCGTCGTTCAGGAAGAGGCGGGGCGAGGCGGCGGGGTCGAACGTCGTGGTGAAGATGTCGAGGTCGAGATCGCCGTCGAAGTCATCGGCGACCGCGCCTCCGGAGAGGTTGAACGTGTCGATCCCGAGTTCCGGGGCGACGTTCTCGAAGCGGGGGAACTCGGCTGCCGAACCGAAGGCCGTCAGCGGCAGACGGTGCTCCGCCTCGACCGCCGCCGGGTGGTCGCCCAGGGTCATGTGGACGAGGTTCAGGAGCCAGCGCGCCTTGATCTGCTGCACGGAGTTCGGCGGGACGGCAGCTAGATACTCGCGCAGGAAGCCGGCCGCCTGCTCGGAGCCCCGGCGCTCGCGGTGGACCGCGTCACCGCGGATCGGCAGGATGCAGGCCTGCGCGTGGCGCCTCCCCGCGCAGTTGCGGCTCTCGCCGTGGCGAAGCCAGGCGACGGCGATCCGGAACAGGACCTCGGTCGCCTCGCTTCCGAGCGTGTCGGCAAGACCCGGTCTCGCGCCCAGAAGGTCGTGCGCCTCGCCGAAGCGCGCCAGGGCCGCGGTCTCGTCGCCGAGCCGGAGCTCCTCCTCGGCCACGTCGACGAGCCGGCGGAACCGCACGGCGTCAGGAGCGTCGGCGGCCGCGGCCAGCGCGTCGCGGGCGGCGCGGGCCGGGGCTTCGCCGAGCCAGGGGTTGCGGTCCAGCTCCTCGGTGCGGATCGTCTCCAGGACATCCAGCATGCGGGCGTGGCTGCCGGCGACGGCGGCGGCGCGCTCAGGGGGTTGCCGGGCGCCGGCGCTCGGGACCGCGAGGACGAAGACGGCAAGCCACCATCGGCAGACGGTCGTTCGGGATGGCCGGGGCACGGTCACGGCGTCGCCGCCCCTACGGCGATCGAGGCGCGCGAAGCGGCTGCCCCGCCCGGTACAGGCGCAGTCGATCGAGTCGTTGCGGCGTGCTGCCGCCCGAGGTTTCGCGCTCGCGGTCCAGGGCCCGCTGCTGCCAGGCGACGGCCTCTTCGAAGCGGCCGGCCTCGGCCAGCGCCATCGCCATCGTTTCCAGGTGGTCGACCACCGGCTGCTCGTCCACGACCGCGCGGGCGAGTTCCACGGCGCGGTCGCCGTCGCGTACGGCAGCGTCGGGGCTGGTGGCAAGGAGCCGCGCCAGCAGGTGCCGCACGGCCAGGTCATCGGGGAACCGCTCGAACGCTGCGTCGAGCGCCGCGCGCGCGGCCGCGAACTGGCCGGTGCGGAACCGGGCGAGACCGAGCTGGAAGCGCACCCGGAGATCGTCCGGCGTCAGGGCGGCGAGCGCATCCAGATGATCTGCGGCCTCCGCCGGTTCGCCGGCCGCGAGCAGCAGTGTCGCCAGCAGGCGGTGCGCCTCGACGGCGCCTGGGTCGAGTCGAACGATCTGCTTGAGCTCGGCCCGGGCGCCGGCGGAGTTGCCGGCGTCGGCGCGCGCCCGGGCGCGCATCATCCGCCACTGCAGGTTCTCCGGGTCGATGTCAGCGGCTCGCTCCAGGTGCAGCGCGCCCTCGGCGGTGCGGCCGGTGCGCCCCAACAGCAGGGCGAGATTGACATGCGCGGCGCCGTGCGCGGGGTTCAACTCGATCGCCCGGCGCATGTGCTCCTCGGCGGCTTTCTGGTTGCCGACCTCGATCAGGGAGCGGGCGAGGTTGAAGTGGACTTCCGGGTCGTCCTCGTCCTCGCTCAGGAGCTCCCGATAGATGGCGGCGGCTTCCTTGCTGCGGCCGGACCGGGCTGCGCGCACGGCACGGTCGAAGCGTGCTTCGGTCTTCAGGCCGTAGAGCTCGAGCCGGTCGCGCAAGGGGTCGACGATCGCGATCGGGACCTGCCGGTTGAGCGCCAGCTCGCGGCGCGCCTCCGAGGTGTCGCCCTTCGCCCGCAGGGCCATCCCGAGATGGTGATGGACGATGCTGCCTTCCGGCTGGGAGGCGAGGACCGTCTGGAACGCGGCGATCGCGTGCTCGATCCGCCCGCGGTCCATCGCCACCCGGCCCAGGCCGAAGCGCGCCGCCGCACTCGCGGGCCGAAGTTCGAGCGCCCGCGCGTAGGCGGTATCCGCGGCGTCCGGATCGCCGGCGTCGAGATGCAGGTCACCGCTGCGGATCAGGGCCGCGGTGTCGTCGGGGCGCAGGGCCAGGGCGGCGCGGGCGGCGAGCCGGGCGCGTGCGACGTTGCCGGCGGCGTCGTGGAGCAGCAGGTCGTAGTACGCCCACTGGAAGTCGCTCGGCGCCAGCAGCCGGAGCTGCGCCAGGCAGACGGCGGCGGCGCCGTGGAACTCGCGGTGAAGGTACTGCAGACAGAGGTCGGCGAAAGAGTTTGCCGCGAACTGGGCTTCCTCGTCGGTCGCGGCGCCGGCGAGAGCGGCGGCTGCGGCGCCGCGGTCGGCTGCGATCCGCTCGCGGGTCTCCCCGTCCAGGTGGTCGAGCGAGGGGGTCGGCACGGCGTCCAGCGACAGCAGCGTGCGCACCCGCCGCGCGTCGGCGGTGGCCTGCGGCGGCTGCGCGGCGGCGAGGGTGCCGCCGGCAAGCGACAGACCGATGAGCGTCGCGGCGACCCGCGGCAGGTGGCGAGCGTGCGCGCCGAGTGCAGCGCGGCTCCTGCTCCGGACTGCCAGATTCGTGGCGGCGCCGAGGTGGAGCTGGAGCAACTGGACGATGAACTCGATGTCCCGGATACGTTCGCCGCGGTCTGCGGGCCTCGGGCGACACGGCAGGAGGGTCATGGCGACCCGCTCGGGGAGGCAGAGTCCCGCTTCACGACGTGGTAGCTGCCGGCAGCGAGCTCCACCTTCTGCCGGGAACCGTCCGGCCAGCGGATCTCGACCGTGTGGGCATCGCCGCCCGCGGGGTCCCCGTCGGCCGCGGGCAGGGGAAACAGCAGCCGGGGATCCCGGGCAGCGGCGTAGCTGCCGTCGGTGTGAACCCGGCGCCAGCCGCCGGCGCCGGACACGCGGGCCTTGGCGCCGTAGATGTCGACGAAGGCACCATCGGCGTCATCATCCTGGCCGCGGGCCGTCTCGACCAGGCGCAGCCCGATCCATGCTCGGCCCGGCCGGCGCTGGTTCAGCAGCACGCGTGCCGGACCGGCGTTGTTCGACACGACGAGGTCCGGGTCTCCGTCGTTGTCCAGGTCGCCGACCGCCAGGCCGCGGCTGGTCTCGACGTGGACCGGGTGCTCGCGCCGCGCCGCCGGGACCACCTCGAAACGGCCGTCGCCCAGACCGCGGAAGAGCTGGTTCTCCATGCGCAGAGGGTGAGGGTCGCCAGCTTCGACCTGGGCCTCGATCCGCCTTACGGCGCCATTCGCCACGTACAGATCGAGGACACCGTCGCCGTCCACGTCGAGGCTGGCGGCGCCGAACCCGGTCATCGGCCAGCTCGCGTCGATCAGGCCGGCTTCGCGCGTGCGGTCGTTGAAGATCCCGTGGCCGTCGTTCAGGTAGAGCGTGTGGTGCTCGCGGACCAGGTGCGACAGGAAGATGTCGGGGGCGCCGTTACCGTCGAAGTCGCCCACGGCGACGCCCATGCTGGCCTGGGGGCGGCCGTCGCGGTCGAAGGCGGCGCCGGCGAACACCGCGTCCTCGACGAACGTCCCGTCGCCCTGGTTGAGCCACAGGTGGTTCGCCATCTGGTCGTTGGCGACGTAGAGATCGGGCAGGCCGTCGCCGTTGAAGTCGGCGGAGATGGCCCCCAGCGCGGTGGCCGGCGGCGCCGAGCTGCCGGTCAATCCGGCGCTCACCGTCGCGTCGACGAAGGCGCCGCCGCCGAGGTTGCGGAACAGCCGGTCGGCTTCGGGCGGCTGGCTGAGCGGCCCGCAGTAGTCCGGCTGGCCGCCGGTCAGGAAGCAGCGCTTGCGGTTGGCGCGGTGGAAGCGGTGGTAGTTGCCGACGTACAGGTCGAGCCAGCCGTCCAGGTCGTAGTCGAAGAACACGGACGGCACGCTGAAGCGGCGGTCGCCGACGCCGGCGGCCTCGGTGGTGTCCTCGAAGCCGCGTCCCCCGAGGTTCCGCAGGAGCCGGTTCGGGCCCAGGTTCGTCAGGTAGAGGTCGACCCAGCCGTCACGGTCCACGTCGCCGGTTGCGACGCCGACGTTGTAGCCGGTCGCACGGAGCCCGATCTCCTTCGTGACGTCGGTGAACCGGAGCTCTCCGGTCTCGGCGAGCTCATTGCGGAACACGCGGCCGGTCGGTTCGGGCGAAGGCGGCGGGAAGATCGGCGGACGGTCCGCGTCGCCGTCGAAGGACCGCCCCTGGCCGAGGTAGACATCGAGGTCGCCGTCGTTGTCCACGTCGAACAGGGCAACTCCGGCGCCGACCACCTCGGCGGTGTAGAGCTGCCCGGTCATGCCGTTGTGGTGGATGAAGTCGATTCCCACGTCCGCGGCGACTTCCAGGAATGCCGGCGAGGCGTCCTCGAGACTGCCGGGCGTCGCGGCGAGGACGGAGGCGAACGCGAATGCGGCCAACATGGAGGTACAGGATCATACGACCGCCCGGCGCCGGTCGCCCGACGGCGTGCCGGAGCGTCGGGCTCGGGGACGTCCGCGCCGGGCCGGCACGCCTGCGGGATGCAGGGCCCCACCGGCCCGGAGTTCGCCGACTTCCGGCGTAGGATGCGCTCGGTGAAGCGGCACAAGTACCTGCGGCTGTCGGTCATGATGCTCCTGCAGTATGGGGTGTGGGGCGTCTGGCTGCCGGTTGTCTCCCGTTATCTCCAGGCCGGGCAGGACGAGGGAGGTCTGGGGTTCACGCCCGGTCAGGTCGGCTGGATCCTCGGGCTGGCGAGTTCGATCGGGGCGGTCACCGCGCCGTTCGTTGCCGGCCAGCTCGCCGACCGCTCGTTCCAGACCCAGCACGTCCTGGCCGGGCTGCTGGTCGCGGGCGGGGCGGTGAAGATCCTGGTCGCGTACCAGACGACCTTCGGCGCCTGGCTCTGGCTGTCGGTCGTGTACTCGGTGCTCTATGCGCCGACCCTGGCGCTGTCGAATTCGCTCGCCTTCGCCCACGTGGACGATCCCGACACCCAGTTTCCCCGGGTGCGGGTGTGGGGAACGATCGGCTGGATCGCGGCGAGCTGGGCCTTCCCGCTGTTCTGGCTGCTGTCCGATGTGCGGTTCTCCTGGTTGCCGCCGTTCTACGTCGGCACGGAAGCTGTGGACGCGACGGCCAGGCTGGTCGATTCGCTGATCTGGAGCGGTGTGCTGGCGTTCGGCTACGCCCTGTTCTGCTTCGTGCTGCCGCCGACAGAGCCGCATCGGGAAGCGCAGCAGAAGCTCGCCTTCGCCAAGGCCTTCTCCCTGTTCCGCCGGCGCTCGTTTGCGGTCCTGGTCCTCGCCAGCCTGCCGATCGCGGTGATCCATCAGATCTACTTCATGCAGACGGCGCCGTTCATGAGCGAGGTGCTCGGGCTTGCCGACAGCCGCATCGGACCGGCGATGAGCATCGGCCAGTTCGCCGAGATCGCGGTCATGGTGACCACCGGCTGGTTGCTCGCCCGCCTGGGGTTCCGGGGCGTGATGACGATCGGCGCCTTCGCCTACTGCGCCCGCTACGCGATCTTCGGCAGCGACTTCCTGCCGGTTCCGGTGATCGTCGCCAGCCAGGCCCTGCACGGTCTCTGCTACGCGTGCTTCTTCGCCGCCGCCTTCATCTACGTCGACCGCATTTCCGAGACGGACGTACGCCACTCGGCCCAGACCGTGTTCGGGATCGTCATCCTGGGGCTGGGGCCGGTGCTGGCGGCGCCGCTGCTTCAGGTGCTGTCCCAGGCCTTCACCAACGAGGCGGGCGTGCTCGACTACTCGTCGCTCTGGTACTCGCTGTCGGCGCTGGCGCTGGCGACGACGGCGGGATTCTGGCTGCTGTTCCGGGACGAGACGCGGGCCGAGGCCTGAGCCGGCTGAGCTGCCGGTTCACTGGCAGGCGCCAGCAGCCGGTGACCCGGAGGGTCAGACGTCGCAGACGCGGACGCCGTGGGCAAGGGCGGCGAGCTTGTCGTCGCCCTTCGGCACGAACTCCTGGCCCACCAGCCCGGTGTAGCCGGTTTCCAGGATGGCGCGCATGATCGCCGGGTAGTACAGCTCCTGGTCCTCGTCCAGCTCGTTGCGGCCGGGGTTGCCGGCGGTGTGGTAGTGGCCGATGTGCTGGTGGTGGTCGCGGATGGTGCGGATGACGTCTCCCTCCATCACCTGCGCGTGGTAGATGTCGTAGAGAATCCGGAAGCGGTCGGAGGCGACCCGGTCCACCAGCCGGACCAGCCAGGGTATGTTGTCCGCCATGTAGTCCGGGTGATCGACCCTGGAGTTCAGCAGCTCCATGCAGATCGTGACCTCCTTCCGCTCGGCGTGACCGACGATCTGCCGCAGCGCCTGCGCGCAGTGGTCGAGGCCATCGCCGTCGCTGATGCCGCCGCGGTTGCCGGAGAAGGTGATGATGTTCGGGAAACCTGCCTCCGCGGCGGCGTCGATGCCGCGTCGGATCGCCTGCAGGCAGGCCTCGTGATGGGCCGGGTCGTTCAGCCCCCGGGCGATGCCGTGACTGTTCGTCATCGCGCAGGAGAGACCGTGCGCCTGGATCACGGGGAACTCGTCGGGGTCGAGGATCTCGACCGACTCGAGCCCCATCGCCTTCGCTGCTGCCGCGAGTTCGTCCAGGGGAATGTCGTTGTAGCACCAGCGGCACACGGACTGGCGGATCCGGCCGTTGCGCACCGCCGGCTCCTGGCGGGCGCCGAGTGCGGCCGGCATCGCCGGTCCCACGGCAGCCGCCACGGCGCCGGCGACCAGGGTACGGCGAGACAGGGATTCGAAGGTGACGGTCATCGGCTGAGCCTCCTGGATGGCGTCGGAACGGGCAGTTCGAAACGGGTCGAGCTTCGATCCTAGCCGCCGGACCCGCCGCCGATGGACGGCAGCCGGCCACGCGCTACGATCGCGGCGATGAACGCAGGATCGGGGTCGAGACGAAGGTGGCTGCTTCCGGGCGGCCTGGCGTTGCTGACGCTGCTTCTCGCCTCCCTGGCGACGGCCCAGTGGTGGCGCCCGGCGCCGGCGCGCTATCCCGAGGAGGGGCGCCGCTACCTGGACGGCTTCGTCTTCTGCCGCGGCCAGTACCGGCAGGTCGTGGACGAATGGCTGGGGCAGGGCTGGTTCACCGACTACCCGGACTCCGAGTTCAACTTCATGGTCCGGCTATCCCAGTTGACGACGGTCGAGATCCAGCGGACCGCCTACGGCGACCCGGAGCACCTGGTCCTGACTCTCGACGATCCGCGCCTGTTCGAGTTCCCCTTCCTGTTCATGTCGGATGTCGGCACGATCGGCATCGACGACGCGGAGGCCGAGAACCTGCGGCACTATCTCCTCGCCGGCGGCTTTCTCTACGTCGACGACTTCTGGGGGCCGGTCGCCTGGGACCGCTGGGCCCGGCAGATCGGCCGGGTGCTGCCGCCGAGCGAGTACCCGATCGTCGACATTCCGCTGGATCATCCCGTCTTCAGCACCTTCTTCACGGTCGACGAGGTGCCGCAGATTCCGTCGATCCAGTACTGGAACATGACGGGCCGCGCCGACACCTCGGAGCGCGGCACCCACTCCGCCGAGCCGCATTTCCGCGGCATCTTCGACGAGCACGGCCGGCTGATGGTCGCGATGACCCACAACACCGACATCGCCGACGGCTGGGAGCGGGAAGGGGAGTCGCGGGAGTTCTTCGAGCGCTTCTCGCTGACGAAGTCCTACCCCTTCGGCGTCAACCTGGTCCTCTACGCCCTGTCGCACTGACCACGGACTGCTAGAGTTTCCACATCGGCCTCCGACCCCAGGGACTCCGACGAGGAGAAGAACATGGTGCGCATGACCCTTCCGTTCCGCTGCCGGGCGATCTTCGCTGCCGTTGCCGTCACCGGTCTGCTCGCCGGCCCCGCTTCGGCCCAACGCGACTTCTCAGAGGTCGAGGTCACCGCGGAACACGTCGCCGGTTCGGTCCACATGCTGACCGGGGTCGGCGGCAACATCGGCGTCTCCGCGGGCAGCGACGGGGTGCTGATCGTCGACGACCAGTTCGCGCCCCTGGCGGACAGGATCCGGGCCGCCATCGCGGGCATCTCGCCCGGCGATCTGGAGTTCGTCGTGAACACACACTTCCACGGCGACCATACCGGCGGCAACGCCATCTTCGGCAAGGAGGCGCTGATCGTCGCCCATTCGAACGTGCGCAAGCGCCTGGCCGCGGGCGACGGTGCGCGCGGTCAGTCCGGAACGCCGGCGCCCAGGGAGGCGCTGCCGGTGGTGACCTACGACATCGGCGTGTCGATCCACTTCAACGACGAGCAGATCATGATCGGGCATCTCGCGGGCGGGCATACCGACGGGGACAGCTTCATCTACTTCATGGACTCGAACGTGATCCACCTGGGCGACCAGTTCTTCGCCGGGGCGTTCCCCTTTGTCGACGTGGCGAGCGGCGGCAACGCGGTGGGGCTCCGGGACAGCATCGGCGGCGTGCTCGACCGCCTGCCCGAGGACGCGATGGTGATCCCGGGGCATGGACCGCTGAGCACGGTCGAGGAACTGCGCACGTACCACCGGATGCTGACGGAGTGCATCGCCGCCGTGAAGGCCGGCAAGGACGCCGGCACGTCGCTGGACGACATCCGGGCCGCCGGACTGCCCGACGAGTGGGACGGCTGGGGCTCCGGCTTCATCAACGAATCGGCCTTCATCGGCTTCATCCACGAGAGCCTGTAGCGAGTTCCTCGGGGCAGCCGGCTACGAACCGGCCAGGGGCAACTCGAGCACGACGGTTTCGGGCGCCAGGCACATCCGGTCGTTGCAGGCCTGGAGCCGCAGGCTGATCGGGATCGAGACCGGACGCGGCGTCGGACCGGCGCCTGCAGCCTGGATCCGGAAGGTGATGCGCTGGCGGCCTTCGTAGATCGGCGCGTCGCCGGCTCCTTCTCCTTCGCCGCGACGGGTCCGCCCGGGCGCCGGATAGCGGAGGTCCGTCACTTCGAACTGGCGTCCGGCGCCTTCGACGGTCGTGCCGATCAGGTCCTCCTGGAGCGGTTCGGGGCCGTTCAGATGCCAACCGTCCCTGATGACCAGGTCGAGGTCCACTTCGTATGCGTCCGTCCGGCCGTCGACCGGCCGCAGGGCGGCGGAGGCGGCGACGGCGCCGTTGCCGGCATGGGCCCGGGGGCCGGCGTCGCCTTCGAGCGCCGTCGCCAGACCGGTCAGCATGTAGGTATGGGCGGCGGGCATGCGTTCGATGCGGGAGGCGAATGCAGCCACGGCGGCGAGCGCGCAGTCCACGGCGCCCTGGTCGCCGGCCCGGCGCCCGAGCTCGGCAAGGGCGCGGACCGCCACCGAGTTGCCGGAGGGCACGGCGCCGTCGGTCGGGCTCTTCGGCCGGGCAATCAGCAGGCTCGTCTTCTCCCGCTCGGCAACGAAGAAGCCGCTTCCCGGACCCGGACCGGGCGAAGCGCCGCCCGCTTCCGGCGCTGCAGGTTCCGGATCCCGGAAGCGCTCGATCATCTCGTCGGCGACGGCCTGCGACCGTTCGAGCCAGCGGAGATCACCGGTCGCGTCGGAGAGCGCGACGAAGGCATGCACCAGGTGGGCGTAGTCCTGAAGCAGGCCGGGAGTGGAGGGCTGGCCGTCGAGCCGGACTCGCCAGAGGCCGCCGTCCTCGCGCCGACAGTTGCTCCATAGGAACTCCGCCGATCGTACCGCCGCTTCGGCCCAGACCGGTTCGCCGAGGATGTCCGCGGCCTCGGCCAGGGCCCGGATCATCATGCCGTTCCAGGAGGTCAGGATCTTCTCGTCGCGCAGCGGGTGACGGCGCTGTTCGCGGGCCTGGTACAGACGCTCCCTGACGCGGTCGAGCCGGTCCAGCAGCTCGTCGAGCGGCACGCCCAGGGCGCTGGCGCTCTCGTCGAGCGGCCGGTCGAGGAACAGGATGTTCCGGTGTTCGAAATTGCCCTGATCGGTGACACCGAACAGGCGGATCGCGAACTCCGCATCGTCCCCGTCGAGCGCCTCGCGGAGCTGGTCCCCGGTCCAGACGAAGAACTCGCCTTCGACGGACGCGCCGTCGGCGGCCTCGCTGTCCGCGTCCGTGGCGGAAAAGAAGGCGCCCTCGGCGGATGTCATGTCGCGCAGCACGTAGTCCGCGGTCTGCCGGGCCACCCGCGCCAGCAGCGGATCGCCGGTGAGTCGGCAGGCGAGGCTGCAGGCGCGGAGCAGGAGGGCCTGGTTGTAGAGCATCTTCTCGAAGTGCGGCACGAGCCACCGGCCATCGACCGAGTAGCGGTGGAAGCCGCCGCCGACCTGGTCGTGGATGCCGCCGCGCGCCATCGCGCGGAGGGTGAGCAGGGCGGCGTCGAGCGGTTCCCGGTCGCCGCTGCGAAGGGCCTCCTCGAGCAGCAGAAGCAGGTTTGTCTCGTTGGGGAACTTCGGCGCGTTGCCGAAGCCGCCGTGAACCCGGTCGGTGCTGGCGACGAGACCGTGTACGGCCTCGGCGATCACCGCGTGCCCGAGACTCTTCGCTGCGCCTCGGGATGCCGTGAGCTGCCGCACGAGGTCCGTGATCCGGGCGGCGCCGGCTTCGAGGTCCGCGCGCCGCTCGCGCCAGGCCCTGTCGACCTGCCGCATGAGGTCGACGAACTGCTGCGGCGGGAAGTAGGTGGCGCCGAAGAACGGCCGGCGGTCGGGGAGCAGGAAGCTCGACATCGGCCAGCCGCCCTGCTGCCGGGTGACCTGGACCGCCGTCATGTAGATGTCGTCGATGTCGGGTCTCTGTTCGCGGTCGACCTTGATGCAGACGAAGAGCTCGTTCATCAGACGCGCCACGTCCGCGTTGTCGAAGCTCTCGCGCTCCATCACATGGCACCAGTGACAGGTGGAGTAGCCGATCGACAGGAACACCGGCCGGTCCTCCGCCTGTGCACGGTCGAACGCCTCTTCGCCCCAGGGGAACCAGTCGACCGGATTGTGCGCGTGCTGCCGCAGATAGGGCGAGGTCTCGAGGATCAGGCGGTTCAGGAACCGCGGTCCGCCTTCGGCGTCGAGATGCTCGGTGCGCGGCTCGTAGTCGGCGGGCAGCGCCGCGAGCGCCGCCTCCAGACGGGCCTGAAGCTCCGCCAGGCGAGGTGCGGCCCCGGGCGGCGGCCGGGAGTGAACAGGGATGGTCGGCACGGTCAGCCAGCAACAGTGCAGCCCTTCGGGTTCTCTGCGGCGTTCGGCCCCCAGGGGTCTGCGCGTCGGAGGATAGCCCGCGGCTGTACCATCCGTGGAGATGGCTGAACTGCGGCCGCGGCCACGGCGGGCTCCGGTGTGTGCGTGTCGTACCGGGAACCGTCAGGCGTTTGTCCACCTGGCCCCGGAGCCCATCCTGCCGATCGGCTGGCGGCAGGATTCACGTCTGCGAGTTCTGGTTGCAGCCCTCCTGCTGCTGGCGGCGTTCGCCTGCCGCGGCGCCGGTGACCCGCCGCCGCGCTGGGTCGACTGGGCGCAGGAGACCCGGCGCCAGGTCGTGGTCGACCGGGAGCCGGGGCAGTACCTGGGCCATCCGACGACCGCGCTGCTTCAGGACCGGCGCTCGATCCTCGCCGTCTACCCCAAGGGGCACGGCGCCGGTCCGATCGTCATGAAGCGCAGCAACGACGGCGGTCTGAGCTGGAGCGACCGCCTGCCGACACCGGCGAGCTGGGCGACGTCGATGGAGACGCCGACGGTCTTCCCGGTCGACCTGCCGGACGGACGGCAGAGACTGCTCCTCTTCTCGGGCCTCTATCCGGTGCGGATGTCGCGCTCCGATGACGGCGGCCGGACCTGGACCGAGCTCGAGCCGATCGGACACTTCGGCGGCGTGGTCGCGATGTCGTCCGTCGAGCGCCTGCGCAGCGTGGACCGGGAGCTGATGGCGCTGTTTCACGACGACGGCAGGTTCCTGCGCCGGCCGGCTTCCCGCTCGGAGCGGTTCCCCGCGGCCGGACCGACGTTCAGGGTCTACAAGACGATCTCGCTGGACCACGGCCTGACCTGGTCGGAGCCCGAGGTCATTGCCGAGCACCCGGAGGCTCACCTCTGCGAGCCCGGACTGATCCGCTCGCCGAACGGCCGGGAGATCGCCGTGCTGCTGCGCGAAAACAGCCGGAAGTTCCGGTCCTTCGTCGTCTTCTCTGCCGACGAGGGCCGCACCTGGAGCCGGCCGGTGGAGCTGCCCTCGTCCCTCACCGGCGACCGGCATGTCGGCCGCTACACGCCGGACGGCCGCCTTCTCGTCACCTTCCGCGACCGGGAACCGTCCAGTCCCTGGTACGGCGACTGGGTGGGCTGGCTCGGCCGCTACGAGGACCTGCGCCGCGGGTCGCGGGACGGCCGGGCGGGCGAGGTGCGGGTGCGGCTGATGGACAACCGTTACGCTGCCGACGCCGCGTATCCGGGGCTCGAACTGCTGCCCGACGGCACGTTCGTCGCGACCACGTACGGTCACTTCACTGCGGGCGAGGAACCGTGGGTCGCGTCCGTGCGGTTCACGGCGGCCGAGCTGGACGAAGCAGCCCTGGCGGCGCCGGCCGAGGCGCCGGCCCGACCGGTTCTGCGAGTGGGGACCAGCGGCGACTACCCTCCGTTCTCGGTGCGTTCGGCGGCTGCCGAAGGGACTGCCGGGAGGGAAGTTCCGGGCCGCGGCGGCTTCGATGTCGAGGTCGCGCGGCGGCTTGCTTCCGACCTCGGGTTCGATCTGGAGTTCCGGTCCTTCGACTGGCCCGGCTTGGCCGGCGCGGTCGCCGCCGACGACTTCGACCTCGCGATGAGCGGCGTCACCTGGCGTCCGGCGCGCGCCGCTAAGGGATGGATGAGCCGGGCGGTCGCCGCGGGAGGACCCTGCGTCGTCTCGGCGCCGGATGGGCCGGCGCCGCCGCGGCGGGTCGCGGTCAATCGCGGCGGCATCCTGGAACGATGGGCGCACGAGCACCTTGGCGGCGGCGCCGCCGAGGTGCTTGCGGTGGACGACAACCTGTCGCTGCCGGGCCGGCTGGAGCGAGGCGAGGTCGACGCCTTCGTCACCGATTCGTTCGAAGTCGAGCACTTCGCTCGGGTTGGCTGGCAGCGCCGCTGTGCCCCGCCTCTCGACCGCAAGGTGTTCTGGGTCGCTCCGGGACGGGCCGACGAACTCGGACCGGCGGTCGATCGCTGGATTCGGCACAACGAGGACTGGCTCGACCGTCGGCGGGAAGAACGGTTCGGGGAGAGTCGACCGCGGAACGAGCTCGACCATCTCCTCGATCTCACCGCTCGCCGGCTTGCCTTCATGCCCCCGGTCGCGAGGTGGAAGGCGGCGCGGGGTGTGCCGATCGAGGATCCGGAAAGGGAACGGGCGGTGCTGCAGGCAGCGGAACGGGCGGCCGCGAGGTACGGGCTCGATCCGGCGCCGGTCCGCGACTGGTTCGCGCTCCAGATCGACCTCGCCAAGGCGGTGCAGCGCCGCACTCCGGCAACCGCGCCGACCCTGGAGCTGGAGGCGATCCGCCCGGCTCTGATCCGGCTCGGCGAGCGCCAGGTACGGTCCTTGAGAGCGTTGGCAGGCGATCGCGTCGAGCCGCCGACGGCTGCTGCCTTGGAGGTCCTCGATCAGCACCTCGACGACGGCGCGGCCGCCCGGCTGCGGCGCGGCCTGAGCCGGTTGCTGGCGGATCTGCGGAGAACAGCGGAGGATTGACGTCCGGCGTCTGGCGGCCGGCCGATCCGGCGGCTGTTCTCCGGCCCGTCTTCGGAGGGCGCCGACCGTGCGCGGCGTGCGCGCGGTGCAGTTGCCTACGTCATCGCCGCGACAATGCTGCGCGCCATCTGCCAGGTCGAGGCCCGGCCCCCGAGGTCGGGGGTCAGGCTGCGGCCTTCCTCGAGCACGGCGCTGACGGCCCGGCCGATCCGGTCCGCCTCTTCGTAGCGTTCGAAGTGGCGCAGCAGCGCGATGGCGGGCGTCAGCAGCGGCAGCGGGTTGGCCTGTCCGGTGCCGACCAGGTGCGGAGCGTCGCCGTGCACCGCCTCGAAGACATGGCAGTCGTCGCCGACGTTGATCGCATGGCCGGTGGAGATGCCGCCCGCAAGGCCGGCGCCGAGGTTGCTCAGGATGTCGCCGTAGAGATTCTCCATCAGCAGGACATCGAAGTCGTACGGGTTCAGCACGAGGCGCATGCAGGCCGCGTCGACGATGCAGTCGTCTACTTCCAGATCGGCGTAGCCGGAGGCGACGGACCGGACGGTGTCCAGGAACAGGCCGTCGCTCTGCTTCATGATGTTCGCCTTGTGGATCGCGGTGATCCTGCGGCGGCCGTGGCGCCGGGCAACGCGGCAGGCATAGTCGGCGATGCGATGGCAGGCGGCGCGGCTGACCACCTTCATGCTCTCGACCACTCCGTCCACGATCTCGTGCTCGATGCCGCGGTACACGCTCTCGGTGAGTTCGCGGATCAGGAGCACGTCGAGGTCCGGATAGCGTGTCGGCAGCCCGGGAATCGAACGCACCGGGCGCACGCTGGCCCACAGTCCGAGCATCCCGCGCAGGGCGACGTTCGGATTCTGCGGTCCGGGTCCGGCCCTGACCGCGTCGCGGCCCGGTCCGATCAGCCGGGTCTTGAGCGCCACGCCGCAGCCGCGGATGGTGTCGGCCGCCTCGGTGAGCACGGCCTCCGCGCTGCGCCGCACTGCCGTCGGCACGTCGACGCGGACGAAGTCGAACTCGGCGCCCGCGGACTGCAGGATCTCGAGGACGGGCGGTACGGTCTCCGCGCCGACGCCGATGCTGCCGACGACCAGGGCCACCCGGGGCGGCCGATCGGTCCTGCCGTTCGGGACGGTTCCGGAGTTCCCGTTCGCGGTCATCGGATGTCCTCTCGTTCGCCGGTGACGGTGTCGAGCTCGGCCAGAAGGGCGTCCGTGAACTCCGACGTGCCGGCTGTCCCGCCCAGATCACGGGTCAGGGACTCGCCCGCGGCCAGCAGGCGCTCGACCCCGGTGCGGAGGTGGTTCGCCGCCTCCGCTTCGCCGACGTAGCGCAGCATCAGCTCCGCCGAGAGGATGAGTGCGGTCGGGTTCGCCAGGTCGCGGCCGGCGATGTCCGGCGCCGTACCGTGGACGGCCTCGAAGATGGCGCAGCCGTCGCCGTAGTTCGCACCGGGGACGACCCCGAGGCCGCCGACCAGACCGGCGCAGAGGTCGCTGATCAGATCGCCGTCCAGGTTGCCCATCACCAGCATGTCGAAGCGGGTCGGATCCGTCGCCAGTTCGAGGGCGAGGTTGTCGAGAGGCAGGTACTCGACCTGAAGGAAGGGGTACTTCTGCTCGCACTCCCGGGCGCAGTCCAGGAACAGGTTGTCGGAGAGCGGGGTGATCGAGGCCTTGTGGACGATCGTGAGTCTCTTCCTGCCATGACTGCGGGCGTACTCGAAGGCGAACCGCATGATCCGCCGCGAGGCGTCCCGGGTGACGATCTTGAGGGCCTCCACCACACCGTCGACGACCTCGTGCTCGCGGCCGCTGTAGAGCCCCTCGGTGTTCTCGCGCACGATGATCAAGTCGACGCCCTGGTAGCGGGCGAGGGTGTTTCCCGGCAGCGAGCGCACCGGCCGAACACAGGCGAACAGCTCCAGCGACTGCCGCAGCATGACGTTGACGCTGCGCCAGCCTCCGGCCACCGGGGTCTGCAACGGACCCTTGATGGCGATCCGGTTGCGGCGAATGGAGTCGGCCGCCTCGTCCGGCAGCGGCGAGAGTCCCTGATCGACCGCCGTGCTGCCGGCGACGACCGGTTCCCACTCGATGCGTCCGGCGGTGACGAAGTCGACCACCCGCACCATCGCCTTGCTGACCTCGGGGCCGATTCCGTCTCCCGGGAGCAGGGTGACCGCGTACTTCACCGTTGTTCCGGCAGCTCGGATCCGGGCGCCCGGCCTCAGAAGGCCGTGTTGTCGACCATCGCTTCGATCAGGCAGGGGCCGGGTTCGGCGAAGCCGCGTTCGAGCGCCGCAACGAGCTCTTCGCCCGTTCGCACCTGAACGGCCGGCATGCCGAAACCGCGCGCCAGGTCGAGCCACTCCACGCGGGGGCCGGTGAGGTCGGTCAGGTGTGTGCTCTGCGGCCCGAGCTTCTCGACGCCGGCGCGCTGAAGCTCGACCTGGAGGATGCGGTAGACGTCGTTGGCGAACACCAGGTTCACGACGTCGACTCCTTCGCGGACCTGACTCCACAGCGCCTGGACCGTGTAGAGGCCGCTGCCGTCGCCCTCGAGGGTCAGTACCTTGCGGTCCGGGCACGCGATGGCAGCCCCCAGGGACGCCGGGAATCCCATGCCGATCGCGCCGCCGTTCTCCTGCAGGTAGGTGTGGGCCGGTGCATTCATCGTTGCCGGGTAGAAGCCGGCGCCGGCCGTGATCCCCTCGTCCATCACGATCGCCTGCTCGGGCAGGGTGGCGGCGATCGCCTGGGCCAGAACATGGGCGCTGAGCGTGCCGGCAGGCGCGGGCGGCCGTTCGATGTTGCGCGCCGGAGGTTCCGTCTTCGCGTCGAGCGCGTGCGCCAGCTCGCGGAGAGCGTGGCCGCTGTCCTCGGTCGGGTAGCTGAGGACGACGACCTCGACGGACTCGGGAATGAGCCGGCTGACACCGCCCTCGTACCCGAAGAAGGCGACCGGATCGAGCGCCCCGGCCAGGACGACGGTGTCGACGCCGCGGAAGAACTCGACGGCCTGTTCGGGGAAGTAGGGGACCCGGGGAAGCGGCGGCAGGTGATTCCCGCGCTCCATGCGTCCGATGAACGTCTCGGCGGTCAGGCGGCATCCGGTCTTCCGGTGGATTCTGGCGGCCTCGCGCTGAGCTGCTTCGGTGAGTCCCGAACTGCCGAGCATCAGCATCGTCCGCCCGCCCTTCAGCGCGGCGGTTCGTGCCCGTTCCACGGCCGCCTGGCCGACCTGGGCGGCGGGCGGGGGAGCCGGCACGGCGACGGGACCGGCTGCCTCGTTCCACTGGCAGTCGGTCGGCACGATCAGTGTCGCCACCTGGCCGGGATGGCGGCGGGCCGCCGAGATCGCGTCCGCCATGTCGCGGGAGATGTGATCGGCGGCGGCCGCGGTGCGCTGCCAGTCGGACACCGCCCGGGCCAGGCTCTCGACCTCGGTGTTGAGCGGTGGGTCGTAGTTCCGGTGCCAGGTCGGATGATGGCCGATCACGTTGACCAGCGGTGTGCGCCCGCGGCGGGCGTTGTGCAGGTTGGCGATGCCGTTGGCGAAGCCCGGTCCGAGGTGGACCAGGGTCAGTGCCGGTTTGCCGGCCATCCGGCCGTAGCCGTCGGCGGCGCCGGTGGCGACGCCCTCGAACTGGGCGAGGACGCCGCGCACCGCGGGCAGCTCGTCGAGCGCGGCGACCAGGTGGATCTCCGAAGTGCCCGGGTTGGCGAAGCAGACCTCAACGCCGGCGGCGGCGGCGGTCCGGAGCATGGCCTGCGCGCCGTTCATCGGAGCGGGAGGCTAGCAGCCCGGCGGGCGCGCCTGCCGGGGCGGTCGGCGCCTGCGGGTCCTTCGTTCACTCGCCCGTGCCGGTGGCGACGGTTCCCGGTCTTCACGGCTGCTCGGTTTCCGCAGCCGCGGGCGCCGCCTCGCGTCTGGGCACGAGCGGCAGGGCGGTCGTGCGCTTCAGTTCGTTCAGGACGATGCTGGTGAGCAGCCGATCGACACCCGGAATCGAGGCGAGTTCGTCCGCCAGGATGTGCTCGAGGTGCCGGTAGTCGCGGGCCACGATCTTCAGCAGGTAGTCGTGCTCTCCGGTCAGGAAGTGACACTCGAGCACCTCCGGAAGGCCGCTGACCACGCTGCTGAAGCGGCGCACGGCGTCCGGCTGGTGGTGGCTGAGGAAGACCTGGACGAAGCAGAGCAGTCCGAGATCCACCGCGTTGCGATCCAGCAGGGTGACCTGACGCTGGATCACGCCGCGCTCTTCGAGTTTGCGCAGGCGTTTCTTCAGGCCCGAGGCGGACAGCGCCACCCGCCGGGCGAGGTCGGCGTCGGTGCGGTCCGAGTCCTCCTGCAGCAGCTCCAGGATGGCGTAGTCCGTCGCGTCGAGGGGGCGGCCGCCGGTCCGCTGGGCCTCGGACCTCCGACCCTGATTCCTAGGCTCCATCGGCCGGAGTCTGTCACAAGCGGTGTTCTTTCGACAGAGACGGAAAACGGGTGAAAACTGCACTTGATTGTTGATAGTCGTCCTGATAGCGTCCCGTACATGGATAACGAGGCGCGTTTCTGTCCTGAGAACAGATCCGGTTCTTCACCTCCCCTGGACCAGGCCCCGGTGCAGCCCGCCTTGGCGGCACTGCTCAGACCCTGGCTGCGCGGCCGGCAGCGGTCGCTGCTTCGACGTCTCGTGAACCGGGTCGCCCGCAACGATGTGCTGTCGCTGGGCGGGGGGCTGCCGGCGGTCGACCTGTTTCCGGCCGAGACCTACGGCGAGAAGCTGCTCGAGCTTCTCGCCGACCCGCGTTCTGTCCAGTACGGGCCGCCGAGCGGAGAGCTGAAGGAGCAGATCGCCTTCCTGATGCAGCGGCGCGGGGTTGCGTGCCGTCCGGAGGAGATACTGGTCACCGCGGGCGCCCAGCAGGCGCTCCAGGTCGCCGTCGCGGCGCTGGTGGCGCCGGGCGATTGCGTGGCGCTG
Source organism: Thermoanaerobaculia bacterium (assembly GCA_965116145.1). Taxonomy (GTDB): domain Bacteria; phylum Acidobacteriota; class Thermoanaerobaculia; order Multivoradales; family Multivoraceae; genus Multivorans. The sequence goes on from OZ220482.1 coordinate 256,296, forward strand.
GAGCGCTTCGCCTACACCGGAATCCGGGAGGCGTTGGCGCCGGACGCTCCGCGGCTTCTCACGCTGCCCAGCAGCCTGGATGACGGACTGGACGTGGAGGCGCTGGAGCGCCGTCTGCTGGCGGGCGAACGGCCGCGCCTGCTGTACGTGATCCCGGATGCGCACAACCCCCTCGGCGTGAGCCTGACCCGGGCGAAGCGCGAGCGGCTGGTCGAGCTCGCCGAGGACTACGACTTCGCGATCCTCGAGGACGATGCGTACGGCCTGCTGTGTTGCGACGGGGAGTTCGAGCCGCCGCTGGCGGCGCTCGACTCGGAGCGGGTGATCCATGCCGGCACGTTCTCGAAGATCCTGGCGCCCGCGTTGCGTCTCGGCTGGCTGCGGCTGCCGCCGCCGCTGGTCGACACCTTCGCCGCCGTCAAGGAGGCCGGGGACCTGGAGTGCTCCCGGCTGACGATGCTCGCCGTCGCGCGGCTGCTCGCCGACCTCGATCTCGAGCGCCACCTGGAGCTCCTCCGGTCGACGTACCGGCGGCGCCGGGACACGTTGCTCGAAGCGCTGGCGGATCGGATGCCGGACGGCTGTGCGTTCACCGAGCCGGCGGGCGGGCTGTTCGTCTGGCTCGAACTGCCGCCGGAGACCGATGCGGAGGAGCTGCTCGAGCGGGCTCTGGTCGAGCACGGGGTGGCCTTCGTCCCTTCGGCGGCGTTCACCGATCCCGACGACCGCGGCGCGCCGGCCAACGCGGCTCGACTGAGCTTCTCGACCCTGGAGCCGGAGGAGCTCAGGTGCGCCGTCGCGAAGCTGTCGGCCTGTCTCGACCGAAGCCCCGGAAACACCGGAAGGAGGAACCTGAGAATGACGAATACCGACGTGCTGACGCCAACCGGAGCGGGCCTGCCGGAGGCTGGCGCTGCCGGCGACCGCGACTTCTGTCCGATCCTCGGCTTCGATCACCTGGAACTGTACGTCGGCAACGCCAAGCAGTCCGCCGCCTACTACTGCCATGCGTTCGGATTCGAGTGCACTGCGGTCCGCGGTCTGGAGACCGGCGAGCGGGAGCGCGCGTCCTACCTTGTCGAGCAGGGGGACATCCGGCTGCTGCTGACGACCGGCCTCCACTCGTCGCACGATGCCGCGCGTTCCGTCAGCCGGCATGGCGATTCGGTCGCGGTCATCGCGCTGTCCGTGCCGGATGCCGCGGCGGCGTTCGATGCCGCCGTGTGGCGCGGGGCCTGTGCGGCCGCGACTCCGGCGACCGCCGCCGACGAGCGCGGTGAGTTCCGCCACGCGTCGATTCGCCTCTACGGCGACTGCGTCCTCCAGTTCATCGAGCGCCGGGGCTACGGCGGCGTCTTCGGCCCCGGCTTCCTGCCGGCGCCGCCGGTTCCAGGCGCCGCCGCGTCCGCCCGGGACTGCGGTCTGGTCGCAGTCGACCACGTCGTGGCCAACGTGGAACTGGGGCGGATGAACAAGTGGGCGGCCTTCTTCTCGCAGGTGCTCGGTTTCCGCCAGCTCTTGCACTTCGACGACGAGGCGATCTCGACCGAGTACTCGGCGCTGATGTCGAAGGTGATGCAGGACGGCACGGGCGCGATCAAGTTCCCGATCAACGAACCGGCCGAGGGCCGAAGGAAATCGCAGATCGAGGAGTTCCTGGAGTTCCACGAGGGCCCCGGCGTCCAGCACGTCGCCTGCCGGACGGAGGACATTCTCGACACGGTCACGCGGCTGCGGGCGAACGGCGTCGAGTTCCTGCGCGTTCCGGCGGCCTACTACGAGGATCTGGAGCAGCGCGTGGGGCGGATCGACGAGCCGATCGATCGGCTGGCCGAGCTCGGGATCCTCGCGGACCGCGACGAGGACGGGTACCTGCTGCAGATCTTCACCAAGCCGGTGGAGGACCGGCCGACCCTGTTCTACGAGATCATCGAACGCCACGGCGCGACCGGGTTCGGCGCCGGCAATTTCAAGAGCCTGTTCGTCGCGCTCGAAAGGGAGCAGGCGGCGCGAGGCAACCTGTGAGCCACTACCTGCGCGCCGGCGAGATCCCGCACAAGCGCCACACCCAGTTCCGTCAGCCGGACGGCACGCTCCATCACGAGGAGGTGATGGGGATTCAAGGCTTCTCGGGCATCCAGTCGATCCTCTACCACCTGCACCCGCCGACCGCGGTGGAGCGGATCGGGGAGCGCTCGGACGACGGCCTGGAGCTTGAGGCGGCGGGGCCGCTGCGGCATCGGCTGATCCATGCCGCCAGGACGACCGCGCAGGGCGACGCGATCAGCGGCCGCGTGCCCCTGCTCGCCAACCGCGATCTGGTGCTGTCCGTTGCCCGGTTCTGCGAGGAGATGAGCTACTGGTACCGCTACGCGCACGGCGACGAGCTGTTGTTCGTGCACGAGGGGCATGGCGTCCTCGAGAGCCAGTTCGGTCGGATCGCGTATCGGCCGGGCGACTATCTGGTGCTGCCGACCGGTGTCATCTGGCGGTTGCTGCCGGTCCCTGGAGGACCGCAGGTGATGCTCTGCGTCGAGGCGGCGGGTCACCTCGAGCCGCCGCGCCGCTACCTGAACCGTTTCGGCCAGTTCCTGGAGAACTCTCCCTACTGCGAACGCGACATCCGTTCGCCCGAGTGGGTCGAACCCCGGGACGAAGAGGGCGAGTTCGAGATCCGGGTGAAGGCGCGCGGCGGCACGACGAGCTATCTGTATCGGCGCCATCCGATGGATGTCGTCGGCTGGGACGGTCACCTGTGGCCCTACGCCTTCAACATCGAGGACTTCGAACCGATCACCGGCCGGGTCCATCAGCCGCCGCCGGTGCACCAGACCTTCGACGGGCCGGGCTTCGTGGTCTGCTCCTTCGTGCCGCGGCTGTTCGACTACCACCCGCAGGCGATTCCCGCGCCCTACAACCACTCGAACGTGGACTCGGACGAGGTCATCTACTACGTGGAGGGCGAGTTCATGTCGCGCCGGGGCGTGGAACGCGGGGCGCTGACCGTCCATCCGAACGGCATCCCCCACGGTCCCCACCCGGGCGCCTGCGAAGGATCGATCGGGAAGGAGCGCACCGACGAGCTGGCGGTCATGGTGGATACCTTCCGGCCGCTTCAGTTGACGGCCGCCGCCGCCGACCTGGAGGACGAGAGCTATGCCCGAAGCTGGCGCAGTTGAGGCGGTGTCGGCGCCGTCCGGCGTCCACGGAGATCTGACGACCGGTCGTGCCGACTTCATCGAACAGGCCCGGGATCGGGGCGACCTGTTCATCCGGCAGCCTTACGATCTCTACAGCGAGACCAACCAGGCAACCTGGCGGCGCCTCTACCGGGCGCTGGCCGGCGAGTGGACGCGGTACGCACATCCTCGCTTCCGGGACGGCGTGAGGCGCCTCGCCCTCGACCCGGACCGCATACCGAGGCTTGAGGACATCAACCGCTATCTGGAACCCCTGAGCGGGTTCTCGGCGCGGGCGGTCAGCGGCTACGTCCCGGCCTGGCTGTTCTTCGATTGCCTGCGCCGGCGGGAGTTTCCGACCACGATCACGGTCCGTCCGGGCGATCGCCTCGACTACCTTCCCGAGCCCGACATCTTCCACGACCTGGCCGGGCACGTGCCGATGCATACGGATCCGGCCTTTGCCGACGTCCTGGTCCGTTTCGGAGAGGCTGCCCGCACGGCGGCGCGGCGGGCTCAGGCTGGCGACAGCCGCCCCCTCGGCAGTGCGCTCAGGGCGCTTTCGCGGTTCTTCTGGTTCACGATCGAGTTCGGCCTGATGCACCGCCCGGACGGCGGCGGCCTCTGCGCCTACGGCAGCGGACTCCTGAGCTCGGCGAGCGAGATCGGCCACGCCGTCGAGTCGCCGCAGGTGCAGCGCGCTTCGTTCCGGCTCGAGTGGGTGGTGAACCAGGCCTTCGAGATCGACCGGCTTCAGCCGCTCCTGTTCGTCGTCGAGGACTTCCGGCATCTCGAGAACGAGGTCCGTCGGCTTCTGCGCTGGCTCGCCGAAGGCCGCCTGGACAACGTCGCTCCGGGCGCTCCGGAGGTCAGCAGACAGGATCTGGAGTCCTTCCTGGGCGCCGATCGCCGGTAGCCCGGGCCAGCGCCGGAGCGCGCCCTCCGGCCGCACCCGCGGGGCGGCGGCTGCCGGGCAGGCTTCGTGTTCGCAGTGGCGGGTCGGTTCGCTGATAGCCTGCCGAAGTGACGATGCAGGCTCGACTCCCGAACACTGGATGTCACCGTGCACGAAGCTCGTGCGCGTCAGGTCGGCAGTCGGCTGGCGCGAGCGATTCCGGCGGGGATGCGCCTTGAGTCTGGTCGACGGCGTCGGCGGGGCCTTCGTGTTCAGCGAGGATCCGAAACGGCTGGCGGACTGGTACGCCGACCATCTCGGGTTCGAGTTCGAGGGCAGCGAGGAGTTCGGCGCCTTCTACGTGCGCTATGCGGCGGCCGATCCGGACGATGCCGATCGGGTCGTGGACACGACCTTCGCGATCATGAAGGCGAAGCGGCCGGTGCCGCGGATGCCGCCGAACACCGGCACGGCGCAGGGCGACATGTACGGCGACCAGCCGTTCATGGTGAACCTCCGCGTCCGCGATCTGGACGCCGTGCTGGCGCACCTTGCAGGCCGTGGCGTCGAGCCGCTGCGCAGGGATGACGAGGGCTACGCCCTGTTCGCCTGGATCCGCGACGGCGAAGGAAATCGCGTCGAGCTCTACCAGCCCCGTCCGCAGGCGGAAGCCACCTGAGAAGAGGGCCCCGCCTCGACAGGCCGGCGCCAATCCGCGAGAGGCGCCGGGCAGGCGGTCGGCTGCTGCTACTGCAGCCCCTGGCAGGCCTCCTTGGCGCCGGCCGGGCTCATCGCCTCGGCGCCCTCGCCGATGTAGGCGATCCTGCCGTCCTTGTCCACCACGTAGGTGACGCGCCTGGCGAGGCCGCCGTACTGCTTCATCGTGCCGCCGTACTGGTCGGCGACCGCGGCGTCGACATCGCTCAGGAGCAGGAAGTCGAGTTCCAGCTCCTCGGCGAACCGCGCGTTGTCCTCCAGCTTGTCCGTGCTGATGCCGAAGACGACGGAATCCCTGCCCGTGAAGTCGGAGATACCAGCCTGGTATCCCTTCATCTCGGTCGTTCACCCGGCGGTGAAGGCCTTGGGGAAGAAGGCGAGGACAACGTTCCTGCGGCCGGCAAACGAAGACAGCGTGACCTGGCTGCCGTCGATCGCGGGAAGGGTGAAGTCCGGCGCGGCGTCGCCGACGGCAAGTTCGCCGGCGGCTGCGGCCGGAGTCAGTGCGACCGCGGAAGCGATCAGAGCGCTGGCGGCGGTGAGTCTCATGCGTCCTCCGTTCTGACCGGGCGCCGCCGGTCGGGAGTCTCCCCATCGGCGCTCCCGGGTGATCAGGTGCAGCGGCCGAGTGTAGCAGCACCGTCTTTCCCGCAACGTCAGCAGGAGCCGGCTTGCTGGCCCGCGCTGCGGAATCGACTCACCGTCCGGCAGGGTCCTGCGCACGGTCTTCCTTGTCACACCTCGTGTCTGTCGCACCGGGTCCGGGCCGCGCTTTCCGAATGACCCCCTTGGACCGCAGGGTCGCTTGCGGGCCGGCAAGGGGGTGTTCTGTACGATCAGGCGACGGAAGAGCTCCCATGAACGAGGAAGGACAGGACGCCGGCCTCGAGCCCGGAGACTCCCGGCCCGGGCGCCGCGGACGCGTAGGCCGCCGGCGAGCCCGGCGCACGAGCTCGGTCATGTGCCGTTTCCGCGACGGGATGACGTCGACGCCGCGAGATGCCGAGCTCACGATCACCCGCCACCGCGACGTGATCCTCGCCATCGACGGTGTCGACGCACGGCGGTCCTGTCTGCTGGCGGATGTCCGGATTCCGGGGCGGATCGCCGATACGCCGCGGCACGTGTACCTGCCGGACGGCGCCTCGTGCGAGATTCGTGACAACGACGCTCTGGACGCGGCGCTGCTCGGCACAGAGCGCGGCGAGCCGTCGTTCGGTCGCCGGTTCGAGCGGCTGCGCCACCGTCTCGAGAGCACCTGGATCGGTGCGGCGGTCGCGCTGGCGGTGACTGCCTCCGTCCTGCTCGGGTTCACGGAATGGGGCGCCCCGGCCGTGGCCCGCGTCGTCGTCGCGTTGACGCCTCCAGCGGTGGAGTCGGTCATCGGCGAGAACCTGATCGCCCTCCTGCTTCAGTTCGATGTTCTCGCGCCGACGGAACTCGATGTGGACCGGCAGGACGAGATCCTGATGGCCTTCCTCGAGATGAAGAACGACACCGGCGTCACGGCGTCGCAACTCGGCTTCTTCTCCGCCGACGGTTTCGGCCCGAACGCCTTCGCTCTGCCGGGAGGTACGGTGGTGCTCACCGACCAGCTCGTCGAGCTCGCGCAGAACGACGAGGAGATCGTTGCGGTTCTCGCGCATGAACTCGGCCACGTGGCGGGGCGCCATGTCATGCGGAGCCTTGCCCAGACGTCGTCGATGATCGTGCTGTGGACCGTCTTCACTGGCGACACGACGGCGGCCGGACTGTCGATTCTGGGGCCCGAGCAACTGCTCGCGCTGCGCTATTCACGCGACTTCGAACGCGAAGCTGATCGGTTCGCCTTCGACTACCTGCTGCAGAACGGCATTCCGCCGAGCCGCCTGAGCGACCTGCTGCTGCGGATCGAGGGGGAACATCTCGGTGCGGATCTTCCCAACTGGCTGGCCAGCCATCCGGGCACCAGGGAGCGCGCGCGGAACGCTGACGAGGCGGCCGGACGAACGCGGAGCAGCGCAGTGACCGATGATTGACGCGCGGTCGGAGTCGATGGCGCCAGAGCCACCAAACCCCTTGCCGGGTCCGTGTCCGGCCCCGACCCCGCTCACCGGTGACCTTGCGTCGAAGAGCCCGCCGCGCGCTGCGTTCTACGGTGCAGGCTCCTGGAGGCGCTCGACCGCTTCGATCTCGAGGAAACGCTCCTTCAGCCGGATCGCCTGGTCGAGGTCGAGCACGAGGTAGATCTTGTTGGGGCGCGGACCGCGGCGGAGGTAGTCGTAGAGGTAGTCGGGCAGCCGGTCGTGACGGCCCAGCGCTCGCCAGAGCGCTTCCGCCGCGAGACCGCGGGCGCGTTCGACCAGGGGCGTTGCGACCCGGTGCTCGAAGGGGCGGAGGTCGTGCATCGCTTCCAGGGCGAGGTAGTTCAGCCGACGGGTCGTCTCGTCCACCGGCCAGGACAGGACGGAGCCGAAGGGCATCGGATCGCCGAACCAGGGCGGCAGCGACTCGAGCGCGGTGTTCGGCCCCAGGGGGTAGGGCTCGGCCTGCACCGGATGGTTCGTATAGAGAAGGAGGAGGCCGTCCCAGCCGTTCTCTTCGAGCGCCTCGATCAGGGCCACCGTCGTGTACTGATGGTCGGCGTGGTTGTCGAGCAGCGGGTTCGGCGTGACGATCAGCTCGGCGCCGCTCCAGTCCACCTCGCGGCGCAGGTCGGCGACCAGTTCCGGCCAGCTCGAGGTGAAGGGCCGGGTGGCCAGTTGCGGCTCGGTGTTCAGCCGCCGGAAGAGGCCGGGATCGTCGAGCTCGGCCAGGATCGAATCGACGACCTCGGGCTGCCGCTCGTGGAGCGTCTCGAGGGTGCCGTCGAAGTAGCCGAGGTTGCGCGCCCGGTGGAACGGAACGCCGCCGAAGAAGGGCACCGTCAGGCTGTCCCAGGTACGCATCCAGCCCTTGACCCGGTAGTGCTCCCCGGTGTCCGGGAACAGGCCGCCGTAGTGCATGCCGCCGTAGTCGCCGGCGGTGACCGTGACAACGTCGGAGCGGGTGGCCGCGTACAGCCCGAAGGCCGCGATCTCGGCGTCGTCGGGATGGGGTGCAAGGACGAGCACGCGGGTCGCGTCGTCGATCGGCGGATTCCTGAAGACGACGAGCCGCGTGCTTCCCGTGCGCCAGCCGATCTGCCGGCCGACCATCTCGATGCGCGCGGCGCCGGCGGCGGGCGAGACGTTCAGGTAGCGGCGGCCGGTTGCCCGCGGCGCAAAGGACTGGGTGAAGGCCCGGCCGTCGGCGCGGACCTCGATGCCGGGGGACAGGGACGGCAGCAGCGGCCTCGTTCGGGCGTGAAACTCGAGGAAGGCGGAGACGCCGCGGCTCGGCGCCTCGTGCGGCCAGTCGAACCCGTCGCGGCTCAGGCGGACGTCGAAGGTCCGGCCGTTGCGCCGGTCGAGGGCGTAGTCGTGACCGTTGCGCGGGTCGTGGTCGAAGAAGTGCCGGTAGCTCGTGCCGCGGCAGTGTCCGAACAGCCCGGCCGCCAGCAGCACGGCCAGGATCAGGACGCCGCGGCGCCGCTCGCGGGTCACGGGCGGCCGGCTCAGGCCCGGGCAGCCGGCGGCGGCGCGCCGATGTACCGGCAACAGCCGCGAGCCCCCAGCAGGTCGTTGATCTCGACCGCCACCGCGTCGTCGACCGGCGCGCGGCTGCCGTTGGCGCCGGCGATGACCGTATGGTCCTCCAGTTCCAGCGCGAACTCGATCTCGACGCCGCCGGTCCGACTGCGGCTGCGGCGCCGGTCGAGCAGGCCGCGCAACCGCTCCAGGTCCTCGCTCAGACCGTTGTCGGAGGCACTGGACGCCTCCCTGAGATCGAGGTGGATGCGCAGGCGGCGGGCCAGCCTGGCGGCGGCCTCCGCCACCGGCACGACCTTGCTGACGACGAGGTTCGGTTCCTCGCGGCGCCGGTCGACCCGGCCGACGAAGAACAGTGCCGCGCCTCGCTCGAGCGATTCCTCGTACTCGGCGTAGGCGTCGGCGAACAGCACTCCTTCCACGCGCGCGCTCTCGTCCTCGATCTGGATCATCGCCATCTTCTGGCCCGGATTGCGCCCCTTCCGGGTACGGGTCGTACGCAGCGAGCCGAGCAGCGCCCCCAGCACGACCTCGGTGTCGGCCGGCAGGGACCTCAACTGCTCGACGTTCACGTTGCCGAATTGCCCGAGCAGTTCCCGGTGGTCGTCCAGGGGATGGCTGGAGGCGAAGAAGCCGAGCGCCTCCTTCTCGTGTTTCAGCAGCTCGCTGGCGCTCCACGGCGGGACCGTCGGCAGCTTCCGGCCGCCGTCTTCGGGCTCCTCCGGATCCTCTGCGCCGCCGCTGCCGCCGCCGAACAGCAGGCTGGCCTGGCCGCTCTCGCGGTCCGCCGCCGCCCGCTGCCCGGCCGTGATCGAGGCGGCCAGCGCCTCCACCATCGCTGCCCGCTGATCCTTGCCGTGGACGCGGTCGAAGGCGCCCGACTTGATCAGCGCCTCGATCGTCGAGCGGTTGACGATCTGCAACGGCACGCGTCGGCAGAAGTCCCAGATGCTGCGGAAGACGCCGCCTTCCTCGCGGGTCTCGAGGATCGCCCGCACCGCCTTCTCGCCGACTCCCTTGACCGCGGACAACCCGAAGCGGATGTGTCCGTTGCCGCTCGTCTGCTCCTCGCCGTGCTCGAAGACGACCTGGAAGCGGACGCCCGAGCGGTTGATGTCCGGCGCACCGGCCTCGATGCCGGTGCGGCCGTCGGGGCGCTTCACCCGCGCGCACTCGTCGACGTAGTGGACCAGCTTGTCCGTGCTGTCGGCGGCGTAGGTGAGGACGGCCGCCATGTAGTGGACCGGGAAGTACACCTTGAGGTACGCCGTCTGGTATGCGAGCAGGGTGTAGCCCACCGAGTGGGACTTGTTGAAGCCGTAGCCGGCAAACTCCTCGATCAGGCCGAACAGCCCGGTCGCCTGCTGCTTCGGGAGCCCCTTCTCGCCGGCGCCGGCGATGAAGCGCTGCCGTGCCGCATTGATCGTCGTCCGGTCCTTCTTGCTGATCGCCTTGATCAGCGTGTACGCCTCGCGGAGCGGCACGTCGCCGAGTTCGTGCACGATCTGCATGACCTGTTCCTGGTAGACCATGACGCCGTGGGTGTCGGCGGTATGCCGATCGACGATCTCGTGGACCTTCGGTGTCTCTTCGCGTCCGTGCTTGCGATCGCAATAGGTCGAGATGAGCGCCATGGGCCCGGGACGGAAGAGCGCGTTGGCGGCGACCAGATCCTCCAGACGGTCGGGCTTCATCTGCAGCAGCAGGCTGCGCATGCCCTCCGACTCGAACTGGAACGTGCCGGCGGTGTCGGCGCCGGCGAAGACCTCGAGCACCCGGGGGTCCGCGAGGTCGATGCGGTCGAGATCGAGCGGATCCCTTCCCTCGGCGCCGCCTGGCGCCGCCGCGGCGATCGCTTCCGGCGTCAGGGTTTCACGCACGAGCTGACGGCAGCGCTCGATGATGGACAGGGTCGTCAGGCCCAGGAAGTCCATCTTGAGCAGGCCCATCTTCTCGACCGTGGGGCCGTCCCACTGGGTGACCAGGACATCCTTCGAGCCCTGCGTGCTGCGGTTCGTGGCGAGCGGCACCAGGTTCTGAAGCGGCTGGGTGGCGATGACCAGGCCGGCGGCATGAACGCCGCTGTGCCGGGTGATCCCCTCAAGTTCCCGGGCGGTGTCGATCACCTCGCGCACCTGTTCGTCGCCTTCGTACAGCTCCTTCAGTTCCTTCTCGCGGCCCAGGGCCTGATCGATCGTGATCCCGAGTTCGGAACCGATCAGCTTCGAGATGCGGTCGACCCGGCCCAGCGGGAGCTCGTGCACGCGGCCGACGTCGCGGATTGCCGCCCGCGCCTTCATCGTGCCGAAGGTGATGATCTGGGCGACGTAGCCGTACTTCTGCCGGACGTACTCGAGGATCTCGGCCCGGCCGTCCTGGCACAGGTCGATGTCGATGTCGGGGTACTCGCTGCGGTCCGGGTCGGTGAAGCGCTCGAACAGCAGGCCGTAGCGGACCGGGCAGGCATGCGAGAGACCGAGCGTGTAGCCGACCATCGTGCCGACGCCCGAACCGCGTGCGGCGGCCGGGATGCCGCGCTTGCGGGCCTCGTTCACGAAGTCCCAGACGATGAGGAAGTAGGCGCTGATCCGCTTGCCGGCGAGCACCGAAAGCTCGTGGTCGAGGCGGCGCCGATGGGCGTCCTCGATGTCGTCGCCGTAGCGCCAGACCAGGCCCGCCTCGCTGAGCTCGCGCAGCGCCCGGTCGCAGTCGGCATGGAGCGCGTCGAGTTCCTCCCGGTCGGGCTGTTCGGCCAGCGGCGCCACGAGGTAGCCGGCGCAGAAGCGGTCGAACCACGGCCCGGAACCCGGTTCTGGCGCCGCGGTTCCGGCCGGGAGCGGAGGGGGCTCCGGCCGTTCGACGCGGACCAGGGGTGCGTGGTTGGCCGAGAAGTCGAGCTCCACGTTGCAGCGGTCGGCGATGCGGCGCGTGTTCCGCAGGGCTTCGGCCGTCTCCGGCTCATCGAAGAGCTCGGCCATCTGCTCGGGGCTCTTGACGTAGAGCTCCTTCGGGTAGTGGAGGCGGTCCTGCTCCTGCTTCGACTTGCCGGTCGAAACGCAGATCAGCGTGTCGTGGCTGTCCCAGTCCTCGGCGGTGAGGAAGTGGGCGTCGTTGTCGCAGACGAGGGGCAGGTCGAGGTCCGAGGCGAGGCGGAGGATCTGCTCGTTGACGCCCTCCTGCTCGGGGGTATCGTGCCGCTGCAGCTCCAGGTAGAAGCAGGGCTGCCCGTCCTCGTCGTCGGCGAAGGTGCGCCGGTGCCACTCGGCCTCCTGTCGCGCTCGCTCGTAGTCGTCGTCGCTGCCGCTCCCGATGTGCCGGCGCAGGTGGTAGGCAAGCGAAGATCCGAGGTGGCCGTTGATGGCGATCAGGCCCTCGTTCCACTGCTCGAGCGTGCCCTTGTCCATCCGCGGCTTGTAGTAGAAGCCCTCGACGTAGCTGTCGGAGGAGAGCTTGACCAGGTTGCGCCAGCCCTCCTCGTTGCGCGCCAGCAGCACGAGATGGAAACCGCCGTCGGCGACGCCATGGGTCTCCTTGAACCGGCGGTCCGAGGTCGCGGTCCTGACGTCGGGCGCCACGTACGCCTCGACGCCCAGGATCGGCTTGACGCCCTTCTCCCGGCACGCTCGATAGAACGCGACGGCGCCGAACAGGTTGCCGTGGTCGGTCAGCGCCACCGCGTCCATGCCGAGCTCGGCGATGCGGTCGACGAGTCGTTCCACCCGGCTGCCGCCATCGAGCAGCGAGTACTCGGAGTGGAGGTGGAGGTGGACGAAATCCGGCGCCATCGTGAGCGAATCGTCCGCGCTTCGGCCGCGCCGCGTCGAACCGTGCCGTACCGAGCGGAGACAGCGTCTAGCTTCGCACCGGCAGCCCGCCGGCGCAAGGGTTCGCGCGGGCCAGGTTCCCGGCGGCGCCTTGCGTCCTGGTCATTGTGGCTGTGGTGTCGGTCGACCGGACCACGGTGCTCCTGCGGGCGCCGCTTCTGCCCTTCGCCGCGGTGCTCGCGGTCGTGCTTCTGGTCGACGGCAGCGGCGTCCGGGATACTCCCGCCTTCGACCCCGAGCGGCCGGTCACCGCGGAGCTCCGCGTGCCGGTCCTCGGCGCTGCCGCCTGGCAGCAGACCGAGGACGGCTGGACAGCGAGGGTCAGGGTTCGCTCGGTCGTCCAGTCCGGCCGGTCCGTCGCCGGCCCCGACCGTGCCTGGCTGCGGCTGAACGGCGACGAGGCGCCGCCCGCCGGGACGCGTCTTCGCGTGCGCGGGTACTTTTCGCGGCGACCGGCATACCGCAACCTGCATCGGTCCCGACCGGGCGAGTGGGGTCTGACCGTGAAGAGCCGCCGCCTGGTCGACGTCACGGCAGGGACGCCGGGGCGCGGCCTTCGGCATGTTGCCGGACTGCGGCAGCGGCTGCTGGGGATCGTCGACAACACCGAGGGCCCCGGCGCCCTGCTGGTGCGGGCGCTCGTGTTCGGCGACGCCCGGCAGGCGCCGCCCGAATGGAAGACGGGTCTGCGCCGGGCCGGCCTCTCCCACCTGCTTGCGGTCTCGGGTCTGCACGTCGGACTGCTGCTGGGCGGGTGCTGGTGGCTCTTCGGCTCGTTGTCGAGCCGCTTCGCCCTGGTCGGTGCGGTCTCGGTTCTGCTGCTCTACGTCTGCCTCGTCGGCCCGCGCCCGTCCCTGCTCCGGGCCGCGATCATGGGCTTCCTGGTCGTTCTTTCCCTTGCGGTCGAGAGACCACCGCAGGCGCTCAACGCGCTGTGCGCCGCACTGATCGCGATCCTCGCGTTCGATCCGGCCGCCGTCCTGGATCTGGGCTTTCAGCTCAGCTTTCTGGCGACCGCCGGGATCCTCGTGCTGGCGCCCCGTCTGCTGGAGTGGTGGCGCTCGCCGGAAGCCGACGGGCCGCCGCGACCGGCAGCGGTTGCCCTGGCGGCGACGATCGCGGCGCAGCTTGCCACGTTGCCGATCACCGCGGCCGAGATCGGCCTGGCCACGCCGCTGTCTCCGCTCTTCAATCTGGCCTTCGTGCCGCTCACGGCGCTCGTGCTCGGCGTCTCCCTGGCCTGGCTGGCGGCGGCCGCGGCCCTGACCGCGCTCGACGCCGTGCCCCCGCTGGCCGCGGCCGCCGGGCTCGGCGCTGCGGCTCTCGACCGGATCCTCGACCTGCTCAGCCTGCCGTTCGCCTCCCTCGCGCACCTGCCGCCCGGCGTCTGGATCGCCCTGCCACTGGCCGTCGGCTCGGCTGCATCGCTGGCGCTGGCGATCTGGCTCGGCGTTCTGTTGTCCGGTCTCCGGCGGGCGGCCCGGGCGCTGGCTCTGGTGCTGGTCTGCACGCCGGCGCCGGCGGAAGAGGAACCGGCCCTGACGATGCTCGATGTCGGCCAGGGGGAAGCGTTGCTGCTGCGGAGCGGCGAACGAGGCCCGGTGATCCTGGTGGACGGCGGCGGCTACCGCCGCGGCAACTTCGCGGAGGCGGCGCTGCTGCAGGCTCTGGCGGCGGAAGGCGTCCGCAGGATCGATCTGGCGATCCTCTCGCACGGCGATTCGGACCACTGCCGGGGACTCCTCGAGCTGACGCACTACCTGAGGATCGGCCGCCTGTGGGCGGTGCCGGTCGAGCTTCGCGACGGCTGCGGCCGGGCCCTTGCCGAGCGGCTCGGCCAACGGGTGCTGACCGTCGACCGGGGTCATGTCGGTCAGGTCGGGGCCTGGCGTCTGGAAGTTCTTCATCCGGCGCCGGAACGCGCCGAAGGCGGCAACTCCGCCTCCCTGGTTCTGCGCGCGTGCGTCGATCGATCCTGTGCATTGCTGACCGGCGACATCGACATCGCGGGGGAGCGCGAGCTCCTGGTCCGAACGCGGCGCAGCGGGACCTCGCTTCGGAGCGACGTGCTGAAGGTTGCCCATCACGGCAGCCGGACCTCGACCGGCGCCGAGCTGCTGGCCTCGACCAGGCCGAGGCTGGGCCTGGTGTCGGCGGGCCGACGGAATCCGTACGGACATCCCGCACCTGAGGTCCTGGCAAGGATGGAACGCCTTGGAGTCCAGGTCCTGCGCACCGATCTTCACGGTCGGATCGAGGTCCGTTTCCGCCGCGACGGCCGCGGCGGGCGGCGGCCGGTGTTCCAGGTCGCGGTCTCTCCGCGGCGCCGCGCGCTGTCGCGGTAGAACGCTGCGGGACGGCGGCCGGTCGAATGCGGCGCGACCCTTGCGACGGACTGCCAGGGCCCGCATGTCTCGCCGATCTCCCTGCTGCGGTCGCGGATTCACCGCTGCAGTGCGACGTTCTCCCTCAGCCGAAGGAAGTGTGGCACGGCGGTTTCCGGCGGCGGGCCCCGGCGAGACACGCGGGCTATCCTGCGCCCATGCCTCAGCTTTCCGACCGGGTCGTCGTCGTGCTCGGTCCGACCGCGGTCGGCAAGAGCGCCTTCGCGCTGGCGCTGGCCGCGGACCTCGCGGAACGGGGGATCGCGGTCGAGCTGGTCAGCGCCGATGCGCTGCAGGTCTATCGGGGCCTGGACGTCGGCACGGCGAAGCCGGGCCCCGGAGCGCGGGCCCGCGTTCGCCATCACCTCGTCGACATCCTCGAACCCCATCAGGCGTTCTCGGCCGGGGAGTTCGCGCGGCGGGCAGCCGCGGCAGTGGAGCAGATCGCGGCGCGCGGCGCCCTGCCGGTCCTGGTGGGCGGCAGCGGCTTCTATCTGCGCGCCCTGTTCGAGGGACTGGCGCCGGTGCCGCCGATCTCCGCGGAGCTGCGCCGGGAGCTGCAAGCGGATCTCCGCTCGCGAGGTCTCTGCGCGCTTCACGACGAGCTTCGGGTCCTGGACGCCGAGAGTGCGGCCCGGCTGGCGGCGGGCGACACCCAGCGGGTCCTGCGCGCGCTCGAGGTCGTGCGCGCCACCGGCCGACCGCTGTCCGAGTGGCAGCGGCAGGAGACGGCGGGCGGCCTGGGCCGGGGTCTGCTGAAGCTCGGATTGACCTTGCCGAGAGCGCTTCTGTACGATGCCGTGCAAGTGCGGGCCAGACGCATGCTGGAGCGCGGTTGGCTGGTCGAGGTGAAGCGCTTGAAGGAACAATCGGCAGGGCGCAGCGGGGAGCTGCCCGCGTTTCAGGCGATCGGCTACCGGCAGCTTGCCGATCATCTCGACGGACACCTGACGCTGGAGCAGGCCCTGGAGGACACGGTCCGCGCGACCCGCGGCTATGCCAGGCGGCAGGAGACGTGGTTCCGGAGGGAGCCGGACGTTCACTGGTTCGACGTGTCCAGGGCCGGCGCGGCGGAGCGGGCGCTGAAGCGCGTCGTCGACGCCCTGTGCGGCGCCAGTCCGGTGGAGGCGGCGCCATGAGCCGCGGCCTCGCAGCCCGCGGCGAACGTGCGTGCAGCAACGATCGCGGCCTCTGCGACGGGCTGCTGGCAGGAGTGCTGGCCGTCTCGGCTCTGGCGCTGGGCAGCGCCGCCTGCCGGACGACCGCGATGGTCGAGCCGCCGCCCGCGGTGGTCGAGCGCGAACCGGCCCATGTGCGCTTCCTGCGCGAACCGCTTCTCGGGTACGCGGGCAACATCCCGGTCCAGAGCCGCGACGAGCTGGCCGCCGCATCCCGGGCGCTGGCGCGCGGCGAGGTGGCTATGGCGCACCGCCGCGCAGAGGCGCTGCTCGGCATCGACCCGACCCTGTTGCCGGCGACCGTGGTACTGGCCCAGACCCATCTCGCCGCTGGCGAGAACGACCTGGCGGCAAGCCTGCTGGCGGCGCCGCTGGCAGCTCGCCCTGACTACACGGCCGGCCAGCTCGTCTACGCGCGGGCGGTCGAGCAGACGGGCGACGCGGTTACTGCCTACCGGGCCTACCGGAGGATTGCGGCCCTGGACGGCGTGGCCGCCGAGCGCGCCGCGGCGCTGGAGCGGCGGGCGGTCGCCGAGCTTCGCGCCCGGATCGGATCCGCGATCGCGGCCGGCGGGCTGGCGGAGGCGGCCGCGGCACTCGACGTCCTGCGCGAATGGACGCCGGGCGACCGAACCGCGGTGGATCTGGGCCGCCGCCTGGCGCGAGCGCGCGGCGACGCGGAGGCCGAACTGGCGGCGACCCGCAAGCTGATTGCGGCCGGCGCTTCCTCGCTGGAGCTGCTTCAGCGCCGGGCTGCGCTTGAACTCGAGTCGGGAGATGCCCGCACCGGACTCGAGCTCTACGAACAGCTTGCAGACCGGCATCCCGGCAACCGGGAGATTGCCGCCGGCCTGACCGCAGCCCGCTTCGCCTGGCGCACCAGGTTGCTGCCGGAGCGCGTCGGCGCGCTGGTGGACGCCCGGAGACTCCTGCGCGGCGACTTCGCGGCGCTCACGGCCTGGCTGGTGCCGGGGGTCCGGACCGGGCCGACCGGTGACACCGTGATCGTCAGCGACATCCTTGAACACCCGCATCGTCGGGAGATCGCCCGGCTCCTGAACCTGGGGCTGATGGAGCCGGCGGACGCGGCGATTCGCCGCTTCGAGCCCGACGCCTACATGCGCCGCGGTCCGGCGCTGGCGACGCTGCTGCGCATGCCGGGCCGGATCGGCGGCGGCGCGGCCTGTGTGGGCGGGACGGGAGGCCCGGCGCCGGGCGACGCGGCCGCGGTGTGCGCGGCAGCCTTGCGTTGCCGGCTCATCGCGAGCCCCGCAGAGTGCCGCCCGGAACGTGCGATCTCGGGGCCGGAGGCGGTGGAAGCGCTGCGCCGTGCGCTCCATCTGACCCAGTAGTCTCGTCCGGCGGATGTGCCGCCGCGCAGGATCCTTCACGGAGCAACGCATGACCACAACCGTTCCTCTCGCCGCGCTGGACCGGGACCGCGCCATTGTTCTGGTCATCGACCTCCAGGGCCGGCTGGTGGACCTCGTGGACCGGCCGCGGATGGTGCTCGACGGCGCTGTCCGGCTGCTGCGGCTGGCCGAGCTGTTCGACCTGCCGGTCATCGTGACCGAGCAGTATCCGCAAGGCCTGGGGCCGACTCGCGAGGAGGTGGAGGCGGCGATCGTCGACACGGATCCGGAGCGCCGCCGCACGCGGCGGCTGGAGAAGGACTCGTTCGGCTGCTGCGGCGTGCCGGCGTTCGAGGAGGCGCTGCAGGCCGCCAGACCGGGATTGCCGGCGACCGAACGCCAGGTCGTGGCGGCGGGAATCGAGGCGCACATCTGCGTCGCGCAGACGGTGCTCGAACTGGTGGCGCGAGGAACGGATGTCCACGTCTGCTGGGACTGCGTCAGTTCTCGCGGCGCGGAGTATCGCCGCCACGCGCTGGAGCGGATGGCTGCGGCCGGCGCGCAGATCACGAATCACGAGTCGGTCGCGTTCGAACTCGCGCGAGACCGGAACCATCCGCAGTTCCGGAGCGTGAACCGTCTGCTGCGCGGGGGGCAGATCGCGTGAACGGCGCCGGCCCGCACGTCCTGCGGGCCGTGCTGACGACATTGCTGTGGCTTTCCGCCGCGGCGCTGCCGACCGCCGCGGCGAGCGGGGATGAGGCGGCTGTCCGCGCCACGTTCGAAGCGTACCGCCAGGCGTTGATCGCCGGAGACGGCGAGGCCGCGGCCATCCTGGTCGATCGGGAGACCGAGGCGTACTACCGGCAGCTCAGGCGGCTGGTGCTCGAGGGCAGCGAAGAGGAGGTCCGGGCGCGGACATTCGTCGACCGCTTCCTGATCCTCGCCTTCCGCCACCAGTTCGGCGACGACGAGCTCGCGGCGATGGAGCTGTCCGACGTCATCGTGCGCGCGACCGAGATCGGCTGGATCAACGCGGCGGCGATCGAGCAGCTCGCGCTGGGCGACGTGCGGATCGAAGGGAAGGAGGCGACGGCTGCCGCCCGCACCCGGGCGTCGCTCGAGGACCCGGCCCTCGCCGGCGGGATGGACGATCTCGAGTACCGTTTCGTCCACGAGGACGGGCGCTGGAAGTTCCGCTTCAGCGAGCTCGTCTCGTCGATCGACGAGGTGATGCGCAACCTCGCGGTCCAGCTCGGCGCCGACGAGGACGACCTGATCTTCACCCTGGTCGAAACCCTGACCGGCGTCGAGGTCCTGCCCGAAGCCCTGCAGCCGCGAGACCGCTGACGGCAGGGCGCCCTGTGGCCTGGCAGTCCGTGGCAGACGTCGCACCGCATTCGTTTCCGCCATGCATCTGGGCCCGGCTGCGTTGCTCTTCGCTCACATCTACCCCAACATGCTCCTGTCGCGCCTTGCCGGACGGGCGTCTGACCGCTCTCGGTGCGACACGGACTTCTGCCACGGACTGCCAGGAGGTGCGTTGATGGCCCATCGATGGAGCCCGATCCGCGACTACGAGGTCGCGCCGGCCGAACTGGCGGATCCGGAGCTGGCGGAGCTGTCGGCGGTCTGGCGGGAGCAGAAATCCCGGGTCGAAGGCCTCGATCGGTTCATCGCCCGGCTGAATCGGGAATGGGCGATCGAGACCGGCCTGATCGAACGCCTCTACGACCTCGATCGCGGCGTGACGGAGCTCCTGATCGAGCGCGGCATCGATGCGGCCCTGATTCCTCACCGGAGCGGTCTGACCGGGGAGACGATCGCCATGATCGGCGACCAGAAGGACGCGATCGAGAGTCTCTTCGCCTTCGTCAGGCGAGAACGGCGCCTGTCCGTCAGCTACGTCAAGGAACTGCACGCCCTGTTCACCCGCAACCAGCGGTTCGCCGAGGGGCGGGACCAGTTCGGCCGGCGAACGAGGATCGGTCTCCGCAAGGGCGACTACAAGAAGTGGCCGAACAACCCGACGAGCGACGACGGAACGGTTCACGAGTACTGCCCGCCGGAGCACGTCGCGGCGGAGATGGACCTTCTGCTCGCGCTCCACCACGACCACGACGACACGGCGCCGGAGGTCGAGGCCGCCTGGCTGCACCACCGGTTCGCGCAGATCCACCCGTTCCAGGACGGCAACGGGCGAGTGGCACGGGCCCTGGCCACCCTGGTGTTCCTTCGGGCGGACTGGCTGCCCCTGGTCGTGCGCGACAGCCTGCGGGCCGACTACATTCAGGCGCTCGTAGATGCGGACAGGGGCGACCTGCGGCCGCTCGTGGCCCTGTTCTCCAGATTGCAGAAGAGAGGATTCGTCAAGGCGATCAGTCTCGCGCAGGAGGTCGAGAAGGCGACGAGGATTGAGCTCCGCATCCAGAGCGCAAGCCGGCGGAGAGCCAGGCGGCGGCAGGAACTGGCCGAGGAGTGGAACCAGGCGGTGACCGTTTCCCGAGGTCTGCACCGTCGTGCGGACGAACGGCTGCGTGAAATCCGTGACGACCTGCAGGGCGACCAGTGCCTGGGCAGCGACTTCGAGTTCTTCGTGGACGGCGCCGGGGACCAGGAGCCCCGAAACCACTGGTTCCGGCGTCAGATCGTCTCGACGGCAAGGGAACTCGACTACTTCGCGAACACCGACCAGCACCGCGCCTGGGTCCGCCTCGGAATCGCCGAGAGGTCCCAGCCGGGGGTGCGGGACAGCCTTCTGGTCTCCTTCCATTCGATTGGCCGGGAGTTCCGGGGCGTTCTGGCCTGTTCCGCGACCTGGTTCCGGCAGGTGCCTGGAGAGGATGACGGCGCCGAGCCGGCCGGCGAACAGGCGCTCTCCGCCGACGCCTTCCGGATGAACTACGAGCAGAAGACAGCGGACGTCGAACCCCGTTTCCGGGACTGGCTGGACCAGGCGATCGAGCGCGGCCTGGCGATCTGGGAGTCGACGCTCTGACCTGACCCGGGCGCGTCGTTGATCGGCGCTTCTTCGAGGGGGCTGATCCCTGATCGCTCGGGTCCGGAGCGAGGTGGTCGATCTCGCCGAGGCGGGAGGCTGCCCGGCCCGGTCGGGGCGGTACAGTACGATTCCGTCGTGCCGAGCAGCCGAGCAGCACTTATGATCCTGGTTGCCGCTCTGCTGGCAGCCGGCGCGGTCGTCCTGGCGGCCGGCGTTGCGGCGCCGGCGGCGGGGCCCCAGGTGCAGGCTGCCGACGAACTGCGGGGGCCGCCGCACCAGCGCTACCGGTACTCGCTGCCGCCCGAAGCGATGCCGCTGTTCGAGCAGCATCTGCCGCGGCCGGTGGATCCGGACGAGGTGCTGCGCGAGTTCTACTTCACCCGCCTGGCCTACAGCGGCAGCCCCTACATGGGACGGGGGAGCTGGTCGGTGGACTTCCCCAAGGCCGATGTGCAGTTCATGATCGGCGTCAAGAGACTGCTCGACCAGCTCGACGCGTACGACTACTACAACGCACGGAAGGCGACCGATCCGGAGCTCTACCGTTTCCCCTTCCTCTACTCGGTGGAAGTCGGTCACATGGCGCTCGAGCAGGACGAGCGGGACGCCCTGCGCAGGTACCTGCTTGCCGGCGGTTTCTGGGTGATCGACGACTTCTGGGGCTCGTGGGAGTGGGCCAACCTGGAGCGCGAGCTGGCGCTGCTGCTGCCGGAGTACGCGATCGTCGATCTCCCGCTCGACCACCCGATCTTCCACTGCTTCTATGACGTGGAGGAGATCCTCCAGGTGCCGAACGTGGGGCAGGGGCGGCACGGCGGCCCGACCTGGGAGCAGGACGGCTTCACTCCCCACGTTCGCGGCATCTTCGACGACCGCGGCCGGCTGATGGTGGTCATCAACTGGAACACGGATCTCGGCGACGCCTGGGAATGGGCGGAAGACGAGTGGTATCCGGTGCGGTTCTCCCACTATGCGTACCAGATGGGAGTCAATTTCGTCGTCTACGCCATGTCGCACTGAACCGTCGATCGTGTTGCCGGCTCCATGCGCGACCTCAGCCTCAGCGTCAGCCTCCGCCATCTGGCAACCCGTGGCGAAGATCGCGCGGCAGTCGATCGGCCATGCATCCTGTCCGGCTGCGTTGCTCTTCGGTCACGGATGCCCCGGTATGCTCCGTCATCGCGCCTTGCCGGACGGGCGCCTGACCGTTCTCGGTGCGACACGCACCCTTGCCGCGGGCTGCCAGGCAGCGCGCGGCGGAAGTGCGCGGCGAACGCAGCGCGTTGTTCGCCGCGGACTACCGGAGGAACCCGGCGGTTCGGTACCCGCCGCGCTGCGTCCGGCGGCGTGAGTCTCTGAGGCCGGGCGGCGCGGCAGTGTGATGGTTGGCCTGTTCGAGTTCCTTTTCAAGTACCGGCCGGCGCTGTTCGCGGAGGGGCGGTTCACGTTCGCCGCCCCGGGCTGGATGCAGGCCGCGGCGCTCGTTGTCGGCGCCCTGCTCGTCATCGCCGTCTTCACCTACCGCCGGACCGGTGTCGGCGCGGCCGACCGGACCGCTGCCGCCGCCCGCCTGCGCTGGTTGCCTCCGGTGTTCAGGTCGCTGGCGATCGGCGTCATCGTCCTCTGCCTGCTGCAGCCGGTCCTGGTCCTGTCGACGGTGGTGCCGCAGGAGAGCTTCGTCGGTGTTGTCGTCGACGACTCGCGCAGCATGGCGATACCGGACGACGCCTCAGCCGCCGACGGTACCCGCGCGGGCGCGGTGCTGGAGGCCCTGTCGGGCGAGGCCGGCTCGATGCTGGGCGGGCTTGCGGAGCGCTTCCAGGTTCGGCTTCTGGCCTTCGGCCGTAGCGCCGAGCGGATCGAGTCCACGGAGCAGCTCCGGTTCGCGCGTGCCGAAAGCCGGATCGGCGAAGCGCTGGTCGCCGCCGCCGACGAGCTGGCCGGTCTGCCGCTTTCCGGTCTCGTCCTGTTCTCCGACGGCGCCGACTCGGCGCCGGCGGAACTCGGCGACGCGCTGCTGGCGTTGCGGGCCGCCGACACGCCGGTGTACACGGTGGGCGTCGGTCGGCCGCGGCTGCGGCAGGACGTCGAGGTGTCCCGCGTCGTGGCACCGCGCCGGGTGCTTCAGGGCTCGACCGTCGAGGTCGAGGTCACCCTGTCGCAGACCGGGTTCGGCGGCCGCACCGTGGATCTGGAGGTCGAGGACGACGGCCGGATCGTCAATGTGGAACGGGTGACCTTCCCGCGCGGCGGCTCCGCGGTCACGGCTCGGGTCATGTTTGCGGCGAACGACGAAGGCGCCCGCGAGTTCCGCTTTCAGGTCGCCGGTCAACCCGGCGAGGAACTGCTGCAGAACAACGAGCGGACAGCGCTGGTGGAAGTGCAGAAGCGCCGGAAGAAGATCTTCTTCTTCGAGGGCGAGCCGCGGGACGAATCGAAGTTCCTGCGGCGGGCCGTTCGCCTGGACGAGAACCTGCACGTCGTGTCGATGACCCGGCAGGCGGCGAACAAGTTCTACGGCATGAACTTCGACGGCGACACGCGGCGCCTCGACGGGTTTCCGACGCGCCGCGAGGACCTGTTCGAGTACAGCGGCGTCATCCTGGGCAGCATGGAGGCGAGCTTCTTCACCCAGGACCAGATGCAGATGCTGGTGGATTTCGCCGCCCGTCGCGGCGGCGGCGTCCTGCTACTGGGCGGTCGGCGGGCGTTCTCGGAAGGCGGTTTCGCCGGAACCCCCCTGGCCGAGCTGTCACCGGTGGTCCTCTACCGGCGGGCGGCGGACCAGGGCCGCCCGGAACTGCTGACCGATCTGCGGCTGGAGCTGACGCCCCAGGGGCGGGGCCACCCGGCGACGCTGCTGAGGGACGGTCGCGAAGAGTCGAACGAGCTCTGGCCGACCCTGCCGGTGCTCTCGGCCTACCAGCGGGCGACGGAGCTCAAGGCCGGGGCGACGGCGCTGCTTCAGGCCGGGAGTCCGGCGTCGGCGGATCCGCTGATCGTTCTCGCGCACCAGCGGATCGGTCGCGGGCGGGCGATCGCCTTCACGCCCCACGATTCGTGGCACTGGCAGATGAGCGCCGACATTCCGCTGGAGGATCAGACCCACGAACGGTTCTGGCGGCAGATGCTGCGTTGGCTGGTGTCCTACGTTCCCGACCGGATCGAGGTCGAGACGGACCGGGACCGGTTCGAACCGGGCAGCACGGTCACCCTGCGCGCGACGGTGCGGGACGAGGCCTTCCAGGAAGTGAACCGGGCTCAGGTAGTGGCGGTGATCGAGTCGCCGTCGGGCGAGGAAGTCGAGGTGCCTCTCGACTGGTCGGTGGAGCGCGACGGGGAATTCACGGGTTCCCTGACGGCCGACGAGCCCGGCCTCTGGCGGGTCGAGGTCGAAGCGATGTCGGCAGGCGAGGTGCTGGGCGCGGCGGTGTCCCGCTTCGCCGTCGCCGAACTGAACGAGGAGCTGTTCGGCGCGGCCCGACGCGACTCCGTCCTGCGGCGGATCGCGAGCGAGACTGGCGGCCGGCAGATCCGGCTCCACCGGGCCGAGCGGCTGGTGGAGGAGCTGTCGGTGAGCCGCGAGGGCACGGTGGTGCGGGAAGCCCGTGACCTATGGGACATGCCCTTCCTGTTCCTGCTGCTGATCGCGCTGCTGAGCGGCGAATGGACCGTTCGGCGCCGCCTGGGGATGGCGTGAACGGTCCGGGCCCGCCCCGCCGCGCGGCCGGCATCGTCGGCGTTGCGGTCGCAGGTCTGCTCATGGCCGGGCTGCTGGGCGCCGATACCCACCTGCTGGTGGTGGCCGGCGTCGGCGGCGAGGAGGCCTACACCGGACGCTTCCACCTGTGGTCGACCCGGATCGTCGATGGCGCGCTTGCCGCCGGGCTCCACCCGGAGAACGTGGTCTACCTGGGCGAAAGGAAGGAGTTGGACCCCGAGCGGATCAAGGCCCGTTCGACCGGCGAGAACGTGCTGGCGGAGATCGCGGCCCTTGCCGAACGGTCGAAGGTCGGAGACGACGTCTGGATCGTTCTCTTCGGGCACGGCAGCGGCGCCGCCGGACCGCCGCGGTTCAACCTGCCCGGCCGTGACCTGGTCGCCGAGGAGTACGCCGCGGCGCTGGAGCAGTTGCCGGACCGCCGCGTTGCGTTCATCAATGCGAGCTCCGCGTCGGGCGGCTTCGTCGGCCCGCTGTCGAAACCGGGCCGGGTGGTCATCACGGCGACGAAGTCGGCGGGGCAGAGCAACGAATCGCTGTTCGGGGGCTACCTGGCGGAGGCCTTCGACGGCGCTGCGGGAGACGCGAACAAGGACGGCCGGACCTCGGCGCTCGAGGCCTTCGAGTTCGCGCAGCGCGAGGTCGAACGGTACTACCGGCAGGCCGGTCTCCTGCGCACGGAGAACGCACTGCTCGACGACGACGGCGACGGTGCGGGCAGTCCCACGCCGGCCGGCGTGGGGTCGTCCGGAGCGTCCGACGGGCGGCTCGCGAGCCTGCTCTACCTGGGCCAGGAGATGTCGGTCGGGACACTTGGCGCGGCGGCGCAGGAGCTGACCGAGCGGCGCGCCGGAATCCAGCGGCGAATCGACGAGCTGCGGCTGCAGCGGGAAACCCTCGACGAGGATGTCTACCTGAACGAGCTCGAGCAGCTCCTGGTGGAACTGGCGCTGGTGGACCGCGAACTGGATGCGGCAACGGAAACGGAGGCGGCCGGCGGCGGCGAGGAGCCCGATCCGTGATCCGCGGCTCCGCCATCCGCCGGCTCGTGGCGGCCGGCGCCGCCGCGTGCACCCTGGCCCTCGCTCCGGCCGTACCGGCCGCGGCCCAGGACGCCCGGGGTGTCGTGCCGCTCGACCAGATCCGGTCGATGATCCGGGCCGGTCGCTACGAGGACGCCCTGGCGCTGCTGGAGGAGCGTCCGCGCCCCGGCGCCGTGCCGGCGCCGCTCGAGCTGAGGCTGCGGGTCGAGGCGTTGACCGCAGTCGGCCGCTACGACGATGCCGCGGCAGCGTTCGAGGGGTTCGATGCCGCGGAGGCGGGGCTCGGTGTGCTGCGCGGCCGGGTGGCGCTCCTCGGCGGTGACCGCGAGCTGGCCCGGCGGGCGTTCGAGTCGGCACTGGCGGCGCGCGGCGACGACGCCCTGGTCGCCTCGTTCGAGCTGGCTCGGCTGGCATGGGACCGGGGGGCGGTCGAGGACGCCGCCCGCGGCTTCTACAACATGATCGACGCCTACAACACTGGCGCTGCCGACACCGCCGAGGAGCTCCTGGCGGTGGCCCAGGCCTGCCAGTTGCTGGGGCGCGACGACCCGGAGCTGTTCAAGGACGCACTGAAGGCCTACGACGAGGCGGCGGCGCTCGATCCCTCGTGGCCGATGCCCCGGATCCGGGTCGGCGAGCTGTTTCTCGCGAAGTACGACAGCCGCCAGGCGCGGTCGTCGATCGCCGATGTCCTGGTGGCGAATCCGCGGCATCCGGAGGCGCTGCTGGCGATGGCCCGGACGATGAGCTTCGACGGCGATCCGCGCGCGGCCGGAACGCTCGACGCGGCGCTGGAGGTGAACCCGAACCTGGTTGCGGCAAGGGTGTACCGGGCTCGGCTCCGCCTGGCGTCGGAGCGGTTCGCCGAGGCGCGCGAGGAGGTGGAGAAGGCGATCGAGGCCGACCCGGAATCGCTGACCGCCCGAACGGTGCTCGCCGCGGTGGAGTTCCTCGAGGGCAACGACGACGAGTTTCATCGGGTGCGGGACGGCATTCTGGCGGACAATCCGCGCTACGCGGATCTGTTCAACGAACTCGCCGACGCCAGCGTCGAGAACCGGCTCTATCCGCAGGCGCGGGACTTCGCGGCGAAGGCGGTGCGGCTCGATCCGAAGTCCTGGCGCGGCTACGGGCTGCTCGGTCTGAACCAGCTTCGCCTGGGGGACATCGACGCCGGGAAGGCCAATCTGGAAAGGGCGTTCTCGGGCGATCCGTACAACGTCTGGATCAAGAACACGCTGGATCTGGTCGACACCTTCGTGCAGTACCGCAGGATCGACAGCGAGCACTTCGAGTTTCACGTCCATCGGAGCGAGGCCGAGCTGCTGGCGCCCTACCTGGTCGAACTGGCGGAGGAGGCCTGGGCGGCGCTCGTCGAGCGCTACCGGTTCGAGCCGCCGACACCGATCCGGGTCGAGGTCTATCCCTCCCACGCCGACTTCTCGGTCCGCACCGTCGGGCTCGCCGGACTGGGCGCCCTGGGCGTCTGCTTCGGTCCGGTGCTGGCGCTCGATTCGCCGTCGGCCCGTCAGGTCGGCCGCTTCAACTGGGGCTCCACGCTCTGGCACGAGCTCGCCCATACGTTCACCCTGCTCGCCACCGACGCGAAGATCCCCCGCTGGCTGACCGAGGGGCTGTCGGTCCTGGAGGAGCGCCGGGCGCGGCCCGGCTGGGGCGACGACGTGCAGATCTCCTTCATCACCTCGTTGCGGGACGGCGAGCTGCTCGGGATCGCGGAGCTGAACGACGGTTTCATGCGGCCCGAGTTCCCGGAGCAGATCGCCCTGTCGTACTACCAGGCGTCGCTGATCGGCGAGTGGATCGAGGAGACCTTCGGTTTCGAGGCGATCCGTTCGATGCTGGCCGGATACCGCGACGGCGCCGACACGGCGCAGGCGTTCGAGGACGTGCTGTCGTTGTCGCTCGAGAGCTTCGACGAGCGCTTCTTCGAGGTTCTGCGGGAGCGGTTCGGGCCGGCGATGGCGGCCCTGGGCGACGTTCCCGAACCGGACGCAGAAGAAGCGACGGCCGAGGGCGAGGGCGAGAACGAGTCGGACGAAGGCGCTCCGTCCCGGGGATCCCGTCGGAACCTGTTCGTCGGGACCGGCCCGGACCTCGAGGCGCTGGCGCGCGCAGCCAGGGAGAATCCCGGCGATTTCCGGGTGCAGATGACGTACGGCAACGCCCTCTTTGCGGAGGAGCGCTACGCCGAGGCGGAAGCGCCCCTGGAACGCGGCCGCGACCTTGTTCCCGAGTTCGTGGGGCCCGGCAACGCCTACACGCTGCTGGCCGAAATCTACCGGCAGCAGGAGCGGAACGAGGAGGCGATCGACGCGCTGAGCACCCTCCTCGAGCACAACGAGACGGCATGGGAAGAACACCTGGCGCTTGCCGAGCTGCTGGAAGCCGAGGGCCGGCACGAGGAAGAGGCCGCGCTTCTGGAGCGGACCCTCTACATCTCGCCCTTCGACGCGGATGTGCATCGCCGGCTCGCCGAACTTGCCTTCGCGGCCGGCCGGTTCGACATCGCCGTGCGCGAGCGCGCCGCCCTGGTCGCCCTCGACCCGCCGGACCGCGCGGACGCGCTCTACCGGCTGGCGCAGGCCCAGCGCAGCGCCGGTCGGCCCGGACAGGCTCGCCGCTCTGTCCTGCGGGCCCTGGAGGTGGCGCCGGGGTACGATCCGGCGCAGAAGCTCCTGCTTGAACTCGTGGCGCCGGCGAGGAACGGGCCGCAGACGGCAACGGACGGGTCGTGATGCAGCACAACGGACATCGAAGACTGCCTGCCGCCGGCGGCGTTCTGGTGCTTGCCCTGATCGCGGGCGGGCTGTCGGCGCGCGACGAGAACTGGCGTGCCGCCGCGCCCGAAGTGGAGACCGAGTCGTTCCCCTACTCCGGCGGCTTCACCTTTGCCCGGATCCGCTTCGAACCGACGGTCTGGGGCGGCGGCCCCTTCATGTGGGGCCTGGACCTGAAGTGGAATCACGACTACCCGTTCGCCGAACAGAATTTCACCCGCATCGTCGAGGAGATCACCGACGTCGAGGTGCAGACGGCAGGCGGCAATGTCCTCGAGTTGACCGATCCGCGGCTGTTCGAGCATCCGTGGGCCTACCTCTGCGAGCCGGGCTTCTGGAATCCGACCGACGAGGAGATCGAGAGCCTCCGGTCCTACCTGCTGAAGGGCGGGTTCCTGGTGGTGGACGACTTCTTCGACGTGCGCGGGTACCCCGTGCAGTGGGAGAACTTCGAGCGTCAGATGACGCGGCTGCTGCCCGGCTACGAGCTGGTCCCGCTTACCGTCGATCACCCGGTCTTCAGGGCCTTCTTCGTGCTCGAGGACATCAGCTTCGACATCGAGGACCCCCGCTTCTATCCCGTGCGGGGCCGGATCTACGGTGTCTACGAGGACAACGATCCGGACCGGCGGCTGATGGCCGTCATCAACTACAACATGGATGTCGGCGACTTCTGGGAGTGGTCGGAGACCACCTTCTACCCGGTGGACGTGACCCGGAAGGGCTTCAAGCTCGGGGTCAACTACCTGATCTACGGAATGACCCACTGAGCCGTTCACCAGCGGCTGCAGGGGCACCGGATTCGCGAACGATGGAGAACCCGATGAACGACACCTCGGAAACGCCTGCCCGGACGCCCGCCGCCGACGGCGGCGGCGGCGAGGGCCTGACCAGCGAGACGGACATCGAACTCGCGGCGCGCCTGGCCGCGGGCCGGGAGCAGGTCCTCGCGCAGCTCGCCAAGCAGATCGTCGGCCAGGAGGATGTCCTGGGGCAGGTCCTGATGACCCTGTTCGTGGGGGGCAACAGCATCCTGACCGGCGTACCGGGCCTGGCGAAGACGCTGATCGTCCAGACCATCGCCGAGATCCTGGACCTGGAGTTCAGCCGCATCCAGTTCACGCCCGACCTGATGCCGAGCGACATCACGGGCACCGACATCATCCAGGAGGATCACGAAACGGGCAGGCGGGAGATGACCTTCATGCCGGGTCCGATCTTCGCCCAGATCGTGCTTGCCGACGAGATCAACCGGACCCCGCCGAAGACCCAGGCGGCGCTGCTCGAGGCGATGCAGGAGCACCGGGTGACGGTCCAGGGCCGGACCTACGACCTGGAGCAGCCGTTCTTCGTCTTCGCCACCCAGAATCCGATCGAGCTGGAGGGGACGTATCCGCTGCCCGAGGCCCAGCTCGACCGTTTCATGTTCAACATCGTCATCGACCATCTGCCCGAGGACGAGGAGATGCAGATCGTCGACGCGACGACCACGCTCCGCGAGTTCACCCTGGAGACCCGCGTCACCGGCGAGGACCTGCGCGCGTTCCATCGACTGGTGAGGCGGGTGCCGATCGCGGAACCGATCCTGCGCTACGCGGTCCATCTGGTGCGGATGACCCGTCCCGACACCCCGGAGGCGCCGGACTTCGTCAACCGTTGGGTCCAGTACGGAGCGAGCGTGCGTGCGGCGCAGTTCATGGTTCTGGGCGCCAAGGCCAGGGCGCTGATGGACGGCCGCTACCACGTGGCGCACGAGGACGTCCGGTCCCTCGCCAAGCCGGTCATGCGGCACCGCATCCTGACGAACTTCCACGCCGAGTCCGAGCGGGTGACCACCGACGAGATCGTCACCCGGCTGCTGGAGCTGGCGCCGGTGTCGGCGAGCGGGATGGCCTGACCGCCACGGACTGCTGGCATGAACTACGGCAGGTTCGTCGACACCCGGACGCTCTCGCGCATCGGCAGCCTCGATCTGCTCGCGAAGACGGTCGTCGAGGGTTTCGTCAGCGGCCTTCACCGGTCGCCCTTCCTCGGGCGATCGATGGACTTCGCCGAGTACCGCGCCTACCAGCCGGGCGACGACATCCGGCGCGTCGACTGGAAGCTCTTCTGCCGGACGGACCGCTTCTACGTGAAGGAGTTCGAGGCGGACACGAACACCAACCTGACGATCGCGCTGGATGTCTCGCGTTCGATGGACTTCGGCACCGGCGACCTGACCAAGCTCGACTACGGCCGCTATCTGGCCGCCTGCCTGGGCTACTTCGCGTCGAAGCAGAAGGACCGGATCGGTCTGGTCACGTTCGACAGCGCCGTCGTCGACTTGGTTCCGCCGGCCGCCAAGCACCTCCAGGTGGTGCTCCATACCATCGACCGCATCGAACCCGGCGGCGGCGGCAGCCTGCGCGAACCGCTGCTGGAGATCGTCGACACGGTGCGGCGCCGGAGCATGGTGGTCGTCATCTCGGACTTCTACGAGGACCCCGAGACGGTGATCCGGGCGGCGGCCGGTTTCCGGCACAAGGGAAACGACGTGATCCTCTTCCATCTGCTGGACCCGGCCGAGCTCCGTTTCGAGTTCGACGGCGAGCTCGATCTCCGGGACATCGAGACCGGCGCCCGCGAGGCGGTGATGCCGGACGTGCTGCGGGACCAGTACCTCGAGCTGATCCGGGAGCACACGCGGACACTGGATCGGGCCCTGGTCGAGGCGGGCATCGACTACACCCTGGTCGACACGTCCCGCCCCCTGGATGCGGCTCTCTACAGCTACCTGTCCGCCCGGCTGCATGCGATGAAGGCGAGGTAGGGGCTCCGCGACGATGAGCCTGCTGGCCCCTCTGTTCCTGCTCGGCCTTGCCGCCGCCGCCGTGCCGGTGCTCATTCACCTCCGGCTGCGCAACCGCAGCCGGGTGGTGCGGTTCCCTTCCCTCATGTTCATCTCGAGGGCGCCCTACCGGGCGGTTCGCCGGCGTCGTCTGCGAGACGTTCTGCTGCTGCTGCTGCGCTGCCTCGCCGTGGTGCTGCTTGCCCTGGCGTTTGCCCGGCCGCTGTGGCGGGGCGACGGCGGGGCTGCGGCCGCCGCCGCGTCCGACCGGCTGGCCGTCGTCCTGCTCGACCGGTCGTTCAGCATGGGCTACGGCGATCGCTGGCAGCGGGCCGTGCAGGCCGCCGAGTCGGTCTTCGCCGGTCTCGACGCCGCCGACCGGGGCGCCCTGATCGCCTACTCGGACGAGGCGGAGATGCAGGGCGAGCCGACCTCGGACCGGGCCCTGCTGGCCGCCATGGTGCGGGACATCGAGGTCATGCCCCGAGCCACGTCGCTGCTGCCGGCGCTCCAGATGGCGCGCGGGGTGCTGGCCGAGGCCGGGGGCATCGGCCGGCGCGAACTCGTGATCGTCAGCGACTTCCAGCGTTCGTCCTGGAGTCCCGACCATGCCGCCCTGCTGCCCGACGGCGTGGAGTCCCGGCTGGTGGACGTGGCGGCGGGGGACGAAGAGGCCGGGAACGCAGCCGTCACCGATGTCGCCTTCGACCACTCCCGGAGCGGCGACCGCGAGCAGGTGGCCGTTGCGGCCCGGATCAGCTACAAGGTCGTTCCCGGTCCGTCGGCGGATCCTGCCGCCGGGACGCCGTTGCCGGTGGAGGTCGACCTGCTGCTGGGGCGCGAGGTGGTCCAGACCAGGGCGATCGACCTCGCGGTGGACTCGTCGACGACCGTGAGCTTCGCTCCCGAGATCCTGGAACGCGGGCGGACGACCCGCGGCACGGTGCGTCTGCGGGACGATGCTCTGGCTGCCGACAACGAGCATCGCTTCGTGCTGTCGCCGGCGCACGAGGTCGGGGTCCTGGTCATCGGGCCGGACGGAGACCGCCGCCGCGGCCGCTATCTGGAGGAGGCCCTCGCTCTCGGCCGCCGCCCGTTCTTCCGGGTGGATCGGGTGCAGGCGTCCGGCTTCCAGCGATCGATGCTCGACGGCAAGTCGGTCGTCGTCGTCAACGACTCCGCGCAGCAACTGTCGGCTGCCGCGGGCAGCGCGGTGGCCGACTTCGTGGGCGGCGGCGGGGGACTGCTGCTCGCGGTCGAGCGCGGACTGTCCGCGACCGCCTTCCTGCCCGGCGAGCTCGGTGTCGTCAGCGAAGAGCAGGTGGACCGGCTGTCCGGCAGCGCCGGCTCCCTGGCCTGGTTCGATACCGGGCATCCGGTCTTCGACGTGTTCGCGGCGGCCAGGAGCGGCGATTTCTCCTCCGCCTCGTTCTTCCGCTACCACCGGCTGGCGCCGCCGCCGGGCGCCGCGGCGATCGCGCGCTTCGACGACGGTTCGCCGGCGCTGCTCGACCTGCGGCCGGGGGCGGTGGAGGGCGCGGCCTCGCCGGACCCGGCGTCCGGACGCGTCCTCGTCCTGCCGACGTCGTTCGACGCCTTCTGGAACACGCTGCCGCTGCAGGCGGTGTTCCTGCCCTTCGTCCATCGCTCGGTCGAGTACCTGGCCGGCTATTCCCTGCCGCGTTCGTGGTACCGGGTGGGCGAGGTCGCACAGGTCGAGCTGCCGGGCGGCCGGACGGCCGATGACGGGAACGGCTACATCTCGGTCGCGCCGTCGGGTCGGGAGAGCCGGGTCGATGCGGACCGCGGCGGCCTGCTGCTCGACGTCGAGGAGCCCGGCTTCTACGAGTTCCGGGAGGTGCGGGCCGACGTCGCCGCCGAGCCGTTGATCCTGGCGGCCAACGTGCCGGTCGCGGAGTCCGACCTGAGCCGTCTCGATGCGGACGAGTTCCTGTCACGCATCCGGCCCGGGGCCGGGGCCGACAGTCCAGCGGCCGCTGCCGCCGCGCAGACGCCGGAGGAACGGGAAGGTCGGCAGCGCCTGTGGTGGTTCCTGATCGTGGCCGCAGCCCTGGTCCTGGCGGGCGAGACCCTGTTCGGCAACCGTCGCCGTCCCGCGGCCGCGCCGGTCGTGACAGCATGGAGTTCCACCGGACAGCAGGAGGCCCGATGACAGCCGGCTTCGATCCCATCTACGACCCGACCTACGGCGAGCTGATGAGCGTGATCCGTCGCGTTCGGCTTCGCTGGCGTCTGAAGGTGGCGCTGCGGGGACTGGTCCTGCTGATCGCAGCCGGTTTCGCGGCCTTCGCCGTCTCGGTCTGGGGCATGGACTACTTCCTCTACTCGGAGGGGGCGGTCACCGTGTTTCGCTGGCTGGCCTGGCTGACCCTGGCCGCGCTCGCGGTCCGGCTGCTCGCCGTGCCGCTTGCTCAACGCGTGTCCAGGCGCCAGGTGGCGCTCTACGTCGAGGAGCACGAACCGGCGCTCAGGTCCTCGGTCCTGAGCGCGGTGGAACTGGGACCGGTGCGCCAGGGAACGGCGGGCACCGACGAACGGGTGTCGCCCGAGCTCCAGCGGCAGGTCCTCGAGGACGCGATCGAACAGTGCCAGCAGAGCGGGTTCGCGACCCGGATCGAACGCGGCGCGCTCCGGCGCTTCTCCGCGGCCCTGGCCGGGGTGGCGAGCGCCGGCATGGTCGCCGTGCTGCTCAGCCCCGCCTTCCTTCAGCACGGCGCGATGCTGCTGTTCACACCCTGGCGGGCGGCTGCCGCCGACAACCCCTACCGGCTGGTACTGGCGCCGGGCAACACGACGGTCGCCCGCGGTTCCGATCAGCTGATCGGCGCGGCGGTGCTGGGCTTCGACCCGGACCGTGTCGAGGTCGGTCTGAGGCCGCTCGACGACGACGGCAACCCGGACGGCGAATGGCGGCACTGGCCGATGAACCGCGTCGCCGACGGGTTCGAGGTGGACGATGAGCGGATGATCGGCGACACACCCGCCACTCACGACTTCATCGCCCTGAACCTGCGCTCCGACACGGACTACTACGTCGACGCCTCGGGCATCCGGTCGCCGATCTACCGCATTCGGGTCAGGGATCTGCCCTACGTGGACCGGATCGATCTGCGCTACCGCTTCCCCGACTACAGCGGTCTGTCGGATCGGACCGTCGAGGACGGCGGCGACATCGCCGTTCTCAGGGGCACGGAGGTGCAGTTCAGCATCCTGCCGATCTTCCAGGTCGAGGCGGGGCGGCTGCTCGTCGAGGGCGACGAACCGAGGGACCTCGCGGTCCAGGGCGATCGGTTGACCGCTGCCTGGACGGTGGACCGCAGCACCTACTACCGGATCGAGCTGATGGACGACGAGGGCAGGTGGCATCGCGCGTCGGCCGAGTACATGGTGACCGGCCTCGAGGATCAGCCGACCATCGTGCGGTTCACGGCGCCGGGACGGGACGTCAAGGTGTCGATGATCGACGAGGTCTTCGCGCAGGTCGAGGCGGAGGACGACTACGGCGTGCGCCGACTGGCCGTTCGCTACGCGGTGAACGGCGGTGAGGAGGCGTCCGTCCGGCTGTTCGACAGCGCGTCGTCCTCGATGAAGAAGGTGAGCGCGGGGCATACGTTCTTCCTCGAGGAGATGGACCTTCAGGTCGGCGATTCCATCTCCTACTACGCCGAGGCCTGGGACCGGAGCCACGCCCAGCCCGCAATCAGCGACATCTACTTCCTGGAGATCCGACCCTTCGACCGGAACTACCGGCAGGCCGAGCAGGGCGGCGGTGCGGGCGGGGGCGCCGGCGGTCTGGACCAGACCCTCTCGGTCCAGCAGAAGATGATCATCTCGGCGACGTTCCGCCTGGTTCGGGACAGGGAGGAGTACACCGCCGAGGAACTGTCGCGGAATCTGACGACGGTAGCCCTGATGCAGGGCCGTCTGCGGGAACAGGTGGCGTCGCTGGTGATGCGGATGGGCAACCGTGGCCAGCAACTGCTCGAGGACGACGACTTCTCGAAGATCATCGGGTTCCTCGAGCAGGCCGGTGCCGAGATGGCGGCGGCCCGGCAGGAGCTGGAGGCGGAGCGTCCCGAAGCGGCCATGGTCGAGGAGAAGAAGGCGCTGGCCTCGGTGCAGCGGGCGGAGTCCGTGTTCCGGGAGATGCGGGTGTCGTTCGAGCAGGGCGGCGGCGGAGGCAGCGGCAACCAGCAGTTGTCCGAGGACCTTGCCGACCTCTTCGAGCTGGAGCTCGACAAGCTGCGCAACCAGTACGAGACCGTCCAGCGCGGCGCCGCCGAGCAGGCCCAGGCGGAAGTCGACGAGCTCATGCAGAAGCTGCGTGAGCTCGCCCGCCGCCAGCAGCGCGAGAACGAGCGCCAGAACCGGCTGCGCAGCCGCTCCCAGCAGGGCGGGGGCGGCGGCGGCCGGCAGCAGGAGCTGATCGAGGAGACGGAGGAGCTTGCGCGGCGCCTGGAACGGCTGGCGCGAGAACAGCAGCGCCCGGAGTTCCAGGAGACGACGCAGGCCCTGCGGCAGGCGGTGGAGCAGATGAAGCGCTCCCGGGCCGGCGCCTCCGGGTCGCAGCAGGGTGTCGGCGGCGAGGGGACTGCCGCTCTCGACCGGCTGCGCGAGGCGCGCCGGCTGCTGGATCGGAACCGGCGCCAGCAGCTTGGCCGGGACATGGAAGAACTGCAGGAGCGTGCGGCTCGGGTGTCCCGGATGCAGAGCAGGATCGAGCAGCAGGTCGGTGAGCTGGCGGCAGGGCAGGAAGACGAAGGCGGCCAGGAACCGGGCAGCCTGTCGGAGCAGGAGCGCGCGGACCTGGTGCAGCGGATCATGGAACGCAAGGACAGCCTGACGGACGAGGTCGCGGGCCTCGAGGCCCAGCTCAACCGGATGAGCCAGGGCGCCCGCAACGATCAGCCGGAGACGGCGCGCAAGCTGCGCGAGTCGGCGACGGTCATCCGCGACGAGCAGCTCAAGGAGAAGATCCGCTACTCGAAAGGCGTGCTGGCAGGCCGGGACGCGGAGTTCGCGCGGTTGTTCGAGAACCAGATCCGGCAGGACATCGACGAGGTGGCGGAGCGGATCGCCGATGCGCGGGCGAGCGTCGGAGAGGGCGGCGGTGCGCGCCACGACCGGATGCTCGAGCAGACCCGGGACCTGGTCGAGAACCTGGCGTCGATGGATGCGCGGTTGCGCGATCGCGTCGAGGCGGGCGGCGGCCGGCTCGGCCGGCGTCCGGGCCAGGAGAACGAGCAGGACGGCAGCCAGCAGGACGGAAGTCAACAGGACGGAGAGCAGCAGAGCGGTCGGCAACAGGCTGGCGGGCCGCAGGGCAGCCAGCCGGGCGCGCCGTCTTCCGAGGCCGGCGGCGGCGACGCGCCCAGCCTGGAAGGGGGCCGGAACCGGGGCCGCCTGAGCCCGTACGGCTCGAGTTCAGGCGGCTACTTCCAGCCCGGCATCTTCCCGGCAGAGGATCTGCGGCAGCTCGACCGGGAACTCGACCAGCGGCGCGCCGACCTGGAGAACCTGAGGAACGACCTGCGGCGGGAGCGGATGGACACGGCCGACCTCGACCAGCTCCTCCGGCAGATGGGCGATCTGAGCCTGCTCGGCCTCGATCGAGACCCACTGGCGCTCGAGCGGCTGCGCAACGAGATCGTCGAGGGGCTTCGGCAGTTCGAGTACCGCCTGTGGCGCGAGCTGCGCGGAGGCGACACCGAACGCGTCTACCTCGGCAACTCCGACCAGGTCCCGCCCGGCTATCGCGATCTCGTGGACGAGTACTTCCGCAAGCTGGCCAGCGAGAGCTGACCGGCCCGGCCGACGCACGCGTCGGTCGGTGCGTGCGGCCACGCGTCTTCGCGTCGCCTCAGTTCCCGGTCGGAATCGAGCTGTACGGGACGTCGCGGTCGACCCGGATCTCGCCGGGCAGGCCGAGGACGCGTTCGGCGATGATGTTGCGCAGGATCTCGTCCGTGCCGCCGGCGATGCGCAGCCCGGGAGAGTAGAGGAAGGACTGCTGGAACAGGGCCGCGGCCGGCATCAGGTCCGGATCGGTGATCACGCCGCCCATGTCCATCAGGTCGGCGCCGAACGAGGACACATCCTGCAGCTTGGACGCGGAGATGACCTTGCCGATCGAGTTCTCCGGTCCCGGCACCCTGCCCTGGGAGAGAGCGGTCATCGTGCGCGCCTTCGTGTGCTTCATGCCCATCGACTCGACGTACCAGCCGGCGATCTTCTCGCGGACCGAGGAGTCCTGCAGTGCGGGCTGTCCGTCGAGCTGGCAGTTGGCGGCGAGCTTCAGCACCTCGCGGAAGTCCGGCGGCGGTGCGTCGCCCACGGCCAGGCGCTCGTTCATCAGGGTGGCGATCGCCACCTGCCAGCCTTCGCCGACCGCACCGAGCCGCTGGCTGTCCGGTACCCGGACGTTGGTGAAGAACACCTCGTTGAAGTTCGAGCCGCCGTTGATCTGCCGGATCGGCTTGATCTCGACGCCGGGCGACTTCATGTCGATGAAGAAGAAGGTCAGGCCCTTGTGCTTGGGCAGCGACGAGTCGTGCCGGGCGACCAGGATGCCGTAGTCGGAGTAATGCGCGCCCGAGGTCCAGACCTTCTGACCGTTGACCACCCAGTCGTCGCCGTCGCGGTGGCAGCGGGTGCGGAGGCCGGCAACGTCGGAGCCGGCCGCCGGCTCGGAGAACAACTGGCACCAGACCTCTTCGCCGCGGATCATCGGCGGCAGGAAGCGGGCCTTCTGCTCCTCTGTCGCGTACTGGGCCATGACCGGGCCGCACATGCCGAGCCCGATGCCGAAGAAGCCGGACGGGACGTCGAAGGCGGCCTCCTCCTGGTCGTAGATGATCGTCTCGATCATCGGCCGCCCCTGGCCGCCCTGCGGGACGGGCCAGTGACGACAGGCGTAGCCGGCGGCCGCCTTCTTCGCCTGCCATGCCTTGGCGAGGGCGAGGCCCTCTTCGGCGTCCAGCCGGCGGTTGACGCTGGGCCGGTCCTTGCGCGGCTCCGCGTTCGCGTCGAGCCAGGCACGAACCTCCGTGCGGTACGCGGCCTGTTCCGGGGTGTCGTTGAAGTCCATCAGGCTGCCTCCTGCTCGAGACCGGAAACGAGCCGGTCCTTCCACACTCTCTCGCTCCCGATGGTGAGCGCGAGAAGCTTCGAGCGTCGGTAGTAGAGGTGGCAGTCGGACTCCCAGGTGAAGCCGATGCCGCCGTGGGTCTGGATGTTCTCCTTCGAGGCGAAGTGAAAGGCCTGGGTGGCGGCGACGCGCGCCGCGGCCGCCGCGACCGGAAGCTCGGCCGCGTCGGTCGACAACGCCCAGGCGCCGTAGTAGCAGTTCGCCCGCGCCAGTTCGTTCCGGATGTACATGTCGGCGAGCTTGTGCTTGATCGCCTGGAAGGAGCCGATCGGGCGGCCGAACGCGTAGCGCCCCTTGGCGTAACCGATGGCCATCTGGAGGCACGCGTCGGCGCCGCCGAGCTGTTCCATCGCGAACAGCACGGCGGCACGGTCGAACACCCGGTCCTTGAGCGCCCAGCCCTGCCCGATCTCCCCGAGCAGCTCCGCCTCCGCGCCGTCGAAGGTCACCCGGGCGTGCGAGCGGGACGGATCGAGGGTCTCGACCGGCTCGCGCGACACGCCGCTTCCGCCGAGATCGACGAGCGCGAGCGAGGTGCCGTCCCCGTCCCTTGCCGCTACCACGCAGACGTCTGCCAGGTCGCCGTCCGGGACCGGCACCTTCGTGCCCGAGAGCC
Organism: Thermoanaerobaculia bacterium; assembly: GCA_965116145.1. Lineage (GTDB taxonomy): Bacteria > Acidobacteriota > Thermoanaerobaculia > Multivoradales > Multivoraceae > Multivorans. Next base: position 294,607 of record OZ220482.1, read on the forward strand.
GGCCGTTCCTGAACGTCGTCTGCAGGTTCGCCTGCGTCGCCAGGCCCGGGCCTTCCGAGAGGGCGAACGTGCCGATCGTCTCACCGGCCGCCAGCTTCGGAAGCAGCCGCTGCTTCTGCTCTTCCGAGCCGCCGAGAAGCACCGCCTCCGCGGCGAGATAGACCGAAGAGGAGAAGGGCACCGGAGCGATCGCCCGCCCGAGCTCCTCCGCCACGACGCAGAGCTCCAGGTAGCCGAAACCGATCCCGCCGTACTCCTCGGGAATCGCGATCCCGGGCGACTCGTTGGCGCAGATCTGCTGCCACAGGTCCTGCGCACAGCTCTCGTCCGCGTCTTCCAGCACTCGCCGGGGCACGGTCGGGTCGCACGAGGCGCGGAGAAAGTCGCGGGTCTGCTGCTTCAGTGCCTTCTGGGCATCCGAGAAATCGAAGTTCATTGCGGCTCCAAGTCAGGTCCGGTTGCGGAGTGTAGCAGCGAAACACGCTGTCAGATGTCGTAGCTCCGGCCTTCGCCGAGGGGCTCGAGCTCGAGGCCCTGGCGGCCCAGCATGTCGTCGCCGAGATGCGTCAGCAGGACCCTCCCGCAGTCGAGAAGGCGGAGGCGGTCGAGGAGCTCGCGATAGTTCATGTGGTTCGGAATCGGCCGGTCCCGGGAACCGCACTCGCAGATGAACACGTCGGCGCCGGCGGCGGCGTCGATCAGGGCGTCCGTCCATCCGGTGTCGCCCGAAAAGGCGAGAACGCGGCCGTCGACCTCGATCCGAAGCGCGTAGCTCGGGGCGCCGGAGGGGTGGACGACCTCGAAGGCGGTCACGAGGAAGCCGTTGACCGGTCTCGGGCAGCGCTCCGGCAGTTCGACGATCTCCAGGTCGAAGGCCAGCTCCCGCCGCGTGGAGGACGGATACAGAACCTCTCGGGCGCGGTGGAGCCGCTCGGCGAGGCCGGGCGGACCCGCCAGCGTCAGCGGTTCGCTCCGTCGGGCGCGGTAATGCGCATCGCCGAGCAGGAAGGGCAGACCGCCGAAGTGGTCGCCGTGCAGGTGAGTGATGAGGATGGTGCGAATGGCTGCGGGTTCGATGCCGCGGCCCTTCATCGCGGCCAGGGCGGTCGCGCCGCAGTCGAGCAGCGCCGGCGCGAGCGGGCCCTCGCGCGTGCCACCTCGGAGCAGGAAGCAGGTGTGCAGGAGGCCGCCGCTGCTGAAGGCGTCGCCGCAGCCGAGGACCTGAAGCTGCAGGGGCAAGGCTGACGTGGCGGAGGAGACGATCGGTGCGCTGTCGGCGACGCCGCCGGACGGTCGGGCGGCTTCCTGCCTCAGTCGGCGGGCGCCTTGTGGACTCGGCCCGCCCGCATGACGAAACGGACATCCTGCAGCCGGGTGACATCGGCGATCGGATCGCCATCGACCGCGATCAGGTCGGCCGCCTTGCCAGCCGCGATCGAGCCGGTTTCCTCCTGGATGCCGAGCAGCCTGGCAGTGACGACGGTGGCCGACCGGATCGCCGTCATCGGCGCCATGCCGCCTTCCACCATGAACAGGAACTCCCTGGCGTTGGTGCCGTGGGGGCAGACGCCGCAATCGGTGCCGAAGGCGATCGGGACGCCGGCGCGGTGGGCGCGGGCGAACGTCTCCTGGATCACCGGCCCGATCGCCGCCGCCTTGGGCCGGATGATCTCCGGGAAGTAGCCCGGAACCGCCGCCTTCTCGGCGACGAAGTTGCCGGCGGAGATCGTCGGCACGAAGTAGGTGCCGTGCTCCTTCATCAGCTCGAAGGCCTCCTCGTCCATGTAGGTGCCGTGCTCGATCGTGGTGACGCCGGCCCGGATCGCCCGCTTCATCCCCTCGGCGCCGTGGGCATGGGCAGCCACCATGAAGCCGTAGTCCTTCGCGGTGTCGACGATCGCGCGGATTTCCTCCTCGGTAAACTGCGGGTTCTGGCCGCTCTTCGCCAGGCTCAGCACGCCGCCGGTGGCAGTGATCTTGATCAGGTCGGCGCCTTCCTTGTAGCGCTGCCGCACCGCCTTCCGCGCGTCCTCGACACTGTTGACGATGCCCTCCCTGGGGCCCGGATCGCCCTGCAGATCCCGGCGCATCCCGTTCGTCCGGTCGCCGTGACCGCCGGTTGTGGCCAGCGAGACGGTGGCGGCGAAGATCCGCGGCCCCGGCATCTCGCCGCGGTTGATCGCGTCGCGCACCGCCAGGATCGCCGTCGTCTCGCCGCCCACGTCCCGGACCGTGGTGAAACCGGCAAGCAGGGTCCGCCTGGCGTAGATCAGCGCCTTGACCGTGAGGTCAGCCGGGTTCTCCTGAAAGCGCTCCAGATAGGAAGCGGCGCCGCTCTGCTGCGAGGTCAGGTGGACATGCATGTCCATCAGGCCGGGCAGCACCGTGTGGTCCGAAAGGTCGATCAGGGTGTCGCCGTCCGCGGGATCCGCGAGTCCCGCCTCGACCGAGGCGATCTTCCCGCCTTCGACCACGATCGTGTGCCGCCCCAGGACCTCTCCCGCCTCGACATCGACCAGGGAGCCGGCATGGATCACGGCCCGGCCGTCGGCGGCGAGCGCGGAGGCTGCCGCAACCAGGAGAACCCCGGCCAAGGCGGCAAGGGCGGCTGCGGGCCGTGCAGTGGATCGCGTGTTCATGTTCGGCATCCTCCGAAGGTTGGCGCCGTAAACCTGATGGGGGCTTGCGAGCGGCAGGGACTGTACCGCAGGGAGTTGCCCACCGGCCCGCACGCCGCCGCCCTGCTCGACGGCCGTTGGCGGCGGGTCACCGCTCCGACTGTCACCGAGTCGGCCGAGGCGGTGCTCGCTGCCGATGATCCGTGGTCCAACCAATCGGACAACGACTCGCCGACCCTGAGGGAAGTGGGACATCCTCGGGTTGCCACGAACGGGACGCTTCAGTTGCCATTGACGCCCCTCCCCTCGACCACCAGCAGCGGTGTCCAGCTCGCCGGCGCGACGGACGCCAGGCGTCCCGTTCGCGCCAGAACGCTCGATCGCGCCGTACTCGGCGAAGTCGACACGACGCCCGTTGTCGGACGTATCACCGGAACCGGTCGGCGAACACGCCGAGAACGGATGCCCATGGTGCCAAGCGGCGTTACCGACACCCACCGCGACGATTCGAGCCGCCGTCAAGGCCAGAGAACGAACCGTGACCGAACCACCGAAGCGCCGACGCGGAGCCGACCCAAACTGACTGGTGAACACCGACGCCGGCGACCTCGGCGACCACCGGTGCTGCACATGTAGTTGCGACAAGCGGAATTGTCGCACGTAGACCGACGCCGGCGAGGGGACCCCTGCAGGCGCCGCCGGAGCGGGTAGCGCCCATCGTTGTGGGGATCGTCTCCTTTCGACTGCTACCTCGACCCGCCGGGACCCTGCCCTGGCTGCCGGCGGGAGGCGTGCATCGTCGGTGGGCGTAGGAGTTCTCACGCCTGCCCTGTTTTGCACCATCCGTCAGTTCGGCGGGGCGGTCACCTCCGCCCGGACCGTCGCCAGGACCCCTTGATCCGCCCGCTACGGGTCCGAGGCGATCGGCGGGGCTTCCGTTAGCCCGGCGTTACGGAGAAGCTCGCGGGCGCGCAAGACTTCCTGCCGTGCCGCCTTCCGCTCCCTGTAGAGCCGGACGGCTTGGACCACAAACAGCCACGCAACCACCGCCGCCGGCACCGCCAACCACGGCTCGTAGCGCATCGCAAGCGGCACCAGCGCACCGAACACGTAGTACAGGAGCGCGAGCCCTACGACCCGCTTCGTCGTCCTAGTCATGAGATGATGGTGTCACAATTCCCACTAGCCAATAGCACGTGGTGCGTTTCTGGTCCGCGAGGTGGATACACCTGTCGTACGCGCGGCCGCACCTCAACATGCCGTTGTCGCGTCTCAGATCGTTCATTACCGACCTGAGCGCGTCAAACTCGGAGATCCCACGCTCGGAGATCCCACGGCGGTCCCCACCTTTACCCCTCGGGCGCAGAGACTGGAGCCTGTTTGCGCGCCACAGGCGCTCAACTTCGCGTTCGCATGCCATTTTCCGGTACAAGCACATGTTCACCCGCTTGTTGTAGCGCGAATCGCAGATCAGGACGCTCAAGATACTGTCAATGACCGGCGCCTCAATCGACTGGAGAGCAGGTTCTTCCGACTTCTTCGCTTCTGCAGCGTCCAGCAACTCGCCAAGTTCAACGAACGTGCCGAGTTCGTCCGTGTCGCCGCGTGTGACCGCCTGCTCCACGCGGTCGATCATTTTCGAGCGAAGCTCGAACAAGTCCACTTCAGCGTCTTGTGCGATAGCCGGAACCACCGCCAACACAGCAGCCAGCACGCTCAGCAGCGCGACTCGAAACCAACTGTCTTTCCTCCTGTTGAGGAGGACCTCCTGTTGTGGGTGCGGGCGAGCTTAGCAGGTCGATCGGCGGTGTCAAGCCCTCCGGTGTGGTCGAGCGTCGGCGCGGCCGGGCGTTCGGCGTTTCGGGCGCCGGGAGCTCCCTTGTTCCGTTGCCGTGCGCCGGCCGATGGCCCAGGTCAGGGTGAGGCCGGAGAGGGTGAGGCCCAGGGCCGCGATGGCCTGGAGCGCGGTGGGTTGGAAGGCGGCGAGCGGGTAGTCCTCGATGCTGAGCGCGGCCAGGTTCTCCGCGGTCAGGGGGCTGCCGTCAAGGAGGTCGCCGACCGCGGGGACGGTCGGCGCCCGGAAGGGCCACAATCCGGCGACGGCGCCGAGGAGGAGGCCGAGGAGGACGCCCAGGGTCGCCTGTCGATGGCGGTGCAGGGCATGACGGACGGCGTTGCTGACGACCGTCGCTCCGACGGCGATGCCGAGCAGGACGGGCAGCAGGACCTCGGCGGCCTCGATCAGGGCTCCGGGATCCGATTCCCGCAGCGCGTCTAGGAGACGGTCCACCGCGCCCAGGATCGGCCCGTACTGGCCCAGGACGAGGAGCAGATAGGCGCCGCTCAGCCCCGGCAGGATCATCGCCGCGGCGCCGGACGCTCCGGCGGCCGCGAGCAGGAACGGGCCGCTGCCTGATGTGCCGGGTGCGGTCTGCGCGGCCTGGAGCGCCGCCAGGGCTGCCATCGCGGCGAAGCCCGTGGCGGCGCCGGCCCAGCCGGCGCGCCTGACCGGTCGGGCGAGGCGCCAGACCATGGGGACCCCGCCCAGGGTGAGTCCGAGGAAGACGCTGTACATGATCCAGCGCCGGTGGAGCTCAAGATGCCGCATCGTGCCGGCGAGCAGCAGGATCGCCAATCCCCCGGAGACCGCCACGACCAGCAGCAGCAGGAGCGGCTGCAGCCGCCACCGCAGTCTCGTCGTATCCGCCACGGCTTCGATGAAGCGGGGATAGATGCCGACCGCCAGCAGCATCGTGCCGCCGCTTATTCCCGGCGCCAGGTTGGCGAGCCCCATCAGGACGCCGCCGGCAACCGCGCGAGGCGCCCAGGAGCCCGCCGCGCGCCGGGCAGGTCGGCTGTCCTCGGCGCTCATCGCACTGGAGTCTACGGGGCGTGAGCGGCAGGAGATCGAGGCGGAATCTGGGCTAGCGTTGCGGTCATGGCGGAACGAGGACGCGGCGGCGACTGCGACTACGACCTGTTCGTGATCGGCGCGGGCTCCGGCGGGGTCCGCGCCAGCCGCATGGCGGCCGGCTACGGCGCGCGGGTGGCGGTCGCCGAGGAGCGCTACCTGGGCGGCACCTGCGTCAACGTCGGCTGCGTGCCGAAGAAGCTCCTGGTCTGCGCGTCGGCCTTTGCCGACCACTACCGGGAGGCCGCGGGATTCGGCTGGACGGCGGGGCAGCCGGCGTTCGACTGGGCGCGGCTGATCGCGAACAAGGATCGGGAGATCGAACGGCTGAACGGCATCTACCGCGGGCTGCTCGACGGCGCCGGCGTCGAGCTGTTCGAGGGCCGGGCGCGGCTGCTCGATCCGCATACCGTGGAGATCGACTCGGGCTCGGCTGAGCGCCGCCGCGTGCGCGCGGACCAGATCCTGGTCGCGGTGGGGAGCTGGCCGGAGCTGCCGGTCGTCCCCGGCATCGAGTACGCGATCACCTCGAACGAGGCGTTCGGCCTGGACCGGCTGCCGGAACGGTTCGCGGTTGTCGGCGGCGGCTACATCGGCGTCGAGTTCGCCGGCATCTTCGCCGGACTCGGCTGTGACGTGACCCTGATCTACCGCGGGCCGCTGTTCCTGCGCGGATTCGACGAGGAAATCCGTACGCGGCTGGCCGAGGAGATGCGGTCGCGCGGCATCGACCTCCGGTTCGACTGCCAGGTGACGTCGATCGAGGAGCTGCCGGCAGGCGGCTGTGACCGTCTGCGGCTCCACCTCGACGACGGCGGCGCCGTCGACTGCGGCGAGGTGCTCCATGCCACCGGCCGCCGTCCCCTGGTCGCCGATCTGGGACTGGAGAACTGCGGCGTGGCGCTGGGTGAGCGGGGCGAGATCCGGGTCGATGAGTACTCGCGCACCAGCGTGCCGAACATCTGGGCGATCGGCGACGTGACGGACCGCCTGAACCTGACCCCGGCGGCGATCCACGAGGGCATGTGCCTGGCCCGGACCCTGTTCGCCGGCAGGCCGACGCCGGTGGATCACGAGGCGGTCGCCACGGCGGTGTTCAGTCAGCCGTCACTGGCCGCCGTCGGCCTCACCGAGGAGGCGGCAAGGCAGCAGTACGGCGAGATCGACGTCTACCGGAGCCGTTTCCGCCCGCTCAAGCTGACCCTGACCGACAACATGGAACGCACCCTGGTCAAGCTGATCGTCGACCGCCGCAGCGACCGCGTGCTCGGCGCCCACATGCTCGGCGCCGACGCGCCGGAGATCATCCAGGGGCTGGCGGTCGCGGTCAGGATGGGCGCCACCAAGGGCGACTTCGACGCCGCGATGGCGATCCACCCGACCTCGGCCGAGGAGTTCGTCACGCTGCGCTGAACCGGCGGCGAGCGGGGGCCGGCCGCGCTCAGGCGGCGGTCCGGCGCGCCTCCACGGCGTCGAGGATGTCGACCTCGAGGTGCGGACCGCCGAGGTCGGCGATCTCGCGCAGGCCGGTGGGGCTGGTCACGTTGACCTCGGTCAGCCAGCCGCCGATCACGTCGATGCCGGCGAATACGATGCCGAGCCGGACCAGCTCGGGGCCGATCGCGGCCGCGATCTCGCGGTCGCGGTCGTCCACGGCGACGGCCGCCGGCCGGCCGCCGACATGGAAGTTCGCCCGCGACTCGCCCTCGGCGGGAACCCGCAGCACGGCGCCGAGCGCCTCGCCCTCGACCAGGATCACCCGCTTGTCGCCCTGCCGGATCTCGGGCAGATAGCGCTGCGCCATCAGGTAGCGCGTCTCGTGGGCGGTTGCCGCCTCGAGGATGGCGCCGGTGTTCCGGTCGTCGGCCGCGAGGTGGAAGATGCCCTCGCCGCCGGCGCCGTCGAGCGGCTTGACGATCATCTCGCCGCCCATCTCCTGCTGGAAGGCAAGCAGCTCCCGGATCCGCCGGCTCACCCGCGCCGGCGGGCAGACGGCGGGGAAGCGGAGCGCGAACAGCTTCTCGTTCGCATCCCGCAGCGCCAGCGGGTCATTCACCACCAGCGTGCTCTTCGCGGCCATGGAGAGCAGGTGCGTGGCGTAGAAGAAGGACATGTCGAACGGCGGGTCCTTGCGCATCCAGACGACATCGAACTCGTCGAGGAAGGCGGTCCGCCCCGGCCCCGTCTCGTACCAGTCGCTGCCGGCGGCCGGTTCACGGATGCGGGTCGGAACCGCCTCCGCCTGCGGTCTTCCGCCGGCGCCGAGGTCCAGCGTGTCGATCGTGCAGACCGCCAGCTCATGGCCGCGGTGCGCCGCCTCGCGCAGGAAGGCGATCGTCGTGTCCTTGTCGGGATCGAGGCGCTCGATCGGATCGATGACGAAGAGATGGCGCATCGAACGGCAGGCGGCGACGGTCAGCGGCGGCGCAAGCTATCGGGCGCCTGCCGGCGCCATCGCGCCGGTGACGCCGACGGTCCTGCCCTGCGGATCGATCAGCACGCCGGGGTTCATCAGTCCGTCCGGGTCGACCGCCGCCTTGGCGCCGGCAAGCGCGCGGGCGAAGACATCGGGGCGCTGCCGGTCGTAGCCGCCCGGACGGTGATCGCGGCCCACCGCGTGGTGGTGGGTCACCGTGCCGCCGGCGTCGACCACCGCCTCGTTCGCGGCCAGCTTGATCTCGCGCCACTGTTCGGTCAGACGGTCCCGGTCGCCGAGGGCGGAGAAGGTGAAGTACGGCGCCGGTCCGTCCGGGTACACGTGGGTGAAGCGGCAGGTGACCGTTCCGGGTCTGCCGGTTGCCTGCTCGATGATCTCCCCGGTCCGGGACATGATGTCGGCGTGGAAGTCGGCGAAGCGGTCCCAGGTGACCGCGGTCTCGACGGTGTCGCCGATCACTCCCAGGGGCACGCCGACTTCGCGGTAGTACGGCCCCTTGAGGAAGGCGTCGCGCCAGGCGCCGGCGGCCCCTTCGCGGTGGGAACTGCCGGCGGAGGCGCTGTGATCGCCGCCGCAGTCCGCGGTCAGCTCGAGTGCCCGCTTCATCCAAGCGTCGACCGGATGGTCTGCGGACTCGAAGCCGAGGACGAGCAGCGACGCCGACCCGTCGCCGGCGCCCGCTGCCGCGGTTTCCCGGGCGTCGATCAGGCGGCAGTTCGAGGGATACAGGCCGCTCTGGGCGAGCATCCGCACCGCCTCGACCGCGGCCGGGTAGTCGGCGAAACGGACCGCCGCCGAAGCGCGGTGGACGGGGCGGTCCTGGAGCCGCATCCAGGCCTCGGTGATCACGCCGAAGATGCCCTCGGAGCCGATGACCATCCGGTCCGGCGAAGGTCCCGCCCCCGAACCGGGCAGCCGGCGGGTCTCCATGATTCCCCGGGGCGTCACCGTCGTCGTCGCCTCGACGAAATCGTCGATGTGGGTGTGGAGACTGGCGAAGTGACCGCCGGATCGGGTGGCGATCCAGCCGCCCAGCGTCGAGTGCTCGAAGCTCTGCGGGAAGTGGCGCAGGGTCAGGCCGTGCGGCCGGAGCTGCGCTTCGAGGAGAGGGCCGCGGGCCCCGCCCTGGATGAGGGCGGCACGGCTCGTGCGGTCGACCTCGACGACGCGGTCGAGCTTCAGCAGATCCATCGTCACCGTGCCGGCATGGCCGTCGCCGACGGCCGGTTCGACGCCGCCGACCACGCTCGACCCGCCGCCGAACGGGATCACCGCGGCGCCGGCGCCGCCGGCCCAGTCCAGGATGCGGACGACATCGGCTGTCGTCTCGGGATAGGCGACCAGGTCGGGCGGCTCGGCCGCCTCCCGCCGGTACATCCGCACGGTGTCCGGAAAGGACTTGCCGTAGCTGTGGAGCAGACGTTCGTACGGGTCGGCCCGGAACAGGGCGGCGAGCGAGGTCGGCGCCGCAAGACGGGGAGCGCGCAGATCGAAGTCACAGGCCCGGGGCGGCGTCGCCCGCGGCCTGAGGGAGACGCCGAACCGCTCCTCGGCCTGGGTCCGGAAGGCCTCCGTCTCGGCGGCGGTCAGCCCCTGGCCCTCGTAGCCCCAGCCGTACAGCTTGCGTCGTGGTCCTGGCTCCATCCGATCCTCCGTGGGAAACCGCTCCGGCTGCCGCAGGATAGCGAAGGGCGGGCCGCAACCGTCTGTACAATCCCCGCTCCATGTCCTGGCAGCCCGAGGTCGAGGAGATCGAACGCCGCCGGCGCCTGGCGCTGGAGATGGGCGGCGAAGAAGCCGTGGCGCGCCAGCACGAGCGCGGACGTCTGACGGTCAGGGAGCGCATCGAGCGGATCGCCGATCCGGGCACGTTCATCGAGGAAGGCCGTCAGGCCGGCGCTGCCGAGGTCGACGAGGCAGGCCGTGTCGTGTCCTTCAAGCCGGCCAACTACGTCGTCGGCCTGGCCGGTGTGGACGGCCGGCGCGCGGTGGTCGCGGGCGAGGATTTCACCCAGGCCGGCGGTTCGCCGTCGCCGGCAGGCTTGCGCAAGAGCGTCTACTCGGAGGAACTCGCGCTCCGTTACCGCCTGCCGCTGATCCGGTTCCTGGAGGGCGGCGGCGGCAGCGTCCGCGGCAGCGCCGGCCGCCAGAAGGGGGCGCCGAAGACACCGCCGCGGCCGATGGGGGAGCCGGTCTACTCGCGGGCCCGCTTCTGGTCCATCGCCGAGGTGCTGCGCACGGCGCCGGTGGCCTCGATCGGCGTCGGGGCCGTGGCCGGCTTCCCGGCGGCGCGCCTCGTGGCGTCCCATTTCTCGGTCATGACGCGCCGTACGGCACAGGTCCTCATCGGCGGGCCGGCCCTGGTCGAGCGCGCCCTGGGCGAGAGGAAGACGAAGGAGGAACTGGGAGGCTGGCAGGTCCATGGCCGCAGCGGCGTGGTCGACAATGTGGCCGAGGACGAGGACGACGCGATGGCGCAGGTCCGCCGCTTCCTGAGCTACCTGCCGTCGAATGTCGACTCGCTGCCGCCGCGGAGCAGGGTGGACGATCCGGCGGACCGGCGCGAGGAGCGCCTGCTCTCGATCGTGCCTCGGGATCGGCGGTTCCTCTACGACATGCGCGAGCTGGTCTCGCTGGTCGTCGATCGCGACAGCTTCTTCGAGATGACGGCCGGCTACGGTCCGTCCCAGATTGTCGGTCTGGCCCGGGTCGACGGCTTCGCGGTGGGAATCGTCGCGAACGACTGCAAGCACATCGGCGGCTCGATGGACGCGGCCGGGGCGCAGAAGTTCCGGCGCTTCGTCGAATTCTGCGAGACCTTCCACCTGCCGATCCTGAGTCTGGTCGATGAGCCGGGCTTCATGATCGGCTCGGCGTCGGAGGCGTCCGGCACGATCCGCTACGGCATGGAGGCGATCACCGCGACCGTGCGGTCGACGGTCCCCTGGTGCGCGGTCCAGATCCGCAAGTCCTACGGCGTTGCGGCCGCGGCTCACTACGGCCCCGGCGGTCGGGTGCTCATCTGGCCGTCGGCCGAAAGCGGCGCCCTGCCGATCGAGGGCGGCGTGGCGGTCGCCTATCGGCGCGAGATCGCCGCAGCCCCCGACCCGGACCGCAAGCGCGCCGAGCTCGAGGCCGAGTTCGCCAGACGGCGGACACCCTTTCCACGGGCCGAGGCGTTCTCGGTCCACGATCTGATCGATCCCCGCGGCACGCGCGCCGAGGTCGTCAAGTGGTTGACCCTGTCGGAGCCGCTGCTGGCGGCGCGGGTCGGCCGGTGAGGAGAGCACGATGCCCGTGACAGGACGAACGAGGACGGCGACGAGGATCGCGGTCGGTGCGGGGCTGCTGCTGACGGCGGCCGTCGCCTTGCCGCAGCAGCCGGTCGGCTACGAGGACACGCCGAAGCTCCCGGGCCTGCCCTGGAAGGTGCACGATCCGCAGCGGCCGCTGCCGCCGGTGGTGGCACCCGGCGCTTCGTTCAGCGAGATGGCGGCGCCTCCTGCGGATGCGGTCGTGCTGTTCGACGGCACGGACCTGTCGAAGTGGCAGAAGGGCAACGGCGAACCTGCCGGATGGAAGGTCGAGAGCGGTTTCATGGAGGTCACCAGGACCGGATCGATCCGCACCCGGGACGAGTTCGGCGACTTCCAGCTTCACCTGGAGTTCGCGACCCCCGGCGAGGTCGCCGGCAGCAGCCAGGGCCGGGGCAACAGCGGGGTGATGATCTACGGCGACTACGAAATCCAGATTCTCGATTCGTACCGGAACCGGACCTACGCCGACGGCCAGGCGGCGGCGATCTACGGGCAGACGCCGCCGGCGGTCAACGCGTCGAGGGCTCCCGGGGTCTGGCAGACCTACGAAATCGTCTTCGAGGCGCCGCGCTGGAAGAACGGCGAGCTGACGAAGAAGGCGCACGTCACCGTGATCCACAACGGCGTCGTCGTTCACCACCGCAAGGAGTACATCGGCCGCACGATCCACCGCCGGGTCGGCGTCTACGACCGACCGCACCCGCCGCGGGGCTGGATCGGTCTCCAGGATCACGGCAACCCGATCCGCTTCCGCAACATCTGGATCCGCGAGCTTCCGGGCTACGCCGACGGCGGCTGAGCGGCGGAACGCAGCCGCCCGGAGACGCCGCGCCGCCGGAGGCCGGCAACGGCAGAGCGGTCGGTCCGGACGCCGCCAGCGAGTCCGGCGCGCAGGCTGCCGCCGATCAGTTCGGCTTCCTGGCCTTCCGCTTGCGCCGGAGCCTCGGCTTCCGCCGGGTCTTCAGCACCAGGCCTTCGTCCTCCGTCGCGCCGTCCCTCGCGTCGACCAGGATCCTGCCGCCGTCGGCGAGCTTGCCGAAGAGGATCTCGTCGGCGAGCTGGCGCTTGATCTTCTCGTCGATCAGGCGCCGCATCGGGCGGGCGCCGAAGTCCGGTTCGTAGCCGTGCTCGGCCAGCCAGTCGCGGGCCTTGTCGGTCAGTTCGACCGCGATGCCGCGATCCTCGAGCTGACTGCCGAGCTCGCCCACCAGCTTGTCGACGATCCGTCGCACGGAGTCCATCTCGAGCGCCTTGAACACCACCCAGGCGTCGATCCGGTTGCGGAACTCGGGGGTGAACAGGCGTTCCACCGCCGGCTTCGAGGCGGCCTCGGCGGAGAGCTGCGAACGATCGCCGAAGCCCACCGGTGTCGTCGTCAGTTCCCGGCCGCCGGCGTTCGTCGTCAGGATCAGGATGACGTGCCGGAAGTCGGCCTTGCGGCCGTTGTTGTCGGTCAGGGTGGCGTGATCCATGACCTGGAGCAGGATGTTGTAGACGTCCGGGTGCGCCTTCTCGATCTCGTCGAGGAGCAGGACGGTGTGCGGCGTGCGGCGGATCGCATCGGTGAGCAGACCGCCCTGGTCGAAGCCGACGTAGCCGGGGGGAGCGCCGATCAGCCGGGACACCGTGTGCTTCTCCATGTACTCGCTCATGTCGAAACGGGTGAAGGCGATGCCGAGCACTTCGGCGAGCTGGCGGGCGAGTTCCGTCTTGCCGACGCCGGTCGGACCCGAGAACAGGAAGCTGCCGATCGGCCGCTCCAGGGAGCCCAGGCCGGCGCGGCCGAGCTTGACGGCCGCTGTGATCGACCGGATCGCGTCGTCCTGGCCGAAGATCACCGCCCCGAGTTCCTCCTCGAGGTGGGCGAGCGCGTCCCGGTCCTCGCTCGACACGGATTTCTCCGGAATCTTCGCCATCGACGCGACCACCCGCTCCATGTCGGTCGGGTCGAGGACGCCCTTGCGCTCAGCCGACGTCAGCAGGCGGTTCGCGGCGCCGGCCTGGTCCACGAGATCGATCGCCTTGTCGGGCAGCCGGCGGTCGAGCAGATAACGGGCCGCCAGGTCGGCCGCCGCGTCCAGCGCCTCGTCCGCGTACCTGACATCGTGATGCGCTTCGTAGCGGTCGCGCAGTCCCCGCAGGATCACCGCGGATTCGTCGACCGTCGGTTCGTCGATCTCGATCATCTGGAACCGGCGCGCCAGGGCGCGGTCACGGTCGAACGAGCCCTTGTACTCGGCATGGGTGGTGGAGCCGATGCAGCGCAGCTTGCCCGAGGCCAGAGCGGGTTTCAGGATGTTCGACGCGTCGAGCGACCCGGACGACACCGCGCCGGCGCCGACGATCGTGTGGATCTCGTCGATGAACAGGATGTGCTCGGGCTCGGAGGTGATCCGGTCGATCACTGCCTTGAGTCGCTGCTCGAAGTCGCCGCGGTAGCGCGTTCCCGCCAGCAGCGCGCCCATGTCGAGGGCGTGGATGGTCACCCCCTTGAGCAGCTCCGGCACCTTGCCTTCGTGGACCGCGAGCGCGAGTCCCTCGACGATCGCCGTCTTGCCGACTCCCGGATCGCCGACCAGCACCGGGTTGTTCTTGCGCCGGCGGGCGAGGGTCTCTCCCAGCACCCGCAGTTCGTCGAGCCGCCCGACCAGGGGATCGATGCCGCCCTCCGCGGCGCGCTCGTTCAGGTTCGAAGCGAACCGTTCGAGCGGATCCTCGACCTCCTCTTCCGCCTCCGCCTCCGTGTCGGTCTTCCGGTCCGGCTCGGCCCGCTGCGGAGCAAGGGGGTCCGGGCCCTGCTTGACCGTGCCGTGGGAGAGATAGCGGATGACGTCCAGACGGCGAACACCCTGGCGTTCCAGCAGGTAGACGGCCTGGGATTCCTTCTCGCGCATCAGGGAAGCGATCACCGCACCGATGTCGACGTCCTTCCTGCCGGCGCCGTGCGCGTGCATGGCCGCTCGTTCGACGATGCGCCAGAAGGCGATCGTCTGCTTCGGCATCGGTTCCTCGTTGTCCCCGGAGGCCGCGGCCGACTCCTTGCTGCCGCTGTCCGCCGCGCCGGCCGGGGCGCCGACCACCTCGTCCGGGGCGCCGGTTACCGGCAGCGGCGGCAGGGTCTCCGGTAGCTGCTCCAGGAACTCCTCGAGCTCGCGCACCAGACGGGCCAGGCGAACGCCCGCCGACTGCAGCACCTTCGCGCCCGTCGAGTCGCCGCACAGTGCGATCAGCAGATGCTCCGGGGTCACGTACTCGTGCCGACGCGCCGCGGCCTCGATCATCGCCCTGCGCAGCGCCTGCCGCAGGTCCTCGGTCATGTGGATGGAAGCGATGACGGTCCCCTGCGCGGCGTCAGTTGACGTCGCCGTTGTCGTCCGTGCCGCTGTCGTCGCTCTCGGGCTCGATCGTGCAGAGCAGCGGGACCTCGGCCTGCCGGGCCAGGCTGCCGACCTCGGCCGCCTTCGTCTCGGCCACCGAGAACGGGTACACACCGGCCACGCCGACTCCCTTCGTGTGGACGTGGAGCATGAGCCGCGACGCCTCCGATTCGGTCATGTGGAACACCTGCTGCAGCACCACGACAACGAACTCGCGCGGCGTGAAGTCGTCGTTGTGGAGCAGCACCTTGTACAGCCGGGGCCGAGCCAGCCGGGTCGTCTGCTTCGTCCTGGTGAGGACCTTGCCGTCGCCCTGGCGGTCATCTTCAAAGTGCGGCATGACCCGTCGATCATAGCCCCGTTGCAGCTCCTCTTCCGGCACGGGCGGCCAGCGGCGAAGGGCCGGGCCGCACCGGCAGCGGTCAAGTCCCCGATCCGGCAAGGCGTTACAGGTACGCAGTTCGCGCCATGCGCGACCGAGGCGCAACGCAATCGGCGGGATGCACGGCCACTCGAACGGGGCGCGGCCTGGCCACGGGCTGGTAGATTGACGCGCCGTGCCCAAGCCGGTCGAGAACGAGGCGAAGGCGGAGGCGCCCCCGGCGGCGCTCTCCGTTGTTCCCGTATGGCAGCGAATCGACGATCTGCCGGAGAACTGGAGAGACCCCTGCCGCGAGGATCTGCGTGCTGTTCAGCGGCAGTGGATCGAGGACCGGAAGCTCGTCCGGGACGAGGTGACAGGCAGCTTCGAGACCGGACTTCACGGCAAGGCAGCTCGGCCTTGCGGCCTGTGCTGTCGGTCGATCGAGGATCAGACGTGACGCACAGCGGTTTCCAGGCGGCGCTGGACCACATCCGGTCGGCGGCGGAGTCGGAGCGGCACAAGGGGCAGCTCTTCGAGCGGCTGATGAGGAAGTACTTCCTCGAGGATCCGCTCTACGGGGAGCAGCGCTTCTCCGGGGTCTGGCTATGGTCCGAATGGGCCGACTCCCGCCCGGAGTTCGATGCCGCGGACATCGGCATCGACCTGGTTGCCGAGGAGCGGGACGGCGGCTACTGCGCGATCCAGTGCAAGTGCTACGCGCCGGGAACGCGGATCTCGAAGCCCCACCTCGATTCGTTCATTGCCGCCTCGGCGCGGGCGCCCTTCACCAGCCGCATCGTCGTCGACACCGGCGACGAGTGGGGGGCGAACGCGCGCAGGACGATCGAGTCGGTGACGCCGGCCTGCGCCGCCCTGCGGTTCGGGGATCTGGCGGAACGGCCGATCGACTGGCCCGATCTGGTCCGGGAGGAACCGGAGAGGCTGGCGGTCAGGCCGCAGAACTTCCGGCTGCGGCCGCACCAGCAGAAGGCCCTCGACGATGTCGTGCGCGGCTTCGAGGCGAACGACCGGGGCAAGCTGGTCATGGCCTGCGGGATCGGAAAGACGTTTACCGCGCTGCGGATCGCGGAGCGCATCGCGGGCACGGGCGGCCGAGTGCTCTACCTGGTGCCGTCCATCTCGCTGCTCCAGCAGGCGATGCGGGAATGGGCGACCCAGCGCGAGCTGACGCACCGGTACATCGGGATCTGCTCCGACACGCGGGCGGGACGCACGGCGGAGGACGCTTCCCTGGTCGAGCTCGAGATCCCGGTCACGACCGATCCGGACGCCATCGGCGGGCAGTTGCGGACCCTGCGGCCGGACGCGATGACGGTCGTCTTCTGCACCTACCACTCGCTCGGCCTGATCGAGCAGGCGCAGGCGGACGGTGCGCCGGACGGGGCGCCGCCGTTCGACCTGATCCTGTGCGACGAAGCGCACCGCACGACCGGGGTCGAGCGCCCCGGCGACGAGATGTCGCCCTTCGTCCTGGTGCACGACGGCGCCC
Organism: Thermoanaerobaculia bacterium; assembly: GCA_965116145.1. GTDB lineage: Bacteria > Acidobacteriota > Thermoanaerobaculia > Multivoradales > Multivoraceae > Multivorans. The sequence continues at coordinate 311,141 of OZ220482.1, forward strand.
GGATTCGGGCGGCGAAGCGCCTGTACATGACGGCGACGCCGCGCCTCTACACCGAGAGCGCGAAGCAGAAGGCGGCCACTCACGCGGTGGATGTCTTCTCGATGGACGATCCTGCAACCTACGGGCCGGAGTTCCACCGGTTGCCGTTCTCCCTGGCGGTGGAACAGGATCTCCTCTCCGACTACAAGGTGGTGGTGCTGGCGGTCTCCGAGGAGGGGATCGATCAGGCGCTGCAGGCGCACCTGATGTCGTCCGGCGGCGAGATCAACCTGGACGACGCGGCGAAGATCGTCGGCTGCTGGCGGGCGCTCCAGAATCCCGAGAACCGCCCGCCCGGCGATCCGGCGATCCGGCCGCTGCGGCGGGCGATCGCCTTCACCAACACGATCCGCTCGTCGCGGCGGCTGGCCGAGCACTGGAGCCGTATCGTCGACCGGGCGGCCGAGCTGCTGCCCGCCGGGGAACGGGAGAACGCGCTCCGCTGCGAGACGCGCCACGTCGACGGCAAGCACCATGCGCTCGACCGCAGGTCGCGCATCGAGTGGCTGAAGGGCGGCTCGGGCGACGCCTGCCGCGTCCTGTCGAACGCGCGCTGCCTGTCCGAGGGGATCGATGTGCCGGCGCTCGATGCGGTGCTGTTCATGAGCCCGCGCAACTCCCACGTCGACATCGTCCAGGCGGTGGGGCGGGCGATGCGCAAGGCGCCGGGGAAGACCTACGGCTACATCGTGCTGCCGGTGGCGGTGCCGGCCGGGACGGCGCCGGCGGATGCGCTCGACGACAACGAGCGGTTCGCGGCGGTGTGGAACGTGCTGCGGGCGCTCCGGTCGCACGACGATCGACTCGACGCCGAGATCAACCGGATCGATCTCAACCGGCAGCCGTCGGACCGGATCATCTTCAGCACCGGCGGCAGCACCGAGGACGATGACTCGGCAATGGCCCGGCCGTTGCCGTTCCCGCCGCTCGACCTGCCGCCGGAAGCCCTCTACGCGAAGATCGTCGACAAGTGTGGCGACCGGAAGTACTGGGAGACCTGGGCCAAGGACGTTGCGGACATCTTCGCGCGGCTGGTCCAGCGGATCGACGGTCTGCTGGCAATGCGCGCCAACCACACGCTGAGGAAGTACTTCGACCTGTTCGTCGAGGAGCTGCGGGTGTCGATCAACGAGTCGATCGACCGGTCGAGCGCGGTGGACATGCTGGCCCAGCACCTGCTGACGAAGCCGGTGTTCGAGGCCCTGTTCGAGAGCTACGACTTCGCCGGACGCAATCCGGTGGCGAAGGCGCTCGACGGGCTGCAGAGCGACTTCGAGGAGTACGGGCTCGAGAACGAGACGCGGGAGCTGGCGCCGTTCTACCGCAGCGTCCGCCTGCGCGCCCAGGGACTCGACAACAGCGAGGCGCGGCAGCGGGTGCTGATGGAGCTGTACGAGAGGTTCTTCTCGACCGCGCTCAAGCGGGACGCGAACCGGCTCGGCATCGTCTATACGCCGGTCGAGGTCGTCGACTTCATCCTGCACAGCGCCGACCGCGTGCTGCGCGAGGAGTTCGGGCGCGGCCTTACCGACCCGGGCGTTCACGTCCTCGATCCGTTCACCGGCACCGGCATCTTCCTCGTCCGGTTGCTGCAGTCGGCCGCGCTGGTGCGCGATGCCGACCTGCGGCGCAAGTACCGGCAGGAACTGCATGCGAACGAGATCGTGCTGCTCGCGTACTACATCGCGGCGGTCCACATCGAGGAGGCCTTCCACGGCCGGATGACGGCGTCAGCGTCCGACTCCGACATCGGCACGCCTCTTGAAGAGAGAGAGAGAGAGAGAGAGAGAGAGAGAGAGAGAGAGAGAGTTACGAGCCGTTCGATGGCATCGTGCTCACCGACACGTTCAACCTGCGCACCGACCGTACCGGCGGCTTTCCCCGGAGCTGGCTGCCCGAGAACAGCGAACGGGTCGAGCGCCAGCAGAACGCCCCGATCGAGGTCGTCGTCGGCAACCCGCCCTGGTCGGCCGGCCAGAAGAGCGCCGCCGACGAGAACCCGAACGTCGACTATCCGGAGCTGGAGCGGCGGATCGGCGAGACCTACGCTGCCCGTTCCACCGCAACGAACAAGAACAGCCTGTACGACAGCTACAAGATGGCGATCCGCTGGGCCTCGGACCGGATCGACGAGCAGGGCGTCGTCGCCTTCGTCACCAACGGTTCCTGGATCGACGGCAACGTGGACACCGGGGTCCGCGCCTGCCTGGCGGAGGAATTCACGTCGGTTCACGTCCTGAACCTGCGGGGCAACCAGCGCACGCAGGGCGAGCGCTCGCGGCGCGAGGGCGGCAAGATCTTTGGCAAGGGGTCCCGGGCGCCCGTCGCGATCACCCTCCTGGTGCGCAACCCGTCCGCCGGTCACAGCGGCTGCCGGATCCTCTACCGCGACATCGGCGACTACCTGAACCGCGAGGACAAGCTGGCGGCGCTCCGCGACTGGGTCTCGATCGGCGGCGTCGGGGACTGGCAGGAGATCGCGCCGGACCGACACCACGACTGGATAGGCCAGCGCGACGAGGTGTTCCAGGATCTCTTCCCGCTGGGCTCGAAGGAAGTGAAGGCCGGTAAGGCGGACGGCGCCGTGTTCCGGCTGTTCAGCAACGGCCTGAAGACCGGCCGCGACGCCTACGTGTACAACTTCTCCCGCGACGCCTGCGCCGAGAACGCCCGCCGGATGGTGGAGGACTATGTGGGCGCGTCCGTTCTTCGGGACAGACAACCGGAGGACGACGTTGATGAGATAGTGCAGAAGTACTCCTCCAACATGCACTGGGACCAGTCGCTGAAGGACAGTCTGGTCCGTCGCAAGAGCTTGCTCTACTCGCCGGACAGAATCCGGACCGCCTCATACCGCCCCTTCATCAAGCAGCATTGTTACGCGGACTACGTCCTGATCCAGAGGAAGTACCAGCAGAACAAGCTGTTCCCGTTCGTGGACGAAGCTGGCACACGGATTGCTAATCCATCCATCCATCCATCCATCCATCCATCCATCCATCCATCCATCCATCCATCCATCGGTCGGCGAATCTGGCGATCTGCGTTCCCGGCATCGGCTCGACGAAGCCGTTCAGCGTCCTCGTCACGGACGCCATGCCGGATCTGGCGCTGGTCTCCACGTGCCAGTGCTTTCCCCGCTACCGGTACGAGCGGCGAATCGCGTCATCTGTGTCCCGGGCAGGGGCGCCAGCAAGCCCTTCTCCGTCCTCGTCGCCGACCGCATGCCCGACCTCCACTTCCTCGAGTTCGGGCAGTGCTTCCCGCGCTGGGTCTTCCCGTCGCCGCGGAGGCGCCTTCGACGAGGGCTCGCTGTTCCCCACGGAGCTCGAGCGGGTCGACAACATCACCGACGACGCCCGGGAGCGGTTCCGCCGGCACTACGCGGACGACGGGATCACGAAGGACGGGATCTTCGACTACGTCTACGGCGTCCTGCACGCTCCGGCCTGGCGCGAGCGGTTCCGCAACGACCTGACGAAGGAGTTGCCGCGCATCCCGTTCGCACCCGACTTCAGGGCCTTCGCTAGTGCCGGCCGGCAACTCGCCGCGCTTCACCTGGGCTACGAGACCGGCCCGGAGTTTCCGCTCGACCTGGTGTTCGAGGGCGACGGCGAGCCGCGGCCGGAGCACTTCCGGCTGGGACAGAAGGCGATGAAGCTCGAAGGGCCGGAACAGGACATCCTGCGGGTGAACGAGCACATCCGGCTGCGCGGCATTCCCGCAACGGCGCACGAGTACCTGGTGAACGGGCGGACGCCCCTGGGCTGGTTCATCGACCGCTACCGAGTGAAGCAGGATCGGCGCAGCGGCATCGTGAACGACGCGAACGGCTGGTGGGACGACCCGCGGGACCTGATCGCCGCCATCCGCCGCATCGTCCACGTCAGCGTCGAGACGGTGCGGATCGTGGACGGCCTGCCGGAAGTGGAGCTCTGAGCCGACCGGGCCGGCCGTGACGCGTAGCGGCTTGTTTCTTCGGCCAGGGAGCCCGTGGTGCTGGTCGCGATCACCCTCTTGATGCGCAACCCGGATGCCGACCGTTGCGGCCGACCGGATCTTCCACCGCGACCCTGACGACTACCTGAGCCGGCCGGCGGCGCCTGGGCGCCGGCTCAGGGCGCGTCGTCTGCGCTGCTCCCGGTGCTGCCTTCGGGTTTGTCCATGGCGTCCCAGAGCAGTTCCGCGACATCCCTGACCTGGACGTCGCGGTCGCCGCGGCGGGCGTTCACGCCGTCGTCGAGCATCGTGGCGCAGAAGGGGCAGCCGACGGCGACCACGTCGGCGCCGGTGTCGACGGCCTCCTGGGCGCGTTCCTGGTTGACGCGCTGATCGGGCGGCTCGTCGACAAAGGCCATGCCGCCGCCTCCGCCGCAGCAGAAGCTGTTGTTCCGGCTGCGTTCCATCTCCACCTGGCGTGCGCCGCCGAGCTGCGCCAGCAGGCTGCGGGGGGCGTCGTACTCGCCGTTGTGGCGGCCGAGATAGCAGGGGTCGTGGAAGGTGATCGTCGAGCTCCCGTCAGCGTCGGCTCCGGCGCCGTTGCCGGCGAGGCGGCCCGAAGCCAGAAGTTCGTCGAGGAACTGGGTGTGGTGGAAGACCTCGTAGGCGCCGCCGAACTGCGGGTACTCGTTCCGGAACGAGTTGAAGCAGTGGGGGCAGGAGGTGACGACCTTGCGCACGCCGTAGCGGTTCAGCGTCTCGACGTTGCCCTTGGCCAGCATCTCGAACAGGAACTCGTTGCCGACGCGGCGGGCGGGATCGCCGGAGCAGGACTCCTCGCGGCCGAGGACCGCGAACCTGACGCCGGCCTTCGCCAGCAGCTTCGCGGTGGCGCGGACCGTGTTCCGGTTGCGTTCGACCAGGGCGCCGCCGCAGCCGACCCACAGGAGAACCTCGGCCTCGTGCGGGTCGTCCATCTCGGCCATCACGTCGATGTCGAGGCCTTCGGTCCAGTCGACCCGGCTGAACTGCGTGCCCGCGAACGGATGCTGCCGCGACTCGAGCGAGTTCATCATGTCCATCATCCCGTCGGGGAACTCGGCCTCTTCCATGACCAGATAACGGCGCGCATCGACGATCTTCGGCATCTGCTCGATGTGAACCGGGCAGGCCTCCATGCAGGCGGCGCAGGTGGTGCACGCGAACAGCGCCTCGGGCGAGACCGCCGTCTCCTGGTCGATGATCGGCAGGAGTCCGCCGCTGCCGTTGCTGTCTTCGCTGTCGCTGCCGTTGGCCGCTCCGTCCTTGACGAGCCGGTCGCCCTGCGCGTGCATCAGCTTCTGCAGGTCGAGGATGATGTCGCGCGGCGACAGGGACTTGCCCACCGTGTTCGCCGGACAGACGGCGGTGCAGCGGCCGCATTCGGTGCAGGCGTCGAAGTCCAGCAGGTCCTTCCAGGTGAAGTCGCCGAGATGGTTGACCCCGAAGCGTTCGGCGTTCTCGAAGTCGATCGTCTTCAGGCTGCTGCCGTAGCCGTCCAGGTTGGCGGTGAAGATGTTCAGCGGCGCCGTGAACACGTGGGACATCTTGCTGAAGGGAATCCAGGCGATGAAGCCGAAGGCGATCAGGAGATGGAACCACCAGATGACGACGTGACCGGTCTGCATCGCGGCGTCGCTCATCAGCGGGTCCGAGGCGAGCGCAAACAGGTTGCCGACCGGCGACCAGGCGCCCCACGGGTCGTCGGTGACGGCAATCCGCCAGCCCTCGACCATGAAGCCGGTGAGCGCCATGACGAAGATGACGACCAGGATCCAGCTCGCCTCGTCGGTGTACACCAGCTTCGCCGGGCGCGACACCCAGCGGCGGACCGCGGCAAGGGCGACGCCGACCAGCACGAACAGGCCGAAGATGTCGACGATCAGGGACTGGAAGATGAGGTAGAAGTGCCCCTTCATGATGTGCAGGGGCGTGTCGTGGTGGATCGCGACCACGGTGGTGGCCGCGAACAGGACGATGAAGCCGGTGTAGACGAGGGTGTGGAAGACGCCGGCGTAGCGGTTGCGGATCGTGCGGCCCTGACCGACGGCGTTCCTGAGGAAGAGCCGCAGGCGCTCGCCCGGCCGGTCGAAGCGAACCGTCGGCTGGCCGACCCTCCAGCGCCGGATCCGGCGCCAGAAGCCCCAGCCGAAGACGGCCAGGGTGGGCGCCAGCAGCACGTAGATCAGCCACGAGTACTCGATGTTCCAGAAGACCTCGCGGGTTGCTTCGGTGGGGTCCATGGCGCGCACTGTACCGCCGACTCGAACTATCCGACAATGCAGGTCAGTAGTCGGGCGGGCCTTAACTTCTTGTTCATGAACGACTTGCCGCCAGTTCGACAGGACGCACCGTGTCCGGTGCGCTATGGCTGCAAATCACTGAAAACAAAGGGGTTACAGGCTTTGAGGATGGTTGTTTTCCGCAGGCTTTTCCACAGTTTCTGTGGACTTCCGGCGGCTGCGCGCCGTCGTCAGGAGGTCGTCGGGCGGGGGTAGCCCAGCTCCTGCAGGGTCTGCGCGATCTCGTCCAGGACCACCGGATCCTCGATCGTCGGCGGCGCCGTCCACGGCTCGCCATCGGCGATGCGCCGCATCGCGCCCCGGAGCACCTTGCCGGACCTGGTCTTGGGCAGCCGCTCGACAATGGCCGCCACCCGGAACGAGGCGACGGGTCCGAGCTGCTCCCGCACGCGCTGGACAAGCTCGGGGACGATCTCGGCTTCGGGGCGGTCCGAGCCGGAGTAGAGCACGGCGAGCCCCAGCGGCGCCTGTCCCTTGAGCGGGTCGGCCACCCCGATCACGGCGCATTCGGCGACGTCCGGATGGGAGGCGAGGATCTCCTCCATGGCGCCGGTGGACAGCCGGTGGCCTGCAACGTTGATCAGGTCGTCGGTCCGGCTCATGATGTAGAGGTAGCCGTCCTCGTCGAAATAGCCGGCATCGCCGGTCTCGTAGAAGCCCTCGTAGCGGCCGAGATACGAGTCGACGTAGCCCTGATCGTTCTGCCACAGGGTGGGGAGGCAGCCGGGCGGCAGCGGCAGGCGCAGGGCGATGGCGCCGGTCCTGCCGACGGGCGCTTCCCGAACCGGCCCCGTGCCGGCATCGTCGTCGTCGAGAATCCGCACGTCGTAGCCCGGCACGACGGTCGTCGGCGACCCGTGCTTCACCGGCAGGGCGCCGAGCCCGACGCAGTTGGCGGCGATCGGCCAGCCGGTCTCGGTCTGCCACCAGTGGTCGATGACCGGGACGCCCAGCCGGTCCTCGGCCCACCGCACGGTGTCCGGATCCGCCCGTTCCCCGGCCAGGAACAGGGTGCGCAGGGAGCTCACGTCGTTCTGCGCGATCAGGGCGCCCCGCGGGTCCTCCCGCTTGATCGCGCGGAAGGCCGTCGGTGCCGTGAACAGGACGGCGACACCGTGCTCGGCGATCACCCGCCAGAAGGCGCCGGCGTTCGGCGTGCCGACCGGCTTGCCCTCGTAGAGCACCGTCGTGCAGCCGTGGATCAGCGGCCCGTAGACGATGTAGGAGTGGCCGACCACCCAGCCGATATCCGACGCCGCCCAGTACACCTCGCCGGGGGACACGCCGTAGACGTTCTTCATGCTCCAGCCGAGGGCGACCAGGTGGCCGCCGTTGTCGCGCACGACGCCCTTCGGGATACCGGTCGTGCCGGAGGTGTACAGGATGTAGAGCGGGTCGGTGGCGCGGACCGGGACGCAGTCGACGGGTTCCGCCGCGGCCACCGTTTCGTGCCAGTCGTGCTCGCCGGCGCCGAGTTCGGCGGTGTGCTGGGGACGCTGGAGCAGAACGACTGCGGCCGGCCTGTGGCGGGACATGCCGATCGCCTCGTCCAGCAGCGGCTTGTAGGCGACGATCCGGGCGGGCTCGATGCCGCAGGACGCGGCCAGTATCACCTTCGGCCGGGCGTCCTCGATCCGGGCGGCGAGTTCCTTCGAGGCGAATCCGCCGAAGACGACCGAGTGCACGGCGCCGATCCGGGCGCAGGCGAGCATCGCCAGCACCGCCTCCGGCACCATCGGCATGTAGATCAGCACCCGGTCGCCGGCCTCCACGCCGAGAGTGCGCAGCACTCCCGCGACCCGCGCGGTCTGTTCCTGCAGATCGGAGTAGGAGAGCGTCCGCCGGACGCCGGTGACCGGGCTGTCGTGGATCAGGGCCGCCTGGCCGCCCCGGCCGGCCTCGACGTGCCGGTCCACCGCGTTGTAGCAGGTGTTGACCTCCGCGCCGGCGAACCAGCGCCAGAACGGCGGACTCGTGTCGTCCAGCACCCGGTCCCAGCGCCGATGCCAGGAAACGGCCTCCGCGGCTTCGGCCCAGAACCCCTCCGGATCGGACCGCGCCCGCTGCAGCGCCTGTTGGTAGCGGCCGCTCACGGCCGGCGATGATAGACGACAGCGGCGGCTGGTCCGCGGCGGCCGGGCGCAGCCGGGAAGCGCTGCCGGCTCGTTCGTCAGGGAGCGGATCCGGCCGCCGCCTCCGTTGCCGGGGCGTGACCCGGGCGGCCGCTGCGCACCTCGTCCCAGATGCCGACGTCGAATCGGCCGAGAGAGTTCGCCGCGCCCCGGAACATCGCGTTCGTGCTGAACTCCATCGCGATGGAACCGTCCCGGCCGACTGCGATCAGACCGCCGTCGCCGGGCTTCAGCGTCTCCGCGATGACCGCGCGCGCCGCCGCTTCCAGGGTCATGCCGCCGTACTGCATCCTTGCCGAGACATCGTGGGCCGCGGTGTGGCGGATGAACTCCTCGCCCCGCCCGGTGCAGGAGATCGCCGCGGTCTCGTTGTTGGCGTAGGTGCCGGCGCCGATGACGGGCACGTCGCCGACGCGGCCGATCTGCTTGTACATCGTCCCCCCGGTCGACGTGGCGGCTGCGAGATTGCCGTAGCGGTCCATGGCCACCGCGCCGACGGTGCCGAGGTGGGAGGCGCCGCCCTGGCCGGCGGCTGCGCCCGCGGCCGCCTCGGTCTCCGGTTCTCCGTCGGGTTCTGCGCTGCGGCGCCGCCGCTGCTGCCGGATCTCGCGATAGCGCTGCAGTTGCGTCTCGGTAGTGAACCAGGCCTGGACGGTCCGCCGGGCGCCGGCGTTCACCGCGAAGTTGTCGGCGCCCTGGCCGCCGAGGAACACGTGGGGCGTTTCCTCCATCACCCGCCGTGCGAGCCGCACCGGGTTGCGGACGTTGCGGACGCCGGCCACCGCGCCGCACGCAAGGGTGCGGCCGTCCATGATGGCGGCATCGAGTTCATGGGTGCCGATGGAGGTGAAGACCGAGCCGCGGCCGGCGTTGAATCGAGGGTCGTCCTCCAGTGCAGCGACCACGTCCTCGACCACGCGGAGGCTCGCGGCGCCGTCGGCGAGCTGCTCGCTGCCCCGGGACAGCACTTCGCGCAGGGCCTGGTAGTAGTCCTCGGTGTCCGTCGTGTCGCGGCGGACGCTGCCGGCGCCGCCGTGAATGGCGATGGACCACTCGGGAGCGGGCGGCGCCGGGACCGCCGGTTCGTTTGCCTGGTTCACGTCCTGTTCTTCCGGGTTCGTTTCGCGTTCCGTCCAGCCGCACGCTCCGGCGCCCGCCGCTGCCGCCGCCACGCATACGGTCAGCGTCCTGATCGCGGCGACGGGCAGGCGGCCGCTCCTCCTCCGACGCCGTCCGGCCTGCGGCCGACGGGCCCGTCGCAGCAGAACCGCCGCGGCTGTCCGCTTATTGCCGGAACTGGCGAATACGCCGAACAAGTGGGGTTCTCCAGGTACCGAACGGTGCGTCGCGGATCCGGGCGCCTGTTCGGCGCGCGGCCCGGAACCGAAGACCGGACGTTACCACGCCGGCGCCGGCCGCCGGGCCGGCTTGCGGCGTGCACGGAGAGTTGTGGGGCATAATGCGCGCTCCGTGACGAAGCGGCTGTCGGACTATGGAGACGAACAGGATCCGGACGCCTTCTGGGAGGCGATCCGGCCCGCCGACGAGCCCCTGCGCCATCGCTGGTTCCTGCCCGCGGCAGCGGCGGTTCTGGCGGTCAGCGTGCCCTGGTACCTGCCGTCTTCGATCGGCGACCGGCTGGTGTCCGGGCTGCCGGTCTGGACCTGGATCACCATCGGCTGCGGCCTGATCCTGGCGGCGATCACCGCCTTCGCCTCCCTGCGGCTGTGGCGGGACGGCGCCGACCGGGAAGAGGACGCGGCGGACCGGCAGGCGCGGTCCGGCGGAGCCGGAGAGAGTCCGTGAGCTCGTCGGTCCCGGAGGTGACCTTCGGGCCGGGTGCGCTGGCGGTGCTCGGCGGCTACCTCGTGGTCATGCTCGGCCTCGGCCTGCTCGGACGGCTGAAGCAGAAGGAGCGCTCGCTGCGGGACTTCTACCTCGGCGGCTCGACGTTCGGGTTCGCGGTCCTGTTCCTGACCCTGTTCGCCACCCAGTACAGCGGCAACACGCTGCTCGGCTTCGCCGGCCGCTCCTATGTCCAGGGAACGACCTACGTCGTCAGCGTGACGTTCATGATCCTCGTCGTCACGGTGTTCATGATCTACGCTCCGCGCCTGTTCCGCCTGGCCCGGCGCTTCGGCTACATCACGCCGACCGACTACGTCTACCACCGGTTCGGATCCCATCCGCTGCGTATCCTCTGTGTCGTGCTTCTGTGCTGGGGGCTGGCGAACTACGTGCTGGAACAGCTCGTGGCGATGGGACATGGCGTCGAGGCGATCAGCGGCGGCCGCATGACGTTCATGCAGGGCGTGCTCCTGCTGGTCGGCGTGATGCTGATCTACGAGTCGCTGGGCGGCATGCGGGCGGTGGCCTGGACCGACGCGGTCCAGGGTTCCCTGCTGCTGTGCGGCTGCGCGGTGATCCTCTACACCCTGGTCACCGCCGACGGCGGCCTGGCGGCGGCCGCCGAGGGGATTCGCGTCACCGCGCCGGCCAAGCTCCAGGGGCCGGACGGACCGGGCCTGCGCAACTGGGTCGGCACACTGCTGATGCTCGGGCTCGGCGTCGCCCTCTACCCGCACGCGATCCAGCGCATCTTCGCGGCGCGCAACGAGACCAGCCTGCGGCGGTCGCTGGCGGCGATGTCCTTCATGCCGCTGGCGACGACGCTGCTGGCCTTCCTGATCGGCTTCATCGCTCTGAGCCGGTTCCCGGCGCTCCCGGAGATCGAAAGCGACAAGGTCACCGTGTACGTCCTGGGGGGGCTGGTCGAGCGGTCGCCGGCGATGTACTGGCTCATCGTCATGGTGTTCGCGGCGGTGGTGGCGGCGATCATGTCGACCGCCGACTCGGCGCTGCTGTCCATGGGGTCGATGTTCACCAAGGATATCTACAAGAACTACCTTCGCCGCGAAGCCGGCGCGCGCGAGATGCTGATCGTGGGCAAGAGCTTCGCCTGGGGCGTCATGGCGATCCTGATCCTGATGGCGTGGGTGTCGCTCGAGACCGAGAGTTCGATCTGGCTGCTGATCAAGCTGAAGCTCGAGTTCATGGTTCAGCTCTCGCCGGTCTTCATGCTCGGTGTCCACTGGCGGCGGATGCCGGCGTCGGCCGCGTTGGCCGGCATGGTGCTGGGCACCCTGCTGACGCTCGTCGTCTGGTGCGGCGTGGTGGTCGACCTGTGGACGACCCGCAGTCCGTGGGGCGTCTCCGCGGGCGTCTGGGGGCTGCTCCTGAACTACGCTGTCTGCGTCGGCTGGACGATATGCCGCCCGGCGCCGCGGCCGTTGGCGGTGTCGACGTGAACGGTCCGGTTCGCCGCCGCCGGGTGTTCTCCGGCATCCAGCCGTCCGGCGCGCTCCATCTGGGGAACTACCTGGGCGCGGTCAAGCACTGGGCTGCGCGTCAGGACGAGCGCGAGAACTTCATCTGTGTCGTCGATCTGCACGCGATCACGGTGCGCCAGGACCCGGAGGCGCTGCGCGCCGGCACCCGCGAGCTGACGGCGATGCTGTTCTCCTGCGGCATCGACCCGGAGCGCACGACGCTGTTCGTTCAGAGCCACGTGCGGGCGCACGCGGAGACGGCCTGGATCCTCGGGTGCACGACGCCGATCGGCTGGCTCGAACGGATGACCCAGTACAAGGCCAAGGCGGAGCGTCAGGGCAGCCGCGAGCGGATCGGCGTCGGCCTGTTCACCTATCCGGTGCTGCAGGCGGCCGACATCCTGCTCTACGACGCGGACGAGGTGCCGGTCGGCGGCGATCAGCGGCAGCATGTCGAGCTGGCCCGGGACATCGCGGGGCGCTTCAACCATCTCTACGGCGAGACCTTCGTCCTGCCGGAGGCGGTGATTCCAGCCGCCGGTGCGCGGGTGATGGCGCTCGACGATCCGACGGTCAAGATGTCGAAGAGCGAGACCGCCGGGCGGGGCCACGCGGTTCGCCTGACCGATTCGGACGACGAGATCCGGCGGTCGCTCAGACGAGCGGTGACCGACTCGGGCCGGGAGATCGGTTTCAGCGACGACCCGGAACGGGCAGGCGTCAACAACCTGCTCCTGATCTACCAGGCCCTCAAGGGCCTCGGCCGGGACCGGGCCCTGGCCGACTTCGCCGGCGCCCGCGGTTACGGCGACCTGAAGGCGGGCGTCGCCGAGGCGGTGATCGAGGTCGTCGCGCCGATCCGGCAACGCTACGAGGAGCTGATGGCGGCGCCGGAGGAACTCGACCGGCTGCTCGCCGTCGGCGCCGAGCGCGCGCGCGCGGTCGCCGAACCGAAGGCGGCCGGGATCCGGCGGCTGGTGGGCCTTGCCTGAGCGGAGCCTCTTGCCACGGGCTGCTACGAGTGGGCGCGGATCAGCTTCTCGATCCGCTCCGTGCCGCGCTCCAGGGTCTCCATCGACGGCCCGAAGCTGAGCCGGCAGTAGCTGTGGTAGCGCGCCTTGCGCCGCCGCTGCCCCGGATTGACGTCGAAGAAGACGCCGGGAACCGTGATGACCTGAACCTGCAGCAGGGCCTTGAAGAAGGCCAGACCGTCGTTGAGCGGCGCCGGCAGTCCGGCGAGGTCGCCCCACACGTAGAAGGCGCCGCCGGGCTCGTGCTCCACTTCGATCCCCAGACCGCGCAACCGGTCGACGAGAAATCGCCGCTTGCGGCTGAACTCCCTCTGGATGGCCCGCGTTTCCTGCAGCACGAGTTCCGGTTCGAGCAGCGGCACGGCGGCTTCCTGGAAGGGATGGTTGCCGCCTCCGTCCAGGAAGGAGCCGGCGCTCGTCACCCGGTCGATCACGCTCACGGGACCGACGATCCAGGACACGCGCCAGCCCGGATAGCGCCAGTTCTTCGTCAGTCCGTCGACCAGGATCACGGGGTCGCGGTTCACGTCCTCGACATGGGCGGCGGCCGAGATCATCCGCGCCGTGTCGGCGACCTGCGGGGCGGCCGCCGCCGGCGGCGGCGTGTAGATGTAGTGCGAGTAGAACTCGTCCAGGATGAACGTGCAGGCGTTGGTGCGGGCGACATCGACCCATTCGGCCAGCAGGTCGCCCTCGACCACCTGGCCGGTCGGATTGCAGGGGTTGCTGCACCAGACCGCCGACAGGCCCCGTCCGACGATCTCCTTCTCCAGCAGCCGGCGCGAAGCGCGGTAGCCGTGGGCCGCATCCAGCAGGATGGGGATCGGAATGAAGCCCTTGAACGCGGTCAGCAGCTCCTCGTAGGCGGTGTAGTCGGGGATGAAGTGGCCGAGGTTCATCTCACCCATTGCGGCCGCGATCCTGGTCATCGCCGGCCGCCCTCCGGGAGCGATGCTGACGTTCTCCCGCGTGTACAGCGAGCGCCTGCCGCGGCGATGGAGGCGGTTGTAGAGCTCGGCGACCCGTTCGCGCAGTTCGTCAATGCCGTCCACCGGCGCATAGGTCTGGCGGCGCGGATCGATGTGGAGTTCGTCGCGGCGCGGCGGCGCCCCCGGCAGCGGGCCGACCTCGGGGGAACCCTGACCGAGGTTGTACCAGGCCCGGCCGTCGCTGCCGTGGCCCGCCGCCGCCGCCCGGTGCATGACGTAGATGACGCCCGTTCGCGGCACCCGGCGGAAACCGGGCGTCTCGACACCGGAATCCGCGCTGGTGACGGGTCCTGCTGCTTCCTCTATCATCCCTGACCCGATGGAGCCTATGCGACTGCGACCGTTGCCGCGACGCGTCGTTCGGCAGAGCTGTGCCGGGGGCGTTGCGTGACGCTTGACCCGGTGCTGCGCCGCCTGCTCGCCGCACCGCCGTCGCCGCTACCGGCAGCCGGCAACGATGCCGCCGACTGGTACCGGGCCTTCTGCGAGGGTGTGCTCCAGCCGTGGCAGGCGGGGCCGAACGGCGGTGACCGCGGGTCGGGGCGCGAGCACCTCGGCCACGGTCTGCTCGGCGGCTTCGTTGCCGATCGTCCGGCCTGGGCGATGGTGGCGGGACATCAGGCGGCAGTGCGTCGGCTGGCCTGGGAACGCGGCGGCCTGGATCTGCTGCCCGACGTCGGCATCGTCGCCTTCTGCGCCAGCGAGGAGGGCGGCGCCCATCCCCGCGCCGTGCACGCCGCGCTCCGGGAGGCTCCGGACGGGGAATTCCGCCTCCGCGGCCAGAAGCGCTGGGCCACCCTGGCGCCCTCCGCGGCGACGCTGCTGATCGTTGCATCGGCGGGCCGGGATGGTGACCGCAACCTCCTGCGGGCGCTCTGCGTGCCGCGCCGGCGTTCCGGCATCGAAGTCTCTCCGATGGAACTTCGGGATCGAACGCCGACGTACCCGGAGGTCCACCATGCCATCGTCGATCTGACCGACGTGCCGGTCGCCGCCGGCGAGATCCTGGACGGCGACGGCTACACCGATGCGATCAAGCCGTTCCGGACGATCGAGGACCTCTACATCGGCGCGGCGATGACCGCCTTCAACCTGGCGCTGGCGCGCCGGTGGGGATGGCCCGAGGCAGCGGTCGAGGACCTGTTGCTGCTGCTGGTTGCCGCGGGCGCGCTGGCCTTCGGGCCGCTGGACGGTCCCGCCGCGATTCTCGGCGTGGCGGCGCTGGAGCGGTCGACGGCCCGGGTTCGCGCGGACCACGAGAAGCACTGGGCCCTGCTCGACGAAGCGGACGCCGCGGCGTGGCGGCGCGTCGCGGCGGCAGGCGGGATCGCGGCGCGCGCCAGGGAACTCCGGCGGCAGGGCGCCTGGGCCCGGCTGGCCGCGTCGTCGGTCTAGCAGCCCGTGGCAAACTCGCGCTGCATTCGATCGGCCATGCATCCCGTCCGGCTGCGTTGCTCTTCGCTCACATATCCCAATATGCTCTCTCATCGCGCCTTGCCGGACGGGCGCCTGACCGCTCTCGATGCGACACGCGCCTTTTCCACGGGCTGCTAGCGCGGCCGTGCTGGACCGCATTCGCAGTTTCTTCGGTGAACGGATCGACCCGGCGCAGGCGGGCGATCCGGAGGGGCGGCTGCGGCTCGCGGCCGCGGCGCTGATGATCGAGGTCATGCAGGCGGACTTCGACGCGACAGCGGAGGAAAGAGAGGCGGTGCGGGCGGCGGTCGGGCGCCAGCTCGAGCTGTCCGAACGGCAGACCGGAGAGCTGGTGGCGCTTGCCGAGGCCGAGGTCCGGGACACCGTCTGCCTGTACGAGTTCACCCGCCTGGTACACGGTTCCTTCGACGCCGTCGGCAAGGTCCGACTGGTGGAGGAGTTGTGGCGGGTGGCGTTCTCAGACCGCGTCCTGGAGGCCCGGGAGGAGTTCCTGATCCGCAAGATCGCACGGCTTCTTCACGTCCCGCACGACGAGTTCGTCGCCGCCCGGCAGCGGGCGCTCCGCCGGGTGCAGGAGGTCTCCGCGCCGTGACGACACCGGCCCCGGCGGCGGATCCCGCGCCGCGAGACCTTCACCCGATCGAGGCGAGCGAGCTGCAGGCGCGCCGCGAACGGGTCTTCCTGGTTCTCGCGGGGTTGTTCCTGGGATCGATGACGATGCTGAACATCCTGGGAGTGACGCGGTTCCTGGATCTGAGCTTCACCGTCTTCGGTCTGCGCGTGCCGATGCCGCTTGCGGTCGGCGTGCTGCCCTATCCGCTGACCTTCCTGTGCACCGACTTCATCTCCGAGATCTACGGCCGCGGGCGGGCGAACTTCCTGGTCTGGGTCGGCTTCCTGGTGAACGCCTGGCTCGCTCTCATCCTGTGGCTGGGCGGGGCGCTGCCGGGGGTCGACGCGCCGGTGCCGGGACCGGACGGCCGGTTGCCGATCTTCTTCGAGATCCGGACGATGACGCTGGGTGTCATCGCGGCGTCGATGCTCGCCTACCTGAGCGCGCAGCTCTGCGATGTCTGGGTGTTCCATTTCTGGAAGCGGCTCACCAGGGGCCGGCACCTGTGGCTGCGCAACAACGGCTCCACCGTGGTCAGCCAGTTCGTCGATTCGTTCTCCGTCATCACCATCAGCCACTTTGCCGCCGGTGTGATTCCGGTCGAGCGCGGCGAACCGGTCTGGCCGCAGTTGTGGGTCTTCATCGGCACCGCCTACGTGTTCAAGTTCACGGCCGCCGCGGTCGACACCCTGCCCTTCTACCTGGGCACCCGCTGGCTGCGCCGCTATCTCGCGATCGAGGACGACCACCGGAGCGCTGAAGTAGAGTCCCGGCGGCCGGACCGCGGGTGAACAAGGAGCAGCGAGTGGACAGCGGCTGGAGCCCGACATCGTGGAAGAGCGCCGATGTGCGTCAGCAGCCGGCCTACGGCGATGCGGCGGCGCTTGAGGCGGTGGCGACGAAGCTGTCCGCGCTGCCGCCGCTGGTGACGTCCTGGGAGGTCGAGAACCTGAGGGGGCAACTCGCCTCGGCAGCGCGCGGCGAGCGGTTCGTGCTCCAGGGCGGCGACTGTGCGGAGAGCTTCGCCGAGTGCACCTCCGAGTCGATCACGGCGAAGCTCAAGATCCTCCTGCAGATGAGCCTGGTGCTGACCCACAGCCTGAAGAAGCGGGTGATCCGCATCGGCCGCTTCGCCGGCCAGTACGCCAAGCCGCGGTCGTCGGACACCGAGACCCGGGGCGGCGAGACCCTGCCGTCGTATCGCGGCGATCTGGTGAATTCGCTCGACTTCGACGCCGCCGCGCGCGAGCCGGACCCGCTGAACCTGCTGCGCGGCTACCAGCGCTCGGCGCTGACGCTGAACTTCATTCGGGGACTGATCGACGGCGGCTTCGCGGACCTGCACCACCCGGAGTACTGGAACCTCGACTTCGTCAACCACTCCCGGAACGCGGCCGCATACCAGCGCCGGGTCGAGGCGATCGGCGAGTCGCTGAAGTTCCTCGAGACGCTCGCCGGTGTCGAGGTCGGTCACATCGACCGCGTCGACTTCTACACCAGTCACGAAGCCCTGCATCTGGTGTACGAACAGGCGCAGACCCGGACCGTGCCTCATCGCGACGGCTGGTACAACCTGTCGACCCACCTGCCCTGGGTCGGCCTGCGGACCGCGTTTCCGGGCTCGGCGCACATCGAATACGCGCGCGGCATCCGCAATCCGCTGGGCGTCAAGGTGGGCACCGGGATGGCGCCGGCCGACATCGCCGGGCTCGTCGAGATCCTGAACCCCGACGGCGAAGAGGGCCGGCTCGCCCTGATCCACCGCTGCGGCGCCGACCGGGTGGGCCGTGAGCTGCCGCCGATCCTCGATGCGGTGGCGGCGACCGGCAGGCCGGTGCTCTGGATCTGCGATCCGATGCACGGCAACACCAAGAGCACGTCCGACGGCGTGAAGACCCGGGACTTCAACGCCATCCTGTCGGAGCTGGAGCAGGCGTTCGATCTCCATGCCGCTCACGGCTCCGTCCTCGGAGGCGTCCACTTCGAGCTCACCGGCGAGGACGTGACCGAATGCACCGGCGGCGCCCGGGGGCTGGACGAACGAGGGTTGCGCCGGGCCTACCGATCCCAGGTCGACCCCCGCCTGAACTACGAACAGGCACTGGAGATGGCCCTGCTGGTGGCGAGCAAGGGGGCTGCGGCCTGAAGGCGTACTATTGCGGTCTGTCGTGTCGATGAGCTCTTGCAACGATGTCCCCGGCTAGTTCGAGTTTCCGTTTTCGCGAGTCGCGGCGTCTTCTGCGGCAGGCGCCGGTGCGGCTGTCGGCAGCCGGCGAGGACGCCGAAGTCGTGGCGCAGACCCGCGACCTCGCGACCGGCGGCATGTTCGTGGCCGTGCCCGAACCCCGGCCGGTCGGGACCGCGATGGGTTTTCGCGTCGAACTGGGGACGGGGGATGCCCCGGACGTCGTCGAAGGCGAGGCCGTCGTGGTCTGGCTGCGCGAGGAACCGGCAGGGCCCGACCAGCCGGCCGGGATGGGAATGCGGTTCACCCGGGTGGAGACGCCGGGTGTGGAGCGGCTGGCGATGCTGATTTCCGATCAGGCCCCCGCGGCCCCGGATGTGGAGGCGGCGCCGTCAACCGAAGAGATGCCCGAAGACCCGCCCGATCAGGTCCAGGTCGACGTCGAGGCCGCGGCGCCGGGCGCGGCGGATTCCGAGGTCGAAGCCGAGACCGAGGGCGGCATCGAGGTCGAATCGGCGTCTGCGGGGGCGCCGCCGGCGGACCCGGGCGGCGAGGCGCCCCGCGTCGAGCTGTTCGGCGATCTTGCCGGCGACGACGGCGACTGGACGGGGCGCGAACCCGAACGCCCCGCCTGGGTCTGGCCGACGGTGGCCGGGGCGGTCCTCGTCGCCGTCGCGCTGTTCTTCCTGCGCGGCTGGTTCGTCACTCCCGGGGACACGGGACCAGCCGGGGAGAGCGGCGCCGGAGCGCCGGAATCGGCGCCGGCCGCGGCGGCGCCGGCACCGGCCGAACCGGCCGTGGAGGGGCCCGTCGAGCCCGCAGCCGCGGCGCCGGCGGCTGTCGCCGCGGCGGTCCCGGACGAATCGGTCGGGCCGGCTGCCGAGTCGTCCGGGGCGCCGGCTCGTCCGGAAGCTCCGGCGCTCGTGCCGTCGACACCAGCGGCGGCCGCGCCGCCGGCTCACGCGACCGCGCTGCGGACGATCACCGCTTCGGTGCGAGATGACATCACGGTGGTCGAGATCGTTGGCAACGCTCCCTTCAGACGCCACCATGTCATGCCTCTCGATGCGCCGCCGCGCCTGGTCGTGCGGCTGATCGGTGTGCAACGCGCCCACGACGCAGGCGGGGTCGGCGCCCCCCGATTGCGCGGCGTGCGCACCGGCGTTCATGGCCGGGGAGCGACCCGGAACCTGCACGTGGTGCTCGATCTCGCGGCGCCCGACATCGCGGCGACAGTCGAGCGGCGCGGCGACCGGGTTGTCGTCAACCTCTCCGATTGACCCGGGCCGCAGCCGTCGCCGCCGACAGGACGCCGCGCCCGTCCGGCGGCGCGGTGCACGTCGGATTCGGCATCCTGGCGAGCCGGGTGCTCGGTCTCGTCCGCGACGCGGTGATTGCGGGTCTGCAGGGCGTCGGCGCCCTGCCGGACGTGGTGACGGCCGCATTCCGGGCGCCGAACGCGTTGCAGAACCTGCTCGGGGATCAGGCGCTTTCCGCTTCGTTCATCCCGGTGTACAGCCGGTTGCTCAAGCAGGGGAGGAGGCGGGAAGCAGGCGCCCTGGCCGGCGCCGTCCTCGGTCTCCTGTTTGTGGCGATGGCTGCGGTCAGCCTGCTCGGAGTCGTCCTGGCGCCGTGGTGGGTGCGGCTGCTGCTGCCCGGTTTCGCCGGCGACGCCGCCGCAGTGGCCGCGGGCACGGCCACCGCCGACCGGCTGGAACTGACGATCGCCGCGGTCCGGGTCTGCCTGCCGATGACGGCGGCGATCACGCTGTCCGCCTGGTGCCTCTCGGTGCTGAACAGCCACCGGCGTTTCCTGCTGCCGTACATCGCGCCCTGTTTCTGGAACGCTGCCATCATCGGCTGGGTCTCGTACGCGGCGATGCGGACGACCGGGAACGAGACGGATCGGATCGAGGCGCTGGCGATGGCAGCCTGCTGGGGCGGGCTGGCCGGCGGTCTGCTGCAGTTCGCGGTGCAGTTGCCGACGGTGCTGCGGGTAAGCGAAGGTCTGCGGCCTTCGCTCCGGCTGAGCGCACCCGGGGTGCGGGAGACCCTGAGCACCCTGGGGCCGGCGATCGCAGGCCGCGGCGTGGTCCAGTTGGGCGGGTACGTCGATCTTCTCCTGGCCTCCTTCCTGGCCGTGGGAGCGCCGGCGGCCCTGGCCTTCGGGCAGCGCCTCTATCTGCTGCCGATCTCGCTCTTCGGAGTGTCCGTGGCGGCTGCCGAGCTGCCCGAGCTGTCCCGCCTGGGCGGCGATCGGCGGCAGCGCGGCGAGAACGCCGCCGTCCGGACCGCGCGCGCGCTGGCGGCGATGTCCTTCCTGGTGACCCCCACCTTCGTCGGTTACCTGATGCTGGGGTTCGGCATCGTCGGCGCGGTCTATCGCCGCGGCGAGTTCGACAACGCCGACCAGTGGCTGGTGTTCCTGGTGCTGGCCGCCTATTCCCTGGGCTTGCTGGCGTCGAGCGCTTCGCGCCTGCTGCAGAGCGTGTTCTTCTCGCTCGGAGACACCCGAAGTCCGGCCCGCATCGCCCTGTTGCGTCTTGGCGTGGCTGCCGGTCTCGGCTTCCTGCTGATGACGCTTCTCGACCGGTACTCGCTCGACGACGCGTTGCCGTCGGCGTGGTTCGGGGAGATCGAGGCCGGTCGCCAGGCATTGCGTCTGGGTGCGGTCGGGCTGGCGTTGGGCTCCGCGGCGGGGAGCTGGTTCGAGCTGATCCGACTGCTGGGTCGGCTGCGGCAGCACGACGTGCAGGTGCCGTCACCCTGGCGAACGTGGGGCCGGCACCTGCCGGTGGCGATCCTGTGCCTCGCGCCCTGGGCAGCGGCCCGGAACCTCGCGCCGTGGCCGCCCTGGCCGCCGTGGATCGCCGGTGTCGTCCCGGTGCTCGGCTTCGCGGCAACGTATCTGACGGCGTCGTATCTGCTCGGCGTTCCCGAAGCGCGGTCGCTCCGGCGCTGGCTCGTGGAAACCTGGCGCCGTCGGAAGACGTAGGGTTCGGAAGATGGAACTGCTGCTCAGCGCCGGTCTGGGGATCGGGCTTGCCGCCGCCTGCGGCTTCCGGGTGTTCCTCCCGGTGCTGGTGATGGGCGCGGCGGCGCGGGCCGGCGCCCTCGAACTCGCCGACGGCTTCGAGTGGATGGCCGGAACGCCGGCGCTGCTGGCGCTCGGGGTTGCCGCCGTGTGCGAAGTCGGCGCCTACTACGTGCCCTGGCTCGACAACCTGCTCGATGCGGCAGCGATGCCGGCCGCCGTCACCGCCGGCATCGTCGTGGCGGCGGCGAACATCGAGGCCGCGACGCCGCTGCTGAGCTGGGCCCTGGCGGCGGTCGCCGGCGGCTCGGCGGCAGCCGCGGTCCAGGCCGGGACCAGTCTGCTGCGGGGTGCTTCGACCGTGATGACCGCAGGGATCGGCAACCCCCTCGTCTCGACCGGCGAAGCGGGATCGGCGGTCGGTCTCTCGATCCTCGCGATCACGCTGCCGGCCGCAGCCCTGGCGGTCGCGCTGCTGCTGGCGGCGTTCATCAGCCTGCGGCTGCTTCGGCGGAACACCGGCACGGTCCGGGCTGCCGGGGATTGAAGGCTGCTGTCGCCGCGGTCGTCCGCCCGTCGGGAATGTGGCAGCGGCTACACTGGTTGCGCAGGCTGTCGAGCGGGTGACCCATCGTGAACGGCAACGGCATCGCGCGGGCGGGAAGGTGCGGACCCAGGCTGTACGCCCCTGTTCCGCTGGCGGCGGCGCTTGCCGCGACTGCCCTTGCCTTGGCGTGCGCGTCGACCGGTGTGCGGGAAGCCGGCGAGAACGCGTTGACGCGGGAGCTCGAGCGCCGGGGAGTGAACCGCGTTCTGGTTCCCTTCGCGCTGAACGACGAGGTGGCGGCGTGGGTTCACGAGGCGGTCGGCGAGACGGCGCGGAAGGAGCTTCTCGGCCGCCTGGTCGATGCCGTGACCGACGCATCCATGCTCGGCGTCGAGTACGAGGCCGGCCGTACCGGATCCGCGGTCGACGTGTTCGAGTCCCGGACCGCGAACTGCCTGGCCTTCACCCAGATGTTCGTCGGCATGGCTCGGGAGCTCGATCTCGCCGCGTACTTCGTCGAGGTTTCCCACGTCGAGGACTTCGAGCGGGAAGGCGACCTGATCGTCGTCTCCGATCACGTGGCTGTGGGATTCGGCCCCCGGCACGCGATGCGGGTGATCGACTTCGGCCTGCGCGAAGGCGAGCGGGGCTTCAGGATGACGCCGATCAGCGATCTCACGGCGACTGCCCTCTACTACTCGAATCGCGGCGCCGAGGCGCTGCGGGCGGAGCGCCCGGCAGAAGCCGTCGCCTGGCTCGAGGACGCGGTGCGGATCGATCCGGAACTCGGGTCCGCCTGGGTCAACCTGGGAGTGGCCCAGCGCCGGAGCGGCCGCACGGACGAGGCGGAACGGAGCTATCGGCGAGCTCTGGAGATCGAGCCCGGCGCCAGCTCCGCGCTGGTGAACCTGGCCGTTCTGCTGCGACTCGACGGACGAACGGCGGCGGCGGACGAGCTTCTGCTGCTGGCGGACGTCAGGCGCAACCGCAATCCGTTCACCTACGTCGCGCTCGGCGACCTGAGCCTGCGCCAGGGTCGGCTGGACGAGGCGGAGCGCCACTACAGCCGGGCCCGGAGGCTGGGACCGGACGAGGCGGCGCCGGCCGCGGCTCTGGGCGAGGTGCTGCTGCGCCGGGGCGAGCGCCGGGCCGCCGAGAGGCTGCTGCGCCGGGCTCGGCGGCTGAAGCCCGACGGCGACCTGCGGATCGATCGCCTGGCCCGCCTGCTGGCCGGCGCCTGACGGCCGCCGCACCGCTGCGCTGCCCGCGATGGCTGTCGTGACCCCCCTCTGGCAGCTCTGGATCGATACCGGCGGCACCTTCACCGACTGTGTGGCGCTGGACCCGGAGGGCTCGATCGGGTGCGTCAAGGTGCTGAGCTCGGGCGCGGTGCGCGTCGCGGTCGGCTCGGCCGATGCCCGGGCGTTGCAGTTCGAGACGGCCTTCGACCTGCCGGACGGCTTCTTTGTCGGTTACGGCGTGCGTCCCCTGGGCGAAGGCGCGCCGGCGGCCGAGGAGGGCGCAGCGGCGCGAGTGGAGCAGTGGGCTGCCGACGGCGCCTGTCGACTGCAGGGGATTGCCATCGGCGCTCGGGTTCCCGCCTTCGAACCCGGCCAGGTGCTGGAGCTCGTGTCACCGGAGAACGCGCCGATCCTCGCGGCGCGCATCGCCACCGGCCGTGCGCTGCACGAGCCGTTGCCTCCCTGCGACCTCCGGCTCGCCACGACCCGCGGCACGAACGCCCTGCTCGAACGGGCGGGCTCGCGCACCGTGCTGTTCGTCACCGCCGGGTTCGCCGACCTGCTGCTGATCGGCGACCAGGCGCGGCCAGACATCTTCGCCCTCGAAATCCGCCGGCCGCCGCCTCTCTGCGAGCGCACCGTCGAGGTCGCGGGGCGGCTCGACGCCGAGGGCCGCGAGCTTGTGCCGCTTGACGAGGACGGGCTGGCAGCCGAAGCGCGGGCGCTGGTCGAAGAGGGGTTCGACGCCGCGGCCGTCGCCCTGATGCACAGCTATCGCAACCCGGACCACGAGCGGCGCTGCGAGCGTGTTCTGCGCGACGCCGGCTTCGCGACGGTGTCCTGTTCGGCGGAGCTGGCGCCCCTGATCAAGATCGTGCCGCGAGCGCATACGGCGGTCGTCGATGCCTACCTCGGGCGTGCGGTGGGCGGCTATCTGGAAGCCACGGGCGCGGCGCTCGCCGGCAGTCCCGGGGCGGACGCAGGCGAGAACGGCGCCGCTGCTCCCCGGGTGATGACCAGCGCCGGAGGACTTGCCGGCTTCGCGAACTTCCGCGCGAAGGACAGCCTGCTGTCCGGGCCGGCCGGGGGAGTCGTCGGTGCGGCCGCGGCGGGCCGTGCGAGCGGCGTGGAGCGGGTGATCGGGTTCGACATGGGAGGGACCAGCACCGATGTCTCCCGCTACGACGGCGACTTCGAGTACGACTTCGAGTCCCGCGTCGGCGATGCGGTCGTCGTCGCGCCGGCGTTGGCGATCGAGACCGTGGCCTCGGGCGGCGGTTCCATCTGCCGGGTCGACCACGGCCAGCTCAAGGTCGGTCCCGAGAGCGCCGGCGCCCACCCGGGACCGGCCTGCTACGGCGCTGGAGGACCACTCACGATCACCGATGTGAACCTGCTCCTGGGGCGGATCGATCCGGCTGCCTTCGGCCTGCCGATCGATGCCGCCGCGGCCGAGCGCCGCGCCGCCGGCGTGCTGGCCGACCTGGGCGGCGACCGTGAAGAGCTGCTCGGCGGCTTTCTTTCGATCGCCAACGAACGGATGGCCGATGCGATCCGCCGCATCTCGATCTCCCGCGGCGCCGACCCGAGGGAGTACGCCCTGGTCAGTTTCGGCGGCGCCGGCGGCCAGCATGCGTGCGCGATCGCGGCCGCACTGGGTATCGGCACGGTGATCGTGCCGGTCGACACCTCCCTGCTGAGTGCCGTCGGCCTCGGCCAGGCAGTGCTGGAGCGCTTCGCGCACCGGCAGGTGCTGGAGCTGCTGGACGGCGAGCGGATCGGTTCGCTGATCGAGGAACTCGAACAGCAGGCGCTGGCTGCGCTGCTGAGCGAACGGGGGGCGCGCCTCGACGGTGCGGCGGTCCGCCGCCGGATCGTCCGGCTGCGGCTGGCCGGCCAGGAAACGGCACTCGAGGTCGAGCCGGAGTCGGCCGCGGAGGTGCGCCTGTCGGGCGTCGTGGCGGGCCTCTTCGCCGATCGCTACCGCGCGGTCTACGGCTACCGGCCTCCCGACCATCCCATCGAGGTCGAGTCGATTCGGGTGCTGGCGTCGACGGCGCCCCCGGCGGCAGGGCTGGATCGCCCGCCGACGGCGCGGCAGGCGGCGCCGCGTGCGGAGCGCCGCTCGACGTGGTTCGGCAGGTGGGCGGCGGTCGACCGGTTGCGCCGGGAGGAGCTCGCAGCCGGCTTCGGACGCGACGGTCCCTGTCTGGTCCAGGAACGCCACAGCATCACGGTCGTCGAGCCGGGGTGGAGCCTGCGCGTCGACGATGCGCAGGCGCTCGTCCTGAGTGCGGCGCCGGGGTCGACCCCGCCTTGACGCAGCGGGTCGAAGCAACGGGCTTGCCGGTGGCGCCGCGCCGCCGGATGCGGACCGGCTCAGCCTGCTGCCGTCGGAGTTGATAGCCTGTATTGTCCGCTTGTTCCCTGACGCCATGTGTTCTTCCTTCGATCGGGCTTCCCTCGCATCGCCTTCCTGTCGCTGGCTATCTGCGTGCTGGTTGGCGTCGGGGGCGCTCGCCGCCGCGCTGGCCGGCTGCACGCACACCAGCGTTCTCGACCGACTGCCGGAAGTCGCTGCGCCGCCGGAGCAGTTCGACGGCGGCGCCAGCCCGGAGGCCGCGCGGGCGCCCGGCGTCTGCGGCGCCCTGGGCGACCGGACCCTGCGCGCGTTGCAGGACCGCCTGGCCAGCGAGAGCTTCGGTCTTCGTGCCGCCTGGAGTCGAGTCGAGGCGGCCGCCGCCCGCGCGCGGGAGAGCGGCGCCTACCTGCTGCCGCGGCTCGACGCCTCCCTGACCGGAGAGGACCTCACCGTACCGAGCGGCGGGGTGGTGAATCCGCTTCTGCGCCAGGGGACGACCTGGGACGCCAGCCTGGCCGCCAGTTTCGAGGTCGATCTGTGGGGCCGGCTGCGCAACCGCGAGCTGGCGGCGCTGCTGGACGTCGAGGTGAGCGCCCAGGACCTGCGCTCGCTCGCCATCACGATGTCGTCGACGCTGGCCGAGGTGTGGTTCGGCATCGTTGCGGAGCGTGAGCTGATTGCGTTACTGGAGAGCCAGCAGCGGACCTCCGAGCGCTTCCTGGAGCTCACCCAGCTTCGCTTCGGCCAGGGCCTGGGGCCGGCTCAGGACATTGGCCGTCAGCGCGAGCAACTGCTGGGTCTCCAGGGCCAGATCGAGCTGGCGCACGGCCGGCTCGAGTCGCTCGAGTACCAGCTTGCCGTGCTGCTGGGCAGTGCCGGCAGGCAGACGCCGACCGGGTCGCCCGGTCTCGGCCCGTTGCTGGATGCTGCCGGACCGCCGGGACTTGGCGCGCCTGCCGAGTTGCTGGAGCGGCGTCCGGACCTGCTGGCGGCGCGCCGACGCGTCGAGGCGGCCGACCGACGCGCGGCCGCGGCGGTCAGGGAGTGGCTGCCGACACTCTCCCTGAACGCACTGCTGACCGGCCGCGCCCTCGAGATCGTCGACGTGCTGGACGACCTGGTGCGGCAGATCGGCGGCAGCGCGGCGCAGGCCGTCTACGGCGGCGGCGGCCGCCGGGCGCGCATCGATCAGGCCTACGCGGCGGCCGAGGAGAGCCTGTATTCCTACGCGCAGTCCGTGGTCGATGCCGTGGGCGAGGTGCAGACTGCGCAGTCGGTCGGCCGCAGCAGCCGCGAGCTCGTCGACAATCTCCAGGACCGGCTCGAGGAGGCGCGCCGGGTACTGCTACTGGCCAGCGAGTCCTATCGGCAGGGAGCCACCGACTACCTGAACGTCCTGACGGCGCTGCTGTCGCAACAGGGCCTCGAACAGGCACTGGTCGATGCCAGGAGGCGGCAGCTCGCCGGCCGTCTCCAGCTCTGCCGGGCGCTCGGCTTCGCGCCGGGAACGTCCGTTGAGCGGCTGATGAACCAGATGGCGGACGGCCCCCGAACGGCCGCCCCCGGGGAGGCGTCGTGAAGGCGGTCATGGCGCGGCTCGCGCTGGTCGTTCTGGTGCTGGTGGTCGGCCTGGTGGTTGCGGCAGCGATCATCGCCAACCGACCGGAGGCGGAACAGGCGCGTCCTGAGGATGCGGGCGTGCTGGTCGAGGTGGCCGAAGTGAGACGGCTGCCGCGGCGGATCGACATCGAGGCCCAGGGCACCGTGGTGCCCGCCCGGAGGGTCATCGTCAAGCCCCAGGTCGGCGGTCGCATCGTGTACGCGGCGCCGGACCTGGCGCCCGGGACCATCCTGCGGGAGGGCGACCCGATCTTCTCGATCGAGGATGCGGACTTCAAGCTGACCGTGGCCAGGGCGACGGCGGCGTTGACCGAGGCCGCGGCCCAGCTCCAGCTCGAACAGGGCCGCGGCCGCGTCGCCGAGCGGGAGTGGGAGCTGTTCGAGAACGAACTGAGCGACGAGCAGAAGGAGGCTTCGCTGGCTCTGCGTGAGCCGCAACTTCGCTCGCGGCTCTCGGCGGTCCAGACCGCGCGCGCCAATCTGGCGCAGGCGCGGCTGGACCTTGAACGCACTGTCGTCCGGAGCCCGTTCAACGCGGTCGTCCTGGCCGAGACCATCGAGGTCGGGGAGGCGGTGACGCCGCAGAGCGAGACCGTGACGCTGGTGGGCACGGACACGTTCTGGGTGCGCGCCGCGGTCCGGACCGACGAACTCGACCAGCTCAGGGTTCCGGGTCTGCAGGGCGCCGTTCGGGGTTCGGAAGCGCTGGTGCGGCTCGACCCGGAGAGCGGCGCCGTGCGGGCGGGCAGGGTGGTTCGACTGCTCGGCGATCTCGACACCGCTGGACGCATGGCTCGGGTGCTCGTCGAAGTGGACGATCCGCTCGGTCTGGACCGGGCCGCGGCCGAAGCCGCCGGCGGCGGCCGCGGGCTGCTCCTGCTCGACAGCTACGTGGACCTGCTGCTTGAGGGCGCCGAGGTGAGGGATCTGTTCGAGGTGCCGCGCGACTGGCTGCACGACGGGAAGCAGCTCTGGATCTACGATGAGGAGAGCCTCGAGACCCGGCCGGTCGAGGTCGTGTGGCGCTTCGAGGACAGCGTCTGCATCGACGCCGGCCTGAGCGACGGCGACCTGGTCGTGACGAGCCGTCTCGCGACACCGATCGACGGCATGAAGCTCCGCGTGGCCGCCGGCGCCGCACCGGCGCTTGCCGCGGACCGGTTGCCTGCGTCGAGCCGCTGGGACGTGTCGTCGTGGGGAGTCGTGTCGTCGTCCGCGGTCGTGCTGCCAGCGGCCCTGGCGGCGCAATCGACGGGCGGCAGCGGGAATGCGCACGGGGCCGCTGACCCGGTCGGCGGCAACGAGGAAGCGCCCGGCTCCGTTGCTGCCGGGGAGGACGCCCAGTGAGTCTCATGTCTCTCAAGCACGGCCCGGTCGACCACCGGGGGCCGATCGGCTGGATGGCGTCGCATCCGGTTGCGGCGAACCTGCTGATGGCGGTGCTGGTGGTGGGCGGCATCCTGTTTGCCGCAAGCGTCAAGCGGGAGGTGTTCCCCGAGGTCGAGATGGACCGGGTGACGGTGGTGGTGGCCTATCCGGGAGCGTCACCGCAGGAGGTCGAGGAAGGGGTCGTGCTCGCGGTCGAGGACGAGATCAGCTCCCTGGACGGCATCGAGGGCATCGACTCGGTGTCCGCCGAGGGTCTGGGCACGGTCATCGCCGAGCTGGTGACGAACGCGAACACCGACCGCACGCTGAACGACATCAAGAGCGCGGTCGACCGCATCACCTCGTTTCCGCAGGACGCCGAACGGCCTGTGATTGCGCTGGTGACGAGCCGTTCGGAGGTGCTGACGCTGCTGATCCACGGCGACCTCGACCTCAAGGCCCTGGACCGGCTTGCCGAGGAGCTCCGCAGCGAGCTGCTCTCCGATCCGCGGATCACCCTGGTCGAGAAGCAGGGCATTCCACCGCCGGAGATCAGCGTCGAGGTGCCGTCGGAGAACCTGCGCCGCTACGGCCTCACGCTGCCGCAGATCTCGGCTGCGGTTCGGGCGGCCTCCATCGATCTGCCGGGCGGCTCGGTCAAGACCGGGAGCGGCGAAGTGCTGGTCCGGACGACCGAGCGTCGGGACTTCGGCGAGGAGTTTCGGGACATCACCCTGATCGCCCGTGCCGACGGTACGCGGGTCCGTCTGCGGGACGTGGCGGAAGTGATCGACGGTTATCGGGAGACCGACGAGGAGCTGTACTTCAACGGTCGACCGGCGATCGAGCTGCGGGTCTACCGGGTCGGCGAGCAGGCGCCTCTCGCCGTCTCCAGCGCGGTGTACGACCTGCTCGAGCGCCGCCGGCCGACGCTGCCGGACACGGTGGGCCTTTCCATCGTCGGCGACGAGACCGAGGAGTACCGGGAACGGCTGGCGATCCTCGCCAAGAACGGTCTGCTCGGTCTGCTGCTGGTCGTCGCAGTGCTCGGCATCTTCCTGCGGCCCGCGGTCGCCTTGTGGGTCAGCGCCGGCATCGTCATCTCGTTCTGCGGCGCCTTCTTCATCATTTCCATGATGGGCGTCTCGATCAACATGATCTCGCTGTTCGCCTTCATCCTGGTGCTCGGCATCGCGGTGGACGACGCGGTCGTCGTCGGCGAGGCGATCTTCTACCACCGCCGCGGCGACAACCGTCTCGAGGCGGCGATCGTCGGCACGCGCGAAGTGCTGACGCCGGTCACGTTTGCGGTGATCACGACGATCATCGCCTTCATCCCCCTGGCGCTGGTTCCCGGCGTCACGGGCAAGTTCTTCCGCAACATCCCGTTCATCGTCATCCCGGTCCTGGTGCTTTCCCTGGTCGAGTCGCTGTTCATTCTGCCGGCGCATCTGCGGCACGTCCGCCGGTCGAGGCTGCGGAACTCCGGCGGCCGGCCGATGAACCCCCTTCAGCGGCTGTTCGCCCTGCAGCTTCGTTTCTCCGAGTGGGTCGAGCGGATCATCGCGTCCGCCGTTCCGACCCTGATCGGCCGGCTCGCGAAGGACCGCTACGTGACCGTGGCGGTACTGACCGCCGCCCTGATCGTCTCCGTGAGTGTGGTTGCCGGCGGGCACCTGAAGTTCAATTTCTTTCCGCAGATCGAAGGCGAGTTCTCGAACGCAGTCGTCGAGCTGCCGTTCGGCGCGCCGCTGGCGGACACGCGTCGCGTCGTCGAGACGGTGACCCGTGCGGCGGAGGAGCTCGGCGAGGAACTCGTCCGCGAGGGCCGTCTGCTGCCCCGCCGTGACGGCTTGATCCCCGACACGGTCTTCGAGGGCATCCGGGCAAGGATCGGGAGCGCGGATACCGGCGCCTTCGGCCCCAGCGCCGGCATCGCGGCAACCGGAGGCCACGTCGCAGTCGTCACCGCCTATCTCGTGCCGGACGCGGACCGGGAGTTCGGTTCGGCCGAGTTCACCAGACGCTGGCGGGAGCGGGTCGGTGACGTTGCCGGCATCGACCGTCTGTCCTTCGACTTCAACGACGGTCCTTCGGCCGGGGCCAAGGTGTCGGTGCAGCTCGAACACACCAGTACTCCGGCACTGGAGGCCGCGGCGGCGCGCGTGGCTGACGCTCTTTCCGCCTACGCCGGCGTGTTCGACGTGGACGACGGCTTCAAGGTCGGCAAGCCGCAGCTCGACCTGGAGCTGAAGCCGGCCGCCAAGGGCCTCGGACTCACCGAACGCGATCTTGCCGCCCAGGTCCGTGGGGCGTTCTTCGGCGCCGAGGCGAGCCGCCAGCAGCGAGGCCGGGACGAACTGCGGGTCTACGTCCGCCTGCCGCGAGCGGAGCGGGACTCGGTCGACGCGATCGAGAACCTGCTGATCCGCACCCCGATGGGCGGCGAGATCCCGCTGCATCAGGCAGCCTTCATCCACCAGAGACGGTCGTTCACCGAGATCCTCCGGGCGGACGGCCGCCGCACGGTGACGGTGACGTCCGACATCGACCCGGCGGTCACCACCGGCAACGACATCCGGGCGGCGCTTTCCCGCACGGTCCTGCCGGACGTCGTGGCCGATACGCCCGGCCTGACCTTCACCTTCAGCGGCGAGCAGGAGGCGCAGGGAAGGGCGGTCGCCTCCCTGGTGCAGGGGCTGATCGTCGCGATGCTCTCCATGTACGCGCTGATGGCAGTGGCCTTCCGCAGCTACCTGCAGCCGATCGTCGTGCTTGCCGCGGTGCCCTTCGGCATGTTCGGCGCGATCATCGGCCATCTGGTCCTGGGGTTCGATCTGAGTTTCCTCAGCATCTTCGGTCTGGTCGCCCTGACCGGCGTCGTCATCAACGACTCGCTGGTTCTGATCGATGCGGTGAACAGCCTGCGCAGCGATGGCCGGGGGTTGATGGAAGCGGTGATCGGCGGCGTGACCCGGCGTGTGCGGCCCGTTGTCCTGACGTCGCTGACCACCTTCTTCGGCCTGATGCCGATCATCATGGAGCGTTCGAACCAGGCGCAGTGGCTGGTGCCGATGGCGCTCAGCCTGGGCTTCGGCGTGCTGTTCGTGACCGGTATCGCGCTGGTGCTCGTCCCTTGCACCTACCTGATCGTCGAGGACATGAAGCAGGGAGCGGCCGCCGTTCTGCGCCTGGCCATCGGCCGGGATCCGGGAGACGGAGAGGCGGAGCCGGCGACGTCCTGAGGCGGAAGCGCACGCGCCTTCTCGGTCATGGACGACCTGGTTCAGGCCTGCGAGCGGCTCTGGCCTCGCGGCATCTCGATCTTCGTGTCCCACGAGGCGCGTTTCCGCAATCCGCTGACGCCAGCCGACCGGGAAGCTCTGGCCGGGGCGGATGTCGTCCGCGACCCGGCGGTGACCACCATCGTCGCCGACCGCCTGGCGAGCCGGGTCGATCGACTGGAACGCGGCACGTACTTCCCGGCGCCGCTGGCCCGGGCGGTGGCCGCGGGACGAGCCTTCGACGAGGTCGTGATGTCCTTTCACTATCCGTTGATCTCGGTCGACGCCGACCAGCGGTGGGAGTGGAAGGGCCGTCCGGTAGCCAACCGCATCCGCCGCTTCTTCAAGCAGCATCTGGGGTTCGAGGAGGCGCTGGGCGTCTACTTCGTGGAGTATCGAGTGAACGACGACTGGTGGGACAAGTGCTATCTCGACTGCGTCACCACACCGCTCGTCGCCACCCGGATACGGGACCGTCCCGCGGCGACAGGAAACGGCGAGGCGGTGGAGGTCGTTGCGGACCTCGACAACGGTCGCCGCGACACCCTCGATCCCGACTCGCTGCGCCTCGATGCGCAGGAGCGGCTGTTCGCCTCTTCGGAACGTCACGGACCGGTCCGCATCGCTGACGCGCCCCGCTTCGCCCTGCTCCGCACGGTGTCCGAGGACTGCCGGACCGTGGAGCTTGCCGGGCGGCGGCGCCTGCTGCACTGGCCGGAACCGGCCGCCGAATCCCCGGCTTGCCGGGGTTGATCGCCGAGAGAGCGGTCCGGGGCCTGCTGCACGTCGAGAGCAGGGTTCGGCGCCGCTCATCCCGGGCCTCGTCCGGGCCGGCAGGCCCGGTTGTGCTATACACCTTGCGTCCCGCCCTGGTTCGCGTCGGTCCGTACCGACGCAGTGGAGAGTTCGCAGGACGGAGTCTGTCCGTGTCCGACGTTCCCGGCATACCGACGCATCACGGCGCGATCGATCCGGAGTGGATGCAGGCGGCCCTGGCGGCCGGCGGCGCCGAGCCGCCGGAGCTTTCGGACCTTCGGATCGAAGATGTGGGCGACGGTGTCAGCCTCATGGGCGAGATCCTGCGCTGCCGTCTGACCTGGAGCGCCGCCGGCGGGACGGACCCGCCCGAACGTGTGATCGTCAAGCTGGCGAGTCGGGATGCCCGCACGCGCCGCTTCAGCAAGGTCATGGGTCTTCACAAGCGGGAGTACGACTACTACCGGCATATCGCTCCGGAGGCTTCGATCCGCAGCCCCGGCCTGCTCTACGGCCACTACGACCGCCGCAAGGACGACATCGTGCTGGTGCTCGAGGACCTCTCGGACCTGGTGTTCGAGGATGTCCTGGCGGGAGCGAGCGCCGAACGGGCCAGATCCGCTGTCCGATCGATCGCCGGGCTCCACGGCCGCTACTGGAACCGGCTGGACCGGCCGCCCCTGTCGAACCGCTGCGAGGGCGTCGGAACCCGGATCAGGGTGCTGGCCCAGATCGGCTATCTGAGGGCGTTGCCCCAGACGATGAAGCGCTTCGGCGCCGCGTTCGCGCCGGAGACGCGCCGGCTGGCAGAGACGCTCGGGCCGCGGGCGGCGGACTACATGCAGGACATGCTCGACGGCCCCGGCAGCTTCGCCCACGGCGACTATCACCTGAACAACGTGTTCTTCGACCCGGGCGGTGCGGGCGACGGTGAGGCGGTCGTCATCGACTGGCAGGTCAGCGGCCGGAACAACCCGCTGCTGGACGTTGCCCTGTTCATGTCCCGGAGCCTGACCCCCGAGGTTCGACGAGAGGTGGAGCGGGAGGTGCTCGAGGTCTACTGGGAGGCGCTTCGCCGCGGCGGCGTCAGGGACTTCGCCTTCGAGGAGTGCTGGCAGTGGTACCGGCGGGCCATGCTGTTCTCGATGATGGTCATGGTCCTGGGGGCGGGGAATCTCGGCAGCAGCGAGCGGCTCGACACGGAAGGTCTGGAGGAGATCATGCGCCGGATGACGGCGGCCGTCGAGGAACTGGATGCGGCGGAGTTCCTGCCAGGTCGGCGTCGCCTTCTGAGCGTCGCGCGGACATTCTCGGCCGCTTCGGCACTGGGGTACGGTCTCTACCGTCGGGTGCGGCGGTAGCTCGACCCGTCAGGACGACCCCTCTTGGACGCTCCGAACGCCGACGCCGCCTTCGCCGGGCCGCCCGGTCGGCAGGCTCTGTGGGCGTTCGCGGTGACCGCCATGGCGGTCTTCCTGACCGCCATGAGCCAGACGATCGTGGCGACCGCGCTGCCGCGGATCGCTGCCGAGCTCGGGCGGTTCGACCAGTACACCTGGACTGTCACCGCCTATGCCGTGGCGGTGACCATCGTCATCCCGATCGCGGGCGGGCTGTCCGACCGCTACGGGCGCCGGGCGTTCCTGCTGCTCGGCGTCGCGGTCTTCACTGCCGCATCGTTGCCGGCGGGAGGCAGCCCGAACATGGACTGGATGGTGGTCTCCCGGGTCGTCCAGGGCGTCGGCGGCGGCATCATCTCGGCGGTCTCCATTGCCGCGGTAGCCGACCTCTTTGCACCCGGTGAACGCGGGAAGCACATCGGCCTGCTCAGTGCTGCCTACGGCATGGCGTTCCTGGTCGGTCCGCCCCTGGGCGGCCTGTTGACGGATGTCCTGTCCTGGCGCTGGACCCTGTGGCTGAACGTTCCCCTCGGGCTGCTGATCCTGCTGGCGATCGTGCGCCTGTTCCCGCGCATCGGGGCCGAACGCAGCAAGGAGCCGCTGGATGTCGCCGGCATGGCGGCCCTGGTCCTGTCCGCCGGTCCGATACTGCTCGCGCTGTCCCTGGGCGGTGTCGCCCGGCCCTGGACGTCGCCTGCCATCATCGGACTTCTGGCCCTCGGCACGGCGATGGCGGCAGTCTTCGTCGTCGTCGAGAGGCGCGCGTCGGCGCCGATCATGCCCCTCGGCGTCTACCGTCTCCGGCCCGTGGCCGTGTCGATGGCGGTGATGCTGCTGACCGGATTCGTGCTCTATGGCAGCGTGGTTCTGCTGCCGCTCTTCCTGCAGGGTGTGACCGGTCTCTCCGCATCCGCCAGCGGCACGTATCTGACGGTCCTGCTGCTGGGAATGGCTGCCGGCGGCGTAGTCTCCGGCCGGCTCATCGCCCGCACCGGCTGGCGCTACCGGCTCTGGGGTCTGGCGGGTACGGGGATGATGACGCTTGGCGCCTTCCTGCTGGCGGCGATGCAGGCGGACAGCTCGACGGCCGCGGTCATGGCGCAAATGGTACTGACCGGGCTCGGGTTCGGCTTCGTCCTGTCGACCTTCGCCCTGGCGGTCCAGAACACGACGCCGCCCGGCCTCGTCGGTGCTGCGACCTCGGGTCTGCAGTTCGTTCGGCAGTTCGGCGGCATGCTGGTCCTGGCGGCGGTCGGCCCGGCGCTGGCGTTCCGGTTCGCGGTCCATGTCGAGGCCGGTCTCCCGGCGGCGCTGGAGGCCCGGCTTCTGCCGGATCGTCTGGCGGCGCTGAAGCAGGATCCACAGGCGCTGATGGATCCTGCCGCGGCGGCCGGGCTGCGGGCCGCGTTCGATCCGGCGGCATCCGCGCCGCCGGCCGACTCCCTGCTCGCGGTGCTCCGGATCGCGCTTGGCGGAGCGGTCGGCGATATGGTTCTGGTTCTCTCGGCCGTTGCCGCGTTGTCGGTGGCGGTGACATGGTTCCTGAGGATCCCCGTGGACGAGGAGAACAAGAGTCAGGAGGCGCCGCCCCGGATCCCGCTGCCCGGCGGCATCGGGCTGGAAGGGGACCGGCCGACGGCCCGCGCTGGCGATGCGGCGGCCGGGCCGGTGGTACGGTACACATGAACAGGGAGCGCCGTTCGAGACGGCTGGTGGCCGAAGAGCGACGATCTGGCCATTGTCCGAGGCGTTCCGGGCACGGGAGGGCGTTCGCATGAAGGTTCCATCCGAGTTCTCATCGGGGTACGAGGCGGTCCGGCCGTCCAATCCCGGATTGGCCGACACGTACATGGCGGGCATGACCGCGGGCGATCCTGCCGCCGATCGGCTGATCGAGGAGCTGGCGGACCTCGATCAGATGCAGGTCGGCCGCTGGATCGAGGTCATGATGGACGCGAACGGACAGGACCGGCCCGCTGTCCCGCGGGTTCTGCGGGAGTTCTTCGACGAGGTTCTGGACGTTCCGGAGTGGTATCGGTCCGTGCCGGTCGAACCCGGTTGCAGTGCGTTCTTCCGGAACTCGGACCTCTTCGTGCTGGCGTTCGCCAGCAGCACGGTCGTGCGGGGTTTCTGCACGACGATCGCGGTGTCCTTCTTCACCACCGGACGGTTGATCGACGCCGGCAAGGGCCGCCTGAGACACAACCTGCGGCATCTGGTGGAGATCATGCTTCCGGGCGGACTCGACCCGTACGGTGACGGCTGGAAGCTCGCGATTCGGACCCGACTGGTGCACGCGCGGGTCAGGAAGCTGATCGACAGATCGAACGAGTGGGACCATGGCGCCTACGGACTGCCGGTCAGCGCAAGTCACATCGCCCTGTCTTCTGCCGCGTTCTCCGCCATGCTGGTGCAGGACGCAGTTCGTCTGGGCGCGCAGATGAGCGAGGCGGAACGCGCCAGCTTCATTCATGTCTGGCGCTGCAGTTCCTGGCTGATGGGGGTTCCCGACGACCTCCTGTTCCACAACGAGGCTGAAGGCCACGAGTTGCTGCGGGTGGGGCTGGGCTGCGAGCCGCCGGCCGGCCCGGAGAGCATCATCATGGCGCACTCGCTGATCAACTCCGTGCCGCACGTCATCGGAATGGAAGGCGAAGCAGACAAGCGGAAGATGATCGACCGCCTGTTTCGCCTGTCGCGCAGGATGATCGGGGACCGTCACGCCGAGGACCTCAGACTGCCCAGGAAGGTGTGCACCGGAATGATCGCGCTGGTGAAGGCCCAGCGCCGATTCCAGAGAATCCGCGGCAAGCTGCCCCTGTTCCATGGGCTGGAACTCGAGGCACAGAACCTCCTGGATCTCCTGGACCGTTCGCGCCTCGTCGACGAGGAAAAGCAGGGCCTCAACTACAAGCTGCCGCAGGAGCTGCGGAGCTACGTCGAAGAGAAGTTCCCGGAGGTCGCCGCCCAGGAAACGGCAGCAGAAGCCGGCGCCTGACGCCGACTGGCCCTACCAGGCGATGCCGTAGTCCTCGCCGTAGTCGCTGGCGCCTCCCCGCATCGTGCCGTTCTCGCGGTCGAACCGGATCGCGGTGATGGGTCCCGAGGTGCGGTCCAGGGTGCGCACGCGGTAGCCCATCGCGCGCAGCTCGTCACGGACCCAGGGCGGCACGTCGCGGCGGACGTCGATGTGCCCGGGTCGGGACTCGTGGGCGCCGAAGGAGCTCTGCATCTGGTGGCTCGTGATATTCGCCGCCTCCGCCGCCTGCTGGACGTTCATGCCGAACTCGAGAACGTTCAGGAAGAACTGGAGCAGGTTCTGGTCCTGGGTGTCGCCGCCCTGGACGGCGAAGGAGAGCCAGGGCAGGCCGTCGCGGAGCGCCATGCCCGGGGTCAGTGTCGCGCGCGGGCGCTTTCCCGGCTCCGGCAGGTTGTACGGATTCAGGCCCGGGTCGAGCACGAAGCTCTGCATCCGCTGGCTCATCCCGATGCCCGTGCGGCCGGCGATGACGGCCGGAATCCAGGCGCCGCTGGGAGTGACCGACACCACCCAGCCGTCGGCGTCGGCGGCCTGGATCGAGGTCGTGCCGGCAGTGAAGGCCTCCTCGTAGGTCATCCGCGGCAGCGGCTGTCGGCCGGCCGACGCCTGCTGGAAGCCCTGTTCGCCCTCGGCGTCCGCCGCCGGCGGGATCGGCGTCCACCGGTCGAGCAGTTCGAGGAAGGGATTGTCGCCGTCCTGGAACCGATACGGGTCGCCGGGTCGAGCGCCCTCGTCGTTCTTCGTCCAGTCGATCGACTCGTAGCGGGAACGGGCGTAGTCCTTCGACAGCAGACCCTCGAGCGGTTCTTCCGGCGGGTAGTAGGGATCGCCGTAGTAGAAGTCCCGATCGGCGAAGGCCAGGTTCATTGCCTGGTAGAGCGTATGGATGTAACGCGCCGAGTTGTAGCCCATCGACCGGAGGTCGGCGTTCTCCAGGATGTTCAGCGCCTGGAGCATGACCGGGCCCTGGACCCAGGATGTCAGCTTGTAGACGTCGACGCCCCGGTAGCTCGTGCGCACGGGTTCCTCGATGTGGACCTGCCAGCGGTCGAGGTCGGTCATCGTCAGCAGGCCGCCCAGCTCCTGCGAACCGCGGATGAACTCCTCGGCGATGTCGCCGCGGTAGAACCGGTCGTAGGCGGCAGCCAGAGCCTGCTCGCGGGTTCTTCCCTGCGCGAGAGCGGCGGCTTCGGCATCGACCAGCTTGCGCAGCGTGTCGAGCAGGTCCGGCTGACGGAAGACCTCGCCGGCCCGCGGCGCCGCGCGGCCGTCGCCTTCTTCGGCCGAGGACAGGTGGGGCAGGAAGACCCGGGCCGAGTCCGGCCACTGAAGGAGCATCTCCTTGCGCCGCTCCATGTTGTCCGCCTGGGCGCGCTCGATCGGATAGCCGTCCGCCATCTGCATCGCCGGTTCGAGCACCTCGGCCAGGCTCATCGTGCCGTACCTCGAGAGCATCTCGATCAGGCCGCCCGGGGTGCCGGGCGTGACCGCCGCCAGCGGTCCGTACTCGGGCGGATAGACGTGACCGTTGTCGCGGTAGAACTTCGCGGTGGCGCCGGTCGGCGCAACGCCCAGCGCGTTGATCCCGACCACCCTGCTGCTGCGCGGGTTGAAGATCAGGGCCTGGGTCTCGCCGCCCCAGCCGAGGGTGTCCCACATCGTCGACGTCGCGGCGAGCATGGCGCACGCCGCGTCCACCGCATTGCCGCCGCGGGCGAAGATCAGGGCGCCGGCGGTAGCGGCCAGCGGCTTGCCGGTCACCGCTACCCAGTGCCGGCCGTGGAGGACCGGCTTGACCGTGCGCTGCGCAACGGCAGGCGTCGCGGCGAGGACGGCGGCCGCGACCAGAGCCAGCAGTCCGAGGCGGCCTGGGCGGCCGTGCCGGCGGCGCCGCGAGCAGTCAGTCGCCATTCCGGCAAGGCGCAGCGGGCGAGCGGTTCGGCCCGGCGGCAACCGCGGAGCTGTGGCGCCGGACCGGATGCACAGCCGATCGCTCGCGGCACAACGGTCACCGCGGACTGCCGAGGCACGCAAGGCCAGCCTGGAGAGGATCATGCCGTGAGCCTATCGCCGGTGCGGGTCGGCGGGCGGCGTCGCTGATAACCTGCCCGTTCGCTACCTGCTCCGTGAGCACCGTTCCAACCCGAGGCGCCGGAAGATGAAAGCAGCCGTATTCCACGAGGTCGGGCAACCGCTGGAGATCACCGATGTCGTCATCGGCAAGCCGGGCCCGCACGAGGTTCTGATCCGGACCGCCGTGGTCGGTGTCTGCCACAGCGACCTCCACTTCGTCGACGGCCTGTGGCCGATCCGCGCGCCGGCGATTCTCGGTCACGAGGCGTCCGGGATCGTCGAGCAGGTCGGCTCCGAGGTGCGCTACGTCAAGCCCGGCGACCATGTGATCACCTGCCTGTCCGTCTTCTGCGGCTACTGCGAGTACTGCATGAGCGGCGAGCCCAGCCTCTGCGACAAGCGTGCCACGCGGCGCCCGAGGGGCGCCGAGCCGCGGCTCGCCCTGCCTTCGAGCAACGGCGGCGGCGCCCGTCCGGTGTCGCAGTTCGCGGACCTGGCCTCGTTCGCGGAGCAGATGCTGGTGCACGAGAACGCGGTGGCCAAGGTCCGCGAGGACATGCCGTTCGACCGGGCGGCGGTGATCGGCTGCGCCGTGACCACCGGGGTCGGCGCCGCGTTCCGGACGGCGCGGGTGGAGCCGGGCTCGGACGTCGTGGTGATCGGCTGCGGCGGCATCGGACTGTCGACGATCAACGGCGCCGAGCTCGCCGGCGCCAGGCGGATCATCGCGGTCGACCGGGTGGCTTCGAAGCTGGAATTGGCGCAGCAGTTCGGCGCCACCGACACGGTCGACGCGACGGCCGGCGACCCGGTGGACCAGGTGCTGGAGATGACCGGGGGCGGCGTCCACTACGCCTTCGAGGCAATCGGACTGAAGACCACGGCCGAGCAGGCCTGGGCCATGCTGCGGCCGGGCGGCACGGCGACCGTCATCGGCATGGTCCCCTTCGGCGAGAACATCGAGATCCCGGGCCACGAGATGCTCCAGGAGAAGTGCCTCAAGGGCTGCGCCATGGGCTCGAACCGGTTCCGCATCGACATGCCGAGGCTGGTCGACTTCTACCTGGCCGGAAAGCTCAGACTCGACGAACTCATCTCGGACCGGGTCGGCTTCTCGCAGATCAACGAGGCGCTCCAGAACCTCAGAAGCGGCGAGGTCGCCCGCCAGGTCATCGTGTTCGACCAGTAGGCGAGCAGAGACGGGGCAACAGCCGCGCTTTCTCCGCCCGTGCCGGGGCGGCAGGGCGGCTACTGAGCGTGCGCGTGCAGTCCTCCTGGGCATGTGTGCTCTCTTCCCGGGTTGTCCAGCTGAAGACGACGAGAAACTGACACCTTCGGTCGCCTTATCGTGCATGCCCCTTCGCGTCGGCCGCGGCAGTCTCCTGCTCCGGTGGGCAGGATACGGACAGGGACCAGCCGTCCTCGACGGGGTGCGCGCCGATCACGAAGCAGCCGGAGCGGACAGCGTCGGCAGCATCGGCCTTCACTCCTCGCCACAGTCGCGTGAACTCATCATGGCCGAGCGTGTCCGCCAGGTCCACGAACCCGTCTCGCCAGACGTGCCAGGCCCGCGTCCTGGCTTCGTCGATCGTCTCGGGAAAGTCCGATGCGAAGACGACCCGGTAGTCGTCCGACTGCTCGTAGGTCACCAGGCCGCCGCGGGCGTCGATCCGGGCGACACGGCTCAAGCTTCTGACGGTCATGGCAAGGCCGTCCTTGTCAGCCGGCAGATCCGCCGCGATCAACAGACGGTCTCCGATCTGTGGGTAGTACTCGACAGAGATGCCGGGCGGCCCGCAGAACACCCTGCCGCCGGCGACGAACCGGGCGTACGGCAGGATGACGTACTTCACGCCGTACGGATACCTGGATGTCTGGTAGAGGTGCTCGGTGTCGCTCAGCAGTACCAGCGTGTTGGGCGCTCCTTCCTCGTCGAAGCCCGGAACGAACCCCTCGACCGTTCCCGCGACCACGGCTTCCGAAGCCGCCACCCAACCCCGAAAATCGCCGGGAAGAAACACGGTCTGCTCCGCGAGAAGCGTGACTTCGAGCATGGCCGCCGCTTCTT
This sequence comes from Thermoanaerobaculia bacterium, assembly GCA_965116145.1. Taxonomy (GTDB): domain Bacteria; phylum Acidobacteriota; class Thermoanaerobaculia; order Multivoradales; family Multivoraceae; genus Multivorans. The sequence goes on from OZ220482.1 coordinate 351,970, forward strand.
CCGGCGTGAGCTCGCAACCCAGGTCCTCGGGCGGTGTGTCGTCGGAGACCGATGCTGTCGGCGGTGACTTCAGCCTTCGTGACAGGGCGGCCGCCCGCGCCGCACCGATGACCTTCCTGTCGCTAACGCCGCCGTCCGGCCGGATGGCGTACGAAGCGGCGACCCAGTACGGCAAGTCCGAACGGTGGGCGGGGTGAGGCTGAAGGAGCCGGGGCAGTACTTCGCTGCCACGGGCGGCCGCGGCGAAGACGAGCACCAGCGCCCCGACGGACAGCGCCGAACCTGCCGTGTTCCTGTTCATGTCCCGTGTTTCCCTGCTTCCATTCTGTCCTGTCGGCGCCTCCTGGACGGCGGCGCGCCCGAAGTCCCCGTAGCCCGAAGAGCCTGCGACGGTGATCGACGTCTCCGCAAGGCCGGGCTGGCCGGGCTGGTCAGCGGCGGCCGGCGCCGAACCTGCGGCGGAACGCTGCGCTTGTTCTTTCTTCCAGGCCGTTGCCGCGATAGATGAGGAGCAGGGCTGCGAGGTCGTTCCTGTCGGCCCAGGTGATGCCCTCTTCGGGGCCGAGGACCATCAGGGCGGTGGCGTAGGCGTCGGCTGCGGCACAGCTCGGGTGGAACACGCTGGCGGAGGCGAGGCTGTGGTGAACGGGGCGGCCGGTGCGGGGGTCGATCGTATGGGAGTAGCGGACTCCGCTTCGTTCCCGGTAGTTGCGGTAGTCCCCTGAGGTTGCCAGCGCGCCGTCGGTCATCGGCAGCACCTTGTGCAGGCCTGCCGGCAGGGCGCGGTTCGCGGCGCCTGCCGGTGGCCGGCTCCGGCTCGCGTCGGTCGGCGGCCGCTCGACGGCGATGCGCCAGGGCGTCCCGCCCGGGCCCGGCCCCGCGGTCCGGATCTCGCCGCCCACCTCGACCAGGTGATGGGCGTTGCCCGCCGCCGACAGCGCCTCGGACACCTGGTCGACGGCCCATCCCTTGGCGACCGCCGAGAGGTCGAGCGCCGCGCCGTCGTGGAGCTTCGTTGCCCGGCGCAGCGGCGGCGACAGCGTAACGGCGCTCACCGCCTGGAGCAGCTCGGCGGCGCGGTCAGCGGTCGGAGGCGCCGGTTGGTCGGAGCGGCCGGCTGCGCCGAAGCCCCAGGCGTCGACCAGGGGGCCGACGGTCGGGTCGAACGCGCCGCCGCTTTCGTCGCGGACGCGCCATGCCAACTCGAGAACGGACCAGGTGTCCTCGGAGAAGACCAGCGACTCCCCGGCGCGGAGTCCGTTGAAGCGGGACACCTCCGAGTCGGCGCGCCAGGTCGACATCGCCTGGTCGACGGCGGCCAGACGCTCCTCGATCAGGCCTCGGATGGTCTCCTCGTCCTGTGCCGGCGCGACGACCCGTACCCGGTAGGCCGTCCCCATGGTCGGCCCCTGAAGCAGCAGCTCGGGAAGCGGCCCCGTCGTGCAGGCCGCGGTCAGCCAGACCAGCCCGGCGATCTGAACCAGTCTCGCGGCGAGGGCGCGAAGCTGCGAGGCACTCCGGCGGAAGGGCGGCGCGGGCTTCGTCGGCAGTTTCCTCAGCCGAAGTCGTCGAAGGCGATGTTCTCGGGCTCGACGCCGAGATCGTCGAGCATGTTCATGCAGGCCTGGAGCATCAGGGGCGGTCCGCAGAGGTAGTACTCCACATCCTCCGGGCAGGGGTGGTCCTTCAGGTATTTGTCGTACAGAACCTGGTGGATGAACCCCGTGCAGCCCTTCCAGTTGTCCTCCTCGAGCGGATCCGACAACGCCAGGCGCCAGGTGAAGTTGGGGTTCTCGGCGGCGATCCGGTCGAAGTGGTCGATGTAGAAGGCCTCGCGCAGGGAGCGGGCGCCGTACCAGAACGACACCTTGCGGTTGGTGTGGATGCGCCGGAACTGGTCGAAGATGTGGGATCGCATCGGCGCCATCCCGGCGCCGCCGCCCACGAAGACCATCTCGGCGTCCGTGTCCTTCGCGAAGAACTCGCCGAAGGGCCCGGCGATCGTAACCTTGTCGCCGGGCTTCAGGTTGAAGATCCAGGACGACATCTCGCCGGGCGGCAGGTCCATCTCGCGGGGAGGCGGCGTCGCCACCCGGACATTCAGCATGATGATGTCCTTCTCCTCCGGGTAGTTCGCCATGGAGTAGGCGCGGACCACGGTCTCGCCGACCTTCGACGTCAGGTTCCAGAGGCTGAAGCGGTCCCAGTCGTCGTGGTACTCGTCCTCGATCTCGAAGTCGCTGTAGTTCACGACATGGGGCGGGCACTCGATCTGGATGTAGCCGCCGGCGCGGAAGGGCACCTCCTCGCCCGCCGGCAGTTCCAGGACGAGTTCCTTGATGAAGGTGGCGACGTTGTGGTTCGAACGCACCGTGCATTGCCACTTCCTGACCCCGAAGACCTCGACGGGGATGCCGATCTTCATGTCCTCCTTGATCTTCACCTGGCAGCTCAGGCGGCAGCCCTCGCGCGCCTCGCGGCGGCTGATGTGGGTCTTCTCGGTCGGCAGCATGGCGCCGCCGCCCTCGAACACGTCGACGGTGCAGACGCCGCAGGTGCCTTGGCCGCCGCAGGCGGAGGGGATGAAGATGCGGTGATCGGCCAGGGTGCCGAGCAGGGTTCCGCCGGTGCTGGCGGTCAGCGTCTTTTCGTCGTTGACGACGATGGAGACCTCGCCGCCGGCCACCAGGCGGGCCTTGGCCTGCATCAGGATCAGGACGAGAGCGAGGATGACGACCGTGAACATCGCCACCCCGAGCAGGGCTTCGGCGATCACAGCTGGATGCCTCCGAAGGCCATGAAACCGAACGCCATCAGGCCGGTGACGACGAAGGTCATGCCCAGGCCGCGCAGGCCGGGGGGAACGTTGCTGTAGCGCAGGCGCTCGCGGATCGACGCCAGGGCGACGATGGCGAGGAACCAGCCGATGCCCGAGCCCAGGCCGAACACCACGCTCTCGCCGAGATCGTAGTCGCGCTCGACCATGAACAGGGAACCGCCGAGGATGGCGCAGTTGACCGCGATCAGGGGCAGGAAGATCCCCAGGGTTGCGTGCAGCGCCGGGAAGAAGCGGTCCGTCGTCATCTCCACGAGCTGGACCATCGCGGCGATCGTGCCGATGAAGCACAGCAGGTTCAGGAACGTCAGATCGACGTCGGCGAACGCCGGGCTCATCCAGGCCAGCGCCCCTTCGTTCAGCAGGTGGGTCTGGATCAGGTTGTTGGCCGGCACGGTGACGGTGAGCACGAAGATGACGGCCAGGCCGAGTCCGACCGCGGTCTCCACCTTCTTCGACACGGCAAGGAAGGAGCACATGCCGAGAAAGAAGGTCAGGGCCATGTTCTCGATGAAGATGGCCTTGACCGCGAGGTTGAGGTATTCCTCGAACATTGTCCGGAGTCCTTCCTGGTCAGCCGTCCATCTCGACCTGCGCCGGCTTCCAGGTGCGGAGAGCCCAGATCAGGCCGCCGATGATGAAGAAGGCGGCGGGCGAGAGCAGCATCAGCCCGTTCGGCTCGTACCAGCCGCCCTCCGAGACCGTGGGCAGGATGGAGTAGCCGTAAAGCTTGCCGGAGCCGAACAGCTCCCTCAGCACTGCCGTGATCATCAGGATCGCGCTGTAGCCGAGACCGTTGCCGATGCCGTCGAGCATCGCCAGGGACGGCGGATTCTGCATCGCGAACGCCTCGGCCCGACCCATGATGATGCAGTTGGTGATGATGAGTCCGACGAACACCGAGAGCTGCTTGCTGATCTCGAACACGTAGGCCTTCAGGACCTGGTCGGTGACGATGACCAGGGAGGCGATCACGGTGAGCTGGACGATGATCCGGATGCTGTTCGGGATCTGGTGGCGGAGCAGGCTGATCGTCAGGTTGGAGAGGGTGAGCACGCAGATGACGGCCACGCACATGACGAGCGAGGTCTCCATCTTCGTGGTCACCGCCAGCGCCGAACAGATGCCGAGCACCTGGAGCGCGATCGGGTTGTTGTTCCAGAGCGGATCGAGTGCCGCTTCGCTCTTCTTGACCGCCATCAGTTCGCCTCCGCCCGGATGCGGGCCAGGTACGGTTCGAATCCGTTCTCGCCAAGCCAGAAGTCGAGCATGTTCGTCACGCCGTTGCTGGTGATCGTCGCGCCGCTCAGACCGTCGACCCGGAACGGGTCTTCCTCGGCGCCGGCGGCCTGGCCCTTGATCACGGCGAGCCGGAACCTGCCGTCCCGGTCGAACACGCGGCGTCCCGGCCAGCGCGCCTTCCAGCGCGGATTGTCGACTTCGCCGCCCAGGCCCGGCGTCTCCTTGTGCAGATAGTACGTGATGCCGCGCACGGTCGTGGTGTCCGCATCGAGCGCAAGGAAGCCGTAGAGCGTGCCCCAGAGCCCGAGGCCCTCGATCGGCAGCACGACCATTTCGAGTTCGCCGTCGTCGGCGCGCACCTCGTAGACCATGGCCTGATCCGGAAGGCGCTTGACGCTGGCCTTGTTCTTCGGCAGCTCGACACTTGTCTCGGGATTCCGCGCCCGCCGCTGCTGATCGAAGGCGGCCGGGTCGGCGTCGGCAAGCGGCTCGCCGGTTGCGAGGTCGATGATCACCGGGTCGATCGGAGCGAAACGGTCGGCCACCTCTTCCGCCGTCGGCCGCTCGTCCGGTTGGAGCAGGCCCACTGCCTCGAGCACCCGCTTGCGCTTGTCGAGTTCCGCGTTCTCGTCCTGGAGGTCCTCCAGGCTGACCGCGAAGGATGACACCAGAATCCCGCACACGATGCAGATCGCGGTCGCGAACAGGAGGGTGTAGCCGGTGGCCTGTCGGTCTGCCATGAGCGGTCTCGCCGGTCGAAGCCCCGGCTACCGAGCGTAGCGCACCGCTCGGCGCCTGATGTTCGCCTTCAGCACGTAGTGGTCGATCAGCGGTGCGAACAGGTTCATGAACAGGATGCCCAGCATCACGCCTTCCGGGAAGGCCGGGTTGACCGTGCGGATCAGGATCGCCAGCACGCCGACCAGGAAGCCGTAGATGTACCGGCCCTGGTTGGTCTGGGCGGCGCTGACCGGATCGGTGGCCATGAAGACGATACCGAAGGCCCAGCCGCCCAGCACCGCGTGCCAGCCGAACGGCACGGACAGCATCGGATTCGTCGTCGACCCGATCAGGTTGAGCAGCACGGAGATGGCGAGGCTGCCGGCGGTGGCGGCGGCCATGATGCGCCACGAACCGATGCCGGTCGCGATCAGGATCGCGGCGCCGATCAGGCAGGCGAGCGTCGACGTTTCGCCCATCGATCCCGGGATGTCACCCAGGAACGCCTGCAGCCACGACACGTCGCCGGCAATGGCGTCGAGTCCGTGGAGCGAGGAGGCCGCCGAGCCGGCGTCCGCCTCGTGCACCGCGATGTCGCCGAGCGCGGTGGCGCCGCTGTAGCCGTCCGCTGAGGTGCTGGCCGCGATCCACACCGCGTCGCCCGAGATCTGGGCCGGGTAGGCGAAGAAGAGGAACACGCGCGCGGTGAGCGCCGGATTCAGGACGTTGAAGCCCGTGCCGCCGAAGATCTCCTTGCCGACGACCACGCCGAACGTGATCCCGATCGCCACCTGCCAGAGCGGGATGGTGGGCGGCAGCACGAGCGGGAAGAGCATGCCGGTGACCAGGAAACCCTCATTCACGTCGTGCCGCCGGACGACCGCGAACAGTCCCTCCCAGGCGCCGCCGACGGCGAAGGTCACGATCAGGACCGGCAGGTAGTAGAGCGCGCCGTGGACCGTGTTGGCGAGCAGGCTGGACGAGTCGAACGGCAGACCGAGCACAGCCATCGCATCGGTCCGCCAGTTCGGGAGGGGAGCGGCGCCGCCAGCGATCGCCAGGTGGATCTGGCGTCCGGTATTGAACATCGCCATCGCCACGCAGGGCACGAGCGCCGCCACGACGGTCACCATCAGGCGCTTCAGATCAAGCGCGTCGCGGACGTGAGCGGCGCCGCCGGTGGTCCTGCCCGGCGTGTAGAGGAAGGTGTCCGGTGCCTCGTACAGGGGATAGAGACGCTCGAAGCGTCCGCCCGGTTCGAAGTGGCGGGCCTGCCGGTCGAGCACGCGGCGGAGGAACTTCATGCCGTTCCGGCCTGCCGGTCCGTGGTGGAGGAGCGGAGCGCAACGGGAGCGATCCGGCGCCCGCCCGGCGGTGCATGCCTGCCGGTCCGTGGCGGACGTCGCGTGATGTTCGCCACCGCTGTTCAGCCTTCCTTCTCGATCACTTCGAGGGCGTCCCGCAGGTAGGGCCCGTACTCCGTCTTGCCTGGACAGACGAAGGTGCAGAGCGCCAGATCCTCCTCCAGCAACTCCAGGCAGCCGAGCTCTTCGGCGCGTTCGACGTCGCCGGCCACCAGGGACTTGAGCAGGAACGTGGGCTCAAGGTCCCAGGGGAAGACGCTCTCGTAGAGCCCGATGGGCACGATCGCGCGAGGCGAGCCGTGGGTCGTCGTGGTCATCGCGAAGGAGCGTCGCGGCAGCAGGGACGACCCGAAGGCGCGGGCGCGAGAGAAGGCCCCGAAGCCGGGACTGAGCCAGCCAAGGAAGTGCCGGCCGCGGTCGTCCTCGAGCACGGAGACGATCTCGTGAAAGCGCCCGAGGTAGCCGTGCAGGTCCGCTGGCGTCCGGTCGCCGATCGCGGTGCGGCCGCTGAGCGGCGATCCGGTGACGACCCGCAACGTTCCTTCCCGGACGGCTTCCGCACCGCTTCCGACCTCGCCCCGGACCAGGTCCGCCAGCGCGGCGCCCGACCGCGTGCGCAGGAGCCTGGGACGCCGCACCGGCGGACCGGCCAAGGCGACGATGCGCTGGACGTCCACTGCGCCAGTGGCGAACAGCCGGCCGATCGCGAGCGTGTCCTGGAGCCCGATCTGCCATACGAGCCGGTGTCGGTCCACCGGGTCCAGGGTATGGATGTGCAGGCCCGCGGCGCCGGCGGGGTGGGGGCCCGTGAACTCCTCCACCCGGACTTGCTCCCCGGTCTCGATCCCCTGGAGCGTGTCCGGCGCCCGACAGACGTAGACCGGGCCGTCGGTGAGCCGGGACAGGGCGGCGAGCCCCCGCTCGAGATCGCCATTGCGGCCTTCGACGATCCGGTCGGCGGCGGGCGCGAAGGGCTCCGTGTTCATCGCGGTGACGAAGATCGAACCCGGCGCCGAGTCGATGGCGGCGGAGCGGCCGAAGGGACGGGCGCGCAGGGCGGGCCAGTCCCCGGACTCCACCAGCAGCGCCTGCACCTCCTCACGGGAGAGCGCGCTCGGGTGCTTTCCCGTGTAGGCGGCAAGCTCGATGCCGGCGCCGCTCGAGCCCGCCCGGTCGGACGGATCCACCCGAATCACTACCGAGATGAACCGCCGCTTGGCGCCGCGGTTCACCGCCGCCACCGTTCCTGTCGCCGGGGACGTGAAGCGCACTCCCGGCTGCTTGCGGTCCTCGAACAGGAGCTGTCCGCGCCGCACGGCGTCGCCCGGGCCGACGTGCATCGCCGGCTTCATCCCGGGATAGTCGTCCGCGCTGACCGCGACCGTCGAGGGCGCCGCCGCGTCGTCGAGCGTCTGCTCGGGCACGCCGGAGATCGGCAGGCTCAGTCCCCGCCTGAAACGGTGCGTACCCATCGATCCTGATGCGTGGTTTCCGGCGATCGAGGGGAGTATCGGAACGCGTCGCTCGACCAGTTCCGGACTATTCCACAACGGTCGCAGCTCGGCAACAGAAGCCGGTCGTCCCGCTGCGGTTGCTAGCGGGCGTAGTAGGGATTCGTGCCGGCGTCGTGGTCGGTCGTGTCGAGCACGCGCCGGATCGACGGCACGGCCTCGACTATCGCCTGCTCGACGCCCTGCTTCAGCGTGTAGTCCGCCATGCCGCAGCCCTGGCAGCCGCCGCCCATCGTGACGTAGGCAGTCTGGTCCTTCACGTCAAGCAGCGTGACGAAGCCGCCGTGCGCCGCGATCTGGGGGTTGATCTGGTCGTCCAGCACCCGTTGCACGTCGGCGGCGACGGAGTCGCCCCAGGGCGAGTTCGGGTTGTCGAACTTGAAACCGCTCTCGGAGAGCCGGGTCTCGAAGTCGACGGTCGCGCCCTTCAGATCGCCGGCGCTCTCCGAATCGACGTACACCTTGAAGGAGCCGAGTTCGAGCACCTCGTCGTCCGGCCGCGTCTCGTCGACGCCGACCAGGTCCATCTGGTAGCGGTAGCCCCCGCCGCTACGGCTGGTGATCGCGATGCGAAGCGCCAGGTCGTCCCGGTCCTCGGACCTGATCGCTTCCGCCACCTGCTTCTGCGCGAGTTCGGTGATCGTCAGCATGGTCAGGAATCATAGCGCGAATCGGATGCGTCCCGCCCCGCAACGGGAAGGCCGGCCCATGGCTTGAGAGCGCGGCCTGCACCTCCTGCTGTGCGGCCGATGTCGCGGCTGCGGCGAACGCGCCGACCCGGTCGAAGACGAAGGCGGAGGGCATTCGCCGTGGACCGCCGGGCGGCTCGTGTCACCGGTGCGCGGAGAGCGGGGGAGTAAGCTCGCGGGATGCCGACTGCAGGGGCCCTGATCATCGGGAACGAGATCCTCAGCGGCAAGGTCGAGGAGGCGAACCTCACCCTGCTGGCCCGGGAGCTGTTCGATCTCGGCATAGAGCTCCGGAGGGTGGTCGTCTGTCCCGACGATGTCGACCGCATCGCGGCGGACGTCAGGCGGCTGCGCGAATGCCACGACTACCTGATCACGAGCGGCGGCGTCGGGCCGACTCACGACGACGTCACCCTTCAGGCCGTGGCCGAAGCGTTCGGCCGGCGCCTGGTCCGTTCCGCGGAGCTGGTCGGGAAGATCCGCGAGATGGTCGGCGGGCGCTGCAACGAGGGCCACCTGCGGATGGCCGACGTGCCGGAGGGCGCCGAACTGGTCAGCACGCCGGACGTGCCCTGGCCGTCCGTGGTCATGGAGAACGTGTACGTCCTGCCCGGCGTGCCGCGGATCTTCCGTCTGAAACTGCCCCTGCTGCGCGAGCGCCTGGCGGCCGGACGCCGGTTCCACTGCCGGGCCGTGTACACGTCCTGCCGGGAGACGGACATCGCCGAGCTGCTCGACCGCGTCGTCGATGCGCACGGCGACGTCGACATCGGCAGCTATCCGGTGCTGGACGGCGACTACCGGGTCAAGCTGACCGTCGACAGCCGCAGTTCGAGCGCCGCCGACCGCGCGCTGGATGCGCTGGTCGAGGCCTTGCCGGCCGGCGCTGTCGTGCGAGTGGACGGCGCCGGCGACGGCCGTGTCCCGGCCGGCCGCTGAGCGCATCCACCGGAACCGAGGGGAGAACACATGTCGACGATCGAACGCAGCGACGGCGGGCCGCACCGGCTGGCCATCGGTCTGCTGGCCGTCTTGCTGGCGGCAGCCGCCTACGCCCAGGACGAGGCGGCCGGCGTCGAGTCGCCGGACTGGACCTGGGCGCTCGACGAGGTCCTGCCCGAGGACCCGGCAGTGCGGACCGGGACGCTCGACAACGGCCTCCGCTACTACGTGAGGAGCAACGGACGGCCCGAGAACCGGGCTTTCCTGCGGCTCATCGTCCGCGCCGGCTCGGTGCTCGAGGACGACGACCAGCGCGGCCTCGCCCACTTCGTCGAGCACATGGCGTTCAACGGCACGAAGCACTTCGAGAAGTCGGAGCTGCTCGACTACCTGCAGGGCATCGGCATGCGGTTCGGACCCGATGTCAACGCCTACACCGGCTTCGACGAAACGGTCTACATGCTGGAGGTCCCGACCGACGACCCGGAGATCGTGGACAAGGCGCTGCTGGTGCTCGAGGACTGGGCTGCCGGCGTCACCTTCGAGGACGAGGAGATCGAGCGCGAACGCGGCGTCGTGGTCGAGGAGTGGCGGGGCGACCGCGGCGCCGGGGCACGGTTGCGCGACGCCGAGATCCCCTATCGGTTCCACGGTTCGCGCTACGCCGAGCGGCTGCCGATCGGTGACCCGGAGATGGTGCGCGAAGCGCCGCCCCAGCGACTGCGGGATTTCTATCGGGACTGGTACCGCCCCGATCTGATGGCGATCGTGGCGGTGGGCGACTTCGACGCGGCGGCGATCGAGGAGGAGATCCGGCGGCGCTTTGCCAGACTCGAGCGGCCGGAAGAGCCGCGCGAACGCTTCGAGGCGGAAATTCCGCCCCACGAGGAGACCCTGGTCTCCGTCTTCACCGACCCGGAGCTTGTGCGCTCCTCGGTCTCGGTGGCCTTCAAGGGCGAGGCGGACGGCTTCGTCACCGTCGCCGACTACCGGTCGCGGCTGGTCCACGGCCTCTACAACGGCATGCTGAGCAACCGTCTCGCCGAGCGCGCCGAGGAGGCCGATCCGCCCTTCATCGGCGCCAGCAGCAGCCGCGGCACCCTGGCCCGGACCCGCAGCCTCTACCTGCTCTCCGCCGGCGCCAGGGAGGGCGGCTACGTGCAGGCCCTCGAGGCGCTGCTGGTCGAGTCCGAACGGGCGCGCCGCCACGGCTTCGCGCCGAGCGAGCTCGAGCGCGCCAGGGTGAACACCCTGCGTGCCCTGGACCGCGCCTGGGACGAACGGGACAAGACCCACTCTGCGGTCTACGCCGGCGAGTACCAGCGCCACTTCCTGACCGGTGAACCGTTCCCGGGTATCGCCTACGAGCGCGAACTGACCAGGCGGCACCTTCCCGGGATCGGGCTCGACGAAGTGAACGGGGCGGCCGATTCCTGGACTCGCGACCAGGACCGGGTGATCCTCGCCAGCGGTCCGGAGAAGGAAGGGCTGCAGCCGCCGAGCGAGGAGGAGCTTCTCGCCGTGTTCGACCGGATCGACGAACTGGAGGTGGCGGCCTGGGAGGACGACGTCGGCGAGGGCGCGTTCGTTCCGGTTCCACCGACGCCGGGCCGGATCGTCGAACGGTCGACGATCGCGGAGATCGGCGTCACCGAGTGGCGTCTGTCGAACGGCGTCCGGGTCGTCCTGCGGCCGAGCGACTACAAGAACGACGAGATCCTGTTCGCCTCCTTCAGCCCCGGCGGCGCGTCCGTCGTCTCGGACGACGACTGGCTGGAGGCCGGCGTGGCCAGCTCGGTCGTCCAGCTGTCGGGTTTCGGCAACTTCAGCCTGACCCAGCTCAACAAGGCGCTGGCCGGCAAGGTGGTCGGCGCCAGCCCGGTCATCGGGCCGCTGTTCGAGGGCATCAGCGGGCGCGGGTCGCCGAAGGACCTCGAAGCGCTGTTCGAGCTGATCTACCTGAGCGCGACCGCGCCGCGGCGCGATCAGGAGGCCTTCGATTCCTTCCTGACCCGTCAGGGGACCCTGCTCAGGAACCAGAGTGCGATGCCGATGTACGAGTGGATCAGGACGTTGCGGGAGCTCCTGACCGGAAACCACCCGCGCCGGCGTCTGCTGACGGAACCGATGCTGGCGGAGGTCGACCTGGACCGCGTCCTGGCGGTCTACGAGGACCGGTTCCGGGATTTCTCCGACTTCACCTTCCTCTTTGCCGGCAACTTCGATCTGGACTCGATGGAGCCCCTGGTCGCGAAGTGGCTGGGCGGTCTGCCTTCCACCGGCCGGGACGAGAGCTGGCGGGACATCGGCGTGCGCCCGCCGGAAGGACGCATCGAGCGGACGGTCTACCGGGGGCTGGAGGACCAGAGCCAGGTGGCCCTCGTCCTTACCGGCCCGTTCGAGCAGACGCAGTTGAACCGCTACCGGCTGAATTCGATGGTCTCGTTGCTTCGGGACCGCCTCCGGGAACGCCTTCGGGAGGAACTCGGCGGCACCTACAGCGCGAACGTCGGCGGTGCTGCGGAGCGGATCCCGGTGTCCGCGTTCTCCATCCGGATTTCCTTCGGCTGCGACCCGGCGCGGGTCGAGGAGCTGCTGGGCGCGGTCCAGGAAGAGATCGACCGCCTGCGCGACGAGCCGGCAGCGGCCGAGGAGATCGCGCGCATCCGGGAGCAGCAGCGGCGAAGCCGCGAGACGGCGAAGGAGACGAACGGTTTCTGGCTGGCGACGCTGCAGACCGCGTACCAGTTCGGCGAGGACCCGATGGCCATCCTGACCTTCGAGGACCTGTTCGACGAGCTGGATGCGGAGATGATCCGCGGCGCGGCCGTCGACTACCTGGACGGCGAGAACCGGGTTCAGGTGCTGCTGATGCCGGAGGCGGCGGCGCCGCCGGCCGGTAGCGGGAAAGACGGAAACAGGGAAACCGGCGAGCCGGCAGCAGCAAGGGAGGCAGCGTGAACCGAGCGAGGACAGGGTTGCGGGCCGGGAACGCCGTCGCCGCGCGGAGGGCCGTCCTGTGGGGCATCCTGCCGTCGTTGCTGGCGGCCCATGCCGCGGCCGGCACGGACTGGCCGAACTGGCGCGGCCCCACGCGCAACGGCCACAGCGAGCACACCGGTCTGCCGTCGGAGTGGTCGCACGACGACGGGACCGAACGGAACATCGTCTGGAAGCTGCCGTTGCCGGATCGTTCCGGTTCGACCCCGATCGTCGTCCGCGGCGCCGTGTTCCTGAACGTCGCCGAGAGCGACGACCTGTCCCTGTGGCGGATCGACGCCGGCTCCGGAGAGGTCGTGTGGCGGCGCCCGATCGGCGGCGGCAACCGCTTCCAGCGCAAGCACAACATGTCCTCGCCGTCGCCGGTCACGGACGGTGAGCGGGTCTGGGTGCTGACCGGAACCGGCGTCCTGCAGGCGTACGATTTCGACGGCAACCGGATCTGGAGCCGGGGGCTCGAGCAGGACTACGGCGCCTTCGGCCTGAACCACGGCTACGGGTCGTCCGCGCTGCTCCTGGAGAACGTGCTCTACGTGCCGGTCCTGCACGGCATGAAGACCGACGATCCGTCCTACCTGCTGGCGATCGACGCCGGTTCCGGCGAGACCATCTGGCGGCAGGAGCGGCCGACCGACGCCCGCATGGAGTCGCCGGACGCCTACATCACGCCGGCGATGGCTGCGACCGGCGACGGCCCGGTGCTGGTTGTCAGCGGCGGCGACTACGCCACGGGGCATGACCCGGGCAGCGGTCGGGAGCTCTGGCGGGTCGGAGGGTTCAATCCGAACGACAGCCCGATGTACCGCGTCGTCGCCTCGCCGGTTGCCGCCGGCGATCTGGTGTTCGTGCCGACCCGGGTCAATCCGATGAAGGCGCTGCGGCTCGGCGCCGGCGAGCCGGAGGTCCTGTGGGAGACGGAGCGCGGCCCCGACGTGCCGACACCTGCGACCGACGGCGAGACGCTCTACCTGCTGCGCGACAACGGTCTGCTGTCGCGGCTGGACGCCAGAACCGGCGTCCCGGATTGGGAGAATCGGCGGCTGGAGCGAGGCACCTACAGCGCGTCGCTGCTGGTCGCCGACGGCAAGGTCTATGCCACCAGCGAGGACGGCGTGACCACGGTGGTCCGGGACGGCCCCGAGTTCGAGATCCTGGCCAGGAACCAGGTCCAAGGCTTCACATTGTCGTCGCTGGGCGTGGCGGAGGGCAGGCTCTATCTGCGGACCGCCAGCTTCCTGTACTGCATCGCCGATCTGCCGGGCCGAGAGCGGTCCCCTTGAGGGTTATGATCGCCCGCCGCGTTCGCCTGGCGCCGCAACCTGTCCGTCACCCGAGGTCACCGTCGATGAAGATCCGCCTGTCCGCCCCGCTCGCCTTTCTCCCTGCCCTCGCCCTGCTGCTTGCCTGCGGCGGCGGTGCAGGCGACGACGGCGGTGCAGGACCCCGGTTTCTCAGCATGGGCACCGCGCCGGTCGGCGGCGCCTTTCCGGTGGTCGGCGGCGCCATCGCGGAGGTGCTGAACGAGCACCGCGGCGACAACGACTGGCGCGTGCAGCCGCGCGGCACGAAGGGCTCGCAGGAGAACATCCGTCGGCTTGCCCGCGGTGAGCTGCAGCTTGCGATGTCGAACTCGGCGATCAGCTACTTCGCGGTGCTGGGAGAGTCCGGATGGGAGCAGAGCTACGACATCCGGGCGGTCGCCACCCTGGCGCCGAACATCGCCACCTTCGTCGCCAAGGCGGATTCCGGGCTGACCTCGCTCCGTGACCTGGTCGGCAGGCGGGCGATGGTCGGCGTCGCCGGCGCCGGTTTCGAGATGTTCGTCGAGCCGCTCCTCGCCGCGCATGGAGTGACCTACGACGACTTCACCCAGGTCTACGGCACCCAGAGCGGGGCGGTCGACATGCTGGGGGACGGATCGATCGACGCCGCGTTCCTGGGCGGTGCGGTGCCGACCGGGTCCGTGACCCAGGCGAGCAGCACCTACGACATCGTCTTCCTGCCGTTCGACGAGGAGACACGGCAGCAGCTTGCCCGCGAGTATCCGTTCTTCCAGCTCGCCACGATTCCGGCCGACGCCTACTCGGACCTGGTCGAGGACTACCCGGGCCTGAACGTCGGTTCGATGCACCTGATCGCCCATGCCGACGCGGACGATGAGCTGATCTACCGGATCACCAGAACGATCTGGGAGAACCGCCAGGAGATCGCCGACCGGCATCCCGCCGGCCGCGCGATCAACGAGGCGAACGCCGCCCGCGACACCGGTACGCCGTTTCACCCGGGCGCAGAGCGCTTCTACCGGGAGATCGGCATCTGGCCCGACGCGGGCGGTTGAACCGGGCAGTCGAGCGGGGACGCCAGGGTCTGATCGCGGCCCTCGGCGCGGCCCTCTGCTTCTTCGTTCTGTTCGAGGTCAACTTCGGGCTGCTGCTGCCGCAGTCGTCCCTGGCGGTGTTCGTCGGCCTCGGGTTGCTGCTCTGCTTCCTTGCCTTCCCGGTCCACGCGAAGGTCGCAGGGAACCAGTGGCTGCGGGGCCTGGACCTGCTGCTCGGCCTGCTGGGCGCGGCCGTCTGCGTCTACGTGGTGGTTCAGACCGAGCCGTCGTTCGAGCACCTCTGGTCCGGCGGCCGCTCGCTCGGCAACCGGGCCGGGATCGAGACGGGGGCGGACATCGGCCTCGGCCTGATCGGCCTCCTGCTGGTTCTGGAAGCTGCCCGCCGGAGCATCGGCTGGGTAGTGCCGGCCCTGGCCCTGGCCTTCGTCGCCCACACGCTCTACTGCTACTACAGCCTGCGCAACGGTTGGCCGCTGCTGCCGGACTGGCTGTTCCCGCATGCCGGCCAGAGCCCCCGCGATGTCGTCGGCACGACCTTCCTGCAGAGTCTCGGTGTCTTCGGCCCGGCGGCCTCGGTCATGTTCCGGTACGTCTTCCTGTTCGTGGTCTTCGGCGCCTTCCTCGACATGTCCGGCGCCACCCGGTTCATCATGCGCTTCGCGGAGCGCGTGTTCGGGACGAAGCCGGGCGGCCCGGCGAAGGTCGCGGTGCTCAGCAGCGGCCTCCTTGGCTCGTTGTCCGGCAGCGCGGTGGCGAACGCGGTGACCACCGGCGCCTTTACCATCCCGATGATGCGGAGCAACGGCTTCCGCCGCCACATCGCGGCGGCAGTGGAGGCGGCCGCCGCGTCCGGCGGCGCCCTGGTGCCGCCGGTGATGGGCGCCGGCGCCTACATGATGCTGGAGATCGTCGAGCCCCGGGTCACGTTCCTCCAGATCGTGCAGGCGGCCCTGCTGCCGGCGGTCCTCTTCTACCTGTCCATCTTCCTGATCGTGCACTTCTACTCGCGGCGGATCGGCACGCCGGAGCGCGCCGAGGAGCCGCCGCCGGTACAGCGCTTCGACGCGCTCGTCTTCGTCACCGGCCTGGCGACCCTGGTCCTGCTCCTGCTGCTCCGGTTCTCGCCGTTCCGGGCGGTGACCGGCGCCCTGATCGTGATCCTCGTGCTTGCCGTGTTCCGGCCCGAGTTCGACCTGCCCCGAAGACTGCGCCGCCTCGCGCTCGGCTGCTTCGGGGCCCTGGTCCTGCTGCACCAGCTGATCCGGGCCGACCTGCCGCCGTCGCCGTCGTTCCGGCAGCTCTTCGAGTCCTGGCTCTCGTCCGGCATCGTGGCGATGTTCGGACTGCTCGCGTTCGGCCTCGTCCACCGCATCTTCCGGCCGCACATTCTCGGCGCCCTGACCCGGGCGGCGCGCAACGGCATTCCCCTGGTCGCCGCCAGCGCCTGCGTCGGCACGGTCATCGGCATCGTTCAGCAGACCGGCATCGCAGCGGACTTCTCGGCCGCGATCAAGGGAGTCGTGGCGACGAACCTGTTCCTGGCCCTGGTCGGCATCATGGTCACGTCGCTGGTGCTGGGGATGGGCGTGCCGTCGGTCGTGTGCTACCTGCTGATGGCGACGCTGATGGGCTCGCTGCTTTCGGAACTCGGCGTGATCCCGCTGGCGGCGCACCTGTTCATCTTCTACTTCGGGATGATGTCCATGGTGACGCCGCCGGTCGCGCTCGCCGCCTACGCCGCGGCCAGTCTGGCCCAGGCGCCGGTGATGCGCACGGCGCTCGCCGCGTTCCGTTTCGCCCTGGTCGGGTTCACGCTGCCCTTCATGTTCGTCTACCGGCCGGCCCTGCTGCTGATGAACGAGGACGGCACGAGTCTGTTCGCGGCCGGTGCAGGAGGGTTGCTGCCGCTGCTGCTGGCGCTGGGCGCGGCCGTGCTCGGCATCGTCGCCCTGGCCAGCGGCATCGGCGGCTATCTGCGCCGGGAGCTCGGCGTGACGCAGCGGGCGCTGGTGCTGGCGGCGGCGGCCCTGCTGCTGGTTCCCGATCTCGGCGGCGCGGCCGCGGGGCTGGTCGTGAACGCCCTGGGCGGTGTGCTCTTCGCCGTGGTCTTCTTCCTTGACGGGCCGGGCCGCGGAGGCGCTCCGCGCGAGCCTGGCAGGCATCGCCTGTCCGGGTCCGAAGCGGGCGGATCCGCGGCTGGCGCAGGAGCTCGGTGAGAGCGCCGGCCGGTCAGTCCAGGAAGGTGAACCGCTTCGCCTTGAGCTCGTAGCGGGGGAGGGCGCCGGCGGCGACGGTCCGGACCGGGATCCGCAGGCTGAGCCGCTCCTCGAACAGGTCCTCGAGCCGGGACGCCGCAGTTCGCGGATCGACTCCCGTCTCGGCTTCGATCTCCACCTCGACCTCGGCCATCTGGCGCCGCCGCCGCACGGCGGCCCGATACTCGCCGACGCCGCCGGCCTCCCGGATCAGGGCCTCGATGGCACTCGGGTAGACGTTGACGCCGCGGACGATGAACATGTCGTCCGCGCGGGCGAGGACGCCGCCGTCGAGGTACATCGTGTCGCGGCCGCAGGAACAGCCGGCCCGATACAGGTGTCCGACATCGCCGGTGCGGTAGCGGACGACCGGACTTCCGATCCGTCCGAGGTTCGTCAGCACGAGCTCCCCGAGCGGCGGCTCGGCGTCTCCGCCGGCGTCGGGGTCCAGCGGTTCGAGCGGCCCGCCGGTCGACCGGTCGAGCCACTCGACGACGAACTCGTTCTCCAGGATGTGCAGATGTTCGCCGACGCCACAGGGGTAGCCCCAGGCGCCGACCTCGGTGGCGCCGGCGTGGTCGAAGACCCGGGCGCCGTAGCCGTCGCCGATCCGGCGCTTGACCGCCGGCACGCCGGCGCCCGGCTCGCCGCCGTGGATGGTCCGCGCGATGGCGCTTGCCGCGAGGTCGAGGCCGAGCTGCCCGGCGACTTCCAGCAGGCGCAGCGCATAGGTCGGGGTCGCCACCAGCACCGTCGCGCCATCGTCCAGCATGACGCGCAACCGCTGTTCGGTGCTCAGATGGCCGGCCGGCATGGTCAGGCAGCCGAGCTGCTGTGCGGACTCGAACGCGGTCCAGAAGCCGACGAAGGGGCCGAAGCCGAAGGCCACGAAGACCCGGTCGTGAGGCTCGACGCCAGCTCCCCGCAAGGTCTCCAGCCAGCAGTCGAGGAACCACTGCCAGCTCGCCGGCGTGTCGAGCCATCGCAGCGGCCTGCCGGTCGTGCCGGAGGTGCGATGGACGCGGACGTAGCGGTCGAAGGGGAAGGTGAGGTTCGTGCCCCAGGGTGCGTTCTCCTCCTGATCCCGGGCGAGCTCCTCCTTGGTCGTGAACGGCAGGTCGGCCAGCGCGTCCAGGCCGGGCGGGGAATCGAAGCCGGCTGCCCGCCACTTCGTACGGTAGAACGGGTTGTGGCGGTGGACCTGCTCCGCCATGCGTCCGAAGCGGTCGGCCTGGCGTGCCCGGAGGCGCTGGCGCCGCCGGGCGAGGCGGTCAGTCAACTGCCGGCCTCTCGTCCCGTCGACCTGGTTCGATCACCGGCTGCGGCAGCGCCCGACCGTCTTCCACTTCGTCGCGGAAACGGACCTCGATCCGGTAGCTGTCGGCCTCGCCGCCGAACTGCGACAGCAGGAAGGTGCGCACGAAATCGGCCGTCCGCTGCCGCCCCAGTTCCCGGACCAGTGCGATGTTCTCGCCGGCGCGCGCCGCCAACTGGTCCGTTATCCGCAGGCGAAGCTGCTCCAGCACGGCGTCCTCGTTCCGCAGGACCGAGCCGGCCTGCACCCGGTACTCGATGGCCGAGGCGTCGACCGCGGGCCGGTTCGCCCCGACTGCCGGCGCCAGCACGTGAACAGTCGAGTCCTCGAGGGTGAGGGACCATTCGGCATCGAGGTCCAGGTAGTAGGTGTAGCGAACGGGGACGCGGGCTTCGACGATCACTTCCGGCAGCCGCAGGCGTCCCCAGAGCAGGCTGGCGGAGTCCGTGCGCTCGAGCAGCTCGACCTGATCCAGCGTCGCGAACTGCAGGAACGCGTTGCCGGACACCTCCGTGGCGTAGTTGAGGAACGATGTCCGGACCGTTCCGGTCCTGAAGGCGCGGGCTATTCTCTCGGCGCCTTCGATCGCCTCCTGCGCGAGTTCGCGGCCTTCCGCGGCGATCTCTCGCGGCAGCATCGTGAACCGGATGATCACCGAGCCGATGACGATCGCCAGCACCAGCCCGAGCGCGAGGGTGAGGAAGGCAACGGGCCAGAGGATCTGACTCCGGGGCTTGCGCGCCCCGCGGCCGCCCCCAGCCGGCCGTTTCGTCGTGTCGACCATCGTCCGCAGTCTATGGCCGAGCTGCCGGCGATACGCGCCGGGCTGGAGTCCTGGCCTGGGGCAGAGGTGCAGCCGCCGCGGCCCGGACCTGAGAAGGGCGGCGCCGTCCGAACCGTCCCTGGCGCCATTCTGCGGAACAGGACGGACGTGATTGTCGCGTGCAGCCGGCGTTCGCCGCGGGCTGCTAGCCTCGCGCCCGCTTTCACTTCCGTCACGAACGAGAACCCGAAACGAGGAGACACTTCATGGAACTCGGACTGCTTGCGGGCGCCTTCGGCAGCCGGATCACCATTGACATCGATCGCATCCGGCAGGCGGAGGCCGCCGGTTTTTCGTCCGTCTGGACGGCCGAGGCGTACGGCTCGGACGCGGTGTCGACGGCGGCCTGGATTCTGGCGCAGACCGGCAGGATCAAGGTCGGCACGGCGATCATGCAGATGCCGGCGCGCAGCCCGGCGATGGCCGCGATGACCGCGATGACACTCAACCAGCTCTCCGGCGGCCGTTTCCTGGTCGGGCTCGGGCCGTCCGGGCCGCAGGTCATCGAGGGCTGGCACGGGGTCGCCTACGGCCGACCGCTGACCCGGACGAAGGAGTACATCGAGATCATGCGCAAGGTCTTCGCCCGCGAAGAGCCGGTGACCCACGACGGGTTCCATTACCAGTTGCCCTATCGCGGCGAGGACGGCACCGGCCTCGGCAAGCCGCTCAGGAGCATTCTGGCGGCGGACACCTCGATCCCGATCTACACCGCGTCGATCAGCCCGAACGGCCTGGCCTGCAGCGCGGAAGCCGCGGACGGCGTGTTTCCGATCTGGATGAACCCCGAGCGCTTCGACCTGCTCGAGGACCCGCTGGAGCGGGGCTTCGCGGCTGCCGGCAACGGCAAGAGCCTGGCGGATTTCAAGGTGATGCCCTTTGTCACCGTTGTCATGGGTGACGACGTGGAGCAGTGCCGGACCCCGATCAAGCAGAACATGGCGCTCTACATCGGCGGCATGGGCGCCCGGGACAGGAACTTCTACAACGACTACGCCGTGCGCCTCGGCTATCCGGACGACGCGAAGCGGATCCAGGACAACTTCCTCGGCGGCAGGAAAAGCGAAGCCGTCGGCGCCGTGCCGGACGCGCTGGTGGACGATGTCGCCCTGGTGGGACCCAGGGAGCGGATCGTCGATCGGCTGGCGGCGTGGAAGGAAGCCGCCGGCAAGGGGCAGGTCGCGTCGATGCTGCTCGGCTGCCAGCAGCCGGAGGCGATGGAAGCGATCGCGGAGGCGGTCCTGTAGCGGCCTTCGCCTCCAGCGCCGGCGCCCACCAGCTCGGACAGGATGCCGCGGGCCACTCCGGCGACGGCACTCCGTTGTGTCGCACGAATGCGCCACAAACCGGCTTGTGTAGCACTGGAAGGCCCTTGGTGCGACACAAACCGTCTCTCGTTGTGTCGCACTTGTGGTCGCCAAGAGATTGCTCTCCTGACACCACCACAATGCCTCGAGATCGCGTTCGCTCATCGGACGTTCGCCTGGCAGTCCGACATTCGCGGCATGGCGCACGTCCACGGGATCATCGTCGGTCGGGCTCTGCTCGACCTGGGCGTGCCGCGATCTGCACTTGCCGCTGTCGCGGCGCTTGCTTTCAGCCTCGCTTGCGGCCTGCGATGACGGTGATTCCGGCTTCGCTCCAGGTGCACTCTGCGGCGAAGCCGGCCGCTTCCATTGCGGAGAGTTCGTCCTCGAGCGGGAAGTAGGTGTCTTCCTCGGACCACTCCCGGAAGTGCTCGAAGGCTCGCTGCTCGTCGATGCCGTGGGCGATGAGGTGGTCGGCCCAGGCGCGCCATGTGGCCTTGCGGGCGGCGGGCGCCCTGGGCATCGTGGCGTCGGCGTTGACGAAGACGCCGCCTGGGGCCAGTGCTTCGTGGATGCGCCGATAGACGTCCTGCTTGTCGTCCAGCGCGGGGATGTGATGGAGGGCGAGCGACGCGGCGGCGCCGTTGCAGCGCGGCAGCGGATCGAAGAAGGAGGCCCGGGTGAAGCGGGCGCGGTCGCCGAACTGCGCGAGCCGGGTGCGCGCCTGGTCGAGCATCTCCGGGTCGACGTCGATCAGCTCGACGACAGCATCGCCTTCCGATGCGAGGATGGTCTCGGCGAGAGCGCCGGTACCGGCGCCGAGATCGAGGATCCGGCCGCCGGGCAGCGGTCCGATCGCCGTTGCGGCGGCTGCGAGCATCTCCTCGTAGCCGGGGATGAACCGGCGGATCGCCGCGTCGTACTCGTCGATCGCGATCCGCAGATGGCGACGGACAGAGTGGGAAGACACGTCGTTCGTTCCGGTCGCCCGCTGCCCGTCGGGAGAGGCGTCGGCCGAATCTACTGGCTGTCGAGGCCGGGTCGGACCAGCCGCGGGGGCGCCTGGCGCTGGTAGCGGTGGGCCGGTGTGTTCAGCACGGCGGCCAGCTCCGCGGCCTGGAAGGAGGCCTCGACCCGCTCCGCGGGCGGTGTGTCGTAGGTGGTCGTCCGCTGCTTCGGCGCACGACCGGCGCTGCGGATGAGCTGCTCCATCTCGGCGGGCTCGAGTTCCTGTCCGTGCGCGGCGCCGGCGGCCCGGGTGATGCTCTCGTTCATCAGCGTTCCGCCCAGGTCGTTCACTCCCGCGCCGAGGCAGGCCCGGACTCCCTCGGGGCCCATCTTGACCCAGGAGGCCTGGATGCTCCGGAACCACGGGTGAAGCGCCAGCCGGGCGACCGCATGCATGAGGACGGCCTCGCGGAAGGTGGGCCCCTTGCGGGCGAGCCCCTTCAGGTAGATCGGCGCCTCCATGTGGACGAAGGGGAGGGGCACGAACTCGGTGAAGCCGCCGGTCCGTTTCTGGAGGGCGCGCAGCCGGAGCAGATGCCGAGCCCAGTTCCGGGGACCCTCGACATGGCCGTACATGATGGTCGCCGTCGTCCGGTAGCCGAGGCGGTGGGCGGTCTCCATCACCTCCAGCCACTGGTCGGTGTTCAGCTTGTCGGGGCAGATGACGGCGCGGATCCCGTCGTCCAGGATCTCGGCGGCAGTGCCGGGCAACGTGCCGAGCCCGGCGTCGCGCAGCCGCCCCAGGTACGTATCGAGCGGCATGCCGAGAGTGGCCGCCCCCTGCCAGACCTCGAGCGGGGAGAAGGCGTGGACATGGATCTCGGGCACCGCTTCCTTGACGGCGCGGCAGATGTCCAGGTAGGTCTCGCCGGTGTAGTCGGGGTGGATGCCGCCCTGCATGCAGACTTCGGTGGCGCCGCGTTGCCACGCCTCCACGGCACGGCGCATGACTTCCTCAAGCTCCAGATCGTAGGGCTTGCCGCGCAGGTTCTCGCTGAGCTTTCCCTTCGAGAAGGCGCAGAACTGGCACTTGAAGTAGCAGACGTTCGTGTAGTTGATGTTCCGGTTCACGACGTAGGTCACCGTGTCGCCGTTCACGTCGCGCCGGATCGCGTCCGCGGCCGCGCAGACCGCGGTGAACTCCGGCCCGCGCGCCGCGAACAGGCGGGCGATCTCGTCTTCGGAGAGGTCGTCGCCGTTGCGGGCGCGATCGAGGATGCCGTCGACACCGGTCGCTGCGGCCGGCTTCGCGCGTCGGCGGCCGTCCGCGGCGGCAGGGACCGAGGCGAGCAGCTCTGCGGGCGGCGCGGTCCGGGCGCCGGGCGACCAGTCGTCGGTGCGGGCGAGGCCGGTGGCGTCGATCCGCTGCAGCACCGCCGTGCGGACGCCGCCCAACCGTCTGATCTGCCGACTGCGACCGCGTCCGTCGTCGAGCCAGCGATCGCCGTCGAGCGCCCATTCGGGGTACACCGTCAGCCTCTCGACCAGGATCTTGCCGGCGGCGGCGGTCTCTGCGGCTAGCCGATCGAGGTGGGGCCAGGGCGCTTCGGGATTGACGAAGTCGGGCGTTACCGGCGACACCCCGCCCCAGTCGTCGATGCCGGCGGCGACGAGTTGCGGCAGCACGCCGGGGCTCAGATTGGGCGGCGCCTGGATGTGCATCCCGGCGCCGAGGATCAGCCTTGCCGCCGCGATCGTCCACAGCAGGTCCTCGAGTGTCGGCTCGGGCGCGTCGGCCATCCGGGTCTCCGGCTTGGCGCGGAAGTTCTGAACGATGACCTCCTGGATGTGGCCGTACTCGTCGTGCAGGTCGCGCAGGGCGAGCAGGGCGTCGATCCGCTCCTCGCGGGTCTCCCCGATGCCGATCAGGATGCCCGAGGTGAAGGGGACCCGCGCCTCGCCGGCGAGGCGAAGGGTCTCAAGTCGCCGCGACGGGACCTTGTCCGGGCAGCCGTAGTGCGCCTGGCCCTTCTCGTGCAGCCGCATCGAGACGCTTTCCAGCATGATGCCCATCGACGGCGCCACCGGACGCAGGTGCTCGATGTCCTCGGCCGTCATCAGCCCCGGATTGAGATGGGGAAGAAGTCCGGTCTCGAGCAGCACCCGCTCGGCTGCCTCGCGCAGGTAGGAGAGGGTCGACTCGTGGCCGAGTTCCGCGAGACCGTCGCGGGCGGCCCGGTAGCGCAGCTCCGGCTTGTCGCCTAGGGTGAACAGGGCTTCCCTGCAGCCGGCCTCGGCGGCGAGGCGCGCCTGGTCAAGCACGGCGTCGAGCGGCATGTAGGCCGCCTCGCCCTTCTTCGGCGGCCGGGCGAAGACGCAGTAGTGGCAGATGTCGCGGCAGAGATGGGTGAGCGGCAGGAAGACCTTGCGGGAGTACGAGACGAGGTCGCCGTGGCCGCGGTCCCGCAGCTCGCCGGCGGCGGCGATCATCTCGTCGAGACCGCTGCCCGCCTTGATCCGGGCGAGTGCACGCGCTTCGTCCGGGTTCGGGCGGCGGTCGAGGAACATGGCGGTTGGAGTGGACACGGGATCGGCTCGCGGCGCGGCTGGTCCGGCAGCGGATGGGGAACGGTATCAGCGCCGGTTCAATCGGCAGCGACGCGCGCCGGCACGCCGGCGTCGGCGAGGAACCTGGCAGTGCGGTTCGACTGGCCGTGCCGAAGCAGCTCGGCGAGGTCGTCCGGGTGGTCGATGTCCAGGCCCAGCCTCTCCAGGACGATGCTCGACCGGACGGCGGCCACGCGCTCCGCTTCCCGCAGATGGGCGTGGAAGCTGCCGTCCCCGAAGCGGAACGGGATGCAGCCGGGCGGTGAACAGACCAGGGCGTTCGTGCCGGAACGGAAGCGGTCGGGCGCCACGGTTACCGCCGCCTGCGCCGGTGCCCGGTCTCCGCCGCGGCGAAGATCCTCGAAGTGACGCGCGCAGAGCTCGTCGAGGGCCGCCGCAGTGACCAGGGGAAGGTCGATCGGCAGCACCAGCATCGTCGCCACTGCCCGTCGGCGCAGCTCGTCGGCAGCCGTGCCGAGCGCCCGGTTCAGACCGCGCCGGTCCTCTGCCAGGACCTCGCACCCGGCGTTCTCCAGGTGCACGGCGGCGGTGCGGTCCGCGGTGACGGCAAGCGTGGCCGCGACCTGCGAGGCGTCGGCCAGGGCGCCCAGCACATCGTCCAGCATCGAGCGGGCCAGCCCCTCCCGCTCGTCCGAGCTGAGCACCGGCGACAGCCGACGCTTCGCCTCGGACCAGCCCTTGACCGGCAGGACGGCCCAGAGCAGCCGGTGAACGTCACGCGGCATTCGGTCGACCCTGCGTCCCGTCCGGTCTCATGGCTCTTCGGCTACATATACCCCAGTGCTCCCTCATCGCGCCCTGCCGGACGGGCTCCTGACCGCTCTCGGTGCGACACCCGCCTTTTGCCACGGGCCGTTAGAACGCCGGCGTCCCGCAGCTTGGAGAGTTGTCGGCCGAAGCCACCAGCGTGCCGCTACTCGTCATGAAATACTCGCAAACCGAGCTGCTTCCACAACCGGGAGCAGTCGGTTGAGACTCGCAATCCACACTACAGCCCGGAGTCAACGGGTGGTCAACGCATCGATCCGTCCCTGTTCCGGGGATGCTACCAGGGTCAGCACCACCGCCGTCAGGCTTTCCGGGACCGTCGCCGCCACCTCCGCCCGGGAGAGGCGGTGGGGCTATTCCCCTGGCTTCTCGCACAGCGTCACAGGCCTCGTCCGTGATCGCCACGTTGTCTGAAGCTCTACCCGCATACTCCTACATTATGTTGCCTGGATTCCCGCGCTGGGGACCGCACGCATCCCCTTTTGCGTGACCCAGTCCAAGTACATGACCGATTTCGTGCGCATACACGAGCCCACTCTTGCTGGCGCAATTTGCCGGAGCGTCCCTGTTGATGTTGACTATTCCGGGACCTCCTTCAGCACAGGCTCCCGAGAACCTCATCTGACGGTTCGGAACTACGTACACGTTGACGCGAGAGAAACCGGCCCTGAGCTGAGAGCCGCCAAAGGAGAATTGAGGGGTGTGGCTACACACTGCCCAAGCGGTAGCTCCTGCTTGGAGTCCGCTCCATTCGACGCCTGACACGTTACCCATGAACTGAAGACGCGACGGTGTCGACGTCGTGGTTACAGCGACCTCGCAACCTGCTTGAGCGAGTGCGTACTCCCTGGCTGCGAAGAAGAGTAGAAACAAGCCAAACCAACAGGCCGCGAATACCCTGTTCATCACGTACCTCCGACTACGGCAAAGAACCGGTCTGTCCCGGCTATCTGGCTTCAAGGAATACAGACGAGCTTCCTGGCGACCCAGTTGTCGCCGTCCGGAGAACGTGCGGCACTGCTCACTCGACAGCCCTTGTCTTCATACCGCTGCAACTCCCGCGTGAACTGTACACGTTCCGGAGAACCGTATTCCTGAAACAGGAGGTGCGAGGTCACGTCAAGCAGCCCGCCCGAGACCGCCTCTCTCACTCGGGTACGCAATGCGTCAAGACTCTCAGGTCTTCCGACATTCTGTGTCATGCCGGAGTCCCAATGGAGAGTTTGCTCGTCGTCCATCAGGGCCAAGAATCCCAGATGGCCCCACAGTGCGCCTGTTCGTACGATCCCGTGCTCGCCGCGCGCGCCCATGACGACTACCTGATCGCCGGTCGTCGGTTGCCTGCGTCCGCTCCACCGCGACTCGGAAGGAGTCACTGCACAGAATACGCGGCCATGAAGCACCAGGCGGTCATGGGGAACAAGAACGTAGTCAACGGGCTCCGATCCTGCGTGCAGGGGCACGACATCCGACAGCGCAAACAGGACGCCGGGGTTGCCGTTCGCGAAGAACCCCGGCACGCCCTCCGTCAGTGTGGCCGTGACCGCCACGTTCGAGAGAAGCAACGCGGAGCTGAAACGGCCATCCTGTTCTTCCTGCACGTAGAAACCTCGACTCATCCTGTGCGGTGCGCACGATGCGTCCGTGGCGGGTATCTCGCCTTCCTCCAGCGCGTCCGCGCTGAACCTCCTCTGAAGTTGCCACTCGAGACCCTCGCGCAGCCGCCAGTTCAGTCCCGATTGCCGAACTGTTCCTGCCCTGGTCAGTACGGTGGAAGCCGCGACCCAGTCATGGCCGTATGTGCCGACATCAGTGTCGCTTCTCGCGAAATGGACAGGATGGTTCCTGGCAAGCGAATCCTGGTGCACATCCTGAGCAATCAGCGCTTCGGCGATCGCTGCGACGATCACTACCGTGGCCACCAGCATCCGACGTTTCCTCATGACCTTCTTCCCTCCTCTTCTGTGGAGTGTAGCACCTAGCTAGTCCTGACTGGCAGGCCCGCCGTCGCCGTGCCGTGCGGCCAGACCGCTGGCGAAGTCGAGCATCTCCCGGGCCAGGCGTTCCCGGTCGGCGAGGGTCTCCATCACGGTGTCGGTGACCAGGGTGGAGACGCCGAGTGCCTCGATCTCGGCCGCCTGGTCGGCATCCGCCCGATCCAGCACGAAGCCGTTGAGCAGGCCGCGCTCCTGGTAGTGGCGGGCGACGCCGAACGCCGTTGCCGGCATCCCGAGCTGGGTCATCATCCGGGCGGCAGGGCCCTTGATCGCGGCCCCTCCCACGATCGGCGAGACCGCGACGACCGGCGCCGCCGCCCGGCGCAGGGCCGTTTCGAGGCCGGCCAGGGCGAGCACGGGATCGACGCTGACAAAGGGGTTCGACGGGCAGATCAGGATCGCCGCAGCAGCCTCGTCCGCCACGGCCGCGACGACGGCCGCCGAGGGCCGGGCCGCATCGACGCCGTCGAAGCGGAAACCGGTCACGACCGGTGCGCAGGCGTCACGCACGAAGTAGTGCTGGAAGCTGAGCTCGCCGGTCTCGGCGAGCACCACGGTGCGCACCGGGTCGTCGCTCATCGGCAGCACGCGGGCAGCGACGCCGAGAGCGCCGCACAGTGCGTCCGTCACCGTCGTCAAGCTGTCGCCGGCGCGCAGCCTGCGGGTCCGTTCCACGTGGGTTGCGAGGTCCCGGTCACCCAGCCGGAACCAGGTCTCGCCGCCGAGCCGGGAGAGCGCCTCCAGAAACGACCACGTCTCGTGCGCCTGCCCCCAGCCGGTGACACGGTTCGCGATCCCGGCCAGCGTGTACATGACGGTGTCGAGATCGGGGCAGATCCGAAGCCCCAGGTGGTCGAAGTCGTCCGCGGTGTTGCAGACGATCGTGAGGGAATCCCCGGGCAAGGTGCGCGACAGCCCGAGGGCCAGCTTGGCGCCGCCGACCCCGCCCGAGATGGCGACGCAGCGCCCGCCGGGAGCAGGGCTCACCGGAACAGATCCTGGCGCCGCGGCCTCAGCAGGTCGCGGGCGGTCTGCGCGGCGCCGAGTCGCCGCAGACCCCGAATCCGGACCACCGGCGTGCCCTCGGCGCCTTCGCCCTGGACGATGCCGGCCGCGCTCGCGACCTGGTCGGCGATCCCGGTCTCAGACACCAGGAGTCTCCGTCCGAACCGGTCGCGCTCGCCCCGCAGATCCCGGAGCGCGGTCATGCCGGCGACGCCGATGGCGAGCCCGACCGTGCCCAGCCGCCAGGCGCGGCCGACGCTGTCGTTGACGATGACACCGAGCTCGTCGGCGCCGACCTCCGCCGCCAGCGCCCGGTGCAGGGCGGCCGCCGAGGCGTCGGGATCCTCGGGCAGCAGCAGGGCCTCGTCGCGGCCCTCTTCCGGCCCGAGGTTCGACTGGTCGATGCCGGCATTCGCCATGACCAGGCCGAGCCGGTGCTCGACGACGATGACTCCAGGGGCGGTGCGCAGCACCTCGTTCGACTCGCGAAGGATGAGCTCGACTAGGCGGGGATCCTTGTCGACTTCGGCGGCCAGCCGTACCGCCTCGACGCCCGGCTCGACCGTCGCGAGGTCGACCGAACGGCCTTCCGCCTTGGAGACGATCTTCTGCGCGACAACGAGCACGTCTCCGGCTGCGAGCGTCATCCGGGCGCGTCGGAGGCCCCGGGTGACGAGGGCGGCGAGGTCGTCTCCGGCCCTGACATCGGGCAGGTCGGGGATGGCATCGACGCGGAGCATCAGCGGAGACGCCTGCCCGCCTGGCAGTCCGCGGCGGTCGCAGGGGCCGCCCCGGGAAGCATCAGGCGCCCGTCCGGCAGGGCGCGGGGAGCGAGCAGGCCGGCGGCCCGGTACCGGCCGGGACAGCATGTCCGGCCGCTCGACTGCAGCGTGACGCTCGCCACGGGCTGCTGCAGGTCCCTACGGCGAGCGGGTCGGTTCGCCGGTGATCCGGATGCCCGCGCCGGCAATCCCGTACTTCCGGTTCAACTGGATCAGGACGGACGTGAGCGCCTCGGCGGCTGCGGCATTGTCGAGCGGCCCGGCGTGCCAGCCCTTCATGCCGAGCGCCTCGATCAGTCCGATGACCTCGGCGCGGGCCGCCGGGTCGTCGCCGGTGACGAGGACATCGCAGTCCACCGCGTCGTCTTCCCGCAGATGCGCTGCGCCGACATTCTGGAAGGCGGACACCACGCGGACGCCGGGGCCGAGGGTCTGCTGGGCGATGACCGCGGCGCAGCCCTCTTCGGGGAGCTGCACGCGCGCCACCTTCGGCGGCACGAGCGGAACGGTGCAGTCGATCAGGATCTTGCCCTGGACGGCGTCGCGCACGCCCTCCAGGGTGGATCGCTGAAAGGCCCAGGGCACCGTCAGCACGACGATGCCGCCCGCTTCGGCGGCGGTCAGGTTGTCCGTGCCGCGCACGGTCGCCGGCAGGTCCAGCTCGCGAAGCTGCCGGTTGACGTCCTCCGCCGAACCTGCGCCTTTCTCCCGCGACCGCGATCCGATGACGATCGGATAGCCCGCCGCCGCCCAGCGTCGGGCGAGGCCGCCGCCGAGATCGCCGGTGGCACCGAGCATGGCCAGCGTGGGCAGGGAGTGCGCGGCGGGTTGTTCGAGGGACATGGCGGCGGTTGCGGTGGGGTCAGGCAGCGACGGTCATCGGAGCGGGCCGCGGCCGCGAAGGCGGCGATCGTATACCGGACCCGCCGGGGCGCCCTGTCGTCGCCCCTACCTCCGTCGGTGGTGGAGCGTCACCGGCTCGACCTGCCGCTTGCGCTCCCACCAGTTCTGGTAGAGGTCCACGGCGAACAGGAGAAGCAGGATGAGGATGACGATCCACTGGGGGATGTAGGGGGTGGGGGAGCCGTTCACGACCAGATGCGCACTGTGGCCGCCTTCGAGGATGAGCACGAAACCGATCAGCAGGAGGACGAACAGGCCGAGAATCTCGAACTCCGGGTTGGCGCCGAGAAAGCGCGAGATCGGACGGGCGAAGACCAGCATCAGCGCCACCGAGATCAGCACCGAGCCGACCATGACCGCGAAGATGTCGGTCATGCCGACGACCGTGAGGATCGAGTCGACCGAGAAGATGAGGTTCATGCCGACGATCAGTGTGACGACCTCGGCGAACCTGTTCGCCTCCGCGACCTCGTGCTCGACCGCCTTCAGCTTGATGCGGAGCTCCTTGACGCCCTTCCAGATCAGGAACAGTCCGCCGATCACCAGCACCAGCGACTTGCCGTCCACGCTGGCGGCCAGGGGGACGCCGAGGAGGGTTCCGTCGAAGCGCCAGAGTTCGGCCGTCGCCGCGCCGAGCACCAGGCTCAGGATCAGCAGGAGCACGATGCGAAGCGCCATCGCCAGCAGCAGCCCCAGCCGGATCGCCTGCTCGCGCCGTGCCGGAGGCAGCTTGTTGGCGATGATCGTGATGATGATCAGGTTGTCGGCGCCGAGCGCGATCTGAATCAGTGTCACCGAGAACAGGGCCGCCCAGAAGGACGGCTGGATCAGCAGATCGATCATCCTGCGGCCCCCTCGTCAACCGCCTGCGGTATGCGGATACACTGCGCGCCGTTCTTCTTTCCCTTGACCATCAGCCGCCGTTCCCCTCCAGGAGGCCATTCCACGCCATGAAGCTATACGAAGCCGCCCCTGCTCCCAACTGCCGCCGCGTGCGCATCTTCCTCGCCGAGAAGGGCATCGACGTGCCCACGGAGCAGATCGACATCGGCAAGGCCGAGAACCGCCAGGAGGCCTTCCGCAGGATGAACCCGATGGGCCGCGTTCCGGTGCTGGAACTCGACGACGGCACCTTCCTCGCCGAGTCGGTCGCGATCTGCCGCTATTTCGAGGACCTGCAGCCCGAACCGGTCCTGATGGGCGCCGACGACCCGAAGCAGGCCGCGCTGATCGAGATGTGGCAGCGGCGAATGGAGATGGAGATCGCGCTGCCGATCATGCAGGTGTTCCGCAACACCCATCCGTACTTCGCCGAGCTCATCGAGCAGTACCCTGACTACGGCGAGGGCCAGCGCCGCCATGCGACGAAGCGGCTGGCCTGGCTCGACCAGGAGCTCGCCGACCGCGAGTACATCGCCGGCGACGACTTCACGATCGCCGACATCACCGCCCTGATCGGCATCGACTTCGGCCGCGTCGCCGGCTTCAAGGTGACCGACGAGACGCCGAACCTGCTGCGCTGGCACCAGACGGTGTCGGCGCGCCCGAGCGCCACGGCCTGAGCCGGGCGCCGCGCGGAACGGCAGGGTCTGCGCGCGTTTCAGAACGTCCGACCACCGAACTGCTCGGCCGCGTGCCGTTCCAGCTCCTCTCGGAACTGCGGAGCGGCGATCGCGGCCAGCCGGCGGGCGCGCTCGACGAGGTCCGTCCCGCGAACATCGGCGACGCCGTGCTCGGTCACGAAGATGTCGGCATCGGTGCGCAGCGCGGTTGCGGCGTGCGCCGCGGGCAGGGCCGGGACGATCCGGGAGAAACGGCCGCCGCCGGCGGTCGCCTCCAGGGCGACGATCGACCGTCCCCCGTCTGACATCCGGGCGCCTCGCATGAAGTCGACGGCGCCGCCCGTGCCGCTGACCTGCCGGCCGCGCACGACCTCCGAGTTGACCTGACCGAACAGGTCCACCTCGACCGCGGAGTTGATCGCCACGAAGTTGTCCAGTTGCGAGATGATCCGCACGTCGTGCGTGTAGTCGATGGCGCGCAGGTCGATCAGGCTGCGCGTTCCCGCCCAGTCGTAGAGCGCCGGCGAGCCCAGCACCATGGCGGCGACCAGGCGGCCGGTATCGATGCTCTTGCGGGCGCCGTCGAGTGCGCCGGCCTCGGCCAGGTCCATCACGCCGTCGGACAGCAGTCCCGAGTGGAAGCCGAGCTCGCGGTGGTCGTGCAGGGCGGCGAGGACCGCGTCCGGGATCGCACCGACGCCGGTCTCCAGGCAGTCGCCGTCGCGGACGAGCTCCGCGGTCAGGGCGCCGATCCGTTCGGCGGCGGAACCGGGACCGCTCCGGCTGGTCAGGGTCGGTGGTGCGACCTCGGTCTCGACCACGTAGTCGAAGCGGTCCGGTCCGACTGTCGGCGCTCCGGGCAGCCGCGGCAGGGCGAGATTCCACTCGGCGGCGATGGGGACGTCGCGGCGTTCGAGCAGCGCGGGCAGGAACCCGGCTGCGATGCCGAGCGAACAGTCGCCGCTGCCGTCGGGCGGCGTGAACTGGGCAATCGCCAGGTCGAACGGCGCCGTCAGCAACTCGTCCCGGATGTGCCGGTATTGCATCGGCACGAAACGAACCGTGCCGGCCTCGAAACCGGCGCGCAGTTCCGGCGTCACGAAGAAGCTGCGCACCGTCGAACCGGCCCACGGCGCCAGGGTTGGCGAGGAGATGCCGGGAATGCGGGTGACCGTGAACTCCACGCCCGCCGTCGCGTCGGGCTGCTGGTGCAGGGCCGCGGCGACGCCGCGAGGTTCACTGCATCCGCCCATGACCAGCACCTTCATGCCTGGCCGCAGGAGGGCGCCGACCTGCTCCGGAACGAGTCTCTTCATTGAGTGCGGCGATGGCGCGTCGGATGGCGTCGGCCGGTGTCGCCGCGGAGACCGCGTTCGCCCTCCCCCGCGAAGGTCGACGCGATCACGGGCTGCCGGCGGCAGCGATGGCTGGCAGCTCTACCGTTCCTTCGCAGCGGCGGCAGGGCCCCCGCTCGCCGCAAAGCAGACCGTTCAGCACTTCGGCGTTCTCTGTGGTCGCAGCGGCAAGGTCGAACGGAGTTCTGCCGGCGTTGTCGGTTGCGGCGACGCTGGCGCCGGCAGCGACCAGTCTTTCGGCGACACCGGGCTCGGCATTCATGCCCACCGCCAGGTGCAGCGGCGTTCGGCCGTCGCACAGCGGGGCCTGAATGTCGGCGCCGCCCCGAATCAGCGATGTCATCGCATTGGCGTTGCGGTTGTGAGCGGCGGCGAGGTGCAGGGCGGTCAGTCCGTCCGAGCCGCCGAAGTCGACATCGACACCGGCGCGGATCAGCGCGGTGATCACGTCGACCGGCTGCCCGGTCCGGTCGCTGCTGCCGGATGTCGCGCCGTCTGCGTTCCGGGCTGCATAGTGCAATGCCGTAGCGTCGCGGTCGTCCACAGCATGCACGTCGGCGCCGGCGGCGATCAGAGCCTCCAAGGGCGCCGCATCGGGACTTGCGGAGGCGGCGTAGTGCAACGGCGTCGCGCCGGCCAGGTCAGCGGCGTTGACATCCGGTTCCAGACGGAGCAACGCGCCGAGATGGTCGACTCCGGAGATCGAGTCGGAATCTTCATCGAGCCCGCAGGCGAACTCGTCGGTGATGCGATGCGCGGCGAGATGGAGCGCCGTTCTGCCGTCTTCGTCCGTGGCGTCGACATGGGCGCCGGCTGCTCCCAGGGCCCGGATGATCTCGGCATCGCGATGATACGCGGCCCAGTGGATCGGCGTGCGCCGCCGGTCGTTCGCGGCGTCGACATCGGCGCCGAGACCGAGCAGCGTCTCGACGATCTCCACGCTGCCGAGTGCGTACTCGGAGCCGGTGGCGGCGTGGAGCGGCGTATTGCCCTTGCGATCTCTGACGTTCACGTCGAAGCCGAGGCGGACCAGGGCTTCAATCGTCTCGGGGCTCTTGTCGTGGCCGGGCTCGGCGGCTCGATGCATGAGGGTGCGTCCCTCGCGATCCCTGGCCTCCGGGTCGGCGCCGGCCGCGATCAGAGTTTCGGCGCCGGTGAAGGCGCCCCTTTGCGCCAGGCAGTGGAGCGGGGTCAGACCGTCCTGGTCGGGACGGTCGACCTCGGCGCCGGCCGCGACCAGGAAGCGGATCACGTTCGGAGCATGAGCGTAGTGCAGCGGGGTTCTGCCGAGGTTGTCGGTCACGTCGACCTGCCCGGCTTCCGCCTGCAGCAAAACGGCCAGGACTTCCGGGTCGTCCCGACTCGCTGCCACATGCAGGAGGGTCTTCCCTTCGTCGTCCGCCTCGTGGACATCGACGCCTTGCGCGATCAACCGGAGAGCAGGCTCCGGGTTGCTGTACCTCGCCGCGGCCAGATGCAGGACGGTCCGGCCTCGCGGGTCCTCGCCGCTGATGTCGGCGCCGGCGTCGAGCAGCATGGTGAGAACCTCGGCGTGCTCGTTCCACTGAGCCGCCGCCAGCAGCGGGGTGTGTCCCTGTGCGTCTCGGGCGTTGACGCGGGCGCCGGCCAGGATCAGGGCCTCGACGATGCGAGGGTCGTCGCTGTAGGCCGCGGCGCGGTGCAGGGGTGTCGATCCGTAGTTGCCGACGTTGTTGACGGGGCTTCCGGCCCGGAGCAGGAGACGGACGGTCTCGAGCCCGGCGGACGAGTGCAGAGCGGTTCGTCCATCGCCGTCCTCCGCGCCGGCATCCGCGCCGTGGTCGAGCAGCAGCCGGACCAGCGGCGCCGGATCGCCGGCCTCGCCGGTCCAGGCCCGGTCCGCCACCGCCGCGAGGAGGGGCGTCCAGCCATGGGCGTCCACCGCATCGACCCGGGCGCCGGCGGCGAGAAGGACCGCAGCCGCATCGGGGTTTCCGGTGCTTCCGGCGACGTTGTGAAGCGGAGTCCGTTGCCGTGAGTCCATGGCGTCCACTCGTGCCCCGGCCTCGATCAGAAGGCGGACGACCGCAGGGTCCAGCGACGGTCCGGTCGCCAGGTGGAGGGCCGTCCTGCCGGCGTCGTCCACGGCATGGACGTCGGCGCCGGCGGCAAGCAACGCCCGGATCGTCTCGGGCGCCTCGCTGTCCTCGACCGCACGGTGCAGAGGAGGAGACCCGAGGCCCTCCTCTTCGCCGGCAGCCCCCGCGAATGCGGCGGCGGCCAGAAGGACGGCTGCGAACCCCGGGATTCGGCTCGGCATGGCGCTACCTCCTCGGTGAGTCTGCACAATTGTAACGCGAGTGGCCTGTCAGAGCATTCCGGAGCACCCGGCGCAGGCGGTCGTCGGCCGATCTTCGCAAGCCTTGGCGAGTGCCCTCTGTCAACCGCGGCGACCGAGGTGGAATAGCTCCAGGGGACCATTCGTTCCTGTGACGAGCAGTTCCGCAAGCCGCCAGTTCCTTCCAGCGGGCCTCGACCGGGTTCGAGTCCCGCTGCCGCCACTCTCACGATGGAGGTTCGCCGATGAAGTCCCCTGTTCCAATGAAGCTCTGTTCGGCAGTCCGTGGCAGAAGCCGCGCCGTGGTCGATCGGTCGTACATCCCATCCGGCGGCGCTGCTCTTCGCTCGCATGCGCCCCCATGTGCTCCTTCATCGTGTCTTGCCGGGCTGGCGCCTGACCGCTCTCGATACGACACGCACGTCCGCCGCGGGTTGCTGATCCTGGCGGGACTGCTCCTCGTTTCGGGCGCCGCCCTTGCCGAGGACGATCAGGCGTCGCCGCTCGTGCCGCTGCCGTCGGTGCCGGACTACACGCCTGGAAGTGGGTGGGGCGTGGCCCTCGGCGCCGGATTCGAGGTCGAGCCGGCGTACGACGGATCGGACGAGTACGAAGTCGAGCCGGATCTCGCCGGCGGCGTCCACTGGCGAGCCGGAGACAATCTGTTCTTCTGGGAAGGACTGGAGATCGGCTGGCGGGGCCTTGCCGGCGATCGATGGCTGCTCCAGTCGGGCGTGGAGTACGAAGAAGGCCTGGAGCCGGACGAGTCCGACAAGGGAGCCCTCGACGGAATCGGGGAGCGGGATTCCCATCTGTCCGCGTTCTTCGAGGTGCGGCGGTCGATCGGGGACGACTGGCGGCACTGGGTCGCCGCCCGCCTGCTCGGCGGCCCGAGCGACTTCGGATGGCTCGGCGTCCTGGCGGCGGGCCGTCGATTCGGCAGTCAACAGGACGGAACGGGCACCGAGCTGTACGTCTACTCGACGTTCGCCACTTCCGACTTCATCAACAAGGACTTCGGCGTGACGGCAGCGGATTCGGCGAGCTCAGGTCTCCCCCCTGCCGACTTCAACGGAGGCTACCGCTCGATCGCCCTGACCCTGATCGACCGCCGGAATCTGTCGGACAACCTCCAGCTCGTGTCCCAGGCCGGATACGAGCAGTACTCCAGCGACATCCAGGACAGTCCCATCGCCCGCGACGACCACGAGTTCGAGCTCGGCGTGTCCCTCCTCTGGCGATTCGGAGACTGACCACCGCCCCGGGCTCCCTCGTCCGCCATCGCCCCTGAGCAGCGCCCTCCACGCCTGTTCTCTGCTGCAGCCCTGCGCGCTCGGCGACCGTCGCCTGAGCCCAGGGCTTCCGGGCAAGGGCCATGGCAGCGCCGACGGAGTGCTGCCGAGCGGAACGGGTGGTACTGCTTGCCGCCGCGGACGAGCGCCGGTGGCCTGATTCGAATCGTCGCCGTGCCAGGTGTCCGCCCGTCGCAACGTCGCGCACCTGCAGAGATCGCCGTCCCGCTACGGAGCTCTGCAGGACCGCGCCCTTCTGGACGCTGCCGCCGTCCGGGTGGCATCATGGTCTGAATCCGACCGTTCCCAAGCGTGGATCACCGTGCCCCGGATCCATTCAGATCGTCTGTCACCGTCTACTCGACTGCTCCTGACTCTTGTCAGGCCGACATGAAGTTGGAAGCGGCGGCTGCCTGGGCGGCGGCCAACCTGATGGCTCTGGAGGCCTTCGACCGGCTGACCGGGGACGTTGAGCGAGCGTCCGAGGAACTGAGGAAGGTCCGCGGTCGGACCGTTCGTCTCGACGGCGAGATCGAGAGCGCGAGCCAGGCGTTCACGACGACCACGGACGGGTCGGCTCTTCCAGGAGAGCGACGCTCGGCCTTGATCAAGGAGCTGGGACTTACCGACGGCGAAGTCAACCGTATGGTCGATCTGGCCAGACTGATCGGCAGCCGGTTCGGGGACCGCGAGGACGAATTCGATCGGGCCCAGGCGGCTCTGGAAGCCGAGGAGGACGGCGAACTTCAGGCGATGCACCGCCGCAGGGTTCAGGCATGCCGCGAGTCGATGCAGGCGCTGGAGGCACGTTTCTCGATCGACCGGAACGAGCTGCGGGCAATGGTGGAAGCGGTCGAGGAAGGCGCGGCGGTTCGTCAGCGTGCGCGAGAACGGTTCATCTGCGGCCTGAACCTGGAGGTCGGCGAGGTGAAGCTCGCACAGGAGATCGAGGCCGGCGAGCGGGAGATCTTCGTTGCCATCGCAGGAAACGCCGATCTGATGTTCCGTTTCCTGGCGACAATCGAGCTCGCTGCCCGGAAGGACGCGACGCCTTTACCGCAGTTGGTGGAGACGGAAAACGTCTTCTCCCTGCTTGATCGAGAAGACAGGGAGCGGGTCTTCGGGCGGGCCTCCGTGTTGGGCAGACTGAGAGAGCTGGAACGCGAACACGAACGCGCACGAAGCCGGGCCAGGCGCCTGCAGGAGCGGATCGAACGGAAGACTGTCGAGCGAGACCGGCTGGAAGAAGTGGCCGGGGACCTTGAAGAGCAGGTGGCACAAGCGACGGCTGAAAGGGCCGCTGTTCTGAACGGTGTGTACTCGTCGACGCAAGGGAGCCTGCCGGTGCTTCGGTTCAGCCGGTGCGATTGGCTACGGCTTCTCGGCATCCTGGATCTGCCGCCGACCATGTGTGGCCGGAAGGGGTACACGGCCGCGACGGTATGCGCACAGGTCAGGACATGGGCCTTGTCGTCCCGGAGCACTGACGGCCAAACAGGTGCGCGACAGGCCGTCGCTGACAAGGCGCGTGATCGTGTGGCGCTCCGGGGTCGTCGATCGCCAGAGCAGCCTGGCGAAGACTGCCTTGAACTGCTGGCGGCTGGCCTCGGGCGCCTCGCCTCCGGCTCACGTGCCGCACGCAACCTCGTTGCCGATCTCCTTGTGCGAGTCTGGGAAGCGGCTCATGTGGAGGATGCAGAACGACCTCCGCCGACGCCATCCGAGCCCCCGCCTGGCGCCGACGGCGCTCCTGCTGGCGTCGATCTCGCTCCGCCAGGCGGTGAAGAAGCGCCTTCGTCGCCGCTGCCGCCGGTGCGGCGGCCGGTCGCCGAAATCGGTGGGCGGAGAGACCGGGTTCTGGCGTCATCCGCTACGCCGTCAGGACCGAGCGGCCCGAGAGTTCCTCCGTCTCGGCGGGCGGAGCTCATCTGCAGGAGGTGCGACGAGGACTGGGGCTTCACCCTGGCGCTGGCGGTGCCGGAAGACTCGGACGTCCAGGAGGTTCTGCTGAACGGAGACGAGCTCGAGTTGCAAGACGGCGAGTGCAGGACCCCGGCGTGTACCGGCGCACTGCAGGTGCGGGCGTCTGGCGGCGACGAGTTCGATGTGCCCCTGTTCACGGGAAGGCCCCTGGTCTTCCGGACCGGTGCGGACTGGAGCGGCACCGGTCGCCGGGTCCGCGGCGTCGGCCGCGGTCACTTTCTGGTCGTTGCCCCCGAGGACTGGCGTCGGACGGATGAGCCGCCGGTGGAGCCGGAGCCCTGCGGCGCCGGATTCCTTGCGCACTATTTCTTCTTCGATGACGTTGAGACCCTGGATGGGCCCGTCGGATTCGACGAGGCGGCTCTCGGTTCCGTGGGACCCGGGTTCACGCTGAACGGCGTCAGGGCTTTCGACGATTCGGCCGACGGGGACCTCTTCCGAACGATCCCCAGCCTCTCGCTCGCCTCCGGTGCCCGGGAAGTCCGTGTCGGCTCGGAAGGGGAGCGTTGGTGGCCCGGCGAGACGTTCGACCCGGAGGAGAAGAGCCTGGAGGACGTGCTGGGCGACCGTCAGGGCCGGTTCTATGTTCGCGTGTACGACGACTCCGGTCTCCGCGACACCGGCCAGTTCCGGCTCCTTCGCGAGCTGCGGGGAGTGCGCGTTGACGGAAAGGAGTACACACGCGACACGGTTCTTCTTCCGGGCAGGACAGGTCACCGGGACGTGACGGTGGAACTGCTCGTCGCCGATGAGGGCAGGGTCCGTGCGGTGCAGTCCGTTCGTTGCCGGCCGGACCCGGGCGACGAACAGGCGGTATGTCGGACTCCGACGCCCTCCGGCGAAGTACGTGTCGAGGTCCGGCCGCCCCGCGTCTGGTGGCGCCTGACCGGCAAGGAAGGAGCTGCGGACGGCTGGAAGGACGTTCGGCTCGAACGGAAGCGGCAGGACTTCCAGCGGTTCTGTGACGAGGGTGTGCACGTGGAAGTTCGCCTCCCCCCATCGGTCAGGGAGGTCCGGGCGGGTTTCGACTCCACGAGGAGGCGGTATCGCGCGCTTCTGGCCGGAAGATGGCGGCAGGTCAGGGCGCCGCTACGGGACTTCCGGGACTACGTCGCCGTGTCCAGACCCGCGGCGAAGGGGCGGGCGCTCCAGGTACGGCTTGGCGACAACGTCATCGAGCCGCTGCGCATCTGGGATGAAGCTCCGCCGCCGGCTTGGCTGCAACCTCGACCCGGCGTCTGGCGGAAGGTGGGCTACACGCTGCCCGAACTGGAGCTCGTCGGCATGACCGCCGCCGAAGTGCAGAGGTTGAAGATCACAGTGGACAAAGCGCGAAGCACCGTGGACCAGGACAACGTCGATCGCCTGCAAGGTTGGCTCGATGCCCAGCGCACCTGATCTTCAGGCTTGGCCCGAGCACCTCCGGCGCCGCTACGAGGCCTACGTCCGTACCTCGTTCTTCTTTCGGGATCGGGCGCTTGCGAGCTCCTTCAAGGAGGCGCTTCGCAAGGAAGGAGAGCTGCTCAAGGGCCCCATCGCCGAGCGCGGGCGCAGTTTCAGGAAGGGCGCTTCGGCGCAGGTGCTGGCGGAGGGGTGGTTTCCCGGCTGCAGCGACGGTGTCGCACCGGCCCTGCTCGACCAGCCTCTCTACGTGCATCAGGAGACGGCGGTTCATCTCCTGCACGCCGAGGACCGCAATGCCGTGGTGGCCACGGGCACGGCGAGCGGCAAGACGGAGAGCTTCCTCTACCCGATCCTGCTGCACCTGTACCGACAGCATCTTTCCGGCGATCTGGGTGGCGGGGGCGTTCGGGCCCTCATCCTCTATCCGATGAACGCCCTGGCGAACGACCAGAGAGAACGGCTGGGCGGTCTCTGCAAGGCACTGGCTGACTCGGGTTCCGACTTCTGCCCGAAGTTCGGCCAGTACATCGGCCAGACGCCCTACAACATCAGTGACGGCAGGCGCCACGGCAAGACCCGGGCAGAGGGCCGACTGCCCGGCGAGCTCGTCTTTCGCGAGGAGATGCGTACCTCGCCGCCGCACATCCTGCTGACGAACTACTCCATGCTGGAGTACCTCCTGATCCGGCCCGACGACAGTCCGCTCTTCGATGAGGGGCTGGCGGCTCGCTGGCGCTTCCTGGTGCTCGATGAAGCGCACCAGTACCGCGGAGCGAAGGGCATGGAGATGGCGATGCTGATCCGTCGGCTCAAGCAACGCCTGCGCGAAGGCGGCCGCGACGACAGCCGTCCGTTCCGCTGCATCGCGACGAGTGCGACCTTGTCGACCGGCGAAGGCGATGCCGACCGGATGGCGGTCGCGGAATTCGCGAAGACCCTGTTCGGCGAGCCCTTCGCTCCGGAGGACGTGGTCTTCGCGCAACGCGAAGAGGCGGTTCCTCGTGAAGCAAGCCGCCATCACGCCTTCTTCCGTGCGCTCGAAGGCGCCTTCCTGGTCCACCGCGACGGTCGGGACGTCGTCCGACTCAACCGCGGCGACGACGAGGAAGAGGAACAGAAGGGGACGCCGCTGGAACTCGCCCTGTGCCGGGAGTGCGGCCAGCACTACTACGTCGGCAAGGTGCGCGACGGCCGGCTCGGAGAGGCCGTGCGCGATCCCAGTCAGTCCGGATTCGGCGCGGATTTCTTCATGCCTTCGGAGGAAGGCGACAGGACGCTGTGTCGTCGCTGTGGCGCACTCTCCAAACGCGATCCGACCTGCGGCTGCGACGCGGCGATTCGTGTCGTCAAGTGCAAGCCGCACAAGGACCATCCGGACCAGCTCGGCAGTTGTGCCGCGTGCGGTTACCGGCGCGGCGGCGCCGGCGATCCGGTCCAGGAAATCGTCCACGGTTCGGACGGCCCGAATGCGGTGATCGCCACGGCTCTGATCGAATTGCTTCCCGAGGAGCGGCGCAAGGTGCTCGCCTTCGCCGACAGCCGTCAGGAGGCGGCCTTCTTCGCCTGGTACGCCGAGGACTCCTACCGCCGGCTGCGTGACCGGAACCTGATCTACCGCGCCGTCCGGGACTCCTCGACCGCAGAAGG
The DNA here is from genome assembly GCA_965116145.1 of Thermoanaerobaculia bacterium. Lineage (GTDB taxonomy): Bacteria > Acidobacteriota > Thermoanaerobaculia > Multivoradales > Multivoraceae > Multivorans. Next base: position 392,903 of record OZ220482.1, read on the forward strand.
TCTGAGCATCGACGACCTGACCAGCAGAGTGCTCGAGGTTTGGGAGCGCTCGGATCTGTTCAGGGGTTCCGACACACCGGAGACGCGCCGCCGAACGGTCCTCACGGCCATCCTTCGCGAGATCCTCACCGAGGAGCGGCGGATCTCCCTGAGCGGGGTCGGGCTTGTTCGCTGGTCGGTCGCGCTTCCTTCCGACTTCTCGCTGCCGCCCGAGCTGTTCGAGCCGCCCTGGAACCTGACGGAGGTCGAACTGTCGAGCCTGGTGCAGCACTGCCTGAGCGAGTTCGCGACGCGGCGCGCCCTCGCCCTGCCGCGGACGGAGGGTGTTCCGGCGTGGGGAGAGGTCTCGGCGCTGCCTCAGACGGCCTACGGTCTTGGCAAACCCGGCGGGCGCCGTCACGTCGCGGAGTGGGGAAGTACCGCTTCCGGGCTCGTCGGGCACTTTCTGTGTCGGATGCTCGGCGGGAACGGACAGGACAAGAAGACCGCCCGCGAGATCGCCGCGTCCGCGATGCGTTCCATCTGGAGATCGCTGAGAGCGGCCGGCAGCACGCCGCTGCTCGTTCGCGCAGAAAGCGACGGCACGTTCCGCCTGGACTCGGAATGGCTGCGCCTCCGCCCGGTCGGCAGCGACCGGATCTGGCGCTGCGAGACGTGCAGAACGCTGACCCCGAACTCCGTTCGAGCTGTGTGCCCCCGCTCCGGCTGCACCGGGTATCTGAAGCGAACGAAGGCAGCAGCCCTTGCCGACAACCACTATCGGCTGCTCTACGAAAGCCGCGACCTGCCAGCGCGCCTGCGTGCCGAGGAGCACACCGCCCAGGTGGCGCCGGAACGGGCCCGCCGCCTGCAGGAGGCGTTCAAGAGCGGCAGGGTCGAGCTCCTCAGCTCCTCGACGACCTTCGAAGTCGGGGTGAGCCTGGGAGACCTCGACGCGGTCTTTCTGCGGAATGTGCCGCCCGAGCCGTTCAACTACGTGCAGAGAGTAGGGAGGGCCGGCCGCGGAGAGCGGGCGGGTCTCGCGGTGACCTACTGCCGCCGCAACCCGCACGACCTCCATCACTACCAGGATCCGGAGGCGACCATGATCCGCGGCGCCGTGAATCCGCCGAGGCTTCACCTGTCGAACGACCGGATCGTGCTGCGCCACATGGTGGCAGCCGTCCTGGGCCGGTTCTTCCGCTGCCATCCCGATCGGTTCAGCAGCGTGGCCGGCTTCATCGGCGACTGGAGCGCACCGCGGGCGGTGCGGGATGTCGTCGCCTGGTGCGAAAAGAACGCACCGGCGATCGAGTTCATGCTGGCCCGAATCGTTCCGGAGCAGGTGGCCGCCACCGTCGGCCTCCACGATCGGCAGTGGATCGATCGTGTCGGCGGGCCCGCCAGCCGGCTCGGACTCGCCGAGGCGGAGGTCTGTTCGGAGTACCTCGAAATGGAGGAGATCGAGGCGTTGGCCGTCGCCGGACGCAAGTACAGGAGAGCCGAACGCGTCAAGAAGAGGATGGACACGATCGCCGGCCAGTCGGCCCTGGAGTTTCTGTCCCGGAAGGCCGTCATTCCCAAGTACGGGTTCCCGGTGGATGTCGTCGAGCTGCACACGTGGCAGGTCGGGCGCGATTCGGCGAACGTTGCCCTCCAGCGCGATCTGTCCCAGGCGATTGCCGAGTACGCGCCGGGCGGCAAGGTGGTGGCGAACAAGCTCGAGTGGGAGTCCTGCGGCGTCAGGAAGGTGGCCGGCAAGGAGTGGCCGGTGCGGATGTACGTGTACGACGACTCGCGGAACTTCGAGCAGTGGAACGAAGGGAGCTCCGGCGCTCCCGCCCGCGCGAAGAAGTACCTGGTGCCTCGCTTCGGCTTCGTGACGCCGATGTTCGCCGAGCCGAAGCCTCCCCGGCGCCGCGCACGCAGGGTCTACAGCACCCGTCCGTTCTTCCAGGGTTTCTCGGAGGCAGCCGCCGCTGAAGTGCGATTCCGCTGCGGGCTACGGGTCAGTGCGGCGGCGTCGGGACGTCTGGTCGTGCTCTGCGAGGGTCGGGGCGGTCGGGGGTTTCTCGTCTGCCGGGCCTGCGGCGCCCATGCGGCAGGGCCAACCGCCCGTCACGAGACACCATCGGGCCGAGAGTGCCGGGGGACGCTGGAGCGCTTCTCGCTGGGACATGAGCTGGTAACGGACGTGGTCCGGATGGAGTTCCCCGGCGCCAGCGACCAGTGGACGGCCTGTTCGGTCGCCTATGCGGTCCTGCTCGGCGCCGCGGATGCCGTCGGAGTCCCGCAGAACGATCTGAACGTCACGATCGCTGCCGGCGCCGCGCCGGACGCCTCCTCGGTCGTCCTCTACGACAACGTGCCGGGAGGTGCGGGGCTGGTCACTCAACTCGACGACGACGGCGTTCTCGGGAAGGTGCTCTCGGGCGCCCGGAGACGGGTTGCCGGCGGTTGCGGATGCGATGTCAGTTGCTACGGATGCTTGCGGAGCTATCGAAACCAGTTCGCTCATCCCCACCTCGACCGGATGCGGGCGCAGGAGGTTCTCGATCGGCTCGAAACCGGCCGTGGCAGCCGCTGATAGCCTGCGCTCGCTGTGACCCTGGACTCCGAGATGCGCAACGGTCTGCCGGCCGTGTCCCTGGCTGCGGTTCCGGGCCGGCGGCGGGTGACCCTGGAGCTGGCGGCGGAGATCGAGCGGCGCGGGTTCGGCGGCATCTACTGCCCGAGCATGGGGGATGGGCTGGCGCTGTGCGAGGCGATCGCGCTGTGCACGGAGCGGATTCCGTTCGGTACGTCGATCGTCAACATCTACGGGCGGCACGTGAGCGAGTTCGCGCATACCGCCGCCTTCATCCATGAGGTGTCGCGGGGGCGGTTCCGGTTCGGCGTCGGTGTCAGCCATGCGCCGGCTCATGCGCGGCTGGGGGTGACCGTCGGCAAGCCGCTGGCGGACATCCGCGCCTTCGTGGCTGAGCTCAGGTCGGTACGTGGCGCCGGCGAGCTGCCGCCGATCGTTCTCGCCACGCTGCGCGACCGGATGATTGCCACCGCCGCCGAGATCGGGGACGGCATGGTGTTCGCCAACGGCGCGCGCTCCCGCATGGCGCATTCCCTGGCGGCAACGGGAGGCCGGGCCGCCGATCCGGATTTCTTCGTCGGCAACATGATTCCGACCGTCATCTCGGAAGACCGCGAGGCGGCCGCGGCGCGCAACCGCAAGACGTTGAGCCGCTACGCGCTCCTGCCGAACTACCGCAACTACTGGAAGGCGGCGGGCTACGTGGAGGAGATGGAGGCGGTAGAACAGGCAGTCGCACGCGGCGAGACGGACCGCATCCCGGGTCTCCTGTCCGACCGCTGGCTGGCGGACTGCACCCTGTTCGGGACGGCGGCGGAGGTCCGCGATGGAGTCGAGTGCTGGTTCGATGCCGGTATCCGCACGCCGATCCTGGTGCCGTCGTCGGCGGCCGGCAACCAGATCAGGGCATTCGAAGAGCTGTTCGCCGCATTCGACGGGAGCGCCTGAGATGGCCACGGTCAGGGAGCGCCTCGATGCCCTGGGCCTCGAATTGCCGGAGCCGGCAGCGCCGGCCGCGAACTACGTGCCGTTCGTGCGCGCCGGTTCCCTGGTCTTCGTTTCCGGTCAGGTTCCGGTACGGGACGGCAGGCTGGCCTGGCGCGGCAAGGTCGGCGTGGACTGTTCGCCGGAGGAAGCGCAGGAGGCGGCCCGGCTGGTCGCTCTGAACATCGTCGCGGTGGTGGCGGCGGCCTGCGAGGGAGACCTCGAGCGGGTGACGCGCTGCGTGAAGCTGGGCGGTTTCGTGAACTGCAGCGACGACTTCCAGAACCACCCGGCAGTGATCGACGGCGCTTCGAACCTGATGGTCGAGGTCTTCGGGGATCGGGGCCGGCATGCGCGCTTCGCCGTCGGCTCGAACAAGCTGCCGTTCAACGTCCCGGTCGAGATCGACGCCGTCTTCGAGATCGATGGAGCGGCGGCCGAGAGCGGCTGATCGGGTCGCCGCCCCGGCGGCGCCAACCGGCTGAGAAGGCGTAGCTTAGGGTCTCCGGACGAGCGGTCGGCAGGCGCGGATGCGGGGCCCCGGCTGCTACGATGCGCGGCGTCATGTCCACCCAGCGCGTCGAGATCCTGGGCGACACGATGCGCCGGCTGGCCCGCCGGGGCGCCCGCCGGAACCTGTCCCGGGTGCTCGCCAAGGTCCGACCCGGAGACATCGCCGCCGCGCTCAGGAAGCTGGCTCCGACGGAGCAATTGCTCGTCGTGCGGCTGGCGCTCGAGGACTATCCCGACTCCGCCGGCGAGGTTCTGCTGGAGCTCGAACCGGGCGAGCGGCGCCCCCTGCTCGAGCAGCTCTCGCCGTCCGAGATCGCCGGCCTGCTGGCGCCGCTGGCGGTCGACGACAGCGTCGAGATCGTGGACGGCCTCGAAGACGAGCCGCGGGAGGCCGTGCTGGCATTGCTCGACCGGCCGGACCGCGACGAACTGCAGACCCAGTTCGCCTACGAGGAGGATACGGCCGGGCGGATCATGAACACCGAGTTCTTCTCGTTGCCGGAAGACACTGCGGTGGGCGATGCGATCGCCAGGATCCGGGAGCACGGCGAGGTGGAGATGATCTTCTACCTCTACGTCGTCGATCCGGAAGGCCGGCTGGTCGGCGTCCTGTCGCTTCGCGAGCTCCTGCTGTCGGTTCCGAGCCGGACCCTGGGCGAGATCATGAATCGGGGCCTGGTGACTGCCGGGACGGACACGGATCAGGAAGAGGTCGCGCAGCTCGCGGCGCGCTACGACTTCCTGGCGATTCCGGTCGTGGACGAGACCCGCCGTCTGCTGGGGCTGGTGACGGTGGACGATGTGATCGACATCGTGCAGGAGGAGGCGGAAGAGGACTTCTACAAGATGGTCGGCACCTCGGACGACGAGCTGCTGTACCGCGAGCGGGCCTGGCGGGTAGCCGGCATCCGGTTGCCGTGGCTGCTGATCAACCTGGTCGGCCTGACCCTGACCGGCGTTCTGATGAAGCAGTTCCAGTTGCGGCTGAACGAGGCCTTTCTGCTCGCCTTCGCGCCGGTGGTGATGGGCATGGGCGGCAACATCGGCAGTCAGACGATGACGCTGACGGTGCGCGGCCTGGCGACGGGACGGCTCGGCGAGGGCGGCGGCCGGATGCGCCGCTTCCTGCTCCAGCAGGTCCGGATCGGCCTGGTCGTGGCGTTCGTCTGCGCCGTTGCCGCGGCGGCAGCCGCCGCCTTCCTGGAGCAGAACCCGGCCTACAGTGCGGTGGTCGCGAGCTCTCTGTTCCTGGCGATCGTCCTCGCTTCGCTGATCGGTTCGCTGCTGCCGATGGCGTTCGAGCGGATGGGCATCGACCCGGCGGTCGCCTCCGGCCCCATGGTCACGACCAGCAGCGACATCACCGGGATTCTCGTCTACTTCGGCCTGGCGGCGCTGATGATCGACTGGCTGGTTCGCTGAGCGGCGGCAGGAACTCCGACGTGCCACTGCACAGCGGCGAGGCCCAGTTGCTGCAGACCACCAACCTGCACGAACAGGACCGGATTGTCGTCTTCCTGAGCCGCGACCGGGGCCTGAAGCGGGGAGCGGCCCGCAGCGCCAGGAAGCGCTTCAGCCGCTTCGGCGGCGAGCTCCAGCAGCTCGCCAAGGTGCACGTGACCTGGTTCGAGAAGCCGGAACGCGAGCTCGTCCGGTTGAGCGGGGCGGAGACGATCCGCAGCGCCCGCGCGCTGCACGAGGACCTGGAGGGGATCCTGGTGTCGTCATATCTCGCGGAGCACATGCAGGTCTTCGCTCAGGAGGACGAGCCGGACAACCATCTCTACCGGCTTCTGGACACCACGGTCCAGGCCCTGCTCGACGGTTGCGACCGGTTGCTGGCCACCCGCTACCTCGAGTGCTGGACCCTCCGTCTGAGCGGTGTGTTCCCTTCTCCCCGCCGCTGTCCCGCCTGCGGCAGTCCGATCGGCGACGAGGCCTGGCTGGCCGTCGACGCCGCCGGCATCCTGTGCGCTTCGTGCGGCGGCGATGCGGGCTCGAACCGGAAGGTCGATGCCGACGCGCTCGCCTTCCTGCGCCAGATCGGCAGCGCGGCGCTCGGGGCACTGCAGGGAAACGGGCACTTCGATCAGGCGACGCTCGAGTCGGTCGGCTCGCTGACGCGGGAAGTCCGCCGGGCCTTTCTCGGCCGCGAGCTGAACAGCTATGGAGTGATGCAACGGACGCTGAGGGAGGTTGCGCCTTGACCGACGACTCGGGTTCCGAAGGCCGCCGCCCCCTGCAGCGGCTCCCCGATCAACTGATCTCCCAGATCGCTGCCGGCGAGGTGGTCGAGCGCCCGTCGTCCGTGGTCAAGGAGCTGGTCGAGAACGCACTCGACGCCGGCGCGGTCCGCATCGAGGTCGACCTCGAGAACGGCGGCCGCGACCTGATCTCCGTCGTGGACGACGGCAGGGGGATCGCCGCCGGGGATGTCGCCCTCGCGCTCGAACGCCACGCGACGAGCAAGATCGCCTCGTTCGACGACCTCCTGGAAGTGGCGACCCTGGGCTTCCGCGGCGAAGCCCTGGCGTCGATTGCGGCGGTTTCCAGGTGCGAGCTCCTGACCGCCCGGACTGCCGGAGACGGTCATCGGCTGCTGGTCGAAGGCGGGCGGCCGGTGGTCGACGAACCGGTGAGCCGCCCGCGCGGCACGACGGTCCGGGTCGAGGCCCTGTTCCACAACGTGCCGGCGCGCAAGCAGTTCCTGAAGCGGCCCGCGACCGAACTTCGCCACGCCGTGGTCGTGGTCCAGGGCTACGCGCTGGCGCGCCCGGACGTCACCTTTGTCCTGCGGAACGCAGCGGAAATCGGCGCGGCGCCGCGGGAGCTGCTGAGGGCCCAGGCGACGGGTGTCGACGCGGCAGGGCGCCTCGACCGCATCTCCCAGCTCTTCGGCGAGAGTCTCATGGGTCGTCTGACGCCGCTGCCGGAGGCCCGGAAGAGCCAGGGGATCACGGGCTTCGTCGGCGATCGGGAGACCGCGAAGGGACGGCGTCAGTTCGTGTTCGTGAACGGTCGGCTGGTGCGGGACCGCACCGTCCTCGGCATCTACTACAAGGCCGTGCGCGATCTGATGAAGGGGGAGCCGCCGCCGGCCCTGTTCCTCTTCCTCGACATCCCGCCGGAATCCGTGGACGTCAACGTCCATCCTCAGAAGGCCGAGGTGCGGTTCCGCGACGCCGCGCTGCCGGGCCGCATCGGCAGCGCGTTGCGACGAGGGCTGGAGGCGGCCAAGGGCGAGGAGCCGGCGCCGCTGCGCGAACCTTCGGGACCGGCCGCGCCGCCGGCCTGGACCGGCGCGGGCGAGGTCCGCGAACCTCCGTTCTCCGGGTTGCAGCGCTCGCCCGGCGCCGCGGCGGGAGACCCGGCGCCGGCGGCGCCGGCCTGGGCCAGGGAGATCGCGGCGCAGTACGTCGACGGCGAGGCCGCATCGCCCTCCGCGAAGCTGGCCGAGGTCGCCTACCGGCCGGCGCCGGCGCGGTCGGTGCCGCTGACCGGCCGCGGCCGGGACTCGCTGCGCCTGATCGGCCAGTACAAGGGCACGATGATCCTGCTCGAGGGCCCCGAGGCGCTGCTCGTCGTGGACCAGCATGTGGCCCACGAACGGATCCTGTACGAGCGGTTTCGCGGCAGCCTTGCAGAACAGGATGCGGTGAGTCAGACGCTTCTCGTCCCCCGCATGCTGGAGCTGTCCGCGGCCGAGAACGCGGCGCTGGCCGAGTGCTCGGCCGGGCTGGCCCGCGCTGGCTATGCGGTCAGGTCCTTTTCCGGCAGCAGCGCCGCGATCACCGCGATCCCGGCCGTCCTGCCGGATGCGGAAGCGGAGAGCCTGGTGCTGCGGATCGCGACCCGGGTGGCCGCCGGCGACGAGCTGCCCGGCGAGGACGATGCGCTCGCCGAGTATCTGCTGACCCAGCTCGCGGCCAGCCAGGCCTGCCGGGCCGCGGTCAAGATGCACCAGGCGCTGTCGGCGGAGAAGATGGAGAGCCTGATCGCGGAGCTCTTCGCCTGCGAGCACCCGTACACCTGTCCGCACGGCCGGCCGGTCGTCCTGGAGCTCACGGATCGGGATCTCGAACGCCGCTTCAAGCGCCGGTAGGACAGTTCGCTCCTGCCAGTTCGGCCAGCGCCCGGGCGGCCGCGCGCCGTTCGGCCTCCTTCTTCGAACGGCCCGATTCCGCGGCCGCAAGGTCGTCCCCGATCCAGCACTCGACGTGGAACACGGGGTCGTGGTCCGGTCCCTCCCGGCCGACGTGTCGGTAGACCGGCGGCGCCTGTCCCTCCGCCTGCAGCGACTCCTGCAGATCCGACTTCGCGTCCGGAGCGCCGATCGCCTCGGCGGCCTCGATCTCGATCCATGGCTCGACGACGGCACGTGCGGCCTCGAGACCGCCGTCCACGAACACGGCGCCGATGACCGCTTCCATTGCGTCCGCCAGGAGCGACTGCTTGTCGCGGCCCCCGGACTGATCTTCGCCATGGCCGACGCGCAGGGCCGAGCCGAGGTCGAGGTCCCGTGCGCGCCGGGCCAGCGCCTCGGCCCGGACGACATCCGATCTGGTCCGCGACAGGGCGCCTTCCGGGTCCGACGGACGGGATCGGTACAGCCAGTCCGTGACGACCATCCCGAGCACCGCGTCGCCCAGGAACTCGAGGCGCTCGTTGTCCCGGTCCAGGCCCCGTTCGTTGGCGAACGACCGGTGGGTGAGTGCCCGGTTCAGCAGCTCGCGGTCAGCGAAGCGGTATCCGAGCCGCGTCTGCAGATCGTCTAGCAGCCCGTGGCAAAACTCGCGCTGCATTCGATCGGCCATGCATCCCGTCCGGCTGCGTTGCTCTTCGCTCACATATCCCCAATATGCTCGTTCATTGCGCCTTGCCGGACGGGCGCCTGACCGCTCTCGGTGCGACACGCGCCTTTGCCACGGGCTGCTAGCCGATCGGTCAGGGGTAGATCCGGTCCATGGTTCGCGGGTACGGGATCGTCTCCCGCAGGTGGGGCACACCCGCCATCCACGCCACGAAACGCTCGACGCCCATGCCGAAGCCGCTGTGCTCGAAGGTGCCGTAGCGGCGGATGTCGAGGTACCACTGGAAGGACTCGATCGGCAGGTCGTGCTCCTTGAGCCGGGCGAGCAGCAGGTCGTGGTCGTGGATGCGCTGGCTGCCGCCGATGATCTCCCCATAGCCTTCCGGGGCGATCACGTCGAGCGCCAGGGCCAGCGACGGGTCATCCGGGTCGGGCTCCATGTAGAAGGCCTTGAGCGACGTCGGATAGTGGGTGACCATGACCGGCCGTTCGAACTCCCGCGCGATCGCGGTCTCCTCGGGGGCGCCGAAGTCCTCTCCGGGCTCGATGTCCGAGCCCTGGCGGCGGAGGAGATCGACTGCTTCCGCGTAGCGGAGCCGCGGGAAGGGCTTTCGGATCGCCTCGAGCTTCGAGACGTCCCGGTCCAGGCTCGCGAGCGGCTCGGCGCAGTTCTCGAGCACCCGTCCCGCCAGGTAGACGACGAAGTCCTCGGCCAGCTCGCACAGCCCGCTGAAGTCGAGGAAGGCGGCTTCCGGCTCGACCATCCAGAACTCCATCAGGTGGCGGCGCGTCTTGGACTTCTCGGCGCGGAAGGTCGGGCCGAAGCAGTAGACCTTGCCGAGCGCGGCGGCCGCCGGCTCCAGGTAGAGCTGACCGGACTGGCTGAGGAAGGCCGACCCGTGGTCGAAGTACGGTGTCTCGAACAGGGTCGACGTGCCCTCGCAGGCGGCGGGCGTGAGGATCGGGGAGTCGACCAGGTAGTAGCCGCGCTCGCGGTGAAAGTCGTGGATTGCCTGGCAGACCTCGCTGCGGATCCGCAGCACCGCGCGCTGGCGGCTCGAACGGAGCCACAGGTGCCGGTGGTCCATCAGGAACGCGGCGCCGTGCTCCTTCGGCGTGATGGGGTAGGCCTCGGCGCCGTGGAGGAGGGCCAGGGACGAAACGTGGATCTCGACACCGCCGGGCGAGCGGGGATCGGCCGCCACGGCGCCGGTGGCCGCGATGGTCGATTCCTGGCCGGCGTGCTGCAGCACTTCCCAGGAGGTCTCGTCGACTTCCTTGCGGCTGACGACGAGCTGAACCGTCGCGCCGGAATCCCTGAGCCGGATGAACCCGATCCGGCCGCTCGATCGACGGCCGTCCACCCAGCCGCGCAGGCGGACGTCCTGTCCGACCAGAGCCCCCAGCTCCGGAATCGAGTTCCAGCCGCTCACGCGACAGTCGCCACGAAGCTGCCCGGCTCAGGCCTTCCTGTTGAAGACCGCCGCTCCGAGGATGCCGCCCAGGGCGCCGAAGATCGAATAGACGACCAGGCCGAACACGAGGCCAATCAGGATCACGCCCAGAGCGAGGCCATCGCCCGATCCGGCCAGGCTCTCCAGAACGTCCCTGCCTGGCCCCTCGACCGCTATCGCATCGCTCGCCAGTACTTCCTCGAGAATCTCGGCGCCGGCATTTCCGAAGATGAGGGTAATGGGGATGGAGACGATCGCCTCGACGAGCGCGGCGAAGACACCGCTGAGCGCCCCGATCGCAGCACCGGCGCCCAGGGGGGCCTTGTCGGTCGGCGGCTCGTTGCGCAGCGCCAGCCAGACCGCGAGCACGGCGCCGCCGACGATCAGGGCGCAGCACGCCGCGTTGACGAACTCCAGAATCGGTAGCGCGGACGCGACTCCTGCGACGCCGCCGCCGATCGCGGCGGCCTTCAGACGGTTCGGGGACATGGTGCTCCTTGTGACTGGCGTGCGGGGCTTGAGGTGAACTGGCGCGCGACGGAGTTGAGCGGCGAAACGCCCATCCGCGAGTGTAGCGCGTCACGTCGTGGCCGCTTCGGCGACCGCCACAGCGCGGGCTACACTCGCAGAACGATGCTGTGCCGGCGATTCGGACCGGGGACTTCACGGGCTGCCAGGGGAGCACGCGGGCGCCTCGCGGCCCCGGAGACCTGCTGCTGACCGGCTCGGATTCCCAACGTTCCGCAGTGGCGGCAACGGCCGCTGTCGCCGCTGCGTGCTGCGCCGCCGTCGCGATGGTCCTTGCCGCGCCGCTGTCGGCCGCGCGGGGAGGACTCCTGGCGCCGCTCGCCTACGAGCTGTTCTCGTCGGTCTGCCATCAGTTCGCCGACCGCAGCTTTCACCTCGCCGGACATCCCCTGGCCGTGTGCCACCGCTGCTTCGGCTTCTATGTCGGCTTCACGCTCGGGCTGGTCGTGCTGCCATTGCTTCGTCCGGTGCGCGACTGGCTGCTCGCGCACCCCAGGGCGATTCTCCTGTTTCTCGCTCCGACGGCGATCGACTGGCTGCTGCCGATGAACACGCCGGCCAGCCGGTTCGGAACGGCTCTGCTCGCTGCAGTGCCGATCGCCTTCCTGGCCCGGGAGGCTGTCGAGCAGATCGTCGTCCGACGAAGGCCGCGAAACTCGCCGGCAGGGACCCCGTAGAGCCTTGGGGTGCAGGTGTGCGCTCGAACGTTGCCTGTGCCTCGTTCGACGGGACTCTGTCGTGCTGTCCGGGAACCCGAACGATCGTTGCGGTCAGCGGGTCGTGCCGTCAGCGCCGTGGGGGCAGGCGGCGCCATCGGCGCCGAGGTCTTCCTGGCCCTCTGGGCGTAGTCTTGCCGTGCCGTTCATCAACACCGAGGAGACTCCATGACAGGCAAGAAGATCGGCGCCGCGGCCATCGGCGGCGGTGCGGGCGCCGTCGCCGCCCAGATTCCCGGCCTTCAGGTGCTCAACCTGGCCTGCTGCGCCCTGGCCGTCGCCGGCGGCATCCTGGCGGTCTGGCTGGCGCTGAAGGACGACCCGCCGTCCATGGCTGCTCCCTACGGCGAGGGCGCGAAGATCGGAGCGCTTGCCGGCGTCTTCGGCTCCGTCCTGAGCATCCTTCTGGGGCTCCTGGTCCTGGGGGGACTTGCGGGCGCCATGGGGCTCGGGGCCCTCGCCTCGGAGTCCGTCGAGGACCTCGAGGCCCTGAGCTTCTTCAGCACGATCGTCGGCCTGGGCGTCATCGCGGTGGTCGTTCTGTCTCTGGTGCTCACCGTCGGTTTCTCCACCATCGGCGGCCTGATCGGGGCGGCCGTGGTCCACAGGAAGCCGCAGCCGCCGGCGGCGCAGGAACCCGCCTCGGAGTGACTCACCGCTTGAGCCTGGTGCCCGGCCGGTAGTAGCGCTGGTGCCAGATGCCGGACTGGTCCTCGTCGCCCACCGGCATGCGCCAGGTGCGGGCGGACGCCTGGGCGAGGGGGAGCCGGTAGAGCCCCCGGGGCTGGTCGATCGTGGCCTGGATGTAGTCCTCGGCTGCTTCCTCGGGAACATAGCGGCGGGCGATGAGCCGGTAGCGGTCGCGCCAGACATCGTCGACGCCGATGTCGTGGACGAGCTCCGCCTCGCCCTCGACCAGGACCTTGCGGTAGGGGAGGTTCTGCTCGTCGATCACGAGGCAGGTCCGCGGATCGCGCCGCAGGTTCGCGAACCAGACCGAGTTCTCCCGCGGCGTGAACCAGATCGCCTCCTCCTCGAAGATGAACCAGATCGGCGTCACCAGGGGCCGGCCATCGTCGCAGACCGTGCCGATCCGCATCAGGATGCCGGGTTCGGCCAGAAACTCGTCCCGTTCGGTCGGGGTCATCGTCGGCATGTCAGCCTTCCTCCGGGCCGCCGAGAGTGCGCGCGGCCGCGATGTCGGCACTGTAGTCGCGGAGCTTCGTCGGCATCAGGACCATCTCCTCGATCACGGTCCGTTCGGGCAGGGCGGCGGCCGTCAGGATCGCCTCGGCGATGTCGTCGGCCGCCATCATCCCGGCCCGCTCCTCGTCGGACGGCGGGCGGGGACGATGGTCGAGGATCGGCGTGTCGACTTCGCCAGGAAGAACGCTGGTGGCGCGGATGCCGAGCTGCCGGAGCTCGGCGCCGAGCCCCATGACGTAGTTCCGGGAAGCGGCCTTGGCGGCGCCGTAGGCTGTACCGGCCATGACCCCGGGCCGGATCGCGGCAACGGAGGACACCATGATCACCGTGGCGCCGCCGTGGTCGAGCATCGCCGGCAGCAGGGCCCTGGTCAGCATGGCCGGCCCGGTCGCGTTGACGGCGATCACGCTGTCCCATTCCTGCCGGGAGATGTAGCGCGTGCTGCGGACCCTGGAGCTGTGTCCGGCGTTGTGGACCAGGATGTCGACGGTCGGGTGGCGGTCCAGCACGGCAGCCGCAAGCCCCTGCACGGCTTCCGGGTCCTCCATGTCCGCCGAACGGGCCCAGGCGCTGCCGCCGGCCGCCTCGATCTCGGACACGACCGCCTCGAGCGGTTCGAGGCGCCGCCCGGAGACGACGACGGAGGCGCCTTCCAGCGCGAAGCGGAGGGCGGTGGCCCGGCCGATGCCGGTGCCGCCGCCGGTGACGAGAGCTGTCCTTCCTTCAAGCCTTCCCATTCCCCTGCCTGGCCTCCCCTGATCGGTCTTTTACCGTCGGATCGCGGCTCGCAGTGTAGCCCTTTCCGACTCCTGTTCGTCTCTCACCCGAGCCAGGCATCCGGGCGATGCGTGCTCGTCTGTTGGAGTTAGACTCGCACGACACTCAGCAGGATTTCGACAAAATTGACGAGAACAGACCTTGTCGCCAGACGAAAGGGGCAGAAAACCGTGAAACAGAGTCTTGTGACCCTCGCGCTGCTCGTGGCGCCGGGACTGGCTGCCGGCCAGTGGACATCCCCGGACACTCCCCCGGACTCGCCGCTCTGGTGGCCCGTGCTTGACGGAATCACGGCGGAGGAGCTGCGCCTGGGGCATCAGCGGGACGCAGTGCGTGCGCACTACGCCGCCGCCGTCGAAGCGGGCCGGGCACCCGACTGCGGCCCCGACTACGTGCCGGATCAGTTCGCCGACAGCCAGGCCAACCCCGAGCTCGTGCCGCTCTGGTGGCTCCTCAACGGGACCGTCGTTCACCCGTGGGAGTGGCATCTCGCCTCCGGCGATGCCGCGGCGGAACCTGCCGGTCAACCTGACCAGGAAGTTGCGCTTCGCGAGTCGGGCATGTCGGAACGCGGAATCGCGACGGTACGGCACTTCGCGGAGGAGGCTGCGCGTGAAATCAACCGCCGAAAGGCGGAGCCCATGGACCAGGACGACGGACCGCTGAAGGAGGTCATGCTTCGCTACATTGAGGGAATTTCCGACCCTGCTGTCGAGGCGCTTGCGGCTGCATCCCAGGCAGGGGACGCCCTGTCACCGGCAGAGCAGGACCGCCTGAAGGGACTCGGAGCCCTCGACGACTTCGTCGTCGGACGTGGTGACGCGGCGGCTCTTTCCGAACTCATCGGCGGCAGCCATGCCGACTGGCTGGAGGCGGTCGAACTCATGAAGGTCAAACCGGAGGAGGAAGTGATGGCGCGTCTCCTGCCGGGCCTGAGAGAGGAACTGTCCGCTGGAGACTGGCGGGCACTGCGAGGCTGGCTCGCCGCGAGCTCCGCCATCGTGAACGGCAGTACGAGTGGGGGCTACTCGATGCTGGACTGCCCGGCCGGTACTCTTCCCGATCTGCTCCTCCGATGAACGGCCCTACGCGGACGTCAGGGTCGGGATCTCGGCGCCCCCTCCTGTTGTTCCTGCTGGGAGTGGCGTGGACCACGTTGACCTTCGGGCAGCCGCCACCACGAGAACCTCCGGTGGCGGCCTGTAGTGCGGGCGCCCTCAGGACGGGCTATCTGCAGTTTCCGCTGGACGGGCGGGTCTCGCACATGAGGAAGGTCCGCTTTCTGAGCCGCCCGGTCCCGGGTGAAGAGGGCGTGGTTCGCCCGGCGGTCCTGACCAGGTTCGAGACCGTCGGTGACAGGAGTTTCTTCGTCAACGAGTACGTGGTCGCCGAGAGGGACGAGCGCGCCGACAGCTACGAGGCGGTCCGAAGCTCCGGCATCGCTCCGCTGGTCGACGAGATGCTCGACGACCTGGAGCTGGCGACTCCCAACCGGCGCTATCGGCCGGAGCGCGTCTTGCTGCTCAAGGTGGCTAGACACCGGTCCGGTTCCTCCCAGGCGCTGCAACCGCGGGTAGACGTCGGCGGTCCGGTGTTCCTGCGGCGGAGCCGGCCGGACCGCCGCGGCGTCGCCACCCCGGACGATCCGCCGGTCAGCCCGCTGGCGGAACCCGAACGCGTTGCGGATGGGGCGGCGGACGGCTGGCGTTTCGCGGTCGAGTTCGATGTCCGGGACGCGCTCGGGCTGGAGCGGACGTCGCAGGTGCTCTGGAGCGAGCACGATGTCCCGCAGGGCTGGCTGGACCGTCTGGTGAACTCGATCACGGTCGAGTTCGACTCCCGGCAGCACCGCGTTCTGGTCTACGCCGTGGTCGAGGTCGAGGATGCGGCGCTCACGATCCGGCAGCACGCGACCGTGGTTCCCCAGTGCTGCTGTGCGGAGGGAGACGGCGGAGGCCCATTCGTCGAAGGCGGAGTGGAGTTCTGCGTGTAGGCTGCCCGAGGCTCACCCGGCGCCGACACCGGCTCGGTCATGATCGGGAAGCGGCCGGACGCGGCCCAGTCGAACTTGCCGCTGTCGATCAGCACGCCGCCCAGGGTCACGACCTTCGGCGGGAAGGGCGCCTGCGTAGTGGCGGCGGGCGCCGCATCGAGAGCGGCCGTTGGCTGTAGACACCGCGCTGCCGGCGGACGCAGCGGGCCGTGCGGAACCGAAGAGCAACGTCGCGGCCGGACGCAGGCAGGCATGGCCGCCCGAACCGAGAGCAGGGTTCACCGCGCACTTGCTAGCCTGCGCGCGGTCATGCCGTCAGCAGCAACTCCGGTCGGCCGGCCGGCCCGCTTCGTCGCCTGGGTCGATCGCTTCCACTCGCGGTTGGGGAGCGCGGTCTCCTGGCTGACCCTGGCCATGGTCGCGGTCGGTGCGTACAACGCGGTGGTCCGCTATCTCGGCCGCTTCACCGGCTGGAACCTGAGCTCGAACGCGTACCTCGAGCTCCAGTGGTACATGTTCAGCCTCGTCTTCCTGCTCGGGGCGGCGTACGCGCTGCTGACCAACGCCCACGTGCGGGTCGATGTCGTCTACAGTCGGCTGCCGGAGCGCTGGCGCCGCCGCATCGACTTCTGGGGTTCGGTCGCGTTCCTGATTCCCTTCGCGGTCTTCGGCCTGGTCATGTCCTGGCCGTCTGTCAGGAACTCCTGGGCGGTGCTGGAGGTGTCTTCCGACCCGGGCGGCTTGCCGCGCTACCCGATCAAGAGCGTGCTGCCGGTGGCCTTCGCCTTGCTGGCGCTGCAGGGGCTGGCCGAAGCGGTCCGCAACTGGCTGCGGCTGCGAGAGCTCAGGGCAGGAGCGGAGGAAGAGGATGCGCTCCAGGAGGGTCTGTTGTGAGCAGCGAGCTCCTCGGCCCGCTGATGTTCGTCGTCGTCTTCCTGTTCATCTTCGCGGGCTACCCGGTGGCCTTCTCCCTGGGAGGCACGGCGCTGATCTTCGCCGTCATCGGCATTGAACTCGGGCTCTTCTCGTGGAACCTGCTGTACGCGTTCCCGGAGCGGGTGTTCGGTGTGATGTCGAACGGCGTCCTGCTCGCGGTCCCGTTCTTCATCTTCATGGGCACGATGCTGGAGAAGTCCCGGCTGGCGGAGGATCTCCTGCGCACGGTCGGCATGCTCTTCGGGCGGCTGCGGGGCGGGTTGGCGCTGGCGGTGGTCGTGGTGGGCGCGTTGCTCGCCGCGGCGACCGGCGTGGTCGGTGCATCGGTCGTCGCCATGGGCCTGATCTCGCTGCCGGTCATGTTGCGCTACGACTACTCCCCGATGCTGGCCACCGGCGTGATCAGCGCCGCCGGCACCCTGGGCCAGATCATCCCGCCCAGCGTGGTCCTCGTCGTTCTGGCCGATCAGCTCGGCATCTCGGTCGGCGACCTGTTCATCGGTTCCCTGGTGCCCGGTCTGATGCTGGCCGGCTTCTACGCGGTCTACGTCACCGGCGTGGCGATCGCCCGGCCGGCGGCGGCGCCGGCCCTGCCCGCCGAGGAACGGACGCTCGACGGCGCCGCACTGGCGCGGCAGGTTGCCATCGTCATGGCGCCGCCCCTGGTTCTCATCCTGGTCGTCCTGGGCAGCATCTTCGCGGGCATCGCGACTCCTACCGAGGCCGGCGCCCTGGGCGCAGTCGGCGCCATCCTTCTTGCGCTGTCCCGCGGCCGCCTCAGCATGAAGGCGGTCAGGGAGACGATGGACGCGACCGCGAAGCTGACCACGATGGTCATCTTCCTGCTGATCGGATCCACCGCGTTCGCCCTGGTCTTCCGGGGACTCTACGGCGACATCTGGATCGAGGACCTGCTGACGGGTCTCCCGGGCGGCAAGCTCGGCCTGCTGATCGTCGCGAACCTTGCGATCTTCATCCTCGGCTTCTTCATCGACTTCTTCGAGATCGCGTTCATCGTCATCCCCCTGATCGCTCCAGCCGCGCGCATCCTCGACATCGACATGGTCTGGTTCGGAGTGATGATCGGCATGAACCTCCAGACCTCCTTCCTGACCCCGCCCTTCGGCTTCGCGATCTTCTACCTGCGCGGCGTGGCGCCCAGGCGGATCACCACCGTTGAGATGTACCGCGGCGTCGTCCCCTTCATCGTCATCCAGCTCATCGGCCTCGCCCTGATCTGCCTGTACCCGGAACTGGTAACGGCCCTGCTGTAGCGTCACCGACGTTGGCCGGGATCTCGGGAGCTGCGGACGCCCGAGCCTCCGTTCCCGACAAGAATGCGTCGAGCGTCGCAAGAGCGGTTTCCGGATCGCGGAGTTCGCACTCCCAGATGGTGAGGACCCTCCAGCCCCGGCAGATCAGTCGGGCAGCGTTCTCCGCGTCACGGGCCCGTGTCCGGGCGAGTTTCGGCTTCCAGTACTGCAGGTTCGACTTGGGCAGGCCGGCAATCGGACATGACGGATCGGAGTGCCAGTGCCAGAAGCAGCCGTGCACGAACACAACCGACCGATGCCGCGGAAAAACGAGGTCGGGAGTGCCGGGCAGGTCCCGGCGGTGCAGGCGGAAACGGTAGCCGAGCCGGTGGGCCATGGAGCGCACCGCACGTTCCGGTTTCATTCCCTGCGAGCGGATGTTCGCCATGCATCTGGAGCGGTCTGCAGGGCTCAGATTGTCCGTCAACCCGCGGTCTCCAGGGCTCGGACGGCCTCTTCCCGCAGGAGAACGGCCAGATCAGGCTCCGGCAGGGCATCCAGCAGAACCACGCCTCCCCGGCGGTTGATGTTCACCATCCAGGTCCGGAAGGCCTCCCGCGCGAACAGCTCGCCTCCGCGTTCCTGCTGCCAGTGTTCCTTCATGACGCGGTAGATCGCTCTGAGTACATCCAGGTTCATCGACACCGAGGGTCTTTCGATCAACGCCGAGCGCACGTCCTGTCGGTGGAGCAGGATCTCGAGGAACTCCGAGGGCGAGTGCGGATCAACTGCGTGGGCGATGTAGCCGAGCCACCAGAGTCTGGATACCGCGTTGTCCCGAACCAGGGATCTGGAGCCGTTGCGCCGGGCGAAGAAGTGGTTGCGGACCTTCCTGATCGCGGCGTCATCCTCCGCCGGGCGTCTGCCCAGCCACCGCCAGGCCGCGTAGGCGGCGCAGTCGTTGTGGCAGAGGTAGACCCAGAGTCTCTCGTCCGTCGCCTGGTGCGGACTGAGAGCGTCAAGAGCTCCGTAGACAAGGAGGGCGTTGCTGGCGTCCGTCCGTGCCGGCGCCGCATCCCTGGAAGGGCGCAGACGGAAAATGTCCCCGATCTGAATGGCTGCCGACTTCGTGGTGTACGGCTCCTTCGGCCGGGGGGCCGCTCCTTGGCAGTTGGAGTAGTACCAGTCCAGGTTCTCGTGAACCCGGTCGAAGTAGTCATCGACGATGGCCTGCCGGTAGTAGAGGAGCGTCACTGCGAAGCCCTCGATTCTTCGACCCGGAACAACGGGATCCGGCCAAGAGGAGCGTTCAGGAGGTCCTGTGCATCCGTGAGACGGTTGTTGCCTGCGCCGGCACTTCCGAGGCCCGGACGACGCTTCTCTTCCAGTTTCTGGTCGAGGGTTGCGTACCAGCGAAAGGAGGCGTACTCGTCTGCCGCCGAGTCGGCCTCGTTCAGAAGGTAGACGAGCGCAGGCAGGTAGACGCCGTTGATGAGCCAGGCCGCCTCGTCGCCTTCCCGTTGGTGCTTGGTGCGTTCGAAGCAGCGATGGTCTCGCTCGGACATGCGAATCTCGACCTGGTCGTCGGCCGGCAGGCAAGCCCAGGTTCCGTCCTTCTGGTCCGGCGATCCCGTGTGCCTGAAGATCGAGGCGATCGGCTTCTCGTCCTCGGTATCGATCCAGTACACCGACGGCTCGTCCTGGGCGAGCACGGCGCCGACCGGGATGTCGAATGAACGATCTCCATAGTCCGCGTGCCATCCGTTCGCCCGGAACTTCCTCAGTTCACGCGTACAGACCAGGAATGGACGGATCTCCACTCTGCCCTTCAACTGCCCCGTGCTGAAGCTCTCCTGACGGTGATAGCCCTCCACCTGAACCAGATCGCGGAACCGAGTGAGAGGGGACTCGATGACGAGTGCGCATCTGGCGTTCCGCTGCCGGACCAACCTCCGAAGATCGGGGTCACTCAGCTCGAACGTGACGTTCAGGTCGACGGCCAGCGTCCCTTCTGCCCGCCTGGCTTCGATAGTGGCCTCGAATTCGGCCTTCGGGTAGTCGCCGTCGGCGCCCTGATGAGGCCTGAGCACCGGATACGGGAAGGCCTTGCCCAGGTCCCATTTCACGGCTGAACACCCTCGTCCGGCTGTGGCGGTCTCATGACGACGGCGACTCGCCACGCCCTTTCGTCGATAGGTTTGGCTGAACGAATGCGAAGTCGGAGTCGGCGGCCGGCTTTCACGTGAAGGGCCTGCGGATCGACCTGCTCGCCCGACTCGTCGAACACGGTCAGGTCCGCGTTCGGAATCGAGAAGGCGTCTCCGGCCTCGTCGATCTGCACGTGGGCAATGCCGGACTCGCTGCAGTCGAAGCCGAGCGCCAGCTCGCGACGGTCAGCCGTCGGGAGAATCCGCACTCCCCGAACCGGAACAAGCTTGCCGGCCACAGCGCCGCGGCCGCCGCCGCCGCCCTGCCCCTCGCGGAGGTCCCAGGACGATGCCGTCGCCGCGGCCTGGCGCCCGTCACCGTGTCCCCCTTGTTCACCATCGCCATCACCCTCTCCCTCGGAGTCCGGGGTGTCGTCGCCGGCCTCAGGCGCCAACCCGCGGGACGAACGCCTGCGGAGGGGCTTGAGAGAGAGCTTCTCGATACGGTCGGAGAAGGACTTCTCGTTGCCCCCCCCCCCCCCCCAATTCGTCTTCAGCGTACGGGTCGGGAAGGAGCTCGGCGAGCTCGCTGATGGCCGATGTCGCCGCCGTGTTCGAGACCTTGGCATGTTCACCGATGGACGACCTGATCCAGTCGGCGATTCGCTTGAGTGCCCGGTCTCCTCGCCTTCGCTGATTCTCGGGAAGGCGCTCCGGCTCGAACCGATCGTGCTTCGGATTCTCCATGTCCTTCAGCAGGGCGTTGCCGTCGGGGTCCTCGAAAACGCACAGCGCTGCAAAGTCGTCGAAACCGGGGAACCGCTGGAGACGCGGCTGTTCGGTCGTGATCAGCATTCCCGACCGGCGGACCAGCGCGACCTTGCGCGGCAGGTTCTCGCGGATGCTCAGGTAGAGCCGGCAGTGCCCAAGATCCGGGTCCTGCTTGTGGAGTTCGTGATCCGCCTGCTCCGGCAACTGCCAGAAGGTGCGGGCGGTCCTGAGGTCCTCCAGCTCCTGCTGCTGCTTCGACGATTCGGCCTTGGCGATCAGGTAGTCGAACCAGGTTCCGATCGTGGACCCTTCGATAGTGAGAAGCCCGCATTCTTCAAGGTCGGCATCCGGCTCGATCGTGGCCTCGAGCTTGCCGGTTCGGACCGCGTGAAAGAAGCTCACCAGCACGCGGCCCGCCACTTCCCGCTGCCAGCCTTTCCGGGTGGTGAAGCCCAGGATGTAGAGGGCCGTGCCCGGCTTAGGCCTTCCCGACTTGTCCAGGACTCGTAGACGCGTCGGAATCTCCGCTTGTTCAAGTTCACGGCAGCCCTTCCGGTAGCCTTAGAACCCCGTACCTTGAGTGGGGCCGTCAGCGCCGTCGTGCGTCATCAGCACGGACTTGCCCTGGCATCGCTCCACGGATCCGTCGTTCGAGTCGAAGTACGTCCAGTAGAAGACCGTGCGAAGCGGCGAGACTGCAAATGGGGCGTACTTGCCGATGCCGTGGGAGCCGAGGGCGTCGCTGCCGGTCTGCTTGACGCTGAGCCCTTGCATCTTGACAAGAGCCTTCCAGTTCCGATTGGTGAGCCCCGTCGTCCTGTGGTCGGCGATTCGCAGGTAGGCCAGTTTCGGCTTCTCGACGAGTGCAAGCGCCCGTTCCAGCTCTGTGACAGCGGCGGCGTCTTCGTCGCTCCTTGCACGCTCACGGCAGGACTCGAGCGCCTGGATCAGCTCCGTACGGCCGAGGACGTCCTGTTGGCCAGAGAAGCAGCCCACCTCGAAGTCAACGTCCACCGGCTTGCCCGAGCCATCGCGCGCGTCGAGCGAGTTCTGGATGGTCTCGCGCGCCAGGCTGTCGAGCCTCGCCCCGCCGAAATGGGCGATTCCCGGGTGCTTGTAGCCGTCTTGTACGTGAAGTGCTTCCGCGAAGCGGCAACCATGAACAGACGCTCCCGGTCCTGTGGCAGGTCCGTTTCGTCCTTGACGTTGGCCACCCAGCAGGCTGACAGACGGAACCAGTAGCCGGCCTGCCTGAGCTCCCGGCGGACCCGGTCGAACCAGGCGCCCCCCTCGCCGTGGAGAAGATGGGGGACGTTCTCCAGGACGAGGAGGCGCGGCCTCAGAGCTTCGGGGAACTCGCGAAGCAGTCGGGTGATCTCGAGGAATGTCCTGCCTCGGGGGTCCTCGAAGCCCTGGCGGCTTCCTGCCTGGGAGAAACTCTGGCAGGGGAAGCCCGCCGCAATGATGTCGACAGGAGCGATTCTGGCGTCCTCGAAGGAGATGCGGCTGACGTCCGCCTCAAGAACACGGACTCCACGAAAACGGTGGCGAAACGTGCGGCATGCGGCAGCGTCCAGGTCGGTAGCCCAGGAGACGTCGAAGCCGGCTCGTCTCATGCCGGAGGCAAAGCCGCCCATGCCACAGAAGAGCGCCCCGGCCGTGAGGCACCCGGTCCTGACTGGGACGTCTCTGTGTCTGCCGGCTCTTGTCACTCGTTGCGGGGCATACGCGACATTCTCGGAGTCCCGGAGGATAGCAACTCGCGCTGACAGGTGATCGATGCCATGCCAACCGGTGTCTTCTTCGGGGGTATTGCGCCGAACCGGAAATGGGCGCCCGGTCGTGCCGTGCGGCGAACGCCTCGGCCTGTCCGGGCGCCTATGGTTGCCGGCAGCTTTCCGGGAACGCGGAGATGTCGACCAGGGCTCGGGCCGGATTTCCGGGCTGCTTGGTGTACTGCCGGATCCGGCCGGTCGCGGTGTCGCGCACCTGCAGGTTGAAGCCGACGTCGGTGGCGGAGGCGGCGAACACCCAGTGGTGGTCGTTGAAGCTGCAGCCGTCGAGCACCTTGATCAGGATCTCCCAGTTCGTCGGGGAGAAGAAGTGGAACAGGCCGGAGTCGTCGGTCCGCGGACCAGCCGTGCGGCCTGTGCCGGTCAGGCCGTCATGGTTCGACCACTCCACGGTCACCTCGTAGCGGCCTTGCTGGAGACACATCGCGGACGCCGTCTCCGTGCAGCTACCGCCCTCCGCCGATGCCGTGACCGAGGTGGCGACGGCGAGATGCTCCGCCGGCGGCGGTCCGGACGACGGTGCGGGCGTCGGCAGTGAACGGCTGTCACCTGCGGCCGCGGCCGCTGTTGCGGCGTCAGTGCAGCTTCCGGGGAACGCCGCGCTGTCGGTGAACGCCTCAGCCTGCCGGCCCGGCTCGCTCCGGTACTCCTGCACCGCGCCGGTCACCGTGTCCGTCACCTCAAGCACGTAGCCCAGGGTCGTCGCCGAAGCGCCGTACACCCACATCCGACCGTTCACCGAGCAGCCGTCGAGCACCTTGACCAGCAGCTCCCAGTTCACCGCCGAGAAGAACCAGAACAGCCCCGAGTCGTTCGTCCCCTCGTGGACCACCTTGCCCGCCCCGCGCTTGCTTTCCGCGCCGTCCTCGGTCCACCAGTCCATGGTGACCGAGAACCGGGAATCCTGGAGGCACAGCGTCTCGGCGTCCGCCGCGCAGGTACCGACCGGGTCGGCCGCCTCGACCAGCACCGTGCGCGACACGGTCGAGGAAGGACCCCGGCCGCTGACGGTCAGCGACACCGTGTAGAACCCGGGCACGGACCAGGCGTGCTCCAGCGAACGGCTGCGTGCCGTCGTGCCGTCCCCGAGGCTCCAGCTCCACGAGGCCACGGCGCCGCTGCTCGCATCCCGGAACGACACGGGGACGCCGGTCCGGGCGCGGCAGAGGCCGTCGGCGCAGGGAGCGTCCAGGGTGAAGGAGGCGCGCACGTCGCCGCCGACGCCACCGGAATCACCATCGTCGTTGCCGCCCGGGCCAGCGCGGTCGTCGTCATCGTCGTCGCCATCGTCGTCAGCACTGTCACCAGTCGTACCACCGTCGTCATCATCGCCGCGGTCACCGTTCGTGCTGCCGTCGGAGCCTCCGCCGCTGCCACCACCGCCTGCGCCTGCGCCGCCACCGTTTCCATCTGAACCGTCGCCACCCCCGGCAGGACCACCGTTGCCGCCGTCATTGCCGCCCGGACCGCCGCTGCCGCCGCCGTTTCCGCCCGGCTCGCCAGGTGGGCCGGACCCGCCGCCGCTGGACCCGCCGTCAGTGCCAGGGCCGCCACCGTCGCTGCTGCCCCCGTCATTGCCGCCGGGATTGCCCGACGGACTGTCACCGCCTCCATCGGAGCCGTCGTCCACCGGGCCTGCCTGACGCACCGCGACCACGACCTCCTCGGTGTCCGAATTGCCGTTGCCGTCCGATGCCGTCACCGTCATCGTGTACGTGCCCGGCGCCGTCGCCGTGAACGTCAGCCGCGCCTGGTTCAGTGCCGTGCCGCCCGGAATCGGTGGTGACGCCTCGCTGGATTCACGCGTCCATGAGTACGTGAT
Source organism: Thermoanaerobaculia bacterium (assembly GCA_965116145.1). Lineage (GTDB taxonomy): Bacteria > Acidobacteriota > Thermoanaerobaculia > Multivoradales > Multivoraceae > Multivorans. The sequence goes on from OZ220482.1 coordinate 417,172, forward strand.
CGGGTCGCTGTCGCCGTCCGTCGCCGCGGCCGTGATATCCACGGTCTGGCCGACCCCGACTGTCCGGTCCGCGATTGACGCCAGCACCGGCGAGGAGTCATCGTCGAGGATGGTGCCCGTTGCGGTGGCGGCGCCGATCGTCGCGTTGTCGGACGGCTCCGACAACGTCACGGTGAACGTCTCGCTGCCCTCGTCGAGACCGTCGTCGATCATCTCCACCGTGATCGTCGCGCTGGTCGAATTTGCCGCGACCATGCCTGCCGTTGCGGTCTTGACCGCCACGAAGTCGTTCCTCGCCGCCGCCGTGTCACTGCTCTCCGCCGTCACCGTGTACTTGAAGGTCGCGTCCAGCACCGGCGCCGGGGTCGCCGTGACCTCGAAGGTAATGGCTCCGTCTTCCGCTGCCCTCACGTCGACGATGCCCAGCGACACGACCATCGGCGCCGTCGGACCGCCGAGAGCCGCCGAGGGCGTCGCCCTCACCACGTCCGACGAGGGACTCGGCCAGGGGCCGTTCCTTGCGCGGACACGGAAGCGGTACGTGGAGTCGTTCTCCAGGCCAGCCACCGTGTGGCGCGTGGTCAGGGCGCCCGAGCTCCTGATGTCGGTCCAGGAACTCAGGGACTTCCCCTTCTTGCCGAAACGTACCTCGTAGGCGGTGGTCCCGGGATTCCCGGGAGCGTTCCAGGAAAGAACCACGTGGCCGTCGCCAGGCGTCGCGTTCAGGTCCGTCGGCCCTGCGGGCGTCAGCAGTCCGTCGGTGTCATCGGGTCGTTCTCCCGGCTGCTTGACGGTGGCCATGTAATCCGCCACCCACGGAGCAGACACCGCGACCGCATCCCGAGCGCGGCTTCTGCCGCCGCCCAGGCTGATCTGGACTCCGTGGTAGCCATGGCTGGCGTCCCTGGACAGCTCCGGGATCCAGCCGTCGACATGGTCCAGACTGCCATCAGTCTTCTGGCGCGACCCCATGAGGGTCAGGTAGGGGAGCGAGATAGAGGGGTGCGATCCCTGGTAGCCGTGGGCATGATGCACATGCGCGGACGGGCTGGCCGCCGGCTGATGAGCCAGTCCCAGGTTGTGACCGAGCTCATGGGCAACCGTGATGGAGTCCCGATCCCTTACCAGGCTGTAGCCCGTGTAGGCGCCGAAGAGCCAACTGCTACCGGGGCGATATGACAGTCCAATGCGGCCGCCGTCGATCCAGGTCACTACAAGGTCGGCCCCCACCTGCGATCGCAGGCGGTCTACACGCTCGTCCCACGTCACCCTCGAAAGAAGGGCCTTGAGGCCGTTGAACGCAAGATCGAGCAAGGCCAGGTCGGTTCCTGCCTCCTTGTCCTGCTTTGCCAGGGCCTCGGCCCTGGCCGCTGCCTGGTCGAGGCCGGAACCGGCGTTCATCGAGAAGGCGCCCACGATTCGAAACGTGACCCCTGTCTCGCGGTAGATCCGGTTGACTTCAAGAAACACCGAGTGGAGAGAGTCCTGGTGGCGAGCGCGAACGGCATTGCGGGTGTAGAGGACCATCACATCGATGGTGACCGGCCGGGGCGGCAACCCGGACCCCTGGTACTCGCGGACCGCGATCGGGCCGCCCGGTCCCACCGGAATCTCCTCGCACAGGAGGTCGGCGGCAAGGTGCCGGGAAACAGCAGGAAAAGGAACGAGGAGCCCGACGCCGGCGATCAGCACTCCGATGACTCTGCGCCTGGCCACGATGGTCGTTTTCCTGCTGATCGGTTCCATCGCGCTGTCCCCTGAGTCTCCGGGAACTCTACGGTGACATCCGGATCAGCGCTTGCCAGCGCGGATCAGATCAGGGATTCCCGCACCGGCGGCGTTGGTCGTCCTACGGTTGCCGGCAGCCTACCGGGAAGGCGGAGATGTCGACCAGGGCTCGGGCCGGGTTTCCGGCTTCCTTCGTGTACTGCCTGAGCCGGCCGGTCGCGGTGTCGCGCACCTGCAGGTTGAAGCCGACGTCGGTGGCGGAGGCGGCGAATACCCAGTGGTGGTCGTTGAAGCTGCAGCCGTCGAGCACCTTGATCAGGATCTCCCAGTTCGTCGGGGAGAAGAAGTGGAACAGGCCGGAGTCGTCGGTCCGCGGACCGGCCGTGCGGCCTGTGCCGGTCAGGCCGTCATGGTTCGACCACTCCACGGTCACCTCGTAGCGGCCTTGCTGGAGACACATCGCGGACGCCGTCTCCGTGCAGCTACCGCCCTCCGCCGATGCCGTGACCGAGGTGGCGACGGCGAGATGCTCCGCCGGCGGCGGTCCGGACGACGGTGCGGGCGTCGGCAGTGAACGGCTGTCACCTGCGGCCGCGGCCGCTGTTGCGGCGTCAGTGCAGCTTCCGGGGAACGCCGCGCTGTCGGTGAACGCCTCGGCCTGCCGGCCCGGCTCGCTCCGGTACTCCTGCACCGCGCCGGTCACCGTGTCCGTCACCTCAAGCACGTAGCCCAGGGTCGTCGCCGAAGCGCCGTACACCCACATCCGACCGTTCACCGAGCAGCCGTCGAGCACCTTGACCAGCAGCTCCCAGTTCACCGCCGAGAAGAACCAGAACAGCCCCGAGTCGTTCGTCCCCTCGTGGACCACCTTGCCCGCCCCGCGCTTGCTTTCCGCGCCGTCCTCGGTCCACCAGTCCATGGTGACCGAGAACCGGGAATCCTGGAGGCACAGCGTCTCGGCGTCCGCCGCGCAGGTACCGACCGGGTCGGCCGCCTCGACCAGCACCGTGCGCGACACGGTCGAGGAAGGACCCCGGCCGCTGACGGTCAGCGACACCGTGTAGAACCCGGGCACGGACCAGGCGTGCTCCAGCGAACGGCTGCGTGCCGTCGTGCCGTCCCCGAGGCTCCAGCTCCACGAGGCCACGGCGCCGCTGCTCGCATCCCGGAACGACACGGGGACGCCGGTCCGGGCGCGGCAGAGGCCGTCGGCGCAGGGAGCGTCCAGGGTGAAGGAGGCGCGCACGTCGCCGCCGACGCCACCGGAATCACCGTCGTCGTTGCCGCCTGGGCCAGCGCGGTCGTCGTCATCGTCGTCGCCGTCACCGTTCGTGCTGCCGTCGGAGCCTCCGCCGCTGCCGCCACCGCCTGCGCCGTTACCATCTGAACCGTCGCCACCCCCGGCAGGACCACCGTTGCCGCCGTCATTGCCGCCCGGACCGCTGCTGCCGCCGCCGTTTCCGCCCGGCTCGCCAGGTGGGCCGGACCCGCCGCCGCTGGACCCGCCGTCAGTGCCAGGGCCGCCGCCGTCGCTGCTGCCCCCGTCATTGCCGCCGGGATTGCCCGGCGGACCGTTGCCGCCTCCGTCGGACCCGCCGCCCACCGGGTCTGCCTGCCTCACCGTCACGACGACGTCCTGGGTGTCCGAATTGCCGTTGCCGTCCGATGCCGTCACCGTCATCGTGTACGTGCCCGGCGCCGTCGCCGTGAACGTCAGACGCGCCTGGTTCAGCGCCGTGCCGTCCGGAATCGGCGGTGACGCCTCGGTGGCCCTGCGCGACCAGGTGTACGTGATCGGGTCGCTGTCGCCGTCCGTCGCCTGCGCCGTGACGTCCACGGTCTGGCCTACCGTGAACGTCCGCTCCGCGATCGCTGCCAGCACCGGCGATTCGTCGTCATCCATGATCGTGCCTGTCGCCGTCGCGGCGCCGAGCGTCACGCCGGATGAGGTCGCCGACAGCGTCACCGTGAAGGTCTCGTTCGACTCGTCGAGGTCGTCGTCCGTTACCGACACCGTGATCGTCGTGCTGCCGGCGTTCGCTGCGATCGTCGCCGTTGTCGCCGGTGTCACCGCCGTGAAGTCCGAGTCTGCCGTTGCCGTGTCACCGCCCGCAGCCGCCACCGTGTACCTGAAGCTCACCTCCGACGACGGCGTCGGAGCCGCCGTCACCGTGAACGCGAACGTCCCGTCCTCCGCTGCCGTCACGTCCGCAATGCTCAGCGAAGCTGCTGACGGCGTCGGCGTCGCCGTTGCCCAGCCGGTGTCGGCGCCGTCGCCGCCGACGTTCACGGCGCGCACCTTGAAGCTGTACTCCGAGCCGTTGTCGAGACCCGTCACCGTGTGGCTCGTCGTGGTGGCGCCGGAACCCGGGATGGCGGCCCAGGCAGCGCTGCTCCGCACGGTCGTCCTGCCGTAGCGCAGCTCGTAGCCGGTGATGCCCGCATCGTTCGGATCGGTCCACGCCAGCATCACCCGCCCGTTGCCCGCCGCCACGGTCAGGCCCGTCGGCGATGCGGGCGGAGCGGGCAGAGGGGCCGTTACCTTGATCGTCACGTCCTCGGCACCCGAATTGCCGTTGCCGTCCGACGCCGTCACCGTCATCGTGTACGTGCCCGGCGCCGTTGTCGTGAAGGTCAGACGCGCCTCGTTCAGCGCCGTGCCGCCCGGAATCGGCGGCGACGCTTCGGTGGCCTTCCGCGTCCAGGCGTACGTGATCGGGTCGTTGTCGCCGTCCGTCGCCTGCGCCGTGATGTCCACGTTCCGACCGACCGTGACAGACCGGTCCGCGATTGCCGCCAGTACCGGCGAGGAGTCATCATCGAGGATGGTGCCCGTCGCGGTGGCGGCGCCGATCGTCGCGTTGCCTGAAGGCTCCGACAACGTCACGGTGAACGTCTCACTGCCTTCGTCGATATCGTCGTCGGTCATCTCTACCGTGATCGTCGCGCTGGTCGAGTTCGCCGCGACCTTGCTTGCCGTCGCTGTCGTCACCGGGGCGAAGTCGGCTCCTGCCGCGGCCGTGTCACTGCTCTCGGCCGTCACCGTGTACTTGAAGGTCGCGTCCAGCGCCGGCGCCGGCGTCGCCGTGACCTCGAAGGCGAGCGCTCCATCCTCCGACGCCCTCACGTCGGCGACGGTCAGTGACACGGCCACTGTCGCCGGCGGACCGCCCAGGGCGGCCGAGGGTGTTGCGCTCGCCGCGTCCGAGGAGGGACTCGGCCAGGCGCCGTTCTTCGCGCGGACGCGGAAGCCGTACTCGGAACCGTTGTTCAGGGCAGTTACCGTGTGGCGCGTGGTCAGGGCGCCCGAGTTCCTGATGTCGGTCCAGGAACCCGGCGATTCTCCCTTCTTGCCGTAGTTCACCTGGTAGGCGGTGGTCCCGGGATTTCCGGGAGCGGTCCAGGAAAGAACGACATGGCCGTTGCCAGGCGCCGCGGTCAGGTCCGTCGGTCCGGAAGGAGTGAGCAGTCCGTCGGGGTCATCGGGGTGTTCTCCCGGCTGCTTGACTGTAGCCAAGTAGTTCGCCACCCACGGGGCAGAGACCGCCACCGCATCCCGTGCGCGGCTGTTGCCGCCGCCCAGGCTGACCTGGACTCCGTGGTAGCCATGGGTGGCGTCCCCGGACAGCTCGGGAATCCAGCCGTTGACCGAGCGCACGTTGCCGTCGTCTCCCTGGCGCGACCCCATGAGGGTCAGGTAGGGGAGCGATATCGAGGAGTGCGATCCCCGGTAGCCGTGGGCATGAGCCAGATACGCGTACGGGCTGGGCGTCGGCTGATGAGCCAGCCCCAGGTTGTGACCGAGCTCATGGGCAAGCGTGATGAGGTCGCGATCCCTTACGATGCTGTAGCCCGCGCTGCTGTGGAAGGACGACCTGCTTCCGGGGCGATGTGCCATTCCGATGCGGCCGCCGTCGATCCAGGCCACCACAAGGTCGGCCCCGACCTGAGATCGCAAGCTGGCGACGCGCTCGTCCGTCCTCACCGTCGAGAGAAGAGAACTGATGCCGCCGACTGCACGACGGAACGAGGCCTCGTCCTTGAACTCCTGGTTGTTCTCCCCGTTCACCTGCTTGTCCTTCCTCGCCGCGGCTTCGGTCTCGGCCGCTGTCTGGTCGAGATCGGAACCTGCGCTCATCGAGAAGGCGCCCACGACTCGAAACGTGACCCCTGTCTCACGGTAGATCCGGTTGACTTCACGGAACATCGAATGGAGAGAATCCTGGTGGCCAGCACGTGCGGCGCTGCGGGTGTACAAGACCATCACGTCGATGGTGACCGGCTGGGGCGGCGACCCGGTACCCTGGTACTCGTGGATGGCGATCGGGCCGGCTGGTCCTACCGGAATCTCCTCGCACAGGAAGTCGCCGCCGAGGTTCCGGGAAGCGGCGGGAACAGGAGCGAGGAGACCGACGCCCGCGATCAGCAACCCGATGGCGCTGCGCTCGATCCGCCACCGCCTCCCACATGGAAGGCGGCGAGAGCCGGATCCCCGCCCGATGGTCCGGTGAACAAGGGGCCGTTCAACCATCGGTGGGCGTGGGCTTCTGTTCGGCGCGTCCGGCAGCGGCGCTGGCGGTGTGGGCTCTCAGGCGCTGCCGAAGGAAAAGCGCGCGTAGGCCTGCTCGGCGGTGCTGAACCAACGGAACGAAGACTGGCGGACCTCGTCCCAGGACTCGAGGATCCTCCGGTAGCCGGCGTCGCCGGCGGCGTTCTCCTTCATCAGTGCGAACGCGGCGTCGCGGGCGGCGGTCATGATCTCGTCGGAAAACGGCCGGAGCGTGACGCCGCCGTCGACCAGACGTTCGAGCGCACCCGGGTTGACGGCGTCGTAGCGGGAGATCATGTCGAGGTTGGCTTCCGCCGCGGCAGACCGGAACATCTCCCGGTAGCCGAGCGGCAGGGATTCCCAGGCGTTGCGGTTGACGTAGACCGAGAGGGTAGGCCCCGGCTCCCACCAGCCCGGGTAGTAGTAGTTCTTCGCCACGCGCTGGAAGCCGAGCTTCTCGTCGTCGTACGGTCCGACCCACTCGGCGGCATCGACGACGCCGCGCTCCAGCGCGGGATAGATCTCGCCGCCGGGAATCGTCTGGACGGTGACTCCGAGCCGGCTCAGCACCTCGGCGCCGAGCCCCGGGATGCGCATCTTCAGACCGCGAAGCTCGTCGAGTGTCCGGACCTCGCGACGGAACCACCCGCCCATCTGGCCGCCCGTGTTGCCGGCGGGGAAATGCAGGATGTTGAAGTCCGCGAGAACCTCGCGCATGAGCTCCAGTCCGCCCCCGTGGTAGAGCCACGCGTTCTGCTGGCGGGTGTTCAGACCGAAGGGCATCGCCGTGTCGAAGGCGAGGGCAGGGTTTTTGCCGGTGTAGTAGTAGCTCGCCGTATGGCCGAGTTCGACCGTGCCCTGCTGGACGGCGTCCAGGACTCCCAGGCCGGGCACCAGTTCACCGGCGGGGTAGGACCGGATGCGGAACCGCCCCTCGGACAGGCTCTCGACCCGTGCCGCCAGCACCTCCGCGGCGCCGTAGATGGTGTCGAGCCCCCGCGGAAAGCTCGACGCCAGCCTCCAGTTCAATTGCGGGCTGGTGACCACGGCCGGACCGCCTTGCGATTCGCCCCCGGGCCCGCCGCAGGCGGCTGCGACACCGGCGCCCGCCGTGGCCAGGGCCGCCTTGCCGAGGAAGTCCCTGCGTCCCAGCTCCTTCATTGCGTCGTATCCCTGTGTCGGTGGTGGCGGCCGCAGTCTAGCAGTCCGTGGCAGAAGTCGCGCTGCATTCGACCGGCCATGCATCCCGCCCGGCTGCGTTGCTCTTCGGTCACATACGCCCCAGTATGCTCCCTCATCGCGCCTTGCCGGACGGGCGCCCGACCGCTCTCGGTGCGACACGCACTTCTGCCACGGACTGCTAGCAGCCCGTGGCAGAAGTCACGTTGCATTCGATCGGCCATGCATCCCGTCCGGCTGCGTTGTTCTTCGGTCACATATACCCAATATGCTTACCTATAGCGCCTTGCCAGACGGGCGCCTGACCGCTCTCGGTGCGACACGCGACTTCTGCCACGGACTGCTAGCTGACGTTCAGTCGGAGTCGCTCAGCCACCGCTCGGCGTCGATCGCGGCCTGGCAACCGGTGCCGGCGGCGGTGACCGCCTGTCGATAGACAGGGTCCATCACGTCGCCGCAGGCGAACACCCCCTCGACGTTCGTCGCCGTGCCTGGAGCCCTGACGGTCAGGTAGCCGACCTCGTCCATCTCCAGCGCACCCCGGAACAGCTCGCTGTTCGGGTTGTGCCCGATCGCGATGAAGACGCCCTGGCACGGAAGGTCGGACTCGTCGCCCGTGCGGGCATCCCGAAGCCGGACGCCGCGGACGCCGTCCGCGCGGGAGCCGTGGATGTCCTCGACGGTGGCGAAGAACCGCCAGTGGATCTTCTCGTTGGCGGCCGCCCGTTCGCGCATGATGGCCGAGGCACGCAGTTCGCCCCGGCGGTGCACGATCGTCACCCTGCTCGCGAACCTGGTCAGGAACGTCGCTTCCTCCATGGCGGTGTCGCCGCCGCCGACCACGACGAGCTCCTTGTCCCGGAAGAAGAAGCCGTCGCAGGTGGCGCAGGCCGAGACGCCGTAGCCCATCAGCTCCATCTCCGCCGGCAGTCCCAGTTGGCGGGCGGAGGCGCCGGTGGCGATGATCAGGGCGTCCGTCCGGACCTCGCCGCCGTCGGTCTCGAGCCGGAACGGACGCTCGCCCAGGTCGACGGAGACGCCGGTCTCGAAGCGGGTGTCGGCGCCGAACCGTCGGGCCTGCGCCCGCATCCGGTCGATGAGCTCGGGTCCCTGGATCCCCTCCGGAAAGCCCGGGTAGTTCTCGACATCCGTCGTGATCGTCAGTTGCCCGCCGGGTTGGCTGCCTTCGAGCACCAGGGGCGCGAGATCGGCCCGCGCGGCGTACAACGCCGCGGTGAGTCCCGCTGGACCCGAGCCGAGGATGGTCAGCCGATGGCGTTCAGCAGGGGCGGGCGAGGCGGTCGTCATCGGCCGCGGAGCGTAGCAGCGCGAAGACGGATCGTTTCCAGGCGTCGTCCGAGGCGGCGGGCGAGCCAGGCGGTCGGTCCCGACAGGACATAGCTGGCCGCTCCCACCAGGAAGAAGATGCCGACGTGAATCAGTGCCAGCACGGCGATCGATGCGATGACCAGCACGACCCGGAAGCTCCGCCGTCGCCGGATGTCGAGTTCCTTGAAGCTCGCGTAGCGAAAGGTGGAGACTGCGAGCAGGCCGACCAGCACCAGCGCGGACACGACAACCATCTGGAGAACGAAGGAGTCGCCCCGGGTGTCGACGAAGAAGAGGATCGAGCCGATCGCGCCGGCCGCTGCCGGCGCCGGCAGCCCGACAAAGAAGGCGGGATCGCTGGTCCGGGGGCTGACGTTGAAGCGGGCGAGCCGGGCGGCGTTGCAGAGCAGATAGGCGGCCGGGGCGGCGAAGCCGGCGCGGCCGAGCTCGTGCAGCCCCCACAGGTAGCAGAGCAGCGCCGGCGCCAGGCCGAACGACACCAGGTCGGCCAGCGAGTCGTACTGCTTGCCGAACGGACTTGCGGTGCCGGTGACCCGGGCGATCCGGCCGTCCAGTGTGTCGAGGCAGGCGGCGGCGAACAGCATGAGCACCGCCGTCTGGAACTGCCCCTCGAGGCCTGCCAGCAGGGCGTAGAACCCCAGCAGCATGTTCGCGGTCGTGAACAGGCTCGGGATGACGTAGGCGCCGGCCCGCAACGGTCTCGGTTTGCGCGCCTTCCAGCTCATGGCTCGTCTGCCGGCCGGGCTGCCGGACGCCGCACCGGAAAGTCCTCCGGCGGCGGCGTCGACGGATCCGTGGGCATCGCGATCGGTGTCTCCCCCGAGACCACCCGCTGCCCCTTCTCGACCAGCGGATCGTAGGACAGGGGCACGAACACGTCGACCCTGGATCCGAACCTGATCAGGCCCAGGGGTTCACCCTGGACGACGCGCTGACCGGCCTGGAGACGGGAGACGACGCGCCGCGCGACAAGACCCGCGATCTGACGGACGGCAACCAGATCGCCCTGGGATCGCCGCAGCAGGGTGAGATGGTTCTCGTTCACGTCGCCCGCTTCCTTGCGGTAGGCGGGCAGCTTCTTCCCAGGTGTCGCGATGCTTCCGACCACCACGCCCTCGACCGGGGTCTTCTGGGTGTGGACGTTGAACACCGACAGGAAGATCGAGATGCGCCGCCACGCTTCCTCCCCCAGAGCGCTGTCGGTGATTACCTCCACGGCGGTGACCGTCCCTTCGGCGGGCGACAGGACGACGTCGGGAGGACCCTCGTAGGTGCGTGCCGGGTCGCGGAAGAACAGCAGCACGAGAACGCCGAGAACGGCCATCGCCCCCGCTGCGAGGTGCCAGCCGAGGGGCCACAGGACGGCCCCGGCCGCCAGGAAGGGCGCGACCAGGGGCCAGGCCTCCCGAGCGAACCTCATCTGTTCGGCGATGACACAGGCGATGCAGCCATCGGGAGCCGTACTGCCGGAAGTGCGTTGAAGGAACGGGGAGCTAGCAGTCCGTGGCAGAAGTCGCGCTGCATTCGATCGGCCATGCATCCCGCCCGGCTGCGTTGCTCTTCGCTCACATACTCCCAGTATGCTCACTCATCGCGCCTTGCCGGACGGGCGCCTGACCGCTCTCGGTGCGACACGCGACTTCTGCCACGGACTGCCAGCCCCGCCGTGCTACCTGGCTGCCTGCAGGGTTCGGGACCGGATGATCGACTCCATGCGATCCTTGAGAGCGAGCTTGTGGAGCTTGATGCGCTTGGCCTCGGACTGGTCGGTCGGCGACAGGACGGGGCGGCCGAGCAGCCGTTCAAGCTGGCTCTCGCACGCCTGATGCTCCTGGTGGAGCTGCCTGAACTCGCCTTCCTGCGCCAGAAGTTCTTCCTTGACGGCGTCATCGCTCATTCGGTGCGAGCCTCCTCCGTGGTCGTTCGGGGCCTGTCGCGCGGCCTGTTCCAAGACTAGCAGCCCGCGGTGAGAACGCGTGTCGCGGGGAACCCGGCGGTCAGCTCGCCCTTGCCTTCCTGCTGCCGCTGCGCCGGACGGGGCGTGGGCTACCCGGGGCGCGCCGGGGGGAACTGGTGGCGGGCGGGCGCAGATAGAGGGGTTCGGCGAGCGTCGCAGGGTCCGGGGTGAACTCCCCGTGCTGCATCCGGCGCACCATGGTCGGAGCGAGCTCCGTCGCTTCGAGGACCCCGGCCGGAAGATCCAGGCCGCACGTTCGATGGCCGACGACGGGAAGGCCGCTTCGTTCCAGCCCGTTTCGACATCGGATCTCGGGCGGTCCGTCGGCTCGGGCCCTGCCGTCGGTCGCGAACCGCATGGGCCGCGTGAACCAGCGGTCATGGTGCGCATCGACGACGGCCAGCACCACCGGCGCCGGAGTGGACGTGCGCTCGGCGTAGTGGGCGGCCAGCAACTCGAACGTGGGCAGCGTTCCGGTGCGTACGCCGGCGGCCTGCCAGAGCCCGGTCGCGGTGGCGAGCCCGACCCGCAGCCCGGTGAAGCTGCCCGGCCCCCTGGCAGCGGCGATCGCCTCGAGCTCCCGGACCTTGACGCCCGCGCCGGCCAGAAGCTCGTCGATCATCGCGATCAGGTCGCGCGACGAGCGGCCCTGAGGGGTGGAGAGCACATCGACCCGATCGGGGAGGGCGAGCGCCACGCTGACAACCGGCGAGCCGGTGTCGAAGGCAAGCAGCGGCCCGGATGCCATGCGGCCACTATACTTGCGGCATCTCTGTGAACATGAGCACTGCAGAGAGCACTGCAGAGAACGCGGGAGCCTCGCCGAAACCCGCCGATCGCTCGGGCGGATCGACCCGGGATGTCGCGACTCTGACGCCGATGCTCCGGCACTACCTGACGGTCAAGGCGGAGTATCCGGACGCCATCCTGCTCTACCGGATGGGCGACTTCTTCGAGCTGTTCTTCGAAGACGCCACGACCGCGGCTCCGGTCCTGGATGTCGCCCTCACCGCGCGTCAGAAGGGAACCGCGAGCGAGGCGCCGATGTGCGGCGTGCCCCACCACGCGGTCGAGGCCTACATCGCCAGACTGCTCGACGCCGGCTACAAGGTGGCGGTCTGCGACCAGGTCGAGGACCCGGCGCAGGCGCGGGGCGGGCTGGTGCGGCGCGAGGTCACGCGGGTGGTGACACCGGGAACGATCAGCGACCTGGAGATGCTCGATCAGGACCGTCCCAACTACCTGGTCGGGATCCGGTTCCACGGCGGTGGCGGCGCCGGCGCCTTTCTCGATGTCTCGACCGGCGAACTGTTCGTGCGCCGCTGGGCGAGCGCTGCCCTCGCGGTCGACGACCTCGAACGGCTCGCGCCGCGCGAGGTCCTGACCTGCGGCGCGGACTTCAAGCAGGGGAGCGCCGACCCGGAGGGACTGCTCCCGGCCTGGATCGCCCGGGACGAGGTGCCCCACACCGAGGTCGACAGCTCGGACACGCCGCGGTCGGTTTCGGCGGCGCAGGCGCTGCGGCGGCAGTTCGGGGTGGACAACCTGCGCGGCTTCGGCCTGGTCGAGGGCGAGGCGGCGGTCGAAGCCGCGGCCCTGGTGCTGGACTACGCTCGCCGTGCCGCCAGGTCCGCCATCGACCACATCACCCGGCTGGAGGTCCAGCACGACGATCACTGCGTCGTGGTCGACGACACGACCCTGCGCAACCTCGAGGTGTTTCGCCGCCTTCAGCACCAGGGCGGACGAACCCTGGTCGATGTCCTCGACCTGACGCTGACCGGACCCGGCGCGCGCTGTCTGCGGCGCTGGCTGAGCCGGCCGCTGCGGGATCCGGAGGCCCTCGAAGAGCGGCACGACGGGATCGCCTTGCTGTTGCGGTCCATCCCGAACCGCGCGTCGCTCCGCACGCGGCTGGGGAAGCTGTCCGATCTGGAACGTCTGACGTCGCGGCTGGTACTGGGCCGGATCGCTCCGCGCGAGGCGGCGGCCCTGCGGAACACGCTGCGGGAAGCGCCGTCCGTTCTCGCGGCAGTTGCCGATCTCGACGCGGACATCCTCCGCCGCATCTCGGCGACGGATGTCCTGCCGGAACTGCGCGCCCGCTTCGACACCGTGCTGACCGAGGCGCCGGGCTCTCTTGACGACGGCGGCGTGATCGCCCCGGGCGTCGACTCCGAGCTCGACCGGCTGCGCTCCCTGGCGCGGGACGGCAAGGGGCACATCGCGGCCCTCGAGGCCAGGGAACGCGAGGCGATCGGCGTCCCCTCGCTCAAGGTCGGCTACAACCGGGTCTTCGGCTACTACCTGGAGGTACGCAAGGCGCACCAGCAGCGTGTGCCCGACCACTACGTCCGCCGGCAGACGCTCACCAACGCCGAACGCTACGTCACCGACGAACTGAAGACTCTCGAACAGCAGATCCTCGGCGCCGAGAGCGGTCAGGTCGCGCTGGAGCAGGAGCTCTTCGAGTCGCTGCGCGGAGAGGCTGCTCAGGAGGCTCCACGGCTGCTTGCCCTGGCAGCCGCACTGGCCGGGCTCGATTGCCTGGCGGCACTGGCGGAGGTCGCCGCCCGCCACGACTACGTTCGACCGCGCATGCTGCCCGAGTCCGGCCGGATCGAGATCCGCGAAGGCCGCCATCCCGTGGTCGAGCGCGCGGCGGCGGCGGTCGACAGCGCTTCCGGCTTCGTACCGAACGACGTTCGCCTGGACCGGGACCGGGAGCAGATCATCCTGCTGACCGGGCCGAACATGGGGGGCAAGTCGACCTACCTGCGACAGACCGCCCTCATCGTGCTGATGGCTCACGCCGGCTGCTTCATCCCCGCCAAACGTGCCGATATCGGGCTGGTGGACCGCATCTTCACCCGCGTCGGCGCCAGCGACGACCTTGCCCGCGGCGAATCGACGTTCATGGTCGAGATGGTCGAGACCGCGAACATCCTGCGCCACGCGACCCGCGACAGCCTGGTCGTCCTGGACGAGGTCGGGCGGGGCACCTCGACCTACGACGGACTGTCGCTGGCCTGGGCGATCATCGAACACCTGCACGAGCACAACCGTTCGCTGGCCCTCTTCGCCACTCACTACCACGAGCTGACCGGGCTGCCCTCCACCCTGGCGCGGGTCAGGAACTCGCAGATGGCGGTGAAGGAGTGGCAGGACCAGATCCTCTTCCTGCACCGGGTGGCGGAAGGGCGGGCGGACAAGTCCTACGGCCTGCACGTCGCGCGTCTTGCCGGGGTGCCCGTGGACGTTGTCGCGCGCGCCTCCGCGGTGCTGTCGAACATCGAGTCCCAGCAGTACAGCTTCTCCGGCAAGCCGCGGGTCGTCGACGGCGCGTCCGGCGGGCCGCCGAATCCGGGGGCTGACCAGCTCGCCCTCTGGGGCGGCGAAAGCGAGGCGGTCATCGACGTCCTGAAGGAGGCCGACATCGACGAGATGACGCCGATCGCCGCCCTGAACCTGCTTCAGTCGCTGCAGAGCCGGCTCGGCAAGAAGCGGTGACCCTTGGGCAACCCGGCAGCGTACCCTGCGGCGCGAGGCGTCAGAACGGGATGTCGTCGTCCTGTTCGGCGGCGTCGAAACCGGGGTCGGTCGCGGCCGGCTGCCCGGCATCGGGGCGCCGCTGCGGACCTGCGCCCGGAGCCGCCGAGCCGTCGCCGCGGCCGCCCAGCATCTGGAAATTGTCGCAGACGATCTCGGTGCGGTAGCGCTTCTGGCCGCTCTGCTGGTCATCCCAGGAGCGCGTCTGCAGCCGTCCCTCGACCGAGATCATGCGACCCCTGGTCAGGTACTGGCCGGCGACTTCCGCCTGACGGCCCCAGCAGACGATGTAGTGCCACTCCGTCTCTTCCTGCCGATTGCCGTCGCGGTCACGCCAGCGGCGCGTAGTGGCGACACTGAAGTTCGCGACCGACTGGCCGGACTGTGTGGTACGGATCTCCGGGTCGCGCCCCAGGTTTCCGATGAGGATGACCTTGTTCAACATGGTTGGTTCTGCCCTTTCTGGCTCAGCCTGCAGGATGACTCGTGGCGGTCCGGCGGGCACGGACCACCGTTCTGACGACTCTGGTGGACGGCCGACAAGCGGACACGGAGCCGCCGCGGGACGACGACGGCGACCGCCCCTGGCCTGTCATGAACTCTCATCGTAACCCGCAACCTCGGGCGCCGGGTACCGCTATCGTCCGGCCATGCGTCTGGTCGTCCAGCGGGTGGCGAAGGCCGCGGTCTCGGTCGACGGCCGGACGGTCGGCCGGATCGGCGCCGGCATGCTGGTGCTTGCCGGCGTGGAGGCCGGCGACGGCCCGGACCAGGCGGCAGCGGCGGCATCGAGGCTGGCCGGGCTCCGGTTCTTCGACGACGGGCAGGGGCGAATGAACCTCGACGTGCGCCAGTCCGGCGGCGCAGTTCTCCTGGTGTCGCAGTTCACGCTGGCCGCGTCCACCCGCAAGGGCAGACGGCCTTCGTTCGATCGGGCGGCCCGCCCGGGTGCAGCCCGGCCGCTGCTCGAGGAACTGCGCCGCCGGCTGGAGGAGGCGGACATCCAGGTGGAGGGCGGGCGCTTCGGTGCGCGGATGCGGGTGGACCTGGTGAACGATGGACCGGTCACCTTCGTGCTGGACTTCTGACGGCGCGGACATCCGGCGCCGCGTCAGCACCCTTTGCCCGGGCCAACGAGCTGATCGAGACCGCGCCCGCCTCGACGGGCGGCGCCGGCTACAGGTCCTTGAGTTCCTTGCCGGGCTTGAAGCGCACGGTCCTGCCGGGCGCGATCGCCACTTCGACGCCGGTCTTCGGATTCCGGCCCACACCGCGCTTCCGATCGCGCACCTGGAACACGCCGAAACCGCGCAGCTCGATCCGTTTGCCGTCACCCAGGGCGTCCTTCATCGTGTCCAGGATCGTGTCCACAGCCCGCGCCGCCTGGGCACGGGGAAGCTCGGAATTCCGGGCGACGCGGTTGACGATGTCCGCCTTGATCATCTGCTGCGATTCCTTCCTGCGATGCGGCCAGCCGCCGCCATCATCCACGGTTCCGAGCCAGGCGCCGATCATAGCTCCTGGCGCGCTCGGGCGTAAAGCGGTCGTTGGTCCGAATCCTCGTCAGGGAGAGTCCTCCGGACTGCTAACGTTGCGCCCGCAATGGACCGTGCGGAAACAGGTTGCCGACGCCGTTCCGGCAGCTCGCCGGCCGGTGTGGCGGCGTTTGCGCTGACGATGCTTGCGTCGGCCGGTACGGAGGCGGCACGGGCGCAGGGGGTCTCGGCCGCGGCGGTCGACAACGGCCCCTTCCTGTTTGCCGCCGCCAGGATGCTGGCCGCCGAGCCGGATCGGCAGGAGGAGGCGCTCGCGCTCTTCGAACGCGCCGTGGCCGCGGATCCGGAAGCGCCCTTCCTCCGCCTCGGATTCGCCGACTTCCTGGCCGCGTCCGGACGATCCGAGGAGGCTGAGGAACAGGCCGCCGCCGCCTACCGTCTGGCGCCCGACGACGTGGATGTGCTCCGGACCTATGCCCAGACCCTGGTGGCCCCCCGCGACGGCTGGACCCAGGGGTTTGAACGCGCCGGGCTCCGGGCTCGGGCGCTCGACCAGGCACTCGAGGCGCTCGAACGACTGCGCCGTCTGGCGCCGGGCGACCCCCAGGGCATGGTCATGCTCTACCAGATTCGGAGCTGGCGGGACGAGTACGACGAAGCGGCTGCGGTGCTCGAGGAGCTGGTCAGCTACCACAACGGAAACCGGCAGCTTCAGGGCATGCTGGTCGAGGCGTTTCGCCGCGCCGGTCGGGAGGACCGGGCGCAGGCGCTTCAGGACGAGATGCTCCGGCTCGACGGACCTTCCCTGGACGTCAGCATGGAACTGGCTCACCGGGAGAGCCAGCGGGGCAACCACACGAAGGCGATCGAGCTGCTTGAGGACGCCGTGGTCGAGAACCCGGGGAGCATTCCGGCGCGCGGCGCCCTGGCCGAGGAGTACTTCCGCCGCGGCGTCGCCCGCGGACGGACCCCGCAGCAACGGGTGGACGATCTCGCGGAGGCTCTGCGCCGCCTGCGGATGTTGCCTCGCGCGGCCCGCGAAACGCCGCGCGCCCGGCTGCTGGAAGCGACGATCCTGGCGGAATCCGGCCAGACGACGGAGGCGGTCGGGCGACTCGAGCGGCTCCACCGCGAGGCGCCGGGGGACCCGCGGATCGGGCGCGAACTCGTGCGGATCCTGATGCGGGAAGGCGAGTGGCAGCGGATCCGGGAGATTGGTCAGGAGATGATCGACCGCGCCGACCGGAGCACACCCGAAGGTGTGCAGTCGGCGGACCTGGGGCTCGGCCTTCTGGTCGAGGCGTTGCGCCAGCTCGGAGAGCCGGATCGGGCGCTGGAGGCGCTGAAAGCCGAGGAGGCGCGCGCCGGGGCATCTGCCGAGGTCGTTCTGAGCCGGGCGGAACTGCTGGCCGAGGTCGGCCGGAAACGCAAGGCGATGGCGATGCTGCGCCGGCAGATCGTCGCCAGCGAAGAGCTGCTCGAGGCGGGCGCCGACGGCGAACCGGACGTCGCGGCGCTCCGGAGGAAGGCGCGCCTCTACTTCGAGCTGGAGGAGGACCGGCTGGCGTTCCAGGTGCTTGAGGATCTGGCCGCGAGCGGAGGTGTCCAGCGCCTCATGCTGGTCGCCGACTCCTGTCGGGAAGAGGGGAGGTTTGCCGAGTCGATTCCCTTCCTCGCACGTGCGCTGTCGCGAATCGAGACCGGCGAGGAGACGGGCCTGGACGTTCCCGACAACACGCTCCGCGCCGCCCTCCGCTTCCAGCTCGGCGAGGCCTACGAGCGCACTCGCCGTTACGATCAGGCGGCGGACGAGTTCCGGGCGGTGCTCGAGCTCGATCCCGAGAACAGCCTGGCGATGAACTACCTCGGCTACATGTGGGCGGACAACGGCGAGAATCTGGAGCAGGCGCTGGAGCTCATTCGGCGCGCGGTCGACCTCGAGCCGGACAACGGCGCCTTCGTCGATTCCCTGGGCTGGGCGCTTTTCCGCCTCGGGGAGTTCGAGCAGGCCCGGCGTCACCTGGAGCGGGCGAACCGGCTCGTGCCCGGAGATTCGACGATTCTCGAGCATCTCGGCGATGTCTACGCGGCGCTGGGCGACCCGCAACGAGCCCGGGAGGCATACGAGCAGGCGCTGGCGCTGAACGACGAGGAGAACGTGAAGTCGCTGCGCCGCAAGCTGAGTGAGCTCGCTCGGCGCTGAGTCGTCCGCGACGCACGGATCCACGGCCGCAACAGGAGGTCGGACATGCAGGCTGGTCTGGCGTTCACCCGGCGGCCGCTGCCGCTGCTCCTGTTCGGCATGGCGTGGCTCGGCGGTTGCGCCAGCACCGGGGCCGGTCGCGAAGCGGATGCTCCTGCCGACCGGCCGGCGTCGGTCGCGGCGCCGTGGGAGATCCCCGAGGCGGAATGGCGCACACAGCGGATCGTCCTTGCCCACTACAGCGGGCCCGAAGGGAGCGGCGCCCTCCGCCTTGTCCTGCGCTTCGAGAGCCCCGACCGTTTCCACGTGTCGGCCTCGGATCGCCTGGGCCGCCGGTGGTGGGAGCTCAACGTCCAGAACGGGCAGGCGCTCGTGCTCTGGGTGCGCGAGCGGATCTACTGCCGGTACGGGGGTGACCTGGAAATCCCCGCGCTGTCCCTGGGGCCGGTGCCTGCCGGGGCGGTGGCGGCGCTGCTGATGCACCGGCTGCCGGCGCCGCCTGCCGCCGGCGGCCGGCGGGAAGGGGCCTCGGTCGCCGGCACGCCGCAACGCGGCGGCGAGATCGACTTCAGGGACCGCCGCGGCCGGCGCTGGACGGCGGCGGTTTCGGGCCGCGGTCCGGACCGCTGGACGCTATGGCGGGGCGATCGTCCACGAGCCTCCTGGAGCGCCGCCGACGACGGAACGGCGCGGCTGGTGGAGTCCGACACCGGGCTCGAACTCCGGTGGCGTCAGCGGCGGCGGGCAACGAGGCTCGCCGGACCGCTGGCGCCGCCTCGGGCGCCCGCCGGATTCCGGGCCGGCGCCTGCAACGGTTCGGGTGCACGGGCGGACGCATGATCGCCGTGACGCCGGCGCCGCGGCAGGCTCTCCCGCGGTTCGCGCGCCGCAGCCCGCCGGGTCGTCCGCCAGGCGTCTCTTCATGTAATATCCGCTCCGCCCGCCTGGGGCGTCGCCAAGTGGTAAGGCACGAGACTTTGGATCTCGCATTCGGGGGTTCGAATCCTCCCGCCCCAACCACGGTTGCGCATCGGCCAACTTCCCTTCTTCCGAACCGAACCCGATGTCCCTCGTGCTGAGAGTCTCCGTGCACGCGGAACGTCCCTCTGCGTCCCGGCGCCCGGACGTTCCGGATTCCCTCTGCTTCAAGCTGCCCGAATGACCGTCCACGCCAACAACGTCGAACGGGCCATGTACACCGAACTCAAGGTCTTCGGCGGTCGCGCGCACCCCGCCCTGACCGACGAGATCTGCAACTACCTCGGCATGACGCCGGGACAGGTCACGGCGTACAACTTCGCGGACGGGGAGATCTTCTGCCAGATCCAGGAGAACGTGCGGGGCGCCGACGTGTTCATCGTTCAGCCGACCTGCACTCCGGTCAACGACAACTTCGTCGAGCTCCTCATCATGCTCGACGCGGTGAAACGGGCGTCTGCGGCGCGGGTGACCGCCGTGCTGCCGTACTACGGCTACGCCCGCCAGGACAAGAAGGACAAGCCCAGGGTACCGATCACGGCCAAGCTGGTGGCGGACGTGATGACGGCTGCCGGAGCGGATCGGCTGCTGACGATGGACGTGCATGCCGCGCAGATCTCGGGCTACTTCGACATTCCGGTCGACCACCTGTTCGCGGCGCCGGTCCTGCTCGAGGGCATTCGCGCGCTTGGCGTCGAGGACCTCGTGATCGTCGCTCCGGACGCCGGAGGCGTGGCCCGGGCGCGGGCGATCGCGAAGCGGCTGGACACCGAGCTCGCGATCATCGACAAACGCCGCGTCGCCGCGAACCAGGCCGAAGTGATGAACGTGATCGGCGATGTCCAGGGGCGCGACGTGCTGATTCTCGACGACATCATCGACACCGCCGGCACGCTGCTCAACTCGGTAGAGTCGTTGGCGGTGCAGGGTGCCCGCCGGATTTTCGCGGCGGGAATCCATGGCGTTCTCTCGGCTTCGGCGCTCGAACGAATCGAGGAGTCGAGTCTCGAGGCGGTCCTGGTGACGAACACCACACCCCTCGAGGACAAGCTGGCCCGGAGCACCCGCCTGCGTCCCCACAGCGTGGCCGCCCTGCTCGGAGAGGCAATCCGCAGAATCCATGACAACAGCTCCGTGACGTCGCTCTTCGTCTGAGTTGTCCGTCCCTTCCAGGAGTTCGAAGTGAGCGAGCCCACCGTTACCGTTCGGCTGCGAGAGCAGACCGGCAAGAACGCGAACCGCCGCCTGCGGGCGGCCGGCGAAATCCCCGCCGTGATCTATGGCGGCAGCTCGGATGCGGCTGCCATTCGGGTCGACGGCAAGCAGGTACAGAACCTGATCCGGGAGGGCGGCGAGAACGCCGTCTTCCTGCTTCATCTCGAAGGCACCCAACGGACGCGTCACACGATGATCCGCGATCTGCAGTGGAATCCGCTGACCGGGGCGCTGGTGCACATCGACTTCCAGCGGGTGAGGATGGACCGGCAGGTCCAGGTCGCGGTGCCCATCGAGGTTGTGGGGGTGCCCGAGGGCGTGAAGAACGAGGGCGGACTGCTCGAGTTCGTGACTCGCGAGGTCGGCGTCGTCTGTCTGCCTGGCGACATTCCGGTCACGATTCAGCTCGATGTCTCGTCGTTGCATGTCGGCCAGCACGTCGAGGCCGGACAACTGGCGTTGCCGGACGCGGTCAGTCTGGACGACGAGGAGAGCAAGGTGATCGTCTCGGTGGCCGCACCGCGACTGGTCGATGAGGAAGCCGAAGGGCCGGAAGAAGGGGAACTGCTCGAGGCCGTCGGCGAGGAGCCGGAACGGGTCGGCGACGAAGACGATTCGACACATGGAGACGCCTGACGAAGACGCGCGACTCGTGCTGGGGCTGGGGAACCCGGGCGGGCGCTACACCGATACGCGCCACAACCTCGGCTTCCGGGTCGTGGGAGAGCTGGCGCGCCGGCTGGGGGTACGCCCCCGGCTGGAGGTGTGCGGGGCGCTCTGGGCAGCCTCCGACCGGGTCGATCTGGCGATGCCGCAGACCTACATGAACCGCAGCGGCTTCAGCGCGCGCTGTCTTGCCGAACGGAATGGCTATGCTCCCGGCAACATCCTGGTCGTCCACGATGAGGTCCATCTGCCCCTGGGCAGACTCCGGCTTCGTGGCCGGGGGAGCCCCGGCGGACATCGCGGCATGGAGTCGGTCATCGAGAATCTCCGGACCACGGCGGTGCCGCGGCTGCGGCTGGGCGTCGCGCCGGACGATCCCGAGGGTGCGGCGGCGGCCGCGGCCGCCCGCCGCGGGGGCGAACTTCCCGACTTCGTGCTTGCCACCTTTGCCGCCGGCGAGATCCGGGCGGCCGAACGCATGGTGAACCGGGCCGCGGACTGCGTCCTGAGCTGGGTCGACCGTGGCGTCGACATCACGATGAACGAGTACAACCGCTGAGAGGAAACCGATAGTGGACACGATGTACTACCTCCTGCCCGCCTGCGGCGCGGCTGCCCTGCTGTACGCCCTGCTCCGAAGCCGCTGGATCAACCGGCAGGACGCCGGCGACGGCGTGATGGCGGAAATCGCCGGTCACATTCGCGACGGGGCGATGGCGTTCCTCGGCCGGGAATACCGCATCCTGGCGATCTTCGTCCTGCTGGCGGCGGCTCTGCTGGCGCTGGCCAACTCGGACCGCGCCGGCAGCTCGGCCTGGATCGGGCTGTCGGTTCTCGGCGGCGCCCTGTGCTCGGGCCTGGCCGGGTTCTTCGGCATGCGGGTGGCGACCTCCGCCAACGTGCGCACCGCGGCCGCGGCGCGCAGCAGTCTGAACCGGGCGCTGGCCGTTGCCTTCTCCGGGGGCGCGGTGATGGGCTTCTCGGTCGTCGGGCTCGGCATCCTCGGCCTGTCCCTGCTCTATCTGCTGTACGCCGCGATGTTCGGCAGCGGCGACAACGACTCGCTGGGCCAGGTCGTCACCGTCCTCACCGGCTTCTCGTTCGGCGCGTCCTCGATCGCGCTGTTCGCCCGGGTCGGCGGCGGCATCTACACCAAGGCGGCCGACGTGGGCGCCGACCTGGTCGGGAAGGTCGAGGCCGGCATCCCCGAGGACGATCCACGCAACCCGGCGGTGATCGCGGACAACGTCGGCGACAATGTCGGCGATGTCGCCGGCATGGGCGCCGACCTGTTCGAGTCCTACGTCGGCGCGATCGTCGGCACCCTGGTGCTGGGGATCAGCACGACGACCGTGGCCGGGGAGGCGTTCACCCCGAACCTGATCCTGCTGCCGATGCTCCTCGCCGGTTTCGGCATCCTCGTCTCCCTGGCCTCCACCGTGCTGGTCCGCACGAAGGAAGGCGGGAACCCGCAGCACGCCCTCGACATGGGCACGTTCGCCGCCGCCGGGGTCATGCTGGTCGTCACCTACTTCGTGGCCCGGAACCTGCTTGGTGAGACCAGGTACGTCGTCGAGGGCCGGGAGTTCGACTACATGGGGGTCTTTCTGGCGACGATCGCCGGCCTTGCCGCCGGTCTCCTGATCGGGCTCGTCACCCAGTACTACACCGCCGAGTCCAGGGCTCCGGCCCAGGGCATCGCCCGGGACAGCCAGACCGGCAGCGCCACGAACATCATCGGCGGCCTCGCCGTGGGGATGCAGTCGACGGCGCTGCCGATCGTCGTCCTGACCGCCGCCGTCCTCGTCGCCCACAGCCAGGCCGGCCTGTACGGGATCGCGATCGCGGCGCTGGGCATGCTGTCGACGACCGGCATCCAGCTCGCCGTCGACGCCTACGGGCCGGTGGCGGACAACGCCGGCGGCATCGCCGAGATGAGCAGTCTCGGTCCGGACGTGCGCGCCCGCACCGACAAGCTGGACGCGGTCGGCAACACGACGGCGGCCATCGGCAAGGGCTTCGCGATCGGATCGGCGGCGCTGACCGCGCTGGTCCTGTTCGCCGCCTTCCGCACCACGGTGGGGCTCGAGAGCATGGACCTGGTGAACCCGCGCGTGATGTGCGGCCTGTTCGTCGGCGCCATGCTGCCGTTCCTGTTCTCCTCGATGGCGATGAAGGCGGTCGGCAAGGCGGCCTTCGAGATGATCGAGGAGGTCCGCCGCCAGTTCCGGACGATTCCCGGGCTGATGGAGGGCGAGGCGAAGGCGGAGTACGCCCGCTGCGTCGACATCTCGACGGCGGCCGCGATCCGGCAGATGGTGGCGCCCGGCCTGCTGGCGGTCCTGGTTCCCGTCGCTGTCGGCTTCTTCGATGTCGAGGCCCTGGCCGGTGTCCTCGCCGGTGTCACCGCGGGCGGTGTCCTGCTCGCGATCTTCATGTCGAACGCCGGCGGCGCCTGGGACAACGCGAAGAAGTACATCGAGGCCGGCGCCCACGGAGGCAAGGGTTCCGACGCTCACAAGGCGGCCGTCGTCGGCGACACGGTGGGGGACCCGTTCAAGGACACCGCCGGGCCGAGTCTGAATATCCTGATCAAGCTGATGTCCGTCGTGTCGCTGGTCATCGCACCGCTGCTGGTGGTGTAGTGGATCGCCGGATCGTGCTAGATTCCGCTGCCGGCCCGTTCCCGGCGGGCGACGGTAGAACCTGAAGAGGATGAACGATTGACACGGACATACGAACTCGTCTTCATCGCGGATCCTCGCCTCTCGGACGAGGAGGCGGTGGAGCTGAGCGATGCGTTCGCCAAGCTGCTGACGGCGGACGGCAAGCTGCGGATCACCCAGGAGGAATCCTGGGGCAAGAGGCGGCTGGCCTATCCCATCCGGAAGTTCACCGAGGGCCGCTACCACATCTATTACCTGGAGTCCGACGGCGGCGACAACGGCCTTGCCGAAATCGGACAGCGGATGCTCCAGAACGAGAAGATCCTGCGTCACCTCGTGGTGCGGACCGACCTCGACCTGAAGCGCGCCGCCAGCAAGGGCAAGACGCCGATCGTGGAGACGACGGTGGCGAGTCTCCCGAGCCAGGCGGCGGGAGGCGCCTGAACGATGCCGAAACGAAGGACCTTCTTCCGTCGCCGCAAGGTGTGCAAGTTCACTGCCGACGGCATCGAGCACATCGACTACAAGGACGTCGCCACGCTGCGCTCCTTCGTGCCGGAGAGGGCGAAGATCCTGGCGCGCAGGGTCTCGGGCAACTCGGCGCGCCATCAGCGGATGCTTGCCCGCGCGCTCCGTCGGGCGCGTTTCCTGGCACTGATCCCATACAAGACGGACTGACCGCCGGTATCGGGGCGGCGACCGACGCAGCGAGGAACCAGGAATGGACGTCATTCTGCTCCAGGACATGCGAGGGCTGGGCGCGCGCGGCCAGGTGGTCCGGGTGAAGCCCGGATACGCCCGGAACTACCTCTATCCGAGGGAGCTGGCGGCGCCCTCGACCGAGGCGAACCGGCTCTGGTTCGAGTCGCAGCGGAAGAGGTTCGACGCCCGCCACGAGGCGGAGCGCTCGGCGGCCGCGGAGATCGCGGCGGAACTCGCCGCGATCCGGCTGACGATCGCGAAGCGGGCCAGCGAGGCCGGCACCCTCTACGGTTCCGTGACTCCGACGGAGGTGACCGAGGCGCTGGCCGCTGCCGGCGTCCAGGTCGACCGTCGGATGGTCGACCTCACCGGCGGCGTCAAGACGGTGGGGAAGCACATCGTGCGCGTCGATCTCCACACGGAGGTCATCGCGGAAGTCGCCATCGAGGTCGTGCCTGAAACCTGAAGCGGACAA
This sequence comes from Thermoanaerobaculia bacterium, assembly GCA_965116145.1. GTDB lineage: Bacteria > Acidobacteriota > Thermoanaerobaculia > Multivoradales > Multivoraceae > Multivorans. The sequence goes on from OZ220482.1 coordinate 441,885, forward strand.
CAAGGGCTCCGGTGCGGGCGCCCCGCCGGATATCGCCGACTTCGCGGGCGACCGGCCGACGCCTCGCCTCGAGGACTGGCGCCATCTCTGGGAACGGAACATCCCGTTTCCGATTCGCAGCCATCGCGGCCTGGCGGGCCGCGTGCTCGTCGCCTTCAAACGGCTGCTGCGTCCGTTTGTCTCGCTGCCACAGAACGACCTCTGGGAGCGGCAGCGCGTCTTCAACCTGATCCTGCTCGATGCCCTCGAACGCCGAGGGCAGGAGCAGGCCCGGAAGGCCCGGAAGCTCGACGACATCGATCACCGGACGCTGCACCTGGAAGAGTTCCTGCGTCAGGGGCTCAGCGAGGTCATGCGCCACGACGATGCCCTGTTCGGCCGGGTCGACCGGAAGCTCGACCGCTACCGGCGGGAAACGGCCGAACTGGCGGGTCTGCTGCGGGCAGCCCTGGCCCGGCGCGGCGCCGACGGCAAGGAGCAAAGGGCGCCGGGCTCGGAGGAACTCCGGGTGCTGCACGCCGAGGCGTCCTACCTGGCCTTCGAGAATCGGTTCCGCGGCACGAGCGACGACATTCGCGAGCGGCTTCGGGACTACCTGCCGCGCCTTCGGAAGGCGGCGCCGGTGCTCGATCTCGGTTGCGGCCGAGGGGAGGCGCTGGAGCTGCTGCAGGCCGAGGGCATCGAGTGCCGAGGGGTGGACGCCTCCTCGACGATGGTGAGCCACTGCCGCGAGAAGGGTCTTCCCGCCGAGCGGAGGGACGTGCTGGATGCCCTGTCCGGCGCCGACCCCGAGTCCTTCGGCGGCATCGTCTCCTTTCACGTCATCGAGCATCTGGAGCCGGGGTGCATCGAGCGCCTCGTGCAGCTCGCCTTCGCGGTGCTGCGGCCCGGCGGCATCCTGGTGCTCGAGACGCCCAACCCGCTCTCCGTCGCCGTGACCGCCCGCAGTTTCTGGCTGGATCCGACGCACAGGAGGCCGGTGCACCCGGACACGCTGCGGACCTGGTACGAGCAGGCTGGCTTCACCGGCATCGAACGACTCGATCTCCGCCCGTATCCCGAAGAGGAGCGTCTGCCGGAGATTCCGCTCGACGGCCTGGACGGGCAGAGCCGGGAACTGGCAGACCGGTTGAACCGCCTCCGGGACGACCTCGACGACCTGCTGTTCGGCTACCGCGACTACGCCCTGATCGGCCGGCGGCCACATCGGGGAGACCGCCGCCGGCAGGCTTGCGCCGCAGAGCGCAAGGCAGCGTAAGCCTCTGACTGGCCTCCGGAGGCTGCCAGGAGCTTGCACCGCAGAACGCAGTGAAGCGGACTGTACCGCGCGAGATCCTGGTGAAACGGGGACCCGGGCCAGGCGACGGGTTCTGACGGCACTGCCATGTACCTGAGGGTCTACGGCGTGCAGGCGTCCGGGAAGGCGGTGACGTCGGCGAGGGCGCGGGCGGGAGCGCCGGCGGTGTGGGTGTAGCGCCTGACCTGTCCGGTCACGGTGTCGCGGACCTGAAGGTCGAAGCCGACGTCGGTTGCCGAGGCGGCGAAGACCCAGTGGTGACCGTTGCTGGTGCAGGCGTCCAGGACCTTCACCAGCAGTTCCCAGTTCGTCTCCGAGAAGAACCAGAACAGGCCCGAATCGTCGGCACGGGGCGGGGCGACGCTGCCCTTGCCGGTGTCGCCTTCGCGATTCGTCCAGTCCACGGACACCGCGTACCGGCCGTTCTGCAGGCACAGCGTGCCGACCGCTTCGGTGCAACTGTCGGACTCGGCAGCTGCCGCCGCCACGGCCGGAAGCTCCAGCGCCACGACCGCGTCATCTTCAGGGACCGGGCCGTTCCTCGTCGTGCTCGCCGTCGAGATCGGCGGAGTTGTTCCGGCACGCGCCGTCCCGGCCGGCGGTGTGGACGCCGACATCCCCGCTGCCGAAGCCGAGCCGGCGCAGGAGCCCGGGAACGCCGCGACATCGGTGATCGCCGAACTCCGCTTGCCCGGCTCGTTCCGGTACTCCTTCATCGCGCCGGTCACCGTGTCCGTCACCTGGATGCTGTAGCCCAGGGTCGTCGCCGACGCACCGAACACCCAGACGTGACCGTTCAGCGAGCAGCCGTCCAGCACCTTCAGCAGCAGCTCCCAGTTCGCCTCCGAGAAGAACCAGAACAGACCCGAGTCGTCCGTCCCCTCGTTCACCACCTTGCCCGCCTTCCGCGCTTCGCCGTCCGCCGTCCACCACTCGACGGCGACCGAGAACCGCGACTCCCGCAGGCAGCGCGTGTCGCCGGCCACCGTGCAGGAACCCGCCGGATCGCTCGCCTCGACCAGCACCTTGCGGGACACCGTCGATGTGCTGCCCTCGCCGCTGACCGTCAGCGACACCGTGTAGAAGCCGGGCGCCGACCACGCATGCCGCGGACTGCGGCTGCCCGACCCCGCGCCGCCGTCGCCGAAGCTCCATGTCCGCGACGCGACGGTTCCCGTGCTGGTGTCGGTGAAGGACACCGAGGCGCCAGTGCGCGCACGACAGAGGCCGTCGGCACAGCTCGCGCTCAGCGTGAACGCGGCCTTCGGGCCGCCGCCAGGACCGCTGTCGCCGTCATCGCCGCCGTCATCGCCGCCGCCGTCGTTGCCGCCGTCGTTGTCGCCATCGTTGTTGCCCGAACCGCCGCCAGGACTGCCACCGGCCGGTCCACCGCCGCCAGTACCACCACCTCCAGCGCCCGAACCGCCACTAGCGCCACCGCCCGAGTTGCCGCCGCCATTGCCGCCGCCGCTCTGCGCCGTCGGCGTTGCGGTCGCTTCATCCGATGCCGGGCCGTTGCCGGCGCTGTTCCTGGCCCGGATCAGGAAGCGGTACGCGGAGCCGTTCTCCAGATTCGTCACCGTGTGGCTCGTCGTCGACGCGCCCGAACCCGCGATGCCGGACCACGAGCTGAGGCTCGCGCCTACCTTGCCGTGGCGCAACTGCCAGCCCGTGATGTTCGCGTCGTCGGGGTCCGTCCACCGCAGCACCACTCGGGCGTTGCCTGCCGTCGCGGTCAGACCCGTCGGCTTGCCCGGCCTCGTCGGATTCTGCGGCGCCGTCGGCGTTGCGGTCGCTTCATCCGATGCCGGGCCGTTGCCGGCGCTGTTCCTGGCCCGGACCTGGAAACGGTACGCGGAGCCGTTCTCCAGGCTCGTCACCGTGTAGCTGGTCGTGGCCGCGCTCGAGCCCGCGATGCCGGACCACGAACCCAGGCTCTCGCCCACCTTGCCGTGGCGCACCTGCCAGCCGGTGATGCTGGCGTTGCCCGGGTCCGTCCACCGCAGCACTACCTGGGCGTTGCCTGCCGTCGCCGTCAGGCCCGTCGGCGCGGCCGGAGCGGGAACGGCCGTGGTTGTGCCGGTCGCTAGTGCGGACGGGCCTGGAGCGCACGTAGTACTGGCAGGCTGGGGAGTGAGATTGACCTCATACTCGGTGCTGGCCTCCAGGCCGGTCAGCGTGTGGCTGGCCGCAGCGGCGTCGATCTTGATGACAGAGGTCGTACCTCCCACGGACTTGTAGTACGACATTGTCCAGTGGTCACGGGCGGCATCGGTCGGTGCGGTCCAGGTGACGACGAACCCGTCCGGGCGCGGTGCGAGGCTGAGGTTCGTCGCCGCCTTCGGCAAGGTACAGGTCACTGGATCGTCGTCGTCCTCGATCGTCAGGGTGAGTCTGCCGGAGGCCCAGCCGTCCTCGTAGCCGATGAGGTTGAGCGTCTCGTCCGGTTCGTCCCGGGTATCGCCGAGGATGCGAACGGTCATCGTGCCCTGCGTCTCGCCTTCGGCGATGGAGACAATGACGCCGTTCGGGAAGCACAGGTCGGTGTCTTCCGGGATCAGGGGCGGATCGCAGGGGTCACGCCCCTTGCCGGAGCCCGCGGCGGTGCCGCCGTCCACGTCGTAACCCGAGGTAAGCGAGAAGTGCGCGGGCGCAGGCTGACCGAGGGTAAAGGTGATGGTGACGTCCGTCGAACCGGCGTCGCCCTCGGTGATCGTCGTCGACGGAGACGCCGACAGTGTGATCGTCTTCGAGCCGTGGTCCTCCCTGACCGCCACGGTGACCGTGGTGGAGGTCGTTCCCGCCACCGCGGTGCCGTCGCGGCCCTTCCAGCTCCAGGTGACGGTGTGCGTGCCCACGCCCAGCGTGACGCAGGGAAACAGATTGACGCCGAGGCCGGTCGCAATGCCGGCAGGAGCCTGCGTGATCGCGACGCGGTTGTTCCCCTCGAGGTTCGCAAGCCGGTTGACGTACGAGTTTCCCCCGGTGCGTTGTTGCAGCCAGATGAGAGTGTCACTCCCCCTGACCTGCTTGACCGACAGCAGGTTGAAGCAGACCAGCGTCGTCGCCTCGGCCGACTCGACCGTGACGGTCTTGTCCGGGTCGGAGGTCAGCGTCGGTGTCGTCGCCCGCGGCGTGGCGGTAGCCCAACCCTGGTTGTCGACCACGGATTCGACTCCCTGGGGGTTGCCCCCAGACGACACCAGACGAACCCGCACATTGTAGGTGCTGCCATTCGTGAGACCTTGAATGACAGCTGAGCGCTGGGCGAAACTGCTATTCGGAATCGGCCGCCATCGGTCGCCGCCCGTTCCCACGAACATCTCGTATTCCCATCTGTAGTTGCCGTCTCTGTCGGCGCTCCAGACCCACTTGAGCTCTATGCTGCTGTCCAGTCCGGTGGCGGTCAGGGTGACGGGCGGCTGCGCCTGTGCGGCTTGGGGTGAGAAGGCAGCGGCCAGGGTCACCAGCAGGATGGCGGCGACCGTCGCGTCCAGTCCGCGTCCGGCTCCCCGGAAGGCGCGCACCGGTTCAGGCGCGCGCCAGAATTTCAAGGGGGGGGGGGGGGGGGGGCACGGCGTTGGCGTTTCCGCGGCAGTTCATCATTCTCGTCATGAGCTCACCCTCCCGTCCCGAACTGTCTGCCGGCGCACGGCCGAAACGAATGGTGCGGCACATGTTACCAGCGGTTCCGCCGCGGCATGGAGCCGGCTTCCCGTCCTGACGAAGGCTCGGGAGCATCGGTCTTCCGGGCTGACTAACCCCCGCCGCTTCCCTGCCAGCCCCGCACGATCGGTGTCCAGTCGGCGATGTCCTCCGGCATGCTCTCTCCGGCCTTCGGTTCGCCGTACAGCTCGCGCTGCTGATACCAGGGGAGGTCGTAGACTGCCCGGGTCTCGGGGTCGAACGACCGCACCGGTTCCGTGCCGACAATGAAGGCCTCTTCGATGAGGCGCTGGTCGGCGTGCCGTCGTGCGGGCAGGAGTCCCGACGTGTACTCCACCTGACGGAACCGTATCCGGTTGGGCCGGGTGAAGGTGAGGGCGGGGTCGACCCAGCCGTCCGCGATGCCTGCGCGGAGGACGTCGTTCCAGATCGGCAGCGCCGCCGCGGCGCCGGTCATGTTGGCCCCGATCGGCCGCTGCTGGTCGTAACCGACCCAGACGACCAGGGTGTACCTGGGGGTGAATCCGGCAAACCAGGCGTCCGTGAACCCGTCCGTCGTGCCGGTCTTGCCGGCCACCGCAGCGAGGCCGAGCGCCTGCGCCGACCGACCGGTGCCGCGCTGGACGACGCCCGCGAGCACGTGGGTGAGCAGAAAGGCGACTTCCGGCGTGGCGACGGTCGCGGCCTGCGGCACATGCACTTCGAGCTCGCCGCCGTCCCTGGTCGTGACGCGCTCGATGAAGTACGGCTCGACATGGACGCCCAGGTTGGCGATCGTGGCGTAGGAGGCCGCCACTTCCAGGACGTTCAGGTCGGCGGCGCCCAGGGCGAGGCTCGGCCAGGGCTGGAGCGGAGAACGGACGCCGGTGCGGTACGCGAAGTCGATGACCTGTTCCGCTCCGACGATGTCGTGGAGCTTGACGGCCGAGACGTTGATCGAGCGCTCGAGGGCCCGGCGCAGGGTCAGAATGCCGAGGTACCGACGGTAGAAGTTGCGGGGACTGTAGTTGAGCCGGTTGTCCGTTCCCGTGAAGGCGACCGGCGCGTCGAACAGGGTATCGGCAGGGGTGAAGCCGTGCTCGAAGGCGGCGCCGAACACGAACGGCTTGAACAGGGAGCCGACCTGCCGTCGGGCCTGGACGGCGCGGTTGAACTCGCTGCGCTCGTAGTCCCAGCCCCCGACCATCGCCCTCACGGCGCCGGTCGCCGACTCGAGCAGCAGAACCGCGCCCTCGATCCGCGGCGCCTGCACCAGCTCCAGCACGAATCCGGTCCGCTCGGCGCTCTCGTCCGCCGGACCGCTGTCGGCGACAGCCCGGAGCTCGAACCAGGCGATGTCGCCCTTCCGCAGCGGCGGCGTGTCCCGGCCCGTCCACTCGTAGCCTTCGGGCTCCAGCAGGAAGCGGTGGGCCGCGATCCGGATATCCGCGCTCTTCCCGTCGCGCCGCAGGACCACTCCGGGCGCCCAGACCCCAGCCTCGGGCTCGAACCCGACCCAACGGGCGAGGTCGCCGCCGACGGACTCGGCAAGGTCGGGCGCCGTCAGATCGCCTTCGCTCACGCGCCCGATCGGCCCGCGGTAGCCGCGCAGGCGGTCGATCCTCGTCAGCCCTCGGCGCAGGGCCCGCTCGGCGGCGGTCTGCATGCGCTGATCGAGCGTGGTCTGCACCTGCAGGCCGCGCTCGTACAGGCCCTTCTGCCCGTACGAGCGGTAGAGGTCGAGGCGGACCTTCTCGGCGAAATAGGGGGCGACCTGCTTCTGCTCCCGCTGCGTGACGACGGCGAGGGGCGCCTCGGCAGCAGCGGCTGCCTCCTGCCGCGGAACGAGCCCCCGCTCTCCCAGCGTCCGCAGAATGGCGTCGCGCCGGGTGCGGACGATCTCGGGCCGCAGATAGGGTGTCCACACGCTCGGACTCGGCACGATCGCAACCAGGGTGGCTGCCTCGGCCCAGGTCAACTCCGCCGACGGCTTTCCGAAGTAGTAGCGGGACGCGGACTCGACGCCGTAGTTGCCGTGTCCGAAGTAGGTCAGGTTGCAGTAGAGGGTCAGAATCTGCTGCTTGCTGAGACGCTTCTCGAGCTCGACGGCGAGCAGCGTCTCCCGGATCTTCCGGCGCCAGACCTTCTCCGGACCCAGAAACAGCATCCGCGCCACCTGCATCGTGATCGTCGAAGCGCCGGAGAAGCGCTCCCCGCGCCGCCAGTTCTGAACCACGGCCCGAAAGACGCCGAGGATGTCGAAGCCCCCGTGAGCGTGGAAGTTCCGGTCTTCGGCGGCGAGCAGGACCCGGGTGAAGGTCTCCGGCACCTCTCCCTCGGCGAGCAGGATGCGCCTTTCGACCGAGTAGCTCCTGAACGGTACGCCGTCCCGGTCGCTCAGCCGGGTGATCTGGCTGGGCGTCAGCTCCGCCACGGCTTCGACCTGCGGCAGATCGATCATCGCGGCGACGCCGACTCCCAGGAGCACGCCGAGCAGCGGCGCGGCGGCCACCGGAACCAGCCATCGCCAGTGCCGGCCGCTCCAGCTCCGCGCCGCCTCCAGGGCTCTCCGCGCCACCGTCATCCAGCGATTATCATACGGCGCATCCGATGACTGCCGAAGCCGATCTGCCGCCCCTGCCGGACCCCTTCCCCGAACCGCCGCCGGGGCAGACGGGCGCATCGAGGCGGGCGCGTCGGGGCTGCCTGATCACGGGTCTGGTCGGATGCGGCCTGATCGTGTTGCTGTTCTTCGGCGGCCTGCTGGTTCTGTACACGCAGGCCGACGAGATGTTCGCCTTCATTCTGGATTTCGCCGAGACGCGGATCCTGGCGGAGCTGCCGGACGACGTGTCGCCTGAAGAACGTCAACGGCTGGAGCGGGCGTTCGATTCCGTGCTCGAGCACTACCGGAGCCGGGCGGCGACGGGGGCGGACACCCGCCGGCTGCGGATGGCGCTCACGGACGCGTTCGGGAGGGTCGAGCGGGGTCTCTTCGACCGGGATGACCTGCGGCGCCTGATCGACCGGCTCGAACGGATCGCGGCCGCTGACCCGGAAGGCTGACATGGCCGCGGCAGTCGTTCCCGAGAGCGATCTCGAAGGCCGCTTCGATCTGGTGTCTCCATTCAGCCCGCAGGGAGACCAGCCGGCGGCGATCGAGTCGTTGGCGGACGGAGTGCGGAACGGCGTGCCGGAACAGGTTCTGCTCGGCGTCACGGGGTCGGGCAAGACCTACACCATCGCCAAGGTCGTCGAGGCAGTGAACCGGCCGACGCTCGTCCTGTCGCACAACAAGACCCTGGCGGCTCAGCTCTACCAGGAGTTCAGGAGCTTCTTCCCGCACAACGCGGTGGAGTACTTCGTCTCGTACTACGACTACTACCAGCCCGAGGCCTACGTTCCGCAGTCCGACACGTACATCGAGAAGGAGACAAGCGTCAACGAGGAGATCGATCGCCTGCGGTTGCGGGCCACGATCTCCCTGTTCGAGCGTCGTGACGTGCTGGTGGTCGCCTCCGTCTCCTGCATCTACGGCCTCGGCGCGCCGGACATCTTCTTCTCGATGCTCCAGTTCTTCGAACGCGGCGTCGAGTTCCCGCTGGAGCGGGCCCAGCGGCGTCTGGCCGAGATGCAGTACGAACGGACCCGGCTCGACCTCTTCCATGGCAGCTTTCGGGTGCGCGGCGACGTGCTCGAGGTCCTGCCGGCGTACGACGACCGGGGTATCCGCGTCGAGTACTTCGGGGACGAGGTCGACCGGATCTGCAGGTTCGACGTCGTCACCGGCCGCGTGGTCGAGGAGGTGGACCGGGTTCCGGTCTTTCCGCGCAACCACTACGTCACGCCGGAGGACCGGATGCGGCGGGCCATCGCGTCGATTCGCGACGAACTTGGAGAGCATCTGACGGTCCTCGAGCGGGAGAACCGCCTGCTCGAGATGCAGAGACTCGAGCAGCGCACCCGCTACGACCTGGAGATGCTCGGCGAGCTCGGCTCCTGCGCCGGCATCGAGAACTACTCCCGCCATCTTTCGGGCCGAGCGCCGGGCGAGGCGCCGCCGACCTTCCTCGACTACCTGCCCGGGGACTTCCTGCTCGTCGTGGACGAGAGCCACCAGACGATCCCGCAGGTCGGCGGCATGTACCGCGGCGACCGGGTCCGCAAGGAGACCCTGGTCGAGTTCGGCTTCCGGCTGCCCAGCGCGCTCGACAACCGGCCGCTCCGCTTCGACGAGTTCGAGGAGCGCTGCGGCCAGCGCATCTACGTATCGGCGACTCCCGGACCCTTCGAACTCGAACGGACCGGCGGTGTGGTCGTCGAGCAGATCATCCGGCCGACCGGGCTGCTCGACCCGAAGATCGAACTGCGGCCCTCGGCCAACCAGATCGACGACCTGGTCGCCGAGGCGCAGCTTGCCATCGACCGCGGCGAGCGTGTTCTGGTGACGACGCTGACGAAGCGCATGGCGGAAGAGCTGACCCAGTACCTGACCGAACTCGGCCTCCGCGTGAACTACCTGCATAGCGACATCGACACGCTGGAGCGGGTCGAGATCACGACTGCGCTGCGCCGGGGCGACTTCGACATCCTGGTCGGCATCAACCTCCTGCGAGAGGGCCTCGATCTTCCCGAGGTCTCGGTGGTCGCCATCCTGGACGCCGACAAGGAGGGTTTCCTGCGCAGTGAAGTGTCCCTGATCCAGACCGCGGGCCGGGCCGCCCGCAACCTGAACGGTCGGGTCGTCTTCTACGCCGACCACCGGACCGAGTCGATCGACCGGTCGATCGGGGAGACGGAGCGGCGGCGCCGGGTGCAGGAGGGCTACAACCGGGAGCACGGCATCGAACCGGCCTCCATTCTGAAGGAGGTGCACAGCCCCCTGGTGCAGATGAGCAACCTGGACTACCTTCACAAGAGTGCTGTGCAGGCGGAGGACGGGGTAGAGGATCTTCTGCGCGAGGAGGACTCCCGGCTGCCGCTGGAGAAGCGGATCGCGCGGCTGGAGAAGGCGATGAAGCAGGCGGCGAAGCGTCTGGAGTTCGAGCAGGCCGCGGTGTTCCGGGACCGACTGGGAAAGCTCCGGGAGCTCAAGGTGATGAGCTGATGCGGCCGGAGCTGGCGCGCAAGCTGGGCGAACTTCCGGACCTGCCGGGCATCTACATCTTCACGTCGGCCGCTGGCGAGGCGCTCTACGTCGGCAAGGCGAAGTCGCTAAGGAGCCGCGCGGCCGCCTACGGCAAGCCGCCGCCCGATCCACGCATCGCGTTGATGCTGCAGGAGGCGGCGGACGTCGAGTTCGTCGTGACCGACTCCGAAGCGGAGGCGCTGCAGTTCGAGAACAACTGGATCAAGCGGCGTCAGCCCCGCTTCAACATCCGTCTGCGCGACGACAAGACCTATCCGTACCTCAAGCTGACCCTGGCGGACGAGTACCCGCGGCTGGCCTTCACCCGCCGCATTCGCCGGGACGGGGCGGAATACTACGGCCCCTATCTGCCGGCCGGTCTGGCACGCAAGGCAATCAAGCTGACTCAGAAGCTGTTCGGCATCCGGGTCTGCAGGATCGACATCGACGGCAGTCTGCCTCGACCCTGCCTCTACCACGACATGGAGCGCTGCCTCGGCCCGTGCGTCGACGGACTGACCTCCGACCGGGCGTACGCCGACGCGGTGGAGAAGGCCCGGCTGTTCCTGTCCGGGCGCAACGACGAGCTCCTGAAGGAGCTGCGGACGACGATGCGAACGCTCGCAGACGGCCTCGAATTCGAGGCGGCGGCACGGGTGCGGGACACGATCCACCAGATCGAAGAGGTCAGTCAGCGTCGCAAGCTGCGCTCCGCCCGCGGGGAGGACGTCGACATCTTCGGTGTCCACATCAGCGGCGACAACGCCGCGGTGACCGTCCTGGTGATGCGCGACGGGCAGGTGCTGGACCGGCGCGAGCTGTTCTGGGAAGGCGTGTCCGGGATCACCGCGGAACGCCTGCTCTCCGAACTGCTGCCGCAGCTCTACGACCGCACGACGCTGATCCCCAGGGAAATCCACCTGCCGGCGCCGATCCGGGGCGAGGAGGCGCTGATCGAATGGCTGAGCGGCCGCCGGGAGTCGAGGGTCTACCTTCGGATGCCGTCCCGCGGGCCGAAGGCCCAGCGCATCGAACTCGCCAACCGCAACGCCGGGATGGCCTTCCGCCGTCGGTTCCGCGGCGCCGGCGCCGCCGGCGAGGCGAGCGAGGCGCTGCGGCAGGCGCTCGACCTGGCAGATCCGCCCCGCCGGATCGAGGGCTTCGACATCTCGACCTTCGGCGGCAGCCAGACCGTTGCCTCGCTGGTGGTCTGGACCGACGGCAGGATGGTCAAGCGCCAGTACCGCAGCTTCAACATCCGCGGCCTGGCCCGGGCGGACGACTTTGCCGCGATCCGGCAGGGCGTGAGCCGCCGCTACCGACGGGTGCTGGATGACGTTGGCGAGATGCCCGATCTGATCCTGATCGACGGCGGCCGCGGCCAGTTGAACGCCGCGCTCGAGGCACTGGTGGAGCTCGGGGTCGACGAGACGCCGGTCGTCGGTCTCGCCAAGCGGGAGGAAGAGCTCTACCTGCCGGCGCGCCCTGGGGCGCTCAGGCTGAAGCGGGACCATGCCGGCCTCCGGGTGCTCCAGCAGGTCCGCGACGAGGCGCACCGGTTCGCCGTCTCCCGACACCGCCGGCGCCGCAACCGGCGGGCCCTGCACAGCCGGTTCGACGATCTGCCAGGGATCGGACCGAAGCGGCGCAAGCTGCTCGTCCGCCGCTTCGGCAGCTACGCCGGCGTCGCCCGGGCCTCGGAACAGCAGCTCAGCGACGTGCTCGGACCGAAGCTGGCGCGCTCGGTCCACGCCGCTGTCCACGGCGAACACCCGGAGCGGGCTGCTGGAGCCTGAGAACGAACGTGTGCACCGCAGCTGCGTGATCGCGTGATCGCCGACGCGGCCGGTTTCTCATGAACGGCCGCAAGAGACCGGTCCACGCGGCGTCCAGGGCAGGCTGCTAGTCTCCGGTCCGCCGGAGGACCGGACGCGGTCGCTGCCGGCGGGAAACCGCCGGGGGAGGAAAGTCCGGACTCCAACGGACGGCATGCTTGCTAACGGCAAGGCGCGGTGACGCGACGGAAAGTGCAACAGAAAGCAGACCGCCAGCCCCGCTCTCCCGGTCCTCGGGATCGGGGGAGATCCAGGGGGCAGGCAAGGGTGAAACGGTGCGGCAAGAGCGCACCGCTCGACCGGCGACGGTTCGAGGCGATGGCAAACCCCATGTGGAGCAAGACCAAATAGGGAGATCGGATCGGGTTGTCCGTCCCGAGCCCGCGCTGTGCGCAGCGCGGGACGTTCTCCGGGTAGGTCGCAAAGATGAATGGCCGCCTCCCGCAGCCCGACGGCGGCGGGACGAACAGAATCCGGCTTACGAGGTCCTCCGGCGCTTGACCTTGTCCACCCAGCCAGACGGACCGCCCCCCGTCAGGCGCCCACCCCCGGTCGGACCCGGCGATCGGATCGGTATCGCCGCTCTTTCGGGCCGGATCGATCGTTCCCGGCTGGACGCCGGGGTCGCCGGCATCGAGGAGCTGGGGTTCCGTACCGTGCTTGCCCGCAATCTGCGCCCGGAGGCACGACTCGGCGGCCGCGCCCTGTTCGCCGGCTCGGACCAGGAGCGCCTGGACGCCTTCCACGACCTGGCGGCCGACGACTCGGTCGCGGCGATCGTCTTCGCGCGAGGCGGATACGGCGTTTCGCGCATCCTCGAACAGGTGGACTGGCCGCTGCTTGCGTCCCGGCCGCGAGCACTGGTCGGCTATTCGGATCTGACGCCGCTGCTGCTGGCCCTGATCTCGAGGACGGGAACAATGGCGTTCCACGGTCCCATGGCGGTCGATTTCGCGCGCGGTCTGCTGCCGGAGGAGCGCCGTTCCTTTCTGGACACGCTGGCGGGTCGGCGGCCGCCGCCCTGGCCGCTCGAGGCGGTTTCCCCGGGACTGTCGGCCGGCCGACCCGCGACGATCGAAGCGCGGCTGCTGGGCGGCTGCCTGACCCTGCTGGCGGCCACGATCGGAGCGGAATCGCCGCCAGGTTTCCGGGACTCGATTCTCGTGCTGGAAGACATCGACGAGCCCGAGTACCGGATCGACCGTCTGCTGACGCAGCTTCGGCTGTCCGGGCAGGCAGCCGGAGTCCGGGCGGTGATTGCCGGGCACTTCACGAACTGCGATGCCCGCGACAGCCTGATCGACTTCGCCGACCTCCTGGGCGTGCCGCTGTTCTCCGGACTTCCGGTCGGCCATCAGGCGCCGAACCACACCCTTCCCCTGGGCGCCCGGGTTCGCCTGGACCTCCAGGCATCGACCCTCGAGGTCCGGGACTGGCACTCCGTGCCCGGCTCCGGCCCCAGCTCTCGACAACCTTGCGCGGAACCGCCCGCTGCACCGGACTCTGCGGCGCCTGGTCGCAGCAGCCCGCGGCCGGGCGGGCAGCGATGGACGCACGCGATCCGGTGACCCGGGTGCGCGGTGTCGGACCGGTGCTGGGACGCCGCCTGGCCGACGCGGGTTGCCGGCGGGTCGGGGATCTGCTCGCGCACCTTCCGATCCGCTACGAGGACCTCCGCATGCCGGGACGGTTGCCCGGGGCCGTTCGCGGTGCATCGGATTCCGCGGCGCCGGGCCCGCTCACCGTGGTCGCGCGGCTCGAGAACCTGAAGCGCGTGTTCGGGAGGGGACGGTACTCCCGGGTCGAGGCAACGGCACGGGACGGCGCGGCGAGCGTCCGCGTGGTCTGGTTCAACCGGCCCTACCTGGCGGGCCAGCTTGAGGAGGGTGTGCCCTGTCTGCTGCATGGCTCGCTCCGGCTACGGGGCAGCGACGGCGCGTGGGAGCTCTCGAATCCGACCGTCGAACCGTTCGACGGCGGGACGGACGGCGGCGGCGTGCGTCCGGTCTACGGCCGGATCGGCGAGGTTCCCTCCTCCCGTGTGGCGCGCCTGGCCGCCGACGCCGTTCGCGGTCTGCAGGAGGCCTCGGGCGCGGAGTGGATCGAGGAGTGGCTCCCGGACGAGGAGCGCGCCCGTCACGGTCTGCCGCATCTGGCGACCGCGCTCTCCGAGATTCATCTGCCCTCCGTGGAGTCCTCGGTCGAGGAACTGAATGCGCGGCGCAGTCCCGCGCACGCCCGGCTCGTCTACGGCGAGTTCCTGCTCCAGCAGCTTCGGCTTGCCGCCGCCCGCCGGCAGCGGCGCCGAGCGGGGAAACCCCATCGTTACCGCATCGACCGCGGAACGTGGGAGGCAGCGGCGAAACTGGTTCCGTTTCGGCTGACCGGCGCCCAGGAACGGGTTCTCCGCGAGCTGGCCCGTGACCTCGCCCGGCCTGAGCCGATGCTGCGCCTGGTCCAGGGCGATGTCGGCAGCGGCAAGACGGTGCTGGCCGCCCTGGCCTGCCTGATCGCGGCTCGCAGCGGGTTGCAGTCGGCGCTGATGGCGCCGACGGAACTCCTCGCCGAGCAGCACTTCGCGACCCTGGAACGACTGCTCGGCTCCTGCCTGAGCCTGGCTCTCGTCACCTCAGGGCAGCGCGCCTCGAGCGACGGCGAAGCGGTGGAGGCGAACATCGCCAACGGGCGGATCGACCTGGTTGTCGGAACGCATGCCCTGATCCAGGAACGCACGCGGTTCGCACGGCTGGGGCTCGCCGTAATCGACGAGCAGCATCGCTTCGGTGTTGTCCAGCGCCAGTCCCTGGCGGAGAAGGGCCTGCGGCCGGATCTGCTGGTCATGACGGCGACGCCGATTCCCAGATCGCTGGCGCTGACGGCGTACGGCGATCTCGACGTGTCGACACTCGACGAGCTGCCTCCCGGCCGGACCGCGGTCGAGACCCGGGTGACCACGGCCGACCGGATGGCGGAGGTCGCGCACGAGGTGAAGCGGCGCCTGCAACGCGGCGGCCGCGCCTACGTTGTCTTCCCCCTGATCGACGGCGGGGAGAGCGGAGCCTCCGGGCTGCCATCGCTCGAGGAATCCGGACCGGTCTGGGCGCGCGCCCTCGAAGCTCCCTGCGGGGTCGTTCACGGCCGCCTTGGACGCCGGGAGCGGGACGAGGCGATGCGCCGCTTTGCCTGCGGGTCGATCCAGGTGCTGCTGGCGACGACGGTCATCGAAGTCGGGGTCGATGTGCCGGAGGCGACGGCGATGGTCATCCTCGGCGCGGAGCGTTTCGGTCTGGCCCAGTTGCACCAGCTTCGGGGACGGATCGGCCGCGGCACGAACCCGGCGCTCGGGGAGCCGCTGTGCATGGCCGTCACCGGCGCCGCCTCGGCACGGGCCCGGCGCCGGCTGGAGGTGTTTGCCGCTTCGACGGACGGTTTCTTCATTGCGGAAGAGGACATGCGGCTGCGGGGCCCCGGTGAGGTACTCGGCACCCGACAGTCCGGCCTGCCGCAGTTCCGCTTCGGCGATCCGTTGCGTGACTGGACCTGGCTGGCCGCGGCGCGGCACGACGCGTCGGCGCTGATCGACCGGCTCGCGGCGCCCGCCAACCGCACCCTGCGGCAACAGGTCAGGCGGCGCGTCTCCGGCCTCGCGCCGTCCGGCGGCGGGAGCGCTCGGCTGTGAGGGTGCTGATGGTAGCCAACGTGCTGCCGCCGGGCGACCTGTCGGGGCCGGCGAACAGGTGCTGCAACTCGCCTGGGGGCTCCGGGAGGCCGGTTGCGAGGTCAGGATTCTGGGACGCGGCGACTGCGGCCCGACGGTCTCGAAGGCGGCCTTTCCCTGGCGCGTCCGGGGCGCTGTCCGGCGTGCGGTCCGCGACTGGCGGCCGGACGTCGTGCAGGTGCACGAAAGCGACGGCGGTCTGGTCATCCGCGATCTCGCGGGCCGCGCACACGCCTCCAGGCCGCTGTTGGCCGCCCTGCAGCAGGTGAGCTACGTGCAGGAGCGCCGGGCGGTTCGACCGCTCCTCGATCGGGACCGGGAGGCGAGGGTGGTTGCCCGGCCGGTGCGAAGCGAAAGGTACTTCCGCACCTGCCGCACCCCCCTGCACATTGCGCTTGGCCGACTCAGCGCCAGGCGGTCGGACGTGCGGCTTGCCCCGAGCCGGGCGACCGCACGGGAGATCGAACGGGACTACGGCGTCAAGGGAGTGCAGGTGGTGCCGAACGTCACCGGCGCGCCGCTTCAGGGTCGGTCCGAAGCGTCTGCGGAGCTCGCCGATCGGGACGAGGGCAGGGACGACGGCGCGGACACCGGGCCATACCTGCTGGCGCTGGGCCGGCTGCGGATCCGCAAGGGGATCGACCTCCTGCTGCAGGCGGTGGCGCAGGCTCGCGCCAGCGGCCGCAACCTGCGGCTGGTGGTGGCCGGTGACGGCGAACGGCGGCAGGCCCTCGAGGCGCTCTGCCGACGGCTAGACCTCGACGCCCTCGTCCGCTGGACGGGACGTTGCTCCCGTTCGGAGGCGGCGCGGCTGCGGCGCCGCGCGACAGCCCTGGTCGTGCCCTCGACCTACGAAGGCATGCCTCTCGTCGTCCTGGAGGCGATGAGCGACGGTGTCCCGGTGATCGCATCCGCGGTCAGCGGCATCCCGGAGGTCGTCGACCGGAAGACCGGCTGGCTCGTGCCGCCGGAGCGTTCGGCCGCACTCGCCGAGGCGTTGATCGAAGCCACGGCCGACCCCGGGACGACACGCGCCCGCGGCGCGGCCGGACGGCGCCGCCTCGACCGGCGCTATCGCCCGCACCATGCCGCCAGCCGGTGGCTGGAAGCGATCGACGCGGCCGGTCTTCCCGTGGCGGCAATGTGGGACAATCGCGGCAGATGAAGCTCCTGGATGGGCACGGCAGCCTGTTGCCGGCGTCGTGGCGGGTTCGGCTGCCGAGTTTCGAGGGCCCCCTGGACCTGCTCCTGCGCCTGGTTCGTGTCAACGAGATCGAGATCACGGACATCCCGGTGGCGCGGATCTGCGATCAGTTCCAGGAGTATCTGGCGTTGATGGACGAGCTCGATCTGGACATTGCCGCCGAGTACCTCTACGAGGCGGCGTTGCTGATCCAGCTCAAGGCCCGCGTGCTGCTGCCTCAGCCCGAACCGGAACCGGGCGAAGAGCCCGAAGATCCGCGGCGTGACCTGATCGAGCGGTTGCTGGAGTACCAGAGGCTGAAGGAGGCGGCGCAGACCCTGGCCGAAGTCGATGATCTGCGGCACGGCCTGTGGGTCCGGCCGCCGGGCCTGCAGGCCGCCGAACCCGGCGGAGACGAGGCGTTCGACATGGGCGACCTGTCGCTCTTCGATCTCCTGCAGGTCCTGCGCAGCGTGCTGAAGCGCCATGAGGAAGAGAATCCGAGCCCGCTCGCTTATCGGGGAGAGACGTTCAGCGTTCGGGGACAGGTCGAGCGACTGTTGCACCGCTTCGACGGCGGTCGGTCGTTCGACCTCCAGGACGACCTGTTCGCGTTGTCGAGCCGGGCAGAGGCGATCGCCTGCTTCCTGGCGGTGCTCGAGATGGCGCGGCTGAACCTGGTGCGCCTCCACTCCTCGGGCAGCGGTGCGGTGCTGCTCTTCCGCACGACGAAACCGCTGGATCCGATCCTGCTTCAGGAATTCACGCGATGACGGACCGGGCGGAGATGGCGGCCGTGTTCGAGGCGTTGCTCTTTGCCAGCCCCGATCCGCAGCCCGAGGCGAAGCTGCTCGAGGTCTTTGCCGAGGACGCTCGGGAGCAGGCGCGGGAAGCCCTGCAGACCGTCCTCGACCGATACCGGGCGGACGGCCCGGACGCCGGTCCGGACCGCGGAGTCGTGCTCGATCGGATCGGCAGCGGCTATCGGCTGGTCACACGCCCCGACCTCCATTCCTATCTGCGGAAGTACTTCGACGTTGCCGGGCGCAACAGGTTGTCGATGGCCGCACTGGAGACCCTGGCGATCGTTGCCTACCGCCAGCCGGTGACGAGCCCGGAGATCCAGGAGCTCCGCGGGCGAAACTCCTCGGGCGTTCTCAGGACGCTGCTCGAACGCCGGTTGATCCGCATCGCCGGCCGCAAGGAAGTCGTGGGCAGCCCGTTCCTCTACGCCACGACCCGTGACTTCCTGCTGCACTTCGGCCTTCGCGCGCTGTCGGAACTGCCGCCGCTGGAGGAGTTCGAGGAGGCCTTCCTGACAGCGGCGGAGACGGAGGAAGGGGCGCCGCAGCCCGCGCTCGACCTGACCCCGGTGGATTCGGGCAATGGCTGAGCGGGGCAGGCAGGGGGACCGGCTCCAGAAGGTGCTGTCCCGTGCCGGAGTCGCTTCGCGGCGCGCCGCCGAGGATCTCATCCGCGCCGGTCGGGTCACCATCGACGGCCGGGTGGCGGTGCTGGGGGACCGGGTGGCAGCGTCCGGAGATCCTGCTGTCACAGTGATGGTCGACGGCGAACCGATCCGGCGGAGCGCGGCGCCGCGCTACGTCCTCCTGAACAAGCCGACCGGCTACGTCACGACCCGCTCGGACCCGCAGGGGCGCCCCACGGTGATGGAGCTCGTACCGGAGAAGTGGCGCGATCGGCTGAAGCCGGTCGGACGGCTGGACTTCGGCACGGAGGGTCTGCTCCTGATCACGGATGACGGCGATCTGGCCTACCGACTGACCCACCCTCGCTTCGGTTGCTCCAAGCGGTATCTCGCCAGGGTCCGGGGCGTTCCGGACGATGCGGCGATCACCCGCCTTCGACGCGGGATGGTGATCGCGGGCCGCCGCACCGCGCCGGTGCGGCTGACCCGGTCGTCGGCGCGCCGGGGCGCCCGGGCGGCCCGCGCCTCGAGCTGGTGGGAGATGGAGCTGGTCGAGGGCAGGACCCGTCAGATCCGTGAGATGTTCTTCCGCGTCGGCCACCCGGTGCAGCGGCTGCGCCGGGTGGCGATCGGCGGCTTGAAGGACGCCGCGCTGCCGGCCGGTTCGTGGCGCGAGCTCTCGCCGGCCGAGCTTGCCGCCCTTCGCGGCGGTACCGGACGGACAGCGCGCACCGGCGGCCCGGGTCCAGGTTCCCGCCGGCGGGAGAGCCGCCGCCGATGACCGTGGTCGCCATCGACGGCCCCGCCGGTGTCGGCAAGAGCACCGTGGCGCGGCGGGTGGCGGCCGGCCTCGGCGTGCCCTGGGTGGACACCGGCGCCATGTACCGCGCGGTCGCGTGGAAGGCCCTGGAGCAGGGCCTCGACCCTGCCGATGGGCCGGCCATCGGCCATCTGATCGCGGAGCTTCGCTTCGAGCTCGTCGCGCGGAACGCCCGGGCGGAGGTGGTAGTCGAAGGCGTGAGACCGGGCTCCCGGCTGCGAACTCCGGAAGTCGACATGGCGACTTCGCAGGTTGCCGTCCACCCCGAAGTCCGGTCCTGGCTGGTGGCGAAGCAGCGCGAATTCGCCGGCAGGGCGGGCGCCGTACTGGAAGGGCGTGACATCGGCACGGTCGTCTTCCCGGAAACCCCGCACAAGTTCTTTCTGGATGCTCCTCTCGAGCTGAGGGCCGAACGAAGACTGCGCCAGATGGCCGGTCATGGCGAGGCCGGCCGTGAGCGGTTGCTGACGGAGATGCGGGCGCGGGACGCGCGCGACATCGGGCGTCCCGCCTCTCCGCTTCGGCGTGACGACACGTACGAGCTGATCGACACTTCGACCGGCGGCGCAGAGGAGGTTTCTGCCCGAATTCTGCAGTCCGTGCGGGCGGCAGCCCCCGATCGATGACCGCTCCGGCGGCCCGGAACGGCGGCCGTCCGGTCGAGCAGAGGATCTGTTTCGGTCTGTTCCTGCTCGCGGCCGTGCTGTTTGCGGTCGATCGCTGGCCGCGAAGCAGGGGCGACGCGCCGTTGCCGACGCACGGGCAGGTCGACGCGGTGGAGTCGGCCTGGCAGGACCTGCTGCAGGATCTGCTCGCGGATGCCGAACGTGCGGCCGAACGTGTCCGGCGCGCCGTGACGGTCCCGCTCGGCTCGGTGCCGGCAAGACAGCGTGTGTTCGAAGAGCTGGATCGGGCCAGCCGCCAGGGAGGCCGCACCTTGCTCCTGGTCGATGCCGACGGCCTGGTGCAGGCCTGGGGCGGGCCGGGACTCCGGCACGATCTGCCGCTGGATCGGCTACTGCCCGGGGGTATCTGCCAGAACGCCGGCTTCACGGCGGTCTCGCTCTACGCCACGGTCGACATGAACATGGACGAGGGCGGCTGGCGGCTGATCGCGGGCAGCAGCTTCCCGACCGACTCCCTGCCGATCCCGGCGCCGACCGGGCTCCGGCGTCACGGCGTCAGGTGGTCGGTCCGGGATCACGCCGCGGAACCGCTGACATCTGCGCTCGAGGCGCTAGGCATCCGGGAGCTGGCGCCGCCCGACGGCGTTCCCGGCCCTTGGCTGCGGCTGCGATTCGAGCCGACGACAGAGCGTTCGTCCGGAATGCTCGCCGACCTGGCGCTGGCGGTGCTCCTGCTTGGCGTTGCGCTGTCGATGTCGTGGGCCTTTCGCCGCTGGAAGGTTCGGGCGCCGGCGAGGCCTCGACCCGCGGCGGCAGTGTCCGGTCTGGCGGGAATCACGGCGGCCGTCGGCTACGGCCTGTTCCGCTGGCAGATCGGGATCGCCGAGAACGCTGGCGCGCCGGTGGATCCCGGCGGCTCGTTCGGCGGCCCGATCGGTCACTGGGCGGTCCTCCTGACAGCCTGGTCGGTTCTGGCCGGAACTGCACTCCGGGCGTTCGGGTGGCCGGAGGGTCGAAACTGGCTGCATGTCCTGGTGACTGCGACAGCGGCGGCCATCGGCGTCGGCGTGCTGGTGGAGATGTCGCACCGCCCGGCGCTTCGGACGCTTGTCTTCGAGGACATGAAGGACGGTTTCGACGCACGGACTGCCGAGGAAGCCGAGGCACTGGCGGGGAGGATGGCGGCGTTCGTTGAGTCGACCGACCTCGCCGAGCTGGCCCTGGGCGATCCGGCCGAGCTCGACGATCGCCAGGACCTGGCCCTGCAGCTGTGGAACCGCTCGCCGCTGGCCGCCTCCGAGATGGTCTCGGCTCTCGCGGTGATCCGGGAGGGCGAGGTCTCGACCTTCTCCTACGGACTGCCGGTCGACGCCGCGACGGGAGACCTCGAGGCCGGGGGCGCCCGCCGACCGGCGCGCGACCTTCGGGCCTGGCGGGATCGGCACAGCGCCTCGGGCGAACTGTCGGTCGGCGCCGCCGGCCGGCACTGGGGTACGGTCCGCTTCTGGGCCGAGGCGTTGCCGCGGGTGGAAGTCTGGAACAGTCCGGATTCCGCCATCGGCGCGGAGCCCGAGGTGCGCCTGCTGCGCGGCGGGCCGGATCGCGGCGGAAGCGGCGCCGAGCCCCCGGCCGGAGCGGTGTTTGCGTACATCGACGGCGCCGGCCGCCCCCTGGTCTCGCCGTGGCTGGAGGACTGGCGGTTACCGCCGCCGTCGGAGACCGCGGATCCGCGGCGCGCCATGCGGGTCGAAACGCCGGCCGGACCGGCCCTGGCGTGGTTCAGCCCGACCGGTCTGTCGAGCCTCTGGATCGTCGCGCTGCTCCCGGAAGAGGCGGCGCCGGAGCGACTGTGGCGAGTCGCCACGGTCGCCGCACGCCTGCTGCTGGCGGTATCCGCGGCGGCCCTCGCGGTCTTCGCGGTCGGCCTGCCGACGGCGAAGCTGCGGCGGCGTCTTCTGCCCGATGCCCGTCGCTACTCGGTCCGGCTCACTGCCGTGCTGGCCCTGATTGCGATCATTCCCCTGGCCTTGCTGAACGGACTGCTCTTCCGAAGCCTGGCGGCTCGCGTGCAGGCGGAGCAGGAGGCGGCCGGCCGGACCGCGCTGGCGTCACTCGAGTCCGTGCTGACCGACTTTCTCCTCGGCCTGGAAGCCGGCTTCTCGATCGAGGCCGAGCTCGACGACGAGCTTCTGGCCTGGCTGGCGGAGATCGTGGACCACGAGGTGAACCTGTACTGGCGCGGCAGCGTCTACGCCTCCAGCAAGCCGGACCTCTTCACCGCCGGCCTGATGCCCAAGCGGATTCCGGCCAACGTCTACAGCCGGTTGGCGTTGCTTGGCCACCCCGACGCGGCGCGGGTACAGACGACGCGGCAGGGGACGTCGTATCTGGAGCTCTACACTCCTGTGTCATTGGGAGAAGTGCGTCCGGGCGAGTCGGGGCTGTTCGTCTCGGTGCCGCTGCTGGCGCAACAGGAGGCGGCGACCCGTGAACTGGCGGCGCTCAGGAAGCAGGCCCTGGTCGTCACGACCGGACTCGCGCTGCTGCTGGTGACCGTCGTCACCCGGCTGGCGCGAGGGTTCACGCGTCCCCTGATGCGCATGATCGACGGCGCCGAGCGGATTGCCGGCGGCGCCGCGTCGCTCGGCTTTGCGCCGCAGGAGACGGAACTCCGGACGCTTGCTCATGCCATCGACGGAATGGCGGCGCGAATCGCCGCGACCCGGAACAGGGAGGAGGCCGAGAAGCGCCTGCTCCAAGGTGTCGTCGAGAACATCACGTCCGGCATCGTTTCGCTCGATCGGGACGGGCGGGTGGTCATGGCGAACCGCAACGCCGCCAGCCTGCTCGGTGTCTCCGTCGGGGAATCGATGGCGGCGACGGGCGACGCGAAGCAGGGCCTCGGGCTGCTGGAGTCGGTCGCCGGCCTGGTGCGGAGGGCCAGTTCCGGGATCGAGCAGATCACGGTGTCGCTCGGGGGCGGCGACACCCGGCGAGACTGGACGGTGATCCGCGTTCCGGTGGCCGGAGACGGAGAACCGGCAGCGTTGCTGGTCATCGAGGACGTCACGGACGTGTTCCGCGCGCAGCGACTCGAGGCCTGGGCCGAGATGGCGCGGCTGATCGCCCACGACGTGAAGAACCCGCTGACCCCCATCCGACTCTCGACCGAGCACCTGCGACAGGTGTGGCGGGAAGCGCCGGAACGCCTGGAGGAAGTGTTCGAGCGCTGCACCGACAACATTCTGGTGCAGGTCGAGGAGCTGGCGCGGACCGCCGGCGAGTTCCTGACCTACAGCCGGATTCCGCTCGCCCGGCCGGCGCCCGACGATCTGGCGGACGCGGTGCGGGAGGTCGTGGACGGCTACGCCGGCACCGCGCCCGGCGGCGGAGTGACCATGGCCGTGGAGATCCTGCCTGACGCAGCCGACACCGTGCTCGCGTTCGACCGACGGCTGATCCAGAAGGCGCTGCGCAACCTGATCGAGAACGCCGTCCGGGCCAGTGGCGAGGGCGGCGCGGTGCTGGTGCGCATCGAGTCCGACTCTCCCGCCGGTACGGTCTCGGTCACGGTTGCGGATCGCGGCCCGGGGGTGTCGGACAGCGACCTCGAGCGGATCTTCGAGCCCTATTTCTCGACGTCAAGCGGGGGGACCGGTCTGGGCCTGCCGATCGCTCGACGGATCGTCCAGGAACATGGCGGCTCGATCACCGCCGGCGGCCGGGCGGGCGGCGGGCTGGCGGTGCGCATCGTGCTGCCCCGCGATCAGTCTGCCGCGCCTTCCTCCGCCGACGATGTCTCCAGGTGAATCGTCCGCGTGGGGAAGGCCATGCGCACACCGAGCCGGTCGGCAAGGCGCAGGATGTCCAGCGCCAGTTCGTGACGAAGCCGCAGCTCCGTGCTCCAGTCCGGCGCCAGGAAGAAGACATAGAGCATCACTTCCAGCCCGTCGGGCCCGAACTCGTTCAGGTGAATCTCGAACGCGTCCTGCCGCATCGATTCGTTGGTGCGGACGAGCTGCCGGAGCCCTTCGCAGAACGCGTCGACGGCCTCCGGCGCCGTGTCGTAGGTCAGGTGGATCCGGGTGCTCCAGCGGCGGAACGCCCGGGCGCCGTAGTTGTCGACCGAGGCGTCGATCAGCCGCGCGTTCGGCAGCGTGATCAGGGAGGCGTAGAACGTCCGGATGCGCGTGCTGCGGAACCCGATCTCCTCCACCACGCCTTCGACGTCGCCGACCTTGACCCAGTCGCCGATGCGGAACGGCCGGTCGAGAAGGACGGTGATGGAGCCGAACAGGTTCTTCAGCAGATCCTGGGCCGCCAGCGCCACCGCCAGGCCGCTCAGACCCAGGCCGGCGACCAGGGCGGTCACGTTGAACCCCTGCTGGGCGAGCAGGAACACGATGCCAAGGACAGCGGCCACCAGCTTGAGCGTCTTCGTCAGGAAGGGAACCAACTGGTCCTGGAATCGGTTGGCCGCCCTGGCGGCACGGGCCCGCAGCGCCAGTCCGAGCAGGTCGATCAGCGCAAACGCCGCCCGGCCCAGCGCGAGCAGGAACAGGACCAGCACCAGAGCGTCCAGCCAGGCGTGGATTCGCGGCGGCAGCCCCAGCCACTGAAGACCCAGCCACCACAGGCCGGCCATCGCCAGGAGTCCGCCCGGCCGCAGGATGCGGCGGGCGCTCTCGAGGTCCAGGGCCCGGTATCGTCTGCTCAACAGTCCGGTGAACAGTCCGTACGCGATCCAGACCAGGATTCGATCCAGCAGCAGGCCGACCAGCACCAGAATCGGCAGGGCCAGCCACTGCCAGGGATGCAGCACGAAGCCGCCACTGCGCAGATAGGGGGGGACGTGCTCCCGGAGCCAGGTCGCCACCGGCACCGGCGCCGCCTCGACCCCCTCGACCACCGACCGGTCTCGCAGTTCGTCGTACAGCGACGGGATCGCCGCCACCGTCGCCGGCGTGAACCGCCAGCTCCCGTTCTCGTCCGGCGCCAGCACGATCGGAGTGGACAGCTCGCCGCTGAAGACCCACTGATCCAGCTCGCCGTCGTCGGGGATGGCAGCGATGTCCACGAACTCGAGCCGGTCGATCACGTGCTTGAGTTCGCTGGCGAGGGTCGGACCCTGCCGAGCCCGCACCGCGTAAGGGAGACCGCCCAGGTTCAGACAACCCGCTGCCGCCGCCAGATCGGGACCGCCGTCGTCGGCCGCGAACGCCTCGAGGAACACCCGCATCGTCTCTCGAGGGCTCGCGAACTGCGGTTCCTCTGCCGGCGGCGGCTGCGCAAGGGCGAACCATGCCGCGGCCAGCACTGCGCCGGCGGCCAGCAGACCGGCTCTTCGGAGAACGGATGACGTCATGGCCTCGACACTCTTCCAACCGCTGCGGAAACGGTCAAGCTCCGGCCCGGCTGCCCTTCGTCACGGACTGCTAGCGTCGCCGGCACGGCATGCGCGAGACTCTCCTTGGCTTTTTCCTGCTGGTTCCGGCGGCGTGCGCGTCGGCCGAGTCGAGCGATTCGGATGCGCGGGCCGGCGCCGGCGGGCAACAGCTTTCCATGCCCGATCGCTGGCAGGTCGAGGTGCTGGACCGACGCCCGCACGACACCGAGGCCTACACCCAGGGACTGGTGTGGCGAGACGGTGTGATCTATGAGAGCACCGGCTCCTACGGGGCGTCGACCTTGCGCGCCTGGCGTTGGGAGGACGGCGTCGAACGGGCGCGGGTGAAGCTGGATCCCGACCTGTTCGGGGAGGGCATCGCGCTCGTCCCGGGCGCCCCGGAACGGCTGATCCAGTTGACCTGGCGCCGCGGCACGGCCCTGGTGTGGACTCGGGAGCCGTTTGCCGAACTGGGCAGGATGCGCTTCACCGGGGAAGGGTGGGGGCTGGCCTACGACGGATCGAACCTCGTCATGAGCGACGGTACGCCGGTGCTCACCTTCCGCGATCCCGAGACCCTGAACGTGCAGCGGCGGTTGCGGGTGACGAGGGGCGGCATGCCCGTGGACGACCTGAACGAGCTCGAGCTGGTCGGCGATCTGCTCTTTGCGAACCTCTTCGGAAGCGACGAGATCGCCGCTATCGACGTACGCTCCGGCGCCGTCGTGGCGGTCGTGGACGCTTCGGGGCTGCTGACGCCGGCGGAGGCCGAGGAGGCGGATGTCCTGAACGGCATCGCCTGGCGGCCGGACACCGGGACGTTCCTGCTGACCGGAAAGTACTGGCCCTGGGTCTTCGAGGTGCGGATCCTGGGCTACGATCCGATCGGCGTACGGTGAAACCCGACGCCCCGAAAGGAGTACTTGAGGAGATGAGCGATCGGATCTGGTATCTGGCCAGCGACGGCAATCAGGAAGGGCCGTTCACCGCGGAGGATGTCGAGGGGAGGATCCGTTCCGGCGCTGTCGCCCGCGGAGCCCACGTGTACCGGGACGGCATGGGCAACTGGGCGCCCGTGGTCAGCGAGCCCCGATTCGCGGCGGCCTTCGGCGCGACGATTCCCCGGGCGCCCGGCGGTGTCGCCGACGAGATCGACTACGTCATCGTGGGCGAGGAGATGCAGTTTGTCGAGATCACCCTCGACCCGGGAGAAGCCTGCATCGCGGAGGCCGGTTCGTTCATGTACATGGACCCCGGAATCGAGATGAACACGATCTTCGGCGACGGCTCGGACCGTGGCGGCGGCGGTTTCATGGACAAGCTCCTCTCCGCCGGCAAGCGGGTGCTGACGGGTGAGTCCCTGTTCATGACGGTGTTCGGAAACGGCGCCGGGGCGCGCCGGAACGTCGCCTTCGCTTCGCCCTATCCGGGGCGGATCGTTCCCCTCGACCTTCCCTCCCACGGCAACACGATCCTGTGCCAGAAGGACGCCTTCCTGTGTGCCGCCAAGGGCGTGTCCGTGGGCATCGCGTTCCAGCGCAAGCTCGGTGCGGGCCTGTTCGGCGGCGAGGGGTTCATCCTCCAGAAGCTCGAAGGCGACGGGCTTGCCTTCGTCCACGCCGGCGGCACGGTGGTCGAGCGGGACCTCGGCGCCGGCGAGACGCTGCGCCTCGACACGGGCTGTCTGGTCGCGTTCGAGCAGCAGATCAGCTATGACATCCAGATGGTGAGCGGCATCAAGACCGCCCTGTTCGGCGGCGAGGGCCTGTTCTTCGCCAGCCTGACCGGCCCCGGCAAGGTGTGGATCCAGTCCCTTCCGTTCAGCCGGCTGGCGAGCCGGGTGTACGCCGCGGCCCCCCAGACGGGCGGCGCCCGCAAGGGAGAAGGTTCGGTGCTCGGCGGTCTTGGCGGCCTGGTGATGGGCGATCGCTGACGACGTCCTTGCCTGGCAGTCCGTGGCAGAAATCGCGCTGCATTCGTTTCAGCCATGCATCCCGTCCGGCTGCGTTGCTCTTCGGTCACATATGCCCCCAATATGCGTAACCTTCGCGCCTTGCCGGACGGGCGCCTGACCGCTCTCGGTGCGACACGCGACTTCTGCCACGGGCTGCTGGTCGGTTCAGGTGACGACCGACTCGATCTTCAGCATCCGCGCCCAGGCCGCCCGCAGACTCTCGGGCAGATCCAGGTCGTCGAACAGCTCACGCACCTCCTCGCGCGAGACGTACTCCCATATGTCCTCCCACTGCGCGTAGCGGAGCATGCAGGACACCGCAGCACACCGATCCTCTCGGCTGCCGCCGTGGAGCATGTCGTTGAGTTCCTCCCTGGTCACGTCCCGTTCGGGGAAGAAACAGAGGGCCGAAGGACTGCGAACCATCGGAGGGCGTCAAGGAGGAACGGGGCTGTTCCGTATCCAGCATATCCTGCCGGCGTCGCCTGTCGTCGGCGCCGGCCTCGTCAGCAGTGCTTGACCGACCGCAGGGGCTGGGTTACCTTGAGGCCGGTCTGAACAGTCGCGGGCATAACTCAGTTGGCAGAGTGTCAGCTTCCCAAGCTGGATGTCGCGGGTTCGAGTCCCGTTGCCCGCTCCAGTCGGCCCGACGGCGTCGTCATCGAGTCGGCACAGAGTCACGAGACAGGAAGGGTACCGGGAGAGCAGATGGCGTTCTTCAAGAAGGAGCTCGAACGAGCGGCCTCGGAGGCGGCGTTGGCGCCCCTGGGCAACGTGAGGTCACCCTCGGCCGCGCCGGCACGGACCTACGTGGCGCCCGGTGCGCACATCGAGGGCAGCATCACCGGAGATGCGGAAGTCTCGGTGGACGGCGCCCTGTCCGGCAGCGTGGAGCTCAATGGCCGCTTCATCGTCGGTCGGCGCGGCCAGATCAAGGCCGATGTAGCCGCCCACTCTGTCCAGGTCTCGGGCCACGTCAAGGGGGACATCCGGGCTTCCGAGAAGATCGAGGTGCTGTCGTCGGGCTCGGTCGAGGGCGACCTGACAGCTCCCCTGGTGTCCATCGCCGAGGGCGGCATCTGCAACGGCAGGATCGAGATGAGCGGCACGCTGGCAATCGGCGCGAAGCCAGGCAGGAATCACCGAAGCAGCGCCGGCAGCAAGCCCGGAGAGAACACCGGCGCCGGCCGCCGGTCCGCGGCGGCGCAGAAGAGCATCCGGGGCGTTGCGCCGCAGGACGACCTCGATCTCGATCCGGGTCAACGAACGCCGGCCCCCGACGGAGCCTCCTGACGATCAGCGCGCCGGTCCCCCTGGCGTGTCGCAGGCCGCATGAACGTAGAGTGAAGAACCGCTGCGCGGATTTCTTCGTGAAGCCGATGGTCGACACGTTCATGGGTTCGGGACCTCGGTAGCTGATTCTCGTTGAAGCGCATGGCCGACGCGCCTGGTGTGGAGCCGGATCGCGTCGGCGACCCATGCTTCGCGCGGTTGCTGCCGGCCGAACAGGTTCTCTTCCGGCCTCAGGGAGTGCTGGCCGAGCAGCCGGTCCATCGCGGCGCCGTGGGGCTCGAGGCTGGCGTCCGCGAGAATGTGCCTGACGTCCGTTCCCTGCCGGTGGAGCGCCTGTCCGACGAGAAGGGTCCGGTGGCAGTCCAGCGGCTCCTTCTCGGCGCACATGAGCACGATGCGGTGCGTTGCTGCGCCCCGCATGACGCGCTCGACGCCCTTGCGGAAGGCCGTGGTCCGCGCCAGGCGGTCGTAGACGATCCGCCCGTCCTCGTAGCACGAGCGGTCGCTCGAGCGGCCGCCGAGCTCGCGCCCGAGATACACATAGGCGATCCTCTCCGGCTTGAGTGCGGCAGCAAGGGATTCCCGGTCGAACTGGGGATTGAACCGGCTGTATGGAGCGGAGCGCACATCGGCCACTGCGGTGACCTCATGCTGCTGCAACCGTCTCAGAAACTCCCCGAAGGGGAGGGTCGAATGCCCGATCGTGAGGACTGCACTGTCCCTGATCATCGCAGGCCGCAGGTCTTGCAGAGGGTGCGGAGGTCTGTTGGCACGGGTGCGGTGAAGGTCTGCGTGGCGTCACCTGACAGTGCTGGCAGGGTGAGCTGCAGGGCGTGGAGGGCCGGACGGCCGAACTCGCGCAGGGGGCGCCGCAGGGGAGGTGACAGGCCCCGCCATCGGGCTTCGCCGTACGTCGGGTCGCCGACCAGGGGGTGTCCGATGGCCTTGCAGTGGACCCGGATCTGGTGCGTCCGGCCGGTCAGGATCTGCAGTTCCAGCAGCGAAACGCCGGAGGCTTCCGCCAGCACGCGGTAGCGGCTGGTTGCCGATCGGCCGCCCTTGGCCGGACTCAACACCGCCATGCGGGTGCGCACCGCCGGGTCCCGGCCAATCGGCAGATCGACCTGCCGCTCGGGCGGGTCGGGCCGGCCGTACACCACGGCCAGGTAGCGCTTGTCGACCTGGCGTTCGGCGAACGCACGACTCAGCCGCCGGTACGCGCGATCGCTGCACGCGACGGCGAGAACGCCGGTCGTGCCGGCGTCCAGACGGTGCACGATGCCGGGGCGTTCGGCAGAACCGACGCCGGCGATGTCGGGGCGGTAGCGGAGAAGCCGGTTCACCAGGGTGCCGCCCGCCACGCCGCTGCCGGGATGGACGATCAGTCCGGCGGGCTTGTCGACGACCAGCAGATCGTCGTCCTCATGGATCACGGAGACCGCGCCCGTCTCCGGCAGCGGGCGCTCGCCGGCCGGCGGCCGGAGCCGGCAGGCGATCTCCTCGCCGCCCCGCAGCACGTATGAGGGCTTGACCGCGGAGTCGCCGGTCGTGACCAGGCCGTCGCGGAAGAGGCGCTGAACCCGGTTGCGGGGCTGGTCCAGGACCCGCGCCAGGTAGACGTCGATCCGCTCGCCCGCCGCAGCAGCCGGCGCCCGAACCGAGGTCACCTGGCGCCGGCGTCGACCATGCGGTTCGAGCCCGGACCCGTGTTCGTGGACCGGCTGCGTGGCGACGGAAGGAAGCTGTGCGCCAGCATCAGGACGATGCCGATCGTGACCGCACTGTCGGCAACGTTGAAGGCAGGCCAGTGATACGTGCCCACGTAGACGTCCAGAAAGTCCGTCACCGCGCGCAGCAGGATGCGGTCGACGAGATTGCCGACCGCGCCGCCGAGCACCAGGGACAGCGACAGCAGGAGCAGGGGCTCCCGTTCGGAGGTGCGGCGAAAGAGCACCGAGACGACGGTGAGCGCGGCAAGACCGAGAGCCGCCAGTACCAGGGTGCCGGCCAGCTCACGACCGGCCGGGAACAGGCCGAACGCGATGCCGGTGTTCTGGACGTGCACCAGATCGAAGAAGCCCGGCCACACCGGCAACCGGTCGTGCGGCTCCAGGATGGCCTCGATCCAGAGCTTGGTCCACTGGTCGAGCGCCGCGACGAAGGCGGAAAGCACCAGGAACCTTGCCCGCATGTCTCACCGATCTCCTGTTGCGGCCGCGGATTCAGTCGCTGTGGCGTGGCGTTCCCGCTCGTGCCGGCTCGACGCAGCGCCGCTTCTCGGTCCGGGCGCCGCACCGCGAGCGAGCCTCCGCGCCCTCGCTACGGATCCCGGTGATACGCGCGGGCTGGCAGTCCGCAGCAAGAGTCGTGCTGCCTTCGTATCGGCCAGGTCACCGGACCGGCTGCGTGCCCTGCGCCTGAACATGCCGCGACACTCGTGACCATGGCGCCGCCTTGCCGGGCGGGCGCCCGACCGCTCCCGGTCCGACACGCACGTCTGCCAAGAACTGCTGCTCACTGCGCAGGGATGGTACCAGCCGCCCTGGCAGTCCGTGGCAGAAGTCGCGCTGCATTCGATCGGCCATGCATCCCGCCCGGCTGCGTTGCTCTTCGCTCACATACTCCCGGTATGCTCACTCATCGCGCCTTGCCGGCCGGGCGCCTGACCGCTCTCGGTGCCACACGCACTTCTGCCACGGACTGCTAGCCCAGGCCTTCTCGAGATCCGCCGCGGAGCGCGGATCGGCGAACGCGCGGATCGCGGCCAGCCCGACGGCTCCGGCGGCGGCGATCGAGGCCGCATTGCCGGCATCGACGCCGCCGACGCCGAGCACCGGCAGGCCCCGTGCCGCGGCCCGTCGAAGCCGCTCCGTGCCCTGGGCCGGCCCGTAGCGACGCTTCTCCGGGGTCTCGAAGACCGGGCCGAACAGGGCGTAGTGGGCACCCGCTTCCGACGCGGCCTCGACCTCCGCCGGACTGTGCGTGGATACTCCCACCAGCAGCCCCAGTTCCCGTGCCGGCACGGCTGTCTCGGGCCACGACACGTTGGACGGCAGGTGAACGCCGTCGGCCTGGCACGCCAGAGCGATCTCGAGGTCTCCGTTGACGACCAGGACGCCGTCGAAGGCACGGCGGACAATGCGGCCGACATCGACCAGACGGGTCCGATCCAGGTCCTTCTCGCGAAGTTGAACCGCGATGCCGGCCGGGAGCGACCGGGCCCAGGCTCCAAGTCCGTCAACGCCGCCGAAGAGTCTTCGGTCGCTGATCGCGAGCAGGGCCGGAACTCTGGGCTGCCTGCTCACGCTGCCGGACCGCGTCTCGCCGCCGTCCTGCCCGAAGAACCGGGGCGCGGCTTCCGCGCACGAGGCGCTCGAGGTCGTGAGCGCCCCAGACGAGATGCACCAGGCCGAATCCGCTCACAGCGCCCCTGGCCCACGGTTGCACCAGCAGCCACTCCAGGTTCGCCTGCGCGAAGGCGGACCTCTCGACCAGCAACAACCAGAACTGGCGCCACGGTGCGAGGGCCAGGAACAATCCGGCCTCGACACAGTAGACGACGAACAGAACCCGTGTGAACTTCGACCAGGCCAGTCTCCAACGCATCTCCGGCAGTCCGTGGCGGAAGTGCGTGTCTCACCGGAAGCGGTCGGACGCCCGTCCGGAAGCCGCTGCCAGGCACGCCGGGACATGCATGAGCGAAGAGCAACGCAGACGGACGGGATGTGGGGCGCTTGAATGCAGCGCGGCGTTCGCCACGGACTTGCTCCGGGCCGCGGTCAGGGAAGGAACGATGGCGGCCGCCGCCCTTCATCCGACGGTGCGGAGGTCCTCCTGGGAGTGGAACGGACGCGGCTGGGAGGCGCCGCCTTCGGCGTCGCCGGCTGCGGTGTGGAGCGGACGCGACCAGGAGGGGCTGCCTTCGGCCGGGATGGCCGCGGTGTGGCGCGGACGCGGCCCGGCGGCGCCGCCTTCGGCGTGACCGTCCGTGGCGTGGAGCGGACGCGACCGGGCGGTGCTGCCTTCGGCGTGGCCGGCTGCGGTGTGGCGCGGACGCGGCCCGGCGGCGCCGCCCTCGGCGTGACCGTCCGTGGCGTGGAGCGGACGCGACCGGGCGGTGCTGCCCTTGGTGCGGCTGGCCGCGGCGTGGAGCGGACACGGTCGGGCGGCGCCGCCTTCGGCGTCGCCGGCCGCGGCACGGAACGTACCTGCACCGGCGCCGAGCTGCCGTTACGACCCCGGATGACGTCAAGCACGCGCCGAGCAGGTGTCGGTCGGCGGCCTGGTGAAGATCCGGCCTCGGGATGAGCGGGCGCCGCCTTCCGGATCGGCTCCTTCGGCTCCTCGGCGGCGTCAGCCCGAACCGCCGGCGTCGGAGAAAGCCGCCTCACCCGTCGCAGATCCCCATCGTCCTTCGGACTCGCGGCCGCTCGACCTGGCCGGTCCGCCGGAACGGCCTGCACAGCACCGGCCGCGTCGCCGCCGTTCCATCTCCTGCCGGAGCGCGAGACCCGACGCACCGCCTTCACCACGGGGTCGACGTCGCCACGGGTGATTTCCCGCCGGAAGGATGGGTCGAGATCGGGAACACGGGCGACGAAGTTGTCGGCGTTCGGGATGCTGCTCTCGTTCAGCCCGGCGCGGCCGCCGACGAGCGCCCGTCTCGTCAATGCCGGATCGTGCCAGTTCCGGCGGCCTATGCCCCGCGTGTCCGTCGTGATGATGCCGCGCTCGAGGCGAGGGTGGCGGTGCCGCAGCGAACGGCCGGAGCTGTAGCCGCGGCCGTAGCCCAGGCGGCCGGTCGGGCAGAAGACCCAGGTATCGAACGGATCCCAGAGTCCGCCTGCCCAGCCGTAGAGCCCGAAGCGAAGACCGAGGCCCAGTCCCCGGTAGTAGTGCTGGTAGTAGCCGCGTGGAATCCAGCCGACGTAGGACGGCCCCCAGTACCAGTAGACATGGCTCGGTGCGTACACCCGGCCCGGGAACCAGAGCCAGCCCCATCTCGGGTGCCGGTTCCAGGTGCCGTAGTGGTAGGTGAGCGGCCCCCAGGGATCCCGCGCCACCCAGTAGAGCCCGGCCGGCGTGTCCGACCACCGGCCACGGCTGTAGGGCTGCCAGCTCGCGGCGACCGCCGGCCTCCAGGCCCGCCGATCCTCGACCTCCACCCACTCGCCATGCGATGCCAGCGCGTCGCGATAGCCGTCGGCATCGACGGCGGTGTAGGCCGCGAGGCGGTCCCGGTGGCTTCGCGTCCAGTCGGCCAGTGCGGCGGCGGTGACCCCGGCGCCGTCCTGGAACCGGATGTCCGGGTTGTCGAGACCGTCGGCCACCATCGTCTCGCCGCTGCGCACGATCACCGAACCCCGTCGGGTCACGACTTCGGCGAAGCCGGCGAACACCGTGACCTCGGTCCAGCCGCTGCCGTCGCCATCGACCTGGTAGTTGCCGGCCCGCTTCACGTGGATCCTGACGTTGGCGGTGTCCACCACCGGCAGCTCCGATTGCAGAAGGTGGTCCGACACCTCCAGTCCCAACCGGCCCCGGTGCAGGAGATAGAGCGAGTTCTCGTCCTCGGCGTCCGGCGATCCGTTGATCCGCTCGAGGGTGACTTCCGAGTCACGGTCCAGGGCCAGGAGCGAGCGGTCCGACATCAGCACGGCGAGACGGGCGCGCGTGCCCGTCCAGATTCGATCCCCGCGAAGAACGGGCAGATGGAGCTCGAGTTCGCTTCGGGCGCCGGAGCGAGCCGCGAACAGGCTCGCGCTGCCTTCCAGCGCACCGACGAAGCTGTAGACGCCGGCAGGTCCCCCGGTCTCGGACTGGACCGCCTGCAACGGGCTGTTCGCCGGCCCGGCAAGGGCAAGAGCGAACGGAATCGCCAGAGCCACCTTCATCTGCTGCTTCATCTCTCGGTCCCCCACGGATCGGAGCCAGTGGAACGAAACGCTACCACTCCGGGCAGGAGCAATCGTCGTGCCAGGACGCCGCCTGCCGGCGGTCGACGCCTGCACGGCCGATGCAGGCCCTTCCGTGGTCCGTCGGAGCGAGTCCGTGGACACCCATGTCACCGCCAGAGGACGGCCAGGCCCAGATCCCCGCGGCAGCCTCAGGTCGAGTACGGGCGCCGGGTCTGGTGCGGTGCGGTCTGCGGGCATCACGTGCGATCGGCGCGTCGTGGCTCACCGGACGGTAGCGGCCCGGTATGCTCCGTTGCCTCCCTGGCTGGAGGGACGCGGGCCGGCTTCGGCGCGACCGGATGTTCCCTTCCGCAAGCCGCCGGCAGATGCCTGTTCTTCCCATTCGTCACTACCCCGATCCGGTGCTGCGCTCGCCGTGCGCGCCGGTGGAGACCTTCGGACCCGATCTGGAGCGCCTGGTCGAAGACATGATCGAGACGATGCACGACGCTCCCGGAATCGGTCTTGCCGCGCCCCAGGTCGGCGTCGGGCTTCGGGTCGCGGTCGTGGATGTCACGGCAGGCCTTGATCCGGCGGCGGTTCGCGTGCTGGTGAATCCGGAGATCACGGGCTCTGCGGGGGTGGACACGGACACCGAGGGCTGTCTGTCGATTCCCGACTTCACAGAGCAGGTCACCCGCCCCGCCACGGTCCGCGTCGCTGCCTGGACCCGGGAAGGGAGCCGATACGAGATCGACGCGGCGGAACTCGAGGCGCGGGCGATCCAGCATGAGGTCGACCATCTCGACGGCATCCTGTTCGTCGATCGCCTGCGGGGACTGCGGCGGCAGCGCGCCAGGAGCTTCCTCCGGCGCCTTCGGTCCCCGGAGCCGGCCTTCGCCGCCGACCGCTGCCGATCACCGG
The DNA here is from genome assembly GCA_965116145.1 of Thermoanaerobaculia bacterium. GTDB lineage: Bacteria > Acidobacteriota > Thermoanaerobaculia > Multivoradales > Multivoraceae > Multivorans. The sequence continues at coordinate 477,020 of OZ220482.1, forward strand.
TCAGGCCGTGAACCTCTTCAACTCCCTGGGCAGGCGGCTGCAGGAGTTCGAGCCGCTTGCGCCCGGCCATGTCCGGATGTACACGTGCGGCCCGACCGTCTACGACCGTGCTCACATCGGCAACCTGCGGACATTCGTGTTCGAGGACATCCTGCGCCGTACGCTCAGGTTCTTCGGCTACCGGGTGACGCAGGCGATGAACCTCACCGACGTGGAGGACAAGATCATCGCCGGTGCGGTCGAGGCCGGGGTCGACATCGGAACATTCACGGCGCCCCACATCGCTGCCTTTTTCGAGGATCTGGACACGCTGCGGATCGAGCGGGTGGAGCACTATCCGCGGGCAACCGGGCACGTCACCGAGATGATCGGCATGATCGACAGCCTGCTCGAAAGCGGCCATGCCTACCGCGCCGACGGCTCGGTCTTCTTCCGGATCTCGGCTGACCGGGACTACGGCAAGCTGTCGGGTATCGACCTCGCGCAGGTCCAGCGCGGCGAGCGCGTCCGGAGTGACGAGTACGGCAAGCAGGACGCCCGCGACTTCGTTCTCTGGAAGGAGGCCAGGGCAGGCGAGCCCGAGTGGCCGTCACCCTGGGGGCCGGGTCGGCCGGGCTGGCATATCGAATGTTCGGCGATGAGCCACAAGTACCTCGGCACGACACTCGACATCCACTGCGGCGGCGTGGACAACCTGTTCCCTCATCACGAGAACGAGATCGCCCAGAGCGAATCGGTCAACCAGGAGCCGCTCGCGCGCTACTGGCTTCACTCGGAGCACCTGACGGTCGACGGCGAGAAGATGTCCAAGTCCCTCGGCAACTGCTACACCCTGGGCGACCTCCTCGACCGGGGGCTTGCCGCCCGCGCGATCCGCTACCTGCTGATGTCGGTGCACTACCGCCAGCAGCTCGACTTCACGTTCGAGAAGGTGGCGGAGGCCGGCCGCGCCCTGAAGCGCATCGACGACATGCGCTTCCGGCTAGCCAACGAAGTGGAGAAGGACGTCGACCCGGAGCCGCTGAAACGGGCCGCCGAGCGCTTCGGGCAGGCGTTCGCCGCGGCCCTTGCCGACGACCTGAACACGTCTTCGGCGCTGGGCGCGGTCTTTGTCTTCGTACACGAAGTGAACGGCTTCATCGACGCCGGACTGCCGCCTGGCGCCGGATCCGCAGTCGGGTCCGCCCTCGACCGCGCCGACCAGGTGCTGGCGGTGCTGGACGCCCGGGCATGGACCGAAGCCGCGGAGGCCGTCGACGGGCCGAGCGATGCCGAGATCGATGCCCTGGTCGACGCCAGGAGCCAGGCGAGGGCTGCCCGCGACTTCGCCGCCGCAGACCGGATTCGCGACCAGTTGACCGAGGCCGGCGTGGTGGTGGAGGACACCCCTGGCGGCAGCCGCTGGCGGCGGGCCTGAGCGGACCGGGATGTGAAACGCGACGGTGCAGGAGGCTCGCCGCGCCTGAGCGGTGCGGAGGCCGAACGGGCAGCGGCCGAGCTCCTCAGGACGGGAGGCCACCGGATCCTGGAACGGAACTTCCGCTCGGCGGTCGGCGAGATCGACCTGATCGCGATGGACGGCGACACGCTGTGCTTCGTCGAGGTCAAGGCCCGTTTCGACCCGCGGTTCGGGGGCCCCGAGGCGGCGGTGGACCGCCGCAAGCGCCGGCGAATGGTCCGCGCCGCAGAGGCCTTCCTGTGCCAGCCGGATCGGTCCGAACTCCGTTGCAGTCCCTGCCGCTTCGATGTCGTTGCCGCAACCTGGTCGGATAGCAGCGGCGACTGGACGTTCACGCACTATCCCGACGCGTTCACGGTCGACGAGGCCGGACGGCGGAGCTGGCTCTGACCGACGGCCCGGCCGGCGTGGCGAGTTGACAGTGTTCGAAGGAGGGCCGTATCCTTCCCGGTTGAGGACGCGCCGGTTCCATGGCCGGGTTCGCTCAGGGCGGGAATAGCTCAGTGGTAGAGCACAACCTTGCCAAGGTTGGGGTCGCGGGTTCGAATCCCGTTTCCCGCTCCAGGCGGTCCATGCGGCCCGGGATCGGTAGCCGAGTCTCCCGAGGCGACGTGGCCAAGTGGTAAGGCGAGGGTCTGCAAAACCCTTATTCGCCGGTTCGAATCCGGCCGTCGCCTCCATGTTTCCGGTAGGCGTCGCAAGCGCCGGAGTGGCGGAACGGCAGACGCAGGGGACTTAAAATCCTCCGCCCTGGACAGGGCTTGTGGGTTCGACTCCCACCTCCGGCACCGTCATCTGCCGCCGGTACGCGCACCGTTGCCGGGAAACTGGTACTGTCCCGGTCCGGAATGGTCCGAACCTTGGCCGACCTGGCCGATTCTCGCGACGAGCGCCCGGTTGAGATCGCCGAGGTGAGCGGCAGCGGCGCCGCCAGCCGACGCCTCCGCGAGATCGGATTCTGCGCCGGCGCACCCGTTCGCTTCGTTCGCCGGGCTCCGCTCGGCGATCCCGCGATGTACGAGCTTCGCGGCGCGCTGCTGAGTCTGCGCCGTGCCGAAGCGCGGCGGATCCGGGTCCATCCGACCGAAGCATGACAGCGCTGGTCCAGTTGCGGCGGCCGGCCGCCGGTCGCAGATCCGGCCGAATCGCCATCCTCGGTGCACCGAACTCGGGCAAGACGACGCTGTTCAATGCGCTCACCGGGCATCGGGCGAAGGCCGGGAACTACCCGGGCGTCACGGTCGACCGACGCGAAGGCAACCTCCAGCCACGGTTCGGGGCGAACGGTGTCCGTCTGATCGATCTGCCCGGCGTGTACAGCCTCCGACCGCAGTCCGACGACGAGCGGGTTGCCGTCCGGGTCCTCACAGGAAGGTTCGGCGAACCGCCCCCGGACGGCGTGGTCGTGGTCGTGGACGCGACCACCATCGAGCGAGGGCTGCCGCTGGTCGCCGAGGCCGCTGCCCTGGGGTTGCCGGTCTGCGTCGTCCTGACGATGATCGACGAGCTGAAGGCGCGCCACGGCGACGTGGATCCGAACGCCCTTCACCAGCAGCTCGGCGTGCCCGTGCTCGGAGTCGTCGGCAACCGCGGCCTGGGGATCGGCGACCTCGGTGCGCTGCTCGCCGCGCCCTGGTGCTGGATTGCGACTCCACGCCTGGCCGAAGGCGCCGAGGCGAAGACGCCTGAGGAACGCTTTGCCTGGGCCCGCTCCGTGCTCGACGCCTGCCGCCGACGGGCGCCGGAACCGAACCTCTGGACGCGCCGTCTGGACCGCGTGCTGCTCCATCCGGTGGCCGGCCCCGCGGTCTTCCTGGCGTTTGTCGCCTGCTTCTTCCAGGCCATCTTCACCTGGGCGACCCCGGCGATGGACTTCCTGTCCGGGCTCATGGACGGGCTCGCCGACCAGATCCTGGTCACGCTGCCGGATACGGCGTTGACCCGGCTGGTCGCTGACGGCGCGATCCGGGGTGTCGGCGCGGTGATCGTCTTCCTGCCACAGATCGTGCTCCTGTTCACCGTCATCCTGTTCCTGGAGGCCTGCGGATACATGGCGCGGGCGGCCTTTGTCGTCGACCGTGCAATGGGGTGGGTGGGGCTCGAAGGACGATGCTTCATCGCTCTCCTGTCGTCGTACGCCTGCGCGGTGCCGGGAATCATGGCCACCCGCGCGATTCCCTCTCCCCGGGACCGCCTGACGACGATTCTCGTCGCCCCGTTCGCGACCTGCTCTGCGCGACTGCCGGTCTACACGCTGCTGATCGCCGCGTTCATTCCGGCCGACCCGGTGCTGGGTCCGCTGACCTGGCAGGGACTGACCCTGGGCGGGCTCTATCTGCTGGGCGCCGGCGCCGCATTGCTGTCCGCCGCCGTGCTGAAGCGCGGTCTGCTGCGCGGCGGCGCCCTGCCGTTCTACCTCGAACTGCCTCCGTTCCGCTGGCCCCGGCTCAGCGACATCGCCCTCGGCGTCCGGGACCGTGCCTGGCTGTTCCTGCGTCGGGCCGGCACGATCATCCTCGGCATCAGCATCGTGCTCTGGTTCCTCCTCAATCTGCCGCAGCGCCCTGCCGATCCGCAGCTTTCCGTGGCCGAGAACCGGCAGGCGGTCCTCGAAGGCAGTTACGCGGCTTCGTTCGGCCGGCTGCTGGAACCGGTGTTCGCGCCGATGGACTTCGACTGGCGGATCACTGTCGGCCTCGTCGCCTCCCAGGCGGCCCGGGAGGTGATGGTCGCCACCATGGCCCAGATCTACGCTCACGAGGGGGAGGATGGCGAAGGCCTCGGTGTGGTCCTCAACGGAACCGGCGCCGGACGGAGCGAACCGCGCCTTTCCCGCGCCTCCGCGCTCGCCCTCCTGGTCTACTTCGCCTTGGCGATGCAGTGCATGTCGACCCTCGCCGTCATCCGGCGGGAGACCGGAAGCTGGCGATGGTCGGCGTTCACGTTCGTCTACATGACCGGCCTGGGCTGGCTGGGCGCCTGGATGACGTTTCTGGTCGCCACGGCAGCCAACGCCTGAGGGTCAGGCGCCGACGAATCGGGGCGGCCGCCGCTCCGTCATCGCCCGCACGCCTTCCGCGAAGTCCGCGGTCCGCCGCAGCCGGTTCTGCTCGGCCTTCTCATGGTCGGTGGCGGTGCGGACCTCGACCGCGAGCCGCCCCCGCACCATCTCCCGGATCGACCGCACGGCGAGCGGCGCGGACGCGGCGATCTCTGCGGCCAGCTCACGCGCTCGCGCCCGCACCCGGTCGGCCGGCACGAGTTCGTCGCAGAGACCGATCCGGAGCGCCTCCTCGCCCCCCAGACGGCGCCCGGTATAGAGCATGTCCATGGCCCGCTGACGGCCGACGACGCGCGGCAACGTGACGGTCAGGCCGAAGCCCTGCACGAAGCCCAGACGCGCGAAGTTCGCGGAAAAGCGTGCTTGCGGGCAGGCGACCCGAAAATCCGGCATCAGGGCCAGGCCCAGACCGCCGCCGACGGCCGCGCCCTGGACAGCAGCCACGATCGGGGTTCTGGTATCGAAGAGGCGGACGGTCTCGTCGTACAGGTGGCGCCCCGTGCCGTCGCCCGTGGCGTCCTGTCGCGCGTTCAGGTTGGCGCCGGCGCAGAAGTGCCTGCCCTCGGAGCAGAGAACGGCGGCGCGACAGTCGCCGCGTTCGTCAAGCTCCTCGATTGCCGTCGCCAGCTCGGCGATCAGACCGACGTCGAAGAAGTTGTTCGGTGGCCGATGGATCTCGACCTCCGCCACCAGGTCATCGCCGACCGCGACCGTTATGTCGCCGTTCTTCGAACTGTCCGTGCTCATCTCGAACCACCCTTTCACTGTTCGTCCGCGCCGAGGCGCCCGACTCTAACCCGCATATCTCACCGAGGTTCGTAGCGAGGGCGCGGAGACGCCGCTGTGGTGCGGGGCGCTCGGGCTGAGGCGCGGCGAAGGGTGCGTGTCGCAAAGAGAGCGGTCAGCGGCCCGGAACGGGGGCGGCAGTGCCCTTGCCGCGGTAGTCGCCGAACAGCATCTCGAACCCGAAGCGCAGGATGGGCACGGAGTCCCGCGGCTGACCGGGCTTCTCGCGCCGCCATGCCATGCCGGGGCCGATCTCCAGGAAGAACCACTCCCTGAGGATCTGCTGACGGTAGATGAGCCGCACGAAGTAGTTCTCGATCCGTACCGGCGCGTCCATCTCGCCGTTGGCGCCGACCTGGTGAGCGAGAGCGCGGCGGCGGCCGAGGCGGTGGTAGTAGCTGAGTTCGGTAAACCAGTCCACCCCGCGCGTGATCCGGGTGATCTTCCCGGCGCCGCGCCATCGCAGCATGGATCCACCCGGGAACGCGTGTTCGACATCGGCCCGGGTCGCCAGGCCCCAGCCGTCCTCCCGTTCCCAGAAGAGGGCATGCCGAAAGCGGACGAGGTCGGCGTCCGAGAGTACGTAGCGGTGCTTGTAGCGGGCGCGGGCGAAGGGTTCGACCGGAAAGTCGAAGTTCATGCCGAGATCGAAGTCGAGGTCGCCGCCAAGGCCCGAGATCGGGCGGTAGCCGAGTCCCACCAGCCATTCGTCGTCCTCCGGGCTGAACAGCCGGGGCAGGGACGTCTCACCGCGCCGCTGGGCGTCCTCGACGACATCCTCCAGGTCGTCCCGGCCGACGAAGGCGTTGAGGCGCCGCTCCATGTTCGGAAACTGGAGACGGGCCCGGAAACTCAGGTCGTCGTCGAACCCGTAGTGCTCATCCCAGACGACACCCAGCATGGCGCGGCCGTAGGTCGCTTCGATGTCCTCGCCGAGCCGGTAGTCGCCGAACAGGTGGTCGAACCAGAGCGCGGTCTCGCAGGCGGTGCGGTGAAGCCGCAGATTCAACCAGTCGAGCCACGACCGCCCCTCCAGGTACTCGGCGGCGCAGGGATCGGTTTCTTCTGCCGCTTCCTCCGCGGCGGCCGCCTCGTCCTTCGCCGCCGCTGCGGAGACGGTCTGCCGGCCGACTTCCGCTGCCGGCGGATCGTCCTTCCGGTCCTGTGCCCCGACCGGGACGGCGGACCACAGGATCAGGCACACAAGCCCCCACGGAACGGGGCAGGGCAACGGGGAACCTCGATGGCTCATCACCTTGGAACCGGCGCCCGGATTCCGAGTCCAGGACCGGCAACAGTTCCGATCTTCGCATGGAGGCCGCGGATCCACTCTCTGCAGCGCGATGTTCTCTCTCGAGCGCGCCAGCGCTCCCCTCGGGCCGAGCGCCGCGCTGCAGCGGCGTCTCCGCGGCCCTCGCTACGGATCCCGGTGAGAACTGCGTAGGCTAGGGGGGTCCGCCGGAGAAGACGTGCGCGCGCCGATCGAGGATACCCACAGCCTTCCGCACAGCGAGGAATCGGAGCGTGCCGTGCTGGCCGCGATCCTGCTCGATGCGGAGCGGCATCTCGCTGCCACCTCGAGCCGTCTGAAACCCGAGGACTACTACTTCGAACGGCACCGCCTGCTGTACGAGGCGATGCTGGCGCTTCAGGAAGCGGAGAGCCCGATCGACCTGCGCACGGTGCAGGCGCGCCTGCAGCAGCGGGGAGAGTTCGAATCGGCCGGCGGCATGGCCTATCTAGCCACCCTCGAAGTCGACCTGCCCGACCTCGGACGGGTCGAAACGTACGTCGAGATCATCAAGGAACGGGCCCTCCGGCGGCGCCTGATCGATGTCTGCACGAAGGTCTACAGGACGGCACTCGACGGCGGCCTGGAAGCCCGGCAGGCACTGGCGTCGGCCGAACGGGAAGTCATGGACCTGAGCGAGGAGGCGGTGTCGAGGACCTTCGTGCCGCTCGACCGGATCTACCGCGAGACGATGGAGCAGCTCGAGCGGAACGCCACCCACGGGTTTCAGGGACTGCGCACCGGCTTCGTCGATCTCGACCGGATGACGCACGGGCTTCAGCCCGGCAACCTGATCATCGTGGCCGGCCGGCCGGGAATGGGGAAGACGAGCCTGGCGCTGAACATGGCGGCGCACGTCGCCGAGCGGGAGGAGAAGGCCGCCGGCTTCTTCTCGCTCGAGATGAGCGACCGCGAGATCGCCATGCGCGTGCTGTGCTCGAGTACCGACATTCCGTTCCACCGCTTGCGCGGCGGCGACCTGTCGCGGTCGGACTGGAGCCGCCTGCACCAGGCGGTGACGAGGAGCCGCGAGTCACGGCTCTTCGTCGATGATTCGGCCAATCCCTCCCTGCTCGAGGTGGCCTCGAAGGCGCGCCGCCTGAAGGTGCAGAGCGGTCTCGCGCTGCTGGTCGTCGACTACCTTCAGTTGATGAACGCGGGCGGCCGGTACGAGAACCGGAACCTGGAGATCGGCGCCATCACGCGAGGCCTGAAGCAGTTGGCCAAGGAACTGGAAGTCCCGGTCGTCGCCCTGTCCCAGCTCTCGAGACAGCCGGAGCGCCGGAGCAACGACCACCGGCCGCAGCTCGCGGACCTGCGCGAATCGGGGAACATCGAGCAGGACGCCGACATCGTCCTCTTCGTCTACCGCGAGGAACTCTACGATCCGGAGAACCCGGACGTCGAAGGCCTGGCGGACCTGATCGTCGCCAAGCACCGGAACGGAGAGACGGGGTCGGTGCGACTCGTCTTCCTCGGGGACACGACGACCTTCCGGAACTACGACGCCTACCACACGGCGCCGGGGGAGCCGAACTGAGTTCGTGCAGCCCGCGGATCGAGATCGATCTCGACGCGCTGGAGATCAATCTGGGCGTGGTGCAGCAGGCGGTCGCGCCGGCAGCAGTCTACGGTGTCGTCAAGGCAGACGCCTACGGGCACGGTGCGCCGGAGGTGGCGCTGAGGCTTGAGCGGCTCGGCATCCACGGTCTGGCGACGGCGCGCCCGGCGGAAGTCGAGGAGCTTCGGGACGCCGGCTATCGGGGACGGCTGCTGCTGTTCGGCGGTCCGGATTCCTGCGAGGATCTGGAGCGCGCCGTCCGCTGGCAGGCGACGCCCGTGCTCACCCGCCTGGATCAACTGGCGGCGTGGCGGACCTGGCGGCGGCGGACCGCCGCCCCTGCCCAGGGCGACGTGCTGGGCGTGGTCGTCGAACTCGACACCGGCATGAGCCGTTCGGGCCTGAACCTGAGCGACTGGCCGGCCGCGCTGGATGTCCTGCGGGCGGCGCCGGAACTCCGGCTGGCGGGTCTGATGTCGCACCTTGCCGAGTCGGAGCTGACGGCGAGTTCCTTCACCGGTGAACAGGAACGCCGCTTCGCCGCGGCCGTCGGACTCCTCGGCGCCGGAGAGCGGCGGTCGGCGGCGATCCACATCGCGAACTCGGCCGCCGCCTTGCGGCGGGCTTCCGCACGATGGACGGCAGTGCGGGTCGGCGGCGCCCTCTACGGTCTCGACCTGGCCGCCCTGGTCGAGGGTTCGACGCCGCCGGAACTGCGGCCCGTGATGAGTGTCAAGGCCCCGATCGTCGACGTGCGGCCGCTGCCGCCCGGTGCCGGGGTGGGCTACCGGCGCACCTGGCAAGCACCCGACGCTGCCACGATCGCCCTGGTCCCGATCGGCTACGGCGACGGATTCAGCTCCGGTTTCGGCGGCGGCGATGCCCTGGTCCGGGGCGTGCGTTGCCCGATCGTCGGCCAGATCAGCATGGACTCGCTGACCGTCGACGTCACCCGCGTCCCGGCGGCAATCGGCGACGAGTGCGTTCTGCTGGGGGAACAGGGAGGGCAGCGGATCGAGGTCGGCGAACTGGCGGCTCGTGCGGGCATCGCGGCCTACGAGGTCTGGTGCGGTCTGAACCGCCGTCTTCCGCGTCGTGTCCTCGGCCGGTCGGAGCACGAGCCGCGGCTGCGAACCGATGGCTCCTCGCTAGTCAGAGCACCGGGTCGCGGCCGGTGACGCGGCGGAAGGCGTCGAGATAGCGTTCCCTGGTGGCGCGGACCACCTCGGGCGTGAGTTCGGGCGGCGGGGACGACCTGTCCCAACCGGTTCCCGAGACCCAGTCGCGGACCGGTTGCTTGTCGAACGAGACCGGCTCGGCGCCCGGCCGCCACTGAGTGGCGTCCCAGTAGCGCGACGAGTCCGGAGTCAGCACCTCATCGATCAGGATCAGGCGGTTGTCGACCAGCCCGAACTCGAATTTCGTGTCGGCGAGGATCAGGCCGCGGCTGGCCGCATGCTCCCGGCCACGGTGGTAGAGGTCGAGCGTCACGCGCCTCAGGGTCGCCGCCATCTCGTCGCCAACGCCAGCAGCGAGGGCGGCGTAGTCGATGTTCTCGTCGTGGCCTTCCTCGGCCTTCGTTGCCGGTGTGAAGATCGCCTGGTCCAGACGCGCCGCACGCGCCAGCCCGGCCGGCAGGTCGTGGCCGCAGGCGCGCCCCGTCTCCTGGTACTCACGGAACGCGCTGCCGGCGAGATAGCCCCTGGCGACGCACTCGAACGGCACCACCTCCGCCTTCCGCACCAGGGCCGAGCGACCGTCCAGGTAGCCGGCGTGCGGCTGCAGGTCGGCAGGGAAACGGCGCACGTCCGTCTCGATCAGGTGATTCGGAACGACATCGCCGAGCCGGTCGAACCAGAAATTCGCCAACTGGTTCAGCACCTTGCCCTTGTCCGGAATTTCCGGCGAGAGCACATGGTCGTAGGCGGAGACGCGATCGCTGGCGACCAGCAGCAGGCGGTCGCCAAGGTCGTAGATGTCTCGAACCTTGCCTTGCCGCGGCGCGGGCAGACCTGCAAGCGCGTTCATGGCGGCGGCGAATGTAGCACGACGGCCGCGGGCAGGAGCCGGCTCGGAACACGTGGTCCGGCCTGAAGCGAGGCGGCGGGTCTGCCGCTCTGCGGCGAAGCTGACTCCGCGGCCCGGCAGGCGATTCGGCAAGAGCCGCGGCCCGTATCCGAGCCGGCGCCGCCTGACGGTCGGGCAAGCGCGCGCGTTCCGGCGTAGGGTTGCTGAAACAACCTCGCGTCCTTCGCGTCAAAGAGGAAGGCGCGAAACGCTGCACCCTTGCACGCCAGGGCGCCACCGCAGGAGGAAGAGAGCCAGATGAACCGGTTCCCCGCAAAGAATGTCCGAACGACCGCGGCGCGCGCCGCCGTTTTCAGCGCCACCCTCGCCCTGCTGGCGGCCTGGGGCCAGCCGGCAGCGGCGCAGGTCCGGGTGGGGACGACCTGGATCGCCGAGCCGGTCGCGCCGGCCCTCGACATCGCCGACGGCCGGCTTCGGCTGGATCTGGACCAGGCGATCGTGATTGCGCTCCGGAACAACCTGGGACTGCAGGTCCAGCGCTATCAGCGCTCCCAGTCGCTGTTCCGCATCCAGCAGGAATTCGGCATCTACGACCCGACCCTGGAGATCAGCAGCAACGTCAGTCGGGACAGCCGGCCTTCGGCTTCCCAGCTCGATGGCGCTCTGGTCACCGAGACCGAGACGATCACCGCGAACGCCGGGCTCCGCCAGGCGGTGTTCTCGGGCGGCAATTTCTCGATCGACTGGCAGAACACGCGGACCGAGTCGAACTCCCGATTCTCGGACATCAACCCGAGCCTGCGGGCGAGCCTCCAGCTCGCCTTCGAACAGCCGCTGCTCCGGAACCGGGGCCGGTGGATCACCGAGCGGAGTCTCGCGGTAGCCCGCCTGAACAGCGACATCAGCATGGGGGATCTGGAAGTCCAGGTCATCGAAGCGGTCCAGACCGTCGCGAACGGCTACTGGGCCCTGGTGGAGGCGCTCGAGCAGCTCAAGGTGGCCGAAGAGAGCCTTGCCCTGGCTCGCGAACTGCACGAGATGAACCGCATTCAGATCGAGGTCGGGACGCTGGCGCCGCTGGAGCTCGTCCAGAGCGAGGCCGGCATTGCCACCCGCGAGGAGGAGATCATCCGGGTCCAGGCGCAGATCGAGGACGCTGCGGATGAACTGAGACGTCTGCTGAACCTGGACGACCGGTCCTTCTGGGATCTCGAGATCGTGCCGACGACCTCGCCCGAGATCGCGCGCGTGGCGATCGACCTGGACCAGTCGCTGAGCTCGGCGCTGAACCGACGCGTCGAGATCGACCGTCAGGAGCTCAGGGTCGAGTCGCTGAAGATCGACTCGAGCTTTCTCCGCAACCAGCTCAAGCCGGGCCTGAGCCTGAGTCTGGGCTACGGACGGAACGCCCTGGGCGGCGATCGAGCGGTTTGCGACCGCCCCGGCGACGTCAGCATCGCGGACCTCTTCTCGCCCTGCCCGGAGCAGTTCGTCCGGGTCGAATCGATCGACTACTGGGCCACCCTCGGTCAGTTCTACGACGGGATTCTGGGCCAGGTCTTCGAGGGCTGGAACGTGGGGCTGAGTCTGTCGAAGCCGCTGCGGAACCGCTCGGCCAGGGCGCAGAGCCGGGTCGCCGACCTGGCGCTCGACCAGGGCCGCCTGGAGCTGCGGGACCTCCTGCTGACCATCCGGACGGAGGTGCGGCAGGCCGCTCGAGCGGTGGAGACCGCGGGCAAGCAGATCGACTCGGCCCGGGTGTCCAGTGAACTGGCGGAGAAGAACCTGGACGCGGCCCGGAAGCGCTACGAGAACGGGCTGTGGACCAGCTTCCAGGTACTTGAGATCCAGGAGGACCTGACTGCCGCCCGCAGCCGTGAAGTCGCGGCTGTCACCAGCTATCGCCGCGCCCTGCTGACCTACTTCCGAGCGATCGGCAGCCTGCTGGAGCAGGAGGGCATCGAACTCGTGGACGACGCGGAAGCCGACAGCTAGCGGTCCGTGGCAGAAGTGCGTGTCGCACCGAGAGCGGTCAGGAGACCGCCGGCAAGGGCGCCTGGGGCCGGACCGCCTCGCTACGATACTGCGCCGTGGAGCCTGCTGCGCCGGGTCCTGCGGCGCCGATGTCCTGGCAGCCCGTGGTGCCGGAGGTGGGAGTCGAACCCACACGCCTCCACGAGGCGGGGGATTTTGAGTCCCCTGCGTCTGCCATTCCGCCACTCCGGCACGCGACTCCGCACGCTGACGCGGAGAGCGCCACGGAGAGTAGCACCTCGGCTGACCCTGAACGCAGGTGAACAGGGCCCGAACTGCAACGCTGTCAACGATCTGGCGCCAGTCCGTGACAGTGGCGGAGGCGGGCGCAAACAAGGCGGCAAGGGCCTTGACGAACCAGGCTTCCGAGACTAGAATACGCGGCCACAAAGGTCATGGCTGAGCCCGATTGTTCCGGACAGGCCTCGCGACTCTGCCCTGACCTGCACTTGCCGCCGGTTTGAAGGGAGTTCAGCGTGTTTCGAGTGGGTGAGAAGGTCGTGTATCCCAACCACGGAGTGTGCGTAACGGAGCGTATCGCGAAGAGCGCACCGGATGGTGGTGAGAAGCAGACCTACTACCACCTGCGCCTGCTGGCGAACGACTCGAAGGTGATGGTGCCGAAGGAGAACCTCGACCGTGTGGGCCTGCGTCGCCTTGCCAAGAAGCGGGAGATCGACTCGCTGCTCGACCTGATCGGGGACGGCGACATCGATGTCTACAAGGACTGGAAGGGTCGCTACAAGCAGAACCTCGACAAGATGCGGACCGGCGACCTGACGGACGCCGCAGAAGTCCTGAAGAACCTCCGACTCGTGAGCCAGAAGAAGAGCCTCTCGTTCCGCGAGAAGAAGATGTACGAGAAGGCAAGGCACTTCATCGTCAGCGAGGTGCTCCACGTCCGCGACATCCCCGAAGAGAAGGCCGAGGAGCTGGTCGAGAACGCGCTGCTCGAGAGCCTGGACAAGGTCTCCAAGGGCAAGGCGAGTTGAGGCCTCGCGTCGTGCGGGGTCGCCGTTTCTGACAAACGGGACGGGGGTCACGGCCGGTCCGGCGCCGGATGTTCGGCCCTGGAACCGGAATGGAGCCGCGGAACAGTGACAAGGCTCCTCGTCATCCTGATCGCCGTCCTGCTGGCGTGGATCTGGCTGACGCGGACGGTCCGCCGCGTCCTGCGGTCACCTGGCGCCGCGGAAGCACGTTCCCTGTTCCGGTTGCTGCAGATGCTGCGCGGCGCGCCGAGCACGCACGGAAGTGCATCGCCCGGCGGCGCAGCGACAAGTTCCGGCAGCGATCGCTCGAACGCCCTGCTCCGATGCCCGCGCTGCGGAGTGCACGTTCCGGCAGCGCAGTTGACGGCCGGCGCATGCGACCGATGCTCGAATGAGGACCGAGCGGAGCAGGGCTGAGTCGGGCGAGTACGCCGCCGTCGCAGTCCCGGCGCCGCTGCCTGAACCGCTGACCTACCGGGTGCCGCCGGCGTGGCGCCGCATGGCCCGGATCGGGGTGCGCGCTCGAGTGCAGCTGGGCAGGCGCCGGCTGGTCGGCTGGATCGTCGATCTGCCGCCGGAACCACCTCCCGGTCTCTCCGCCGAGCTGCGCGACATCGAGTCGATCGTCGACTCCGAACCGCTGCTCCCGGACGACCTGATGACGCTCGCTTCCTTTGCCGCGTCCTACTATGTGGCGCCGATCGGGGAGGTGCTGAAGACCCTGCTGCCGGGACGGCTGCCCGCCTGGGGCGACCGCCGCATCGAGCTCACCGATCGAGGCGCTCTCGCCGATTGCGACGATCCAGGCAGCCGAGCGCTGAAGCAGCTCCTGCTGGAGCGTGGCCGCATGGCGCTGGCCGAGCTCTGGAGCGAACTCGGCGATGCCGGACTGTCGCAGCGGCTGGATCGGTGGCGGGAGGTCGGACGCATCCGCATCCACGAGCCGCACGGCAGGAGCTCGCGTTATCGCCAGGCGGTCGAGCTGCCGCCCGGGGACCGCGAGGCCCAGCTCGCAGCCTGCGGACGCTCCCCGGCCGGGCGGGCGGTGGTCGAGTACGTTGCTGCCCTGGGCCGACCCGCGACGATCCAGGAAGTGCATGCCGAAGTCGGTTGTTCGGCCGCCGTGGTCCGCCGGCTGGTGACACTGGGAGTCCTCCGTTCCTTTGCCCAGATCGAGTCGCTGGATCTCTCCCGTCATCGTCTCCGGGGAGAATCTGCATCGCCCCCCATCGAACTTCGAGCCGACCAGGCGGCGGCCGCCGACGAACTCGTGCGGCAGGTCCGGAGCGGGCTCTTCAAGCCCTGCTTCCTGAGCGGCATGACCGGCTCGGGAAAGACCGAGGTGTACCTGCACGGAGTCGACGCCGCCCTTCAGGAGGACCGATCCGCAGTGATTCTCGTGCCCGAGATCGCCCTCGTGCCGGCGTTGGCGCGGGTGCTGCAGCAGCGGTTCCAGGACCGGGTCGCCCTGCTGCATTCCAACCTGGGCAGCACCGAGCGGCACCATGAATGGGAGCGGATCCGGCGCGGCGAGGCTCGGGTCGTCGTCGGTCCCCGTTCCGCGGTGTTCGCACCGGCTCGCGACCTGGGGCTCATCGTCGTGGACGAGGAACAGGACGGCGCCTACAAGCAGGACACCCGGCCACGCTACAGCGGCCGCGACCTGGCCCTGGTGCGGGCGCGGACATCCGGGGCGGCGGCACTGCTGGTCTCGGCGACGCCCAGCCTCGAGACCCGGTTGAACGTGGAACGCGGCCGCTATCGCAGCATGCGGCTGACCGCGCGAGTGGGGGTCGGCGCGCTGCCGGAACCGATCCTCGTCGACCTGCGCAAGGAATCGGGAGCCGCCTCCCGCCGACCTGGAGATGTCGCGTTCTCGCAGCGACTGGTCCAGGAGATGGAGAACAGCCTGACCGGCGGCGAGCAGATCATCCTGCTGCGCAACCGGCGCGGCTACTCCCCGCAACTGCTGTGCCGCGCCTGCGGCGAGAACATGCCCTGCGAGGACTGCGGCCTGCCGAAGAGCTATCACCGCCGCGAGCAACGCCTCGTCTGTCACTACTGCGGCGCCCACAGCCCGGCGCCCCGAGTCTGTCCGGCGTGCGGGGAGGACGCCCTGCAGCCCATCGGCGCGGGCACGGAACGCGTGGAGGAGGAGGTTCGGGACCGCTTTCCGGGGGCCGCCGTCGACGTTCTGGACCGCGACACGACCCGGCGGGTCGGCGGCGCTGCAGCGGTGCTCGAACGGTTTCGATCCCGAGAGACCGACATCCTGATCGGGACCCAGATGGTCTCGAAGGGACATCACTTTCCGAACGTCGCGCTGGCGGTCGTCCTGACCGCCGACGCATATGTCGGGTTTCCGGACTTTCGGGCAGCGGAGCGCAGCTACGCCCTGATGACCCAGCTTGCCGGCCGCGCCGGTCGAGGCGAGCGCGCCGGCCGTTTCGTCATCCAGACGTACCATCCCGATCACTATGCGATCCAGGCGGTCCTGAACCAGGACGACGAGGCCTTCGCGGATCACGAGATGCGCTTTCGCAGGACCTTCCACTATCCGCCGTTCACCCGCATGGTCCAGATCGTCGTGCGCGACCGCAGCCGCGACCGCGGCCGTTCTCGGGTCGAGGATCTGGCGGCGGCGGCCAGACGGCACGAGCTCGCCGCAGGCGTCCGTTTCTCCGGACCTGCGCCGGCGCCGCTGGAGCGGCTCAAGGGTCAGTGGCGTTTCCAGTTCCTGATGCGGTCCGCCAGCGGATCCGTCGTTCGACGCCTGGCGCGGGCGGTGGCTCCGGCGCCGGCGGCCGATCTCACTGTCGATGTCGACCCCCAGGATCTGATGTGACGCCCCGGGCGGCAGCGGAGGAGGACCGCGAGACGGCTGCGGAGTGGGTCGAAAGGGCGACTCCCGAGGCCGCCGAATCGCTGGCGGCGGCCGGGTACGGCCTGCTGGCGCCGTTGCTGGCCCGTCGCGGCGTCACCACTCCGGCGGCGGCCGACGCCTTTCTTGCGCCGCACCGGCGCGGTCTCCACGATCCCTTCCTGCTCCTCGGGATGACGGCGGCGGTGGAGCGCCTGCTGGCGGCCTGCGCTGGCCGCAGCACGGTGGCGATCGTCGGCGACTACGACGTGGACGGTGTGACCGCATGCGCCCTCCTGACGGTCGTGCTGCGGTCGCTGGGCGCGAATGTTGTCCCGATCCTCCCGAACCGGCTGACCGAAGGCTACGGTTTCCAGCCGCTGCAGGTGGAGAAGGCCGAGCTCGCCGGCGCCGCCGCGATCGTCACCGTGGACTGCGGGACAACCTCCAGGGAGGCGATCCTGGCGGCGATCGAACGCGGCATGGACGTCATCGTGACCGACCACCACCTGGTCGGCGGCGACTTCCCGCCGCAGGCGATCCAGATCAACCCTCTCCAGGAGGACTGCAGCTACCCCTGCCGTGATCTCTGCGGCGCCGGACTCGCCTTCAAGCTGGCGCAGGCGGTGCTGCGCCGCAGCGGCCGCCGCGAACCGCTCGCCGCCCTGCTGCGGATGACCTGCCTGGGCACGATCGCCGACATGGTGCCGCTGCTGGGCGAGAACCGGGTGATCGCGGCGCTCGGACTGCAGGCGCTCTCGCAGGCCCGCTCGCCGGGACTGCGCGCGCTGAAGCTCGTGGCGCGCACCACCGGTTCCGTGTCGGCCGCCGACGTCGCCTACCGCCTCGCACCGCGGATGAACGCGGCCGGACGCATGGACGATCCCGAGCTGGCGCTGCGCCTGCTGCTGACCCGGGACCCGGAGGAGGCGACCGATCTCGCCGGCAAGCTCAACGCCCTGAACGAGAAGCGCCGCGACGAGGAGCGCCGGGTCGCCGATCAGGCCCGCGAGCGGTTCGCCGTCTGCGACCCTCTGCCGGGCGTTCTGATGGAGTGGGACCCGGACTGGCATCGAGGAGTCGTGGGGATCGTTGCCGGACGCCTGGCCCGCGAGCTCCACCGCCCGGTGATTCTCCTGGGAGTCGACGGCGACACCGGCACCGGATCGGGGCGCAGCATCCCGAATCTCGACCTCCACGCCTTCGTTGCCGGATTCCGGGATCGGATGATCCGATCCGGCGGGCATCCGCAGGCGGTCGGCCTGTCGGTCGCGCACGCCGAACTGCCGGACCTGCGCGAAGCGATGGAACAGGCCGCCGACTGGCCGCCCGAACTGCTGATTCGTCGACGCGAGTACGAGCTGGACCTCAGTCCCGAGCAGATCGATCGGGCGCTCTGCGCGGAGCTGGCCAGGCTGGAACCCCACGGCAGGGGCAACCGGCAGCCCCTGATCCGGCTCGGTCCGATCGAACGGGCCGGCAAACTCCGCGAGCTCAGCGCGGATGGCGTCAGACTGCGCGTTCGCGCCGCCGGCGGCAACGGTACGCAAGGAGGCCGTTCGGTCGAGCTGCTCGGATGGGGCTGGAAGCGGCGTCTGGCGAGGTTCGACGGGGAGTTCGAGGTGCTCGGCACCGTGGAGACGGACTCCTGGGCAGGAGGTCCTCCCGTGGTGAAGATCGAGGACGCCCGATCGGTAGAGCCGCCAGACTCGTCGCCGACTCCGTGTCCGGGCCCGGTTTCCAGCTCACCGTAGACCTTGCACCGAAGAGCCTGCTGCGCCGCGTTCCACGGCACAAGCTCCTGGCAGCAGCATGAGGGGCGTCGTCGAGGCGGCGGGCCGTAGAATGTCCGCATGGTGCCGGATGCTCCTCTCGAGACCTCCTCGACGGGGAACGCACCCGGGTCTCCCTACGGTCCCGGGCGGCGCCGGCCCACGAACTTCGGCCCGCGGCGACGGCGCAACCGACTGCTGAGGAGCGCCCTGCTGATCATGCTGATGGCCGGCATCGGCGGCCTGACCACGGTGTTCCTGCAGGGACGGCAGGAGCGTCTGGCGGCGGCCCCGGCGGCGGCGCGGGAGGACCTCGACGAGATCGTTGCCGGCCCGGTGACGACCGGCGAGACCGCCCGGCTCCGGGCAGAGCGGTTCGAGTCGACGCTCGAACGGGAAGGAGTCGAGGTCTTTCGCATCCGTGGCGCCCAGACCAGTTCGGACGACCGGGGCAACGTGCTCCTCGAGCAGGTCGAGGTCGACTACCCGCGGGGAGAGGAGCGCTACGCCCTGAGGGCAGACGGCGCGGACTACAACGAGAAGACCAGGGCGACGCATCTTCGCGGTTCGGTGTCCCTTGAAGGATCCAACGGTCTGCGCGTCGACACCGACTGGCTGGATCTGGCGGCGGGCGGCATGCTCCTGACCGCGGCCGACGACAGCCGGCTCGATCTCGCGGACATCAGCGCTCGAGGCGACGGCCTGCGCATGGACTTCCGCGAAGAGGTTGCCCGGATGGGCGATGTCCGCCTGATCGGTACGGAAGGGGCGGACGGCGCTGGAAGGGCCGGTCCTTCCGCAGCCTTCTCCCTGACTGCCGGCGTTCTGCAGTACGAGTGGAGCGCCGGCATCCTGCGCGCCGTGCGCGGCGCCGAGATGCAGGTCGGGAATCTCACGTTGTCCGCCCGCTCGCTCAACCTGTACCAGGACGAGACGGACCGGTTCGGGAGTCTCGAGGCGCAGGGCGGGATCGAAATTCGCGCCCCCATGGACAGGGGGGAAGCAGCCGCAGGGAAAGGAGCGGTGCCGGCCGGGGAATCCGTCCTGGTGCTGCGCGGAGATACCCTGGACGTGCAGTTCGACGATGCGGAGCTCCCGGACCGGATGGTCCTGAGCGGTCCGAACTGGGGCGGCCGCGCGGTGCTCCGCATCGATCACGGCGACGGTTCGCGGCGCCGGCTCCGGGCGAAGCTTCTCGATGTCGCGTTCGTGGAGGGGGCGCCTGCGGAGTTCACGGCGCACGGAAGGGTCGAGCTTCAGGAGCATGCCCCGGACCGGGAGCAGCCCGGCAGCGCGCCGTTCGCAAGTGCGGCCTTGACTGTCGAGCTTCAGGAGCATGCCCCGGACCGGGAGCAGCCGGTGCGGGCCGCCTCGAGTCGCCGGGCCGCCGGTCGCTTCGATGCGGCCGGCGCGCTGGTCGAACTGAGGCTTGAGGAGGACATCCGGTTGACCGACCGCATCGACGCGGCCGCCGTTTCCGGAGCGTACGAAGCGACGATCGACGTACCGACCAGGCGGGCCGATTTTCACGGTCGACCTGCCCGGCTGGTCCACCGCCGGGGAGAGGTCGAGGGCGACCGGGTCCGGTACGAGCAGGCGAACGGCTGCTTCGGCGCGAGCGGCCAGGTGCGTGCGACTCTGGGCGGCAAGGGCTCAGGGGAGGCTGGCGAAGGCGTTCTGCCCTTCGGCGGCGGCGATCCCGGGCCGTCGCGGATCACCGCCGACGAAGCGCTGCTCTGCGAAACCGGCGAGAGCCGGTTTCACGGCGGGGTAGAGGTCCGGCAAGGTTCCGGCCTGCTCGCCGCCGCTCAGTTGCGCATCGCCGAGGACGACCGGAAGATGGTTGCTACCGGCGGTGTTCGGGCGGTCTGGCATGCGCAGCCGGCGGCCGGCGCCGCGGCAACCGGAACACGAACCGGTACGGAAGACGCTCCGGAGCAGTGGTCGGTTACCGCGGCGCACCTGAACCTCGACCAGGACGCCGGCGAACTGCGCTTCAGCGGCGGCGCCGCGGCGGTGCTCGGCGAGCGGAAGCTCGAGTGCGACGAGCTGACCGTCGAGGCGGTTCCCGGCGCGCGAGCGGCCGGCGCTCGCGGACTGCAGGCGCAACGCCTGTTCTGCCTTGGCAACGCCCGCCTGGACGAAGGCGCCGCCGGTCGTTCCGTGACGGCGGCCCGTGCGGTTCACTCCCTTGTCGAGCAGGAGGTCCGTTTCCTTGGCGACGTCGTGATGCGCAAGGGGACGGCGGAACTGCGAGGCCCGAGCCTGACCTGGTGGATGGTTCCGAACCGCTACGAGATGGGGCCGGCGGTGACTGCGGCAGCCGGCGCCGGCAACCCGTGACAGCGTCGCCCGCACTGAGCCATCGCATCCGCACTCGGGGGCTGCGGAAGGTCTATCGCGGCAGGCCGGTCGTCCAGGATGTCTCGATCGAGGTCGCCCAGGGAGAGGTGGTCGGCTTGCTGGGGCCGAACGGCGCCGGCAAGACGACCACCTTCTACATGGTGGTAGGGCTGACCCGGCCGGACCGGGGCCAGGTGTTCCTCGACGACATCGAGCTGACCGACCTGCCGATGTACCTCCGCGCGCAGCAGGGGATCAGCTACCTGCCCCAGGAGCCTTCGGTGTTTCGGCGACTGTCGGTCGAAGGCAATCTCCGCGCCGTGCTCGAGACGCTCGGCCTGCGCCGCGCCGAGCAGCGACGGAGGATGAACCAGTTGATCGCGGACTTCGATCTCGTCGCCGTGCGGCGGTCGAAGGGGCATCAGCTCTCGGGCGGAGAGCGCCGCCGTCTGGAGATCGCGCGGGCGCTGGCGATCGGCCCCGGCTTCATTCTTCTGGACGAACCGTTCGCCGGAATCGACCCGATCGCCGTTCTCGACATCCAGTCCATCGTCCGCCAGCTCCGCGACATGGGCATCGGAGTCCTGATTACCGACCACAACGTGCGCGAGACGCTGAGGATCACCGATCGGGCGTACATCATCAACGACGGCCGGATCCTGCGCACCGGCACTCCGGCCGAACTGTCGGCCGACGAGACGGTACGCAAGATCTACCTCGGCTCCGAGTTCAGCCTCTGACCGCCGGCAACGCGCATCGGTGGCGTTTCGGTCGATTTGGCACTAGTCTTGCTACATGGGTGTTCCACCAGACTCATCCTGCGGCGAAGGAGCCGCTCCGCGCGGCCTGACCGCGCGGCCAGGCGGCTTCGGGGATGGCCGGTCATGATGCTCCAGCAGAGGCTCTCGCTCAAGCTCTCCCAGCGGCTGGTGATGACGCCGGCGCTGCAGCAGGCGATCAAGCTGCTGCAGATGACCCGTCTGGAGCTGCAGGGCGCCCTCAACCAGGAGTTGGTGGAGAACCCGCTGCTGGAGGACGCCAACGACCTGGAGGAGCCCGAAGACGAAGGGATGGCCGGCGTCGAGGCCGGCCCGGAGGACACCGGCCCCGCGGTCGCAGTCGACGACCGGCAGACCGCCGGTTCGTCGTCCGAAACGGCGGGCGACGACTCTGCGGCGGCCGAGGAGCAGCGCCCGGAGGAGGAGCCGTCGATGCTCGACATCGACCTCGACGCGTACTTCAACGACTACCTGGGGTCCGAGTCGACCACCGCAAGCACCTTCGAGGCGCGGGAGACGGTACCGCTCGAGAACAGCATCAGCCAGGAACCGGACCTCCACGACCACCTGCTCTGGCAGCTGCGGCTCTCGGACGCGAAACCGCCGCTGCGGGAGATGGCCGAGCTGGTCATCGGCAACCTGGATGCGGACGGCTTCCTCCGGGCCTCCGTCGAGGAACTCCAGCTTCTCGGCGCCCGGCCCGACGAGGTCGTGCGGTACCAGGCCGAGGTGGCGATCGCGCGGGAGATGGCGGAGGCGTTGGCGGTCGACCACGCCGGGAACGGCAGCGCTGCGGCCCATGGAGACGACGGAACGACAGACGGGACCGGGCCGGAGCCGGTCCCGGCGCCCGGTTTTCCCGCGGACCTGGTGACTCGCGCCCTGGACCTGGTGCGCAGTTTCGATCCGGCGGGAATCGCCTGGCGCACCCTCCGGGAGTGTCTGCTTGCCCAGCTCGACTCCCAGGGCCAGACCGGTGCGCTCGCATACCGCATCATCGACGAGTGCTGGCCCTTGCTGACGCGGCGCCAGCTGAGGCTGATCGCGCGCCGACTGCACACGCCGCTGCCAGCCCTCGAAGCGCCGCTCGAGACGATCAGGGCGCTGGAAACCCGCCCCGGGCGGCTCTACGCCAACGACCGCACCGAGTACGTGGAGCCCGATGTTGTCGCGGTGAAGTCGGGAGGGGAGTGGACGATCCAGTTGAACGACGACGGCCTGCCGAAGTTGCGCATCAGCCGGGCCTACCGCAGGATGCTCCAGCGGATACAGCGGCAGGAAGGCGAAGGCGAGGCCCGGGACTACCTGCAGGACAAGATGCGTTCGGCGATGTGGCTGATGAAGAGCCTGGACCAGCGTCAGCGGACGATCTTCAAGGTGGCGGAGTCAATCCTGCGCCAGCAGCGCGGGTTCTTCGATCGCGGCATGGAGGAACTGCGCCCCATGGTCCTGCGCGACGTTGCGGACGACATCGGAATGCACGAATCGACGGTCAGCCGCGTGGTGTCCAACAAGTACATTCACACGCCGCGCGGGCTGTATCCGATGAAGTTCTTCTTCCACAGCGGCATCGACAGCGATCGCGGGGGCGAGATTTCCTCCCTGATCGTGAAGCGGAAACTCCGGGACCTGATCGGCGAAGAAGATGGCCGCAAGCCGCTGTCCGATGCGGCGCTGACCCGGCAGCTTCGGCAGGAGGGGATTAGCATTGCCCGGCGGACAGTCGCGAAGTATCGCGATGAGCTTGGAATTCCGTCATCCAGCAACCGCAGGCAGTTCTTCTGAAACGGGATCGAGGCGGTACCGCGGAGCGACGATGGAAACAATGGACCTGGCAAGTCTGGCGAAGCCGCAACTCATCTTCCCCGACTTCGAGGCGAAGGGCCGGGACGGCGCCCTGCGGGCTCTGACCGAGCGCATCTGCCGGGTGCTGGGGCTGACGGACACGGAGGACGTCCTGTCGGCCCTGCGTGAACGGGAAGAACTGGGCACCACGGCACTCGGCGACGGACTGGCCGTTCCCCACGGACGAATCCGCGGGCTGCGGGACATCGTGCTGGCGGTGGCGGTGTCGCGGCGGGGTGTCGACTACGGCGCCGAGGACGGACTGCCGGTCCGCATCTTCTTCGTCCTGCTCTCGCCGCAGGAGAGCGCCGGGCGCCACCTCAAGGCGCTCGCGGCGGTGTCGGACTGGATGAACCAGGGCGGCCGGAAGCGCCTGCTGAAGGCGCGCAGGCCCCAGGAGATCTACGAGCTGCTGTGCGCCAACGGGCGGGTCTGAGTTGCCGGTTCGCCTGTTCGTGGTCACCGGACTTTCGGGTTCGGGCAAGAGCACCGTCGCCCGCTGTTTCGAGGATCTGGGATATCACTGCATCGACAACCTGCCGCTGCCGCTGCTGCGCAGACTGGTCGAGGAACCGGCTGCGGCCGCGCCGTCCCTCGAAGCGATCGTGCTGGTCACCGACGTGCGCACTCCCGGCCTGGCGGAGGAGTTGCCGCGCCTCCTGGACGAGGCCGACTCGACGATCGTCGAGCCGGTCCTGCTGTTTCTCGACAGCTCCGACGACATCCTCGTCCGGCGCTACTCGGAGACGCGGCGCCGCCACCCGCTGACTGTTGCCGGGGAGCGCGTGATCGACGGCATTCGCCGGGAGCGGCAGCAACTGGCCGAGCTCCGCGGCCGCGCCGCGCGGGTCCTCGACACGACCGACTCGACGATCCATGAACTCCGGGCGACGATCTACGACGAGTTCGGGTCCAGCGACGCCGGCGGCCTGATGGTCAACATCGTCAGCTTCGGCTTCAAGTTCGGAGTTCCCACCGGCGTCGACCTGATGTTCGATGTCCGCTTCCTGCCGAACCCGTACTTCGTGGCCGAGCTGCGGGACAGGCCCGGCACCGACCCCGAAGTCCGGCAGTTCCTGCAGGGACACGCTTCGTTCGGCGAACTCGTCCACCGGCTGGAGGATCTCCTCGGCTACCTTCTGCCCAGGTTCCGCGACGAGAAGCGGAGCTACCTGACCGTCGGCATCGGCTGTACCGGCGGCCGGCACCGATCGGTCGCGGTCTCGGAAGCGGTTGCGGATCGGCTGGCAGAAAGCGCGTGGCAGATCCGCCTGCAGCACCGGGACGTCGAGCGCCACCGGATCGACGCGGCCGGCGACCGATGACGATTCCGGTCCTCATCGTCTCGCACGGCGCCCGGGCGCGTGAGCTCCTGTCCGCGGCACGGACGATCTCCGGTCGATCCGGCGGTGCGGGGACTGCGCCGCCGATCCACGCAATCTGCCTCGACTGGCGCGCCGGCAGGACCCGGGCCGCGAGCCTGATCGACGCCAGGATTCGCCAGCTCGATCGACAGCACGGCGCCGGCGTGCTCGTCCTGACCGAGATGTTCGGCGACACGCCGTGCAACAGCGCGCTGCAGGCGGCCAGAGCGGGCCGGGCGGCGGTAGTGACCGGCGTCAACCTGCCGATGGTGCTGAGTCTGTGCTGCGGTGCGCCCGATCTGGATCTCCCCGATCTGGCGGACTGGATCTGGAACAACGGCCGCCAGAGCATCCAGCTCGCCGTCACCGGTGCGACGCGGACTGCCGGCAGGTCCACGTGAGGGAACGGGTGGTGGAGGTCGTCAACGAGCTGGGGCTCCATGCGCGCGCTGCAGCCAGACTGGTGCACGCGGCAAACCGGTTTCGGTCGCACGTGACGCTCCGGGCCAACGGCCGCGAAGCCGAAGCGAAGAGCATCCTCGGCGTTCTCCTGCTGGGGGCAGGGCGCGGCGCCCTGCTGACCGTCCGCTGCCGCGGCGACGACGAGCAGGCGGCGCTGACCGCCCTCTGCGATCTGGTCGCGTCCGGCTTCGGGGAGGACTCGTGAGCGGGCCGGTCACAGACCCGACCGTTCAGGAGACGCTTCAGGGCTCGGCTGCCGCCCCGGGCGTCGCTATCGGGCCGGCGGTGTGTCTCCGCGGTCACGGCGTCCAGGTACTGCGCGTGCCGGTCCGCAGCAGCGGCCTCGATCGGGAAGTCGAGCGCTTCGGCGCCGCCGTGCGCACCGTCGAAGCCGAGCTGGAGGCTACCGAGAGCCGGATCGCCGAGACCTACGGCAGTGACCTGGCGTCGATCTTCCATGCCCATTCGGTGATCCTGCGGGACTCGTCGTTCGCGCGGCGGATCGACCGTACGATACGGGAAGACCGCGTCAACGCCGAGTGGGCGGTGCAGACCGTTGCCGACGATCTTGGCGAGAAGTTCGCACAGGTCAAGAGCCGGCACCTGAGGGAACGCGGCGAGGATCTGCGGGACGTGACGCGGTACCTTCTGCGTGCTCTTGCCGGCAGGACGAGCACACCCGGCGTCGACGAGAACTTCGACCGCAACGTCGTCGTCGTCGGTCACGAACTGACTCCTGACGAGGTCCTGCGCCTGGGGCGGCGCGGGGCCGTGGGCTTCGCGATCGAGGTCGGCGGCGCCAATTCCCATACGGCGATCGTCGCCCGGGCACTTGATGTTCCCCTGGTCACGGGCATCGTGGACGTCACGAACCGTGTTGCCGATGACGACCCCGTGGTCGTCGACGGCGAACAGGGGCGCTTCACGCTGCACCCGACGGCCGAAACCCTGGATCAGTATCGGGGACTTCGGCACCGGCGCCGCCGCAAGGAGGAAGTGCTCACCACGGCCGCCAGGAAGTTGCCGGCACGCAGCCTCGACGGTGTCGAGGTCCGGCTGCTGGCCAATCTCGAGCTGCCCGAGGAGTCCGAGGACGTGCGGCGTTTCGGAGCTGCCGGCATCGGCCTCTACCGGAGCGAGTTCCTCTATCTCGAACGGAGCCCGGAGTTGCCCACCGAGGAGGAGCACCTGGCGGTCATTCAGGGGCTCCTCGAGGCGCTCGCACCACAGCCCGTGGTCGTCCGTACACTGGACCTGGGCGGCGGCAAGACGGCGCGCGGGTTAAACGAGCAGGAAGAGGAGAATCCGGCGCTGGGGCTGCGCGGCATTCGACTGACGCTCGCCCGCACCGATGTCTTCCGCAGTCAGTTGCGGGCGTTGTTCCGCGCCGCCGCAACTGGCGGCAACCTGCGCATCATGGCGCCGATGGTGACGACGGTAGAGGAGATCCGGACGTTTCGCGCTCTCTGCGCTGAAGTCTGCACGGAGCTTCGGGACGAGGGCATCGACCACCGCCGGAACCTCGCGCTCGGCGCCATGGTCGAGGTGCCGGCGGCTGTCCTCATCGCCCGGCAACTGGCGGCTGAAGTCGACTTCCTGTCGATCGGAACGAACGACCTGATCCAGTACGCGCTGGCGGTCGACCGCACGAACGACCGGGTGACCGAGCTCTATGAACCGCTGCATCCGGCTGTTCTGAACATGATCCGGATGGTGGTCGAGGCGGGGCGGCGACAGCAGGTTCCGGTAGCTCTGTGCGGTGAGATGGCCGCCAGTCCCGAGTGCGTACCGCTGCTCCTGGGGCTGGGTCTGCGCGAGCTGTCAATGAGCCCGCGGAACATCCCCCTCGCCAAGGAGGTCGTGCGGGCGGTCGATGTCGGCGACGCGGAGGACCTCGCCCGCCGCTGTGCCGACGCCTCGACCGCCGGCGAGGTCCGGGAGCTGCTCGCAGGCGCCGAGCGGTCATAGGTTGTACTCTCGGCGGCGTGGAGCGCTTCTACATCGAAACGTGGGGCTGCCAGATGAACGAGCTGGACAGCCAGCGCATGGCCGGGCAACTGATGCAGCAGGGCCTGCTGCCGACCCGCGCCCTCGACGAGGCCGACCTCATCCTCCTCAACTCGTGTTCGGTGAGGGAAAAGGCTGCACAGAAGGCGTACTCCCGGCTCGGCGAGTACCGGCTGCTCAAGCGCAAGCGGGAGCACCTCAAGATCGGATTCTGCGGCTGCGTCGCTCAGCAGGAGGGCAGGGAAGCCCTGAAGCGGACTCCCGATCTCGACTTCGTCGTCGGCGCCGGACGGGTAGGGGAACTCGGGTCGATCCTCGACCGCTGCCGCGGCGGCGAGCGGGTGCTGGCGATCGGCTTCCCGGACGAGCGTCCCTACGACTTCGAGGCAATCAGCCGGGACACCGCCCACAAGGGCATGGTGACGATCATCGAGGGCTGCAACAAGCGCTGCACCTTCTGCGTCGTGCCGAACACGCGCGGACCGGAACGCTGCCGTCCGCTGGCGGAGATCCTCCGCGAGATCGAGCACCTGCTGGACTACGGCTTCCTCGAGATCGAGCTGCTGGGGCAGACCGTGAACCACTGGCGGGAGCCGGCGCCGCCGCTCGGCGCCGGAGACGACCGGGACTTTGCCGATCTGCTGGACGCCGCTGCCGTCCTGCCGCGCCTCAGACGCCTGCGCTTCGTGACCTCCTATCCCCGCGACTTCACGGCACGGATGATCGAGTCCGTCGCCCGTCACGAGAACATCTCGCCGTACCTGCATCTGCCCGTCCAGTCCGGATCGAACCGTGTGCTGCGCCGCATGGGCAGGGGCTACACGGTAGAGGAGTACCTCGCACTGATCGGCCGGTTGAGAGCGGCGCGCCGCGGACTCGCACTGTCCACCGATCTGATCGTGGGCTTCCCGGGCGAGACCGAGGAGGACTTCCAGCGCACCCTGGAACTGATAGAGACTGTGCGCTTCGCGTCCGTGTTCGCGTTCAGGTACAGCCCGAGACCGCACACCGCGGCGCTTCGCCTGCCGGCGGCGGACGAGGTGCCCGGCGCGGCTGCCGACCAGCGACTGCAGCGCGTCTTCGCGGCCCAGTCCAGGATCCAGCGTGAACTGAACGAAGAGCTCGTGGGGACGGAGTTCGACCTCCTGGTGACCGGCTGGAGCCGGCGCACCGGACATCAGTCGGGGCGCACCCACTGTCACCGGATCGTCCATTTTCCCGCTCCCGAACAACCGGCTGCACCGGGGTCGCTCGTCCGGGTCCGGGTGCTGCAGGCATGCGATCACTCCCTGATCGGTGAAGCGGTCGCTGCTGGCGTAGGATGACGATCATGGCGGCGGACGAGGACAGCAGGGCCCGGACGGCCCGGAAGGAAACCGAAGACAGGAGGATCCCGGCCGAAGTCCACGGCCTGATGATGGAGCCGAACTCCAGGCAGCCGATCGTCATTCTGCGGCTGCAGGAGCGGAACCCGGAAGAGAATTCGGTGGTTCCCATCTGGATAGGCCTGTTCGAGGCGGGCGCCATCCAGCTCGCGATCGAGGGGACGGACCCCGGCCGGCCGATGACTCACGACCTCCTGAAGAACGCACTCGACCTGGTGGGTGTCGAGGTCATCGAGGTGGTGATCCGGGCGATCGAAGGCAACACGTTCCTGGCCGTCGTCGAGCTGGTCGAGCGCAGCGGCGAACACCGGCTGCTGGACGCGCGGCCGAGCGATGCGATCGCCCTCGCACTGCGAGCCGGCGCGCCCCTCTTCGTCCGGCAGTCGGTCGCCGATCTCGCTCGGGTGCGGTCCTCGGCCGACCACGGCACTGCCGGCGCAGGCGCGGCGCCGCCCGGCGAAGCTGCGGACGATGAGCACCGGTTGAAGAAGTGGCTTGAGGAACTCGATCCGAAGTCCCTGGGAAAGTACGAGATGTAGCCCTTGTCGATGCGAACCCGGGAAGGCGAAGCCGGAGATCCTCCTTCACAGAGAACACTCGATGAGGTGGAACGTCGCCGTCCGGCGGGTCGCGCCGTCGGCCGACTGGTGCCGCTGACCAGCATCGAGCCCGATCCCGACCAGCCGCGGCGGCAGCTCGGAAGCCTTGACGACCTGGCCGCTTCCATCCGTGCGCAGGGAGTGCTGGAGCCGATTCTGGCGCGGCCCGTCGACCGCGTGGATGCGGATGGGGCGTCCTCGCGCAGGTACCGGATCATCTCCGGCGAGCGCCGTTTCCGCGCCGCTCGCCAGGCCGGACTCCACGAGATCCCGATGATCGAGATGGATGTCTCGGCGCGGGACGCCCTTGAGATCGCGCTGGTCGAGAACCTGCAGCGCGCCGATCTCACGCCGTTCGAGGAAGCGGAGGGGCTGGGCGCCTTGGTGGAGCGCCACGGCTACACCCACGAGCAGGCCGCCGCTGCAGTGGGCCGATCCCGGGTCAGCGTGACGGAGTCCCTGGGACTGCTGCGGATGCCGCATGCCGTCCGCGAGGCCGCACTCGCGTCCGGCGCCGCCGTGAACAAGTCCCTTCTGCTGGAAGTGATGAAGCTGGACTCTGCGCCGTCGATGATCCGGATGCTGGAACAGATCGCGGAGCTCGGCCTCACGCGCGCGGAGGTTCGGGCCGAGATCCGGAAGCAACGGCAGTTGCGGTCCGTTGCGGAATCCGCGGAATCCGACGAGGCGGCGCACCCGGCGGCTGCCGGCGGCGACGCCGGCAAGCCGCACGTGTTCCGCTTCCGTTCCGTCGACGACCGGTTCAGCGTCTCGCTCAGCTTCAGGCAGGAGGTGGTCGAAGAACACGACCTGATCGGCGCGCTCGAGGAGCTTCTGGCCGAACTTCGCCGCGACCGGCAGGCCTCGCCACAGTAGACGGGCACAAGCCCCAACAGGTCGCACCCCGGCCAGGACACGGGCGCTCGGCGGGAACGCGGGCAGGCTCGCGCCCCGAGCGTGGGCCGCCCGGCAGGGGGCAAAAATCGATCGTGGCAGGGACCCCGGGCTGAGGCGGAAGCTCACGGGAGCGGACGCCGGGCGCGGACGGAATCCCGGCGCCAGGCGATCGCAGCAGGCGGCCGACAATGACGGTCTGCCGCGCTGGGCGAGGCTGTTCCGTGCTCAACGTCCGATAATGTTCATTATGTCAACTACTGATCAGCGCCGCCCAAGCCGGCGAATGCGTCAGAATGCCAACGGCGACCGCAACGGCGACCGCGATGTACCGACTCCTCGACCGCTACATCCTGCACGAGATCACGGGGCCGCTTGCCCTCGGGCTCCTCGTGTTCACGTTCCTGGCATTGCTGCAGGAGCTCTTCCAGTACGCGGAGATGATCATCGGCCGCGGCGTGGAAGCCGTCGTCGCCTTGCGGCTTCTGGTCTTCAGTCTGCCGCACATCGTCGTCCTGACGATCCCGATGGCGTTCCTGTTCGCGATCCTCATTGCGGTCGGTCGACTGGCGGCGGACAGCGAGCTGGTGGCGATGCGCGCCTCCGGCATCAGCCTGTGGACGATGTACCGCCCGATCCTGCTGCTCAGTTTCGGGCTGGCCGGCCTGACCGGCTATCTGACGACACTCGCCCTGCCGGCAGGCAACCAGGCGATTGCCGACCTGCGTCTCCAGATCCTGAGTCGCAGTGTGAGCCAGCAGGTGAAGCCGAGGGTGTTCTACGACCAGCTCGAGGACAGCGTTCTCTATGTCTTCGAGACGCCCGACGACCGCGATGCGGGATGGCAGGGCGTCTTCCTGGCAGACGCGGTGCCGGGACCGGAGCAGCGAGTCATCGTCGGCGAGACCGGAAAGATCCGCCTGGACCAGGCCACTGGCCAGGCGGTCCTGCAGTTCGATGTCGCCCACGTGCACGAAGTGGACACGAACAACCCTCAGAGCTATCGGGTGCAGCGCCTCACGGATGCGAACATTGTCCTGGAGGACAGCCTTTTCCGGCACGAGGAGCGTCTGGTTCTGGCGAAGGGCGTGCGCTCGATGACCCTTGCCGAGCTCGTCGAGCGGACCGCGGAACCCGGCAGGACGGACAGCGAACGGAACCGGGCACTGGTCGAGATCCACAAGCGGCTCGCCATCCCTGCCGCCTGCCTGGTCTTCGGGCTCTACGGCATCCCGCTCGGCTTCAGGAACCGGCGCAGCGGCCGATCTTCCGGCTTCCTGTTTTCCGTCGGCATCTTCATCTTCTACTATGTCCTGCTGGGCAACGGCGAGGAGGCAGCGGCGAACGGCGGCCTGCCGCCCTGGCTGGCGATGTGGGCGCCGAACATCGTTCTGGGCGTCCTCGGGGTCCTGCTGCTGTGGCGCCGGAACCGCGACCGGAGCCCGATGCTCGGCGCCGTCGTCGACCGGTTCGGGTCGGACGCCCTGTGGCGGCGCTTCGCTCGACTCGATCGGCGCAGGAACGTGCGCGGTCGGCGGCGGCGGGCGCTCGAGCACCGCCTCGCCCGCGCCCGGCCTCGGTCCCTGCCCACCTCCCCCACCGGCCGCGCCCGGGTCAGGGTGCGGGTCGAGGCGCCGACCTTCGGCTCTCCCGGGATTCTGGACCGGTACATCTTCGGTGTGTTCCTGCGAGTGTTTGCGGTAACTGTCGCCGCCGCCCTCGCGGTCTTCGTCGTCTCGGACTTCACCCAGCTCGTCGACGAGATGCTCCGCTACGACGTGCCTTCGAGTGTCTTCGTCCAGTACTACCCGTACCTGTCCCTCCAGGTCTTCTACGAGAACGCACCGGTTCTCGTTCTTGTCACCACCCTGATCACCTTCGGCCTGCTCTCGCAACGGAACGAGATCACTGCCGCGAAGGCACTTGGCGTCAGCCACTTCCGGCTGGCGCTGCCGGTGCTGGTCGCGGCGGTCGGCGTGGCGGCCCTGAGCGTCGCGCTGGAGAGCTCGGTGCTGCCGGCCTCGAATGCCCGGGCCGCGGAGCTGAGGGACCGGATCAGGGGCGGCGCCGCACCGGTCAAGAGCTACTACCGCGCCGACCGCCAATGGCGCTTCGCCCAGGACCAGGACGGCGGCTATATCTACAACTACCGCCACTACGACGCCGACCGCGCCACGCTCCAGCGTCTGCAGGTGTTCCGGTTCGACGCTCGGCACCGGCTGACCCGCCGCCTGTACGCGGCCGCAGCCCGATACGTCTCCGATCCCGGCGGCGGTGGCCGCTGGGAACTCGTCGACGCCTGGATCCGGGACTTCGACGACCTCACGATCACCGACAGTCGGCGATTCGCCGGCCCGCAACCCGTGGACCTGCCGGAGCAGCCGGATTTCTTCCGCACGGAGGTGAAATACGCCGACCAGATGAACCGGCGCGAGCTCCGCCGCCACGTCGATGAACTCGCGGCAGCGGGGAGTGACGTGCCGGAGCTCAGGATGCAGCTCCACAACAAGACCGCGATGCCCCTGGTCAGCCTGGTGATGGCGCTGGTGGCATTGCCCTTCGCCTTCCGCTTGGGCCGCCAGGGCGCCCTTTACGGCATCGGCATCGCGATCGTCCTGGGGATCGTCTACTACACCGTGATCGGCATCTTCACGACGCTGGGCCAGTCCGAGGCGCTGCCGCCGCTGCTGGCGGCCTGGAGCCCCAACGCACTATTTGCAACGCTGGCGTTCTACCTGTTCCTCGGCGTGCGAACCTAGCAGCCCGCCCGGCGGCGCAGCGCGTCCGTCCGGTCGACGCGCTCCCATGAGAATCCGGGCCGGCCGAAGTGGCCGTACGCAGCAGTCGGGAGGTAGAGCGGCTGGCGCAGGTCCAGCTCGTCGATGATCGCCTTCGGCTCGAGCTCGAACTCGTCCAGGACAATCTTCTCGAGACAGCGGTCGGAGAGCCCTTCGCGGGCTGTGCCGAAGGAATCGACATGGACCGAGACCGGCTGCGAGACGCCGATCGCGTACGCCAACTGAACCTCGAGCCGATCGGCCAACCCGGCGGCGACGAGGTTCTTCGCCACGTAGCGGGCCATGTAGCTGGCCGACCGATCCACCTTGGTCGCATCCTTGCCGGAGAAGGCGCCGCCGCCGTGGTGACCGACGCCGCCGTAGGTGTCCACGATGATCTTGCGGCCGGTGAGCCCGCAGTCGGCCTGCGGCCCGCCCAGCACGAACTGGCCGGTCGGATTCACGTGCAGGATGGTGTCGTCGCGGTCGAACAGACCGCCGGGTATGGACGGCCGCACCACGTGTTCGCGAACGACCTCCCTGATCTCCCGGCAACCGACGCCGCGCTCGTGCTGCGTGGAGACGACCACGGTATGAACACGTCGGGCGGTTCCGTCCTCGCCGTACTCGACGGTGACCTGGGACTTGCCGTCCGGACGCAACCAGTCGAAGTCCCCAGAGCGCCGCAGCTCGGCGAGCCGCCGCGTGAGACGATGCGCCAGCTCGATCGGCAGCGGCATGTACTCCTCGGTCTCCCGACAGGCGTAACCGAACATGAGACCCTGATCGCCGGCGCCGCCCGGGTCCACTCCCTCCGCGATGTCCTCCGATTGCGGGTCCACTGCACAGCGGACCTCGCAGTCGTCTGCCGCGAAGCCGTCGCCGCTCTCGATGTAGCCGATGTCGCGGATCGTGCGGCGGGCGATCGCGTCGTAGTCGAGTTCGCCGCCGCCGTTCAGCGTGATCTCGCCCGCAATGACGACAAGGCCGGTGTTGACCAGCGTCTCGCAACCCACGCGCGCCTCCGGGTCCTGGCGCAACGCGGCATCGAGCACGGCGTCCGAGATCTGATCAGCAACCTTGTCGGGATGTCCTTCGGTCACCGACTCCGAGGTGAACAGACGATGCCCTTGGCCCGGGGGCGTCAACATGGGGCGCGACACTAGCAGCCCGCGGCAAACCTCGCGCGCTGCATTCGCTTCAGCCATGCGTCCTGCCGTCCGGCTTCGTTGTTTCCCTGTCAGACCGGCCCGATACCCTGTCCACGTCGTCGCGCCTCGCCGAGCGGGCGGGCCCCCGACGCGGCCGGCGCGGCCACCACCGTGCTGCCCGGCCCGATCCGTCACATCCGCCAATCGGGTTCATCGTGTTGCCAGAGCCATCATGATCCGCAGTCGGAACAATCCCCAGGTCCGCACCATCCGCCAACTGCGCACCGCACATGGCCGCAGGAACGCCGACCTGCTTCTGCTCGAGGGGCCTCACCTGACCACGGCCGCCGCCGAAGGCGGCATTGCCCTGCGCCACCTGCTGGTCACGCCCGAGTTCCGGGCGCAGCAACCCGGTCTGGTCCGCCGCCTCGAGCAGGCATCCGGTCGGCGGGCCGCCGCCATCGACCGCGACCGTCTCCGCGAGCGGGCCGACGCCGACGCCCCCCAGGGCATCGCCGCGATCGCCGAACCGCCTCCGGCCTGGAACGCTGCGGCCGCCGACGTCCCGCTTCCCGATCCGGGGATGCACCTCTACGTGGACGGCATCCGGGACCCGGGGAACCTCGGCGCGATGGCCCGGTCTGCCGAGGCGGCCGGGGCCGTGTCCCTGGTTCTTGCGCCCGGTACCGTGAGGCCCGGTCATCCCCGCGCCCTGCGCGCCTCCGCCGGCAGCCTCCTTCGCCTCCGGCTGTGGACCGACACTGCGGTGGACGCGTTGCCGTCGGATGTTCCCTGCCTTGCGCTGACCCCGCGCCGCGCCGGAGCACAGGACGCACCGCCTTCGTTCCGGCTGTTCTCCAGCGACTCCTTCCCGCTCGACCTCTCCCCCACCGGCCACGTCGTCCTCGCCGTCGGCGGCGAGAGCGGGGGCCTGTCCTCCCGTCTGCTCGACCGCGCCAACCTGTTTCTGCGCATTCCCACGGTTCCCGCCGTCGAGTCCCTGAACGCCACGGTCGCCGCCTCCCTCGCCTTGTTCGAGCTGCGCCGGCTGCTCGGCTGACCGGCGCGTCCGCTTCGGACCGACCGTCCCGGGAAGCGTCCGCCTCGGCTCCGGGCGAACAGACGCCCCGGCCGCTGCCGCGCGCGCCAACCGCGAGCATCAGGCGGGCTGGCGCCTTGCTCGCAGCAGGCGGGTCAGGGCCGGTGCAACGTCGTGGAGATCGCCAACGACACCGTAGTGGGCAACGCCGAAGATGGGTGCTTCGGGGTCCTTGTTGACGGCGACGATGACCCGGGCGCCGCTCATGCCCATGAGATGCTGGATCGAGCCGGAAACACCGAGCGCCACATAGAGGCTCGGGGCGACGACGTGGCCGCTCGAGCCGATCTGGCGCTCGCGGGGCAGCCAACCGCTGTCGACCACGGGCCGACTGGCGCCCAGCTCGGCGTCCAGCACTGCGGCCAGGTCGGCAGCGACGGCTATTTCGTCCGGCCCGCCCACGCCGCGTCCGGCGGTCACGATCCGGTCGGCGCCGGAGAGATCAACGACGCCGGCGCCGGCGGCGTGACGGCCCAGGCTCTCGCGCTCGCCCTGCGCTTCCATGTCGGCCGGCCGACGGGCCTCCAGCACTTCCTCCGGCCGCGGAACCGGCTCCGCGCCGCCGAACGCACCGATCTCCACCGTGGCGACCACGGTGCGGGACGCAGGCCGCACGTGGGCCCGAAGCCTGCCCTGGAGGATCGAGCGCGAAAGACGGAGGCTGCCGTCGTCGGCGATCGCTGCCTCACGGACCGCGGAGACATGCGCGGCGCCCAGTCGGACGGCGAGCACTGGTGCATACTCTGCTGACCGGTAGGTGTGCGGCAGCAGCACGATACGACGCGGCACGGACGCGGCGCCGTGCCGGTTGCGGTCGATCAGGGCCCGGAGCGCCTCCGCGTAGAGCCCCGGAGAGTAGGGACCGAGACGCCGGTCGTCCAGAATGGCAACCCGGCAATCTCCGCCGAGAACTCGTCCGCAGGCGCGAACATCCTGCGTACCAGGCCCGCCGCCGGCGCTCTCGACCAGCCAGATCTCGGCCGACGCCGGCGTCAGAGCACCGCCTCCCGCTCGAGATGTGCGACCAGCTCTGCTGCAGCCGCTTCGCCCGAGAGGCCGGAGATCACCAGGCCTCCGGCCGGCGCGGCCGGCCTGGACACGGCCGCGACCTCGGTCCGTGCACCGGCAGCGCCCACGGTGCTCGCCGCCAGCCCGAGGCTTGAGCAATCCACCCGCTGGAGCGGCTTGCTGCGGGCCTGGAGCGTACTCCGCAGGGAAGCGAACCGCGGCCGGTTGATGCCACTCTGAACTGCCAGCACCGCCGGTAGCACCAGCCGCAGGGTCTCGCTCATGCCGCCTTCGAGCTCCCGCACCACCCGCACCGAGCGGCCGTCCGGCTCGACCTCCAGAGCAGTCACCAGCCAGACATGGGGACGACGGAGGAACTCGGCAACGACTGCCGGCGTCGCCGCCTGCCCGAGATCGTCGGACTGGGATCCGGCCAGCACGAGGCCGCAGTCCTCCCGCGCGATCGCCGCCGCCAGGGCGCGGCCATCGGCAAAGGCGTCCCCACCGCGGAAGGCCTCGTCCGCGAGGTGAACGGCCCGGTCGGCGCCGAGGGCCAGGGCCTTCCGCAAGGCGTCCTCGACGCGGTCCGGCCCGAGGCTGAACACGACGATCTCGGATCGCTCGGCGCCGCCAACGGCCCCCGCCTCGGCCAGGAGAAGAGCCTTTTCCAGCGCGCACAGGTCGGAGCTCGAGATGACCCAGTTCAGGTTGCGCTCGTCGATGCCGCGTCCGGAGTGCGCAATCCGAATGCGCGAATCCGAATCCGGTACCTGTTTGATGCAGACGCCGATTCTCACGAGCCTTCACCTCCCTTCACTGGCGTGCCGGCTCGGGAGCATACCGCCCGCCGGGCCCTCCCTTCCCTGCCGGCGGCGTCGGCTCGGCTACGGGCAGCAGCTTCCGAAGGTATAGCAGCCCGTGGCAAAACTCGCGCTGCATTCGATCGGCCATGCATCCCGTCCGGCTGCGTTGCTTTTCGCTCACATATCCCCAATATGCTCGCTCATCGCGCCTTGCCGGACGGGCGCCTGACCGCTCTCGGTGCAACACGCGCCTTTTGCCACGGGCTGATAGACGTCCGTCTATCTGTCTGTTACGTTCCCTGATCGTGCCTGCATTCGCCATTTCTGTTGCCACGCTCGCGGCCAGCGGCGACTCGGCGGTCATCCACTTCTTCCTCCGCTCGGGGCCGGTAGCGAAGTTCGTGCTGGGGATCCTGGTCCTGATGTCCCTGTCGTCCTGGTACGTGCTGCTGCAACGCCTGCTGCTGTTCCGGCGCACCGCCGGGCAGAACCGGAGCTTTCTGGCCGTGTTCCGCAAGGCCGCCAGGTTCAGCGACATCGACAAGGCCGCGGCCGGCCACCAGGCGGCGTCCCTGGTCGGACTGTTCCGGGCCGGCTACCTGGAGATCGACACGCAGATCAAGGCACTGCGCGAACCGCGCGGCGACGACGAAAGCCTGCGCCTCCGATCCCTGATCGGTCTCGAACGGACCCTCCGGCGAGCGGCGAACGTCGAGCTGCGGGTGCTGGCGCGGAACACCTCCTGGCTGGCCACGACGGCCGCGGCGGCACCGTTCATCGGCCTCTTCGGCACGGTGTGGGGGATCATGATCGCCTTCAACGACATCGGCGCGTCCGGCACGGCCACGATCACGGCCGTGGCGCCCGGCATTGCCGAGGCGCTGGTGAACACCGCCGCCGGCCTGGTCGCCGCAATTCCGGCGCTGATGGGCTACAACTACCTCGCCGGCAGGCTCCGGCAGTTGCGTGCCGAGATGGACGACTTCACGCTCGAGTTCCTGAATCTGGCCGAACGCAACTTCGGCTGAGCACTTTTCGCGGAGGACAGGCTCCTGGCGTTCTTCCAGGACAGCGACAGCGACGATTCGGTTCTTGCCGACATCAACGTGACGCCCCTGGTGGACGTGATGCTCGTCCTGCTCATCATCTTCATGATCGCGACCCCGATGCTCCATCAAGGCGTCGAAGTGACCCTGCCCGAGATGGAGTCTCCCGCATCGCTGGCCATCCGGGACGAGGATCCGCTGATTCTCACGATCGCCCGGAACGACCTCGTCTACATCCGGGACGAACCGGTCGCCACGGACCTGCTGGTCGAACGGCTCCTGCCGATGCTTGAGCTGCGCGACTACGAGGCGGTGTTCGTCAAGGGGGACGAGGACGTCCCGTACGGAAGAATCATCGATGTCCTCGATGTTCTCGAACGTGCGGACATTCATCGCGTGTCCCTCGTCGTCCAGCCGGAGAACTGAGCAGAAGTACCGAAGGCCTGACCTCCCTTGCAGAACCAGGAGAACCGCGATCCTCCGCTCGAGCGCGCTCTCGCCGGCCGGGAGCGCCGCGGAAAGGGTCTGGACAGGCCTTGTCTGGCCGCCTCCCTGGCGCTCCATTTCACGCTGATCGGCGCGCTCCTGTTCGGTCCCGGGCTGTTTGCCGACCGGACCTACCTGGAACGACAACCGCTCGAGATTGTCCGCCTGCCGACGGTCCGGCCGAAGCCCGCGCCGCCGCCCCCTCGGGAGACTCCGGACCCGGAACCGGAGCGTGTTCCCGAACCCGAGCCAGAACCCGAACCCGAACCGGAGGAACCGCCCCCGGATGTACCGACGCTCACTCCTGAACGGCCTGAGCCGGAACCTGAACCCGAGCCGCCGCCTCCGAAGCCGAAACCGGAGCCGGCCGCACCGCGTCCTCGTCTGGAGCGTCCGTTCCTGCCCGCCCGCTCCGTGGACGATGCGCTGGCCGGCCGCGACGATGCGGAGGCGCCGATCATCGGCTACGACAGCGAGGACTTCACGTATGTGTACTACACGTCCCGGCTGGTGGCCGCGATCAAGGCGCGCTGGACCCGGCCTCCGATCGACGGCGTCGAAGCCGTGGTCTTCTTCCGCATCGCGACGGATGGCACGGTCAGTGACCTGGAGCTGGTCCGGTCGTCCGGGATGGCCCGCTTCGACAAGGCCGGGCTGCGGGCGATCGAGCTGGCGTCGCCCGTGCCGCCGCTGCCGCGGAGCTTTCGGAAGCCCAGCCTGGGCGTCACGATGACGATCCGGTGACGACGAGGAGCCCGCGCATGATGAGACGTCCGGTTCATGCCCGCGCCGTGCGGTTCGCCGGGAGCTGCCTGCTGGCGGCGACGGTTGCGCCGGGGGCGCAGGAAGCGCAGGAAGCGGCCGCTCCGGCGATCGCCGGCAGCGTCCCGCGCGACCCGGCGGACATCCAGCTCGTGCTCGAGCCCGACGCGGCCGTGCGCCTGAATCTGGCCATGCCGCGCGCGAAACGACCGCCCGGTGCGACGCCGGAGTTCCTCGACGCGATGGACGAACTCGAGCAGGCGCTCCGTGCAGACCTTGCCTTTACCCAGCTCTTCGACATCCAGGGCCCCGAGATCCTTTCGGTGGTCCGCCTGAGCGGCGACCGCGCCCGGGACCTGGAGCAGTACCGGGCCTACGGCAACCAGGTCGCACTCCTGACCGAATTCAAGCTGAGCGGGGACTCGCTGATCCTCGAGGGGCGGGTCTACGATCTCGCCGGCGGGCAGTTCATCCTCGGCAAGCGGTTCAGCGGCGGCCCCGATCTCGCCCGCCGCATCGCGCACGCCCTGTCCGACGAGATCGTCCTCTACTTCACCGGCCGCCGCGGGATCGCGATGACGTCGATCGCCTTCGTCTCGGACCGCGAAGGCAACGACAGCAAGGAGATCTTCGTGATGGACTACGACGGTCACGCCCAACGGCGGATCACGGGTCATGTCTCGACCAGTCTGTCGCCGGTGTGGGCGTTCGACGGCAGCGGACTCGTCTACCTCTCCTTCTTCGAGGGACGCCCCGGCGTCTACTGGGCGGATCTCGCCACCGGCCGGAAGACGCCGATCGTCTTCGGGGAACAGCCCGCCTACTCGCCGAGCATCTGCCCGGACGGCGACACGGTCGTCTTCGCCCGGCCCGTCCGCGGCAACACGGAGCTCCATGCCATCACCCGCAGCGGCGGCGTCCCGCGGCAGATCACCCGCTCCAGCCGGATCGACACGAACCCGGAGTGCTCGCCGGACGGCCGCCGGATCGCGTTCACCTCCAGCCGTTCGGGAACCCCGCAGATCTACGTGATGGACATGGACGGGAGCGATCTGGAGCGCGTCACCCTCGAGGGCCGCTACAACGAGGGCGCGTCCTGGCATCCCGACGGCAGCAAGCTGGTGTACGCCCGCCGCACCGCGCGGGGCGACCGGTTCGACATTGCAGTCGTCGATCTGGTCACCGGCCAGGATCGGCTGTTGACGTCCGGGCCCGGCAGCCATGAGTACCCGACCTTCTCGCCCGACGGCCAGTGGATCGTGTTCGAGTCTCGCCAGCCGCGGCTTGGCCGGCAGATCTGGATCATGAGCGGGGACGGCCGCTACATGCGACAGGTCACGACCCGAGGCAACAACTCCGCCCCTTCATGGTCCGGTTACCTGGACTGAAGGCTTCCTGAGTGGTCGTTGCCACCGCAGGGCCGCCATGTGGTAGTCTCCGCGCAACCGGAATGGACCCCAGTTTCAAGCTTGAGGAGTAGTTCTCGTATGTTGGCCAGACGGTTTTCTGCACTTGTCCTGTCGGCTCTCGTCCTGCTGGCCATGGGGGCCTGCAAGAAGGCGGAACCCGAGCCGCCGCCTCCGCCGCCGCCGCCGGCAGACGCTCCCCCCCCTCCTCCGGCAAGGGTCGTCACGCCGCCGCCGAGACCGCCGGCCGCGCCGCCCGAGTACGTCTCGCCATGGTCCGAGGACATCGTCGAGGCGAACGACGAGGTCCACGGCAAGGGTCTTCTCGGCGATGTCTACTTCGAGTTCGACAAGGCGACCCTGACCGACGCGACGCGGTCTCAGCTCGGAAAGAACGCGGACTTCCTCAAGAGCAGGGACGGCGCAGACTTCGTGATCCTGATCGAGGGCCACTGCGACGAACGGGGCACGACCGACTACAACCTGGCCCTTGGCAACCGCAGGGCGGACAGTGCGCGCAACTACCTCGTTTCGCTGGGCATCTCCGAGGATCGTCTGAAGGCGATCAGCTACGGAGAAGAGCGGCCGCAGTGCGAGGAGTCGAACGAGGACTGCTGGCAGTTGAACCGGCGGGCCTACTTCCGCGTCACCGACCGCAGGTGACGCGGGTCCGGCCTTCGCCTTCGGGGTGAACGCGCTCCGCTCGCGGGAGCCGCCACCAGACGTGTCTGGCCCCGGCCCCCTCTTCCGCCGCAGCAGGACACCGCGCCCGAAGATCCGCTGCGACCCGGCTTCTGCGGCGCCGGCTTCCGGCGCGAAGCCAGGCAGGTCTCGGTGGAGTTCGGGGTTGGCAACCCGCGGCAGGAGCCGCGCTGCATTCGACGCGCGTCCTTGCCACGGGCTGCTGATGGCCGCAGTTCTGGTATCGACCCTCGGCTGCGGCTCGGCGGCCCGGTTGACCGAACTGGAGGCCGGACTTGCCGACCTCGACCGGCAGGTCGATGCACTCGGGACCCGCGCACTCACCCGCGAGGATCTGACGGCTGTCCTCGAAGCCATCGAGGAGCTGATCGACAGCAGTGTCACCGCCAACGCGGACCTGAAGGAGGACCTGCGCCAGATCCTTGCCGAGGTCGAGGTCCTTCAGGCCTCGGACCGGGAACAGCGTCAGACGATCGTCGCGTCCAGGGATCTCCTGACGCAGATGAAGGACGAGCTGGACGACTTTCGCGGCCGGGTCGAACGCCAGGAAGCGCATCTTGCTGTTCTCGCCGAGCTGGTCGAGAACAGCCGTCAGGCGCCGCCGGCAGAGTCGATCGAGCCGAAGAACGTCTACGATGCGGCCTACCAGACCTACCTGGGCGGAGACTACGAAGGGGCTGCCGACGGCTTCCAGCAGTACCTGGCGACATTCCCCGCCGGCGAGGATGCAGACCGCGCCCAGTACTGGCTCGGAGAGGCGTACATGGGACTGGGGCAGTTCCGCACTGCCATCGACGAGCTCGAACACGTCGCAGAGCGCTACCCGGACAGCGACAAGGTAGCAAGTTCCCTGTTGCGGATCGGAGTGGCCTACATCGAGCTCGGAGAACGCGAGCAGGCCAACGAGGCGCTGCTCCGCGTCAGACAGGACTATCCGGACTCGGACGAGGCGATCCTGGCTCTCCAGCAACTCGACAACCCGGATGGCCAACTGTAGACTCTGCCGCCGACGCGGGCTGTTCCCGCCCGGAATCGACACGGAAGATCAGCAACCTGGCGCGGGAGGAGATCACGAGATGGCGAACACCAGACAGGCCGAGAAGCGCATCCGGCAGACGCTTGTCCGCCGAGACCGCAACCGCGCCGCGATGTCCCGACTCAGGACCTCGATCAAGCGGCTTCGCCTCGCCGCCGACAACGACGTGGCCGAAGCGCAGCGGCTTCTGCCAGGGACGATCGGCCTGGTCGACGTCACCGCCCGCAAGGGAGTGATCCACCCGAACGCCGCCGCCCGACGCAAGTCCCGTCTCACCCGCCTCGTGAACCGCCGGGTCGAGGCGGCCACGGCCGCTGCTGCCGCCGCCGAATCGTCCGACTGACCGCGCGCTGCCGGGGTCCGTGACGCGGGTCCTCAGAACCCCTCGAGCAGGTCCGTCACCATCGTGTCGGCGAAGCGTTCCGCGCTGTCCTCGATCGCCAGGTTCTCACGGTCGAAGAAGTCGGAGTCCGCGCTCTCGACCTCGTAGCTTTCCTTGAACTGATAGCGGTCGTTCGCCCAGATGACCTCCACGTCCTCACCGGGCGACGGCGCGGCGCGCTGGAAGGAAACGTCCGCGACGATCGTCAGTTCGTACTCCTGGGCCCGCCCGTCGTCCGTGAAGGTGATCGGCGCCACCCGGAACGCGGTGACCGCGCCGCGAATCGTGGCATCGGCATCGGCCTCGGTGGCCACCAGCTCGAATCGGGGCCGCGTGACCAGCTCGTCGGCGACCGCCTGGGTCAGAAACTGCTCGACCTCGACCCGGCCGGTCCGGTTCTCGAACGGCTGCAGGAACACCCGCCGAATGTCCTCGGGGATGTTCGAGGCCTTGCCCACCAGGGTGTAGCCGCAGCCGCCGACCGTCAGGACACAGCCCACCGCCGCCAGCACTCCGCGGCAGCAACGCGTGCCGCACGGAGAGCGGTCAGGTGCCCGTCCGGCAAGGCGGCCGGGCGCGCTCGCTCTGCGGTCAGCTTTCGGCATCTCGGCCCAGAGTGACCAGCAGGGCGTCGAGAATTCCGTTGACGAACCTCCCGGATTGCTCTGCGCCGAACTTCTTGGCCAGTTCGATCGCCTCGTCGATCACCACGGCGGCGGGAACGTCCCGCTGGTGGCAGAGCTCGTAGACCGCCAGCCGGAGGACGTTGCGGTCGACGACCGGCATCCTTTCCAGACGCCAGTTCTCCGCATGCCCGGAGATCAACG
Source organism: Thermoanaerobaculia bacterium (assembly GCA_965116145.1). GTDB lineage: Bacteria > Acidobacteriota > Thermoanaerobaculia > Multivoradales > Multivoraceae > Multivorans. Next base: position 520,027 of record OZ220482.1, read on the forward strand.
CGTCGCTCGACTCCCGGTTCGCGAGGCTTCCCTCCAGCAACGTCCGGGCATACTCCAGCGCCAGCCTCGACACCTCAAGAGGAGTGACACCGGCGCCGGCGGTCTCGGCCCGGAAGCCGTGGATGTCGAACTCCCGGATCAGACTCTGTGGCTCCAGCTGCGCGAGTTCCTGCTGGTAGAGCATCTGGAGCGCCATCTCGCGCGCCTGTCGGCGCTTTCCGGCTGCACCGCGGCGAGCCTCGACGCTGTCTGGCCGTTCCGCCGCGACGGGCACTCCGTCGGTTGCCGCCTGTGTGTCCTGCCGATCTCCGGCACCGGCCTCGAGTCCGCTCACCACCGACCTCGAAGCGGCGGGCGAGCTGCCAGTCACGGCCGCAACGACCGCAGCAGATGCGCCATCTCCAGGGCAGCTTCCGCGGCCTCCACGCCCTTGTTTCCCGACGCGTCGCCGGACCGCGCGGTCGCCTGAACTCGGTCCTCGCAGGTGAGGACACCGAATCCGACGGCGAGCCCGGTCCGGGCCATGACTCGTGCACAGCCAGCCGCACACTCGTTGCAGATGTAGTCGAAGTGCCGCGTCTGGCCCCGGATCACCGCCCCCAGCGCCACCAGCGCGTCGAATCTGCCAGTGTCCGCCAGGGCGTCCAGGGCCGGCGGGATCTCCCAGGCGCCGGGAACCCGGACGATCTCGATCTGCTCGGCCGGAACCGCCTTCCGCAACAGCGCCTGCCGGGCGCCGGAGATCAGTCCTTCAACGATGCTGGGGTGGAAACGCGCAGCCACCAGACCGAAACGGAGGCCCGACGCATCGGGAACGGTCTTCACATCGGACACGAGCGATCCCCGCGGGTCAACATGGTCGGGACGGCGAGATTCGAACTCGCGACCCCCTGAACCCCATTCAGGTACGCTACCAGACTGCGCCACGTCCCGACCGATTGGCATTCTCTATTGGAACGCCGCAGTTTGGCAACATGGCGGCAACAAGGCGTCGCGACACACCGGCGTCCGGTCAGTCGGATTCCTCCGCACCCGTCTCCGGCTGGAGCTCCGCCGCAAGCTGACGCGCCTGCGACGCCAGCGCCGTGACGCCGCCCTGCAGCCGCTCGACGCGCCGCGCCAGGGCGCCGAGGTCGCTGCGGTCCTTGCTCGGCGCCGGCGCCCTGCTCTCAGGCACCGCTTCCACCGGCTCCTCCACCGCCGGCCGCTCTCCGTCCGAACGATCTTCGGCGGCGGGACTCGATGCCCGGCTTCCGAGCCGCCGATCCTCCAGTTCCGCGGCCAGCTTCTTCTTCGCGTCCGCGATCGTGTAGCCCTCATCGTAGAGAAGCTCCTTGATCCGGCGGATCGCCGCCAGATCCTCGTCGTCGAATCCGGAACCGCGTCCGGCTGTCCGCTCCGGCGACAGCGCCGGGAACTCGGTCAGCCAGTAGCGCAGCACGTAGGGCTGAAGATCCAGCAACCGGCACGCATCGGCGATTCTGTAGCGGCTGGCCTGCATCTCTCAGCGAGGTCCGTAACGAAGGCGTGAAGACGACGCGCTACCTTCGCGCCCTGCCGGTCGGGCGCCTGACCGCTCCCGGTTCGAGACGCACCCTTGCCACGAGCTGCCAAAGCCGGCGCAGGCGTGGCCGGCGGCACATCGAGCCGACACGAAGGAGAACGCCGCGCCACGGCGAGTGGATCCGCGACCGCGGCAGAAGATCGGTGAGAGTTGCGGGCCAGGAATCAGGGGGCCTCCCGACGACGCGTCAGCGGAGCCCGTCCGCACGCGACACGATCCGCCAAGTATACGAAACACGAGCCGCTGCGAGCGGCCACGCGGCGGCGCAGGGGCCCACCGCCACAACCCGGTCAGTTGTTGCTGCCGGAGGCGGCAGCGTCTCCCCGGCGTTCGCGGACGACGAGGCGCAAGGGCACGCCGTCCAGTCCGAGCGTCTGCCGCAGACTGTTCTCCAGATAGCGCCGGTAGCCATGGCCGCGCTTGAGCCGCCGGTTCGCAAACAGGAGGAAGGTCGGAGGCGCCTCGTCTACCTGGGTAGCGTAGAAGAACCGCCACGGCTTACCGCCCTCCGCCGGCGCCTGGTGACGCCCGACGATGCGCCGGAGCTCGCGATTGAGATCGGCGGTCGGCACCCGCAGCCGATGCCGTTCGCCAACCCGATCCAGGGCGGAGAGCACGTTGCCCACGCCGCGGCCTGTCCGGGCGGAGATGTTGACTCGACCCGGCCGGGCGAACAGCTCCGCGACCCGCTCCCAGTCGAGCTCCAGACGTTCGCGCCCTTCGTCCTCCAGCAGGTCCCACTTGTTGCAGACCATGACCGCAGCCCGTCCCGACTGCCAGGCGGTGTCGGCGATCGCCAGATCGCCGGCGGTGACGCCCTCGCTCGCGTCGAGGACAAGGATGACCAGCGCCGCGCGCTCGATCTGGCGGCGGGCGAGCATGACGGCAAGCTCCTCCGGGGCGTCCTGAACCTGGGAACGGCGGCGGATTCCGGCCGTGTCCACGAGCAGGTAGTCCGGGCCGTCCTCGCGCTCCAGCAGACTGTCGATCGGGTCCCGGGTGGTGCCCGCAACGGCAGAGACAAGTGTGCGTTCCTGGCCCAGCAGGCGGTTGACCAGGGACGACTTGCCGACGTTCGGCCGGCCCACGATCGCCACCGACTCTGCCCGTACCGGAACCTCGGCGGAGGCGTTCCCGACGTGCCGGGCAACCTCGCGGTGCAGATCGTCGAAGCCGGCGCCGTGTTCCGCCGACAGGAGCACCAGCCCGTCCCCGCCCAGCGCGTGGAACTCGTGGTAGCCGTCCCGTGCCGCGCGCGTATCCGCCTTGTTGACGACGACGACGATCGGTCGCCCGCGCACCCGCAGTCGCTCCATGACCTGTTCGTCCGCGGCCGCCAGCCCCTCCCTGCCGTCGACGACCAGCAACAGGACATCGCTCTCCTCGACCGCGAATTCCACCTGCGCGTTCAGGCCCAGGGGGTCGTCTCCCGGCACCAGACCGCCGGTGTCGATCAGCTCGACGGCACCCCGCCCTTCCAGCTCGAAACGCCCGACGAGGCGATCCCTCGTCACCCCCGGCGAGCCGTGCACGATCGCCTGCCGGCGCCCGACGAGCCGATTGAACAGCGTCGATTTGCCGACATTGGGGCGACCGACGATCGCGATCGCGGCGGGCATGAGGGAACGGCGAGGCCGGCGGTCAGGCCTCGAACTGGTGCTCGATGCGCCGGTCGATCACCATCCAGCCTTCGTCGCGCCGCTTGAACTGGTAGCGAACGCGATAGCGGTCCGTCACCGACGACAGCAGCCGGTCCGTACCGCTCGCCAGCGAGTCGATGTCCCACACCTCGATCGTCGTCACCATCGCGTTCGAGTAGCGCCAGATGTCGATCTGTTCGATCTCGAAACTCCTGAGCGTCGGCCTGAGGGTACGGCTCTCTTCCATCTCCAGCTCGTTGACCCGCATCCTGACGGTCTCGATCTCCTTCGGCACGGCGCCCGAGGCGAGCGCCTCGAAGTCGCCGGTGGCGTAGGCGTTGCCGAGCTTGGGAAGATAGTCGGCGAGCACGGTCTCGATCGCCGTCCGATCTTCCGGCCGGACGCCGTCGGGGCCCGTGCCGGTGCAACCGGAGAGCCCACCGGCAAACAGGATCGACGCCACAGCCCAGCGCCGCAGGTCAGATGAGGTCAACATGCTCATGGACCTCCGACGTTAGCAGCACCGCACAATGCGGATAGAATGGCGGAGCCGTTCAGGCCGCCGACTGCGAAAGTGGCGGAATTGGTAGACGCGCAAGATTCAGGATCTTGTGGTAGCAATACCGTGGGGGTTCGAGTCCCCCCTTTCGCACCACGGCCCGCTCAGCGGTAGACCGTGAGCGCACTGTCCCCGTAGCGCCTCGTCATGCGGCGCCGCAGCCGACCCTCCGCCTCTGGCGGGAGCCGCCGACTGGAGTGCTCCAGCACCACCTCCCCGCCAGCCGCTACGAGAGCGGCGACCGCGGTCAGCAGCTCGCACAGCCCGCCGGCGTCGTAGGGTGGATCGATGAACACCAGATCGAACGCGTCCTCCGAGGCCGTTGCGCGGTGCAGGTTCCGGGGCAACTCGGCCCTGAACGCCCGCAGGCAGTCGGTCCCGAAGCGCCGCCGGTTCACCCGCAGGCAGCCGAGAGCGCGGAGACTCCGGTCGATCGCCAGGGCATGGCCGGCGCCTCGCGACAACGCCTCGAACGAGACGGCGCCCGACCCCGCGTAGAGATCCAGCAGCCGGCGCCCTTCGACCTGGTCGCCCCAGTGGGAGAACAGGGCTTCGCGCACCCGCGCCTGGGTCGGACGCACACCCGCCGGCACCGCTAGCCGCCGCCCGCGCCAGCGGCCTGCCAGCACCCTCACGCCGCCCGAACGCGACGCCGAGCCGGCCTGGCGGCGGCTCATCCGCCGGCAGGCGACGCCGACGCCGACTGCTGCCGGTACGCGACTCGGCCACCCAGAACCGTGTACACGACCCGGGCGCCGGGAATGTCCTCCTCCGGCACGGCCATGATGTCGCGGGACAGCACCGTCAGGTCCGCCAGCTTGCCGACCTCCAGGCTTCCCTTCGACTCTTCCTCGAACGCGGCCCAGGCCGCGTCGATCGTGTAGGAGCGCAACGCCTCTTCCCGGGTCATGCGCTGGCCCGCATGGAAGAACTCGCCGTTCGCCATCCGCCGGCTGACCGCGGCATGAAACGAGGCGATCGGATCGACATCCTCGACCGGAGCGTCCGTGCCGTTGGTGACGACGGCGCCGGCGTCGAGCAGAGCCCGCCAGACGTAGGCGCCCTCGGCGCTTCGACGGTCACCGAGCCGCTCGGGAACCCACGGCCCGTCCGATGTGCAATGCACCGCCTGCATCGAGGCAATCACTCCCAGCTCGGCGAATCGCGGGATGTCGTCCGGGTGCAGGTGCTGGGCGTGTTCGACACGCCAGCGGCGCGTCCGGTCGCCAGCGAGACTCCGCTCGAACAGGTCGAGTGTTTCGCGGTTCGCCCGGTCGCCGATCGCGTGGACGCAGAACTGGAAGTCGTGCTCCCGCGCAAGACGGGCGGCCTCCTCCATCGCCTCCAGGCTCGTCGTGTTCAGTCCCGTCGACTGCGGCATGTCCTCGTAGGGATCGAGCAGCCAGGCGCCGTGGGACCCCAGGGCGCCGTCGATCGACCGCTTGATGCCGCGAACCGTGAGGAACCCGTCGCCGTGGTCGATCATGCGGTAGTCGCCGAGCGCCTCGGCCATCGCCCGGTTGCTTTCGAGCACCATGACCCAGAGCCGCAGCGGCAGCGCGCCCTCGTCCGCCATCTGCCGGTAGACGTCGATCAGACCGAAGCTGGAGCCCGCGTCCTGGAAGCTCGTGATGCCCTTGGCCAGGCACTCTTCGCCCGCGAGCCGCACCACCTCGCGAGCGTGGTTCCGTTCGAGGGTCTCGGCACGAAGGCCGGACACCAGGTTCGCCGCCGTTTCCCGCAGCGCGCCCGTCGGCTGACCGTCGGCATCTCGCACGATCTCCCCGCCGTCGGGATCGGGCGTCGACGCATCGATGCCGGCCAACTCCAGCGCCCGTGCGTTCGCGAACGCCATGTGGCCGCTGGCATGGCCCAGCAGCACGGGATTCTCCGGCGACACGGCGCTCAGACCGTGGTGGGTCGGCAGGTCCTGGACACTCGGCGCCGGCGGCTCGTCCCACTTCGCCTGGTGCCAGCCGCGCCCCAGGATCCAGGTTCCCGGCTCCGCCTCTGCCACCGCCTCGGCGACCTGGGCGACGACCTCGTCCCAGGTCCGCGCGCCCTCGAGCGCCAACTGGAGCCTGGCCTCGCCGAGACTCCAGAAATGGCCGTGACCTTCGATGAAGCCCGGAACCCCCAGCCGACCCTCCAGGTCGAGAACCTCGGTCCCGGGACCGATCCAGTCCCGTGCCCCGGCGCTCGAGCCGACAAACACGATCCGGCCGTCCCGGGCCGCGAGCGCCTCGGCTTCGGCGGGGGCGGCCAGGGTGACCAGGCGGCCGTTCAGGACGACCAGATCGGCCACATCGGCGCCAATCCGCGCCGCGTCTCCTCCGCAGCCGAACACGGCGCCGGTCAGCGATGCCGCCAGCAGCCCGCGGCGAACGCCGCGCTGCATTCGATCGGCTGCCCATCGCGTCCGGCTCTGTTGCCCTTCGGTCACGTGTGTCCCGGATGTCCCTTCATCGCGGCCTGGCGAGCGGGCGATCGACCGATCCCGTTGCGACACGCGTCTCCACTTCGGACGGCTGACGCGAAGGCGCGGCGCGGCCGGACTGGACGTCCGGTCATCCCGCGGGTATGCGCAGTGTCTGCCCGACGACGATCCGGCTGCCCCGCAGACCGTTCGCCTGCCGGATCCTGGCAGTCGACGTGCCGAAGGTCCGGGCCAACTGGCTCAGCGTATCGCCCCGGCGGACCCGGTAGACCACGTCCTTGCCGTTGGGCGGTATCCGGAGGCGCTGGCCGGCATGGATCAGCTCGGGCCGGCGCAGGTTGTTCGCCGCCGTCACGGCCGCGACCGAAACACCGTACCGGCGGGCGATCCGATGCACGGACTCCCCTCTTCTCACCACGTGGATGACCCCGCTCGAAGCGGTCCGTTGACGTGAACCCGGACTCTCGTTCGCTGCAGCAGCGCGCCGCAACGGCGGCGCCGCAGAGCCACCGAAGCCCCGCAGCGGGATCCGCAACTTCTGACCGACATGAATCCGGTCCGCCCGCGGCAGACGATTGGCGCGCTGGATCGCGGCAACGGAAGAGCCGAACTTCCTGGCGATGGCGCCCAGGGTGTCGCCGCGCTTCACCCGGTAGCCGAACGCCGCCTGTCGATCGGGCTTGCGCTCCGCCGGCAGCTCGGCGTACGCCTGCGCGAACTGCGCCGCCGTCCCCGCCGGCACCCGCAACGGATAGCGCGGAGGCACCAGCAACGAACCGGCCAGGACCGACCGGTCCAGTGCCGGGTTCAGTGCCGCCAGATCGTCGACCGCCACGCCGGTGGCGGCAGCCAGATCGGTCAGAGCCACGTAGCGCTTGCGGTCGACCACGTCGAACCGAATCTCGGGGAAGGGCTCGACTCCCGGGAAGTGGCGGTCCCGTTCGGCATAGACGATCACCGCGGCGAGGAACTCCGGGTAGAAGTTCCGGGAGGCGAACCCGAACGTTCGCGACCGGTACTTCTCGGCGATCACGCCGATGTCCCGCGTCCCCAGCCGGCGCACGGCCCGCGCCATGCCGCCGGCGCCGTGGTTGTACGCGGTCAGCGCCAGCGGCCAGGCCTCCAGCGACTCGTGGTCCTGACGGAGCTTGCGAGCAGCTCCTTCCGCGGCGAGCAGCACGTCCGAGCGGGCGTCCACCGCCTCGTCCATCTGCAGGAAGGCCCGCCCGGTCGCGGCGGTGAACTGCCAGGCGCCGGAAGCGCCGACCTTCGAGCGGGCGCGATAGTTGAACATCGATTCGACGAACGGCAGGCAACCGATCTCGGCCGGCAGACCGTACTCGGCGAGAATCCTCCGGATCCCCGGCATGAACATGCCCGAGATCTCGATCGCCTCCTCGAAGCGGTCGCTCAGCCCGCGCTGCGAGCGGATGAAGCCCGCGGCCCGTCGGTACTTTCCCCTGCCCCCGGCAACGCTCTCCATTCGGGCAGGAATCGACCGGAGGTCCGCCGGCAACGACGCCGCCGACCGTCCCGCCGCGAGGTCGTGCAGCGCCTTGGCGATCCGGCCCATCTCGGCGCGGACCCGCCGGATCCGGGTCCGGTCCATCTCGAGCTCGGAGGACATCGTCGCCCGCAGGTCGCTCATGTCGACCACGCTGAAGACGACGTCAAGATGCCGCTCGTCGTGCAGGACGACCTGGTCGCTGCTCCAGGCGGTGAAGATGTCCGTCCAGAACTCGACCGCCGCCTCGAGATTCTCCGGCAGCGGAAACAGCTCAGGGTCGATCGCCGGGTGCCAGCGTTCTTCTGCAGGCGCGGCCGCGACGGTCAGTGCCAGCATCGCCGCACAGGCCCGCACCCACCGGAAGAACCGGGAGCGTGCGTTGTGTCCGTTCTGCATCGGGCTCCGTATCCTACTGAAATTCAAGGACTTGTGCATCCTCCGCGGCGGCGCCCCGGCCGCCGGACGAACCCCGTGGCATCAATCCCCGTGGCATCAATAGCGATAGTCGTCGCGCTTGTAGGGGCCGTCCACCGGCACTCCGATGTACGCCGCCTGCTCCTCGCTGAGTTCGGTCAGCCGAACGCCGAGATGGTCGAGGTGGAGGCGGGCGACCTCCTCGTCCAGCCGTCTCGGCAGCAGGTACACGCGGTTCTCCCGCGACCCCGCCGCGCCGTGGAGGTCGATCTGGGCCAGCACCTGGTTGGCGAAGGACGTCGACATGACGAAGCTCGGGTGGCCGGTGGCGCAGCCGAGGTTCAGCAGTCGGCCCTCGGCGAGGACCAGCAGGCTGCGGCCGTCCGGAAAGACCCACTCGTCGACCTGGTCCTTGATGCTGCGGCTCCGGACGCCCGGCAACCGCTTCAGGCCCGCCATGTCGATCTCGTTGTCGAAGTGGCCGATGTTGCCGACGACCGCCTTGTCCTTCATCCGCGCCATGTGCCCGGCGGTGATGACGCTGCGGTTGCCGGTGCAGGTGACGAAGATGTCGGCGGTCTCCACCACGTCTTCGAGCCGCGCCACCTGATAGCCCTCCATCGCGGCCTGCAACGCGCAGATCGGATCGATCTCGCTGACGATCACCCGGCAGCCCTGACCGCGCAGGGACTGGGCGCACCCCTTGCCGACCTCGCCGTAGCCGCAGACGACCGCGGACTTGCCGCCGAGCATCACGTCCGTGGCGCGGTTCAGGCCGTCGATCAGCGAGTGCCGGCAACCGTAGACGTTGTCGAACTTGGACTTGGTGACCGAATCGTTCACGTTGATCGCCGGGCAGAGCAGCGTTCCGGCCTGCTCCAGCTCGTAGAGGCGATGAACCCCGGTCGTCGTCTCCTCGCTGATTCCCTGCAGCCCTTCCGCCATCCGGGTGAAGTACGACCTGTCCCAGGATCGCACCCGGCGGATCAGGTCGAGGATGACACCCCATTCCTCGGGCTCGGCGTCCGGGTCATGGTCCGGCACGACGCCGGTCCGCTCGTACTCGACGCCCCGGTGGATCAGCAGCGTGGCGTCGCCGCCGTCGTCGACGATCAGGCCCGGGCCGCTCCTGTTCGGCCAGTCCAGGGCGCGCAGCGTGCACCACCAGTACTCGGCCAGCGTCTCGCCCTTCCAGGCGAAGACCGGGACCCCCTTCGGATCCGCCGCGGTGCCGCCGGTCTCCGTTCTGCCCACGACGACCGCGGCCGCCGCCTCGTCCTGGGTCGAGAAGATGTTGCACGACGCCCACCGCACCTGGGCGCCCAGGTCGACCAGCGTCTCGATCAGTACCGCCGTCTGAACCGTCATGTGGAGGCTGCCGGTGATCCGGGCTCCGCGCAGGGGCTGCTCCGCGCGGTGACGCCGGCGCAGCTCCATCAGTCCGGGCATCTCGTGCTCGGCGAGCTCGATCTGCCGTCGCCCGGCCTCTGCCAGCGCCAGATCGGCAACCCGGTAGTCGAGGCCGCCGCTCAAGGCCGGGAACAGCTCCCGGACGGCACAGGCCACCTCCACGTCATGTTCGGACTGTCGCTCCGCCAAGGTCATCCTCATCGCTGCAGGCCTCCAGGGACTGCCGGATCCTCCGGCCTGAGGGCGCCGCTGTCAACCTGCCGCCGCCTGAGCCCCATCGCGGCGGCCAGCAGCTCGTAGGAGCGGGCCCTCGCCTCGAAACTCGGACAGATCGTCAGCACGACGAGTTCCTCGACGCCGAACCCCGCGGCCAGCTCGCGCGCCCCTGCGGCCACGGCGTCCGGGTCTCCGACCAGACTCCGGGTCCGCATCTTCTCCATCATGGCTCGGTCCGACTCCGTGTACTCGTGCGCTTCCGCTTCCTCGAGGCTCGGGAAGGGCCCCGGCCGCCCCTGGGTCAGCCGGATCCACCAGAGAGCACGGCTCAGGGACTGCCGCCGCGCCTCCGCCTCGGTCGCGGCGACCATCGCGCTGACACCGACGCTCGCCTGCGGCTCCGGGTGGCGCGCCGACGGCCGGTACTCGTTCCGGTAGAGCTCGAGCGCGGCCGCGGCGTCTCCGGGCTGGATGAAGTGCGCAAAGCTGAAGGGACAGCCGAAACGGGCGGCGAACCGCGCCGAGCCGAGGCTCGATCCCAGCAGCCAGACCTCCGGCTCGGTCTCGCCCTCGGGCATTGCCCGGACGCCGTTCAGCCGACCGTCCTCGTGACCCCGCCCCAGGTACCCGAGCAGATCGGCGACCTGCTCCGGATAGTGCTGCACGCCCAGGCGGCCCGGCCCGTGGGCCAGCAGACGGGCAGTGAACCGGTCCGATCCGGGCGCCCGCCCGATCCCCAGATCGATGCGGCCCGGATAGAGCGTCTCCAGCATGCGAAACACCTCGGCCACCTTCAGCGCGCTGTAGTGACTCAGCATCACGCCGCCGGACCCCACCCGCAATCGCCTCGTCGCCGCCGCGATCTGACCGATCAACGCCTCGGGCGCCGCACAGGCAAGCGACTGCGAGTTGTGATGTTCCGCCAGCCAGTAGCGCCGATAGCCAAGCCGATCCACTACCCGCGCCAGCTCCACCGCCTCCCGCACCGCCTCCGCCGCCGTGCCGCCAGCCCGCACCGGACACTGATCCAGCACGCTCAGAGCAGGCGAAGACCGCTCCGCGGCAGCAACCATGGCGTTCACCGGAGCATCAGGACCACGCCGCCCCGGTGACCGCCGGAGAGCCCAGGAGGTTCTGGTACATCAGACCGAGGCTGTATTGGGCCTTGACGTGTCCCTGCTCGCCTGCCCGTTCGTACCAGCGAATCGCCTCGTCGTCGTCCCGCGGCACGCCTTGCCCGCGCGAGTACCTCTCACCGAGAACGTACTGGGCTTCGGCGTCTCCCTGTTCGGCGGCTTTCCGGTACCGCTGGAACGCTTCAACCTCGTCCTTCGGGACCTCCGTCTTCTTCGTCACGGATTCGTTTCCTCGGGGATTCTCTGTCAGGTCTGAGTCTGATACGCGGTACCGGCGAGATCTTCGGTGGCGTTCCTGGCTGGTTCAACCGGCTCCAGGGCCCCTGCGCAGGTTCGGAGTGAGCACTGCACCGCCACGCGCCTGCACGACGATATCGCGGTCGCGCGGCGATCCTGTGAGGTGGTCGAAAGCAGGAGCGCATCCGTCGTCCGGCGCTCCTCGGCCACGACCACATCTCCCGGCATCACGCCGCCCTCCTCGGCCGAGGCTGGTGGCTCGGGACGGCGCCACGCCACGGGAACGCGGCTACATGCACCCTGGGCCCGGTGGCGCAGAAAGCACGCGCCGCTTCATCCAGGCGGTTCAGGGGACCGCCACCAGCAGCGCAGCTCGTTCGCCACGAGATAGTCCGAGACGAAGGCGTAGAGAAACGATGAGATGCGGTCCTTGATGATCCAGCTTGTCTCGTTGAGCTGAGCGGGGTTGGTGTAGCCGAACGATTCCTTCTCCCAGGCCGTCGCGTTGAACACCCTGTGGCCGTACAGGTCCGGGTTCGCGAGCGTTCGCCAGAACTCGACCTCGACCAACCAGGCGCGCGTCCGACGTCCGGAAGTGGCATTCACGCCGATGTACAGCAAGGATGACCCATCATCCTCGTCGGAGTAGATGCGGGAGCTGCCCAGGTGGATCCTGGCCAGCGTCTCCAGCTCCTCTGCGTCAGCCAGACCAGCCTCGGCCGCGGCTTCGTTCACACGGATGAGTACGGGCACTCCGGCACAGTCGTTGAACAGCTCGCTCTCGAGGTCGAAGAGTCCGCTCGCAAGAATCCAGTGCCAGTCACTCCCCGCCGCCTGCCCCGCCAGCGGTGCGGTGGCCAGCGTGACGATCAGCGCGGCAAGCAGTGCGGCAGTCCGGCGGCCGATCACCGCGAGCTCTCCGGGGCGACGGCGTGGACGATCAGCCAAGGCACTCCGTGGCCCGCGAGAGCAGCCAGCGACAGGTCTTGTCTCTCGTTGCCGTCCGTGGCTGCATGTCGATATCCAACACTATCGGGGCGGCATTTGTTCCATGCCGCGAGCACCCGCTTCGACCTCGCACCGGGTTGTGAACGGCTTGAGTGCCAAGCGACCGACCACGACACCGGCGGCCACTGCGACCAAGATCGGGGCGTGGCGGATCGGACGGTCGGGTCGGTAGCGGCTGGGCCGGTGGCTGCCGACACGAACGTCGCTTGGCGGCGCTCGGGCCGTCGGGCCGACGGTCGAGCGCCCGGCTGTTCGGCAGCCTACGCCCCGGTCCTGCCGTGTTCGCTGCTCAGCGCCTTCAACGCGTCGAGGACCAGTCTTCCGGTCGTCGCGAGCAGGACGCCGAAGGCGAGCAACGAGGTCGATGCGAACACGATGAAGGTCCTGGTGCCTTCGTGGTACCCGTCTTCATTGCTTGCCAGCCATTCGAAGAACGTCATCCACTCCTCCTGTCAGTGGACATACCCCGTCCTGGCTCTTGCCTGCTGCAACGCCAGTCTGGCAGCCCGTGGCAGGCGCTGTCGACCGGTTCGGCAGCGCGCCGCCCTTCAGCCAGCCGCGCCGTGGGTTCATCGGCAACGCGCTCAGACCATCGTTTCCAGATAGACCTGTTCGAGGTCGGCCCCGTCGAGCGCCGCGCGATCCAGAATCGTCTGCATCCTGCCTTGCCGCATGATGCCGACACGGTCGCAGAGCTGCTGGGCCCGGAAGACATCGTGTGTACACAGGAGGATCGCGGCGCCGTCTCCTCGGATCCGGCCGAGCAGGTCGATCAGGTCGGCAGCGGCTCGGGGATCCAGGCCCGACGTCGGTTCGTCCATCAGGATGACCGGGACCTGGCGCAGCAGGGCGACGGCGAGCCCGGTCTTCTGCCGCATTCCCTTGGAAAACGTGGATACGCGCCGGTCGAGCGCTTCTTCCGCAAGTCCGGCATGCAGCAGCGCCTGCCGGACCTGGTCCCGTTTCGGTCCCTCCCTGAGGCCGACCGAACTGAAGAACTCGACATTCTGGACCGCCGTCAACGTGGGATAGAGCGCGACGTTCTCCGGGATGAGCTCCACGCAGCGCTTCGCCCGGCGCGGCTCGCGACCGACGTCGATGCCGCAGATCAGCGCCTTGCCGCCGGTGGGCCGAATGAAGTCCAGGAGAAGGTTGATCGTGGTCGTCTTGCCGGCGCCGTTGGGCCCGAGGAGTCCGAAGATCTCTCGTTCATTGACTTCGAAGGTCACGCCGTCGAGCGCCCGCGTGCCGTCGCCGAACACCATTGTCAGCTCGCTCGTCTCGATCGGTTTCGCCCCTCGCTGCACCTGCTCCGCCCTCTCGTGTCCGCAGGTCGGATCAGCGCCGACTCAACTTCAGCCCGGCCAGGATCACAGCCCCCAGCGCCCCGCCGAGAGCAAGAAAGAGCAGTGCGGTCAGCCAGGGATTGCCTGTGTCCACTACGTGAAGACGGAGCGTCTTCGGGTCGCTTTCCACCAGTCGGTCCCCCGACAGGCTGCCTGCCTGAACCGAGCCCTCGTAGTCGCCGAGCAGGACATCAGCGGGCGGCGCCAGGATGACCGAGACGGTCTCCGAGGCTCCCGGCGCCAGGGAGGGCAAGAGCCGCGGCGTGAGGTCCTTCTTCCAGCCGAACGGCAGGGCAACCGTGAGCTCCACCTGGCCGAGAATCCGACTGCCGGAGTTCACGATCCGGGCATCGAACTGCACGGACTCCCCTCTGGGGACCTCGTGGTAGAGGTTCGCCGCGTCGACCTGAAGCTCCGCCACGCCGCGGGGAATCACCGCGAGATCTACCGTACTCGCCGCCGACTGGCCGAGCTCGTTGTCCTGGAGTCCGTCCGGTTCCAGCCGGACGGCGAAGCGAATGGGCCGCCCCGGCTGCACCGCTTCCGTCGGGCGGCTCGGCATCGTCAACCGAAGCTGCAGGTTCCGGCGCGTCACCTGCTCGGGGAAGAACACCTGACTGAACGCGGCCCCCGACTCGGGATCCGACACCTGCCAGGCGACTTCTGGCGGCAGGCCGTCAACCGTCAGGCCGTAGATCGCGCTGGCGTCGTCGAAGCGCTCCAGGCCGAGTTCGTAATCCGCGGCGGCGCCCAGCTCGGCGTCGAGCGTGATCTGCTCGGAACGCACGATCAGCCCGCTGCCCGAGCCGGCGCCCTGCCCCAGGAGCACCTGCCGCTCATGGACGCTGTCGTGGTACCGAAGCTCTACCAGCAGCTCCTGGACGTCGGCGACAAGCAGACCGAAGTCGACCGTGACAGGCTCGTCGAAGCGCATCCGGGCGATCCTCTGTTCGTACGGAACCGAGACGATCGTCGGCTCGAGCAGGACGCCCTCCCGGTAGCCGCGGATTGTCTTCAGGCTGACCACGACATTGGCAATACCCTCGACAGCGGGCAGGACAAGCGAGCTGCTGACGTCTCCCGGCAAGGCGGACATGTCGGGGCCGGAAGACCAGCGCGCCGCCAGGTCGAGTTCCACCCGCACCTGCCCATCCTCGCTCCGGTACTTGCGCGCCGAGCGAAGCACGATCTCCGGGTCCGCAAGCGCCAACCTCAGCCAGGTCCGCGTCACCTGAACGTTCGCCAGCCGAAGTCCCATCTCTTCCGTCTCGAGAGCGGCCTGCGATAGCAGTCCTCCTTCGTGCAGTTCCCTGGCGCGTGTCAATTTCCTCTCCGCCTCCCGGTAGGCAATCTCGGCCTCGGCGAAGGCGAGCCGCCGTTCCTCCATGCTGGCGGCGGGCTGAGAGACGGCCTCGGAAGCGAGCGACAGGAGAAGGGCGGTGAGCGCGCTCGCGATCGCCGTCCCTCCGGACCGCTTCCGGAGTTCCCGAAAGACACTCATCATCGACAATCGTAGACCTGAAACCGCCAGATCGTGGAGGCGCCGGTTGCCGCCACGAACAGGAGCATCCAGAGCTGATGAAGCGCCGCCTGGCCGGCAAGAGCGCCTGCGGTCAACGGGCGCCAGGTGAAGCGAGGCAGTTCGTCCCCGGACAGCGGCACCTCCGACCAGTCCAACCGGGTCAGGGCCCGCAGCTCGTACTCCTCGCCGTCGTCGTCCGTGACAAGGGCCCTGGCGTTGCCCTCGCGGGCCTCCTCCCGGCGCCTCTGCCGCTCGGCCAGCACAAAGGACGTGAACACCGGTTCGAACCGCGCCACCTGCCGCAGGAACTCCCGGCGCCCGCAGGAACCCGCAACGACGAGGCAGTTCAGCGAACCACGCAGGAGAGTGTACGGCGACAGGGCGCTCCAGCGGTCGATCCAGCGTTCCTGCGCCGATGCCTGCAACAGGTACTCCCACCGCAGCTCCGCGCGGGCGCGCTCGAGCTCCGACAGGGCCGCCTCCTGATCCGCCCACATCTCCTTCTCCAATGCCGCGATGCGGCGGCGCTTCTCGAATGAAGAGAGCCCGGGCGTGTTCACGATAGTGGAGAGCGGTACGGAGGACACGGACAGCCGTGTCGCCCTGGACCCCTCGAGAATGGCGAGGTTCCGCTGAAAGGCCATCTCCGACTGCACCGGGTGCAACGCGGAACCCGCCACAACGACAAGGCCGGGCACGCCGATGGCCAGAAGCGCCCACGCCGCGACTGCCCGTTGCAGCGCCGCCGCCGGCGTCCTCGTGCTGACCGAGGCCGCTGTTCCGAGCAGAACGTTGAAGAGCAGGAAGAGGACGAAACAGGCCGCCGCCAGGACCAGAACGGCTACGTCCCTGGGCTCCAGAACGTGCTCCGCACCGACCGCCAGAACCAGAAGTCCGGCGATCAGACCGAGTCCGAGCGAAACCACCAGGACAAGAAGGCTCGCCGCGATCTTGCTCAGCAGGAGGACTGTCCGGGCTACCGGACGACTGATGACCAGGCGGAGCGTCCCGCGAGCCTTCTCTCCGGACACTGCGTCATGGCTGAGAGCGACCGCCATCAGACTGTAGAAGAGCACGACGACCGTCGTCCAGTCCAGCGGCTCCGCGGCAACGACGAAGGACCGTCGGGAAACGTCCGGCTCCCGGACATCGACCAGATGCGGCCGGACGACCGCCGCCTCGGACCACTGTTCCCTCGCCGCCGCCCGGAGGAACCCCATGGATGAGAACGGCCGCGGAACGACCATCTCTTCGAGATTCGCAGCGCTTGCCGCCGTCCGGGAGAGGTTCTGCCAGGCCAGACGCGCACTCTCGAACTCGCTCAGGTACATCAGGGCGGCCGCGACCATCAGCGCAGGGCCGCCGACAAGAAGAACGAGCAGACGGTAGCTTCTCAGGTGACGCGCGAGTTCTCCGCGGACCAGGAACAGGAACATGAACACGCGTCTTCGGAGACTCAGCGGACGTCCAGTCTCTCGACGCCTGCTCCTGCCGCCAGGAGCAGGGCGACGGTACCGAACAGCAACGCCCCAGCCGGCAGGCTGGCCTGACGCAACGCCTGCGAGAGCGACGCCGGCTCGTGAACCGGCTCGGGCAGGCCGCTGATATCGAGCGGCACGCCGTGCACCACCCGCACTGCCCGCACCGGGTGCTTCTTCAGTTTCTCGCTCTGCCAGGCCTCGAACTCCCGCTCGGCCGCGTCGACGCTGTCCAGAAACCGCTCATGATCGGCAGCCGACGTTCCGGCCAGACTCTGCCCCGCACTGCGGAAAGCCGTGACCGGAAGCAGCCAGGAGAATCGCTGGTGGATGCGGCTCTCGGCGGAGCGGACATTGCGCTGAAGCATGATCGCCTCGCGGCCTTCGACCTCCGCCCCGCCGGGCGGAGCCGCATCGGCATACGCCGGGACGGAGGGCGCCATCCGGGCCGCCGCCCACCCCGCGATCTGCGGGTAGAGCGACGCAGAAAGCGCCCATGCCAGGATCCCCAGAATCAGGGATGTCTCGGTGTGCCTGCAGAATGCCGACAACGCAAGAGACAGCGCCAGCCAGAAGCCGCCATACAGCGCAACCAGCGCGAAGAACAGACCCACCCGCAACCAGCCACTCGCATCGAGGTCGAGGCCGGCCACCGACGCGAACGCCGAGAAACCCAGGAACAACAGGCCGCAAGGCGCCGCGAACGCCAGGACACCTCCGAGGAACTCCCCACTTAGCAGCCAGGATCTGGGCAACCCCCGGGCGAGTTGCTGCTTGAGCGTGCCGGCCTCCCTCTCCCCGTTGATCACTGCGTGTCCGGAGAACACGCAGGTGAACCCCACGACCAGGGCCAGCACCCAGGACAGATCAACGTTCAGACGCCGCGCATCCTCCACTGCTGCCCGGTCTCTCCGGGCGAACCGGACCTCACCGTAGCGGCCCCGAATCGCGGCGCTTGAACCGAGCTGCTCACCGACACCGCGGCTCAGCAGGCTCAACGGCGCCGGCCTTCGCTCGATGCCGAGCTCAAGCAGATGGTAGACCTGAGCTCTCTCCGCCGCCAACTGATGACCCAGTCGACCGGCGTCAAACAGCCGAACCCGCTCCCCGTAGTCGATCCAGGACACCCATACGGCCACGACCGCCATCACGCCGCCGACTGCCCACGCGCCCAGAAACCAGCCTTCCCGCAGATTCAACCGGAAGCGCTTCAACGCCACGGTCCACATCTGTGACAGAGCGCCTGTTGCCGGCGAACCGGTCAGATACGCGGCAATGACCGCGAATCTGGCGGCCGCACGGGGCAATCCGAGTCTGACACGTGACCCATGAGCAACAATACGGACATTCCCGGTCAGACTAAGGCAGAAACTTGTCGCGCTCGGCCGGACCAGCGACGGAGCGACTCCGGGGTCGATCTCAATAGTCGCATCTCCAAGTGATGCAGATGGTCGGGCCCGCCATGCAGCAAAGGCCGGCGCCGCCGCACGAGACTCCCGAGTCCGTGATGCACGTCCCGGCCTGTGCGCTTCTGACCGCAACCACACCGAGCGTCAAGGTTGCCGCTACCGCGACGACGAGAACACCCAGCCTTCTCAACATCATCGTCTTCAGCATCATCTGCCAACACTCCCTTCTTCCCGTTCTCGGGACGTTACAGCGGATTCGTCACTCTGTGTTTCCACGGCATCTCCGGTCCGCTTGCCCAGGCCGCGCCATTCTCATCCTCATCGCGAGTCCACCCAGTTGTTCCGCGACGCCGGCAGCTCCGCCCTGTACATGCTGGAGAAGCGTGTGAGCCACGCGACGCCGTCGGCAATTGACACCGAGCTGAAGCCGCCGTCTTCTCCCGCGGGCGCCAGAATCGCCAGGTTCTTCCCGTCCCTCGCCGACAGAACATGCAACTCGCGGCCCCCTACCAGGCAATAGACAAGCCCGGTATGATCTTCCACGGCGACACTCTGAACCACGGTCAGTGCATTGATTCCGTCCGAATCCACATTGACTCCCAGATGGGGGCGCCAAGTGTCCGGATCCTTCATTGTCAACCCCAGGAGCTCATCGACCAGATCGCCGCGGAGCCTGGTCTGGAACTTCAGATCTCCGTTTGCCGAGTAGCGCCGAACAAGGGGAAAGGCGGTGAAGGCCGCCACGACCGAGTCTTCCGGCGCAAGCGCCAGAACAACTCGGTTGACTCGCACCGAGAATCTCCGGTCACTGCATCTGGATTGCTGTCCACAATCGGCAAAGGCATCCTCCGGACGGAGCAGATCCCCAACTGCGGTGCCCCTGTTGTCGTCCAGCGTTGCGTACCGGGTCAGCAGGGCTCCCTGCCTGGGCTGGTTCAGCCAGACGCCGCCCTCCGAGTCGGCCGCGACCGCGAAACTGCTGTAGGCCTCCGACTCGGCAGCGGTGGCGCCGGGGCGCACGACACCCAGGAACGCGCCGTCGACCGAGAAGCTGTGGACCGCGAAGAGGTCGGAACTGGCAACTATGCGAATCGTTCCCTCACCGTCGATCGCGTAGTCCATCGGGAATCGCATCTCGCCCGGGGCCTGACCCACTTGACCGATCTGCCGACGCAGGGAACCTGCACCATCCAGCTCGAGCAGGCGATGATTGAAACGGTCCAGCACCAGGAAGCCGTCACCGTAGGGAGTCAATCGATGGGCACCGTTCAGTGGCAGCTCCTCAAAGACCGGGACGGCATCATAGGTTCCCTTGACGACTCCTTCGGCACCATGTGCGCCACGCGCTTCCAGAGCGAGCAGAAGCGCTGCGCCAGCCATGACGATGGCGCTGCAGCGTTGGCGCCATGAGCCACACCGGCGCAGGCACACCGGGAAGCCACCAGTACGGACTCGAGTCAAGAGGGGATTGAGCCCAGGATCACTCACGAGCAAGAGAAGACTCCAGTTCCTGCTGCAGTGTCGACACTCTGAGAATTTCCCGGTCCTGGCCAATACGAAGCACCAGGACGTTCGAACCAGTGGCGTCACCGTCGCGTGTGACAACATAGTCATCTTCCAGCCCCAGCAGTGTGTCGGTTGCCTGGAAGATCGGCGGTAGACTGACGTTTCTCAGGCTCAGCGCAGACCACAATTCGGTCATCGGGAAGCCGGCGGTCACCAGCATTTCCCTATGACACGAATCCTCTGCAGCGTCGCACGGCCCACTCAGGAACTCGGCCATGCGATCGTAGAGTGCTCCCGGGTCACATTTGGCGCATACTGCAGCCCCAAGGACCAGAACCCTGGCCCCCTGAACAGGCGCGTAGAGATCGGGCGGCGATGCGCCCGCCCTCGTGACCGCCGATACCCGATAAGGGGGCAACCTCGTTGCGGGGCCAGGCAGCGAGAAACTCGAGGCCGCGTACGTGATTCCCCCGATCAGGTGTTTCTCTACATGCTGTCTGAGTTCGTCCCGATCGATCAGACCGCGCGCCGACAAGAGCAGTTGCCCGTCAGGCGCCAGAAAGAGACTCCGTTCCTCGTGCCGAGCCAGACCGAGAACCCGCCCGAGATCCCGATCCGAGTCGTGGATCAGGGGGAAGGAAACGCGACCAGCGGCTTCCTCGACAGCAGCCCGATCCGCGTGCTCCGGACCTACAGCCAACGCCACGCGGAGGCCGACTCCTCGATCGCCATAGCGGTCCAGTAACACCTGGAGGTAGCGCGTGAGCGGCGGAGGCGGAAGACGGTCGGCATAGAAGAGAACACCGAAGTGTCCTTCGAACGTGCGCGTACCAGAAACACCTTGCCCGTTGGCCGTGCGCACTTCCCAAGGTGGCATCCAGTCTCCGTAGGCCAGATGCGTTGCGGCCGGACGCAAGGCGACAGACAGCAAGTAGCCCCCAATGCCGAGGGCGCCGACCAACACGAGGAGCTTTATCATCGGTGCTGGCGAGCTCACCTGATGTTCAGCCTCCTGTCTCATTTGATGACCCGACATTCTACGGCCGGCGGCTTGCCGTGTCAAGTCTCCGGCAGACGGACTGCAGGACTGTTCCAAGGTCCTGGCGAGTCGAGGTCCGCGTGCTGAGATGAGATGCAGCGAGAGAGTCAGCCCATGGTCCGCTGGCGTGTCGAGTAGCCGGGGACTATACGGAACCGCTGCTCGCGCGTCCTGCCGATCGGACGATCCCGCACGCCGACCTTGTGAACCCGCATGGGGACCTGTCTGCGGTCAGCCGGCGAGGCGGGCGAACCAGGACGGGGCCTGGGTCCACATGTACCAGACCATGAAGGCGGTCAGGAAGACGGTGACGGCGACCATGGCGCTCCACCAGGCCCGGCCGCGGGCGCCGGACGGGCGGTCCCTGCCGAGGTAGCTGCGGTTGCGCTGGAGGAGGACGAAGCCGATGTAGGCGGCGGGCAGGAACAGACCGCAGACGATGTTCGTCGGCACGGCGAGCCAGACCGCGATGTCGCCCCAGAACACCGGTCCGAACACGCCGGGCGCGGGCAGCAGCATGGCCCATCGGTGCTTCCGGCTGCCGAACTCCCAGCCGAACAGCTCGCAGGCGACGAACCCGGTTGCCAGCATGTGCAGCGTGATCGTCGACAGCGCCATGCCGAGCACGCCGAGATCGAACACCACCCGGCCCACGGCGGGGCCCGCGACCGCCGCCAGGGACTGCGCCGCGGCGACCGGACTCAGCCGCACGCCGTCGTAGGACGGGTCGAGGTGGATCGTGTTGGCGGCGGCGATCACCATCAGGCTGGCGGCCAGGACGTAGGGCACGAAGGTCCCGGTCCACAGGTCGAACCTGGCCAGGGAACGGTGCTCGCGGGACCAGCCGCGGGCGAGCAGCGAGTAGGGGTAGAGGAAGACCATGTTGATGCCGACGGCGGCGGACAGACCGCTCAGGATCACCGTGACCCCGAGCACGCCGTTCCGCTCGCCTGGAACCGCGAAGCCCACGAACCCGCGGACCAGCGCGCTCCAGTCCGCGATGCCGGTCCGGGCAACCACCCATGCGAAGCACAGGACGATGCCCCACACCATGTAGCGCAGAAGCCGCTCGTAGACGCGAATCAGCTCCGGCCGCCGGCCGTAGAGCGAAGAAATGAGCACGGCCCAGGCGAGGACGACGAAGCCGAGGGCCGGCGCCGGCAGCCCGTCGACTCCCGCCGCCTCTCCGAGGTCGACCAGGACCGCCGAAGCCAACGCGTACTGCGGGAAGTGCCAGACGATGGACGCGACGAGCGCTCCCAGGGCCCAGCTCCAGGCCAGCGGCGCGCCGGCGAAGCGGCGCATCGCGTCGAACGGCCGCAAGCCGGTCGACAGGGTCTGGTGAGCAACCGCGGAGAGCATGACCAGGCCGAGGAGCATCGCGAGCGGCGCCACCCACAGGAGCTGGTAGCCGAACACGGCGCCGGCGAAAAGGGCGGAGGCGGCGGTACCGCTGCCGAGGGTCATCGCGCTCTGCATGTAGCCGGGGCCGATGAGCCCGGCGAAGGCTCTCCAGCGCGCCGGCCGCGGCGCGTCGTCGAGTGCGGCAAGTCGCTCCCGCTCGGCCGCCAGAGCCGCCGGATCGGGCGGATGGGCCATCCGCAGGCCGACCCGCAGGTCATCCCGCTCGGCGGCGGAGAGCTGATCGGGCATGTAGGTTACGCTACTCCATCGCGATGCGTCGGCGAGCCCTTTCCCTGATCGCGCTTGCCTTGTGCGCAGCGTCGCTTGCCGCCCAGCGCGGCGATCGGGAGGGCCACGTGATGGAGCAGGTCTGGCGCCGGTTCGAGGTGCCGGAATCTCCTCCGCTGGCGCCGGAGGACGCGCTGGCGACCTTGCGGACCGCACCCGGTTTCCGGGTCGAGCTGGTCGCCGCGGAGCCGCTGGTCGAGGATCCGGTGGCGATGACCTGGGACGAGCGCGGGCTGCTCTACGTGGTCGAGATGCGCGGCTTCATGCCGACCGTCGACGGCGAGGGCGAACAGGAACCCGTAGGCCGGGTCGTCGTGCTCGAGGACGCCGACGGTGACGGCGCAATGGACCGGCAGGCGGTCTACCTGGACGGTCTGGTCAGCCCGCGAGCGATCGCCGCCGTGTCGGGAGGCATCCTGATCGGCGAACCGCCGAGCCTCTGGCTGTGCCGGAGCCGGACAGAACCCGGAGCCCTTCCCCGCTGCGGCAGTCGGGAACGTCTGCTGGACTATGGCGACCCGGACCCCGACCTGCTCGAGCACACCGAGAACGGCCTGCTGTGGGCCCTCGACAACTGGATCTACAACGCGAAGTCCGACCGGCGCTTCCGGCTGGTCCGGACCCTGGATGGCAACACCTCGATCAAGGTCGACCCGACCCTGTTCCGGGGTCAGTGGGGCATCGCCCAGGACGACATGGGCCGTCTCTACTACAACACGAACTCCCGCTACCTGTTCGCCGACCTGATCCCGGCGGAGTACGCCCTTGCAGACCCCGACCATCAGCCCCGCGGCGGCGGCATCGGCGCCGGCGAGCGGCTCGTCCATGACGAGACGGTGTACCCGATCCGGGTGAATCCGGGCATCAACCGCGGCTACATCGACCGGATGCTGCGCGCCGACGGGAGGCTGGCCGTGACCACGTCGGTCAGCGGTCTCGTGGTCTACCGCGGCGACCAGTTCCCCGCCACGTATCGCGGCGATGCCTTCGTGCCGGAACCCGCCGGCAACGTGGTCGCCCATTTCGATCTCGCCCCCGGCCCCCCTGCTGACGGTGTCCCGACCCTCGCCGCAGAACACCGCCGCTACGGCGATCCGGACTGGATCGAACGGGAGTTCCTGGCCTCGACCGACGAGCGTTTCCGGCCGGTCGACGCGAAGATCGGGCCTGACGGCGCCCTCTACGTGATCGACATGTACCGCGGCATCCTCCAGCACGTCCGGTACGTGACGACCTACCTGCGCGGGTACATCCTCGAGCACGGCCTGGACCGGCCGCTCGGTCTGGGCCGGATCTACCGCGTGGTCTGGGAGGGAGCAGACCCGGCAGCGCCGGCGCCCATCCGCCGCACCGCACCGCAGCTCGGAACCGCGGCAGACCGGTTCGACGCCCTGTCCCACCCGAACGGCTGGCACCGGGACACCGCCCAGCGACTGATGGTCGAAAACGGCCTCGACGAGGAGAGCCGCGGCGCCCTGCGCGGCCTGGCCCGTTCCGGGGACGACCCGCGGGCCCGCATCCACGCCCTGTGGACACTGCACGGCAGCGGCGCACTGGACGCGGCAACCGTCCTGGCGGCGATTCGGGACGGCAACCCGTGGCTGGTCGTTCACGGACTGCGCGCCGGCGAAGACGTGCTGGCCGACAGCGCCGGCGGCCAGGATCTCCTCGCCGAGCTGATCGACGCCTCGTCCGTCGAAGTCCGCACCCAGGCCCTCCTGACGCTCGGCGCCCTCTCCCGGCGGGCGGCCTGGGCACGGGCCGCCCTGGACGCACGGGTTGCAGCGCGCCCGGACGACCCCTTCCACCGACAGGTTGCGGTCGTCGCGAGCCCGGAGGGCACGGACCCGTCGGCGGCGCCGAAACCGCCCGATGCCGAACGCGCGATGACTGCCGAAGAGACGGCCCGGTTCCAGCGGGGGCGCCGCCGCTACCGCGCCTGCAACTCCTGCCACGGCAACGACGGTCGAGGTCTGGAAGGGCTCGGTCCGGGCCTGGTGCGCACCCCCCGGGTTCTCGGCGCCGCCGAACGCCTCGCCGCCATCGTCCTTCACGGCCTCGAAGGCCCGATCGAAGTCCACGGCGACACCTGGGACGACCTGATGCCCGGGTTCGCCCCGGATCCCCGTTTGAACGACAGCGCGATCGCCGACCTCCTGACCTATGTCCGCCGAAGCTGGGGCAACACCGCCGACCCGGTCTCCGCCGAGCTCGTGGCCCGGGTCCGGCAGCGCACGCGCGACCGGTCAGCTCCCTGGACGGTCCCGGAGCTGGAAGCCGCCTTCCCGTAGCGTGGCCGCGGGCTACAAGCCTGTTCCGGCGACGGCCTCGGCTCCGGGGGCGGGTTCGCGCCTGCGGTCCAGGAGCAGATAGAGCGCGGGGATGACGACCAGGGTGAGGACGGTGGAGGTCAGCAGGCCGCCGACTACGGTCAGCGCCATCGGCGTCCGCAGTTCGGCGCCCTCTCCCAGACCGAGCGCCATCGGCAGCAGACCCAGCACGGTGGTCGAGGTCGTCATCAGGATCGGCCGCAGCCGCACCAGGCAGGCTTCGCGCAGGGCGTCGATTCTTGCCTTGCCGGCACGCCGCAGGCGATTCGTGTAGTCGACCAGGATGATCGCGTTGTTGACGACGATGCCGGCCAGCAGAATGCCGCCGATCAGCACGACGATGCTGACCGGTGTGCGCGTCAGGTAGAGGACGCCGACCGCGCCGACGATCGAGAACGGCACCGCGAACAGGATGACGAACGGGTGCAGGAGGGACTCGAACTGCGACGCCATCACCAGATACACCATGAACACGGCGAGCAGGATCGCCAGCCTCATGCTGTCGAACGAACGTTCCATCTCCTGGCGCTGGCCGCCGATCGTGTAGTCGAAACCGGGCGGGAAACGGGTGGAGTCGAGAATCGCCTGGATGTCGCCGGACACGCTGCCAAGGTCGCGGCCGACGATGTTCGCCTCGATCAGGGCGACACGGCCGCCATCGCTGCGGCGGATCTCGGCAGGCCCTTCCGTCTCGACAACCTCGGCAACGGCCGACAGCGGCAGCGGCACGTCGCCGCTCTGGCGGATGTTCAGGTTGCGCAGATCCCGGACCGAGTCGCGATAGCCCTCGTCGGCCCGGAGCCTCACCTCGATGTTGCGATCCTCACGGACGATGTCGGTCGCGATGTCGCCCTGGACCTTGGAGCGAATCACGCCGCCGAGCTGGGCGACCGTGTAGTTCAGAGTCGCCAGTCGTTCCCGGTCGAAGACGATCTGCAGCTCCGGGTTGCCGCCCTCGGTCGACGACTTGACGTCGACCAGCCCCTCGACCTCGCGCATCCGGGACGCCACCTGGTCGGCGAGCACCTCCAGCAGCGCCAGATTGTGGCCCCGGATCTGCACTTCGATCGGGCTCCGGAAGCTGAAGTAGGTCGGGCGGCCGAACCGGTACGCCAGAGAGTCGCCCTGCGAGGCGGCTCCCGCGCCGCCTGAGACTCCGACCGGAACCGGGGAGGCGCCCGCGACCGCCGGCCGCCCGCCGGCGAAGGACGCGTTCTGCGCATCGATCAGATCCCGGATCCGGCTCATCACCAGCTCCTCGCGCTCGGCATCGATCGGCGGTTCCATCCGCACGTTGACCTGGCCGATGCTCTCGCGCTTCTCCCCCGCGGCGCCCCCCTGTTCGCTCGACGTGCCGACCACCGTGTAGACGGACTGCACGCCTTCCAGATCCCTGACGAACTCGTCGATCGGCGCCAGCCGCCGGTCCGTGACCTCCAGACGGCTTCCGGGCGGCAGCTCGGCGTCCACATGGAACTCGCCCTGGATCAGCTCGGGCACGAGCTCGCTGCCCAGCGATCCGACCATCCGGAAGCTGCCCGCAAGGAGCGCCACGGCCACCAGAACGACCAGCGCCGGCCGGTGAAGCGCCCCGCGGAGGACGCCTGCATAGACCGCCGTGATGCCCCGGAGAAGTGCGTCGAAGCCGCCCAGCACCGGCCGCAACAGCACCGACATCGTCGCGCCGACGCCGCGGAACGCGTACCTGACCGCCAGGGCGACGCCGACCCCGACGACGTGCAGGACTCTCGAGAGAGCGCGGGTCACCGGATTGGACCGTCGGATGCTCCCGGCCGCCGTCGCCGTCTCGCCGACCGCCAGGAACCTGCGGGACGCGAGCATCGGAATCACGGTCAGCGCCACTCCCAGCGATACCAGCAGGGAGAACGTCACGGTCAGTGCCTGGTCGCCGAACATCTGGCCGGCAACGCCCTCGACGAACACGATCGGCACGAAGACGCAGACAGTGGTGATCGTGCTCGCGATGACCGCCCTGCCGACCTCGGAGGCGCCGGCCCGTGCCGCTTCGACGACTCCAAGGCCCTCGTCGCGTCGGCGCTGGATCGCCTCCAGGACGACGATCGAGTTGTCCAGCAGCAGGCCGATGCCGAGGGTGATGCCGCCGAGCGACATGATGTTCAGCGACACGCCGGCGACGTACATCAGGAAGAAGGTCGCCACCACCGACACCGGAATCGAGATGCCGATGATCAGCGTCTTCGGCGCGCTGCGCAGGAACAGGAACAGGACGACGATCGCCAACGAACCGCCGATCAGGGCGGTCTCTATCACTGCCGACACGGAATCGCGGATGTAGCGCGACTGGTCGGCGAGAACGTCGAGTTCGAGCTGGGGATCGATCTCCCCGAGATCCCGCTCCAGCTCCTCCACCCGGTCGAGAACGGCGGAAGCGACGGTCACCGTGTTCGTTCCGCCCTCCTTGTAGACCGCGATCTCCACACTCTCCCGACCGTCGATGCGGGTGATCACCTCCCGCTCCCGCGCGCCCTGATAGACGCGGGCAATGTCCTCCAGACGCACGATCGCGCCCCGGGAACGGTCGATCACGATCTCCCGCATCTGCTCCGGACGCAGCAGCTCGTTGATCGTGCGCACCAGGAAGTCGGTCTGCCCGTCGCGCAGCCGGCCGCCGGTCAGGTTCACGTTCTCCTGCGCCAGCCGGGTGTTCACCTGTTCCATGGTCAGGCCCAGAGCGCTCAGCCGGCGCTCGTCGATCTCGACCTGGATCTCCTCCTCGAGGCCGCCGCTGACCACGACCGCGGCCACGCCCTCCAGGCGCTCGATCTTCCGCTTCAGGTCTTCCTCGGCCAGCAGACGCAGTGCGATGAGATCGCCGCCGCCGCCGGCGAGTCCCAGCCGCAGGATGGGATCCAGCGACGGGTCGTAGCGCAACAGCACCGGCCGCTGCGCCTCGACCGGCAGCCGCACCTGATCCAGCCGTTCGCGCACGTCGAGCGAGGCGAAGTCCATGTTCGTGCCCCAGGAGAACTCCAGGGTGACCTCGCTGATGTCGGCTCGAGAGCTGGAGATGACCCGATTGACACCGTTGACCACGCCGACGGCGTCCTCGACCGGCCGCGTGACCAGGTTCTCCATCTCGACCGGCGCCGCGCCTTCGTACCCGGTCTGGACGGTCAGGGACGGATAGGTGATGTCCGGCAGCAGATCGACGGCGAGATCGCGGAAGGCGACCCCGCCGAAGACCACCGCCGCCAGCGCGAAGACGAAAACCGTGACCGGCCGCCGGGTGGCGAAGGAGACAATCCGCATCTGCAATTGCTCTGCGACGAAGACCTGGCGGCCGATCAGCCCTGCGGCCGATCCGGCGGGTCAGCCTCGGATCCGCCGGACGGCGGTCCGTTGGACGGCCTTCTCGGCGGTCCCTGGCCGCTGCGCATCCGTTCCACCATCCGATCGATCTGTTCGTCCGTCATGCCCCGCTCCTTCATGCGGGCCCGCATGTTCTCCATCTGCTCGGGCGTCATCCGGCGGGGATCGAAGCCGCCTGGCGGCCCGCCGCGGACACCGCCGGGGCCCTGCTGCCCCGGCACGACGTTCGGGGGCCCCTGAGCACGCGGCGCGACCGCGTCTCCGGCGTCGGCCGACCCGTCCTCCGCGCTGCCGGCCGGGCGTGGCGCGGCAGTGACGGGTATCGAGGTCAGCTCGGCGGCGGCCGCCGGCGCGCCCTCGCGCTCCAGGACGATGACCGGCGTCTGGCCGGACAGGCCGTCCTGACCGACGATCACGATGTCCTCGCCCTCGGCGAGACCCGAGATCACTTCCACGCTGTCGCTCTCCTCGTAGCCGAGTTCGAGCTCGCGCCGTTCGGCGACCTTGCCGCCCTGGCCGTCGTCCACCACCACGTACACCGTGTCGGACGTGCTCTCCAGGACCAGCGCCTGCCTGGGCGCCACGATCGCGTTCTCGTGAACATCCGTCTCGACGAAGACGCTGGCGAACATGCCGGGGCGCAGGCGGCCCCGGGCCTGCACCTCCAGGGTCACCTTGACCGTGCCGGTCGCGGCATCGACCACCGGGCTGATCCTGAGTACATGGGCCGGGAAGCGGATCCCGGCGTAGGCCTCGACGGTCAGATAGGCGGGCTGCCCCAGCTCGAGCCGGGGCAGGTCCTTCTCCGGCAGCCGGATCGGGCAGAGCAGCGGATCGAAGTCGGAGATCCGGAACAGCCTGGCGTTGTCCGGGATGTACTCCGCGTTCCGGACTGCGCGTTCGATGATCAGGCCGTCGAAAGGCGCCCGGATCACCGTGTAGTCCAGCAGGATTTCGGTGCCGACAATCTGGGCGGCGGCGCTGTCGAAGGTCGATTTCGCGAGGTCGTACGCCTCCTGGCTGATCAGCTCTTCCCGATAGGAATCCTGCGCCCGGTTCCAGGCAAGCTCCGCCTCGGCCAGGTTGACTCGGGCGATGCCGAGCTGCGCCTGGATCTCGGCCGCGTCGATGCGGGCCAGAACCTGTCCGGCACGCACCGGGTCGCCTTCCTCGACGTTCAGCTCGACGATCGGACCCGCGGTCCGCGCCACGATGTCGACCTCGTTCTCGGCTTCCAGCGAGCCGTTCGTCTCCAGATAGTCCGAGATGTCGCGCCGGATCGCACTGGTCACCTTGACCGGGATGGCGGCGCTGACGGCGCCACCGCCGAAGCCCGGCGGGAAGCCGCCAGGGGGCCCTCCGCCGCCTCCGGGTCTGCCGTCGCCCGGCGGGCCGCCCCGAGCGGCGCGGGGGTTCTGATCGCCGTGCTCGGGACCGTCATCCGGCGCTGCGCAACCGGCGCCGGCGACCGCCAGGAAGGCAGTCGACAGAACGGCGCCCACCAGCCGTGTCATGAGTTTCATGCCGTCTTTCTCCGCGGAACGGTCATCGCCGCCTGCACCACCCGCTGGACGAAGAGCTTCACGTCGTCGACCAGGGAGTACACGGTCGGAATCACCATCAGGGTCAGGAAGGTCGAGGTGGTCAGGCCGCCCAGGATGACCAGACCGACCGGCGCCCAGAAGGCGGCCCGCCCCTCCGGCTGCCCGAACACCTGGGGCAGGAAGAAGGGCGCCACCATCGGCGACAGGCCGAGGATCGTCGTCACCGCCGTCATCAGGATCGGCCGCAGGCGGTGCCGGCCGCCGAGGACGATCGCTTCGTCCCGGCTCAGGCCCTCTCGGCGCAGCCGGTTGACGTGGTCGACCAGCACGATCGCGTTGTTGACCACGATTCCGGCCAGGATGAGGAGGCCCATGTTCGATGAATCGGACTTCGGCTGGCCGGCCAGGTACATGACCAGCCCGACGCCGATGAAGGCGAACGGTATCGACAGCATGATCGTGAACGGCTGCAGGAAGTCCTCGAACAGCGCAGCCATGATCATGTAGATCAGGATCACGGCGAGGATCATCGCCACGACGGCGCTGGCGGCGTCCTCCTCGCCTTCCCTGAACCTCCGGCCGAAGGACCACTCGTAGCCGGGCGGGAGCGGCACGTCGGCCAGCGCCATCTGCACCGGCCGCCGCAGCAGGTAGGCCGGCATGCTGCCGGCAGCCGTCGCGTCGAACTCGATCTTGGCCCGACGGTTCTCCCGCTCGATCTCGGCCGGACCGCTCCGGACCGCGAACGACGCCAGGCTCGATATGGGCAGCGTCACCTCGTCGCCGCTGCCGTCAGGACTCGAGACCCGTACCGGCATCTTCTTCAGCTGATCGAGCGTCTCGCGGTCCTCTTCCCGGTACTGCATGACCATGCCGATCTCCCGTTCGGCGGTCTTGAAGTACGCCAGCGACCGGCTCGAGAGGGCGCTGTTCACGGTCATTGCCACCCCCTGGCTGGACAGACCGCCCTGAAGTGCGCGCTCCCGGTCAACCGATACCCGGACTTCGTCGTCGCCGCTCTCGAGCGAGTTGTCGACCTGGCCAACGACCGGAATCCGGGTCAGACGCTCGGTGATCCGAGGCGCCAGAAGCTCGAGGATCTCCGGGTCGTCACCGATCAGTTCCATGTCGATCGAGGAACGCCCGGCGCCCGGCGGGCCGAATTCGGTGCGGGCGAGCTTGAACTGGACGCCGACGCGCTGCGGCAGGGCCTCGCGAATGCGCTCGGTGACCTCGTCCACCGAGAGCTCCGAGCTCTCCTCCGGCTCGAGATACACCTCGAAGCGGTTGCCGCGGCCGAACCCCCGACTGCGGCCGCCGCCCCGCCGCACCTGGTGCGCGATGTCCGCGATCTCCCACTCCTGCCGGTTCGCCGCAAGCAGTCCATGAACCTCGTCGTACAGCTCCAGGCGCTCATCCATGCCCATCTGCCGGGGCATGTCGACGAAGATGGTCAGGGCCCGGCCCTGGGACGGCCGGTCGAAGCTCCGCTCGATGCCGTTGTAGAGCTGCCACGATCCGAAGAGCAGGGCTCCGATCAGCACGGTGAAGACGAAGCGGTGGCGCAGTGTGAAGCCCAGGGTCGCGCCGTAGATCTCGCCGATCCGGTCGAGGAGCCGGAACCGGCGCTTGCTCTCCGATCGGAGCAGGATCGCCGCGATCATCGGCACCACGGTCAACGAGATGACGAGGGAACCGAGCATGACGACGCAGACCGTCGTGCCGATGTCTCCCATGAAACGGGAGAAGCCGCCCCGCCCGCCGCCGCCGAAGAAGATGAGCGGTACGAACACGCACATGGTCGTGAGTGTCGAGCAGATGATCGGCATCGCGACGTCGCTGGCGCCGCGCAGGGCCGCCTCCTTCGCGTCGGCGCCGAGTTCCTGCCGGTGGCGGAAGATCGACTCGATGACCACGATCGAGTTGTCCAGCAGCATGCCGATCGCGAGCATCAGCCCCATCAGGCTCATCACGTTCAGGGTGATCTCGGTGACCCCCGCCTGCCGGCCCAGGTACATCATGACGAAGGTCATGACCAGGGACAGCGGCACCGCCAGGGCGACCAGCAGCGTGGTCCGGAACTTCCTCAGGAAGAGGAACATGAAGACGATCGCCAGGCCGCCGCCGATGACGCCGCTGCGGCCGAGCTCGGTCAGTCCCTGCCGCACGTCGACCGAGGTGTCGTGGAAGTGACGGAACTCGAGACCTTCGCCTTCGGGCGTCTCGCGGATGGCCCCCAGCTCGGCCTTGACCCGGTTGACGACCTCCAGAAGGTTGGCGTCCGATGTCTTGTTCACGCTCAGACCGATCGCCTCCGTGCCGTTCAGGAAGCTGTACTCGGTCCTGTCCGGGTAGCCGAACCTCACCTCGGCGACGTCGGACACCCTCAGCCCGTCGGCGCGGATCGGCAGGCGCCGGATCTCGTCGGGCGTCCGGAACTCGCCGACGGTCCGAACCAGCAGGCGGCGGCTGCCGTCGCGCAGGTAGCCGCCGGACACGTTCACGTGGTTGTCCTGCAGCGCCTGGCGCAGTTCGCGGACGTCCACGCGGTGGGCGGCCATCCGGTCGGGCAGCAGCTCGATCCGCAGCTCCCGGCTGAGCAGTCCCCAGACTTCCGCCTGCGCCACGCCCTCCAGGCGTTCGATCCGCGGCAGCAGCACGTCCTCCACGAAGTCGTTCAGATCGTCCTGCGTCCAGGGCGCGCTGAGACTGCTGCGAAGCACCGGAATGTCCGTACTCTCGAAGCGGCGGACGAAGACCTGCTCGACATCCGCCGGCAACCGGTCCCGCACCCGGTCGATCCGGTCGCGGACATCGACCGCCGCCAGTTCCATGTCGGTCCCTTCCCGGAACTCGATATCGACCGAGGCGGAGCTGCCGGTGGCGCGCGAACGCAGCATCCGGACGCCGTTGATCGTTCCCAGGCTGTCCTCCAGCGGCCACACGATCGACCGTTCGATCTCCTCCGGCGACGAGGAGGTGTACGGCACCCACACCGAGATGTTGGACGACTGGAACATCGGAAGGAACTCGAGCGGCAGCCGGGTGAGGGACAGCCAGCCGAGAACCAGGACACCGAGGGTGGCCATGAACATCGTCACCCGCCGCTCGACCGCGAAGCGGATGAGCGGATGAACCCTCCGGTGCGCTTCTGCGGCCTGCGAAGCCGGCTGCTGCCGCTCCGGTTCCCCTGGCAAGCCGGCGTTCCGATCGGTCATCGCATTCTCCACACCGTTCACGGACGGCCGCCGGGAGGCTCGCGCTCCTCGTGCCGGCGCCGTTCCTCGCGGCGGCGATCACCGTCTTCGTCACGCCGGGGCCACTCCAGCAGGTCACGGCGCATGTCGTCGAGAAGAGCCGTCTGGTCGGGACGGAGCAGTTCTCCGACCTGCTGGTGGAAGTCCCTCTGCATCGCGCAGAACTCCTCCCTGGCTTCGGTCCAGTAGCGCCGGCTCCGCGCCATCGCCTCGCCCACGATCGGTTCCAGCAGCTCGACCTGCTGCGCATCGAGTTCGAGCCTTCGCGCCATGCGCCTCGTCAGGCTCGACCGGCGCCGGTCGAACGCCTCGGACATCGCATCGTCGGCCGGTGTCGTGTCCGGCGAGGAAGCGGCCGCCGCTGCCGCCAGACCCTCGTCCCGGTCGCGGCAGTCGAAACGGATCTTCGACGAACGCCCGTCGCGCTGCGGCGCCAGGTCCTCCCGGCCTCGTCCGGCGGCGCCGTGCCCGGTCAGGAGCCGATCGGCCACGAGGCCGGCAGCCAGGCCGACGATGAGCACCGAGACGAAGGCGACACTCATCCACAGCTTCCGCGAGCTGCCGGGGCGGTCCGTCATCAGTCTGTCCCGATCGGCTCGTAGAGCACGGCGAGAAGTTCGTGGTCGGCGGCGTCGCCGCTCATCGCCAGGGTCGCGACACCGACCTCCTCGGGTCCCGCCGCGAAGGGATCCGGGACCTCCGGAACTGCCGGCGCCGCCGCACCGGCTACCGGCGGCGGAGGCGGGACCCGGCCTCCCGGCAGGACGAGCACCAGCGCCGCAGCCGCCGCGACTGCCGAAAGAGGCGCGAGGCGCAAGGCGAGCCACCGCCAGGAGGCGGCCTCGGTCACCCGCTCCTGCCAGGCGTCGCGGCGGGCCCTGAAACCGGCCAGGAAGCCGGGGCCGACGGCGGTCTCCGGCACTCCTCGCGCAGTCGCCCGAACACGGCATCGATATCCGGTCGGGACCGCAACGGCCGGCTCGGCCGTCCTGTGTCTGCCATCGTCGGCCGCCTCCTCAGGATTCCTCGGGACCCGGTTCGCCCAGCCAGCGCCGAAGCTGCCGGCGGCCCCGATGGACGCGGATCTGCGCCGTGCCGATCGGACAGCCCAGGAGCTCCGAGATCTCCACGTACTTCATTCCGACCACGTCCTTGAGCACCACCGCTGTCCGCTGGTCCCTCGGCAGCCGCTTGAGCGTCCGCACCAGGGTGCGCCGCTGAACGCGCGTCTCGACCTCCGATTCGGCGCCCGCCGCCGGCAACTCGGCGATCTCATCCTCCCCCATGTTGCGGTCCAGGCGCCGGTTCCAGCGCGCCGACCTGCGCAGTTCGTCGTGAGCACGATTGATCGCGATCCGGTAGAGCCAGCTCTTGAACGCAGTCGACTCCCCCAACCCGTCCAGTTTCCGGTAGGCCAGCAGAAAGGCGTCCTGCGCGACATCCTCGGCAGTCTGCCAGTCCAGGACGTACCCGTACACCAGCTTGCGCAACGGCGTCTCGTATCGCAGCACCAGGGTGTCGAACGCACCGTTGTCGCCGGCCGCCGCCTGACGCACGAGTTCGGCGTCCTCCGCAACACGGGCAGACCCCTGGGGCGGTTCCTGGTCGGACGAGCTCTGGCCTGGCAATTCATCATCCTCGTGGTGCAGGGACGACGCGGCGGCGGCCGTTGTTTCGCTTGCCGGACGACCCCGGCGCGGCGGTCACGCGTCCGCCTTGCCGGCGCCGGCCGCTGCCGGTTCGGCCGCGGACCGGCGGCGAAGAAGGGAGTCGAGGAACCTGAGGCCGCCGGGTCTTCCTTCGAACGCCCCGTCCAGTTGCGCCTGATAGCAGCGTTCGACGAAACGGCCGATCTCTGGGCCGGGAGGGAGACCGCGGGCGATCAGGTCGCGGCCCGACACCAGGCGCCTCGGCGCCTGGTCCCTGATCCTCAGCGCCTCGGCGCGGGCGAGCAGCCAGTCGCAGTCCTCGCAGTCCGCCGGCGGCAGGGGCGGACGGCCGCGGGCATCCGCCCGTGCGAGCCGCACCAGCCGGTCGATCCGTTTCACGCGGTGAGCCAGGCGCCGTACCGCGGCGTCGCCCGCTCCCCCCTGGTACAATTGACGCGGCTTCAGGTGATCGACCACCAGGCGCACGACGTCGTCGACCAGCCCCCGGCGGTTCGTGAACCGGGCCAGCAGACTCCGCGTGGGCGCCTCACCGGCCGCCTCGTGACCGCGGGAGCGGATCCGGCCGTCCACGAATCGGGTTGTCGCCGGCTTCCCCAGGTCGTGACAGAGGCAGGCCAGGCCGACGACCAGGTCCTCTTCCTCGCGGCCCAGGCGTTCCGCCGCGAACGCATCCAGGACATGGCAGGTGTGGGCCCAGACATCGCCCTCGGGGTGCCACTCCCGGTCCTGGGTGCAACCGACCATCGCCTCCAGCTCGGGATAGCCCGCAAGCCAGCCGACCGCCTGCAGAAAGCGCAGGCCGCGGCCGATCTCGACCCCCAGCACCAGCAGCTTCCGCCATTCGTCGAAGACCCGCTCGACGCTCAGGCGGCGCCAGTCGATCCCGGAGCAGAGGCGGATCGTGTCCGGGTCCGGTTCGAGTCCCAGACGCGCCACGAGCTGCATCCCGCGAAGCACCCGAAGCGGGTCCTCGGAGAACCGGTGCGAGGCGTGGCGCAGCCGTCCCCGCGCGAGATCCTCCCGCCCCCCGAGGGGATCGTCGACGCGGCCGCCCAGCGGCTCGTACGAGATCGCGTTGATCGTGTAGTCGCGTCGTTCTGCCGCTTCCTCGACCGTCATCGTCGGGTCGACGTCGACCAGGAAGTCGCGGTGACCGCCGCCGCTGCTGACCTCCCGGCGCGGGAGAGCGATGTCGACAGGAACACCGCGGAGCTTGACCACGGAAAAGGCGCGGCCGACCCGGTCGACCCGCAGGCCCAGAGCCGCCAGCATCCGGTCGAGCTCTCCGGGCTCCATGCCGAAGGCCTCGAGGTCGAACTCGGTGAACGCACGACCGAGCAGCGCGTCCCGCACGGCGCCGCCCACCAGGCGCACAGAGCCGCCCCGGTCCGCCGCGGTCCGGCAGATCTCCAGCACCTTCGGCCAGGCCGGATGGCGCGCGAGGTGAAAGCCAGGATCCCCAATCACGGCTCTGCTATTCTAGGGAGACCCTGACGGGCAGGACATCTGCGGGGTGACATCCGGTTCTGCCGGCGGGAGGATGCCTGCCGCGCGTCAACAGGTCCGCAGCGGATTCCACCGGATGGGCCCTTCGGACCAAGGAGGAGGAGACGATGAAGCCGACTCGCGAATCACGGACCCCCGGGCGGCCGGCTCGGCCGGCGCACATCGCCCTTGCTCTCGGTATCGGCCTTGCGTTCGCCCTTGCCGGACCGGCAGCGGCACAGCTCCCGGGCACTGTCTGGGGGCAGATCTTCGACGCCACGACCGGTGAGGCCCTCGAGGGCGTAGAGATCGTCTTCACCAATCCGGAATCGCCCTCGTTCCGCGAGGTGCACCACTCCGGCAAGAACGGGCGATTCCGGATCATGATCCGCAACGTCGTCACACACGAGCGCAGCGGCTTCACCGTGGAGCTGAAGAAGGAGGGCTACGTGACGCGCCGGGTCGGCAACGTGCGGATTCCCGCCCGCCAGGAGACGAGGCTCAACCAGCTCTCCGGCGGCGGCGACTGGAACCTGACCTCCGAGGCGGAGGCGCGCCAGCAGCAGGCCGCACAAGTGCAGTCCGCCGGCGCCGGCGAGGCCCCGGCCGTCGACCCGGATGCCGAGGCCCGCGGCGGTGCACTCAAGCTCTACAACCAGGGCAGCAACGCCCTGAATTCGGGCGATCTCGACACCGCCGAGTTCCTGTTCCAGAGCGCCCTGGAGAAGGAGGCGGATCTGACCCGGGCAATGGGCGGACTGGCCCGGATCCATTTTCAGCGGAAGGACCACGTGCGGGCGGTGGAATACGCCGAACAGGTGGCCGCCGCCGGCGAGGACCTGGAGAACATGAACCAGATCCTGTACGCCGGCTACAGCGCGCTGGGCATGGAGGACAAGGCGGAGGCGGCGCTCGCCGCCCTCCAGAACACGGATCCGGAGAAGGCAGCCAAGAACCTCTACAACCAGGCGGCGGACCTCTACAACTCCGGCAGCATCGCGGAAGCCGCCGACAAGCTGAGGCAGGTCATCGGGTTCGACCCCAACCACCCCGAAGCCCTGAACATGCTCGGCCTCTGCTATGCCTCCCTCTCGGAGAACGACAAGGCGCTCGAGACCTTCCGGAAGTTCCTGGAACTGGCGCCCGACCACCCCGAAGCGGCCACGGCGCAGGCCATGGTCGAGTACTTCGAATCCCTCTGAGCGGCACACTCCGCCTGACGGGGCCCTGACGGCGTTGCCCGGCGGGAGAAGGTCCGGACGCTCCGAGGCCGCGTCGATCGAGCCGACGCCGCGGCGTTCACGGTCCGGCTGCTATCCGCCGCGCAGCGCCGGCAGCAGGTCTTCCCGCGTAACCTGCCGGACGGCAGCGAAACTGGCGAGCGTGCCTGCCGCCACCACCAGCAGCAGGGTGAGGCCGAGCGAGAACCAGGGCACCATGGCATGGCCGCCCAGCAGGTGCGGACTGACCGCGACGAGGGCCGAGACGGCGCCGACGGCGACGCCCGCGGTCAGCAGCAGGCTGTTCTCGGCCACCACCAGCCAGGCGAGGGCGCGCCGCCAGAAGCCGATCGCCTGCATCGTCGCCAGCTCGCCGCGGCGTTCCAGGAGGTTGCGCAGGAGGACGACCGCCAGGCCCAGGGTGCCGAGCAGCAGGCCGAGACCGCCCAGGGTCTGGAACGTGCCGAGGTAGGTGTTCTCGACCGCCTGGAACGCCTGCAGCTTGCGGGCGGTGGAATCGGCATCGAAGCCGAAGGCGGACAGGGTCCGCTCCAGTTCCTGCATCGTCCGCTCCTGCTCGTCCGGGGGCGCCCGGAACAGGAACCAGGACGCACCGGTCCGGCTCGGAAAGTGCCGCGCCAGGTTCGCCTCCGAGATCACGAGTTCACTCTGGAACACGCTCTTGCGCAGCAGGCCGACCAGCCGCAACTCGATCGTCTCGCCCCGCTCGGTCTCCACCTCGATCCCTTCGCCGAGCCCGGAGTGCAGGATCCACATGACCGAGTTGAAATCGCCGATCGCCGGCACGACGCCCGGTCCGAGGTCCTGCGCCAGCAACCTCCAGGGCTCGTCGCCCGCTTCGGCCACAACGGACTGGAACCGGAACCCGCCGCGCTCGATCAGCTCCGGGGGAGCGCCGAGGAGACGGGGCCGCTCCGGCCGGAACAGGTTCAGGCAACTGATGTCGTCTCCCGGCACCGTCCGGAACGCGACGATCTCGCTGTTGCCGAGCATCTCCGACGCTTCCCTGCCGAAGCCGAGTTCGTAGCGCCCCTCGACGCTGCCGAGATCCGCGAGGATCGGGACGTCGGACTCCGCGACGAGGTCGAAACCGCCGGCGCCCGAATCGAGGTTCCTC
This sequence comes from Thermoanaerobaculia bacterium, assembly GCA_965116145.1. Taxonomy (GTDB): domain Bacteria; phylum Acidobacteriota; class Thermoanaerobaculia; order Multivoradales; family Multivoraceae; genus Multivorans. The sequence continues at coordinate 558,142 of OZ220482.1, forward strand.
GTCTCCTCGCCGAAGCGCACGCCGTAGGCGCCGACGGCCACGATGACGAAGGACGCGCTCGCGACCAGGGCGGCGCAGAGCAGACTCCGACCCGGATTGAGAGAGGCGTTGGCGGCGGCCATGCTCGATCCGGAGCGCCACGACCAGCTCTGAAGCGGCGTCTGAGGCCGCCGCCGCAGCCACAGCGAGAACCCGGCCAGCCCGGCAACCAGCAGGCAGGCGCCGCCGGCGAAGAACAGGTAGGAGGCCAGGGCCGCCGGGGCGGCTGCCGATCCGGCGATCAGAACGAGCGCAGCAGCGACCGCCAGCGTCCCGGTCCAGCGCGCCCGGCGCCCCGCCGAACCGGCCGCCGTCGGGCGCTCGCCGGTCTCGCCGCGCAGGAGCCGGACAGGAGGAACCGCCGCGAGACGGCCGACCGCGCCCCGGACCGCGAACAGCACGACGAACAGCGAACCGGCGCCGCCCAGCGCCAGCGTCAGCGGCTCGACATGCAGGTACAGATGAGTCGAACCGACCGCCGAGCGCCACATCGTCCGCAGCGCTGCCATCATCGCGCCGGCATACACCACCGCCCCGCCGAGACCGAGCAGCACGCCCGCACCGCCGAGCAATGCGCCCTCCAGCAGGAGGCGGCGCCGGACCCGTCTGACGCCGTGACCGAGCGCCAGAAGCAGCCCCATCTCGCCGGCCCGGTTCTCGGTCCCCAGGCGGAAGAACAGCCCCACCAGCAGCGCGGCCGAGACGATCAGAAACAGGCTGAAGCCGATGAACAACCCGCCGAAGTCGGTCGCACCGGCTGCACCGCGAAGTCCCGCAGCCTTGACCGCCTCGACCGCCAGGCCGGCGGCACGGAACTCGATCCGCGCCGGCGCCGCACGCTCGAACGCCGCCCGGAGCTCCGCCGCGGAGGCCCCGTCAGCAGGCAGCAGGCGAAACGACGTGAGGAGTCCGAAGCGGCTCGACCAGAGCTCCCTGCCGAAGTCGAGACCGACGAAGAGCTTCGGCGTCCCCCGGTGCTCGTCCCAGTAGGCCTCGTCAAGGTCCCGGATGCGGCCGAGATCGACGGGGAACGTCGGATCCCAGTCGCTCATGTTGTCGGCGTCGGCCACTCCGGGGAAGTCCGGCGTCAGGTTGCGGTCGGCGGCCCAGCGGGTCATCCCGACCACGCCGGCGACCGTCGTCTGCACCGTCCGTTCGATCAGTCGCTCCCGGTCACCGACCACCCAGTAGTCCAGATCGAGCCGGTCACCCGCCGCAACGCCCAGATCCTCAGCCAGAAAAGTGTTGACGAGCACCTCGCCTCGCTCGAGCGCCGGCGCCGCGCGGCCGTCCGTCAGCCGCAACACGCCGAGCTCGCCGGCCCGCGCCACATCGAGCGCGGCGATCGTCGAGTAGGGCGCCTGCGAACCGTTCGCGGCTGCCGTCCGGTTCGCCAGATAGGTCGAGACGCCCAGCGCCTCCACACCGGCGGCCGCCGCCAGGTCCTTGACGGCCGCCGCCAGTTCCTCGCCGAAGACGATCCGCGACGTGGTGACCCGCAGATGGTCTTCCGCTTCGGCGACTGCCAGACCGAAGTCGTCTGTCCGGGCATGAGAGCGGACTCTCTGTTCGAGGTCGAGAACCGCCGGGTCCGGGTCGGCGGCAGCGGCCCCGTCCTCTCCGCCGGCGGCCGCGCGCTCCCCCACCAGCAGCGCGTTCGCCAGGCGGCGCCGCCCCAGCTCGCGCTGGAGGTCGCGCAGCCGGAGGTAGCCGACCAGGGGCTGGCTCTGGTGCGGCGCGAGCTGGAAGCCGCCCGGGCCCGTGTCGTCGAGCACCGACACCACGCTCAGACGCACGCTCTCCAACTGATCGTCGGGATCCTTCTCCCCCATCAGGCTCGCCCGCGGCGCATCGCTCGGCCGCTCCAGGTAGAGCACGACGGAATCGCCGGGCTCGACGGCCAGGGCGTCCGCAAGCGACCGGTTGACCGCGAGGGACGCAAGGAACTGACCCTCGCGCCGCGACAGGTCGAGCGCTTCGGCGGCGGTCGGGAAGAAGGAGGCGAACTGCTCGTCGATCCCCTGCACGTTGACCTTCGAGGCGCGCCGGCCGCTCTCGGGTTCGACCACGCTGCCCTGCATCAGGATCGCGGCCGACACCGGTCCGTAACGGGCCGCGAAGCCGGCGTCGGCGGCCAGCTCGTCCCGCAGCTCCTCGCGGAAGAAGCCGGCCCCGAGCAGGGCGTGATCGATGCCGCCCAACCGATCCACCGTGAGCTGCCGAAGGCTCCCCCGCACCGAATCGCCGACCATCAGGGCTCCGGTGAGCACGGACGCCGCGACCGCCGCGGTGAGTACCACGGCGACGTTCGAGCGCCAGTAGTGCCGGAGACTCGGCAGCGGCCCACCGACCTGCGCAGTACCCACTGCCGTCAACCTCCGGCCGGCAGCTCGGGACACACTTCCCGGAGCAGGCCCGCCCGCAGTTCGACCCGCCGAGGCAGCCTCGCCGCCAGCTCCAGGCTGTGAGTCACCACGATCAGCGCGCTCTCCTCGCCCGCGTGGAGCTCGAGCAGCAGGTCCGCTACCGATGCCGCCGTCTCCGCGTCCAGGTTGCCGGTCGGCTCGTCGCACAGGAGAAGGCCGGGTCGGTTGATCACCGCCCGCACGATCGCCGCCCGCTGACGCTCACCGCCGGATACGTGCGCCGGCCGATGATCGACCCTGGCGCCGAGACCGACCCGGTCGAGCAGGGCGTGCGCCCGCGCCTCCGCATCGTCCCGGCCGTTGCCGGCCGCAACCGTCGGCAGCAGCACGTTCTGCAGCATCGTGTACTGGGGCAGCAGGTAGTGATCCTGGAACACGAGGCCGACGCGCCGACTCCGAAACGCCGCCAGCTCGCGCTCGGGCAGCGCGTGGGCGGTCTCGCCGCCGATACTGATGCGTCCCGAGGTCGGCGCCTCGAGGGTGGCGGCGAGGTGCAGCAGGGTGCTCTTGCCGCTCCCGGACGGTCCGGTCACTGCCATCGCCTCCCCTGCCTCCAGGGCGAACGAGACCCCCCGCAGGACCTCGACGGCCCCCGCCCCGGTCTCGTAGGACTTCGTGACCTGCTCGAAGCGAAGGGCAGGGTCAACCATGACCGGCCGATGCTACCGTCGGCTCGCCGCCGCCGCTTCGGCGGAGTGCCAGTCCACGCCGGTAGGAGGCGAGTGTCTCTGCCGCCATTCGCTCCGCCCCGTAGTGGCGCCGCACGCCGGCCATGCCGGACTGCCCGAGGTGCCGTCGGCGCCTGGCGTCACCGGCCAACTGCTCGACCGCGGCCGCCAGGGCCGACGAATCGCCGGCAGGCACCAGCGTGCCGCCGCCGGTCCGCTCCAGCATCTCCGGAAACGCGCCGTGGTCGGGCAGCACGGTCGGGACCCCGTTCGCCATCGCCTCCAGCGCCGGCAGGCCCTTCGCCTCCCGGTAGACCGTCGGCAGCACGAGTGCGTGCAGGCTGCAGAGCAGATCGATCTTCTCCGCGCGTGAAACCTCTCCGAGCCAGTCGAAGTGGGGTTCGAGCCCCCAGTCGACGATCCGCCGGCGCTGCTCCTCGAAGTAGGCGAGATCGCGGCCGCCGAGGTACCCGGCCGCACGCAGGCGGACCCGGCCAGGTCCCAGCCGGTCACTCAGGTCGCGGAACGCCTCGGCGGCGAGGTGGAACCCCTTCTCGGGACACATCCGCGCCAGGAAGCCCACAACCAGGGGCGATGCCGGAGGCTCGGCGGCGCGGCCGCCGTGGCCCTCGAGCTCGATCCCCAGACGCGCAACGTCGATGCCGTCCGGAGGCAGTTCCAGCAGCTCGGCCATCGCCGCCGCGTAGTAGTCGTTCGGCGCCACCAGCACATCCACCTCGCGAACCCGCCTGCGCATCTCTTCGATCACCAGCGACCGGTGGGGCTCGTCCAGGTCCTCGAGGAAGATGTCCTCGCCCTGCAGACCGCAGACGATCAGTGCCTCCGGCAGCTCCTCGCGCAGCCGGTGGGCCATTCCCACCAGCATGGAGTTCGTCAGGTGGACGACATCCGGTCGAAACTCGCCGGCCAGCCACTTCGCCAGGCTCTGAAGCTCGGCGAGCTGCCGACCCTGCTCGCCTCGCACCATGGACAGGGCGAGCTCGCCAAGCTGGTGGGCGTCGGTCGCCGCCGCCGACCGCGTGACCCGGGACAGCAGGCCCGGATTGTCGAGCAGCCGGCGCAGCGCCGCCGGCGCCCGGCTCCACATCGGCAGCTTCTGTTCCAGCCAGATGTTCACCGCACCGTAGAAGACGCGCCCGTGGCTGACGTTCTCCTCGTCCGTCCGCAGCGGCGTGTAGATCGGCAGCAGCAGCGCGTTGTGCCCGCCGAGCTGAAGCTGGCGAACCAGCGTGTTGTCGTGGATGCAGCTCCCGCACAGCATGCCGCCGGCGCCCGCCGACAGGTAGGCGATCCGCAGCGGCCGCGGGTCCCTGCCGGTCATGGCGCGACCGCCGGCAGCACGATCGCCGCCGCACGCGAACCTCTGCACGTGCAGATCATCGGGGGTCGGGGATGAAGCGCGCCACCCGCTCCGGCGCGGGCGGCCTGCTGCACAGGGAACCGATGAGCAGCGCCGCGACCGAGCCGGCGAAGACGACCGCCACCGGCATGACGCCGGCGCCGCCCACGCTGTAGTCGGGCTGGCCGAACCCGCGCACGAAGAACCAGCTCCAGAGCACGATCACGGTGACGATCGCGGCCGCCGCTCCCGCGGCCGTGCTGCGGCGCCAGTAGAGCGCCGCCACGATGACCGGCAGCAGCGAGGCGAAACCGGTGAAGGACCACACCGAGAGGGCGAAGATGCTCCGCTCGGCGACCAGCGACACCAGAAAGACGACCGCCACGACGCCGACGACGAACAGGCGCCCCAGCAGGATCTGGCGGGACTCGCCGAGTTCGCCTCCCCAGCGGTAGTGGCGCACGATGTCCTGGGTGAACATCGTCCCCAGGGAAAGCGACTGCGAGTCCAGCGACGACATGATCGCCGCGAAGACGCCGGCGCCGAGCAGCCCGGCGAGAACATCGGGGGCGTGGAGCGCGATCATGCGGATCAGGACCGAGCTGGAGGCCGGCCCCGTGAGCCCGGGGAAATCGATGTTCCCGAACACGCCCAGCAGCACGCTCGGAATCCACACGACCGCGATGCAGACCGGGTAGAGCACGATCGGGGCCTTGAACGTGGCCGCTCGCCGCGCCGAGAGCCAGTGCGAGAAGATGTGGGGGAACGTCCCCACCGACAACGGGATCAGGGTGTAGCTGAGCAGCCGCAGCGGGGGGATCGCGTCGCCGCGGATCAGCAGCTCCGGCCGAACCGCGGCGACCTGGTCGAGCGCCTCGCCAACGCCCCCCAGCCGCGTGACGATCAGGATCGCGGTGACCGCACCGAGCAGCATGAACATCCCGGTCTGGAACGTGTTCACCCAGGCCGTGCCGCGCAGACCGCCGCTGGTGACGTAGCCGGTGACGACGGCACAGATCAGCAGACCGCCCAGCCACGGCGGCGCCGCACCGCCGGTGATCTGCTCGAGGGTGATGCCGCCGCCCATCACCCCGATCAGCAGGTAGGGCGCCAGCAGCAGGACGAGCACGACGAACAGCAGCAGGCCGACCGCGTCCGAGCCCCAGCGGGCGCGCACGAACTGGACCTGGGTGAGCAGCCCCAGCCGGCTGCCGACCGCCCAGACCCTGACACCCACGAAGAAGAAGACGGCCGGGACCATCAGGGCCGACGACGACGCCATCAGCGAGAAGACGCCGATGCCGACCCGGTACGACTCGGCCGACGCGCCGAGCAGCGCGAACGAGGTCATGTGGGTGCCGAACAACGTCATCAGGAGCACGAACGGACCGATCGTCCGTCCGGCAACGAAGAAGTCCTCGCCGGTCGCGGCCAGCCGCCGGCTGCTCCACGCACCGATCAGGAGCACGGCGAGCAGATAGCCGAGGATGATGGCCAGGGTCATCCGGCGCCTTCCGGTGGTGCGGCGCCGTCTCCCTCGCCCGGGTCCGCGGCCCGGTCCCTGAGGCCGCCGGCCGCCAGGCGATGGAGCTCCACGGACGGCCACGCGTTGCGTACCAGCAACCCCATGGTCAACACGACCGCGGCCGAGAACAGGACGTGGTAGGTCAGTCCGATCGGCAGACCGAGGAACCGGCGCCCGTCGTACCAGAACCAGAGGTCGTTGTGGAGCAGGTAGAGAACCGGCAGGGCCGCATACGCCAGCCTGCGCAACGCCGTCGCCGCCATGGTCTCCGCCGTGTCCGCCGACGCCGCGTCAGGACGCGGGCAAGGCCCGGGCGGTCTCCCCTGGCGACGGCGGCGCGGTCCTGCCGCCCCCGGCAGCGGCAAACACCGCCATGTCCTCGAACATGGAAGTGAAGTCCGGCTCGAACACGTCGCCGATCAGGATGCGGGTCACCTTGCTCTGGTGCCGGGGATGGAGCCGCAGAAAGGCGCCGACACTGAAGTTCGGGTCGTAGAAGACGTTGACGAGCTGCCGCACCGCCTCGACCCCGCGCATCAGGAGCGGCTGGAACGCTCCGAGCCGCTCCCCGCTGACGTCGTTCGCCGCGATCGCACCGATCGAGGTCTCGGCCGCCATCTCGCCCGACCTGAGCGCCAGGAAGACCCCGGACGAGTAGACGGGGTCGATGAAGGAAAACGCGTCGCCGATCGCGATCCAGCCGTCCCCGGCCATCTTCTCGATCCGGTAGGAGAAATCCCTCATCACGGACACCGGACGGCACTGCCGGCCCGGACGGATCCGCCGGGCGATCTCGGCGCAGTTCCCGACCTCCTCGAAGAAGATCTCGTGCGGCCGGCCGGCGCGGTTCGTGACCAGGCTGTCCATCGGCCCGACGACCCCGACGCTGACGACGTCTCCGGCAAGCGGGATGTACCAGAACCAGCACTCGCCGGACTCGGTGTGCAGGATGAGGGTCGCTCCCTCGTCCCTCCCCCGGTCCCGGATCGCGCCCCGGAAGTGCGTGTAGATCGAGGCGTGGCGCAGGCCGTAGTCCACCCGGCCGAGGTCGAGGCGGCGCGCCAGCAACGCGCTCTGTCCGGTGGCGTCGATGACCACGCTGCTGGCAAGTTCCTCGGGATCCGCCGGGTCCGGCGCCGACGCCCGCACGCCGACCGCCCGGCCGTCCTCGAACAGCACGTCGCGGACGTTGACTCCGCGGTGCACTTCCGCCCCCTGCTCGGCTGCCGTGTCCATCAGCAACTGGTCGAACTCGGACCGGCGCACCTGCCAGGTACGGGCGCTGTCGTCACCCGGGCGTTCGTTCTCGAAGTAGAACGGCATGGACGCCCTGCCGGTCCTGGTGAAGAACTGCACCGAGTGCTTCTCGACGAAACGGCTCCGCTGCATCGCCGGCAGTGCCCCCATCTTCTCGAACACGCCGTGGGTGTCCGGCATCAGCGATTCGCCGATCTTGAACACCGGCGCGGACTCCCGCTCGAGCAGCAGGGTGCGCAGGCCGCCGCGAGCGGCGATCGCCGCAGCCGCCGAGCCGCCCGGCCCGGCGCCGATCACGATCAGGTCGTAGGAAGCTGCCGAGAACACGATCGCGAGTCTACGGTACGCGAGGCCGCCGCGTCGCCCGCCGGACGCAGGCCGCGGCGCAGCCTGTTGTAGCCTCTTGTTCACGGCTGTTCTCACGCTCGTGCCGGCCGTGCCCGACTGTCCCGGAACTCCATTCCCGAAAGGAACTCAGCGAACATGCGCTTGACCTCCGCCATATCGCGGACTCCACTCTTCCTTGTGCCGGCGCTGGTGGCTGCAGCGGCGGCCGCGCAGACTGCCGAAGAGCCCGAGACCGCGGTGACCGACGAGATCACGGTCACCGCCCAGCGCGTCGAGGAGGCGATCCAGGACGTACCGATCTCCATCGTCACCCGGTCGGGCGAAGAGCTCGAGCGACAGGCGATCGGCGACATTCAGGCGCTCGCCGAAGCCGCGCCCGGCGTGGTCGTCTCCAGCCAGAGCCCGACCAGCGGCGAAGTCGCCATCTTCATCCGCGGCATCGGTTCGAGCACGCTCGGGATCGGCACGGAGCCGACCGTCGGCTATTACGTGGACGGCGTCTACATGCCGCGTGCCCAGGCGGCGGTCAGCCCCTTCCTCGACCTGGAGCGGATCGAGATCCTGCGCGGCCCCCAAGGCACGCTGTGGGGACGGAATTCCACCGCCGGCGCAGTGAACGTCGTCACCCGGGCGCCGGAGGGCCAGTTTCACGGCCGCCTCTTCACGGCTTTCTCCGAGTACGACTCGAGCGAATCGGCCGAAGGACGCCGCTACGGCATGTCGCTGACCGGACCGGTCTCCAGCAAGCTCTGGGGCCGCTTCACCGGCGCGACCGCCCAGGTCGACGACCCGACCTGGAACGAGTACCTGGAGGCCGGCCCCGACAACTTCGACGGGGTCACCATGCGCGGTTCGCTCACCTTCCTGCCCGCCGACTCGCTGACCTTCACGATCCGCGCGGACAGCACCGATGACGACGCCCACGCGAACTTCCCATTCAAGCCCTTCGACGTGTCTCCCTACAGCACCGTGGGAACGCTCAACCGGTTCTACGGCTACTCCGACCCGGATGATGTCCACCGGATCTCGACCGAGACCACGCCGCGCTCTCTCCACGAGGAGTCCGGCGTCTCGCTGACCGTGGACAAGGCGATGGCGAACGGAACGAACTTCACGTCGATCAGCAGCTGGCGCGACTTCGAGTCGATGCGCGACACGGACATCGACGGATCGCCCCACACGTTCGTCACGAACCTAGGTGAGTTCGGCTCCCGGTGGTGGTCGCAGGAGTTCCAGCTCAGCGGGGCCAGCGAACGGGCGAACTGGGTCGCCGGAGCGTACGGCTTCCAGGAGGAGGGCCGGACGCAGGTCGACAACATCACCGATACTGCCCTGCTCTCGGTCTGGCTGTTCGCCAACAGCCCGCAGACCTTCCTCTTCGACCCCGCCACCTTCTGCTCCCTCGGCGTCCTCGCCCCCTCGACCTTGTGCGGCCCCGCCTACTACAACGCCGTCGCCCCGGCACTCGGGCTGCAGGCGCCGGGAACCAGGACGTCGCTGCCGTTCGAGACGAACCTCGACGCATCGCTCTACGCTGCCTACGGTCAGGTCGACTGGCGGCTGAGCGACCGGGTCAGCCTGACCACGGGCGCCCGCTACACGGCAGACGAGAAGGACCATGACCAGCGCTCGATCAACTTCCAGACCCTTCAGAACGAGGTCAACCAGCTCAGCGACAACTGGAGTGCGCTCACCCCCAAGCTGGGCCTCGAGATCCACGCGGCAGACAGCCTGATGCTCTACGGTTCGGTAACCGCCGGCTACAAGAGTGGCGGGTACAACTCGCTCTCGCTGCAGCCGGCCTTCGACGAGGAGACGGTGGTCAGCTACGAGCTCGGCGTCAAGTCGGCGCTGGCCGACCGCAAGCTGACGATCAACGCCGCCGCCTTCCGCTACGACTACGACGATCTGCAGGTGGCGGTGCTCTACCCCGACCGTTCGGTGGTCGAGAACGCGGCTGCCGCCCGCATCCGGGGTCTTGACGTGGAGCTTTCGGTACGCCCGAACCGCCAGTTCTCCTTCGACGTCTCGTTCGAGGTGCTCGACGACGAATTCACCGAGTTCGAGTCCCTCGATCCCGTGCTCCAGGCCCGCCTGGTGGAGCGGCTGCTGGCGGCGGGCCAGATCGATCCGGCCCAGGTGCTGGGCCTCGGCGGCGGCAGCGGCGCCCTTCCGATCGAGCCGTCCGACCTTTCCGGCAACGGGCTGCCGCGCGCGCCCGACCTCTCCGCGACGGCAGCGCTTCAGTACGTGTTCGACCTCGGCAGCAGCGGTTCGCTCACTGCCCGCGGCGAGTACCAGTACACCGACGACGTGGCGTTCGACGCCTTCGAGCACTTCGTCCAGCCCTCCTACGGGCTGCTCCACGCCCAGTTGCGCTGGGCCTCGGCCCAGGGTCGCATGTTCCTGGCCGCCTACGGACGCAACCTGGGCGACGAGGAGTATCGTCTCAGCCAGTTCTTCGTGAACTACACGGGTTCGCTGGCGGTCTGGGCGCCGCCCAGGGAGGTAGGCCTGCAGCTCGGGTTCGAGTTCTGACCGTCCGACCGCGGCGGATCAGGTGTAGCGTGCGCCCCGATAGCGCTCGTCGTAGAAGCGCGGCAGGAGCTGGTCCACGCGCAGCAGACCGGCGGCGCTGAGCTCGATCCGGTCAGCTCCGATCCTCGCCAGCCCCTGCTCGCTCAGGCTGGCGAAGGCGTCCGCGTAGTCCGCCACGACATCCACGCCGAACTTCTGCTCGAAGGCGCCGCGCTCGAGCCAGCCCCGCTTCAACTGGAGGATGACCTCCCGCGTCAACCGTTCGCGGGCGGTCGTGACCAGCGCCCGCCGCGTCGCCAGGCCGCCGGCGTCGATCGCCGCCAGGTAGTCGTCCCAGCGATCGTGGTTCTGCAGGTGGACCCCGCCCATGTGTCCGAACGAAGACACCCCGATGGGGATCATGTCGGCGCCGCTCCATACCTCGCGGGCATAGACGAACTTGCAGCCCCGGTCCCTCCGCATCATCGTGTAGGCGCTCCAGCGCTCGAAGCCGGCGCGCTCGAACTGCTCGAACGCGTAGGCGTGCCACTCGCGCTTCGTCCGCCAGTCCGCAAACGGCGGTACGTCCTCGTCGCCCCGCAGCCTCGCCCTCGAGTACACGGTGTTGAACGGCAGCTCCATCTGGTACAGCGTGATCGAGTCCGGGTCGTACTCGATCGTCAGCTCCACCGTCCGTTTCCAGGTCTCCCAGGTCTCGCCGACCATGCCGGCAATCAGGTCGACGTTCAGTTGACGGAAGCCCTGTGCGCGGATCCAGTCGCGCACCCGGTAGATCTCCCTGGACACGTGGGCGCGGCCGTTCTCCTCCAGGATGCCGTCGTCGAAGTTCTCCACTCCCAGACTCAGACGGGTGACGCCGATGCTCCGGATCGCCTCCAGCTTGGACCGGGTCAGCGTCCCCGGCTCACACTCGAACGCCACCTCCTCCGCCGTGGTCCAGGGGATCGCGTCCTGGAGCCGTCTGGCCAGCGGAATCAGCTGCTTGGCAGCGATGTACGACGGCGTGCCTCCGCCGAAGTAGACGAAGTCCAGGCGGCGGGCTGCGACTGCCGCCCGCTCCGCGTACCGCTCGAGCTCGATGCCGAGGGCGTCGAGGTAGCGGCCGATCTGCTCGTGGTTTCTGTCGACGTAGACCCGGAAGTAGCAGAATTTGCAGCGCTTGCGGCAGAACGGAATGTGGATGTAGAGGCCGAGGGAGGTGTCGGTGTCGACAGCGGGCGGCCGATCGAGCACCGCGGCCGCCTCCTCTGCCGACGCTTCGTTCCAGGCCGAGTACGGCGGGTAGTTCGACACGAAGACCGACCCGATGTCGGTCGCTTCGAGATCGAGCAGACCGGTTGCCGGCTCCGCCAGCCCGGCTTGGTGTTCGCTCATCCCTGACCGCCCGGCCCCGTCACCCGAAGCAGTACAGGATGCCGTCCAGGCTGCCGATCACCAGCCTCTCCGAAGCCACGGCCGGCGAGGCGATGATCGCGGAACCGGTGTCGAACTCCCAGACCGGCGCACCGGTCGCCTTGTCCAGCGCCAGCACGAGTCCGCGCTTCGAGCCGAGGAACACCCGGTCGCCCACGATCACCGGCGACGAGTCGAGTCGGGCGCCGCTGTTCCACTCCCAGATCCGCTCGCCGGTCGCGGGATCAAGGGCGTGGACGATCTTGTCCCGGCCGCCGATGACGACGACTTCGCCGTCGGCCGCCGCCGACGCGTAGTACGGGAACTTCCGCACCTCGTGCTCGTACGCCCAGGCCACCTGACGCTCCTTCAGGTCGACCCCCAGCACCTCGTTCTCGAAGGTGCCGACATAGGCAGTGTCGCCGACCACCGCCGGGCTTGCCGCCGCCTGGCCCCGCAGGTCGATCTTGCCTGTGGTCTCGCCCGATTCGATGTCGATCAGCCACATGTAGCCGTCGCAGCCCGAAACCGTGGTCAGTCCGCCGGCAACGGCCGGCGTGCCGTGGACGTAGCCGTCGGTCTCCACCTTCCACACCTGCTCCCCGCTGTTCCTGTCCAGGCAGTACAGCGAGTTGTCGTAGGACCCGGCGAGCAGCCGGTCCCCGTGCAGGGAGACGCCGGCGTAGATCTCGCCGAGCGTCTCGAACCGCCACTTCTGTTCGCCGTTGGCGGCGTCCAGGGCGTGGATGTAGCCGTACTCGTCGCCGACATAGACGACACCGTCGAACACGGACACCGGCGCCTTGATCGGCGTACCGGCCTCGAACCGCCAGAGCTCCCTGCCGTCGGCCAGGCTCAGCCCGTGGACACGCCCCTCGTAGTCCCCGACGAACACGACTCCGTCGACGATTGCCGCGGTGCTCTCGATCTCGCTGTCCGTGTCGAAGGTCCAGAGCAGCTTCGGGTCCTCGGCCAGGGTCGTGCCGGCAACTCCGGTCCCCAGCAGGTTGCCCCGGAACACCGGCCAGGCGTCCGCGTCGGGCCGGAACAGGCGTGAAGCCGCCGTCGATTGCAGCTCCTCGCCGTCGGCAGCGGCCTCGCTCGAGCTGGTCGGCAACGGCGAGCCGAACAGTACGAACAGGCCGAGCAGCCACACGGCGGCGGATAGAGGCGCACGCCGCCTGCTGGGCCGCCGCATGGGCAGTCTTCCCGAGATTCGACGTTCCGGCACGGCAGGCTCCACGGCAGGAAGCGACAGACGACGCGGCAAGCGATTCAGAACGCCGCCCGATAGAGCGCGAGCATATCCGAGGCGGCCGCCGGCCTCGGATTGAACTGCGCCGTCCACTGCTCGGCGGCCTGGGACGAGAGCAGCTCCAGATCGTCTTCGCGGACCCCCAGGTCGCGCAGGCTGTCTGCCACCCCGGCGCGGCGCCGCAGGTCGACCCAGAGTCCGGCAAGCCGCTCGCCGGCGGCGCCGTTCGCGGACGCGGCGCCCGGGGCGAGCCGGCACAGGGCTTCGTAGCCCACGTCGTCCACGCAACCGTCGGCAGCCCCGTTGAACCGCACCACATGATCCAGCATCACGGCGACGGCGACGCCATGAGTGACCTCGTAGCGGGCGGTCAGCGGATTGGCGAGCCCGTGCGCAGCGCCCAGCATGGACGCCTCGATCGCGGCGCCCGCGAAGTGGGCGCCGAGCAGCATCTCGCACCACAACTCGGTGGTCCGGCCCCCGATCCGCCCCGGGCGCGGCCGGCCCCGGACCTGGGCAGCCAGCACCGCGTCGAATCCACGCAGCAGGCGCGCGAACCCCTCTCCGGCGAACATCCGCGAGTACGGGTTGGCAGCCGTGCAGACGAAGCTCTCCACGGCGTGCGACAGCGCGTCCAGGCCGGTGGCCGCCATCACCTCGGGAGGCGCCGTGCCGACGACCTCCGGATCGAGCAACGCGGCCCTGAAACGCGCCTTCGGGTCGCCGCAGGCCATCTTGCGGTGGTCGTCCTCGCGCGAGATGACGGCAAACGACTGCGCCTCGCTGCCGGTGCCGGCAGTGCACGGGATGCCGATCGACGGCAGCATCGGTTTCGCGGCCTTGCCGAAACCCCAGTAGTCCTCCATCCGACCGCCGTTCGTGAACACGAAGTTCGCACCCTTGGCGCAGTCCATCGCCGAGCCGCCGCCCAGGCCGACCAGGAAGTCGGCCGTGTGGGCGCGCGCTGCCGCCGCCGCGGCCGCGACGTTGCGCTCGCCAGGGTTCTCTTCGACATCCCGGAAGACGGCAACCTCGAGGTCGGCGGCGACCAGGGCGTCCGACGCCCGCTCGACATGGCCGGCGGCGGCGACACCGGAGTCGGTGATGACCAACGCCCGCCGGCCGCCAAGCTCGCGCACGACCTCGCCGACCTGATCGATGACGCCGGCGCCGCAGAGCATGCGTCCCGGCGCGATGTCGATGCTCCAGTCCGCTGCCAGCGGCCGCTGGCCTCGCCTGACTGTCACCGCTCCCGACGCACGCGCAGCCGGAGTCAGTTCGCGCCGATGGCGAACACGTCCGAACGCGTCGCCACGTAGATTCTCCCGTCCTCCGCCACCGGCGTGGTGTACACGGCCGAACCCATGTTCTGCTCGGCGATCACCTTCTCCTCCCGGCCGGCCTCCAGCACGACGATGTCGCCGTCCTCGTCGCCCAGGTACACCTTGCCGTCGGCGACAAAGGCAGAGCCCCAGACCGCGGCGAAGGTGTCGTGGGTCCAGATGTGCTCCCCGGTCTCCACGTCGAGGACATAGAGGAATCCGCTCAGATCCGTGATGTAGAGCAGGCCGTCGGCGATGGCGGCAGTCGAGATCGTCCGGTTGAAGTCGTCGTTGCCGAAGTGCCAGACGGTGGCGCTGTCCGTCGCGTCGCCCTCCACGTTCGCATCGATGGCGTAGAGGTGACCGGGGCCCTCGCCGTGTTCGGGATCCTGACCGACGCCGAGGTAGAAGCGGTCGTTGTAGAAGACCGGCGTCGAGATGACGTTGTTGCGGGTGCCGGCGCCGCCGAGTTCCCAGATCGAGTCCTTCGGGTTCAGATCGAACTTCCACAGCAGGGCGCCGGTGGCCGGCTCGTACGTGTACAGCCAGCCGTCGCCGCCCGGAAAGGCGACCTGGGGCTGGCCGTCGACGACGCCGTACGCCGGGTTCGACCAGGAGCCGTGCAGGACCGCGTCGCTGCTGTCGACACTCTCCCACACCAGCTCGCCGGTGTTCTTGTCGAGCGCGATGAAGGCGGGCGATGCCGGCGACGGCAGGTTGATGTGGCCCTCGTCGACACCGGCGCCGGTGACCGTGAACAGGAGGTCGCCGACGATCAGCGGCGACCCGGCGGCCAGGTTGTGGGGGAACACGTCCAGTTCGGCGATCATGTCGTATTCCCACACGATGTCGGCGTCCGGCTCCTGCCGGTACTGCTCATCCGTCATGCCGTCGTTCTTGCCGTCACGGAAGCCGTCCACATCCGCGGACACGACCGTCGCCCGGTTGGAAACGTAGTAGACGCGGTCGTCCTCGACGTAGGGCGTCGAGCAGATGCCCTGGAGCGGCCAGTCGTTGACCCGGCCGGCGCCGAGCTTGTCGTGGGTCGCCTGCCACAGAAGGCTGCCGGTCGTCTTGTCGAGGGCGATGACGACGCCCTTGTCGCCCTCGATGCCGGGCCGGCGCAGCCCTTCGTTGTTCGTGCCGACGTAGACCCTGCCGCCGTGCACCACCGGACCGGCGTAGGTCTGCGATCCGACCTTGGCGCGCCACACGATGTTCTCGCCGGACTGAACGTCCCATTCGGAGGGGAGGTCCTTCGCGTCGGACACCATGTTCCGCGCCGGCGTGTTGCCGAACATGGCCGGCGGCTCGTTCGCCTCCGCGAGCGCCGGCAGGAAGAGCGCCGCCGCCAGGGCGCCGCAGAGGGGAGACAGGAAAATTCTCGTCTTCATGAGCTTCGGTCCGTGGGCAGTCAGGCGTCCGCGCCGGCGCCGGATGCCCGGGCAACCAGCGCGTAGAGAGTGTCGCTGGTCGCCAGATAGACGACCGAGCCATCCGTGGTTGGCGAAGTGTACACCGGCCGGGGCATCGCGACTTCCGCCAGCACGTCGAGCGTTCGACCGCTGCGGAGTACTGCGACATCGCCCTCCGTGTCGGCGGCGTAGATCTTGCCGTCGGCCGCCAGGGGCGAACTCCAGAACGGCGCCAGGGCGTCGTACGTCCACAGCTTCCGGCCGCTCGCCGCGTCGAGCGCGAACAGGAAGCCGTTCAGATCCGCCGCGTGGACCACGCCGTCGGCAACTGCCGCGGTCGCGATCGCACGTCCCAGATCCGGGTCCTCGAACCGCCACCGGACACCGGTCGAGGTCACGTCGCCGCTGCCGCCGGCGTCCACCGCCCAGATTGCGCCGGCGCCGATCGACGCCTCCGGATCCCGGCCCGCCGCGATGTAGATGACGCCTTGGTGGTGCACCGGCGCGGCGACGAACACGTGACGCGCATCGTCTCCGCTGCGCTCCGGCCCGCTGCCGGCGAGCACCGAATTGCCGTCGAACCGCCAGAGCGCACGGCCCGTCAGCGGCTCGAACGCATGAAGCCAGCCGTCGCCGCCCGGAAAGACGACCTGGTCCCGCTCGCCCGCGCGCCCCCACGACGGGCTCCCCCACTGCCCGTCGATCAGGCCGGCGCCGGGACTGCTGTCGCGCCACACCGGCCGCCCCGTCGTCCGCTCGAAGGCAGCGAAGCTGGGCGCCTCGGGCGCCGGCGCCCGGCCGTCGTCCGTGACGCCGTTGCTGGTCGCGACGAAGACGTGGTCGCCCACGACGAGTGGCGTCGACGCCGCCATGTGCTTCGGAAAGACGCCCCAGGCGGCCACCATGTCGAACGACCAGTCGATGCCGCCGTCGAGGTCCGTCACGACCAGCTCGCCCCGGTTCGACACGTAGTAGAGCCGCTCGCCGTCGAACGACGGCGTGGAACACACGCCCTGGAGCGGCCAGTCGTTCGCGTCGCCGCTCTCCAGCTTGCGGTGGACGATCTGCCAGCGGAAGCTGCCGTCACGCCGGTCGAAGGCCATCACCACTCCGCGGTCACCGGTCACCGTCGGGTCGCGCGGCCGCTCGTTGTTCGTCCCGACCACGATCAGGTCGCCCGCGATCGTCGGGCCGCCGTAGGTCACCGTCCCCAGATCGGCCGACCACAGCACGCCCTCGCCGGACGAGACGTCCCACGTGACCGGCAGATCTCGAGCCGCCGCCACCCGGTTGCGGCCGGGGTTCGGATCGTCGCCGGCAACCGGCACGGCAGAAGCAGCCGCCACGATCAGCAACGTCAGCGCGCCGAAGCCCCGCCGCGCGCGGCCAGGCCCTGCTCCAGGGCCCCGCCGCCGAGGGGCGCCCGGTCCGGCGATCACGCTGCCGGTCGTGTCTACTCCGCCGGTGGCGTGTGGACGAGCATCCAGTTGACGCCGAAACGGTCCGTGCACATGCCGAAGTAGGCGCCCCAGAACTGATCCTCCATCGGCATCGTGACGGCGCCGCCCTCGGCAAGGCGGGCCTGCAGCTCGTCCGCGCGCTCGCGGCTGTACGCGTCCATCGAGATCGAGAAGTTGTTCCCCATGGACACCGGCGGCCCCATCGAGCTCGAGTCGCTGCCCATCAGCACGCTGTCGCCGATCGGCAGCGCGACGTGCATGATCCGCCCCTTCTCCTCCTCGGCCACCGGCAGCTCGCCGGGCGCCTCCTCGAACGTCGAGATCCCGTCGTAGTGGCCCCCGAACACGGACCGGTAGAAGTCGAACGCCTCGCGGCAGTTGCCGTCGAAGGTCAGGTAGATGCTGAGCGTCATCGTGGTTCTCCTGTCGACCGGGGCACAGCGAGGACATGCCAGGATGCCGGGCCGGCTCCCCTGCGCCCTCAGCCGAAACGAGCATACGTCAGGACCGGCGCACGGGCAGGGGACGGGCCAAGGCGTACACTCGGGAGCCTGACAAGGAGGCTCCATTGTCCACGACGAACAGGACCAGGATGTCGGACGGTCCCTACCCCCTCGTCTTTCGGGTTCAGATTCCGGTTCAGGGCCGCGGCTTCAGTGGCCGGGTCGAGTTCCGCGGCGGCGCGGTCGTGACCGTCGAGGACGGAGGCTACCTGGCTCACGGTCTGAGACCCGGGGGTGTCGCCGGCGTAGGTTCGACCCTGGTCGAGTCCTGTCTCGACCTCAAGGAGCAGATGGAACTCGTGCTGTACGACCTCACCGAGGAGGCGGTCGACTTCCTCCACTTCAGGAAGCTGGTGGCGGAGTTCTTCAACGATGAGGACGAGTGGGCCCGAAGCACCTGGGAGAGGGCCCGCAAGCTGGTCGCAACCGGCACGGTCTCGGCCGATCTGCCTCGTCGGAACAGCCCTGCATTGCGGCACAGTGTCCGCGTGTTCGAAGAGTCCGAACCCGCCAACAATCCGAGGCCCGCCGCTCTCGGCCTGGCAAGTCTGCGCAAAGCCGCGTAGCGACTCCTGGCGCAGATTCAGCTCCGCACGGTCTTCGGCATGCTCGAGGACTGTGCTCCGGGCCGCACGATCAGGGAAGCGCCGCACAGGTGGATCGTGCGGTTCAACGGCAGGACGGCCCATGAAGACGACCTGCGACCTGCATGACAACCGGTTTCTTCGGGCCGACGGCGCCAACCTCGCGGCCTACCTCCATCGTCTGTCCCGCACGCATCCAGCGAGCTACCGCCTGATTCGGCGTACGGTGTCCCTGGTTGCGCCCTTCTTCGAAGACTTTCGGCTCGAGCCCCTGGCTCTGAGCCCCGACAAGCTGCAACTGGAATGGCGCCATCGCGGCTCCGACGGTTTCTTCTCTGCCGCGGCTCTCTCCGACGGAACGCTGCGCTTCATCGCGCTGGCCACCCTGCTGCTGCAACCCGCCGAACTGCGGCCGCGGGTCATCCTGATCGACGAGCCGGAGCTCGGGCTCCACCCGTACGCGATCGAGCTCCTCGCATCGATGATCCGGAGCGCGTCCGAGGAAACCCAGGTCATCGCGGCCACCCAGTCACCCATCCTGCTCGACCACTTCGAACCGGAGGACGTTCTGGTGGCCGAGAGGGCGGGCGAAGAGACCAGGCTCCGGCGGCTGAGGACGGATCCTCTGAAGTCCTGGCTGGAGACCTACAGCCTGGGCCAGCTCTGGAAAAAGAACGAATTCGGCGGTCGACCGGGCAGCGAGTAGTGGCGCGACTGCTGCTGCACGTCGAGGGTCAGACCGAGGAGACCTTCGTCAACGACGTTCTTCGCGGCCACCTGGTCTCCCGCGGCTACTCTTCCGTTGGCGCCCGGCTGATGGGATCGGGCCGGCGGCGCCGGCAGAGAGGCGGCGTGTGTTCCTGGCCGCACGCCCTGAGGGACATCTGCGGCCACCTGAGACACGATCCCGGTTGCATCGCGGGAACGATCGTCGACTACTACGGGTTGCCGCAGACCGGTGAGGCGGCCTGGCCCGGCCGTGCGGCTGCGTCCGGGACGCCGGCACGCGCCGAGGCCTCGACTCAGGTGGCCGGTATGCGGAACACCTTCATCACCTCGTCGCCCAGGTGGTTGATCACCTTGACCGCGATGCGTCCCGAGCGCGGACGGGGGAACGGCCGCGACGTGTCGCTCTTCAGGGTCTCCCAGGCCTCGCTGTCGATCTCGGCCCGGAGGGTCGTCCTGAGCGACTTGTAGGGATCGCCCTGACCGAGAAAGTAGGCGTGGCGAACGAAGAAGCTCTCCCCGTCGTAGTCGGTATCGATGAACCAGCAGGCAATGCCGTCGGCCGAGTCGCTGCGGACCTTGCCGGTGCGCGGGTCGAAGATGTCGACACCGTTCAGCCTGACCCGGAACTGCTCGATGTTCCCGCCGGAAGAGCCGCCGTTCGGGGCGGGAACGGACCGGACGTCGATATCGGGCTCGCCGAAAATGACGAACAGATTGCCCTTGCCGGTGTTCTTCAGATCTTCGGCCATGTGGAGATCGGCGTTCATCCGCGCCTTGAGCACCGGGATGCGCCCGAGCCTGCCGAACTCGGATGCGTGGGCGTCGTAGCTGAAGGCGCAGGAGATGAGCACGTCGAACCCGGCGTCGGCGGCCTCGCGGGCCGCCTCGACAAGATCGGGCCGGGACACGCTGCCGAACTCCGGGCCGATCAGGATGCCGGCGCGGCGGTCTTCGTCGCTCCCGGCCTCGAGGTACGAACCCTCGGCGGCGACCATCCTGCCCGCCCAGGGCCTGAGCGACGTGAACTCGATCCGGTCCTCCCGATGCGCCTGCTGGACGCCGGCGGCGCGGAGCTGCTCCAGGATGATGCCGGCGAAGTCCTGACCGGCGCCGTTCGTCTGGCGGGCTTCGCCCACCGTGTCGACCAGGTTGTCCTCCTCGTCGACCAGGAGGGCACGGTGCGGCGACAGCGATTCGACGGTGAAGGGACCGGCTACCCGAACCCTGGACTTGTCCTCGTACGGCTGGTCGTAGAGGTACTCGAAGTCCGCCTTGGCCGCGATCGAGGCATCGATCTCCTGCTGACGCGCGATACGGGCCAGCCAGAAGGCGTCCAGCGCATCGCGGATCTCCTCCGGCCAGTCAGCCGGCGGCTCGCGCGGAACTTCCCATTCCAGCAGCGCGTTCCGCGGCGCCGGGTCGCCCGACGGCAACTCGACCGCTTCGCCGTCTGCAGCGGCGAAGTCGACGGCATCGCCGCGGCGGCCGCCGGCGGGAACCTCGAACTCCGGGAACACCGGATCCTGTGCCGTGCGCGTTGCGTGCGGTCGGGCGACGGAGGCCGGTGACGAGCCCCCCCCCCCCCCCCCCCGAATTCCCGGTTTCCATACCGGTCGCCGGGCGCTGCAGCGCCCGGTTCAGCTCCTGCAGCGCCTGCTCCACCGCCGGCTGCCGCTGCTCCCAGATGACATCGATCTCCGCGTTGTTGGCGATCGCCTTCAGGGTGATGTGCGGCACCCGCCGGTAGACGAAGCCCTGCCGGATGCGCCCGAACGTCTCGGCGTGCTTCGGCGGTGTGCGCGTGACCTCGGCCTCCTTCTGCTGCCCCTCCGTGCTGTCGGCAAGGAAGTAGTACGGGTAGCGGGCGCCCATGATCCGCGAACGCGCCAGAGCCAGAGCAACGCGCGAGGTGTCGATCGTGATCCAGCGCCGGCCCCACTGTTCGGCGACGTAGGCGGTGGTGCCCGAGCCGCAGGTCGGATCGAGAACGAGATCGCCGGGATCGGTCGTCATCAGGATGCACCGCATTACGGCCTTCGGCGCCGTCTGAACCACATAGATCTTGGGATC
Organism: Thermoanaerobaculia bacterium; assembly: GCA_965116145.1. Lineage (GTDB taxonomy): Bacteria > Acidobacteriota > Thermoanaerobaculia > Multivoradales > Multivoraceae > Multivorans. The sequence continues at coordinate 579,033 of OZ220482.1, forward strand.
GGTTCTGCTCTGAATTCCACCGATGTCCATCCAGACGTTCGCGATGGCGTGAACGCGAAAGTCGTCCAGGAAGCGGAGGTAACGAGGAGTCTGTCCTTCAACCAAGATGCGTTCAGCAAAACCGAGCCTCCTGAGGCCCGAAGTGGTTGTCGTCCAATGCCGTCGCGTTCCCGGAGGAAAGGAAGCACCGTGGATGCGTAAGGCCTCGTCATGGTCGGAAGCTCCTTGCGACGTCAGATCAGCTGACGTCGCAAGGAGCCTCGGATCATGGGAACAAGCCGCCAGCGCACGAAAGGAACTCACGGGCCTGACCTTGGTGGCTCCCGGATCCCCGGGTTTCTTTTCTCTATAGAGAGCCCTGAACTTGATCTGCCCAGTTCTCCCGTACCAGAGGATCCTGTCGGCGATCTGTGACAGATAGCGCCCGGAGAACCCCGTCGTCTTGTTGAAGACAAGCTCGCCGACGAAGTTCTCCGGCCCGAGCACCTCGTCCATCAGCGCCCGTACCCGGTGCACGTTCTCGTCGCCGATCTGCACGAACACCGAGCCGCTCTCGGTCAGAAGCTCCCTGGCCATCGTCAGCCGGTCCCGCAGGTAGTTCAGGTACGAGTGGATCCCGTCCCGCCAGGTGTCGCGGAACGCCTTGACCTGCTCGGGCTCCCGGGTGATGTGATCCGCCTTGCCGTCCTTGACGTCGCGGCTGGTCGTCGACCACTGGAAGTTCGAGTTGAACCGGATGCCGTAGGGCGGATCGATGTAGATGCACTGGACCTTGCCGCGGTACCCCTCGCGGTCGGCCAGGGAGGCCATGACCTGAAGCGCGTCGCCCAGGATCATCCGGTTCGACCAGTTCGCCTCGTGCCGGTAGAACTCGGTGCGCGCCTCGGCTGACGGCAGCCCGTTGAAGTCGTCGAACAGGGAGACCTGAGCGTCTTCCTCTTCCTCGATGCTGGTGGCGCGTTTCAACTCGTCGATCAGGGCCTTGGGATGCACTCTCTCCTGGATGAAGAGCGGCGGCGCCTGGACCTCGAACGCGTCGTCGGAGTCCTTGCCGCGCCAGACCAGTTGCGGGTCGAGGTCCGGGTTGCGGCGCGCGACGGCGCAACGAAGGGGCGTCTGGTCTTCGGCAGGCATCAAGGGCTGGTGCTCCGCGGACGGCAGGTTCGGCCGCTTCGCCTCATCGTGCCGAAAGGCCTCGACCTGTCTGCAGCCCTTCGCTCGGGACCTGCGCGGCATCGGGTCAGCCGCACCCCTGGTGCGGCGCCGCCTCAGACACGGATCGCCTCACGCTCGACGTGCGGACGGAACGCGCGCCGGAGCGCAGGTTCCGTGACCAGATCGATCTCCCGCTCCAGAAGATCCTCAAGGTAGAACATGAGGCCGAAGTATGACCTTGACCGCGACTTTGCTCCGAGGAACTCGACAAGCAGGTCCAGGTCGCTGCCAGGGTCGGCCTGATCCCGAGCCACCGAGCCGAAGAGGCTCAGGCGTGCGACGTCGAATCGCTCGACGAACACCGGCCGGTGAGCCTGCAGAACGGTGAGCACATCGTCCCGCCTCATCGGCGCGTCGCCGGCGCGGATGCGCGCAGTCGCGCCCAAGGTTCCCTGCGCCGTCCTGGTAGCCATAGCCAGTAGTCTGCCAGACGGCCGGGGCCGGGGACCCGCGCCGCCTCAGGCGGCCGGCCTGACGCACCCGAGCCGGCGGACAAGCTCATCGAACTCCGACTCCATGTCGTCGGGGTTCGTGAACTCGGCGAACGCCCAGCGGCCGTGGCCGCCGAGGTTGTTGACGCCTTCGACCCAGTACGTCTCCGCGGCCTCCCGCTTGGCCTTCGCGTCCTCGCCGCGAAGCCCCTTGATCTCGACCAGCAGATGGAGCGTGTCGCCGCGGCCCCTTCCATCGTCCACGAGGACGACGAAGTCCGGCACGTAGCGGCGCACGGTCGAACCGTGGCGGTACGGAACCTCCAGACCCAGGCCGTCGTTCCGGACATAGGCAAGCACGCGGTCATGCGCTTCGGCGACGCGGCAGAACTCGCCCTCCCAGCCGCTGTCGAGCACCGCATGGTCGACATGGCAGCGGCGGGGATCCGTGCGGTAGACCGGCCTCGACGTCAGGAAGTGGACTTCGCCTGACGTTCCCGTGGGCCGGAACGGATCGAGCACGGCAATCACCGGCCGGTCGCCCTTGCGGCTGCGGACGATCGCGGCATGGATCCTCTCGCAGGCCATGTCCGCCAGTTCCCGGTACATCAACTGCGCCGGCATCGTGCCGCCACGGCATTCGAGGTGGGCGTCGAGCCACCGGCGGGTGACTCTCTTCAGCTTGCCGAACAGGCCGCAATCAAGCTCTCCGTCGGGGGTCCGATACCTGGTCTCCAGCAACCTGGCCGTCAGGAAGAAGATGAGCGACGACCGGCGGACGTCCTCCAGGTGATCGAGATCGAGATCGGCGCCTTCGCCGATGATCCCCTCGTTGCGGGTAGCCGTCGCGCCGACCAGCTTCGGCGTCAGACACAGCGTCGAGTCCTCGGTGAACTCGGCGTCGATGCGGTCCTCCGGGAGCTCCACCCGGTACCCCTCGACGCGGGGGAAGCGGATCTCCGCGTGGTCGCGGTCCGGACTGACAGCCTGCACGGCGATGGTCGGCTTCACCACCGGCCGCGGCGCCGGCGACGGCTCGGCCGTGAAGTCGAAGGGCACTCCGAAGACATCGGCGTACTCGACATCGAAGAGGCCCTCGTCGTTCAGTTCGTAGGACTGGCGCCGCAGAGCGCGTCCGATGACCTGCTCGCAGAGCAACTGCGTGCCGAACGCCCGCACCCCCAGGATGTGGGTGACCGTGTTCGCGTCCCAGCCTTCCGTCAGCATGGAGACCGACACGACGCAGCGAACGGACTCGCCCAGGCGGCCGGGCTTGCCGACCGTGTTCATCACCTCCCGAAGCAGGTCCTCGTCGGTCAGGCTGTCGGCCCGCAGCCGGTCGCCGGTGCGGTCCATCTGTTCCCGACGAAAGCGCTCGATCGCGTCGGCCGCGGCCTCCCGGAACACCCTGTCCAGTCCCTCGCCCGATTCGAGCTGGACGCTGTCGATCAGGAGTGTGCGCGGCCGCGGCAGCGGGTTGCCGTAGTCGTCCTGGTTGCGGAACAGCTCGAACCGGCCCGGCACGAACTCGGTGGAACCGTCGCTGCGTTGCCGCTCGTAGCCGGAGATGTAGTCGTGGAGCAGCTTCGAGGTCGCCGTGTTGTTGCAGACCACGATGAAGCATGGAGGACTCAGGAGGCCGGCCTGGCCCCAGGCGTCGAACACCTCCTGGTAGTGCCCGTAGAACGCGTCCAGCGCGTTCTGGAGCTGAAGCGGCAGGTCCTGCGGGTGGTGGTGCCGGTCGCCCGCTTTCCGACGCCCCTTTGGCATCCTGCTGCCGATGTGCTTCCAGAGTTCCCGGTACATCGGCACGTCGGCGCTCGGCAGGTCGTCCGCCACCGGCACCCTCGGCAGTTTGACGATGCCGCTCTCGATCGCGTCCATCAGCGAGAAGTCGCTCATCGTCCACGGGAACAGCGTGCCCTCGGCATAGCCCGATCCGCGCAGGAAGAACGGCGTCGCCGACAGGTCGAACACCCGGCGCAGTCCCAGCCGGCGATGGACGCTCTCCAGGCCCGAGATCCAGACCCGCGCCGCCTCCCGGTTGGACTGCGCCTCCCGGCGATCGTCTCCCTTCGCCCGGGCTTCATCGGAGTCGCCGGGCTTCTCGCGGTAGCAGTGGTGCGCCTCGTCGTTGAACACGACGATGTTCTTCAAGCCCATCAGTCCGGGCAGCACCCGCCGGAGCATCTGTCCCTCGGTTTCGAGCGTGTCCGGGCCCTCGCCGTCGCGGCCGCGCAGCAGCTCCCTGCTGCCCTTCGCCAGCGACATTCGCTCCCGCCGCCTGAAGGCGTGGTAGTTCGTGATCACGATCCTCGCCCGGTCGATGTCCGCGGCCATGTCCTGCGGCACGAGCCCGCGGCGCCGGTAGTACGCGTCCGGATCGTTCGGCTGAAGAACCCGGAGGCGGTCCCGGATCGTCAGTCCGGGAGCGACGATCAGAAACCCGCGCGTGAAGTTCGGACTGTTCGGCCGGCGAACGGCGTTGATCGTCTGCCAGGCGATCAGCATCGCCATGACCATCGTCTTGCCGGCGCCGGTCGCCAGCTTGAGGGCCAGCCGGGGCAGGCCGTCGTGCGCCGCGTTGACCTCTTCGAGCCGCCGGAGAAAACGCCGCCTGGCGGCGTCTCGACCCCCGGCCTTGGGCGCGACCTCGGTCAGCCAGATGGCGGTCTCGACCGCCTCGATCTGGCAGAAGAATGGCCGGATTCCCGGCCAGTCGTCCCGCCGCCAGTGCCGCAGGAGCCGCGCCGTCTCCGGCGTCACCTGCCATTGACCCGGACTCGGAAGCTGCCGCCAGCGGGTGACCTCGCCGCGCAGCTCCTGGATCACCCGGGCCAGATCGAACCTCCTCGCCTCACCCTCGTCCCGGCCGGCAGCAAGCTCCAGTTGCGCGCCTCCCTGCCGCGTCTTCGGAGCGGGGATCGGCGACAGGAACCGGACCTGCCGGCGCGCTTCGACGACCCTGTGGGTCGGCTGGCCGGAGTCGTCGAGCTCCCAGTGCCGGGACGGGGCCTCGTAGGGCGAGTTGAGGATCGGCCGTTCGAAGAATTTCGGGTTCATTCGAAGCGCATCAGGAGTTCGCCTCCGGATAGTCCGTCAGCGCCAGGACCGCGTGGCCGTGCTCGGTGTGCGCCCACTTCACCGCCACGCTGGCATCGACGACCAGGCGCATCAGTTGGCGTGATGACCGTGGTCGCGATCGGCGCGGATGAGCGCTTCGGCCGGGGTGTGGCTGCGGCCCTGGGTCTTCCGCCACAGCGGATCCGAGCGCGCAAGGAACCGGGCGCGCCTGGCTGCGATGTCGTCTTCGGCGACGCGTTCCAGTATTCGGCGAACCTCCCCTTCCAGGGATCGCCTGTTCGATGCGGCACGGTGCTTGAGCCGTGCCACCACTCTGTCGTCAAGTTGCCCTACGTTGATTGATGCCACTGGCCCTCCAAGGGGGTCATTCTGTCATCGGATCGTCAGCCCGGGACGACAAGACCTCAAGCGCTCCTCGTCGATTTCACGGTTCCGGTCCGCTGCGGCTGTCGTCTCCCTACCGCGGCGCCAGTTCGCGGATCGTCTGCCTCAGGTCGTCGCCCGGGTGGAGAATCTGCAGCGCCGGGGTGTGGACTCCCGCTTCGATGTACTCCTGGATGCGGTCGCGGCACTTGCCGGGCGAGCCGATGACCAGGATGTCGTGGAGCGCCTCTTCGGGGATGACTTCGAGCGCCTTCCTGCGGTCGCCCGCGGCCCAGGCGTCCCACATCGGGCCGAAGACATCGCGGCGGCCCAACCAGTCGTGGAAGGCGGCATAGACCGGGACGTTCAGGTAGGCCGCCATCGAACGCCGGCCGACGACATCGATCACCGCCTTGTCCTCGGTCGGCAGGACGAAGATGCGGGCAGCGATCTCCTTGCCCGGGCCGGCCTCGTGAACATGGGGCGCCACCGTCTTCACGTCGTCGGGGGACAGCCAGTTGAGAATGGCGCCGTCGGCCTCCCGGCCGGCCATCCGCAGCATGCCCTGGCGCAGGGCGGCGACCAGGATCGGCGGACACTCCTCGAGCGGCCTGCCCATGCGGAAACCGCGGACGGTGAAGGTCTCGAATTCCTCGTCGATCCGGTCGCCGGTGAGCGCCTTCCGAAGAAAGCGCACCATGTCCCTCGTGCGGTAGTAAGGCCGCTCGAACGGGATGTCGTTCCACTGCTCGACGATCACGTTCGACGACGTGCCGACGCCCATGACGAAGCGCCCCGGGGCGGCCTCGGCCATCGCTCCGACGGTCATCGCCATCAGCGCCGGCCCGCGCGTGTAGGCCGGGATGATGGCGACGCCCAGCCGCGCGGTCGGCGCCCAGATCGCGGCCTGCACGAGCGGCGTGAAGCCGTCGCTGCCGTTCGCCTCGGACGACCAGAAGTCGGTGTACCCCAGGTCCACCATCTCGCGGATCAGGTCCTCTTGCTCGGCCAGGGGCAGGCCGAAGGGGATCGACATTCCGTATCGCTGCATGGGCTGCATGGTGCGGGCTCTCCTTCGCCGCGGACCGGAGGGCGCCGCGAACTGCGTTGACCTGGCTGACACGTCGAGTCGTCGGCATCGGATTCTACGGCAGGAGCCGACGCCGTTCTCCTATACTGAGCCGCTCGGACGGAACCGACAACTCGCCAGGAGATACGGCAACATGGGACCGCTTGAGGGCTACCGCATTCTGGAGATCGCGGGCATCGGGCCGGGACCGTTCTGCGCCATGGTGCTGTCCGACCTCGGCGCCGAAGTCGTGCGCATCGACCGCAAGGCCCACGCCGGGCGGGGCTCGAAGTTCGACGTGCTGAACCGCGGCCGGCGCTCCGTGGCGATGGACCTCAAGCAGCCCGAGGCAACCGCCGCCGTGCTCGACCTGGTCCAGCAGGCGGATGCCCTGATCGAGGGCTTCCGGCCGGGCGTCATGGAGCGGCTCGGGCTCGGCCCCGACGTCTGCCTGGAGCGGAACCCGAAACTCGTCTTCGGGCGCATGACCGGCTGGGGCCAGACCGGTCCGATCGCCCACGCCGCCGGACACGACATCAACTACATCGCGCTGTCCGGCGTCCTGCACTCGATCGGCAACCGCGGCGGCAAGCCCGTGCCGCCGCTCAACCTGGTCGGCGACTTCGGCGGCGGCGGCATGCTGCTCGCCCTGGGCGTGGTGGCCGCCCTGCTCGAAGCGCAGAAGTCGGGCCAGGGCCAGGTCGTCGACGCGGCGATGACGGACGGGTCGGCACTGCTGCTCGCCGCCGCCGTCGGCATGCACGGCGCCGGCGTCTGGACAGATGGCCGCGGCACGAACATGCTGGACAGCGGCGCCCACTTCTACGACACGTACGAGTGCTCGGACGGCGAGCATGTCGCGATCGGGTCGATCGAGCCGCAGTTCCACGCCCTGCTGCTCGAGAAGACCGGGCTCGGCGGCGCCGAGTGGGAGAACCACCTCCAGAACCGGGACCGCTGGCCCGAGCTGAAGGACCGGCTGGCCGAGGTGTTCCGCACGAAGACGCGCGGCGAGTGGTGCGAGATCATGGAAGGCAGCGACGTCTGCTTCGCGCCGGTGCTCCGGATCGGCGAAGCGATCGAACACCCGCACAACCGGTCGCGGCAGACCTTCGTCGAGGTGGACGGCGTGACCCAGCCGGCGCCGGCGCCGCGCTTCAGCCGCACGCCGGCCGCGGTGCAGGGACCGCCGCCCAGGGCCGGTGAACACGGCGACGCCGTCCTCGCCGACTGGGGCTTCAGCCCGGAGCGGATCGAGGCGTTGCGAACGGCGGGCGCCGTCTGAAGGAACGAACGAGCGAACCCGGAAGAACGCAGGAGAGACAACGCCATGTCGAGATCGCAAGCAACCCGCCCACCCTTCCTCGCAGCTTTCCTGCTGCTCGCGATCTGCGCGCTGCTGACCGCTGGCTGCGGCGGCAACGAATCGGACCCGCCGCCTGCTGCCGAGACGACCCCCGGCCCCGCTTCGATCGACATCCTCGCGGACTACGTCGAGACTCCCGATCCGGCCTACGGCTGGAACCTGGTGAGCAGCGCGGACCGCGACGGCTACACGCTTCACACGATCGAGATGACGAGCCAGTCCTGGCTCACCGAGGCCGAAGTCGACCGGCCCGTGTGGACGCACTGGCTGATGGTCGTCGAACCGGACGAGGTCCGCAGCGACCACGCGTTCCTCTACATCTCGGGCGGGCGGAACGGAGGCGATCCGCCGTCGGAGGCCAGCGCCCTGGTCGTGCAGCCGGCCCTCGCCGCCGGCTCCTTCGCCGCCGAGCTGCGGATGGTGCCGAACCAGCCGCTGACCTTCGTGGACGACGACTACGGCGAACGCGTAGAGGACGAACTGATCGCCTATGGCTGGGACCGGTTCCTGCGCGGCGACGACCCGATCTGGCTGGCGCGGCTGCCGATGACCAAGTCCGCGGTGCGGGCGATGGACACGGTGACCGCGTTTGCCGCGACCGACGACGGCGGCGGCAACGAGGTCGGCCGGTTCGTCGTCGCCGGCGGGTCCAAGCGGGGCTGGACCACCTGGACCACCGCCATGGTCGACGAACGGGTGACCGCGATCGCGCCGATCGTGATCGATCTCCTGAACCTGGAGCGCTCCTTCGAACATCACTGGCAGGCGTACGGCTTCTGGGCGCCCGCCGTCGGCGACTACGAGCGGGAGGGCATCATGGACTGGTTCGGCGACCCCCGCTACCTGGAGCTCCAGCAGATCGTCGAGCCCTGGCGGCACCTCGACCGGCTGACGATGCCGAAGTACCTGATCAACGCGACCGGCGACCAGTTCTTCCTGCCGGATTCGGCGCAGTTCTACTTCGACGACCTGCCGGGCGAGAAGCACCTGCGCTACGTTCCGAACACCGAGCACTCCCTGGGCGGCAGCGACGCCGCGGTCGGCTTCCTGGCCTTCTACCAGGCCATTCTCGAGGGCGTCGAGCGCCCCGATGTCGACTGGTCGATCGAGACCGACGACGCCGGCGGCGCCGCGATCACCGCGTGGACCGCGAACGGCACGGCGCCGAGCCGGGTCCTGCTCTGGCAGGCGTCGAACCCGGAGGCCCGCGACTTCCGGGTCGACACGATCGGTCGGACCTGGACCAGCACGGCGGTCGAAGCGAACGAAGACGGCCGATGGGTCGGCGCCGCCGCCGCACCGGAGCGCGGCTGGACCGCCTTCTATCTCGAGTTCGCGTTCCCCGGCCCCGGCGAAGCGCCGTTCCTGTTCTCGACCGAGATCAAGGTCGTGCCGGAGGACCTGCCCTTCGCCTGGCCGCCGTCGGCGGCCGCCGCAGAGAGCGAGTAGGTACCACTACGCGGCGGTCCGGGCAACGAAACGGCACTGCCCGGAGCCGGCGGACACGCGGCCGAAAGGGACCGGAAGCCGCAGGCAACCGGCGACTGCAACCGGACGAGCCGCCCGCTGACCGAGGGAGACGGCGGGTATTCTTGCAAGGGCCATGACCGCTGCGCCCGTGACAGAGGAACTGCTGCACCAGATGGCCCAGGCGATCGTCGACGAGGTCGATCCGGAAAAGGTCATCCTCTTCGGCTCCCGGGGCCGCGGCGAGGAACAGCCGGGATCGGACGTGGACCTGCTCGTCATCGAGGCGGAGCCGTTCGGGCCGGAACGCAGCAAGCACGAGGAGATGCTCCGTCTCTACCGGGCGGTCATGAACTTCGACGTCCCGAAGGATGTCCTCGTGTTCTCGAACGAGGATGTCGAGTACTGGCAGGACTCGCTGAACCACGTCCTGGCGCGCGCCCTGCGGGAAGGGCGCGTGCTCTACGAGCGCGGCGCTGCCGCGGCGGACGGAGCGCAACGTCCGGAGCACGCCGCCAGCCAGGCGCAGGACATCGGATGAGCGACCCGAAGTGTGCGCGCATGATGATCGAGGCCGCCGGGCGCGATCTGCGCTCGCTGCGGCTGTTGGCGGACAAGGGCGACGAGGAGACCTTCGGCTTTCATCTGCAGCAGGCCGCCGAGAAGGCGATCAAGGCCTGGATCGCAACACTCGGCGGTACCTACAGGCTGACCCACAGCATCGCCGAGCTGCTCCAGCAGTTGACCGAATGCGGCGCGGACTCCGCCGACATCGAGCGGTTTCGGGATCTGGAAGGGGCCACCCCGCTCGCTGTGGAGTTCCGCTACGAAGGGGTCGCTCCCTGGCTGCAGCCGCTCGACCGGGACGCCGCGATCCGACTTGCGAGCGACCTGCTGGCCAACGTGGAAGCGGAGCTCGGCGACAGACCGGACCGGGACTGACGGGACAGAGGAGCCGCCAACGCCGCGGACTGCGGCGCCGCTCGCTGGCGCCGAGGCGCCGTCTCAGCGGTGCTGCGGCAGTTGCAGCCGGATCGCTTCGAGCAGCCGGGGGACGTAGCTGGCGAAGCGGCGGTCGAGGCCGTCGAGCTTGTCGGGGAGGGTGTCGAGCTGCGCCCGCCATCGCGCGGCCTGCTCGCCTGAACCGCCAAGGACCTCTGCGGGCAGGTAGTCGAGCGCGTTCAGTGCGAGCAGCGCGTCGAAGAAGTCGTTCCCGGCAATCGACGCCGCGGCCAGCAGCACGTCGACCGCGGCCGCCCGCTCCGGTGGCTCGCCGAAGCGGCCGAGGGCTTCGGCGGCATGAACACGGACCGGCGGCGCCGGATCGCGAAGCGCCGCCCGGAGCTCGGCGCGGGCGCTCCGCACCGCCTCCTCGCCGCGCGTGCGCAGGCCGATCGCCGCCCACGAGCGGACCGCCGAGTCGGGGTCGCCGAGCATGCGAAGCAGCCGCACAACGGCCGCCCGCTCCGACTGCGACCGGTCCGAGGCGAACTCCGCCGCCGCCAGCACGCGCTCGACCTGGTAGGCGCCCTGTCCCCAGGCCCAGGGCGTGACAGCCATTGCCGCCGCGCGCCGGTGCATCTCGGCCTCCGGCAGGAAACCGAGGTCGCGGATGGTCAGGAGCTGCCGGCGCAGGGCCGCGGCCAGCCGCTCCCGTTCGGCGGCGTGCTCGGGCAACGACGCCAGGTTCCGCACCAGATCGGGGTCGTTCTCCAGGTCGTAGAGCTCCTCGCTCGGCTTCTCGCGCCAGAACGCCGCCTGCGTTTCGTCCAGCGCGCCCTCGTCGAACAGCCGTTTCCACACCCGGGTGGTCGGCGTCTCCATCTGGTAGGCCACGTGCTGGCCGTAGGGCCGGTCGACCAGGAAGTTCCGGGCATAGAGATAGCGCGGGCCGCGTACGCTCCGCACCAGGTCGTAGCGCTCGTCCATGCGGTCCGCGAAGCCGAACAGGAACTCGTTCGGAGGCGCTTCGTGGACGCCGAGGAAGGCGCGGCCCTGCAGGTGCGCCGGCGGCTCGATCCCGGCCAGACTTAGCATCGTCGGCGCGAAGTCGATGAAGCCGACCAGGCGGTCCGTGCGGCCGCCCGGCTCGTAGTCGGCCGGCGCCAGATGCCGGTACCGGCCGGGAATCGACACGATCAGCGGCACGTGGAGACCGGTCTGCAGCGCGGTGCGCTTGCCGCGCGGCAGGCCGGGGCCGTGGTCGCCCCAGTAGAAGACGATCGTGTCCTCGAGCCGGCCCGCCGCCTCCAGCTCGGCCAGCCGCTCGCCGACCAGCGCGTCCATCTCGGTCAGCTGGTCGTAGTACTGCGCCCGGTCCCGCCGCACCTCGGGCGTGTCCGGGTGGTAGGCCGGCAGTGTGACCTCCGCCGGATCGTGGACCGGCGTGTGCGGGCGGCGGCGGATCCGGCTCTCGTGGGTGACCGTGAAGTTGAAGACGGCGAAGAACGGCGCGTCCTCGGGGGCGGTGCGCCAGTGCGCCGCGCGGGACGACTCGTGCCAGACCGCGCCCTCCCCGCCCGGCTTCTCGAGGTTGTAGTCCTCCTTCGCGTTGTTCGTCACGTAGTAGCCGGCGTCCCGCAGGATTTGCGGGAAGAAGCGGAACCCGGGCGGCAGGCGGGCCCGGCTCCGCATGTGCTGCGCGCCGGTGGCCGCCGGGTACAGGCCGCTGATGATCGCGGTGCGCGCCGGGGCGCAGACCGGCGCGGTCGACCAGGCGTTGCGGTAGGTCAGACCGCGGGCGGCGAGCCGGTCGAGATTCGGCGTTATCGCGAAGCTGTCGCCGTAGGCGCCGAGATGGGGGCCGTTGTCCTCGCTCGAGAGCCAGACGATGTTCGGCGGCGGCAGGTCCTCCGGCACCAGCGCCGCTGCGGATGCCGCCGCGGCGACCAGGAGCAGGGCCGCAGGACCGCACCGCCTTCGATCGGCCAGGCATCCGGTCCGGCGGCGGTGCTCCTCGATCGAAGCCGGCCCGGACTGCTCGCTCATCGCGGCGTGCCGGCCGGCCGGTCGCCTGGCGGCTCCGGGTGCGAGGCGCAAGTCCACGGTGCAACTGCTACACCACCCGCTCGGCCCGGAACGTCTCGATCTCCTCGCTGCTGTAACCGAGGCCGCCCAGGATCTCGTCCGTGTGCTCGCCCAAGGTCGGGGCACGATGCCGGATCGCCGCCGGCGTCCCGGTCAGCCGCACGGACGGCTTCGCCACCGGCGCCGGCCGCGCCATGCCGGGGTAGTCGAGGTCCACGAACGACTCGACTGCTGCAACGTGGGGGTCGTCCAGGGTCTCCTGCATCGTGTACACCGGCGCGGACGGGATCATCGCGGCGTTCAGCGCCTCGACCGCTTGCGCCGTCGTCCGCGCGGCGCACCAGGCGTTCATCCGCTCCCCGATCGGCGCGGAGTTCTCGCCGCGGGCGAGATCGTCGGCAAAGCGCGGATCGTTCAGCCAGTCGATCTCCACGGCGCCGCAAGCTGCGTCAGCACGACCTGTGTCGTCGTCTGCGGTCATCAGCTCGACCCAGCGCCGGAACAGGGGCTGGCCGAGGACCGCGCACAGGACCCAGCCGTCGGCGGTCCGGTAGATGTCGGACGGAGCGGAAGTCTGGCCGCGGTTGCCGGTCGGCAGACGGTTCCGCTCGATCACCGCCTGCTCGATCAGACTCGCGTTGCCGATCATCAGCGCCGTCCTGAGCAGCGCCCCCTCGACCATCTGCCCCTTGCCGGTCTGGCCTCGGGCCATCAGCGCGGCCAGCGTGCCGTAGGCGCAGGAGAGCGCCGTGCCGAAGTCGACGAAGGCGGCCGCCGCGCGCCGCGGACCTGCGCCGTCGCCGGTCATGTAGGCGATGCCGGACATCACCTGGCCGATGCCGTCGAACCCCACCCGATTGCTGTAGGGGCCGCCGCGGCCGTAGGCCGACACCGTGGTCAGGATGATGTCCTCCCGGACCTCGCGCAGGCTGTTCAGATCGAGCGCCATCGCCTTCAGCGTCTGCGGCGGCAGATTGGCGACGACGACATCGGCCGTCGCCGCCAGCCGCCGGACGATCTCGCGGCCCGCCGGCTTCATCGGGTTGAGGGTGAGCGAGCGCTTGTTCCGGTTCACCTGCAGGAACAACCCGCCCTCCCCGGTGGCCGCCACCGGCGCGATGAAGCGGTCTTCGCTCCCCCGCACCTTCTCGACGCGGATGACCTCCGCGCCCAGATCGCCCAGCAGGGCGGCGCAGAACGGACCGGCAATGTAGCGGCCGAAGTCCAGAACACGAACGCCGGCAAGCACCTGATGCATGGGGGCTCCCTGAAGGTCGAGCAGCGAAGAGGACTGAGGGGGACGCAGCAAGACCGGGATCGTAGCAAGCGGGTTGGAACCCGGCGGCCGTTCGCACCGGCCGTCCTGGCTTCGAGCAGGAGTTCCACTCAGCCGGAGCCGTTCACCCGCAGTGGCCAGCCTCTGCGGCGTTCCGTGGCGTAGGCTTCCGTATACTCTCGCGCCGACCTTGAACAACCTGTCGGGGGATGGCACAAGATGAAGGTGGACGGCGGACTGCCAGGCGATCTGCGCGAAATTCCGCGCCGGATCGGGGAGCTCGAGGAGGCCGGCTTCGCGGCGGCGATGACTGCGGAGACGGCGCACGATCCGTTCTTTCCGCTGCTGCTTGCCGCCGAGCACAGCGAGCGGATCGACCTGATGACGTCGATCGCGGTCGCCTTCGCCCGCACGCCGATGAACCTCGCGAACATCGGCCACGACCTGAACGCCTACTCGCGGGGCCGCTTCATCCTCGGACTCGGCTCGCAGATCCGGCCCCACATCACGAAGCGCTTCAGCATGCCCTGGTCGCACCCGGCCCGGCGCATGCGGGAGTTCATTCTGGCGATGCGCGCGATCTGGAGGTGCTGGACCGAGGGCGAACCGCTCCGGTTCCAGGGCGAGTTCTACTCCCACACCCTGATGACGCCGATGTTCACGCCGACGAACACCGAGCACGGCCCGCCCCGGGTCTTCGTGGCCGCCGTAGGCCCGCTGATGACCGAGGTCGCCGGCGAGGTCGCCGACGGCCTGATCGTCCATCCCTTCACCACCCGGTCCTATCTGCGGGATGTGACCCTTCCCGCCATCGCCCGAGGCCTGGAAGCAGCCGGGCGCGCCCGGTCCGACGTCGAGATCGCTTATCCCGGCTTCATCGTGTCCGGGCAGGACGAGGCGACATTCGAGGACACGAAGCGGGCGGTCAAGAAGCAGATCGCCTTCTACGGCTCGACCCCGGCCTATCGCCCGGTGCTCGAGTCGGAGGGCTGGGGCGACCTGCAGCTCGAGCTGAACCGGCTGTCCAAGCAGGGCCAGTGGGACGAGATGGGAACCCTGATCACCGACGAGATGCTCGACGCGTTCGCCGTCGTCGGCGAGCCGGCCGAGCTCGCCCGCGGCGTCCTCGACCGCTACGGCGAGGTCGTCGACCGCATGAGCCCCAACCTCCGCTTTCTCGACGAGGCGACGCAGCGAGACGTGATCGCCTCCCTGTCCGCGCACTGAGCCGGCCGCCCCCCCCCTTCGCGCCGATGCCGCCAGAGGAGCTTCTCCACCGATGAAGGAACTGATCTTCCACCGCCTGTTCGAGCCCGCCGCCAGCTACCTGCGCGACCAGGAGTCGATCATCGACGGCGCCTACAGCGCGACCTTCGGCGAACACGCCGACCGCACGCTGCGCCTGTGCACCGCCCTGGGCGGCGAACTGGGCGTCGGGCGCACGGACCGGTTCGCGGTGATGGCGCTCAACTGCCACGAATACGTCGAGCTCTACCACGCCGCGTTCCTGGGCGCCGGCGTGATCAACCCCCTCAACCTCCGCCTGGCCGGCAAGGAACTCGACTACATCGTGCGCGACTCGGGCACCGAAGTCGCCTTCGTCGACAGGACGTTCGCGCCGCTGTTCGCGCAGGCGATGGCGCTGGCCGGCGGCGACTGCACGGTGCGCCGCACGGTGCTGATCGGCGGGACCGACGACGACACGGACGCCCCGTACGACCTCCGCTACGAGGACCTGATCGCCGACAGCGACCCGGTGCTGCCGGACGAGCCGGAAGAGACCGACCCGGTCGTTCTCATGTACACCGGCGGCACCACCGGCCTGCCGAAGGGCGTCCTCTGCAGTCAACGCGCCGAGATCCTGAACACGTACCACGCGGTCATGCGCTTCCCGCAGCTCTCCGAAGGCACGGCGCTGCTGCAGACGCCGATCTTCCACGCCGCCTCCATGGTCGGCGTCATCGCCACCCAGACCTTCGGCGGCAAGTTCGTCCTCATGCCGATGTTCGACCCCGGCGCCGCGATCGCCCTGATCGAGAAGTACGAGGTCACGACGACGACGATGGTTCCCACCATGATCCACATGATGATGAGCCACCCGGACTTCGCCCCCGAGAAGCTCGCGTCCGTGCGCAATCTCGCCTACGGCGCGTCGCCGATGCCGGCGGCCCTGCTCGACCGGTTGCTGACCCTGTTCCCGGACATGGACATCGGACAGGGCTACGGCATGACCGAGAGCTCGTCGCTGCTCACGGTGCTCGACGCCGAGGACCACAAGGCGGGCGGCGACCGCCTGCGCTCGGTCGGCCGCGCGGTGCCGGGCGTGGTGCTGTCGATCCGGGACGAGGACGGGAACATGCTGCCGGCGGGCGAGGTCGGCGAGGTCTGCGCCCGGGGCGGCAACTACATGACCGAGTACTGGAACAAGCCGGAGGCCACCGAGGAGGCCTTCCGCGGCGGCTGGTACCACACCGGCGACGCCGGCTACCTGGACGAAGAGGGCTACCTGTTCCTGGTCGACCGGGTCAAGGACATGATCGTCTCGGGCGGCGAGAACGTCTACTCCGCCGAAGTCGAGAGCGCGATCTCCACCCACCCGGTCGTCGGCCAGGTGGCGGTGATCGGCATTCCCCACGACGTATGGGGCGAGCAGGTCCACGCGATCGTCGTGCCGAAGGAGGGTGCCGAAGTCGACGACAGCACCGGCGCCTCGATCATCAGCCACGCCCGCGACTCGATCGCCGGCTACAAGGTGCCGAAGTCCGTCGAGTTCCGGGCCGAGCCCCTGCCCCTCTCCGGCGCGATGAAGGTGCTGAAGCGCGAGCTGCGCGCCCCCTACTGGGAAGGCAGGCAGCGCGGCATCAACTGAACCGCCCGCGAGCTGGAGGCCAACGGCAGCCGGCCGTGAAAGGACGTTCCGCGCCTGTGCTAGGTTTCCTGGCGTGGATCGGCGTCCGGGAGCCTCCGGGTGCAGTCCCCGTTGCTCCGTCACCTTCTGAATCCAGGGGAGTTCCCAAGTGACCGAGACGCTTCCAGGTCGTCATCTTGAGCCAGGATGGCTGGAGGACGGAAAGGCCCTGAGAGGGGACTGGCAGAGAGTCGGCGACGACATAAGAAAGTCCTCGAAGAGGTTCGAACACGAGCTGGAAGGCAGCAGGCATCCCAAGAAAAAGGCCCGAACAGAATCTGCAGACGAGGAAGCACGAGTCCCGTCCCGTCCGGGAACCGAATGAGCCAAGCCGCGAAGTCGTCTCGCTGAGCAGCCAGTACTCGGGGCCGCTACCGCACCCCGAGCACTTCGCGAGGTTCGATCAGGTGCTACCAGGCGCTGCCGACCGCATCCTCGTGATGGCGGAGAGCGAAGGCAAGCAGCGACGGTTGCGTGCCTTGCTCGAAACGCTGGCCTATATCGTGGCGATCGGCGGCGCCTTCTGGCTCGCACTGTCGCGGTTTGCCGAGAACGAGCCTCTCACGGCCGGACTCATCGTCTCCGGCTCCCTGATCGCCGTGGCGGTCCACCGCCGAAACTGACTCGCGTGACCGTTGCGCCAGAGCCATCGGGCTCCTGTTGCGCCAGCCCGTCGGCCGGAAGCGGTCGAAGTCGAGGCTGCCCCGCTACTTCACGCCGGCGCACAGCCACCTGATCGGCTGGAACAGGACGAGGAACACGGCGCCGGCGGCCGCGACGATCAGCGCCACCGTGCGGAACAGTTCGGCGGGCGGCAGCGTCTCGATGTAGCCGGCCACCCGGCCGGCGATCAGGTTGCCGAGCGCGGCGCCCATGAACCAGGTGCCCATCATCTGGGACACGAGGCGGTCCGGCGCCAGCTTGGTCATGCTCGACAGGCCCACCGGGCTCAGGCACAGCTCGCCGACCGTGTGGAAGAAGTAGGTCACGACCAGCCAGGCCATCGCCGCCTGCTCGCCGCCCGCTTCGGCTACCGAAGCTCCCCAGGAAAGAACGCCGAATCCGACGCCGAGCAGCACCAGTCCGAGGCCGAACTTCACCGGAATCGACGGGTTCCGGCTCCCGAGCCGGACCCACAGGGCGCCCATCACCGGCGCCAGGACGATGATGAAGAAGGGGTTCACCGACTGTAGCCAACTGACTTCCACTTCCAGGAACCCGAACAGGTCGCGGTTCACGTGGTCCCGCGTGAACAGGTTGAGCGACGATCCGGCCTGTTCGAAGCCCGACCAGAACAGGGCGGCGCCGACGAACAGCACCGCGCAGGCGCCGATCCTCCTCCGCTCCGTGCCGTCGGTGCAGACGAAGCCGATGACGTACGCGAAGTAGACCGCCGCCAGCACGACAACGATGAGTCCGGTGGCGTCGGCGAAACCGACCAGCGTGATCGGTGCGGCGCCGCTGGCGCCGAGCCGCCACAGGACGACAGCCAGCACGGCGGTGCAGGCGGCGCCGGCGATCAGGCTCCGCTTGGCGCTGGCCACCCGGACCGGGTCGGCGGCCGGACCGCGCGGCTCGCCGGCGCCTTCCAGATGCCTGCGGCCGACGATGTAGGCCGCAACCGCGAAGGTCATGCCGACGCCGGCGGCGCCGAAGCCGAGGTGCCAGTCGATGCCCTCTCCCAGCCAGCCGCAGAGGAACGGTCCGGCAAGGGCGCCGATGTTGATCCCGGAGTAGAAGATCGAGAAGCCGGCGTCGCGGCGGGCGGCCGTGTCGTTCACGTAGAGGTCGCCGACGACGGCCGAGACGTTCGGCTTGAGCAGTCCGGTGCCGACGACGACCAGGAACAGGCCGAGGAAGAACGTGGCAAGCGTCGGCACCGCGAGCGCGTAGTGCCCGAGCGCGATGATCACGCCGCCCCACAGCACGGCCTTCTTCTGGCCCAGGATGCGATCGGCCACCCAACCGCCCGGCAGTGCCAGGGCGTAGACGCCGAAGGTGTAGAGACCGTAGATGGCCGAGCCCGTCTCGGTGGTGAAGCCGAGCCCGCCGGTCGCGGTGTCGGTCATGAAGAGCAGCAGCAGCGCCCGCATGCCGTAGTAGCTGAAGCGCTCCCAGAGCTCGGTGAAGAACAGGGTGGAGAGTCCCCGCGGGTGTCCGAACCACTGTGCCGGGGCGGTCGTCGATGTCGCCATGGCAGCGGATTCTGTCACTTCCGGGGCCCATGCGCCGCGGCCACGATCCGCAGCAGCGCACCGCCGTGGCGCTTGACCGTCGTCGGCCCGATCCCGGGCACCGCGAGCAACTGCTCCCGATCCGCCGGGGCAGGACGAGCCGCAGCCAGTGCGAGGATCGTGCGGTTGTGCAGCACGGTGTACGCCGGCAGCCGCTTCCGGCGTGCGACTTCCCCCCGCCATGCGCGCAGGGCGTTGACCAGATCCGGGTCCGCGCCGGCGCCCTCCTGGGTTGCCGGCGGCGCGGCGCTCCGTTGCCGCCGCCGGCGAGGCACGGGCGGCTCGGCAGGATCGGGAGAATCGTCCGGCAGCAGGACCTGCTCCGCGAGATCGACGCCCCGGCGGCGTCCGCTCGGCGTCAGACCGACCCGCTGGTAGTGGATCGTCTCGCCCGTGTCCTTGCGGAACGAGTCGTCCTCGACGAACAGGACGCGGGCCTGGGCCAGCGCGCCAAGAAGATCCTCGAAGGCCCCCCGGTCGGTGGCGCCGTGGATCGCATGGAACTCCCGGAACAGGCGCCCGGTGCCCTGGCCGTCGCGTTGCCGCAGCAGGGACACGACCGTCCCCATCGCCTCGACTTCCTCCGGCAGCGGCGCCCGGAACCTGCGCACCACGCACGATGCGGGAGCACAGACGTCGCAGACGCCGCAGCGCGCGCCGCTGTCGGCAAGATCGCCGAAGTGCCGGACCAGACGGAGCATGCGGCAACCCCGATGATCGGCGAAGCGGGTCATCTCGTCGATCTGGTCGAGCCGGTGCCGGCGCTGCGAACCGTAGGTCGGAAGCCACGAGTCCTCGCCCTGCCGTACGCCGTAGCCGCGGCCGATCACTGCCCCGCCGTGGATGCACAACTGGTCGAGCGCCGCCTCGAAGACGCGGTCCTCCAGGCCGAGGAGATCCCTGAGTTCCGCCTTCTCCCGCGGCTCGTCGCCCAGGACCCGAAACAGGCGGGACAGCACTTCGACCTCCGGGTAGGACAGTCCGTGCAGGAACTCCTGGGTGCGGCGGTCGGCCCAGGAACAGAGCAGCAGGGCCCGGGCGGGTTCGCCGTCGCGGCCGGCGCGGCCGATCTCCTGGTAGTAGCCCTCGACCGTCGCCGGCATGGCGGTGTGGACCACGGTCCGGACGTCCGGCTTGTCGACTCCCATGCCGAACGCCGTGGTCGCGACGATGACCTCCAGTCCGCCCGCGAGGAACGCCGCCTGCGCCCGGTCGCGGTCGGCTGCCGGCAGGCCGGCGTGATACGGCTCGCTCGGGAACCTGTCGGCCAGCCGTTCAGCAAGCGACTCGGTTTCCTTGCGCGTCGGCGCATAGACGATCGCGGGTCTGCGCTCGGAGTCTCCGAGCACCTCGGCCACGATGCCGGCGCGCACGGAGGGGCGCCGCTGCACGACCTCCACGGCCAGGTTCTCGCGGCGAAAGCCGTAGATGTAGCGCTGGTCGCCGGCGAGACCGAGCTGGGCGGCAATGTCATCCTGGATCCGGGGCGTGGCTGTCGCGGTCAGCGCCAGCACCGGCGCCGGCCGCAGACGAGGCAGACGCTGCCCCAGAAGCCGGTAGTCGGGACGGAAATCGTGGCCCCACTGCGAGATGCAATGCGCCTCGTCGACCGCGATCAGGGCCGGCCGCGGGCATCCTTCGAGAAACTCGAGAAAGCCCGGCACACCGAGCCGCTCGGGCGCGATGAAGAGGAAGTCCAGCTCGCCGTTCCGGTAGCGGCGGCAGGCCTGCCGCGACTCGCTGCGGGGCCGCCCCGAGTGGATCCGCTCGGCGCGCAGACCCACGCCGCGGAGCTTCGCCGTCTGATCCTCCATCAGCGCGACAAGCGGCGAGAACACCAGGGTCGGGCCGCCCCGCATCAGTCCCGGAAGCTGGTAGCAGAGGGACTTGCCGGCGCCGGTCGGCATGACCACCAGCCCGTCGACGCCCTCGGCCGTACGCCGGCACACCTCCTCCTGCCGAGGACGGAACGCGGCATGGCCGAAGATCTCCCGCAGCCGCTGCGTCAGATCGGGAGTCGTTGCCACGAGACCGGAACTCCTCAAGAGGGTCTTGCCGAGGGCACCGCGCCCCATCCACCGGCGACGCCGGCCGAGCCTACTCCGCCCGCTCCCACGCCCCCGACGGCAGCCTGTGGTGGAACTGCCCTGCCGTACCGAAGGCAGCGCCGCTCCGGCCCGGCGCGGCGAGGCAGAACAGCGGGCCATGGCGGACCGAAGAGCAACCCGACCGCCACGCCGCCTGGCCGATCAGGCGCAGCGCGGCGGTTGCCGCGGACTGCTCGCCTTCCGGCGGCGATACAGTGGACCCGGCGACAGCCGCCACGGTTGTCCGATCGGGTCCGACACCCGCCCCGTCAGGAGAGCAGCAACGAACAGAAGGGAAGAACCATGGTCCTGTGCAGACGCGTTGCCGTCATCATCTGCCTTGCTGTCGTCGCCGTCACCGCTTCCGTTGCGGCGCAGGTTGTTCCGCTGCCGTCGGGCGAGGTGAGCGGCGGAATCGTTGACGACGACGGTCGCGCGAGGGTCGTCATCCTGGTCGGTGACGAGGGCAACGACCCAACCTATGCGTCGCTGACGTGGCGCCCGGTACTGATCGAACTGGGCAAGGGGCGCGTTGTCGGCAAGGTGATGCCTGGAGAGGACCTGGCGGGCCTGAGCCTGGGCGCCTTCCTCGACAGCGGCGACATTCTTCTCACCGGGAGTCAAGGGCCGGTCGTCGGCGGCTACACCGCAGCCGGCGCCGCCATCGTCTCCGTTCGCGGCGACGAGGTCGAACGCCGCTGGAGGTGGTACAGCCGGACGGACTTCCCGGAGTGCAAGAGCCACTGCGCAGTTCCCGAGGTCTCCCGCGACGGCCGGATGTGGGCCTTCGGCTGGGATCAAGGGAACCCCGAGTCCGGCATGGCGTTCGAGATCGGCTGGATCGGGGAGCCGAACGACTCACGCCACATGGAGCATGTGGACTTTCCCGACCTGAGCCCGTCTGCCTCGCCGGACGGCTCGCGCCACTTCTGGTTCCTCGACACGAGCGACGGCCTGGTCGTGCTCGTCCCGTGGCGGGGCGGCGGCTACATCGTGCACTTCAGAAGGGGAGCATCGCCACAGGCGATCCCGGTGCTCCAGGGGGCAGCGGAGCCCTTGACACATTGGTGGGAGGAACCCTCGACGTACTGGTGGTTTCACTGGCAGCACGAAGACAGAGTGCTCTGGGCCGAAGCCGACGAGCAGCTCCGCGCGTACAACCTCCCGGATCTGGGCGTATCGGGATTCCCCGACGCTCCGTTCTGGGAGATGGAAGGGAAGGACGGCTGGAAGGTTCACCCCGAGCGCGGCGTGGTCAGGATCGTGAGCGATGAAGGGAGCTACCGCATCGAACACGCCTGGCGGGACCCGTGGACCGGGTTCGAAGAGCGTCATCTGTCGGATGGGACGCCTGGGCCGCCGCCGACGGGCAGGAGAGTGCTGGTGAGCCCGAACGGACGTCACGCGGTCGTTCTGGAGTCCCGCGAGTCGGACGACAGTGCGGACGGAACGCCGGTGCGCACCCGAAATCAGGCACGTCGACTGGCCATGACGATCCAGCCGTCGGCGCCCCCGATCCCGGCCGCGACCGCGGCGCCCACGCCGGACGGCGCCGGAGACCCGGCGGAACAGCCCCAGAAACCTCCGCCGGAACGCTGATCCGGTCTCTGAGAGCCGACCGACGGCTGCGCTTCGCGGAACAGATCGACCGTCGCGCGCCGAGGTGCAGACCAACGTCGAGCGCTTCATCCGGGACCTTCGAACCCAGGGGCACGGTTCCAGGTTCGGGAGCCGCGCTTCAGCAGCAGCGCCACGACCTCGCCGCGGATCCCGGCAAGAACCGTGCAGTCCCGCCTGATGGCACGGGCGACGGAACCCAAGCCTGCCGTGAAGATGAAGTGCTGTCCGCGGCCGGGCCGAAGCTACGCCGGTGGGTCCGCCAGGGCCTCGTCGGTGCGCATGTGACCGACCGGCAAGCGCACCGGTCCGGCATCGTCGCACCGCGGCGGCGGCCTGGCCCGTTGTTATGATCCCGCCACACTTCGGCGGACGCGTGTTGCGCCGCGAATTCTCCGGGCGAGCCTGAGGATCGGCACTGCCCTTCTGCCACCGACTTCTCCTCCTGGCAGTCCGTGGCAGAAGTCGCGCTGCATTCGAACGGCCATGCATCCCGCCCGGCTGCGTTGCTCTTCGCTCACATATTCCCGATATGCTCTCTCATCGCGCCTTGCCGGACGGGCGCCTGACCGCTCTCGGTGTGACACGCACTTCTGCCACGGACTGCTAGAGGCTCCGCCAATGGCCAGACCCTACCGAATCTTCGGCGGCGAGCTCTCGCCCTACTCCGTCAAGGTCCGTTCGTACTTCCGGTACAAGGGCATTCCCCACGAGTGGATCCGGCGCAGCCCGGCCAACCAGGACGAGTTCCAGCGCTACGCCAGGCTGCCCCTGGTGCCCCTGGTGGTCACCCCGGACGACCGCGGCCTGCAGGACTCGACGCCGATCGTCGAAGCGATGGAGACCGAGTTCCCGGAGCCGTCGATCCACCCTGCCGATCCGACGGCGGCCTTCGTCTCCGTGCTGCTCGAGGAGTTCGGCGACGAGTGGGGAAACAAGTGGATGTTCCACTACCGCTGGGCACGGCCGGCGGATCAGGAATCCGCCGCGCGCCGCATTGCCCAGGGCATGAATCCCGATGCCGACGGGGCAGCGCTCGACGCGATGACCGAGCAGGTCCGCGAGCGGATGACGCCCCGGGTCTGGTTCGTCGGCTCCAGCGAACAGACCGCGCCCCAGATCGAGCAGTCGTTCCTGGATGCGGTCGACCTCATCGAGGCCCACCTCGACGGACGCGACTACCTGTTCGGCAATCGGCCGGCGTTCGGCGATCTCGGCGTCGGCATGCAGCTCCACCAGGCCTGGACCGATCCCACTCCCCGCAGCCTGCTCGACGCCAGGGCGCCCCGCACCGTCGCCTGGGTCCAGCGGATGGTCGATCCGACGGCGAACGGCGACTTCGAGGACTGGGAGTCGCTGAAACCGACGCTCATGCCGCTGCTCCGGCAACAGGTGGGCGGCCTCTTCCTGCCCTGGAGCGCCGCCAACGCCGACGCCATCGCGGCCGGCGACGAGACCTTCACCGTCACGCTGGACAGCGGCGAGTGGACCCAGAAGCCGCAGAAGTACCACGCTCGGTCCCTGGCCGCGCTGCGCGCCCGGCACGGCGAGCTGACCGACCGCGGAACGATCGACGACGTGCTGGAAGCGACGGGTTGCCGCCAGTGGCTGGCCGCGTGACTCAGCCCGGGCCCTGACGTCGGCGCCAGAACGCCTCCATCGCCCGCTTCGGCTCGCCGGTCTCGTAGACGGCCCGGAACGCGGCGACGCCGGCCTCGACCGCTTCCTCCAGGGGCAGGTTGAGCCAACGGTCGATGAGCCGCTTCTGAAGCGCCAGGGCCGATGGATCGAGCTGCAGCAACCGCTCGACCTTCGCGTTCACCGCCGCCTCCAGATCGGCGGCCGGCACGACCTCGCCGACCAGGCCGATCCGCGCGGCCTCGGCGGCGCCGATCGAATCGCCGAGGAACAGCAGCTCGCGGGCGCGGCCGAGACCGACAAGTCCGGGCAGCAGGGCCGCCTCGATGACCGACGGCAGACCGACCCGGGGTTCCGGCATGCCGAAGACCGCGTCGTCCGCGGCAACCGAGAGATCGCACGACGCGAGGAGTTCGAGGCCGGCGCCAAGCGCAGCCCGGCGGGCCTCGGCGACGACCGGCGCAGGATGCCGGCGGATCGCCAGGAAGGCCGCGTGCAGCCCGCGGATGAAACGCTCGGCGCCCGCCGCGTCGAGGCCCTCCATCTCGCGGATGTCCGCGCCGCCGCAGAAGACGTCCTCGCCGGAGACGACCAGGACCCGCGGGCGCGCCGCCGCCGAGGCATCGACCGCCTCCCGCAGCGCCGCCGTCGTCTCCGAGTCGAGCGCGTTCGCACGGGCACGCCGGGTCAGGACGATCCGCGCCACCTCGCCATCCGCTTCGAGCCGAACGTTCGACATCGGACCGGCATCGTACCCGTGTCGGCGCGGCCGACCCGTGACCCTGGAGTCTGTTGACCTCGTTCCGTGAACTGCAACTCATCGCCCGCAGCCGGACGGGCGCCTGACCCGGTCCTGGCGCAGCACGGAGATCCGGCGCGGTCACGCCTCCCTGCTCCCGTGGACTGTCACCCCGGGCCCCGGGCTCGTCTCTCGCGGGATCGACGCTCCGCTTCATGATCGTCCTCGCGCGGCCAGGGGGTTGCAGCAGTGCGCCGTTTCTGCGCGTGCTAACCTGAGCTTCCTTGCAGCGTCGTTTCAAGGTCACCAGGGCTGCAACGAGCACACCATGAGAGAGCCCCTGCTTCTGGTCTGCCCCCGGGCAACGGTGTCGGCTGCTAGCGCTAGCGGGCACGGTGAGTGCTCACGGCGGCCGGAGACGGAAGGCGCGGTCCGATGATCGATCTGGCGAGCGTTCTCAAGCGCATCCGGGTAGGGATCCGGCGGAACGCCTATCCGAGCGAGGCCGCCGTCCAGAACCAGATCGTTCCGCCGGTCCTGCAGGCCCTGGGATGGGACGTGTTCGACCCGGAGAAGGTGGTTCCCGAGTACCAGTTGCGGCTGAAGACCGGGGCCGCACCGCGACGGATCGATCTGGCGTTGTGCGTCTCGGACCGCAACCCGCGGTGCATCGTCGAGCTCAAGTCGACGAGGGTCGATCTCCGGGAGATCGGCCACTCCGCCGGCGACCGGCAATTGTTCGAGTACGCCTTTCACGCCGGCGCGCCCCTGGCCCTGCTGACGAACGGCGTGAACTGGCGCTTCTACTCCACGCAGAGTGCGGGCACATACGCCGAGCGCCTGGTGAAGGACCTCGATCTCGAATCCGATCCCCTGGAACAGATCGCGTCGAACCTCGAACGCTACCTGTCCTGGAAGAACACCGCGTCGGGCAGGGCGGCCGATCTCGCCCGGGAGGATCTCAACGCGCGTCTCGATCGCCGCAAGGCGCGCGCGACGATCCCGAGGGCGTGGGCGCGGCTGGTCGAGGGCAAGGTCGACGCCAGGTTGTCCGCGCTGCTGACCGAGGCGACCGTGTCGTTGACCGGCAGCGCTCCCGCCGAGTCGGACATCGCCCGCTTCCTGAGCAGTCTGACGTCCGAAGAGGATCGACCGCGAAGAAGGACGGCTTCGCGAAGGCGTCCGAAACGGCAGCCGGACGCACGGCGAGGAGGACCGGAGGAGATCCGGGAACCGGCGTGGACACCGGGCACCGAAACGCGGACGCAGCGTCCGGAGAGCAGCGACCACGGGACGAAATCAGGCGCCGGTCCGTCGTCCGAGCGGCCGGGCAGGTCCGGGCGGCCTGCTCAGGCCGTACGCTACTGGTTGCTTGGCAAGGAATACGTCGGAGGAAACGCCAAGGACGCGTACATCGCAGTCTTTGGGGCCTTGGCCGAACGGGATCCGGAGTTTCTCACCCGGGTCGAACCGCGGCTGCGGGGGCGCACGCGCCGAGGACTGTCACAGGCGAAGCACGAGCTGTCCGGAGTCAGTTCAGTTCTGAAGGTGAGCGCTCGCCTTCCCGGCGGTTGGTGGTTGGATACGAACTTGTCGAACGCCCAGAAGACCCGCAGGCTGAAGATCGCCTGCGAGATCGCCGGCATCCCGTTCGGCGACCGCGCAGGACTCGACATCCTCCTGCCGACACGGTCCCGCAGGAGTCCTCGCCGGGAGTCCTCTTCGGAGGATTGACAGATCGACAGCATGCAGGCACAGTCAGCGCATCATGCCTGCAACACCCGTACCTGGAACCCGCGTACCTGCGACCCAACTGACCATCCGCAACGTGGGCGCCGATCTCGCGGCCCGGTTGCGCGCCATCAGCAGCGAGCGAGGCGAGAGTCTGAACGCGACCGTGCTGCGCGTTCTGCGTGAGGCGGTCGGTCCGAACGCCCGACGGGCCCGCCTGCGCCGTTACGCCACCTGGACCGACGAGGACGCCAGCGAGTTCGACGCGGCTCTCGCGGAGCAGCGGGTGATCGACCGGCGGCTCTGGGAATGACGGAGATCGATCGACTCGTCCTCGACACCAGCGCCTACTCCCACCTCCGCAAGGGACACCCGCAGGTCCTTGCGAGCCTTGCCGGCGCCGTCCACGTTTCAGTGCCCGTCGTCGTTCTCGGAGAACTTGAAGCAGCCTTCGAGCTCGGCAATCGAGCCGCCGAGAACCGGCGCGTACTCGCCGAGTTGCTGGCCGAACCGTTCGTCAGCGTGCTGAACGTGACCCCTGCGACCGTCCGCCACTATGCCCGTGTCTTCGTGTCGCTGCGGACAGCCGGCACGCCCATTCCCCTGAACGACGTGTGGATCGCTGCCTGCACGCTCGAGTGTCACGGCCATCTGCTGACCTTCGACCGGGACTATCTCCACGTGCCGTCGCTCGAATGCACGGTTGTCGACACGCCTTGAAAGCGGCTCGGCGTCTGCAGGCCCCGGCCGGCTCGGAACCGGATAGGATCGGCGGCGCCATGACCTGCACCAGACGCCGCCTCCGAGTTGCTGCCACGACGACTGCCCTGCTCCTCGCCGGCTGGACGGCCTGGAGCTGCGGTGACGCCTCGACGGCGCCCGTGGGGCCCGCGCTGGTTGCGACGGCCGACGATCCGGTCGAGGCGGTCCTCGCGCTGCCGATGGAGCGGCTGATCGCGTACGACGCCGAGATCGAGCTGACGCCCGAGCAGGAGGAGATCAAGCGCGCCGCGCTGACACCGATTCCGGCGCCGTGCTGCAGCGACCGCTCCGCCTACACCTGCTGCTGCCAGTGCAATCTGGGCCGGGCGTGGTGGGGCCTGTCCAAGGTCCTGATCACGGAGCACGGCCAGAGCGCCGACGAAGTGCAGGCGAACGTCGAACGCTTCATCCGGGACCTTCGACCCCAGGGCTTCGCCGGTGATTCCTGCTACACCGGGCGCTGCTCCACCGCGGCAAGGCACGACGGCTGCTCGGGGATGAACCCGAAGCGCATCATCGGCTGAGCCGGCGACCGAGCGGCGGATCCGGCGACGCCCACGCGCTCGCTGAGTGACCGGATCAGGTCAAGGCGCAAGACGGCAGCCTCGGTCCGGCGGGCACGGTCGTGGGCCGCCGGCGACCGGTTCTTGTGGGCTCAGGCGTTCGGCAGCCGGATGTCGAGTCCCGCCCGATCGCCGAACGGGATCCCGGCGACTTCGCAGGCGATCTTCAGCCTCCGGGTCTTCTCGGCGTTCGTCAGATTCGTGTGCAGCCACCAGCCGCTGGGCAACCGGACGCTCCGACCCCTGTGGTAGCCGTCCGGGGAGAGCTGCTGAATCGTCGGCGCCAGGCTGAGGTGCGTTCGTCCCGGAAGTCTCGGTGCGACACGCTCCAGAAACCCGGAATCCTGTTCGGCAAGCCCTGCAAACACCGCCACGTATGCGTCCTTGGCGCTGCGTTCCTCGTGCTCCCGGCCGAACAGCCAGTAGTGCACGGGTCCATGGCGCCTTGCGGACTTGAGCCCCGGCCCGGGTGGTGCCTCAGACTTGGGGGGCAGAAGAAGGTGCAGTCCTGCACGATCTTCGAACGGAACACCTGCAACCTCGCACGCGATCTTCAGCCGATCGATCCGCCAGTGGTCGCCCACCCACTGGTTCAGCCACCAGCCGCCCGGCAGCGGCGAGCTGATCTCCGCCCGCGACGGGTACGGCGACAGCTTGTGTTTCGACCGCGCCACGCCTCGTTCCTTCCGCCGTCGGAACCTCGGCTCGACCCGCGCCAGGAACCCCGAATCCCGTTCGGCCAGGACGGACAGCACGGTCGCGTAGAGCTCTTCGAACGGCCGGCGGGCCGGCTCGGTCCCTTCGGCAGGCCGACCCTCGGCGACGTGCTCCTCGCCCAGCAACCAGTAGCGCACGGGCCCGCGCACCGTCCTGCCGTCCCAGCTCGTCGCCTCAAGTGGACCGACAACCGCACCGTCGGCGTCGTCGCCGCGGCCTGGTTCCAGGTCGCTCAGGAATCGTGCGACCTCCGTTGCCTCGGGGCGGCTGCCGGTCAACGCCCGGGTGGTTTCGGCGAGCAGGTCCGGCAGACGTGTCTCGGCAAGCTGCGCCCAGGCCCGCGACAGCGCTTCGCGCGTTCTCTCCCGATTGAGCCGGGCCTCGAGGTCGTCGCGTGCGAACTCGGCCGAGCGGCCGGAGGCGGTGTTGCTCCAGGACAGGTAGCGTTCGAGGTCTGATGTGACCTCCTCCAGAGGGTCGACCTTCAGGTCAAGGTCCTTCACCACAGGGCGCTCGGCATCCGTCCCCGCGCCCCGGGTCGAGTAGAAGCGCCACTTCACGCCGTTCGTCAGCAGGGCCAGGGGCGCGCCGGCGCGGACGGCGTCCTCGAGCAGTTTCCGATCACGGCCGGAACGGCCGACCTCGTCGAGATCGACCGTCGTGGACCTGAGCTCGACGATGCAGCGAGGACTACGGTCCGCGGCGCACAACGCCAGATCGACAGGCCGCGGCGCCGCCGACCCCGACTCCGGCCGAAGCGGATACTCCGGGCACACCTTCTCCGGGTCGTAGACGTCCCATCCCAGCACCTCCAGGACGGGCTGGACGATCTGCGTGCGAACGGCCGTCTCGTTCGGATAAAGGTTCCGCGCGACCCGGCTGCGGATGCGCTCGACGATCCCCTTCAGATCAGACACCGGCTCCGCCGCCCGACGGCACGCTCCCCTGCTTCCAGCTCACGGACCCTTCGTGCCCGGTCGGTTCCCGGCGCCGCCATTGCCGCTCAGAAGCCGCGCAGACGGGCGAAGCGATCACGGTGGAATGCGGCGTCGCCGAAGGCGAATTCGAGCGCCCGGGCGCGCTTCATGAACAGGCCGATGTCGTGTTCGTCGGTCATGCCGATGCCGCCGTGCATCTGCAGCGCTTCGTTGGTGACCAGAATCACCGCGTCCGAGCAGCGCGCCTTGGCATTGGCGACCTGCAGCTCCGCGTCGACGCTGCCTTCATCGAGCGCACGCGCCGCCGCCATGACCGTGGAGCGGGAGAGCTCGATCTCGATGAACATCTTCGCCGCGCGGTGCTTGAGCGCCTGGAAGGTGCCGATGAGGACGCCGAACTGGCGCCGCGACCTGAGGTACTCGATCGTCCGCTCGAAGGCCTCGGTCATCACCCCGAGCATCTCGCCGCAGACCGCCGCCGTGGCCCGGTCGACGGCGCGGCCGAGCGGTGCGAGTCCGCCGCCGACCTCACCAAGGACGCCGTCGGCGCCGACCTGAACCTCGTTCAGCCGGACGATCGCCGCGTTGCGGGAGTCCACCCGCTGCTGCGGCACGACCTCGACGCCGGCCGCATCCGCGGGAACGAGGAACAGGGTCAGGCGATCGCCGCCGTCGTCCGTCCGCGCCGCGATCAGGAAGCCGGCGGCGCCGACCCCGCCGACCACCTGGACCTTCTCGCCGGACAGGGACCAGCCGCCGGCCTTCGCCTGCGCCCGCGTCCGCACCCGGTCGAGCCGGTACCGGCCCTTCGCCTCGAGCACCGCCGGCGCCAGGCGGCTGCTGCCGTCGATCAGGGGCGGCAGCCACGCCGCCCGCTGCTCCCGGCTGCCGGCGTCCGCGATCAGTCCGCCGGCGAGGACGACCGCCGACACGAACGGCTCGGGCGCCAGGCCGCGGCCCATCGCTTCGGTGATCAGGACCGTCTCGGCCATCCCCATGCCGAGTCCGCCCTCGTCTTCCGGGAAGGGAACGCCGAGCCAGCCGAGCTCCGCCATCTCGGCCCACACCTCGGGGCTGTAACCGGACTCGACCCCCTCATCGCGGAGCCGCCGCTGGCGGTCGACCCCGCCGTGCTTGCGGACCAGCTCGGCCGCCGTCCGGGCCAGCATGTTCTGGGGCGCGGTCAGTACCAGTGAGGCCATCAGTCCGGCAACCCCAGCACGCGCTTGGCGATGATGTTCAACTGGATCTCCGAGGTGCCGCCCTCGATGCTGTTCGCCCGCGAGCGGAGCCAGGTGCGGGTCTGGGCCAGCTCGGCCGGATCGAAGCCCTCGCCTTCCCAGCCGAGCGCCTGGGGACCCCGGATCGAGAGCATCAGTTCCTCGCGCCGCATGTTGAGTTCCGTTCCGTAGTACTTGAACATCGAGCTCTCCGGGCCCGGCTTGTGCCCGGCTTCCAGACCGTCGCCGTGCCGCCTGATCGTGAGTCCGTACGACATCGCGTCCATCTCGTGCCGGGCCACCCGCTCCCGGATCGCCGGGTCGTCGATCCCGCCCTCCGCGTCGCCGCCCAGGTAGTCGCGCGCCAGATCCGGCAGCGACGCGCCGGCGCCGCCGCGGCCCATGCCGCCGATCGAGGTCCGTTCGTGGCCGAGCAGCGCCTTGGCCACGGTCCAGCCGCCGTTCACCTCGCCGACGACCTGATCGACCGGCGTCCGCACGTCGTGGAAGAAGGTCTCGCAGAACGGCGAGGCGCCGCTGATCAGCCGGATCGGGCGCACCTCCACGCCCGGAGACTCCATATCGACCAGGATGAAGGTGATGCCGCGCTGCTTCTTCACGTCCGGATCGGTGCGGACGAGGACGAAGATCCAGTCCGCCTGGTCGGCGCCGGATGTCCAGATCTTCTGACCGTTGATCACGTAGACGTCGCCGTCCCGCACCGCCGACGTCGCCAGCGACGCCAGGTCCGATCCGGCGTTCGGTTCCGAATAGCCCTGGCACCAGCGGATCTCGCCGCGAGCGATCTTCGGCAGATGTTCCGCCTTCTGCGCCTTCGTTCCGTGATCGAGCAGGGTCGGACCGATCATGCTGTAGCCGAATCCGGTCAGCGGCAGCGGCAGGGCCAGCCGGGCGATCTCTTCGTGCAGGACGGCGGCCTCGTCGCGCGAGAGGCCGGCGCCGCCGTACGCCTCGGGCCAGGTCGGCACGGTGAACCCGTGCTCGGCCGCCGCCCGCAGCCAGTCCCGGCTCTCCGGGTAGACGAACGGCGCCTTGCGGCCGCCGGCGGCCCACGCGTTCGGGTCCGGCGCCTTGCCGCGCAGCGTCTCGGGCGCGTTGCCCTCGACCCAGGCGCGGACCTCCTCTCGAAATGCGGACAGATCGCTCATGCAGCTTCGCCTCCCTGGAACCGACGGGAGCGCATTCTGGCATGAACGGCCGACCCGTGCATGCAGCCGCCCGCAGGTACACTCTCCCGCCGCCGCGCCAAGCCGCATCGCGCCGCCCAGCCACCGCCGCCATGACCAAGCTCGCCGAAGCGTTCGCCCGCCGCCGCACCTTCGCCATCATTTCCCATCCGGACGCGGGCAAGACGACGCTGACCGAGAAGCTCCTGCTCCATGCCGGCGCGATCCAGCTCGCCGGCGCGGTGAAGGCCCGGGGCGCCGCCCGCCGGGCCCACTCGGACTGGATGAAGGTCGAGCGGGAACGCGGCATCTCGGTCAGCGCCTCGGTGATGACCTTCGAACACGAAGGAAACACGTTCAACCTGCTGGACACACCCGGCCACGAGGACTTCAGCGAAGACACCTGCCGGACGCTCACCGCGGTCGACTCGGCGGTCATGGTGCTCGACGCGGCGAAGGGGATCGAGGCGCAGACCCGCAAGCTGTTCGAGGTCTGCCGCCTGCGGGACATGCCGATCACGACGTTCGTCAACAAGCTCGACCGCGACGTGCGCGACCCCTTCGACCTGCTCGACGAGATCGCCGACACGCTGCAGCTCGAGGTGGCGCCGGTGAGCTGGCCGGTGGGCATGGGGCGGAGCTTCCAGGGCTGCTACGACCTGACCGCCGACCGTCTGGTGCTGGTCGAGCCGGGCGGCCGGGAGCGGCGCGGGACCGAGCGGGTCGTCGCCGGGCTCGACTCCGCCGGAATCGACGAAGCGATCGGCGCGGGACCGGCGGCCAGGCTGCGCGAGGACGTCGAGATGGTGCGCGCCCTGTGCCCGCGATTCGATGCCGGCCCGTACCTCGAAGGCAACCGCACCCCGGTCTACTTCGGCAGTGCGCTGCGGAGCTTCGGGATCGGCCCGTTGCTTCAGGGGCTCGCCCGCGACGCACCGGCGCCGCGGCCGCAGCCGGCCGTCGACCGGTCCGTCGCGCCCGACGAGAGCGCGGTCACCGGGTTCGTGTTCAAGATCCAGGCGAACATGGACCCGAAGCACCGCGACCGGATTGCCTTCGTGCGGCTGTGCTCGGGACGCTTCCACCGCGGCATCCGGCTGTTCCACCCGCGCAGCGGGCGCACCCTGAACATCCACAACCCGGTCCTGTTCCTGGCGCAGGACCGGGAGCTCGCGGAGGAGGCCTGGCCGGGCGACATCATCGGCATTCCGAACCACGGCAACCTGAGGATCGGCGACGCGCTGTCCGCTGGCGAACCGCTCCGTTTCGTCGGTGTCCCCAGCTTCGCTCCCGACCTCCTGCGCCGGGTCCGCCCCGACGACCCGCTGCGGGCCAAGCACCTGGGACGCGCTCTGCTGCAGCTTGCCGAAGAGGGCGTGGCCCAGGTCTTCCGGACGCGCGAGGGCAACGACTGGATCGTCGGCGTCGCCGGAGCCTTGCAGTTCGACGTGCTCGCCGACCGTATCCGCACCGAGTACGAGGTGCCGGTCCGCTTCGAATCCACGACGATGTCCCTGGCGCGCTGGATCGAGGCCGACGACGATCGGACCATGCGCGACTTCGTTCGCCGCCACGAAGCGAAGATCGCGCACGACCACAACGGCGCACCGCTGTTCCTCGCCGCCAACCGCTACTGGCTCGACCGCGCCGCCGAGAGCGCCCCGGACATCCGGTTCCTGACGACCCGCGAACAGCCGGCGTGAGTCGACGGACTGCCGGTCAGCCGAGCGGATCGGGATCCGCGGCAGGAAGCCGCCGCGAACTGCAGGTTACCGGGCGCGCAGCCGCTCCTTCAGCTCCGCCAGCCGTTCCCGGACCTCGCCGGTTGGCGGCGGCCAGAGCACGCGGCGCTGCTCGCACTGGCGCTCGAGCCGACGCCAGAGCTCGGCGTTGCCGACCGGAGCGCCGCTCGCGGTCCGCCATCGATTGCGCTTCCAGCCGTCGAGCCAGATCGTGGCACCGCGCCGGAGGTAGTCGTTGCCGGTGAAGACGGCGGCCGGCCGACCGGCCGGCAGACCGTCGAGCAGCTCCAGGACGCACTCCAGCTCGAGGCGGTTCGAGGTCGTCTCCCGGGCCGAACCGCGCCGCTCTTCCGTGCCGGCGGGGGTCACCAGCTCGGCAAGCCACGAGCCGTTACCGCCGACGCAACGCACCTTGATGCAGACCCGGACGCAGTCGGCAGGCAGCGCCTCCCCGGCAGCCGGTTCCTCCGCCGCGCCGCCGCCGCGCGCCTCGATCTCGCCGCTGGCCAGGGCGTCCGCACGCTCGTTCCACCGGTTGCCGGCATGCCCCTTGACCCAGCGCCAGGTCACTCGATGGCGACGGTCCAGGACCTCCAGCCGGCGCCACAGATCGACGTTGCTGACCGCCCCGCCGTCGCGGCGCCGCCAGCCCCGGGCGCGCCAGCTTGCAACCCAGGACGTGACGCCCTGGCGCAGGTAGCGGGAGTCCGTGTGGAGCTCGACGGCGCTCGGCGCATCCAGGCGGTCGAGCGCCGAGATCGCGGCCTGAAGCTCCATCCGGTTGTTGGTCGTGCGCGATGCGCCGCCGGACAGCTCCTCCACCACGTTTCCCGCCGGATCCAGGACGACGGCGGCCCAACCGCCCGGACCCGGATTGGGGTTGGCGCCGCCGTCGGTGTAGATGACAAGGCGGGCGGCGGTCTCGGCGGTCACGGCGGGGCCGACGGTACCAAGCCCCGCCCGGCGAAGCGGACGCCGCTGCCAGAGATGGAGCAACGTAGACTGCGCGGCCATGATCGACCTTGGAAGCCCGCGGCGAATGTCGCGTTGCATTCGAGCGGCCGTGCTGCTGCTGACAGTCGCGCCGGTTGCCGCGCCGGCCTGGAGCCAGGAAGAGGCCGACCCCTTCGCCGGCCTCGAGTTCCGGCTCGCCGGCCCCAGCCGCGGCGGCCGGGTGACCGCGGTCGCCGGCCACCCCGCCCACGCCTACACCTTCTACATGGGCTCGACCGGCGGCGGTGTCTGGCGCACGACGAACGCCGGCATCTCCTGGGAGAACCTGAGCGACGACGACTTCCAGGCCGGCTCCGTCGGCGCGGTAACCGTCGCGCCGAGCGATCCCAACGTGATCTACGTCGGCATGGGCTCGGCGTGCCCGCGCGGCAACGTCTCGACCGGGGACGGCGTGTACCGCTCGACCGACGCCGGCGCCTCCTGGCAGCACATCGGCCTGCAGCAATCGGGCTCGATCAGCCGCATCCGCGTGCACCCCGACGACCCGGACGTGCTCTGGGTCGGCGCGCTCGGCCAAATCTTCGGCAGCAACCCGGAACGCGGCGTATACCGTTCGACCGACGGCGGCGAGACCTGGCGGCAGGTCCTCGCCATCTCCGACGAGGCCGGAATCGCCGACCTGGAGATCGACCCCCACAACCCCCGCGTCCTCTACGCCGCCGCCTGGAGAGTCGAGCGCAAGCCGTGGACCCTGATCGACGGCAGCGACGAAGGCGGACTGTTCCGTTCGACCGACGGCGGTGACACCTGGGAGCGGCTCGAAGGCGGCCTGCCCACCGGTGTCCTCGGCCGCATCGGCGTCTCCGCGTCGCCGGCACGGCGCGGCCGGCTGTGGACGATCGTGACCGCGGCGGAGGGCCGCGGCGGCATCTTCCGCTCCGAGGATCACGGCGACACATGGGAGAAGGTGAGCGACGAGCCGGAGCTTCTGACCCGCGGCTGGTACTACAGTCACATCCACGCCGACCCGGCCGATCCGAACACGGTCTGGGGCTCGAACGTCCGCTTCTTCCGTTCCGTCGACGCCGGCGCCACCTGGGAGCGGGTGAACACGCCGCACGCCGACAACCACGACCTGTGGATCAACCCGGAGCAGCCGCACATCATGGTCCAGGCGAACGACGGCGGCGCCAACGTGAGCGTCGACGGCGGCCGCTCGTGGTCCAGCCAGAACAACCAGCCGACAGCCGAGTTCTACCGGGTCACCGTCGACCAGCAGTTCCCGTACCGGATCTACGGCGCCCAGCAGGACAACAGCACGATCTCGGTGCCGTCGCGGCCCCTGCCCGAACTGACGCCGACCCAGCACTGGCATTCGGTGGCCGGCGCCGAGAGCGGGCACATCGCCGTCCATCCCGAGCAGCCCCACCTCGTCTACTCGGGGAACTACCTGGGCCGGATCGACCGCTACGACCACCGCAGCGGCACAGCCCGCAACATGATCCTCTACCCCCAGATGCAGGACGGCACGGCGCCGCGCGACCTGCGTTACCGCTTCCAGTGGAACGCGCCGATCCTCATCTCCCGGCACGACCCGGATGTGGTCTACCACACGTCGAACCGCGTCCACCGCACCCGCGACGGCGGCTGGACCTGGGAGACGATCTCGCCCGACCTGACCACCGACGACGACGAGAAGCAGGGAGTGCCGGGCGGGCCCGTCCAGCACGACCACACCGGCGTCGAGGTCTACAACACGATCTTCGCGCTCGCCGAGTCGCCGCAGGCGGCGGGCGAGATCTGGGCCGGAAGCGATGACGGCCGTGTCCACGTCAGCCGGGACAACGGCGCCGCCTGGCTCGACGTGACCCCGCCGGCGATGCCGGCGGACGGCACCGTCAATTCGATCGACGTCTCGCACCACGACCCGGACCGCGTCCATGTCGGCGTCTACCGCTACCGGCTGAACGACTACACCCCCTACATCTTTCGCACGGACGACGGCGGAGCGACCTGGAACACCCGAACCGAGGGACTGCCCGCCCGCCACTTCGTCCGGGTCGTGCGCGAGGACCCGGTCGTCTCCGGCCTGCTCTTCGCCGGCACCGAGTTCGGCCTCCATACCTCGTTCGACGGCGGCAGGTCCTGGCGGCCGTTCCAGTTGAACCTGCCGCGAACGCCGATCACCGATCTGCTGATCCACGACAGCCTGGGCAACCCGGACCTGGTGCTGGCGACCCAGGGCCGGAGCTTCTGGGTGCTGGACGACCTCGGCGCGGTGCGCGAGCTCGCCGTGGAGATCGCCGCCGGCGCGAAGCGGGACGCGCCCCGACTGTTCTCACCCGAGCCCACGGTCCGCGTCGACCGGCCAGGCCGCGGCGGCGGCTTTGCGAACGGGGTGTCGATCTGGTTCGACCTCCCGGAGAAGCCGGAAGGCCGGGTCGAGCTGGTGATTTCCCGCCAGGGCAGCGAGCAGGCGCTGCGGCGCTTCGTGTCGCTGCCCGAAGGAAACGAACCGGAAGACGGCGAGGACGAGCGGCCGCGGATCGAGTCGTTCGAGGCGAAGGCGGGGCTCAATCGGGTCGTCTGGGATCTCAAGGGGCAGGCGCCCCACCTGGTCGACGGTGCGGTGATGTCGCTTTCCTACACCGGCGGCCCCTACCTGCCGCCGGGAACGTACCGGGCGACACTGAAGGTCGCCGCCGGGGACGACAACGGGGACGGGACGGCGCCGGACCCGCCCGCAGGCTGGATCGACGACCGGACGTTCGAGGTGCTGGCCGATCCGCGGCTCGACGACATCTCCCGGACCGACCTCGAAGAGCAGTACGCGATGCTCGATCGGCTCTCGACGCGGCTGACGGCGATCCACGACGCGATCTCCGGCCTGCGCGGTGTGCGCGAGCAGGCCGACACCCTGCTGAAGCGTCTTGATGCGACCGGCGCCGCCGAGCTGGCGCCCGCCGTCGGGGCCGTCATCGAACAGTCCCGGGAACTCGACGAACGGCTGATCCAGTCGCGCAGCCGGGTCTCCCAGGACGCATTGAACTTCCAGCCCCGGATCGACAACCAGTACGCGTACCTCTACACTCACGTCCACGGCAACACCGCCCGGCCGACGGCCGGTGCGCGCCGCCGCCTCGAGGACCTCGAAGCCGAGCTGCGACCCATTCTCGAGGCGGTCGCCGAGCTGACCGGGCCGCAGCTCGACGAACTGAACCGGCAGGCCCGGGAGCTGCAAGTTCCCGCCCTTACTCCCGCACCGCAATAGCCCCGATGCCGCGACAACGTCTCCCGCGCGGCGCGCTGGCAGCCCTCGCCCTGGCCGCCCTGCCTGCCGCAGGCGGGACCGCCGCGGCGCCGGTCGAACTGCGCAGCGATCGTCCGCAGTTGCGCGCCCAACGCCTCGCGGCGGCGCCGGTGATCGACGGCGAGGTGCTGGGCGAGGCGCTGTGGCAGGACGTGGACGTCGCCACCGGCTTCCAGCAGGTCGAGCCGTTCGCAGGCGAACCGGCGAGCGAACCGACCGAGGTGCGGGTCGCCTTCGACGACACGAACCTCTACATCGCCGTCGTCTGCTTCGACCGCGACGCGTCGTCCCTGGCGATCTCGGACAGCCGGCGCGACGCCTCGCTCGGCAACGAGGACAGCTTCCGGGTCGTTCTCGACACGTTCGGTGACCGCCAGAACGGCTTCGTCTTCGGCACGAACATCGCGGGCATCCAGTACGACGGCCAGTTCACCAACCAGGGCCGCGGCGGCGGAGGCCGTTTCGGCGGCGCCAACCTGGACTGGGACACGGCCTGGACGGTCCGGACCAGGAGCGGTGACTTCGGCTGGAGCGCGGAGATGGCGATCCCGTTCCGCAGCCTCCGCTATACCTCGGACCGCGGGATCTGGGGGCTGAACTTCGAGCGGAACATCCGACGCAAGAACGAGACCGCCTTCTGGGCCCATCTGGGCGTGCAGCACGGCCTGTTCCGGGTGTCGGAGGCCGGAGACCTGATCGGCGTCGAGCCGCCGCGCCAGCGCAGCCTCCAGTTGACGCCCTACGTCCTGGCGTCGGGGCGCGAGAGCGCAGCCGGCGACACGAATGACAGCGAACTCGGCATGGACCTGAAGTACGGCGTCACCCCCAGCTTGACGCTCGACGTGACCGTCAACACCGACTTTGCCCAGGTCGAGGCCGACGACCAGCAGATCAATCTGGACCGTTTCAGCCTGTTCTTTCCCGAGAAACGGCCGTTCTTCCTCGAGAATTCCGGGCTGTTCCGGGTCGGCAGCCGATCCTCGGGCCGCGGCAACGTCGAGCTCTTCTTCAGCCGTCGGATCGGTCTCAGCGACGGGACACCGGTGCCCATTCTCGGCGGCGCCCGGCTGTCCGGCAGGGCGGGCCGGGTCAACCTGGGCCTGCTGAACATGCAGACCGACGACGTCGGCAATGTCCACGGCAACAACTTCACGGTCGCCAGGGTCGGCCGCGAGTACCGCAACCGGAGCCGCGCCGGCGTGCTGTTCGTCAACCGCCAAGGGACCGGCTCGCTGGCCCCCGACAACGACGTCAACCGGACGTTCGCCGTCGACGGTCAGATCGGCATCGGACAGTTCACCGAGATCTCCGGCTGGGCCGCCCGGACCCGGACCCCGGGCCTGGACGGCCGCGACCACGGCCTGGGCGTGGACGGCTCCTGGAGTTCGCCGTTCTGGCGCTGGCGGCTAGGCTACGCCGAGGTCGGCGAGGACTTCAATCCCGAAGTCGGTTTCATCAGTCGCTCCGGCTACCGCCAGCTCAGCGGCTTTGCAAGGCGCCGCTTCCTGCCGTCCGGTGAGGGCCGCGTCAAGGAATTCGGACCGCGGGTCTTCTATGACGGCTTCTGGAACTTCGACGGCTACCACGAAACCGGACGCTACGCCTTCGGCGGCGAGGTCGAGTTCCGCAACGGCGCGGAGATCAGTCTGTCCGCCGGCGGCCGCCGCGAGGGCCTGCTCGAGTCCTTCGTTCTCGCCGACCTGGTGCATGTGCCGGCCGGAGAGTACGAAGACCACGGGTTCTTCCTGTTCATGAACACGAACGAGGGGCGCGCCGTCAGCCTGGGCGCCCAGATTCAGGGCGGGGGCTTCTTCGGCGGTCGTCAGCTCGTTGTGGATCCCTACCTGAGCATCCGGTTGGGCGATTACCTGAGCTCGAAGCTGAGCTGGTCCTGGAACGACATCGACCTGCCTGCCGGCGCCTTCAGCACCCACCTCGGGCGCCTGCGGGTGACCTACGCCTTCAGCACCAGCCTTCTCCTCCAGGCCCTGATCCAGTACAACGACCTCGCCGGCAGCGTGAGCACGAACGTCCGCTTCAGCTGGCTCAACGAGGCGAACAGGGGGCTGTTCGTCGTCTACAACGAGATCTCTGAGTTCGGTGTCCTCGGCATCGACACGCCGGATCGCAGTCTGGCGGTCAAGTACAACCGCACTCTCGACATCTTCCGTTAGCCCGCCGCGGTCCGCGGCGAATGCGTGGAGCGGTGGGCGCCGCCGGACCGGAGCCGGAACGAGCGCCGCCTTCGACGCTGCTGCGTCAGGGTCGGACGCGAGGGAAGTAGGCCGCACGACAGCGGCCGGAGCGGCGCATGTGTTCGCGAACCGCGGGGCGGGCTTCCGTGCCAGACTTGTCAGCGATGGACGACACGCCCGCGGCGCCGCGCCCCGAACCCCCGGCGCAGAGCATCGAGCTGCGGATCGTCCAGGCGATCGCAGACGTCCCTGAGCGGTCGTGGGACGGCCTCCTCCAGGCCGGCGACCGCCCCTTTCTGACCTGGTCCTTTCTCGAAGCCCTCGAGCGGACCGGCTGCGTGGCCGCCGACCGCGGCTGGCTGCCCTTCCACCTCACCGCCTGGGGTCCGGAAGGCGAGCTGATCGCGGCCGCGCCTGCCTACATCAAGAACGACGGCATGGGCGATTTTTCGCGGGACTGGGCGTTCGCCGACGCCGTCCGCGCGGCGGGCGGCCGCTTCTACCCGAAGCTGGTGGTCGGGGTGCCATTCTCTCCGGTCACCGGCCGCCGCATCCTGGCCGCCGCCGACCTCGAGCCCGCGGCCGCTGCCGGACTCCTGATGCGGCTCGCCGTCCACACCGCCCGGGAGGTCGGCATCGCCTCCATCCACGTGCTATACCACAGCGAACAGGAAGCTGAACCTCTTGCCGCCGCCGGCCTCGCCCAGCGGGTCATGGTCCAGTATCACTGGCGGAACCACGACTACCGGACACCCGAGGACTGGCTCCTCAGGCTCCGCTCCAAGCGCCGGACGCAGTGTCGCCGCGAGCGCCGGGAGCCGCTCCGGCAAGGCATCGCCATCCGCACCGTGCGCGGTCAGGAGATCGCCGCCGATCCCGAGCGCTGGGCCGAGACCGCGTTCCGCCTCTACTGCACGACCTGCGACCGGTACATGTGGGGCGGCCGCTACCTGAACCGCGAGCTCTTCTCCGCCCTGTTCGCCCGGCCGGGCGGCGAGGTCGAGCTGGTCGTCGCCGAGCGCCAGGACCGGGTCATCGCCGGGGCGCTCAACCTGCGCTCCCCGACCCGGCTCTACGGCCGCTACTGGGGCTGTCACGAGGAGCACCGCTTCCTCCACTTCAACGTCTGCCTGTATCACTCCATCGACGAGTGCATCGCTCGGGGCGTCCGGGTGTTCGAGGGCGGCGCCGGAGGCGAGCACAAGATCAGCCGCGGCTTCGAGCCGGTGGCCGTACGGAGCGCGCACCTGTTCCTGGAGCCGAAGCTGCACCAGCTCCTCGACGGAGCCCTCCGCCGAAACGCCCGACAGCACCTCGAGAGCATCGAGGCATGGCGCCGCGAGCGGCCCCGGCTCGGGTAGCGCCCTTCAGTTGTCGCTGCGGAGCACGGAGACGAAGGCCTCCTGCGGGATGTCGACGGCGCCGATGCGCTTCATCCGCTTCTTGCCCTCGCGCTGCCTCTCCAGCAGCTTGCGCTTGCGGGTGATGTCACCGCCGTAGCACTTGGCGGTGACGTCCTTGCGAAAGGCGCCGATCGTGGTGCGGGCAATGATCTGGCCGCCGATCGCGCCCTGGATCGCGATCTTGAACTGCTGGCGGGGAATCGTCTCCTTGAGCCGCTCGCAGTAGCGGAGCGCCCGCGCCCGCGCCTTGTCGCGGTGGACAAGCTGGGAGAGCGCGTCCACCCGTTCGCCGTTGACCAGGATGTCGACCTTGACCAGGTCGGTGGGCCGCAGGCCGATCAGCTCGTAGTCGAACGAACCGTAGCCCTGGGTCACCGTCTTCAACCGGTCGTAGAAGTCGAAGAGCACCTCCGCGAGCGGCAGCTCGCAGGTCAGCTCGACCCGCCCGACCGCCAGGTAGTGGATGTTCGTCCGATCGCCGCGGCGCTCGAGGCAAAGCTCCATCGCCGCGCCCAGGTAGCGCTCAGGCAACATGATCGACGCCTTGATCCAGGGCTCGGACGCGCTGTCGAGCTCGGACGGGTCGGGGAAGGCGGACGGATTGTCGATCGAGCGCTCCGAGCCGTCCGCCATCGTCACCCGGTACCGCACGGACGGCGCGGACAGCACGAGCGACAGCCCGTACTCGCGTTCCAGGCGCTCCTGAACGACGTCGAGATGCAGCAGGCCGAGGAAACCGCAGCGGAACCCGAAGCCGAGAGCGGACGACGAGTCCTTCTCGAAGGTCAGCGAGGCGTCGTTCAGGGCGAGCTTCTGCAGCGCGTACGTCAGGTCCTCGACATCGTTGCTCGACACCGGGTACATCGAGGAGAACACGACGGGCTTCGCTTCCCGGTAGCCGGGGATGGGCTCGACCGCGCCGTCGACGGCGGTCGTCAGCGTGTCGCCGATGTCGATCTCGGAGATGTTGCGGATGCCGGCGATCACGTACCCCACCGAGCCCGCCTCGAGCGCCTCGCTGCGGCGGCGTTCAAGCAGCAGGGTGCCGAGTTCCTCGACATCGTGCTCGCTGCCGGTGTGCATCAGGCGCACCCGCTGCTTCGGCCGCAGCGAACCTTCGCGCACCCGGACCAGCAGCACGACGCCCCGATACGGGTCGTACTGGGCGTCGAACACGAGCGCCCGGAGCGGTGCCGAGACATCGCCCTCGGGCGGCGGCAACCGGCTGATGATCGCGTCGAGCACGTCCCCCACGCCTTCGCCCGTCTTGGCCGAGCACAGCACCGCCTCGAACGGATCCAGGCCGAGATCGCTCTCGATCTCCTCGCGCACACGGTCGATGTCGGCCGACGGCAGATCGATCTTGTTGATCACCGGAATCACGGTCAGGTCGTACTCCAGCGCCAGGTACAGGTTGGCGACGGTCTGCGCCTCGACGCCCTGGGACGCGTCGATGAGAAGCAGCGCCCCCTCGCACGACATCAGGGATCGGCGCACCTCGTGCGAGAAGTCGACGTGGCCCGGCGTATCGATCAGGTTCAGGCGGCAGGGCCGACCCTCGGCGTCCTGGTGCCGGAGGGTCACGGTGTTGCTCTTGATCGTGATCCCCCGCTCCCGCTCGATGTCCATCGAGTCGAGGATCTGGTCCCGGAACTGCCGGTCTTCGACCGCGCCGCAGTGCTGGATCAGGCGGTCGGCCAGGGTCGACTTGCCGTGGTCGATGTGGGCAATGATGCAGAAGTTCCGAACCGACATGGCGGTCCGCATCCTAATGCGCCCGTACGGCGCCGCGCCGCAGGGACCTTCGGGAGCTTGCGCCGCGGAATGTAACGCGACTTCTGCCACGGGCGGCTAGAGTTGCTCCTGATGTCGAGCGTTGCCGGCGCCGCCCGCACCACGATCCGGATCGTCGGCGTTCCGCTTGATCTCGGGCAGGCGCGCCGCGGCGTGGACCTGGGGCCGACCGCACTCCGCTACGCCGGCCTCCGGTCATCCCTGTCCCGGCTCGGCTACCGCGTCGAGGACTGCGGCAACGTCGAGACGGTCGAGCGCGACTCCCTGGCCGCGGAACCGGGCCTGGGCTACCTGGCACCGGTCGTCGACACCTGCGAACGGGTCTACCGGGCGAGCCGGAAGGCGGTGGCCGAAGGCGCCCTGCCGCTCGTGCTCGGCGGCGACCACTCGATCGCCGTCGGCACGATCGGCGGCGTCTCCCACGAGCACCGCACCGGCGTGCTGTGGATCGACGCCCATGGCGACTTCAACACGCCGGACACATCCCCGACCGGCAACCTCCACGGCATGCCGCTGGCGGCGCTCTGCGGCCGCGGCGCGCCGGAACTGGTGAACGTCGGCCGGGACGGCGCCAAGGTCCGGCCGGAGGATGTCGTTCTCTTCGGCATCCGCGCGCTCGATCCTGGCGAACAGGAACTGATCCAGTCGACCGGCGTGGCCGCCTTCACGATGCGGCA
Source organism: Thermoanaerobaculia bacterium (assembly GCA_965116145.1). Lineage (GTDB taxonomy): Bacteria > Acidobacteriota > Thermoanaerobaculia > Multivoradales > Multivoraceae > Multivorans. Next base: position 622,747 of record OZ220482.1, read on the forward strand.
GATCGACGAGCGGGGCATCGCACCGCTCGCCGCCGAAGCGCTCGAACGCCTGGGCGCCGTCGACCGCATCCACGTCTCCCTCGACCTCGACTGCTTCGACCCGCGCGAGGCGCCCGGCGTCGGCACCCGGGCGCCGGGCGGCCTCAGCTACCGTGAGGGACACCTCCTGATGGAGCTGATCGCCGAACACGGCGGTCTCGGTTCGGTCGACGTCGTCGAGGTGAACCCGATCCTCGACACCGGCAACCGGACGGCACGGCTCGCCCTCGACATGCTCTGTTCCCTGTTCGGCCGCAGCATCCTGTAGCAGCCCCCCCCCCCCCAGGATCACCAGGAGACCCCGATGGCAGACCTGCCCCGCCAGTACTGGCTCATGAAGAGCGAACCCGGCGACTACTCGATCGACGACCTGGCGCGCGACGGCAGGACGTACTGGGACGGCGTCCGCAACTACCAGGCACGCAACCTGATGCGGGATCGGATGCGGATCGGCGACGGCGTCCTCTACTACCACTCGAACGCCTGGCCGCCCGCTGTGGTCGGGCTGGCCCGGGTGTGCAGCGAGTCGTACCCGGATCCAACCCAGTTCGACCCGGACGACGCCCACTACGACCCGAAGTCGGACCCGGAGAATCCGCGCTGGCACCTGGTCGACATCGAGTTCGAGCGCAAGCTCAGGACGCCCGTGAGCCTTGCCGAACTGCGGCAGCGTGCCGACCTGGAGGGAATGGCCCTGCTTCGCCGCGGCCAGCGCCTTTCGGTCCAGCCGGTAACCGAGCGGGAGTGGCGGATCGTGTGCGAGATGGGCGGAGGACGGTAGCCCGACGGCCGGCGGCACGACCGGCCGCACGCCCTCCCTGGCGGTCAGTTCAGGGTCGCGACGCGGACGCTGCCGGAGCCCGTGTCCAGGATCACGTTCGCCTCGCCGTCACCGGCCACGAACCGCATCTCGCCCCGACTCTTGTGCAGCGTCCTGACGATCGGCACGTCGACGTCGATGCCGCCGGAGCCGACATCGATGTCGAACCGCGCGGAGACATCCTCCGGAACCAGCAGGGAGATACCGCCGGAGCCGGTGTCGACGTCGAACTCGCCCTCGCCCATCCGGACGAGCGCCAGCCGGACGCTGCCGCTGCCGGTGTCGATGGCCGCCGTCTCGAGGTCGGCCAGCTCGACGCCGACGCCGCCGCTGCCGGTGTCGATGACCAGACGGCCGGCCGCAACGCCGTTCAACCTGACGCCGCCGCTGCCGGTGTCGATGTCGACTGTCTCCGCCTCCGCCCGCGACACCTCCACCGAACCGCTGCCGGTGTCGATGACGAGCCCACCGCCCTCGAAGTTCTCGAGCGAGACGCCGCCGCTGCCGGTGTCGAGGTTCAGCTCGCCGCGCGCGTCCCGTACCGTCAGGCGGCCGCTGCCGACACCGAGTTCGACCCGACCGTCAAGACCGGTCGCCTCCACCACGCCCGCCTTCACGTCCACGTCGAAGTCCGCCGCCACCTGCCGGAGCTCCACGTCGCCGGCCCCGTGCTCGAGCGTCAACGACGCGCCGGCGGGCACGCGGATGGTCAGGTCGGCCCAGACCTCCATGCCGCTGCCGCTGCGCTCGACGCGAATGCGGCGGCCCGAAACGGACCGCAGAATCTCTCCCAGCAGACTGCGGGATCGACCGTCGCGGAACCAGAGCTGAGCGCGCCGGTAGCTGAACTCGGGATAACTGAATCGTCGCTCCTCGTCGACCGGAAAGACGACGTCCAGCCGAGCCCGCGAGCCGCGGTCCTGCTCGATGCGGACGTTCGCCGGCACGCCGTCGGCGCCGCGCACGAAGACGTCGACCTCGAACTCGTCGCCGGTCGCCGGACCGATGTCCACGCGGCCGATCAGGTTGGTCACCTCGAGCGAACGGGCGGCGAAGCGGTGACTCTCGTCGAACTCGCCGAAGGCCGGCGCCGCCAGCATCGCGGCGGCGAGCAGTACCATGGCGCTGGCCACGGTGGTGCGCCTTGCGAGAGGCGTACCGGCGTCCCGGGGAGAGATCAGGGTTCGGTTGGTCATCATTGGTCTCCCTTGGCTGGGGCCGATCTCCGGTCTCGACCAGCAGCGCCGACGACGGCGCCCCTGCTGCCATACAACGCAGATCGGGGCGTCGGGTTTCACGTCCGCCAGCCCGCGGCGAGCAGGGATCGTCCCGGAAGCGGTCAGGCGTGCGTTCGGCCGAGCCTGCCGGCAAGCGTATCGGGGCCATCCGGTCAGTCGACACGCCCCGCGACACTGCGACCGAAGGGCGACGGGGCCAGCCGGCCGGGACGCCGGCCCGTGGAAGACCGAACGCGTGCAATGGCCCCCCGGCGAGGGGCTGGTAGGGTCGCCCGTCGGCGGTGCGGAAGCGGGGTTGACAGCAGCGTTGGAGAGCGATGGCCAGCTACAACATGAACCAGGTCCGCACCGGCCTCAAGGTGCTCGAGAACGGCGAGCCGAACGTCATCATCTCGTGCGACTTCATCAAGCCGGGCAAGGGCCAGGCGTTTACCCGGGTGCGGATGCGGAACCTCCTGAACGGCCGGGTGAACGACAGGACGTACAAGCCGGGCGATCTTCTCGAAGGCGCCGATGTCGTCGAGACCTCGATGCAGTATCTCTACAGCGACGGCGACCACTGGTTCTTCATGAACCCGGACACCTACGATCAGGTGGAGGCCGACGCGGCGGCCCTGGGCGGCGCCGAGCAGTGGATCAGGGAAGAGGACATCTGCAACGTGACGCTGTGGAACGGTCATCCGATCCTGGTCGCGGCGCCTAACTTCGTGACCCGGCAGGTCATCGAGACCGACCCCGGCCTCAAGGGAGACACATCGAGCGGCGGCAGCAAGCCGGCCCGGCTCGAGACCGGCGCGACGGTCAAGGTGCCCCTGTTCATCCAGACCGGCGAGTCCGTCCGGGTCGACACCCGCACCGGCGAGTACGTCTCCCGCGGCAAGGGTTGAACCGTCGGCGGCCAGCAGTCCGTGGCAGAAGTCCGTGTCGCACCGAGAGTGGTCGGGCGCCCGTCCGGCAAGGCGCTATAGACAAGCATATTGGGGCATATGTGAGCGAAGAGCAACGCAGCCGGGCGGGATGCATGGCTGAAACGAATGCAGCGCGACTTTGCCACGGACTGCTAGTGTCCGGTTCCGGTCCGTCCCCGCCAGCACCGCACGCCCTGGAACCTGCCGCGATGCCGTCCGCCGCACCGGCCAGCGGGCGGTGACGGACGACCAGGAGGACTGGCAGCCCACGGCAGGCCGGGCCGCGCTGGAACGGCGGGCGGCAATGCTTGCCGACCTGCGGGCCTTCTTCGCCGAACGCGGCGTGCTGGAGGTCGAGACCCCGCTGCTCTCCGCCGAGACGACCCTCGACTTGCACCTGGATGCGCTGAGCGCAGCCGTCGATGCCCCCGGCCTGGACAATCGGCGCATGTACCTCCAGACGTCTCCGGAGCTGGCGATGAAGCGGCTGCTGGCCTCGGGGTCCGGCTCGATCTACCAGGTCTGCAAGGCGTTTCGGGGCGGCGAGCGCGGCCGCTGGCACAACCCCGAGTTCACCATCGTCGAGTGGTATCGCGTCGGCTGGGACGTCCACCGGCTGATGGCGGAAGTCGCCGCCCTGATCGAGGCCCTTCTCGCCGGCTCGCGACGACTCGCGCCGGCGGTCCGGGCGAGCCATTCGGATCTCCTGCGGCGTCACGCCGGGATCGACCCTCACGACACGTCGACCGAAGCTCTCGGACGCGCCGTCGAGACCACGGACGCAACGGTCGACACCGCCGGTCTCGACCGCGATGACCTGCTCTCGCGGCTGTTCAGCGAACAGGTCGAGCCCCGGCTCGCCTCCGACCGGGTCACGCTCGTCTTCGACTACCCCGCTTCCCAGGCCGCGATGGCCCGGTTGAGCGCCGACGATCCGCGCTGCGCCGAGCGCTTCGAGGCGTACATCGGCGGCGTCGAGCTCGCCAACGGCTACGGCGAGCTCTGCGACCCGGCGGAACAGCGCCGGCGTCTGCAACGCGACCTCGCGAGCCGCCGCTCGGCCGGTCGGCCCGTGCCGCCGCTGCCGGCCCGTTTTCTCGCCGCCCTCGAGGCCGGCCTGCCGCGCTGCTCGGGGGTTGCGCTCGGCTTCGACCGGCTGCTCGGGCTCGGCCTCGACGCCGCAGGCATCGACGAGGCGATCGCCTTTCCGGTCGAGCGCGCCTAGCAGTCCGTGGACTGCCAGGGACAGAGGTTCCCGGCCGCCGGCGGCGCCTCCACGCCCTCGCTACGGACCCCGGTGAAGTCTGCCGGCCAGGCCGGAACGCGCCAGCTCGGGCTCGAGCACCGAGCGGCGCCAACCGGCGATCTCCGGCGGCCAGCACCAGCTTCCCTGCTCCAGGCTCTGCGCCGCCCAGGCCTCGAGTGTCCTCCTCGGCAGCAGCAGCTCGGCGGGCACGTCGAGACGGGCGGCAAGCCCGGTCACCAGTTGCCGGAGCTCCTCCGAGAGGCCGCTCGAGGCGCGCCGGCCGGGACGTTCCGGTCGTTCGGGCAGCAGGTGCTCCGGCTGCGAAAGGGCGCCGCGCACCAGCGCCAGCAGCTTCGGCCCGTGCCGCCGCGCCTGGCCCGGACCCAGGCCCCTTGCCCGAGCCAGCTCCTCGGCCGTGCGCGGCAGGCGCCGCGCCAGATCGACCAGAGTCTCGTCCTTCAGGACGAAGCCCCGCGGCAGATCGCGTCGGCGCGCACGGGCCTCCCGCCACGCGCATACGGCCTGGAGAGCCGCCAGTTGACGTCGCGACATGCCGGGCCGCCGAAGTCGGTCACAGGACCACGCCGGGTCCAGGCGCGCCTCGGCCGCCTGCAGCAGGCGGCCGAACTCCTCCTCCGCCCAGGCTCCCCGTCCGAGTTCGCCGAGCAGCTCCTGCAGGCGCTCGCGTGCCGGCAGGAGGTAGGCCACGTCGAGACCGGCATAGCGCACCTGCTCCGCGCTGAGCGGCCGCCGCAGCCAGTTCGACCGCTGCGCACCCTTGCCGAGCTCGACCTCGAACAGCCGCGCCACCAGGCGGGTGTAGCCCGGGGAAGCGCCGAGACCGCAGAGGGTGGCGGCGACCTGGCAGTCGAACAGCGGTCTCGGCGCGACGCCTGTGGCGTAGTGGAAGATCTCCAGGTCCTCGCTCGGCGAATGGAACACCTTCGTCACGTTCGACGCCTGAACGACCGCCTGCAGGGGCGACCGATCCCGGATCGAGACCATGTCGACCAGGTAGCAACCCTGCGCGTCGGCGACCTGGATCAGCCCGAGCTGCGCAAAGAACGTCCGTTCGCGCACGAACTCCGTGTCGAGGCCGACCGCCGGCTGCCGAAGCCAGCCGGCGGCCAGCGCGGCGAGCCGGTCGTCGCGGTCCACGACTTCGGGCGGCGGCGGCGGTGGGAGCTGCATCGGTCGAGGGCCGGACAGCCGGGGCAAGGCCGCCGTCGGGTCGTCCATGCTATTCGGCGGCAGCGCGGCGGCGATCGCTGCGCCTCCCGGCAGACACGCCCGCGGCCTCCTGAGCCGCCGGCGGATCGCCGTCGAGTTCCCAGTCGTGCGGCACGTCGAACAGGCTCGGCTCGAAACGCTCCGCCTCGATCGTCAGGACGTTCGCCGCCACCTTTCGGTCGTACACGTGCAGGGACGCCTCGTCAAGCAGGAACACGCAGGCCGAGTAGTCGCCCTTCGTCATCGGCAGCCGCGGCACCCGCACCACCGCCCGGTGGCTGCCCCTGCCCCTGAGCGGCGGCAGCCCGGCCCGTTCCGTCGCGAAGGCGCAGACCTGGACGCCGTCCGCGGTGTCGAGACCCACCGCCAGATGAAACCCCGGCTGTTCCTCCCGACTCTCCCACTCGATCTCGAGTGCCCAGGACTCCGCGGGCCGCCGGCGGGCGGCGCCATGGGGCCGGATGGCGACGATCCGCGCCGGTGTGGACGCCGCGTCCGCGCCGGCGGCCTCTTCGTCGGCCGTCTCGCCGCTCCTTGCCATCAGGAACCGCTCATACTCGCCAACCACCTCCAGCGCCGGCCCCGAGGCCGCCTGCCGACCCTGCCGCAGCCAGAGCGCCTGCTGGCAGAACGCCGTGACGTAGTACATCGCGTGCGAGCAGAACAGCAGGGTGCCGCCGCCGGCGAGGAAACCCTGCAGACGGTCCATGCACTTCTTCTGGAAGTAGCCGTCACCGACCGAGAGCGCCTCGTCGACGACCAGGATGTCCGGTTCGACCTGGACCGCGATCGAGAAGCCGAGTCGCATCACCATGCCGGTCGAGTACGAACGGACCGGCTGATCGATCGCCGCTCCCAGCTCGCTGAACTCGATGATGCCGCCGGTCCTCTCCCTGAGGTCCTGTTCGGCCAGACCGGCGATGGCAGCGCTCAGGCGGATGTTCTGCCGGCCGGTGAACTCGTGATGAAAACCGGCGCCGAGCTCCAGGATGGACGCGACCCGGCCGCGGGCGCGGAGCTCGCCCGCCGTCGGCCGGGTCACTCCGGCGACGATCTTGAGCAGGGTGCTCTTGCCAGCGCCATTCTCCCCCACGATGCCGAGACCTTCGCCTGCCGGCAGCTCGAAGCTGATGTCGTCGAGCGCCCGGAACGGCACATGCGCAGGCCGGCGCGTGACCGCCTCCCGCAACCGGTTCCAGGGGCTGGCATACACCCGGTACACCTTGGTCAGATGGTCCGCCGCGACCGCGGCTCGTGCCGCCGTCACGGACTACCTGGCGCCGTCCTCGCCCGAGGCGGCGATCATGGCCGAAACCTGCTCCGGCCGTACCCGCGTGAGGAGGGGTTCGAAGGGTCCGATCGCGCGGTCCAGCAACGGTTGATGGACATCCTCCCAGCACAGCGGCCCGGTCCGCAGGAAGGCCTCCGCCCGCGCGGCGACCGCCGGCACGACCGGCTTCAGGAACACGACGAGCTGCCGGAACAGCTCGAGACCGGTGGTGCAGACGGCCTGGACCTCGGGACCGCGCTCCGGATCGCGGACCGCCTCCCACGGCCGCCGCTCGTCGATGTAGCGGTTGGCGCGGTCGGCGATCGCGATGACGCGGCGGAGCGCGCGGTTGTAGTCGCGGTCTTCGTAGAGCCCGGCAATCTCGTCGGCGTCCGCCGCAGCCCGGGCCGCGAGCTCCGGCGCGTCGAGCGCCGACGCCAGCCGGCCGTCGAACTGCCGATGCAGGAAGCCGGCGCAGCGGCTGGCGATGTTCACGACCTTGCCGACGAGATCCGAGTTCACCCGCCGGACGAAGTCCTCCAGACGGATGTCGATGTCGGCCAGACCGTTGCCCGATTTCGCCGCGATGTAGTAGCGAAAGGCCTCCGGATTCAGGTGGTCCAGGTAGGTGCGCGCCATGACGAAGGTGCCGCGCGACTTCGACATCTTGGCGCCGTCGACGGTCAGGAAGCCGTGAACGAACACGGAGGAAGGTGTGCGATAGCCGCCGCCGACCAGCATGGCGGGCCAGAACAGACAGTGGAAATAGAGGATGTCCTTGCCGATGAAGTGGTACAGCTCGGCCTCGCTGTCCGTCCCCCAGAAGTCCTCGAAGCCGATGCCGTTGCGATCGCAGAACTGGCGGAAACTGGCCATGTACCCGATCGGCGCGTCCACCCAGACGTAGAAGTACTTGTTCGGCGCATCCGGGATCTCGAAGCCGAAGTAGGGGGCGTCGCGCGAGATATCCCAGTCGCGCAGCCCCTCGTCGAACCACTCTCGGAGCTTGTTGGTGACCTCGAGCTGCAGCCGGCCGCCGCCGATCCACTCCTCGAGCAGTTCCCGGTAGTCGGACAGGCGCAGAAAGAGGTGCTCGGACTCCCGTTCCACGGGCAGCGCGCCGGTGACGATGGACCGGGGATCGATCAGCTCGGCCGGCGAGTAGGTCGCGCCGCACTCGTCGCAACTGTCGCCGTTCTGGTCCTTCGCCCCGCAGCGGGGGCAGGTACCCTTGACGAAGCGGTCCGGCAGGAACATCTCCCGCTCCGGGTCGTAGAACTGGCGCACCGTCCGCCGGTCGATCGAACCGCGGCGGCATAGCCGTTCGTAGATTCCCTCGACCAGCTCGCGATTCTCGGGCGAGTGGGTCGTGTGGAAGTTGTCGAAGTGGATCGAGAAGGCGCGGTAGTCCTCCAGGTGCTCCTCCGCCAGCCGGACGATCAGCTCTTCCGGGGCGATCCCCTCCCTCTCGGCGCGCAGCATTATCGGCGTACCGTGTGCGTCCTCCGCGCAGACGTAGTAGCACTCGTGCCCGCGCATCCGCTGGAATCGGCACCAGATATCCGTCTGCACCGCCTCCACCAGATGGCCCAGATGGATGGGTCCGTTGGCGTAGGGCAGACCGCTGGTGACCAGGATGCGTCGTCGTTCCGGCATAGGGGTTCCCCCGGCCGGCAGGGACCGGGACGCTCGCGACAGTGGATTATGCCGCATCGTCGGCGGCCGCGCCGGAACAGGAGCGCGTGGAACTTCCGCCCGTCGGCCTGCGTCTTCCTGAGCAGAACGGCATGACCAGAGCCCGGCAACCAGCCCACCGACAGCCGACCCGGCCCAACCCGGACCTGTTCCTTGCCCGGCGCGCCGCCGCCGGCCACGCGGACGCGTGGAGCGAGCTGATCGGGCGCTACGGGCGCAGCATCTACAACGTCGCCTTCCAGTTCACCGGCAACACCGCCGAGGCGGAAGACCTGACCCAGGACATCTTCCTGCGTCTCTACCGCAACCTGGACCGCTACCGCGGCGACGTGCCGCTCACCGGCTGGACCCTGCGCCTGTCCCGCAACCTGTGCGTGGACCACTACCGGCGGACGCGCACCGAACGACGGTCGGTCATCGTCTCGGAGGAAGTGCTGAAGCACCAACCGAGCGACAGCGATCCTGGCGCCGACGCCGAGCGCAGGGAAAAGCTGCGCCTGATCTACCAGGCACTCGAGGAGCTGCCGGAACCGTTCGCCGAGGTCCTGATGCTCCGCGACCTGCAGGGCCTGAGCTACGCCGACATCTGCGCGTTTCTCGACGTGCCCGAGGGGACGATGAAGTCCCGCCTGCGGCGCGCCAGGCTCGAACTGATGCGCCGCGTCGACCGCCGGCGGCAGGCGCTCGGCGACCGGATTCCGGATCGCGACGGGACGTACCGATGACCCGCCTGGGCGCAGACCTGCCGCTTCCCGAGCAGCTCCGGCGGTCCCTCCTGGACATCGCCGTCGGCGAGCCCCTCGACCGCGACGGCGAGGCACGCACCGTCGACCTCGAGCGGATACGGTGGCCCCGTCTTGAACCCTCGGCGGCCCTGATGCAGCGGCTGGCCCGGATCCCCGACCGCCGGATCGTCCGCCGGCCCGGGGCGGTCACGATCTGGCGTGGACCGACAGCCGCGGTCACCGCGAGCTACCTGCTGGCCGCCGCACTGACCCTCGCGGTCGGAGATCCGGTCGCCCTCGGCCGCAGGGCCTCGTCGGAGCTGCGCGCCGCCGCGGGAGAGCACGTTCTCGAACCTGCGGCGCGGGCGGGCTCCCTGGTCCAGACCGGCGTCAGCCGCCGACTGGCGGCGCTGCAGGACCGCGTCCGTCCGGCCGTCCCCTTCGGACTGCCGCTGACCGTGCCCGCCGACCGCGTCCAGGCCTGGTTCCGCGGGGCGGCCCGTTCGTCGGCCGACATGTTCCGGGGTCTGACCGGGTTCCTGCCGCTGGACACCCGAAGCGGCGGCGAAGAGCCTGCCGCTACCGATCGGCCGCAAACCGACTCGCGCCGGCGAGAGACCGACCATGAGGGGAGAACCCGCGCATGACTGCCGAAATCGATCACAGCACGAACGAGCCATCCGCCGCCGAGGCCCCCGCGGGGCCGCCTCCGCCGCCGGCCGGGACGAATCCTCCCGCACCCGCCCGGGCGCCGGGCCGGATCACGACGCGGCACGTCCTGACGGTCATCCTCGCCCTGCTGCCAGGGCTGGGGCATGTCTACAACGGCCTCTACCAGCGCGGCATCAAGTTCTTCCTGGTCGCCCTCGCGGCGATCTACCTTGCGACCGAGGTGGGACTGGCCGGGATGGCGGTCGCCTTCGTGTGGTTGTTCAACGTGATCGACGCCTACCGCCAGGCCGACCTGCTGGAACAGGGCCGCGGACCCGACTCGGGAGTGCAGGACGAGGCCAGGACAACGCCTGACAGCCAGTTCGGCTTCCTGTGGGGCGCGGCCTTCTTCGTCGTCGGTTTCCTCTTCCTCCTCGATCACACCTTCGGCTACGACATGGAAGACGTGATGGACTTCTGGCCCGTCGGGCTGCTCGCCATCGGCGCCTGGCTCATGATCAACGCTTGGAGCCAGTGGCGCCGGCGCCGGGAAGAGGACGGGAACGACCCGGCCGCCGAGGCGACAGCCGCGGCCGACTGACCGGCAGCTCAGCCCAGTTCCGCCCTCAATCTGCCGTGGAGCGCGGCGGCGGCATCGATCATCGCGTCGACGGTCCGCGCGCCGGCCAGAAACAGCCCCGTCAGGTTCAGCGCCACCCCGTCGAACCCCATCCCGACCAGCTTCGCCGCTGCCGCGGCGACCCGTTCCGGCTCCGTGTAGAAAGTCCGGTCGCTGTCGTTTCCCGGCCGCGGCGGCGGCGACACCTGAGCCTGGAACTCGAGCGCCGCCGGATCCCGGCCGGCTTCCTCGGCGTACCTGCGCACCGCGGCGATCGCCTTGCCGCCGTTCTCGAAGAGATCCTGCGAGGCGACGCCCATCCAGCCGTCGCCGAACCGTCCGGCCCGGCGCAGGGCGGCCTCGCTGTGGCCGCCGATCCAGATCGGCAAGGCGCCGCCGCGGGGCGGCTTGGGCTCCATCGCCATCGCGTCGAGCCGGTAGAACTCGCCATGAAAGTCGATCGGATCCTGGCTCCAGCAGGAGCGAAGCACCCGGATCGCCTCGTCCATGCGGCGGCCGCGGTTCCGGAAATCCTGGCCCATCGCCTCGTACTCCGACTCCTGCCAGCCCACGCCCAGTCCCAGCCGCAGGCGGCCGCCGGAGAGAGTGTCCAGGGTAGCGGCCTGCTTCGCGGTCAACACCGGGTCCCGTTGCGGCAGCACCAGGACCTCCGTGCCGAGGCCGATCCGCGACGTGCAGGCAGCCAGGTAGCTCAGGGTCGTGAAGGCCTCCAGGATCGGCATCCTGGCCGGGTAGCGGTTCTTCTCCCGCCCGTCGATGTCGTGACCCATCACGACGTGATCGAAGATGTCGAGCTGATCGAAGCCGATCTCGTCCATCGCGCCGGCGAGGCGGGCGATCTCGTGCGGTCCCTCGCGATGGATCACACTCGGGAACTCAAGGGCAAGCTTCATTCTCGGGACTCCTCGGTCGATGCCTGCAGCGCTGCCAGGGCGGGCGCGCATCGTAGCAACCGCACTTCTGCCACGGACTGCTAGCATTGACACGGACCGGCGCCGCGGCACCGGGTCTCTCAGCGCTCCACGGATCCCGACAGCCCGTGCCGCGCCTGAGTTCAACATGACTGCAGACCGACGACCGCCGCACCGCCAGTTGCTGAAGGGCCTCGAGGAAGAGGTCTACACCGGCGCCGCGGACGGCCATGTCCTGCCGCTCTCGCCCCGGGTCAAGGAGGCGATGGACGGCTACACGACCGAGCCCGACGGCCGCAATGTCGAGTTCACCACCGCTCCCTGGCGCAGCTACCAGGTCCTGATGGACCGGCTGATGGCCAAGCGCTGCGCCCTGCGGCGCTATCTGGAAGCCGAGCACGGCTGCACCCTGGTGCCGGGCGGCGCCCTGTCGCTTGCCGATGCCGACTCCTTCTTCCTTTCCGACCCGGAGAATCCCTACTATCGGTACATCCGGGAAGCCTACGGCAACCGGGTGGTCACCGCCTCCACCCACATCAACCTCGGGATAGACGACCCGGACGAACTGCTCCGCGCCTGCCGCGTGCTGCGTCTCGAGGCCTCGATCTTCCTGGCGCTGACCGCCGCGTCTCCCTTCTTCGCCGGCAGACCCACCGGCCTGCACTCGACCCGCTGGCGCCGCTTCCCCCAGACCCCGGAGCGGGTGCCGTTCTTTGCCGACGCCGCTTCGTTCGCGGCCTGGATGGTGAGACAGCTCGATCTCGGCACGATGCAGAACCGTCGCCACCTGTGGCTGAGCATCCGGCCGAACGGACCGGCCACGCCCGATGTGCTCGACCGCCTGGAGCTCAGGATCTGCGACCGCATCAGCGATCCGGACGTCCTGCAGGCGGTGACCGCCCTCTACGAAGCGCGGGTCTGGCAGGTGCTGGAGCGTCCGGATCTCGACCCCCTGCCCGGCCGGACCTCGACCGAGCTGGAAGCGCTCGCTGCCGGCAACGAGCGCGCTGCCGGCGCCTCAAGCCTGGACGCGGTCGGCGTCAACTGGGTCGACGGCAGCAGCCTCACCTTCAGGTGCTGGATCCGATCGATGCTGGACGCCGTCGCCGACACCGCGGACCGCCACGGCCTCACCTCCCTTCTCGGGCCGATCGAGACGGTGCTCGCCGACGGCAATCCGGCGATCCAGTGGCTGCGTCAGGTGGAACGGGGAGCAACGCCGCAGCAGGTCATCCAGGAGGCGATCGTCGAACTGGCGGCCCTGGACCGGCAGTTCGATCCGAGCTGCCCCCTGGTCGCCTGACAGCGGCGGGCCCCGGCGTCAACCGTCCGCCAGCCGCGCGTAGCGGCCGCCGTAGAACAGCAACGGCTTCGCTTCGCGGACCCGGGCGCCGGCGAGGACATCGCCGATCACGATCAGGTGGTCACCGCCCCCCATCCGGTCCGCGATCCGGCATTCGAGGTGTGCGAGGGCGTTCTCGATCAGCGGCTGGCCCAGACGTCCCTGCCGATGCGCGACGCCCTGCAGCCAGCCCGCGGCCGGTTCCGTGCTCTGCGCGAAGGCGTTCGAGACCTCGAGCTGGTCCGCCGCCAGAATGCTCAGGCCGAAGGCCTCGGCCTGCTGCATCTGCCGGTAGCAGTTCGACCCCCGGTCGACGCAGACGAGGAGCTGCAGCGGCTCGAGCGACAGCGAGCAGACGGCGTTTGCCGTCATGCCGTGGAGCCGTCCCCCGACGTTCGTCGTCACCACCGTGACGCCGGTAGCGAACTGTCCGATCAGGCTTCGGTAGGTGTCGCTGTCCATTGCGTGGTCGCCGATGTCGATTCCGACGCAGACGGCCGGGCTGGTCGGCCCCGCTGCGCCCGGCGTCCGATCGGCCCGTCATCGTAGCCGGACACGGCGCCCGGCTGCCTGCGTGGTAGTCTGCTGCCCGTGACGACGCGCGCCCTCCTGTCCCGCGCCGCTCCGGCCGCGGCAGCCGGGACCAGGCCGGCCATCGACACCAACCGGGAAGCGCTGGCCCGGAACGATCCCGCGGTGTGGGCGGCGATCGTCGGCGAGGAGGAGCGCGAGCGCCGCGGCGTCGAGCTCATCCCGTCGGAGAACTACACCTACCCGGAGGTGCGTGCGGCGAACGGCTCGGTGCTGACGAACAAGTACGCCGAAGGCTATCCCGGCCGTCGCTACTACGGCGGTCAGGAGTTCACGGACACGGTCGAGCGGCTGGCGATCGAACGTGCCTGCCGGGTGTTCCGGGCCGAGCACGCCAACGTGCAGCCGCTCTCCGGCTCGCCGATGAACCAGGCCGTCTACTTCGCCTTCCTCGACCCCGGCGACACGGTGCTGGCGATGGACCTGTCCCACGGCGGACATCTGACCCACGGCGCGCCGGTCTCCCACATGGGCCGGGTGTTCGACTTCGTCCGCTACCGGACGGACCCCGACGGCGGCGGGGCGATCGATTTCGACGCCCTGCTCGCTCAGGCCCGCAGGCACCGGCCGAAGATGATCCTCTGCGGCCACTCATCCTACCCGCGGGACCTCGACTACCGCGCGTTCCAGCGGGTCGCCGACGATGTGGGAGCGCTGGCGATGGCCGACGTGTCCCACATCGGCGGCCTGATCGCGGGCAACGCGATGGCAAACCCGCTCGACCACGGCTTCGACGTGATGACGACGACCGGCCACAAGACCCTGCGCGGCCCACGCAGCGGGCTCATCCTGTGCCGCGCCGAGCACCGCCGGAAGATCGACAAGGCGGTCTTTCCCGGCCTGCAGGGAGGCCCCCACATGCACGCCGTGGCGGCACTGGCGATCACCCTGGGCAAGGCGCTCGAGCCGGAGTTTGCGGTCTACGCCCGCCAGGTGCTCGCCAACGCGAAGGCCCTGGCCGCCGGGCTGATCGAGCGGGGCGCCGAGCTGGTGACCGGCGGTACGGACAACCACCTGATGGTGCTCGACACCGAGAAGAGCTTCGGTATCGACGGCCGGGCCGCAGAGGCGACCCTCGACCGGGTGTCGATCACCGTGAACAAGCAGCTCATCCCCGACGACCCGTTGCCGCCGCTTCGTCCCAGCGGCATCCGCCTCGGCAGCCCTGCGGCCACTGCCCGCGGCATGGAAGAGCCGGAGATGAGGTTGCTCGCCGAGTGGATCGTGGGCGCCCTGCGGCGCCACGGCGACGGCGAGCGCCTGGAGGCGATGCGCAAGGACATCGAGAAGTTCTGTCTGCGCTTCCCGGTGCCCGGCGTGGCGGCCGACCCGAACGGCAACCCGCAGAACACACGAGGAACGAAGGCAGATGGCCCCTGAGACCAGCTACGAGACGATCCGGTACGAGCTCGAGGACGGCGTCCTCCTGATGACCCTCGACCGGCCCGAGCGCCTGAACGCGTTCAACGGCCGGATGATGCGAGAGATGATGGACGCCTTCCGGCGCGTCGACGAAGACGATTCGGTGCGCGCCGTCATCGTCACCGGCGAAGGACGCGGCTTCTGCGCCGGCGCCGACCTCTCTTCCGGCGGCAGCACGTTCTCGCATGCGGACGGCGACGAAGACACCTACCGCGACGGCGGCGGCGTCCTCGCGCTCGCCATCCACGATCTCCGCAAGCCGGTGATCGCCGCGATCAACGGCCCGGCCGTCGGCATCGGGATCACGATGACACTGCCGATGGACATCCGCCTGGCCTCGACGGAGGCACGGATGGGCTTCGTGTTCGTGCGGCGCGGCATGGTGCCCGAAGCATGCAGCAGCTACTTCCTGCCGCGGCTGGTGGGCATGGGCAAGGCCTCCGAATGGGCGCTGACCGGCCGGGTCTTCCCGGCCTCGGAGGCTTGCGAGGCCGGCCTCGTGAGCCGTGTCCTGCCGCCCGAGGAACTCCTCCCGGCAGCGCGCGAGCTGGCCGGAGAGATCGCCGCGGACACGTCGCCCGTCTCGGTCGCGGTCACCCGGCAGATGCTGTGGAAGGGCCTCGACGCCGCATCGCCGATGGCCGCACACCGGGTCGAGTCGAAGGGCATCTACTGGCGCGGCCGAAGCGCCGACGCCCGCGAAGGAGTGACCGCGTTTCTCGAGAAGCGCCCGGCCCGGTTCCCGATGAAGGTAAGCAGCGACCTGCCGCCCCACGTTCCCTGGTGGGAGGACGAGCAGTTCTGACGGCCGCGCCCGAAGAGGCGGTCCGCACGTTCCCGCGCGGCGCGGTGGCGTCCTGGTGTCTCTACGACTGGGCGAACTCCGCTTTCACGACCCTGGTGGTGACCTTCGTCTACGCCACCTGGTTCACCCGCGCCTTCGCCGAGAACGCGGACCGCGGCACGGTGCTCTGGTCGCGCGGCGTCTGGATCAGCTCGTTGATCGTCGCGCTCGTCTCGCCGGTGCTGGGAGCGATGGCCGACCGCTCCGGGCGTCACCGGCGCTTCCTGGCCGCGGCCACCCTGGTCTCGGTCGCCGCCACCGCCTGGCTGACCTTCGTCGTCCCGGGCAGCGGCCGCGCCGTGCTGGCGGCGCTGGCGCTGTTCGTGATCGCCAATGTCGGCTTCGAGGTCGGCATGGTGTTCTGCAACTCCTTCCTGCCGCAGTTGTCGACGCCGCAGACGATCGGACGGATCTCGGGCTGTGCCTGGGGGCTCGGCTATGCCGGAGGCCTCGTCTGCCTGGTCGTCGCCCTGCTCGGGCTGATCGGACTCGGCGACCGCTCGCCCTGGCTCCCGCTCAGCACCGAGGACGACTTCCATGTGCGCGCATCGAACCTGCTCGTTGCTGTCTGGTTCCTGCTCTTCAGCCTGCCGGCGCTGGTGCTTCTCGGTGACCGGACTACTCCGCGCCGAGCCGGCGCCGTCGGTGCGGCCGCCGCCGTGCGCGGCGCCTTGAGGGAACTTGGCTGCACCCTGGCCCGGATCCGCGATTTCCGGGATGTCGTCCGCTTCCTCGTCGCCCGCATGATCTACAACGACGGCCTGATCACC
Source organism: Thermoanaerobaculia bacterium (assembly GCA_965116145.1). Taxonomy (GTDB): domain Bacteria; phylum Acidobacteriota; class Thermoanaerobaculia; order Multivoradales; family Multivoraceae; genus Multivorans. The sequence continues at coordinate 639,089 of OZ220482.1, forward strand.
GTGTTCGCCTTCGGCGGCGTCTACGCCGCCGGCACCTTCGGCATGGACACGGCAGAGGTCATCGTCTTCGGCATCGCCCTCAACGTCGCGGCCGGGCTGGGCGCCTTCCTGTTCGGACTCGTCGACGACCGGCTGGGCGGCCGCACCACCGTGCTCTGCAGCCTGGTCGGGCTGTTCGTCTGCTCCCTGGCCGCGGTGGCGGCGCCGAACAAGGCCTGGTTCTGGGCCGCGGCGCTGGTGCTGGGCCTGTTCATGGGTCCCAACCAGTCGGCCAGCCGTTCGCTCATGGCGCGGTTCGCGCCGAAGCGCTACGAGTCCGAGTTCTTCGGCTTCTTCGCCTTTTCCGGCAAGGCGACGGCGTTCCTCGGGCCGATGCTGCTGGGCCTCGTCACCGCCGGCTACGGACAGCGCGCCGGCGTCGCGGTGGTCCTGGTCTTCTTCCTGGTCGGCGGTCTGCTGCTGCTTCGGGTAGATGAGGCTCGGGGGATGAAGCGTGCCGGACAGACCGGCCCGCCGCTGCCGGCAACGGCCGGCGCCGAATCGACATAGAGGCAGAGGGGAGGCGGCAATGGAGGCAGTCGGCAACTGGTGGGGGTCCCTGGAAGGGGCGTACCGGGTCTTCTACGCGCTGGGAATCGTCTCTGCCTTGGCGCTGCTGGTGCAGGTCATCCTGACCGTCTTCGGGCTCGACGACCTGTTCGATCTGGCCGACGGAGACGGCGGCGCCTCCCTGCTCTCGCTGCGCACCGTCAGCGGCTTCCTCGCCGGTTTCGGCTGGACCGGCGTCGTTCTGCTCCGGGCCGGCTACTCGACCTTCGTCGCCGCGGTCGGCGGCACGACGGTCGGGCTGCTGTTCGCCGGCATCCTGTTCATGATCATGCGCGTCATGATGAGCCTTCGCCACAGCGGCACGATCGACTACCGGAACGCGGTCGGCGTCGCCGGCAAGGTCTACGCGCCGATCGCCGGCGGCCTCAGCAAGCCGGGCCAGGTCGAGGTTCTTGTTCAGGGCCGGCTGCGGACGGTCGCGGCGATGACACGGCATGACCGGGACCTGCCGACCCTGAGCCGCATCCGCGTGGTCGATCTTCTCGACCAGAACACCCTGCTGGTCGCGCCGCTGGACGCGGAGGAAGACGACCCGAAGGACAGGACACCGCCTGGCGGATAACCTGCCAGGAACCTGCATGCGCTCCGGAGACCGATCTGCACAACCCGGGAGAACGTTGAAGTGGACCTGATCATCCTCATCCTGTCCGCCCTGGCGGCGGGCCTCATCCTTGTCTTTGCCCTCTCCAACCGCTACCGGCGGTGTCCGTCGGACCGCATCCTCGTGGTCTACGGCAAGATCGGCGGCTCCGGCTCGGCGAAGTGCTACCACGGCGGCGCGGCGTTCATCCTGCCGATCTTCCAGGCCCACGAGTTCCTGGATCTCGAGCCGATGACGATGGACATCAACCTGACCGGGGCGCTGTCCAAGCAGAACATCCGCGTCAACTGCCCGTCGACCTTCACGGTCGGCATCTCGACCGAATCCGGCGTCATGGAGAACGCTGCCGAGCGTCTGCTCGGCATGCCGATGGAACGGGTGTCGGCGCTCGCCCGCGACATCATCTTCGGCCAGATGCGGGTCGTCCTGGCCACCATGCCGATCGAGGAAATCAACGCCGATCGGGACAAGCTGATCGAGAACATCTCGAACGGCGTCGAGGTCGAGCTGAAGAAGGTCGGCCTGCGGCTGATCAACGTGAACATCCAGGACATCACGGACGAGTCCGGCTACATCGATGCGCTGGGCAAGGAAGCGGCGGCGCGGGCGATCAACGAGGCAAAGGTCAAGGTCGCCGAACAGGAGCGTGACGGCGAGGTCGGCGCGGCGGCCGCCGAGCGGGACCGGCGCATCCAGGTGGCCGAGGCGAGAGCGACGGCGCAGGAGGGCGAGAACGAGTCCGCGGTGCGGGTGGCGCAGTCCGACTCCCAGCGTCGGAAGGAAGAGGCCGAAGCCGAGCGCGACGCCTCCGCCGCCGAGAAGGTCAAGGCCGCCCAGGCACTGCAGGAAGCCTACGCCGCCCAGGAAGAGTCCGAGGTCGCGCGCGCCAGCCGCGAGCAGGCCACCCAGCGCGCCGACGTCGTCGTCCCGGCGGAGATCAGGAAGGAGGAGATCGCCACCCTGGCCGAAGCGGAGGCCGAGCGCAACCGCCGTCTGAAGCGCGGCGAGGCGGACGGCATCCGGTCGCTGACCGAGGCCGACGCCGACCGGGTGCAGCGGTTGAAGGAGGCGGAGGCGGCCGGTATCGAGGCGGTGCTGACCAAGAAGGCCGAGGGCTTCGACCGGATCGTCGGAGCGATCGGAGGCGCCGACAACGCTGCACTGCTGCTGGCCACCGAACAGCTCCCGAAACTGGTCGAGGAGCAGGTCAAGGCGATCGCCGGCCTCAGCATCGACAACGTGACGGTGTGGGACGGCGGCCGCGGCGAGGCCGGCAAGACCGCCACTGCCGATTTCGTTTCCGGGCTCGTCGGCGCCCTGCCGCCGCTGCACGAGCTGACGAAGAACGTCGGCATCCGGCTGCCGGAGTACCTGGGCGCCCGCGAGGCCGAACAGGCGGCCGGCGAGGCGGAGGACGAACTGCCGCCCACCGATCCGGCGCCTTGAACGCCCCGGACGCCGCCTTGTCGATCGTGCGGCGCGAACTGCCATCCCGGTCCTCGCTGCCGGCGGGCGGCCTGACCGGGCCCGGGACGGCCGCCGCCCCGGCAGTCCGCGGCGGAGGCCGCGTTGCACTCGATCGGTGCGACACGCACTTCTGCCACGGCCTGCTGGCAACCGCACTGTTCCTCGGCCTCGCCGCCTCCCCCGCGGCGGCTGCGGACGACACCGCGGACTGGGACGTCAACGACCCTCCCGGAGAGGAGGTCGAGTTCGAGATCGACACGACGGAAGGCACCTGGATGGGCCTTGACGTGTCGCCGGACGGCGAGCAGATCGTGTTCGACCTGCTCGGCGACCTGTACCTGCTGCCGATTGGCGGCGGCGACGCTCGTGCCCTGACCGAGGGCATGGCCTGGGACATGATGCCGCGCTTTCGCCCGGACGGCGCCGCGATCGCCTTCATCAGCGATCGGAGCGGCGGCGACAACGTGTGGACGATGCCGGTCTCGGGCGGCGCGCCGCAGCAGATCAGCCGCGAGGACTTCCGGCTGGTCAACAACCCGGTCTGGAGTCCGGACGGCCGCTTCATCGCCGCCCGCAAGCACTTCGTGTCGACGCGCTCCATCGGCAGCGGCGAGATCTGGCTGTACCACGCCAGCGGCGAGGGATCGGGCCTGCAGTTGAACGAGAAACCGAACGAACAGAAGGATCTCGGCGAACCGGCGTTCTCGCCGGACGGGCGCCACGTCTACTTCAGCCAGGACACGACACCGGGCGGCGTCTTCGAATACGGCCGGAACGCGGCGCGGGGCATCTACTCGGTTCGCCGCATCGACCGGGAGACCGGCGAGATCGACACGGTGATCGCCGGACCCGGAGGCGCGGTGCGGCCGACGCCGTCGCCGGACGGGAGGTACCTCGCCTTCGTGCGCCGGATCCGTTTCCGCAGCCACCTGTTCCTGCACGACCTGGCAAGCGGCGAGAACATCCCGCTCCACGACGGCCTCGACCGGGACATGCAGGAGATCTGGGCGGTTCACGGGGTCTACCCGGGAATGGCGTGGACTCCGGACAGCCGCTCGGTCGTCTTCTGGGCCCAGGGAGGCCTCCACCGCATCGACATCGAGACCCGCGAGGTCCGGGAGATCCCGTTCCGCGTCCGCGCCAGGCACCGGATGCAGGAAGTGCTGGCGTTCGATTTCGAGGCGGCGCCGGCGACGTTCCGGACCCGGATGCTGCGCTGGACCCAGGTGTCGCCCGCCGGCGATCGGGTCGTCTTCCAGGCCCTCGGCAAACTGTGGGTCCGCAGCCGGGATCCCGAGACCGGGGAGGTCGGCGAGCCGCGCCGGCTGACCTCGCAGGACGACCACTTCGAGTTCTATCCGTCCTGGGCGCGCGACGGACGGTCGATCGTCTACACGACCTGGCACGACGAGGACCTTGGCGCGGTGCGGATCGCGCCGGCCGGCGGCGGCGAAGGACGGAAGATCACCCCCGATCCGGGCTTCTACCTGGAACCCGCCTTCTCGCCCGACGGCGCCGCCGTCGTCTATCGCAAGGCCCGAAGCGGCGGCATCCTGACCCCGCTGTGGTCGAAGGAACCGGGGCTCTACCGGATCGACACCGCCGGCGAAACCGCACCGGTGCGGATCGTGCGCGACGGCGCCGCCCCGCACTTCGGCGCCGACGGGGAACGCGTCTACTTCACTGTCACCGAGCGCTGGGACCGCCGCGTCCTCCGCAGCGTGCCGCTGCGGAGCGACGGCGCGGCACGGACCCGCGACCATGCCGGTAGCAAGGTGGCGACGGAGATGGTCGTCTCTCCCGACGGCCGCTGGCTGGCGTTCGCCGAGCGCTTCGACGTCCACGTCGTGCCGTTCGCACCGGCCGCCCAGGCGATCGAGGTCGGTCCACGGACCGCCGGCCTGCCGGTGCGCAACGTCTCGACCGACGACGGCGCCTGGCTCCACTTCTCGGGCGACAGCTCGATCCTGTACTGGTCGCTCGGGCCGGAGCTGTTCGAGCGGCGTCTCGAGGACGCCTTCGCGCCACCGGACGGCGAGGCCGACGACGACGACGCGCCCGAGGCGGCAGAGTCCGGCCGAGAACCGGCTGCCGAGCCCGCGGCCGGCCGCGACCTCGGCTTCGAGGTGACGGCGTACCGCCCCGACGGCCGGATCGCGATCACCAACGCCCGGCTGATCACCATGGCCGGCGCCGAAGAGCTGGAGGTCATCCGGCGCGGCACGGTGATCGTCGACGGCGACCGGATCGCGGCGGTCGGCCGGTCGCGAGAGGTCGACGTGCCGGCCGACGCCGCGGTCATCGACGGCGCCGGGCTCACGGTCATGCCGGGCCTGATCGATGTCCACTGGCACGGGCCCCAGGGCCGGCAGGAGATCATCCCGCAGCAGAATCCCGAGCTCTACGCGACGCTTGCCTTCGGCGTGACGACTGCCCACGACCCCTCCACCGACACCAGCACCTTCTTCGCCGCCAGCGAGCTGCAGCGCGCCGGCGAGATCGTCGGGCCCCGGCTGTTCGCCACCGGCACCATCCTCTACGGCGCTTTCGGAGCCTTCCGGGCAATCGTCGAAACGCCGGATGACGCCGTCCAGCACCTGCGGCGGCTGCAGAAGGCGGGCGCCTTCAGCGTCAAGAGCTACAACCAGCCCCGGCGCGACCAGCGCCAGAAGATCGTCGCCGCGGCCCGGCAGCTCGGCATGCTGGTCGTCAACGAGGGCGGCGCCCTGTTCCAGCACAACATGACGATGATCGCCGACGGCCATACCGGCATCGAGCATTCGCTGTCGGTCGGCGCGATCTACGACGATGTCCTGCAGTTCTGGGGCAACAGCCGCACGGGCAACACGCCGACCCTCGGCGTCGCCTTCGGGGGCATCCAGGGCGAGGACTACTGGTACGAGCACACGGAGGTCTGGAAGAACGAACGGCTGCTGAACTTCGTTCCGCAGGACCGGATCGATGCCCGCTCCCGCCGTCGTCAGATGGCGCCCGAGGAGGAGTACAACCACATCCTGGCCGCACGCGTGGTGAACGCCCTGGACCAGGCCGGCGTGCCGATCCAGGTCGGCGCCCACGGCCAGCGCGAGGGTCTTGCCGCCCACTGGGAACTGTGGATGTTCGAGCAGGGCGGGATGACCCCTCACCGCGCGCTGATAGCGGGCACGATGAACGGCGCCCGCTACATCGGGATGGAGGAGGATCTCGGCTCGCTCGAGGCCGGCAAGCTGGCCGACCTGATCGTCCTCGAGCAGAACCCGCTGGAGGACCTGCGGAGCTCCGAACAGGTCCGCTACGTCATGGTCGGCGGCCGTATCTTCGACGCCCTGTCGATGAACGAGATCGCCGGCGAGAAACGGCAGCGACGGCCGTTCCGGTTTCAGCGGTAGCCGTCTCCCGGCGACTCCCGGCGGTCTCGCTCGGCGTGGAACCGGCCGGCGCCGGGTTCTCCGTGCGGCGATCGGAGCCCCGCCGACGAGGAACGGGTTCCCGGCAGCCTGCTGCCCCCGAACCCGGCGGACCGGCCGGGCCGGACTCAGGAAGAGGGGTCGGCTCCGCCCGATGGCAGATCGCTCCTTCCGGCGCGGACCAGCAGCTCCTGCACCACGTCCTCGGTCGTCGCCCCTCCGCCTCGATCCGGTGTCCGGGCGCCCTCTTCGAGATGCGCGGCGACGAGTTCGCCGATGCGGCCGGCGGCCGCGGTCAGGCCGGTCTGCCGCAGCAGCAGGCCGGCGGCGGCCACCGCAGCGATCGGGTTCGCGATGCCGCGGCCGACAATGTCCGGGGCGCTGCCGTGGACCGGCTCCGCCAGGCAGAAGCGTTCGCCGCAGTTGGCCGAGCCGACCACGCCGAGCCCGCCGACCAGGGCGGCGCCGGCGTCGCTCAGGATGTCGCCGTAGAGATTCGGCGCGACGATCACGTCGTAGCGCTCAGGCTCCAGGATCAGCCGGTAGGCCATGGAGTCGACAAGCTGCTCCTCGACGTCGAGGTCCGGGAAGGCGGCAGCGGCGTCGAGCGCGGCCTCCCGGAACAGGCCGTCGCTCAGGCGCAGCACGTTCGCCTTGTGGACAACGGTAAGCCGCGGAGGGCGACCGCGCCGGGCGGCTCGGGAGATCGCAAGCTCGCCGGCGAACCGCACGATCCGCTCGGTCGCCCGGCGGCTGATGACCCGCTCGGCCACCGCGACCTCCCCTTCCCGCTCCCAGTGTTCGCGGCCGGCGTAGAGGCCCTCGGTGTTCTCGCGGACGACGACGGCGTCGACAGCGGCGCCGCGGGCCCGGACCAGGGGCCGCAGGTTGGCGTAGAGGTCGAGACGGCGCCGCAGCTCGACGATCGGGCTTCGGTAGCCGGCGACCGCACGGCTCGGCGAGGAGACGGCGCCGAACAGGGCGCCGGCGCAGCCGGCGAGGACCTCGACGGCGGCCTCGGGCAGTGCGCTGCCCGTCCGTTCGAAGGTCCGCCAGCCGATCTCGGCGTCGACCCATTCGATCCGGTCGCCGCAGACCGCATCGACGATCCGCACCGCGGCGGCAACGACCTCGGGACCGACGCCGTCGCCGCCGATCCGCGCCAGGCGAACGGGCGCCGCCGCGCCGTCCTTGCAGCCGCCGGTCACGCGCCGGCGGCTCCTGACCCGAGCCGCCTCTTCGTCTGCTCGATCAGGCCGCCGGCAGCGATCATCGAGCGCGTCGCCGCACTGAAGGGAGAGAACCGGAAGACGCCGGCGTGCTGGTCGGCAGAACCGGGATCGACGGCCGGTACGCCCGCGTTCCCGGGCGCGGACGCCGCACCCGCGGCCTGGTTGCCGTCGACGCGGCGGATCACCGAGCCAGCGAGGTCGACCTCGATCCCGGCGCCGTCCGCCAGCGCATCGACCGCCTCCGGGCAGACGACCGCGAGCAGGCCGTTGTTCAGGGCGTTGCGGTAGAAGATCCGGCCGAAGCTGCGGGCGATGACAGCGCCGACGCCGGCATGGCGCAGGCAGACCGCCGCCTGCTCCCGGCTGGAGCCGCAGCCCCAGTTCCAGCCGGCGACGATCACGTCGCCGAGACGAACCCGTTCGACGAACGTCGGGTCGAGATCTTCCAGGGCGTGCGGTGCAACCTCCTCCGGCCGACTCCTGGTGTAGGTGTAACGGCCCGGAAAGATGACGTCCGTGTTCACGTGGTCGCCGTAGCGGAACACCCGGCCCCGGAACGGCCGTCCGACATCGACCACGCCGTTCACCCGACGACCTCCCGTGGATGGACGATCCGGCCGGCGACCGCGCTCGCGGCAACGACCGCCGGCGACGCCAGGAAGATCTCCGCGCCCCGGTCGCCCATCCGACCCTGGAAGTTCCGGTTCGCACTGGAGATGCAGACCTCTCCCGGCGCCAGGACGCCGAGATGGTTGCCCATGCACGGACCGCAGCCCGGTACGCCGAAGACGGCGCCGGCGGCGGCCAGATCCGCCGCCCAGCCGCGCGCCAGGGCCTCGCTCCAGACCTCGCTCGAGGCCGGGACGATGACCATCCGGGCGCCGGGCGCACACCGACGGCCGGCCATCACCCGGTGAACCGCCTCCAGATCCTCCAGGCGGCCGTTCGTGCAGGTGCCGACGAAGGCCTGGTCCACCCTCACCGCATCGAGTTCGCCGACCGCCACCGTGTCATCGACGTGATGCGGGCGGGCCACCCGGGGTTCCACCGCGTCCAGATCGAGCAGGTGCTCGGCCGCGTACCCGGCGCCGGCATCCGGGTAGAGCGCCCGCCGCTCGAGGCGCGCCGCGACCTGCGCCGTCGACTCGCCCGCCTTCGCCCCGCGGATCGGCCGACGCCGCGCTCGGGCAACGAGCCGCGCAGCCAGTTCGTCGAACACAGCACCGTCCGGCGGCATCCAGGCGTTCTTCGCCCCCATCTCCGCCATCATGTTGACCAGCGCCGCGCGGGAGTCGAGGCTCAGGTCCGCGATCGCCGGGCCGTCGAACTCGACGCTGCGATAGAGCGCCCCGTCCGCCCCCAGTTCACCGATCAGCGTCAAGGCCGCGTCCTTCGTGGTCACCCACTCGCCGAGTCGGCCCTCGAGCCGGATGCGGATGGACTCCGGCGTTCGCAGCCAGAGCTCGCCGGTAGCCCACAGCACGGCGATCTCGCTGCGGCCGACGCCGGCGCCGAAGGCCCCCAGCCAGCCGAAGTGCGGCGTGTGGGAGTCGGCGCCGAGGATCGTGTCGCCCGGCAGCACCAGCGCCTCCTCGCTCAGCACCTGATGGCAGATGCCGCGGCCGACCTCGAAGAAGTGACCGATCCCCTGCTCGGCGGCGAAGACGCGGATCTCCGCGTGGTTCCGGGCATGGCGAACGGTTGGCGCCGGCACGGCGTGGTCCAGCGTGACCGCGATCCGCTCGGGAATGGCGACCCGTTCCTGCCCGAACTGCCGCCAGATTTCCGCGATCGGCGCCGTGTTGTCGTGGCTGAGCACGATGTCCGGTCGGGCGTCGACGATCTCGCCGACCGCGACCGCATCCCGACCGCCGACACGCGCCAGGGCCTTCTGGGCGAAGGTGCGGGCCGCCGCGGGGGCCGTGTCGGCCGGCCGACCGCCCTCGGTCACCTGGCTGCTCCGGCCGCCGCCGGCGAGAGCTCCGCCGTATGGAATTCCCGTAACAGGGTGTCCACATCCGAGAGACTGAGCGGCTTCTCGTCCGCCAGCGCCTTGATGTGCCTCGTGATCTCCTTGAGCTGGGTGTCGCTCAGATCGAGCCGCAACTGCTCGGCGCGCGACCTGATCGCATTCCAGCCGGTCAGCCGGTGGGCGACATGGACGTAGCGGTCGAGCCCGAAGTCGGCAGGATCGAGGATCTCGTAACTGGAGGGGTCGTTGAGGATCGCCTTCGCGTGAATCCCGGCCTTGTGGGTGAAGGCCGTGTAGCCGGTGATGCAGTTGTTGAACGGCACGTCGACCTCGACCAGGGAGGCGACACAGTTCTCGACTTCGCGCAGGAGCGGCAGGTCGTAGCGCTCCCGGACACCTTCGGGATCCTCGGCGTAGAGGCGCGCGACCAGACCGCCGAGCGGGGTGATGCCGTTCCGTTCGCCGATTCCCAGCACCGACGTGTCGACATGGGTAGCACCCGCCTCCAGGGCGCAGAACGCGTTCGCCACCGCGCAGCCGGTGTCGTTGTGCCCGTGAAACTCGATGTCGCAGTCGACTTCGCCGCGCAGCCGGTGCACCAGATCGTAGACCTGCCTGGGACTCGCCACCCCCACGGTGTCGGCGACGCCGACGCGGTTCACCCCCACGGCGCTCACCGCCCGGTAGGCGCGGATCAGGTCCGTCATCTCACTGCGAAACGAGTCCTCGGTGCTGAAGCGGACCTCGACATCGTGCGACCGGATGTACTCGACGACCTCGACCGCCGTTTCGATCACCTGGTCCATGCTCTTGCCATGCGAGTACTCCCGGAGATAGCGGGAGGTGCCGAAGACGACATCGATGCCGTCGACACCGGTCTCGAGCGCCAGTCTCGCGTCGTCCAGGTGGCAGCGGGTATGGGTCAGCACCTTGGCGCGCAGGTCCAGTTTCGCCACCCGTTCGCAGTCGTCCCGGCTGCGGCGGCTCGCCGCCGGCGACGTGAGTTCGATGTACTCGACGCCGAACGCGTCCAGCAGGCTCGCGATCTCGACCTTCTGGCCGCTGTCGAAGAAGGCGTTGGCGAACTGCTCGCCTTCGCGCAGGGTCGATTCGATGATCGCGGGGTGAGAGCGCATGGAGGTGTGGTCTCCAGGGACAGAAAAGGCCGGCGCATCCATGAGCTGGATGGCCGGCCGGAAGAAGTCGCCGCGGTGGTCTCAGGCGGCAGGCATCCAGCCCTGCAACCAGGGCTTCGCCCCGGGCTTGCTCAGCCGCTTGACCAGGCCGGCGCCGAAGAGCGTACTGCGTGTCGCATGCATCATGAGGCCAGGCCGCGGATTCTGCGCGCTCGGGCAACCCGAAGTCAAGCGAGGCCGGCAGAGCCTCCACGACGGTCCGGCAACCAGGGAGCGGATGGCCTGCGCAGCGAGCGTCGCGGGACCGGGAAACGCCGGCTGCTAGCATCGCCAGCCATGAACAGCCATCACGAATCGAGCGACTCCGACACCTCGATGACCCGCCGCACGCTGATCGCCGGTTCGGCCGCGGGCGCCGCCGCGCTCGCCGCGCAACCGGGCGCCGCCGCGGCCGCCGAGCCCGGAGCTCCGGCGTGGCCCGACCCCAGCTACGTCCGCACCAACGGCGGCCTGCGGATGGCGGTCCACGAGGCCGGCGCCGCGGGAGTGCCGGTCGTTCTCAGCCACGGCTTCCCGGAGCTTGCCTATTCCTGGCGGCATCAGCTGCCGGCGTTGTCCGCGGCCGGTTTCCGGGTTCTGGCGCCCGACCAGCGCGGCTACGGCAACACCCAGCGGCCGCTGGCGATCGACGCCTACGACATCGGCGAGCTTTGCGCCGACCTGATCGGTCTGCTCGACGCCCGCAGCATCGACAAGGCGGTGTTCGTCGGCCACGACTGGGGCGGCGGCGTGGTGTGGGCGATGCCGCGCCTGCACCCGGATCGGGTTCTCGGCGTCGTCGGCGTGAACACCCCGACCGGGCCGCAACCGCCGTCCCCGCCGATCGCGTTCCTCCGCCGCATGCGAGGCGAGAACAACTACGTCGTCGCGTTTCAGGAGCCGTTCAGGGCGGAAGAGGTGCTCGAGGCCGATGTCGAGACATCGTTCCGTACCTTCATGCGCCGCGGCGCCTGGGATGCGGAGGAGTTCAACAGGCTCCCCGCCGACGCTCCCGAGCGCAAGTTCGAGCTGCTGGAGACCATCCGGCACGGGCAGCCCGACGACCTGCCGGGCGAGCTTCTGCTGACCGACGCGGAACTGGCCCACTTCGTCGCGGTCTACCGGCGCACCGGCTTCACCGGCGGCGTGAACTGGTACCGGAACATCGACCGCAACTGGGAGCTGATGCAGGGCATCGACCAGAAGATCCGGCAGCCCTGCCTCTACATCGGCGCCGAGGACGACGTCGTGCTGCCGCCTTCTTCGGCCGACGGCATCGAGGCGCTGGTGCCGAACATCCAGAAGCACACGATCAGGGACTGCGGTCACTGGACCCAGCAGGAGCAGCCCGAGGAGTTCAACCGCGTGCTGATCGACTGGTTGACGGCGACGTTCAGGGCGTAGCTGCAGCCGGCATCCCCGCCACGGCCGCCGCGACCCGATCCGCAGATGCACAGCGCCGACATCCGTCGACGGCTGGCGGCGCACGCACCGCGGATCCTGCCGTCTACCGCGTTCGAAGCCAGCGTGGCCATGATCCTCCGCCCGTCGCCGGCGGGTCCGCAGGCGCTCTTCATCGAGCGCGCCCGCACACCTTCCGACCCCTGGTCGGGGCAGATGGCGCTTCCCGGCGGCCGCCGCGACGAAACGGACCGCGATCTGCGGCACACCGCGGAGCGCGAGACCGCCGAGGAAGTCGGCCTGTGCCTCGACGACGCCCGGCCGATCGGCCGGCTCGACGATCAGGCAGGGCAACGCGCCGGCCAGGGCCGACAACTCCGGATTGCGGCCTTCGTCTACGAGCTGGACGCGGCGAAGGGAAACGACCTGGTGCCGAACCGTGAAGTCGCCGATGCGTTCTGGGTGCCCATGGCCTGGTTCGAGGAACGCTCCCGGGTCATCGAGTACCGGTATCCGCCGGCTCCCGAGGCGAGCTTCCCCGGCGTCGTCGTCGGCGATCCCGACCGGCATGTCGTCTGGGGTCTGACGTTCCGGTTCCTGGCGGCCTTCTTCGAGATCGTCCAGCGGCCCTTCCCGGCGCAGCAGCAGGCGACCGGATGACCATGGCGCATCCGGCCTACTCGACGACCTCCAGGTACTCGCGCCTCGACCAGCCCCGCTGCCCGTCCGGCAGCTCGATGCGGATCCACTCCGGGCGCTGTTCGATGACCCGCACCTCCGTGCCTGCGTGCAGCCGGAACCGGACGACCGAGTCGTCGCCGGCAGCGGCATGCAGGTCGATTTCCTGCGGAACGACAACTGCGATCGGCACAACGAAGACGGCATGCGCGGCCAGCGAACCGCCCAGCGCCAGCCCCACTGTCAGCAGGCAGCCGGCGGACCAGCGCAGCACTTCCGAGGCCGGCCGCCACAACCGGACCGCAAGGACGATCCAGAACCCCAGACCGACCAGCACCGCACTCCTGAAGATCTCGTCCGGCGCCAGGCTGTAGTGCCAGAACAGAGCGGTGCGGAGCAGCACGGACGCTTCGGGCGGTGCGATCTCGTCGCGCGCACTGCGGCGGGCGAAGGTCAGGTTCGCCATCGCGTCCTCGTCGCGCGGCAGCAGCTTCAGCGCCCGCCGATAGGACGCGATCGAACGTCCGAGCTCCCCGGCGCGCAGGTAGGCGTTGCCCAGGTTGTAGTGAAGGTGGCCGTTGTCGATGCCCGTCTTCCGCATCTCGCGGTAGAGGGCGACCGCCCGTCCGAAGTCGCCCGCTTCGTAGGCCGTGTTGCCGTTGACCCAGAGCTCGCCCGGTTCCGGCGCCAACGGGGCGCCTTCCGCCGCCGGTTCGGCGATGACCGCGCCCTCGTCACCGCGGGCGAAACCCGGGAGCGCGGCCGCCGCACAGGACGCGGCGAAGACGGCGATACGTCCGGCCCTCATGTCTTCCGGCTCCGGAGCTGCCGGTCGAGCGTCCGGATCAGATCGCTCGGGTCCTGAACGCCGACCGCCGCCGCGAACCCGCCGCGGGTCGCAGGCGCCTGGCCGTAGCGGACCGCATCGAGCCGCTCGAGCCGATCCCGGCAGCTGCGCGCCAGCGCCTCGTCCACGCCGGCCCGAACCAGTGCTTCCTCCACCTCCACCGGCGTCAGGGCGGCCCCTTCGACGCCCAGCTTGTCGCCGACATACCGACGAATGAGCCGGGAAGCCTGGGCCGCGGCATCCGGGCCGGCATCGGCACTCAGCTTCTTCGCCGCGGAGAGCGCGTCCCGCAATGCCCGCTGACGACGACGCAGCGTCCGGTCGGCGGCGTAGCGGCGCTCCCGCCGGTGAACCGACAGCAGAGCCAGGTAGACTACGGGCGGCGCCGCGCCGGACATGAGCCATGCCCACCAGCGCCAACCCTCGGGACTCGCCGACACCATGCCGGCCGCCGTCCGTCGAATCGGCAGGATGTCGTCGGCGAGGATCCGCACCGCGACCTTGCCGGTGGTCGGCGCCAGCGATTCGGTGAGCATCAGCTCCTCCTCGCCATCGGCCGGGGTCACGTCCAGCACCAGACGATCCGTCGAACGCGTCCTGTACTCGCCGCTCTCGGGATCGAACCAGACCAGATCGATCGGCGGCACCTCGACCGGACCGGCGACCAGGGGCACCAGGGCCCGGCGAAACACCTTGCGGCCGGAAAGCCGGCGGCCGTTGCGGTCGATGCTCGCCTCCGGCTGGTCCGGATAGACCTTGAACGCCGGCAGCTCCGGGAAGTCGGGCTCGGACAGGAGCTGCACGTTGCCGGAGCCGCCGACCTGCACCTCCAGGGTCGCCGACTGCCCGACCTGCAACTGGCGCCGGCGGAGCTCGGACCGGATGTCGAATTCCCCGACGAGACCCTTCCAGCCCTCGGGAGGCGGCGGCAGAGGCCGGACCTTGAGGACAAGGGGTTCCGTGAGCAGGTACTTCGTCGCCCAGCGCCCGCTTTCTCCGAACAGGTCGAAATCGTCGAAGATGCTGCGCCTGCGGCCCGACCGGCGCGCCTGCTCGACCTGCACCTCCACCCGGAGCTGGGTCTGCGGCAGGGTGATCTCGCCGGACCGCTGGGGAAAGAGCGCCTTGCGCACCTCGTTCACCGAGTACTGCACACCGTCGATCGTGGTCGGGAACTGGCGCAGCTCGCCGAGATCCTCGACCACGACGTCGTTGGGGAAGTCCATCGACTCGATCGAGCCCTGACCCACCGGCACCCGGCTGTAGAACCTCCAGGTGTAGAGAACCTGCTGACCCTGCCACGGCTGCTCCGTGGACACCGTCGCGGTGACGTAGAGGTCCCGGTCCTGCTCGCCCTCGGCATCCTCGGCGGCCGTGACCTCGATCGTGACCGGCCGACTCGCCACTTCCTCGCCGTCGATCAGGGCGGTCGCGGGGCCGATGTCGAAGGTTCCGGCCCGGGTCGGTATCAGGTGGTAGCTGTAGGACGTGCTGCTGCTGACGCGGCCGTTGGTGATCTGCATGTCGCGCCGCTGACCGCCGGACCGTACGCGGAAGTCCGGCAGCTCGGGCAGCCTGGGCGGTTCGTCGGGCGCTCCCTCGATCCTGATCGTCAGGTAGAGCTGATTGCCCAGGGCGACCTGGTTGCGGTCGACGGTGACCTGGATCCGGTCCGGTTGCTGGGCCGTGGCAGGGACCGTCCAGGACACGAACAGGCAGAACGCCGCGGCCGCGCGCCTCACGGAAAGGACCATCGACCTCGCGCTGTCATCCACGGCGCTACCAGTCCTTCGCATGGCGGCTTCGGCGGCCGCGCTGGCCGCGGCGCGCCGGATCCGGCCGGCCCTCCTCCAGGGCCTGCAGATACCGCAACGCCTCCTCGGGCGTCATGCCGGGCAGCGGTTCCCCTGAACCGGCCCGCGAAGAACCGCCCTCCGCACCGTCGGCCTCCGGCGCCGGGTCCCGGGCATCCGGAACGCCGTCGCCGTCGCTGTCGCCAAGGTTCGGGTCCGTCTCGCCGGGATCCACGCGGCCGTTCCGATTCCGGTCCTCCTCGCCGTCGGGCAGGCCGTCCGCGTCGCTGTCGGCATTCTGCGGATCCGTCGGATTCGCTGCGTTCCGCTCGAGCTCGTCGTCGAGGCCGTCGCCGTCCGTGTCCCGGGGCCCGGCGCCGGCCTGCGATCCCTGGTCCTGGCCCCGATCGTCTTCACCCTGACCCTGCTGATCCCGTGGTTGCTCTTCCCCGTCCCGATCCGCAGCGTCCGACTGCTGCTGCTCCCGGCCTTCCTGCTCCTGCCGATCCTGCTCGTTCCGGTCCTGGCCGTCCTGGCTCTGCTCCTGCTCCTGCTTCTGCCGCTCCATCTCCTCGCGCACGAACTCGAGGTTGAACTTCGCATCGATGTCGTCCGGATCCACTTCGAGGGACGCCCGGTAGAAGTCGATCGCCTGGTCGAGCCTGCCCTGTCGGTAGGCGCTGTTGCCGAGGTTGTACAACGCCTGCGCGCGGAGCTCCTCGTCGCCGGCCGATGCCGCCCGGAAGAACTCGCCGTCCGCGGCCTCGAAGTCGTTCAGGCGGTAGTGGGCGGCGCCCACGTTCAGGCTCAGCCCGGCGTCGTCCGGCCGCTTCGTCTGGCGGTCCGCGAAGCCCTGGAGGGCCTGGTCCCAGGCGCCCGCTTCCCACGCAGTCCACGGCGACGAGTACTCGACCGGCGCCGCAACGGCAGGCGGCTCGTCCCGACCCTCGCGGCTGCCGGCGGCCGGCGGCGGTTCATCGCCGACCGGCTGAGCGAACACGGGCGCCGACGCCGCAACGGGCAGCAGCAGCAGCAGCAGCGGCAACAGTCGACCGGACCGCGTCGACCGGACCGCGGGCGCAGAAGAACAGGCCGGAGCCACAATCTCACGCTGCTGCAGCATGGCCCCCTCGCTGCGGCGCCGACCCGCGCCGACCCGGACGGTCGTTGATCAGGGGTTCGAGCATCAACGCGAGCAGCGCGACGACGAGCAGCCACTGGAAGCGCTCCTCCCACCGCTGCCGCCGACTGGAAGCCAGCTCCTGGTCCTCCAGTTGCGCCTTGATGCCCCGGGAGTAGATCTGCTCGAGATCCACGTCGCCGGTCACCGATCGAACGTAGCGGCCGCCGGTCGTGAGGGCGATCCGCTGCAGCGCCGCCTCGTCGAGCCGGCTCAGCACGATCTCGCCCCGGCGGTCGGTGCGGAAACCGCCTCCCTCCCTGGGGATGGGTGCGCCCTCGTCGCGCCCGATCCCGATCGCGAAGATCCGCACGCCAGCCGCCGCCGCGGCCTCGGCAGCTTCCTGCGCCTCACCGAGATGGTCCTCGCCATCGGTGATCAGGATGATCGCCCGGGATCCACGGGACCCCGCCCGCGCCACCCGGTCGAAGGCGGTAAGCGAGACCCGCAGCGCCTCTCCGATCGCTGTCCCCTTGACCGGGATGAGATCCGGCTCCAGCGCGTCCAGAAACAGCGCTGCGGCAGAGTAGTCGAGCGTCAGGGGCAGCTCCAGGAAGGCGCTGCCGGCAAAGGCGACCAGGGCAATCCGGTCTCCCTCCAGTTGCCGGAGAAGGTCCGCGATCTCGCGCCTCGCCCGCTCCAGCCGGCTCAGCTCGCCGCCGGCCTCCGCGTCGCGCACGAGCATCGAGTCGGACACATCCAGAGCGACCACGATGTCGACCCCCTCGCGGTGGATCTCCTCCCACACGAACCCCCAGCGCGGCTGCGCCAGGGACATGACCAGAGCGAGCACGGCGACCGTCACCAGCACCGCCTTCAGCCACCGCCGCGGCCGGCTGACACCGGCCACCAGCGTCGGCAGCGTCTCCGGCGAAGCGAACCGGCGGAGCAGGCGCGCGCGCGCCCGGAAAGCGTAGAGATGGAACAGCAGCAGCGCCGGACCCAGCCACAGCAGCCAGAGCGCCTCCGGGCGTCCGGTTCGGACGTCGCAGCCGAGGACCGGCAGCAGCACCGGCAGCAGCGCCAGTCCGGAGCCGCCGGGGAACGACCGGACGACGCGTCTCACGGCAGCTTCCTCAGCCGGGTGTCGAGCAGCACGACCTCAAGCAGCAGCAGGAACACCGCCGGCGCCACCAGCCAGGCAAACCGCTCCTCGTACTCCATGTACGACTCCTGGCTGATCTCGGTCTTCTCGAGCTCGTCGATCCGGGCGTAGATCTCCGCCAGCCCCGCTTCGTCCTCGGCGCGGTAGTAGGCGCCGCCGGTGACATCCGCCATCTGACGCAGCGTGTCCTCGTCGATCTCGACGTTCTGGTAGACGACCTGCGGACCGAGCCCGGTCTCGACCACGAAGGGGGCTTCGCCCCGAGCGCCGACACCGATGGTGTAGAGCCGGATGTCGAGCGCCGCCGCCGCTTCGGCGGCACGGAGCGGCGACAGGGCGCCGGCGTTGCTTCGGCCGTCCGTCAGCAGGATGACCACCTTCGACGCGGCGTCCGAGTCCTGGAGGCGCTTGGCGGCGACACCGACGGCCGAGCCGATCGCAGTGGCGTCCCCGGCCATGCCGATCCGAAGCTGGTCGAGAAAGGTGACCGCGACGCCGTGATCGAGCGTCAGCGGACACTGGGTGAAGGCCTCCTCACCGAAGACCACGAGACCGACCCGGTCGTTGGGCCGGGCGGCGACGAAGGTCTCGACCACCGCCTTGGCCACCTCCAGACGGTCCCGGCGGCGGCTCAGAGAACGTTCGTGCGCGTCCAGATCCAGCGCCCGCATCGATGCCGAGGTATCGATGACGAGCACGATGTCGATGCCCTCCGACCGCACTTCGGTGAGCGCTCGGCCGGTCTGCGGCCGCACCAGCGCGAGCAGGACCAGGGCGACGACGACGAGCCGCAGGGCCGAGATCAGCCGGCGGGCGGCAAGGGCGCCGGAGCGGGGGGCGCCCAGGGCATGGACCAGGGACGAATAGGTCAACGCCGCGGCACCGCCGCCCGGGGTTCCGCGAACGGCCCGACGCCCCGCCGCCCGGCGCCGCAGACGCGGTCGGAACCACCACAGCATCGTCCAGATCGCGTACAGCGGCAACAGCAGCCAGAGCCAGCGCACGTCGGCGAAGACGAGTTCCTCCATCATGCCGCCTTCCCCGGGCGGCCCGCCGCGGCCGCCCCGTTCTCGCCGCCCTGTGTCGTTGCCGCGTCGTCTTCCGCAGACTCGGCGGGTCGGGTCGCCTTGACGAACCCCAGGGCCTGGTCGAAGATGCGCTCGATCTCTTCGGGCGCCGGCAGATGCGCCGCGAACTTCACCCGGTCGGTGGCGACCAGGAACCGCTCCAGCCGCCTTGCGTGCAACGGCTCGAGCCGAGTCAGTTCCACCAGCCGACCGAGGATCTCCTCGGTGGTCAGGTCCGTCGCGTTCAGGCCGAAGCGTCCTTCGACGTACGTCCTGACCACGGACGAGACGGCGAAACAGCCGCGGCGGAGTTGCCGGAGGTCGGAGAAGTCCGTGCGGCGCAGCCTCTGCAGTTCCCGGACTGCCAGGTCGTACGGCGGAAGCGGCGGCGCGTCCGGCGTGTTCCTCCGGGTCCGGCGCCGCCGCCACACCGCCGCCAGCACGAGCGCCGCGATGGCGAGGGCCAGGCCAGTCCCGAGGACCCACAACTGCCAGGATCGGTCCACGCCGACGTTCCGCGGCGGCTTGATGTCGCGGATGTCCGTCACCTCGCTGCGGTCGGCCGGCAGAACCGACTCGACCTCGACGGCGATCTCCGCCGTCTTCAGCTCGCCGGAGACGCCGGACCGCGTTGTCCAGGCCCCGGCCAGGGGCGGCAGGACCCAGGAGCCGACGAGTTCCGCCCGGAACATGTAGCGCCGGCGTTCGAGAATCCGACCGGACGGCAAGGTCTCCGCGGATTCACGGGCCAGATCCGCAAGCCGCAGACCGGCAGGGACGCCGGTCGGCTCGTCGAGCGTCACCTCGACCTCCGGATCGTGCTCGATGTCCACCGTCCAGGTGATCGGATCGCCCAGGGTGACGGTGGACCGATCCAACTGCGACCGCAGCTCGACCGGAGGGGGCGGCGGCGAAGCGGCATCCCCGTCCGGCGCGGCGGCCGCACACCCGAACACGAGCCCCGAAGCCAGCAACCCCACCCTGCCTCGCCGAAGCGTCATCGCTCTACACCCGAACGGCCTGTTCGCGCGCCCGCATGTAGCGCACCAGGGGCTCGATCCACGGCCGGTCGCCCCAGACCTGGATCTCGCCGACGCCGGCATGGCGAAACTGCTCGGAGCGTCGCTCCAGATCCGCCCGCGCCGCCGCCGTGAAGCTCTCCACGACACGTCGGTTCCCGGTGTCGATGACGGTCGTCTGCCCCGTCTCCGCGTCCTCGAGCTCGACCAGGCCCATGCGCGGCAGGCGGACCTCGCGGCGATCGAGCACCCGAATCGCGGTCAGGTCGTGCCGCCGCGCCGCCACCCGAAGCCGCTCGGCGAAGCCGGTGTCCAGGAAGTCCGAGATGACGAAGCCCACGGACCGGCGGCGAACGACCCGGACCAGGTACTCCAGCGCGCCCTCGAGGTCGGTGCCGCGGCCGGTGGGCCGGAAGCCCAGGACTTCCCGGATCACGCGCCACACGTGGGCGCGCCCCTTCTTGGGCGGGATGAACCGCTCGATCCGGTCCGAGAAGATGATGATGCCCACCCGGTCGTTGTTGCGGATGGCGAGCCAGGCGAGGACGGCCGCCAGCTCCGCGACCACCTCCCGCTTCTGCTTGTCGGCCGTGCCGAACGCGCCGGAGGAACTCACGTCGACGATCAGCATCACCGTCAGCTCGCGCTCCTCCCGGTGTTCCTTGACGAAGGGGCTCGACATCCGCGCCGTCACGTTCCAGTCGATGTGACGGATGTCGTCGCCGGGTGCGTACTCGCGCACCTGCTCGAACTCCATGCCCCGTCCCTTGAACGCGCTGTGGTACTCCCCGGCCAGCGCATCGGTGACCAGTCGCCGGGTGCGGATCTGGATCGTCCGGATCCGCGCCAGCAGCTCGGGCGACAGGGTTGCGGTGTCCTGCTTCGGGGCCTCGCTTCTCTCTCTTCCCGCGAAGAACATCGGGTCCCTCAGGGAACGTCGACGGTGTTGAGGAGCTCCTGGATCAGGTCGTCCGAGGTGAGGTCCCTGGCCTCGGCCTCGTAGGAGATCAGCACGCGGTGCCTGAGCACATCGGCGGCAACGGTCTTGACATCCTGGGGCGTCACCCAGGCCCGCCCCGACATCATCGCCTGCACGCGGGCGGCGGCCGCCAGGAAGATCGTCGCTCGGGGCGACGCTCCGTACTCGATCAGCGGCTCCAGCTTCTCCAGGCCGACGCCGGCGGGTTCCCGCGTCGCGAAGACGAGGTCGACGATGTACTCCTCGACCTTCGGATCGACGTAGACCGCATCGGCCGCGTCCCGGGCACGGCGGATGTCGTCCGGGCGGATGACGGCCTCCACCGCAGGCCGCTGGCGCCGCGCCATCCGCCGCATGATCTCCATCTCCTCCCTGCGGCTCGGGTAGTCGACGCACAGCTTCAGCATGAAGCGGTCGACCTGCGCCTCGGGCAGCGGGTACGTTCCTTCCTGTTCGATCGGATTCTGGGTCGCCAGCACCAGGAACGGGTTCGGCAGCTCGAAGGTCCGGTCGCCGAGCGTGACCTGGCGTTCCTGCATCGCCTCGAGCAGGGCGCTCTGGACCTTCGCCGGCGCCCGGTTGATCTCGTCCGCCAGCAGCACGTTGGTGAAGACCGGGCCCTGCCTGACCTGGAAGTCGTGCTGGTCCGCCCGGTAGATCTGCGTG
The DNA here is from genome assembly GCA_965116145.1 of Thermoanaerobaculia bacterium. GTDB lineage: Bacteria > Acidobacteriota > Thermoanaerobaculia > Multivoradales > Multivoraceae > Multivorans. The sequence goes on from OZ220482.1 coordinate 660,287, forward strand.
CCGAGCAGGTCCGCCGGCAGCAGGTCCGGCGTGAACTGGATGCGGGAGAAGCCGGTGTCCACCGCTTCGGCCAGGGTCTTGATCGCGGTCGTCTTGGCGAGGCCCGGGATGCCCTCGACCAGAACGTGGCCATCGGCGATCAGCGCCATCAGCAGCCGGTCCACCAGGTAGGTCTGGCCGACGATCACCCGGGCCACCTCGGTGCGCACCCGTTCCAGCAGATCGGCCTGAGCGGCGATCTCGGAGCGCAGTTCACCGCTGACGCCGGACGCGGCGGTATCGCCAGGCGGCGCCTGGGGCGGCGCCGCGGGCTGGTCGGTCGGAACGCTCTCGCCGAGCTCCAGATTCATGTCGGTCGGTTCATCCTGTGAGGTCATCTGCAGACAGGGGGCGTCCTGAGCGCCCATGTGAGTCCCTCCCGCGACGGCCGGCTGGACCGCTCACGCAGTCTCCAGCCGCGAACTCTTCAAACCCGGAAGCTGCCCGGGTTCTTCCCGAGTCGATGGGGAAGCCGGACTCTATCCGAGCTTCGGCATGACGTGCGACACCACCAGGGAGGAGGCGCCCCCTACCTGCTGGCGTCCCTCGAGTGGTCCCGCACTGCCAGCGCCGCCGACGCCGTGCCTGTCCCCTCAGGCCGCCCCGTCTCACCGCAGGCCCTGTCCCCGCGGAGTGCGCTGCGCCGCGTTCTACGGCACCGGCTCCTGGCTGCCGGAGACCCCGCCACCGTCCGCCGACGCCGCATCGAGATGTTCGCAGCAGTTGACGAGAGCCGTCTCCCAAGGCGCCCGCTCCCCCACCTCGGTGACGGAGGTGTTGCCCCAGCGGGCGGGCGGCTCGACGCCGTCTCCGAGGTGCAGATGGCGCAGCGCCAGGGAATGACAGACCAGCCCGTGAGTCACGAACACGCTGTCCCCGGCGATCGCCGCGGCGGTCTCCCGAATCCTGCTCCAGGCTTCGTCCACCCGCAGGTGGAAGGCCTCCCAGTCCTCACCGCCCGGCGGGGCATAGCCAGGCGCCATGATGTCGACGCCGATGTCGGCATAGGCCCGCCCCCGGAGGTCGCCGAAGTTCCGCTCGGCCAGCAGAGGCTCGATCACCACCGGCAGTCCGAGCGCATCGGCGACCGGCTCTGCCGTCATCTCCGCACGCCGCAGGTCGCTCGCCACCACGCAACCGATCGGACGTTGCCGATGGCGCCCGGCCAACCGCGAAGCCAGCCGCTCCGCCTGCGCAACGCCCCGCTCGTTGAGCGGCGTACCCGGCGTCTGCACGATGCGAGCAGCATTCGAAGCAGTCTCGCCGTGGCGAACAATGAGGAGCACGGCCGGATAAGGGTATCAACGCGCGTTGACCGGAGTCCGCGGTTCGGAGCTCGCGCTCGCTTGATATGGTCGCATGATGGACCTTCGACGGACACCGACTTCCGCAACCACGTGACGGAAGCGAGCCAGGTCACCCTGGGGGCCTTCACCGCCACCCTGGCGCCGGCTGCAGATGTCGGCGCGACACTCGACAGATTGACTGCTTTCTGGCCGGACGTGGGTGACCGCGTGCGCGAGGTCCGTCTGGCGCTGCGAGAGGACTTCGACTGCGATCTTCACCCTCGATCGTTGAGGACGCTCGTTGAGGTTCTTCAACAGGCGCCGCATGTTCCGCAGCCGAGGCTCGGGGCAGGAGAGGACGGCACCCTGGACGCCATCTGGGCGCTCGGCGACGCCGGCATCTTCACCGCCGAGTTCCTTGCGGACGGCATGATCGGCGTTGCGGCCGTCTTCGAACAAGGGGGACCCTCGTACTCAGAGACCCTTGAAGTCCGTCCTGCCTGCAGCCTCCTGAACTGGCTTGCCAGACTGAGACTCCTTCTGGAGCGCCGCCAGTAAACAGGAGGGGCGCTCCCGTGATGAGCCGTCCGAGACTCCCGGCGACTCATCACGTCGCCGGGTACTGCAACAAGTCGAGTCTTGACGGCGACTGGCCGACGACGAAGTCCTTCCGGGTCGACTCCGACGGCGTCTCCGTCAACCACCTCGAGAGGTTCGACGCGGACGATCCTGCAGCGGCGATGCTCGGCCTCCAGAACTGGAAGCTCGGACAACCGAACTTCCAGACGAGGGCATCGGGACGATTCGCCGTCCTGCCTGTCGGCGACATCGTAGAGTGCACGGGCGCAGCGGTGATCGCAGACCCGATAGAACACCCCGAACACCCGGATCCGTCCCACGCCTTGATCCAACGCAGCCCCGGCGACGGGGACGACGAACGAGCGTTCAAGACATGTCTGCTGCAGGCCGTACAGTCCGTCCATCCTGCCCTGCCGCCCGAGTGAAGACGGTCCCGTGGTGTGCGAGCTGTCGATCGTTGCTCCGGTGTACAACGAGGCGGGGAACCTGGTGCGGCTGGTCGCCGAGATCGAGACCGCGATGACGGCGGCGCGGCTCGACTACGAGCTGCTGCTGGTGGACGACTGCAGCACGGACGGCAGCGCCGCGACACTTGCCGAACTGGCGGCGGGCCGCGAGCGGCTGCGCGCCCTGCGTCTGGAGCGTCACGGCGGTCAGTCGGCGGCGCTGCTGGCCGGACTGCGGGCGGCGCGGGCGCCCCTGGTCGTCACGATGGACGCCGACCTGCAGAACGATCCCGCCGACATCGCGGCCATCGTCTCCCTGCTCGAGGATCACGATGTCGCCTCCGGCGTGCGGATCACCCGCCGCGACACCCTGGTGCGCCGCCTGGCGAGCCGGTTGTCGAACCGGGTGCGGCGGTGGGTCCTGGGCGACCGCTGCACGGACATCGGCTGTGCCCTCAAGGGTTATCGTGCCGAGGTGCTGGACGACCTGCCGGCCTTCGACGGCCTGCACCGGTTCCTTCCCCTGCTCGCGCTCCGGCACGGCGGCAGCTACGTCGAGATTCCGGTGCGCCACCGGCCGCGCACCCACGGCGCCAGCAAGTACAACCTGCGCGGCCGCTTCCTGCGTGGTGTGCTGGATCTGGTCGGCGTCTCCTGGTACCGCCGCCGAACGGTATCCGCAGCAGCTCACTCACTGGAGGTCCCGGCATGCCCGAGCTCACGCCCGAGAACATCTGGGTAGCCGTCGGCTTCGGGGGGCAGGCGCTCTTTGCCGCCCGGTTCCTGGTGCAGTGGGTCGCCACCGAGCGGCAGCGCCGGAGTGTCGTTCCGATCCCGTTCTGGTACCTGAGCATCGGCGGCGGCCTGACCCTCCTGAGCTACGCCATCTGGCGTCAGGACCCGGTCTTCATCCTGGGTCAGAGCTTCGGCCTGCTCGTGTACTGCCGGAATCTCTGGTTCGTCCACCGCGGCAAGGCGGACAAGACGCACTGAACAGAGCGGACCGCTGCCCGCGCATCCCGGTCAGGATGCCGTCGACCGGCCCGGCCCGCCGGACACCTCAGAAGCTGTACTTGACGCCAAGCTGGACGATCCGGCCGTCACCGTTCGTCGACGTGATCACGCCGTAGTTCGGCGTGCCGATGCGCGTGCCCGGCGAGGCGAAGTTCACCTGGTCGAACACGTTGAACGCCTCGACCCGGAACTGGAGAGACCGGTCGCCGCCGCCAAGCGGGATCCGCTTGATCAGCGACAGGTCGATCCGCTCGAACTCCGGCCCGCGGATGGGGTTGCGGCCCGCGTTGCCGCGCCGGGTGGCGGTGTCGGCCAGGGACAACGGGACGAAACACTCCGTGTTGAACCACTTGTCGACCGTGTTCGGCGCGCCCCGGTTCGGGTTGCACACCTGGTCCGGACGCGACGTCAGCCCCCGGATGTCGGAGCCGCTCACCAGGATCGGCAACGGATAGCCGGTCTGGAACTGGAGGATGCCGTTCACCTGCCAGTTGCCGAACAGGCCCCGCACGAACCCGCCGCGGCCGTCGAGCGGCGGCAGATCCCAACCGAAGCTGAACACCAGCCGGTGCTCGACATCGAACAGCGCCGGTCCGCGCTCGCGCTCGAGCGCCTGCGCGATCGAGCTCCGGCGTTCGAGGTCGACCGGGACGATCGGCCGAGGCTGCAGTGCGTTCGCGATGTTGAGCCCCGAGACGTGGTCCTCCGCCTCGCCCCACGTGTACGAGAAGAGGAAATTGAAGCCGCGCACAGGCCGCATCCGCACGCTCGCCTGGAACGAGTCGTACCAGGATTTCGCCACGGTGAACGTCGGCCGCACCAGACTGAAGGCCGGGTACAGGCGCGGCCCGAACGTGGTCTGCCCGGGCTCGACGAGCCGGGGATTGACCTCCATGAAGATCGGCAGGTTCCTGCCCCGCGACCCGACCCAGCCGACCTCGACGCCGACGTTCCGGCCGAGCTGCCGCTGGTACGTCAGGTTGTAGTGCTGGTAGGACGGCGTCGTGAAGTCGGCGCCCCAGCCGATGAAGATGATCCCGGGCGGAAATCTCGTCGGTCCGCCCTCGAGATTCGCCAGCGGATCCGCGAGGGAAACCGACGCCGGTGGAGCGCTGAGCTGGACCAAGGGGTTGAACGGCGGCGCAAGAACCGAGTTCTGAAAGAAATCGCCCTGGCCCGGCAGGCTGTCGTGGAACAACCCCCAGCCCAGGCGAACGCTCGAGCGGCCGTCTCCCTCGGGATCCCAGACCATCGCGAGCCGGGGCGCGAGGTTGTTCGAGTCCGCGTCGTAGGTTCCCGCCGGCACCCCCTCGTCGCCCGGATAGACAAGTCCCGCAGGCGCGTCGGGGAAGCGGGTCGACTGCTGGCCGGGCCGGAAGCTGTTGAGCGCGTCGCCGGTGTCCTCGAACGGAGTCGCCAGCTCGTAGCGGACGCCGAAGTTGAGGGTCATCCTCGGCGAGACCCGGAACTCGTCCTGGATGTAGCCGGCGTACAGCCAGCCGTCGCCCTCGTTGATCGAATCGGCGCCCGGCACCGCAGTGCGGATGCGGGCCGGCATTCCGAGCAGGAAGTCCGCGGCGGCGTTGCCGGTGTGGATGCCGTTGAAGAACAGGTCGCCGTTCGGTCGGTTGATGAAGCCGATGAACATCTTCTCCTGGCGAACGTCGAGACCGGCCCTGATCGTGTGGCGTCCGCGCAGGACCGTGAGATCCTCCGTGAACTGCGTCACCTCGTTCTCCCGCTTGACGAACGGCTGGCCGGGGTCGCCCATGCTCGGGAAGCCCTGGATGGCGAGCTGGGCGAGACCGACCGCCAGATCGTTGATGTTCGGCAGGTTGATGCCGTACTCGGAGTTGGTGAGACCGCTGGTCACCACCGGCTCGGCGTCGATCCTGCTGCTCACGAAGCGCATCTGGTGGAAGATGCCGGACCCGATCGCGGCGGTATGGGACAGCATGTAGTCCTCGAGCGTCGAGGCCGCCGTCGTGCCGATCGGCCGCACCGTGGCCGGCTCGAAGCGGTCGGAGCTGCTCCTGAGGCCGCGCAGCAGGACGTTCTGGGAATCGGTGATCCGGACGTCCAGGCGCAGCCCGAACTGATCGCGGTCGTCCGTCACGTTCGGCGACACGATGTAGCGGTCGCCGGCGTTCGGCAGCGGCATGAAGTCGCCGATCACCCGCAACGCGATCGGATCCAGCCGATCTTCCGGGATGATGTTGCCGGGGAAGGGATCGCCGGTCATCGGATCGATGATCGGCGCCCCGCCCGAGAAGTCCCCCATCCGCTGTGCGGCGGTCAGCACGCTGATGTTCTGCGTCGTGCCGCGGGTGTTGCGGAAGCCCTCGTAGTAGCCGAAGCCGAACAGCCGATCAGTCATCAGCGGACCGCCGATCGTGCCGCCGAACTGGTCCTGCTCCAGGGTCGGCTTCTCCTGGTCGGGCGGCGAGAAGTGGTTGCGCGACTCGAACGAGTCGTCGCGGTTGAACTCCCAGAGACTGCCCTGCAGGCTGTTGCCGCCGGACTTCGTGACCACGTTCACGATGGAACCGGCATTGCGGCCGTACTCCGCCGTGTAGGAGTGAGTCAGGATCTTGAACTCCTCGATCGCATCGGGCGGCGGCCGCACGACGAAACCGGTATTGAACGTGTCGTTGTTCGCGGCGCCGTCCAGCAGGAAGTTGTTCGATTGGTTGCGCACGCCGTTGACACTGAATCCTGCCGTCACGGCGCCGAAGCCGTTGATTCCGGCATCCGCGTCGCCGCGGGCGCCGCCCAGGGCTGCGGGCGGCTCGACGACGCCCGGTATCAGGGTGCCCAACTGAGTGAAATTGCGGCCGTTGAGCGGCAGTTGCACGATCTTCGCCTCATCGACGACCACGCCCAGGGTGGCGTTCGAGGTCTCGATCAGCGGCGTCTCGCCGGTCACGGTCATCGTCTCCGAGAACTCGCCGACCGCCAGCGCAAGGTGGATCCTGACGGTCTCGGCCGCAGTGACCCGAACGCCCTCCCGGCTGATCTGGACAAATCCCTCGAGCGCGGCCGTGACGTTGTACTCGCCCGGCGGCAGCAGCGGCGCCGCGAAGTACCCGTCCTGCCCGGTCACCAGCAACCGGGACTGGTTGGTCGCGGTGTTCGTCACCGTGATGCTGACGCCCGGCAGCGCGCCGCCCTCGTCGTCGTTGACGAAACCGCTCAACTGTCCGGTCGCCTGCGACCACGCCGCCGCGGCGCACAGAAGGAACACCGACGCCGCAAGGGCAGCCGCACGTTGCCAACAAGCCAGGTTCTTCATCCGGAGTCTCCCTTGATGCCACAGCCCAAGGCAAGCGCAGGGCAACCGAGTTCAGGTACGGGCCGACGACGAAGGCCGCCGGCGCCTCAGGCCAGGCAGGTTGGACTCCAACATAGCACTTCGCGATAAAGACGCCGCTCGCGCGAACGCAGCGCGACTTCTGCCACGGACTGCTAGCATGCCCTCGCTCCGCCGCGGTTCGCACCGCGGCCGGGGCAGCTCATCGAGACCGGCTGAGGGACGGGCCCGTCGACGCCGGGGCAACCACCGGGGCTTCGCAACCCCGCGAAGGTGCCAACTCCTACGGAGGTCCCGGCCTCGAGTCGGGTCTGCCGAGAGATGAGTCAAGGAGCCGCGCCCGCGGTCTCCGCGCCTCCTCCGGTTCACTCTCCTCAGCAGTCTTCTCGAGAGAGCGTTGACGCCGTTTCGCACCGGTGACCGACACGATTCCCTTCGACCGGAGACTTCCATGACCCAGGACCAGCACCCCGCGACCCGCGCCGTGCGCGCCGCGCTCGCCACCGACACCCAGCACGGCGCCGTCGTGCCGCCGCTCCACCTGTCGGCCAACTTCACCTTCGACGGCTTCGACCGCAAGCGCCCCTACGACTACACGCGCTCAGGCAACCCGACCCGGTCCGCGCTGGCAGACGCGCTGGCGGAGGCCGAGGGCGGCCAGGGCGCCGTCGTCACCGCCTCCGGCATGGCGGCCGTCACCCTGGTCTGCCAGGTGCTCGACGCCGGCGACCGGATCGTCGCCGCCCACGACTGCTATGGCGGGACCTTCCGCCTCTTCGACCGGCTGCAGCGGCGCGGCCTGCTGGAGGTCGAATTCGTCGACCTGACGGACGCGGCCGCGGCCGCGGCCGCAATCGCCTCGGCGCCGCGGCTGGTCTGGGTCGAGACGCCGAGCAATCCCCTGCTCCGGATCACCGACCTGGACGCCGTCTGCGGCCTGGCGAAACAGGTCGGCGCGCTGGTCGTCGCCGACAACACGTTCATGTCGCCGGCGCTCCAGCGACCGATCGAACGGGGAGTTGACGTGGTCATCCACTCGACGACCAAGTACCTGAACGGCCACAGCGACGTGGTCGGCGGCGCGGTGGTCGCCGCGACGTCCGAGCTCCACGAGGTCCTCGAGGACTGGGCGAACACGATCGGCGTCACCGGCGCGCCCTTCGACAGCTACCTGACGCTGCGCGGACTGCGCACGCTGCACAGCCGCTGGCGCTGCCACGAGGAGAACGCCCTGGCGGTCGTCGACGCACTCGCCGGACACGCCGCAGTCGAGCGGGTCCTGCACCCGAGTCTGCCGGATCACCCGGGTCACGACATCGCGCAGCGCCAGCAGGACGGCTTCGGCGCCATGGTCAGCTTCGAACTCGACGGTGACGCCCAGGACGTTGCGTCCCTGGTCTCGAACCTCACCTGCTTCTCGCTGGCCGAGTCCCTGGGCGGCGTCGAGAGCCTGATTGCCCACCCGGCGACGATGACCCATGCCGCGATGGCCCCGGAAGCCCGCGCCGCCGCCGGAATCAGCGATCGGCTCCTTCGGCTCTCCGTCGGCATCGAGAACGCCGACGACCTGGTCGCCGACCTCCGCACTGCGCTCGACCGTGTCCTGCACCGGCCACGGTCGGCGACCGCCTGAGGGCCGGCGCCGCCCGGCTACACTGGAACCCCGCCCCCGAGAACGGCAATGACCTGTCTCTTCCTGATCCTCCACGCCTGCGCGGTGCTGTTCCTGGCCCCGGCGCTGTTCGTCACGATTCCGCTCCACATCATCGCGCACGTGATCGCCGGCCGCAGACAGGGCTGACTGGCCAGACACGGAGCAGCAGGCGACGGGTTCTGCGGCGGGGCAGCGTACCTGGGCCGCTACGGCGTGCAGGCGTCCGGGAAGGCGGTCACGTCCGCCAGTGCCCGGGCGGGGGCGCCGGCGGTGTGGGTGTAGCGCCTGACCTGACCGGTCACGGTGTCCCGCACCTGAAGGTCGAAGCCGACATCGGTTGCAGAAGCCGCGAAGACCCAGTGGTGACGGTTGCTGGTGCAGGCGTCCAGGACCTTCACCAGGAGTTCCCAGTTCGCCTCCGAGAAGAACCAGAACAGACCCGAGTCGTCGGCGCGGGGAGGGGCGACGCTGCCCTTGCCGGTCTCTCCCTCGCGATTCGTCCAGTCCACGGACACCGCGTACCTGCCGTCCTGCAGGCACAGCGTGCCGGCCGCCGGGGTGCAACTGCCGGTCTCCGCCGCCGACGGCACGGTCACCGCCGGAAGCAGGGCAGCGACCGCGCCGTCTGCAGCGACCGGGTCACCCCCGGCCGGCGGTGTGGACGCGGAGGCCGAGGCCCCCGCTCCCGCACCGGTGCAGGAGCCGGGGAACGCCGCCGTGTCGGTGATCGCCGAACTCCGCCTGCCGGGTTCGTTCCGGTACTCCTTCATCGCGCCGGTCACCGTGTCCGTCACCTGGATGCTGTAGCCCAGGGTCGTCGCCGACGCCCCGAACACCCAGACGTGTCCGTTCAGCGAGCAGCCGTCAAGCACCTTCAGCAGCAGCTCCCAGTTCGCCTCCGAGAAGAACCAGAACAGACCCGAGTCGTCCGTCCCCTCGTGCACCACCCTGCCCGCCTTCCGCGCTTCGCCGTCCGCCGTCCACCACTCGACGGCGACCGAGAACCGCGACTCCCGCAGGCAACGCGTGTCGCCGTTCACAGTGCACGAACCCGCCGGATCGCCGGCCTCGACCAGCACCTTGCGAGACATCGTTGACGAGCTCCCCTCCCCGCTGACGGTCAGCGACACCGTGTAGAAGCCGGGCGCCGACCACGCATGCCGCAGACTGCGGCTGCCCGACCCCGCACCGCCGTCGCCGAAGCTCCATGTCCGCGACGTCACGGTTCCCGTGCTGGTGTCGGTGAAGGACACCGAGGCGCCGGTCCGTGCACGACAGAGGCCGTCGGCACAGCTCGCGCTCAGCGTGAAGGCGGCCTTCGGGCGGCCGCCAGGACCGCTGTCGCCGTCATCGCCACCGCCATCATCGTTGTCGCCGTCATCGCCGCCGTCATCACTGTCGCCGTCCGAACCGCCATTGCCGCCATCGTTGTTGCCCGAGCCGCCGCCAGGACTGCCACCGCCCGGTCCACCGCCACCCGGGTTGCCGCCGCCCGACTCGCCGCCGCCCGAGTTGCCGCCGCCCGAGTTGCCGCCGCCCGAGTTGCCGCCGCCCGAGTCGCCGCCGCCCGAGTCGCCGCCGCCCGAGTCGCCGCCGCCCGAGTTGCCGCCGGCCGCGTTCACCGTCACCGACACCGTGCCCGCATCCGGTATCGCATCGGCAGAGGCCCCCGTCAGCCGGAAGGCGTGGTTGATCGTCGCCGTGCCGGCCGCCACGCCGGTCACCGTCACCGCCTGCCCCGTGCTGTAGTCGCCTGCCGTGTAGGTCAGGCTCGCCGGCCGCACCGTCGCCCTGGCCGCGGCAGAGCTCGTGATCGACAGCGTCCCCGCATACGCATTCGTCAACGCCACCGTATAGGTGGCGGTCGAACCCGCCGCCACCGTCACCGGCGCCCCGGTGATCGTGAGCGCCGCGGTGGCGGCGTTCCTGATGATGACCGTGAGGATGTTCGACCAGGGACCGTGGACAAAGTCGACCGCGTTGGGATGGGACCCCACTGCCCGAATGCGAATCTCCAGGGACGCGCCAGCGGGATACCTGCCCAGACTGTGATCCAGTCCACGACGGTTCGCCCCTGCCCAGTTGGCAGGGTCGGTGTAGGTGCTCCAGGTCGTACGCCCCTTCAGTCGGTTGGCCACTTCCCAGGACCAGAACGACCGCGCGCCAGTGACCAGATCGGACAGACCCGTACCGCCATGGGTCCAGGCAAGACCGACAATGCCGTTTGCCTTCGGGACGGCGGCCGTCAGCACCGGCGCCGCCGGCGGCGTCGGCGTCGCCGTCACCCAGCCCGTGGCCGCGCCGTCGCCGGACGCATTGACCGCGCGTATCCTGAAGCTGTACTCGGCGTTGTTCTCCAGACCCGTCACCGTGTGGGTGGTCGTCGTGCCGCTTGAACCCGTCATGGCGGCAAAGGCCGCACTGCCCCGATCGGCGGTCTTCGCGTACGCCAGCTTGTAGCTGGTGATCGGGGCGCTCGGCCCGGTCCACAACAGCACCGCCTGCGTGTCGCCCGCCGTCGCCGACAACCCCGCCGGCGCGGCCGGAACGGGAGCGGCCGTGGTGGTGCCGGTGACCGTTGCGGGAAGACTGTCTGGAGGGCAGGTCGGATCCGTACGTGTCGAGAGAAGCCGGATCTCATATTCGGTGCTGGCGTCCAGACCGGTCAGCGTGTAGCCGGTCGCGGCGGCATCCGCGATGTCGATACTGTCGCTCCAGACCGTCTCCCCTTTCTTGCGGTATGACAATGACCAACCGTCGCGGGCTGCATCGGTCGGTGCGGTCCAGCTCACGGCAAACCGGTCCGAACCCGGCGTCAGACTCAGGTTCGTCGGCGCCTGCAGCGTGCTGCAGGTCCTCTCGTCGTCGGCGACCGTCACCGCCACCGACGGCGCGCTGCTCACGCTGCCGTAGCCGGTCACGGCGTGAGTCACCGTGACGTCCTCGTTGCTCGAATCCAGATCCTGCTCGCCCGTCACCGTCACCGTCTGCGCCTCGTCCCAGTCGGACGTGGTGAAGCTCAGCGAAGCGGGCGATACCGCCGCCGCGTCCGCATCGCTGCTGGCGGGGCTCACCGTGACGGTGCTCGAAGGCTGCGTGTTCAGCACCACGGTATAGCTGCCCGTGTCCCCTTCGTTCACCGTCAACTCGGAACTGGAAACCGTCACGCCGGGAACGGCGTCATCGTTCTTGATGGTCAGGATCAGCGTGTTGCTGCTCTGGTGCCAGCCGCTGGCTTCGGCGACGGGGCCTGGCACTGCCTTCAGAGCGAGAGTCTCGTCGCCTTCGTCGTCCGTGTCGCCCAGAATGCCGATCGTGGAGGACCCCCTCGATCCGAACGCGATCTCCAGCCACTTGCTGGCAGGCCAGAACGGATAGCAGATATCCGCATTGCTGGACGGCGAGCTGCACGAAGTGGAGCCATTCGTGTTGTCGGTCGCGGTGCTGCTGGCGGCCACGACATCAAGCCTGAAGTCAATGGTGTGCGACGTGCCTTCCCCGAGCACAAGGGTGATTGTCACATCCGTCCGGCCGGAATCGCCCTCGATGATCGTGGTCGAGGCGGCCGACAGGGTGAGGGTCTTGGCGGCATGGCCGGTTCCGGGCGCGGCAAGCGCCAGAACGGCGCACAGACTCGTCAGCAGCCCGGAAGCAACGATGCCTGCAGGACGAAGTACGGGAAGCTGCCTCGCGACTCGAACTCGACACTGCAGTCGCATTTCCGGGGGGGGGGGGGGGGGGGGGGTGCGAGGGGGGTACAGTCGAGGCCGCGCCTGCGGCAGGCGCGGCGCCGGCGTCTCCGCGACAGTCACTCATCTTCGTCATGAACTCATCCTCCCTGTCCCGAACCTGTCCGCCGACGCGCGGCCAATGCGAATGGTGCAGCCCACGTTACCAGCGGTTCCGCCACGGCATGGAGCCGGCTTCCCGCCCTGACAACGGCTCGGGAGCATCGGACCTCCCGGCAGCTCGACCGGGGCGATGACTACGTGCACATGCGGGCCGACGGCATCCACCGCGAGCTCCCTCCGGCGGACGACCGGCTGTCCACGCTGGTGCTGATCGGCGTGCGCAGCGACACCTCCTTGCCGCTCCCGGTCGATCCGGAGGCCGGCTGACCCCGATGCTGCTGCTGGTCCTGCCCTGGGACGCCGAGGCCGAGGTTTCGGCCGAGTGGCGCTATCACCGCCGCTGGCTGGGCGCTGAGGCCCGCGCCGTGTTCGGTTCGGCGGACATCGTTCCGGCGCTCCCCGAGCACTTGCCCGAAGAGGTGGAGGCGGTCCTGGTCCTGGCGTCGCACCGCGTCCTGATCGGCCGCGCGTCGCTGCGCCGGATGCGCGAGGAGCTGGCGGCAGGAAGCGGCAAGGGCGCCGTCTACGCGGCGGATCTGACAACGACCGGCCCCGAGGCTCACCACGACCTGTTCACTCTTGCCGACTTCGAGGCGGCTGAGAAGCAATGGCTCGCTACCGACCGCGCGGACGACGGCACGGCGCCCGAGCCGTCGTCCTGCCCCGCCGTCCTGCTGTCGCCCGCGGCGACCGCGGCCGGCTGGACAGCGGGCGATCGGCCTCCGGGCCATGCCGCCGGTCTGTGCTACGAGTTCATCGACTACTACGGCGGCGAACGAGCGGATGTCCTGCCGCTGCTGCCGGAGCTGGGGCCTCGATCCGCCGTCCTCGAGGTCGGCTGCGGCCGCGGCGCCACCGGCAGCCTGATCAGGAACCGGTTCGGCTGCCGGGTGGTCGGCGTCGAACTGAACCCGGAAGCGGCGGCCGCCGCCGGGAAGAGGCTGGACAAGGTCCTGACCGGCGACATCCAGACGCTCGAACCGGGCGAGACCTTCGACGCCGTCGTCGCCTTCGAGCTGTTCGAGCACCTCACCGACGGTCAGGCCTTTCTCGAACGAGCCGCGGGCTGGTTGCGCCCCGGCGGCCGGATGCTGTTCTCGGTGCCGAACGTCGGCCACTACTCGGTCGTCGAGGATCTGGTCGCCGGGCGCTGGGACTACGTTCCGATGGGACTCCTCTGCGCCACGCACTTCCGGTTCTTCACCCGCCGCACGCTGGAGGACTGGCTGCGCGCAGCCGGCTTCGTCCGCTTCCGGATCGACGCCCAGAAGACTCCCCTGCCGCCCCGGATGAACTCTCTGCCGGGGTCGATGACGCCCGACCGCGAGAGCCTGGCCACCGCCGGCTTCTACGTGTCGATCTTCTGCTGACGCGTCGGCGCCGACCCCGGCCCCGGCGGCTCTTCGTTGAACACCCGCAGGAGCGCCGCGGCGCTGCGCCCTTCGGTGTAGGTCTCGGCGATCGCGCGCCCCGCCCGGCCGAGCCGCCGCCGAAGGTTCCGGTCGCGCCAGAGGCGATCCACCGCGGAGCGCAGCGCCTCCCCGTCGCCGAACGGCGCCCTGATCGAGGCCCGGGCCTGCGGATCGAGGTCGCGGTGGGAGGGAATGTCGGTCAGGACCGCGGGGCGGGCGCAACCCATCGCCTCCAGCGCGAGCAGGCCGAACCCCTCGAGCGGAGACGAAGGCCCGATGCACAGATCGACCCCCTGCAGGAGCGCCGGGACGTCGGCGGGAGGAACATGGCGGCGGCGCTCCGCTTCCGGCCAGAGCTCCAGTTCCTCGGCGGCTGCGTCGAGCGACAGCCGCACCAGGTCGAGGCGGCCGCCGCTCCGCTCGAACAGGGGGCGCAGCGCGCGCAGGCACCAGGCCACGCCCTTGACCTCCAGGTCCCAGTGCCCGGCCACCAGCACCCGCAACCTCCCGTCGTCCGGTCGTTCCCGTTCGGGAGGCCGGAACAGCTCCGGCTCGAAGGGTTGCGGAATCCACCGGGCCTCGACCCCGTGCCGGTCGAGGATCGTGCGCGCGAGGTGCGGCGCCACGACGAGTTTCCGCGCCGGCAGATCGTACGCGGCCAGCATCGTCTGGCGTTCGACGGACGTCAGGGTCCGATGAGCCGGCTCGTACCCCTGGCACAGGTGGCAGCCGAAACGCGAGGCGATCGCGATCGCGGGCGCAACCGTCGGCGCCAGCGTCCCGACCGCAATCTCGACCCGGGGCAGCGACCGCGGTTCCAGGGACGCCGCCTGCCGATAGAAGGCACGCGCCCCGTCGAACCAGTCGGGGCACGGATCCGGTGAATGAACCGTTGCCTCGACGCCGAGTCTCCGCAAGGCCCGAGCATGCTGCAGGACCACCTTGACACCTCCGTAGAGGGCGGCGCCGGGCAGCAGCCAGGCGACTCTCAGGCGACGATCCCCAGCGGCGGCCGGGTCCGGTAGGCGCCGCGGGTGAAGTCGGGGAACTCGACCGGTTCGCTGCCCCGGGCCACCGACCGCTCGCTCAGCTCGACCGGCGCCGACAGCGCCGCCGCATCGTAGACATCCATGTCGGTGGGCGTGCCCTCGCGCAGGCAGCGGATCAGCCGGTAGTCCTCGAGCCAGTCCATGCCGCCATGCCCGCCGCCCTCGGCATCGTCGGACTTCTCCGCCCACAGCGGATGTTCGAACCGCTCCCGGTAGGGCTCGACGTCGCTCCAGTCGTCCTCCTCCGCCTCCCCCTCGATGAAGATCCGATCCGGGAACCCCGCAAACACGCCTCGCGTCCCCTGAATCAGGTTCAGCCGGCTGTAGGGCCGGGGCGTCGTCGTGTCGTGCTGCAGCAGGATGCTCCGCCCGCGCCGGGTGCGGATCAGGCTCGAGTTCATGTCGCCCAGGGCGTAGCGCGCCCGGGCCCGCGGATCGTCCGCGGCGAGACGTTCCCGGGCGTAGAGCGACAGGCCGCGGGCGGGACTCGACAGGGACACGAGGTAGTCGAAGCAGTCGCCGCGGTTGATGTCCATGCACTGCGCCACCGGACCGAGCCCGTGCGTCGGATAGAGGTTCGCGTTCCGGTCCACGGAGTGCTGCAGCCGCCAGAGTCCCTCGTTGCGGTCCGAGAACTTGATCGAACGCAGGTCGTGGATGTAGGCCGCCTCGCCGTGCAGCAGTTCGCCCAGCAGGCCCTGGCGCACCATGTTCAGCACCATCATCTCGCTGCGGCCGTAGTTGCAGTTCTCCATCATCACGCAGTGCCGGGACGTGCGCTCGGCGGTGTCGACCAGACGCCAGCAACCCTCCAGAGTGATCGCCGCCGGCACCTCGACCGCGGTGTGCTTGCCGGCCTCCATCGCCGCCGCGCAGACCGGGACGTGCCAGCGCCAGGGCGTCGCATTGAACACGAGGTCGATGTCATCGCGCTCGCAGAGCCGCCGAAAGTCCGTGTCGCCGCGGGTGTACAGGTCAGGCGGTGCGGCGCCGGACGCGGCGACCCAGGACGCAACCTCCTCGGCGCGCGGCCCATCGATGTCGCAGATCGCGGCGACCTCGGCGCCGTCGATGCGCAGGAAGTTGCGCACGTGGGCGCCGCCCTGGTTGCCGACGCCGACGAAGCCGATCCGTACCCGCTCGATCGGCGGCGCGGCAAAGCCCGCACGGTACGCTCCGATCGCCGGTTCGTCCGCCTGATTCGCCGCCTCCCCGGCGGCCGGCTCCTGCGCCGCCGCAACCGCCTGTGCGCGCACCGCGGCAGAGGCAGCCGCCGGCCCGACCCAAGCCGTCTTCAGCAGTTCACGGCGGCCCCAGAGGGGTGTTCGGGATGTCCGCCCGTCCATCCCCCTGAGCGTACACCCGAGACCCGCCCTTCGGCGGCGCCGACGCGCCACGGCCTCCCCCGGGGAGATGCCCTGCGGCATTGCCGGCGCCCCTGGCAGTCCGTGGCAGAAGTCGCGTGTGGCACCGAGAGCGGTCAGGCGCCCGTCCGGCAAGGCGCTATAGGTGAGCATGCTGGGGCATATGTGACCGAAGAGCAACGCAGCCGGACGGGATGCATGGCTGAAACGAACGCAGCGTGATTTCTGTCACGGGCTGCCAGGTGTCGGTGAAGGACACCGAGGCGCCGGCGCGCGTTCCGGCACAGGTCGTCGGCGCAGCGCGCGCTCAGCGTGAACGAGGCTGTCGGACGGACGCCTCGGGAGCCGTTGTCGTCCGAATCGTCTCCGGCATCGTTGTCGTCGCCGTCCGAGCCATCGTCATCATTGTCGCTATCGGCGTCGTCATTGTCACCGTTACCGTTCGTGCCGTCGCCGCGGCTGCTGCCGCCTGGGACAGGACCAGCACGAAGGCGGCGAGGTTCTTCGTCAACCTCCACCGCTTCGCCTGTCTGGTCCCCGGTAATGTGCTGGCCTCCGACGCCCGTCCCTGCGCAGACCGATCGGCACCGCCGTGCAGAGCCGGTCGTCCTCCAGAGACGGACACGGAACCCGATTCCGCGGGCTGCCAGCGCCGTCCTACGGTTGCTGGCAGGCCTGCGGGAACGCGGAGACGTCGACCAGGGCCCGGGCCGGGTTGCCGGCCTGCTTGGTGTACTGCCGGACCCGGCCGGTTTCCGTGTCCCGCACCCGCAGGTCGAAGCCGACATCCGTGGCGGAAGCGGCGAACACCCAGTGGTGCTGGTTGAAGCTGCACCCGTCGAGCACCTTGATCAGGATCTCCCAGTTCGTCGGCGAGAAGAAGTGAAACAGGCCGGAATCGTCGGTCCGCGGACCTGCCGTTCGGCCCGCGCCGCTCCTGCCCTCCAGGTCCGACCACTCGACCGTCACCTCGTAGCGGCCGCCCTGCAGACACATCGTGGACGCCGTCTCCATGCAACTGCCGTCCTCCGCCGGCGTCGTGACCGAGGTGGAGGCCGCGAGATGCCGTGCCGGCGGAGGTCCGGACGATGGCGCCTTCACCGGCAGTGAACCGCTGTCACCTGCGACCGCGGCCGCTGTTGCCGAGTCGATGCAGCTCCCGGGAAACGCCGCGTTGTCCGTGAACGCGTCAGCCTGCCGGCCCGGCTCGTTCCGGTACTCCTGCACCGCACCGGTCACCGTGTCGGTCACCGTCAGTACGTAGCCCAGTGTCGTCGCCGAAGCGCCGTACACCCACATACGACCGTTCACCGAACAACCGTCCAGCACCTTGACCAGCAGCTCCCAGTTCCCAGCGGAAAAGAACCAGAACAGCCCCGAGTAGTTCGTCCCCTCGCGAGCCACCATGCCCTTGCCGCGCTTGCCGCCCCCATCGTCGTCGGTCCACCAGTCCATGGTGACGGAGAACCGGGAGTCCTGCAGGCACAGCGTCTCCGCGTCCGACACACAGGTACCGACCGGGTCGGCCGCCTCGACCAGCACCTTCTGCGACACGGTCGAGGAAGGACCCTGGCCGCTGACCGTCAGCGACACCATGTAGAACCCGGGCACCGACCAGGCGTGCTCCAGCGAGCGGCGGCGCGATGTCGTGCCGTCCCCGAGACGCCAGATCCGCGAGGTCACGGCGCCTCTGCTCGCATCCCGGAACGACACGGGGACGCCGGTCAGCGCGTGGCACAGGCCGTCGTCGCAGGGAGCGTCCAGCGTGAAGGCGGCGCGCACCGCCTCGTCTGAACCGTCGCCGCCGCCATCGTTTCCGCCCGGCACATCGCCGTCGTCGTCATCAGCACTGTCATCCGTTGTGCCGCCGTCGTCGTCTCCGTCACCGCTGGCGCCGCCGTCGTTCCCGCCCGGGCTGCCGCCGTCGTTCCCGCCCGGGCTGCCGCCGTCGTTCCCGCCCGGGCTGCCGCCGTCGTTCCCGCCCGGGCTGCCGCCGTCATTCCCGCCCGGGCTGCCGCCGTCGTTCCCGCCCGGGTTGCCGCCGTCGTTCCCGCCCGGGTTGCCGCCGTCGTTCCCGCCCGGGTTGCCGCCGTCGTTCCCGCCCGGGTTGCCGCCGTCGTTCCCGCCCGGGTTGCCGCCGTCGTTCCCGCCCGGGTTGCCGCCGTCATTCCCGCCCGGCCCGCCGTCGCCGCCGTCGTCTCCGCCCGGGTCGCCATCGCCGTCAACGTTGCCGACCGCGCCGTTGTTGCCGCCCGGGTCGCCGCCGTCGTCGTCATCATCTCCGCTCGGGTCGCCGCCGTCCACCGGGTCTGCCTGCCTCACCGTGATCACCACCTGTTCGGTGTCCGAGTTGCCGTCGTCGTCCGTGGCGGTGACGGTCATCGTGTACGTGCCCGCCGTCGCCGCCTCGAACGTCAGCCTCGCCTGGTTCAGCGCCGTGCCCTGCGGAATAGCCGGCGCGTTCTCGCCGGACTTGCGCGTCCAGGCGTACGTGATCGGGTCGTTGTCCGCGTCCGTCGCCTGCGCCGTGATGTCCACGGTCTGGCCGGACCGGACCGTCCGGTCAGCGATCGGCTGCAGCACCGGCGAAGTGCCTGCCGGGGCCACCGCCAGAACCGTGATGACGACATCCTCGGTGTCGGAGTTGCCGTTGCCGTCCGAGGCGGTCACCGTCATCGTGTACTTGCCCACCGTCGGCGGCGCCGTGAACGTCAGTCCTGCCTGGTTCAGTGCCGTGCCCTGCGGAATCGCCGGTGCGTTCTCGCCGAACTTGCGCGTCCAGGTGTAGGTGATCGGGTCGTTGTCCTCGTCTGTCGCCCGCGCCGTGATGTTCACGGCTCCGCCCGCCGTGACCGACACGTCCTCGATATCGCCAAGAACCGGCGAGGAATCGTCGTCGACGATCATGACCGGGAAGCTGAAGCTCTCCCTGACGCGGGGCCCCCCCGGGTATGAGCGGACCACCGTGCAGGTCACCGTGAGCTGCTCGACGCCTTCGTCTTCCCTGTCGTCGCTGATGGGGATTCCGAACGTCACCGACCAGTCGTTGGGACCGAACGTGACAGAGGTCACCGCGTCGTTGTCGTAGTCACCGTCGGCCGGATCGCTCGCGCCGGTCGCGGTGTCATCAGGGCCTCCATAGGTGATGCCGTACTCCACCTCGCGGCGGTACGGTGCGTGGACGGCGAGCGAGAACTCGGCGACCGTCCCCTCGAGCCGGGCAACGCCGCCGTAGAGGTAACGGAGTCCTCTCTGGTCATCAAGGCCCAGTACCGATCCGCGACCGTCCCGGCTGACTGCGGCAAACATCAGGGCCCGTGGGTCCCTGCTGCTACCGAGCCCCAGAACATGTCCGAGTTCGTGCCCCAGGAATCGCTCGAGCGTGGCGTCAGGCTTCGCGAGGGAGCGCCAGACCGTGTCCTTCAGCCCGTTCTGGAAGTAGATGTCGGCCTCCAGGATGACACCGACCTTCTCGGTGTAGGCTATGATGCGTGGGTCGGGTTTCCGGCACGTGTACCATCTCCGCGTGGCTGCCAGCACCGACGTACCGGTGAGCTCGTCCGAGGGATCCGAGAACCGGATACTGTTCACCCGGTCCCTTGCACCCGTCGCGCCTACGGTCTTCTGCCGTTCGTTGTAGAGGGCCAGCAGGGCCACGCTGCCCGGCACCCGGTTCCAGGACGCCATGGCGTAAAGTACTTCTTCGGCGCCGTCGCCGCCCGACTTGCCGTTTGTGCCGCGGGGAGGAGCGGTATGGGTCTCGAGCGTCATGATGACGGGCATCTCGAACTCCGGCCAGTTGTAGTAGGACCTGGCGCACGGGCCGCTCGTCCCTATCTTGACGACGAACGGCTGGCGAATGCCCACCGGGCTGTCATCCGGTTCCGGAGTCGGCTCGAAGTAGTCCGCGGGCCGCGTTCGACCGGTCGCGCGGTCGGCGATCCAGCGACGAAAGGCCCCGGCGCTGCGCGGACGCATGTGGGCCTCGACCTCGCCGGCTGCCCCTTCGTACAGCGAGCCAGGCCCGACGGTCGGTTCTCGCAACAGCAGCGTGCGGCCCTCGACCACCGTCTCGAAGAACGTGCCCAGGCCGAGGTCCACCGGCCGCCAGGTATCCACGGGCTGCCACGTATCCGCCGGCCGCCGCACGCCCACGGACCGGCGCACCTCCACGGGCCGCCGCACGTCGACCGCCGGTTCGAGGAAGAGCAGGACACGGTCGCCCGGTATGAAGCGGGGGAGCCCCGCGATGTCACTGAACACACCGTCCGGTGTGCGTCCGCCGGGCTGCCGGACGGTGATGGTCGTCCCCTGGACCCTGCCCTTCAGCGTCTGGTCGACCCGCAGCACGAAGTCCGTGAACAGCCCGTCGGTACCCACCGGCCGGCTGGACAGAATCTCGCCGAACACGATCGCCCGAGCCTTCCCGATCATCGCTTCGTCGGTCGGTATGCGCTCATAGACGATCGCTGCGGCTGCCGCCGCCTGGGACAGGGCCAGCGCGAACGCGGCGAGACTCCTGATCAGCCGCCGCCGGCTGGTCGGCCCTGTTCCCGACTGCCTGCGGCGACGTCGCGTGTCGCAGCGATCAGGCGCGGCACGCCTGCTGCCACTGGCCACCGGTGTCGGCTGTATCTCGTAATCCACCACTTCCAGGTCCCTCGCTTCCAGGTTGCTGTCCGGACCAGCAAGCGCCACGCCGTGCGCGGCCTGCAGGCCCCCTACCGAACCATTCCAACTCCCGGCAGCCGGTTCAGACCGGAGACCCCTGCGGTCTCCTGAGAGACGACAAGGGGTCAAGCGCCTTCGAGGCGCGATGAGGTCAGTCTCCGCCACGGATGTCTCGCCGAGAGCTGCAGACTATAGCAGACTCCCTTGTGGCCGGATCGGTTCGCGATCAGGGTCCCGCTGAACGTCACCGTTCGTTGGTCAGCGCTCTCGCGAGCCGGTTCGCCGTGCCTGCGCGCCAGAGAACCGCCAGACCCGCCGCCGACTCCGTGTTCAGCCCCAGGCCTCCGCCTCGCTCCGACCTCACTACGAACTTGCGCCGAAGAACTCGCTGCGCTGCGTTCCTCGGCGCAAGCTCCTGGCAGCCCGTGGCAGAGGTCACGTTGCATTCGTTTCGGCCATGCATCCCGTCCGGCCGCGTTGCTCTTCGCTCACATATGACCCAATATGCTCACTCATCGCGCCTTGCCGGACGGGCGCCTGACCGCTCTCGGTGCGACACGCGACTTCTGCCACGGACTGCTAGAAGTCGAAGAAGTCGTCCTCGCCGCCGCCGAGGTAGGACGCTTCTTCGTCGAGCCAGGCCTGGAATTCCTCCTCGGTGTGGACGGTCAGGAAGCCGCGCATCGAGTAGTGGCTGTTGCCGCAGAGCTGGGCGCAGGCGATCTCGTAGACGTAGTCGGGATTGCCGGTCTCTTCGCGAATTCGGGCGGTGGTCTTCGTCGGCACGAACCAGACCGGGATCGAGAGTCCGGGGATCGCGTCCTGCTTGATCCGCATGTTCGGCAGGTTGAAGCTGTGGATGACGTCCTTGGACGACAGGTGGATGATCGCCGACTTGTCGACCGGCAGGTGCAACTGGTTCACCGTCCAGATGTCGTCGGCGCCGGCCGGATCGCCGCGGTCGAGGCCGATCGGATTCGTCGCCTCGTCCACCAGCTCCAGGTCCTGCGCGCCGAACTCCCCGTCCGCGCCCGGATACCAGACGTTCCAGGCGAACTGCTGCGCCACCACCCGCACCACCGTCGAATCCGCTTCCGACGGCACGTTGTCAACCCGCTCGGCCCACGCCGGGATCGCGAAGGCGAGCAGAAGAACGCCCTCGACGACGGCCACAGCCACCTCGCCGTAGCTGCTCGCCTTGCTCTTGACGCCGACGTAGTCCGCCTTCGGGTTGCGGCTGGCCCGGAAGCGCATCAGCACGTAGACGAAGAACGCGCCCCAGACGACAAAGAGCGCGAACATCAGGTAGTGCACGAAGTCGATCATGTTGTCGATCCGACCGGCGTGCTCCGACGCCGCGGCCGGGAACAGGGCATCCATCATGACGTGACAGGCTCCTCGACGGTGCTCCACCAGGGCGGCACCGGATCGGTTCGCAGGCGCCGCGCGCGGCGCCTGAGATAAAGGAAGAAGACGACGAACGCCCCCTGGACGACGAAGACCGCCGCCAGCAGGAACCAGACGCCGGCGCGGGCAGCGTCGATCATCGAGCCTTCCGCCGCCCCGTAGCAGACGGTGCAGGCCCAGGCGGCCCGGTCGACGCCGAAGAGCCAGAATCCGGCCAGCACGGGAACGGTGCGGAACAGCTTCCGGCGGCGGGCCCACTCCTCCTCGGGAGTCGTGATCTTGCGCCAGAACCAGACGCCGTAGACGACCAGCGCCGTCGCCGCGACGAAGGACGCCGCGCCCAGCGCCAGGAACCCCTCGCCGCGAGCGAGACACCAACCGCCAAAAAACAGCGCCAGCAGCACGGCGCTGCCGACGAAGACGATGTGAATGACCTTGAGATTCATGTCGGCTCCGCTCAGTGGGGCTCGTGCGCCTCGGTCGCCGCGTACTCCCCGACCTGGTCCGCCACCGAAGTCAGCAACGGCAGCGCCATCAGGGCGGCGAAGAACGCCACGGTCAGCGCCAGGGTCAGGTAGATCACCCGCTTTTCGTCGATCAGATGCATGAAGAAGCCGGCGACCAGGGACGCCTTGACGCTGGCGATGAACAGGCCGAGGGTGAGCGCCACCGGCACGGAGACCTCCAGGTAGTACGCGCCAACCGTGGCGGCGGTGCCCACCAGAAGGGCGCCGAAGACGAGAAAGTAGATGCGGACCTGCCGGTCGATATCGACGTGTTCACTCATGGAATGCGACTCGCTTCAGGGTACAGGGGCCAAGGCCAGGTACAACGCCCTCTACAGCAGGTAGAAGACGGGAAAGAGGAAGATCCAGACCAGATCGACGAAGTGCCAGAACAACCCGGAGTGCTCGACGCGGTCGGTCAGCCACTGGCGGTTCGTGTGGAAGAGCCGGGACCCCGGTCCGGCGTAGTAGGCGTTCCAGGCCATGCCTCCGATCACGTGAAGAGCGTGGAGGCCGGTCATCGCGAAGTAGATCGCCAGGAAGGTGCTCGATTCCGGAAAATGGCCCTTGTCGAACTTCGCCGTGTACTCGAAGTACTTGATGACGAGGAAGACGGCGCCGCAGCCGACGGTCGCCCAGCCGAACAGCCGGAAGCGGTCAAGCTGCCCGCGCATGAGGGACGCCCACGCCAGCACCATCGTCAGGCTGGAGCCGATCAGCACCGTCGTGTTGAGCGTCGCCAGCAGAATGTTCAGCTCCGCTTCCGCCTGCATCGCGGCCCAGTTGCCGTCCGAACCCAGGCGCAGCATGATGAACGTGGCGAACAACGCCCCGAACAGCATGATCTCCGAGGTCAGAAACAGCCAGATCCCGATCTTGCCGTTGTTCAGGCCCGTCTCGGGATGGGCCTCGATCGTGTAGGGGATTTCCATTGTCCAGAGCCCTCGGCCGTTCAGGTCCTGACCGGTTCCGCCTGGGGAACGAAGTCCTGGTCGCTCCCCGGCACGCTGTACTCGTAGGGGCCGCGCACGACCTCGATCGGTTGATCGAAATTGCCGTGCGGCGCCGGCGACGGCGCCAGCCACTCGACCGTGGTCGAGTTCCAGGGATTGCGGCCGGCCTTCTCGCCATTCCTGATGCTCATGAAGAAGTTGACGATGAACGGAATCTGGGCCACCGCCAGCAACCACGCCGACATCGACATCATCCGGTTCAGGCCCGCCACGTCACCGGCGAAGTCGTAGGTGATGCCGCCGTCGGCGAGACGGCGCGAGACCCCGTTCAGGCCCTGGATCAGCATCGGGAAGAAGATGCCGTTCATGAAGACGAAGGACGGCCAGAAGTGAAGCTTGCCCAGGAACTCGTTCATCTTGCGCCCCGTCACCTTGGGGAACCAGTAGTAGACGCCGGCGAACAGCGCGAACAGGGTTCCGGGCGCCACCACGTAGTGGAAGTGCCCGATGACGTAGTAGGTGTCGTGGAGCGGGATGTCGGCCGCCGCCAGCCCCAGCGGCAGGCCGGTGAGCCCGCCGATGCCGAACATCGGCAGGAAGCCGAGCGCGAACAGCATCGGCGTGTTGAAGCGGAGGGAACCGCCCCACAGCGAGATGAACAGCGCGCTCAGGATGATGACCGAGGGAATCGAGATGATCATCGTCGTCGTCTGGAAGAACGTCGACATCACCGTGCCCATGCCGGTGATGAACATGTGGTGCGCCCAGACGATGAAGCTCATGAAGCCGAGGAAGATCAGGGAGTAGACCATGGAGCGGTAACCCCAGATCGGCTTGCGGGAGTTGTTCGCGATGACCTCGGCGACGATGCCCATCGCCGGCAGGATGAGGACGTAGACCTCCGGGTGGGCGAGGAACCAGAACAGGTGCTGCCAGAGCAGCGGGCTGCCGCCGCCGCTGCGGTCGAGCACCTCGCCGCCGACCACCAGTCCGTCCGGGATGAAGAAGCTGGTGTTCACCACCCGGTCCATCAGTTGCAGCACGCCCGCGGCCTCGAGCGGCGGGAAGGCCAGCAGCAGCAGGAAGGCGGTCACGATCTGGGCCCAGCAGAAGAACGGCAGGCGCATCCAGGTCATGCCCGGCGCCCGGAGCTGGATGGCCGTGGTGATGAAGTTGATCGCGCCCAGCAGGGACGAGGTAATCAGGAAGACCATCCCGATCAACCACGCGGTCTGGCCGTTCAGCGCGATGTCCGCCAGCGGCGAGTAGGAGGTCCAGCCGTTGCCGGCGGCGCCGGTGGGCAGGAAGAAGCTGGCGAACATCGTCACGCCGCCCAGGAACAGGCACCAGTAGCTGAGCATGTTGAGCCGCGGGAAGGCCATGTCCGGGGCGCCGAGCTGCAGCGGCATGACGAAATTGCCGAAGCCGCCGACGGCAAGCGGCACGACGCCCAGGAAGACCATGATCGTCCCGTGCATCGCGCCGAGCTCGTTGTAGAAGTCCGGCAGCATGATGCCGCCGGGCGCCCGGTTCTCGCCGAAGAGCGATCCGACCAGGGGAATCGGCTCGCCCGGGTAGGCGAGCTGCCAGCGCATCAGCATCATCAGGGCGAACCCGAACAGGAGGAACGCCAGGCCGGTGACCGAGTACTGGACGCCGATCACCTTGTGATCCGTCGAGAAGATGTACTTCCGCCAGAAGCTCTGCTCGTGGTGGTGATGCTCGTCGTGTGCGGGAGACGCGTGAACGGGTTCCGCCATGGACGCCGCTCCTTTCCTGATCCTCAGATTCCGGAAACCGGTCGATGCGGGGGCCGCAGAAACCCTACTGGGGGCCCTTGAAGACGAAGTTCACCGTCTGCGTATCGCTGGCGCCGACGGTCACGGACTCGACCAGCGCGCCGCCGTCGCCGAAGCGCTCCACCTCATGGCGCGCCTCGAGCCTGTAGGTCCCGGCCGGAACGTTCTCGATCCGGAAGGAGCCATCCATCCCGGTCACGGCGTGGAACGGATGCTCGACAACGGTAACGAAGGAGCTCATCCAGGGGTGCACGTCGCACTTGATACGGAAGCGCTCGGTCTTCTCGAAGCTGTAGTCGGCCTCGGTGACGTTGGCCGGCATCGCGCGGTTGAACGGCGGGTTCACCTTGGACAGCGAGTGGACGTTGTGCAGGATGCCGTCGGAGTTCTTCACCTTGAACGTCTGGCCCACCTGGATGCCGACGACATGCGGAATGTAGACACAGCCGTTCTGGTCCAGCACCACGGGCTTCGAGGGGACGTCGTAGCTCTTGCCGTCGAGACCGTCGACGATCATCACGAAGACGTTGGCGAGGGCCTGATCGGCGCCGAGGACGAGCGTCTCCGGCTTGACCGGGCCGCTGTGCTTCGCTTCGCACTTCGGGTCCGCGCCCATCTTGAGCGGCGGGAAATTCGGAACCCGGCCCTCGTAGGTGATCTTGCCCACGATCGTGCCGCCGAGCGCGACCGAGGACGACGCGAGAACAAGGGCCAGAAGGACGGCACAGACGCGGATCGTCTGCTTCGGAATCATGTCGATTTCTCCTTGACAGGGAACAGGTTGCAGAAGTTGATGAGCGAGGAACTGCTGCCGGCCCTGCGGCCATCGGACTGTGCCGGGCGGGCGAGCTGGTCGAGAGGATCTTCTGAACGGCTGGACGTTTCCTCAAGCTGAGCGCAGCGTAGCAAGGACGGGCGACCGGAACAAGACGGCGAAGAGCACGGAAGGGGAACGCCTCGAGGCTTGCTCAGATATTCTCGAAGGCCAGCGACTCGGCCAGCCGCGGATCGCGGGCCGGCACCAGCGAGCCGCGGCCCAGAAGCCAGCCCACAGCCGCCGCGAACAGGCCGCCCACCGCGAGCAGGGAACTGAGGTCGAGCAGGGAGAAGCGAACCCCCTCCGGGTGCAGGGTCGGCATGACCAGCCAGTACAGATCCCAGAAGTGCATCGCCAGCATCCACACCGCGCCGATCAGCAGCAGACCCCGGTTGCGCTTGATCGTCCGCGGCATCAGGAAGAAGAAGGGGACCGCGAAGTGGCCGACCGCGAGCAGCACCGTCGCCGGCCGCCAGCTCCCCTCCAGACGGTGCAGGAACCACGCCGTCTCTTCGGGGATGTTGGCGTACCAGATCAGGAAGAACTGGCTGAAGGCGATGTACGCCCAGAACACCGTGAAGGCGAAGAGCAGCTTGCCGAGATCGTGGAAGTGCTCGCCGGTGACCACGCCCCGGAACTGGCCGGTGCGCTCGAACGCCAGGGCGAGGACGGTCAGGGTCGCGAACGCCGAGACGATCGCGCCGGCGAAGAAGTAGACCCCGAACATCGTCGAGTACCAGTGTGGATCCAGCGACATCAACCAGTCGAAACCGGCGACCGTGACGGTCACCGCGAACAGCAGGAGAGCCGGCGGACTGACCCGCGCCAGCCGACGGCTCAGGACCTCGTCGCCGCTCCTGTCCTGGCGCGTCGAGGTGTTCCGCAGGAAGACCGCGAGCACCGTCCAGACCGCGAAACAGACCGCGGCGCGCAGCCAGAACCCGCTGACGTTGAGCCAGGGCGCCTTGACCTGGATCAACCGGTCGTGCGCCACGGCGTCGCTGTGCGTCCAGTGGAAGAGGTCGTACATGCCGAAGGCGGCCACCGGCACGAACAGCACCGCCAGCACCGGCACCGCGCACGCCAGGTTCTCGGCCAGCCGGCGCACGACGACGCCCCAACCGGCCTTGGCGGCATGGTGGATGAGCACGAAGAACAGGCTGCCGAGACCGATGCCCAGGAAGAAGATCACGGCGACCAGCCACGAGTGGAAGAACTGCGCGGCGGCCTTGTCGGAACGGGTGGCCAGCAGCACGGATACCGCCGTGCCCAGCACACCGACCGCACCGGCAACAAGCGGCAGCCGGGCCCAGACGCTGCCGGGGCGGATGACGAGCTGATCGAGACGGACGATCCGGGGCCCGTGAGTCATCAATCGCCTTCTCCGCGGCCGTCTGCCGCGGGATCGTCGATCGGCACATGCTCGATCTCGACCGCGCCCAGGCCGCTCAGGAACTCGGCCGTCGACTGGTCGTCGTACTTCGGATCCCAGGCCTCGATCGCGATGAACAGACCGTCGTCGGTGACCCGCTCGAAGGTCTCCGACCGGAACAGGGGATGGTGGTAGGTCGGCAGCTTGTTCAGCGCGAACATGCCGAGCACCGCCCCCAGCGCCGCCCCCAGCACGCCCAGTTCGAAGGTGACCGGCACGAAGGCGGGCCAGGTGAACAGCGGCTTGCCGCTGATGATCAGCGGGTAGGCGTTCATGTGCACCCAGCTCTGCAGGGCGAAACCGAGCCCGGCGCCGGTCAGTCCCGTCGCCAGCACCAGGAAGGGCAGCCGGGACGGTCTCAGCCCCATCGCCTTCTCCAGCCCGTGCACGGGAAACGGGGTCAGCGCGTCCCACCGGGAGTAGCCGGCGTCGCGCACCGCCTCGCAGGCGCGGTACAGCGCCCCGGCGGTCTCGAACCGGGCGAGCACGCCGTAGTGGCGGTAGCCCTGCGCCGCGTCCGGCACATCCAGGCTCATCAGGCCCATCTCATGCGCCTCCCGCGCCGGCCGGCGCCGCCTGCCGCTCCGCACCGGTTCCACCGGGCACGATGCGGACCAGCTCCTCGCCATCGTGGGGATCGGCCTGCGACAGCACGGTCTTCACCTCAGCCGTCGCCACCATCGGCAGGAAGCGGGCGAACAGGCAGAACATCGTGAAGAACAGGCCGAAGCTGCCGATCAGCGAGGCGTAGTCCCAGAACGTCGCCTGGTAGTAGTCCCAGTTTGCCGGCAGGAAGTCCCGGTGCAGCGACGAGGCGACGATCACGAAGCGCTCGAACCACATGCCGATGTTGATCAGGATCGAGGAGACGAACAGCCAGCCGATGTGGTTGCGCATCTTCTTGAACCAGAAGAGCTGCGGCGTGATCACGTTGCAGCTCACCATGATCCAGTAGGCCCAGGCGTAGGGTCCCAGCGCCCGGTTGGCGAAGGCGAACTGTTCGTACGGATTGCCGCTGTACCAGGCGATGAACATCTCGACGCCGTACGCGTAGCCGACCATGCAGCCGGTCAGCAGCATGATCTTCGCCATGTTCTCGAGATGGCGCATCGTGATGATGTCCTCCATCCGGAACAGCACCCGGCAGATCAGCATCAGGGTCATGACCATCGCGAAGCCGGAGAAGATCGCGCCGGCAACGAAGTACGGCGGGAAGATCGTCGTGTGCCAGCCCGGCAACTGGGCGGTCGCGAAGTCCATCGACACGACGGAATGGACCGAGAGCACGAGCGGCGTCGCCAGTCCGGCCAGCATCAGGTAGGCCCGTTCGTAGTGGAGCCAGTTCCGGTGCGAGCCGCGCCAGCCGAGCGCGAAGACGCCGTAGACGAGCTTGCGAATCCGGGTCTTCGCGCGGTCGCGGATCGTTGCCAGATCCGGGATCAGCCCGACGTACCAGAACATCAGGGACACCGTGCCGTAGATCGAGACCGCGAAGACGTCCCAGATCAGCGGGCTGCGGAAGTTCGGCCACATGTCCATCTGGTTCGGCACCGGGAACATCCAGTAGGCCACCCACACCCGGCCGACGTGGATGCCGGGAAACACCATGGCGCACATGACGGCGAAGATGGTCATCGCCTCGGCGGCGCGGTTGATCGAGGTGCGCCATTTCTGCCGGAACAGGAAGAGGATCGCCGAGATCAGGGTGCCGGCGTGGCCGATGCCGACCCAGAACACGAAGTTGACGATCGCGAAGCCCCAGTTGACCGGGTTGTTCAGGCCCCAGATGCCGGTGCCTTCCCAGAACAGCCAGCCGATCGACACCCCGAACAGGCCCAGCAGCGCCAGCGAGGGCAGGAAGAAGAACCACCAGCCGATCGGCGTCCGGCGCTCCACCGGCGCCGCCACCGCTTCCGTCAGCGACCGGAAGTCGTAGCCGCCGACGACCAGGGGCGCGCGCCCGGCTGCGGGATCCTGGGTGTTGTCCTGACTCTGTGCCATCGAGGGCGTCAACCTTGGGGGCGGCGGCGCCCTCAGGGGCATCGGTGCCGGACCACGAATCGCGCGGAAGCTAACACCGGCCTCGGACCGGGTCAAGAAGACGGGTCGAGCCGCTGCCGACTGGGTGCCGAGCCACCAGCCGAACGGCGGACCCGCAACGCCGCAGCGAAGGACAGGCCGGCCGCGCCTGTCCGCATGTAGACTCTCAGCATGATCCGACCACCGGTGCCCGGGCCCTGCCTGTCAACTCTCTTCACGAGCGTTCTTCTGCTCGGCTTCGTCCTTGCCGGCTGTGGCGGTGGCGGCGCCGGCCCCGAAGATCCGGCCGTCGCAACGGCGCCGGAGGCGGCCGCACCACCGACCGAACCGCTTGGCAGCAGCGCGATCGCCGGTGTCGTCCGCTTCGAGGGAGAGCTCCCGCAACTGCGGCCGCTCGACATGGGCGCGGATCCGGCCTGCGCCGCCAGGCACTCGGAACCGGTCTATCCCCAGATCCTCGCGGTCGACGACCAGGCCGGACTCGCCAATGTGCTCGTGCACGTCGCGGACAACGTTCCCGAGGGCCCCTGGCCGCTGACCGCACCGCCCGTCATCGACCAGCAGGGCTGCCGCTACACGCCCCGGGTCGCCGGCATCATGGTCGGGCAGGACCTGACCGTGCTGAACTCGGACGAGATTCTCCACAACGTCCACTCGCTGTCGGAGGCGAACCGCCCCTTCAACCGGGCCATGCCGGCCGCCATCCGGGAAGCGACGTTCTCCTTCACGGAGGCGGAACCGGCCTTCCGCATCAAGTGCGACGTCCATCCGTGGATGTCCACGTACCTCGCCGTCTTCGACCATCCCTACTTCGCCGTCACCGGACCCGACGGCTCCTTCGAGATCCCCGGGCTCCCGGCCGGCACCTACACGATCGAGGCCTGGCATGAACGCCTGGGCGCCCAGCGCTCCGGTGTCACCCTGCTCGACGGTCAGACCGCGGCCGTCGATCTCTCGTTCTCCCTGCCGGACCGGCAGCGCTGAAGCCGCACCCCCGCCGCACGGCCGCAGCGGGAGCCATGTTCGGCCCTGGAGCGCGGCCTGGCAGTCCGTGGCAGAAGTCGCGCTGCATTCGAACGGCCATGCATCCCGCCCGGCTGCGTTGCTCTTCGCTCACATATCCCCGAATGCTCTCTCATCGCGCCTTGCCGGACGGGCGCCTGACCGCTCTCGGTGCGACACGCACTTCTGCCACGGACTGCTACTCGCCGATACCGTCCTCGAGCGTCCGCCAGAGCTCGGCCAGGGCATCGTCCGGGTGGTCGACCTTGATCGTGGCGATGCCGAGCGAACGTGCGGTCTTCAGGTTGGCCCCGATGTCGTCGAGGAAGACCGCCTCGTTCGGCCGCACCCCGATGCGATCGCACGCCAGCCGGTAGATCGCCGGATCCGGCTTGCGCAGACCGACGACGCTCGACTCGATGTACTCGTCGAAGAGCTCCCGGATCTCCGCCCGCAACGCCGCTTCCCCGGTGCTTGCCGCCGACTGCCGCTCCTCTTCGCTGATCCAGTTGTTGGTCAACGCCGCCACCATGTAGCCGCGAGCCCGCAGCCGCCGCAGCGCCGCGATCATCTGCGGCCTCGGCTGCGACTCCTCGGCGATCGCCGCCATCATCCCTGCGGTCGAGAAGCGCGCTGCCGCCTGCGGATCGGCCCGCCGGACCTCGCGGTCGAAGGCGGCGAAGAACCCGGGCCCCATGACGAGTTCGCCCCGTTCCATCCGCTGCCAGGCCCCTTCCGGCCCGGCGGCCGCGACCAGGCGGTTGACGAAGTTGTCCTCGATTCCGTTCTCCCGTTCGTAGCGGCGGATGGCATGCAGCGGCGAGCCGAAGACGACTCCGCCGAGGTCGAAGATCACTGCCAGGTATCTCATGAGGCGCCGTTGCGTCGGTCATCTCCGCAACGTCGGCGGCAGCGGCAGGGGCTCCGCCGGCGCCGGCCGCGACGCGATGAACCGCTCGTCGTGCCAACGGTAGTCGAGAATGTGAATACGAGGATCGACAGCGACGTAACGGCCGTCGCCGCGACGGCGCAGCACGGCGTAGTGGAGGTTCGGCTCGACGCTCCAGCCGGTCGAGCCGACGGCGCCGATGCGCTGTCCCCGGGCGACGGCTTCGCCGGCCCGGACGTCGGTCGCCGCGAGGTGCCCGAACAGCGTGAGGAACCGGTCGCCGTGGCGAACTCCGACCATTCGTCCGTAGCGGATCCACTCGCGGCCCAGGATCCCGCCCGATCCGGCAAAGGTCACCAGGCCGTCCGCGGTGGCGCGGACCGGCGACCCGGCGGCCGCGGCGAGATCGATGCCGTCGTGGATTTCCCGCTCGCCCGTCACCCGGTTCTTCGTTTCTCCGAACGGAGCGACAAGGACGAAGTCGTCACCGGCGAGCGGGCTGATCGACGGCGTCCGCTCGACCCGCCCGGGATCGGCCTGTTCGATCTCCACGGCCGCCTGCAGGCGGCCCTCGATGCGGCCGGTGACGCGCTCCACATCGTCCTCCACCCCGGACTCGATCAGCACCACCCGTCCCTGCCGCAGGGTCAGGGCGGGCTCGTCCAGGACCTCGACGGCTTCTCCGCAACCTTCGACGGCGGGTCCGTCGACGCCGTACGCCAGAACGATCCTGCACAGCCGGGCGTCCAGCTCCGATGCCAGCTCGCGGACCTCCCCGTAGCGCTCGGCCAGCGCCGCGAACCGTTCCACCAGCCGCCGGTGCGCCTCGAGCGCGTCGACCGGCCGGACCCTGGAGGCTCTGGACTGCAGCACTCTCGGCCCGACCAGAACCGCCTGGAGCACGAGGGCGCCGAGCAGGATCGCGGCCGCGAAACCGAGCTGAAGCCGCAGCCAGGTCACCTCCAGACGGCGCACTCGGCCATGCGGGCCGTGAACCTGCACCTCCCCCAGGCGAACACTGCCGAACCGCACGTCCCGACGATCTCCTGCCACCGGTTCAGCTCGCCGCCGCCTGCCGGTCCGGCTCGATCACGCGGCCGCCGACGACGACGCCGACCGGCGCTCCCCGCAGCTTCCAACCGGCGAACGGCGTGTTCCGCGACCTGCTCCGGAAGGCCGCCGGGTCGACGCGGATCTCGCGGTTCGGATCGATCAGGGTCACGTCGCCCGGCGAGCCCGGCGCGAGGCTGCCGCCGGGCACGCCCAGGATCCGCGCCGGCGCGGTCGACAGCAGGTCGACGAGGCGCGCAAGGTCGATCGCGCCCCTGCCCACCAGCCGGTCCAGACACAGGCTGAGCGTCGTCTCGAGACCGACGACGCCGTTCGGCGCGGCGACGAAGTCGAGGTCCTTCTCGTCCGGGTGATGCGGCGCGTGATCGCTGGCGATCGCGTCGATCGAGCCGTCGGCAAGCCCTTCGACCAGGGCGTCGCGGTCGGCGGCGCTGCGCAGCGGCGGGTGCATCCTGAAGTTCGGATCCAGCCCGGAGTCGAACACGTCCTCGTCCGAGAGCAGCAGGTGATGGGCCGAGACCTCGCAGGTAACGCGATGCCCGCGGCTCCTGGCGGCCCGGACCAGGTCGAGGCTGCGCGCCGTCGACAGGTGCGCCAGGTGGTAGCGGCCGCCAGTATCCGCGGTCAGCAGAAGGTCGCGGGCGACCATCACGTCGTCCGCGGCGCCGGGAATCCCGGGGACACCGAGCCGGGTCGAGTACTGCCCCTCGTGCATGACGCCGCCACCCGAGAGTTCGAGATCCTCCGCGTGCTGGATCAGCGGCAGGTCGAAGTGCCGCGCATAGCGCAGCGCCTGACGCATCAGGGCGGCGTTCCAGACCGGCCGGCCGTCGTCCGACACCGCGACCGCACCGGCCCGCCGCTGAGCGCCGAACTCGGTCAGCTCACGGCCCAGAAGCCCCCGGCTGACCGCCGCGATCGGGTAGACGCGCGACCGGCCCGCCCGCTCCGCCTGCCGGAGGATGAACTCCGTCAGCGACGGATCGTCGTTCACCGGGCGGGTGTTCGGCATGCAGGCCACGGCCGTGAACCCGCCGGCCGCCGCCGCCCGGACGCCGGTCTCGATCGTCTCCTTGTACTCCTGGCCCGGCTCGCGCAGGTGGACGTGCATGTCGATCAGCCCTGGCGTCGCGACCAGCCCGGAGGCGTCCAGTTCGACGGCGTTGCCGGGCGCCTCGAGAGCGGGGCCGCAGGCCGTCACCAGGCCGCCCTCGATCAGGACATCCGCGGGACCGTCGAGCTGCTGGCCGGGGTCGACCACCCGGCCTCCGCGAATCAGCAGCGACCCGCTCAACGCACCGCCCCGTCGGCAGGGCTCCTGCTGCCGGCCAGCAGATAGAGCACCGCCATGCGTACCGCCACACCGTTCGCCACCTGCTCGAGGATCACCGACCGGGGCCCGTCGGCGACCTCGCTGGCGATCTCGATGCCGCGGTTGATCGGCCCCGGATGCAGGATGACGGCGTCGTCCCGGGCGCCGCGAAGACGCTCCGCGGTGAGCCCGAAGAGCTCGAAGTACTCGCGTTCCGACGGAAAGGACCTCTGCGCCTGACGCTCCATCTGCACCCGCAGCATCATGACGACGTCGGCGCCTTCGAGCGCTTCCTCGAGGGCATGGACGACCCTGGCGCCGAGCGACTCCGGCGCTTCCGGCATCATCGGCCGCGGTCCGGCGAGGGTCACCTCGGCCCCCAGCCTGGTCAGGCACAGCACGTTCGAGCGCACCACGCGGCTGTGCGCGACATCGCCGACGATGGCCACCCGGAGACCGGCCACCCGGCCCTTGCGGCGACGGATCGTGAAGGCGTCGAGCAGCGCCTGCGTGGGGTGCTCGTGGGCGCCGTCGCCGGCGTTGATCACTCCCGACGCGAGCCGCTCGGCCAGTGCGTGCGGCACCCGGGGATGAGCGTGCCGGACGACGAGGAGATCCGGCGCCATCGCCTCCAGGTTGCGCGCCGTGTCCAGCAGGGTCTCGCCCTTGCTCAGGGACGACGAAGACGTCGAGAAGTTGATGCTGTCGGCGGAGAGCCGCTTCTCCGCGATCTCGAAGCTCGAGCGGGTCCGGGTCGACGGCTCGAAAAACAGGTTGATGACCGTCTTGCCGCGCAGCGCCGGCACCTTCTTGATCGGCCGCGCCGCCACCTCGGCGAAGGACTCGGCGGTGTCGAGGACCTGAAGGATCTCGGCCGCGGACAGCTCGGCGATCCCGAGCAGATCGCCGCGCCGCCACACCGTTGCGCTCACCCCTCGCGCTCGAGCAGCTCGACCATCTCCCTGCCGTCGTCGGTCGCGGCGCAGGACACCTTGATGACCTCGGTGTCGGTCGTCTGCACGTGTTCGCCGACGCAGTCCGCGTGGATCGGCAGTTCCCGGCGCCCCCGGTCGATGAGCACCGCCAGGCGAATCGCCCGCGGCCGGCCGTAGTCCATCATCAGCGCGTCCATCGCTGCCCGGATCGTGCGGCCGCTGTAGAGCACGTCGTCGCAGAGGACGACGATCCGGTCGTCGATCGGAACCGGCATGACGCTCTCCCTGACCACGGGCTGCGGGGCGATCGTCGACAGATCGTCGCGGTACAGCGTGATGTCGAGCACCCCGACCGGCACGTCGACACCCTCCGAGCGTCTGATCTCGGCGGCGAGGAACTCGGCGATCGGTACGCCGCGGGTGCGCACGCCCACCAGCATCAGCGCGTCCGTGCCGCCGGCGCGCTCGACCACCTCGGCCGCCATCCGCCGCATCATCCGCGCCATCTGCGGCGCGTCGAACAGCACTCTCCTGACCGTCAGCTT
Organism: Thermoanaerobaculia bacterium; assembly: GCA_965116145.1. GTDB lineage: Bacteria > Acidobacteriota > Thermoanaerobaculia > Multivoradales > Multivoraceae > Multivorans. The sequence continues at coordinate 695,670 of OZ220482.1, forward strand.
CGTCACTGGCGCGGCAGCGTATCAGCGGCTCGCAGGCGCCGCCACATGTTGTGGACCAGGCAGGGGGTGGACACAACCCGTTGTGACTCATGCGCGACTCCTGCTATCTTCCCGGAAATTCCCCAGGACCTTGGCAGCCGCCATCCCTGCACGACGCCGAAGATGCTCAAACTGGACTGCCTCGAAGTCAACGGCTTCAAGACCTTCGTCGACCCGGTCACCAGCCGGTTCGCGCCCGGAATCACCGCGATCGTCGGACCGAACGGTTGCGGCAAGAGCAACCTGGCCGAGGCGATCACCTGGGTGCTCGGCGAGCAGAGCGCCAGGACGCTGCGCGGCAGCTCGATGGAAGAGGTCATCTTCAACGGCAGCGGCCAGCGCAAGCCGCTGGGAATGGCCGAGGTCAACGTCACCTTCCTGACCGACGGCAGCGTCGAGGCGGCCGAGGACGGCCGCCTGACGATCGGCCGGCGGATCTTCCGCGGCGGCGAGGGCCAGTACCGGTTGAACGACCGGTCCGCCCGGCTCAAGGACATCCGGGACATCCTGATGGACACCGGGCTCGGCATCCGCGCCTACTCCGTGATCGAACAGGGGCGCATCGGCATGATCCTCTCCGGCAAGCCGCAGGAGCGCCGCAAGCTGATCGAGGAAGCGGCCGGAATCACCCGCTACAAGAACCGCAAGCGGCTTGCCAGCCTCAAGCTCGAGGATGCGACCGCCGACCTGCTCCGGCTCGACGACATCATCGCCGAGGTCGAACGCAGTCTTCGCTCCCTCAAGCGGCAGGCCAACGCCGCCCGGCGCCACCGCGAGCGGCGGCAGGCCTGGCGCGAACTGCTCGACACCGTGCTGCGTCTGCGCTGGGGGCGGCTCCACGATCAACTCGAGGAACTCGCTTCCGTTCTGGGCAGGCAGTCCGACCGGGAAGCGGAGCTCCTGTCGGAGATCGCCCGCGGCAACGCCGCCCTCGCGGCCTGCCGCGAGACGATCGACGCCCGCACCGAGAAGGCGGTGCGCTCGCACGAAAGCCAGGCGACGCTGCTGGCAACGATCGAGGGGCGCCAGGAGCTGATCAAGGGGGCCCTCGCCACGCGCGCGGAAATCGAGGAACGACTCGAAGCCGGCGACCGCGGCGCCGAAGCGCAGCAGCGCGAGCTGGGGGCCGCCGGGAAGGCGCTCGCCGTCCTCGCCGGGCGGCGCCGGACGTTCCTTTCGGAGCGCGACGAGGCGCTGGCGAGAGTGCAGGAAGACCGGCAGCGGATCGACCAGGCGGACGCCGCGGTCGAAGACGCCCGCCGCCGGCATCGCGAACTGCTGGACGAACAGGCGGCGCAGCAGGCAGGCGTCGAGGATCTGCGGAGCCGACTGGTCGCCGAGCGCATCGCCCGGGAGAAGGCGATCGACCGCCGGGACCGCGCCGAAGCGGCCCTGGAACGGAGCCGCGAGGCGCTACGCTCCATTGACGTCGAGGTCCGGACGGTAGGCGCCAGGGTCGACGCGCTGGCAACGGACCTGGCAACCGAGACCGGAGCCGCCGAGCGGGCGGCCGTGGAGCTCGAGGCGAGCCGCGTCCGCAGGCGGACCGCACGGGACGAGCTGGCCGCCCGGCGCGACGAGCTCGCCGCAGCCCGGCAGCGGACGGCCGTGCTGCGGGAACTCGGCCAGCGGGACGAGGAGCTGCGGGCCGGGATCCGGAACGCGCTGCTCGAGCTGGGACGGCCCGAGCCCCGCTTTCTCGACGACGAGGCGGACGTGCCCGAAGGCTGGGAAGACAGCATGGATCTCTTCCTCGGTCCGCTGCGCAACGCCGTCCTGACCGGCGCCGGCGAGGACCTCCTGGGCGCCGCCCGCGCCCTCGCCGGCCTGGACTGCCAGATCACGTTCCTGCGGCCGTCCGACCGCCGGACGCCGCCGCCGGAGCTCGAGGATCCGGAGATCATCGGCAGCGTGTGGACGGCGCTGGGTCTGCCGGCGGAGGCGGGCGGCTCGCTGCGCCCCGGCTACCTGGTGTCCAGCCCGGACGCCGCGGAACGCCTGGCGGCGGAGCACCCGGACGTCGCGTTCCTCTGCCGCGACCGGCTCTGGATCGAGGCCGGCCGGGTCACCGTTCGCGGCGCCGGGGCGGCGCCGGGGGCGTTGGGCCGGCAACGGCAACTCGACGACCTTGGCCGGCGGTCCGACGAACTCCAGGCGCGCTGCGCGGTCCTGGAGCGGGAGATCGAGGCCGCCGGAGAGGGCGCCCGCGCCGCTGCCGCCGAAGGGAAACGGATCGAGCAGGCGGCAGCCGAACTGCGCGAACACCTGGCGGTAGCCAGGGCCAGGCTCGAGGACATCACCGAACGGCGCGCCCGGCAGGACCGCGAGCGGTCCACGGCCGAAGACGAGCGTGCCGAGCTGACTGGCGCGATCGCCGAGACGGAGAATCGGCAGGCCCGGATTCAGGAGGACATCGAGGCCCGGGAGACGGTGCGCGGCGGCCTGGAACGGGCCATCGAGGACGCGGCCGCCGAGGTCGAGCGGGCCCGGCAGGAGCGCGAGGAGCGGATCACCGCCGGCGCCGGCCGCCAGGGCCAGCTCGAGCTCATCGAGGAGCGCTCCGCCACCGACCGGAACGAGACGGACAGGCTGGAGCGACGGATCGCGGATCTGCGCGGGGGCGAGAGCGCGTGGCGGGTCGAACAGGAGCGGTTGCGCGGGCGCCTGGTCGAACTGGAGACCGTCTCCGCGAAGGCCCGGCAGGAGCTCGACGACGCCCTGGCCGAACGCACCAGCGCCGGCGACGAGGCGATCGCCGCCCAGCAGGCGCTGGACGAGGAGCGGCAGCGCGGGCGCGAGCTGGAGGATCGACTGCAGGATCTCGGCGGCCGCCGGGACGAACTGCGCGACCGGATCGAGGAGCTGCGGGTGCGGCAGGCGGGCCTGCGCCAGGACGCCGGACATCTCGAGGGCGACTACCGCGAGGAGTTCGGCCGGGAAGTGACCGCCGGAGAAGAGGAGGCGTCAGCGCCGGAGGACGGCGAGTCCCCCACCCTCGAGGCGCTGACCGAAGAGCTCGAACGGCGCCGCGCCCTGCTGGAGAAGACGGGCCCGGTCAACGTCCTCGCCGCCGACGAGTACGACGAGCAGGAGGAGCGCCACACCTTCCTGGTCGGCCAGCGCGCCGATGTCCTGTCGTCCGTCGAGAGCCTGAAGCGCACGATCCGCGACATCGACAGGACCTCGTCCGAGCGCTTTGTCGCCGCTTTCCGGGAAGTGAACGAGAACTTCGGGCGGGTCTTCACCGAGCTCTTCCGCGGCGGCGACGCCGCGATGCGCCTGATGGACGAAGACGATCCGCTCGACTGCGGCATCGAGATCACCGCCCGCCCGCCGGGCAAGCGCGCCCAGAACATCCTGCTGCTGTCGGGGGGCGAGAAGGCGCTGGCGGCGATCGCCCTGCTGTTCGCCCTGTTCCAGACGAAGCCGTCGCCCTTCTGCATCCTCGACGAGGTCGATGCGCCGCTCGACGACGCGAACATCCTGCGCTTCGTCGACCTGCTGCAGCGGATGTCGGCGGACACCCAGTTTCTCGTCATCACCCACAACAAGCTGACGATGCAGGCCGCCAGCACGCTCTACGGCGTCACGATGGAGGAACGCGGCGTCTCGAAGATCGTCGGCGTCGACGTCGACGAGATGCACCCCGACCGCCAGTTGGCGAGCGCCTGAGCCGCCAGGCTGCCGGGCGCCCGAACAGCCGGACAGCCCGGCTGGTAGGCTGTGCACCATGAAGCGCTCAATTCTGCCGATGCTGCTGCTGTCGCTGGCCGCGGCGCCCGGCGCCGCCGCCGACCGCGACGCGCCGACCTTCCATGCCGACGTGCTGCCGGTGCTCCAGACCCACTGCCAGGACTGCCACCGGCCGTCGGGAGCGAACTACGGCGGGATGAGGGCGCCGATGGCGCTCACCACCTACGCCGAGGTGCGGCCCTGGGCCCGGTCGATCGCCCGGACGGTCGCGGCCCGCGAGATGCCGCCCTGGGACGCCCATCCGCAGCACGACGGAACGTTCGCGAACGAACGGGTGCTCGACCCGGCCCAGATCGACGTCCTGGTCGACTGGGCCAGGACCGGCGCCGCAGCCGGCGACCCGGCAAACGCTCCGCCGCCGCGCGAGTTCCCGAGCGTCGGCGGCTGGGTGGTCGGCACGCCCGACCTGGTGGTCACGATGCCGGAGCCCTACTTCGTCGAGGACGATGTGGACGATCTCTACGCCGCGTTCTCCTACGTCCTCACCGAGGAGGACCTGCCGGAGGACCGCTGGGTCGTCGCCTTCCAGTGCAAGCCGGACAGCGAGATCATCCACCACTTCAACCTGCACCTGCTGGCGCCGGACGCGAACGGCGAGCTGCCGCCGCCGCCCGACTTCCCCACCGCCGATCAGGTCGCGCCGTCGGCCGAGAACGCCGGCAGGTACATGGGCGGCGTCTCCTCCGGCAGCGACGCGAACCGCTATCCGGAGGGCTACGGCTTCCTGCTCAGGAAGGGGTCCCGGGTCACCTTCGACATCCACTACCACAAGGAAGCGGGCGAGGGCACCGGCGCCTGGGACCGGTCATCGATCGGGTTCGTCTTCGCCGACGAGCCCGTGGCCCGCTCGCTGGACTCGGGTCTGCGCCCGATCATGAACTTCACGTTCGCGATTCCTGCAAACGAGGGCAACCACCAGGTCGGCCCCTACTCCACCGTCGCCCGGCAGGACACGGACATCATCGCGCTCATGCCGCACATGCACATGCGAGGCAAGGCCGCCCGTTTCGAGGCGTTCTACCCCGACGGCACCACCGAGGTGCTGCTCGACGTGCCCAGGTTCGACTTCTCCTGGCAGACGGTCTACTACTACGACGAACTGAAGCGCATCCCGAAGGGGACCCGGGTCGAGTACACCGCGTGGTACGACAACTCGCCCGGGAAGGCGGCCGAGGTCGGCTTCGACTCGAACCGAACCGTGCGCTTCGGCCAGCCCTCCACGGACGAGATGATGATGGGCTTCATGATGAGCGCCGCCGTACCGGAGGACTGATCCGCAGAACGATCGGGCGTCAGAAGCCCCGTTGCCTGGCGCCCTCGACGCCTTGATTCCGTAGCTCCGCGCAAGCAGAGCGGCAGGCCGGGCGTTCAGCTCGGGTACGTTCGTGGAAGGACACGCGCCGCCGGGTCCAGGGCATGCAGATCGGCCAGCCAACCTGTAGCCAGTGCGGCGAAGACGGTCCGGTTTGACGGCGGCGAGACAAGCATCGCGGCGGACTGCGGTTCTCGTCTCAGGTCGTCCACCGCGGGATGAGTCGGGTCGGGTCCAGGGCGTTCAGATCGACCAGCCCGTTCGTCGCCAGCACTGCGAACACCGTCCGGTTGGACGGCGGCGGGATCAGGATCGCGCGGCCCGAGGAACGGCCCGACAGGCCTGCTGGGTGCCGGCGGCGCAGAGATCGGGAGGCGTCCCGGCGGCCAGGGTTCCGAAGACCGCCTTGTTCGACGGGCTGGTGAGGAGAACGGCGCAGTGTCCCGATCGCCCTGCGTGAATTCGGGGGGGGGGGGGGGCAACGAGGTGTCATCGGCGGGTGAAGCCGCCGCATCGGAGTCGAGCGCGACCGGGTCCGGGTCCTCGTCGCGCGGGAACATCCGGGACACGGCCCGGCCCGCGGACAGGATGCGGTAGTCCTCGTACAGCCACAGCTTCGTGAACGGCCGGTAGAGCACCGCACGGATGCGGCGCGGATCGAACTCGAGCGGCTCGCCCCTGGCCAGGGTCGTCCTGAGGTGACCGGTCCACTTGATCGCGTCGATCGCCCGGTTGTCGATGAGGCGCGCAAAGCTCGGCGTTCCCTGCTTCGGACAGCCGGCCTCCCGCCATCGCCCGAGGGTGCGGTTGAACTCGTCGATGAGCTTCCGGACCCGTTCGCAGAGGTCGAGCCAGGAAAAGGAGTAGACGTAGGCATCAAGGTTGGTCTTGATGCCGGAAGCGTCCGTGCAGGTCACTGCTCCGGAGCCATGAGCGCCAGCCCGAGGCCGCTGGACCGGCATCAGGCGGTTCCAGGTCGGATCGCCGAGATTCACCCAGTCGTGGCCTTCGTTGGCCGTCACCGGCCGGAAGCCGTCCGCGGCCAGCACGCTGCCCAGATCGTCGAGCCAGGCGAACTTCTGTTCCCGTGAGAGGCCGTCCGGCACCTCCGCGTAGCGAACCGATGCCGGGCCGGCTGCGTGGCCCGGCCGGTTGCGCACGAGGACGGTGATCTGCACGCCGTTGCGCGAGCCCTGCCCGAACACCTTGTCGCCTTCCCGCTCCCATTCCGCGCCTCCCTTGTAGGCGTTGCCCCGCAGGTTGACGACATGGATGTCGGTGAACTCGTCGCTCAGCGACTTCCGCATGCCGGCGAGCGAAACCCCATCAGCCAGGCTGTTCGGGTGGACGAAACAGACCACCCCGTCGTCCCCCTCCAGCCGATCCGAGGCCCAGCGGAAGGCCTTGACGAACAGGTTGCCGGCTGCGCTGCCCCCGGCCTGCTTGCCAGGGAGCCCTGTCTGTTCGGCGACATAGGTCTCCGTGACCCGCCGGGACACGTTGGGGTAGTCGACCTCGACCGCCTCGTCGCCGGCCGCCTTCCTGCCGGCCGACCACGGCGGGTTGCCGACGATCACCCGGATGCGCCGCCGGTTCTGGTCGGTGACCCGGCGGGCCGCTTCCGAGAAGCCGGTCCCCTCCAACTGGAGCTCGACCTGCCTGCCGGACATCAGGAAGGTGTCGGTCAGCACCATGCCGCCGAACGGCTGGTAGCTCCTGCTCGCCGACACCGCCGCCGCCGACACCGCGGCGGCCGGGCCTGGAGCGCCGGCGGCCGGGGCAGTCCCGCCCTCGCACCCGGCCGCGCTCTCCGCCTGCCGCTGATGCCGCGCCTCCTCGATCTTGAGCGCCGCGATGTAGTAGGCGAGGAGCACGATCTCGTTCGCGTGCATCTCTCCCCGCGGTTCCGTCTCTTCTCGTCCTTCGTCTTCCGCCTCGCCGGCGCCGGCCGAGCCCGGCGCCCGCAGGATGGCGCCGATCTCGCCCCCGCTGCCTTCCTTCCCGCCGTACTTGCGCTCGAGGTCCTCATCCCGCACCAGATAGCGGCCGTCGCCGTCCCTCGCCGTGAGCAGGCGGTTGAGGAAGGTCCCGGTGCCGGTGAACGGGTCGAGCACGTGGACGCCCTCTGCCGTCAGCCCCTTGCCGAACTGGTCCCGGCACACCGCGTCCACCGAGCGCAGCATGAAGTCGACGATCTCGACCGGCGTGTAGACGATCCCCAGCGACCGGACCGCCGCCGGCATCGCCTCCCTGAAGAAGCTCTCGTAGATGTCCTGCAGCACGTTCAACCGCTCGGCGCCGGAGGCGGCGCCCCGGAAGGCCTGCTCCATCGACCGGTAGGCGCGGCGCAACGGCCTCAGGTCCTCCTCGAAGGTCTGGCCGTGCTCATGGAACACCCCGAGCAGAGAGCCGAGCGCACGCGCCAGCGGGTTCTTCTCGGCAAAGTCCGGCGCCGTGACGACATGGTCGAAGATCGGGATTGTCACGACGTGCTGCGCCACCATCTCCAGCGCGGCGCCGCGGGACACCTGCTGCTCGCCGAGAAGCCGCTGCAGGTTCCGGTGAAAGCGGGAGAACGCCTCCCCGATCGCCGCGTGCTCCGCCACCAGCCGGGCCGCCCGGTCGTGCACCTGGCCGCAGATGGCGGCCGCGCGCCGGCCCCATGTGGCGTAGAGCTGCCGGTCGCCGCAGCGTTCCAGCAGCAGCGAGGCAAACGAGTCGCCGAAGTCGAACGGCAGACCGAGCTGCAGGCCGGACTCTTCCTCCTCTTCGGTCCGCCGATCGTCGACGATGCGGTTCGACAGCAGTCGGATGCGCCCGAGCTTCTTCGCGTTCAGCCAGTAGTCGATCCGCTCGTCGTGCGCGCGCAGCGCCCGCACGACGTCCCACACCGGCTTGAAGTTCCCCGCCTTCAGCAGCCGGCGGGCCCGCTCCTGCGCCGTTTCGTCGTCCGACTGCTCGAACTCGTCGACGACGACCGGAATGACGATGTAGCCCTGCTTCTTGCCCTCTGCACGCCGCATCACCCGGCCCACCGCCTGGGTCACGTCGATCGGGCTCGACCGGCTCTCCAGGAACACGACGGCATCGAGCGCCGGCACGTCGACGCCCTCGGACAGCACCCGGACGTTCGTCAGCACCCGGCAGGCGGCCGCGGTCGCGGCTCCTTGCCCGCCGTCAGCGCCGTCTGCCGCCGGGTCCGCTGCAGCATGGCGGCGCAGGCTGTCGATGAGCGAAGCGCGCTCCACCGCCGGAGTGCTCGCGTCCAGGTGTTCGACCTCCATGCCGAGGAAGGCGCCGCCGGCGTTGCGCGCCCGATGCCAGTCGGTGACGCGGCACCACGCCGCCGCCACCTTCTTCGATGTCCCGATCGAGCCGCAGAAGGCGATCGCCGACCGGGCGGGAGCGCCCCACTCCGCGCGCACCTCGCCGGTCCGGCGGCGCTCGAACGTGCCCTCGGAGTCCGGCGTCGCCAGGGCGTCCCAGCAGCCGCCGAGCTTGACGACGCTCTCGGTGTCCACCGCCGTGCCGTCCGCAAGCAGGACTCCGCCGTCGCCGGCCGCGTCCTCGTAGTCCCGCGTCGACCGGGCGATGACCAGCACCTGGTAGTCCGAAAGCCAGCCGCCGTCGATCGCGTCGGCGAAGCTCATCCGGTAGAACTCGCGCCCGTAGGACAGAGGATCGTCCATCGAGTAGCTGTCGGCGTCTTCGTAGCGGTCGCCCGCCTCGAGATCCCGGCGCTGTCTGGCGGTGAAGACCCGCGGCGTCGCGGTCATGTAGAGACGGCGCGCCGCCGGCAGGTGCTCGTCGTGGTGGACGAGGTGGAACGGCGAGACGCCGCAGTAGCGCGCCCGGTCGAGCCGCCGACGCTCGGCGGAACTTGCCGCCGCCTCGGACAGACCCGTCGTCCGATGCGCCTCGTCGGCAACGATCAGGCCGAAGCGAAACGGCGCCGGCAGCGACGTCGGGCTGTTCCTCGACTGCCTCACCGCCTGCGCCACCACCGGCGTCGAGTGATAGGTCGAGAACACGACCCGCATCGTCCGCGGCGGAGCCGGCCGAGCCAGTTCCGCCGCCAGCGCCGCCGGATCGGTCGTCACCGGCATCGCCAGCTCGTGGAGATCGCCCACGAGACCCGTGTCGCCCGACGTCTCGCGGCGACCTGCAGTGGCGTCCGAGCAGACCGCGAGATAGCTGTGAACCGACGGTGTGTCACGCTGCCGGGACCACTCCCGCATCGTCTGCCCCATCAGCGCGATGGAGGGCACGAGGTAGAGCACCGTGCCGCCGTCGCCGACCAGCCGTTCGGCGGCCCGCAGGGCGATGAAGGACTTGCCCGTGCCGCAGGGCAGGATCAGCTTGCCCCGGTTGCAGCGCCCGAAGCCGCTGTCGATGGCGTCCAGAGCGTCCTCCTGATAGGGCCGGAGCTGGTGCCGGTCGAAGCGGATCGCGTCCCGGGGCAGGACCCGGTGGACGAACTCGCGCCAGTCCGGCACCCAGTCGTCCATGTCGCGGGTGTGCAGCACCTGACACTGCGGCTGCGAGCGGCGGAGTTTCAACAGCCCTGGACCGGCGATCCCGGGACGGCTGGTGACCAGCAGGCGGTCCCGGAACCGACCGGTGCCCGATGCCGCCAGAAAGCTGTCGATCTCCCGCGTCTCGACCCGGCCCGAGCCGTACTTGACCTGAATCGCGGTCAGGCCGCCGCCCAGTTCGTCCCGCCAGCGGGCGACGAGGTCGATCCCCGTATCCGGACCGTCCCGTTCCGGCCAGTCGTTCCAGAGCCAGACCTCGTCGAAGCGGTCCCACTCGCCCGGATGCGCCAGCAGCGCCTCCCGCACGAGGTGCTCGAACCGGCGGCCGACGAGAACCGTCGACGGCGCGTTCACGGGCCTGCCGGGAACCGGACGGTCGCGCAGTTCGCCGGGGGCCCGATCGCGGGTCCCGTTGCGCAGAGAAGGGTCCGCGCGAGCGAGGAGCTTCAGAGCCTCGTCGATGAACGCCATGCTTCAGTCCCCCTCAGGCACGTCGTGCGGCCCCCGGGCGCGATCCGAAGCCGCTTGCGGCCCGCCCGGCCCTTCGAGCGACGGCGGCAGGCCGCGGATGATCTCGGCCGACCGGACGCCGATCCAGACCAGCCGCCGCAGGTGACGAATCAGCTCGAACGGGTCGTCCGCCCAGGCGTGCCAGCGATTCGGGTCGTCACGTATCCCCGACTTCTTCCCGTCGTCCTTGAACCGCAGGCTGTCGACCGCCCAGGCCAGCGGCGAGCGGCCGGAGACCTCGTACTCCAGCGCCGCGGCCGGAATCCCGAGCAGGCGGCAGCGGCGGTTCACCTCGAGCAGCCAGCCGCCGGACGACTCGTCCGGCCGGAGCCGCATCTTCCCCTCTATTCTGAAGATGCCGTCGGCAGAATCCGACCGGTGGGGCTCCTCTTGTCGTTCGTCTCTATTCGGGGGGGGGGGGGGGGGGGTAGCCCGGTCCTTCGCAAGCGAGACCGTCTCGCCGTCGATCTCGACGAGGACATCCGCCTCCGGGCCCGTCTCGTAGCCCACGTGCAGGTCCATCAGCTCCCGGCCGGCGCTGCGGAACGCCTCGAAGTCGGCAGCCAGCGGAATCCGCGGCGGGCTCTTGCGGAGGTCGTTCCGGTAGCGCTCACGCCAGTCCGGAGCGTGCATCACACCGTAGAGGTACTCCCAGATCCCGTCCCTGGTGATCGACGGATCCTCGTAGGCCCGGCGGAACTCGGCGAGGCACCAGTCCGTCACGTTGTCTCCGGAGCGGCCGGAGCCTCCGCCTCCGGTGGTCGCCGCGGTCGCGAAGAGCGCTTCCTGGTTCACGAACGACTGCCCTCCCTGCTTCGAATCGCGGCGCATTGTACGCGACCTCCTTGATCCGCCTGGGCCGGCAAGGAGCGATCGGGACGCAAGTCGCGCCATGTGTGACCGAAGAGCAAGGACGCATGGCCGAAACGAATGCACCGCGACTCCTGCCACGGGCTGCTACGGCCGCCGGGGCAGGCGGTACGCCGCCGCCAGGCAGCCGCCGGCAATCAGCAGGCCCAGCCATTCGCGGCTGTGCTCGATGTACATCCGGTCGGCGGACATCGGCGCCCACAGGTCGCGGGCCGGTCGGTTCAGCAGCCAGTCGAGGAACCCCGGCAGGGTCAGGGCGGCGCCTGCCACGGTCAGGGCGGCCAGCACCAGGAAGACGACGCGGGGCAGGGGACGATAGGCGGCAACCGTGCAGGCGGCGGCGACCGCCGCGTAGTAGCCGACCCAGACCAGGGGGTCGGGATCGTCGAGCTGCAGCAGGGCGAAGAAGAGCATCGCCAGACCGAGCAGGAGGAGCAGGAATCGAGGACCCGAACGCCGCCGCGAGGACTGCTGCATTGCCGTGAGCCTAACCCCCAAGTGTCGGCGGTGATCTTCGGAGGTCGTTCGCCGCGTTCTTCGCAGCGGCGGAACAAGTAGGATGCCGGCTCGATTCGGTTCGTGACCGGACAGGACATTTGGCGATGGATGGCGTACCTGAAGACCGGGCGGCCAGCGGCGACCGGTTCCCGCGCGGACGCCGCCGCCTCACCGGCCCGCAGATTGCGGGGCTTGCGGCCGCGGCCCTGGCGCTCGCGGCCGCAGCCGTGTTCGCCTTCGGTCTCGGGGCGCCGCCGGGAACGGCCGGCCCGGAGCTTGCCGAAGGCGCACAGCCGGCGCCGGTCCGCGCAGTGGCCGCTCGTCGCGGACACTTCTCGTTGCGCACCGCCTATTCCGGCGAGCTGGTCGGTGAAGTGTCCGACATCGCGCCCCAGGTCTCGGGGTTGCTGGTCGACGTGCCGGCGCGGATCGGTCAGCGCGTTGCCGCCGGCGCCGTGCTCGCGGTGATCGCGGATGTCGAGCTGAGGAACCAGCTCCTGGAGGCGCGCGGTCAGCTCGGCGTCGCCGAAGCGAACCGTGACCGCGCAGCCGCCGAGCTCGTTGGCGTCGAGGCGGACTACCAGCGGGCGATGGAGCTCTACGGCCAGGGCCTGCTGTCGGAGCAGGAGCAGCAGCAGATCACGGCACGGCAGGCGACGACCAGGGCGAACCTGGCGGCCGCGGCGGCGCAGGTCCGGCAGTCGGCCGCCCGCCAGGCGCTGCTCGCCGAACAGCTCGCGAACACCCGGGTCCGCGCCCCGTTCGACGCGGTCGTCTCGGACCGCTACCTGGACCGGGGCGCCCTGGTCCAGCCGGGCACGCCGATCCTGCGGCTGGTCGAGGAGGCGCCGCTGCTGGTCCAGTTCCGGGTACCGGAACGCGATCTGTCTGCGGTGCAGGCCGGCGCAGCCTTCGACGTCGCCACCGAAGCGACGGGCGAGCGGACCTTCGCCGGCGCCGTGCGCCGGGTCGCGGGCGAAGTCCGCCGCAACGACCGCACCGTGCTGGTCGAAGGCGAGCTGGCCGAGACGGACGATCTGCTGTTGCCCGGAATGTATGCCGACGTCTCGGTCAGCCTGCGCGACCTCGACGACGCCCTGATCGTCCCCGGCGCCGCCCTGCTGGAACGGGTGGCAATGAACGGCAAACGTTCCACCGGCGTCCTGGTCCCGATCGACGGCCGCGCCCGGTGGCGGGCGGTGACCGTCGCCGGACGCTCCGGCGAGTACAGCGCCATCGACGGCCCGGTCGAGGCCGGTGAGCTGGTGCTGACCATGGGCCACGAACAGCTCGGTCCCGACGCCCCGGTACTCGTCGTCCGCAGCCGGAACGAGCCCGGGTCCGTCCCGGGCGCCGCCGGCCCAGGCTCTTCCGGTCCAATCCGGGATCCGTCATGAACCTGCCCCGCATCTCGGCCAACCGTCCGGTCGGCGTGACCATGTTCTACATCTGCGTCACCGTCCTCGGCCTGGTCGCCCTGCGCGAGCTGGCGGTCGATCTGATGCCGGAAGTCGACATGCCGCAGGTCTCGATCATGACCACCTACGAGGGGGTCGCGCCCCAGGAGATCGAGACCCTGCTGACCCGTCCGATCGAACAGGCGGTGTTCACCGTCGACGGCCTCGAGGATCTGAGCTCGACGTCGGCCGAGGGGATGAGCCGGGTCCAGGCCAGGTTCGAGTGGGGCGTCGATCTCGACGAAGCGGTCAACGACATCCGCGAGCAGCTCGACTTCCTGCGCGGCGTGCTGCCGGAGGACGCGACCGAGCCGACCCTGTTCAAGTTCAACCTCTCCGACATGCCGATCGCCTTCCTCGGCGTCTCCGGCGAAGGCGACGCCCGGCAGCTTCGCCACCTCGCCCAGGAGACCCTGAGCCGGCGGCTCGAGCGGATCCCCGGCATTGCGGCCGTCGACATCCAGGGCGGGCGCGTGCGCGAGATCCAGGTGCAGCTCGCCGCCGACCGGATGGCGGCGCTGGGCGTGACTCCCGGCGAGGTCACGACGGCGTTGTCGCGGGAGAACCGCAACGTCTCCGCCGGCGACATGATCGAGACCGGCCGCGAGGTGCTCCTGCGCGCCGTCGGCGAGTTCGAGCGCACGGTCGACGTGGCGAACACGATCGTGACGATCCGTGACGGCCGGCCGATTCTCGTCCGCGATCTCGGCCGCGTCGACGACGGCATCCGGGAGCTGACGAACGAGCTGTGGATCAACGGCGCGCCCGGCATGCGGATGTACGTCCAGAAGCAGTCGGGCGCGAACACGGTCGAGGTCGCGGAACGCCTCCGCCGGGAGATCCGGGCGATCAACCGCGACTACGCCGGCCAGGCCGAGATCTCCATGCTGATGGACAACTCCGTGTTCATCCGCCAGGCGGTCGGCAACGTGCAGACCGGCGCGGTCTTCGGCGCCGCGCTGGCGGTCCTCGTCCTGTTCCTGTTCCTGCGGGACCTGCGGGCGACCCTGATCGTCGGCGCCGCGATTCCGATCTCGGTGCTCGCCACGATCGCCCTGATGTACTTCAACGGCTTCACCCTGAACGTCATCTCGCTGGGCGGTATCGCGCTCGGCGTCGGCATGCTGGTCGACGGGTCGATCGTCGTGCTGGAGAGCATCTACCGGCGGATCCACGAGGGCGAGCGTCCCGGCCTGGCCGCGATCAACGGCGGCAACGAGGTCAAGATGGCGATCGTCGCGGGCACGCTGACCACGGTGTCCGTGTTCCTGCCGGTCGTCTTCATCTCCGGCTTCGCGGGCATCTTCTTCAACCAGTTGGCGGTGACCGTCAGCTTCGCGCTCCTCTGCGCCCTGGTCGTCGCTCTGACCCTGATTCCGGCGGCCGCCGCACGCTGGCTGCGCCGGGCGCCGAAGGGCCGTCGGATCGGCGCGGAGGGCGGCGCCGACCTCGGTCCGGTCGACCTGGCCTACGGCCGGCTGATCGGACGGGCGCTGAGACGGCCTCGCCTGGTGCTGCTCGGCGCCGCCGGTCTGCTGTTCGGTTCGTTCGCGCTGGCGCCGGTGATCGGCGTCGAGCTGATGCCGGAGAGCGACGAGGGACGGCTCGGCATGCAGGTCGAGCTGCCGGTGGGTTCGCCGCTTGAGACGACGATCGGCACGATGGCCGAGATCGAGGCGCGGGTGCGGAGCGCGCTCCGCCCGGGCGAGCTCGACAACCTGGTCACCACCGCCGGTCCCGAGAGCTGGTGGCAGCCCGCACAGTCGAACCAGGGCTCGATGGAGATCATGCTGACCCCGGTGTCGGAGCGCGGCCGCGGCCAGGACGAGATCGTCTCCGCGGTGCGCGCCGCGGTCGGCGGCGTCCCGGGCGCGCGCATCCAGCTCTACGCCTCTTCCGGGAACATGATGATGCGGATGATGCGCGGCGGCCAGAACGCCCGGCTGGTCGCCGAGATCCGCGGCCACGACCTTGCGGAGGGCAACGCCCTCGCCGAGCGCGTCGCGGCGGCCATGGCGTCGGTTCCCGGCGTCGTTCATCCCCGGCTGGACCGCGAAGCCGGCCAGATCGAGCGCAACCTCCGGGTCGACCGCGCCCGCCTCGCCGAACTCGGTCTGACCGGCAGCCAGATCTCCGAGGCAGTGGAGAACTACGTCCTGGGACGGGTGGCGACCAGGTTCCGCGACCAGGGCAACGAGTTCGACATCCGCGTGCAGTTGCGGCCGGAGGACCGGCTGCGCCTGGAGCAGCTCGCCCAACTGCCGATCGTGACCCCCCGGGGCGACATCGTGCCGCTCGGTTCGATCGCGCGGATCGAGCCCGGCGAGGGGCCGCTGTCGATCAGCCGCGAGAACCAGCAACGGGTGATGCGGGTCACGGCCGGCATCGACGGCCGCCCCTTCGGCGACGTCGCGGCCGAGGTCCAGGCGGCCCTGAACCGGGTCGAGGCGCCGTACGGGTTCGCGGTCGAGATGGGCGGCGAAGTCGAAGAACAGCGAGAGGTCTTCCTCGACCTCGTCATCGGTGTGCTGCTTGCGGTCTTCCTCGTCTACACGGTGATGGCGGTGCAGTTCGAGTCCCTGCTCCAGCCGTTCGTCATCATGACTGCGGCGCCGTTCTCGCTGGCAGGCGTGCTCTTCACGCTGGTCCTGACCGGCACGAGCCTGAACATGAACTCCTTTCTCGGCCTGGTCGTCCTGGTCGGGATCGTCGTCAACAACGCGATCGTGCTCGTCGACAACGTGAATCGCATGCGACGCGACGAGGGCTGCGACCTGTTCGAGGCGGTCATCCGGGGATCCCGCCGCCGCCTGCGGCCGATCCTGATGACGACGCTGACTACCGCGCTCGGCCTGCTGCCGCTGACCCTGGGCATCGGCGAAGGTGCGGAGCTGCAGGCGCCGCTGGCCCGGGTCGTGGTCGGCGGACTGCTCACCTCCACCGTCATCACCCTGATCTTCGTGCCCGCTCTCTACCTGCTCGTCGAACGCGGCCGCGAACGGCGCCGGGCCGGGCGCGCCCGCCGAAGAGCGGCCCGAAGCGGCGGCCTGCAGATCCCGCAGACCGCCCCGGCCCTGCAGCGCTCCCGCGAACCGGCGTAGCCGTCCGACACCGCTGTTTCGGCTTCACCTGTGGGCAACCGCTCACGGTCATTTCTCGTTTGGACGGATCTCGGTTGCCGCCGGCGATCGGCGGCTGCTAGGCTCACTGAGCGATGTCCTCCCCGCCGATGCCATCGGCGAGCGGCCCAGGGGATCCGAACCGCCGCCGCTTCCTCCGCGTGTTGTCGCGGGTAGTGATGGGCGCGGGGCTGCTGGGAGGCTACGGAGCGTTCGCCTCGGTCCTCGGCAGATTTCTCTATCCTGGAGGAGGAGACGGAGGGCGCGTCTGGCAGTTCGTCACGCCGCTCGACCGGCTGGCGGTCGGCGACAGCCTGACCTGGACGACGCCGGCCGGCAGCGAGGTCCACGTGACCCGCCGCGACGACACCGGCGGCAGCGGCGACTTCACCGCCCTGTCGAGCGTCTGCCCCCACCTGGGGTGCCGGGTCCACTGGCAGCCGCAGAACAACCGCTACTTCTGTCCCTGCCACAACGGTGTCTTCGACGCCGAGGGCCGGGGCATCGCCGGCCCCCCCGAGGGCATGGTGCTCTCGGGTTACCCGGTCGAGGTGCGGAACGAGCTGCTGTTCGTCAAGGTCGAACCGGCCCCGCTGATCGCAACGGAACACCGATCGTGAGCCGCGTCGGGAGCTGGCTGGACGAGCGGCTCCCGATCGAGCCGGGCGCATTCCGCGAACTCACCAACGAACCGGTCCCCTACCATCTGAAGCGCTGGTGGTTCGCCCTGGGCGGCACGCCGGCGTACCTGTTCGCGGTCCAGATCGTTACCGGCGTCCTGCTTGCCTTCTACTACCAGCCGCACCCGACGACGGCCTGGGAGTCGGTCCGCTACATCACCGAGGACGCCGCGTTCGGCTGGTACCTCCGCGGCGTTCACAAATGGGCCGCGACGCTGATGATCGCCGCCGTCGTGCTGCACCAGATCCGCGTCTATTTCACCGGCGCCTACCGCAAGCCGCGGGAGCTGAACTGGATGGTCGGCATGCTGCTGCTGATCTGCACACTGATGCTCGGCTTCACCGGCTACTCCCTGGTGTTCGAGCAACTGAGCTACTGGGGCGCCACCGTCTCCGCGAACATTGCCGACACGATCCCGCTGGTCGGCGGCTTCCTGAAACGGATGCTGCTGGCGGGAGAGGCCTACAACGAACGCACCCTGGCCCGTTTCTTCGTGCTCCACGCCGCCGTCCTGCCGGGTTTCCTGGTCGCCCTGATCGCGGTGCACATCGCCCTCGTGCGGCTCCAGGGCGTCACCGAACTCAGGTTCCGGGACGAGGCAGCGACCGGGAACCGCAAGTTCCCCTTCATTCCCGACCACCTCTACACCGAACTCGTCATCGGCCTGGTGCTGATGGTCGTGCTCAGCGCCCTGGCGACGCTGGCGCCGGCCACGATGGGGCCGCTGGCCGACCCCGGGACCACACCCGACGAGATCAAGCCGGAGTGGTACTTCTACGTCACGTTTCGCTGGCTCAAGCTGATGGGCGGCACCGCCGCGGTGCTCAGCATGGGGCTGATCGTCTTCGTCATGTTCGCGTGGCCGTTCATCGACGCCTGGCTGCGGCGCCGCACCCGCCTGAGCGAGGCCAGTGTCTGGATCGGCATCGCGGCGACGCTGCTGATCATCGGCATGACGATCCGGGAAGCCCTGGCGCCCCATTGAGCGATCTGGAGGACCATTCGCCATGACCCTGGAAACGAAGCGCATCCTCATCGGAAGCCTGGGAGCCCTGTTTCTCGTCTCCCTCGTGCTGGTTCAGCGGCTGGAGACGATCCGCCGGGCCGAGGAGGCCGGCCTCCGTCCCGCCCGGGTGGTCGCGCCGGCAAGCTCGGTCGCGTGCGTCGACTGCCACCAGGAGACGAATCCCGGGATCGTCGAGCACTGGCGCGGCAGCACCCACGCAGCGAAGGGCGTCGGCTGCGTCGAGTGTCATCAGGCGGCGACCGTGGACGCCGACAGCCACAGCCACTACGGCTTCCACATCGCGACCGTGGTGACGCCCAGGGACTGCGCCGCCTGCCACCCGCACGAGGCCGGGGAGTTCGCCCTCAGCCACCACGCCGCCGGAGGCAACATCCTCGCTTCGCTGGACAACTTTCTCGCGGAGACGGTCGAGGGTGCAGCACAGCCGTTCGACCCGCACTCGCCGACGCCCGGCCGCCCGGTGGAGCCGGTCAACGGCCTCGCCAGCGCCTTCCTCGGCTGCCAGCAGTGCCACGGCTCCAAGGTCGCCCTGCGGGCCACCGACGGCGGCACGGTCACGGTCGACGACCTGCGTCCCGACGAGGAGGGCGTTCCGACGAACGCCGAGGCGGTCGGCCGCATCCTGCGCAACGACGACGGCCGTCCCCTGTTCGACCCCGGCACCTGGCCGAACACCGGCATCGGCCGCCTGAACCTCGATGGTTCCCGCGGCTCCTGCAGCGCCTGCCACAGCCGCCACGACTTCTCGCCGCGCCGCGCGCGCCAGCCCGAGAACTGCGGCAAGTGCCACCTCGGCCCGGACCATCCGCAGAAAGAGATCTACGAGGAGTCGAAGCACGGCGTGGCATACCGCGACCTGACCGATTCGATGAACCTCGACGCGGAGGACTGGGTCCTGGGCGTCGACTACTCGGCGGCGCCGACCTGCGCCACGTGCCACATGTCGGGGCATTCCCGCAACAACGGCCGCGTCACGCACGATCCGGGGGAGCGCATCTCCTGGACCAACCGGCCTCCGATCAGCCTGCCGATGGACACCGACGCCGACCACCGCATCGTGACCGCCGCCGACCTGGCGACGCGCCGCCAGCAGATCGCCGACACCGCCGAGGCCAAGCGGACCAGGATGAAGGAAGTCTGCTCGCACTGCCATACGCCCGACTACATCAACGCCTTCTACACCCAGTACGACGACTTCGTGACCCTCTACAACGAGAAGTTCGCCAAGCCGGGCAAGGCGATCGTCGACGCCCTGCTCGAGCACGGGCTGCGCAGCCCGACCCAGTTCGACGAGGAGGTGGAATGGACCTGGTTCTACCTCTGGCACCACGAGGGGCGGCGCGCCCGTCACGGCGCCTCGATGATGGCGCCGGACTACGCCCACTGGCACGGCATGTTCGAGGTCGCGGAGCGATTCTACATGGAGCTCGTTCCCCAGACCCTGGAAATGGCCGATCACGCCGAAGCGGCCGGCAGGGTCCGTGCGGCGCGAGCCGTCCGACAGGTTGTCGGCTCGATCCTGGAACGCCCGGAGCACTCCTGGTTCCAGTTCGGCGCCGAGGAGGAATCGGACCGGGTCCGCGAAGCGATGGCGGAGCGTTACGGAGCTTCCGCGTCCGGCCCGCCGGAGCGTTAGCGCGGGCCTCCGTGGTGGACGCGCCCGCCGCGTGACCGTCGCATGCAGTCCTCGTACCGGACCGAACCTGCTAGCTTTCAGCGGTTGACCGAACGATCCGTGAACAGCGAATCCGTCGGCGAGATCACGTGCGGCGACCGGGTGTATGCACTCCGCCGGCTGCGGCCGGGAGACCGGGATGACCTCGTGTCGCTCGCCCGCGGGCTGCCCGAGATGGACCTCCAGTTCCTGCGTTCGGATCTGACCGATCCGGAGGTGGTGGAGAGCTGGATCCACGACGCGGACACCGGCAGCCGCTTCACCACGCTCGCCCACCACGACGGCGAACTCGTCGGCTACGGCAGCCTGAACCTGCGCAGCCTGCAGTGGATGAGCCACCTGGGCGAGATCCGGGTCATCATCGCGGAGGATCACCGGCGCCGCGGGCTAGGTCATGTGCTGACGGAGCGCGTGTTCGAGACCGCGAGGGAACTCGGCCTGCTCAAGCTGGTCGCCCAGATGACGCGCGAGCAGATCGGCGCCCGCCGCGTGTTCGAGCGGCTCGGGTTCTCGCCCGAGGCGCTGCTCACGGACTGGGTCATCGACCGTTCCGGCCGCACCCGCGACCTGATGATCATGTCCTGCGACCTGGGCGCAGGGAAGCGGAGCCGCTCCTGAGCCCGCGGAAGCGCCGCCGCATCCGCGTCGTGTCCTGGAACGTGAACGGGCTGCGCGCCTGTTCGCGCAAGGGCTTCCTCGACTGGCTCGGGACCAGCCGGGCCCAGATCGTCGGCCTGCAGGAGACGAAGGCCCGCGCCGAGCAGCTCGCACCGGAACTCCGGCGGCCCCGCCGCTGGCACACCGCGTTCTCGAGCGCCGAGCGTCCGGGCTACTCCGGCGTCGGTCTCTACTCGCGGCTGGCGCCGGTCTGGGTCCGCACATCGCTCGGCGAGCAGCGCTTCGACGCCGAGGGCCGCCTCCAGCTCGCCCTGTTCGGCAAGCTGCTGGTCGCCAATGTCTACTTCCCGAAGGGCAGCGGCAGCAAGCGCGACAACAGCCGCGTGCCCTACAAGCTGGACTTCTGCCGCGCCCTCTTCCGGCAGGTCGACCAGGCCAGAGAGGCCGGCTATCGGGTGCTGGTGATCGGCGACTTCAACACCGCCCCGCAGCCGATCGACCTGGCGCGGCCGAAGGGCAACGTCAGGAACTCCGGATTCCTGCCCGAGGAACGCGACGAACTCCAGCGCTGGTTCGACGCCGGCTGGGTCGACACGTTCCGCCGCCTGCACCCGGACACGGTGCGCTACAGCTGGTGGCGGCAGGCCTTCGGTGCGCGCGAGCGGAACGTCGGCTGGCGGATCGACCTGGTGCTCGCTTCCGAGAGCGCGATGCGCTTCGTCACCCGCGCCTTCATCTCGACCGAGGTCACCGGCTCCGACCACTGTCCGGTCGGCATCGACCTTGCGGCCGAGGTGCTCGAATGAACGCGGCCGCTCCGGCGCCGAGCCGGGCGACCACCGTCGAGGGCATCCGGCGCCGCATGGGCCGCTTCACGACCCCCGAGGGCGTGCGGCGGGGTCTGGCGTTCCGCCCGGATCCGAGCGACGTCCTGATCGCCACCTACCCCAAGGCCGGGACGACGCTGACGCAGCAGATCGTCCACGGGCTCCGCACCGGCGGCGACATGGACTTCGACGAGATCACCGAGGTCGTGCCCTGGATCGAAGTCGCCCACGACACCGGACTCGACCTCGACGCCCCCCAGCGCGCCGAGCCGAGAGCGTTCAAGACCCATCTGAGCCGGGACCTGGCGCCGAAGGGCGGCCGCCGCATCGTCGTCGTCCGCGACCCGATCGATTCCCTCGTCTCGTTCTACCACTTCTTCAGCGGCTGGGTGTTCGAGCCCGGCGCCGTCCCGATCCGCGAGTTCGCCCTGGACTTCGCCTTCCACGGCAGCCGCAGCGGCCGGTACTGGGAGCACCTGGTGTCGTGGTGGCCGGAGCGGCTCGATCCGGACACGCTCTGGCTCTGCTTCGAGGACGTCGTCGCCGACCTGCCGGCCGCGGCCGCGCGGATTGCCGCCTTCCTCGGCCTCGACCCGGGTCACGCCCACGTCGACATCGCCGCCCGGCAGGCCTCGATCGACTTCATGCGCCGGCACGGCTCGAAGTTCGACGACCACCTCGTCCGCAACGCCCGCAACCGCGCCTGCGGTCTGCCCGCCTCCGGCGTCACCTCGAAGGTGCGCAAGGGACGGTCCGGCGAAGGCGTCCGCGAAGCGCCGGCCGAGGTCGTCGAAGTCTGGAATCGCGAATGGCGGCGGGTCGTCGCACCGGCGACGGGACACGGGTCCTACCCGGAACTGCGTGCTGCCGTCGCACCGTGACGCCCCGCGGCCCCACCGCCGCCGGCGGACGTACCGTCGCCGACGCGATACGCTCCCGGCTCCACTTCCACCGGTCCCGGTCGTCGGGCCGCCAGCAGGACACAGGGAGAAACGAACGTGCACAGCAGAAAGAGGACCCGGAGAGCGACGATCGCCGCCCTCGCGCTGGGCTGCCTGGCGGCAGCCGCGCCGGCGGCGGAACCTGCGGATGCCGAGGCCCAGCTCGCCGCCGCGGTCCTGGCGGCGCCCGAGGACAGGAGGCAGGGCGCCCGGGTGCTGGGCTGGACCGCCGACGGCAAGGTGGTCGAACTGCGCGCCGGCAGCAACGACCTCGTCTGCCTGGCCGCCCGGCCTGGCGCCCCGCAGTGGAGCGTCGCCTGCTATCACGAATCGCTGGAGCCGTTCATGGCCCGCGGCCGCGAGCTGATGGCCCAGGGCGTCGAGGGCCAGGAGCGGATCGCGATCCGCGAGCGCGAGATCGCGGAGGGCAAGCTGCCGCTGCCGCGGGAACCGCGTACGCTCTACGTCCTTCACGGCAGCGGCTTCGATCTGGCTGCCGGCGAAGTGACCGACCCCTATCTGCGCTGGGTCATCTACACGCCCTGGGCGACCGCCGAGTCGACCGGCCTCGCGACCCGTCCGATTCCCGGCGGCCCTTGGCTGATGGCGCCCGGCACCGCCGGGGCGCACATCATGATCAACCCGCCGCGGCCGGACACCGACGCCCGGTGAACGCCGCCTTCAGCGACAGTCCGTTCCGGGACATCGTCGGACCGTCGTCGCAGTTCTACGTCTCTCAGCGGCTGCGGCTGCACTACCTGAACTGGGGCAACGAGGACAGGCCGCCCCTGGTGCTGATCCACGGCGGCCGCGACCACGCCCACAACTGGGACTGGGTGGCGAACGCGCTCCGGGGCGACTACCACATCCTCGCCCCCGACCTGCGCGGCCACGGCGACAGTCAGTGGGCGGTAGGCGGCATGTACGCGATCACCGACTTCGTGCTCGACATCGCGCAGCTCCTCGAGGCGCTCGACCGGTTTCCGGTGCGGATCGTCGCCCATTCTCTCGGTGCGAACATCGCGCTGCACTACGCCGGCCTCTACCCGGACAACGTGCGCAAGCTGGTGGCGATCGAGGGCATGGGGCCGCCGCCGCGGATGCTCTCGGGGCGCACCGCGAAGCCGGCCGCCGAACGGATGCGGGGCTGGATCGGCAGCATGCAGAAGCTCGCCGGCCGCCAGCCCAGACGCTACCCGTCGCTGGAGGCCGCCGCCGAGCGGATGCAGGAAGTGAACACGTTCCTGAGCCCGGAGCAGGCCCGGCACCTGACGGTCAACGGCATGGCGCGCAACGAGGACGGCACCTACACCTGGAAGTTCGACAACTACGTCCGCGCGTTCCCGCCCTACCGCTACGACGAGGAGGAGCTGCGGAGCATCTGGAACCGGATCACCTGCCCCACGCTGCTCGTGCGCGGCACCGAGAGCTGGGCCGGCGATCCGGTCGCGGACGGCCGGTTCGAGGCGTTCCGAAGCGCCGCAATCCGCAACTTCGAGGGTGCCGGCCACTGGGTCCACCACGACCGGCTCGACGAGTTCGTGGCCGTGACCGCAGACTTCCTGGCCGACCCCTGACCGCATACCGCATGAGGAGCACGCCGTCATGAACACGGACGCATTGGCTGACCCGGCCGCCGCTCCCCTGCCGAAGGCCGCCCCGGTCCGGGCCGGCGAACGGATCGCGGCCATCGATGTCCTGCGCGGCTTCGCGGTGCTCGGCATCCTGGCGATGAACGTGCAGAGCTACTCGATGATCTCGGCGGCCTACCTGAACCCGGCCGCGAACGAGAAGCTCGCGGGCGTCGGCTTCCCGGTCTGGGTGCTGACCCACGTGTTCTTCGACACCAAGTTCATGTCGATCTTCTCGATGCTGTTCGGCGCCGGCATGGCGCTGATGGCCGAGCGGGCCGCCTCCCGCGGCGGGTCGGCTACCGGCGTCCACTACCGGCGGCAGTTCTGGCTGCTGGTCCTCGGCCTCGCCCACGCCCACCTGATCTGGTACGGCGACATCCTGGTGCCCTACGCGCTCTGCGGCTTCCTCCTCTACAGTCTGCGCGGCCTCGGGCCGAAGAAGCTGATCGCCGCCGGCTTCGGCATGACCGCAGTCGCACCGGCTCTGTTCCTGCTGACCGCGGCGGCGATACCGGACATGCCCGCGGAGGCCTTCGACGGCCTGAAGCAGGACTGGGCGCCGTCGGCGGCCGAAGCGGCGGCCGAGATCGATATCTACCGTTCGGGCTGGCTCACCCAGATGCCGAAACGCAGCACCGACGCCTTCTACCTCGAGACCATGATCTTCCTGATCATGTTCCTCTGGCGTTCGGGCGGCCTGATGCTGGTCGGCATGGGCTTCTTCAAGCTGGGTGTGCTCTCGGCCAGGCGCTCGACGGCGTTCTACCGGCGCATGGCCGGCGCCGGGTTCGCCCTCGGCCTGCCGATCGTGGTTGCCGGCATCCTCTGGAACACGCGGCACGACTTCGCCTTCGAGTATTCGATGTTCCAGGGCCAGACCTTCAACCACGTCGGCTCGCTGGGGGTCTTCCTCGGCTATGTGGGACTGGTCATGCTGGCGGTCCGCAGCGGCTGGCTGCCCGGCCTGCAACGGCGGCTCCAGGCGGCCGGACGCATGGCCTTCACCAACTACATCAGCCAGAGCGTCCTCTGCACCTTGATCTTCTACGGCCACGGGCTGGGGCTGTTCGAACGGGTCGACCGCCTGGGCCAGATCGGGATCGTGGCCGCGATCTGGGTGCTGCAGCTCGCCTGGTCGCCTTGGTGGCTCGCCCGGTTCCGCTTCGGGCCGCTCGAGTGGCTGTGGCGTTCGCTCACCTACATGAAGTTCCAGCCGATGGCGGCCCGTTCGCCCGCCTGACACCCGATGCCCATCCAGCAGGAGAATCTGCCATGATCCGCACCCGCCCCGTCACCGTGTTCCCGATCGCGGCCGTGCTGGCCGCAGGAGCCGCCATGGCCCAGATTGCACCCGAACCCGAGCAGATCGAGGAGCTGATGAAGGGACCGGCGGACGGCCCGGTCGTCATGGTCAACCTCCTGCGCTTCAGGAAGGACGCCGACGCTCCGGACGACGGGCTGTCCGGCGAGGAGGCCTACCAGAAGTACGGCGCCCGGATGATCGAGTGGGTCACCTCCCAGGGCGGACGGCTGATCTGGTCCGGCCGTGTGGACTCCATGGTCATCGGCGACACGGACGAGGTGTTCCACCAGGTGGCCCTGGTCGAGTACCCGTCGCGGGCCGAGTTCCTGCGCATTGCCAGCGATCCGCGGGTCGCCGGGTTCGCCGTTCATCGCACGGCCGGGCTCGAGATGCAGTGGCTGATCGCGGCGACGGAGTCCGGGAACTTCGTCCAGGCTCCTCAGGGGGAAGGGCCGGACGGCTGACCGTCCCGCAGTTCTCGCCGACGAACCGTGACGAGGGCGCCGCGACGCCCGCACGAGGCCCGGAATCGCGCCCGCCGGCAGGCGGACCTGCGCTACACTGCCGTCGCGCAAGCAACACGCCGACACAACCTGACGATCCTCCCGGAGGAAAGGAGATCCCGGATATGCGTTCGAAGAACCTGGCGGCGAATCTGGCGGCCGTCACCGTGCTCGCGGCCTGTCTGGCGATGGCGCCGACCCCGACTGCCGCCGCCGAGGACGACGCGCCCGCCGGCAATCTGGCCGAGCTGATGCGCGCCATCCTGTTCCCGAACTCGAACCATCTGTTCGACGTCCAGTCGATGGATCCCGGCGACCCGCCCGAGGCGGGCAGCGAGGACGACCGCTCGGCCTCGGCGCTGTTCTCCGGCATCTATACCGGCTGGAAGGTGCCGCAGCAGGCGGCGCTCGCGCTGGCCGAGATCGAGCCGCTGATCATGAACGCAGACCGCAAGTGCGAGAACGGCCGCGACGCGCCGGTCGCCAACGAGGACTATCGGAAGTGGGCCCGGCAGCTCACCGAGGTCGCCCGGGAGATCTACGCCGCCGCCCACGAGGAGGACCGCGAGAAGGTCAGCGATCTGACGAACGATCTCGCCGCCGCCTGCGAGGACTGCCACGCCGTCTACCGGAAGTACCAGGACCGCTGCCGCTAGCAGCCGGCGTCCGGCGGCCGACGCCGCCGGCCTGCGGCTCCTGAGCGAGGCTTCAGATGTTCATCCGCAGCGCGTTCGAGTGGATCGATGCGCTTCCCAGCAGCATCGCCCTGCGCGAATCGCTGAACGCCTACCCCATCCTGCTGACGGCGCACGTCGTCAGCATGTGCCTGTTCGCCGGCCTGATCGCCTTCTGGGACATGCGCCTGATCGGGCTGACGCTGCGGAAGGTGCCGGTCACCAGCATCCCGACTCGGCTGTTCCCGTGGGCGCTGACCGGCTACGGCATCAACCTGATCACCGGCGGCCTGCTGCTCTACAGTCAGCCGATGCGCTACTACGGCAACTTCTACTTCTGGGCGAAGATGGCGCTGATGCTGGTCGCCGGCATCAACATGTTCTGGTTCCACTACGCGACCTGGAAGTCGGTCCAGGCCTGGGATCAGGGCCGTGACATCCCGCTCAACGCCCGCCTTGCCGGCGCCGTCTCCCTGGCGCTGTGGGCGGGTGTCGTCATCGCCGGACGGATGATGGCCTACAGCGGCCTGATGCCGGGCTGGTGGAACAACCTGAACATCGGCGCCTGACGGCCGCGGAGGAGCTCAGATGGTGCAGTCGTTCTTCGAGTGGATGCAGGGCCTCTCCTTCAGCGCCTGGATGCTGGAAGAGACCTGGGCGTCGCCGATCATCCAGTGCGCGCACCTGATCGCCCTGGTGGTCTTTGCCGGCGCCGTCCTGCTGGTCGATGTCCGGCTGCTCGGGCGCGGCCTGGTCCGGACGCCGGTCGCCCAGCTCGCTCGCGAGGCGGACCGCTGGCTGATCTGGAGCTTCGCGGCCCTGTTCGTGACCGGCGCGCCCCAGGTGCTGTCCACCGCTCTCAAGCAGTACTACAGCCCCTTCTTCTGGTGGAAGATGCAGATCATCGTGATCGGCCTGGTCTTCACCTTCACGATTCGGCGCCGGGTCGCATTCGCGGAGGAAGGGACCCTGGGACACTGGCCCAAGGTGGTCGGCGCGCTGTCGATCGGACTCTGGACCAGCGTATCGGTCTGGGCGCGGCTGATCGGACTCCTGTCCTGAGCAGGTCCGGTCGCGTCAGCGGAGACCCTGGCAGTCCGCATGAACAGATGACGGCCGCCAGTCAGCCCGCTTCAGCGTTCGCCGGCCAGCCCGGCGCCCCGGCGCGTGACGATCCCCGATGGGCGCAGGACGCTCTCGCAGATGCCCGCACTCGCCCCGGAAGGACAGGGGCAGCACCTGACGACTCCAGCAAGCAACGGAGGAACCCGAACATGACGACCTGCCGCTTCTTCGCATCGTCCGCCGCCTTCCTGACCGCCGGCACTGCGGCCCTGCTGCTGGCGGCGGCCGCGCTGTCCCAGCCGCCGCCGCGGCGGTCCGAGGCCGCCTACGCCGTCGACGACGCCGCGCTGATCGGCGCCGCCGGGCAGGAGGGCGACTGGCTGACCTACGGCCGCACCTGGAAGGAGCAGCGCTACAGCACGCTCGACCAGATCGACGACGGCAACGTAGACCAGCTCGGCATCGCCTGGACGATGCCGACGAACACCAGACGGGGCCTCGAGGCGACGCCCCTGGTCGTCGACGGCGTGATGTACGCCACCGGCGCCTGGAACGTGATCTGGGCGCTCGACGCGGTGACCGGCGAACCGCTGTGGTCCCACGATCCGGAGGTGCCGCGCTCGGCGGCGATGAAGGCCTGCTGCGATGTCGTCAACCGCGGCGCCGCCCTCTACCGCGGCAAGGTGATCTCCGCCACCCTCGACGGCCGCCTGATCGCGCTCGACGCGGAGACCGGGGAGGTCGTCTGGTCGACGATGACGGTGCCGGAGGACTCGATGTACACGATCACCGGCGCGCCGCGGATCGCCAGGGGCAAGGTGATCATCGGCAACAGCGGCGCCGAGTACGGCGTGCGCGGCTACGTCGACGCCTACGACGCCGAGACCGGCGAGCGCGTCTGGCGCTTCTACACCGTTCCCGGCAACCCGGCGGCCGGCTTCGAGAACGAGACGATGCGGACGGCAGCCGAGACCTGGACCGGAGAGTGGTGGACCGGCGGCGGCGGCGGCACCGTCTGGGACTCGATCGTCTACGACCCGGAGCTCGATCTGCTCTACATCGGGGTCGGCAACGGCTCGCCGTGGGACCGCAACGTCCGCAGCCCCGACGGCGGTGACAACCTGTTCCTGTCGTCCATCGTCGCGCTCAGGCCCGACACCGGCGAATACGTCTGGCACTACCAGACGACGCCCGGCGACACCTGGGACTACACCGCCACGCAGCCGATCATGCTGGCCGAACTGCCGATCGGCGGCCGGGTCCGCCAGGTGCTGATGCAGGCGCCCAAGAACGGCTTCTTCTACGTCCTCGACCGCCGTACCGGTGAACTGATCTCCGCAGAGGAGTTCGTCACCGTGACCTGGGCGAGCCACGTCGACATGGCGACCGGCCGGCCGGTCGAGCTGCCCGGCGCACGGTACACGGACCGGACAGTCGCCGTGTCGCCGGGTCCCCTGGGCGGGCACAACTGGCATCCGATGGCCTTCAGTCCCGATACCGGCCTTGTCTACATCCCGGCGATGGAGATGTCCGGCTTCTACGTGCCGGACCCCGACTTCCAGCGCACGCCGGGGCAATGGAACCTCGGCGTGCGGCCGGCCGAGCCAGGTGACATCCCCCAGGAGATCGTCGACGCGTCCGGCCTTTCCGGCCAGATGCTGGCGGAAGACGCGCCGGCGGCCATGCTCTCGGGCCACCTGCTGGCCTGGGATCCGGTAGCTCAGCGCGAGGTCTGGCGCGCGCAGTACACGATGCCCTGGTCGGGCGGCGTTCTCGCCACCGCCGGCAACCTGGTGTTCCAGGGCACGCCGTTCGGCCTGCTGACCGCCTACCGGGCCGACGACGGCGAGAAGCTATGGGAGAGCTACACCGGCGCCGGCGTCATCGCACCGCCGATCACGTTCGCCTCCGGCGGCACCCAGTACATCGCGGTCATGTCCGGCTGGGGAGGCGCCTTCGGCATCGTCGGCAGCCGCTCGGCCCGCCAGGCGGTGGACTCCGAAGGCCGGATCGTGGTCTATGCCCTCGGCGCGACCGGCCGGCCGATCGAACCGGAGCAACGCCGCGAGATCCGCGTCACGCGGGTCGACCACGGCGCCGCAGCCGAGGACATCGACGCCGGCCGCCGCCTGTACAACCGCTTCTGCCTGGTCTGCCACGGCTACGGTGCGGTATCCGGCGGCGTCACTCCCGACCTGCGGCAGTCGCCGCAGCGGGTCTTCGACTCCTACGAGGCCGCCCTGCTCGAAGGCACCCTGGTCGAAGCAGGAATGCCGAGTTTCGAGCCCGTCCTCGACCGCGGCGACGTCGCCCTGATCAGGGACTACGTCCTGCACCGCCGCAACATGCTCGCCGACGAGCAGTCGGCCGCTGCCGGCAGGGAAGCACCCTGAACGGCGTGTGCGTCGCCGGCAACGACAGCGATCACCGACCAGCACAAGGTATAGGCTCAAGCCCTGGTTCGGCGCGACTCCGCACGTCGCCGCTCAGGCACAGGAGACCACCCCTCAGAGACCACCCCTCAGCGGTCCCCGGAACAAGGGCCCCGGCCGAATCGTTGATCACGACTGAATCGCACTGCCTTCGGACCGAGCCATGCAGAACGCAGCCTCTCCGGCCGCTACGAACGCGCCGCCAGACCTTGTGATGAGGCAGGCCGCCATGGCGTCGGACAGTGAGCGGCCCGTGTCTCACAGGACAAGGACGCGGCCTCGCGAAGGAGATCCGAAGTGAACGCCCAGGCGGCGCTCTTCGGACACTCCCCGGAGCCCGGTCGCCGCGCAGGCACAGAGCCACGGGATCGCCACCTGCGCGTCGACGAGGTCGACGGAATTCCGTTCGCAGCCATAACCGACTCCGTTGTGATCTGTGGCGACGCCGCGCAGGCACTGAAGCTGCTTCCCGAACGTTCCGTACAGACGGTTGTGACATCACCTCCATACTGGTCGCTGCGTGACTACGGGGTCGCCGACCAGATCGGTCGAGATGACACCCTGAGCAGCTACATCCGCAGTATCTTGCGTACTTTTGCGCAGCTACGTCGCGTCCTGCGAGACGATGGCACTGTCTGGTTGAACGTCGGCGATTCGTACACGTCGGGAAACCGGACATATCGAGCTCCCGACAGGAAGAACCGCGCACGCGCAATGGCGGTGCGGCCACCTACTCCGACCGGCCTGAAACCGAAGGACCTGATCGGTGTGCCTTGGAGACTGGCGTTCGCGCTGCAGGATGAAGGCTGGTGGATCCGCAGTGAAGTCATCTGGCACAAACCGAATGCCCATCCGGAGTCGGTCCGGGATCGACCGACGAAGTCGCACGAGACTGTGTTCCTCCTGTCGAAGCGACAGAACTACTACTATGACCATCACTCCGTACGCGGGCCGCACGGCCGCCGCCTGAGAACCGTCTGGGAGCTTCCTACCGAGCCGGTCCGGCGGGTGAACGGAATTGCTGACGACCATCCCGCAATGATGCCTCTGTCTCTCGCGCGACGCTGCATCTCCATGACCAGCCGCGATGGCAGCACCGTGCTTGACCCGTACGCCGGCTCAGGCACCACTCTTCTTGCCGCCCGGGAACTCGGACGAAGATGGATCGGAGTGGAGATCAAGCCCGCGTTCGTGGACCTGATCGAGCGGCGGCTGTGCGCTTCGTGAGGCTCGACGAACTCAAGGCGGCCCTCGATTCGTTCTCTCCGGCCAAGATCGCCTTCGTTTCCAGAGTGGTACGGTCTCTGGAAAGTCCTCCGCAGGCGAGCATCCGATCCAGCGGAACATGGCTGACACGAGAGCCCGACTGGATCGAGTACTTCGGACTGGCCTTGTCGGTACACCACGGAGCCACGACCGAGGCTCTGGGGCTCGTGTCGTTCGAGACCGTGTTCAGGAATGCGTGTGAGCACATGCGCTGGTCGGTCGAGCCCGTTGACTCCCCCACGCAGCGGTTCGTCGACATGATCGTCCTTGCCGGGTCGGACGGCGCGCGGCGTCTGTCGCTGAAGTCCACTGCCGCCAAGGGCCTGTCCGAGTCGTCGTTGCATATCTCCAAGTTGACCGAGGCCGCCTGGATTCAGGACGAGCGAACCGCTCGCGGCCGCAGGGCTCGCACTCTTGACCTGTTCAGGCAGTACCAACGGGCAGTTACGCACATCCTCATGCTCAGGGCGTTCCGGACCGGAGTCGATGCCATTCCGCACAAGTACCAGTTGGTGGAAGTGCCGGTCGGCATCTTCGATTCGATTCAGCACGCTCCGACGACCGTGTTCGAGCGGGATGCGCCGACCGTCGATTGCACCGTCGGAGACCGCGTCGTGGCCGTGGTTGCCATCGATCGGTCCGATGCGAAGGTCACGGTGCGGCGCGTGCAGCTTTCCGCCTGCACTGTTCATGCCGAGTGGACTCGGGCTGCCTGAGCGGGCCGGGCTCATGCGAGGATGGCCGTGCCGACCGGAGTGAGCGTCGAGAGATGGCGGCGGCGTCTGTTGCTCATCGTGCTCTTCGGCGCGGCGGGGTTGGCGGCGGAGCTGGTCCTGCTGGATCACCACGAGGACTGGCGGCAGTGGATCCCGCTGGTGTTCCTCGGCGGCGGCACGATCGCGGGCGGCTGGCTGGCGATCCATCCCTCGCGGGCGGCGGTCCGGGCGTTCCGGACGCTCTCGGCGGCATGTGTTCCGGCCGGTGTGCTCGGTGTCTGGTTCCACTTCGCATCGAACGTCGAGTTCGAGCGGGAGCTCCACCCGCATTCGGGCGGGCTCGAGCTGGTCCGGGAGAGTCTGGGCGGCGCGATGCCGACCCTGGCGCCGGGAGCCATGGTCGCCCTCGGACTGCTCGGTATGCTCGCTGCCTCCGGGCACCCGGCGGCCAGCCGTTCCGTCGACCGGTAACGGCGGCCGCGCGCTCGGCCCTCAAGACCCCGCCACACGGACCAGCACCAGCATGAGGAGGGTTATCCGATGAACCGTCACACCGCAAGGAGGACCGCAACCGTCCTGTTCCTTGCCTGCGTTCCGGCCGCAGCCCAGGTCGGCGTCAGCCAGGGTCTGCTGAACCCGAATCTCGCCGCCGAGAGCGAGCTGGCTGCGGTCGAGGGGCTGAACGGGGCAGCCGTCGAGGCGCTGATCGAAGGACGCCCGTTCCTGCGGGCAGCCGACCTTCACGCCGTGATCTCCGCCCATGTCGCCGAGGACCGGATCGAGGAGATCTACCGGGCGCTCTGGGTGCCGATCGACCTGAACGACGCGGCCCCGGAAGAGATCGACCTCATTCCGGGCGTCGGACCGAGGATGATCCACGAGTTCGAGGAGTACCGCCCCTACACCGCTCTGGCCCGCTTCCACCGGGAGATCGGCAAGTACGTCGACGACGACGAGCTCGAGCGGCTGGCCCAGTACGTCTACGTCCGGATCGACCTGAACACCGCCTCCGGCGAGGACATCCTGAGCATCCCCGGCGTCGGCCGGCGCATGCAGCACGAGTTCGAGGAGTACCGCCCCTACGAGTCGATGTCCCGATTCCGACGCGAGATCGGCAAGTACGTCGACGATGACGAGGTCGAGCGGCTGGCGCGCTACGTCGAGATTCGCTGACGTCCGGCGTCAGGAGCGCGGGTCGAAGACCGGCAACGGCGGAAAATCGCCCCTGAGGATGGCGGATGCATCGTCGAGTCCCATCCAGCCTTCGATCATCGAGGCGTAGACGCGCCGGAAGTCCGTCGTCATCTTCAGGTTGCCGTCATCGAGATCGGTGAGGCTCGGCGTCTCGCCGTAGAACCCTCCCGCCACCGCCTTGCCGGCCACGAACATCGGACCGGCCGTGCCGTGATCGGTGCCCAGGCTGGCGTTCTCCTCCACCCGACGGCCGAACTCGGTGAACATGAGCACCGCGACATCGTCCCCCCGGCCGATGCGGGCGATGTCGCGCAGGAAGCCCGCGACCGCATCCGACATGTACATCAGCAGCCGGGCATGGGTATCCGCCTGATGCACGTGAGTGTCGAACGAGTTGCCGCGGAAGCTCACGTAGTAGATGCGGGTCGGCAGATCGGCCTCGATCAGGGCCGCCACCTTGCGCAGGTCGGCGCCGAGGCCGCCGATGCCGTAGTCCACCGGTGTGCTGTACCCCGACCACGCGTCGCGCACCAGGGCCGCGCCAAGGGCGGCGTTGGCGGCGGTGGACCGCAGATGGTCCAGCGTGTCGTTGCCGCTTGCCTCGCCGCTCCCGACCTGGTCGAGTGCGCGTCGTTCTCGCGGAGTGCCCTGGCGTCGGAGTCGCCCCGGGTCGTCGAACACCAGGGGCGAATGCCGGGCCGCGCGCACCGCCAGGGCCTGGGAGCGGGCCACGTTGACGATGTAGTTGGGCATTCCGTCCGGCCCGTGATCGTCCGCGAGGCGGCCGAGCCAGCCGAGCTCCTCGCCGCCGTTCGGCACTCCCGTATGCCAGAAACCCATCGACGAGAAGTGGGACAGACTGGGATTCGGATAGCCGCAGCCCTCGACCACGGCGAGGTCTCCCTCCTTGTACACCCGCTCGAGTCCGACAAGGGACGGATGGAAGCCCGCGTCCTCGGTGAGTGCGACCGCCTGCCTGCGTTGGATGCCCAGGTTGGGCCGCACCCGGTAGTACTCGTCGTTGCGGAACGGAACGACCGTGTTCAGGCCGTCGTTGCCGCCCGAGAGCTCGACAACGACGAGGATGCGCCGCGAGACGTCGACGACGCCGGTATGGAGTTCCTCCATGGCCAGCGCGGCGGACGTGCGGCTCAGCAGGGTCGGCAGACCGGACGCGATGCCGATGCCGCCGAGACCGCGGCGGAGGAGGTCGCGCCGCGAGCAGCCGCAGGAATGTCGTTCAGGCATGTCGGTCGGCTCCTTCCTGCCGGTCAGGGTCTCAACCCAACTGGTACTCCGGCAAACCGAGGATGATGTAGAGCGTCGAACGGAGCGCCGCCTCGACCTTGTCGGGGCCGCCGGCCGTCTCGTCGTCCAGGCGGGTCGAATCGAGTTCCCGCTGCAGATGCCGCACGAGAGCGATCTGCCTCTCTTCGGAGATCGGAACCCGCAGGAACCGGTGCAGCAGATGATCGACCGCTCCCTCCGCGTCGACGGACCCGGCCGCCAGCACCAGAGTTCTCACCTTGACGTCGAGAACATGGCGCGGCACCGGCTTGACCCGTTCCCAGGCCATCACGTAGCCGCGATAGCCGCCATAGCGGGTGTTGTAGTCCTCGGCCGCGTCGGCCATCGCATTGGACGCGGCGTCGCCCTGCATGGTTGCCGCGGAGATCGTCATGCCCTGGTCCAGGCGGCGCCCGACCTGCGCATAGATCCCGGGCATCTGCCGGTCCGGCCGGCCGAACTCGTCGAGCGCGGGCGGGAACAGGATCTCGCGCATCGCGTTGCCGCGCTCGAGCAGCGCCGCCGGAGTGATCCAGGCGCGGCCGCCAGCCCAGCCGGCCACGTTCGGCGGATAGAAGAGCTGCTGACCCAACCGACCGGCCAGGCTGTTCATGTCGGGTACGGTCGGCGTCGTGGCAACTCCGAGCTTGCGGTAGGTCGACACGAACAACTCGACCGGACCCCTGATCCGGGTCGCGACCGAGGGCGGGCTGTAGAAGTCGCGCGAGGACAGGATCGTCCGCAGCAGGATCTTCAGGTCGTGACCCGACTCCCGGAACCGGCGTCCCAGCTCCGCCTGGAGTGCCGGATCGAGCTCCTCCCGCACCAGATGGCGGTAGACCTTGCCGGCGATGAACGTTCCGGCGGCCGGCTGCTCGAGGATGATGTCGACGACATCCTCGCCCCCCAGCGTGCCCACCCGCCCCAGGAAATTCTTCGGGCCGTCGTCATGGAGTTCCGGTTCGAACCGGAAGTCGAGAACGTCGTTCGTCCAGCCGGTGAAGGCGCGCGAAGCTTCCCGGATGTCCTGCTCGCGGTAGTTGCCCACCCCCATCGTGAACAGCTCGAGCAGCTCGCGGCCGAAGTTCTCGTTGGGGTGATCCCTGACGTTCTCCCGGTTGTCGAGATAGACCAGCATGGCCGGATCGCGCATGACCGCGAGCAGCAGGCTCCTGAAGTCGGACGTGGCATGGGCGCGCAGGGTCCGGTTCTGCCGCTGCATCATCCGGGCATCGCGGACCTTGACCTCGGAGGTCGCGAAGTGGTCGTGCCAGAACAGGGTCATCTTCTCTTCCAGCGGCCGCGGCGTCACCGCCATCCGATCCGCCCACCACAGCGCCAGCCGCCGCGTCTCCAGGGCGTTGCTGCGGAGACCGTAGAAGAACCTGTCCACGATCGGCTGAAGCCGCCGGGACGAACCGGCGGGCAGCACATCCACGCCCAGCGCCCGCCCATGCTGTCGCGCCAGCCGCACCGCGGCAGCCCGACTTGGCGGGAACGGGTCCATGCCGGGGTACCAGATCCCGGACTCGTCGAACGGCGGGAGCCCGGAATCGTCGATCGTCTCGTAGTCCACAAGCCGCGCGACGGCACGCCGGAGCCCCAGCGAGACCAGCTCCTCGATCTCCGCCGGAGCGCCTCCGAAACCGGCGCGTTCCAGCAGATGGGCCGCCTGCGGGTAGCCGAAGGCCGACTCGGGCAGCGGCTTCAGGTCGCCGACCCAGGCGAGGCCGGCAGTGTCGGAAGGCGCGCCGATGGTGGCCGCAGGCACAGCAAGGCACCAGGCGATCGCTGCCGCCGCGCAGCTTCCGGCATGGGCTCGACGCCTCCATCCCGACGATCCGCACCCTGTTCGTGTGATCACGTCCTTGAATGCTACCGCGTGGAACGCAACCGGCCCGAGTCCGTTCCACAGCCGCAGCGTGGGGCGGACGGGATGCATGGCCGAGGTACCGGCAGGAACGACGCGCCCAGCACTCCGTGGCAGAAGTCGCGTGTCGCACCGAGAGCGGTCAGGCGCCCGTCCGGCAAGGCGCGAAGGTTACGCATATTGGGGCATATGTGACCGAAGAGCAACGCAGCCGGACGGGATGCATGGCCGATCGAATGCAACGTGACTTCTGCCACGGGCTGCCAGACGCACGAACGCCCGTCCCAGCGCGCCGACATGATCCCGAGTATCCGCCGCCGCCCGACTGACCGCACGCAGCACGGCGTCGGCCGCGGGCTGGTAGGCTACCGGCCGGCCATGAAGAGCTACTCCGAGCTGACCCGGGACGGCGGTTCCGATATCGCCGGGCAGGTCGGCAGACAGCACCGGCGCGTGGTCGAGGCCCTGGCCGGTGTGGAGCACATTCTCGCCGTCGGCTCGGGCAAGGGGGGCGTCGGCAAGAGCACGCTGACCATGCAGCTCGCGCTGGCGATGCAGCGCCGTGGCCGTCGCTGCGCCATCCTGGACGCCGACCTGAACGGCCCCTGCCAGGCGCGGCTGGCGGGCCTCGAGAGCGCCGTGATGGTTCCCGGCGAGCGCGGCATGGCGCTGCCGCGGACGGCCAGCGGTCTGGGTGTCGTGTCGGTCGGCTCCGCCGTGCCGGAAGCCAGGGACCTCGACTTCTCGAGCGTGGCCGTCGGCGACTCCCATGTCTGGCGCGCCACCCGCGAGTTCAACCTCTTCCGGCAGTTGCTCGGACTGGTCGACTGGGGCCGCCTGGAGGTGCTCCTGGTCGACCTGCCGCCCGGCGCCGAACGCACGCTCCAGTACGCCGAGGTCCTCGGCCCGGCCGCCCGCTTCGTCCTCGTCTCGATTCCGACCGCAATTGCGCGGGGTGTCGTGGCGCGGTCCGCCGCCGCGCTGCGCCGAACGCCCAACGTGACGCTAGGCGTGATCGAGAACATGAAGG
The DNA here is from genome assembly GCA_965116145.1 of Thermoanaerobaculia bacterium. Lineage (GTDB taxonomy): Bacteria > Acidobacteriota > Thermoanaerobaculia > Multivoradales > Multivoraceae > Multivorans. Next base: position 732,506 of record OZ220482.1, read on the forward strand.
GCTATTCCTGCGCCGGCTGCGACGAAGTCCGCCCCCTGTTCGACGGCCCGGCGGAAACGGCGTCCGAGCCCGGACTTCCCGTCCTTGCTTCGGTGCCGTTCGATCCGCGGCTGGCAGCGGCCTCGGACGCCGGCAACCTCGAGGCGCTGGCGGGACCGGCTGGGCATGCGATCGAGGTTGCCGCCGATTCCATCCTCGGCGGTCTGGCGGAACGCCGGGCCGGCTGATCCGCTGGCAGCCGCCTGACCCGGAGACCGACGTGAAGTTCCTCTGTGTACCCTGCGACGAACAGATGAAGCTGAAGCACGCGATCGGCCCGAAGGGCGGGTCGGTCGCGCTGGTCTACGCCTGCTCCCGCTGCTCGGCCGAGATGGCGATGATGACGAACCCGCACGAGACCCAGGTGGTCGGCTCGCTCGGGGTGACGATCGGTGCGGCGGACGATTCCGAGGCCGCAGCCGCCGCGTCGAAGTGCCCGTTCACCGGCATGCTGGCCGACATGGGCGTACCGGTCGGCGGCGCCGAAGGCCCGGGCGACTCGCACCCGGACGGCGGCGGCAACGGCGGTCAGGCCGGCATCGCGTGGACGCCGGAAGCCCGCGAGCGACTCGCCAACATTCCGGACATCGTGCGCACCTCGGCGATGGCCGGCATCGAGAAGTTCGCCGAGGACCACGGCTACGAGGTCGTGGACGCCGCGGTACTGGAACGGGCCCGCTCGTTCTTCGGGTTCGCCTGAGTTCGGGGCCCCATGACCGTATCCCCCCTGGAACGGCAGGCGAACGTGAACCCGGCGGCCTTCGCGCGGCCGTACGTCATCTCGTGGAACCTGACCTACCGCTGCAACCTCGCCTGCGAGCACTGCTACCTGGACGCCGGCGGCAAGCCTCTCGTGCGGACAGCGAATTTCGGCGACCGCTCGGAACTCTCTACCGACGAATGCCGCAAGGTGATCGACGACATCTGCGCGTTCGCTCCCGAAGCCCTGGTCATTCTCACCGGGGGCGAGCCGCTGCTGCGCCGTGACATCCTCGACATCGTCCGCTACGCGGCGGAACGGGATCTCTGGGTCGTGGTCGGCAGCAACGGCGTCCGCATCACGGAGAACCTGGCGCGCATCCTGGCCGACGCGGGCGTCCGCGGTCTCGCCCTGTCGCTCGACGCACTGGACGCGGAAGTCCACGACGGCTTCCGCCGGGTTCGCGGCGCCTGGCAGAACACGGTCGACGGCGCCCGGCACCTGGCGAACGCCGGACTGCCCTTCATCGTTCAGACCACGGCCGGCGCCCACAACCGGGGCGAGCTCGAGCGGATCGCCGAATTCGCCTGGAGCGAGCTCGCCGCCCGCGTGTGGAACCTGTACTTCCTGGTGCCGACCGGGCGCGGCCAGTTCGTCTCCGATCTGTCGCCGTCGGACTACGACGACGTGCTGAAGGCGCTTCAGTCGATCCAGCAGAACTACCGGGGCCGCATGGTGGTCAACGCGAAGTGCGCGCCCCACTATGTCCGGCAACTGCTCGCCGGCGACCCCGATTCGCCCTTCCTGAAGGCCTACGACGGCGGCGCCGGCGGCTGCCCGGCCGGCACGCACTACATGGGCATCCGCCCCAACGGCGACGTCACCCCCTGCCCCTACCTGCCGGTCTTCGGCGGCAACCTGAAGCGGTCCACGCTGTCCGAGCTGTGGAACGACTCCGACCTCTTCCGGTCGATCCGGCGGCGCAACGAGCTCGGAGGACGCTGCGGCTCGTGCGAACTCTCTACCGCCTGCGGCGGCTGCCGGGCCCGGGCCTTCGGCATGACCGGCGACCTGATGGCGGAGGATCCGCTCTGCACTCACGAACCCGGCACGTTCACGGCAGTCCAGCTTCGGGCCTTCGGCGACCGCACGGGACTCGACTCGCCCGCCCGCTACGGCGAAGACAGCACGACCAGCATCGCCTGGGAGCCCGAGGCCGAAGCCCGGATGAAGCGGGTGCCGGCCTTCGTGCGCGGCATGGTCGTCCGGTCGGTCGAGTCCCACTGCCGCAAGAACGGCATCCCGACAGTCACCGTCGAGGAGCTCGAGTCGATTCGGGCCCGGATGCCGACACCCAAGGTGTTCGGCCGCCGCCCGTCCTGAGCCGTGGCCCGCAGTCGGCGCCCCCTGCCCCGCTCCTACGCCCATGTGCCGCGGTCGATCCTCTGGCTGGTTCCGGGCGGCGAGACCGGGATCGACGGCCGCACGGTGACGATCGAACCGTTCTATCTCGGCAAGTGGCCGGTGACGAACGAGCAGTTCGAGGCGTTCGATCCGGCCCATCGGCGCTCGCCGCTCTCGCCCGGGGACCGGGACCTCGCCGTCGGCACAAGCTGGGAGCAGGCGAACGCCTACTGCCGGTGGTACGCCGAGGTGTCCCGGAAGCCGATGAGGCTACCGACCCGAACCGAGTGGCTCCACGCCTGCAACGGTCCGCCAACGCCCGGGGTCCCGCCGCCCGACAGCGCCGCACCGGACGCCGTCCGGAACAACTGCTGGCACGCCGACAACTCCGACGGCCGCGTCCAGCCGCCCGAACGGCAGGGCGCGAACGGCTTCGGCCTGCACGGAATGATCGGCAGCGTCTGGGAGTGGGTTGCCGTCGACCCCGCCGACGATCCGTCTCGACGCACCCTCTGCGGCGGTTCCTTCCGCCTCCGGCCGGACGAACTTCACCCGGTGCCGGTGACGCGGCGGGCGCCCGACTTCGCGGCGAGCGACACCGGCTTCCGCATCGCCCGCTCCTTTCGCATCCGGCGCTGACGCCTGCCGGCATCGGGCGGATCGTCCGGCCACCGCCAGCGGGGGTCAGGAGAGGACGGGCAACCGCTTCGCCGAACGGGCGCGGACCGCTCCCGGTGCACTACGCTGCCAGAAGATCTTCTCTTGGGCGACACGAAGTCCCGACGTACAATCGTCCGTCGCGGCGAGCTCGGCGAAAGACGACCAATGGCCTGCACAACCGTACCCCTCGTCATCCTTGGAGGCAGTGACCGCCGGCCCGCCTACATGCCTCCGGAGGCCGGTCCAAGCACCCGTTGGCCGGCATCAAGGGGATCGACGTGAAGATCGGCGGCAGGCCCCTGATCGAAGTCGTCATCGAGCGGCTCCGGCAGGTCGACGCCTTCGACCCGATCTACGTCGCCGGACCGGGACACGCGTATCGGTCCCTGCGGGACGGTGTGTCGGTCGATACGGACGGCGGCTTCGGCCGCAACATCCAGGTCGGCGTCGAGACCGCCCGCCGCCTGCACGGCGACGGTCCGCTGGCGGTGACGACCTGCGACATCGTCCCCGACCCCGACGAACTGCGGGCCGTGGTCGAGGACTACCGGGAGCACTGTCCGCTGGACTTCTTCTTCCCCATGATCCGGGCGCCCCGGGACCCCGAGCGGCTCGGCGCGTCCGAGTGGAAGCCGCAGTACCACGTGAAGCCGGAAGGCGGCGCGGATCCCGTCCCCATCCTCCCCGGCCACCTCGTGATCTGCAACTCCGCAGCCCTGCGGTGGCGGTTCATCTACGGCTGATGGACCTCGGCTACCGCACCCGCAACCGACCCATCCTCTACCGGCGGGGCTACATGGCGCGCCGGTTGTTGTGGATCATGCTGGTGCAGGATGTCATCCACCTGCTGAACCTGCGCCTGCCGACCTTCACCTTCGACACCCTGCTCTCCGGCGCCCGCGCCGCCCGCCGGCTCAAGGAACGCGTGATCCGGCAGTCCGAGCTCGAGCTGGCGCTGTGGCGGATGTTCATCAGGCGGCGGCACCGGCGCCGGCAGCCGGAGCGCCGTGTGCGGATGCCGGTCGTCGACGCGATGTCCCTGGCCCGCGACATCGACACGCTGGAGGAGGCGGTCGCCTTCGGAGCGGTGACCGCGTGAACCGCGCCAGCGTTCCGCGGCGCCCGCTCGTGACGCTGGCAGCCCGTGGCAGAAGCGCGTGTCGCACCGAGAGCGGTCAGGCGCCCGTCCGGCAAGGCGCGATGAACGAGCATATCGGGGCATATGTGAGCGAAGAGCAACGCGGCCGGGCGGGATGCATGGCCGATCGAATGCAGCGCGGCTTCTGCCACGGGCTGCTGGCCCTCGCGGCGGCATTCTGCGCTCCGCTTGCGGCCGCTGAACCGCACCTCGTCCTGCTCTCGGTCGACACCCTGCGCGCCGACGCGCTCGGGGTCTACGGCGCGGAGGCCGCAACGACACCGGCCATCGACGCTCTCGCCGCCGGCGGCGTCCTCTACGAGGATGTGCATACGACGATCGGCAAGACCGGCCCCGCCTTCGCCTCGATCTTCACGTCTCTGTATCCGCCCACCCACGGTGCGCGGCGAAACGCCCAGCGGATGCGCAGCGACGTTCCCGTCCTCGCCCAGATCCTGGCCGACGCCGGCTACGAGACAGCCGCCTTCATCTCGAACTGGACCCTGCGCTCCGACCTGGTCGGTCTGAACCGCGGCTTCGACCACTACGACGAGGCGTTCAACCGCGCCCGCAATGCGGTCGGCGTGATGGAACGCCATGCCGACGATGTCGCCCGGGCCGCGGAGAGCTGGCTGCGCCGGCGCGCCGACGACGAGGAACGGAGCGGACGACCGCTCTTCCTGTGGGTCCACTTTTCCGATCCGCACAGCCCGTACCTGGAGCGCAAGGACTTCACGCCGCCGCTGCCGGCGCGCAGCCAGCGCCCGAACGGCTGGCAGAAACGATGGCGGTACCAGTCCGAAGTGAACTACGTCGACCACTGGCTGGCCAGGCTGTCCGACGCGATCGACGGCACCCTGCCGGACCGCCCCCGCTTCACCGTGTTTCTCAGCGACCATGGCGAGAGCCTGGGCGAACACGGCTACTGGGGTCACGGCAAGAACGTCCACTGGCCCAACGCGCGCATCCCGATGATCTTCGCCGGTCCGCGGATACCCCGGGGCCGGCGGGTCGCGGCGACGGTGGGCGTGGTGGACGTGCTGCCGACCGTGCTCGACCTGCTGGAGATCGACGCGCCGGCCGACATGGAGGGCCGCAGTCTGACGCCGGTCGGCGACGAACCCGCCGGCGCCGGACGGCCCCGCTACGTCTTCGGCGACCGGCACAGCGCACTGATGGCGAAGTCGCGCCGACACGCGCCCTACGAGAACCCGCTGCAGATCAGCATGGAACTCGACGGCGCCAAGGTTCTCCACGACTTCTCGAAGCGTCGGACCGTGTACTACGACCTCACCGTCGATCCGCGGGAAGAACGACCGCTGGCCGGGTCGCCGGTCGACCTGACCCCGCCGCTCGGCCGCCGGCTGGTGAACTGGTACCGCGCACTGCCGAAGTACGAGGCAAGAACCGGCGCCGTCCTCAGCGAGGAGGACATCCGCCAGTTGAAGAGCCTCGGCTACATCGACTGAGCGCCTGCGCCCGCGCTGACGAGAACGATGCAGTCCGCCAGCAACCGGGTCGCGGCTTCGATCTCGGCGAGGCCCGGCAGTGTCGGTGCGATGCGGATGTTCCGGTCCTGCGGGTCGACGCCAAGGGGGAAGGTGGCGCCCGCGGGTGTCAGCCTGACCCCTGCCTGCCCCGCCATCTCCACCACCGCGCGCGCGCAGCCCGGTTCCGTGTCCAGGCTGACGAAGTAGCCGCCCCGCGGCCGGCTCCAGTCGGCGATGTCCAGGCCGCCCAACGTCTCGTCGAGGACGCGCAGCACCGCCTCGAACTTCGGTCGGATCAGCTCCGCGTGCCCCCGCATGTGCGCCCGGACGCCGGCCGCACCGTCCGCGAAGAAGCGGGCGTGGGCGAGCTGGTTCAGCTTGTTCGGCCCGATCGTCTGGACCGAGCGGAACCCCCGGATCCACTCGCCGTTCGCCGGGCTGGCGGCGACCGCGGCAAGACCGGAGCCGCCGAACGTGACCTTGGAGAACGAGGTGACAATGAGCGGCCGGTCCTCGTGATCGTGGGCGGCGCAACGGTCGTACAGGCTGGCAAGCCGATCGGCTTCACCCTCGAAAGAGTGCAACGCGTAGGCATCGTCCCAGACCACCCGGAAGTCGGGAGCCGCGGCCGCCATGCCGGCGATCGCATCCACCGTGTCGTCCGAGTACGTGACGCCGGTCGGATTGCTGTAGCGCGGCACGCAGAACATCCCCTTGACGTTCCGGTCGGCGGCGGCAAGACGCGCCGCCTCGCCGACGTCGGGGCCGTCGTTCCCCATCGCGATCGGCACCATCTCGATGCCGTAGTGCTCGAGCAGGGCGAAGTGACGGTCGTAGCCGGGGCAGGGACAGAGGAACTTCACCGGCGTCGAACGCCGCGGCCCGCCCCACGGATCGCCGCCCGGCACGCCGACCAGCATTGCCTGAACGATCAGGTCGTGCATCCACTGCAGACTGGAGTTGCCGCCGACGAATACCAGGGCCGGCTCCATCGCCAGGATCTCGCCGAAGATCGCCCGCATCTCCGGCAGGCCCCGAGGGTCGCCGCCGTAGTTGCGGCAATCCGTGCCGTCGCCGGCAGGACTGTCCTCGCGTTCGATCGAACGCAGCAGGCCGTGGCACCGGGCCAACTGCTCCGGCGACGGCTTGCCCCGGGTCATGTCGAGGCTGAGCCCGGCGGCGCAGGCCGCGTCGTAACGGCCGCGCGCAGCATCAACGACGGCTGGATCCACCACCTGCAGCTCCCCCCTTCCCGGCGGCCGCCGCCGCGGCCTCGTCATGAACGATGCGGTAGATGACGCCCCGCATGTCGTCCGACACCAGCAACGAGCCGTCCGCCCGCTCCATCACGTCGACCGGCCGGCCCCAGGCCTCTTCGCCCTGCAACCAGCCGGCGGCGAACTCCTCGTACTCCGTTGCCCGGCCGCCCCCGTCGACCCGGACCGTCATCACCCGGTAACCGATCTTGCTGCTGCGGTTCCACGAACCGTGCTCGGCGATGAAGATCCGCCCCCGATAGCGCTCGGGGAAGGCGGTTCCCCGGTAGAAGCGCATGCCCACCGCCGCCACGTGCGGGCCCAGGTCCATTGCCGGCGGAACGAAGTCGTCGCAGGACCGCTCGACACCGTAGTCCGGATCGGCGATGTCCTGGCCGTGGCAGTACGGGTAGCCGAAGTGCTGGCCGTCCTCGGTCAGCACGTTCAGCTCGTCAGGCGGAGTGTCGTCACCGAGGTGGTCCCGACCGTTGTCGGTGAACCAGAGATGGCCGGTCACGGGATGCCAGTCGAAGCCGACCGTGTTGCGGACGCCGCGCGCCACGACCTCCCGGCCCCCGTCGGGATCCAGCCGCAGGATGGTGGCGAACGGGTCGCCCTCGTCGCAGACGTTGCAGGGAGCTCCCACCGGCACGTGGAGCCGCCCGTCGGGACCGAAACGAATGAACTTCCAGCCGTGATGGGTCCTGTCGGGCAGGTCCGCGGTCACGACGACCGGCGCCGGCGGCGTCTCGAGTCGGCTCTCGATGTCCTCGTAGCGGAGCACGCGGCTGATCTCGGCGACGTAGAGGTCGCCGTCCCGGAAGGCAACGCCGTTGGGCCAGTTCAGCTCGGCGCCGATCCGGTACTGGTTGTCGGCCCTGCCATCGCCGTCGCGATCGACGATGGCGTGGACGACGCCGCCGCCGCGCCGGCCGGTGCCCGCGAAGACGACTCCGGACGGGCTCTGTGCGAGCGAGCGCGCATCGCCGATCTCCGTCGCAAAGACACCGATCAAGAAGCCCGGAGGCAGTTCGATCTGCCCGAGATGCAGTTCCTCCTCCTGTGCGGCGAAGGCGCCGCTGCCGCCGCCGGCCAGGAAGAAGATGAGGGGACCGGCCAGGTACAACCCGGCCAGGCGCGAGGAGCAGGCGTAAGCGGACCGTGTCATCGGCGGATTCTCCCTTCGGGGGTTCCTGCTGAGGAAGAGAATGTGCTGCACCGGGAGAGCGCAGGAACGTGCAGCAGGACGCGGCCACCGAGCATATCCGTCCTCCTCGCCCGACGCTTCACGATCGGCGGCCGCCGGATTCACACCGCTTACGTTCACGGTCACTTCTCGTTGGACAGCCCTCCATCAGCCAGAGCGCAGCCGGATGCGCAGCGCCCACGGATCTCGACCGTGGAACGTCTGCGCATCGCCGGCCGGCCGAGCTACCAGAGCATGACCGCAACACCGGCCGCAATCAGCGCGACCGCCATCACCTTGCGCAGGGTGAGAGGCTCGGCAAAGAACAGGCGGCCGAGAACCAGCGCCAGCGAGGAGCCGATTCCCCGCTTCACGGTCTCGACGAATCCGACCCAGGCGTGCTGAAGCGCCAGCAACTGAAGTCCCTGCGCGACCGCGCCGAGGACGACCGCGGTCAGCAGCAGGGCCCAGACGCCGGCGCCCGGGCGGACAACTGCGCCGCGGCGCCGCCCGTATCCCGTGCGGAAACCGCGAAGCGCAAGCGCCGCCACGGACAGGCCCACCCCCAGGTGGAGCACCAGGCCATGGAAGGCGGCGCTCGACGCCTCCGTGGCGAGCTTGTCGAGCGGCAGCGCCAATGCCCACAGGAAGGCGACCAGGACCATCCACCAGGCGCCGACGGCGAACCGCCAGGGACGCCGCAACGGCCCCTTCTCCGCCAACTGGAGGGCAAGGGCGCCGCCCACCACCATCGCGATGCCGACCCACTCCCGCGCCCCCGGCAACTCGCCGAGCAGGGGGATGGCCAGCAGCGACGTGAACACCGGCGTCAGCGCGAGCAGCGGGATGACGGCGCTCAGCCCGGACAACCGGACCGAGCGCAGGAAGCCGTAGTTCGCACCCAGGTTGCAGGCAATGGAGGCGAGGCCGGGCCAGACCCAGGCCGTGCTCACCGCGGCGGGCGGCTGCAGCGCGAGCCACCCGCCGTAGAGCGGCACGGCGCCGAGTGACAGCACCATCACCAGGAAGGCGTCGCTCAGGCGGCCGGTGAGCTTCTTGCGCAGAAGGTCGAACAGCGAGAAGCAGAGCGTCGCGCCGACCACGAGCACGATTCCGGGCATGGAGACCATGTGGGCGCGATCAGCCAGGGCCGTCGAGGGCCAAGCCGGGTGGATTCTACTGTCCTGCGCCGGGCCGGGGCCCTTCTGGACGTGATGCGCGCCGAGGGAAGGGAGGAGGCCTGGCGCGAGGCGGTACACTCCCGGCTCTCGTGACTCCACCCGACCCACCGCCCAGGGACAGGCCAGAGACCGTCGCAGAGACCGCCGCCGCAACGGGCGGACTGCTTGCCGACCGGCGCGGCCTGGTGGTCGGCGTCGCGAACCGGCGTTCCCTGGCGTGGGGCATTGCCCGGCGAGCCCGCGAGGAGGGCGCCGAGCTCGCCTTCACGTTCCAGGGCGACGCCCTGGAACGGCGCGTCCGGCCGCTCGCCGCAAGCGTCGGCTCCACGTTCGTGGAACCGCTGGACGTGACCGACGACGGCCGGATCGAGGCCGTGTTCTCCGATCTGAAGGAACGTTGGGGACGCCTCGATTTCCTCGTCCACTCGGTGGCCTACGCCAACCGCGAGGATCTCCTCGGCCGCACGATCGACACCTCCCGGCAGGGCTTCGTCACCGCCCTCGACATCAGTTGCTACTCGCTGATCGCCCTCGCCCGCGCCGCCGAGCCGCTGATGACGGCCGGCGGCAGCATCATCGCGATGACCTACTACGGCGCGACGAAGACCGCCCCCAACTACAACGTGATGGGCATCGCCAAGGCAGCGCTCGAGGCCTCGATCCGGTATCTGGCGGTCGATCTCGGACCCGCCGGCATCCGGGTTCACGGCATCTCGGCCGGACCGGTCCGGACTCTCGCCGCGTCCGGCGTCTCCGGCATGCGGCAGATGCTGAAGACGGCGCCGGAACGGGCGCCGCTCCGGCGCAACATCACCGTCGACGACGTGGGCGCCACTGCCGTCTACCTGCTGTCCGACCTGAGCGCCGGCACCACCGGCGGCATTCACTTCGTGGACGCCGGGTTCAACATCACCGCGATGCGCAACCCTGCGACACCGTCTTCGTAGACCGGAGCAGGAGCAGGGCGGTCGGCTCCTCCTCGTCTGAGGTCCAACTGTCTACCTCCCCAGTGGACTGCAGGCAACCGCTCTGCTCCCCTATGCCGCCCCTCGACCGCTGGCGGCCAGCTCCGCCGAAGCCCGTCGCGCCGCTTCGGCGAGGAGCGCACCGCCGGCGAAGATCGCCTCCTCGGCCGGCGCGAAGTACGGTGTGTGGGCGCCGACCACGGGATCGCCGGGGCGCCGAGCGCCGACCCGGATGAAGCAGCCCGGGATCCGTTCCTGATAGAAGGCGAAGTCCTCGCCGCCCATGTTCGCCTCGGCCAGCGGCCTGACCGCCTCGGCGCCGATCAGGGGCACTGCGGCAGCTCGCGCCCACGCCGCCGCTCGCTCGTCGTTCAGCACCGCCGGCGTGCCCCGGAGCATCCGTACCCGGGCCTCGAGCCGGCAGGCGGCGGCGGCCGACTCCGCGACATGCCGCATCTCGTCGGCCAGCAGCCTGCGAACGGCCGGGGCCAGCGACCGCAGCGTTCCCTTGAGGACGGCGCGATCGGGGATCACGTTGTGAGCCGTGCCCGCCTCGACGGCGCCCACCGTGACCACCGCCGGCTGGTCCGGCGGCGCCCGTCGGGAGACGATCGTCTGCAGGGCCGAGATGACCTGGGCCGCACCGACGATCGGGTCGATCCCCTGCTGCGGCCTGGCGCCGTGGGCGCCCCGGCCCCGGAGCTCGATCTCGAACGGGTCGGCCGCAGCCCCTACGGCGCCAGACTGGATCATCGCCTGCCCGACCTCGAGGGTCAGGTCGACGTGCGCGCCGAAGATCGCCGCTGCCTCGTCCAGGACGCCGGTCGAGAGGATCGCGGCTGCCCCCTCGCCGGTCTCTTCCGCCGGCTGCAGCACGAGCAGGACATCGCCCGCAGCCGGCTCCCGAAGAAGCAGGCGGGCGGCCGCGATCGTCCACGACGCGTGCACATCGTGGCCGCAGGCGTGCATCACGCCGGCGTTGCGCGAAGCGAACGGCAGTCCGGTGTCCTCCTGGATGGGCAGCGCATCGATGTCGCCGCGGACCGCGACGAGGGGAGCGCTCCGGTCGCTGCCGCGAATCCAGCCGACGACCCCGGTGCCCGCCACGCGGGCGACGCGGTCGACACCGAGAACGTCGAGTGTCCGTTCCAGCCGCGCGGCGGTGCGCTCTTCCTGCAGCGAGAGCTCCGGGTCGGCGTGGAGTGTCCGGCGAAGTTCCACGAGTTCGTTCGCCGCCGCGGCGTCGTAGAGCCCGGAGACCGTCCCGGGCAGACTGGTCAGCAGCGCCGAGCCGCCGCTCATCGCGGCAACGCGAGGGCCGGTACGAGTGCAACGCTCAGGTCTGCGCCGCAACCGATCGGCGATCCGTCCGGCGCCCGCAGCGGCGCCGGCAGCTCCACCGCGGCCGGATCCTCCAGAAATCGTGCGATCAGCCAGCCGGCGTAGCTTCGATGCGCCGCCTCTGCGGGGTCGTCGTCGGCCGGCTGCGACTCCAGCCACCGGCCGAGGGACACCAGTGCCGCACGGGCCACGGCCCGCACCTGGAAGGAGCCCGTCCGGCCCGAGCCCGTCGGATCATCGAAACCGGTCGGTACGGCGGCCGATGCGCCGACGCCTCCCCCGGTTCCCGCCGCCAGCAGCATCAGCCGCCGCAACGCCGCGAAGTCGATCGCCCGGCCCACTTCGCCGGCGAGGCCCGGCTGGGGTCCGGCGTGCCAGGTGGCGGCCAGCACCCGGTCGATCACGGCTCCGAGTCCGGGCTGCGCGGCGTCGCGGGCGCGGTGATCGACCAGCCGAGCGGCCCGTGAACCGTCGAACACCATGCCGAAGGTCATGTCGGCCGCCATCTCGGCCGCGGCGATCGGGTCGAAGGCCGGGCCGGCGCGCGACGGCAACTGCTCGCGGCCGCGGCCGCGGCCCGGCGACGGCGGCGGGATCAGGTCGAGTATCCGGCGCGGCAGAGTCAGTTCCTCCGGGCGGACGGTCTGAAGGAGCGCGTCGACCGCGTCGAGCTGCATCGCCGGCGGCAGCAGCGACACCGGTGTCCGGCCGTCGCCCCGCACGGCGTACGTGTAGTCGAGCCCGCCCACCACCTTGGCCGCCGCCTCGATCTGGTAGCGGTGCAGAAGATAGAGAGGAGTCAGGACGTCCTCGAGCTCCGCCAGCGGCGCGCCGACGCGGACGCTGCGTTCCGAGAAGCGGTCGAGCGCGGCCCGCCTCACCGCCAGGAGCCGCCGCAGCTCGTCGGCCGCCGACCGGCCGTTGTCCCAGAGGTGCGCCAGCGGATGGGCGCCCCCCACCGGTCGGGCGTCCTCGTCGGTGATGAAGTGGAGACCGCTGGCGATCGTCCCGCGCACGATCGCGTCGAGTTCCGCCGCTTCGTCGGCGCCGTCCGGGAAGTCGGCGTAGCCGTAGAGGATCGCCCGCTTGTCCCATTCGCCGACGCCGGTGTCGTAGGCGGCGGCAAGCTCGATCGCGCCGTCGTCGCCCAGGACGGCCAGCGGATGGGGATAGTCCATGACCGACTCGCGGCCTTCCGGTCCGTCGACGCTGGACGCGAAGTTGTGCAGCAGACCGATCGTGTGGCCCACCTCGTGGGCGGAGAGCTGCCGGAGCCGGGCGAGCGCCATCTCGGTGAGCCCTGCGCCGGAGGAGTCATCGTCGGCGTAGGGCGACAGCAGCCCCTGGGCGATCAGGACATCCTGCCGCACCCGCAGCGAACCCAGCGTCACGTGCCCCTTCAGGATCTCGCCGGTGCGCGGATCGGTGACCGAGCTGCCGTAGGACCAGCCGCGGGTCGATCGGTGGACCCACTGGATCACGTTGTAGCGCACGTCGAGCGGGTCGATGCCCTCGGGCAGCAGCTCGACCCGGAACGCGTCGACGTAGCCGGCGGCCTCGAACGCTTCGTTCCACCAGCGGGCGCCGTCGAGCAGGGCGGACCGGATCGGCTCCGGGGCGCCCCGGTCCAGGTAGTAGACGATCGGTTCCACCGGCTCGCCGCGCTCTGCGCCCGGATCGCGCTTCGCCAGCCGATGCCGGTTGATGAAGGCGGTCTCCAGCGGCTGATCGATCGGCGTCGCGTAGTCGGAGTAGCGGGTGCTGATGAACCCGGAACGGGGATCGAACCGCCGGGGCTCGTACCCGGGCTCCGGCAGCGCCACGAAGGAGTGGCGGATGCGCACCGTCACCGCCTCGGGAGACGGCGCGACCTGCCGCAACCAGGCGCCGGGGCCCCGGTCCGACGACCGCAGGGTGAAGGTCAGGACACCCTCGAGTTCCGAGTTGCGGGGGAAGGCGGCGACACCGGGACGATGGACCGCCGAACGCGACGCGTCCAGTGCGTAGCTTCCCTGCCCCCGCTGACGGAGCCGCGCGGCGACTCCATGCGCGTCCCGGAGCACGAAGTCCGTCGCATCGACCAGAACGGCGCCGTCGTCGTCCTCGGCCGCCGTCTCGAACCCCCAGAGCACGGAGCGGGCAAAGGCGTCGGCGACCGCTCGCCGCTCGTCCGCGTTGTCGCTCAGCGCACGGTAGCGCGTGTTCTGCTGCACCAGCAGCACCTTCGGCCCCATCCGTTCGAACCGCACGAGACGGGTGCGCCCGAGCTGCCCGCGGTCGAGACCGATGTCGTTCGAGCCGAGGCCCGCGGCAAGCGACTCGATGTAGAGGAAGTCCTCGTCGAAGGACGCGACCTCGAGGAACAGACGGCCGCCCCGACGGTCCCAGTAAAGGTCGAGAAACCCGGGCAGACGATCGAAACCGCTGGTCAGGTCCCGGATCGACTGCGGCTGCTCCGTCGGCGCCGGCTCCTCGGGCGGACCCTGCGCCCCAAGTCCGGGCAGACAGGGAACAGCCGCCAGCCCCCCGACCGCGACCGCGGCGCGGATCGACGGCCAGCGCGCGATCACGAAGCGGCCCGCACCGCCGGCGGATCGATCTTCTCGATCAGCGCCGTGAGCGCCTTGCGATCCGGCTCCGCGAGCTCGCGAACCCGTTCGCGGTTCACTGCGGCCACGATGATCTCGCCAACCTCGGTGTTCGCGCTTTCGAAGATCCCGAGCTCGATCATGCGCCGGGTCTGGTGCTGGTTGTCGTCGGTCGGGCTGACGTAGTGCACCCAGGCGGCGCCGTAGCGATGGATGAGAAAGACATGCATCAGCGCCATCAGACGGCGGCGCCTCAGGTCGGTGTCGAACGTGTTCTGGTCCCGAACCGACAGGATCATCCGTTCCCGCCGATCCCGGATGGGAGCGAACACGACGTTCGCCGCCTTCCGCTCGTCGTTCCGGTCCTGCGCCAGGACATTCAGCTCGAGCAGTTCGGCGCCGGCAATGTGCGGCCGGAGTTCCACGCGCAGACCTTCATCGATACCGTACTTGCCGCGCCAGAGCCCGAGCCACTCCTCGAGCAGCCGCGGCGGCACCTCGGTCTGCGCCAGATGCTGGACATGGGTCGACCCCTTGCCCATCGCCTTGGTCGTCGCCGTATGGCCGGTCGCCGCCGACAGCCCGCCGTCCAGCCGGGCGCCGCCGACCAGGGCCTGCGGCGTGCGATAGGGCGAGCCCACCAGGCGGAGCCTGCGCTGCAGCCGGGCCAGGGCCAGCATGCCGTCCTCGCGCAGCGCAGTGGCGAAGTCCTCGGCGGCCAGACCGTCGATCTGATGGCCGCCGTAGGTGATGAAGTTGAACACGAAGCCGAGCCTGCCGAGTTCCTCGGGGAATCTCGTCATCTCCTCGTCCGACATGCCGGTCGTGTCCCAGTTGAAGGACGGCGACAGGTTGTACGCCAGCAACTGATCCGGGTACACGGCATGAATCGCTTCTGCGAACCGCCGGGCGTACTCCAGATTGGCGGTCTTCGTCTCCATCCAGATCAGATCGGCGTACGGCGCCGCGTGCAGGGAACGGGAAATCGCGTATTCGATGCCGCCCCGGATCTGGTAATAGCCCTCGGGGGTGCGCGCGATCTCGCTGTTCCAGAGCAGGTTGATGCCCATCCTGCGCGCCCGCGCCGCCGCTTCGTCGACCGACACCGAGTGGGCGTACTCCAGCCACTCCTCCACCGACAGATCGAAGACGGCGCCTTCCTCCTGTCGGAACGCCATGGCCTCGGCGACCGCCTGCGGGTAGGTCTTGAGCCCGGCCTCCCGTTGCCAGGCGTCGAGAAAGCTGGCCATCGTCTCGTCGAGAGCGGCCTCGATCCCGGTCCCTCCGTTTGCCGTCATCCTGCGGCAGGCCGCCTCGAGCTGTTCGAAGATGCCGGCGCCTTCCAGCCAGACGTCCGCACGGTGACAGGCGGCTTCGGAGATGTCGTAGAGCTCGTGGCCGCGGACGTCTTCCGCGCCCAGAGCGTTCAGCCGCCGCAGGATCGCCAGGGTCGCCGTCTTGCAGCTCGGCAGGTCGAGATTCGTGGCGCCGAGAATGAACGCCTGATCGCGTTCGTCGCCGTTGCCGTCAAGGAAGGTTGCGGCCTCCGAGTCGGTACGAGCGACGATGAGGCCCGCCACCCCCATCACGTCGAGCTGGAAGCGCGCCGCGTTGAGCCGCTTGTTCTGCTCGTCCTGCGGCACGAGGACCTTGCCCGCCTGATGGCCGCACTTCTTGACGCCGGGCTTCTGGTCCTCGATGTGATAACCGGGGACGCCGACCTCGACGAAACGGCGGATCAGGTTGCGCACATGCTGTTCGCCTCCATGGCCGGTGTCCGCGTCCGCGATGATGAACGGCCGGAAGTCGGTCGCGGGATTCGCCCGCCGTTCCGCTGCCGTCATCCGTGATCGGCTGAAGGTCTGGTTCTTGTCCGCGGTGAGCAGCGCGCGGACGATCGGCGCCGCCTCGTCCGGCACCTGGCTCAGGGGATAGCTGGCGAGATCCGGGCCCGGATCCTCGGTGATCGAGCCCTTGGCAGAGGTCGCCCAGCCGCCGAGGTAGATGCCCTCGATCCCCCGCCGCTTCATCGCCACCGCCTGGCCCGGCGAGTACGGACCGAACGTCGTGATCGCCTGCTTCCGATCGAACAGCTCGCGCAGCCGCGCATGGAAGGCGTCGGCAGCGTCCCGCGCCACCGTGTAGTCCTGCGGAATCGAGCCCCGCTGCGCCGCGACCTCGCGGGCGGTGTGAAGCCGTCTTCTGCCCCGGAAGCGGTCGGCGCCCATGAACGCCGCTGCCGCTGCCGTCTGCCTGTCCAGTGCTTCGCTGCCGGTTTCGCCGCTAGCCATCGCCCTTTCCTCTCCGTCGGCTGGTCCTGTACGCCCGGTCAGGGGCTCACGAAACCGCAACGGTAGCACCGGACGGACGGGGCCATGCGCAGCGGCAACCGCCGGCTGCCGGAGCGCCACGCGATCTGGCTGCTACCCTCCCCGCGCATGAGCTTGCCGGCAGACCGTCCGAGGCGCCGTCTGCAGCGAGGCGGAGACGTTCTGCTGGATGCCCTGACCGCGTACGGCATCCCGTACCTGTTCGGCAATCCGGGCACGACCGAGAGCCCGCTGATGGACCGGCTGGCGGGTCACCCGGAGCTGCGCTATGTGCTCGCGCTGCACGAGTCCGTGGCGCTCGGCGCCGCCCATTACTACGCCCAGTCGAGCGGAGTGACGGGGGTGGTCAACCTGCACGTGGCGCCCGGGCTCGGCAACGCGCTCGGCATGCTCTACAACGCATGGGAAGCGAACACCCCGATGGTTGTCACCGCCGGCCAGCAGGACACCCGGTCGCGGCTGCGCGAGCCCCTGCTCGGACACGACCTGGTGGCGATGGCCGCGCCCCTGGTCAAGTGGAGCGTCCAGGTCGAGCGGGCGGACGAGTTCGCGCCGATCCTCCATCGCGCCTTCAAGACCGCTCACGACCCGCCTGCCGGACCGGTCTTCGTCGCCCTGCCGCTCAACGTCCTGGAGGAAGAGACCACCGAGCAGGTGCGGCCGCTGGGCGCCCTGTACCGGGCGCCGCAGCCCGAACCGGCGGCCGTCGCCCGGATGGCCGACGTGCTGGCCCGGGCGCGCCGGCCGGCAATCGTCATCGGCGACGGCATCGCCCGCAGCGGCGGCCAGCAGGAACTGGCGGCCCTGGCCGAGGCGATCGGCGCGGCAGTGTTCCCGGAAGGCCTGATGCAGTGCCTGAACTTCCCGCACAGCCACCCCTGCTTCCGGCCGCGGATGCCACTCCACCACGCCGGCATCCGCCGCGCACTCGGGGATGCGGACGTGGTCCTGCTCGTCGGCGGCTCCTTCTTCGAGGAGGTCTGGTTCGACCCGGACCCGCCGTTCGGCCCGGAGACGTCAGTCCTCCAGATCGAGGACGCACCGGGTCGTCTCGCATTCAACTTCGCGGTGGAGGTCGGCATGCTCGCCGACCCGCGCGCCGGGCTCGCGGCCCTGCGGGAGGCGCTGGACACTTCGGCCGACGACGCGTTCCGGGCCGCCGCCGCTACCCGGATGCAGGGACTGCGCGCGGCCGCGGAAACGGCCCGGGACTCCCGCCGGAAGCGCCTCGCCGCCCGCTTCGACGACACGCCGATGTCGGCGGCACGGCTCATGTCCGAGGTCGCCGGTGCGCTGCCGGAGGATGCGGTGATCGTCAACGAGTCGATCACCGCCGGCGGCGACCTGTTCGGCTTCCTGCCCGTCGACGACCCCGACCGCTACTGCGGCACCCGCGGCGGCGGCATCGGTCAGGGCCTCGTCGGCGGCATCGGCGCTGCCCTTGCCCACCCGGAGCGGCCGGTCATCGTGTTCTCGGGCGACGGCTCGGCGATGTACTCGATCCAGGCTCTCTGGACCGCGGCCCACTACGACCTGCCGATCGTCTTCCTCATCCTGCACAACCGCGAGTACCGGATCCTGAAGATCAACATGGACATCTACCGCGAGCGGTTCGGCATTCCGGCGGACCGCCCGTACCCTCACATGAACCTGACCGAGCCCGAACTCGACTTCGTCGGCATGGCCGCGGGCATGGGCGTGCCGGGCCGGCGCGTGGAGGATCCGGAGCAGGTCGGGGAAGCGGTGCGGGAGGCGTTCGCCGCCGGCGGCCCGTACCTGCTCGACGTCTTCATCGGCGGCCGGAACTGACGCTCCCCGCGGGTCTGCTGCGGCCTGCTCGGCCGTTGCGGACCGCGGCGATGGTGTATGCTCCGCCGTACCAGCAGATGACAACCCGCTTCAGGCACCGCACCGGCATGACTCCCCCAATGGAGGTTGGAGACCATGGATGAGTTGAGAGAAGGCAGCTTCCCGCAGGACGACCTGCTCGAGGAGGTCCGGCAGGAACGCCAGGATGTCGAGGAGGACGGCGACGGTTCCGGCCGCGCGAACGTCACCCGCAGGACGTTCATCCAGGGTTCGGTGGCAACCGGCGCCGCCGTGTCGCTGGCGGGGGGCAATCTGCTCCAGCCCGAGGTGCTGCGCGCCGCGACCGAACCGGTGGGACGCACGATCGACCTGCGGGTGAACGGCGAAGTCCACGAGCTCGACGTCGAGCCGATGGACACGCTGGCCATGGCGCTTCGCTACAAGCTCGACCTGACCGGCACCAAGCTCGGCTGCGACCGCGCCGAGTGCGGCGCCTGCACCGTGCTGCTCGACGACGTTCCCCACTACGCCTGCTCGATCCTGGTGCATCAGGTGCGCGGCCGCGAGGTCACGACGATCGAGGGGCTGGAACAGGACGGCGTCCTCCACCCGGTCCAGCAGGCGGTGCTCGACGAGATGGGCTTCCAGTGCGCGTTCTGCGCGCCCGGCTTCATCATGAGCATGGCGAGCCTGGTCAAGGCCAATCCGCAGGCGACCCGCGAAGACGCCCGCAAGTGGCTCGCCGGCCACATCTGCCGCTGCGGCGACTACAACAAGATCCTGAACACGGCCGAACGCGCGCTCAGCAACGCGCGGTCCGCCTGAGCCGAGGAGCACCGCATGGCCAAGACCCTTGTCGGCACCGACTACGTTCCGCCCGATCTGATCGAGAAGATCACCGGCCGCGCCAGGTACGCCGAAGACTGGCGCGCCGAGGGCATGCTGTTCGCCAAGCAGCTGCTCTCGCCGATGCCCCACGCGCGGGTGCGCAACATCGACGCCGACGCCGCCCTGGCGATGGACGGCGTCGAGGCGGTCCTCACCGCGGACGATCTCGCCGAGTTCATGGGCGAGCCGGGGCCGCTGGACGAGCGCGCGCTGACCAACCACCCCAGGTACGAGGGAGAGCCGGTGCTAGCCGTCGCCGCGGTCAGCGAGAAGATCGCCGCCGACGCGATCGAGAAGATCAGGGTCGACTTCGAGCCGCTGCCGTTCGCGCTCGATCCGCTGGAGTCGATCGCGCCGGGCGGTGCGAACGCCCTGCCGGACGGCAACAGCATCGTCCGCGACCGGACGGATACCGGTATCGAGACGGTCGTCAGGCGGGTCGAGTGGTCGGCCGCGGAGCTCGCCGCCGCCCGGGGCGATGACGGCGAGAAGGGCAGGATGCCCGAGGGAGCGTTCCAGGACGAGTGGACGAACGGCGACCTCGACCAGGGCTTCGCCGAGGCCGACTACATCATCGAGGAGCCGCTCTTCTTCCAGTCGGTCACCCACCATCCGATGGAGCCGCGGAGCTGCATGGCCCGCTGGGAGGGTGACACCTGCCACCTCTACCCGTCGACCCAGAGCGTCGCCTTCACCCTGCTCGCCGGACAGGGCACCGTCGGCGTGCCGCCGCAGAACCTGGTCGTCCACGCCGAGTACACCGGCGGCGGGTTCGGCAGCAAGATCGTCGGCTCCTCGAACATGGCGGTGCCGGTCTACCTGGCGAAGAAGACCGGCAGACCGGTGATGCACCGGGTCACGCGCTACGAGGAGAACTACATCGGGCGCGCCCGCCCCGGCTTCCAGGGCTGGGCGAAGATCGGCTTCAGGAAGAACGGCCGCATCTCCGCGTTCGACTGGGCGGTCATCCAGGACAACGGCCCGTACGGCCGGCAGAGCGACCTGGGAACGTCCGGCAACATGGTCTCCCTCACGTATCAGCCCGAGAACATGCGCCACCGCGGCCTCTCGATCGCGACGAACACGCCGCCGCGGGCGCCGCAGCGGGCGCCGGGCGGGGTCCAGATGTCGGCGATGGTCGAACCCCTGCTCGACCGGGCGGCGGACCACCTCGGCATCGACCGCCTGGAGATCCGCCGGATCAACATGGCAAGGAACGGCGCCAGATTCGGCGAGGCCGAGGGCCGGAACGTGACCACCGCCCATGTCGGCGAGGCCTGGGACCGGCTGGCCGAGATGGTCGACTGGGAGGCCGCCAGGGCCCGAAGCGGTCGGATCGACGGTTCCAGGATCACCGGCATCGGTCTGGCGAGTTCGACCTACACGGCGGGATCGAGCGGCTTCGACGGACTGATGCTGATCACGCCGGAAGGCCGACTCGAGATCCACACCGGGATCGGCAACCTCGGCACCCACTCCTACTCGGACACCGCCCGCGTCGCCGCCGACCTGCTCGACGTGCCCTGGGAGAAGGTGGACATGGTCTGGGGCGACACCGGCAAGGGCGTGCCGCATACCTGCGTGCAGGCGGGCAGCCAGACCACCCACGCGATCACACGGGCGGTCCACGCCGCCGCCAGCGAGATGAAGACCAGGCTGCAGGAGATCGCCGCCAGCGTGCACGGCGGCGCCGCAGCGCAGTACGTCGTCGCCGGCGAGCGGGTGCATCGGCGCGGCAATCGGGCCGCCGGACTGAGCCTGGCCCAGGCCGCCCGGAAGGCGATCGAGCTGGGCGGGCGCTACGACGGCACGGAGCTGAACGAGGGCCTGAGTCCGATCACGCTCGGCGGCGCCGCGATCCTCAAGGGCAGGGGCCTGCTGGCGGCCGCCAAGGACAACTACGGCCGCGACGGCGACGTCTACTCCTGGGTCGTCGCCTGCGCCGAGATCGAGCTGGACCGGGAGACCGGCGTCGTCGAGCTGAAGGACTACAAGGCGGTGACCGACTGCGGCACCGTGCTCAACCCCCGCAGTCTGGGCGGTCAGCTTCACGGCGGTGCGGTCCAGGGCTTCGGCTGCGCGGTCGGTCAGAAGTGGGTCTACGATCCGCAGTGGGGCATCCCGTTCGCGAACCGGTTCTACACCGCCCGGCCGGCGACGATCCTGGACGTGCCGCTGTCGATGGGCTGGGACGCAGTCAACCTGCCGGATCCGAACAATCCGGTGGGCGCGAAGGGCATCGGCGAGCCGCCGATGGGCGCCGGCTGCGCCGCGCTGCTATGCGCCATCCAGGACGCCCTCGGCCAGGACACGGTGGCGTACCTGCCGCTCATGACCGACCACATCATCAACCAGCTCGAGGGCCGCGAGCAGGACGCCAGGTTCCTGGCCGCGCACACCTGATCGGCTCGCAGACCGCCTGATCGGAACGCAGGCGAAACGGAGGAAACCACAGCATGGCCGTCATCCACGACATGATCCCCGACTTAGAGCTGTACCAGCCCGAGAGCCTGGACGGCGCGCTTGAAGTCCTCGACCGTCACCGCGAGCAGGCCTGGGTGCTGGCTGGCGGCATGGACACCTTCGACTGGTTCAAGGACCGGGTGAAGCGGCCCGAGGCGGTCGTCGACCTGGGCGCGATTCCGGAGCTCTCCGGTATCCGGGAGACCGACGGAGGCATCGAGATCGGCGCGATGACGCCGCTCGCCGACATCGTCGGCAGCGACCTGGTCCGCGAGCGCTACGGCCTCCTGGCGGAGGCGGCCGAGACCGTCGCCACTCCGCAGATCCGCAACCAGGGCACGCTCGGCGGCAACCTCGTGCAGGACACGCGGTGCTGGTACTACCGGGCAGGCTGGCCCTGCTACCGGGCGGGCGGCAACATCTGCTATGCCGACACCCCGGAGTCGATGAACCGCGAGCACTGCATCTTCGACGCCTCACGCTGTGTAGCGGTCAGCCCCTCGGACACTGCGCCGGCGCTGATCGCGCTGGACGCCGAGATGGTCATCCGGGGCCGGCGCGGGGAGCGCACGGTGGCCGCCGAGGACTTCTTCGTCGGACCGGCGATCGACATCACCCGGATGACGGTCCTCCAGCCCAACGAGGTCCTCGAGTCCGTCCGTGTACCGGACACCTGGGCCGGCGCCGACTTCTACTTCGAGAAGGTTCGCGACCGCAACGCCTGGGATTTCCCCCTGGTCAACGTCGCCTCTGCGCTACGGGTCGAGAACGGCGTGGTGCAGGACTGCCGGCTCTCGGTCGGCGCCGTCTCGCCGGTGCCGCTCCGCCTGGACCGATGCGAGGATCAGTTGCGCGGCCAGCGGATCGACGAGGACATCGCCACCCGGGTCGCCGAGCTCGGCGTCGACGGCGCAAGGCCGCTTGGCCACAACGGCTACAAGGTACCCCTGATGAGAAACCTCATCCGCCGCGCCATCCGCGGGCAGGCCCCGGTCTAGGCGCTCCATGCAGTTCTTCGAACGCGCCACCAACCCGTGGGGACAGGATGTCCTCGTCCGGATCGACTGGAGCCTGTTCTGGATCGCCCTGATCGCGGGCGGCGTCTTCCTCATCCTCCACCTCTCGCTCCGCCGCCGCTGGATCGGCGCCGAGAAGAAGGCGGCGGCGGACGCCCCGGACGATCCGGGCCTGCCGCAGAAGATCCTGCGGCACAGCCTCGCCTCCCGCCTGTTCCACGCGGTGATGGGGATCTCGATGATCCTGCTCCTGATCACCGGCTTCCTGCCCAAGGTCGGACTCGAGTTCGCCTGGCTCGAGATCCACTGGATCACCGGGCTGATCCTGACCGCGTCCATCGTGTTCCACATCATCCACGCGACCTTCTTTCAGAGCCTGAAGAACATCTGGATCGGCGTCAGCGACTTCGGCGACATGATCCGCGAGATGCGGAACGCGGTCTCCGGCGGCGAGCCGCCGGCCAGACCCGGCAAGTACCCGGCGGCGCAGAAGATGTTCCACCACGCGGCGACCCTGGCCGGTCTGGCGGCGATCGTCACCGGCATCCTGATGATGTGGCGGATCGAGCAGCCGCTGTGGGCGCAGGACGACTACCGGTTCTTCGACGACGCCGGCTGGGGCTGGGTCTACGTCCTGCACGGCATCGGCGGCGTCGTCCTGGTGACCCTCACCGTCGCCCACGTCTACTTCGCCATCCTCCCCGAGAAGCGCTGGATGACCTGGTCGATGATCCTCGGCTGGATCGACCGCAAGGACTACCTCCGCCACCACGACCCCGCCAAGTGGCCAGTCACCGGCGCCAAGTAGCCGCCAGGACCCCGCAGACCGCGACAGCGCCGCCCTGACGAGGCGCAGGTTTTCTCAGACACGTCTGCGCCCAGGCAGTCCCGGCCTGATGGCAAATTCCTACGGCAAGCACTGAGCGAGGGAGGCTGCCAATGTTGGCAGGACTGACAGTAGTACTGGGATTCTGCTTACCGTGGATGCCCGACGCCATCCGCTGGTTTCGGGAAAGGACCGTCGGCAAGGCTGAGCGCGACCATGAGTGGCGGATGTACAAGCTCCGCCTCGAACATGCGGACACCGAGGACGACCGGCGCACGTGGACCGAAGCCACTCATGCAGGTGCATCGGACACTGCCTCTGCACGACGGCCTCAGCCCGCCTTTGGCATCAGGCTACTGGACGCAGCCAAGGATTCGGACCTCCTGCCCAGGTGGCTTCTGACGATCATGGTCGTCCTCTACGGGAAACTGGACTTGCTGTGTAGCACTGTGACGCCCGTAGTGACCTACGCGGTGATTGGCGTCTACCTCTACCTCTTCGGAATGCAGGTCTATGCTCCGGTGTCAGGGCTGATGGCTACCACCGGCGGCGGTTTCTTTGCCTCCTTGGGTGTCTGGGCTCTCAGCAGGAACAGGTCCTGGGGCTTGTGGACAAGTGGTTCTTCGCCGAAGTTGTGCTCGCGGTGATCTTCTACTGGTTCGGCCAGCGCACTAGAACGCGGATGATCGAGGGCAGGTAATGCCTGGCTGGGCATCACCCTTTCTATCGTCGTCGCCGTGGTGGGCACCTCTCGGAACTGCCGACGCGGTCATTGTCTGAGAATCCCCTGGTCGGCCGACACGAGCGAGAGGAAGCGGGCGATGGCTCAGACGGGCTTCTTCACTCCTGACCACAGGTAGGCGAAGCTCGACGGCCTTGGGGACCCGCTGTCGCGGGGCAGCTTCACACCGCGATGGCCTCCTCCCGGACGAGATGCAGCCGGATCACACGCGGCGCTTCATCGTCATCGAAGTGGCAGAGCACGGCGTTTCTCACCATCTCCTTCAGATCGTCCCAGTTCTCCCCCTGCGTGTAGATGCTGTGTCCGAGCGCTCTGGCGTCGTACCCGCCTTCGACCGCTTCCGTGACCTCGAAGATCATTTCCGCTGGCCGCACCCGCGACTCCTCCGCTGGATTCTCGTGCACTGCGCGCTCCGTCGGTACTTGTGCTTGTCCCCGTAGTCACCCAGGCCGGCTCGGCATGGCCATCCTGCGACTCATCCGGCGGGGAACCACTCCCGCAGTGTACTGCGCAGCCTCCGGAAGGATCGGTCCTTGCAGCTTTGCAACGACACCCGTTCGGCGATCTGCTGATACAGCGATGCGCTGCGGGCAACTCCTGCCGCGCGCAGCGCTGCATGGAGCGCTTCCTTCGGGCGCGCCGGCTTCGAAGTGTCCGCTTCAAGCCGGCCTTCGCCGACCAGCCAGTCGCGAAGCGCCGGTGACCTCCCCGACCAGCCGACCACGGCATCCACGTGGGGAGACTCGGACCAGACCCAGGTCTCGAGCTCGGGAGCTACAACAACGGCGCGGGCCCGTTCACCCCAGGCGGAACGGACCAGGCGCTGGTCGATCTCGCGTTGAAGCGCGGCCGTGGACGTTGCCTCGCGCCCGCTGCCTTCATGGTCGAAGAGCAGCAGGCCGTGGTCGTACTGTGCCGCAAAGCGGGACAGAAACTGCACGCCCTCCGGACGTGCGCACGCCGGATCATGCTGCGGATGGACGTAGATGTCATGCGCAACGGGCCGGATGCCCAGCGCCCTCGGTCTCGAGAACAGCCCCTTCAGTGCGTGCTGCATGTCCTTGTCGGCGACCAGCACGACCAGGTCCGCGGTCACACCCGATACTCCCGTCACCCCAACACCCCGGATGCCAGCAGCGTGCCGAGGTCCGCGTCCTCCTGCCACGCTTGAAGCCGGGGATGCTCGGCGCCGAGAACGATGTCGGTCGCGCCATCGTCGCCCTTTGCGAAGCAGAGCACTTCGTCCCCGCCTGCGGCGCTCAGCACCACCGGCGAGTGGGTCGCCAGCAGCACCTGGGCCTTGTACATGGAACGGAGCGAGTCGAAGAAAGTGGCTACGGCGCCGGGGTGAACTCCGTTCTCGGGCTCCTCGATCAGGTAGAGCCCGCGCAGGTCGGGGAGATACGCGGGCAGCGTGAGCGCCGTCAGGCGGAGGGTGCCGTCCGAGACCAGCCACGACGGAACGACCAGGCCGCCCGCATACTTGTAGATCATGTAGCAGTGCCGGTCCTCCGGGCGCTCGATGGTCCCGATGTCGGTGAGGTCGGGAAGCGCGGTCCGCAGGTGCCTGATCCACGCCGCATGGCGTTCCGGGTGCCGGTTGCGGAGGCGGGCCACGACCCAGGAGAGGTTGGAGCCGTCCGGCAGGAACCCGGCGACGCGCGCCGGCGGGCTCGGCTGGCGGATCGCGCGGCTGTTGAGCACGAACCGCTGAACACCGGAGGCCAGGTACTCGCGAAACCAGGTCGCGATGGGAAACGAAGCCTCGTCCGCCGGCAAGTTGCCCAGCGCCGATCTTCCGGGTCCGAGCTTGAACGACGGCACCCAGCTCCGGTTCGCCGGCCTGGTCTCGCTGTAGAAGTTGTCGTTGCCTCCCTGAACCTTGTTGATCAGTACCTTGCGTTCCGATTGTCGGAGCCTCACCTGAAGAGACGCTACGGGTGCGGGCGCCTGGGGAAAGAGCTCGCGCTGTTCCACTGCTCGTGCAGCAGCCTTCATCAATACCAGCGTCTCGGCCTTGAACACGAACTGGCGGTCCGTGTCGTCGAAACCGACCGCCACCTGATACCGCACAGTGTCCAGCTCCGGCTTCATCGACTGCCTGCGGAGCTGTTCCGGCACGGCAGCCTCTACCGCCAGCTCCAGAACAGATCCGCGGCCGCGGAACAGCAGTTCACGCGGGTCCGATGCGCGGTCGGCCAGGGCATCGTCCAGGCCGTTCGATACGACGTCACCAAGGAAGCCGATGACGTCCAGAAAGGTCGTCTTGCCGGATGCGTTCGGGCCGACCAGGACGTGAAACGGCTTCAGAGGACGCGACACGTACCGCAGACAACGGAAGTTCAAGGCCTCCACGGACGTGATCACTTCCGCTCCCCATCGAGCAGGCCCACATCATGCACTTCCTGCAGCAATCCCCCGGTCTCCTGTTCCAGCGCCAGGATGTCGGCGCGGATCTCCTCCGGCCGCCGCATGGGTTCTCGGCCGGTACCGGTAGAAGCACCTGTTGAAGCGGATCTCATAGCCAACCTTCACCTTGTCGGGCCGGTACCGGCGTCCGGCGCCCGAGGCAGCACCTCACGGCACCTTGCCGCGCCCGTGTTTCAGCTTGCGGGTTCGTCCACAACACGTCCCGAGCCTCCGGTCCGTCCCTGTCCGACAAGAATAGTCCGCTTTCCCATCGAAGCCTCTCCCTCTACTCTTCCTGCCGGGCGGGCGCCTGACCGCTCTCGATGCGACCTGAACCTAACGTCCACCGCGGACTCTCTGCCTGTAGGCTCCGGCCATGCGGCTTTGCGAGGCTGCCTGCTTGAGGGCCCGGGGGCTGGTGCCGAACGTGTCGGGCCTGGCGGCTCGGGTCCGGGTATCCGTCCTTGTCTTCCTGGGTGTCGTCGTTGCCGCCGGCGCCCAAGGCTTCGACGAGCTTCTGTCGATGCGCCGGGTCCGGGAGACGCTGGTCATCGGTCGGGTGCCGGAACCGGATCCTGTGCGGATCGCGGCAGTCGAGGCCCGGCGTCTGCGGGACTACCGGGTGCTTGCCGCCGGCGCCATCCGGCACGCGGCGGACGCGCATCAGATGCAGTTGGCGGTCAACACCTATGGCGACCTGTGCGTCCGCTACCTGCACTACGAGCTGCACGACGCGGCGGCGGTCTGCCTGGACCAGATCCGGGAACTGGCGCCCGCGGACTTCCAGTGGGCCTACTTCAAGCTGCTCCTTCACATCGCCCGCGGCGATCTGGAAGCGGCCCGCGCGACTGCCGAGGAGGCGCTGACCATCCGCCCGGACGATCCGTCGACCCTGATCCGGCTGGCCGAGCTCCACGCGGCCGCAGGCGACATCGACGCCGCCGAGGCCGCCTACGACGCAGCCCTCGAGGCCTACCCTTCGAGCGCGACGGCCCGGGTCGGACTCGGCTACATCGCGCTCGAGCGGGGCGATCCGGTGCGGGCGCTCGAGCTCTTCCAGGATGTCGCCGCCAGCCAGCCCGAGGGCAGCGAGGCGCATCACCACGTCGGCCTCGCCTACCGCGCACTCGGCGACACCGAACGGGCCGCCGAGGCATGGCGCCTGAACCAGGACGTCCCGATCCCGATGATCGACCCGCTGCTCGGACGCCTGCGACCGCTCGACGAGGACGTCACGATGCCGCTCGACCGCGCCGTCGCCGCCGCGGCCGCCGGCGAGCACGAGCGGGCGATCCGGCTGTACGGGGAGATCCTCGACGCGGACGACACGGACATCGAGGCCCACTTCCGCCTCGCCGGCTCGCTGCTCGCGGTCGGCGACGGCGAGAGCGCCGAACGACACCTGCGCCGGACGATCGCGCTCGACCCGGAACACGGCCCCGCCCACCACGCGCTCGCGATGGTCCTCGACCGCAACGGGCGCCGGACGGAGAGCGCCGCCCACCTGGAGCGGGCCGCCGACCTCATGCCGGCCAACCTTGCCTGGCGCCTCCGACAGGCGCAGATGCAGGCCGACGCCGGCGACGCGGCCGCCGCCATGGCCGAGCTCGAGAAAATCGTCGCCGCCGCCCCCGCGATGATCGGAGCACGCCGCACTCTCGCCGCCCTGCTCATCGGCTCGGGCCGCGCGGAAGCGGCCGTCGACCAGCTTCAGGCCCTGGTCGCGCTGGCGCCGGACGACCTGCAGGCGCGCTTCAACCTTGGCCTCGTGCAGTTCGAGACCGGCCGCTACGCCGAAGCGCGCCGTGTTCTGGACGAGGCGCTGGTGCGCTTCCCCGCAGACATCGCGCTCCGCCACCTGCTGGCGCGCATCCTGGCGACCAGCCGGGACGACGCGGTGCGGGACGGCGCACGGGCTGTGGATCTTGCGCAGGGCGTCGTCAACGAGCAGCCGGTGCTCGACCACGTCGAGACCCTGGCGATGGCGATGGCGGAGGCCGGCCGGTTCGAGGACGCCGTGCTCTGGCAGCAGCGGGCACTCGAACAGGAACGGCAGACCGGCGGCGGCAACTCACCGCAGCGCCTCGACCGCCTGGCCCTGTATCGGGCGCGTCAGCCGTTGCGGGCGCCGCAGCGACCGAACAACTGACTGCGCCGCGACGGCCCAGCCGGCTCGATCGAAGCGGCGTCGCCGGCGCCCGCACCGACGTGGCGCCGCAGAGTTCGCTGCGCTGCGTTCCACGACGCCACGGCGGCCCGCATATCTCACCGAGGTTCGTAGCGAGGGCGCGGAGACGCCGCTGTAGCGCGGCGCTCGGACCGAGAGGCGGCGCAGGCGTAGCCGACACTACGTCGAGCCGACGCGAGGGAGAACGTCGCGCTGCAGCGAGTGGATCCGTGGCCGCAGCAGAAGATCGGTGAGATATGCGGGCTAGCTCCTAACCCGAAGTTCCGGAGCCCGAGTCAGGGAATCCCCGGTGTTTCCGGGGGTTTCGTCGATTTCGGTGGTGTTTTCTACTGGGTACGTTGGTTCAGGGGCGGACTCCAAGGAGCCTGAAGGCCCGGTCCTGGAGCGGCGTGGGTCTGGCGAGGATATCGGTGGTGGCGGCATGCTCGTTTCGGGTTCTGACGCGGTTTCTGGTGAGTGTGGCGAGGTCATCGAGGAGTGTTTGGAAGCTCTGCACGGGGAGTCCTCCGTCGGGCGTTCGTCTGGTGCCGGCCTTGGCTCGTGCGTTCGGGGAGCGTCGTGCCGGTTCGACCGGCGAGTGGTTCTCGTCGGGAGGTCCCTGGTCGTCGAAGATGAGGGGTGCGAGCCTGCGTCTCATGTGCCATTCGACGTAGTAGGCGAGCATGCACAGGAAGACGTGAGCTCTGACGCGGTCTTCGAGTCGATGGTGTACGGGTCTGACCTTGAGGTCGACGCTTTTCAGGCTGCGGAACGCTCGTTCGACGTTACTGAGGCTCTTGTAGGAGCGGACCGCTTCGTCTGGTGGCAGCTCGTCTTCGGAGACGTTGGTGCGGAGGACGTAGAAGCCGTCGAGTGCGGCCTCGGCGTCGATGCGTTGCTGGTTGCGGGAGTAGCGGAATCCGTGCTCTTCGATCTCGATGTCGAAGTGCTTGCCGACCTTGTAGGCGCGCAGCGCCCGGTCGACGCGCACGGCGATGTTGTCCTTGCCCGCAAGTGGGCGCTGCTTGCGCCTGGTGGCTTCGACGACGGCGTCGAGGCGGCGTTCGGTGGCATCAAGCAGCTCTAGGCGCTTGCGGGTTCTCTCGGCCGCCAGGAGCGGGTTCCTGCACACGATCAGCCGCTCTCCGGGGTACAGGTCGGGGGCGCTGATCTCGGCCATGTCCCGCTCGTCGAACAACGAGAGCTGCATGTGTCCCTCCTGCACCAGCTTGCGCACTTGAGGCGCGCGCAGAGAGGTCAGCCACGACAGCCCGTCGGGTTCCAGGTCCTCGCGGATGCGGGCGCTGGTCAGCAGCCCACGATCGCCGACCAGGACCACCCTCCGAAGCGAGAAGCGCTCCTTGAGCTTGTGCACCTGCGCGCTCAGGGTCGAAGGGTCGGCCGTGTTGCCCGGAAAGACCTCGACCGCGACCGGGCAGCCGTCGCGGCTGCACAGCAGGCCGAAGACCAGCTGCGGCTTACCCGGCCTGCCGTCCTTGGAGTGCCCGAGCCGGGCCAGCGGACATTTCGAACCTTCGAAATAGACAGAGGTCACGTCGCACAGGACCAGTGCGCCGTCTTCGAGATGCTTCTCGGCGAGGCGCCGCTCGATGCGCGGCTGCCGCCTGACCAGCCAGTCCATCGCGGCGTAGAGCTCGTTGGCGTCGGCGTCCTCGATCCCGAGCTCCTCGCCGAGGGTATGCCGCAGGGTCTCGCTTGCGAGCCCGCGGGCGGTGGCGAGCTTGGAGCGGGGCTCCAGGATGCGTGCGACGATCATGGCCGCGGCCAGTGACCGGTCTCGGGAGGGCCGGCGGTCGAGCAGTCGTTCGAGTCCGAGTCCGCGCAAGGTGCCGAGTGTGGCGGCGACGTGCCCGTGAGGTCTGGAGCGAAGAACCTCGAAGGCGGCGTCGAGACTGGGCAGGGCGACGCCGCCCTTGAGGAGGATGCGGAGTCCGTCGACGATCTCGTCAGGCCATTTGGAGAGGTTGGCGAGAGTGCGTTTGCGGACCTTTCCGTCCTGGCGGTAGGACTCTCTCAGGAGGACGGCGGGCGGGGAGGTGCGGTTGGGGACGCTTTCGACGTACATGGCTTCTCATTGTAGCCACAATCTCAATCCCTGTCTATCTTGATAACCGACAATACATGGGTACAAGATACACCCGAAAACGCCCTGCCGAACCTCAGGAACCCAAGCCCCGCAAGGGTTTCCGGACCCCAAGGCCCCTAGAATGCTCTGGAACTTCGGCCTAACAGCCCGTGACGCCGCCGTCGACCGTGAACGTCTGCCCGGTCGTCCACGCGCCGGCGCGCGAGGCAAGGTAGACCGCGATGCCCGCGCAGTCCTCCGGCTCGCCCAGGCGGCGAAGCGGCGTCGCCTCCTCGGACCGCGCGCGGTTCTCGGGGTTCTCCCAGAGGGCGCGGGCGAAGTCCGTCTTCACCAGTCCCGGACAGACGGCGTTGACGCGAATGTTGTCGGGACCGAACTCGGAGGCCAGGTTGCGTGCGATCTGCATGTCCGCCGCCTTGGAGATGGCGTAGGCGCCGAGCACCTGGCTGCCGCGGAAACCGCCGATCGACGAGACGATGACGATCGTTCCGTCCTTGCGCTCCTGCATCTCGGGAATCACCATCTGGCACAGCCAGTGGACACTCCTGACGTTCACCTCCATCACCTTGTCGAAGGCCGTGTCGGGGATGCCCAGACTCGACCCGTAGTACGGGTTCACCGCCGCGTTGACGACGAGGTTGTCGATCCTGCCCCAGCGTTCGCGGGTCGCCGCGACCAGCCGTTCGAGCTGATCCTTGTAGCCGACGTTGCAGGCGTGCGCCATCGCCTCGCCGCCGCTCTCGCTGATCGCGGCCGCGACCGCCTCGCAGGCATCCTCCTTGCGGCTCGAAATGACCACCTTCGAGCCGAAGGCCGCGAGCGCCTCGGCCATCGCCTTGCCGATTCCCTTGGTCGAGCCGGTGACCACGCTCACCTTGCCGTCGAGATCAAACAGATCCTTCATCGCTGCCGTTGCTCCTTTATGGCGTTCGAGGAGCGGCGAGGTTAGCAGCCCGCGGCAGAGGTCGTCCTGCATTCGGCACGCACGTCCCCGACGAACTTGCCGGCAACGCTGCTACTCTCGGTCGTCATGAATTCCCTGACCGCCCTGGTGTCGCCGCTGCTTTCCACCTTCGCGCTGCTCATCGGCCTGGTCGGCCTCGTGGGGGCGCGGGTCGGCTGGATCCCGCCTCTCCCGGCCCTCGCCCTGTTTGCGGCCCTGATGCCGCTGTGCGCCGCCCTTGCGCTGCTGCTGGGCCTGATCGGCCTGTTGCGGACGCGGCCCGCTCAGCGCCGCGGCGGCGCATCCCAGGCTTGGGCGGGCATCATCCTCGCCGCCGCCGCCCTCGTTCCGGTGATCCTGCTTCTGGTCAACCTGCCGGAGGCGCCGCCGATCCACGACGTGACGACGAACATCGAGGATCCGCCGGAGTTCGTTGCCGCAGCCCCCCACGACAGCCGCGGCAAAGGCTTCGCCTACCCGAGCGGCGGCGCCTCGGTTCCAGGGCTCCAGCGGGAGGGGTATCCGGATCTCGCCACCGTCCGGCTGAACGTCGCCCCGTCCGAGGCGCTGAGGCGCGCCGCAGACACCGCCGAGGACCTCGGCTGGACCGTGATGCTCGACGAGCCGGAGACCGGGCGGCTCGAGTTCTCCGACCGGACGAACTGGTTCCGGTTCGTCGACTACATCGCCGTCCGTGTCCGTCCGACAGACGACGGCTCCGCGGTCGACCTGCGTTCCGTGTCGCAGGTCGGTCTCGCCGACCTGGGCGCCAACGCCGCCCGCATCCGCCGCTATGTGGTCGAACTGACCGGCGAGTAGACGGAGAAGGCCGGCGAACGGCTACGATACGCCGCGCTTCGCGGCAACCCCGAACAACGCACGGCGCAACGCCGCTCAGGAGACAGCACCGACATGACGTCACTCACAGACATGGTCGACTACGAAGTCCGCGGCGAGGTCGCTCTCATCGTCATCGACAACCCGCCCGTCAACGCGCTCAGCCACGGTGTGCGCGCCGGCATGGTCGAGGGGCTGGCAAGGGCCGAGGCGGACGAGCAGGTGGCCGCGGTGCTGCTGGTCTGCAAGGGCCGGACCTTCATCGCCGGCGCCGACATCACCGAGTTCGGCAAGCCGATGAAGGAGCCGGGGCTCAACGAGGCGATCGAGGCGATGGAGCGCGCGACCAAGCCGGTCACCGCCGCGATCCACGGCACCGCCCTGGGCGGAGGCCTGGAGACGGCGATGGCCTGCCACTACCGGGTCGCCGCGGCGTCGGCCCGGTTCGGGCAGCCGGAAGTCAAGCTCGGCCTGCTGCCGGGCGCCGGCGGCACCCAGCGTCTGCCGCGCCTGGTCGGCTACCGGAAGGCGCTCGAGATGTGC
Source organism: Thermoanaerobaculia bacterium (assembly GCA_965116145.1). Lineage (GTDB taxonomy): Bacteria > Acidobacteriota > Thermoanaerobaculia > Multivoradales > Multivoraceae > Multivorans. The sequence continues at coordinate 765,534 of OZ220482.1, forward strand.
GCCGTGGGCAACCCGATCGACGCCGGGGAAGCCCTCGAAAGCGGCCTGATCGACGAGATCGTGGACGACGTGTTCGACGGCGGCATCGCCTTCGCCGAGAAGCTGATTGCCGAGAACCGGCCGCTCAGGAAGATCCGCGACCTCGAGGAGAAGGTGAACGAGGCACGGGCGGACCGTCGGATCTTCGACGACTTCCGGCGCCGGATCGGCCGCCGCACGCGGGGGTTCGAAGCGCCGGAAGCGAACATCCGCGCGATCGAGGCCGGGCTCGACATGTCGTTCGACGAGGCGCTCGACCACGAACGCCGACTGTTCGCAGAGTTGATGGCCGGCGAGCAGTCGATCGCCCAGCGCTACTACTTCTTCGCCGAGCGCGAGGCGGCCAAGGTGCCCGACGTGCCCCGGGACACGCCGATGCGGAAGATCGGGAAGGTCGGCGTCCTGGGCTGCGGCACGATGGGCGGCGGCATCTCGATGAACTTCGCGAACCGCGGCATGGCGGTGACGATCGTCGAGGCGGAACAGGGCCGGCTCGACCACGGCTTCGGCGTCATCCGCAAGAACTACGAACGCACCGCCAGCCGCGGCCGGATGACGATGGACCAGGTCGACGAACGGATGGCGCTGCTTGAAGGCGTGACCGACCGCGAGGCGCTGGCCGACTGCGACCTGGTGATCGAGGCGGTGTTCGAGAACATGGACCTCAAGAAGGAGATCTTCGAGAGCCTCGACCGGATCGTTAAGCCGGGCGCCATCCTCGCCACGAACACCTCGGCGCTCGACGTGAACGAGATCGCCGCGGTCACCCGCCGGCCCGAGGACGTCATCGGCATGCACTTCTTCTCGCCGGCCAACGTCATGCGCCTGCTGGAGGTCGTCCGCGGAGAAAAGACGGCGAAGGACGTGATCCACACGTCGATGACGATCTCCAGGCAGATCGGCAAGGCGCCGGTTCTGGTCGGCGTCTGCCGCGGCTTCGTCGGCAACCGGATCCTGTACCAGCGCCAGGCGCAGGCGCAGCAGATCATCCTGGAGGGCGCGAAGTACCACGAAGTGGACCGTGTCCTCTACGACTTCGGTTTCCCGATGGGGCCGTTCGCGATGAGCGACCTGGCCGGACTCGACATCGGCTGGAACGAGAAGGAGTCGGCGTCCCGAGACATCCGCGAGGTCCTGTGCGAATCCGGCCGGCGCGGCCAGAAGAACGGCCGCGGCTACTACGTCTACGACCCCGAGACCAGGGCGTCCGCCCCCGACCCGGAGGTCGAGCGGATGATCGCCGAGTTCGCCGCCGCGCAGGGCATCGAGCAGCGCGAGATCGGCGAAGACGAGATCCGCGAACGGTGTCTCTATCCGATGGTCAACGAAGGCGCGAAGATCCTGGAGGAGGGCATCGCGATCCGGCCGTCGGACATCGACGTGATCTGGGTCAACGGCTACGGTTGGCCGGTCTACCGGGGCGGCCCGATGCACTGGGGAGACAGCGTCGGTCTGGACCGGATCGTCGACCGGATAAGGGAGTTCGGGAATCGGGGCGGCGACGACTTCTGGCAGCCGTCGGCGCTGCTCGCGGACCTGGCGGCGGAGGGCAGGAACTTCGGCGGCTGGCGCGCCGGCTGACCGGCGTTCCTGCCGGCGGATGGAGGCGAGTCCGCAGGACCTGCGGGTCGGGCTGACCCCCTGGGTCGAGCACCTGGGCGACGAAGCAGCCGCGATTGCCGACCAGGCGGCACTCGCTGACCGGCTCGGCTTCCATTCCCTGTTCCTCCCCGAAAGCCACTTCACGGGCCAGTCCGCCTGCCCGTCGCCGATCGTCCTCCTGGCCGCCGCGGCCGCCAGGACCCGGCGCCTGCGCCTCGGCACGACCTCCTACCTCCTGCCGGTTCGCAACGCCTTCCAGGCGGCGGAAGAGGTCGCGGTCCTCGACCGGATCTCCAACGGCCGCGTCATCCTCGGCCTCGGCCGCGGATTCCGGCCGGCGCTGTTCGCCGCCTTCGGCGTGGACCCGCGAACCAAGCGCCGGAGATTCCTGCAGTCGCTCGACCTGATGAAACGCGCCTGGGCGGGCGAGGCGATCGACGTCGGCGAACCCGGAGAACGGCAGCCGGTGCAGATCGCGCCCCGGCCGATCCAGCAGCCGCATCCGGAGCTCTGGGTGGCCGCCTTCGGACCGCTGGCGCTCGAGCAGGCCGGACAGCTCGGCCTGCCCTATCTGTCGTCTCCCCTCGAGACGATCGAGCAGCTCGGAAGGAACCACGACCTCCATCGCGCCGCCCTGCCGAAGGGCGCGCCGCAGCCGATCGTGCCGGTCATGCGCACCGTGTTCATCTCGGAAGACCGGACCGTCTGCGAGCGCGTCCGCGCCGCGCTGACCGCGCAGGCGCTGCGGATGGCGCGCTCCGGCTCCCGTCTGGTGCGGGAGGAGGAGCTCGCGGATATCGAGAACTGGGCAGTCGTCGGCAGCCGCGACCACGTACAGGCCGGCTTCGAGCGCTACCGCAGGCGCCTCGGCATGACCCACCTGATCGCCCGCTGCGGCGTTCCCGGCGCGGCGCCGCCGGAGGTCGAGGAGTCGATCCGGACGCTGGCCCGCCTCTGTCGATGAGCTCTGACGGCCAACCGAGTGCTTCGCAGGCACTCGACGCCGATCGCCGTTGTAGAGTCACCGCCCTGATCTCCCGAATCGCAACGAACGTCGACCGTCCGCGGCAGAGGCAACCTGCGACGGCGCCCCCGGCAGTGCCAGGGTCGTGCCCCGGCCCATCCAGGCAGAGCGGAAAGGCGCCAGCGTCTGACGTCCAGAGGCCGCAGCGATGACGAAACGCCCCTTCATCGGCTGGTGGGTCGTCGCCGTCGGTTCCTTCTGCTATGGCTTCGGTATCTCACCGATGTACTACAGTTGGGGGTTCTTCCTGCCCGAGATGCGGCAGGAGGTCGCCTTGACCGATACGCAGGCGGGGTTCGTGTTCAGCGTCTTCAGCTGGATCTACCACCTGCTGGGGCCGGCGGTCGGGATCGCGATGGGGCGCTGGGGCATCCGCTCCGTGATGGTGCCCGGCTCGGTGATCGCCGTCGTGGGCTTCTGGCTGATGAGCCGGGCCCAGTCCTTCGCCGACTGCCTGTTCGCGTTCGGCGTTCTGGGCGGGATAGCGATCGGCCTGTCGACCATTCTGCCCGCCCAGACCCTCGCATCGAACTGGTTCGTCCGCTACCGCTCCCGCGCGATCGCCCTGGTGCTGGGCGGCGGCGCCGTCGTCGGCTTCGCCGTCTACACCTACTTCGCACCGGCGATTCTCCGGCTCGCCGACTGGCGTACCGGCTGGCTGATCATCGCCGGCATCTCAGCCACGGTCGCCGTGGTCGCTGCCCTCTTCATCCGCGGCACACCGGAGAAGGTCGGGCAGCAGCCGGATGGAGGCGCCGGCCAACCGGACGTCGACGATCGGCAGGGACCGACCGGCCGGGGCGAGTGGACCGCGCCGCTTGCCCTGCGAACGTCCCAGTTCTACGTCCTGGTCGCGCTCTCGATCGCCTACGGCGTTCCGTGGGGCATCATCGCCGTCTTCGGACGCATCCACCTGGAGTTGCAGGGCTTCACCGCCGCGATGGCCGGCGCGATTCTCGGCACGCGAGTCCTGGTCAGCCTGTTCGGTCGGTTCAGCGCCTTCCTCGGCGACTACATGCCGCCGCAACGGTTGCTGGGGCTCGTGCTGCTGGTCGAGGGCGTCGGCTGCGCCGGGCTGATCTTCGCCGCGACGCCGCTGGCGGCGTACCTCGCCGTCACCCTGATCGGCCTGGGCTTCGGCGCGGCCTACGTCTGCATCCCGGTCACCTACTCCGCCTTCTACGGCCGCCGCGCCTTCGGCACCACGGTCGGCACCCGCTTCGCCATCACCGGCATCGTAGCGCCCGCCGCTCCGACCCTGGCGGGCATGCTCTCCGACTGGTCGGGCTCCCACGTCCTGACCTTCTCGATCATGGCCGCCGGCTGCCTCGCCGGCGCCCTGGTCGCGTTCGGTCTGCGCGCACCGGTGCTGGGAGCGCGGCCGGTCGAGCCGGTTGCGGCCGGCTGACCCGTGCTCGGGACCGGCGCCGCCTCCACGGGTTGCGGCAGGCGGCACGATCGGCGCCAGGGGCGGACGGGAGGCACCCGAGGGAGGCGGTCCCGTCCAGCTCCCGAACGTGGCCGGCGCCGGGCGGACCGGGCGGCGCCGCCTGCTGTATATACTGCCTCCGCCTGACTCGTCGTCGCGACCCCGAACTGCCCGACCGGCTCTACCTGCACCGTGCGCAATCACCTGATCCTGTCCGCTCTGGCAGTGCTGTTCGGCGGTTCGACGGTTCTCGCTCAGGGTGACGAGCGGGAGAGTGACGGGCAGGAAACGCCCCGGGAGCCGGCAACCTTCGGCCAGGCGATCCGCGGCGCGGAGGTCTCGGTCGGTCTCCGCTACCGGGTCGAGCAGTCGGACGACGATGCGTTCGACGCCGGCGCGCTTGCGTCGACGCTCCGCACCTCGCTCAAGCTGCGGACGAAGCCGTTCCGCGGCTTCTCCTTCCTGCTGGAGGCGGAGGACGCGACCGCGGTAGGCAACGACCGCCTGTACCGGAATCTCGGCCACGGCGACCTCGACAACGGCGTCCGCGACCGGCCGGCGATCGCGGACCCGGAACTCACCGTGATCAACCAGGCGGCGGCGCGCCTGGAGCGCGGACCGGTCGCCTTCACCCTCGGCCGCTCCGAACTCCTGATCGGCGACCAGCGCTTCGTCGGTGCGGTCGGCTGGCGGCAGCATCACCAGGCCTTCGACACCGCCGCCCTGGACGCGGCGGTGGGCGCGGACTGGTCGCTTCGCTACGCCTTCCTCGACCGCGTCCACCGGATCACCGGCGCGGAGGAACCGATGGGCTCCCACGTGATCCACGTGTCCGGCCCCGCGGGCCCCGGCAACCTCGCGGTGTACGGCTACCTGCTCGACTACGAGCGGCCCGCCGCGGCGGCGCTCTCGACCTCGAGCTGGGGCGCCAGCTACGCCGGATCGCACGACAAGGGCCCGACATCCGTCCTGTTCGAGCTTCAGTACGCCGTTCAGCAGGACTGGGCGGACCACCCCGGCAGCCTCGACCTCGACTACCAGAAGACGGGCATCGGCTTCGCTCGCGGCGACCTCAGCCTGCGGGCGGTGCGCGAGGCCCTGGACGGCGACGGCACGTTCGGCTTCCGTACGCCGCTGGCGACGCTGCACGGTTTCAACGGATGGACCGACAAGTTCCTCGCGACTCCCGCCAACGGCCTGGTCGATGTCCATGTCCGTCTCGATCACGACCTGGACACCTGGAACTGGACCCTCCGCTGGCACCAGTTCCGGTCCGCGGTCGGCAGCACGGACTACGGGTCCGAGATCAACGCGATGGCGGTGTGGAGCGCGCCGTGGAAGCAGCAGATCGGCATCAAGCTCGCCCGCTACGACGCCGACGAGTTCAGCCAGGACACTCTCAAGGTCTGGCTCTGGACGTCGTGGAACGTCAGCCTGCGACCCGCAGACGGCCGCTGACGTCGACCGAGACCTCGCTGCCCTCGCCGAGGGCATCCCAGTCGGCGGCCGCCAGCACGATGACGGGCGGCGACCGCTCGTAGAGCTCCCTGGCCACGGCAGCGCCGAGCGCCAGGATGCCGTCGGCTTCGCGCAGCACGACAGCCGCCGGCGCCGTTCCCAGACGCACGCCTTCGAGCAGCACGGAGCTTGAGCTGCTGGAGCCGCGGCCGCAGGGCAGCACCAGGACGCGTCCCGCAACGCACTCGCCGCAGCGCGGGTGGCGGCGGTCGATGATCCGTCCTGTCGGCGGATCGACGCCGCCCCAGAACGACAGCGGCGTCTCCAGCCGCAGCACCCTCCCGACGGCCGCACCGACGACCAGCGGGAGGCCCTCAAGGTCGAGAGCCACCGTCATGGCCACAGCTTCGGGTCGCGCCACAGGCGGCCGCCGTGGGCCGAGCGCACGCACTCGACCAGACTGCCGAAGACGACATCGAAACCGATGTTGCCCGGGGCGTAGTGCGCGAACTTCCCCGAGTTCGTCATCAGCACCCCGCCCGCCGGCGTGCGCAGGATGGGGGCGACGACCACACAGGTGTCGACCACCACCCGGACACCCAGGGCGCGCAGGCGTTCCAGCTTCCCTCTTCGCTCCAGGTCGTGGAGCGAGAGACGGTTGGTGCAGACGACGAACTCGACCCCTGCGGCCGGTGGAAACCGCTCGACCAGGGGCAGGAGCTCCGCGAACTCGCGCGGCGAGAAGTGGGGACTGCCGAGCGCCACGACGTCGATCTGCAGCGGACCGCCCTGCCGGTCGCCGGCGTCGGCATCGGCGTCGGTCCCCGCTTCCGCCGTGGCCGCCGGGACCGTCGACAGACTCCGCAGACCGGCGCGAAGATCGGCCACGCCGACATCGATCCACTCTTCCGCCGCACCGCCGCCGAGGGCCGCATCGAGTGTCGGCGCTTCGGGCGTGATGCCGACCGCATGGAACAGGGCCACCGCACCCGAGGACGCCGCGGCCGCCCCCAGCGCCTTCAGACCGTCCTCGTCCGCCTGCTCCAGGCCGAGCAGGACCGGAATCCGACTGCCGCAGCGCTCCCCCACCAGGTAGCCGATCGCCGGCAGCAACCACGACGCCGCAGCAAGCGAGCGCGGCAGGGAGCGCAGGTCGAACACGATCTGGCCGCGCCGGTTCTCCTCCAGGTGGAGCCCCGCCGCCGGCGCCCGGCCGGTGACGGCGGCGCAGATGTCGAGGAAGTCGCCGTAGCGGTGGGTGCGCGCGCCCAGCACCGAGTTCGCGAACACGATCGCGTTGCTCTCCGCCCAGGCCACCTGCTGCCCGAACTCCGGTCGGGGCGTCGTCTGGTAGGGAGCACAGGTCCAGATCGTCCGGCAGCCCATCTCCCCGTAGCACTCCATCAGACGCAGCGCCTTCGCGCGCCGCTCCGCCGTGCCCGCGAACTCTTCCGGATGCAGCAGATCGAGGCCGCCGACGTTCACCGTCGCCGGCACCCGGACCCGGGCGCCGCCCGCCACCAGCAACTCCGCAAAGTCGAGCCCGGAATCGCCGTGGTACAGGCAGCCGTCGATGTGGGCGCCCTCGATGTCCAGCAGCCGCTCGGCGCCGTACACCCCCGCCATCGTCACCAGGATGCGCATCGCCACGGCCGCCGCCTCGCCATCGGCGCCGCCAAGCATCGCCCGGTCCCGCTCCGTCAGCTCGACCGATCCAGGACCCTCGGACACCGACGGCAGTCTAAGCGCAGACGCGAGATGCGGGCTAGACTTCACGTCGTTCAGCGACGCTGCGAAGAGACTGCGACCACACCGGAGACCACGGCGTCGGCCTCGCGGCCGGTGCAATGGAGAGCCCCGCATGGCGATCGACCCCCGACTGCAGGAACGACTCATGGCGGCTGCGCCCTACGGCATGGGGGTTGCGGTGCACGCCGAGGAGGCGCCCGACCGGATGGCCGTCATGTCGAAGTTCGGCGGCCGGACGCTGGGCGAACTGAACGCGAACGCCAACCGTCTCGCCCGGGTGCTGCGGAGCCACGGCGTCGGCCCGGACACCGGCGTCGCCCTGCTGTGCCGGAACCGGCCCGAGTTCGTCGACACGCTCGCCGGCTGTTCGCGCTGCGGCGCCCGCATGACGCCGATCAACTGGCACCTCACGCCCGAGGAGGTCGCCTACATCGTCGACAACTGCGAGGCTCGGGTGCTGATCGCCGACAGCACCTTCGCGCCGGCCGTCGCCGCGGCGCGGGCGGCATCGAAGCACCTGCGGCTGGTCCTGGCCGTCGGCGGCGAGATCGAGGGCGCCGCGTCGTACGACCAGGCGCTCGCGGCCGAAGACGGCTCGAACATCGAAGACCCGGTTCTCGGCGCGCCGATGCTCTACACGTCCGGCACCACCGGCCACCCGAAGGGGGTATACCGCAAGGCCGACGCGACGCCGACGCCGTTCCTGCTGGCCGTACGCGAATCGGGCGACTTCGAGCCGGAGACCGACTGTTCCCTGGTCACCGGCCCGCTGTACCACGCGGCGCCGCTGGGCCTCAACCTGTCGATACCGATGGGCGCCGGCGTCGGCTCGGTGCTGATGGACCGGTGGGACGCCGAGGAAACGCTGGCCCTGATCGAACGCCATCGGGTGACGCACAGCCACATGGTCGCGACGATGTTCCACCGCATGCTGGCGCTGCCGCCGGAGGTCCGCACACGCTACGACATCTCCTCGATGCGCTGGCTGGTGCACGGCGCCGCGCCCACGCCGGTCCACGTCAAGCAGAAGATCGTCGAGTGGTTCGGCCCCGTGGTCTGGGAGTACTACGCGGCCACCGAGGGCGGCACCTTCTACATCGGCTCGGAGGAGTGGCTCGGCAAGCCGGGCAGCGTCGGCCGCACGGTCGAGGGCACGAAGTACCGGGTGCTCGACGACGACGGCAGGCCGGCGCCGACCGGCGCCACCGGCACGGTCTACTTCGAGGCGCCCGAGAACCGCTTCGTCTACTTCAAGGCGCCCGACAAGACCGCGGACGCCTACCGCGACGGCTACTTCACGATGGGCGACATGGGCTATGTCGACGAGGACGGCTATCTCTTCCTGACCGGACGCTCGGCGGAGACGATCATCGCCGGCGGCGTCAACATCTACCCCCAGGAGATCGACGATGTCCTCCAGCAGCACCCCGCGGTCTACGAGGTGTGCACCGTCGGCGTGCCTCACGAGGAGTGGGGCGAGAGCGTCAAGGCGGTGGTCGAGGTCGACGCCGGCCACGAGGCCGGCCACGAGCTGGCCGACGAGCTGATGGCCTGGTGCCGCGAACACCTGCCGGACTTCAAGCGCCCGCGCTCCATCGACTTCGCCACCGATCTGCCCCGGATGCCCACCGGCAAGATCCAGCGCGGCCTCGTCCGCGCGCCGTACTGGAAGGGCCGCGAGCGGCAGATCTGATCGGGCGGACCGGCGGCTCGCGAAACTACGATTCATCTCCCGAATCCCATAGGTCAGGAAGCAGAGGCAAGCGATGAAGGCAGTCGTATGCAACGCATTCGGTCCCCCGGAGAACCTGACGATCGAGGAACTCCCCGACCCGGTTCCCGGACCCGGCGAGGTCGTCGTCGAGGTCCGGGCGGCGGCGATCACCTGGCCCGACACCCTGATCATCGAGAATCGCTACCAGTTCCGGGGGCAACCGCCCTTCGTCGTCGGCGGCGAGGTGGGCGGGACGATTGCAGCCGTCGGGCCGGATGTCGACGGCCTGGCGGTCGGCGACGATGTGGTCGGCGGGCGGGGCACCGGCGGCTTCGCCGAACAGGCGCTGCTTGAGGCGTCCGAGGTGCGCAGGCTGCCGCCGGGCCTGGGCCACGCCGAGGCCACCGGCTACGGCTATGCCTACGGCACCGGCCACTACGCCCTGAAGTACCGCGGCAACCTGCAGCCGGGCGAGACCCTGCTCGTGCTCGGCGCCGCCGGCGGTGTCGGCCTCGCGGCGCTGGAGCTCGGCAAGGTGATGGGCGCGCGGGTGATCGCCGGCGCCTCGACCGAGGAGAAGCTCGCCCTGTGCCGCGAGCGCGGCGCCGACGACACGATCAACTACACGGCCGAGGATCTGAAGGTCCGCGCCAAGGAGCTCACCGACGGCAAGGGCGTCGACGTCGTCTACGACGCGGTCGGCGGCGAGTACGCGGAGGCGGCGCTGCGCGCGACCGCCTGGCGCGGCCGGTTCCTGGTCATCGGCTTCACCGCCGGCATTCCCCGGATACCGCTCAATCTCGCCCTGCTGAAGGGCTGCGACATCGTCGGCGTGTTCTGGGGCGCGTCCAGGATGCACGAGCCGGATCTCTTCGAGGCCACGCGCGCCGAAACGGAGGCACTCGCCGCCGAGGGCAGGATCAGGCCCCGGATCTCGCGGCGCTACCCGCTGGAACAGGTGCCGCAGGCGCTGCGGGACATGATGGACCGCAAGATCGTCGGCAAGATGGTCATGGACTCCGGAACTGCCGGGCCAGCCGGTTGGCAAGGGGAGGATGAAGAATGAAGTTCGGCGCGCAGGTCACCGTCTACCGCAACACCTGGGACAGCATCCGCGAAGTGGCCGAGCTGCTCGACGCCGGTCCGTGGGACAGCATCTGGTATGCCGACCACTACCTGCCGCCGCCCGGGCTCAAGGAGGAAGAGCACCTCCCGGCCCACGAAGCGTTCACGATCTCGGCGGCGACCGCCAGCATCACAAAGAACCTGAAGATCGGCCACCTGGTGCTGGGCAACACGTACCGCAACCCCGCCCTCGCGGCGAAGATGGCCGGCACCCTGGATCACATCTCCCATGGCCGCTTCGTCCTCGGCATCGGAGCCGCCTGGTTCCAGCGCGAACACGAGGCCTACGGCTGGACCTTCCCCTCGATGAAGGAGCGGCAGGACCGCTTCGAGGAGGCGGTCGAGCTGATCCGCGCACTGTTCCGTTCAAACGAGCCTGTCGACTTCAAGGGCAGGTACTACGAACTCGATTCGGCGCCCCTCTCGCCAGGCTGTTACGCGGAACCGATCCCGATCCTGATCGGCGGTACCGGCGAGAAGCGGACGCTGCGCACCCTTGCGCGCCACGGCGACGTGATGAACCTCGACGGCTGGGCCCGCGGACCGATGACCGGGGAGTACTTCCGGCACAAGGTGTCCGTGGTCAACCGGCACTGCGAAGCCTCCGGCCGCGACCCGGGCGAGATCCGGCACACCGTGCTGATGCCCACCTTCGTGACCGACGACGAGGCGGCCGCCCGACGCTTTGTCGCGGCACGGGGCCTGGGCCAGGGAACGGCCGCCGGTCCGAAGAGCCTGGTCATCGACCGAATCGGCGAGATGATCGACGCCGGCGCCCACGAGATCATGATCGGCGGCATCCCGACCCACCGCCTCGATCACTATCAGCTCGTCGCGGAGGAGATCATCCCGGCCTTCGACTGAGGCGGAAGGCCCGCGGGGGCCGAGGCCGGATGTCCTGGCGACGCGCCGTTACCGGACGGCGTCGGCGAGCGCCGTGACCATCGCCGTGCGGTGGCGGCTGTACTCGCGGTTCGTGGCGTCGGGCCAGGCGCTGTGGGTGACGATGACGATGTCGGAAGACGGGTCCATCCACAGGTACTGGCCGAAGACGCCGATGCCGGCGAAGACGCCGTCGCCCATGAGCCACCAGAGATAGCCGTAACCGTCGGATCCCGGGCTGGGGCTGGTGGAGTCCGCCATCCAGCCCTCCGGCAGTACCCGGGTCCCGTCGCGCAGCATGCCGCCGTTCATCGCGAAGATGCCGATCCGGGCGTAGTCGCGCAGCGTGGCGCTGATGCAGCAGCCGCCGAGCTCGCCGCCGCCCGGCTCGTGAAGCACCCAGTTGGCATCGGCTTCCATCCCGAACGGCCGCCAGATCCGGTGTTCCAGGTAGGTCGAGAGGTTGTTGCCGATCGCCGCCCGCAACACGGCGCCGGCCATGTTCGTCTCGCCGGTGTTGTAGCTGAACACTTCGCCAGCCGGATGCAGACGCTCGAGACCGGCCATGTAACGGGCCTGTTCGACCAGACCGCCGGGCATGGTCGCGACGTCGGACTCCCGGTCCGCATAGTCCTCGTTCCATGCCACGCCCGATGCCATCCGCAGCACGTGCCGGATCGTCACGCCGTCGTACCCGCCGCCCGCCAGCAGCGGCAGGTACTTCGTCACCGGTTCGTCGACGCTGGCGATGTAGCCGTCGACGATCGCCGCACCGTAGAGCATGGAAACGACGGACTTGGCGATCGAGAACGAGATCCAGCGGCTGTTCTCGTCGTTGCCGAGACCGTACCGCTCGAACACGACCGCGTTGTCCCGGACGACCAGCAGACCGGCGATCCTGCGGTCCCGGATGTAGTCCTCGACGGTGAAGGTCTCGCCTTCGACCTCCCAGGTCACGGCCGACAGATCGCGGGGCGCCGAACCGAGGGGATACGGATCGTCGGACGCCCGGATCCAGCGCGCATCGCTGATTCGATCGATGTTGCGGTAGCCCGCGACCTGCTGTTCAGGGGTCCAGAACAGGACGTTGTCGGCCGGTCCGAAGTTCTCGGCGTCCGGATCCGCAGCCTCGGCAGCCGTCGCCTCGGACTCCTCCACGGGTCCCGCGCAGGCAACCAGCGCCGGCAGCATCGCCGCCACGGCGAGCGCCAGGCCGCCGGCCCGTCCCGACGCCCCGGGGTTCTTCCACATCGTCGGTCTGCTCGTCGTCCGGTCATCGCCCGTCATCTGGTGCCTCCTCCGTTGATGTCTGACTGATCGTACCGCCGACCGGAGACCGCGGAGCACGCCGGGGCCAGCACGAAGCCGGCGCCGGTCCGGGCAGCTCTGCAACGAGCGGATGCCGCGGCCGCACCGGCATCGTCGAAGACTGCGAGCCGGCATGCAGGGACGCCTGCCTACGCCCTGCACCGGAAACGCAGGATCCGATAGCGCCGGGTGCGCGCGAACGTCTCCGGATCCAGCAACTCGTCGAGCCGGTCGAGACGACGGTTGAACGGTCTCGCCAGCCGCCCGGCGCCGACCGCCAGCCGCGGGAACCGCCGGGCCGACGCCTCGCGCAGAAGATCCACGACGCCGCGGCCGAAGCGCTCCACCAGCGCCTGCCCCAGACGAAGCGTCGGCAGCACCGACGCCGTGATGTCCTCGTCCACGTCGAGCACGAGCCCGGCGCCCTCGGCCCGAGCCAGGAACTCGCCAAGCGGGTGGCCGCTCATCGGCCTGGCCGTTCCTGCGGCCTCGTCCCTGAAACAGTCGCACAGCAGGACGCTCCCCCCCGGCGCCAGCGCCCGCCCGACCGCAGCGAAGAACTCGTCGAGCCACACGTACTGCGCCGATTCGCACAGGAAGAGGAGGTCGTAGCGGCGGTCCGGCTCGAATTCCTGGAACCGGCCCAGGTGAAACCGCCGATCCGGCAGCCGCTGCGCGAACAGACGGCCGTGATAGGGATCGGGCGACAGCCCTTCGACATCGAGGCCCAGCGCGGCCAGACGCTCCGCCGTCACGCCGGTACCGCATCCGATATCGAGCACCGAGACCACGTCCGGGGGCAGCAACTCGAACAACCGCTCCACCAGGCGCTCCTGGGCGCGCCGCAGGCCGGCCACGTCAAGCGGGTCCTCCCGGCGCCACAGCCCGAAGTTCAGGTACTCCAGCCCGACGATCCGATGCAGGAACTGAAGCGCGAAGCTCGTCTTCACCTGCCGCGGACTGTTCCCGTCCGCGGCCCGCCGGAACAACTGCCGGCCCTGCGGCCCCGCAGGCCAGCGCCGCGACGCGATCGGAACCGGAGCCGCTTCGTGGGGCTGCCCTGGCGGGGCGATGCGCAAGCTCACCGACTGCAGAGTGTATCCGGCGCCGCCCGACCGATCGGCGGCGCTCGCGCGGGTCCGTGCAGGGGTCCATCATGGCGAGGCCGCTCCGGTGCAGCGCTCGGGCGCCGGCGGAGCCGACTGCGGGCGAGCCTGTAGACTCGGGAGCATCGACAACACCGCACGCCCACGGCGGCGTCCCGCCAATCCGGGCGCGTGAGAGGAGAGCAGCGATGCGCAACTCGATCCTCGGTCCGACCGCCCTTGTCCTTCTCGCGGCCGCGCTCCCCGTGACGGCGGCCGATCACCCGCTTGATCCCCTGAGCTATCAGGAGGTCTGGCGCGCGCTCGAGATCCTCCGCGATGCCGGCCACCTTGACGGAGACACCCGCTTCTCCCAGCTCACGCTCGCCGAACCCGCCAAGGACGAGGTCCTCGCCTGGCGCCAGGGCGACGACGTGCCGCGGGCCGCGTACGCCCTGGTCCGTCAGGCCGGCGACAGCTTCGAAGCCGTGATCGACCTCGCCGAAGGAAGAGTCGGTTCGTGGTCCAGGCTCGAAGGGGTCCAGCCGAACTGGACCTCCGAAGAGTTCGGCGCCGTGGTCGACAAGGCGTTCGAGCACCCCGACTTCCTGGCCGGACTCAGCCGGCGGGGCATCACCGACTACACGTTCCTCGACTGCATGACGATTCCGCCGGGCTACTTCGGCGCCGAGGAGGAACAGGGGCGCCGGCTCGGCCATGTCCGCTGCTCGGAGCCCCGCGGCGCCCGCAACGGCTGGGCGCGGCAGGTCGAGGGCCTGACCGCCCTCGTCGACCTCGACAGCGGAGAGGTGCTCCGGGTGGTCGACGACGGTGCGGCGCCGATCCCGGACGTCGACGCCGACTTCGACCGCACGACACTCGATCGACCCCGCGAGATCCCCGGTCCGTTCCGCGTCGACCGCCCGCAGGGTGTCGGCTTCGAACTGGACGGCTTCCTGGTGAGCTGGCAGAACTGGAGCTTCCACCTGCGACCCGACCAGCGCACCGGTCTCGTCGTGTCCCTGGTCAGCTATCGCGAGGATGCCGAGGCGGCGCCTCGTTCCGTGATGTACCAGGGCCAGCTCTCGGAGATCTACGTGCCCTACATGGACCCGGCGTTCGCCTGGTACGGCCGCAACTTCATCGACGCCGGCGAGTTCGTCGCCGACGGCCTGGTCAAGCCCCTGCTGCCGGGGCGAGACTGCCCCGACCACGCCGCGTACCTCGACTCGACGCACACGAACGCGATGGGGAGGCCCGGCACCGTCCCCGCGACCACCTGCGTCTACGAGCGGGAGACCGGCGACCCGTCCTGGCGGCACTACGCGGACGAACAGCCCGACAGCCGCGCGAGCCGGGACCTGGTCGTCCGCTCGGCCGCCGTCATCGGCAACTACGACTACCTGCTCGACTGGGTGTTCCGGCAGGACGGCTCGATCGAGGCGCGGGTCGGCGCCACCGGCGTTCTCGAGGTCAAGGCGACGAGCGCCGCCTCCGCGATCCCGGCGGCGCCGGCGGCCGGTCGCCGAGTCACTCCGGCCGCCGATACCATCCTGGACGGGAACGCACCGGATGCACACGGCCGCTTCCTCGACCGGCACGTCCTCGGCGTCAACCACGATCACTACTTCAGCTACCGACTCGACCTGGACGTCGACGGCGCGCAGAACCGCTTCGTCGCCGACCGGCTGGTGACCAGGGAGCTGCCGGCCGACCACCCCCGCCGCAGTGTCTGGGTCCAGCAGACGCGGAGCGTGGGCAACGAACGGGACGCGCGCCTGAACATCGATCTCGGGAAGCCCACCCTGTGGCGGGTGCTGAGCACACAGCGGAACAACCGGGTCGGCTATCCGACCAGCTACCAGTTGATGCCGGGACGCAACACGAACCACCTGTTCACCGAAGACGACTACTCGCTCCGTCGAGCCGGCTTCATCGAGCACCACCTCTGGGTGACTCCGTACGATCCGGACGAACGCTACGCGGCCGGCGACCATCCGACACTGAGCGAACCCGGCATGGGCCTGCCGGAGTGGACGAAGGCAGAGCGATCGATCGAGGACACGGACCTCGTTCTCTGGCACACGGTGGGAATGCACCACCTGCCGCGCGCCGAGGACTGGCCGGTCATGCCGGTCATGTGGCACGGCTTCGAGCTGAGACCGTTCGACTTCTTCGACCGCAACCCGGCGCTCGATCTCCCCTGAGCCGCCAGACCCGTCGCTGACTCCGTGTCTGGCCCCAGCCCCCACCTCGCCATGAACCTTCCACCGAAGAGCTTGCTGCGCTGCGTTCTACGGCGCAAGCTCCTGGCAGTCGGCAGCAACGTTCTCGGCGACAAATCTGTAGGCTCCCCAGGGCATCCTCACATTCCTGTTTCGCGCAGGAGCCCTGAGCGTCTCGCCGATCCGGGCGCCGGGGCCGCTCGGAACGCCGCGGCGCCTTCCCGCACCTGACTCCAGACCCCGTTGAATCGGGGGTTTCCGAGCCGTCGTGCGGGCCGCAGGCGGCCAGGCAGCCGCAGGCGGAGGCCGCCCCTGCGGTTGGCACGATTCTGGATACCTCCTCCAAGAGCACGCCTGGCCGTCAGTTCCGGAACCTGACCTCGGCCCGGACCCTCAGGGTCCGCACCGCCGAGACCCTGGGCCTGGCGAACGACCAAGAGGAGGATTTCGACATGAGCTTCAGAACGGGAGGCCGGGCGTTCCGTCCGGGCTCCGCCCTGGGACTGGCCCTGCTGCTGGTCCTGTTCGCCGCCGCGCCGGCAGCCGCCCAGGACGACCTGGACACCGGCGACACCGCATGGATGCTGACCGCCAGCGCCCTGGTCCTGCTGATGACGCCGGGTCTGGCGTTCTTCTACGGCGGACTGGTTCGCCGCAAGAACGTTCTCTCGATCCTCATGCAGTGCTTCCTTTGCATGGGCGTGATGACCGTGCTGTGGGTCGTCGTCGGATTCAGCCTCGCCTTCGGATCCGACGTGGCGGGCGGCATCGTCGGCGGCGGCGACTACTTCCTTCTGGGCGGCCTGGGCTACGGCGTCTGGGAGGGCACCACCATCCCGGCGCCGCTGTTCATGATCTTCCAGGGCATGTTCGCGATCATCACGCCCGCCCTGATGATCGGCGCCTTCGCGGAACGGATGAAGTTCAGCGCCATCTGTCTGTTCATGAGCGCCTGGCTGCTGGTCGTCTACGCTCCGGTCTGCCACTGGGTATGGGGCGGCTCGGAGGGCTTCTTCGGCCTCGGCGGCGACGGCGCCCTCGACTTCGCCGGCGGCACCGTCGTCCACATCAACGCCGGGGTGTCCGCCCTGGTCGCGGCGATCGTTCTCGGTCGAAGGCGCGACTACCCCGAGCACACCTCCCCGCCGCACAACCTGCCCCTTGCCGTCCTCGGCACCGGACTGCTCTGGTTCGGCTGGTTCGGCTTCAACGCCGGCAGCGCCCTGGCGGCGAACGGCTCGGCCGCCAACGCGTTCGTCGTCACCCAGGTGGCCACCGCCGCGGCAGCCGCCGTCTGGGGCCTGATCGAGTGGTTCCGCGACTCGAAGCCGACGCTGCTCGGCGTGATCACCGGCGCCGTCGCCGGACTGGTGGCGATCACGCCGGCCTGCGGGTCGGTCAGCGCGATCGGCGCGATCGGCGTCGGCGCGGGCGCTTCGCTGTTCGCCTACCTCGCGGTCACCTGGCTCAAGAGCAGGCTCGGCTATGACGACTCGCTGGATGTCTTCGGCGTCCACGGCGTGGCCGGCATGTGGGGCGCGCTCGCCGCCGGCCTCTGGGCCACGGACGTCGTGCCAGGCAACGACACGAACGGTCTCTTCCACGGCAACGCCGCGCAGGTCGGCATCCAGCTCAAGGCCGTCGCCTACACGGCGGTCTGGGCGGCGGTCGTGTCCCTCATCCTGCTCAAGGTCATCGACCTGATCGTCGGTCTGCGCGTCAGCGACGACGAGGAGCGGATCGGCCTCGACCTCACCGACCATCGCGAAAACGCCTACACGCTGGTCGACTAGCGGCCCAGGGGCCCGAAGGAGAAATGACATGAAGTACATCGTGGCGATCGTTCAGCCGGACCGGATGCAGGAGGTCCTGGATCTCCTCGAAGAGCAGGAAATTCACCTGCTCACCGTGTCCAACGTGATGGGACGAGGCCGTCAGCGCGGCGTCTCCGAGGTCTACCGCGGACACAAGGAAGCGGGCGCCCTGCTGCGCAAGCTGAAGATCGAGATCGCGGTCAACGACGACTACGTCGACATCGTGGTCGACGCGATCACCCGGGGCGCCAAGACCGGTCGGGTCGGCGACGGCAAGATCTTCGTCCTGCCGCTCGACGAGACGATCCGCATCCGCACCGGAGAGACCGGCAACGTGGCGATCGGCTGACGGTCACCGACCCGGCGCCGCAGGTCCGGAGGCGCGCCGCGGGAGCCCCGCTCCCCGGCGCGCCCCTACTTTCCGGGCCGGACTCGACCGGTCTCCGCGGCGCCGTCGCCCAGGCTGTCGAAGAGACGCTCCAGCGAACGCATCCGGTCGACGATCCGGTCCCAGGCGACCTCTTCGTCGGGCAACTGGCCGAGGCTCGACAGCCGGCGCGCCAGGAAGCGGAACTCGCTTGTCCGGCGGTCCGGAACGACGAGATCCCTGCTGTGGCCGCGGACGATGCGCAGGCAGTTGATCACCGCACGCAGCAACCGATACCCCTCGCTCACCTGCTCGAAGTCCTCGTCGGACAGGTGCCCGCGGTCGTGCAGCGCGCGTACCGCGTCCAGGGTGCTGGTCTGCCGCACCTCCGGGTCTGCGGCCCCGGCCGCGATCTGCCGAACCTGGACGAAGTACTCGGCGTCGAGCAGCCCCCCGGGGCTGAACTTCGCGTTCGTCGTGCCGGGCGCCACGAGTTCCGACCGCTGGCGGTTCCGCAGGTGCCGGATGCGCGCCACGTCGTGCGGACGCGGGTCGAAGACGAACTGCCGGCGCTGCGTCTCGACCCGCGCGCCCAGCTCCGGGTCGCCGGCGACGACGCGAAGACGCACGAGCGCCTGGCGTTCATACGGATCGGCCTCCCCGTCGATGCTGTAGAAGGACGCGAAGCGGTGAAACGAGGTGGCGAGGGGCGACGACGATCCGCCCGGCCGGAGTCTCCAGTCGAGCTCGAAGATCCCGTCCCGCTTGGCCCGGATCAGACCCACGAGACGCTGCGCCGCCCGCTCGTAGAACTCGCCCGCCTGCGCGCGCACGTACGGTTCCGCGTCCCAGAGGAACATCAGCTCGATGTCGGAGGCGTAGCCGAGCTCCCGGCCGCCCCACTTGCCGAGGGCGCACAGGCACCAGGCGCCGGGCTCGCCGGAGTCGGCCGCCTCGGCCACAGCCTCCCTGACCGCGCGGGCAAGCACCACGTCCGCGAGGTTGGAGAGCTCGATGCCGAAGTCGCTGAAGTGACCGACGCGGCGCGTCAGGTGCCGCATGTCGATGCGCCCGATCTCCGCGTCCTTGAATCGGTTGAGGGCGTCGTCCGGAGAACCCCGACCGGCCAGCGCGTCGTCCAGGCGGCGTTCCAGTTCCTCCCGGCCGGCGCCGACGTCGAGATCCGCGGTGTTCGCGAGCAGCGGCATCAGGTTCTCGTGCTGCCGACGCAGGAACTCCTCCCACAGGTACGTACCGGCGCCGAGCACCCGCGCCAACCCGTCGAGCGAGGCGGCAAGAGCCTGGGTCGGATCGGATACCTGCTCGCAGGCGGCGTCGACCAGCGCCCCGAACTGGCGCAGCGCCAGTTGCGGGTTCGGCGCCACAGCCAGCCGGTGCGCGAACTGCTTCATCAACGTCACCGTCAGGCGCAGGTGGTCGACGCCAACCGGGTCCTCGACCTTGCTGCCGCCCCGGGTGGTCACGAAGAGGCGATCACGGACCTCGCCGTCGACGGTGTCGAACTCGACCTTGTCGATCCAGTAGTCCCGGGTCGAGAGGACGTTGGCGAACTCGAACAGGAACATGAAGCTGTCCTGGCTTCTGATCTCGAGCACGGTGCAGTTCTCGTCCGACTCGTTGTCGATGGAGACGGAGATCGGCGGCAGGACCCGGTCCTCCTCGTCCGACGCCGGCTCCAGCGCGCGCGCCGCCTCCATCACGCGCAGGGTCAGCTCCTCGTTGGCGCGCTGGCTCTCTCCGGCTGCCAGGAATCCCAGCAGACGGTTCAGATCGGCCTCGAACTCGCTCGCGGAGAACGCCCTGTCCGGGTGCTGCGGCGCCGGCTCCACCTCCGCCGAGTAGACGATCCGCCTCGGACCCTGCCCGCGCACGGCGGCGTCCCTTCCCGGCTTCCGCCGGCGGCGCCCGCGCACAGGCTCCGGACGCCGGCGCCCTCTCCGACGGGTCCGGCGGTAGAACTCGAGATGGCCAACATCCTGGTACGTGCAGGAACGGCCGCTCAGGATCGACTGGCCGTAGGCCGCGAGCAGGCCGCAGATCTTCGCGAACTCGCCCTGATAGTCGTTCGCCACCACGGTCACGACCCGGGTCGAGCCGACCTCGCGAACATCGACCCGGCACAGCCGCTCGCTGTCGAGGTCGTGGATCATCCGGACATGGCTCGCCACATCCTCGACCGGATACGCCAGAAAATAGGCGCTCTCCAGCCGCCGGAAGTGCTCGTCGATGAGTTCCGCGGGCAGTCCCGGACACAGTTCCCGCACGCGCTGCTTGCGCTCCAGGAACTCGATCGTCTCCTCGAAGAACTCGCCGAAGAACCGACGGACGGTGGCCGCGGTTCGCTCGTAGCGGCCGGCGAGATCGAGCGTGTCCAGCGGCTGACGCAGGGCAAAGGCCACGCGCCACTGGAACGTCGCCCACTGCTTCGGGTCCTGCGGAAGCTGACGCACCGGCAGGTCTCGTTCCAACTGGAGCACGTGCTCCACCACCCGGAGAAAGATGTAGGCCTCGCGCAGATCCTCGTACTCCTCGTCGGTCATCACCCGCTGGGCGCGCAACCGGGACATCGCCTGCAACGTGTTGCCCGACCGGAGGCTGCGGTTGGCGGCGCCGTGGTAGAGCTGGAGCAACTGGACGATGAACTCGATATCCCGGATGCTGCCGGCGCCCAGCTTCACGTTGCCGACTTCGGCGCCGCGGGAGCGCAGGGACCGTTCGATCATCTGCTTCATCTCGAAGACCTCCCGCAGCAGGGTCTCCGGCGGGCGTTCCGGGTTGAAGACGAAGCGGCGCGAACCGTCGATGAGAGCCCTGGCGGCGGCCGCATCGCCGCCGGCGAAGCGCGCCTTGATCAGCGCCTGGAAGGTCCAGTTCATGCCGTAGCGCTCATAGAAGCGCAGGTACTGCGAAACCGTGCGCACCAGCGGCCCCATCTTCCCTTCGGGCCGCAGCCGCATGTCGACCCGGAACACGAAACCGTCCCCGGTGTTGTCGGAGATCAGCCGGATGAGTTCCGGCGCCCGGCGCTGCAGGCGGTAGAGCGCCTCCTGGTCCACGTCGTCCGACGCCACGAACAGCGCATCGATGTCCGAGCTGTAGTTGACCTCCAGTCCGCCCCATTTGCCCATCGCGATGACCGCGAACGGCTCCTGGTCGAGACCGGTCGCCTCGAGGGCTCGCTGAACGCAGACATCGGCGACCTGGGAGATCTTCGCCGTCGTCGCGTCGAAGTCGTCGAGTCCGCTGAAATCCGAGACCGCAACCCGGCTCAGCTCCCGGTACCGCAGCACCCGCAGCCAGCGCCGGATGTCGTCGTCCGGGCCGGGTCGAAGCCCGGCCATTCTCCGGCGCTGCTCGTCCGGCGACTCCGGCTCTACCGGAAACAGCCCCTCCTCGGCCTCCGGATGAGCGTCCAGCCACCGCACATAGGCCGGTGCGAACTCCTGCAGGATGTCCCGCTGCGCCAGGGCAAGAGTCTGCCGCGGGTCCTCGGCGTCCTCGATGCCGGCAGCAGAGAAGGACTCGATCGCTTGCTCAAGCTGGGAGTTCACAGGGTTCCTCCAGGCGGCTCCAGGGTGGCGGCACCGGCCGGCGGGCAGCATCCGACCGTGAGACGGATGCTACCGGACCGTGGAGACGGCGACTCTCCCCGGACATCGGAGGCCGCCCTTCGTCTCCGCTACGATGCCGGCGATGCGCGAGGCTGCGGGCAGGACACGGGTCGCCGACATCGACTGGTCGTCGTGGCGTGCGGTGGACCAGGCCACGCTGACCTTCGTCTGCGAGGGCGGCCGGGTCCTGCTGATCCGCAAGAAGCGCGGCCTGGGCGCAGGCAAGATCAACGGCCCCGGCGGGCGGCTCGAGCCCGGTGAGACGCCGATCGAGTGCGCCGTTCGCGAGGTCCGGGAAGAGCTGGGCGTCACGCCGCTCGGGCTCGACTCCCGAGGCGAGAGCCGCTTCCAGTTCACCGACGGCTATTCCATCCACGTCCATGCCTTCGTCGCCTCCGGGCACGAAGGCGACATCCGCGAGACCGAGGAGGCGGCGCCCCTGTGGACCCGGCTGGACGCGATCCCCTACGACGAGATGTGGGAAGACGACCGGCTGTGGCTGCCCCACGCCCTGGCCGGTCACGCGCCCCATGGCCGCTACATCTTCGACGGCGACCGGATGCTGGACTGGGAACTCGAGGTCGACGGCCGGCGCTACCTGCCGCTGCCGGTCGACCCGGAAGTGCCGCCGGCGCCGGCAGCCCGCATCGCGGCCGCGTCTTCCGGCTCGACGTAGGTCCAGGCCAGGAACGGCGCCATCATCTCGTCAATGCTCCGGGCGCCCCAGTCGACCGCCCTGCCGATGTCCAGGAACGGATACTCGACGAGCTTGTCCTCCGAGTTGTCGTAGACCGCCTCGATCTCGATCCGGGTGCCGGCCGGCAGCACCTTGGGCGTCCGGTAGATGTAATTCGTCTGCCAGCTGTAGTCGTACTCCGGTACATCGAGCAGCACCTCGACGCCGCCGTCGGGGTAGTGCGCGGTGTACTTCATGCTCTCGCCGCGGAAGTGCATGTGCGGATGGAGGGACAGCAGCACGGTGTCCTTCTCGAACACCCGCGACGAGCCGACGCGCCAGTGTCCGTGGCCCGGCGGAATCTCGAAGCCGCCGGCGCCGATCGTGTTCCAGGTGACCTTGTGCCTGACCTCGGCGCCGGCCGGATGGAACCTGAAGGCGACCGCCGACCGGTCGGGACCGCCGGTGCCCGGACCGGGCTCCTTGTGGTAGTGCACATTCAGACGAACCACCATGCCGGCGCGCAGCAGGTTGCCGAAGCCCGGCGGGTAGATCGTCGGGTCCTCGCCGGCGGCAATCGAACCGAGCGAGAACGTGTCCGCGCTCCGCACGTCGACCTCGCCGTCCTCGTTCGGAGTCAGCGCCCGCCCGGTGATGTGATGGACGAATTCGGCGTCGGGCCGGTACTCGATCGCCTGGATCCAGCGCGGCTCGGGCAGCATCTCCTCGGTCAGCGTGATGAAGAAGTCGGGCTGCTCGTCCTCCACGTCGTCAGCGACCTGGTAGGGCTCCTCCATGTACACGATCAGGTCCGGCTCGCCGATCAGGAAACCGCCCGTGTCCTGCCACTGACGCGGCGCCGGGCCCTTCGACGGTTCGCCCCGGGGAGCTCCGCGCTTCACCCAGGCCACGATCGTGTCGATCTCTTCCGGGGTCAGGGTCCGTTCGTTGACGAAGACGCCGGCGGTGTGGTCCGACGCGTCCCAGGGCGGCATCTCGCGGCTCCGCACCAGACGGGCGATGGACCGCGCCCACGGCCGCACCTCCTCGTAGGTCATCAGGGACATCGGCGCCACCATGCCGGCCACGTTGTCGCCGCCGGGACGATGGCAGGTCTGGCAGTTGTCCTGGAAGATGGCCAGCACGTGCTCGTGGAAGGTGACGGCGCCCCCGTTGTCGGCGGCCAGAGCCGCGGACGCGAAGCCCGTCGCTCCGAGAACGAGAATGGCAGGGACCAGGCGGTTCATGTCGCTCCTCCGGCTTCCTGATGAGAATGTCCGGCACCCTATCAGCAGCCGCGGCTGTATGATGCAGGAGACGGCAAGCGACAGCGAACCGGCCACAGCCGGGCAGCGCCGCGAACCGGACGACAGAGAGGAAGGCCGGGGGCCGCACCCGTCCCGCGCAGGTCCTCCCGGCCCGACACGGCAACCAGGGCAGGAGCCTTGTACTGAGGGAAACCAGGTCAGACCGCGAACCGCCGCTGGCGGTGTTCGGACTCTGCGCGGCGCTCATCCTCGGCGCCGCACAGGCCGGCTGCCGTGCCACCGGTGCGGACGGGACGGTCGGCCAGACGGAGGCGGTCGGCGCCGCACCCGCCTCGCGCAGCGAACCGACTCCGACGACGCGGGTGCGGCGCGGCCAGGTCGACGTCGTCGTCACCGCATCCGGGTCCGTCGTCGCACCCCGCCTGACCGAACTCGGGCCCGAGGTCTCCGGACGACTCGCTGCCGTCCACTTCGATGTCGGCGACCGCGTGGCGAAGGGCGATGTCGTTCTGCAACTCGATCCGACGCCGTTCCGCACCAACCTGAAGCGGGCGCGCGCCGGCCTGGCCCTGGCCCGGGCGGAAGCCGCCCAGGCACAGCAGGAGCTCGCACGGATCCGCCGGCTCGCCGAGCAGAACGTGGTCTCGCCCCGGCAGCTCGACCGGCAGCGGACCCACCTCGCGGTGGCGCGGGCGCGTGTCGATCAGGAAGCGGCCGCGGTGGAAGGCGCCGAGCAGGAGCTCGCGCGGACCGCCGTCACCAGTCCCTACGACGGCCATGTCGTCGAGCGACAGCTTCACGAAGGGGCGATCGTCGGTCCGCGCTCGATCGTCGTCACGGTCCAGGAACGGACGGGCCTCGCCGCCGAGCTCGACGTGCCGGCCGCGGCCGCGCCGGTCCGGATCGGCGACCCGGTGCTGCTGACGGTCGAAGGTGCGGACGCGCCGTTCGAGGCGAGGATCGCCTCCGTCAACGCGAAGATCGACCCGGAGACCCGCACCTACCGGGTCCGTGCACCGGTTCCGGGCAGCCTGCCCGGGACCAGGGCGGGCGCCTTCGTCCGCGCCGACATCCGGCCGCGGACGCCGGGCGGCGCCGTGATCGTGGATCGCGCCGCGGTGCTCGACCGCGACGGCCGCGCCTACCTCTTCCAGGTCGAGGCGGATCGCGCGCGCCGGATCGAGATCCGCATCGGCGCGTCCGGCGCCCGCTGGATCGAGATCCGGGGCGGCGCCGAACCGGGCGACACGGTGATCGTCGGTCCGGCGATCGAACGGCTGGCCGACGGCGCAACGATCTCCGTCGCCGAAGCGCCGCCCGGGAACGCCGGCAAGGACCCGTCCCGGGCGCTACGGCCGAAGGCACACTGAGGCCCCGATGCTGAACCTGCCGCTGCTGTCGATCCGCAGGCCGGTCTTCGCCCTGATGCTGAACCTGGCGCTGGTCGTCCTGGGCCTCGTCTGCCTGAGCCGGCTCGACGTCGACCTGAACCCCGATGTCGAGGCGCCCTTCGTCACGGTCGCCGCAGTCCTTGAAGGCGCCTCGCCGGAGACGGTCGAGATGGAGGTCACCGACATCCTCGAGGAGCAGATCAACACGATCGAGGGCATCCGCGATCTGAGCTCGGTCTCGTCGGAAGGCGTGTCCCGGATCTTCGTCGAGTTCGAGACCAGCTACGACGTGGACCTCAAGGCGCAGCAGGTGCGCGAGAAGGTCGCTCCCGCGCGCGCCGAGTTGCCTCTCGACGCCGAGAACCCGGTCGTCACCCAGCTCGATCCGGACGCGACTCCGATCCTCTCCGTCATGCTCGGCGGCCCGCTCTCCGTGCGCGAGCTGTCGGACATCGCGGAGAGGACGGTCAAGAACCGGATCGAGCGTCTTCCCGGTGTCGGCAGCATCGAGATCATCGGCTCGCGCCGGCGAGAAGTCCGCATCTGGCTCGATCCGGTCCGGCTGGCCGGCTACGGCCTGTCGATCGACGACATCCGATCCACCCTGCTGCTGGAGAACGCCGAGACCGCCGGCGGCCGCGTCGAAGGACGCGACCGGGAGTGGACCGTGACCACGTCGGGCCGGGTCAGGCGCGTCGAGGACTTCGGCGCCCTGATCGCCTCCGAGCGCGGCGGCCGCGTCGTCCATCTCCGGGATGTCGCGAAGATCGAGGACGGGCTGGCCGACGAACGGTCCCTGGCCCGCTTCAACGGACAGCGCGGCGTGTCGCTGGAGGTGCGGCGCCGGAGCGGGGCGAACACCGTCGCCGTCGCCGAGGCGGTGCGCGCCGAAGTCGAGGCGCTGCGGGCGAACCTGCCGCCCGGAACGGAGATTCTCATCACGCGCGACATGGCCGTGTTCATCGAGGACTCGATCCATTCCGTACTCGCGAACATGCTGTGGGGCGGTCTCCTGGTCGTCGCCGTCGTCCTGCTGTTCCTGCGGAACCCGAGATCGACCCTGATCTCGGCACTGGCGATTCCGTCCTCGGTCGTCGCCTCGTTCACGTTCTTCTACCTGGCCGACTTCACGCTGAACGTGATGACGCTGATGGCGCTCTCCCTCGCCATCGGCGTCGTGATCGATGACGCCATCGTCGTCCTGGAGGTGATCTACCGCCGGATCGAGCAGGGCCTTGGACGCCGGGAGGCAGCGGAAGAAGGTGCCAGCCAGGTCACGCTGGCGGTGATCTCGACCACCCTGGCCCTGTGCGCGGTGTTCATGCCGATCGCGTTCCTGACCGGCGCCGTCGGCCAGTGGTTCTACGAGTTCGGGATGGTGATGGCGATTGCCGTCTGCGTCTCGAGTGTGTTCGCCCTGACCTTCACACCGATGCTCGGCAGCCGCGTCCTCACCGAACGCCAGGGGAAGGACCCGGTGAGCCGATCCCTGGGGCGCGCTCTCGACGGTCTCGACCGGTTCTACGAGGCCGTCCTGCGGCGCGCCCTCTGCCATCGTGCGGTCACGCTGGCGGTCGCCGCGGCGGCCACGGCCGGGGGCGGACTGGTGGCGCTCACCCTCCCGTTCGACCTGTTCGCGACCGAGGACCGCGGCGAATTCAACGTCGAGCTGAAGATGCCGATCGGCACTCCGCTGGCCGTGACCTCCGAGGCCGCAGGACGCGCCGAGGAAGTGCTCGCTGCCGACCCGGAGGTGCGCAACCGCTTCGCGACGATCGGCGGCGGCGCCTGGCAGGAGCCCCGCCGGGCGTCGATCTACGTCCAGTTGACGAACAGGCGCGAACGCGGCACGAGTCAGGAGGCGGTCATGGCGCGGATCCGGGAGCGGCTGCTGGCCCGCCTGCCGGAGGCCGAGGAGATCGCCGTCTCGCCGATCAACTGGATCGCCGGAAGCGACGACCTGCTCGGAACGCGCGCCGTCACCTACAGCCTGCGCGGGCCGCGCATGGAGGAACTGGAACGCCATGCCCGTCGGCTGGTCGAACTGATGCGGGTCGACCCTGCGTTCGTCGATGTCGGGACGAGCTGGGAGACGGGCAGGCCCGAGATCGAGATCGAGGTCGACCGGGACCGCGCCGCCGACCTGGGCGTGCCGGCGACGGTCATCGGCCGCACCATCCGCACCCTGATCGCCGGTGAGAAACTGGGCGCCTTCGAGGACGGCGGCGAACGGTACGACGTGCGTGTCCAGGTCCTTCCCGAGTATCGGGACGCACCGGCAAAGCTCGACCTTGTCCGGATCCGGACCGCCTCCGGGGAGCTCACGCCGATCGTCAACCTCGCCAGCATCCGGGTCGGCGAGGGCGCAGTCCGGATCAACCGCCAGAACCGCTCCCGCGAGATCACGATCGCCGCGAACGCGGCCGACGGCGTCGCCCAGTCGGAACTGGCGGACCGGATCGAGGAGTACGGCCGGCGGATCGGCCTCGCGCCCCCGCACGAGCTGGTCCCCAGCGGCATGACGGTCGTCATGCGGGAGACCGGACTGTCGCTGCTCTTCGCCTTCGTGCTGGCGATCGCGGCGATCTACATGGTGCTGGCGTCCCTGTTCAATTCCCTGGTCCACCCGGTGACGATCATGATGTCGGCACCCCTCTCCTTCATCGGCGCCTTCCTGGCGCTCAAGCTCGCAGGCAAACCGCTCGACATGATCAGCGGCATCGGCCTCCTCGTCCTGATGGGGCTGGTCATGAAGAACGGGATCCTCCTGATCGACTACATCAACCGGCTCCGTCTGGACGGCCGCTCACGCCGGGAAGCGATCCTGGAAGCCGGTCCGGCGCGGCTGCGGCCGGTGCTGATGACCGCCGTCTCCCTGATCTGCGGCCTGCTCCCGGCCGCCTTCTCGACCGCGGCCGGCGCCGAGGCCCGAGCCGCCATCGCGGTGCTGACAATGGGCGGGATGACCACCTCGACGCTGCTCACGCTGCTCGTCGTGCCCGTCATCTACGACGTGATGGACCGGGCCGTGGAGACGGCGGACGCCGCGATCCGATCCGTGCGGGAACGGCTCGCGAACTTCGGCCGGCAGCCTGCCGCGCAGCCGGCCCACGCACCCCGACAGCAGCGGGGTTTCCGCCGGCGGCAACAGCGCCGCCGTCCCTGAAGCCGTCGAGTCGGCGTTCTCAGGACACCGCGCGCACCGAGGCGCAACGCAACGCCACCGACCGGCAGGCATCGAACAGGGTCGGCACGAACAGGTCGGGTCGGGCCGCGCAGGCGTAGTGGTCCGCGTCCACGGAGTGACGCGCCGCACCCGGAATTCGGTCCGCCAGCGCCGACTGACCGCGGAGCGGGATGTGCTCGTCCTTCAGCGTCATCACGACCGCGGCGGGAACGTCGATTTCGCCGAGCCAGGGACCGGCGTCGAAGCGGGCCAGAGCCGCCGCCGCCTCGATCACCGAGGTCGGATCGGTCGGTCCGAGCTGCTGCCTGACGACCTCTCGCAGGCCGGGGTCCTGGATGTTCTCGAGCATCCGTTCGCCCATGCCCTTCCACAGCGAGTGCGGTGCCGCTCTCGCCGCCAGCGACAGCAGAGGCCCAAGCGTCGAGGCCGCCCGTCTGGCCTTCGATCCGCCGAAGCGGAAACTGGTCGCACAGAGCACGAGACCGGCGGTGCGATCCCGGTGGCGGCGCCAGAACAACTGGGCCACGGCGCCGCCCATCGAGTAGCCGACCGGGATCGCCTGTTCCACGCTCAGCCGGTCGACCAGAGCGGCGGCATCGTCGGCGCAGTCCTCCAACCGGAAGGCGCCGATCCGCCGGATGCCGCGGCCGTGACCGCGGTGATCGAGAGCAAGGACCCGGAACCCGCGCCCCAGGGTCTTCAGGCTGGTCCCCCAGTTCAGCAGCGCGGTCGCGGCGAGGCCGTGCAGCAGCAACAGTACCGGCGCCCCGGGCGGCCCTTCGACCTCCACCGTCCAGCTCGCACCGCGGCCCGGCAGATGGATCCGGCGGCCAGCTCCAGGGGAGTCCACGGCAGAGTCCTCAGACGGTCCCGTCCGGCCGGCCGGCTGCGGGCGCCGACTTGACCTCACGAGCGACTGAAGCCGTGCCGAGCATCGACACGATCGTAGCTGACCACAGTCGGTTCTTCCGACGGGCCGCGGTCAGTACGGCGCGCGGGTCACCCGGTCCGGCGGCACCCGGCAGATGCGGCGCATGCGGTGGCTGCCGGCCTGGGGATGCGTCCAGCGCAACTCGCCTCCGTCCAGCCACCGCCTGACCCGGAACCACGGCAGACCGTAGCCGTCCATCTCCAGCACGCCGTCCCGGAAACGGGTCCGATTGCGAATCCTCCCGCAACGCGGATTCACGTCGTCCACGCCGCGGCTCAGAGTCCCGTCCGCCCGCATGTCGTGGATCAGTCCGACCACCGTCACGACGACCCGGTCGCCGCACTGCTCGACCCGCTCGAGGTGACCGCTCTGCCCGTCAAGCCACAGACCACGCAGGTCGGGCGCACCCTCCGGCAGCGGCTCGGTGCAGGCGGCCAGCACCGGCAACGGCCACTCCGTCCAGCCGCCGCAGCCCGGCGTGTAGGCGACCGGCACCTGGTCCGCGGTCAGGCCCGATCCGTCCAGCCGCGGCAGGTCGCAATGGTCGACCTCGCCGCCGCCGCCGGCGAGCAGCCGCGGGTCCGTGGTGTCCGGTGGCCGCGGCGCAAGCCACACGTAGCCGGCGGCCAGCGCCGCGACCGCCGCCAGCAACGCCGCCGCCCCGGCAACTGCGGTCAGGGCGCGCCGCCGGAGACGCCGCCGGTCAACCGCCACGAAGGCCCTGCGACGTCGAATCGACGAAATCGGCGACGATCGTCGCCAGCTCCTCGCCTCGGCCCTCCTGCAGGAAGTGCCCGCCGCCCCTGATCGTCCGGTGGGCCTGGCCCGCCGCGCCGGGAATTCTCTCCTCGAACGGCTTGCGGGCCGCGGCCGTCACCGGATCGTTGTCCGAGAAGGCGCAGAGAAACGGCTTCGTCCACTCCGAGAACACCCTCCAGGCCTCGACCTGGGCAGGTACCGACGAGTCGTTCGGCAGCATCGGCACGCGGCTGGGCATGGCGCGGATCCCGGCCTTGTAAGACGGATCCGGGAAGGGCGCGTCGTAGGCCGCGATCTCCTCCGGCGTGAGCGTGACGCCGTCCGCCATGCCCGCAAGCAGCAGCCCGACCGGAATGTCCTCGGTTTCCCAGGTCCACTTCTGCCAGTACGCGAACTTCATCGCAGGGTCGGTTCCCATCTGCGAGACCTGCTGCTGCATCTCCATCATCGTCGGGGTCGGCGCCTCGGCGCGGAAGGTCTCGATCTGCCGCAGCGTCTCTTCCGACATCGGCGTCGGCAGCGGCAGGCCGGTGTTCGCGGCGACGATGCGGTCGAAGCGAGCCGGGTCGAGCGCCGCCATGCGAAGCCCGATCAGGCCTCCCCAGTCCTGGCCGACCAGGGTCGCGTGCACGACGCCGTTCTCGCGAAGCCAGGCGCTCAGCCAGTCGACCTGCCGCTGGTATGTGTAGTCCTCGCGCTCGGCCGGCTTGTCGGACCGGCCGTAGCCGACCAGATCCGGCGCCATGACCCGGAGACCGCGCTCCACCAGAACCGGGATCATCCGGCGATACAGGAAGCTCCAGGTCGGCTGGCCGTGCAGGAGGAGAACCAGCGGACCGTCGACCGGACCGGCCTCCACGTGGTGAATTCGCATCCCCTCGTCCCCGTCCCCGTCCCCGTCTTCGCCGCCCCTCGGGACGACGGTGTAGTTCGGTTCGTAGTCGAACTCGGGCAGGTGGGCAAAGCGCTCGTCGGGGGTGCGAAGGACCTTCATCGTGAAGAATCTCCCTGAGGACTCGGACAACGGCGTGGGGTACGGACTCGGGCCGCAGAGGATAGCGCCCCTCGCCCGCGCCGACCACGAGCGCGGAGCCACTGGCAGCCGCTACTCGTCTGCCGCCGGCTCGATCACGCCGTACATCATCCCGCCGTACGGACCGTGGTTCCAGGTGCCGGCATAGCGGTCGTCGTGGAACAGCACCCGCGCCCCGAACTGGCTGCCCAGGCCCGGAATCTCGAAATCCGTGATGCTGACCATCGGCGTGTCCCCGGCCCAGACCATCGGCACGACGACCGGCAGGGTGACATCGACGCTCATGTAGACGATCCGGACGTCGAACCGCCAGCGATCGCCCGGGCCCCTGACCTTGGCGACGCTCGCGATCTCGTAGCGCTCCGGGTTCCCGTCCCGCCGGACACCCTCGACGCCCTCGACATCCACGAGTTCCTGCAGATTCTCGATCGTGAAATGACCGACCAGGTCGACGTCCTGCATGCGTTCGGCGAAGGCCCGTTCACGCTCCGACAGTTCGTCCAGCGGCGCCGTTCGGCCGATGCCCGCGGCATGCACGAACCAGCCGGCGCCGTAGCCGACACCGAACAGGACCAAGCCGGCAACCGCCGCACCGATCCAGAAGACCGCTCTCTTCACGACACAGCGGAACGTAGCTTGCCGCCGGCGCCCGCGTCAACCGCGGGGCGCCAGGGGCGACAGAGGAGTCCGTTCGTTCATCGCCGGCAAGCTGCGCCCCGGATGGTGACCGTGGCTGAGAGCAGAACGCAGCGCAGCAGCTCTTCCGGCGCGAGGTCGGTCGTGAAGTGGGCCGCCAGGGTCTACGGCATGCAGGCGTCGGGGAAGGCGGTCACGTCGGCCAGTGCCCGGGCGGGGGTTCCGGCGGTGTGGGTGTACCGCCTGACCTGACCGGTCACGGTGTCCCGCACCTGAAGGTCGAAGCCGACATCGGTCGCCGAGGCGGCGAAGACCCAGTGGTGCCCGTTGCTGGTGCAGGCGTCGAGGACCTTCACCAGGAGTTCCCAGTTCGTCTCCGAGAAGAACCAGAACAGACCCGAGTCGTCGGCACGGGGCGGGGCGACGCTGCCCTTGCCGGTATCGCCTTCGCGATTTGTCCAGTCCACGGACACGGCGTACCGGCCGTCCTGCAGGCACAGCGTGCCGGCCGCCGGGGTGCAACTGCCGGACTCCGCCGCCGACGGCACGGTCACCGCCGGAAGCAGGGCAGCGACCGCGCCGTCAGCAGCGACCGGGTCCGGGTCGCCGCCGGCCGGCGGCGGCGCCGACGACGACGCCCGCGAAGCCGATCCGGAGCAGGAGCCCGGGAACGCCGCGACATCGGTGATCGCCGAACTCCGCCTGCCGGGCTCGTTCCGGTACTCCTTCATCGCGTCGGTGACCGTGTCCGTCACCTGGATGCTGTAGCCCAGGGTCGTCGCCGAGGCGCCGAACACCCAGACGTGGCCGTTCAGCGAGCAGCCGTCGAGCACCTTCAGCAGCAGCTCCCAGTTCGCCTCCGAGAAGAACCAGAACAGACCCGAGTCGTCCGTTCCCTCGTGCACCACCTTGCCCGCCTTCCGCGCGTCGCCGTCCTCCGGCCACCACTCCACGGCGACCGAGAACCGCGACTCCCGCAGGCAACGCGTGTCGCCGTTCACCGTGCAGGAACCCGCCGGATCGCCGGCCTCGACCAGCACCTTGCGAGACACCGTCGACGTGCTGCCCTCGCCGCTGACCGTCAGCGACACTGTGTAGAAGCCGGGCGCCGACCACGCATGCCGCGGACTGCGGCTGCTCGACCCCGCACCGCCGTCGCCGAAGCTCCATGTCCGCGCCGCGACGGTTCCCGTGCTGGTGTCGGTGAAGGACACCGCAGCGCCGGTGCGTGCGCGACAGAGGCCGTCGACGCAGCTTGCGCTCAGCGTGAACGCGGCCTTCGGGCGGCCGCCAGGACCGCTGTCGCCGTCATCGCCGCCGCCATCATCGTTGTCGCCGTCATCGTCGCCGTCATCATTGTCGCCGTCGTCGCCGTCCGAACCGCCATTGCCGCCATCGTTGTTGCCCGAACCGCCGCCAGGACTGCCACCGCCCGGTCCGCCGCCCAAGCC
The DNA here is from genome assembly GCA_965116145.1 of Thermoanaerobaculia bacterium. GTDB lineage: Bacteria > Acidobacteriota > Thermoanaerobaculia > Multivoradales > Multivoraceae > Multivorans. The sequence continues at coordinate 798,319 of OZ220482.1, forward strand.
GCCGCCGTTGCCGCCCGAGTTGCCGCCGCCAGTACCACCGCCGGCACCGCCGCTCTGCGCCGCCGGCGTTGCGGTCGCTTCGTCCGATGCCGGGCCGTCACCAACGCTGTTCCTGGCCCGGATCACGAAGCGGTACGCGGAACCGTTCTCCAGACCGGTCACCGTATGGCTGGTCGTCGTCGCGCTCGAACCCGGGATGCCGGACCACGAGCCCAGGCTCGCGCCCACCTTGCCGTGGCGCACCTGCCAGCCCGTGACGTTCGCGTCGTTCGGGTCCGCCCAGCGCAGCACCACCCGAGCGTTGCCCGGCGTCGCGGTCAGACCCGTCGGCTTCGCAGGCGCCGTCGGGTTCGCAGGCGCCGTCGGCGTTGCCGTCACTTCGTCCGAGGCCGGGCTGGCGCCGGCGCTGTTGCTGGCACGGATCCGGAAACGGTACGCGGAACCGTTCTCCAGACTCGTCACCGTGTGGCTCGTCGTCGCCGCGACCGAGCCCGCGATGTCGGACCATGAACCCAGGTCCTCGCCCACCTTGCCGTGGCGCACCTGCCAGCCCGCGATGCTGGCGTTGCCCGGGTCCGCCCAGCGCAGCACCACCTGGGCGTTGCCCGCCGTCGCACCCAGACCCGTCGGCTTGCCCGGCCGCGTCACGCTCACCGTCACCGACACCCTGCCCGCATTCGGGATCGCATCCACACCGGCGCCCGTCAGCCGGAACGCGTGGTTGATCGTCGCCGTCCCCCCACCCACGCCGGTCACCGTCACCCTCTGACCCGTGCTGTAGTTGCCCGTGGTAAACGTCAGGCGCGACGGACGCACCGTCGCCCTCGAAGTGTTCGCGCTCGTGACCCTGAGCGTCCCCGCGTACGCCTTGGTCAGCGCCACCGTGTAGCTGGACGTGGAACCCGCCGTCACCGTCACCGGCGTACCGGTCAGCGTGAGCGCCGCCGTACTGTTGTTCCTGTACGTGACCGTTCGCGCGTTCGACCAGGGGCCCTTGATATCCGCCCTGTTCAGCAGAGTGGAATCGCCCGCTGCCCGGATCGCGACCTCCACCGACGCTCCGTCCGGGTAGAGATTGTCCAAGCTCGCCGACGACGTGCGCAGGGAATTGCCGCTCGCGGTGGACAGGTTCCCGCCGTGCACCGTCCAGGTCGTCGATCCCTTCAGCCGGTGCCCCGTTTGCCAATAGACCCCGCTGGGACCCCCGCCGCTGATGTAATCGCCCGGAGTCGAGCCGGAATGGGTCCAGGTGAGCGTGACAGTCTGGTTGGTCGACGTGACCGCAGTCAGCACCGGTGCCGCCGGCGCCGCCGGCGTCGCCGTCACTTCGTCCGACGCCGCGCCGTTGCCGTTGCCGTTCACCGCACGGATCCTGAACGTGTAGGACGTGCCGTTCCTCAGGCCCGTGACCTGGTGCTTCACCGTCGCCGCACCGGAACCCGTCATCCCTGTCCATGAACCGTAGCTCCCGGCCCCCGCCTTCTGCCGGTACTCCCAACGGGTGATGCTGGCGTCGCTCGGGTTGGTCCAGGTCAGGTAGACCCACCTGTCGCCCGTCGTCGCCCCGAAACCCGACGGCTTGGCGGGTGCGGTCGAGCTGCCGCCGCCGGAGTTGCTGCCGTCGTCGTCTCTGATCGTCAGGACGAGCGTGGCGGAGGTCCAGCCGGTCTTTGCAGCGGTGACGCGGATCGTCTTGTCCGCCTCGTCCCGTGTATCGCCCAGGATGCGGAGGGTCTTCGTGCCCTGGGTTCCGCCTTCCGCGATGGAAACAGGACCGGGGTTCGGCCAGCACCAGTCCGTGTGTGGCGGGCTCAGGGGCGGGTCGCAGGGATTCGCCCCCTTGTTCGAGCCCGTCGCCGTACCCAAGCCGGTAACGGTGACCGAGAAGTTCGCGGGCGCCGGCTCGCTGAGGGTGACGGTGATGGTGACGTCCGTCGAACCGGCGTTGCCCTCGGTGATCGTCGTCGACGGCGACGCCGACAGCGTGAGCGCCCTGGAGCCGCCGCCGTCGTCGTCCCTGATGGTCAGGGTGAGCTTGCCGGATGCCCAGTTGTTCTTGTAGGCGAGGATGTTGATCGTCTCGTCTGGCTCGTCCCGGGTATCGCCGAAGATGCGGAGGGTCCTCGTGGTCTGGGTCGCGCCCTGGGCGAAGGAGGTATAGAGGTCCGCCTCGGGCACCCAGCAGTAGTCCGTGTCCGGCGGCTGCAAGGGCGGCGTGCAGGCGTTGCTGCCGCCCCTGCCGGAGCCCACGGCCGTGCCCGAATCGACGTCGCCGCCGATGGTGACCGAAAAGTTCCCCGAATCCGGATCCGCCGCCGGCGCCGGCTCGCTGAGGGTCACCGTGATGGTGACGTCCGTGAAGCCGGAGTCGCCTTCGGTGATCGTGGTCGACGGGGACGCCGACAGCGTGATCGTCTTCGGGCCGTAGTCCCTGGCCGCCACGGTGATCGTGGTGGAGGTCGTTGCCGCCACCGCGGCGGTGCCGTCGCGTCCCTTCCAGCTCCAGGTGACGGTATGCGAGCCCACACCGAGAGTCACGCAGGGACTGAGGTTGACGCCGCGCCCCTTGGTGATGCCGGCGGGCGCCTGGGTGATCTCGACGCCGAGAGTCGGGTCGGCGAGCACCGAGTGCGGGGACACCGGCGTCTGGCCGCCACGCACTTCAAAGTATGTGACCGGTCCTTCCCAGGTGCTCTGCGAGGCCGAGAGCAGGTTGAAACACACCGGCGTCGTCGCCCCGGCGCTGGCGACCGTGACGGTGCTGTCCGCGCCGGAGATCAGCGTCGGGGTCCGCGCCCTGGGTGTGGCCAGGACCCATCCCTCGTTGTTGACGACGCTCGAGGCGATCACGGGACTGCCGCCAGGACCGACCAGCCGAATCGCGAAAGCGTAGGTCTCGCCGTTGATCACGAAAAGTCGGCTCTTGTTTCTGCTGACGCCGCCATCCACGTCAAGCCACCGGCCCTCTCCGCTTCGGTCCGAGAGCCTGATCCACTCGAGCTGCCAGCCCGCCGCGCCTTCGGTGGAGCCCTTGTACTCCCACGCGAGATCTATGTGGCTGTCACTTGCCGTTGCCGTGAGGGTGACGTTCTGCGCGTGCGCGGCCTGGTGCGGCAGGGCAGCGGCCAACGTCAGCAGCAGGACGGCGGCGAACGCGGCATTCGGTCCGCGTCCGGCTCCCCGCAGGGCGTGCACCGGCTCAGCCCCGCGCCCGGAATTCGGGGGGGGGGGGGGGGGGTACAGTCAAGGCCGCACGTGCGACAGGCGCGATGCTGGCGTTTCCGCGACAGTCACCCATCTTCGTCATGAACTCACCCTCCGTCCCGAACTGTCTGCCGGCGCACGGCCGAAGCGAATGATGCGGCGCATTCTATCAGCAGTCGCCGCTCGGTCCGAGCGCTGTCCGCGGCCTGTCCGCGCCCTCGCTGCGAGCGTCGGTGAGACATGCGGGCCAGGATCCTCCCGCCCGATGCGCCGCTTGACCGCGGCGGCCGCCATCGCCGTTCTGCTCGCCGGCGCCGGCGGCGCGCAGGACCTGACCGGCAACCCCTGGTCCGACATGGACTACGGACCCTTCAAGGTCCACTCCTACTTCGTCGAACCGGGGAACAACGCAAACAAGGGGCTGGCGATCCGGGTGGACGAAGGGCCTGGCGGTGTCGCGAAGGGCGCCGAGTTCCTGCTCTTCGACACGGACACGCTGCGCTGGGCGGCCGGCTGGACCGGCGCCGGCTTCATGGACTGGAACTCGATCAACTACAACGGCAGACACGTCGTGGAGCCGGCCCTGGTCGGCGATCTCGTCTTCACGAACCCCGACGCGCCGGGATGGTCGCTGGCCGGCGACAGGTTCCGGGACACCCGGATCGTCGGCCGCGGCGGCCGCCGTTTCGGGCCGCAGGACAGCGCCGCGGCCCGCTGGATCGGCCACTACCTTCACGGCGGCCGGGTCGTGCTGCACTACCGGGTCGGCGGCGCCGAGGTCCTGGAGCTCGGCGCCGCCGAGGGCGGCGGGCTGTTCAGCCGCACCCTGAACCTCGGCCCGCGACGCACCGATCTGGTGGTTCAGGTGGCGCACCAGGGGGGCGGACGGGCCTGGATCGCCGACCAGGCAGCCGGCTTCGGCCGGGCGCCCCGCCGGGCGGCGAGCGGCGGCGAGCGGAGCGGACCCGTGGTCGCCGCGCTGATCGGCGCCTCGTCCGCGGTCCGATGGCTGGAAGGCGACCCCGACCATCTCCGCCTGCGAGTGGCCGCCGGCGCCGAACCGATCCGGTTCAAGGTCGTCATCGGACGCCGCGGCCGGTCGAACGCGGGATTCCTGGCGCGGACCTCGGAACTGGCGCCGGCGGCCGACCTGGAACCGCTGACCCGGGGCGGCCCGCCCCGCTGGACCGAGAAGATCGTCACCGAGAGCCGGGTTCTCGGCCGACGCGAGGGCCCCTTCGTGCTGGAGGCGGTCACGACGCCGCTCGACAACCCGTACCGGTCCTGGATGCGCCTCGGCGGCTTCGACTTCCTCGACGGCGGTCGGAGGGCGGTCGTCGCCACCTGGATGGGAGACGTCTGGCTCGTCGACGGACTCGGCGGCGAGGAGATCGGACCGGTGACCTGGAAGCGCTTCGCCTCCGGCCTCTACGAACCGCTCGGCGTCAACACCCGCGGCGGCGAGATCTTCGTCACTTCCCGTGACCAGATCACCCGGCTGCACGACCTGAACGGCGACGGTGAGGCCGATCACTACGAGGCATTCAACCACGACGCCCAGGCCTCGGCCCACTTCCACGAGTTCGCGGTCGGCCTGGAGACGGACCAGGAGGGCAACTTCTACTACGCCAAGGGCGCCGGACACGACTTCGACGCCCGTGTACCCCAGCACGGCACGATCCTCAAGGTCGCGGCGGACGGTTCCTCGACCCGGATCGTCGCCACCGGGTTCCGCGCGCCGAACGGTCTGGTGGTCCAGCCGGACGGCAGCGTCATCGTCACCGACCAGGAGGGACACTGGACTCCCGAGAACCGGATCAACTGGGTCGAACCCGACACGTTCCACGGCTACATGCGGGCCTGGCGGGCGCCCGACCGCGACCCGGAGGACTTCGTGCCGCCAGTGACCTGGATCCACCACGACGTGGATCGCTCCCCGTCGGCGCCGGTCAGGGTGAACAGCGAACGCTGGGGGCCGCTCGACGGGTCGCTGATCTACCTGTCGTACGGCAACGGCAAGGTATTCTCGGTGTTGTTCGACCGGTCCTTTCCGCCGAACGGCGGTCCGCCGCGCCAGGCCGCAGTGGTCGAGCTGCCGGTTGCGGCCGCGCCCACCGGCCTGATCCGCGGCCGGTTCAACGCCGCCGACGATCACCTCTATGTCTGCGGACTGTTCGCCTGGGCCGGCGACCGGACCCGACCCGGCGGCTTCTACCGAATCCGGCGCACCGACCGGCCGCTGCGCATCCCGACCGCCTGGGAGACCGCCTCGGACGGGATCGTCGTCCGTTTCAGCACCGAACTCGACCCGGAGGCCGCCGACGATCCGGGCAACTACTCGATGCGGATCTGGCAGTACCTGCGTCAGGCGAGCTACGGCTCGGAGGACTACCGCGTCCTCGGCGAAGGTACGGGGAAGGACGACCTGGAGATTGCCGCGGCGACACTCTCCGCCGACGGCCGCTCGGTCTTCGTCGAGATTCCGGACATGCTGCCGGCGCAGCAGTTCCACCTGGAGATGAACCTGAGCAGCCGGGACGGCGCACGGATGCGGCAGTTCCTCCACGGCACGATCCACGCGCCGGGATCGCGGCCCGGAGCCGAGATCCTCGCGGGCACCGACTGAAGCCGGCGCCGGAGCCCGTGGCGAGCAGTGCGGATCGCAACGAGAGTGGTCAGGCGCCCGTCCGGCAAGGCGCGATGAGCGAGCATGTCTGGTACAGGTGAGCGAAGAGCAACGCAGCCGGGCGGAGTGCCTGGACGCTCGAACGCAGCGCGGCTCCTGCCACGGGCTGCCAGAGCCGTCGCGCGCCTTCAGGGACTCGCCGTCCTGCCGCTGCTGGCGGCTGCTTCCGGCGGGCCGGCAGCAGCGCAGCCGACGACGACGGCGGCGCCCGGCGGCGACGGCTATCGGACCGGACTGGAACTTGTCCTCCGTTCGCGCGATGGCGAAGCGACGGACGCCCGGGTCGCACGGCTGGCCGCGCTCCACGTGCCCGAGGGCGAGGCGCCAAGCCCCTTCCTCGATGCCGGCCCGTTCGTTGCGTCCTTCCGCGGCGCGGTCGAGCTCGACCTGAACGACTCCCTGCGCTTCACTGTCCGCGGCAACGGCAGCGTCCGGTTGAGCATCCGCGGCGAGGTCGTGCTCGAGCAGGACGCCCTTCCCCACGACGGCGCAGCCGTCTCTACCGATGGCGCCGTGCGGCTTCGAAAGGGCCTCAACCCGATCGAGCTCGTCTATCGCAGCGCTGAGCGGGGAGATACAGCGCTTCGTCTCTCCTGGAGCAACGACGACCTGCTGGAGGAGCCGCTGCCGCCCGCGTCGCTGCGGCACGCCGCATCGCCGGAACTCGACCGGGGCCGGGCCCGGCGAAGGGCCCGCAACCTCGTCGCCGACGCGATGTGCGGCCGTTGCCACACCTCCTCGAGAGCTCCAGGCCGGCCGATGCACGGTATGCCGGAGGCGCAGCATGCCGCGCCCGATCTCGACGGCGTCGGTTCACGCCTGCGCCGGCAGTGGATCGAACGGTGGCTGCTCGACCCGTCGTCTCTCCGAGCCCGCGCCCGCATGCCGCGACTCCTCTCGGCTGACGCCGCCCTTGCGCGCCAGCAGGCGGCCGACCTTGCGGCCTACCTCGCTTCGACCGTGACCGCTGCACCGCAGGAGGAGGGCGCGCCGCCAGCTCCGGGCGATCGGCGCGGTCCCGGCGGCGGCCAGCGCCACCGCCAGATCGGCAGCGGTCCACCTCGTGGAACACCCGCCGCGGGGTCTGCGGTCGCCGTCGCGGTCGGACGCCGCCTCTACGCCCGGATCGGCTGCGCGGCCTGCCACGGCGACCGGACATCGCCGCCGAGGATCGACTCGGCGCCGCGGCTCATCGCCCCGGCGGAGCCCGCCGGAGCAACTGCGAGCGTCCAGCCGCCGCGACTTCGCGCCAGGTGGCGGTCGACAGCCCTCACCGCCTACCTGCTTGACCCGACCAGGTTCGACCCGGCGAACCGCATGCCGCGAACGGACCTGGACGCGGCCGAGGCAACCGCCCTCGCGGCGTACCTGCTTGCCGAGACGCCGGAAGACGACACGCCGCCGCGCTCGGATTCGCATCGCGGCGATCCGCAACGCGGGCGGCTGCTGGCCGACGAACTCCGCTGCCGCAGTTGCCACGCACTGCCCGAAGGCGGAACGCCGCCGACCGCCTCGCCGCTCGACGAGCTGGCGGGCCGGCCCGAGGTCTGGGCGGCGATCTCGGCATCGGCGTCCGGCACGATCCGCCATCCGCTCTACGACTTCACGCCGCCGGAAGTCGAAGCCGTCGAACGGTTCCTCGCCGAGGACGCGGAGGCCTTCTCACGCACCGTCTCGATCGAGTACGCGGAGCGCCGGATGCGGTCCGGCGGCTGCTTAGCCTGCCACGCCCGTGACGGCGCACCGGCATCGTGGTCGCCAGCCGCGGCCGTGTCCCTCGATCCAGCCGCGGAAGGCACGGGGGCCGACACCTTCACGGTCTCGTCCGCAGCGATGGACGCCGACGATCCACACCAGGCGCCGCCGGACCTGACCTGGGCCGGCGAGAAGCTGCGCCGCCAGTGGCTGGAGGAGTACCTCGGCGGCCGCAGCGCGGACCGTCCCCGCCCGCATCTGCAGGTCCGGATGCCGACCTGGCCCGATCTCGCCGAACATCTCGCCGCCGGGATGCACCATCAGCACGGCCTGCCCGCGACGACGCCCGACCCGGCGCCGGTGGACTCGGAACTGGCGGCCGTCGGCAGGAGCCTTGTCCGCAGCGACCGCCTCGGCTGCGTCGCCTGTCACGCCCTGGGCGCCGACCCGGCACTCGGCGGCGAGGGCTCGCAGGAGACGACCAACCTCGACCTCGTCCACCGCCGGCTCCGCCGCCCCTGGTACGATCGCTTCCTCCACGACCCGCAACGCCTCCTGCCCGGCACGAAGATGCCCCGATTCGTCGACGAGGACGGCTACACCGCCCTGTACGACATCCTCGACGGCAAGGCCGCAAGCCAGTTCGAAGCCATCTGGCACTACCTCGGCACCCTCGACTGAGGGGGCGGCGTACCGCCCGACGCGAACCGGCATGCGCCCGCAAGGCTCGCACCGGGCTTGATCCGTGGGGCGCCGCCAGACTCCCGGGATCAGGCAGGCGGAGTCTGACGCGCGGCGGAGCCAGGCCTTCTTGAAGCTGTGACCAGGCGACTTCCCGACATCAACGTTCCGTACCAACCAGGGGCGAGCTCGTCCGGGCCTCACCGAAACGCACGGGAACAGCCGCAAGACGTAGTGCTTGGCGGCCCCTACCTGCGCGCCGCCTGGCAGGCTGCGAATTCTTCGCCGACGGCGGGCAGGGCGGTCTTGAGCAGCGGTAGCGAGTCGATGTTCGGGCCGTTGGCGTACTTCTCTTCGCGGAGGCGGGGGGCGAGATTCGTGAACGTCTCGAGCATCGTCTTCGCGGTGCGCGGCGTCACGACCTTCGGGCCGAGACCGAACGGGGGCTGCGGGTCGCTGACCGCCTCCTGAACGACTTCGACCGTTCCTTCCTCGTCGCCCGGGGAGAGCAGCCACCGAACGCGCATGCAGAGCACCCGCTTGCCCTTGAACCGCGGCGTTCGATCGTCCGTGCCGGCGATGTCGCCGATGACGCGGCCGTCGGCGGTGCGCCACCAGGCCGCGCTGGTCATCGAGATCCGGCGGCTGATGCCCTTGCCGGACACGCGCTGACGGAGTGTTCGGAAGGGGCCGTCCAGCGACGCGGCGGTTTCCTCCTGGCACATGGCCTGCCACTCGGGGCATGCTGCGGCGTCGTCGAGCAGGGCGAACACGGCGGACACCGAGCCCGCGACGACCGTGCGGGCGCGCACGATCGGGTAGTCGGCGCCCTCGACCGGACAGGACTCGACGGTCACGGCGCCTTCCGCCTCCAAGGGTGTGCAGTCGGCCGCCGCCGCAACGGGCACGGTGGAGAGGCCGATCAGGACGAAGAGTGCAGTGAACCTATTCACAATCACTGCTGGACATCATGGATTCCGACATTGCGCACCTTCTTCACCCGGAACGAACAGAAGCAGGCGACGCGTCCCAGGATCCGCGTTGAACGAATGCGCTAATCTACCGCAGACTCACGAGGCAACCGACTCGAGAAAGGCAGGATGCGATGCCCAGGCAGGAGATGACCCGTCGCAACGTGCTCGGCGCTGCCGCTGCCGGTGCCGGCTGGATGATCGTTCCCCGACACGTCCTGGGCCGCGGCAAGCCCGCTCCCGGCGACAGACTGAACATCGCGGCGATCGGCGCCGGAGGCAAGGGCAGGAGCGACATCGAAGGGGTCTCGAGCGAGAACATCCTCGCCCTCTGCGACATCGACTGGAAGCGCGCCGAACAGGCGGTGAACGCCCACCCGGACGTCCCGCGTTACCACGACTACCGCGAGCTGCTCGACCGGCACGCCGACGAACTGGATGCTGTCCTGGTGTCCACCGCCGACCACACCCATGCCGTGATCACCGCGGCGGCGCTCGAGCGCGGCCTCCACGTCTTCACCCAGAAGCCGCTGACCCGAACGATCTGGGAAGCGCGGATGATCGGCGAGGCCGCCCGCAAGGCGGGCACGGCCACCCAGATGGGCAATCAGGGCCACGCCGGCGAGGGCACCCGCCTGATCCGGGAGTGGATCGAAGGCGGCGTCATCGGCGAGGTGAACCAGGTCGAGTACTGGACGAACCGCCCCATCTGGCCGCAGGCAATCCGGCGGCCCAGAGAAGTACAGGAAGTACCCGACCACGTCGCCTGGGATCTGTGGCTCGGACCCGCGCCGACGCGGCCCTACCACTCCGAGTACTACCACCCGTTCAATTGGCGCGGCTGGTGGGACTTCGGCACCGGCGCGATCGGTGACATCGCCTGCCACGCGATGGACGCGGCGTTCTGGATCTTCGACCTGCGCGACCCGTCGTCCGTCCATGCCGAGTCGACGCCGCTGTTCAGGGAAACGGCGCCCGCCTCGACCCGCATCACCTTCGAGTATCCGGCGCGCGGCGACCGGCCGAAGATGACGGTGGTCTGGCGAGACGGCAAGCTGACGCCGACGATGCCCAGGATGTTCGACGGCGAGAAATGGCCGCCGGGCAACAGCGGACAGCTCTTCGTCGGCGCCAAGGGCGCGATCGTGGCCGACATCTACGCCAACAACCCCAGGATCTACCCGTCGAAGCTCCACGAGAAGATCGAGAAGAACCCCCTGCCCCAGGTCCACGAGCGGACCGAAGGGCACTACCGGCAGTGGATCGACGCGATCAAGGCCGGAACGACGAACCAGGACGGCTCCAACTTCCCCGATCACGCCGGGCCGATGACAGAGACGGCGCTGCTCGGCAACCTGGCGGTCCGCAGCCAGCAGGAGATCGTCTGGAACCCGAAGACGCTGAAGGTGACGAACGGCGTCGACGTGCCGAAGGAGTACATCCAGCCGACCTACCGCGACGGCTGGGCGTTGTAGCGGGACGCGCCGGAGGCAGCGTCCGGGCGCCAGGCGTCCGGCGGCTCCCCGGAACCCGGTAACGGCCGCGGTCAGCCCGACGGCTGGCGGACCGCGGCGACCGCTGCGTCGCGGTTCGGCTCGATGCCGACGATCACGCTGAAGCCCGAGACCTCGAACAGCTCCTTCACTTCGTCGTTCAGCCCGCAGACGGCAAAGCGGCCCTTGCGCGCCTGCAGCTCGCGCGCCACGATCAGGACGACCCGGAGACCGGCGCTGCTCATGTAGCGGACGCGCCCCAGGTCGAGAACGACTTCCTCGCCGCCTTCCGCAATGGCGGACAGCATCGCCTTCTCCAGGTCCGGCGCCCTGGACGCGTCGATCCGCCCTTCCGGATCCCACACGACCACGCTGTCCACCTTCGTGCTCTCGATCACGCGATGCTCCTCCCAGGCCTCAGTAGAACGGGTGATGCGCCGTTGCGGTCGCAGCGGCGATGTCCTGCACGGACTTCTGGATCGCCCGGCCCATCGCCTGGCCGATCAGGTCGAAGCCCCGCACCAGCTCGATCCGCGCCGCCGCGTGGCGCAGTTCCTGCGCGCTCAGGATGACCTGGAAGGCGTTCGCAGCGTCGGCCAGGCAGATGAGGGCGACATCTCGCGGCGCCGGAATCCGGTCGCTCAGGAGCACGTCGAGAATTCGCAGCTTGACTTCCCGTTCCTCCCGGTCGTCGACCATCGGATAGCGGCGGCTGCCGAACACCCACAGGAAGCTCCTCTCCTCCGCCCGGAGGATTCCCCGCTCGACCAGACGCGCCAGCGCGGCCTCCTGGATTTCCTTGCTGCGGGCCGAAAGCCTCACCACCCAGGTGCGGGCGTCCGCCTCGTCGTCGGCCTGTGCGATCTCCGCCAGGGGGCCGTCCAGGACCGCCTCCCCCACCGGCGTCGAATCGACGACGACGAGCCGTTGCAGGTCGCAATCCAATCGCCCGCGCAGCGCCAGGTCCATCAGGATGGCGCCCGCAACCAGCAACTCCATCACGTTCGGCGCGACCCGTTTCATCGTGCCGGTGTCGTCGTCCAGGAGGAGAAGCAGGATCTCCTCCACGAAGGTCAGGTGGGGGTGTTCACTCACGTGGCGATGGTGTTCCCGGGTCGTTCACCGGACGCAGCGTACGGGCTCATCCTACAGGAAGGAAACGGAAGAGGCCCGCGACAACGACGACCGCTACATCTCCGCCGCGTTCACCCGGCCGGCAGCGGCCGCTTCGTCGCTGTCGACGGTAACCGTCAGCACGTCCGTCTCGTGGTACTGCTGGTGCTGAACGGAGGTCGACACGTGGCGCAACAGGCGCAGCGACAGCTCCTGCTCGATCGGCGCCGGGGCTTCGGGCGCCATCAGCACCAGCCGGTCCTCGATGTTGCCCCCGACGGAAGCCGCGATGAACTCGAGCCGGGCGGTATGGCGATCGACCCGGGCGATCAGCAGCAGATGCCGTTCCCGCTCGACCTTGCCATCCTCGGCGCCGGCCAGGCTGAGCAGGGCCTCCTCGCCCGCAGCAAGCAGCCGGCCGCAAGCCTCCGGCGTCCACTGCGCACGCCCGGCCAGCTCGCCGAGAAAGGCACCGATCCGCGGTACCGAAACCGGATCGAGCCGGACTTCGAGCCGCCGGCGCCGCGCGCCGGTCGCTTCGAGGAACGCGGTCAGCGCGATCGCGGTCAGGCCGCCTGCCGTCATGCCGTTGCCCAGGATCGACGCTGCCCAGCCCCCGAGCTGGTCGGCGAAGATGAGGTCGTGCTCGAAGCCGAAGCCGATCCAGAACGACAGGCCGATGACCAGGGCCTTGCGGTAGTCGAGGCCTCCGTGACCGGCAATGCGGGCGCCGAGGACGAACAGGATCGAGATCAGGACCAGGACGTAGGCGCCGACCACGGGTCCCGGAATCGCCAGCAGCAAGGACAGCGCCTTGGGCAGGAAGGCGAGGCCGATGAAGATGATCCCGATCCACATCCCGACGCGGCGCGACGCCACACCGGTGAGTTCCGTGACCGAGATGCTGCTCGAGTAGGTCGTGTTCGGCACCGTGCCGGCGAGCCCGGACAGCAGGTTGCCGAGGCCGTCGGCGGCGACCGCGCCCTGAACCGCGCGGTAGTCCGGCGCCCGCGGCGTCCGCCAGGACACCCGCTGGATGCCGACCGCATCGCCGATCGTCTCCACCGCACCGATCAGCGTCACGATGACGAAGCCCGGCAGCAGCGCCCAGAAGGCCGGCCCGAAGGACAGGTCGAAGCCGGGCCAGCCGCCGGCGGGGACACCGAACAGGCCGGCTGCGGCGACCTGCTCGAAGTCGTAGAGGCCAAGGGACAGGGCAGCCGCCGAGCCGGTCACGACACCCGCAACCGGCGCCCACAGCCGCCAGATGCCCCGCGCCCGCAGACCCCAGCCGACCATGACGACGATGGCCGCGGCGAAGGCGATCGGTCCGGCGGCAGGCGGCGCATCGGCGGGGACCAGGGTGAGCTGGTCGAAGACGATCGGCATCACGCTGACCGAGATCAGCATGATGACCGTGCCCGTGACGGTGGTCGTGAACAGCCTCCGCAGCAGCAGCAGCCGCGACGACAGCAGGAACTGGAACAGCGACGAGACGATGACCAGCTTGGCGAGCAGCACGGGGCCGCCCTCCTTCAGAGCGGCGATGCTGACCGCGATGAACGCCCCCGACGTTCCCATGAGCAGGATGTAGCCGGCGCCGATCCGCCCCAGACGCAACGCCTGCAGGATGGTCGCGACGCCGCTCACGAGCATGGCCGCGAACACTGCCCAGGTCAGATACTCGTCGCTGCCGCCGGCGGCGCGAACGATGATCGCCGGCGTCAGCACGATGCCGGCGACACAGAGCGCGGCGTACTGAAGGCCCATCGTCGCCGCGAGCAGCGGCGGCGGCCGGCCGTCCGCCTCGTAGCGGACGCCGCCGGCGGCCGAACCCGCGGCCCCTGCCGTCATTCCCGGTAGAGCGCCGCGTCGGGCCGCCACGGAGACCTCTGGTCGGCGTAGACCGCCGGTCCGCTGCGAAAATGCGACGCTTCGGCGAGCGTCTCGACGAAGGGCATCTGCCGCGGGTACAGATCGCCGGCGTCACGAGGCCGCGGCCCGGCCTTGGAGACGTGGCCCCGGAGCGGATGGCCGACGACTTCCTCGGCGATGCAGGCGGCCTCGATCAGCTTGTCGAGCCGGTAGCCGGTCTCGATCCCCAGTTCGTGGCAGAAGTCGACAAAGTCCTCCGTGGGGACGTGGCCCGCGGCGCGGCCGTTGCCGCAGTAGGGACACCCGCCCATGCCGCCGATCGACGTGTCGAACTCGCGCACGCCCAGCTTGAGCGCCTCGTGGTAGCTGACCATCGCCGCCCCGCGGGTGTTGTGCAGGTGGCAGTGGAAGTCCGTGATCTCGGGCCAGCGCTCCCGGATCGCGAGCAGCGTCTCGCGCACGGTATGCGGCATGTTCCAGCCCATCGCCTCGACGATCGAGCAGCGGGTGACGCGGAAGCCGGCCTGATGCCAGCGATCGATCATCAGCGCCATGAGATCCATCCTGCGGTCCAGGGTGAACGCCCCCTCGAAGTTCGATCCGAACGGATTGCCGATCGCCACGGCTCCGGTCTCGGCTCCGCGCGCCCGGGCCTGCTCGATGGCCGCCGGGATGCGCTCGATCTGCTGCGCCTGGGTCACGTTGTAGTTGCGGCGTGCGAAGGTGTCGCAGAGTTCGACGTGGGTCCCGATCCGGCGCTGCCGGACGTCCAGCTTCGGGTACCAGCGGTCCGCGCGGTCGAAACCGACCTTGTTGAAGACCGCGGCGGTATAGCGCACGCCCGGCCTGGGCACGAAGCGCTCGGCGATCTCGTCGATGCAGGCCATCTGGGGGGTCCACTTCGGGTGGGCGTAGGAGCCGATCGAGATGACCCGAGCGCCGGTTTCGCCCAGGGCGTCGAGAAGCCTCAGCTTCTCCGACACCGGAATGTCGGCGCTCTCGATCTGCAGGCCCTCCCTCATCGTGTCGTCCGTGATCGTCACGGACTTCGGTAGCTGGCCCATCGCGTGAATCCTCCTGTCTGCCGACGAACGGCGAACGGCACGAGGAACTACCCTATCGCCGCCACTGCGCCGACCGCGGCAGCGGGCAACCGGCCGAGCCTGTGGCAGGATCGGCCGGTGCGAGGACGCCTGCTCCCCTACCTCGCCCTCGCCGCTGCCGCCGCCGCCGTGCTCCTGCCCGGCATCGGCAGCCGCGACCTGTGGAACCCGGACGAACCCCGCTACGCCGAGGTGGCGCGGGAGATGCTGCTCGAACCGAGGGCCATCGAGCACTTCCTGGTGCCCCGCCTGAACGGCGAGCGCTACGACCACAAGCCGCCGCTCCATTTCTGGAACGTCGCCCTCTTCGGCGCGCTGCGCGGCGGCGTCGACGAGGTGGCAGTCCGCCTGCCGTCGCTGCTTGCGGGCATCGGTTCGGTGCTCGTCGTGTTCGCGCTCGCCGGGCGCCTGTTCGACCGCCGCACAGCCTGGCTGGCAGCGCCGATCTTCCTGACCTCGGCCCTGGTCATGTGGAACGGGCGCGTCGGCCAGATCGACATGACCCTGACCGTTCTGGAGCTGCTCGCCATCCTGATCTGGGCCCGGGCACGATCCTGGGCTCCGGACGACCCGGCCCAGGGGCCTCCCGGCAGCCGCCTCGCCCATCTCCTGTTCTTCGCCTGCCTGGCTCTCGCCACCCTGGCGAAGGGACCGGTCGGACTGATCGTGCCGCTCCTGGCGGTGGTGGCGTATCTCACGTTCGAGCGCGACCGGGCCGGGCTCGCCGACCTGCGGGCGGGTCGGGGCCTGCTGCTGTGGGCGGCGATCGTCCTCGCCTGGCTCGGCCCGGCGGTGTGGATCGCCGGCAGGTCCTACCTGGAGGCCCTGGTCCTCGACCAGACCGTGTCGAGGTACGCCGAAGCGACCTGGCACCCCCGGCCCTGGCACTACTACTTCCGGACCCTGCCCGGCACGTTCGCACCGTGGACCCTGCTGGCCCCGGTCACCGTCTTCGCCGCCTACCGGGTGTCGCAACGGGCGCCTGCCGGCCGCGAAGCGCATGCCGTCCGCTTCCTGCTGATCTGGATCGCCAGCACGTTCGTCTTCTTCAGTCTGTCCGGCGGCAAGCGGACGGTGTACCTGCTGGCGCTCGCGGCGCCGCTCGCGCTGCTTGTAGCGCGCGGCGTCCGCGCGATCCAGGACGACTGGCCGCGCTACCGCACCGCCTTCCTGGTCTCGGCCGCGACGTTGCCGCTCCTCTTCATCGCCGTCGCGGCCGCGGCGCCGGCGGCGGCCGGCGACCTTCCCGAGGGATCGATCCCGGCAGGGGCCATTGCCTGGCTCCAGGCAGTGGCGGCTCTGCCCGCAGCCGCCGGCGCGGTCGGCTTGTACCTGGCCGCCCGACGACGCCGGCCCGACCTGCTGATAGTCTGCGTCGCCATCAGCCTCGGATTCGCCATGTCGACGGCCGCCGTGCAGTTGCTGCCGCTAGGCGACGCCTTCAAGTCGGCCCGCGCCCTCTCGAGCGACCTGACCCGATGGGCCCGACCTGACGAACCCTACGCGATCTACCCGGTTCCCGATGCCGCCTTCCTCTTCTACACCCGACGGTTCGCGGTGGACCTCCACGGCGGCACGCTGGCTCACGATGAGGGTGACGAAGAGGCGCTTCGGCGCTACGTCGCACGTACCGACCGGCCGATCTGGCTGCTCATCGAACGAGACAACCTGGAGGCCCTCGACCCCCCGCTCGATCTGGTCGAGGTCGGACGCGACCACGACCCCCTGCAGGGTCATGTCCTGCTGACCACCCTCGAAGCCGCCTCCCGCGTGGCCATGTCCCCGAGACCTGCGCAATGAACGACAGCGACAGCCTGCGCCTGACGCCGGAGCTGGCGCCGCGCAAGACCGCCGGACCGATTCGGGAGACAGCAGCCGAATCACCGACGGCAGCCGCGGCCGCATCGACCGCAGACCCTGCGGCTGCCGAACCGCGACGGCAGTTCGGCCCGCTGAGCCGGCGGCTGGTCGACCAGGGACTCTTCCTGTTCCGGCGCCGCGGCCTGTTCGTCGTCTTCCTGCTCCCGGGCGCCCTGCTGGCGGTGCTCGAACGCCGGGCCGCGGCGCTGCCGGCAGACCCGGGGCTCGGCTGGCTGGGCGGTTGCCTCGTCGTGTCCCTGATCGGCCTCGCGGTGCGGGCCGCAGCACTGGGTTCGGCGCCGCCGGGCGCCTCGACGCGGAGCCTCAGAGCGCCGAGCGCCAGCCGGCTGAACGTGACCGGCATGTACTCCCTCTGCCGGCACCCGGTCTACCTTGGCAACCTCATCGTGCTGACCGGTTTCGCACTCGCCCTGGGATCCTGGTGGTTCGTGGTCATTTCGGCGCTGGTCTACGGGCTGCTCTACGAACGCGTGATCGCGGCCGAGGAGCGGTTCCTCGGCGAGCGCTTCGGCGGCGACCATCGCCGCTGGGCGGAGCGGACGCCGACCTTCTGGCCCCGTCCCCGACTGTGGCGCCCTCCGGAGACCCGCTTCCGCTGGCGCACGGTCATTCTCAGGGAGTACAACTCGCTGCTGCTGATCGCCTCGATCTTCCTGTTCCTGCGGATGATCGACCAGGTCGTCGTCGGCGGCATGGGCGCGCAGGCGTGGCTGACGCAGGACCTCGCGCTCGTGGCCGGAGTCTTCGGCCTGACCGTCGTCGTCTCGGTCATCCGCCAGGTGCGCAAGCGCGGACGCTCCGGCCACTAGCAGCCAACCGCTCGGAATCGCGCGACGGACCGGATTCGTTGCAGAATCGGAAGACGAGCTTGCCGATGAACGTGCGAACCAGGACCGTCTTCGCTCTTGCCGCCTCGCTGCTGGTTGCGGCGGCCGGCGGCGGCGCGGCGACCGACGAGAAGCGGCGCGATGAACCGGGCCAGCCGTCCGACAACGGACCTGCCGACGCGCCGCAGCCGCTCGACCCCCGCTTCGTGCGCTGGCTGGAGCAGGTCGCCCCCCTGATCAGCGACGAGGAGCGCGAGTTCTTCGTCGAGCTGCCGGAGGACTACCGCCGCGAAGCGTTCATCCAGGCGTTCTGGAAGGCGCGGGATCCCGAGCCCCGAACACCGCTCAACGAGCTCCAGGTGCTGTGGGAGGACCGGGTGGACACCGCACTCTCGCAGTGGAGCACGCTGGAGGACGCCCGCGCGCTGTTCTACCTGCTGAACGGTCCGCCCGGCCGCTTCGTCCTGCCGGACGGCAGGACCGCCGCCTACTGCCTGTCGCGGAACAGGGAGCTGGAGATCTGGTTCTACGGCGGCAGCGACCGCACGGCGCGCCAGTTCGTCGTGATCTTCCTGGCCACCGGCCGCAACCGCCCCTACCGGTTCTGGCACGAGAGCACCGTGCGGCGGCCGGCGGCCCGGAGCGCACTGCCAACGACGAACATCGCCGTTCTGTGCGCCGACGAGTGGCTGGGCTGGGCGGCGCAGGCGGTCCAGCGCGACCTCATCGGCAGAGGCGTCCTCGAGGAGGTGTCCCGCCCGCCCGAGCCGCCCGAGGAATGGCTGGCAACCTTCGCCTCCTTCCACACCGACGTCCCGGTGGACGCGCCCCGCTTCGACATCGACATCGAATGGGACTTCCCCGGCCGCAACCAGGCGCGCACCGTCACCAACGGCGTGATCCTGGTGCCGGGGCCGGACGCCGGCCGCCGGAGCTTCCGGGACCGCGACTACCACAGCTTCGAGATGACCGGCGAAGTCGTCCGTGACGACAGCCTGTTCGAGACCTTCCGCTACCGCTTCGAGTTGCCCGCGAGCGGCAGCATGGAAGACGCCGTCCCGCTTGTCTTCACGCGCTACCTGCGTCCCGGCGAGGTCCGGATCCGGATCAAGCTCGAGGACGTCTTCGGCCAGCAGTTCGCCGTGGCCAACGAGACGATCGACGTCCCGAACCTGGACGAAGCGCAATCGCTGCGGAGGACCATCCTGGAGACGTTCCCCGCCCTCGCCGAGGCCAACCGCGCCGCGGCGCGCGGCGAACGACTGCTGCGGCTGGTGCCGCCGCGGGACGAACGGCTGCGGGTCGGCATGGTGCGCTTCTCCACCCACGCCATCGGCGACTTCGACGCGGTCGCCTTCTCCCTCGACGGGCGCGAGATCCTGCGCAAGCGGCGACCGCCGTTCGGAGTCGAGCTGAACCTGGGCTCCCACCCGACCGAGCACCGGATCCGGGTGGAAGGCCTCAAGGACGGCAACGTCGTCGCGTCGGACGAGATGTCGGTCAACCGCGGCGGCCAGCGCTTCCGCGCCCGGTTCATCGAACCGCGGTCCGGCGAGCAGTACCTGCAGAGCACGCGGGCCGTCGTCGAGGTCGCCGTGCCCGACGGCGAGGAGATCGACCGCCTCGAGCTGTTCCGGGGCGAAGAACGGATCGCGACCCTCTACCAGCCGCCCTGGGTGCAGCCGGTCGTGCTCGAAGGCCCCGATCTGACCTACCTTCGCGCAGCGGCGTTTCTCGCGGACGGCAGCAGCACGGAAGACGTCGTCTTCATCAACAGTCCGAACCCGGTCGAGCGCATCACCGTCCAGTATGTCGAGATGTTCGCCAGTGTGGTCGACGGCGCCGGCCGGCCGATCCCGGACCTCACGCAGGAGCGCTTCCGCATCGTCGAGGACGGCGTCGCCCAGACCATCCGCCGCTTCGACTGGGTCGACGACACGCCGTTCCACGCCAGCCTGCTGATCGACACATCGGCTTCGATGCAGGATTCGCTCGACCAGGTCCGGGCCGCGGCCCAGCGCTTCGTCGACAGCACGCTCCAGTCCAGGGACCGGATGGCGGTCCTGGCGTTCGCCAACCGCGCCCGGGTCGAGAGCCGGTTCACGAAGGACAGGGGCCAGCTCGCGCGGGCGCTGTCGGGTCTCAAGGCGGTGGGCACGACCTCGCTCTACGACAGCCTGGTCTACGCTCTCAGCTACTTCGACGGCATCAGCGGCCAGAAGGCCCTGCTCCTGCTTTCCGACGGCAAGGACGAGAACAGCTCCTTCACGTTCGAGAGCGCACTCGAGACCGCGCGGCGTTCGGGCGTGACGATCTACGCGATCGGCCTCCGCGCGGCCGCCGAGGACCGAGCCACCCGGCGGGTGCTCGAGCGGATCGCGGAAGAGACCGGCGGCCAGGCGTTCTTCATCGGCGCCGCCAGCCAGCTCGACGCGATCTACACCCGGATCGAACGGGAGCTGCGAACCCGCTACATGCTCACGTACCAGTCGACCAGCAGCAGGCCGGACAGCGAGTTCCGGGTCGTGCGGGTCGACGTGGACGAGCGCGGCGCCGAAGTGCGGACGATGTCGGGCTACTACCCCTGAGCAGTCCGTGACAGAAGTCCGTGTCGCACCGGGAACGGTCAGGCGCCCGTCCGGCAAGGCGCGATGAGAAAGCACATCGGAGTATGTGAGCGAAGAGCGCCGAGGAACCGGTCGAGACGTCCTGGCGCCGGTCCCTGCCGCCCGGTTCCGAGGACTGGAGTGACGAGCTCGTCCATCCCGGGACGGGGTCCGTGTGACAGACTCGCGTCACGACGCGGAAACCCGGGGGCCGATCCCCGCACCGCCGCGGCGTGCAAACTACCCCCCTGGAGCATCAGAGATGTTAGGCCTCGGCGTCCCGGAACTCCTGATCGTCCTGGCGATCATCGTTCTCATCTTCGGCGCCAGTCGGATCCCGAAGCTGGCGGGCGGCCTGGGCGCCGGCATCCGCAACTTCAGGGAAGGCCTCAAGGAGCCCGACGGCGGCGACGCCGAAGACGCGCCGAAACGGGAGATCGACGAGTAGAGGCCGCTGCGAGCAGTGGTGCGCCTGGAAGGGCTCGAACCCCCACGCCTGCGGGTTGGGAATCCGTTGCTCTTTGTCATCGGAGACACAGGTTGTGGTGCGCCTGGAGGGACTCGAACCCCCACACCTGCGGGTTGGGAATCCGCTGCTCTTTGTTATCGGAGATTCGGGTTGTGGTGCGCCTGGAGGGACTCGAACCCCCACACCTGCGGGTTGGGAATCCGCTGCTCTTTGTCATCGGAGATTCGGGTTGTGGTGCGCCTGGAGGGACTCGAACCCCCGGCCTGCGGATTAGGAATCCGCCGCTCTATCCTGCTGAGCTACAGGCGCCCCGATACGCCGGCGGCGACATGAACCGCCGCCGAGGATCTCAGTATCGCACCAGCGATTCAACCACGTCGTAGGCGGCGAGGCGCCGGCGCCCGCCGAGACCGGAGATCTCGACGACGAAGCCGATCGCGTCCACCGTCCCGCCGACGGACTCGACCAGCTCCGCGGCCGCGTGCGCAGTGCCGCCGGTCGCCAGCAGATCGTCGACCAGGACGACCCGGTCGCCGGCGGCGACGCCGTCAAGGTGCATCTCGAGGGTGTCCCGTCCGTACTCGAGTTCGTAGCTGCGCGAAGCGGTCTCGGCCGGCAGCTTGCCCGGCTTGCGTACCGGGACGAACCCGGCGTTCAGGCGGTAGGCAACCAGCGGAGCGAAGATGAAGCCCCGGGCCTCGATGCCGACCACCTGATCGATGCGGCGGCCGGCAAACCGCTCCACGAGGCGGTCGGCCGCCTCGCGCAGCGCTGCCGGGTCCTTCAGCAGGGTCGTGATGTCCTTGTACAGGATGCCCGGTTTCGGGAAGCCCGGCACCTCCCGGATCCGGTCGCTCAACCAACGCGCCGCGCCCTCGGGCGTCTGCCTGTCGTTCACCAGCCCCGCCTCCTCCCTGCTCACCCGCCCGCCTGGCAGTCCGTGGCAGAAGTGCGTGTCGCACCGAGAGCGGTCAGGCGCCCGTCCGGCAAGGCGCGATGAGAGAGCATACTGGGGCGTATGTGACCGAAGAGCAACGCAGCCGGGCGGGATGCATGGCCGGTCGAATGCAGCGCGACTTCTGCCACGGACTGCTAGATCTTCCTCTTCCAGCCGTGGCGGCCGATCAGCGGAACGAAGCGCACCGCTTCGCCGACCTGGCGGGAGACGGCGCCGTCGATCTGCTTCCGGTACGTGACCAGACGCTGTTCGCGGCGATCGCCCTCCGGGACCAGGAGCCGCCCGCCCGGCGCCAGTTGTTCCAGCAGCGCCTCCGGCGCCCGCGGCGCGGCGGCCGCGACGAGAATCCGGTCGAACGGGGCCTCTGCGCTCCAGCCGACGGTGCCGTCGAAGACCTGCACCTTGACGTTCGGCAGTCCGAGCGCACGGATCCGACGGATCGCCTCGCGCGCCAATTGACCGACGCGCTCGATGCTGAACACCCGCCGCGCCAGCAGCGCCAGGATCGCCGTCTGGTAGCCGGAACCGGTGCCGATCTCCAGCACCGAGTCCTCTTCGCCCACCTGCAGATCCTCGCTCATCCGCGCCACGACGCCGGGCTGGGAGATCGTCTGCTCGCAGCCGATCGGCAGGGCGTGGTCGCCGTAGGCGTCGTTCACCAGGTGATCGGGCACGAACAGGTGGCGAGGCACCTGCTCCAGCGCGGCGATCACCCGTTCGTCCCTCAGGCCGCATCGCTCGACCAGGATCGCCGCCAGGCGCCGACGGGCGTGGGCATAGTCGCCGGCCGGACCGGCCGCAAGCGGCGTCAAGCCAGCGCTCCGGCAAGACGGTGCGCCGCCGTGCCGCTGCCGCCAAGCGATTCCCCGTCGGTCAGGTCGACGGTGAGCGGCGTGATCGAGATGCAACTGTCCCGAATCGCCGCCGCATCCGTGTCCTGGCAGCGTGCCGGGTCCGGCTTGCCGACGATCCAGTACATCCGGCCGCCGCGCGGATCGGCCTGCTCGACGATCGTGTTGCGCCAGGGCCGACGACCGAGCCGTGCGACCCGGCTTCCCCGCGGCGCGTCGTACGGGAAATTGACGTTGAGCAGCAGGCTCTCGGGAAACCCCTGCTCGACCAGCGACGTGACCGCCCGGACCGCCAGCGCCGCGGCGCGGTCCATGTCGGCGCACCGGGCGTGCCGGTACTCCTGGGAGAACGCGACCGCCGGCAGGCCGAGCAGGCGACCCTCGAGCGCGGCGCCCACCGTACCGCTGTGGGTCACGTCGTCACCCAGATTGACTCCCATGTTGATCCCCGAAACGAGCAGGTCGGGCCGCTGGTCCAGCAGCACATGAACCCCGAGGTTGACGCAGTCGGCGGGCGTGCCGTCCACGGCATACCACCCCTCCTGCACCTGCTTCGCCCGCAGCGGCCGGAACAGGGTCAGCGCCTGGCTGCAGCCGCTCTGCTCATGCAGCGGGGCGACCACCCGGAAGGTGATCGGCCCCGCCGCCGTCGACGCGCCGTCGAGAGCGGCGGCCAGACGGCGCAGGCCGGGCGCGTCGATGCCGTCGTCGTTCGTCAGCAGCAGCCTGGTCCCGCTCACCGGCTCGGCATCCGAACGTTCATTCCCCGCCCTCGCCGCCCGTGCCGCCCAGCAGGCGGCCCACGATCGGCGCCAGGTCTCGCAGCACGGGCGCCGGAACGACGGCGGGATCGGTGACCAGGGCGTGGTCCAGGGCCCTGCCGCAGGGACAGTCCGCCAGCCGCCGCTCGACCGGCAACGCCTCGACGATCCGCGCGACGGCGGCCTGGGCGGTGCGTGCGTTCTGCCGCAGGACGTCGAGAACCGACCCCACGGTCACGTCGGCCTCCTCCTCGTGCCAGCAGTCGTAGTCCGTGACCAGTCCCAGCGTCGCGTAGCAGATCTCCGCCTCGCGGGCGAGCTTCGCTTCCTGGAGGTTCGTCATCCCGATCACGTCGGCGCCCCAGCCGCGGTGCATGAAGGACTCGGCGCGGGTCGAGAACTGAGGTCCCTCCATGCACACGTAGATGCCGCCGCGATGAACCATCGCCCCCGCCGCTGCCGACTCGTCCGCGCACACCTCCATCAGCACCGGGCAGATCGGATCGGCGAAGGCAACATGGGCGGCCAGCCCGTTGCCGAAGAAGGTGTCCGGACGATGACGGGTCCGGTCGATGAACTGATCCGGGACCACGATGTGCGTCGGCCGGTAGCGGCGCCGCAGCGAACCGACCGCGGAGAGGGAGATCAGCCGCTCCACCCCCAGGGTCTTGAAGGCGTAGATGTTGGCGCGGAAGTTCAGTTCGCCAGGCAGGATGCGGTGACCCCGACCGTGCCGGGCGAGGAAGGCGATGCGCCGGCCGCGAAGCTCGCCGAGAACGAAGGCCTCCGAGGGGCTGCCGAACGGTGTCCCGATCGACCGCTCCTCGTGAACCTCCAGCTCCTCCATGCCGTAGAGGCCGGAGCCGCCGATGATCCCGACCGGCGGGGATCCGTCGGCGCTCATGTGCCGCGGCCGCCGGCGATCGTCGAATTCACGAGCAGGGCCGTCTCGAGCGCCCGGCGGCCGGCCGCCCCGTCGACGAACCGGCGCCTGCCGCCGGCGCAGCGGTCGAGAAAGGCCTCGAGCTCCAGCCGCAGCGGTTCGGCGCGCCGGACCTCGAGATCGGCGGCCAGAATCCGGCCGGCCGGCCCGTCCGCGGCGCCCGGATCCGCGCCGGCCGCGTCCTCGCCGCGTCGAACCCGCCGCGCGCCGCGGACCGTCTGCGCCTCGTAGTCCAGCGAGGCGTAGCGGTCCTCGAAGAAGACCCGCAACTGGCGCACCCGTTCGGCCGACACGCGCGAGGCGGTGAGGTTCGCCACGCAGCCGGACTCGAGCTCGATCCGCGCGTCGGCGATGTCGATCCGGTCCGACAGGACGTCGATGCCGACGGCGCGCACTTCCCGCACCGGACTCGGGTCGAGGGCGTGCAGGATCTGCAGGTCGTGGATCATCAGGTCGAGCACAACGTCGACGTCCAGGCTGCGCGGACTGAACGGAGACATCCGCTCGACCTCGACGAATCGGGGCCGCAGATCCGACGCCAGCAGCTTCTGGACGGCGGGATTGTAGAACTCGACATGCCCGACCGCCAGCACCACTCCGCGCGCGGCGGCAGCCGCCGCCAGGGCGTCGGCCTGGGCAAGGTCGCCGGCGATCGGCTTCTCCACCAGCACGTGGATGCCGGCCTCGATCAGGGCCAGGGACACGTCCAGGTGATCTGTCGTCGGCACTGCGACCACCGCGGCGTCCACCGCGCCGAGCAGCGCCTCGACCCCGTCGGCAACCGCCGCCCCGTGCTCGCGCGCCGCCGCCTCGGCCCGCGCCCGGTCGGTGTCGACGACCATGACCGCCTCCGGCCCCAGCAGGTCGGACAGCAGGCGGACATGGCGGCGCCCCATCGCGCCGGCGCCGACCACGCCGGCCCGACCGATCCGGCCGGGCCGGCGCCGTGCCGCGCCCACCGCGCCCACCGCGCTCAACAGCAACTCCGATCGGTCACGAGCCGGCGCCGCGGGAGCCGCGACGCGCCGAACGGACGAAGCCCCGGTCGGAATTCCTGATGAAGGCGATCAGGGCATCGACATCGGCGTGGCCGGCATGCTCGGCGTCGAGTTCCGCGAGCGCCTGGGTGGTGTTCCGGCGCGAGCGGGTCACCACCCGCACCGCGCGCTCGATCGACCGGATGTCCTCCGGCGGCTTGCCCTTGCGCTCGAGGCCGATGCGGTTGACGCCGACGCAGACCGGCTTGATCCCGACCGTGACGCAGAAGGGCAGGGCGTCCATCGTGATGACGGAATAGCCGCCGATGTAGGCGTGAGCGCCCACCCGGCAGAACTGGTGGACGGCGGAGAAGGCGCCGATCGTCGCGTCGTCCCCGACCTCCACGTGGCCGGCCAGGGTGCCGCCGTTCGTGAACACCGTGCGGCTGCCGACAAGGCTGTCGTGACCGACATGGGTCTGGGTCATGAACAGGTTGTCGTCGCCGATCCGGGTCTCGCCGCCGCCGAACGCCGTGCCGCGGTTGATCGTCGAGAATTCGCGGAACTGGTTGCGGTCGCCGACGACGAGGCGGCTGGCCTCCCCTTCGTATTTGAGATCCTGCGGGTCGAATCCGATCGCGGCGTGAGGAAACACCCGGTTCTCCCGCCCCAGCACGGTCTCGCCCAGGATCGTCGCGTGGGCGCCGACGTCCGTGTCCTCTCCGATCCGAACGCCGGCCCCGATCACCGCGAAGGGGCCGACGACGACGCCCGCACCCAGCTCGGCGGCCCGATCGACGATCGCCGTCTCGTGGATCTGCGCGGTCATGGCCCGCGCCGCCGCCCGCCGTCGTTCAGGGCGCCACCATGGTCGACGTGCAGACCGCCTCCACCGCCAGCTCGCCGTTCACCGTGGCGCGGCCCCGGAAGCGGGAGTGGACTGTCCGCAGGCGCAGCGACTCGACCTCCATCCGCAGTTGATCTCCGGGCACGACCGGACGCCGAAAACGCGCCCTCTCGATGCCGGTGAAGAAGAGGGTCCGCCGTTCCCGGTCCTCGATCTCGTGAAGCAGCAGCAGCCCCGCGCTCTGCGCCATCGCCTCGATCACCAGGACGCCGGGCATGATCGGGTTACCCGGGAAGTGACCGTCGAAGAAGGGCTCGTTGCGGGTCACGTTCTTGATCGTCACCACCCGCTCCCCCGGCAGGAGTTCCAGCACCCGGTCGACGAGGAGGATCGGGTAGCGGTGCGGCAGGACGCTCTCGATCCAGCGCGCGTCGAACGGTCCGAGCAGCGCGTGCGCGGCGCCGGCGGTCCCCTCCCGTTCCTCGCTCACGTCTCGCCCCCTCCGTCCGGCGCCGGCTCGCCGCGGCCGGGGCGCCGCGCCGATTCGAGCTCGTCCACTCGGCGCTCGAGGGCCCGCAGCGCCCTGCGCATCGCCGGCAGACGCGACTGCAGCGCGGTCCGCCGACGCCAGTCCGCGATCGGTACGGCCGGAATGCCCGCGACCTGCCGGTCGTCCGCCACCTCCTGGAACACCGCGGACTTGGCGGCGACCTGCACCCGATCGCCGATCCGGAAGTGACCGGCGATCCCCACCTGTCCCGCGAGAAGCACCCGATCGCCGATCCGGCTGCTGCCGGACACTCCGGTCTGGCCGCACAGCACGCACCCCTTGCCGATGCGGACGTTGTGGCCGACCTGCACCAGGTTGTCGATCTTCGTTCCGCGCCCGATCGTCGTCGCGTCGAAGGTGGCCCGGTCCACCGCCGAGTTCGCGCCGATCTCCACATCGTCCCCGATGACGACGACGCCGACCTGGGGCAGCTTGACCCGGGATGCGGCTTCCGCGTCGTCGGCGAAGCCGAAACCGTCGGCGCCCAGGACGACGCCGGAGTGGACGATCACGCGCTCGCCGATCCGGGTGCCGTCGTAGAGCACGACGTGGGGATGAAGCACCGTGCCCGCGCCGAGGCGGCAGCCGCGTCCGACCACGGCGTGGGCGCCGACGACCACGTCCGGACCGAGCGCGGCGCCCTCTCCGATCACCGCGAAGGGATCGACCCGAGCGCCGGGATCGACCTCGGCGGACGCGGCGACGGCCGCCGTCCGATGAACGCCGGGTTCCACCTCGGGGAGCGGGAACAGCACCGTCATCAGAACGGCCAGGGCGCGATAGGCATCGTCGCAGAACACCAGATCCGGGCGCAGATCCGCGAGGGTCTCGGGCGACAGGTTCCGCGAGACGAGCAGCGCGCCGGCCCTCGATGCCAGCGCCTCGTCGCGGTACCGTGGATTCGTCAGAAACGAAAGGTCCTCGGGGCCGGCGGCCTCCAGTGTGGAAATGCCCCTGATCGGCCGGTCCGGATCGCCCGCGAGGTCGGCTCCCGCCAACGCGGCAAGCTCGGCAAGGCGATGGGTCACGAGGCGGAAACGGGAGATCCGCGGCGCGGCGTCACCGCCTACTCCGAGGGAGTCGCGGGGTACGCGGCGTTGTAGCGCTCGATGATCAGGCTGGTGATGTCCGCGGCGTCGGACGCGAACAGCAGCCCTCCCTGGAACTTGTTGAAGATCGCGGTGTAGCCGAACTCCCGGCCGACCTGGGCGATGATCGGCAGCAGCGCCTGTTCGATCTCGCCGAATCTCTCGGTCTGCAGCTTCTGCATCTCGCGGTTCGCATCGTCCTGGGAGCGGCGCAGTTCGATCGTCCGGTCCTCGAGCTCCTTCTCCAGCTCGGCGAGGCGGTCCTCGGCCAGAGTCAGGCGACCGTCGCTGTACTGCTTCTGGAGCGCGGCCAGCTCCTCCTGTCCGGCGGTCAGCTCCGCCTGCTTCTCGTCTCGCAGACGGCTGAGTTCCTGCACCGCGATCTGGCCGCGCGCAGACTCCCGCAGCAGGCGCTCGACCTCGACTACGGCGATCCGGTCCTGGGCCGGAACCGGGCCGGCGGCGAGGACGCCCGCAATCAGGGCGGCGATGGCCGCGACTGCGCGGCGTCCGGGGGGCTTGAAGTTCATCCTGGTGTTCTCCGTGAGGCGTCAGAAGCTGGTGCCGATGCTGAAGTCGAAGCTGTCGAACCGCTCGCGGTCGACACCTCCGAGGTCGTCGAGCGGATCCAGGTTCCTAGCGTAGATGAACCGGAGCGGAGCGCCAAGAATCGGCACGTTGACCCGGAGCTCGATGCCGGCCGACATCCGCATGTGGCTGAAGTCCACATCCTGGTCGTCGCCGTAGACGTTGCCGGCGTCGAAGAAGGCGACGACCCGGAAGGGACCGTTGACCAGGGTGTGGTGCTCGAGATTGAAGACGACGCTCTTGTTGCCGCCCTGCGGGAAGCCGTTGGCGTCGAGCAGGGTGCGGCCGGTCTCCGGGTCGCGCACCCAGATGGAGCGGAAGGCGAAGCCCCGAAGGCTGTTCTCGCCGCCCAGCAGGTAGCGGTCCAGGAAGAACAGCTCGCGCTGCTTGCCTGCGTCATCCTCGCCGAAGGGCTCGATGTACCCGAGTTGAAGATTGACCCGCCCCACGGTCCGCAGCCCGCGGTTGGTGAGCGGCGCCGTGATCGCCGCGGTCAGCGACGGCCGGATGAACCAGGATTCCCCGCCCAGGGGGCCGCCGGAGTACTCCAGCGAAGCGACCAGGCGCTTGCCCCGGGTCGGCTCGAGGCGGCTGTTGTGGCTGTCGTACTGGTAGCTGGCGGTGAGCGAGCGGCGGTTGAACTGGAACGCCTGCTCGATCGTGTCGCTGTTCAGGTCGCCTTCCCTCACATCCGGGTCGTCGTAGAAGTAGTACGTCTGCGACTGGAAGCTCTCGATGTCCATGTTGCTGTAGGACAACTGGACCAGCTCCCACCTGCGGAACGACCGGCCGAAGGTGAGGACGCCGCCGGCCTCCTTGCTCCGGTAGCGCTGATCGGTGAGCAGATCGAAGTCGGTGTCCCGGTCGAAGAGCTGAATGCCGAAATTCTGGGGTCGGTCCTTGACCCAGGGCATGTAGTAGGAAACGTCGAAGATGTCGCGGTAGCGGCCGGTCTGAATCGACACGCCGACGGTCTCGCCGCGGCCCAGGAAGTTGCGGGTGCGCAACGCCGACTGGACGAAGAAGCCGTCGAGCTCGCTGTAGCCGCCGCCGAACTGGACCTCCGTCTGACCGGTCTCGGTGCCCTTGACGACGAGGTCGACCTGCTTGTCGTCCGTGTCGTAGTCGACCTCTACCGGGTCGTCCTCGTTGACCACGTAGTACTCGAGCTGACTGAGCCGCAGCAGGCTGGTGCGCAGCAGGCCGGAGTTGAAGACATCGCCTTCCTTGAGCAGCATCTGGCGGCGGAGGACGCGGTCGCGGGTCCGGTCGTTGCCGGTGAACTCCATCCGCCCGACCCGGAACTGGTCGTTCTCCTCCACCGTCACCACGACGTCGGCGACCAGTTCCTCCCGTTCGACGACCTCCATCTCCACTTCCGCGAAGATGTAACCGCTGTTCCGGTAGAGCTCCCCGATCTGCTCGACTCCCTCGTCGATCACGTCCGAGCGCAGCCAGCCGCCCTTCGGCTCCTTGAACATGCGAACCAGCAACTCCGCGGGCAGTACCTCGGCGCCTTCGACCCGGACATCGCCCAGCTTCCAGCGCGGCCCTTCCTCGATCGGGACCACCAGGGCGAGCTGTCGCTTGCGGTCCTCGATGCGCTCTGCGTTCGGCCGGCGCTCGATCACGTCGAGCTCGGGTTCGCCGACCTCGACATCCTTGTAGCCGAACTGGCGGTACAGCCCCTTGACGTTGTCGAGATCCTCCTGGACGGTGGCCGAGTTGAACACGTCCCGCTTGCGGATCCGCGTCAGCAGGTTCGACTTCTTCGTCTTCTCCATCTGACGTCGAAGCCGGGACGCCGAGAACACCTCGTTGCCCTCGAAGTCGACCTGGCCGATCTTGACTCTCCCGCCCTCATCGACGGTGATCAGCACCCGTTTCTCGCCCAGCCCCGCGTCCTGGACCTCGACGTGGATGCCGGCGAACCGGAAGCCGCGTTCCTCGTAGAGCTTCCTGATCGCCACTTCGAGCCGCGCCAGTTCACCCAGATCCAGCGGCAGGCCCTCGAAGACGGAGATCCGCTCCCGGTCCGTCATGTCCCCGATGTCGCTGCGCTTCACCTTCTTCAGACCGTCGTACTCGAGCGAGACGAGGAGCGGTCTCTCGACCACCGTCACCCGCACCAGGACGCCTTCGGCCTGGGCCTCCGCGGCGACCGAGATGTCGTCGATCAGCTCGCGCTCCCACAGGCTCCTGATCCGTTCGTTCACGCGGCCGGGATCCCACGGCTTGCCGAGCTCGAGGTCCAGGTAGTAGCTCAGGCTGTCCTCGCTCAGCGTCTCGACGCCGACGTACTCCACCGCCGAGATCGGCCGGCCGACCAGGAGCTGGCCCGCCGCCGGGGCGGCCGGCAGCAGGACGACGGCGGCCGCGCCCAGCCCGGCCAGCAGCCGCACTGCCTTCCGCTCAGGACGCCGCAAGAACAGGCTCCCCGCTGACGGCCCGGGCGCTGCCCTGCAAGACCTCCAGGACCAGCTCCCGTTCGGTCGAGACCGCCGCGCCCGCGGCCGGGTCGGCGGCCGCTGGCGACAGATCCACACGAATGCGCTCGACCTCCTCTCCGTTGCGCCGGATCAGCAGGTCGGACACCGCGTCCTGGATATGGCGCTGGATCGTGCGCCGCAGCGGCCGGGCGCCGTTCGACGGATCGAGCCCGGCCCGGTCCAGCAGCCACTCCTGCGCCTCCGCGGTGACCTCGACCGCCAGACCGCGCTCGGCAAGGGTCTCGTTCACGTCGGACAGCAGCAGGGACGTGATCGCCCGCAGTTCCTCCCGCCCGAGCGGACGGAACACGATCGTCTCGTCGATCCGGTTGATGAACTCGGGGCTGAAGCTGCGGCGGAGCTCGCCCTCGATCTCCTCCCGGATGCGGACGAAGTCGTCTTCGGAGGAGGCGCCGCCGAAGCCGACGCGGCCCCCCCTTAGCGCCAGCTTGCCGCCGAGATTCGAGGTCAGCAGCACCAGCGCGTGACGAAAATCGACATGGTTGCCCCAGGCGTCCGTCAGCGTGCCCTCCTCGAGCACCTGCAGCAGCAGGTTCACGATCTCCGGATGCGCCTTCTCGATCTCGTCGAACAGGATCAGGGAGTACGGCTGCCGCCGCACCCGCTCCGTCAACTGGCCGCCCTCCTCGTAGCCGACGTAGCCCGGCGGCGAGCCGATCAGCCGGGACGCCGCGTGCTTCTCCATGTACTCGCTCATGTCGAAGCGGATGAGGGCGTTCTGGCTGCCGAACAGGAACTCGGCGAGGCGGCGGGCGACCTCCGTCTTGCCGACGCCGCTCGGCCCCAGGAAGATGAACGAGCCGACCGGCCGCCGCGGATCCGACACCCCGAGCCGGGACCGGCGAATGGCGCGGCTGATCGACCGGATCGCGCGGTCCTGCCCCACGATCCGGCGCCGCAGGGCGTCCTCCATGCTCACCAGGCGCCGAGCCTCGTCGCCCCGCACGGAGGCCACCGGCACTCCTGTCCAGGAGGCGATCACTTCGTCCACGTCCTGTGCTGTCACGACCTGATCCTGCCCTTCCAGGTCATGCAACTGCTCGGCGCTCTCGAGATGTTCCCGGAGCTCGATCTCGCGCTCCCGGAAGCGGACGGCGCGGTCGAGGTCCTGCTCCGAGACCGCAGCCTTCATCTCAGCCACGACCTCCCGGATATCCTGTTCGATCCGCTGATTCTGCCGGCTGTCCCGCACGCCCCGCAGCTTGACCCGGGCGCCGGCTTCGTCCATCACGTCGATCGACTTGTCGGGCTGGTGCCGATCGGTGATGTAGCGGTCGGATCCGGCGACCGCGGCCCGCAGTGCGGAGTCGTCGTAGGCGACCTTGTGGAAACCCTGGTAGCGCTCCTTCAGACCGACCAGGATGTCGTAGGTCTCGTCTGCGGAGGGCGGCCGCACCCGGACCGCCTGGAACCGCCGCAGCAGCGAACGGTCCTTCTCGATGTGCCGGCGGTACTCCCGCTGGGTGGTGGCGCCGATGCAGGCGACATCGCCCCGGGACAGGGCGGGTTTCAGGATGTTCGCCGCGTCGAGCGAGCCCTCGGCCGAGCCGGCGCCGACCAGGGCGTGGATCTCGTCCACGAAGACCAGCACGTCCTCGCCCTTCTCGAGTTCCTTGAGGATGCCCTTGAGCCGCTCCTCGAACTGGCCCCGGTACTTCGTCCCGGCCACGATCAGCGACAGGTCGAGCGCGACGATCCGCTTGCGGGCGAGGAACTTCGGCACCCTGCCCTGCGCCGCCCGCTGGGCCAGCCCCTCGACGATCGCGGTCTTGCCGACACCGGGTTCCCCGAGCAGGACGGGGTTGTTCTTGGTGCGTCTCGCCAGAATCTGGACGATCCGCCCGACCTCCTGTTCGCGGCCGATCAGGGGGTCGAACCGGTCCTGCCGGGCGAGCGCGGTCAGGTCCCGTCCGAACTCGGTCAGGAAGGGAAGATCCTGCCTGCCTCGCCGGCGGGCGCGCTGCCGGGCGATGGACGCAACCTGTTCGCGCACGGCCGCCAGCTTGAGGCCGTGGCGCAGGAGGACGCGCTGAGCCAGGCAGCCTTCGACCCGCAGCACGCCGATCAGCAGATGCTCCGATCCGACCGCGGCGTGGTCCATGGTCTCGGCCTCGTGGGAGGCGCAGGCGAGGACCTTCTTCGATTCCTCCGACAGCGGCAGCTCGGCGGTCGACGAGATGCGCTCGACGAACACGCGCTCGCCCTCGATCTCGCGGCGGAGATCTTCCGGCTTGACCTGGAGGCGCTGCAGCAGCTCGGCGATCGACTCCTCGCCCTCGCGCAGGATGCCGAGCAGGACGTGCTCCGACTCGATGACCCGGCTCCCCAGCTTGCTCGCCTCGTAGCGGGCGAAGAAGAGCGCACGCCGCGACTTCTCGCTGTACTTCTCGAACATGGGCGACAGTCTACCGATCGACGTGCAGGTCCGGTTCCGCGGATGGTGCCAGGCGTCCGCCGTCGAGACGGAACACGCTGCCGCAGTGCTGCGCCACCACCGGATTGTGGGTCACCAGCAGCATCGTCGTCTCGCGGCGTCGGCGCAGCGCGTCGAGGAGTTCGAGCACCTGCCGGCCGCTGCCGGAATCCAGATTGCCGGTCGGCTCGTCGGCCAGCAGGACCGCCGGTTCCAGCACCAGCGCGCGGCAGATGGCGATCCGCTGCCGCTCGCCGCCGGACAGCTGCTGCGGAAAGGCGCCGGCGCGGTCGGCAAGGCCGACCCGCTCCAGCAAGGCCAGCGCCTGGCCGCGAAGAGGGGCCAACCGGCGGCCCGCGATCCGCCCCGGCATCATCACGTTCTCGAGCGCGGAGAAGTCCGGCAGCAATTGATGGAACTGGAAGACGAAGCCCAGGGACCGGTTGCGGAACCCTGCCAGGGCCGAGGGCCCGGCCGCTGCCAGATCGACACCGTCGATGCGCACGGAACCGGCGTCCGCGGGTTCGAGCGCGCCCAGGATGTTGAGCAGTGTCGACTTGCCCGAACCGGACGGACCGACGATGGCCGCCGTCTCGCCGCGGGCGAGGACCAGATCCACGCCGCACAGCACCTGCCGCTGCACCGCACCGTCGCGGTACGCCTTGGTGACGCCGGAGACCTCGATCACGCGCGCGCGCTCCGCATCGCCTCGACCGGGTCGAGCAGGCTGGCCCTGCGGGCGCCGACAGCAGCGGCTGCGGCGGTGAAGAAGACGGTCACGACCAGCACCACGAGCACGTCGGTTCCACGCACCAGAAACGGCACGTAGTCGACGATGTAGACGTCGGACGGCGTCGAGATGACGCGGTAGCGGTCGAGGAACGCGGCCAGCCCGGCGCCTACCGCACCGCCGAAGCCGGCGCCGCCGACCGACAGCAACGCGCCAAGCAGGAGGAAGACCTGCCGCAGCCGCGGCGGCGGCGCACCCATCGCCGCCAGCACGCCGACCTCGGAGCGCTTGCTCGACAGCACCATCGAGAGCGCCGCGAGCAGAGCGAAGGAGGCGACCGCGACGATCAGGGCCACGGCCGAGAACACCAGCCTCTTCTCCAGCCGCAGCACCCACAGCATCGCCCGGTTGGCTTCGCTCCAGGTGGTCACCGTCGCCGCGGCCGGGTCGAGTCCCCGGCGCAGGAAACCGCCGATGGCCTCCGGGGTCCTGCCCGGCTCCAGGGTCAGGTCGAGCCGGCGGTCGCCGCGCGCGAACAGCGAGGCCGCCTGATCGAGCGGCATCAGCACCGGGGCGTTCTCGTGCTGGTCGTGGGCGCCCTCGTCCGCGGCGCCGCCGGGCCGGTAGATCCGATCGACCGGCAGCATCCGGGTGCGCGGCTGCGGGCCGACCGGCGTCAGGCCGGGACGAGGCGACACGACATGCACCAGGTCGCCCACCGCAAGCCCCATGCGCAACGCCGCGGAGATCGGCACGATCAGGCCCGGAGACGCAGCCGGTCCGGCCGCGGTCCAGAGCGGCGGCGCCTTCTCGTAGCCGAGCATGCGGACCGCGAACGGCCGCTCGCCGGCGGCCAGCCAGCCCTGGGCGTAGAGCAGTTCCTGGACGCCGGCGACGCCGGTCGTGGCCGCGGCCAGCTCCGCGAGACCGGCCGCCGACGCTGGCGCGCCGCCGGTCAGCTCGATCTGGAGGGCCGGCGTGTACCGCGCGAGATCGTCCAGGACGTGGTCCTGGAAGCCGGCAAGCGCCGCCAGCGCCAGCACCAGCGCCGCCGTGCCCACGGCCAGGCCGCCGGCGGTGAGCGTCGACAGGACCCGGATGTGCGCGTCCGAGCGGGTCGAGCGGAAGTACCTGACGGCGATGTGCCAGACGAACCCCACGGCGAGGCGAGGCTACTCCGCGCCGCCCGGCTCCTCCAGCACGCCGATGTACGGCAGGTTGCGGTAGCGGTCGTTGTAGTCCAGGCCGTAGCCGACGACGAACACATCGTCGACCTCGAAGCCGCGGTAACGGATCTGCACCGGCGTCTCCCGCTTGCACGCCTTGTCGAGCAGGACGCAGAGACGCACGGAACGCGCGCCGCGAAACCCCATCAGCGCCATGATCGTGCGCATCGTGTAGCCGGTGTCCACGATGTCCTCGATCAGCAGCACGTCGCGGCCGGCCAGCGAGTGGTCGAGGTCGCGGCGGATCCGCACCTCGCCCGGGGAGGTCGATGCACCGCGGTAGCTCGAGGTCTGGAAGAAATCGACGACCAGCGGCCGGGACAGCCGCAGCAGCAGGTCGGCAAGGAAGAACACGGAGCCCTTCAGCACCCCGACGCACAGCAGATCCTCGCTGTCGGCGTAGTCCCGCTCGATCTCGGCCGCCATCTCGTCGATCCGGCGGTCGAGGGCCTCCCGCGAGATCAGCACGCGCGGCATGCTGTCTTCGGTCATCGGAACTCCTGGCGGTGCGTGATGGAAGGACGGTCGGATAGGGTGACCCGCACTCTGCACCCGGAGTGGGCGACGCGGGACAAACGGCGTGAATCAACAGGAGGATACAGGTCCCGCTGCGGGTCTCGCCGCCGAGCTCGACGAAAGCCGACGGCGCTGGCTGGCGTCGGGCATCCCCGCACCCGATGCCGTCCTCGTCAGCGGTTCCGGGCTGGACCTGGACCTCGGCGCGCCGACGGCCGGGCCGTGGCCCTTCTCCGACCTGTTCCCCTTCGATGTCGAGGCGATCGAGGGCCACGCCGCCGCCGCGGAGCTCGTGCAGACGCCGGACGGCAGGACGGTTCTCCACAGCCGCGGCCGGCTGCACGCCTACCAGGGCTTCACGCCGGCACAGGTCGTCTACCTCGTGCGGCTCGGCGGCCTGCTCGGCGCCGAAGCGCTCATCGTCACGAACGCCGCCGGCTCGCTGCGGCCGGATCTGCCGCCCGGTTCGCTCGCGGTCATCTCCGACCACATCAACCTGACCGGCCTGAACCCGCTCCGCGGCCGGCTCCCGGCCGCCTGGGGGCCGCAGTTTCCCGACCTGACGGACGCCTACGATCCCGGCCTGCGCCGGCGGTTCACGGAACTCGGGGAGCGCGCCGGAGTCCGGGTCGGCGAGGGCGTCTATGCCGGCCTGCTCGGACCGTCGTTCGAGACGCCGGCCGAGATCCGCGCCTGCAGGACCCT
Organism: Thermoanaerobaculia bacterium; assembly: GCA_965116145.1. Lineage (GTDB taxonomy): Bacteria > Acidobacteriota > Thermoanaerobaculia > Multivoradales > Multivoraceae > Multivorans. The sequence continues at coordinate 834,586 of OZ220482.1, forward strand.
GGGCGCCGACCTGGTCGGCATGTCGACCGTGCTGGAGGTCATCGCCGCCCGCCACATGGGACTCCGCGTCCTCGGCTTCTCCCTGGTCACCAACATGGGAGCAGGCCTGGCGGAGGCGCCGACGGACCACCGGGATGTGCTCCGGATCGGCGGCAGGACCTCAGCCAGCGTCACCCGCCTCGTCTCCGACCTGCTCGCGGACGACGCGCTCTGGCGGCCCGGACCGGTCTGATCGATGTCCGAGCTCGAAGCCCAGATCGAGACCCGGCGCGGCAAGCGCGACCGGCTCCGGGAACACGGTGTCGACCCCTACCCGACCCGCGCACCGTACGATCTCGAGCCGCGGCAAGTCCGCGAACGCTACGGCGACCGGAACGAGGCGGACCTCGAGCAGGCCGCGATCGCCCTCGCGGTTCCCGGCCGCGTCCGCGCCCACCGCACCCACGGCAAGGCCGCGTTCCTCGATATCTCCGACGGCCCGGACTCGAGGATCCAGGTCCTGCTGCGCCGCAACCGGGTCGGCGAGGACTGCTGGTGGCTGCTCTCGCAGCTCGACATCGGCGACCACGTCCTCGCTGCCGGGAACCTGATCCGCACCCGTACGGGCGAGCTGACGATCGCTGCCGACCGCCTCGATCTGCTGGCGAAGGCGACCCGGCCGCTGCCCGAGAAGTGGCACGGTCTGGCGGACCGGGAAGAGCGCTATCGGCGCCGCTACCTCGATCTGCTGGACTCCCGCGAGTCGACCCGGCGCTTCCTCGTCCGCTCGCAGGCGATCACGGCGCTCCGCACGTGCCTGCTCGACGCCGGCTTCCTCGAGGTCGAGACGCCGATGATGCAGGCCGTCCCCGGCGGCGCCGCGGCGCGGCCCTTCGTGACCCGCCACAACGCGCTCGACCTGGACCTCTACCTGCGCATCGCTCCCGAGCTGTACCTCAAGCGCCTGCTGGTCGGCGGCCTGCACCGGGTGTTCGAGATCAACCGCAACTTCCGCAACGAGGGCGTTTCGACCCGGCACAACCCCGAGTTCACCATGCTCGAGTTCTACTGGGCCTACTCCGACTACGAGCAGCTCATGGACTTCACCGAGACCCTGTTCGCCGCGGTCATCGAAGCGGTCGACGGGTCCGGCAGCACGACCTGCACCTGGCGCGGCCACGAGATCGACTTCCGGCCGCCCTGGCCGCGGCTCGGCGTGCGCCAGTCGCTGCTGGAGATCGGCGGTCTCGAACCGGCCGCCATCGACGACGAGGCGGCGCTGATCGCGGAGCTGACCCGGCTCGGAGAGGATCTGCCGAAGCACGCCGGCTTCGGCAACCTGCTGATGGCCCTGTTCGACCGCCTCGTCGAGCCGAAGCTGATCCAGCCCACCTTCATCCACGACTATCCGATCGAGGTGTCCCCCTTCGCCAAGACGACCGCCGACGATCCGCGGTTCACCGAGCGCTTCGAGCTCTTCGTCGGCGGCATGGAGCTCGCCAACGCCTTCACCGAACTCAACGACCCCGACGCCCAGGCCGAACGCTTCCGCCAGCAGCTCCGCGCCCGCGAAGGCGGCGACGACGAAGCCCACCGCTTCGACCACGACTACATCGAGGCCCTCCAGTACGGCATGCCCCCCGCCGGCGGCCTGGGCCTCGGCATCGACCGCCTCGTCATGTTGCTGACCGACGCCCGATCCATCCGCGACGTCATCCTGTTCCCGCTCCTGCGCCCGCGGTAGCTCCAGCGCCCCGCCAGTTCGCGATCTGCTCCGCAAGCTCGACCAGGAAGACAGCCACGTCCCCCCGGTTCGCGGCGGCTTCCACTCTGGCGACGCTGCGAGCCACGAAGTCCGGCGTCTGCTCCATCTCGCGGGCCAGCGCATCGAGCGCCTTCTTGACCGGATCGTCCTGGCTGACGCCGCCCGAAGTGATCTGCCAGATGTTCCGAAGGCGGTCACCCAGGTCGTCCTCGCTCAATCCGAAGTGCTTGGCGTACTGCGGGACGTCCTGCTTCAGAGAGTTCCAGATCCAGCGTTCCGGAGGTCCGTCTCCCGGCAGAAACAACAGCTTCACGGGCACCCTCTCGGCTTCGGCCGCGGCCTGGATCCTCCCCTCCATCGACCTTGAGTCACCATCCAGGATCAGAAGAAAGTCCTTCAGTCGGCCGAACTTGCCGAGCGCCCGCACGTGGTGCGGGAACTCGTCTCGACTCGTGTTCCTGTCGATCACGAAATCGTCGGGTCTGAGCGCATGCCGCGGGCTGAGCACGTCAAGAAACCCCCTGACGACGGCCTCGGCGATCGAGTCCTCGCAGAGGATGGACAGCTTGTCCTGTGACTGACCGTAGAGAGCTTTCTGAAAGAGGTCACGGTAAGGAGGAACGACCCGGACTTCGTTGGACAAGGCGTCCCGGTCCAGGAACACGCGCGCTTCCGGGGGCACGCTGTCCAGAACCACGGGACTGTGCGACGCGACGATGACCTGAAGGTGCTTGCGCAAGGCGATCCGCTGGAGCTCGAGCATCGCCTGCTTCTGGGTGTAGGGATGCAACCCGGCTTCCACTTCGTCGATCAGCACGAGAGCGTCATCGAGCCCGGAGACATCCTTCGAAATCCGCAGCAGCGCTCGCTCGCCCGACGACATGTGGAACTCGGAGTAGCTTGTCGGCTCGCTGCCTTCGACGTCAGCGAAGAGAAGATTGCGCGTCCGGTCGCGAATCTGGGACAGGTTCCGGTAGTGGCGCGGAAGAACACGATGGTCGAGGATGAGGAGCTCCGGAGTGATTTCATCGGTCTTGAACGGCTTTCGAGCGAGCTGCAGCGCGCCCCGCACTTCGGACGGGTTGGTGAGATTCGCCAGTGTTCTCAGGTAGACACTTCGCTCGGGCTGCCTGCCCCCCTTCCGTCCCAGAAAGCTGCGGTTCCACGACTTGCCGCGTCTCCAGGCCATGGCGTAGGACGCACCGGCGTCCAGATAGTCGAACTCCAGTTCCGTCTGATCGACCCGATCCGAGATTCCTCCCCTGGCGGGATCGATGAAGTTCGGGAACAGACTCGTGGGGACGAACTCGCGGGATCCCCGGTCGGGATCCCGATAGGCACAGGCGCAGGCGAACAGCACGGTGGACTTGCCGCAACCGTTGGCGCCCGCGAGCACACAGACCGGATACGGGAAGCTCACACGCAGATCACCGATGCCGCGGAGCTTCCTGACGTGAACGGCCCGGAGAACGTTGCTGCGCTGGGGCGCCTGGCCGCGCAGGGACTCCCAGACCTCCTGGAACTCCCGGTCGATGATGGACATGTCAGTACGAGCAGGTGACGGTCGTCACCTCAACCAAGGTGCTGGTACTGGAGTCCCACCGCGACTCGCTGCTCGTCCTGCATGTCATGGCCTGATCACTCTCCACACAACTATGAGGATTCTCTGTGCACAGGCTGATCGGGTCAGTGCCCCGACCGGGACGACCAGGGCCTGAACCGCCTCCACCGCTACGGTTGTTCTTGTCCCGATTGATCTTCTCTTTCTTGAAGTTCAGAACAGCCGTGCAGTTGACGGAACTCACACTGGAAGGAAGGGGAATTGATGGGTTGCCCGTCATCACTGTAATCGGACAACCCTGACCGTCATGAGCCAGACCCAGGCTGTGGCCCATCTCGTGCAGGAACAGGTTCGGAAGCGGATCGGAACAGCCGGATCGCGGAGGAGACAGGTAGATCGTTCCTGCCGGACCGTACTTTCCCTGATCATCAGAATAACCACAGTTGCCGTTAGGCACCGCAGTTGTCTGCCTCACGGTCCACTGTTTCTCCCCCGTCGTACCGACAGACAAGTCAGGAGATCCGCTGCACGCATTCCATTCCTTGACAGCGTCGGCCAGCCAACGAGGCGCGCTACCATTGGACCAACGGTAGGACATGCTTGTCTCTGAGTAGGCTCTGTCGTTGTAGTCGCCAAGCGTGCGTGTGCAGTTCGCTTGAGCCTGCACACCACTTGCCCAGGCGAACAGCGCGACAAGCACGAAGGCACCTGTCTGCCTCACGCTCCTGAGCCTTCCGCAATGTCCTCCGCGTTTTCTCGCGCCGACGACGGCGGACAGGATGTGGACAGAGTCCAGCCGTCCTGAACCGGGTGCGCTCCGACCACGAAGCACTCGGAGCGGACAGCTTCGGCCGCGCCGTTCTTCAGACCTCGCCACAACCGCGTGAACTCCTCATGCCCCAGCGTGTCGGCCAGGTCCACGAAACCGTCCCGCCAGACATGCCAGGCGCGCTCTCGCGCTTCGTCCAGCGTCACGGGAAAATCGGGGCTGAAGACCACCGGAAACCGCTCGGATCGACCGTACGTCACCAGGTCGCCGTCGGCCTCTACCTGGACGACCCGGCTCATGCCCATCACCGTCATCGCCAGACCATCCCTGTCAGCGGGTAGATCCGCCGCGATCAGCAGGCGGTCTCCGACCTCCGGATAGTACTCCTGATGAATGCCGTCGGGTGCGCAGAACGGACGTCCGGCCGCAAGGAAGCGGGCGAACGGGAGGATCACGTACTTCACGAAGTGCGGGTACTTCGAGGACATGTAGAGATGCTCGGTGGCATCCAGACGAACCAGCGTGTTCGGCCAGCCGCGTTGGTCGAAACCCGGAACAAGGCCGGTTACCGTCCCCAGGACAACGGCATCCGTCGCGGCCACCCAGCCCCTGAAGTCACCGGGCGGGAACACGGTCTGAACCGGGCTCCTGGATCTCTCGCGAAAGCTCGCATCCTCCTCGACACTGTTCTCGCAGCCCAGCTCCGTCCAGGGCGTGTCCTCGGAGATTGCCTTGAACCTCTCCGGCAACGGCCACTGCAGTCTCTCGGCCAGCCCGCTGGCGCGGGCCGTTCCTATCCGCCTCTTGCTGCGAACCGTGCCGTCCGGGAGGAAGGCGTAGGAGGCGGCCACCCAGTACGGACCGTCAGCATCGCGTTCGGGGTGGGAGCGGAGAAGCTCCGGCGTCGTGTCCGAGACCTGGCCGGCCACAGACGCAACGACAACGAACAGGATCACGACGGACACCAGAAACAACCTCACTGGAACAACAACCTCCTTTCGGTCTGCCACCCAGCAGCCAGCACACTGGCTCCGTGGCAGGCACCAGCCCGTCAAGCCGCGGCGACATCGAGCCTACCGGAACGACCTGTCCGGCGACCGGCGTTGCCCTTTGAGCCAGTTGGCTGCAGCGGTGCGGGCCGGCTCTTCCAGCCAGGGGAGGACGCCGAGGTTGCCTTCGCGGGCGGCGGCTTCGATGTCGACCTCGCCGCGGTCGAGGAAGCGGGCGGCGCGGTAGCAGGCGTCGGCGCCGGCGTCGGCGGCGTCGCCGAGCTCGATCAGGTGACCGGCGAGCTCGCGGGCGCGGCGGAGCCGGGACGGCACGGGCGGCGCCGGCAGCGGCCGCGGCAGGCGGGATTCGAGGCCCGCGGCCTCCACGGCGCGGCGGAAGGCCTGCACGTCGGGCAGTGACTCGCCGCCGTGGAACAGGGCGTCGAACGCCTCGAGCCAGGTCGGCCGGAGACGTTCGGCCAGCAGCCGGCGATCGCGGGCGTCGAGGTCCAGTCTGCGGGCGGCGATCCGGCGGAACCCTGCGGCAGCGTAACGGGGAATGGCCGGTTCCAGCACATTCGGCTGGTCGGTCCAGCCGGTCACCAGCGGCCAGACCAGGACCGCGTCCCGCGGCGACGGCACGAAGGGCAGACCCGGTTGGGCGCTCTCCCGGACCTCGTCTGCCGGCGGCTCCGGCTGTCGAACCAGGCTGTCAAGGAGGTCGATCACCACCACGGCGTTGGCGGGGAGTTCGGTGAACCCGGACGGAAACGCCTTCGCGCTGCTCGATCCGCCGAGCAGTCGGTTGCCGACGACCTGGACCAGAAGGGGCGCACCGGACACGGCCGCTGCCTGGAAGATGCACCTGCGCAGCACATCCTGTTCCGCCGCGAGGGGCGGGACGTAGACCACATCCGTCGCCGAACGCACGAGGGCTGCCGCTGCCGCTGCCGCCGACCGGGTGTCGGGCACGGGCTCGGAGGCGGCCGCCGCCAGGACGCCGTTCGCCAGATCGCAACGGACGCCCGGCCCGAACGCCGGCCAGCGCGAGAAGCTGTAGCGGATCCACAGGTTCGCCGGGTCGGCGACGTGTTCCCGAAGAGCGAGCGGGGTCACGCGGCCGGGAGACTGTGCCGCAGAACCCGGCGCCGCGTTCTGCGGTCAGGGATCGTAGCGGGCTGGAGGACGGAGCCGACCACGGAATCAGCGGCCGGCCTGGGGTTCGAGCGCAGCGGCGACTGCCGCCTCGACCGCCTTCCGGACGTAGCGGGCGAGAATGTCGCCCTCCACGTTCACCCGGTCCCCCGGGCACAGACCGCCGAGCGTCGTCACCTCGAGCGTATGCGGGATCAGGGCGACATCGAAGGTCCCTTCGTCGAGCGCCGCGACGGTCAGGCTGACGCCGTCGACGGTGATGCTGCCCTTGAGCACGACGCCCGTCTCCAGCGCGGCCGGAAGCTCGAGGGTGACGACGCGGCAGTCGTCCTGTCGGGCCACCTTCGCCACCCTGGTCGTGGTGTCCACATGACCCTGGACCCAGTGACCGCCCAGCGGATCGCCGGCCGCCAGCGGCGGCTCCAGGTTCACCTCGTCGCCCGCCGACCGCACGCCGAGCGTCGTCCGGTCCAGGGTCTCCGGCGACAGGTCGAAGGCGGACCGCCCGATTCCAGCCGCTGCCGGCTCCTTCGCCGCCACGGTCAGGCACACGCCTGCAACCGCGATGCTGGCGCCGAGATCGAGCGTCGCGCCCAGCGCGGCCGAATGTTCGACGACCAGGCGGGCCCCTCCCCGCACGGAGGCCCGAGGCGCCTCGACTACCCGTCCACGCTCCGCAACAATTCCGGTAAACATCCCTGCCGGTAGCCTACGAGAATCACGTCCGGTCCGCGCCGGCGGACGCGCAGTTCGTCGAGACGCCAGGCGTCCGCGAGCCGCTGCGGTCCCTCGCCGCCCAGCGGACCGGCCGCCGCCGCGCCGCCGATCAGGACCGGCGCACAGCAGACGGCGGCCCGCTCCCACAGCCCGGACGCGGCGAAGGCGGCAAGCACCTCCCCGCCGCCCTCGACCAGCACGCCGGACACACCCCGGCCGCCCAGGTCGTCCAGCACGCCGGCCGGCTCGACCGCAGGGAGAGCGACGACCTCGGCGCCGGCGGCGCGCAGCCGATCCCGCCTCGTCTCCCAGGCGGCCCGGTCAACGGACACCGAAGCGCCGCCGTCCGCCGGCTGCCGGGTATACACGACGATCGGACCGTCGACGTCGAACATCCTGGCGCCGGGGGGCAACCGCAGCCGCCGATCGAGGACGGCCCGCAGGATGGGCGCCTCGGACCGCCCCGACCGCCGGTTCAGCCGAGGGTCGTCGGCCAGCGCCGTGCCGCTGCCGATCAGGATCGCCTCATGCTCCTCCCGCAGGTCGAGGGCCCACCTTCTCCCCCGCTCCGACGAGATCCACTGGCTGTCCCCGGCCGCGGTGGCAATCCGGCCGTCGAGACTCATCGCCCACTTCAGCGTCACCGCCGGACGCCGATGCACCATCCGGGTCAGGAACGCAACGTTCGTCTCCACCGCCCGCTCGGCGAGCAGACCGCCCTCGACCCGGAGCCCGGCGGCCCGCAGCCGGGCGGCGCCGCCGCCCGCAACCTCCGGGTTCGGATCGCGGTGGGCGTAGACGACGCGCCGGACGCCGGACTCGATGACCCGGACGGCGCAGGGCGGTGTGCGGCCGTGGTGATTGCAGGGTTCGAGCGTCACGTACAGCGTGCCGTCCACCGCGGCGTTGCCGGCGGCGGTCAATGCCGCGGCCTCCGCGTGTTCGCCGCCGGGCCGTCGATGCCAGCCCTCGCCGACGACCTCCCCGCCGTTCGTCACCACCGCACCCACCATCGGGTTCGGCGCGGCGGTACAGCGGCCCCGCCGCGCCAGGGCCAGAGCGCGCGCCATCGCCCGGACATCGGCCTGGCGACCGACCGACTCGCCGCTCATCCGAACAGGGCGGACGCAAACGACCGGGGATCGAAATCGACGATGTCCTCGACCGCCTCGCCCACTCCCAGGTAGGCGACAGGCAGGCGCAGGCCGCGCGCGATCGCCACCGCCATGCCGCCCTTGGCCGTGCCGTCGATCTTCGCCAGAAAGACTGCATCGAGCGGCGCGGCGGCGCCGAACTCGCGCGCCTGCACCAGCGCGTTGTGGCCGGTGCCCGCGTCGACGACGAGGAGACTCCGCACCGGCCAGGCGCGGCCCTCGCCGGCCGCAGCCGCCCGCCGCGCGACCCGCTGCACCTTCGCCAGTTCGGCCATCAACTGGCCGCGGGTATGGAGCCGCCCCGCCGTATCGACGATGAGATGGCCGGCGCCGCGCGCCCGGGCCGCCTGCACGGCGTCGAACACGAGGGCGGCCGGATCGCCGCCCGAGGCGCTCCGCACGACCTCGACGCCGAGCCGCTCGCCCCAGACCTGGAGCTGCTCCGCCGCGGCCGCACGGAAGGTGTCCGCCGCCGCGAACAGCACCCGCTCGCCGCGCGCAAGGGACAGGTGAGCCAGCTTTGCCGCCGAGGTCGTCTTGCCCGCACCGTTGACCCCGACCATCAGGGTGATGCGCGGCGGCGGCGGCAGTTCGGCGCGCGGCGCATCGAGGAGCAGCACCGCCACCTCGTCGACGAGCAACTGCCGAAGTCCGACCTCGTCGTGCCGGGCAACGGACCCTGAGCGCACCGAAGCGCGCAGGCGCTCCACCAGCTCAAGCGACGTTTCGACCCCGAGATCGGCTTCGATCAGGGTCTCCTCGAGCTGCTCCAGAACATCCTCGTCACTCTGCCGCGCACCGGCAAGCACGGAGCCGATCCGGTCGGCAAGCCCCTTGCGGGTGCGGCCGAGCCCCCGGCGCAGCCGGTTCCACAGACCGCCCGACCGGCGGTCGTCCCCGCAGGCCCCGCGGCCGGGCTCCGTGCTCACGGCGGCGGCGCCTCGCCCGCCGGCGCCCGCGATGCCTCGAGAAACGCCTCGAGCTCGCCGCGCAGGAGCGCCGGATCGAGGTCGGAGACGATCTCGCCCCGCCCCGGCGCAGCCGGCAGGATCCAGACCAGCCCGCTCTCGCGCGCCTTCTTGTCCCGGTTCATCGCCCCGATCAGCGGGTCCGCGTCGAGCTGCACGCCGAGCTCCCGCTCCACGCCGGCGAGGGCCGGCGGTCCGAGTCGGTCGATCAGCCGCTGCAGCCGCGCCGCGAAATCCGGCGCCAGTCCGCGCCGCCGCGCCAGACGAAGGGCGAACGTCATCCCGTGGCCCACGGCGTCGCCGTGGCGCAGCCCGCGGTAACCGAACTCGGCCTCGATCGCGTGCCCCAGCGTATGCCCGAAGTTCAGCAGGCGGCGGCGGTCGCCTTCCTCGAGGTCCGCCTCGACAACGCCCAGCTTGGCCCGGATCGAGGCGGCGACGACCGGCGTCAGCGCTTCGGCGTCCGCCGCCAGCAGGCGGGGAAGCGACGCCTCCACCGAATCCAGCAGATCGAGATCGAGCAGCGCCGCCATCTTGACCACCTCGAACAGACCGGCCCGGAGTTCCGCCGTCGGCAGGGTCCGCAGGCAGTCGATGTCGGCGAGCACGAACCGCGGATGATGGAAGGCGCCGACCGTGTTCTTGCCGCCGCGCAGGTCGACTCCGGTCTTGCCGCCGACCGAGGCATCGACCTGGGCCAGCAGCGTCGTCGGGATCTGCACGTAGTCGATTCCCCGCAGAAAGCAGGCCGCAGCAAAGCCCCCGAGATCGCCGACCGCACCGCCGCCGAGGGTCACGAGCCGACTGTCCCGCTTGCCGCCGCGATCGAGCATGCGCTGCCAGACGGACGAGGCGCATTCGACCGTCTTCGCGGCCTCGCCGTCCGGAATCGCGATCGTCTCGATCCGCGCCGCAGCCGCGAGCAGCTTCCTTGCCGGCGCGCCGCAGTGGCGGTTCGGGACGTCGCTGGTGACCAGGAACACCACCCGGCCGCGACACCAGTCCGCGACCGCAGCCAGCGCTTCGCCGTCAGCAGCCGCCAGCAGCCCCGGACCGACCAGGATGTCGCTCACGCCGCGCCGGTGCGCCAGGGTCAGGCGATGCGGAGCGGACATCGGACGGGACAGCCGGCTCTATCCGTCCCGCGGGCGGACCCGCAGCCCGAGTTCCAGCATCTGCTGCTGATCGACCGTCGACGGCGCCTCCGTCATCAGACAGACCGCCGACGCCGTCTTCGGGAAGGCGATCACGTCGCGCAGCGACGCGGCGCCGGCCATCAGCATGACGATCCGGTCGACGCCGAGGGCGATGCCGCCGTGGGGCGGCGCACCGTAGCTCAACGCCTCGAACAGGAAGCCGAAACGCCGCTCGGCTTCCGCCGCGTCGATGCCGAGCACGGCAAGGACCCGCTTCTGCACGTCCAGCTCGTGGATCCGGATGGAGCCGCCGCCGATCTCGTGGCCGTTCAGCACCACGTCGTACGCACGCGAACGCACGGAGCCCGGGTCGCTCTCCAGCCGATCGAGATCCTCCAGACGCGGCGAGGTGAACGGGTGGTGGGTCGCGTTCCATCTTCCCTCGTCGCCGTTCCAGGTCACGAGCGGGAAGTCATGCACCCACAGGAACTCGTGCGCGTCCTCCCGCATGTGCCCGAAACGACGCCCCGCTTCGACCCGCAGCGCGCCGAGCGCTGCCGCCGCGGTCGGCGCCGGGCCGGCAACCAGAAGGCCCATGCCGCCCTCCTCGACGCCGAGACGGTCGGCCAGGGTCTCGACCTGTCCGTCCGTCAGCGCACCCTTGACCAGGAACGACGGCACACCGTTCTCGCGCTTGACCCAGAGGACCCCGGCGGCGCCGTGACGACGGGCGATGTCGGCGTACTCGTCGACCTGCCGCCGGCTCGATCCGGCGGCGCCCGGCACGTGCACGCCCCGCACCACGCCGCCGGCGCCGATCGCCGCCTGGAAGGCGCGGAACTCCGTCTCCCGCAGACAGTCCGTCACGTCCGCGATCTCGAGGTCCACCCGCAGGTCCGGCCGGTCCGAACCGTAGCGCCGCATCGCGTCGTCGTACGAGAGGCGCGGACAGGAGGCCGGCGTCGCGATCCCGGCCAGCGGGAACACGCGCGCGAACAGGCCCTCGACCAGCCCGTACACGTCCTCCTCGTCGACGAAGGACATCTCGACATCGATCTGGGTGAACTCCGGCTGCCGGTCGGCGCGCAAGTCCTCGTCGCGGAAGCAGCGGGCGAACTGGACGTAGCGCTCCACCCCGCTGACCATCAGGATCTGCTTGAACAACTGCGGCGACTGCGGCAGGGCGTAGAAGCTGCCGCGGTTCAGACGGCTCGGCACGAGGTAGTCGCGGGCGCCCTCCGGCGTCGACCGCGTGAGCATCGGCGTCTCGACGTTCACGAACCCCTGCTCGCGGAAGTAGGCCAGGGACTCGATCGTGAAGTCGGAGCGCAGACGCAGGTTGCTCTGCAGCTCGTTGCGGCGGAGATCGAGGAAGCGGTACTTCAGCCGCGTCTCCTCGCTTGCGCCCGCCGCCGCGCCCTCGACCGAGAACGGCATGGGTTTGGACCGGCCCAGGACGCGGCCGTTGCGGACCCGGATCTCGATCTCGCCGGTCGCCATCTTCGGGTTCACCTTGTCCGGGTCGCGGCGGACCACCTCGCCCTCGACCTCGACCACCCACTCGAGCCGGACCGGATCGAGGGCGGCCGCCGCTTCCGGTGTGCCTTCTGGATGCACGACCGCCTGCACCACGCCGCTGCGGTCGCGGACGTCGAGGAAGATGACGCCGCCGTGGTCGCGGCGGCGATGGACCCAACCCTGGACCTTCGCCTGCGCGCCGACCTGATCCGTGGTCAGCGTTCCTGCGTTCGTTCTCTTCACGTGCCTGTTCCCGCTGCGGCGTCCCGCGAATTCGGGCCGCCGATCCTCGCACAAGTCAGCCGGACATTCTCGCCGCCACCGCGGCCGCGAGTCCCGGTCGCGGAATCGTCTCCTGGGTGCTGTTCTCGAAGTCGCGCAGGACGACGTTGTCGGCGGCGAGTTCGTCCTCGCCGATCAGCACGACCCAACGGCAACCCCGCCGATCGGCCTGCTTCAGGCCGACCTTGAGCGGCCTCGACGCATCGAACTCGCAGATCGCCGGGACGCCGGCAAGGCGCAGCTCCTGGGCCGCCTCCAGGCCGTGCCGCCGGAACGAAGGCGCCACCGGCACCACGCAGACCGGCAGCTCCCGACCCGCCGTCGGGCCGCCGGCGCCGGCGAGCAGACGTCGATGGAGCGCGACCAGCCGGTCCTCGCCGATGGCGAAGCCGATGCCGGGCACGGCCGCACCCCCCAGCTCGGCGATCAGACCGTCGTAGCGGCCTCCGCCCAGGATGGCGTCCTGCGCCCCCAGGGACGGCGACGTGATCTCGAAGACGGTCCGGGTGTAGTAGTCGAGGCCCCGCACCAGGCCGTCGTCGACCACGTGGTCCACGCCGAAGCGGTCGAGCTGCTCGCAGACACCCCGGAAGTGCGCTCGCGCCGCATCGCCCAGCGCGTCGCGCAGGCGCGGCGCGCCCCGAAGCAGCTCCCGTTCCTTCGGCGCCTTCGTGTCCAGGATGCGCAGCGGATTCGTGTCCAGGCGTCGCCGGCTGTCGGCGCCGAGGTCGCCGCGATACGGCTCGAGATACTCGCGAAGGCGGCGCGAGTAGCGCTGTCGGCACTCCGCATCGCCGACCGAGTTCAGGCCCGCCCGGAGGTCCTCGAACCCGAGCTCGGCGAGGAAGCGAAGCAGCATGACGAGCAGCTCGACATCGCCCCAGGGCCCGGGATCGCCGAGCAGCTCGGCGCCGATCTGATGAAACTGCCGGTAGCGGCCGGCCTGCGGACGCTCGTAGCGGAAGTGCGGCCCGACGTAGAACAGCTTCACCGGTTGGGGCCAGGACGCCATGTCGTGCTGAAGATAGGCGCGCGCCACGGCTGCGGTGCTCTCGGGACGCAGCGTCAGGCTGCGGCCCTTCTTGTCGTCGAAGGTGTACATCTGCTTGCCGACGATCTCGCTGTCCTCGCCGACACCGCGCACGAACAGCTCCGTCTCCTCGACCACCGGCGTGCGCACCTCGCGATAGCCGTAGAGCGAGAAGGTGCGCCGCGCCGTCTCCTCGACCGCGGCAAAGGCCGCCGCCTCGTCAAGCACGAGGTCCCGCATCCCCTTGACCGTCCGGTAGCGTCCCTGCGCAGCCATCGGCGCGATCGTATCCACGTCCGGGCCGCACCCGGGTGATGCCGCTGTCCCGGAACGGGCGACGCCGCGCCGCCAGCCGAGGCATGCGCCGGTCCGCCGGCGGCCGCCGACGAAGCCGTCAGCGCAACGGGGCGGTCGACCGGCTCAGCGTCTGCGAGCAGTCGCCTGCGGTTTCGCGAACTTCCGGTCGACCGCGGCCCAGAGGTCGTCGATGTCCAGTTCGATCTCCGGCGCCGTCGGCGACCGATAGCGGGCGCCCTGCGGCAGGCGTTCCACGAAGCCCTCGCCGCCGTGCACGAGAAACGTCACCAGCCGCTGCCGCGGATCGACGATCCAGTATACGGAGCCGCGCCCGGCGCCGTTCGTTCGGGCGCCGGTCTTCCGGGTGGTAGCGTTCCTGCGAGGACGGACCGCCGTTGCAGATCGAACTCTCGGAACGCCAGCGCGCCACGGTCGCCGCGGCGGCGACGATCGCGGCGGCCGCCGTCATCCTGGCTGCGGTCGTGGCGCTGTTCTGGGCGATCGCCGCCTTCTTCGCCGCCTTCTCGAGCGTCTTCCTGCCGCTCGCGGTCGCGGCCGTGCTCGCCTTCGTGCTCCGGCCGTACTACGAGTTGCTGCGGCAGCGGCTTCGTTTCCCGAAGATCCTGGCCGTGGCGGCGGTCCTGCTGTCGCTGCTGCTGCCCGTCGTCGGCTTCGCCTGGTTCTTCGGCGCCATGGCCGCGGCGCAGACCAGGGAGTTGTTCGAGGCGTTTCCCGCCGCCTGGGACCGCCTGGTCGCCCGGACCCGGGAGGTGGCGCCGCAGGTGACCGAGTTCCTGGAGACGAACCCGGTGGCGATCCGGTTGCAGGAGGTCATCGAGGGTTCGGACTCGAACCTGCTCGGGAGCTTCGGCATCGTCGGCGACACGGTGCTGGAGGTGCTCCTGAGCATCGGCGCCGGCATCGCCTCGCTCTTCGCCTGGGCGGTGCTGCCGGTCTACTTCTGCTTCCTGCTGATGGTCGAGCCGGATCGGTTCCGCAAGCTCGACCACCTGTTCCCGTTCCTCAAGGCCGACACCAGGGCCGACGTGATCTACCTGATCCAGGAGTTCATCGACATCCTGGTCGCCTTCTTTCGCGGCCAGCTCGTCATCGCCTTCCTGCAGGGCGCGCTGTTCGCCGTCGGCTTCTCGGCGGCTGGCCTGCGTTACGGCCTGGTACTGGGTCTGATGCTCGGCTTCCTGAACATCATTCCCTACCTGGGCAGCATCGTCGGCCTGGCGGTGGCGCTGCCGACCGGCTACTGGCAGGAAGGCGGCGGACTCCAGCTCGTGATCTGGGTCGTGGTCGTCTTCGCGCTCGTCCAGCTCATCGAGGCGTACCTGCTGACGCCGCGGATCATGGGCGACCGCACCGGCCTGCACCCGATGGCGATCATCGTCGCCGTGTTCTTCTGGGGCTCCGCCCTGAACGGCATCGCGGGCATGATCCTGGCGATCCCGCTGACGGCGTTCCTCGTGGTGTTCTGGCGGTTGGCCCGGGACCGCTACATCGGCGAGGTGCTGTAGCCCGCAGGGCAGCCGGCAACCAGGTTGGGGGGCGGGGGCCGAACACGGAGTCAGCGACGGGTCTGGCGGCGTTACAACAGCACGAGCCGGCCCGACGCCGGCACGCCGGTCAGTTGCTCGAGGGCATGGCAGTACCAGCGGATCTGGCGGCGGTAGCGCTCGCCGCGGGTGGCGCGGGCGGCGCCGGAACCGTTTCCTGACGGCGCGTCCAGGTCGCCCTGGTCGGTCTTCCAGTCGACCACGATCCACCTGCCGTCTTCGTCCAGCCAGGCGAGATCGATCGCGCCCTCGACGATCCGGCGGCCTTCCTCCGCGTCCACGGGCAGGAGAAACGGCGTCTCGCGCAGGACCCGCCGCGAGGCCCGGGCGGCGGTCGCCGCCGGACTGGCGAGCGCTCCGGCCACGACCGTCCCGGCAGCCGCGATCTCGGCCGCGGTCGAGCCGATCAGGGCGCCGTGGAGCCGGGCGAGCTCCCCGATCCGATCCGCCTCGCCGGAGAGCGGCGCGTCACGCAGCACCGTGTGCACCAGGCTGCCGAAGCGGACGCCGCCGGGCCGATCCCGCTGGCCGGGCAGCGTCTCCACCGTCACGTCGGCGGGCGCACCGGGCGGATCGCTGTCGAGGTCCGTCACCGCTACCGGCCGGAAACTCGGCTCCGAACCGCGCGCCGCCAGCTCCTCGCCATGACGCCGCCAGCGCTCGAACCGTTCGCGGTTCGGGTCCTCGCCGGCGCCGACCAGCAGATCCTCGCCGAGCAGGCCGTAGCTCGCCGGCGGCTGCCGGTCGACCAGGTCGGCATCCCACCAGACGACGTCGTAGCTGCCGCGGCCGTCGCCGCGCTCGCCGCCGTCACCGGCCGCCGCCGGGAAGCGATGGCGGCCCGGCCGGACCGATGTCTCCGGCTGCGGCTGATGATGGTCGTCGACCGGGCGCCTCGCCACCGACCGCTCGCCGAACGCCGGACAGCCCTCCGCCGGCTCCGACTGCCGCCAGCGCGCAGCCGGCGGATAGACCGCATCGTTCAGGCACTGCACCCAGCCGTTGCGCTTCGCGTCGCCGACCGCGGGGACCACGAGCAGGTCGCGGGCGCGGGTGGCGGCCACATAGGCGACCCGCACGCCCTCCGCCTCCTCGCGGCGGTCCTCGAGTTCCCTGGCCTCGAGCAGCTCCTGCGGCGACAGATTCAGCAGCTTCATCGCGCACAGCCCGTCCTCGGGGCGCACCGTCCGCTCCGCCCCGCGCGACAGCCGGGCGGTCATGTCGGCGAGGATCACGACCGGGAACTCCAGCCCCTTGGCGTTGTGGACCGTCATGATCCGCACCCCTTCGGCGTCCTCCTCGACCACCGGCGCCTGGGTGCTGGCAGGGCGGTCCGCTTCCTCGTCGAGCTGCTCGACGAAACCGCGGAAGGAGCGGCCGCCGCTCAACTCGTGGCGGCGGGCGAGATCGCACACCCGCTGCGCGTTGCCGAGGACCTGGTTGCCGGCGGGCCGAAGCGCCATCGAGGCCTGGGCGCGGGCCTTGGCCAGCACCTCCTGCACAGTGGCGACGATCGGGCGGTAGTTCCGGCGGCGGTGCAGTTCGGCCAGGAGGTCCAGGACGTCGACCAGGGAGCGGAACTCCTCGGGCGGCTCGCCCTCGTCGCGCACCCTGCGCGGCGCCCGGAACGGATGCCAACCGCCGTACCTGGCCCTGAACCGGAGCAGCGTCTCGTCGTCGAACGCGAACAGGCTGCCGCGCAGCGTCGCGTAGACCGACAGGTCGTCGGACGGCCACTCGACGGCCTTGAGCGCCGAGCGCAGGGCTTCGACCTCTTCCCGTTCGTGGAACGAGCGGGCGCCGAGCAGCAGGTGGGGAACGCCCACGGCTTCGAGACCGCGAACGTACTCCCGCGACATGTCCCGGTTCCAGTTCAGAAAGCGGCGAAAGAGGAGACAGACGTCGCGCGGCCGGACCGGCGACCGGCTGCGGCGGCCGGGACGGGCCGGATCCGGCGCCTCGACCTGATAGCCGCTGTCCTCGATCAGCCAGCGGACGAACTCGACCGTGGCGCCGGGCTGGCACGCCTCGATCTCCCGGTTGCTGACGTTGCGCGAGCCGTAGGGCCTGGGCGGCGGCAAGGCGATCACCGCCGGCTGTCCCGGGATGGGCGAGCGGTGCTCGCCGAGGGCGATGTAGTCCGCGCTGCCGGTGTCCCGGTCGCCGGTCATCAGCGGCGCGAAGGCGGCGTTGACCGCCCGCTGGATCGGCGCCACGGAGCGGAAGCTCGTCGTCAGATGGAGGACCTCGACGCCGCGCCCGGCAAGCATCGATCTCACCTCGTGGTAGAGCACGACGTCGGCGCGGCGGAAGCGGTAGATCGACTGCTTCGGATCGCCGACGAGGAAGAGCTTCCCGGGCGCCGGGCGCACCCGCCTCCAGTCGTCCTCGCCGGGGTCGCAGCCAGCAAGCAGCAGCAGGATCTCCGCCTGCAGCGGATCCGTGTCCTGGAACTCGTCGACGAACAGGTGGCTGTAGCGCCGCTGCAGGTGCGCCCGCACGGCGCCGTCCGAGCGCAGCAGGTTGCGGGTCTCGATCAGCAGATCATGGAAGTCGAGCTTGCCGACTGTCCTCTTGGCCTCCTCGTAGCTCTCGACCGCACCGGCGAGCTCGTCCCGGAGCCGCGCAGCGAGGTCCGCATCGGCGGTCGCAACGAAGGTCTCGAGGCGCTCCGCCAACCGCTGCCAGTGTCCCCAGACCTGTTCGCGCGCGACACCTTCCGCAAACCCGCCGCGGCCCTTGCGGGGCTGGCCGTAACCGCTCAGGCGGCGCCGCAGCTCGACCAGCCGGGCCTCCATCTGGTCGCCGACCATCTCGGCGCCCGCTCCTTCCGCGCCGTCGCCGGCGGCCGATGCGCCGGGAAGGCCGGCTTCCCGCGCGCGGGCGATCCAGGACGCGAGGTCGAGCATCGGCGCCAGGCCTCGGCGCAGCACGTCGCCCCGCCTGCCATGGCGCAGCAGGCCGGCCAGGCGCTCGATCCGTGCCGCCAGATCCGCGAGCTGCGCCTCGCGGTCGAATTCGGGGCGCCGCCAGCTCGACGGGAAGTCGCGCCAGTCGACGAGCTGCCACGCGGCCCTGCGGAGCTCGTCGAGCGGCGCCAGATGCGGCGACCACGGCCTTGCCACGAGGCGCGCCAGCTCCCGCCGCAGACCCGGAGGCATCGATTCGAGCTGCTTCTCCACCCAGCCCCGGAACACGCGGTTGAACAGACGCAGCGATTCGTCCTCCGCCAGCTCGCCAAAGCCCGGAACGACCCCGGCTTCGACCGGACGTTCGCGGAGGATCTCGGCGCACAGCGAGTGGATGGTGCCGATCGACGCTTCCTCCAGGCGCGAGATCGCCGCTTCCAGGTTCGCCGTACGTTCGTCCGCAGCGCCGCCGGCCCGCAGTTCGATCAGGCGCCGGTCGAGCTCCTCCCGCAGGCGCAGCTTCAGCTCGCCCGCGGCCTTGCGCGTGAAGGTGACCGCCGCCAGCCCGTCCACCGTGCCGAGGCCCTGCTCCAGGATCGCCACCAGCCGCTCGACCAGGACGGTCGTCTTGCCGGTGCCGGCCGCCGCCTCGACCAGCTGGCTCTCGTTCAGGACCTCCCGGATCCGCCGGCGCGCGGGCTCGTCCGCAAGATGCTGCGAAGCGCAGCCGGTCACCGTTCCAGCCTCAGCTCGTGCAGCGGCTCGAGGCGGCGCCCCTGCTTGCGGTCGACGCGCAGTTCCTCGTACGGACCGCAGACCGGCCGGTAGTCGCAGAAGCGGCACTCGTCCTTCGCCGGCGCGGCCGGCAGGAAGCCCTCCTCGAGAGCGTGGTCGATGGCGCCGAGCATCCTGCGGGCGGCGCCGCGGCTGCGATCGTCGAGCGGCACCGAGACCACGCGGTAGCCGCCGCGCTGGGTGCAGTAGAACAGCCGACCCGAGACCACCTCCCGGCCGAGCACGGCTTCGGCTGCCAGGCTGTAGAGCACCGGCTGCAGCACCTTGCCGCCGCCGATGACGAGACCGCCGCGGCCGTGGCGCGCCGCGCCGGTCTTGTGATCGGTCACCCGCAGACGGCCTGCGGCGTCCGCTTCGACCAGGTCGATCGAGCCCCGGAGACGCGCGTTGCCGTCCACCTCCGCCGGTTCGCGGACGCTGTCCGGATCCCGGCTGCCTGACCGCAAGAGACCGAAACCGAGTTCGGCGTGCACCGCCGTCCAGCCGCCGCCCTCGTCCACCGCCTGCCGCAGCCATCCCCGGAGATCGCCGCGCAGGCCCTCGAATTCGGCCTGCCACACACGTTCGATCGGCGGCGCCAGCCGGTCCCGGTAGTCCCGTTCGGCCTCGCCGAGGACGATGTCGAGCACGGCCAGGGCCTCGTCCAGCCGAGCGGCCGCAAGCGGCAGCAGGTCCGCCTCGCGGAGCGCGCCGAACAACCGGAACTGGATCTCGTGGAAGATGCCGCCCCGGGTCATCGGGTCGAGCTGTTCAAGCTGCACGAGCTCGTCGCGCGGCCGCAGGTGAAGCACCGCCTGCAGGAAGAAGCGGTAGGGGCAGGCGGCGAAGTTCTGGAGCGCGGTCGGGGAGTACGCGCGGGCCCCGACCCGGTGCCGCGACAGGATCTCGCGGGCCTCGGAGCCCACGTCGACCAGCCCGTCCACCGGAAACCACCCCTTGCGCCAGCGCCTCGCCCGCGCCCGGAGCGACCGCGCGAGGTGCTCGTTCGAGGACAGCAGGAACCTCGCCCGGCCGCGCCGCTCCGCCCTCGGCAGCGCGCCGCCCAGCAGCGGCTGAAGCAACGCAAGGTCGAACTCCGCTTCGTCGATCGCCACGTCCGGGTCGGCGGGCGCCGGCCAGCCGACAACGGCGGCGCCGGCAGCGGCGGCGCGGCGGCCCAGGGTGTCGAGATCCGGCAGCCGACCCTCGGCCGCACGCAGCAGATCCAGGGCGTAGAGCGACGGCACCCGGGCCCGCCCCTGCACCAGATCGACCCGCGGGTAGGACGCATCGAGGCGCCGGCCGGCCGCACCGGCGGCCAGCCGCAGCAGGAGCTGCTCCCGACGCGTGCGATCGACGTCGACCGCCAGCCGATAGCCCGATCGCCCCAGCGCGCGGCGCCGCTCGTCGAGCAGGAGCGGGTCCTCCCCGGATCGCCGCGGGAAGACGCCCTCGGCAAGTCCCGGCAGGAACACGAGGTCGAAGGACCGGCCGGCCGCCTCCTCGACCGCTCCCACGAAGACCCGTCCGTAGCGGCGTCCGGGCGGTTCGCGCCGGCTGAACCGCAGGCGGTCAGCGAGGACGCGCTCGACCTCGGCCAGGCCCACCTCGTCGACCTCGGAGAGCGGCCGAAGCTCCGCCAGCACCTCCAGCACCGACTCCGGACGGCGCAGCGCCATCATCGCCAGCCGTCCGAGGCGGTCGAGCCACACGCCCCAGTCGGCGCTTGCCGGCAGGCCGTCCAGGAACTCGACCAGGGGAAGCGCGAAGCTCCTGAGCGTGGCAAGGCGCGCGATCTGGCGCTCGAGATAGCCGCGGCGGCCCTCGTCTTCGTCCGCGGCCTCGCGCAGTTGCAGCCGCAGTTCGGCGTCGAGCCCCAGAAGCCGCTTCCGCCAGCGGTCGACGCCGCCCACGACGGCCGCGTCCACCAGCAGACGCTCCCACCTAGCGGGCGCGCGCAGCGCACCGGCAGGCGCCGCGTCTTCCTCGGCCGCGCCGGCGTTCCCCGGGGCGGGCGGCGCGGAGGTCGAGGTCGGCGGCGCCGGGCTCTGCGGCACCGACTCCGCAGGTTCCGCCGACTTGAGCACGAGCTGCTCACCGGCCGGTTCCACCCAGGGCACCTCGCGCCGCTTCGGCGGCGCACCGTCGGCAGCCGGTTCAGGCGTCTGGCCCAGCGACACGTACTCCGCGAACCGGCTCGCCGACAGGCGCTCGCCGGCGCAGGCGAGCAGGGCCAGGAAGGCGCGGCCGGCCGGGTTGGGACGCAGCGAACCGCGGGTGACGTAGGCAGGAACCCCGGCGCGCTCGAGCGCATCCTCGACCAGGGGCAGGTAGGCCGCGGGTTGGCGCAGGAGGACGGCGATCCGGTCGAAGGCCAGGCCGTCGGCCGCCGCAGCGCGGATCCGCCGCGCCACCTCCACGCACTCCTGGCCCTCGCCGGCCGCCGAGAAGAGATCGACGGATGGAGGCGCCTCGGCCGCAGGAGGCGCATCGTCGGCGGCGGCAGGCCCGGTCTCGAAGACCAGGCGCTGCACGCGGGACAGCGCAGTCCCCGTCTCGCCGCCGGCCGCCGGATCCGGATCGGCCACTGCCGCCGTGCCCAGCACCGAAGTCAGCCAGTCGACGGACTCGCGATCGCCGGCGGCGACGGTCGCCACGACCTCGCGGCTCCGCCCGGACAGCGCGCGCAGCAGCGCCGCCTCGGCGCCGCCTCGCAGGGGCAGATCGAGCCAGATCGACCGCGGCGGCGCCGACACGCGCCCCTCCGCCAGCGCGGCCGCTGCCAGACGAAGCAGAGCGGCCCGATCGGCCAGGCGGAACCGCTCCATCTCCTCGGTGAAGCGCTCGAGGAGACGGCCCAGCTCACGGGTGGCGTCATCGTCTGCCAGCGCCGGCAGCGGCACGTCGGCCGCCCGCAGTTCGCGGATCGTCGCCGCCAGCGAACGGGCGAATCCCGGCAGGCCTGCCACCGGCGCCAGCCGCACGAGTTCACCGTTCGCCTCCGCCAGCCGCGCGGAACGGGCGGCGATCGCCTCCATGCCGAGCGGCGTGATCGGCCGCAGACCGCGGGAGGCGAGGTCGAGCGCGGCGGCCTGCAGCGTCCACTGCCGGAACGACAACGCCTGAACCCCGAGCAGACCGCCGCCGGTGACCGACAGGCGCCGCAGCAGGTCATCCGCCGCACCCGAGGACGGCGCCAGCAGCAGGACCTCGTCGTCACTGGCTGCCAGGTACCGGCGAAGCGCCTGCCCGGCCGCCTTCAGGCGCACACCGGCGGATGTCGAGACCAGGATCGAGGCGGCGGCGGGATCGGTCACTGGCAGTCCGTGGTGAAGGCGCGTCGCAACGAGAGCGGTCAGGCACCCGTCCGGCAGGGCGCGACGAGTCGCCGCGTTGCCCGGGACGAAGCCTCGGGCAGCTCGCCCGAGACCGGGGTCGTCACCGTGAGCTCCCGCGCCGCCAGCCAGTCCCGGCAACACGGACACCCGGTCCGCATTCCGTCGGCGCCGGAGATCGCCCGCGCACTCAGACCAAGTCGATCCGGTCCGGGCGGTTCGGCACCAGGCAGAGGAACTCGAAGGGCGCCTTGATCACGTCGTAGGAATGCGGCAGGCCGGCAGGAATCAGCAGCACGTCGTCGGCGCCCACCTCCACCGTCCTCTCGCCCAGCACAACCCGCGCCCGGCCCCGCAGAACGTACTGCTCGTGCTCCACCCGGTTCGTATGCAGCGGCATGCCGCCGCCCGCCTCCATCCGGAACCGCCGCATCGCGAAGTGCGGAGTGTCGTCGTCGCCGCCGAGCAGCACCTGGGTCGTCGTCCCGGTTCCGAGAGCCACCCGATTCGCCGGCACCTCATCGGCGCCGCGAACCACCGCGGAACGAACTTCATCTGGAGGCGTTCCGGCCATGGTCCCGACTCTACCCCGCCGGAGCCCGGACCGCAGCCTCCGGCGCAGTCCAGCGAGAAGCGATCGTGACCAGGTCCCGGAATCCGGCAAGGAGGTATCGAGCCGGCAGCATCACGAATGGCCAGGGGACGGGCCGCAGGCCGACCAGCCGGACCTCCTGCCCGATCCGGTTTCAGCGGCCGCGGAGCCGCGGCGGCTCCGGCCCGCCCGGAGCCTTCGAGAACAGCCGAAGCACGAAGCCCGACACCAGCGCGACGTCAAGCAACATCACGAAGACCAGAACGGCGAGGCAGACAAGGATCCAGAACACGGTGAGCGAGACTACAGCCGCCAGGGCCTCTCACCGGGCGCGCGCCCAAGGGTCAACGAACGGTCAAGGAGCGACAAGAGCGGCCGATCGACCCCACCACCCGAGCCGAGACTCCGAGACAGCCGGACTGCGCGCCGAAGGCGCTCGCGGGCCATCAGAGCACCCTGGCAAGGCGGTCACCGCACTTCATCCATCGGACCCCTACCTTGCGTCCATGAAAGATCACCAGGTGCTTCTTCAGTTCGTTCCGCTCGAGTTTCGTCGTACTGCCAGAGACGGCAACGGGACGGAACCTGAGTGCCCTGTCCCGAGGAACCAGCTTCTCGGCAGCCGCAGCGCCGGCCCGCAACTGTCGGACAACCTTGCCGGCGTGCAGGCGCCCCCTCTTGAGTTCCAGGACAGCGACCCAGTCGTGAGCCTGCTCATCTTCGGCCACCAGCAGGTAGTCACACCGCGTCTGGTCTGCCGACAGCGGCGAGCCATCCTTGTCGAAGTCGACAACCAGCCTCCTGGCGGGCACTCCCTTCATCACGATCCTGCAGCCATCCTTCTTCAGTCCACCTCTGACCACACAGGCCTCGTCGATCTTGTCGCCGACCTCTTCCACCAGCGCCGTCACGAGTCGGCCTCGATGTGACCGGCGATGTCCGCCCACTCGTTGTGCAGCGTGCTGGCCACTTCGTCGTAGCCGGAGGGATACAGGCCGGAGTCGTCAAGCGGAATCTCCCTGACCATGGACCCCTTGGGGCGCTTCCTGGGCTCGAACAGCCAGACGCCGACCTGGTCGGGGCCCAGCGCAGCCTTGTCGCCGCGCTCGGACACGGGGACCTCCGATCGCCGCACGATGTTCGCCAGCTCTTCGAGCAGCCACTCGCTGTGGGTGGTGACGATCACCCGAACGCCAGCTTCGACGAGAGCTGCAAGCTGCTCCACCAAAGCGACCTGCTTGGCGGGGTGCAGATGCGACTCCGGCTCCTCCAGGATCAGGACATTCCCGGGTCCGACGATGTACCGGAGGTACAGGACAACCGGTGCGAGCTCCGAGACCATCGACGACGCGTTCGCCATCGCGAGGTCGTCCTTCCAACCGTGCGGACGGTAGAGGAAACGCGGGTAGTCGACAGGAGGCGACCGCTCAACGCGCACACCGCCCTCGAGGATGCGGTCCTCGATGCTCTTGCCGAAATCCAACCGTGCCGTTCGGTCCAGCATCAGGTCCAGCGGTCCGTCCCGATCGATTGCCAGAAGCTGCTCAAGGAAATCGGCCAGCACGCCAGAGAGCATCGCTGTGCGGGCCGCAGGGCGCAGTCCTGCAAGAGGCGCGCTGCGGATCAGGGAGCTGACGACCAGGTTGTGCGCGCGCATGACGCCGGCGCGGTCCACAGGCAGGTAGAACGCCGGCAGATGCAGCGGACCGACCAGGGACGGCAACACCAGGCTGCCGACCGATTCCAGCAGATCCCAGACCGCGTAGCTGCGACGGGTTTCGTCCTGGCGCCCCGTGTCCAGGTAGCGCGTCAGATGGCCGAACATGCGGGCCATCGCCTCGGCAGAGCCAGGGTCGACCGGAAGGACCATCTCCGCGGGAACCGCCGCGCGGAACTCGGACTTCTGCGCCAGCCGAACCCTGTGTTCGGCAAGCTCCGACCCGTCGCACCTGAGACGCCTCATCAGGACACGCGATCTTCTCGTGTCGCCTCTGCGAATCAGGGAATGCGCCTCACCGACTCCAAAACACCGGCAGAGTTCACCGGCCAGGACGCCTGCCTGCTGATCGAGCACGCTGCGGAGTGTGTCCGTGATCGGAGGGGGCAAGGCGATGTGTCCCCGATCACGCAGCTCCGAGTCGTTCGCCAGCGAGTCGGCCACGTCCAGCAGGGCGTCGATGCTCTCCTTCGAGAACTCCTGGCCTCGCCGCCGCAGCAGAAACGGGAAGTCACCACGAGAGCTACGAAAGCGCCGTCCCGCGAAGTTCGCATCGCCGCTGAACACCCGGTGCAACGCGTAGATGAGGATCGCCAGGTAGGACTTGCCGGTGTTGCTCGGCCCCACGAACACGGTCAGCGGACGCAGATCGACCTTCGCCTCGACGATCGGGCCGAAGTCCGCTACTTCGAGCTCGAGCGTCCCCTCGTCAGTGCGCCCGCCTCGCCGGCGCGGCCGCGACGCCCGGGTTCCGGTCGTCGGCGCCCGCCCCGGTCGAGCAGATGACGTCTTCTCGCCTCGTTCAGTCATTTCTGACCTCCTCCGAGAGCGTCGCAACTCCCACCTGGGCCCGGTAGCCGCCGAACGCCCGCTACTTCTTGTTCGGTCGTTGAGTGAGCGCTGAGGCCGCCGCGGACCTGGCGGCCTTGGCGGATGCGCACGAGCAACAGTACCGCAGAAGGACTGCCAGGACCGGAGGCGAAGGCCGCAGCAGGCAGCACATTCAGGCCGCCAGGCAAGCGGACTCAGCCGGCGTCGAGGATGTCCTTCAGGGTTCGGTGCTGCGGATCCGGGTCCGCGCTGTCCACGAACTCCGGCGGTACGAAGAGGGGGTTGCCGGGCGACCACAGCTCCATGCTCTCTGCGTGCTCTTCGAAGTAGTCGGGGTCGGTCGTGATCCGCAGCGGTTCGGCCATTCCTGGCGCCGACAGGGCGTACTCGCGGGGTCCCAAGGGGCGGACTTCGTGGCCGGGGGCCATGAGCTCGCCGGCGCCGACGATCCGGTCGAGGTCGTCCATGGTGACGGTTGGCGGCGGGCGCTCGGGAACGACCAGATCGCTGGCCGCCGCCGCGTCGAGGTCGAAGCCGGAGCGGTCCTGTTCGCTCGCCTCGCGCTCGATGGTGTCGACGAGATCGGCCCGTCCGTGCGGGTCGCGGCCCTGTCCGGTCAGCACGCTCTCCCTGATCGCACCGGGCAGGCGGGCGAGGATCGGCTGCAGACGTCCCACGACCGACTGGAACAGCCGAATGCGGTCCCGGAGCGCCCGGTAGATGTCGGTCTCTACCGTCCCCTCGTAGTGGAGATTGACGATGCGGATCGTCTCGTGCGACTGGCCCATCCGGTCGATGCGCCCGATCCGCTGCTCCACCCGCATCGGATTCCACGGCATGTCGTAGTTGACGACCGCGCCGCAGAACTGGAAGTTCAGTCCCTCGGCCGCCGCGTCGGTGCACAGCAGGATGTCGGCCTCCCGGTGCCGGAACCGCCGCTTGGCGTCGTCCCGGGCGATGGTCCGCCAGACGCCGTCGGCGCCGGCCGCCTCGCCGCCGCGGCCGGAGAAGCAGAGGAGCTTCCATTCACCGTTCCTGCGGAGCGCTTCGCGCAGGAAGTCCATCGTGTCGGTGTACTGGGTGAAGACCATCGCCTGGCGACAGCCGTCCCGACGCAGTTCGCGCAGCGCCTGCTCAAGACGGCCGAGCTTGCTGTCCGGCGCCAGCCGCTGCACCGCGTCGAGCAGCGTGTCGATCTCCGCCTTCTGTTCGCTCGCCAGGGCGGCCCGCTCAAGGTCTGCAGCCTCGTCGGCATCGGGCAGCTCATCGGCCGTGTCGTCGTCCGGCAGGTCCTCGTCGAGAACGGACACCTGCGCGTTGCCCTCGGCATCGATCGCGGCGCGTCGCTTGCGCAGCGTCTCGCGCAGCGCCACGAAGCTGCTGGCGAGCCGACGCCGGTAGATCGTCATCACGAAACCGACGGCCGTGCGTTCCTTCCCGCTCGCGCGGCTCCAGGCGCGGGCGATGTACTCCTCGACCTCGTCGTACAGCCGTCTTTCGTCGCCGGACATCTCGACGAACCGGTCCTCGACCCGGCGGTCGGCGATCGGCGTCGTCAGCAACCCTTCGCGGACATAGCGCCGCAGCAGCTCCCGGGTGTTGCGCGAGATCAGCCGGCGCACCGGCGTGCCGGCCCGCAGGATCGAGAGCGCTCCCCGCCGTTCCTCGTTCTCCAACTGGCGGCGCGGAATGCTGGCGGCATCGCGCAGCGCGCGCAGGACCTTCCTGACCTTGAGCCGCGACAGGCCGGTCAGGCGCCGCGCGTCCTCCACGCCGATCTCGCCGCCGGCGCGCTCGGCCGCCTGGAACAGCGCCGCCATCCGGTCCATCGCCTCCGCCGACGGGTTCGACCGCTCCAGATCCTCGAAGAAACCGAGAAACGCCTTCTCGTTCCACTCCGGCGGCAGACCGAGCAGGTCCAGCAGATCCCGGACCTCGACCGGATGGACCTGCATAGGCGTCGCCGTCAGCAGGACCAGCCCCCGGGTGCGGTCCTTCAGGCCGCGCATGAGCCGGAGCAGGGTGTTGGGGCCGCCCTCCTGCCTGCTGCCGGCGGCACGGCGCCGGGCATGGTGGGCCTCGTCGAGGACCACGAGATCCCACGGCTCCGCTTCGTCCAGGAGCTCGACCTCCCGGTCGCGCCGCCGCATCAACTGGCTCGACGCGATGACCGCCGGCTCGCGATGCCACTCGCTGCGCCCGGCGTCGCGCTCATGCCGGCCACGCAACGCCGGCGAGGGGTACCAGGTCAGCTTGCCGCCGTCGTAGATCGGCCAGTTGAGATTGAACTTCTCGCGCAGCTCGATCTGCCACTGGCCGAGAACCGCCTTGGGCGCCAGGACCAGAACGCGCCGCGCCCGGCCGGCGAGCCACGCCTGGCGCAGCAGCAGTCCGGCCTGGACCGTCTTGCCCAGCCCCACCTCGTCCGCGATCAGCAGCCGGGGCGGCCAGTCTCCGTACAGGCGCTCGAACGCCTTCACCTGATGGGGCCACGGGTCGACCGGCGCCGTCGCCTCGCCGATCCGCTCCCCGCCCCCCGGCCGGGACGGAGCGTGCCGGATGAACGCCCATACCCGTTCCCGCAGCGCACCGGCCGCTGGCGCTGCGGACGCCTGCGGCGCCGCGCGGTCATCCGGCGGCGTCTCCGGCCTGGGGACGAGCCGCCGCTCCTGTTCCTCCGTCAGTGTCCGTTCCAGACGCTCCGGCAGGCCCGCAGGCGGCGCGAAACGCATGAGTTCCCGGCGCACCGCCTCCGGCACGGCGAGCACGATCGCCCGCTGCGCCCTGCCGGCCCAGAGGCGCGCGAAGCTCCGCTCTTCCTCATCGACCCGTCCGGGCTCGGGACCCCAGCTCGTGTAGACGCTGAAGCTCTCCCAGTTGTTCCGCCAGCCGGCGCGGGTCTCGTTGAGACTGCCGGTCCAGGCGATCCGGTCGCCGACGCGGTCCTCGACGATGCCGGTCTTCTCGTGGAAGATGCCGCCGTCCGGGGTCGGCTCGCCCCGGGCGTTGCAAGGCACGGCCACCTTCACGTCGAGGAACCCGCGCGCAACCATCCACGCCAGCAGCTCCAGTGCCCCCGCCGACGCCGGATCGGGCGGCGCCAGCGGCACACCGGTCAGGCGCCGCTCGACCAGTTCGCGGAGTTCCTCACCCCGCGCGATCGCCTCGATCTCGGGCGGCTCCAGCGTGCAGCCGACGACGAGGCGCATCCGTCCGTCGTTGCGCACCAGCCCCTCGATGCCGCGCGCCGCCAGCGCCAGGGCTTCCGCGTTGAAGTAGCCGGTCAGCCGGTCGTAACGCTCCGCGTCCTCGAGCGCGGGCACGTAGAGCAGCCGGACGAGATCCCCGTCCTCGGCGGTGTACTTGAAGCGCCAGGTGCGGTCGCGCAGCATGGTCAGCAGTCATCGTCGCGCCAGAACCCGAGCTGTTCCGGTTCGTCGACCCGCTCGCTCCAGGCCAGGCGCCTCAGGTTCTCGAGCACCTCGAAGTCGCTTCCCGCCGCCGCCGCATCGCCTTCGAGCTCGATGCCGGTGACCGACGCCACCACCGGCAGGACCTCGAGCACCGCCTCGAAGGCCGCGAAGAAGCGCGGGTCCCGGTCCACACCGGCCTGCACCAGCCGCTCCCGGGCGGCGTCCAGCGAACGCGTGCGCGCCTCGTTCGCGGCGTGGTGGATGGCGTCGATCATCCCGCGCGAACCGTCGGCCGGACCGAGCGCCCCCTTGGCCGCCCGGCGCGCGCTGTCCCACAGGGTGATGTCGCTGGCCTTCTTCGCCGCCAGCCGGCCGACGATGTCGCGGTCCAGGTCGGCGCCGACGGCGCGGGCCAGCCGCAGCGCCTCATCGTACGGGAAGACCGCCGCCCGGAAGGCGTCCCAGGCAAGCACGAAGAAGGCGGTCGGCGGGTCCAGATCGGTGTCGGCCTTGCGGTGCGTCAATTGCTCCAGGCGCCAGCGCTTGACCTCCCGCCGCGCCGCGTCCAGCGCATCCTCCGGCGTCACCGCATAGGGATCAGGTTCGTCCTCGAACGCCGCCCGTTGCCGTCCCTTGCGACGGCGCCCTGTCTCCGGGCTCGCACGCGGCGTGCCGCGCCGGAGCGGCCAGTGGCGGGAGAACTCCTCCAGCGCCGGGCCGAAGCAGGCCAGGTAGAGATCGACCCCGGCGATCCCGGCCTGCTGGAACTCCCCGATCCGCTCGCGGACCGCCTGCGCCACCAGGGGCTCCACGTCCTCCCAGTAGACGTTCTGCTCCGGGTCGGCACGGGCTGCCCGCGGCCGGCAGACCAGGAAGACCGTGCTCTTCGCCGCCGCCTTGTTCCTGATGTGCAGGCTGCCCTCGGCTTCCGTGTTCACCGGCCAGGACGCGGTGATCGTGAACTGCGCCTCCATCAAGCCCTTGGTCAGCGCGTCCCAGGCGCCGGTCGCCTTGTGGGTGAACATCAGGGTCAGGATGCCGTCGGGCTTCAGCACCCGCCGGCACTCCGCGAAGATCGACGCCATCCGCTCCTGGTAGTCGCGGCCGGCCAGCGCCCGGGCGCCCTTCTCCCCCCGGAAGCGCGCCGGATTCGCCACCGCCTCGCTCTCCTTGTCCGTCAGGTTGCGCCGGAACAGCTCCGGAAACACGTGGCCGGCAGTCCGCTTGAGCCAGACATAGAAGAAGTCCGAAAGCTCGGCGTACATCACGTTGTCGTAGTACGGCGGGTCCATGACCACGGCGTCGATCGTGCCGTCCCCGATGTGGTCGAGGCTGTCGCCGGGCTTGCAGGAGATGGTGATGGGCGTTGGCGGGCGTTCGGCTGCGAACAGGCCGCCGTTGGCGCCGGTGTCCGGACACACGAGCTGCACGAGCTCGCCGATGCACTTCGCGGTCTGGCCGATCGCCCAGTCGTAGCCGATGCCGGCCACGAGCGGGGCCATCTCGGCGTAGGACCACTTGAAGGAGAAATCGTGCTGCGAGAACGTGTGCCCGATGACAGCACGATACGAGTGCCAGACACACATCCGGGAGTTGTAGTCGCAGAGCTTGCTCAGGGAGAGTGCCAGATACCCGTACGCCGCCCGGCGGACATCCGTCAGCCGGCCGGACTGCCGGTCGGCCTCCAGCATCTCCCGGAAGACCTCGACGCTCGTGCCGTGGCAGAGAAGCTGGCGCGGCGAGAACAGGTCGCGCCAGCGCTCCATCCCGTATCGGTGCGGCTCCGTTGTCTTGTTTCCGTCCGGGATCCGCTCGCTCGGCACGATGTCGAGCGCCTTCCACTCGGGCAGTTTCTCCGCCAGCCGCGCCGCGACGTCCGCGCTGTTGTCGTCCTCCGGCCGCGGCGCCCGGTAGCCGCGCACCCAGCGGTCCTTCCCCCGCCTGCCCGACTTGAGGATCCTCGGGATCCGCTGCCGGTAGACGACGGCGTAGAGCTGCTCGCCCATCTGCCCGGCCTGCGCCTGGCGCTTGATCTCGTCGCCGTCGATCACCCGCCCGCAGTCGGTGTACGGACAGACGCCGTTGCCGCGCGACACCGTGCCCGCCGACTGCTCCGACGCCGACTCCACGATCTCGAACGAACAGACCCTGCCCGCCGACCCCGGCCCGACGCCCGACGCCGGCACAAGCCGCACCCCGACCCCGCCCGGCGCCAGCCGCCAGTTCGGAGACAGCGGCGCCAGCCCGTCGCAATGGGGACAGGTGACCGTACGCGCCCAGAGGTAGGTCATGTCCATCCGGTCTGGAGCCTGATGCTGCGGGAAGAACACTCCCAGACGGCGTTCAAGTTTCTGTCGCCAGGTCCTGGCCAGCGACTCGAACAGGTCCTGCACACCTTCCGGCAGCCGCATCGGCCATTCCACCGTGGCCCGCGACACCATGGCCGCCACAGGGTTCAGGTCGTTCCCCATGGCCCACAGCCCGAAGCGGGCGGCCTCGAGCGGAATGCTCCCGCCGCCCGCAGTGGGATCGACGATCTTCACGGCGCTCGGCGATCTCCCCAGGTTCGTCTCAAGCCATTCCAGATCCGATGGTCCAGGTGAGAACTTGAAGGCCCGCTCATAGCCGTAGGGATCCTTGACGCGAACGCCAGTTCTTCTTGCTCGGTCAATGGCCCGTCGCGCAGCCACCGGATCCCCGTGGATCCCCAGCACATGAAGAAACCGCGCCCGGTCCGCATCCGCCGGCAGCAGCGACGCCAGAACCGCCGCCCGCGACGCCACCAGCGGCCGTCGCGCCCACCAGACGTGCAGACGGTTCGGCGCAGGAAACGGCGTCATCGGCGTCCGCTCCCGCGTGCTCTCGATGCCCAGCTCCGAAATCGGCAACCACCGCTCGATCAGTCGGGTGTCCCGCGACATCAGCTCATATCCACACCTGAGGCGCTTCTGCGAGAGTTCCCTCCGCCACCGGACCGAACCAGGAGCGGCTGGTGGTGAAGAACCGCCGCAGGCAACCGGCCTCGCCCGGCGAGAGCTCGACGCGAGCCGCTTCCTGCACCGCCTGAGCATCGTCCAGGTGCTCCTGCCAGTTGTCGCTGAGAGCCCGCCAGCGCTTCTCACGAGCGAGCCGCAGACGCTCGACGTTCAGCCCCAGGATCTCGATCGTCCGGCTCACCCTGCTTGCCTCGATCGACGCCCCCGCGCAGGCCGTCTCATCCGCGACGATCCTGCCGTCGAAACGCACGCGCATCAGGGATGGCGCCGCCGGCAACGTCCGCGGATCGACGAACCCGGGATCTGCGCGGTTCTCCTTCGCCTGCCCGCAACTGAGGTTCCGTTGCCGACCGGCCGCTCATCCACGCCCATCACGGTGGCAAGCACGTCGCCTGCCTCCGCACCGTACGTCGGGGCGGAGGCCCGCTCGGCCACGACTCGCCCCTGCTCCCGCCGCAGCTCCACGATGTACTGCGGCGCAACCGTCGTCAGCACCTGGGGGCTGTGGGTGGAAACGATGAACGGGGTGTTGGGGAACGTCCTCGCCAGGTCGGTGAGAATCCGCTGCTGCCACGACGGGTGCAGATGCAGCTCGACTTCGTCGATCAGCACGATCGCCTCCGACTGGAGAGGGTCGGCGAGATGGGGGTTGCCCTGGGCCATCCGGCGCGCCAGGTCGGCCGCCAGGGCGAGCATGATCCGGTAGCCGCCGCTCAACTGGTCGATCGACAGCACATCCGGTCGGCCGCCGTCCGATTCGACCGAGACCACGAACCGAAGCGGACGAAGCTTGATCCGGGAGTCGGATACGCCAGGGACCATGGTCTCGATGGCGCTGCGCACCGCCCTCAGATCGGCAAGCTGGTGGTCGAAGTCCCTGCCCTCCTTCTGCGCCCGCAGCTCCTCGTTCTCCTTGGCGTAGAACCACTTGAAGAACTCCCTGAAGTTCGTGCGGGCGGACAGCGCTCCCTGCAAGGCGGCGTAACGCGGGAACTCGGTCCTGAAGCCTCTCCGGCGCTGCGGCTGGTCGAACACCGCCCGGTCCGTGTCGTAGAAGGCGACAATGGGAAGGTCGACGGGCTCAGCTCCCTCCCGATCCGCACTCACGACCGCGTCGATCACCGAGCTCAAGGTCCGCAAGGCCAACGTCCGCCGTCTGCGAATCGGCCGCAGCGGCCCGCTCATCCAGCGGTCCCACGCCACTCCATCAGCAGCCGTGAGCACGACCCGGACCCCAAGCCGAGGGTTCCGCACGTCCGTCTTCCGAAACGAGATACCCGTGACATCGGGCAGGAGCGTGGGAATGCTGCCCAGTCCCGTAGCGATCGCGCTCAGGACGCTCGTCTTGCCATGGGCATTGTCTCCGTGAAACACGGTGAGACCGGGATTCAACGGCAGTTCAAGCTCCTCGATCGCCCGGTAGTTCTCGATCCGCACCCGCTTCAGCTTCATGACCGCCGGCTCATCCTCCCGGCCACCGCCAACATGGTCCCGAGGGACCTCCGCTGCAATCGCTCGCCCGACCGCTCTCGGCGAGACGCACCCTCACCGCGGGCCGCCAGAAGCGTCAGCTCGGACTCGTCATCCCGCGGCGGCCTTCCTGCGCGGCTCACTCGCGCAGAGCCGCAGCCATTCGCTCCGCCCACACGCTGGCCTCCGCAACGTCGCTCTCCGTCAGGACGGGCGCTTCCAGGAAGACGATCTGCGAGATGCGCTTCCGCGTGCCGGCGGGCGAATCTTCGTAGCCGATCACCCAGCGGAAGACGCTGCCCTCCGTCATGCCGGCAGCGTCGGCTTCCGAGAGCTCTTCCAGAGGAATCGTGGCCTCCGCGGTCTCGTGGGAGTGCCCCGCAGTCAAGTCGACCAGACGGGCAACAAACTCATCGTCGCCGATCTCGACGACGTACCCCTCCCATTCCTGCAGCGGCTTGAGAGTGGGCACCTGCAGCCGGTTCCGGTCAGCAACGGAGCCTCCAGCTCCGGCTCGACCGGTCGTCTCCGTGCGTTCCGTCACGGCGCGCATGATACCGCGCCGGCGTTCCAGCACCAGAACCGGGCGGTCCGTTGCCGTACGGCCGCTCATCCACGCCCATCACGGCGGCAAGCACATCGCCGGTCTCCGCGCCGACCTTCGCGACGGACGCCGGCGCGGCCACGACCGGTCGCCTGCCACTAGCAGCCCGTGGCAGAAGTCACGTTGCATTCGATCGGCCATGCATCCCGCCCGGCTGCGTTGCTCTTCGGTCACATATGCCCCAATATGCTCACCTATAGCGCCTTGCCGGACGGACGCCTGACCGCTCTCGGTGCGACACGCGACTTCTGCCACGGACTGCTAGCAGATGGCCGAGACACGCCGGCGCGGCTGGGTTGACAGGCACCGGTACGGCCCTGCCAGCCTCGCCCCGCTGCTGAAGACCCGCCTGCCCGCGATTCGCCTGTGCCGATCCGGCGGCAGGGCTCGCCTGAAGATCCACCCGCCACTCGGCGTCAAGAGCCACCCGGTCGCGGTTACCGGGGCATCTGCTACGGTGGATTCAGACCGCCGGACAAGGGGGCTGCCGGCACTGCGAGGTGAAGGGGATGACTCGCGTTCCAGTGACACCGGAGATGCTCCGCTGGGCCTGCAACCGCGCCGGCAGCGACGTAGCTGAGGTGGCAGTGCGCGTCCCGCAGCTTCCGGCCTGGGTTCGCGGCGAACGGCAGCCGACGTTCAGGCAGTTGGAAAAGCTGTCCAGGATCACGCGTACCCCGTTCGGCTACCTGTTTCTGCCGGAACCTCCCGATGAGCACCTTCCGATCCCTGACTATCGCTCCGTGTCGGGCGCCGGTCCCGGCAGGCCCAGCCCCGACCTGCTCGACACGCTCTACACGATGCGGCGCCGTCAGCACTGGCTGCGGAGAGCCCTGGAAGAAACCGGTGCGGAGCCGCTCGCGTTCGCGGGAAGCGCCGGTCTGGCCGACGAACCAGGCGCCGTCGGCCAGGAAATGCGGCTGGCGCTCGGCATGGCTGACGGCTGGGCTGCTGAAGTACGTACCTGGAAGGACGCCGTCGGCGAGGCGAGGCGAGTTCTCGGCGAGTTGCGCCGTCGCATCGAAAGGCTCGGCATCATGGCGGTCATCAACAGCGTGGTGGGAAACAACACGCACCGGCGGCTTCGCGTCGACGAGTTTCGCGGTTTCGCTCTCGCCGACTCGTGGGCGCCCTTGATCTTCGTGAACGGTGCGGACGCGAAGTCGGCGCAGATGTTCACCCTCGCTCATGAGCTGGCTCATATCTGGCTCGGCAGGGAGGGAATCTCCGGGTTCCAGGCTCTGTTTCCCGGCGGCTCGGACGTGGAGGACTGGTGCAACACGGCGGCGGCCGAGCTTCTTGTGCCAGAGCATGAACTGAAGGCTCGCTGGAAGCGGGTCGAACAGGAGGCCCGCCCGTTTGAGATGCTCGCTCGAACGTTCAAGGTGAGTCCGATCGTCGCTGCTCGTCGAGCTCTCGACCTGGAACTCGTCGAGCGGAGCGCCTTCTTCGAGTTCTACAACGCCTGCGGGGGCCGCGTGGACAGCGGCGGCGGGTCTTCCGGGGGAGACTTCTACAACAACCAGAACACGCGTGTAGGCGAGCTCTTCGCGACCCACGTGCTCCGCGCTGCAATGGAGGGGCGCATCGGATTCAAGGAAGCCTATGACCTGACAGGACTGCACGGAGGCACCTTTCAGAAGTACGCCAAGCGACTGGGTGTGTCTCTTGGTAGCTTTCGATCCGCACCCGCTCCAGCTTCATGACCGCCTCCTCATCCTACTGACCACCGCCAACATCGCGCCTGCGTGGTCTCCGCTGCCATTGCTCACGAGTTCGTCCGCTTCATGAGTCTGTGCAGGTCGTAGTCGCAAGTCGAACGATCGCGAAAAGCAAGATCGATCAGCAGCTTGAGCGTCTTCTTGTCCGTTGTTCTGCACCAAGGCGCGACCGAAACTCGCGCATCAGGATTCACCAAATTGTCGATGATCCGTTCGGGCATGCACGGAAACAGACGTTCGTACTCTCCCCGTTCCTCGACACTCTTCCAGCACTCGATATCAGGGTACAGCTGTTTCTTCTCTTCATGGCCATGCGGCTCACTGACATCATCGAACACCCCCGGTAGATTGATGGCCACTATCCCGGATTTCTTGTTCACCGAACCGTCGTACATGCTCGAGTAGATCTCCCAATCGACGTGCTTCCGGTGCTTCGTTTCCCTGCCGACCAGTACGATGGTAACCGTCGAGTCCCTGAGATACTCGTCCCGGATGACATGGCGGATCTGCTCATCGCTCCAGTCGTCCGGGATGTCGCCCGTGTCGACGGACCGATCCAGAAAGATCGAGTGGGTTTTCCCGAATCTGACGAGTTCGTCCTTGTATTCCTGATCCTCGTGGTGGTAGCTAATGAACACCTTGTGCATCGCAGTCTCCGTTCGCGAGGACCCGGCGCAGACCGCGCGAGATGAGGCCGACCGCCTCCTGGATATGCGGCGTGCGGGCCAGGACTCTGTTCTCGTCCTCGGTCAGACCGTTGTTCAGGTGTTCCCACGAGTACCTCCCATCAAAGCGCTCCCTGCCACGCCACGCGCCACGCGAGCCAACCCAGCGTTCGGCTAGGCCGATGGCTTCCGCGATGTCACGCGTGCATCCGCCAAATCCGCCCACGAGGAACAGCGGCTGACCGGCCTCGATAGAGAGGTGTGCCTCCTCGGCGATGCCGGGTATCGCCCCTCTGTAGTCCTCGACCCTGCCGCCGAGCACGATCCGCGCCTGAATGTCCCGGCGCATGGCGGTCCGCATCGCCGTCAGTCCTGCCGTCCATTCCTCTTCGTTGGGCTCATGCGCGCACAGCATCAGGCGTTGCTCTCGCGCAAGGCGTTCGCCGTCCAGTGCGAGGAAGACGAGACGGGCGCCGCGCCGGTGCTCGTCGGAGAACCTGGCGATCTGGTCCGGCGTCATCCCGATATGCACCGGCCAGGCCAGATAGTCGGTCACGACGATGGTGCCGCCGTGCTGAGGATGGTCCCGATAGCGCCCCACGAGCTCGGCAAGAAGCTCCGTGAATCCGCGGTGCCGCAGATCTCCGCCGTAGGCCAGACTCCTTCCCGAGGCGAGCACCTGAAGCGCAATCTCGGCCATCGCGTCACGCAGATGGCCGTCGCTCAGCCCCAAGGGCCCCAGGTCCGGGCTCTCCGAGACCGAGACGCCGACGGTATCGGTGTCGCGTGTGGTCATGAGCGTTCCTCCAGCCAGTTCGTCAACGTCTGCACGCGGACTCCGGGCGCGATCTTCCTGAACAGCCGTTCTTCGTCAGC
Organism: Thermoanaerobaculia bacterium; assembly: GCA_965116145.1. GTDB lineage: Bacteria > Acidobacteriota > Thermoanaerobaculia > Multivoradales > Multivoraceae > Multivorans. Next base: position 871,374 of record OZ220482.1, read on the forward strand.
GCTCAGCAGAGGTTCAGGATAGACGATCGCAGACACCGAAGCTGCGTCAGCAGAAGGCCGCGCCGCCAAGGCGATCAGCTCGGGAGGCCGGGCGGTGAACACGGCGCCTGCAGACTCCGTCGAATGATGCTCCACGCGACAGAGCCATAGCCATGTGCGGAAGACCTCATCCAGGAGGCAGCTCACCACCGTGCCGATCCTGTCCGTCCGGTCGGGATCGTCGGGATCCATGCGGACGATCGGCACGTTGCCGAGGTAGACCATTCCACGTGGAACCGTGTCGCGCACACAATCAAGCACGACCATCGGCACCAGACGGCGCTTTGCCTCGATCACCTCCCGCCGGCACCACTCGCGGGACGAGTACGAATCGGTATGCACAGCCAGGACTGCCCCGGCTCCGATCTGGTGCAGCAGCACGTTCCCGAACGGCAACCCGGCCGGGATGTCGTGGACATCGAAGAAGCTGCCGAGTGGACTGTGAGCATGGATCCAGTCGCGAACGGCATGGGCTACCGACTCGCCGTCCCGATCGCGTTTCGTGTGGCTGATGAAGACCTGGATCTTCTGCAGGTATCTTCCGAACGCCTCGTCCTCGCCACCTGCGCCGCCAGGCACGTCAAGGCGGTGTCGCAGCATCAAGCAGAGCGCGTGGGTGAGGTCGGATGTCAGGCGTCGAATCCGGTCAGGACGGGGCCCTTCCCAGCGGTCCCAGCGCAGCGCCTGCTCCTGGGGTTCCAGTGCGAGTCCCTCGCTCTCCATGGTCACCGGAATGAAGGCGGCAGAGAGTCCCTTGTCGCGCGCCGCCCGTGCAGTGTCCTGCACGTAACCGACCCAATCCGGGTCGTCGACAAGCGACGCCTCCGCCAGCACGACGACAGCCGTGAGCTCCGTATCGTTCCAGTCGATCGGCAGGGGCGTGCGCGACCCCGGAACGGCTGTGCTGCGCTCAAGGACGCTCGTGTCGCGCCATTCGTCGATGGCGGAGTACGGATCGCCGGCAAAGTGCGCGCGAAGCCGATCCGCGATCTCGCGGCCGCCCGAGTACGAAGGATGCCACATCACGTACAGACCAAGGAGAGGGCGTGTCACGAACACACCTCAGCTTTCGCAGATGCTCGTCGTGCATCGCGGTCGATGACTGCGCACGGTTCGCCGGCTCATCGCTTCGTGATCTTGGGGCCGGCGTAGACGACGTGGACGGGCTTTCCGGCCTGGACGGGCCAGGAGAAGTGCAGGCGGAGGGTGGCGTGGCGCTCCTTGCCGTGCCAGGGGCAGAACAGGGTGCGGGACGGGTCGTCCGGGTGCGGGAAGGTGAGTTCCTTGCCGAATCTGTGCTTCTCGGAGTCCGAGGAGTCGGAGAACAGCGCCCGGCTGCCGGTGAAGTGGTCCTGGTAGAGACGGTGGCCCTCGGCGGTCCGTCTGCCGTCGTCACCGAACGCTTGAGCGAGGCGGTCGAGCACGTCGAGCAGCATCAGCAGCCGGTCCGCGGAGCTCTTCGCGAACGGGACCGGGTCGAGCGGCGCGAAGCAGTTCTCGGTGAACGCGAGGCCTGCGAACCTGCCCGTCGCCAGGTCCCGCAGCGCGTCCCATGAGCCGACCGGGCGCTGGCGGCGCCGCAGCGACCGGTCGAGCGTTTCCGCGCACCACCAGTTCTCGACCTCCGTGCTGCGGTTGTCCGCGCCTTCGGCCTCTCGCACCCAGGTCACATCGACCGGCGAGCGACACCAGGCCGACGGCGTCAGGCTGACCAGACCGCACGGCGCGCCGTGCAGGGTCCTGAAGGCAGCCTCGCCGACGGCATGGTCGGTAACGATGTCGTCGGGACCGCACTCCAGCCAGTCGCCCCCGTCGTGACGCCGCAGGTCGTCCCAGAACGGACCGGAACGGGTGAGCCAGGTCATGACGGCGCGGCGTTCGCTGTCCGGGCCGAGCCGGCCGACCGCCTGCCGCATCGGCATGCCGCGGACCGGCTTCGCATCCAGAAACGTCTTCCGGCATTGCACCTCGCGGCCGAACCGTCTGGCCGTTGCGCGCAGGGCCATCAGCCCTGACAGGGCGTCCCGGAATCCGGCCAGATCGTGGAACTGCTCGTGCATCGAGAGCTCGTTGGCCAGAAGATCCACCTCAGCCCCAGCCTGCCAGGACGTTCATGTCGCGGTCGAACTGATCGAAGAAGCCGTCCGGCCAGTTGTCGATGTTGCCGTCGCCATCCATGGCCAGGCTCTCGACCTGGGCAGCGCCCGACTCCTCCGCTTCGTGGCGCGGACGAAAGAAGTACAGCGCCGCGGCCCCGGGCTCGAGGCTGCCCTTCCTGACGGCGCGCCGGATGCCGTTCAGCACGTGGTCGCTGTGGGTTTCGACCAGGACCTGGATACCGACATTCGCCGCCTCGGCCAGGAATTCGCCCATCCTGGATTGGCCCGCCGGATGCAGATGCACCTCCGGATTCTCGATCAGCAGCAGGTCGTCCGGCTTCGCCGAGAGCACCGCAACGACGATGGGCAGGACCTGGGTGAGTCCGAAACCGGTATGCACCGGTCGATGGAAGTCGGTGCCTGTGGACACGCGAATACCAAGCGTCAGCGCATTGGCGCGCCGGACTCGATCGATATCCAGAACGCAGCCCGCAAAGAACTGTGCCATCCGTGCCTCAACCTGACGGAACCGCGTGGGCGGCACACCGTCCATGGCCAGCGCAGCGAGAATCCGGCGATCCCGGCCCGAGTACAAGACACTGACGGCGTACTCTCCGCGCGGCCCGACGACCGGCGTAAGCTGAGGATCGTCGAACCGATACTGCTCTCGCGGTCCCAGACGCTCTGCCGTCAGATAGGTGAGCCCGCTCAACCGAGCGGTAAGTGTCTGCTCCACGTCGGCCTCGGGCAACAGGTGACGAAGGGATCGAGAGCCATCGCCGTCCCATTCCCTGCCGGCCGCCGTTTCTCCAGTCGCTCGTTGCACCGACATCGACATCTCGTCGCGATCGCCCCGATACTCCCAGTCGAACCTCGATCCGTCCTCCTCGAGCAGGCCAATCCCGCAAGCATGGCGGCCATGCACCTGATCGATGACATCTCCGGCCGTTCCGAGGCGAACCGTGGCTCCATTGAGCATCAGCCGCGAAGACCACTCGTGCTCCCGCATCGTCTGGTGCAGCACCGCCAGCGCCTGAATCACAGAGGACTTCCCCGAAGCGTTGCCTCCAGCCAAGAGCGTAAGCGGCAGCAACGGGAGCTTCAGTGTCTCGAAGCACTTGAAGTGCCGCAGATCAATCCGGGCAATCACCCAGTACACCCCCAAGCGCGTCCTGTGTCATCGCGAAGCGCGTCCTCACCTTCCTGGCGTCGTTCGGGCCGTACCTGATCGCGGTGTCGAAGTCCTCGTCCTCAAGAAGTCGATAGACCGCCTCCCGGAGAAGCTCTGCTGACGACTCGACGCCACGTTCCTCGTAGAGCGAGAGTCCGGTCGCCATGACATCCCAGAAAGAGGCGTTCAACACTGGTCGTCTTTCCTGGCCCGGACGGTGCCGCCGAAAAGCGAACCGGCCGAACAGCCGCCAGTTGTTGGAAAGACCTCTGCGGAACTCCGCGGAGAGCCGCGATAGCTGCTCTTCCGTCATCGTGTTCATCTGGCGCAGGCAGTCGGCAAGAAACTCGTCCATGTCTCCTCGATATCGATGCGGACCCAGGATCCGGAATGCACAGAAGCGATTCACGAACTCACGGTCTCGCATCTTTTTCTGGCTCAGGCTCGAACCGGTCGCCTGCTTGAAGATGCTGGTGGCCGCTTCGTCCCTGAGAAAACGCGTTCCCTCTCCCATGAACAGAGCATTGCGCATTTGCTGCCGGGTCAACGGCACGCCTCCGTTGACCCGTTCGAAGATCTCCATCCGGGCGCCCTCCGGCACCCTGGAATCGATCATGTAAAAGATAAGGTTGCAGTCCTCGATTCGGTTCTGGATCTTGGGCGGCAGGTCAGAGAATCGCAGGCCGTTCAGCTCTTCCCGCTCGGGAAGCTTCAGTTTCAGATCATCCGAGATGAAGCTGTGGAACGTCGAGAGACGCTGCAAGCCGTCCACGACCACCATGGATCCCTGATCGTCCTCGGCCATGTAGAAGACGGGAAGAGGTATTCTCATGATCACAGACTCGATGAGCTTGCTCTGCTTGTCCTCCTCCCAGAGGAACTCCCGCTGGAAATCCGGGTCCATTACGTATATCTTCTGGTCGATGCGCCGAACGACCTCGTAGATCGTCCGGCTCTCCTGTCGGATAAGAAGCTCGTCAAGGGGATAGTCGCCCCACGACGCACCTCCCTTTTCCAGCCCCTCCGGCTCCTCCGGATTCTCGCCGCCTCGGGATGAACCGGACACTTCTTCATTCATCACGTCGCCGTTCCTTGCCTCCTCCATCGCCCCTCCTGCTCCGCTGCGGTTCAGGTCAGGAGGCGCCGCAGGGCCGACAAGACCCTTCGCGGGTTCTTGCGGTGCATCGCCATGCCCAGCCAGTAGGCGGCCTCTTCGCGGTCCATCGCCTCGATTCCTTCGGCCACGGCTCGCATGTTCTCGCGGCTGCGCATCGGCGCCAGGGTGCGGAACAGGAGCCCGAGCGACAGGGCGAGGTCCTCGGTCAGGGCATAGCCCCGGGTTGCCCGGTCGGCGCGCTGCCGCAGCCGGATGCCGGCCTGCGCCAGCCTTCTCAGCACGCGGTGTTCGACCAGGTCGAGGTTGCGGCCGCGCAGACCGGCCACCCGCAGCGCGCGGGTCACGTGCGGTGACGCGACGGCCGGCAACTGCCAGACCTCGCAGACGGAGTCCGTCGGGCCGTGACGCCGGACGCGCAACTCGTAGCGCGGCGACGCGGCGGGCGTTTCCACGTGGGAAACTCGCTCGAGCAGCGCCATGTCAGGCCTTCACGTCCGCCGTGGCGCAGACGTACGCCGCCCCGCTCGCGAACCGGCTGAGCCGTTCGGTCAGCTTCTCGGCAGCGTCGCCCTTCATCGACAGGCCGCGTTCGAACGTCAGTCGGAAGCCGGCCTCGAGGCTGGCCGATGCCGCGTCACGGAGCTGCGGCTCCAGGAACTCCCGGACCGGCTGCGCGTCCGGGACCGGGCCCCGGAACTCCAGTTCGAACGTGCCGCCGTCGCGGGTCTCGTAGCCGCCGGTTACGGTCACCTGCCGTTCGGCGCCGGACACTGCGCCGACGACCCCGAGGAGGCGGAACGCGTCGCCGACCTCGAACATGCGAACGGTCAGCACGGCGATGGCCTCCACCTTGTTCGCGCGCGCCTGCTCCCAGAGCTGCACCAGCGCCTCCCGGAGAACGCCTTCGGCGGCAAACGAGGCCCGGTCCGCTCGATCGGCGCCGCGGTCCGCAAGGGTCTGCGCCGAGGTCGATGTCCCGGCCTGCTCGGAGCTTCGGTCCGTGAGAGTCGCCGCGTCCGGCGCTGCCGGCTGTTCCGGTTGCCGCGGCCAGAGCCCGAGCGACCTGGCACGGGCCATCGTCAGGATCATGGACTGCTCGTCCACCTCGATTGCCGCCGGCGGATCGCCGTGCCCGAAGAGCAGGTCGCCGCGCTGGTACACGTACTCCCCCTGCTCGACGCCCCGCCGCACGCCGCGGACGAAGATGTCGTCGCCCACGAGCATCGGCAGGGCAGGATCGCGGCGGAACTCCTCCCGCAGGGACAGCGCGGAGATCTGCCCCTTCCTGAGCGGTGTCCGGTCGCGGACATAAGCGGGCGAGTCCGGCTCGTCCTCCGACAGGCGCAGCTTGCCGAGATCGCGCAGCGCACGCACGATCTGCCGCTGGCCCTCGCCCGGCCGGTCGGAGGCGGAGTGCGTCTCGATCGCCGTATGCGCCAGATCCACGTCACTCGCACCGACCCGGTTGCGCGACGGGTAGAACACGTGCCGGTAGCACTGCTGAACGGCAAGCGCGAGCTCCTGCTCCGACCGCGCCTCCATCTCGCGCACGTAGTCCTGCTGGTGCTCCGCGAGTTCGGACAGCCGTTCCGGCTTCTTCATCTCCCGCAGCGCCAGCCGGCGGCTGGCCTTGCGGCGCATGTCCTCCTTGCGCGTCTCGTCGGCGGCGACGAAGACGAGGTGGTTGCGGAGCACGCGCAGGGCGGAGCCTTCCGACCCCTTCCGCTCGTAGATGCGCCGAATCAGATCCGGGACGGAATCGACCGACGCGCCGACGGTCAGGGCCTCGTAGCCGAGCACCACCAGCTTCGGCCGGCCGTCCGCGACATCGTCGGCCACGTCGAACGGGCCTCCCGGAAACGGCACGGAGTCGAGCTTGTCGCCGTCGAACACGCCGACGATGCGGTCCTTCAGCTCGGCCCGCATGTCCCCGGCGTCGATGTGATCCTCGGTGCGCCGGATGATCTGCGTCAGATTGGCCTCGGCCAGGAAGCGCATCGGCGCGCCGGGGCGGTCGTCCAGGTAGGCGGACTCGGCCACGAACTTCCTGCGGGCCTCCTCGATGAAGCTGATGTCCATCGCGGGACCCAGCAACGAGTAGCGGAGCCGCTCCAGCGAAACCCCCTTGAGCGGCTCGTTGAACGCCAGGGTATGCATGAAGATGGTGCGGGCGACATACGCCGCGTAGGGCGGCAGCTCCCCGTGTTCCGCCCGGTCGATCTCCTGGGCCAGCGCGGGCTTGCCCGAAGGTCCTGCGGAGATGTCGTTGGAGATGGCCGGTGCGAACGGCGACTGCGCCAGGCGGGTCACGATCTCCTGGCGGATGGGCTCATGCCCCGGATCGATGTGGTGCAGGTGGATGGCCGCCGCGTCGGCGGGCCTCTCGGTCCAGAGATGAGCCACCGTGCGCGCCAGCAGCCGCAGCATGCCCCGCACCCGCTGGAAGTTGCCGAGTGTCGCCGTCTTCGCCGTCAGCGTCGCCAGGACCTCGGGGTGCAGGGGGTAGCTGGCACGGAACGCGGCGGCGGCCTCGGCCCTGGACGCGTCTTCCGGGAGGGCGTCCTCATGCAGACTCCACAGCGCCCGCCAGGCGCCCGCGGCGGCCTCCGCCGCCGCCTCGTCGATGGACTCGAACAGGCGGCGGCGCAACACCTGGATCGTCTCGTCCTCCTCCGTCGGGTTGAGCAGCGTCGCCTTGCGCGCCGACACGCTCTCCGCCTCCGCCATGCTGTCCGCGATGAACTGGTTCTCATCGCGGTAGGCGTCCGTCGCCCGTCCGTCCTTGCCGATCGCCAGCGTGTAGACGAGAACCGCGTTCGGAGCGCCCTCCACGGCCTTGAACAGCGAGGTCAGGAAAGCCGTCAACTGGTCGCGGGCGCGTCCGAGGTCTCCGACCTTGCGCAGATAGACCGACAGCTCGTCGAGCAGGATCAGCGTCGGCTCGCCGCCGAACAGCTCGCGCAGTGTCTCGGCGCCCGGCGCGACCCGGGTCTCGTCACTTGCGCGCACCCGGTCGTAGCCCGCCCTGCCGGCCAGCGCCGAAGCAATCTCGCCCCACGGCGTGAAGGCGAGATGCCCCTCCTTCATCCGGCGGCCGTTCGCCGGGTCGGCGTTCTCCCCGTCGAAGGCCGCAACCCGCACCGGGCCCCGCGGCAGCAGCGCAGGATCGACGAACTCGGCAATCCCCGGCAGGTCCGGTCCGCTGCGCGCGGCGTGGCACAGCGCGATCAGGCCGTGCGACTTGCCCCCGCCGTAGGACGTGTCGAGCCGGAAGATCGGCGCGACGTCGCCGCCGGCGCCGCTCAGACGACGACAGACGTTCGCCAGCAGGTTCGCAAGCCCCCTCGTCGGATAGCTGTTGGCGAAGAAGCGCTCCGGATCCAGATAGTCGGCCGCGCCCCGCCCGGCAACGACCTGCGCCAGGTCCGCCGCGAAATCGGCCTCCGTCACCGTCCCCGCCAGCACGTCGGGACGGGGACGGCAGGATTCGAAAATCGTCGGGACCTTCATTCGATTGGCGGCCCTCGCGCATTGTTGAAGAGGGTCATCGGAAGGTACGCCAGAACGAAGCGGCTTGTCCAACCGCAGCGAGGACGCGGGCGGCTCGCAGCGCGGGCAGGGCTCCAACCGCCAGCCGCCGTCGCACGAGAGCCGTCGGCAGCCCTGCGGCGCTAGCGCCGCCAAACCCGTCGCCGACTCCGTGTTTGGCCACAGCCCCCCCCCCGCCTCACTACGAGCTTGCGCCGAAGAACTCGCTGCGCTGCGTTCTACGGCGCAAGCTCGTAGAATCCTCGGGCATGCCGGACAGCCACGCAGACTCCGGTGAAAGAGCTGCTGCGCGACATCCCGGATCGCTTCGTTCGGGGCTCCTTGTCCTTGCCGGTCTGTCGAGCCTCGCCTTCGCCCAACCCGTATTCGACATCCTGGGGCGGTCGCCGGAGTTCTTCGCGGTCCGCGGGAACTCCAGCGGCGATCTGCTCGCGCTGGTCTTCCTGCTCGCCGTCGTGCCGACACTGGTGCTGGCGGCGCCCGCCGTTCTCGTGAGGATGATCCGACCGGCGTGGACCGGACCTGCCGTCGCCGCCGCGGTCGGGGTCCTGACCGCGGTCATCGGCCTCCAGGCGCTTCGCGGCCTGCCCGCGGCCGCTGCCGTTGCCGCCGCGACGGCCGCCGGCGCCGTTGCAGGATCGGCCTACCTCCGCTTCCGGGCGGTCCGCTTCTTCGGCCGGCTGCTGGCCGCGGCCGCCGTGATCGTCCCCGCCCTGGTGCTGATCGACCCGGACATCCGGGAGAGCGCCGCCGCCTCCAACCGATCCATCGCGGTGGACCCGATCGACACCGGCGCCCGAGCGCCCATCGTCCTCGTCGTCTTCGACGAGTGGTCCCTGACCTCGATCCTCGACCGAAACGGCGCCATCGACCGGCAACGCATGCCGAACCTGGCCCGACTCGCAGACCGCGCCACCTGGTACCCCAACGCGACGGCAGCCGCCGACAACACGGTGCTCTCGGTGCCGGCGATGCTGACCGGTGTCCGGGCCCGGCAGGGGCAGCTCCCCACCGTTGACGAGCATCCGGTCAATCTCTTCACCCTGCTGGCCGCAAGCCACGACCTCCACGTCGTCGAGTCGATCACGACGCTCTGCCCGCCGGAGTTGAACCAGCTCGTGTCACCGCGGCAGCCCACGGGCGAACGCTTCGGGCTTCTCGTCTCCGACCTCGCGATCGTCTGGCTGGAGCGCACTCTGCCGTCGCCCTGGCGCGACCGGCTGCCGGCGGTGACCCGGACCTGGAGCGGCTTCGGCCGGAACGTACTGAGGCCGATCTTCCCGCGGCACGAACAGCGGGACCGGGCGGCCAGGTTCCGGCGCTTCGTTCAGACCATCGAGCCCTCGAACAGAAGGCCGGGCCTCTACTTCCTCCACTCCATGCTGCCGCACGTGCCTTGGGAGTACCTGCCCTCCGGACGACGCTACGCGGTTCCCCGACGCGGCGTGCACGGGCTCGATCGAGAGATATGGGGCGAGAACCCCTGGTCCGTCCTGCACCACCGGAAGCGCTACCTGCTGCAGGTGGAGTTCGTTGACCGGCTGATCGGCGAGCTGGTCGCGCAGCTCGACTCCACCGGTCTCTTCGACCGCAGCCTGATCGCGATCGCGGCCGACCACGGAGTCTCCTTCCAGCCCGGCAGACCCCGCCGACCGATCGAAGCCGCCGAGCCCGACAACGCCGAGCTGCTCGACATCGCAAGTGTCCCCCTGCTGCTCAAGGCGCCCTTCCAGCAACAGCCCGCGATCGACGAGACGCCGATGTCGCTGGTCGGACTGGCCGGCCGGATCCTCGCTCTCGCCGGCGCCGACGCCGAGGCGGCGCCGCTCCCGCCGAGGCCGCCGGATCGGTTGACGATGACCGGCAAGTACGCCGGCGAAGTCGACGTCGCGGGCAACCGCGAACGGTGGCGGCAGCGGCGGCTGATGGAACAGGCAGGGCTTCTGGGCAAGGCCAACGACCCGATGGCGATCGGTGTCCGGCCCGGGCTTCATGGCCGCCCGACAACCGACTTCCCGATCCGCACCGGCGACGCCCGGATCAGGATCGACAACGCCTGGGCCTGGACAGACGTCGACCCGGAGCTGCCGGCCGTCCCCGTACTGGTCAAGGGTCGCTTCGACCAACCACTGCCGGCTACCGATCAGGACCTTGCGGTCGCGCTGAACGGGGTGATCGCCGCCACGCCGCGGCCCCACGTCGCCGCGGACGGCAGCACCCGCATCGTTTCGGTCCTGCCGGAGGCCCGGCTGGCGGCCGGGCCGAACGCGATGGACGTCTTTCTGATCGGAGAGACCGGCGGTCGGATCCAGCTTGAACTCGTGCGCCGTCAGGTCGAACTCGAACGTCACGTCATCCCGTGGACGCCGAATCCGGTCTACGTCGTGTCACGAAACGGGCGGGGACAGATCGACGCGCTGGTCCGCCGCTCCAGCAGCGCCCGCGATGCGTCCGTCGACCGCTACGTCGTCTCGCGGCAGAGCCCGGACGGCTTGCAGGGAAACCTGGACGGGAACGTTGCGCGAGGATTCGCGTTCCAGGGCTGGGCATTCGACCACGGCGATCCCGAGAGCGTACTGGAGGTCGTACTGTTCCTGGCCGGTAGTCAGTACGGCGTCGGCGCCAGCGACGTCAGGCGGCCGGACGTGGCAACGCACTTCGGAAGCGAGCACCTCCACAGCGGTTTCCTGCTCGGGCCCGACGGCGCCGCTGCCAGCCATCGCTTCCGCTCGGACGAGAGTCTCGCCGAAGCCATTCGCCGTGAAGGCGTCATTGCCTACGCCGTCTCGCGTCGAGGCAGGGCCGCCCGCCTCCACTTCCAGTATCGACCGATCGAACACCGAACACGCGGTGTCGCGACGCTGCCGATCAGCGACGGCCGGTCGCTGACGGTGCAGCGTCCAGGGGACGGCTTCGAAGGCTCGGTCGACCGGGTCGTCAACGGGAACGGCACGACGACGATCGAGGGGTGGGCGGCCGATCTCCGGACCGGCGAACAGCCGCTGCAGATCGTGATCTACCGCAACGGCGAGTTCCTGACCAGGATGGGTCCGACCCGGAACCGCCCGGACGTCGTCGAACACTACGGCGACCCGCGGCTGCAGCACATCGGCTTCCGCGGCGAGGTCCCCGGCGCGCCAGCGCCGGCGGCGTTCAGCCGACACCATCGCGTGTTCGCGATCATGCAGCGCGGCGCCGCCCTGGAACTGCCGTTTCACCACCAGGGCAACGACGAAGGCCATCCATGAACGCTCGTGATTCCGGCCGAAGCGGCGCAATGACCGGCTCGGACAGAACCGGCGGTCGGCGGCAGCCGCGCAGAGCGGCGGAACCTGCCGCAGGGCGTCCCGGGTCGCTTCGTTCCGGCATCCTGGTTCTCGCCGGTCTATCGAGCCTCGCCTTCGCCCAGCCTCTCTACGACATCCTCAAGCGATCGCCCGAGTTCTTCGCGATCCGCGGAAACTCCGGCAGCGATCTGCTCGCGCTGGTCTTCCTGCTCGCCGTCGTGCCGCCACTGGTGCTGGCGGCGCCCGCCGTTCTCGTGAGGATGATCCGACCGGCGTGGACCGGACCTGCCGTCGCCGCCGCAGCCGGGGTCCTGACCGCGGTCATCGGCCTCCAGGCGCTTCGCGGCCTGCCCGCGGCCGCTGCCGTTGCCGCCGCGACGGCCGCCGGCGCCGTGGCGGTCGCGGCCTACCTCCGCTTCCGGGCGGTCCGCTTCTTCGGCCGGCTGCTGGCCGCGGCCGCGGTGATCGTCCCCGCCCTGGTGCTGATCGACCCGGACATCCGGGAGAGCGCCGCCGCCTCCAGCCGATCCATCGCAGTGGACCCGGTCGACACCGGCGCCCGAGCGCCCATCGTTCTGGTGATCTTCGATGAGTGGTCCCTGACCTCGATCCTCGACCGCAACGGCGCCATCGACCGGCAGCGCCTTCCCCATCTGGCAGGGCTCGCCGACCGCGCTACCTGGTACCGGAACGCCACGGCGGCCGCGGACGCCACGGAGCTCGCGCTACCGGCGATGCTGACCGGCGCCAGCGTCCGGCAGGGCCAGCTCCCCACCGCCGCCGAGCATCCGATCAACCTGTTCACCCTGCTGGCGGCAAGCCACGACCTCCACGTCGTCGAGCCGATCACGACGCTCTGTCCGCCACACCTGAATCAACTGGTGTCGCCGCGACAGCCCCTGCGGCAGCGCCTCGGCCTGCTGGTCTCCGACCTCGCGATCGTCTGGCTGGGACGCACTCTGCCGGCGGCCTGGAGCGACCGGCTGCCGGCCGTGACCCGGACCTGGAGCGGCTTCGGCAAGGACTCGGATGACGCCGCTCAGGCCCCCGTCCCGCCGCCCGACCAGCCGGTCCGGCGTGCTCTGTTCCAGGCAAGGGAAACGGACCGTGCAGCCGTGTTCCGGCGCTTCGTTCAGTCCATCGAGCCCTCGAACGGACGGCCGGGCCTCTACTTCCTCCACACGCTGCTGCCGCACTCGCCCTGGGACTACCTGCCTTCCGGGCGGCGTTACGAGGTGCTCCGACGCGCCTACCATGGCATCGAACGCGGACGCTGGGTCGACAGCCCCTGGCCCGTGCTGCACCACCGCAAGCGCTATCTGCTGCAGGTTCAGGCGGTCGACCGGCTGATCGGCGAACTGGTGGAGCAGCTTGAGTCGACCGGGCTGTTCGACCGCAGCCTGATCGCCATTGCCGCCGACCACGGAGTCGTCTTCCAGCCCGGGAAGTCCCGGCGCATGCTCGATTCCGGCGACTCCGAAGGCCACGCGCTGCTCGACCTCGCCAGTGTGCCGCTGCTGATCAAGGCGCCCTTCCAGCAGCAGCCCGCGGTCGACGACACGCCCGTATCCCTGGTCGGACTGACGCGCCGGATCCTCGATCTGGCCGGCGCCGACGCGGGCGCGGCGCCGCTCCCGGAACATCCGTCGGAAAGGCTGACGATAACCGGCAAGTACGCCGGAGAACTCGAGGTCGCGGTCGATCGCGAGCAGTGGCGGCAGCGTCGGCTGACCGAACAGGCAGACCTCCTGGGCAAGTCCAACGACCCGGCGACGATCGGCATGCGGCCCCGGCTCCATGGCCTGCCGGCTGTCGATTTCCCGGTCCGTGCCGGCGCCGCCGCGATCAGGATCGACAACGCCTGGGCGTGGGAAGACGTCGACCCTTCCCGCCCCTTCGTTCCCGTGGTGGTAGAGGGCCGGTTCGACCGGCGGCAGGCGCCCGACCAGGACCTCGCGGTCGCGCTGAACGGAGTGATCGCCGCCACGCCGAGACCCCACGTCACTTCGGACGGCAGCACCCGCATCGCCGCGATCCTGCCGGAGACCCGCTTCTCCAGGGGGCTGAACACGATCGATATCTTCCTGGTCGGTGGCGCCGGCGGTCAGGTCGAGCTCGAACACGTGCGCCGGGAGCCGTATCCGTTCTATGCCCTCTCACGGAACGAGGACGGGCGGGTCGACTCCCTGGTCCGCCGTAGCCGCAGCGGTCTCGACGCCTCCGTCGAACGGTTCCGGATCGTTCGGGCGGTCGGCCTGAGCGGTCTGTTCGGCAAACTGGACGGCGACGCCGCCAGGAGCTTCACGTTCCAGGGCTGGGCGATCGACCGCGGCGACCCCGACGGTATCCGGGAGGTCGTCGGCTTCCTGGCCGGAAGCCAGTACGGGGTCAGCATCAACGACATCAACCGCCCGGACGTGGCGGACCTCGTTGGCAGCGAGCATCTCCACAGCGGATTCCTGCTCGGGCCGCCCGCCGGCGCCGCCGACGGCCGCCGCTTCGGCGCGTACGGGAGTCTCGGCGAAGCGCTCCGCCGCGAAGGCGTCCTCGCCTACGCCGTCTCGCGCCGCGGCCAGGCGGTCCGCCTTCGCTTCGACTACATGCCGCTCGAACGCCGAGGACGCGGTGTCGAGACCCTGCCGACCACCGACGGCCGGCGGCTGACGGTGCAGGCGCCGGGCGACGGCTTCGACGGCGCGGTCGACCGGATCTCCAACCGGAACGGCGCCACCATGATCGGAGGGTGGGCGGCCGACCTCCGGACCGGCGAACGGCCGCGGCAGTTCGTGATCTACCGCGACGGCGAGTTCCTGACCAACCTGGGACCGACCCGGAACCGCCCGGATGTCATCGAACAGTACGGTGATCCGCGGCTTCAGCGCGTCGGCTTCAGCGGCAAGGCGCCCGGCGCGCCGGCGCCGGCGGCGTTCAGCCAACGCCATCGGGTGTTTGCCGTCATGGAGCGCGGCGCCGCGGTGGAACTGCCGTTCCACGCATCCGTCACCGGACAGGACGAGGGCCGTCGATGAACAGGCCCGGGATCCCTGTTGCCAGAACGCACAGACTGCCCGACCAGGGACGGCGCCAGGCATGCGCTAACGTAGAGGCCATTCAACACAAGGAGAGTCCATGCGCAAGACTCGTCCGTTCCTGCCGCCCGCCGTCCTTCTCCCGCTCGCCCTGCTCGGCTGTTCGGCCGACAGCGGCGACACCGGCGGCAGCGCCGCTGCCGCCAGCCGGGCCGACGTTCCCAACCCGCTTCGCGACGCCTACTTCGGCGACCTCCACGTCCACACGCGATTCTCGTTCGACGCCTACCTGTTCGGCACCCGGACGAATCCCGACGATGCCTACCGCTACGCCAGGGGCGAGGCGATCGAGCACGCCAGCGGCCACCTGATCCAGCTTCAGAGCGGCGCGCTGGACTTCCAGGCGGTCACCGATCACGGCTTCTACCTCGGCTTCCTGCCGGCCATGGACACGCCCGGCCATGCTCTGTACGACACCGGCCTCGGCGCCGAACTGCGGGAACTCGGCTCGGCCGGCGGCTTCCAGCGCGCGCTGCAGGCGATGGGCGCCGGCGAGTTCGCCGCGCTGCCCGAAGAGGCCCGCAACGACGCGACCCGGACCGCCTGGCAGGCAATCATCGAGGCGGCCGAGGCGCACAACGACCCGGGCAACTTCACGACCTTCATCGGCTACGAGTACACGTCGTCCGCCGACGACCGCGGCAATCTGCACCGCAACGTGATCTTCCGGGGCAGCGACGCGCCCTCGAAGCCCTTCGCCCGCACCGACTCGCTCGACCCCGAGGATCTCTGGCGCTGGCTTGACGACCTGCGCGCCCAGGGCATCGAGGGTCTCGCCATCCCCCACAACTCGAACGGCAGCAACGGCCAGATGTTCCGGCTCGAGACCTTCACCGGCGAGCCGCTCACCGCCGAGTACGCCGAGCGCCGAATGCGCAACGAGCCGCTGGTCGAGATGACCCAGGTCAAGGGCACGTCGGAGACCCATCCCCTGCTGTCGCCGAACGACGAATGGGCCGACTTCGAGATCTTCCCCTACCGGATCGCGACCTCGCTCTACAGCGAGCCGAAGGGCAGCTACGTGCGGGAGGCGTACGTGAACGGTCTCATGCTCCAGGAGACCCGGGGCTTCAACCCGTTCCGCTTCGGCATGGTCGGAGCCACCGACACCCACAATTCCGGCGGCACGCCGGAGGAGCAGAACTTCCACGGCAAGGTCGGCCGCGCAGACGGCACGGCGCAGGGCCGCGGCTCGGTGCCGCTGGACGAGCCGACCGAGGCCGGCGAGCGCTACCAGCAGAACGCCTACAAGTACTGGGGCGGTTCCGGGCTTGCCGGCGTGTGGGCCGAAGAGAACACCCGCGGTGCGATCTACGACGCGTTCCGCCGCAAGGAGACGTTCGCCACCAGCGGCCCGCGGCTCCGGCTCCGCTTCTTCGCCGGCTACCGCTACACCGACGACCTGACCTCCGACCCGGAGATGATCGCCGCCGCCTACGACGGAGGCGTGCCGATGGGCGGCGATCTGGTGGCGGAGGAGGGCCGGAGTCCGCGCTTCCTGGTCTGGGCAGCCCGCGATGCGGACAGTGCGCCGCTCCAGCGGCTGCAGATGGTCAAGGGCTGGGTCGAGAACGGCGAGGCCCGGGAGACGGTCGCGGACATCGCCTGCGCGGACGGCGCCATCCCGTCCGGCGATCCGCTCCGTTGCCCCGACAACGGCGCATCTGTCGACCTCTCGGACTGCAGCTTCTCCCGGGACCTGGGGGCCGCCGAGCTCTCGGCGCTGTGGACCGACCCGGACTTCGACGCCTCGACGCACGCCGTCTACTACGTCCGGGTGCTGGAAAACCCGACCTGCCGCTGGTCGACCTGGGACGCCGTCCGCGCCGGCGTCGAGCCGAACCCCGAGATGCCGCCGACCATCCAGGAACGCGCCTGGTCGTCGCCGATCTGGTACGTCCCGGAAGACTGACGAGCGGCGCGCGGGCTGATCGCCATGCGCCTCCCTTCCGTTGCGTTCCGTCTCGTGACCGAACGGCTTCATCCTCCCCTTGACCGGACAGCCGCCGGACCGCTGCAGCGTGACCGCCCACGCCCTCGCTCCGGCCCGATGCGAGCCCTGCCGGCAGAGGGCGCCTACGCCGATCCGGCGCTGCGGTCAAGCTGACGTTCGGCGCGTCGGAGATCCCTGAAGCCCGCAGCCGCCTGCAGCAGCCAGTCCAGCAGCTCGCCGCCGACATGGTCGTTGTCCACCACGTTGACCAGGAACCAGGTGTCGTGGATGCGCTGGAGCAGGCGGCGCGAGGCGCTGTCCTCGTCGTACACGGCCGCCCAGGAGGTCAGCCAGAGGTCGAACGCCTCGTCCTTCCAGACCTCGAAGGCGCGCGGGTCGACGATGGTCGGCTGTCGGATCTCCCGCCCCGGGAAGACCCCCCAGGTCACGGCGTTCACCGTGTCGCAGTTGCTGAAGGCGTTGCCGGCGCGGTCGATCGCGTGGTACGTCAGGCTCGGCCTGGCGTCCAGAGCCCCGAGCAGCGGCGGCAGACGGTCCGGGGCCAGAAAGAACTCGAGATAGGCCTTCTGGTACACGCGGCCGCCGGCGCCGCCCCAGCCCACCGCAGGATCGTCGGAAGGAGCGCCGTTCACGCGCGGCTGCGAGTTGATCGTCAGGAACCCGGCCAGGTTCAGTCGGACGAGCGCCTCGCGCAGCGGCTCGCTTTCCAGATCGAGCGGCCAGTCGTACCAGGGGATGCCATCGACATCGCCGCGGCAGAACCCGGCGAACACGGCGCAGACCTGGTCGATCGATCGCAGCTCGCGACCCCAGCGCTCCCTCGCGACCTGCGGTCTGACCGGCCGGAACGCGAGGTGATGATCGGCCAGGTCGCCGAAGGCGGGGGAACCCGAATCGCCCCAGCGTCCGTTCGGGAACTCGTCCCAGTCGCGGGTCCGGGCCAGGTAGCTCTTCGGCCGGTTCGCCCAGAAGATGGGACGCACATCCTCGTTCGGGCGCCGCACGGCAGCAGCGCTTCGCCAGGGCAGCACCCGCTCGGAACGCTCCGGCACGAGGCCCAGGCGACCGAGGACGACCTGCACGGAGCGCTCCAGGTTCAGGGTGTAGAAGTGGAGGCCCGGAGCACCGCCGCGCAGCAGACGGCGGCAGATCCCGGTCAGCAGGTCCTGCCCGTACTCGCGCACCGAGGCGTCGTGGAACCGTCGCGCCTCGACCTCCTGCGCGACCTCCGGCGGCGCGCTGGCGCCGAAGCCGGTAATCCGCTGAAAGGACAGGTAACCGTTGATCGGGGCAAGACCGGGCACCAGCGGGCAGTCGACGCCGCGCTCGCGGCAGCCCTCGACGAAGCGGAAGTAGAGCTCCGGCTCGAAGAACATCTGGGTGATGACGAAGTCCGCACCCGCAGCCACCTTCGCCGCCAGATGATCCAGGTCGCGTTCCCGGTCCGGCGCCTCGGGGTGGCCTTCCGGATAGCCCGCCACGCAGATCCCGAAATGGTCCCCGTGCTCCTCGCGAATGAAGCGCACGAGGTCGGAAGCGTGCGCGAAGCCGTCCGCAACCGGCGACCAGGCGCCGCCGCGCGGCGGATCGCCCCGCAGCGCCAGGATGTTGCCGATCCCGCGCTCGCGGCAGTCGTCGAGAACGGCGGCAATCCTCCGCCGCTGCATGTTCGTGCAGGTCAGGTGCATCATCGTCTCGACACCGAGCACGTTCTCGATCGTGTTCGCCAGCTCGAACGTCAGATCGGCCGTGCTGCCGCCGGCGCCCCAGGTGACGTCGACGAACGCCGGCTCCAGCCGCCCCATCCGCTCGACCCGGGCGTAGAGGTTCTCGATCCCGGTTTCCGTCTTGGGCGGAAAGAACTCGAACGAGTAGAACGGCGCGCTTCGGCAATCGCCGCATGCAGCTTGTCGATCAGCTTCACGACGCCACGGATCCTACAGTCCGTGGCAGAAGTCGCGCTGCATTCGAACGGCCATGCATCCCGCCCGGCTGCGTTGCTCTTCGCTCACATATTCCCGATATGCTCTCTCATCGCGCCTTGCCGGACGGGCGCCTGACCGCTCTCGGTGCGACACGCACTTCTGCCACGGACTGCTAGGCGGACTGCGCGGCAATCCGCTCGGCCTGCGCCACCAGACCCGGCGCCGCGAGCCGCCTCGCCGCGGCCGTCAGCTCGGGCCGCGGCCCCCGCCACTGCAGATCGTCGACCGCGGCGCTGACCGGTGCGTCGCGGACCAGGGTCGCGAGCTCCCGGAACAGCTCGGCCGACTCCCGCTCCTCGCGCAGCGTCGCCGCCAGCCGGTCACGCCCCCGCACCTTCACGGCCCACTTCCACGGCTCGTCCGGGACGGCCTCCAGGTGCAGATAGTGAGCAAGCACGACGGCCGCCGAGCGGGCGCCCCAGCCGCGCAGCCCGGGGAAGCCGTCGGCGCTGTCCCCCACCAGGGCCAGGTAGTCCGGGATCGACTCCGGTTCCACACCGAACTTCTCGCGAACGCCGTCGGCGTCCCAGCGGAGCCCGCGCCGCCGGTCGACCTGGACCGTCCTGCCGCCGCGGCCGGCGTCGACGCACTGGGCCAGATCCTTGTCCGGCGTACAGATCCGGACCTCGACCACCCGCTCGTCGGCGGCCGCCATGGCGGCGCCGGTGGCGAGCCCGTCGTCCGCCTCGTGCTCGACCATCGGCCAGACCGCAACCCCGAGCGCCTCCAGAGCCTCCTCCAGCACCGGGAACTGGGCCAGAAGCTCCGGCTCGATCCCCTCGCCGGTCTTGTAGCCGGGCCACATCTCGTTGCGGAACGACTCGATGACATGGTCCGTCGCCACCGCCAGATGGGTCGCCCCGTCGCGGAACATGCCGAGCAGGGAGAAGACGACGCCGCGCGCCGCGCCGACCTCGATCCCGTCGTCGTTCCGGTAGCTCGGCGCGCCGAAATGGTGACGAAAGAGCTCGTAGGTGCCGTCGATCAGGTGGACGTACATGGCGGTCGCCGGGCGCGGGCAGGGTCGGCAAGCTACCATCAGCCGGAATGATTGCCAGACTCTCCGTCCTGCTGTGCGCGGCCTGCGCCGCCGCCCAGTCCGCGGCCGCTGCCGGCGGGCTCCCCGGCGATCCGCTGACCGGTTCGGGCGAACTCGAGCGGGTTCTGCTGCCGGCCTCCCGGCTTGTCGCCGGCGAACTGGCCGCGCCGGTCGACAACGCGGCCTTCGCCCTGCCGGAAGGCGCCGCACCGCCGCGCCACGAACTGCAGGGCACGGTCCAGCTCTTCGGAGGCGGCAAGGCGTCCTGGCACGTCCACCACGACACCTACCTGCGGGCGGCCGAGCCGGCGATCGTCTCCGCCCTGCGCCGCATCCCGAAGGTCGATGTCGCGCTGGTCCAGAGCGGCTCGCATCTGGTTCCCTTGGACCGCGCGCTGCGTTACACCGGGGCTGCCTACTGGAACGTCATCGTCGGGCCCGGCCGGATCTGGAGCGAGACGGGCGACGGCGGCAGAAGCCGGGCCTCGCTCCCGGTCACCCTGATCGAACGCAACCAGAACTGCGCCTACCACGGCGTCGTGGCGTTCCTGTTCGACGGCAGCACGACCTCGCCCGGCGCCTTCCAGTTCACCCAGGAGACCTGCAAGTACTTCAAGTTCGACCTCTGGGGCATGAGCCCCACCCGCTTCGCCGCCGGCCCGCCGCCCGAGGCCGCAGCGGTGCTCGAGGCCTACACCGCGGAGGCCGCCTCCCGGCTGCCGGTCCGGCCGCTCGAACGGCTCCGCACGGACTACCCGCGGGCCCAGGTCTACCCCCAGGCCTTCGGCGCCGGCTTCGACCGGAAGCACCTCACCGCGTTCGGCGTCGCCTTCGACGGCGTCCACTACCGCGGTCCGGTCGCCACGCGCTTCGGCGACTACCCCTATCCCGGACAGATCCGGCTGCCGTCCTACTCGACCGCCAAGACCGCGGTGGCGGCCGTCGCACTGATGCGCCTGGCCCGGAAGGACGGTCTCGAGGTGACGGAACTCGAACTCAGGGACCATGTCCCCAAGCCGCCCAGGGACCGCTTCCGGGGAGTGACCTTCGAACACGCCCTCGACATGGCGACCGGCCACTACCGGGACCCGGGCAACCAGGACGACGAGAAGGACTCCACCACCGAGCTGAACTTCTTCGTGCCCGAGAACCGGAACCGCAAGCTGCGCGGCGCCCTGGCCTACCCGACGCAGGAGCCTCCCGGACAGCGCTGGGTGTACCACACGACGGACACCTTCCTGCTGTCCGTGGCGATGAGCGGATACCTGGGCCGTCAGCGGGGCAGTTCGCTCAAGGCGCCCGCCGACCTGCTGGAGTTCCTTGCCGCCGAGGTCTACAGGCCCCTGGGAGTCTCCGCCGGAGCGCTCCAGTCGGTGCGCACGGACAACCGGGCCGACGGCTGGGTCCTGGGCGGCTACGGCATGTTCTGGACCCCGGACGACATCCTGAAGATCGCCAACCTGCTGAACGTGCAGCGCGGCCGGATCGACGGCCGCCAGGTGCTGCATCCGGGCATGCTGGCGGCAGCGATGCAGGAGGACGACGGCGACCGCGGCCTGGACGCCGTCCACAACGGCCATCCGAGCAAGTACAACAACTCCGTCTGGTCGCGGCAGATCGAGGTGTCGTCGGGCGACGCCGGCACCGAGCGGATCCGGGTGCGGCAGATGCTGGGCTACGGCGGCATCGGCGTGCTGATGTTGCCCAACGGCGCGGTGTTCTACTACTTCGGCGACAACGACCAGCACGAGTGGCTGCGGTCGGCCCGGGAAGCGTACAAGCTCCGCTGACGCCGCCGGCCGACTGCCCTCGACCTGCACGCCTGACTGGACGAAGCGGGCGTCCCGAACCGGATCCACGCCGTGCCGGGAAGGGCCGCGGCAACTTCACCCTGGACGAGCAGCAGGAGATCTTCCGTGTCATCCGCGCCTTCCTCGAGCAGCACGTCACCGCAGGAGAAGCAGCCGGCGCCGGCGACGGGTGAGGCGACAGAACCCCGTCCGAAGGTCCTCTCTCCCACCGCTGACGCACCGGACCTCTGCCGGCGCACCGCGGTCGATCTCGCCGCGCTGCTCGCCCGCGGCGAGGTGTCGGCGGTCGAGGTGCTGACGGCGCACCTCGAGTGGATCGACCGCCGCAACCCGGAACTCAACGCGATCTGCACGCTTGAACGCGGCCGCGCGCTCGAGCAGGCACGTGCCGCGGACGCGCTGCGCCGCAACGAGCCGGAGGCCGCCGCCGCCAGGCCTCTGCTCGGGCTGCCGACCGCGGTCAAGGATCTCGCGCCGACGAAGGGCATCCGCACGACGTTCGGGTCGCCGATCTTCGCCGACCATGTCCCCAACGTCGATGCACTGTTCGTCGAACGGATCCGCGGCGCCGGAGCGATCGTCGTCGGCAAGACGAACACGCCGGAGTTCGGCGCCGGCTCCCAGACCTTCAATGCGGTGTTCGGCAGGACCCGCAACCCCTGGAACCCGAGCCAGACCTGCGGCGGTTCAAGCGGCGGCGCCGCGGCAGCGCTGGCCAGCGGCATGCTGCCGATCGCCGACGGCAGCGACCTCGGCGGCTCCCTGCGCAACCCGGCGAGCTTCTGCGGGGTCGTCGGTTTCCGGCCGACTCCGGGCCGGGTGCCCCGGGTTCCCGCCGAGCAGGGCTGGGACGATCTCACCGTGCTTGGCCCGATGGGCCGCAACGTCGCCGATGCCGCTCTCCTGCTCTCGGTCATCGCCGGCCCGGACGCTCGGGATCCGATCGCTCTGCCGGCGCCGGACGCGGCGCTCCATCCCGTCCGGCCGGCCGACCTCCGCGGCCTCCGCCTTGCCTGGACGCCCGACCTCGGCCTCTGTCCCGTCGAGCGGGAAGTCGTCGAGGTCTGCGCCGCTGCCGTGCCTGTGTTCCAGGACCTGGGCGCGGAGGTCGAGGCCGCCGCGCCCGACCTCTCCGGCGCCGCCGACGTCTTCCGGACCCTGCGCGCCAACCTGTTCGCCGACAGGCTGGGACCGCTGTTGCCGCAGCACCGGGCCCGGATGAAGGACACCGTGATCGAGGAGATCGAACGGGGCCTCGGCCTCTCCGGGCCGGACATCGCCGGAGCCCAGGCCGAGCGCACCCGCATTCACTGCCGCGTCTCCGCCTTCTTCGAGCGTTTCGACGCACTGCTCCTGCCGACCGTGCAGGTCCTGCCGTTCGACGTCCATCAACCGTTCCCCATGGAGATCGAAGGACAGCGTCTGACCGGCTACACCGACTGGATGATGTCCTGCTGGTCGATCACGGTGACCGGCTGCCCGGCCATCTCCGTTCCCTGCGGCGTCGGCCCCTCCGGCCTGCCGGTCGGACTGCAGATCGTGACACCCCGCGGCAGCGACCGCCGAACGCTGAGCATCGCTGCAGCCTTCGAGGCGGCCGCCGCGGCCTGAGCGCACTCCCCGGGCAGCCCGCGGCAGAAATCGCGTGCCGCACCGAGAACGGTCAGGCGCCCGTCCGGCAAGGCGCTGCAGGTGGCATATCGGGGAACGTGTGGCCGAAGAGCAGCACCGCCCGGTGGGAGGCGTTGCAGAAACGAATGCAGCGCGCCCCTGCCACGGACTGCCAGGCGCCGGGAGCGGTCTCACCATGGCTATACTGCCGGCATGCTCCTGATCGGAACGGGGCTGGCAGGAGGGAGGCCCCGATTCCCTGAAGACCGCCGCCTGTCTTGCGGCCTCCTTCTCGCCCTTACCGCGCTCGCGGCGAGCTCGCTCCAGGCCCAGCCGTCGAGCGCCGGCGCCGAGCGGCCGCTCGGCGTGAGCGGCGCCCTGGTGGAGGAAGGGGGCGCTCCTGCGGTCGGCGTCGAGGTCGTCCTGCGGCCCTTCCCGAACCGGTTCGAGCAGGATCTCCACGTCCTGGGTGTCCCGGATGCGCTGCCCGCGGCAGTCGATCGCACTCGCACCGGCGCTGACGGCCGTTTCATCGTGGCGGCGCCCGTCCCCGGACCGTACCGCCTCGAGCTCCGCCCTCCCGCACCGGCGGATCCGCCCGGCACGGTCCTGCCGATCGTGTACCGGATCCTGGCGCCGCTGACGGCCGCACAGGTCCTTGAACCGACCGAGCTGCCGCGGCGTCACCGGATCGCCGTCCGAGTGCTGGATGCGGGGAGCCAGCCGATCGAGGGGGCCCTGGTCATTGCGGCTCCCACGGCAACGCGATCTCCACGCCGCAAGCAGTCCGCAGCGCGCGAGCAGCCGTCAAGGCTGTACCCACGATTCCACCGCGGCGCCGCGAGAACGGACGAAGAGGGCGTCGCCCGGTTCCTGATGCCGACCGCCAACGCCGGGGTGGCCACGGCGGTGCCCGGCTTCGTCGTCGCTACGGCGCAGACCGAATCCGGACGCGCCGTCCTGCGTCTGAAACGCCACCCCGGTTTCGTCGTACGCGTCCGGGATCCGAACGACCGGCCGGCGCCGTATGTCCTGATCCGGAAGCGCGGCGCGCACGGCCTGCCGCTGGGGCTGACCGACGAGCAGGGGGAGGTCCTGGTCAACGGCCTCGTCTCTACCGACGGGCGCATCGGGTTCAAAATCGGGTTCGAACGGGGCGAGCACGGCCTGGCGTCCGTATCGCTGCTGTCCGCAGACGGGCTGTCCGCAGACGGCGAGGGCGTATTGAAGGTTCGCCTGGAGGCCCCGCTCCGCCTGCCCGGACGAGTCACCGACAGCGCGTCGGGGCTGCCGGTGGACACCGCGACGGTCTGGGCCTCGGCATCTCCCGGCCATGCCGTCTCGACGGACCGGGCGGGCGCCTTCGAGCTGAACCTGCAACCGAACCGGCGCCAGACGCACCTGTGGGTGACCGCCGCCGGCTACGTCTCCGCCCGGGTAAGCGCGGACGAAGAAAGCGGCCCCACCGATCTGGCCGTGCACCTGCAGCCTGCCGCCGCCCTGTCCGGCGTGGTCGAGGACGAGGCCGGCGAGCCCGTCGCCGGCGCCGCCATCCGGGCGCAGCCGCTCGCGCTGCGGGCGTTCGATCGGATGTCGGGGCCTCCGCTGCAGGCGGCCTCGGACGCCCGCGGCCTGTTCGTCCTGACCGAAGCGGAGTTCGACCGGCCCTACCGACTGGAGGTACGGGCCCCGGGTTTCCCGGTCACCGTCGTCGACGCTCCTCCGGTGGAACGGGGAACGACGCCTGCCCCGCTACAGATCGTCCTGGGCGAGGGGCGCCGCACCTCGGGCACGGTCGTCGATACGGAGGACCGTCCGGTCGCGGGGGCCGAGGTCAGCCTGCTCCGCCCTGCGGACACCGGCCGAAGCGAACTCGAGCGGCTCTACCTCGACCGCCTGGGCATCGTCGAGCCGACGACGACCGACGAACACGGACGGTTCAGCTTCCCGGCCGTCCAGACCGGCGAGGTCGAGGTGCGCATCGTCCACGCCGAGTACCTGAGTCCAGGCGACAGGAGGGTCGACGTGCCGCGCGGCGAGAGGGACCACGACCTCGGCTCCTTCACGCTGGTCGGCGGGGCCGAGATCCTGGGCGTGGTCGTCGACCCGGAAGAACAACCGGTCGCCGGCGCGACGGTACAGACCGCCGCGGCCGGCGCAGACCGGGAACCGGAACGGACGACGACGACGGAACTCGACGGGACGTTCCGGCTCGGTGGACTTCCCGACGACCTGGTCGACCTCAAGGTCCGCGCCGCGGGCTTTGCGCCCCTGCGGCTTCCCGGTGTCCGGCCCGTGACCGAACAGCCGGTTCGTATCAAGCTTCAGACCGGGGCCACCCTGGCCGGCCTGGTCGTGGACGCCGCCGGCGATCCGGTGGCCGGGGCCAGCGTTCACGTGCGGCCGGAGTGGCGGACGTTCTCGACACCACCGGAACGGTTACATGACCCCTTCGAACGGACCGGCGACGACGGCCGTTTCCGGTTCGAGAACGTTGCCGCCGGCGTCTGGTCGCTCAAGGCGACCGCAGGAGACGCCAAGGCCGTGCTCGACGCCTTGCGCCTGGAGAACGGAACCGAGCGCACGGTCGAACTTCGGTTCGGCGCAGTTCACCAACTGACGGTCACCGTCACCAACGCGCTGGTGGAACCCCTGGCGGATGCAGATGTTCAAGTCACCCGCGAAGAGGATCTCATGTCCACGAACTACGAGACGACGGACGTCAGCGGGCAGGCGCGCATCGCCTTCACCACTCCCGGCGCCGTCACGGTGCGGGTCGACCACGAGCACTACCTGGCCAGTTCGAGCCGGATGGTGCTCGAACCCGGACATCAGGAGCTGGCGATCCGGTTGTCGTCCGGCGGGGTGATCAGCGGCACGATTCGTTCGGCCGAAGGCGCGCCGATTGCCGCAGCCACCGTCGTGGCCGGGCCGGAGACCGACTACGACACGCAAGTCCGGATGCCCTACGGCATCGACGACGCGAGAGCGGTCTCGAATCGGCGGGGCGAGTTCCGCATTGCCGGTCTCGAACCCGGAACCTACGCCCTCGTCGGCCACGCCGCCGGATTCGCGGCGGACGGTCCCGCCCGACGGTTCGACATCGACGGCCAGGAGGCCGTGAACGGCGTGGAGATCGTCCTCCGGCCAGGAGGCTCGATCGTCGGCGTCGTCCGCGGGCTCGACACGATGGAACTCGGCCGGATGCGGATCGACGCCTTCCGTGACGGCCACCTGCAGAGCACCACACCGGACGCCGAAGGGCGCTTCGCCCTGCGGCATCTGGCGCCGGGGACATGGGACGTCATCGCACGGAGCGAAGGTCGTTCGTCCGGACGGTCCATCAGACGGAGCGTGACCCTGCGCCCCGGGGACTCCGAGGCGTTCGTCGAGCTTCCGTTCGAACGCGGCCTGCGCCTGAGCGGACAGGTCCTGGTGGCCGGCGCGCCCCTGATCGGAGGGCGGCTGGACGTCAGCACGACAGAACCGATGGGCGGGCGATGGGCCGAGACGGATCAACGGGGCGGCTTCGACTTCGCCGGTCTGGAGCCCGGCACGCTCCACCTCAGGATCCTGCAACCGAACGGGCGCCGGGACCACGTACCCATCGACCTGCAGTCCCACCAGGAGGGGCTTCGCATCGATCTCGAGGCATCGACGGCGCTGAGCGGCGTCGTCCTCGATGCGACCAGCAGGCAACCGCTCGCAGACGCCTGGCTGGCCGCCGGCAGCGCGCCCCTGATCGTCGTCCTGCGCCGCCAGATGGCCGCCCTGTACACCGCCATGCACAGCGGGACCCTGAGCCCGGACGACGCGGTCGGACTCGAAGACACGGCCGCCACGCTCGCGGGGCAGGCCGGGACCATCGGCGACGGGCGCTTCGTGATCGAATTCGGACCGGGCGCCGAGCAGTTGCTGGTGGCTCGGCAAGGCTACCGGGACATCGTGCTGCCGCTGAACGCGGCGCCGGGCTCGCACTCCCCGGGAATCGTCATCGAACTCCAGCCGGCGGCGGCCGAAGCTCCGGACCGGTAGCTCAGCTCGACGTGGCCCGGCCGGGCCCGGGCGTCCTACCTCCGTTCGTACGTATACAACCGCCGGCCGCTGGCCGACACCGTCTCCGCTCGCCGCACCGCCGCGTACGGTTCGAGCGCCGCCTCCCAGGCTTCCGGCGTGTAGTCGGCAAACCGGTCGCCGCGGAGAGTCAGCAGGTCGTCCACCCGCGGGTCGCCTTGCGGCACGAACTCGACCAGCCCCCGCGGCGCCAAGCCGACGAGCCAGGCGGCGATCCGGGGCAGCGGCACGTTGCGGCCGATCGCCAGATGATGAACCACGGCGAGCGCCATCAGCGCGTCCGCACTCCGGCAGCGGCGCGCCAGGGAGCGGCGCTCCGCCTGCCCCCACCCCTGGTCCGGCGAGGGATTCGCGAGGTCCTGGTAGAGCGGCAGAAGACGCAGTCGATCCGTGCGGGCGCGCTCGCAGGCGCGCTCGAGCGCGCCGAAGTCAGAATCGAAGCCGATCACGTCGCCGGCGCCCGCCTCGAGCGCAACCGCGGCGAACTCGCCGGTGTTGCATCCGAGATCCCATAGCTGCTCCGGTCTCGTTTCGGCGACAAAGGCCCGCACCGCCTCCGCCTTGCGCGACGCCTCTCCGGAGTCATAGCTGGAGGCCGAGGAGTAGTCGCTCCAGTTCGTGTTCGTGCCCCTGGGCCTGAGCCCCTGGATCCAGCGCCGAAGCTGGTTCAGGAGCCCGCGGTACGCGTTCCGCGGCAGCGGCCGCCTGGCTGTCCGCTGCGCCGCCTCGCCCCGGGCGTCGGCCAGCCGCTCGAAGCGGAGCGGCAACAGCACGTGGGCCTGCATCCTCGGCGACCAGCGCATCCGCCTCGGCAGCAGTCCCGCCAGTTCGCGTCCGGGGATGCCCTCCTGCATGCCTCGGTACCAGGCGTTGTGCGGGGCGCCGAGCCTTGCGCACAGCAGCAGCGGGTTCAGGAACTGCTCACAGAACTGGTTGTGTCCCTGCCAGTACTCGCCCTCCCGATAGCGCCGCATCGAGAGCCAGTCGATGAAGACCGGTCTGACGCCCTGGAACTGCACGTTGTAGGCGCTCGCGTCAGATAGCGAGATGTCCCGATCGAGCAGGCGAATCTGGATCTCCAGATGCAGCAGAGCCGCTTCCTTGAGCAACGAGAACGGCCATTCGTAGGGATAGGAGACAAAGGGAAGCCGCGGATGCTCCAGAACCAGGCCGCCGGCCGGCGGCAGCAGACCGGCTTCGACCGGATCGACCTCTTCGGCCGCCACCAGCCCGCCCTCGACGATCAGCGCCTCGACGGCGCCGCAGGCCCGCACATGGCGGTACTCCTCAACGGCAGCCGGCGCCACGCTCCGGAACACCCGGCCGTCGCGGCCCTCGATCACCTGGCCGGCGGGATCACGGAAGGAGGACGGTTCCGGGCGCGGTGCGGAATCGGGCCGACGGGGTTCGGCCGGCGAGGAGCCCGTCGCGGCCTCCGTCCGCACTACTCGGACTCTGGGTCGTCGCCGCGGCCGAAACCGATGAACCTTGCAATGCGCCGCCAGTAGTACCCGAACGCCACACCCGCCGCCGCCACGCCCCCGATCACCGCCTGCAGGAACATGCTGCCCGAGGCAGGGTCAAGGTAGGCATACGCCGTGCCCGGCGCAATCAGCACAGCCATGGCGAAAATCCGGACGATCGTACGCTTTCCGTTCATCGACTCCCTCCGATCAACAGTTCATGAAGAGAAACAGATCCCGGCCGGTTCGTCAAGAGAGCGCGCCTTGCCCCAGCAGTCCGTGGCAGAAGTCGCGTGTCGCACCGAGAGCGGTCAGGCGCCCGTCTGGCAAGGCGCTGTAGGTGAGCATATTGGGGATATGTGACCGAAGAGCAACGCAGCCGGACGGGATGCATGGCCGATCGAATGCAACGTGACTTCTGCCACGGGCTGCAAGGGCTCTCGGCTGCGACGGCCGCCGAGCTGAGGAAACGCGCCATGCTGCCCGCGTCGACCAACGCGAGGCTCCTTCCTCGGGGCCGACAGCGCCAAGACTGGAAGCGACAGCGCGAATCCGTCCTGGTCTGCAGGTGCAGGGGTGCTTCGCGTCGGGTCGGCGTTCGGTTTCGACCTGGCCGACTGCTGATGTACGATCAGCCTGTTGCTGCGGTTGCCCGGTGCAGGCACGAAGGAGAGGTGGCGAATGACAGCAACGGAACCGGAGACTGGCGGAACCGGGAAGGAGAATCGACTCGGACATGCGGCGGCACGACGCAAGGACCTGGTGGCGGCGGGACTTGGAGAACCGGCCGCATCGTCGCTCGTCGACATGTTTGACGAGATCAGGGAGTCGTTCTTGACGAAGCAGGAAGCCGACGCCCGCTTCGACGCCCTGCGCAGGGAGCAAGGAACGGAACATTCTCGCGAACGGGCGGAAACGAGCTCCGAGTTCGCCGAAGTGCGAGGCGAGATGCGCACCGGTTTCGCCGAGGTGCGCCGCGAGATGGCAGAACAGGGCAGCGAACTTCGGGAGTTGATCGCGAAGCAGGGCAACGAACTCCGGGAGTTGATCGCGAAGCAGGGCAGCGAACTCCGGGGAGAAATCGCGGAGCTGCGCGTCGGCATGGGAAAACTGCGCAACGATCTGACGTGGCGGATGATCCTGATCGTCGGCTCGATGCTGGCGGCCGCGGTGGCGCTGGACCGGCTGTTCACGTAGCCGGCCGGCCTTCCGGATCTCTCAGGACGCACTGACCCTGAAGTACTGACCCTGAAGTAGCGTCTCCGCGCGACGGGTCGGCAGGCCGGTACACGCACCGCAGGAGGAGAACGAGTGGACATCGCAAACAGGATCATGATCGTGACCGGCGGCGCCTCGGGCATCGGCAAGGCCCTGGCCGAGGCGTTTCATCGGGAAGGCGCCCGGCATGTCGTCGTCGCCGACCGCGACGAGGCCGGGGCCCTGGAGGTCGCCGAGGCGATCGGCGGCACGGGCGTCGGACTCGACGTGGCGGACGAGGGCGCAGTCCGTGACCTGGTCGAGGCGACCCGGTCGAACATCGGCCCGATCGACCTGTTCATGTCGAACGCCGGCTACGTGACGATGGGAGGCCTGGAGGTCCCCAACCAGGAGATCAACGACATGTGGGAGGTCCACGTGATGGCCCACGTCTACGCCGCGCGGGCCGTCCTGCCGGCGATGATCGAGCGCGGCGAGGGCTACATCATGAGCACCGCGTCGGCCGCCGGACTCCTGACCCAGCTCGGCTCCCTCGCCTACTCCCTGACCAAGCACGCGGCAGTGGCGCTGGCGGAGTGGATCGCGATCGCCCATGCCCACCAGGGCATTCGCGTCTCCGTCCTCTGTCCGCAGGCAGTGCGCACGAACATCGGGGCGAACAGCCCCGACCGCGACCGACGGGGGCTGGGGGTAGGCGTTGCCTCGGGCGACGGCGTGCTGACCTCCGAGCAGACGGCGGACTGCTGCCTCGACGCGATCCGCGAGGAGAGGTTCCACGTCCTGCCCCACCCGGAAGTCGCGGAGTACGTGCGGCGCAAGGGAACCGACATCGAACGCTGGCTGCACGGCATGCGGCGCTTCCAGGGGCGGCTCTACGAGGGCGCGCAACTGCCCGGCGACTGGCTCGTCGCCGCCGACACCGACTGAGCCGGCCGCCGCGTTCCGGCGAACCCTGGTCGCTTGCCGGTCCCGGCGGCCTGCAGGAACAGGCCGGACGCCGCACCGGAAGACCGGCAGCCGACGGCAAGCGATAAGCTGGTCGGACGATGGCGGCCTTTTCACTGGACGACAAGTACAGGCTCACTGAAGGCCGCGTCGCCATCACCGGTGTCCAGGCGCTGGTCCGGCTGCCGATGGACCAGCATCGCCGCGACCGGGAAGCGGGTCTGCGGGTAGGCGCCTTCGTCAGCGGCTATCCCGGATCGCCGCTGGGTGAGTACGACAAGCAGCTTCAGCGGGCAGGCAGGTTGCTGGCAGAGCACGACGTGGTCTGCCAGCCGGCGATCAACGAGGAGACGGCGGCTACCGCAATCTACGGCGCCCAGCTCCTGGAGCGGTTTCCCCACGAGCGCTTCGACGGCGTCGTCGGCATCTGGTACGGCAAGACGCCCGGCGTCGACCGCACCGGCGACGCATTCCGCCACGGCAATTTCATCGGCACCGGCACGCACGGCGGCGCCCTGGTGCTGGCCGGTGACGACACCGCCTGCAAGAGCTCGACGATCCCCGGCGACAGCACGATCAGCTTCTTCGACCTGGCGATTCCGGTGCTCTATCCGGGCGACCCGGCCGAAGTGCTGGAGCTCGGACTGCACGGCATCGCCCTGTCCCGCTTTTCCGGACTGTGGACCGCGCTGAAGATCGTCACGAACGTCGCCGACGGCGGGGCCGTCATCGATCTGCCGCAGCCACGGACGCCGGTGCTTCCCGACCTCGAGTTCGGCGGCCGCCCGTTCGAGAAGCAGCTCGACATGCGGCTGCTGCCCCCCTACACGATCGAGCTCGAACGTCAGATCTTCGCCGAGCGCACCGCCGCCGCCCTGGCCTACGTTCACGCCAACGACCTCGATCGCATTTGCTGCACCGGCCCCGGCGACCGCCTCGGGCTGGTCGCGGCCGGCAAGCCCTGGCGCGACCTCCGCCTCGCGCTAGATCTGCTCGGGCTGGACGAGGCGGCGCTCGACCGCCACGGAATCCGGCTGCTCAAGCTGGGCTGCATCGCACCGATCGAACCGCGGCGGCTGCGCGAGTTCGCCCGGGGTCTCGAGGAGATCGTCGTCGTCGAGGACAAGCGCGGCTTCATCGAGACCCAGATCCGGCAGATCCTCTACAACCTGCCCGACCGACCGTTCGTCGCCGGCAAGGAGACGCCGGCCGGCGAGACGCTGTTCCCCAGGCACGGCGAACTCGAAGGTCACGACATGGCGCGGATCCTCGGCGCCTACCTGGAACGCCGGCTGCCCGGCGCCGTGCCGGCCGAGAGGCTGCGCGAGCTTCGTGCCGGCGCCGAGGCGGCCGAACTGGCGACAACGTTGCCGGCCGCGCTGCCGCGCACGCCCTACTTCTGCAGCGGCTGCCCCCACAACACCT
Organism: Thermoanaerobaculia bacterium; assembly: GCA_965116145.1. Lineage (GTDB taxonomy): Bacteria > Acidobacteriota > Thermoanaerobaculia > Multivoradales > Multivoraceae > Multivorans. Next base: position 903,250 of record OZ220482.1, read on the forward strand.
CGACCCGGCTGCCGGAAGGGTCGGACTTCGCCGGCGGCGGCATCGGCTGCCACGCGATGGCGATGTGGATGGACCGGGGCGTAAGCTGGCTGCCGCAGATGGGCGGCGAAGGCGCCTGCTGGATCGGCCTCGCCCCGTTCACCGAGCAGGAGCATGTGTTCCAGAACGTCGGCGACGGCACCTACGCCCACTCCGCCAGCAAGGCGATCGAGGCCTGCATCGCCGCCGACCTGCACATGACGTTCCGCATCCTCTACAATTCCGCGGTCGCGATGACGGGCGGCCAGGACGCGGTCGGGCTGCTCGGTTCGATCGGCGTCGCCCGGCAGCTCTCGCTCCAGGGCATGAAGCGCGTCGTCCTGGTGACCGAGGACCCGGAGCGCTTTCCGCATCGGGACGATCACGGTGTCGAGATCCGGCACCGGCGCGACTACGACCGGGTGCTCAGGGAACTGCGCGCGATCAGGGGGCCCACGGCCGTGGTCTACGACCAGCAGTGTGCGGCCGAGAAGCGGCGCGAGCGCAAGCGCGGAATCCAGGAGACGCCGAGTCGGCGCGTCTGGATCAATCCGGCGGTCTGCGAGGGCTGCGGCGACTGTGCGGCCAAGTCGAACTGCCTGTCGGTGGCTCCGCTCGAGACCGAGTACGGCCGCAAGACGCGGATCCACCAGTCGTCCTGCAACCTGGACTACACCTGCATCGAGGGCGACTGTCCGGCCTTCATGACGGTCGACCTGGCGGACGGCGCGAAACCGGTCCGCCGCGCCGCCGCCGCGCCGCTGGCCGCGGACGAGCTGCCCGAGCCCGAGCGCAGGCTGCCGGACGACGCCGTCTTCCGGGCGCTGCTGGTGGGGATCGGCGGCACCGGAGTGGTCACCGTCGACGCGATCCTGGTCACCGCGGCGCTGCTCGAAGGCCGCTACGCCGTCCACCTCGACCAGACCGGACTCGCGCAGAAGGGCGGCGCGGTGGTCTCGAACCTCCTCCTCGGCCGGCAACCGATCGACCGTGCAAACAAGCTCGGCAACGGCGAAGCCGACCTCGCGCTCTCCTTCGATCTGCTCGCGACGATCGCGCCGGACAACCTGAAGCGCTGCTCGCAGGACACGACGGCGGTGGTCGCCAACACCGCCGGCATCAGCCCGGCCGCCGTCATCACGGACAGCGCGGCGCGCATGCCGCCGCTCGACGAGCTGCGCAGGCGCCTCGCCCGGTTCACCGACAGCAGCCGAAGCTGGTTCGTGGACGCGGAGGCGGCGGCCGAGCGTCTGCTCGGCAACAGCGTCACCGGCAACATCCTGCTGGTCGGCGCCGCCTGGCAGCAGGGTCTGCTGCCGCTCCAGGCGCACTTCATCGAGGAGGCTCTCCGCGCGAACGGTGTCGCTGTCGAGGACAACATCCAGGCCTTCCGCTACGGCCGCCTCTCGGTGGCCGACCCGGAGCGGTTCCAGCGCGCCGCCGGCTTCGTCGAACCCGAGGCGCCGACCCCGGCTGCGGCGCGGTCCACCGCCCGCAAGCGGCTCGGACGGTGGGCGCCGAAGCTCGAGCCGGCGTTCGATCGGCTGCTTGCCGACGCACCGCGGCGAGGGGCGCTCGACCGTCTTCTGCCCGGCCGGGTCGCCGACCTGCTGCTCTACGGCCACCGCAGCTACGCCGAGCGCTACCTCGGCTTCGTCTGCGAGATCGCTCGGGCCGAGGAGTCCCGGCTGCCCGGCCACACCGCCGTGAGCGAGGCGGCAGCGCGCTACGGCTTCAAGCTGCTCGCCGTGAAGGACGAGGCCGAGGTCGCCCGGCTGTGGCTTCAGGACCCGACCTGGGACGACATGGCCCGGGAGTACGACGGGTCGATCGATCGCCACGTGCTGCTCCATCCGCCGACGCTGCGCCGCCTCGGCTGGAAGCGGAAGATCCGCCTGGGCGCCTGGTCGCGGCCGCTGTTTCGACTGCTCTACGCGACGCGGGGACTGCGCGGCACGCCGTTCGACCTGTTCGGAGCGACCCGCCACCGCCGCCTCGAGCGCGGGCTGTTCGACTGGTACCGCAGCCTGCTGCTGAAGGCTCTCGACCACCTCGACTCCGCGTCCGCACCGCTGGTCGTCGAGATCGCGGAGCTGCCGGACTCGATCCGCGGCTACGAGGATGTCAAGGAGCGCACGATCGCGGCCGCGACAGCGCGTGCGAGGCGGCTTCAGCGCCGGCTTGAGCAAGCGCCTGCCGCCGGCGCCCGGGTCGCCTGATTCCTGCGCGGAACACGGCACAGGCAGTTGTCACGGTTATCATCGGCCACCGTGCTGCACCGACGAACGGCCTTCTCCACTCTCGCGTGTCTCGCGTTGCTCGCCGCCGGCGCCGGGCGCCTCCCGGCCCAGAGCGCGCACCCGGTCCTGAGCGGCTTCGCCCCGGTCGACGACTACATGCTGGAGGTAGACGGTCGGAACGAGACCGGCGCCCGGCTCTACCTGTCCCGGCGCGCGGCCGCGATGCTGATCGTCAGCGAGGCGCTCGGCGACCCGGTCCTGCTCTGGGCCCGCACGATGGCCGTCGACCGCCTCGAGGCGTCCGACCTGATCGCCGCCGCCGAGGGCTACGATGTCGTGGCCGAACCGGCCAGGACCTACGTCGGCGACGCTGCCGCCGACCAGGCCGACATCGACCTGCCGATCAAGGAGCACAAGGTCCGCATCGTGCGGCGACCGTCGCTCCTCGGCGACCGCACCCTGGGCGAGCTGCTCGAGCACTCCCCCGGCTACCGGGCTGGAATGTCGGCGTTCACGCCCGACCCGGCGGCGGTGGCGGCGTTGCGCGACACCGGCGCGGCCCGCGTCCGGGTCTTCTTCGGCTCCTGGTGCGGCGTCTGCAAGCGTGTCCTGCCGAACCTGCTCGAGGTCGAGGCCGGGCTGGAAGGGTCGAACGTCGCCTTCGAGTACTACGGGCTTGCCGAGCCGCCCGCCGGCTGGGAGGATCCCGAGGTCAAGGCCAGCGACGTCACCGGCCTGCCGACCGCGATCGTCTACCGGAACGGAGCCGAGATCGGCCGCCTGACCGGTGCTCACGAGTTCGCCCGACCGGAACTCGGTCTTCGCGACCTGCTCGTCGGCGCCGAGTAGGGCGGAGCGCCTCGGCTGCGGTGGATCGAGGCCGATCGACGAGACGGCGCCGGGGTCCGGTAGGGTTGGCCGTCCGATACCCCTTCAGAATGCCGACACAGGAGACGAACCAGCATGGCGTGGGAATTCGAAACCGACCGTGAGTTCCAGGACAGGCTGGACTGGATCGACGAGTTCGTCACCGACGAGATCGAGCCGCTCCGATTTGTCCTCGGCAGCCCCTACGATCTGTCCTGCCCGAAGCGGCAGAAGCTGATTCCGCCGCTTCAGGAGGAAGTGAAGAAGCGGCAGCTCTGGGCCTGCCACCTCGGGCCGGAGCTCGGCGGTCAGGGTTACGGTCAGGTCCGGCTGGCGCTGATGAACGAGATCCTCGGCCGGGCGCCGCACGCGCCGATCGTCTTCGGCTGCCAGGCGCCGGACTCCGGCAACGCCGAGATCCTGGCCCACTACGGCACGGACGCCCAGAAGGCGCGCTTCCTGCAGCCGCTGCTCGACAACGAGATGGTCTCCGCCTATTCGATGACCGAGCCGCACGGCGGCTCCGACCCGAAGGTGTTCACCACCCGCGCCGTTCTCGACGGTGACGAATGGGCGATCGACGGCGAGAAGTGGTTTTCCTCGAACGCCCGCTACGCCTCCTTCCTGATCGTTCTGGCGGTGACCGATCCGGAGGCGCCGCCCTACAACCGGATGTCGATGTTCCTGGTTCCCAGGGACACGCCGGGGGTCGAGATCGTCCGCAACGTGGCGGTCGGAATGGAAGCCGAAGGCGCCCATGGCTACGTTCGCTACAAGGATGTGCGGGTGCCGAAGGACCATCTGCTCGGACAGCGCGGCCAGGGCTTCGTCGTCGCCCAGACCCGCCTGGGCGGCGGCCGCATCCACCACGCGATGCGCACGATCGCCAAGGTCCGCAGCGCATTCGACCAGATGTGCGAGCGGGTGCTGTCGCGCGAGACCCAGGGAGAACTGCTGGCGCAGAAGCAACTGGTCCAGGAGAAGATCGCCGACTCCTGGGCGCAGATCGAGCAGTTCCGGCTGTTCGTCCTGCAGACCGCCTGGAAGATCGACAGGTACAAGGACTACCGAATGGTCCGCAAGGACATCTCGGCGGTCAAGGCGATCATGCCGAAGGTCTATCTCGACGTCTACGCGCGAGCGCTGATGATCCACGGCTCGCTCGGCGCCTCGAACGAGATGCCCTTCTCCGCAGGCGTCATCGATTCGTTTCACATGGCGCTGGCCGACGGCCCGACCGAGGTCCACAAGATCACCGTGGCGCGGCAGATTCTGCGCGAGTACGCCGGTACGGACGACCTCTTCCCGACGACCCACCTGCCGAAGCTGCGGCAGGCGGCGGTCGAGAAGTACGCCGACGTGCTGGAACACGAAGCGGCGGCGCACTGAACCCCGAACCGGGGTTGCCGATTGACCGGCCGTCGGCTAGATTCCCGTTCGCCATGTTCAAGAACTTTCTGTTTGCGATCGCGTACATCGTCGGCGCCGGTTGGTGGGCCAGTCAGGCCATGGTTGACGCGGCGGCCGGTTCCTGGTGGAACCTCCTCGCCTTCTTTGCCGTGCTGACCTTCTTCGTGGTCCGCATCGGCTGCCTGGGCGGCAGCGAGAAGGACGCCCAGACGATGGGCAACATCTTCTCGATGATCACCGCGGCGGCCTTGCTGGTCATTGCCGGAATCGGGCTCGCCAGCGGCGACAGCGGCATTGTGAACCTGGTCTTCGCACTCCTGTTCGCGGTCGTTGCCGGGTACGGCCTGCGGGCGACCGGCATCGCCAACGCCTGAGACCCCGGCGGTCATCCAACGGAGAACGGACATGCTCCCTGACCCCGCGCAGACGCGCCGCTGCCTGACGCTGTCGGCAGCCCTGATGCTGGTTCTGCTTGCCGCCTGCGGCGGCGGCGCAGCCGAGTACGGCGACGACCACGACCAGGACGCCGACGACAGCCACGAAGCGGCAAGCGCGGTAGCTGCCGACGACGGAGCGCCGCACGTCTACTTCGTGGGGCTGGAGAACCACGACACGATCCCCAGCCTGGTCAACCTGCAGTTCGCGGCCGAGAACTTCCTCATCGAGCCCGTCGGCGACGGCGCCGTCAACGAGGGCGCCGGCCACTACCACATCGCCATCGACGGGGAGTGCCTGGAACCGGGCATCGTGATCCCCACCGCCGACCCCTGGATCCACTTCGGCGACGGCTCGGACTCGATCGAACTCGAGCTCACCCCCGGCGAACACCACCTCTGCCTTCAGATCGGCGACGGCGAGCACCGCACGCTCGACGAACCGGGCCTGTCTCAGTACATCATGGTCCACGTCGAGGACGAGGCGGCCGACTAGCAGCCCGTGGTAAAAGGCGCGTGTCGCACCGAGAGCGGTCAGGCGCCCGTCCGGCAAGGCGCGATGAGTGAGCATATCGGGAATATGTGAGCGAAGAGCAACGCAGCCGGGCGGGATGCATGGCCGCTCGAATGCAGCGCGACTTCTGCCACGGGCTGCCTAGGTCCCTGCCCTACAAGGTCGCCTTCATCGGCACCCACGGCGTCGGCAAGACGACCCTCGCCTACGGGCTCGCCTCGCGGCTCAAGCGGCGGGATGTGGATCTGGAGGTCGTCGTCGAGGTGGCCCGGCGCTGCCCGCTGCCTCTCAACGAGGGCACGACGCTCGCAGCCCAGTGCTGGATCCTGCACGCCCAGATCGCCGACGAACTCGCCGCAGAGGCCCGCTCCCCCGTCCTCATCTGCGACCGCAGCGTGCTCGACAACTATGTCTATCTGCTGCTCGCGCGGGGGCGGCAGCCGGCTCTCGAGCCGCTGATCGAGTCCTGGAGCGCCACCTACGACCTGAAGGTGCACGTCCCGATCCTGCGCGGCAGCGGACCGCAGGCGGATGGCGTTCGGGCGACCGATCCGGCATTCCGACGGCAGATCGACGAGCGGCTGCAGAAGGAACTGGCCGATCGCCGGATCGACTCGCTGGCCCTCGATCCGGACCGTCGCGGGTCCTGGCTCGACGTGGTCGACCAGGCCGTGGCCGCCGACCTGCGCGAACCGCAGCTCGACCTGCTCTGAGAAGACCGCAGAAACGTATACTCGGCCGCCGACCACCCGAGAGGAGCCGCCATGTCCCGTCCCTTCCTGCGCACCGAACTCTGCGATCTGCTCGGGATCGAGTACCCCGTGATCTCCGCCGGCATGGGCCCGGTCGCCGGCGGCGCCGAACCGGTCGCCACCGCCGACCTGGTGGCCGCCGTCTCGGAGGCCGGCGGCCTGGGCGTGATCGGCGGCGTTGCCTACAGCCCGGATGACCTGCGCGCCGAGATCCGCAAGGTCCGCGCGAAGACCGACAGGCCGTTCGGCGTCGACCTGCTGCTCGCCTCGAACTTCCTCGAGAAGGCGGGCAGCGGCCCGACCTCGGCCACCGTTCCGACGCCGGATCTGGTCCCGTCCGAGACCCGTGACGCCCTGAAACGGATGGCGGAAGGCCTGGGCATCGAGTGGCTCGAGGCGCCGCCGCCGCCCCCGGCCGGAGACTGGGTGCCGGAAGGCCAGAGCTACGCCGGCGCCCAGATGGAGGTGCTGATCGAAGAAAGGGTGCCGGTCTTCGCCTCGGGTCTCGGCTCTCCCGCCCCGTTCGCCCGCGACCTCAAGGCGGCCGGCATCCGGATCATCTCGCTGGTCGGCAACGCCCGCGCTGCCCGCCGGGTCGCCGAGGGCGGCGCCGAGATCGTCGTCGCCCAGGGCACGGAAGCCGGCGGCCACACCGGCAGGATCGGCACCCTGGCGCTTCTGCCCCAGGTTCTGGACGCGGTGGCGCCGGTCCCGGTGGTGGCGGCCGGCGGCGTCGCGGACGGCCGCGGACTGGCGGCCGTGATCGCCGCCGGCGCCATCGGCGCCTGGTGCGGCACCGCCTTCCTCGTCTCGCACGAAGCCAACCAGCCCGAGCTCCAGAAGAAGCGGATCCTCGATGCGGCGACCGAGGACACGGTCGTCACCCGGCTCTACAGCGGCAAGACGATGCGGAACATCACGAATCCGCTGATCGAAGCCTGGGAGGCAAGCGGTATCCGTGCGCTGCCGATGGGCCTCCAGGGCGTTCTGACCCGCGACCTGCTCCACTCGATCCGCACCGCCGGGCGCGACGATCTGCTGATGAACGCCGCCGGGCAGACCTCGGGGATGCTGCAGAAGACCCGGCCCGCCAGCGAGATCCTGCACGAGATGGTCGCCGACGCCTCGCACCTGCTGGGCGCGCGGCTCGCGGAGCGGGTGCAGGTCCGGACCGCCGCCCGGGAGTCTGCGTAGAAGAACGGAGCGCAGCGGGCTCCCTTCCCAGGGTCGCCGCGAGCTGGCGCCGGGCTAGCAGTCCGTGGCAGAAGTCGCGTGTCGCACCGAGAGCGGTCAGGCACCCGTCCGGCAAGGCGCGAAGGTTACGCATATTGGGGCATATGTGACCGAAGAGCAACGCAGCCGGGCGGGATGCATGGCCGATCGAATGCAACGTGACTTCTGCCACGGGCTGCCAGGGCCCGAATACGGGATCGGCGCCGCTGGCTCGGCGGCGTCCGGTCACCAGCGTCTGGCGTCCGGCGCGATGGCCTGCAGGTCGAAGCAGTGGCGCCCCGCCAGGTGCCGCCAGAAGCGCTCCCGATAGGGAAACGTCCGGAGCGAAGCCGGGTCCGTCGGCGCCGCCAGCCGGAACGTCGCGCACAGCTCGTAGGCCGCTCCCTCCCCGACCGCTCGGAAGCCGTATCGCTCGCCCGTCTCCGGATCGAGCGTCGACGTCACCGCGATGTCCCGTTCCGCGCTCAACGTGTCGAGGCTCGCGGGCAGCGAGTCGTTCCGCTCCCAATAGATGTCGATGCCGCGGACGAGACTCTGGAGGTGGCGCACCCGCTCGACATCCAGGCCGCGTTCGCGCGCACGGCCCGGCGAACCGACGGCCAGAAGCCCCAGCACCACCGCGGCGACCACGCACGCTGCCGAACCGCCGGCGAAGGCGGCCGGAACTCTCGACGCTCCACCGCCGTTGGCCGGTTCCGCGTCGTCCTGGCGGAGATCCCAGATGTGGTAGCCGAACACGGCGCCCGCGATCGCCGCAACGACCGCCACCTTGAGAACGAAGCGCACGGCGACTTCGCCGCCCAGGAAGAAGAAGACCAGGGCGATCAGATCGCCCGCCAGGACGGCCGCCGCGGCGAAGAGGGTCAGGTAGACAAGCCACCTCCGGATCCGCGAGGAACGCAGCTCCGGGTCTTCTCGCAGCCGTCGGCGCACCGACCGCTGAACAACCAGAAACACCGGGAAGGAGATCACAAGCCAGGCCAGCCCCCAGCGCAGCATCTCGGCCGATGCCGCCGCCGGCGGAGTGAACGCCACATCGGCGAAGGTCCGGTTGATCAGCACGAACACGACGTTTCCGAAGCTGATCGCCGACGCGTACAGCGCCGCGAAGAGGGCCAGGCAGAGGAACGCCTCCCGCGCGCCGAGGGACGGCCGAGGCCGCGGGATCGGCGCCGCGAAGGCCCGGTCGACCCAGGCCCCCAACGCCTTGTCGATATCGCCGGGCCGCCAGTTCGCATCGACCAGCGCCTCCCGGATCTCGTCGCGGCCTGCGCCCCTCGACAGCGCTTCCCGTACGAACCTGTGGAGTTCCTCGTTCATTGTCGCCCCTCGTTGTTGACGGCGTCAACATTACGTCGATCGGCCATGCAGTTCAACCTCGGGCGTGACGGCGAAGCGCCGTCGAGCAACCGGGATCGAGCGTTCAGGCGATCACGGGATCGATCGGCGTGACGATCCCGAACGCGTCCTCGATCACCTGACCCGCTTCGAGACAGAGACCCTCCCGGTAGCGGCCGCCGATGACCTCGACGACCTGGGGCAGCCCGTCGGCAATGCCGGTGGGAACGCAGACTGCGGGCAGGCCGAGCAGGTTGAGCGCGACCTCGAAGCGCATCTGCCGGAGGACCGCTGCCGGATCCTGGAGGTCGAAGCCGACGGTGAAGGGCGGCTCGGTCATGATCGGACCGACGATCAGCGGGTAGTCCTCCTGGAACTCCTGCCATGCTGCGGCGATCGCATGGCGCTGGACGTACATGTCCGCGTACTCGCCTCCCGACTCGACATCGAACAGGTCGAGAGATTCGCTGAGGAAGCTGTAGGCGTCGTCCGACATGATCTCCCGGAGGGCCGGCAAGGCGAGATTCAGCTCGAAGCCGAGGAACACCTGCCAGGCCCGTTGCGCCTCGGCGAGCATCGGCGGCTCGATCTCCTCGACGGCATAGCCGGCGGCCTCGAGCGCCTCGCCCGCGGCCCGGACACCGGCAGCGACATCCGGATGGGTGGCGCCGCCGCCCGGTTCGGCCACGAGGGCGACCTTGACCGGCGTCGGCGGCGGTTCCAGATCGAGCGCCACGGGCACGGACCACGGATCGCTCCGGTGGTAGCGGCCGAGCAGCTCGTAGGCGGTCCGCAGATCGGCAACCCGCCGCGCCATCGGGCCGTCGACCGCCATCAACTGGCCCGACATGCTGCCGCCGCCGGCACTGGCGATTCGTCCGAGGGTCGGCTTGAGCGACGCGATGCCGTTGCACTGCGCCGGCACCCGAAGCGAACCGCCGATGTCGTTGCCCAGACCGAGACAGCTCATGCCGGCGGCGAGCGCGGCGCCCTCGCCGCCGCTCGAACCGCCGACGTTGCGATCGGCGGCCCAGGGATTCCGTGTCAGTCCGTAGAGCCCGCTGTCGGTATGGACCCGGAGCCCCAGATCGGGGAGATTCGTCCGGGTCAGCGGGATGGCGCCGGCCTCCCTGAGCCGGGTGACGATCAGCGCGTCCTCGTCCGCGACCACGTCCGCCAGGGCGGCAACGCCATCGGTGGTCGGTGTGCCGGCGACCGCGATGTTGTCCTTCACCGAAATCGGCACGCCGTGAAGCGGCCCGAGCTCGGCGCCGGCGGCCACCGCCTCATCGGCGGCCCGCGCGGCCACCCGCGCCTCGTCGGCCAGCACCCGCACGACCGCGTTGAGGTGGCCGTTGACGGCTTCGATCCGCGCGAGGTGCGACTCGACGACGTCGAGGCTCGACACCTCGCCGCGCCGGATCGCCGCCGCCAGCTCGCCGGCGCTGGCGCGCCAGAGGTCATCCGGCATCGGTCCTGCGGCGACCTCGGCGGCGACCTCCGCCGGCGCCGCCTCCTCGTCGTTGCAGCCCGCCAGCAGACCGGCGGCGCCGGCCAGGGACAGGGCGTGCATCACCTGGCGCCGCGAGAGGCCGGCGACCTCCCGGGGCTCGATCTCCTGTGTCGTCATTCCGGGGTCTCCTCTCGTTCTGCGCGCAGATCGTCCAGACCAAGGGTCTCGGCGAGAACCGGCTCACCGTCGATGCCGCGCACCTCCAGCGTCACCGACCGGGACGTCCAGTCGATTGCCAGGGCGCCGTAGTTCTCGGCAGGCCAGGTCGGACCCAGCCGGTACGGTCCGGCCTCCTCCCCGCTGCTCGAGGGTGCGTTCAGGGAACTTGTCGTGAGCTCCAGCAGGGGATAGGCGAGCGCGTCCGCGTGACGGTAGATGCCGGCCCGATGCCGGTCGCCCGACACCACGATCACGCCGTTGGCGCCCACGTCGCGCAACAGGGCGTAGAGGCGGTCCCGCTCGGTCGGCAACTGGCGCCAGGCCTCGAAGCCGTGTCCGTCCGCGATCACCTGGATCGACGAGGCGAGAATGCGGAGATCGGCGTCCTCCTGGAGCACCTCTCGCAACCAGGCCCACTGCTCCTCGCCCAGCATCGTCTTCGACGGGTCCGGGTCCGGGACGTAGCGCTCCCGTCCGACGGCGCCGCGTGTGTCGGTGGGCATGAGCGGCGACCGGAAGTAGCGCGTATCCAGCAGGATGAGCTGCACGCGCCGACCCGGCGGGCCGTACACCACCGCGTCGTGGACACCCGGACGCCGCGCCCGCTCGGAGTCCGGCGGCACGCCCCAGAAGTCCTCGAAGAGCCGCTGCGCCTGTTCGCGCCCGAAGAATTCGGCGCCGCCGTCGTTCACGCCGTAGTCGTGGTCGTCCCAGGTGGCGGCCAGGGGCACCCCCGCCTGCCGCAGCCGGCCGAACCCGTCCGCCGCTGCCTGCTGCGCGTACGCGTCGCGCAGCTCCCGCAGATCCTCGGATTCGACATCGCCGTAGACGTTGTCGCCCAGGAACACGAAGAGCCCGAAGTCGTCTTCCAGGACGGCGTCGAAGATCGGCTGCGGCAGATCCTGTCTGAGGCAGGAGCCGAAGCCGATCCGCTCCAGGACCGGTCCGGTCCCGGCGGCCGCCGCTTCCGGGGCCTGCTCCGCCGCCGGCTCTCCGCAGGCCAGGGCGAGCAGCGCGGCCGCCAGCAGTGCTTCAGTCCGCGGCTTCACGGCACACCACATCGATCCCGAACCCGGACGGGTCGGGCAACTTGCGGGCATCGACCATTTCCTCGATCAGCTTCTCCGTCTCCGTGACCCGGTCCCTTTCGGCATAGGCCCGGCGCCTCTCCGCCACCTGGGGGTGGTTCAGCAGTGGACAGTATCCCAGCATCCGCCGCTTCACCTTCTCCCACTTGCGCCGCAGGTAGATGTTCGGCTGCCAGGATTCGTCCCACTCGGGTGTCACGTAGTCGCGCAGGTCGAACGGCTTGCGGAGCCGCCACACGCCGTCTTCGCGAACGATGTTCGGGTCGCCGCCGGCGCACAGGTGCTCGTAGAACCACATGCCCTGGTAGTTCGCCTCCAGATCCGCCAGGGACAGGACGCCCGAGACGGCACGGCCGAGAATCGTGATCTCGTGGCGCAGACCGCGAAGCACCACCCGGTCCACCGCCGCCGCCGGCTCGACGCCCCGGGCGATGGCCTTGCGGTACCAGCGGTGGTAGTACCAGGCGGTGCCCAGGAAGTGCGTCAGCTTGTCCGTGCCGAGCCGCACGCCGTCGACCTCCACCGTCGGACTCGACGGCATCCAGCGTCCCGTGTCGAGCAGTTTCGACGTGCCGCCGTAGAGGTGGTTCTGCTCGTAGTCCCGCATCTCCTCGGGACCTGACGGCGACCGGCTGACCAGGGGCGAGTTGACCGACCAGGTTTCGAAGCCGTCGAAGAAAAGCATGCGGTGGCGCCTGAAGAACCGGTACCGGACCTTCTGGCACGGCTGGACGCTGCCGTCACGGTTCAGATCGTCGATGAGGCGCTCAAGCTCCAGGTTCACCCAGGCGTTCACCGGCCCGGTCACGTCCTCGAGCTGGCGGCCCCAGGCAAAGAACTGATCCGTTTCGAGGCCGTGGACGGCCGTCGGGCCGTCCGGTGCGGCGCTGGCTGCCAGAGCGAGGACGGCTGGCAGCCAGCAGCGCATCGGCGCAACGCCCCGGGCGTTCGGCATCAGAAGCCCCAGCCGAAGCCGGCCGTGGCCACCCAGCGGTCGGCGCCTTCGTGGGCCGAGCTGATGCGCCGCAGCACGCCCAGGTAGAACGAGACGCGCGGCAACGCGAACTGCCCTTCGAAACCGGTGAGCGTCTGGCGCTTCGGGTCGAGTCCGGAGTTCCCCCAGGTGCGGACCACAACGGCACGGGCGCTCCAGCCGACGTAAACGTTGTTCAGGAAGGCGGACGCGGGGTGCTGCGCGCCGACCAGGCGGGCGTAGCCGACGCCGAGCTGGGCGCCCGAAGAACCCGGTTCGATCTGCGCGATCAGCCCCCGGTACTCGCAGAACGCGGTGCAGTCATGATCGACCGGCACCGGCGCCACCAGGGCGCCGCCGCCCACCGAGAACTCCAGCGGGACGGAGTAGCGGACGCGGAAGACACCGAGCCAACGCAACGGGGTCTCGTCGACATCCGCCCGGACGCGATCGAGAAGTTCGTCCGACGGCGGCTCGACGGGCGCAGTGTCCGGCGTCTGCAGACCCGACGCCGGCAGCGCCAGCAGACTCCACGCCACGGTCGCCGCAACGGCGGAGGTCCTTCCCGACTGGCTTCGGAACACGGCTCCCATCAACGCTGGAACGCGGCGGGGCCAGCCACAATCAGTTCACCGCTGCGCTGTCGGCCACGGTGAACCGGGCCTTCGTTCAAGTGCCTCGGCATCGCCTATGCTACTAGCAGCCCATGGCAGAAGCCGCGTTGCATTCGAGCGGACGCCGTGCATGTCCACCACGGACTGCCGGCAGCCGTGAACCGCAGCGTCTGCGGCGACGCGCCCGCCCTTCCGGCCAACGCGCTTCGTCGATCGGGGTCCATCCGCAACAGGAGGCCAATGACATGTTCCGAAGAGTCCACCGCCGGCTGCGCGCCCTGCCCGCCGCCGCTATTGCGTCCACGCTCGCGATCGCCGTTCCGGCCGCCGCCCACCACGCATTCTCGGCCGAGTTCGACGCCAACCTGCCGATCCGGATCGAGGGCAGGATCACGAAGGTGGAGTGGATCAATCCCCACGCCTGGGTCCATGTCGAAACGACCCTGGCGAACGGGGAAACCCGCATCTGGGAGCTGGAGGCCGGCACACCGAACACCCTGGTGCGCCGCGGGCTGACCCATACCCTGCTGCGGCCCGGCACGGAGGTCGTCGTCCGCGGCTACCAGAGCAAGGACCGGATGTGCACGCCGAACTGCCGCGGCAGCGGCCGCGACATGACCCTGCCAGACGGCCGGAGCCTGTTCATGGGATCGTCCGGTACCGGCGCGCCCCGGGACGGCTACGACCCGATCGAACAACCGGAGGCGCCGGAGGGCTAGCAGAGCAGCGTCGGACCGACCCGGTCCCCGATCAACTGTCGCCGGACGCCTGGTTCGGTTCCTCGTTGTCGTCGAGCACGCCGAAGGATGCGACGATCTCCAGAGCAATGAACACGACCGCCGACAGGATGAAGAAATGGAAGTCACTCATGGGCCCGTGAACTCTTGCAGGAAATCGACCTTCTGACGACAACGGACGAGGCCAGAACGCCGCCGGTCGTCGTCTGCTGAGACGCGAATCATGCCACGACCGGCCGCTACTGCTCCTGTTCCGCCCTCGCCGCCTCCAGCGCCTCGCGCGCCGCGTCGACGCGATCCTGGCCGCCGTACCAGCTCGCCAGCCAGTCCTTGCCCCCTTCGGCGGCGCCCTGCTGTTCGCGGTGGCGGGCGCCCCGAAGCATGAGCGTCATGGCGCGGTTGCCTTCGTGGCATGCGTACTCGAGCACGGGGTCGTCGCTTCGCCGCATCTCGAGGGCGCTCGTCCAGGTCGCTTCGTAGGACTCGGGGTCGTCGACGGTGTACTCGTAGAGCAGCGTGTCGGGACCGGTGCGAACAAGGCGCTCGGTCAGGACCAGGTTCGACCCCGTGCCACGGTACGCGGTGTGCTCGGTGTAGTTCTTCGTCGTCACGACGAACGCGCCGTCCTCCCAGACGCCCGATGAGTCGCCCTTCCAGAATCGCATGCTCTCGTCGGCGTGCGGGCGGCCGTCGGTCGGAATGACCCGGTGGTCGTTGATCATCTCGGTCATGATGACAACGTACCCGGGCGACTGGAAGATCTCCATCATGTTGTTGTACGCGCCGGGCGTCATCGGCGGACCGGCGTTGAAGCCGACGATGCAGCGCTCGTAGGCGTTGCGGTCGTCCGGCCCCCCCGGCGGCTGACCCCAGAGCGCGTAGCGCTCGTTCATCCTGCGGACGGCGTCCACGGTCATCTTCGGCAGTCGGCCGTTCGGCGGATCGACCAGCAGCGAAGTCCGCATGGTGCCCGAGACCCGGTCGCCGAGATCCAGCCAGAAGGAGTTGTAGCCCACGTCCACATCGCCCTGGCTCGGTTCGACGTCCGGATCCGGCGTGCCGCCGGCCGCCGCACGCGCGGCACGCTCCTGCCGGCGCCGATCTTCCCACTCGGCTGCCTCGGCCGCCGTCAGAGTGGCCTTGTCGCCGAAGACGGCTGGCCGCTCGAGCGGGGTGATCGAGCGGAAATCCCACGTCCCCTGCAGGTCGGGAACGCCCCAGGAGGTCACCAGGTCCGGGTCCTGGGTCCAGGCAGCGCCTGCGCAGAGGACAGCGCCTGAAGCGACCAGGAGTGCAACGGGACGGCGCGTGGTGTTCTTCATCGTTCGACTCCTTCCGCCCGAGACGCCGCGCCGCGGCGGAGATGGCCGTAGGCCGCGTCCTCGCCGCCGAGCGGGATGCACTTGAACTCCAGAATGCGTGCGTTCGTCTCCAGCCGCCGGTAGAGCGGCATGCTGATCGTCCATGGCTCGGTGAACACCTTCGGATCGGTGATCGCCGCTTCGTAGAGCAACGAGTTCGGGCCGGTGGGGGTGAACCGCTCGACGACCCGCAGCTCCTCGCTGTGGAAGTTGCCCGAAGCGTCGAACCAGGTGTCGGCGACCTGGTCCGTGACCTCGACCACCAGGGTGTCGCCTTCCCAGTGACCCAGTGAATGCCCCATCCAGGACGGAAGCGCCGCTCGTGTGCCCGGTCGGTCGAGACGGACCACCCGGCTGTTGCCGCCCCACTCATAGCCGAAGAAGACCGCCTTCGGCGTCTGCACGATCTGAAACGGCAGCGGCATGTAGTTGGCGCGCGGAATGCCGGGCATGAAGCACTTCACCGCCGGGTCCAGACGCAACCAGTCCGCCCGGTTGGCGTTGCGCCGTTCGAGCGCCCATTCCTGATACGGGATCGTGCCGCCGCCGACCACGCTCAATCCGGCCGGGATCGCACCCAGGGCGCCGACCTCGGGCGCCGGGGTGCGCCGTGCCTGGTGTGCTTCCAGGTCCCAGTGCGCACTGTTCATCGCCTGCCAGATGCCGTTCAGATCGGGATCGCCGTCCGGCGTCTTCGGCGCCTGGTAGCCCGCGTCCTGGGCGAGGCCGCCGGACACCGAAGCAAGCACAAGCACCGCCGCCAGCAAGGCCGCGCTGGTCTTCGCCATGGACACCACTATAGCCCGCGGTGCTCCCCGACGTCCTGCTCCCTGCCCTTGGCGCGGCCCAGGGAAACGACTGCTGTCCGGATCGGCAGCGGCCGGCCGGAGCCAGCCGCCGGCGTCCCTGTCGGAACGCCCGCGAACTCGGGCGCAGGCAGCTCGGCCAGATGCCGGTGGCACATCTCGCAGCTCGACACGCCCCGCGCCGCCGCCGCCGGATCGAGCTCTTCGTCCACCCAGCGCAGGAAGGTCCGGTAGTTCTCGAACACGGTCCCGGAGTTCGAGCCGACGGCGCCGAGATCGAAGTGCGGCGAGTCGATCTCGGCCGCGAACGGACAGGCGTGGAAGCGGCCCTTCGTGGTCAGCACCGGGAAGCAGCGCACGCAGCGGCTGCCCATCCCGTGGTACTCGGACTCGCGGTCGCGCGCGAACGCCCGGTCGGCGCCGGCGCCGGCATGGAACAGCACCTTGTACCCCTGGAAGATGCGGTTCGGGTGCGCGCGCGCCCAGTCCTCCAGGCGCTCGCGGGCATGCGGCGGCAGCGGATCCGCGTCGCGGCCGTGGTAGATCGAATAGTTGAGCACCGCCTCGCTCTTCGCGTCCGACTCGAGGATCGAGATCAGCTTGTCGGCCCGGATGCCGTTCGAGAACACCGTGACCAGGCCGCTGAACCCGCGCTCGCGGACGTAGCGGATGGCGGCCGTGATCTCGCTCGTGTGCAGAGTCGGCTCGCCGCCGTAGAACTTCAGGTTGCCATCGACCGCCAGCGTGCGCAGCGCCTGGTCGAGAACCTCGGGTGTGTAGCGCTCGTACCAGCCTTCGGGCGAACCGTTGATCGTGCACCAGGAACAGGCCCGGTTGCAGAAATTCCCCTCGTACAGATGCAGTTCCCGCAGCTCGCCATCGGCCTCGGAGAAATGCTCCACGGGCTCGTGGAACGTGATCGGACCGATGTTCGGATCGCGGTGGGTGTCGTTGAGCCCCCAGTCGTAGGTGTTGTAGACGAGCTCGTGGTCGGCGATCTGCTCGAACCTCAGCCCCGCGTGCTCCGCCACGAAGCGGAGCACCCCTCGCCGGTACTCCTCGCGCGTCCCCGCCGGGCCGGCGAAGTCCTCGGCGTACATGCGGAAGATGCGCGAGACGTGGATCCGCTTCGCGTCACGATCCACCCGGCAGTTCCAGGGATTCGCCAGAAACCCCTTGGTTGCCTGACGCAGGGTCTCGCCCAGCCCGTCGCCGCGGTAGGCCGAAGGACGCAGCATCGGACAGCCGTTGGCGCCGCAGTTGATCGCGAAGTGGATGCGCGGTTCCGCGTAGTCCGAGCGCAGGATCTCGTGCTCGATGTCGTCTAGGCTGACCGCAACGCCGCCGGCGATGTGGCGGCGGCGCACGAAGAACTGGCCGTCGCGCGTCTTCCAGACCGACCGGATCGGGTACTCCTCCACGATCGCGTGCAGAGTGAACGCGTTGTAGGCGTTGATCCAGTAGGCGAGACCGTCCTCCTCGCTGCCGAACAGGTCCGGCCGGCTGACCGGAGACACGTCGCCGAGAGCGGCCACGAACTCCTCCAGCAGCGCCCGCCGGGCCGCGAGACGTTCGTAGTCGACCTTGCCGTCCTCCGCGACGACATCCGCGAGCAGGCGGTCCCATGCGGCGTAGGAAAACGCGTGCATGACGGCTGGTGTTGCCCCGCCCGTCGTCACGAGGAACCGAGGAGAAGCGGAGACACGGGGCGTACGATGTGCATGGGTGTCTTGGAGTCGCAGGATGCAGCCCGTCTTACGGACAGCCTACACCACGCGCACCGGCCTCCTCTGTGCCCCTCACGGGCCGGCCGGCTGTACACTCGACGCCGCGAACCGCGGACCGGCGATTGCCCCGACGCTACCCGATTCCGGATCCGAACGTGACAACAGCGCGCAACAGAACGCCGTCCGGCCTGCTCGCGCTGCTGTTCGCCGCACCGCTGTCCCTGGCCTGCGGCGGACCGACCATGTCCCAGCTCAAGGCGCTGGTGCGTGCGAGCTTCCCCGGCGTGCCCCAGATGAGCGTCGAGGAACTCGAGCGCCGGCTCGACGCCGACCCGGCGCCGCTGCTGATCGATGTCCGCGAGCCGGCGGAGTACGCCGTCAGCCACCTTCGAGGCGCCGTCCATGCCCAGGGCGGGGACATCGCGGACGTGGTCGCTGCCGCCGCCGTGGAACGGCCGGTCGTGCTCTACTGCTCGGTCGGCTACCGCTCTTCGGCCGCCGTCGCCGGGCTGATCCGGTCGAACGACCCGGAGATCATCGGCAGGGTGTGGAACCTGGAAGGCTCGATCTTCGAGTGGGCGAACTCCGGACGCGCCGTCTACCGCGGCGGCGCAGAGGTTCGCCGTGTTCACCCGTACGACCGGAAATGGGGCAGGCTCCTCGATCCGCACCTCAGGCAGTAGCGCCGGGGACAGACGCGCAGACACAAGCTGACCCACCGAAGGAGATTCCCGCATGAACCCGATCGTTTCCGTGACGCGAACCGGCGCCGTACTCTCGCTCGCCTTCCGCCTCCTGCTTCTGGCGTGCGCCGCCGGAACGCTCGCGGCGGCCGCGCAGGAAGCGCCGGCCGATGACGCCGAGGTCACGTCCGGCAGCTTCTCCGACGAGATCACGGTGACCGCGCGCAAGCGGGAAGAGAACCTCCAGGACGTGCCCTTCTCCGTCGTGGCGCCCGACGAAGAGGTCCTGCGCAGCCGGGGGGTCGGCAACCTGGAGGAGATCGCGGCCAACGTCGCCGGTTTCTCCGTGCAGAACCTCGGCCCCGGACAGAGTCAGGTGGCGATGCGAGGCGTAGCCTCCGGGCAGATTGTCCGGGATCAGCCCGGCGTCAAGGAGCAGGTCGGCATGTACCTCGACGAGTCCGTCATCTCCCTGTCCCTGTTCACGCCCGACATCGACCTCTTCGACATGTCCCGCGTCGAGGTCCTGCGCGGCCCGCAGGGCACGCTGTTCGGGTCGGGCTCCCTGGCCGGCACCGTCCGCTACATCACGAACCAGCCGGAACTCGGCGCGGCGGACGGTTTCGGCGAGTTCTCGCTGACCTCGGTCGGCGACGGCGGCATGGGCGGTGACGCCAGGGTCGCCGTCAACGTACCGCTGGGCTCGACGTCGGCGATGCGCATCACCGCGTACCACACGTCGTTCGGCGGCTTCATGGACGCCGTGCAGCCGGACCTGAGCGTGGACGAGGACGTGAACTCCGGCAGCCGGACCGGCGCCCGCTGGGCCTTCCGCTTCGAGCCGTCCGAGAACGTCACGGTCACTCCCCGCGTGATCTACCAGGACGTCGAAATGGACGGCTGGAACCGGATCGACGACTTCAACATCCTCGCCAATCCCTGGACCACCACCCGGCCTGCCGTCACACTCGGCGAGCGGCAGCTCTTCACCCAGATCGAGGAGCCGTACAGCGACGAGTTCCTGCTCGCCGACCTGAAGATCGAGGTCGACCTCCCGGACGGGTACTCCTTCACCTCCGTCACCTCCACCACGGACCGCGACGTGCTCGTCATCCGCGACTCGACCGCCCTGTACGCCAGTGTCGCCGGGGCCACGCTCGGCCTGTCCGAGTCGGTCTACACGCTGGACGCGCCCCTGCTCGACGCGACAACCGCCAGCGGCCTCACCCAGGAATTCCGGCTGGCAAGCGAGGACGACCGCACCCACTGGGTGCTGGGCGTCTTCTACAGCGAGAGCGAGCGGGACTACGGTCAGAGCCTGCCGGTCACCGGCTTCGAGGCGATGTCCGGGATCCCGACCGCCGGTCGGTTCGGCGCCGCCGCCGACGAGCTCTTCTTCTCAGATCTGGACTACGAGTTCGACCAGACGGCGGCGTTCTTCGAGATCACCTGGTCCGCAACGGAACGAGTCGACCTGACGGCGGGCGCGCGCTGGTACGACTACGAGGAGACCCGCACCCAGGTCTTCGACGGCATCTTCTCGGAGCCCGGACGCAACGTCGGCGACACCAGCGCCGACGGCATCGCACCGCGTTTCATCGCCAGCTTCGAAGCGACCGACAACACCCGGATCAACGCCCAGGTGTCCAAGGGCTTCCGCCTCGGCGGGATCAACGATCCGCTGAACGTGCCGGTCTGCACCCCGGAGGACCTCGCCACGTTCAGCGGCCGCGAGAGCTGGGAGGACGAAGAACTCTGGAACTACGAGATCGGTTCGAAGTCGACGATCATGGGCGGCCGCGGCACCCTGAACGTGGCGGCGTTCACGATGGACATCTCGGACCTGCAGACGACCGTCACCGCCGGATCCTGCTCGTCCCGCCTCATCTTCAACGTGCCGAGCGCCCGCAGCACGGGCCTGGAGCTCGAGATCACCGGCGCGCCGTCGGCGACCTTCGACTTCGCGGTCTCCGCCAGCTACGCGGATTCCGAGCTCGGGTCGACCCTGACGTCGACCGCGGCCGACGGGACGGTCAGCGTCGTGTCGGGGATCGAGGAGGGGAACCGGCTGCCGACCGTGCCCAGGTTCCAGGCCGCCCTCGCCGCGACCTGGCGGTGGCAGGCCGGTGACTGGGCCGGCTACCTGACCGGCGCCTTCCAGCACGTCGGTTCCCGCTTCACCCAGGTTGGAGATCATGCCGCCGGGTTCGGTACCGTCGACCTGCTGGCCCTCTCCCCGGACAATCCGGTCGGGGGGCCGCTCACCCGGACGACCTTCCGCTTCGAGCCGGAACTGCCCGCCTACGACCTCCTCAACCTGCGGCTGGGCTTCCTGAACGAGCGCTGGGACCTCGCGCTCTTCGTCAACAACGTGCTCGACGAACGGGCGTTCCTGGCCCTTGACCAGGAACGCGGCACGCGCGCCCGCGTCGGCTACCTGACCAACCAGCCGCGGACGATCGGGCTGAGCAGCCGGATCGACTTCTGACGCACGAAGAGCTGCTGACGCGCCGGCTTCCCGGCCGCGCGTTCAGCGGCCGCCGGCGCGGTCGATCGTGAAGCTCCACTCGCCGGTTCGAAGGTGGCCGTCGGACGCGGCGGTCCGCCACGTCGCCGTGTACGAACCGTCCGGCATCCGGCCGGACACCCGGGCCATCAGGTCCTTCTCGCCCATCGTGTGCAGACCCTCGACGCTCAGGGCGCCGTCCGGGCCGACCAGTTCGAGCGTGCTCGCCGACAGGTCGGGTTCCAGGTCGAACCACACGCGCAGGGTGCGCACCGGACCGTTCAGCGTTGCCCGGTCCGCGGGGCTCGTCGCGGACATCCTGATCTGGGCGAACGCCGCGGCCGCAACCGCCAGGAGCAGGGCGACGGCGGCCCAGGTCGCCGTACTGCGGAAACCGTGTCGTTTCTTCATCAATCGAGTGCTCCAGGCTGGCGGACACCGGTAGCGGCGCGCCGGGACTCGGGAGCGTAACAGGCCGGGAAGCGCGATGTAGCATCGCGCTTCTCCCCGATGAGCGAGTCTCCCCTTCCGCGGAGCGATCCCTATGCCGTCCGCGCGGGCGGCGCGGTCGAGCCGCCTGCAAACTGGCGCGCCCGATTCCGCCATCTCGGCCCGAGCGTGGTCATCTCGGGCTCGATCGTCGGCTCGGGCGAGATCATCCTGACGTCCGGCCTGGGAGCGACCGCCGGCTTCGTCCTGCTGTGGTGGGTGCTCCTCTCCTGCTGGATCAAGTCCCTGATCCAGGCCGAGCTCGGACGCTACATCCTGGTCTCCGGCGACACCTACGTCCGGGCGATGAATCGGCTGCCGGGCAGGATCCGGCTCGGCCGGGGACGGATCAGTTTCCCCGTCGCGCTCGCCCTGAGCGCGATCGTGCCGGGAATGCTGGGGCTGGGCGGCATCATCGGCGGCGCCGGGCAGGCGCTGACGCTGCTCTGGCCGAGCCTGCCATCGACCTGGGCCGCCGGGCTGATCGCCGTGGCCGTGACCGCCCTGCTGGTCACCGGTTCGTACAAGGTGCTGGAGAAGGCGATGCTGGCGCTGGTGATGACCTTCACCGCGGCGACGCTCGTCTGCAGCGTCCTGATGCAGACCACGCAGTACGCGGTGACCCGCGACGACCTGCTCTCGGGCCTCACCTTCAGCTTCCCGGTCGAGTACCTGGCGGCGGCGTTCGCGGTCTACGGCTACACGGGCGTCAACGCCTCGGAGACCTCGGCCTATCAGTACTGGTGCGTCGAGAAGGGCTATCCGAACTTCATCGGCAGAAGCGATGCGCCGGGCTGGGAGGCCCGCGCCCGCGGCTGGATCAAGGTGCTTCAGACCGACGTCTGGGTCACCCTGATCATCCTGACCTGCGCCACGCTGCCGTTCTACGTCCTGGGCGCAGGCGTCCTGCATGCCCGCGGCCGGGCGCCGGACGGGCTCGAAACCCTCTCGGTGCTGTCCGAGATGTTCACGGCGACGCTGGGACCGTGGTCCGTGTGGCTGTTCGGCATCGGCGCCTTCTGCATCCTGTTCTCGACGATGCTCTCCGCGGTCGCCGGCGGCGCCCGCTACATCCCGGACTACGTCATGGAGCTCGGCTACCTGAACCGGCAGAACCTGATCGCCCGCAAGTCCTGGATCCGCGGTTACTGCATGGCCATGCCGATGGTCTCCTTCGTCGTCTACCTGTGGATTCGGAATCCACAGCTGCTGGTGACGATCGGCGCGCTGACCCTGGCGATGCTGCTGCCGATCCAGAGCGGAGCGGTTCTCTGGTTCCAGAAGAACCGGATGGACCCGAGGATTCGCCCCGGCCCGTGGATCCGCGCCGCGGTCCTGGGCATCTTCCTGTTCGAACTCGTCATGACGTGGTTCGTCGTCCGCTACGTCGTCTTCGGCTGAGCTGCTGCCTCGCGCCGCTGCTGGCAGGATATCCGTGTTCGCGACCGCCACTTCAGGAAAGGGGTTCCCGACGATGCCCGCCCGACCGCTTTCGACCCGCCGCCCGGCGCCGCTGTTCTCCGCCCTGGCAGCCCTTGCCCTCGGCGGCGCCGCCTGCGCTCCCCCGACCGCCGAGGACGCGCCCGAAGCCGCCGTCCGCACGATCGGCGCGAGCGCCAGCTTCCGAGGCGTCAACGGCATCCTGTTCGGCCCGGACGGCGACCTCTACCTGTCGTCCGTGGTGACACCCGCGGTCGCCCGGATCGACCCCGAGAGCGGCGAGATCCTCGCCAACTGGGGCCGCGAAGACGGAGCCCGGTCGCCCGACGACCTCGCCTTCGGCCCCGACGGCTCCGTCTACTGGACGGACATCAGCGACGGCGACGTCACCATGCGCACTCCGGCAGGCGAGACCCGCGTCGTCGCGTCGCCGGGAGTCGGAGTCAACCCGATCACCTTCTCGGACGACGGTCGGCTGTTCGTCTCGCAGTGCTTCATGGACACCGGTCTGTTCGAGCTCGACCCGACGGGCGCCCGCGAGCCGCGGCTCATCCGCGGCGACCTCGGACCGGGCTGCGGCCTCAACGGCATGGACTGGGGCAGCGCCGACGGCAAGCTCTACGGACCGCGCTGGTTCCGCGGCGAAGTCGTGCGAGTCGATGTCGACAGCGGCGAGATGCAGACCGTTGCCGACGGCTTCGGCGTACCGGCGGCGGTCAAGTTCGACAGCGAGGGCGTCCTCCACGTCCTCGATTCGCTCCGGGGCGAGGTCGTCCGGGTCGGCGGCGACGGCAGCCGGGAGGTCGTCGCCCGCGCCACGCCCGGGCTCGACAACTTCGCCTTCGACGCGGCCGACCGGCTGTTCCTCTCGAGCTTCGCCGACGGCTTCATCGTCGAGGCGCTGTCGCCGGACGAGAACCGGACCGTGCTCGCGGGCGGCCTGAACATGCCGGGCGGTCTGGCGCTCATCGGCGACGGCCCCGACCCCCGACTGGTCGTCGCCGATTTCTTCGCCCTGAGATCGCTCGACCCGGCGACCGGCGAGGAGCTCGCCGTGGTGCGCGACGTGATCGGCTTCTCGGACATCGGCACATCGATGTCGGCCTACGCCGCGGCCGACGGCCGCCTTCTGCTGTCGAGCTGGTTCGACAATGCCGTGCGGCTGTGGGATCCGGCCGCCGGCACTCTGATCCGGCGCTTCGGCGACCTGGCCGCTCCGATCGACGCGATCGAATTCGACGGGGACATCGTCGTCAGCCAGTGGGCCGCAGGCAACGTGATCGCCTTCTCGCCGGACCGCCCCGAGGAGAAGCGGGTGCTGGCGGAGGGCCTTTCCGGCCCGGCCGGACTGACCGACGCAAACGGCAGCCTGTACGTTACCGACAATCTCGCAGGAACCGTGCTCCGCATCGACGGCGGCCAGGCCGAGCCGGTCGCCCAGGGCCTCGACCAGCCGGAAGGACTCGCAGCCGCCAACGGCCGGCTCTATGTCGTCGAGGCCGGCAAGGGCCGCGTCGCCGCCGTCGACCCGGCAAACGGCGAGGTGACGACCGTCGCCGAGGACCTCGAACTGCACGTACCGCCCAGCGGCGCCTTCCCCAACACGATGCTGTTCAACGGCATCGCCACCGACGGCAACACCGCCTGGGTAGCAGGCGACGCCGCAAACACGATCTACGTCATCGACCTGGACTGACCTGGCAGGCAGTCACGGCGGCAAGGCCGCTCGAACGCACACAGCACCGAGAGCGGTCAGGCGCCCGTCCGGCAAGGCGCGATGAGTGAGCATACTGGGAGTATGTGAGCGAAGAGCAACGCAGCCGGGCGGGATGCATGGCCGATCGAATGCAGCGCGACTTCTGCCACGGGCTGCTAGAGTCTGGCTTCCTGGCCTTGAGCCGCACCCCATTCCTCAGGAGACCCAGACATCATGCATCGACAGATTGCCGGCCGCGTTCTCGTTCTCTGCCTCGGCCTTGCCCTGATCGGCCTGGCGCCGGCTTCGGCCCAGGGTGACCGGCCCGCGAGCCCGGAAGGCTCCGCTTCCACCCAGATCGGCGACGCCTGGATCGACATCACCTACAGCCGGCCGATCCTGCGCGGCCGCAACGGCATCTTCGGCTCCGGCGACTCGTATGGCGCGACGCTGAACGCCCAGGGTCCGGTCTGGCGCGTCGGCGCGAACGTGACAACGCGGCTCAGGACCGACGCCGACCTAGTGATCGGCGGCACGACCGTGCCGGCGGGCGAGTACAGCCTGTTCATCGACCTCGAGGACGGCGCCTGGACCGCGATTCTCTCGAGCCAGGGCCACATGGAGACGTTCGACCGCGCCCGGATCGCGGAAGGCGATACCTGGGGCGCCTACGGCTACAAGCCGGACCACGACGTCGTCAGGGCGCCGATGATGGTCGAAACGACGGAACACTCGATCGATCAGATGACGATCCTGTTCGCGGACGTCTCGGACGCCGGCGGCGCGATCGTCGTCATGTGGGACAACCAGACGGGCGCCCTGCCCTTCAGCATCGCGGCCGAGTAGCTCTTCGTCCGGGCCGCGGCGGCTGCTACGTGTCGCACTCCCGGTAGGCGTCGATCACGGCGCGCTCGCCGGCGCGGCCCGGCGTCGAGTTGCCGTGCTCCATGCCGACGATGCCGTCGAAGCCCCTGCCCTTCAGGTGCCGGAACACGTTGCGGTAGTTGATCTCGCCGGTCGTCGGCTCCTTTCGGCCCGGGTTGTCGCCGACCTGGATGTAGGCGATCTCGTCCCAGGCGCGGTCGAGATTCGGGATCAGGTTGCCCTCGGTGATCTGCTGATGGTAGAGGTCGTCGAGGATCTTCACCGAGGGTGACCCGACCGCCCGGCAGATCTGGTACGCCTGAGGAATCCCGGTCAGGAAGACGCCGGCGTGGTCGCGCCAGTGATTCAGCGGTTCCAGCACCGCAACCAGGCCGGCCGGCTCGAGGATCGCGGCGGCGCGCTTGAGGTTCTCCACCACGTTGGCGGTCTGGAACTCCCGTTCGAGTCCGGGATCGAGCTGACCGGGGACGACCGTGCACCAGGTCGCGTTCACCCGCTTGCCGACCTCGACCGCCTTCCTCATGTCGGCCTCGATCGCCTCCCGCGCCGCCGGGTCGGCCGACACGAAGCTCCGGCCGCCCCAGGATGTGTGGGCGACGAAGACGCCCATCGCCATGTCCAGCCGATCCAGCTCGGCGGCGATCTTCTCCTGGAGCACCGGGTCCCTGCCCGCCATGCCGTTGTCCTCCAGCGCGCGGAAGCCCTCGTCGTGCATGAACCGGAGCTGGTCGACGAGGTCCTCGCCGGCGTGATGCCGGAACATCCCGAAGTGGGGCGCGTACTTCAGTCCGAACGCGTCCCCGTCCGAAGCCTCGGCGGCGCGCACCGTGGATGTCCCGGCAAGTCCGCCAGCCGCCAGTGCCGCCGCCGTCACGCCTCCGGCGAGAAACTGCCGCCGCGGAACGCCGTCTGCGGCGCCGGTCGAACCGGGTCCCGAATCGTGCATCGTGGCAGAGTAGCAGCCGCCGAGAACGGCCGAGAACGCCAGCGCCCGACCAACCAGCCCGCCGAAGGGGCCGACATGAAACCGCACCGAACCAGCCTCCATCTCCCGGCCGCCGTCCTCTCACTCGTCGCGGCCCTTGCCACGGCCGCTGCTCTCCCTGCGATCGACGTCGCGGACACGCGGCTGCTGTCCCAGCCCGCCGTCAGCGCCGATCACGTCGCGTTCGCGTATGCCGGAGACCTCTGGATCGCCCGCCGCGACGGCGCCGGCGTGCGCCGGCTCACTTCGCACGAAGGGACGGAGACCAGCCCCCGTTTCTCGCCCGACGGAGCCATGGTCGCCTTCAGCGCCGAGTACGACGGCAACATCGATGTCTACGTCATGCCCGCCGCGGGCGGCGAACCGCGTCGGCTGACCTGGCACCCGGGAACGGACCTCGTCCAAGGCTTCACGGTCGACGGATCGGGCGTGTTGTTCGCCTCCCGGCGCAGCATGTTCACGAACCGCCACTTCCAGCTCTTCGTCGCGCCGCTTGCGGGCGGACTGCCGGAACGCCTGCCCATCCCCCACGGGCTGCGCGCCAGCTACTCGCCCGACGGCCGCCGCATCGCCTACATCCCCACTCCCGAGCGCTTCGAACAGTGGAAGAACTACCGCGGCGGAACGACCTCGCGCATCTGGATCTACGACACCGGCGACCATTCGGTGCAGGAGATCCCCCAGCCCGAAGGCCGCTCGAACGACACCGACCCGACCTGGATCGGCGGCCGCGTCTTCTTCCGCTCCGACCGCGACGGCGAGTTCAACCTGTTCTCGTTCGACACGGGAAGCGGCCGGATCGTCCGTCACTCAGATTTCGAGGACTTCCACGTCGAGGATCTCTCGGGCTCTGCCGACACCGTGGTCTACGAACAGGCCGGCTACCTGCACCTCTACGATCCCGCGTCGGAGCGGCATGAACGCCTGCGGATCGGCGTCGCCGCCGACCTGACCGAGACCAGGCCGCGGTGGGTTGCAGACCCCGAGCACATCCGCAGCGCGTCCCTCTCGCCGTCCGGCGCCCGCGCGGTGTTCGGCTATCGCGGTGAGGTGCTGACCCTGCCGTCACGGAAGGGCGACGCCCGCAACCTGACCCGGACGCCCGGCGTCCACGAGCGCGACCCGGTCTGGTCGCCCGACGGCCGGAGCATCGCCTGGTTCTCGGACCAGGGCGGAGAGTACGGACTCCACGTGCACAACCGGCAGAGCGGCGAGGTCCGCCGCCACGAACTGGGCGGCGAGCACGGCGGCGCCGGCTTCTACCACGCTCCCGCCTGGTCGCCCGACGCCGGGAAGATCAGCTACGTGGACAATTCGATGACCCTGTTCGTCCTCGACCTCGAAAGCGGCGAGGTGACGAAGATCGCGAGCGAGACCTACTACGGTCCGGCCTCGCCGCGGCCGCACCACTCCTGGTCGCCCGACTCCCGCTACCTCGCCTACACCCTGAACACCCGCTCCTACATGCAGCAGGTGTTCGTGCACGACCTGGAGAGCGGGATCTCC
Source organism: Thermoanaerobaculia bacterium (assembly GCA_965116145.1). GTDB lineage: Bacteria > Acidobacteriota > Thermoanaerobaculia > Multivoradales > Multivoraceae > Multivorans. The sequence continues at coordinate 931,224 of OZ220482.1, forward strand.
CGTCCGGTGACGGACGGCCTGAGCGAAGTCGGCGAGCCCGTCTTCGACCGGAGCGGCGACCATCTCTTCTTCCTGGCGTCCACCGACGCCGGCCCGGTCAAGCACTGGTTCGCCATGTCGAACGCGGACATGGAGATCTCGAGCGCGATCTACGTCGCGGTGCTGCGGCGGGACGGCGAATCGCCGCTGGCCCCGGAGAGCGACGAGGAGGCCGGCGGCGAAGGCGATGGCGGCGACAGCGGGACTGCCGCCGCGGAGGAAGAGGACGGCGCCGAAGACGAAGGAGAAACCGACGGCGAGCCGCGGGTCGAGATCGACTTCGAAGGTCTCGACCAGCGCATCCTGGCGCTGCCAGTCCCGGCCGGCGGCTACCGCAACCTGGAGACCGGTGAAGCGGGCAGGCTCTACTACCTCCGGGCGCAGCCGGCGAGCCGGTTCGGCGGCGGAAGCGGCGACCTGGTGCTCTTCGACCTGGCGGAACGCGAGGAGACGGTGCTGCTCTCCGGCGTCGTCGGCTTCTCCCTCGGCGCCGATGGCAAGAAGGTGCTCTGGGCCGGCAGCGACGATTTCGGCATCGCCGACGCCGGCGGCAGGATCGACCGGGCGGAGAGCGGCATCGCCGTCGACAAGCTGACCGTGCGCATCGATCCGCGCGCCGAATGGCGGCAGATCTACGACGAAGTCTGGCGGATCAACCGGGACTATTTCTACGACCCGGGCATGCACGGCGCCGACTGGCCGGCGATGGCCGAGAAGTACAGCGGCTTCCTCGCCGACGTGACGACCCGCGCGGATCTGAACAAGGTGCTGCGCTGGATGTGCAGCGAGATCGCGGTCGGCCACCACCGGGTGGGCGGCGGCGACCGGCGCGCCGACCCGGAGCGGGTGGGCGGCGGCCTGCTCGGCGCCGACTTCGAGATCGCCGACGGAAGGTACCGTTTCGCCAGCGTCCTGGGAGGCCTGAACTGGAACCCCGAACTGCGGGCGCCGCTGACCGAACCCGGCGTCTCGGTGACCGCCGGCGAGTACCTGCTGGCGGTCGACGGCGTCGAACTGGCGGCGGATGACAACGTGTTCGCGCGCTTCGAGAACACGGCCGGCAGGATCGTCGAACTGACCGTGGGACCGAACCCGGACGGCGCCGGCTCGCGCACCGTCTCCGTCGTGCCGATCGCCGACGAGTCGGCGCTCCGCAACCGGGAGTGGGTCGAACGGAACCTGGCCAGGGTCGAGGAGGCGACCGACGGCCGGGTCGCCTACGTCTACGTGCCGAACACGACCACTCTCGGCCACACCTACTTCAAGCGCTACTTCTTCCCCCAGGTCCACAAGCAGGCCCTGATCGTCGACGAGCGGTTCAACGGCGGCGGCCAGGTCGCGGACTACTACATCGATCACCTGCGGCGCCCGTACATCAGCCACTGGGCGACCCGCTACGGCGCCGATTTCCGCACGCCGAGCGCCGCCATCCCGGGGCCCAAGGTGATGATCATCGACGAGACCGCCGGCTCCGGCGGCGACCTGCTGCCCTGGATGTTCCGCAAGCTCGGTCTCGGCACGCTCGTCGGCAAGCGGACCTGGGGCGGCCTGGTCGGCACGCTGGGCTTTCCGACCCTGATGGACGGCGGCTTCGTCACCGCCCCGAACCTGGCGATCTGGACCGAGGACGGCTTCGTGGTGGAGAACGTCGGCGTGCCGCCCGACATCGATGTCGAGCAGTGGCCCGCGGACGTCATCGCCGGCCGCGACCCCCAGCTCGAGAAGGCGATCGAGGTCGTGCTCGAGCAACTCGACGCGAACCCGCCCGTCGAGCCGGTCAGGCCGCCCTTCCCCATTCGCGTCAGGCGCTGACCGGAGCCCCACCGGAACCTGTCCACCATCGGACCGAACACGACTCGACCGGCGATCGCCCGATGCCGCCCGCACGTGTCGATCTCTCCTTCCTCATCCCGCGCCTGCGCGCCGAGTGGCGCAAGCGCACCGGCCGCGAACTCTCGGAGGCCGACATCCACCCGCGCTTCCGCGATCGGGAGCGGTATTTCCGCTCGCCGCCGATGACGCCGGAGCTGGTGGCGGCGATCTCCCGCCTGTCGCCCCAGTTCCACCTTGCGCCCGGCGAGTCGTCGCGCGACTTCTGGGAACTGACCCAGAACGGCTCCTGCTGGGGCGAGTTCGATGCCACAGCGTCCCTTCTCCGCGGCATCCCGAAGCCTGCGAGAGTGCTCGACATCGGCTGCGGCCTCGGCCGATCGACCGCGTTCTTCCGGCGTGCTCTCGACTGGAACGGCACCGAGTTCCACCTCTACGACGGCGACGGTCCCCGGATCGACTATCCGCGCAGCGGAGTACGCAACGACCGCTCCTTCTGCGGCGACCTGACCACCCTTCGTGCCGTGCTCGACTACAACCAGGTCCCGAACTGCCGCATCTTCGACGCCCACCAGCAGGGGCGCCGCCTGGACGGCCTGCCCGGTCCGTACGACCTCGTCTGGTCGTTCTACGCTGCCGGTTTCCACTGGTCCCTGGCCGACTTCTGGGGCGAATTCGAGGCCATCTCGCACCCGGGGACGGTCGGCATCTTCACCATCCACCGGAACTTCAGGGAGTTCGCAGCGCTCCGCAACTGGACCTTCCGCATCGTCCCCTTCGAGCGCAGCCTGATCAAGGACCGCCCGCACCGGCTGCTGATCGCCGCGCGCCGCGGCGAGCGCCTGGCCGCTCTCGACTGAGTCCGGCGCCGGGCCGGGTCCGTCTGCGAGCCGAGCCGCCGGCAGCACGCGGCGAGTGTGCATGTCGCGCGCGGGAGCGGTCAGGGGCCCGTCCGGCACGGCGCTCCTCGCGCTACGCTGGTAGCTTCCGCTCCACCCACGAACGGCCTCCAAGGGAGAAACGCGATGCTCGACTCGTTGAGGAACTGCCAGCCCCAGACCTACGCCGCGCTGCGGATCGTCACCGGCTTCCTGTTCTTCTGGCACGGCGCACAGAAGCTGCTCAACTTCCCGATGCCGGCTCCGGACGCGCCGGGCTTCATCCTCTACGTCGCCGGGCCGATCGAGCTGATCGGCGGCGCCCTGATCGTGGTCGGCCTGTTCACCCGTCCGGTCGCCTTTCTCTCCAGCGGACTGATGGCGTTCGCCTACTTCATCGGCCACGTGTTCCGGCCGGTCGAGGACCCGGGCGTCCTGCACTACCTGCTGCCGCTGGTCAACCGCGGCGAGCTGGCCGCCGTCTACTGCTTCCTGTTCCTCTACATCGCCGCGAAGGGCAACGGCATCTGCAGCCTCGGCGGCGACGACGGCTGACGACCAGCGGCGAGGCCATCGGGCTCGCGGGCCGGCCGGCAGCCCCTCCTCAGCTCACCGCGAAGATGCCGCCGTCGACCGGAATGGCGGCGCCGGTGACGTAGGCGGCGGCGCGGGACGCCAGATAGATCGAGACGCCGGCCATGTCCTCCGGCGTACCGATCCGCTTCCTCGGATTGCTCGCGCGGATGCGGTCGCCGAACTCGCGCAGGTTGTGCTCCATCATCCTGCTCTCGAACGGACCCGGGCAGACGGCGTTGACCGTCATGTCCTCCGGCGCCAGCCGGCGCGCGAGGGCGCGGGTCAGGTGGATCATGCCCGCCTTGCTGGCGCTGTAGGGATAGTGCTCCTGCGGATTCACGTGCAGGCCGTCGATCGAGGCGATGTTGATCACCCGCGCCGGATCGTCCTCGGACGCCGCGGCGCGCAACTCCGGCAGCAGCTTGACGGTCAGGTAGAACGGCCCCTTCAGGTTGATGTTCATCACCTTGTCCCAGCCCGACTCGGGGAACTCCTCGAGCGGCGCGCCCCAGGCGGCGCCGGCGTTGTTGACGAGGATGTGGAGCCGGTCCTCGCGCTCCCGGAACTGCGCGCGGAAGCGCTCGACGCCGGCGATCGTCGACAGGTCGTTCGGCAGCGAGATGCACTCCCCGAACGCGGAGAGTTCCTCGGCCATCGCGTCGCACACCTCCGCCTTGCGGGAGCTGATGTAGGTGCGTACACCGTTCTCGACGTAGCCGCGGGCGATCATCGCTCCGATGCCGCGCGAGCCGCCGGTGACCACCGCCACCTTGCCGGAAATGTCGAACAGGTTCTTCATCGCGATCCTCCGTCAGTCCGGGACCCTGCGCCGCAGAGCACAGCGCAGCAGGTCTTCGGCACAAGGCCGCAGTGAGGCGGGGGCGGCTGGAGGCCGGACAGGGAGTCAGCAGCGGATCCGCGGCGCCGGCAGCCCGTGACAGGACCGCGTTGCACTCGTTCAGCCCGGCCGCTCATGACAAGTCGAACCCCTCGTAGTCGTTGGCGGCGACCGCCTCGCACTTCTCGACATAGGGCGGAAAGCCGACATAGGGCATGAACACCCGCGGCTTGCCCGGCACGTTGGCGCCGAGATACCAGGAGTTGCAGGTGGGATAGAGGGTCGCGCCGGCGACCTCGCCGACATGGGCGACCCACTCGTCCTCGGCCGCGGGCGTCGCCTCGATCGCCGCGTGGCCGCGTTCCCGCAGGTAGGCCATGCAGTCGGCGATCCACTCGACGTGCTGCTCGATCGACGGCAGCATGTTGGTGAGCACGGACGGACTGCCGGGACCGGTGATCACGAACAGGTTGGGGAAGCCGGCGACCCCGAGCCCCAGGTAGGCGCGCGGACCGTCTTCCCACTTCGACTTCAGCGTCCGGCCGCCGCGGCCGCGGATGTCGATCCGGTTGAGCGCGCCGGTCATCGCGTCGAAGCCGGTGGCGAAGACGATCGCGTCCAGCTCGAAGTCCCGGCCGCCGGTGCGCAGCCCGGTCGGCAGGATCCGCTCGATCGGCGCGGAGCTGACGTCGACCAGGGTCACGTCGGGCCGATTGAAGGTCTCGAAGTAGCCGGTGTCCAGGCAGATCCGCTTGCAGCCGATGACGTTCTCCGGGCTCAGCAGATCCGCAACGTCGGGATCGTCGACGATGCCGCGGATCTTCTCGCGCACGAACCCGGCAGCGGCGGCGTTCGCCTCCTCGCTCATCAGCACGTCCGCGAAGGAGGCCATGAAGGAGAAACCGCCGTGATCCCAGCGCTCCTCGAAGCGCCGCAGCCGCTCCTCCGGCGGCACGTTCGCGAACTCGTCGTCCCGGAAGTCCATGTCGGCGCCGAGCCCGGCCGGCATCTGGCGGTTGCGTTCCCTGAAGGCCAGGTACTCGGCCTTCACCTCGGCTTCCCGGCGGCGGTCCATCGGGCCGTTGCGGGCGGGGATCGAGTAGTTCGGCGTGCGCTGGAAGACGGTGAGGTGAGCCGCCTGCCCGGCGATCACCGGGATCGCCTGGATCGCCGACGATCCGGTGCCGACGACACCGACACGGAGGCCGGTGAAGTCGACGCCCTCGTGAGGCCAGGCGCCGGTGTGGTACATCGCGCCCTCGAAATCGTCGCGGCCCTCGAAGTCCGGCAGGTTTGCCGCCGACAGGCAGCCGGTCGCCATGATGACGAAGCGGGCGAAGACGGTCTCGTTGCCCGCAGTCTCGCCATCGGTGCGACTGCTGTTGCCGCCGTCGCCGGCCGGAGCACCGCCCGGCGACCGACCCGGCGGCGCAACCTCGACCCGCCATCCCGAGGTCGTCTCGTCGAAACGGGCCGACACCACGCGCCGGTCGAACTCGATGTCCGGCCGGAGATCGAAGCGGTCCGCCACGTGATTCGCGTAGCGCAGGATCTCCGGCTGGCCGGCATAGCGCTCGCTCCAGGACCAGTCCCGCTGCAGCTCGTCCGAGAACTGGTACGAGTACTCCAGACTCTCGACGTCGCAGCGGGCGCCCGGATAGCGGTTCCAGTACCAGGTCCCGCCCACGCCGTCGCCCGCCTCGAACGCCCGCACCGAGAACCCGAGGCCCCGCAGGCGATGAACCATGTACAGACCGGCAAAGCCCGCCCCGACCACTACTGCATCGAACTTCCGCATGGCGCGATCGTATGCCAGACCGGCCGGCAGCGGCAGGTGGGCAGGTCGTCACGAAGGGAAACGCCGGTCGGTGGTACGGTCCGCGCACGCCCTGCCACTTCCGGCAACGAAAGGAAGGCCCCTTGATCGACACATCCGTGGGCATCAGCGGCTTCGGAGGCTACGTCCCCGAGCGCGTGATGACGAACGACGACTGGACGCGCTACGTGGACACCTCGGACGAGTGGATCGTCGAGCGCACCGGCATCCACCGGCGACGCTTCGCCGCCGACGACGAGTCCACTGCCGACATGGCCGCCTCCGCCGCCGAGTCCGCACTTGCGGACCGCGGCATCTCGGCCGAGGAGGTCGACGAGATCATCGTCGCCACCGACACGCCCGAGGTCTACACTCCGGACACCGCCTCCTTCGTGCAGCGCCGGATCGGCGCCCGCGAGATTCCCTGCTACGACCTCGGCGGCAGCGGCTGCGCCGGCTTCCTGCAGGCCGTCGACATCGCCCGCTCCCGGGTCATGACCGGCACCCGTCGGGTCCTGGTGCTCGGCGTCGAGCTGATCTCCCGCCTCGTGAGCTGGAAGATCCGCGAGACCTGCGTCCTGTTCGGCGACGCCGCCGCCGGCGTCATCGTCGAACGCGGCCCCCAGGTCGCCGACGTCCTCGGCGCGAGGAGCGGCACCGACGGCAGCCAGTGGCGCATCCTGACCCTCCAGGTCGGCGGCAGCCGCAAGCCCTTCAACCTCGACCGGGCGCAGAAGGAAGAACACCTCAAGCTCGACATGGACGGTCCCGCCCTCTTCCGGCACGCGGTCCACCGCATGTCGAAGGTCAGCCGCGAAGTGCTCGACGCGGTCGGCGTCACGCTCGACGACGTGGCGATGGTCATTCCCCACCAGGCGAACCTGCGGATCATCCAGGCCGTCGCCCGGAACCTCCGCGCCCCGATGGAGCGGGTCTACACCAACCTCCAGGAGTACGGCAACACCGGCTCCGCCTCCGTGCCCCTGGCGCTGTGGGAAGCCCGGCGCAACGGCCGCATCTCCCCCGGCGACCTCGTGCTCCTCACCTCGTTCGGCGCCGGATTCCACTGGGCCGCGGTGCTGCTACGCTTCAACGGCTGAGCGGAGGCGGCAGGCGGAGAACGGTCGACTCCCCGCGCGGGTCGGCCGGGCCGGCGATCACCCGAAGATCAGATTCCAGATCGTGAACAGGGTGAACGAGATGTAGACCGCCGACGCGATGACCATCATCACGACGTTGACCGGCCCGGGCCGGGCGGACTTCGGCAGCCTGGTCAGGTTGACGTGGAGCATCAGCGGCACGTAGATCGCCATCGCGAAGCCGCCGAGAAGGGCGGAGTTGAAGATGAACCCGAGCGCCGAGACCCCCGAGAGCTCGAAGAAAGCGGTCGAGCCGGTGCCGGCGACCATGAACATGACAGCGAAGGTCAGGTACCACTGGCTCTGCGTCCGTTTCCGGCCGAACCGGAACATCGAGCCCAGCAGGTAGGACCAGGTGCGGGCGCCGCCGTCCACGGCGCCGAGCTGGGAGCTGAACAGGGCCGCCATGCCGATCAGCAGGAACACGTAGCGGCCGAAGGTCCCCAGGCTCGTCTCGAGGATGACCGCCATGTCCCAGACGATCCGGCCCTCCTCGGGCACGATCCCGGCCGGCCGCAGCACGGTCAGCGCCCCGAACATGAACAGGAACATCGTGAACGTGTTGCCGAGCCAGAAGAAGATGACCTGGTCCTGGATCACGTAGCGCATCCAGCGACGGAAGCGGGCCGCGTTCCCGGAGCTCTCCGGGTAGCGGTAGCCGGTCTGGATCTCGGTCGTCCGGTGCACGCGGAGCGGGTTCGAAAGCACCGGGATGCGCCCGCCCATGCCGACGTTCTTGTCACGCAGATAGAACGCGTACCAGAGGTTGCCGGCGCCGCCGATGCCGGCGAAGACGACGGCGCCGAAGAAACGGGCGAAGGTGAACTCGTCGTCCAGCTCGATGCGGCCGACGTTCAGCAGCCCGCGGCCCATCTCCCGGACCGCGTCCCAGGTGCCGACCGAGAAGGCGACGTAGACCAGACCGATCGTGATGACCAGGACCATGATCCCGATCGCCCGTTCGACCGCCCGGTACATCTCCTTCGGCCCGAACAGGATGAGTGCGATCAGGCCGAACGTGACGGCGGTCCAGAACCACTCCGGACCCGGACCGTCGGGACCGAAGAAGAGCGCCTTGAGCGCTGCGCCCGACATCCGAGCCCACCCCGGCAGGAACAGGCCGACGAACCCCAGCGACAGGAACGCGTAGATGACGCCCATCGACATCCGCGCCCAGGAGGTGTAAGGGTGCTCGCCCGTGACCACCGCCCAGCGGCCGATCTCGATGTTGATCCAGAGCTGCAGGAAGACCCCGAGCACCGCCGCCCAGATCATCACCGCGCCGAACTTCGCCGTCACCCAGGGCCAGACCGCGAGTTCGCCGGCGCCGATCGCGAGGCCGATCATGATCGCACCCGGTCCGGCGAGCTGCCAGAAGGACTGCGTGCGCTCCGGCAGGTTCGCCTCGCGTAGCGGTGGAATGGGTACCGGCATGGCGCAACACCTCCTGCCGGCCGGGTTCGAACGCCGCCGCCGGCTCCCGCGTTTCTGAACGGAAGGACGATCCCGATCCACTGTAGCAGCGCCGTGCGGCCGCCGGTTCCGGGCAGAGCCCTGGCGCCGAGCCCGGCGCAGGCCCGCACGACCCCGCACGGAGCGATACGATCAACTCTCCCACCGCGACCGACGTTGCCGCCCGGTCGGCGCAACGGACATCGAACGACCACATCCTGGAGCGCCTCGAACCATGACTGAACGCAGCCTCGAAATCCGCCTCGTGTCCCGCCCCGCCGGCGAGCCGGAGGCAGCCAACTTCGAACTGGCCGAAACCGGGATGCCGGTCGCCGGGCCCGGCCAGGCGCTGGTCCGCAACGTCTACATGTCGGTCGACCCGTACATGCGGGGGCGAATGCGGGATGTCCGGTCCTACACGCCGCCATTCGCCATCGGCAAGGCGCTGGACGGCGGCGCCGTCGGAGTCGTCGAGACGTCGAACACCGACGGACTGGCGGCCGGCGACCTGGTGTCGAGCCGCTTCGGCTGGCGCAGCCACTTTGCCGCCGACGCCGCCGAGCTGCAGAAGATCGACACCCACGGCGCGCCGCTGTCCGCCTTCCTGGGGGTGCTCGGCATGCCCGGAATGACCGCGTACGTGGGCCTGCTCGACTTGGGCGAGCCGAAGGAGGGCGAGACGGTGTTCGTCTCGGCCGCCGCCGGCGCGGTCGGCAGCCTGGTCGGCCAGATCGCGAAGATCAAGGGCTGCCGCGCCGTCGGCAGCGCCGGATCGCCGGACAAGGTCGAGCATCTGGTCTCCGATCTCGGCTACGACGCCGCCTTCGACTACCACGACGACCTGAACGGGCGCCTGGGCGAGACCTGCCCGGACGGCATCGATGTCTACTTCGAGAACGTCGGCGGTCCGATGCTGGAGGCGGCGCTCCTCCACATGAACCCGTTCGGGCGCATCCCGGTCTGCGGCATGATCTCCCTGTACAACGACAAGGAGCCCCGACCCGGCCCGCGGACACTGATCTCGATCATCCCGAAGCGGCTGCGGATGCAGGGCTTCATCGTCTCGGACCACCTCGACCGCCGGGCGGACTTCGTCCGCGACACCGCGCGCTGGATCGCCGAGGGCAGGGTCCGCTACCGCGAGACGATCGTCTCCGGCCTGGAGAACGCCCCCGAGGCGTTCATCGGCCTCTTCCGCGGCGAGAACACCGGCAAGATGGTGGTGCAGATCGGCGACGACCCGACCAGGTAGCACCGGCAGCAGCCCCCGACTGACCACGACCGCCGCGCATGATCGAGGTCGACCTCCCGCGATTCGAGGCCCTGCTGACGCGCGCCCTCGACACCCTGCCCCCCGCGTTCGCCGAGCTCATCGACAACGTCGCCGTCGTCGTGGAAGAGGAACCCAGCCCGGAGGAGATGCGCCTGGTCGGGCTCGACCCCGACGAGGACGACCTCCTGGGGCTCTACCACGGCGTGCCGCTCGACGAACGCGGCAGCGGCTACAGCGCCCTGCCCGACCGGGTCGTCATCTACCGCCTGCCGATCCTGTGGATCTGCGACACCGAGGCGGAGGTGGTGCGCGAGGTCCGCGACACGCTCGTCCACGAACTCGGCCACCACTTCGGCCTTGCCGACGAGGACATGCCGTACTAGGAATTTGCGCCGTGGAACACAGCGCAGGCCCTCGGACGACCCCGCTTTGACCTGCTCTGTGCGCCGTCGTGTACGATCCGAGGACATGAGGCACAGGAAGGTGTGTCCCGCGCTGCTCGTGCTGGTGGTGTCCGTTGCGCTTTCGCCAGTGACAGCGCAAGCCGGTGAGGCGCCGCCCAGGCTCCTCCATCCCCACCCCGAACGCGATCCGGACGGGCCGTACTGGGTCGCCGCGTCCTATGCGCTCAGCCGAGACGGTACGGTCCGCAGCGCCGAACGCATCGGCTCGACGCTGGCGGCCAGACTGCTGGACGAAGGACGAAGACTGCCGCCGCCACCGGAGTCGGTGTCCGAAGACACACCCCCGACAGAATTGGGCTGCGAGATCACTCCCGAGGAGGAGCGCTCGCTGCGAGAGCTGCTGCGGCTCCCGCGCCAGACCGTGTTTCCGCCCGGCGACTTCCGGGGATGGACCGCGGCTTCGGATGCTGTCGTTCTGGGAACGGTCACGGGATTCGCCCCGGGATTCGACCACAAGGGCAACCCGAACACGCTTGTACTCCTGGAGGCGACCGAGCACCTCTACCCGTCGCGGGCGTACCCGTACATCGTGAAGTACGCCATCCTTCCGTACGCGCGGTTTGTCGCCGGAGGCAGGGTGTTCTGCGCGCCGGCGGCCACCCACCAGGAGTACTACCCGGAAGTGGGGGACCGGCTGCTGATCGCGGCGGATCGACCGGCTGACAGGAACGCCCTGGCGATGACCGTCATGAGCATGAGCCGGGTGGTCCAGGTCAGGAACGACGGGTGCCTGGCGACGTACGGCCAGTCCGACCTCTACTCGCTGGTCTTCGACCCGGACTTTCCCGAGACACTGGACGACGCGAAGGTGCGCGCCTGGGACGTCTGGCGAGACGGCTTCGTGGACCTCGCGGACACGCTGGGCCATGAGGAATTCACGAAGCTGTGGAGGGATCTGAAGATCGACGCCGCCGAGGCCGTCGGTCCCGGCTGCTTCGTGATCGGCGTGCTTCCCGAGGCCAACGGCTGGACGCTGTCGACCTCCTGCCCGCCATCCGGGAGGAACGGCGCTCCCGACCCGATCCGCTCTCCCCTGTTCCGTCCGTCCGAAGGGCCGATTCCGTCGTGAGATTCCTGTTTGCCCTGCTTCGCGCCCTGAACATCGGCCGGACCGTGGGTCGAGGCCCTGCGGCCGTCGGGCGCTACGCCGTGCGGCGGACCGCCCACCGGACGTTGAGCCGGGCCTTGGGCCGGCTGTTGCGATGAGCGTCCGGCTGCGCTCGCGGCCGGCCTGGCCGACGAACGCCGGAGCCGCCCGATCCGCCGCTGACTCCGTGTCCGGCGCCGGCCTCCCCCTCACGACGGCCTTGCGCCGAGGAACCCGCTGCGCTGGGCTCCATGGCGCAGGCTCCTGCTGATGCCGAAGTTCGTTCCCTGGCTGGGGATCGCCGGGGCTCTCGTTGCCGGCGGGCTGATGGCGGCGGCCGGCGGCAGCCGCGGCGTCGAAGTCGGCGGCGTTCCGGCGTTCGCGACGCTGATCGCCCTGGCCTTCGCGATCCAGTGGGCCGCCTTCGTTCCCGCCTGGCTGCTGCGGACGGAGAGCTTCTTCGACCTGACCGGGAGCATCACCTTTCTGGCGGTGACCGGAGCTGCACTCGCGATGCGCGGCGCGGCGGAGCCGCGTTCGCTCGTCCTCGCCGCGCTGATCGCGGTGTGGGCGCTGCGGCTGGGGCCGTTCCTCTTCCTGCGCGTCCGCCGGGCCGGCGAGGACCGCCGCTTCCGGCAGATCAGGCGGAACTTCCCCGTCTTCCTGATGACCTGGACTCTCCAGGGGCTCTGGGTGTCGTTGACCGCCGCCCCGGCGCTGGCCGCCATCCTCGCCAGCGAGCCGACGCCGCCCGACTGGACGCTGGCCGCCGGCGTCGGCCTCTGGCTCGCAGGCTTCGCGGTCGAAGTGACCGCCGACGCCCAGAAGGCGCGGTTCCGCGCCGTGCCGGAGAACCGGGATCGCTACATCACGACCGGCCTCTGGGCCTGGTCGCGCCACCCCAACTACTTCGGCGAGATCGTGCTCTGGATCGGCATCGCGGCAATCGCGGCGCCGGCGCTCGAAGGCTGGCAGCACACGACACTGGTGTCGCCGGTCTTCGTCTGGCTGCTCCTGACCAGGATCAGCGGCGTGCGGATGCTGGAGGCGCGGGCGAACCGCAAGTGGCGGGACGACAGCGGCTACCGGGACTACGTCCGCCGGACCAGCACCCTGCTGCCGCTGCCGCCGCGCCGGACTTGACCGCGCGGCAGCACCTGAAGGCGGCGCTGTGCTTCGCCGCGATCACGCTGAACGTGGCGTTCTGGGCGCTGCTGCTGCTGAGCCTGCTGCCGGCCAGGGCGGCGCCGCGGACACGCTCGTGGTTCCGACGCTGCGGCGCCCGCTTCTACCGCGCCGCGGTGCGTGTCGACAACGTCCTGCTGCGGCGGATCTCCGGCGCCGCCTGGCGCGCCCGGGAGCTTCGCCTCGACCCGGAACGGCCGCATATCGTCGTCTCCAACCACCGTTCCTGGGCCGACGTCTTCCTCATCCAGAGCCTGATCGCCGCCCGCGGTCCGATCGTGGCGTTCCTGTGCAAGCGCGAGCTCCTGTACCTGCCGATCGTGAACCTGATCATCGTCGCCTTCGACTTCCCGGTCCTCCGCCGCCGCACCCGGCCCGGGGGCGACGCCGCAGGCAGACGCGCCGACGACCGCCGCCGGGTGACGGAGGCCGCCGCCGCCCTGCTCGACTGCCCGGCGGCGATCCTCTCGTTCGCGGAGGGCACCCGGTTCACCGCCGCCCGGCGTGCTGCCGCCGACGCGCCCTACGAGCACCTGCTGCCGCCCCGCGCAGGCGGTCTGAACGCCATGATCGAAGCGCTCGGTCCCGGCGCCGGCCTGATCGTGGACGTCACCCTCGCCTACCCGCGGCCCGCCACCTTCTGGCAGTTCCTCGGCGGCGCCGCCGGCCTGGTGGAGGTGGCCTGGGAAACGGCGCCGATCTCCTCGGTGATCACCGCTCGGACCGGGAACTGGCTGAACGACCGGTGGCGGCGCAAGGATGAGGCGCTGAAACGGATTTTATGAGAACAAACTAAGATCATTGCAATCTAAGCAAGAACAGGTTAGGTTCCTCCGAGCCTGACGCTCCGGCGGACGAAGGCGATCCGACGCCCCGAACCACGAGGGACTCATACCGATGACGGACTCAGACCAGTCGCGCGACGAACGTGACACCGCTGCCGGCGAAGACAACGAGCACGGCGCGTTGCCCGACGCGCGCCCGACGCCGGACGCGCCCCTGGCCGCCCGGGTACCGGAACCCAAGCCGGAGCTGCCCGTCGTCGTCCTGCGCGACATGGTCGTCTACCCGGGCGTTTCCATGCCGATGGAGATCGGCCGGGCCGACACGGCGAGCGCGATCCAGGCCGCAGCCGAGCAGCCGGAGCGCACCTTCTTCGCCCTGCTGCAGCGCGAGAAGAGCGAGAAGGTCGACCGGCTCGGCCTGCACACGATCGGCGTCGTCGCCCGGGTCGCTCAGCTCCAGCACGGACTGCGAGGCACCCAGGCGGTCGTCGCCGGGCTCCACCGCGGCATCGTGCTGCGGATCGACGACGGCGGCGAGCACCTCGTCGCCACCGTGTCGCCGGCGGAGGAGCTGCTGCCGCTCGACCCGAAGGACCTCGCCTTCGTCGCGCTCGACGAGGAACTGCGGAACCGCGCGGCCGAACTCGGCGCCCGTTCCGGCATCCCGTCCGAGGTCATCGCCAAGACGCTGCGCGCGGTCACGGACTCAGGCCGGCTCGCGGACCTGGTGGCGGGCCATCTCGAAATGCCGGCAGGCGACCACCAGTCACTGCTCGAGACCCTGGCGGTCGAGGAACGGATGCGCCGGGTCCTCACCCTGGTCCAGCGGCGGATCAAGGTCCTCGACGCTCAGGAGGACATCAACACCCAGGTCCAGGAGGAGCTCGGCGACCGCCAGCGCGAGATGTACCTGAGGGAGCAGTTGAAGGCGATCCGCAAGGAGCTCGGCGAAGACGACGGCGCGGAGGACCTCGAGGAGCTTAAGGCCCGCGTCGCCGAACTGGAGCTGCCTCAGGCCGCGCGCAAGGAGGTCGACCGGGAGCTCCGCCGGCTGGAGCGCATGGGCCGGGAGTCGATGGAGTCCCAGGTCGTCCGCACCTACGTCGAGACGATCTGCGAACTGCCCTGGGGCGAGGCGGGCGAGGAACGCCTCGACCTCGCGGCCGCCGCCCGCATCCTGGACGAGGACCACTACGGGCTGGACGACGTGAAGGACCGCATCCTCGAGTTCCTGGCGGTGCGCGTCATGCACGACCGCCGCACCCGACGCGAAGAGCGGGAGACCGCCGCGCAGCCGGAAGGGGAAGCCGCAGCCGGAGCCGACGCCGAGACCGCAACCGGGAACGACGCGGCAGCGGCGGCGGAAGACGACACGGGCCGCAGCCCGATCCTGCTGTTCGCCGGCCCTCCCGGGGTCGGCAAGACGTCGATCGCGAAGTCCATCGCGCGCGCCATGGGCCGGGAGTACGTCCGCGTGTCGCTCGGCGGCGCCCGCGACGAGGCGGACATCCGGGGCCATCGGCGGACCTACGTCGGCTCCATGCCCGGCCGCATCCTCCACGGAATGAAACAGGCCGGCGTCAGCAACCCGGTCTTCCTGCTCGACGAAGTCGACAAGCTCGGCGCATCGCTTCAGGGCGACCCCGCGGCGGCGCTGCTCGAGGTGCTCGACCCGGCGCAGAACGGCGCCTTCATCGACCACTACCTGGGGGTCCCCTACGACCTGAGTCAGGTCCTGTTCATCGCCACCGCGAACTTTCTCCAGAACATCCCGGCGCCGCTGCGCGACCGGATGGAGACCGTCGAGTTCTCGGGCTACACCGAGCGCGAGAAGCTCGGGATCGCCCGTCAGTTCCTGCTGCCCCGCGCCGTGCGCAATGGCGGCCTGTCGACCGGCCAGATGGAGATCGGCGATGACGCGCTGGGAGAGGTCGTGTCCCGCTACACCCGGGAAGCCGGCGTCCGGCAACTCGAACGGGAACTCGGCCGCATGGTGCGCAAGGTCGCACGCAGGCTGGCGTCGACGCCGGAGACTGCACCCGAGCAGGACGAAGCCGCGCCGGTCGAGACGACGGACATCGGCCCGGCCGAGCTGCGGAATCTCCTGGGCCGCCCGCGGGTGCGGCCGGAGCAGGCGCTCGAGCGGGACGCGGTCGGCGTCGCCACCGGCATGTACTACACGCCGGTCGGCGGCGACATCATGTTCGTCGAGGCCGAGACGACGAAGGGCAAGGGCGAACTCCAGCTCACCGGCCAGCTCGGCGACGTGATGAAGGAGTCGGCGCGGGCGGCCTGGACCTACGCCAAGTCGAACGCCGAGGCGCTCCAGATCCCGGGCGCGAACTTCGAAGCCGATGTCCACGTCCACGTCCCGGCAGGCGCCATCCCCAAGGACGGGCCTTCGGCCGGAGTGACGATGGCAGCCGCCCTGGTTTCGGCGCTCTCCGGTCGGCCGGCCAGGTCGCGCATCGCGATGACCGGCGAGATCACCCTCTCCGGGCGCGTGCTGCCGATCGGCGGCGTCCGGGAGAAGGTGCTGGGTGCGGTGCGTGCCGGCATCACGGAGATCGTCCTGCCACAGCAGAACGAAGCCGATCTCGAGGACCTCACCGCCGACGTGCTGGAGACGCTCACCGTCCACACCGTCGACCAGTTGGGCGAAGTGCTGGCAGTGGCGCTTCCCGACGCCCGCTTCGTCGACGGCCGCCTCCTGTTCGAGGGCGACGACCCGGCGGACATCCCGGCCCTGAGCTGCAACTGACCCGCCGCCGAGGACGCCGGCCGGCGGCCGCGCAGCCGAACCTCAACCCGCCGAGCCTCAGCCCAGCGCCAGGTCCAGCGCCTCTTCGTGGTAGCCCACGATCAGCGTACGGCCCACCCTGACCACCGGCGCCCTCAGGTTGCCCGTCGGACCGAGCATCAGGTCGGCCGCGCCCGGGTCCGCGGCGGACATCTCGGTCCGCCGGCGCCCCTTCGCGACGTACAGGACATCCGCGTCGGCCAGCAGCGCCTGCGCGTCGGCGCGGCCCAGCTTCCGGCTCGCGGGGGTCCGGTCAGCGATCTCGACACCGCGTGCGTCCATGAACCTGGACGCTCTTCGGCAGCTCGTTCAGCCATTCCGGTGGTAGTACCAGTCGACCTTCTTCATGCCGTCTCCCTTCGATCTGCCGTTGCTGCCCCGCCGCGCTTCCGCCCGGTGACGGCGGCACGGCGTTCGAAGGGAGTATCCTACGCCCCTATGCCCCGCAACCGCCCCGACGGCGTCCTCCACGAGGCCGCGACGCCCGCGCAGCGCTACCTCGTGCCCGAGGGGGCGAACCGGTTCGACCCGAGCGAGTGGAGCACGGCGCCGCCGCCCGACGCCCCGCGCCACGACGAACTGCGCAAGCTCCGGCGGCGGGCGGTGAGAGAGATCAGCCGCAAGCAGCGGCTCCTCTATGCCGAGAACCGCTACGCGCTGCTGCTCATCTTCCAGGCGATGGACGCTGCCGGCAAGGACAGCACGATCAACGCCCTGCTCACCGGCGTCAACCCGGCGGGCTGCCAAGTCTTCAACTTCAAGCAGCCCTCCAGCGAAGAGCTCGACCACGACTTTCTCTGGCGCACCAGCCGCTGCCTGCCCGAGCGCGGCCGCATCGGCGTGTTCAACCGCAGCTACTACGAGGAGGTGCTTGTGGTGCGGGTCCATCCCGAGCTGCTGGAGAAGCAGAACCTGCCCCAGATCGATCAGAACGGCCTGTGGCGGCAGCGGATGGAGTCGATCGTCGACCACGAGCGGCACCTGGCCCGCAACGGCACGGTGATCCTCAAGTTCTTCCTGAACATCTCCGCTGACGAACAGAAGGCGCGCTTCCTGCGCCGGCTGGAGCGGCCGGACAAGCACTGGAAGTTCGCGATCAGCGACGTGCGCGAACGCGGATTCCGGGACGAGTACATGAGCGCCTACGGCGACGCGATCCGGGTGACATCGACGAGCTGGGCGCCCTGGTACGTGATTCCGGCCGACAGCAAGCCCTACATGCGGTGGGCAGTGGCCGACATCGTGAGCGACGCGCTCGCCCGGCTCGATCTGCAGGACCCGGAGCCTTCCCTCGCCGACCTCGCGATGTTCGACCGCATGCGCCGCAAGCTGAACGACGAGTAGCGGTCCGTGGCAGAAGTCGCGTGTCGCACCGAGAGCGGTCAGGCGCCCGGCCGGCAAGGCGCGAAGGTTCGGCTATCATCCGTTCGCACACGCGATCCCGCACACCGGAGCGCCGGGACGCTCCAGCCAACGCTCCGAACGACACGGGTCCCGACCGGGACCGGAAAGGCCGAGATGAACTTCCGCAACACCCTGCTCCCGGCGCTCGCCGCCGCCCTCCTGACCGTCGCCTGCAGCGGCTACGGCGCGCCGGCGCTGCCCGCGGCCGTCGGCACCTGGAACATGACGATCGACACGCCGCTCGGCACCCAGGAGCCGACCCTGGTCGTGACCGGCGACGCCAGCGGCCTGGCGGCCACGATGACCTCTCCCGAAGGCGACCTCGAGATGAGGGAAGTCACCTGGAACGAGGACGGCACTCTCGGGTTCACGATGGACGTGGATGTCAGCGGTCAGCAGATGTCCTTCGCGTTCACCGGCACCGTCGATGGCGACTCGATCGCCGGCAGCTTCGCCAGCGACTTCGGTGACATGGAAGCGACCGCCACCCGCGTCGTCGAGTAGCCGGGCAAGCCGCACAGCCTCGCCCGCCGGCCGACCACAGGACCGGCCCGTCAGAGGCGGCAGAAGACCCGGCAGATCCGGCCCGGAGTCGGCGACGACCCCGGGCCGTTGTCACACCGCACCAGCCACGGCGCGCCCTCCCGTCCCGCCAATGCAGAGGGACGCAGCCCGTGGCGCGGCCTGAGGCCCTATTGCCCGGGGGGCTCGATGCCCGTGTCTTCGACAGCCGCCGCGTCGCCCGACGACTCGCCGTGGTGTCCGCCGCCCGGCGGTCCCGGGTGCGGTGTGTTCGTCGTGATCAGGACGACGGAGATCAGCATGCCGGCGATGCCGACCCACAGCAGGGGGCTCACCTCGAGCTGGCCGCGACCGCGGTACAGCGTGTAGAGCGCGGTGACCGTGACCGCGCCGCCGAACACGACCGGCATCACGGCGTAGGGGATCCGCGCCCCGCCGCTGAACATGCTGAGGGTCAGGGACAGCGCCCCCAGCGCGCCCAGGGTTCCGGCGTAGAGCCCCCAGATTCCCGACGGTCCGGTCGGTTCGAAGCTGTCGCCCATCACTCTCATCCCGATCAGGCCGCCGACGATCGCGATCAGGAGATAGGCGATGCCGATGCCGACGTAGGGCTTGAACGGCGACATGGACTCGTCGACCAGACGCGCCCGGCCGAGCACCGGGCCGTAGAGCCCCCAGCACAGCGCCGTGCCGAGCGCGAACAGGAAGGGGAGGATGTTCTTCATCGAGGGTTCTCCTGGGAAGGCGTGCCTGGCAGTCGGTGGCGGCAGTTCCTGGTGGCAGTGCGCAGCGCGTCGGCGTGCGGTCAGGCGTCCGTTCCGGACTGTGCGCGGCGTGAGCGAAGACGCGCGAGGTTATCGCCTGAGCACGGCGGCCGCAGCCGCCATCCCCGGCAGGCCGGTCAGACCGCCGCCCGGGTGGCAGCCGGCGCCGCCCAGCCACAGGTTCGCAATCGGCAGCGGCTCGCCCGCCCAGGCCGATGCCGCCGGCCGCAGCCACAGGCTCTGGGCCAGGCTCATCTCGCCGTGATGCAGCCCGCCCGCCGTGGCGCCGTAGTCCCGCGCGTAGTCCCCGGGCAACAGCAGCACCTGCTCGCGGACCAGACTGCCGATGCCGGGCGCCCAGCGTTCGAGCTCGACCAGCATCCGGGCCAGCAGCTCGAACGCACCCGCGCCCCAGCCGCCCTCCAGCTCGAACGGCAGGTGATGCGCCGTGACCAGCAGGAGGTGGCGTCCGGCCGGCGCCAGCGACGGATCGAGGGCCGTGGGGAGCGCCGCCTCGAGCCACGGCCGGACCGGCAGGCGGCGGTACTTCGCGGCGTCGGCCGCCCGCTCGATGTCGTCCGGATGCGCTGCCAGGACGATCCGTCCGGTCAGCGCCGGCCGCGGAAGTCCCCGGAACTCCGGCAGTCCGTCGAGCGACAGGGCCAGCCGCGCAGCGGCGCCACGGTAGCTGACGGCCCGCAGCCGCCGGACGAAACGCGGTTCAAGCAGGGGCGCCCCGATCAGGTCGAGGAAGGTGACGGCCGGCGTCGCGGTCGAGATCACGCCTCCCGCGGCCAGCCGCTCACCGTCGGCCAGCCCTACCCCTGTGACCCGGTCGGCGTCCACCAGGATGCGGGAAACGGCAGCGTCGGTCCGGATCTCCGCTCCCGACGCGGCCGCGGACGCGGCCAGCGCCGACGCCAGGGAGCCTGCCCCGCCGCGCCCACGCACCACCGGCGTCAGGCCCCCGGCAGCGCCCGGCGCGAGGTGATGGACCAGGGGCCAGACACTGCCATTCGCCCGCGGCCCCTGCCCCGTCGCCGAGAGGGCAATGCCCGACAGACCCGCGAGCAGCGCCGGCGTCCCGAACCGCTCCCCCAGCAGTTCCGAGAGCGGCAACGACAGGAACCGGAGAAGTTCCGGCGCGATCAGCAGGCGCCCCATGTCGGCAAGTTCCGGCGCCCTGCCCAGGAACGGCTCGACCGCCGCGATCCGCTCGCCGAGCTCGGACACGAATCCGGGCCACGCCGCCGCGTCCCGAGGGCTGAGCGGCCGCAGTTCTTCCACGGTCCGCGCGACATCGGGCCAGAGCACGACCGCGCCGGCATCGTCCGTCGCCGGAACCGCAGCGGCCACCGGCGCCGCGATCGGCTGCAGGCCGTGCCGCCGCAGCCCGAGCTCCTCGATCACCGCCGGGCGGAGCATGCCGAGGTCGTGGCTTCCCACGTCCACATGGTGCCCGGGGATCAGCTCCCGGGTCGAGGCGAGGCCGCCGAGCTCCGGGCGCGCCTCGAACAGGACCACCTCCCGCCCTGCCCGCGCCAGCAGCGCCGCCGCGACCAGCCCGTTGTGGCCGCCGCCGACGATGGCGATCCGGTCGCTCACCGCGGCGCCGCCTCGCGGGACGGGGGCGCGGCGTCGCCGGCGCGCAGGTCGTCGAGGACGCGGAGCGCTGCCAGCCGGGCCGGCCCGCCCGAGATGCCGCCGCCGAACTGGGTCGACGATCCGCACAGGTAGTAGCCGGGCAAGGGCGTCCGGAACGACGACGCGGCCGGATCGGGCCGCAGCAGGAAGAGCTGCGACAGCCGCAGCTCGCCGTGGAAGATGTTGCCGCCGGGGATGCCCGCGATCCGTTCGATGTCCGGCGGTACGAGCACCTGCCGGTGCAGGATCCGGTTCTCGATGCCGGGCGCAACCTCGGCCAGAACGCGCACCGCGGCATCGCCGAACGCGTCGCGCTGCGCCTCGTCCCAGGCGCCGGACGCGAGCTCCCAGGGGGCGTACTGGACGAAACAGGACAGGACGTGCCTGCCGGGCGGCGCCATGTCCGGATCGAGAACGGAGGGAATGACCATGTCGATGAAGGGCCGTTCGGAGAAGCCGCCGTACTTCGCGTCGTCGAAGGCCCGGTCGATGTAGTCGAGACCCGGGGCGATCGTGATGCCGCCCGCAAGGTGGGGGCCCGGCTCGGGCATGCACTCGAAGCGCGGCAGGCCGTCGAGCGCCAGGTTCACCTTGCCGGCGCAGCCGCGGCTCTGCCAGCGGCCCGCCCGCGCCACGAGCCCGGCCCCGCCGTCGGGCAGATCGGCCGGATCGAGCAGGTTGCCGAGGCTGACCTGGGGTGCCGCCGAGGAGACGACGACCTCGGCGCGGATCTCGTCGCCGTTCGCCAGCACGACACCGGCCGCCCGACCGCCGCGGACCAGCACCCGGACGACCCGGCAGTCGGTGCGGATCTCGGCGCCGCGGCTTCTTGCCGCCCGGCCGATCGCCGCCGCCACCGCTCCCGTTCCGCCCTTCTGGAAGCCCCATTCCCGGTAGACCCCGTCGACCTCGCCCATGTAGTGGTGCAGCAGCACGTACGCCGAGCCGGGCGAGCGCGGAGACAGCATCGAGCCGATGATGCTGGAGCTCGACAGCGCCGCCTTCAGCACGTCGGATTCGAACCACTGGCCGAGGAAATCGGCGGAGCTCATCGTCAGCATCTGGACGAAGGTGCGCAGGCGGGCCGCCGGCAGATCGAGGGTGTAGCGCGCGATGTCGGCAACCTCCGCCGACACGGCCGCCGCCAGCTCCAGCTCCTCCTTCCCGTCCCCGACGCCCGTGCCGACGCGATCGGCGACCGCCGCCGCCAGCTCGTCGGGCGCAGCCCGCTGCAGGTGGTGCATCAGGTGGCCCATGCGGCGCATCTCGAGCTGGTACTCGGGCAGCGCCTCCGCGTCGCGGCGCGAGTGGCGGGCGACGTGCCGCCAGGTGCGCTGCGGATCGGCCTCGCGGAACAGGCAATCGCCGCCCGGCAGCGGATTGAGGGTGCTGGCGGTCGGAACGAGAAACAGGCCGTGCCGCACGAGGTCGAGTTCGTGGATGACCTCGGGCCGCAACAGCGACACCAGGTAGGAGAAGACACTGAAGCGGAAGCCCGGAAACGCCTCCTCGCTGCGGGTGGCGCCGCCGATGGCGGACGATCCCTCCAGCACGACGACGTCGAGCCCGGCGCGCGCCAGGTAGGCGGCAGCGACCAGGCCGTTGTGGCCGGCGCCGACGACGATCGCATCGAAGCGGCCGTCGCCGCGGGTCGGCGCACCGCTGCCGTCGACCGGAGCCGCCCCCCCTGTCGGCGACGCCATGGCAGGTCAGACGCCCGCTCGCGCAGCCGGCACGACCGCCGTCTTGCGCGCCGGCTCGAAGAACGGCCGCGGCACGACCCGCGCCCGCGCCCGCCGCCGGCTGTAGCCGACCGCGACCTCGAGGTCGAGTCCGGCGCCGAGGGCCGCGGCGTCGGCACGCACCGTGGCGAGGCCGATGTACTTCTTGAGCAACGGCGAGAAGAACCGGGTCGTGCACTGCCCGACCTGCCGTCCTCCCGGCGCGAACACCGGCGTCGGCTCCCGCGACGCCGGCTGCCCCACGACCTGGGGACGCAGGTCGATCCCGGCCCACAGCCGCTCCAGCTCGAACCAGTCGACCTCGAGGCCCACCATCGCCCAGGCCGGCCGCCGGCGGCGTTCCCGCTCGAGCGCGCGGCGGCCCACGAAGTCGGCGCGCTTGTCGAGCCTTACGGTGAACCCGAGTCCGGCCTCGGCCGGCGTTACCTTCAGCGCCTCGATCTCGGCGTGAGAGGCCGGCACGTAGTCGACATCGATCAGCACCAGGCCGGCCTCGGCCCTTGCCATGTCGAGCGCCAGCAGCCCCGCAGGCAACAGCCCGTGATCCGCGCCGGCAGCGGCGAGAGCGTCCCACAGCGCCTCCGCGTGCCCGGCCGCGACCCACAGTTCGTAGCCCAGGTCGCCGGTGTAGCCGGTGCGGGTCACCGTCACCGCCCCGCGGCCTCCCCTGCCGCCGCCGGCGCCGGCCACTTCGCCGGTTGCCGACTCGAAGTAGCGCATCCCGGCAAAGTCGATGCCGGCGACGGCCGCCGCGGCAACCGCCCGCGCCCGCGGTCCCTGAAGCGCCAGCACGCCGACGTCGGCCGACACGTCGCGCACCTCGGCATCCATGCCCGTGCCGCAGTCCTCGAACCAGCGCAGGGCGGGTTCCGCGGCGCTGACCAGGAAGCGCTCCGGCGCCAGCCGCTGCACGTTGCCGTCCTGCAGCAGGTGGCCGTCCTCGTTGCACCACGAGGAGTAGCACACCTGGCCGACGCGGCACGCCGTCATGTCCCGCGTCATCACCCGGTCGAGCAGCCGCTCCGCGTCGACGCCGGCCACTTCGTACTTGAACAGCGGCGAGACGTCGATCAGGGCCGCCGCGTTCCGCACCGCCCAGTATTCGCGCTCCGGCGTCGGTTCGTAGCTCAGGGCGCTGGCGTGACCCGACCAGTCGCGCCAGGCGCCGCTCTCGCACAGCGCCGCCGTGCGCCGATGGAACGGCGTCCGCAGCGGCTCCAGCGGGCGCAGGCCGTTCCGCCGCCTCGGCGCCAGGGCAACATCCGAACCGGCGCCGCCGCCGACCGGGCAATCCGACCGCCGCCGGTACGCCGGGCTGTCCGGACTGCGGCCGATCAGGCCCTCCGCCTCCAGCACGCCGAGCAGCCGGTGCGCGGTCGAGGGATGAAGCCCGTGCGCCGCCGCCAGGTCCGCCAGCCGATGCTCCGGCGCCTCGGGCGTGAACGACCCGAGCAGCGCCAGCGCGCGCTGGACGGCCTGTGTTCCCTGGGGCGCCTGCCGCGGCATGGCGCGGATGATCGCATAGTGCGGCGCGGCCCTTCTGCCGGACGTGCGGGCGATGCCGTCGGCAGCGCTAGGAGCTTGCGCCGTAGAACGCAGCGCAGCAAGTTCTTCGGCGCAAGGTCGTAGTGAGGTGGGGGCTGGGGCCAAACACGGAGTCAGCGACGGGTTTGGCGGCGCTAGGATACGGCGGATGATCCCCCGCAAGGCACCCCGTCCGCTCGACGGCCGCCTGTACAGCGACCCCGCGGTCTTCGGCGAGGAGATGGAACGCATCTTCTCGCGGATGTGGATGTGCGGAGGCCGGCTCGAAGAGCTCGACGAGCCGGGGCGATTCGTCACCCGGGAGATCGGCGGCGAGTCGATCGTGGCGGTGCGGACGGCGCCGCGGCAGGACAACGCGGGTGCGAACGGCGCGGCGGCGACCGGCCTGGCGGCGTTCTTCAACGTCTGCCGGCATCGCGGCGCCCGGCTGGTCGACGACTGCGCCGGCCGAACGAAGGTGTTCCAGTGTCCCTACCACGCCTGGACCTACGGGCTCGACGGACGGCTGGTCGGGGCGCCGCACATGGGACGCGGCTTCAACGCCGCGGAGGCCGGCCTGGCGCCGGTGCGCATCGACGAGATGGACGGCTTCTTCTTCCTCTCCCTCGCCGGCGACGGGCCGCCGCTCGGCGACGTGGCCGCCGACCTGCCGGACCTGTCCCGCTTCACTCTCGATCGGCTGGTCCGGGGCGGCCGCCACGAGTACGAGGCCAGCGCGAACTGGAAGATCCTCTGCGAGAACTACAACGAGTGCTATCACTGCGCCGTCGTCCACCCGGAGCTGAACCGGGTCTCGCACTACCGCAACGGCGGCAACCTCGAGTTCGGCCGCTACCACGTCGGCGGCCCGATGACGCTGAACGACGGCTGCGACACGATGACGGCGACCGGGCACAGCGACCGCCCCGACCTGCCGGCAATTCGCGCCGCCGACCGGACCTCGGTGCAGTACTACCACGTCTACCCCAACCTGCTGATCAGCCTGCACCGGGACTACGTGGTGACCCACACGCTGTGGCCGGTCGAGGCCGGCCGCACGCGGATCGTCTGCGAGTGGCTCTTCGACCCCGACACCGCCGCCGCGCCCGGATTCGATCCGAGCGACGCCGTCGATTTCTGGCACCTCGTGAACAGCCAGGACTGGGACGTCTGCGCACGCACCCAGGCCGGGGTCGCCTCGCGCGGCTACCGTCCCGCCGCCTACGAGGACAGCGAGGCCTGCATCCAGGTCTTCGACGGCTGGTACCTCGACCAGATGGGGCTGTGATCCGGACCTTCCGGCAGCCGCGAGCGCCGGCCGTCCGTGGCGAACGTCGTGTGGCTCCGTGACCACGCCCTGATCCTGGTGCTCTTCGCCGGCTACACGGGCGTCCTGGTCCACCACGCCCTGGTCGGCCAGCGCCGGACCCGCGACCTCGCCGACTTCCTGGTCGGCGGGCGCTCGCTCGGCGGCGTCGTCCTCGGCGTCTCCTTCTTCGCCACCTACGCCAGCACCAACAGCTTCATCGGCTTCGCCGGCAAGGCCTACGCCTCCGGCATCGCCTGGCTGCTGATCGTGCCCGCCGCGGTCCTCCTGTCGATCGCCGCCTGGGCCTGGCTGGCGCCGCGGCTGCGCGGCGTCACCGAGATCCTCGGTTCGGTGACGATTCCGGACTACATCGGCTTCCGCTTCGACAGCCGGAGCGCCCGCTTCGCTGCCGCCGCGATCGTCATCTTCTCGAGTTTCCTCTACATGACCGCCGTGTTCAAGGGCATCGGCGGCCTGCTCGTCGGACTGCTCGATCTGAGCTACGGCCTGTCGCTGGCCGTCGTCGTGCTGATCGTCGTGCTCTACACGATGGTCGGCGGCTTCCACTCCGTGGCGCGGACCGACGTCATCCAGGGCGTGCTGATGACGCTCGCCGCCGTCGTCATGTTCCTCGCGGTCACCCGCGCCGCCGGCGGCGTCGGCCGGCTCGCCGACCTGTCCGGCATCGGCGACGGCGCGCTCGCCCGCTGGGACACCGCCCAGCCGCTGCCGATGCTGATCGGCGTCGTCTTCGCCTCCACCGTCAAGCTGATCGTCGAGCCCCGGCAGCTCTCCCGCTTCTACGCACTGGAAACCGAGGGCGCGGCCAGGAGCGGCCTGGTCGTCTCGACCCTGAGTTTCCTCGTCGTCTTCAGCCTGCTGGCACCGCTCGGCCTCTACGCCCACTTCGTCGTCGGCCCGGACATCGTCGATCCGGATCAGGTGATTCCGACCATGCTGAGCGACCCCGCCGTCTTCCCGCCCATGGTCCAGGCCTTCCTGTTCCTGGCCCTCGTCTCCGCCGCCATGTCCTCGCTGGACAGCGTGCTCCTGGTCATGGCGTCCACCTTCCAGCGCGACCTGCTCGGCCTGCTCGTGCCGGTCGACGACCGTCACGCGGTGCGCAACACGCGCGTATGCGTCGTCCTGTTCGCCGTCATCACCGCGGTGCTGGCCCTTGACCCGCCCGGCGGCATCGTCGAGCTGACGTCGTTCTCGGGCGCCCTCTACGCCGCCTGCTTCCTGCCGTCGCTCGCTCTCGGCCTGACCTGGCGGCGCGGCAGCGGCGCCGCGGCGCTGTCGTCCTTTGCCGCCGGCGGCGTCACCCTGGGATCGTGGATGCTGCTCGACATCCAGGGCGTGCACGCCGTCTTTCCGGCGATGGCCGTCTCGTTCGCGGCCTACTGCCTCGCCGCGTGGACGGCGCCGGAGGCGAAGGCGGCAGAGGAGCTCTTCGGGTAGCCGGTCCGCCGGCCGCCGCCCTGCGGGTCAGCGGCGGCAGTCAGCCTGCGGCAACAGGGGGCCCGAACCTGCGCTCCACGGCACTCCAGAGTCGGTCGATGTCCAGCTCGACGGCGGGCACGACGGGAGATGTCCAGGCTCTGCCTTCCGCCGCGTGAACGACGAACCGGCCGCCGTCGTTGACCAGAAACTCGATGGTCCTCGCCGCCGGATCGACCAGCCAGTACTCCCTGACGCCGGCCTCGGCATAGCGGTTCAGCTTCAGGAGCCGGTCCATGCGCATCGTGCCGGGAGAGAGCACCTCCACGACCACGTCCGGCGGGCCTTCGATCCAAGTCTGCAGGATCTCGCGCCGCTCGGGAGAAACGTACAGGACGTCGGGCTGCGCCACGGTGTGGTCGGCGAGATGCACATCCATCGGCGCGACGATCGCCTCGCCGCCGGCGGCGTCGGCGATGTCGTACAGGACGCGGCCGATCCGGCCCACCACGAACTGATGCAGCCGCACCGGACTCGGACTCACGTAGAACCTGCCATGGATCAGCTCGCAGCGGGGTTGCTCGGGAAGTGCGGCGTAGTCGGCCCGGCGGTACGGGCCGGGGGCGCGAGGCACCGTCGGCAGCGGCTGTTCGAGCAGCGTCACGGACATGCCCGTGAGTATACGGAGCGCACCCGCCGAAGCGTCCAGGCAAGAGGATGGCGCAGGGACGGCAGGAGGCTCACGCATCCGCACGGCGCAGGCGCCCCCGCCAGCGCGCAACGGCTCTCCCGGCTCACCGGCGGTTCTTCTTCGCCCGCTGGACCGACTTGTGGAACGCACCCAGTCGGCGCTCCTCGGCACGCCGGGCTGCCTCGTCCCGGCGCCGATCGAGGCGGCGCCTCTCCTCTCGCAGATCCTCGTAGTTCCGCAGGCGCTCCGGATCCAGCCCGCCGCCCTCGATCGCCCCCCGCACGGCGCAGCCGGGCTCCCGGCGGTGGCCGCAGTCCCGGAAACGGCAGCCGCGAGCGAGCTCCTCGATGTCATCGAAGACCGCCTCGAGGCTGCTCTCGTCGTCCGCCCAGAGCTGGAGCTCGCGGATGCCCGGGTTGTCGATCAGGAGGCCGCCGCCGGGCAACCGGACGAGCCGGCGACAGGTCGTCGTGTGGCGTCCGCGGTCGTCGCCTGCACGGACCGCCGCGGTACGCATGACCTCCTCGCCGCACAGGGCGTTCAGCAGGGTCGACTTGCCGGCGCCGGACGACCCGACCATGGCCACCGTGCGGCCGGGCGCGAGGTGAACCGCCAGGGGCTTCAGGTTGGTGCACGCCAGCGAGTTCACCGCGACGACCGTCGTTCCCGGCGCCGCCGCCGCGGCGCCCTCCTGCAGCGCCTGCGGATCGGCGGCGAGATCCGCCTTGGTCAGGACCACCACCGGCTCGGCGCCGCTCTCCCTGGCCATGGCGACGAAGCGCTCGAGGCGGCGCAGGTTGAAGTCGCCGTCCATGCCCATCACCAGAAACACGGCATCGACGTTGGCGGCGACCACCTGTTCCTCGCTGCGGGCGCCCGCCGTCTTGCGCGAGAGGCGGCTCCGCCGTTCCAGGACGTGAACGATCCTCGGGTCACCTCCCGGCGCCTCCGCCCCTTCGACCACCACCCAGTCGCCGACGGCAGGCGCACCCGAGGGCTCGCCGCGGACGCGCCGCAGCAGCCGCGCAGAGATCTCGCCCTCCGCCGACGCCAGGCGGTACGCGCCGCGCGCAACGGACACGACGCGCGCCGCGAAGACGCATCCCGACGCGACGCTCGCTGCCGCAGCGCGCCGATAGCGCCGGTGCGCATCGGCAAGATCTGCCGCCCAGCCCCAGGCCTCCAGCGCAACTTCGGTCATTTCACCCCCGGCATCCCCGAGTAGCTTGCGCCGCGGAACGCAGCGGCGCAAGTGCTGCGGCAGCAGTTGCGACCTCGAAGGCTGAAGTGTGTAGTATGCACTGTTTCACGAAAACGGAGGTTCTGGCTTGGCTGGCTCTGCCTCAGGGGCATGGCGACAGGAAGACTGGCAGGTATGCGGTCGGGAGTCCCGCTCCCCCGCGCCGCGTCACTTGCGCCTGTCCCCCCCCCCCCCCCCCCGGAAGAGGAAGGCACAGCCGGGTCACGGAGCCGGACCGGTGAAGGCTAGGACGACCAGGGCCAGGAACAGGACCGGACGCTTCCCGCGTAAGGCCCTCGCCCTCCTGCTGGCCGCCTCGAGCGCAGCGCTGGCACCGCCAATGGCGCCGGCGCAGAGTCCTCCCGCTCCATCTCCCCCGACGGACCTCGGGTGGTTCCCCCCGAACCAGGTCACTCCGGGGTTGTTCACTCTGCACTGGACCGGCTCTACCGATCCGAACCGAACCAGTTGGCAGATGAGGTACCAGCCCGCCGGCGGCAGCTGGACCGGGTGGACCGACACGACGCTCTCCACGGTGGACATCACCAGCCTCAGCGTCCGTTCTCTCGCGAACGGCCTGAACCTCGTCGAGGTCCGCGCCAAGGGCCCCGGCGGCGTCAGCACGGCGGCCCAGGTTCGGATATGGCTCGGACCGCCGACCGCGCCAGCCGGTCTGAAGGCCGCGCCGGGCAACGGATCGGTCACCTTGAGCTGGACGGTGCATCCCGCCATCCAGGAAGTGACCGGCTGGCAGTTGCGGCAACGCAAGGGGACCGGCGACTGGAGGCAGTGGGCCGACATCGCCGGTTCCGGCGCCGGCACCAGGACCCACACCGTGAGCAGCCTGGTCAACGGCGACGAGTACAGCTTCAGGATCCGCGCGAAGAACGCGGACGGCGCCGGCGCCCAATCGGCCGTCGTGAAAGCGACGCCGAAGAGTCCGCCGCCGTTGCCCCCGACGAACCTGTCGCTGACGACGCGTCCTGATGGCATTGGAGGCGTGGTCGTCTTCCGTGTGACCTGGTCCGAACCGGCGGACCCCAACCGAACCGGCTGGCAGTCGAGGATTCCCACCGCCGACGGCAGATTGAACCAGTGGACCGATACCGAGGACGACGGCGCCCGGGCCAACACCGAGTTCTACCTCCACGATCTCCGGAACGGCTTGAACCGGATAGAGATCCGCGCCAGGGGTCCGGGAGGCCTCAGCACCGTCGCCGCGATCGAGCAGTGGCGCGGACCGCCGACCGCGCCAACCGGTCTGAAGGCCGCGCCGGGCAACGGATCGGCCAGCCTGACCTGGACAGCGCATCCCGCCGTCCAGAGGGTGACCGGCTGGCGATTGCAGCAACGCAAGGGGACCGGCGCCTGGAGCCAGTGGACCAACATCTCCGGTTCCGGCGCCGGCACCAGGACCCACACCGTGGCGGGGCTGGTCAACGGCGACGAATACAGCTTCAGGATCCTCGCGAGGAACGAGTTCGGCCCCGGCGCCGAATCGGCCATCGCGAAAGCGACGCCAACGGGTCCACCACCGTCTCCCCCGACGAACGTGGACCTCTCGGTGGTTGCTCCGCCAGTCGGTCTGGTCATCGTGGTCTGGGATCCGACGACCGACCCCAATCGAACCGGCTGGCAGTCGA
This sequence comes from Thermoanaerobaculia bacterium, assembly GCA_965116145.1. Lineage (GTDB taxonomy): Bacteria > Acidobacteriota > Thermoanaerobaculia > Multivoradales > Multivoraceae > Multivorans. Next base: position 961,309 of record OZ220482.1, read on the forward strand.
GGTACCGCCCCGCCGGAAGCAACTGGACCGCATGGACGGACACCACGGCATCCACTCTGTTCCAGACCGACATGCTCCTCAGCTCCTTCCGGAATGGCCTGAACCTAGTCGAGATCCGCGCCAAGGGCCCCGGAGGCGTCAGCGCTCCGGCTTCGGCCCGGCTATGGCTCGGACCGCCGACCGTGCCGACCGGTCTGGAGGCCGCGGCGGGCACCAGGTCGGTCACCTTGAGCTGGACCGAGCACCCCGCCCAGGGCGTGACCGGCTGGCAGTTGCGGCAGCGCAAGGGAAAGAAGGGGAAATGGAGCAACTGGACCGACATCGCCGGTTCAGGCGCCGCCACCAGGACCCACACCGTGACGCCCCTGGACGCCGGCAGCGAGTACCACTTCAGGATCCGCGCGAAGAACGACGACGGCGAGGGGCCGCCGTCGCTTGTGGTGAAGGCGACGCCGACGACCGATCCCCCTTCTCCCCCGACGAACCTGTCGCTGGTGGCGATTCCCGTAATCGACTCACCCATGGTCATCCTCAGTGTGGAGTGGTCCGAACCGGCAGACCCCAACCGAACCGGCTGGCAGGCAAGGTACCGCCCCGCCGGGCGCAATTGGAGCGACTGGAGCGATACCGGGAATGGCGGCGCCCTGAGCACCACCGCGTTCACCCTCCACAGGCCCCCGAACGGCTTGACCCGGGTCGAGATCCGCGCCAAGGGCCGCGGAGTCTTCAGCACCGCGGCCTCGATCGAGAAGTGGCTCGGACCGCCGACCGCGCCGACCGGCCTGAGCGCCGTGCCGGGCGACAGATCGGTTGCCCTGAGCTGGGCCGCGCACCCCGCTGAACAGCAGGTGACCGGCTGGCAGGTACAGCAAAGCGGCGGTGGCAGTGACGGCTGGGGCAGGTGGATCGACATCTCCGGTTCAGGCGCCGCCACCAGGGCGCACACCGTGACGAACCTGGCCTCCGGCGGCGACTACCGTTTCAGGATCCGCGCGAAGAACGACAACGGCGCGGGTCCCGAGTCGGCGGCGGCGAGAGCGAAGCTGGACAGTGAACCTCCATCTCCCCCGACGAACCTGTCGGCGACACTGCTTTCTCCACCCGGTTCCATCAACCTGCGGCTGCTCCATGTGGATTGGTCCGAACCGGCAGACCTCAACCGAACCGGCTGGCAGTCGAGGTACCGCCCCGCCGGACGCGGCTGGACCGACTGGACCGACACTCCGGTTGACGGCGCCCTCAGCAGCACCGACATCTTCGTCGATTCCCTTCCGAACGGCCTGCTCCGGGTCGAGATCCGCGCCAAGGGCCCCGGAGGCGTCAGCGCCGCGGCCTCGATCGAGATATGGCTCGGACCGCCGACCGCGCCGACCGCCCTGAAGGCCGGGCCGGGCACGGAATCGGTCACCCTGAGCTGGTCGGCGCACCCGACCGTCCAGGAAGTGTCCGGCTGGGAGTACCAGCAGAAGGAGGGGGCCGGCAGCTACGGCGACTGGACCGCCATCCGCGGTTCCGGCGCGCGCACCACCCGCCACACGCTCTCCGGCCTGACCGGCGGGACCGCTTACAAGTTCAGGCTCCGGGCGAAGAACTTCGACGGCGACGGTGCAGCCTCCGGCGAAGTCTCGGCAACGCCGATCGTCGCCAACAGGACCATCCGGCTGTCCGCGCCTTCCACGTCGATCGTCGAGGGGAACTCGGAACGGAAGTCCGTCGTCGTCACCGTCACGCTCGGCGTGGCGGCCCCGACGGGCGGACTGCGGGTCGATGTGACGCCGCTCGCGGCCAGCACCGCCAAGCGCGGGTTCTACGGCCTGGCCTGCGACACCCGGGAACCGCGCCCGGCGGATGCGGACTACTGCCTTGCCCCCAGCACCATCGGGGGCAGCCGGGTGGTCGTTCCGGAAGGCGGCACCAGGGGCACGATGACCCTGGGGGTCTGGGGCGAAACCGTCCACGAGTCCGACGAGACCGTGGTGCTGAGAGCCAGCACGACAACGCCCGGCTGGGGCTCCGACGACATCACCTTCACGATCACCGACGATGACACTCCGACGAAACCCCCGGCCAAACCGAAGGGCCTGACCGCCGCTTCGGGCGACGGTCGGGTGACGCTCACCTGGACGGATCCCAAGGACAGCAGCATCAACACGTGGCAGGTCCGAAGGAAGAGCACCGGAAACTACGGAGGCTGGACCCATATCACCGGTTCCGGCGCCGCGACGACGAGCCACACGGTGGCGAACCTGACGAACAACGTAGCCTGGACATTCCAGATCCGCGCGGTGAACTCCATCGGCGCCGGCGCCGCTTCCGACGAGGCGACGGCGACCCCGATCCCGATCGTGCCCGTTCGGCTGTCCGCCGCCGCCACCTCGATCGCCGAGGGCGACACCGGCAGGAAGAACGTGACGATCACCGCCACGCTCGGAAAACCGGCCCCGTCGAGTGGACTGCAGCTCGCCCTGTCCGTGCTCGGGACGACCACGGCCACATCGGGATCGCTGAACGCGCGCTGCAGTCGTCGGGAGCCGGCGAATGCGGACTGGTGCATGGTTGGAAGCTACGCGCCGACGATTCGGGCGGGCGCCACCCAGGGCACGTTCGCGGTGGGCATCTGGGGAGACACGACCGAGGAGAGCGCCGAGACGATCGTCCTCAGAGCCGCGGCCACGACGAAGGGCTGGGCGACCGCCGAGATCACCCTCACGATCACCGACGACGACACCCCGACCAAGCCCCCGGCCATACCGAAGGGCTTCACCGCCACTCCGAACAACTCCCGTGCGACGCTCGCCTGGACGGACCCGAAGGACAAGACGATCCAGAAGTGGCAGTACCGCCAGAAGAGCACCGCAAGCTACGGGAACTGGATCGACATCGACGGTTCCGGCGCCGCGACGACAAGCCACGTGGTGCGGTTTCTCAACAACGGCACGGCCTACGCTTTCCAGATCCGCGCGGTGAACTCCGCCGGCGACGGCAAACCGTCGGAGGGAAGGACGGTGACGCCGGCCTTGTCGAACGCGATCCAGCTGTCCGCCGCGAAGGCGGTCGTCGAGGGCGACGCTGGGGTGAGGGAAGTCGTCGTCACCGTGACGCTCAATGCGCCGGCGCCGGCGGGCGGATTCCCCATGGGCCTCTCTCCTGTGCGCGGATCCGGTACCGCGACGCAGGAGAGTTCGCGTGTTCATTGCGAGAGTCGGAAACCGGCGGACGCCGACTTCTGTTTTCCGAACGGCAACGGACTCACCATCGCGCAAGGCGCAACCGAGGGGACGATCACGCTCGGCATCTGGGGCGATCACACCGTGGAGCCCGACGAAACCGTGGTGCTGAGGGGCTTCACGGGCGTGCCGGACTGGAGATGGGACACGATCACCATCAGGATCACGAACGATGACTTCCTCCCGGCCGCCCCGACCCGTCTGTCCGCCACGCCGGGGCGGGATCGGGTCTCGCTGGGCTGGAGCGGCCCGAGAGACGCCAGCATCACCAAGTGGCAGTTCAGGCAGAAGGCCCGCGGCGACGACTACGGTCCCTGGACCGTCATCGCCAATTCGACCGCCGCCACCACCACGCACACCGTGGCGGACCTGAGCAGCAATACCGCCTACACGTTCCAGGTCCGCGCGGTGAACCCCAGCGGCCCGAGCGCTCCGGCAGAGGCCACGGCGACGACCACGACCACGGTCGCCGCCGGCACCAGGACGGTTCTCCTGTCCTCGTCCCGGCGGGCGATCGCCGAGGGCGGCTTCGCTCCCGGCGGCGATCCGGAGATGACCCTGATCGACATCACCGTCACGCTCGGAGAGCCGGCGCCGTCGGGTGGGCTGAGAGTCAGCCTGGACGTGCTGGACGCCAGCACCGCCATCGTCGGCGGCCGGAACATCTTCTGCAGTCAGCGCCTTCCCGCAAACGCCGATTTCTGCGTTCCGGAGTGGGTGTGGGTCGCGAGAGGCAACAGGAGCGTTACCACCAGAATGCTGGTCTGGGGCGACGGCGTCAAGGAACCGGAAGAAACCGTGGTGCTGAAAGGCGGTACCGCCAGAACCGGCTGGCCCGACAGCAACGAGATCACCGTCAGGATCACCAACGACGACGAACCACCGGCCAGACCGACGGGCCTGAGGGCCGTGCCGGGAGACGGCCGGGTGCTCCTGGGTTGGTCCGACCCGGGGGACGCCGGCATCACCGGGTGGCAGGTCCGGCGGAAAGCAGGCGCCGGAGCCTACGGCAACTGGACCGGCATCGGGAGTTCGAACGCCGCCACCACGGCTCATGCGGTGACAGGCCTGCGGAACGGCACTCGCTACCGGTTCCAGATCCGCGCCGTGAACCGCACCGGAACAGGTGCGGCATCCGCCGAAGTCGAGGCGACACCGGGCTCCGACGCCGGCAAGACCATAATCCTGACCGCGGCCAGAACATCGTTTCCCGAAGGAGACTCGGGCAGGACGGATGTCACGGTCAACATCACGCTCGATCGGCCGGCGCCAGCGCTCGAACCGCACAAGGGACTTGGACTCACCATCTTCGTCACGAGCCCTGGTCGGGGCATAGCCACCCCTCCGCAGTTCGGCAGTGGCTGCGAACGTCGGACACCGAGCAATGCGGACTACTGCTTCCCGGTCGCGAGGAGCACGCAGACGGTCGTTCCGGCAGGCAGGACGAAGGGCACGTTCACACTGAGCATCTGGGGGGATACGGACCGGGAACCTGACGAGACCTTCTCAGCATCCGTCACACCGTCCAGGGCGGCGTCCGACGCCGGATGGAGATTCCCCAACGATCGCGACGTGATTCACTTCACGATCGTCAACGATGACGAGTTCCCGGCCAGGCCGGCAGGCCTCAGGGCCGTGGCGGGCGACAGGCGGATCATGCTGGCCTGGTCCAACCCGAACGACGACAGCATCACCAGGTGGCAGGTCCGCCAAAAAACGGAGACTGCGCGGAACTGGGGCTACTACGCTGACATCGGCAATTCCGGCGCCGACACCACGACCCATACCGTGGAGGGCCTGAGCGCCAACACCGGGTACAGCTTCGAGATCCGTGCGGTGAACCCGACCGGACCCGGCCAGGCCTCGCAGGTGCAGCAGAGGACACAGAGCGGCGCCGGCAACCTCGTGCTGGCGGCCGCGTCCAGGACATCGATCCCCGAAGGCGACTCGGGCAGGAAGAACGTGAAGATCACCGTCGCCATCGGCAGCCTGGCGCCACAGGGCGGCCTGGCCGTGCCGCTGGTCCGCGTTGGCGCCAGCACGGCCAGCCCCGGCAACGCGGACGCCGCCTGCGGCAATCGGTCGCCGCCGGATGCGGACTACTGCCTGGCGGGGGGAAGCACATTGACGATCCCGGCGGGCCAGACCCGCGGCGAGGCGACCGTGGGTATCTGGGGCGACACGACCGGGGAGCCTGACGAAACCCTGGTCCTGAGGGTCCAGCCGACCGGCTGGACCGACTTCGAACTGGTCACGCTGACGATCGTCGACGACGACACTCGCGATGCTCCGGCCCGGCCGACGGGATTCAACGCCACTCCGGGCGACGGGCAGGCGAGGCTTGCCTGGACCGGCCCGAACGACGCGAGCATCTCCCGCTGGGAACTTCAGCAGAAGCGCGGCGCCGACAGCTACGGCCCCTGGACGCCGATTCCGGGCTCCGACGCCAGCACCAGGATGTACACGGTCGGCGGCCTGACAAACGCCACCAGGTACACGTTCCGGATCCGCGCCGTGAACGAGATCGGCGACAGCGAGCCGTCCGACGAGAAGATGGCGACGCCGGCCAGCGCGCCCGCCAGGCCGACCGGACTCACCGCGACCGCAGGCGACGGCCAGGTCGTGCTTGCCTGGGATCGACCGACCGACGCGACGATCACTCGCTGGGAGCTTCAGCAGAAGCGCGGCGCCGGCAGCTTCGGTTTCTGGACGTCGATCTCGAGCTCCGCCGCCGCGGCGACGCATACGGTCGGCGGCCTGACGAACGACACGCAGTACGCCTTCCGGATCCGCGCCGTGAACCCGACCGGCAACAGCGCCCCGTCCGCCGAGGCGACGGCGACGCCGAGAACGCTGAGGGTCTCGACGCCGACGGCGCTGGCAGTGACCGAGGGCACGGACACGAACGCGACCGTGACGGTGACGGCGTCGGAGGCGCTCGGCACGTCCGTGACCTTCGACGTCGCCTACGGCGGCACCGCGACGGGCGCGGCGACTCCGGCCGCCAGCGACGACTACGACAGCGACGCGGCGACCTCCGTGACCCTGGGTCCAGCCGAAACGACGAAGGACATCACGATCCCGCTCAACGACGACCGGTTGGACGAGACCGACGAGACGATCACCGTGACCATCAGCCTGGCGCAGGGCAGCACCCTGCCGGCCGGCTTCACGCTCGGCAACAGCACGACCACGGTGACGATCACGGACAACGACGCCTCGCCGGTGCTGGCCGCGATCGCCGATGTGCCGATCAGGCTGGGCGCCGCCGTCGACATCACCGCCTCGGCGACCGACGCGGACGGCGACACCGTCAGCTACGCCTGGACACGCAAGGCGAACGAGAACACGCCTGCCCTGCCGCCGAACACGTCGCTGGACAGTGCCCGGCTCACCTTCACGCCGGCCGCGGCCGGCACGTACACCATGACGGTGACGGCGAGTGACGGCAACGGCAACACGGACACCAGGGATGTCCTGATCGCGGTGAGGGTGCCGACACTGCAGCTCCCGACCGATCCGGCCGCGGTGACCGAGGGGGCGGCGATCCGCCTGACGGTGACCTCGGACCTGCCGACGACCGGCAGTCTGCCGGTCAGTCTGACCCTGGCGGACCGGGCGTCGAGCGGCTTCGCGGCGGCGGACATCACCGGCGGTCTCGGTCCGCAGACGTTCACCGCGGACTTCGGCGCCGCCGGCACGACGGCGACGGTGTCGATCCCGACGGTCGCCGATTCGGATGTCGAGGGCACGGAGACCTACCGGATCACGCTGAACGACGCCGACGGCTACGACGTGGGCAGTGACGACACAGCCGACGGCGCCCTGAAGGATCCCGTCGCACCCTCGAAGCCGGCCGGGTTGACGGCGGCCGGGGGCGACGGCCAGGTGACACTGTCCTGGACCGACCCGAAGGACCACACCATCACCGGATGGCAGTTCCAGCGGAAATCGGGCGGAGGCAGCTTCGGGGGCTGGACCGCCATGTCCGGCGCGGGAGCGGACACGACGAGCCACACGGTGCCGAGCCTGAGCAACGGCACTGCCTACACCTTCAGGATCCGTGCGGTGAATCCCGCCGGCAACAGCGGTGAGTCGGAAGAGGTGACGGCAACGCCGAAGGCGGCGGTGGCGCCCACCCTGACCGCCACGGCCAAGGCCGACGGCGCCGTGAGCCTCACGTGGACGGTGGAGGACACGGATCCCCACGCCCTGGTCCGCCACGCGGACTACTTCGTGGGCTGGAAATTCCAGTACCGGCCGAAGGGCGCCACCGCGTGGACCAGGGAGGACGCGGCCGTCGTGCTTGCCGCCAGAGGCCACCACCACCGCCTCGACGGAACGCATGGCTCGGTGATGGAGTACCAGCTCGCCGCGCTGGGCAACATCCCGAACAGGATCGACACCATCTACGGCCCCTGGTCGAACACGGCAACGGTGACGATCGTCAACGCCGACAAGTCCGCCCTGACGTTCGGGAGCACGCCCGTCACGGTAGCGGCCGGGAAGGACGCCGCATACACGGTGGCCCTGACCAGCGCCCAGGCAGGGACGCTCGCGATCTCGAGCGGCAACACGGACGAGGCGACGGTGACCCCGGGTTCCCTGACATTCACCGCCGACAACTACAGCACGGCGCAGACCGTGACGGTAACCGGCGTGGCTGCGGGCGAAGCGACCATCGATCATGCGTTCCGGCTGACCGGCGCCGCGGAGGACTTCATTCCGGACGCGGGAACCGTCGCGGTCACGGTGACACCGCCTGCCGGCGTGACGATCTCGCCGACCGCGCTGACGGTGGCGGAAGGCGGCAGCGGCGAGTACACGGTGAAGCTGAACACGGCGCCGTCGGCGGACGTGACGGTGACGGTGGGCGGCGAATCGGGCGAGGTGACGGTGACGGGCTCGCCCGTGACGTTCACGCCGTCGAACTACGACACGGCGCAGACGGTGACGGTGAACGCCGGGGCCGACGAGGACACGACGGACGACACGGCGACGCTGACGCATGCGGCGTCCAGCACCGATGACGACTACGGCGTCTCGCTGGACATCGACGACGTCACGGTAACGGTGACCGACACGACGCCGACATTGCGGCTTTCGACGGATCCGGCGGCGGTGACGGAGGGCTCGGACATCAGCCTGTCGGTGTCTTCGGACCGCGCACTGACCGGCGACCTGAAGGTGAACCTGACGCTTGCGGACCGTGGTTCGAGCGGTTTCGACGCGGACGACATCCAGGGCACGCTCGGTCCGCGGGACTTCACCGCATCCTTCGACGAGTCCGCCAGCACGGGCACGGTGACGATTCCGACCAGCACGGACTCGGATGCGGAGGGCGCGGAGACCTACACGATCACGCTGAACGACGGGACCGGCTACGCGCTCGGCGACGATGTGACCGCCGACGGCACGCTGAACGACCCGCCGCAGTCCCCCGCGCTGAGCATCGCGGACGTGACGACGGCGGAAGACGGGACCTTCACGTTCACCGTGACCGCCGCTCCGGCATCGTCCTCGGAGGTGACGTTCAAGTACACGGTGACCGCAGAGAGCGGCGACACAGCGACGGCGAACACGGACTTCACGGCGGTGACGACGGCGACCGCGGCGACGATCGCAGCGAACGCGAGCAGCACGACGATCACGGTGTCGGTGACGGACGACACCCTGGACGAGGCCGACGAGACGTTCACGGTGACGCTGTCGGAGCCGTCGTCCGGGGTGACGCTCGCCGACGCGACCGCAACGGGCACGATCACCGACAACGACGATCCGCCAGCCCTGTCCATTGCGGCGCCGGCGGCGGTCGCGGAAGGCGACAGCGGCGGCACCGACATGACCTTCACGGTCACGCTGGATGCGACCAGCGGCCGTGCGGTGACCGTGGACTACGCGGTGGACAGCACCTCGACGGCGACGGCGGACACCGACTTCACCGATCTGTCGGGCACGCTGAGCTTTGCTGCCGGCGAGACCAGCAAGACGATCACGGTGTCGGTGACCGGCGACGAGATCGACGAGTCCGACGAGATGGTGGTGCTGAAGCTGAGCAATGCGGTCGGCGCGACCCTGCCGGACCCGCCGACGGCGACGGGCACGATCACCGACGACGATCCCTCGCCGGCCCTGTCGATCGCGGCGCCGGCGGCGGTCACGGAAGGCGACGGCGGCAGCACCGACATGACCTTCACGGTCACGCTGGGCGCCTCCAGCGGCCGGCAGGTGACGGTGGACTATGCAGTGGACAGCACCTCGACGGCGACATCGGGCACGGACTTCACCGCCCTGGCGTCGGGCACTCTGACCTTTGCCGCCGGCAGCACCGGGTCCGCCCTGGTGCAGACCGTCACCGTTGCGGTGACCGGCGACGAAATCGACGAGTCCGACGAGACGGTGGTGCTGAAGCTGAGCAATGCGGTCGGCGCGACCCTGCCGGACCCGCCGACGGCGACGGGCACGATCACCGACGACGACGATCCGCCAGCCCTGTCCATTGCGGCGCCGGCGGCGGTCGCGGAGGGCGATTCGGGCAGCACGGACATGGTGTTCACGGTGATGCTGGATGCCGCCAGCGGTCGTGCGGTGACGGTGGACTACGGGGTGGACAGCACGTCGACGGCGACGGCGGACACCGACTTCACCGATCTCTCGGGCGCGCTGAGCTTTGCTGCCGGCGAGACCAGCAAGACGATCACGGTGTCGGTGACGGGCGACGAGCTGGACGAGGACAACGAGACGGTCGTGCTCAAGCTGTCGAACGCCAGCAACGCCAGCATCGGCACCGCGACGGCGAGCGGCACGATCACGGACGACGACCCCTCGCCTGCCCTGTCGATCGCGGCGCCGGCTGCGGTCGCGGAAGGCGACAGCGGCGGCACCGACATGACCTTCACGGTCACGCTGGATGCGACCAGCGGCCGTGCGGTGACCGTGGACTACGCGGTGGACAGCACCTCGACGGCGGCGGCGAGCACAGACTTCACCGATCTCTCGGGCACGCTGAGCTTTGCGGTCGGCGAGACCAGCAAGACGATCACGGTGTCGGTGACGGGCGACGAGCTGGACGAGGACAACGAGACGGTCGTGCTCAAGCTGTCGAACGCCAGCAACGCCAGCATCGGCACCGCGACGGCGAGCGGCACGATCACGGACGACGACCCCTCGCCTGCCCTGTCGATCGCGGCGCCGGCTGCGGTCGCGGAAGGCGACAGCGGCGGCACGGATATGACCTTCACGGTCGCGCTGGACGCGGTCAGCGGCCGTGCGGTGACCGTGGACTACGCGGTGGACGCGACCTCGACGGCGACGGCGGACACCGACTTCACCGATCTGTCGGGCACGCTGAGCTTTGCTGCCGGCGAGACCAGCAAGACGATCACGGTGTCGGTGACCGGCGACGAGCTGGACGAGAACGACGAGACGGTAGTGATGAAGCTGTCGAACGCCAGCAACGCCAGCATCGGCACGGCGACGGCGACGGCGACGATCACGGACGACGACACGGCGGGCGTGACGGTTTCCGTCTCCGAGCTGAAGGTGACGGAAAGCAGCTCCGCCAACTACACCGTGGTGCTGAACACGCAGCCGGCGGGCGACGTTACGGTCACGCCGAGTAGCGACGACACCGGAGCAACGGTGTCCGATCCGCTGACCTTCACCCGCGCCAACTGGGACAGGCCTCAGGCCGTGACGGTCACGGCGTTGCCGGATGGCGACGCCGAGGACGAGAGCGTCACGGTGAGTCATGCCGTGACCGGCTACGGCAGTGTGAGCGCGGCCCCGTCCGTATCGGTGACGGTGACGGACACGACACCGACGCTGTCCCTGGCTCACGTTCCGGCGGCCGTGACCGAGGGGGCGGCGATCAGTCTGACGGTGACGTCCGACAAGGCGCTGGCGGGCGGTCTGGCGGTGAGCCTGACGCTGGCGGACCGTGACACGAGCGGTTTCGACGCGGCCGACATTCAGGGCGCCCTGGGTCCGCGCAACTTCACTGCGTCCTTCGGCGCCGCCGCGAGCACGACAGGGACGGTGACGATCCCGACCCGCACGGACAACATCGTGGAGAGCACGGAAACCTACCGGATCACCCTGAACGAGGGCGCCGGCTACGCGGTCGACGAGGACAACAACACGGCCGACGGCACGCTGAACGACGGCACGCCGGCTCTGGGCGCCGGTGCGATCGCGCTGAGCATCGCGGACGCGACGGCGCCGGAGGACGAAACGATGTCGTTCACGGTGACCGCGGATCCGGCGCCGTCCTCGCCGATCACGTTCAAGTACACGGTGACGGCGGAGAGCGGCGACACCGCGACCGCGGGCACGGACTTCACGGCGGTGACGACGGCGGCAACGGCGACGATCGCGGCGAACGCGACGACCACGACGATCAGCGTGCCGCTCGCCGACGACACCGAGGTCGAGGGCGACGAGACGTTCACAGTGACGCTGTCCGAGCCATCGTCCGGCGTGACGATCACGGACGCCACCGCGACCGGAACGATCGGCGACGACGACGAGGGCATCGCCAGGCCGACCTCGCTGCGCATCACGGCGGTCGAGAACGCGATCACGCTGCGGTGGACCGCCCGGACCGACTCCGAGATCGACAAGTGGCAGTACCGGTTCAAGAACAAGGAGCGGAGCTGGCGCGGCTGGTATCCGTTCGATATCAGGAACAGCACGGCGTCGACCCGATCCGCCACCCTGAACAAGAGCGCTACCTTGCACGGAGGCGTGGGTCAGTATCAGGTCCGGGCGGTGACAGTCGTCCCGATCCGGATCGAGTTGGGCGGAGGCGAGAAGGAGACCTTCGGTCCGTGGTCGGAGCTGGCGGAGGTGAGCGTCGTCAACACCGACAACCTGGGTCTGGAGTTCAGCGGCGGGATCACGAGGACGGGAGGCGCCGGCGTCGCCTGGAGCGCCAGCGTGGCGCAGGGCGCCGACATCACCTACGGCGTGAGGCTGAGCGCCGCGGCGCTGCCGTACCTGGACCGGACGGCGGAGGTGACGCTGACGAGCGGCAGCAGCGCGGCGCGGGTGAGCCCGTCCTCGCTGACGTTTACCCGGGCCGACGCCCGGATCGCGCAGCCGGTGACGATCACGGGCGCTGCCGCCGGCAGCACCGCCATCGAGCACACCGTCCGCTTCCCGGCGCTGGCGCTGCTCGATCCCGCGGCGTCGATTGCGGTGACGGTGACGGAGGCGCGTTCCCACGGCGTGACGATCTCGCCGACCTGGCTGAGGGTGGACGAAGGCGGCAGCGGCGAGTACACGGTGAAACTGGACTCGGCGCCGTCGGCCAACGTGACGGTGGCCGTGGGCGGCGAATCGGGCGAGGTGACGGCGCTCCCGTCTTCGCTGACGTTCACGCCGGCCAACTTCGGCACGGCGCAGACGGTGACAGTGAGCGCCGGGGCCGACGAGGACACGGCGGAGGACACCGCTACGCTGACGCATGCCGCGTCCAGCAGCGACACGAACTACGGCTCGTCGCTGGGCATCGAGGATGTCTCGGTGACGGTGACGGACACGACGCCGACGTTGCAGTTGCTGGCTCCCCCAGCGGACGTGACGGAGGGGACGGCGATCAGCCTGACGGTGACCTCGGACCGCGCGCTGACGGGCGATCTGGAGGTGAGCCTGACGCTTCAGGACCGTAGTTCGAGCGGTTTCGACGCGGACGACATTCCGGGCCCGCTGGGTCCGCGCGACTTCACTGCTTCGTTCGGCGTCAGCGCCAGCACGACGGGCACGGTGACGATCCCGACCAGCATCGACTCGGCCGCGGAGGACGCGGAGACCTACCGGATCATCCTGAACGACGGGACCGGCTACGCGCTCGGCGACGACAGGACGGCCGACGGCACCCTGAACGACGGCATGGTGTCGTCGCTGAGCATCGCGGACGTGACGGCTGCCGAGGACGGCACGTTCACCTTCACGGTGACGGCGGCGCCGGCGCCTGCGTCGGGGATCAGCTTCAAGTACACCGTGACGGCGGAGAGCGGCGACACGGCGACGGCGGACACGGACTTCACGGCGGTGACGACGGCCACCGCGGCGACGATCGCGGCGAACGCGAGCAGCACGACGATCACGGTCTCGGTGACCGACGACACCCTGGACGAGGCCGACGAGACGTTCACGGTGACGCTGTCGGAACCGTCCGCTGGCGTGACGCTCGGCGACGCGACGGCAACGGGCACGATCACCGACGACGACGATCCGCCGGTCCTGTCGATCGCGGCACCGGCTGCGGTCACGGAAGGCGACAGCGGCAGCACCGACATGACCTTCACCGTCACGCTGGACGCGGCCAGCGGCAAGGCGGTGACGGTGGATTACGGGGTCGATGCGAGTTCGGCGGCGACGGCGAACACGGACTTCACCGGCGGCGCCGGCACGCTGAGCTTCGCGGCCGGCGACACCAGCAAGACGATCACGGTGTCGGTGACGGGCGACGAGCTGGACGAGGACGACGAGTCCGTGGTGCTGAAGCTGTCGAACGCGGGCAACGCCAGCATCGGCACGGCGACGGCGAACGGCACGATCACGGACGACGACGCGTCGCCGGTGCTGGCGGCGCTGACGGCCCAGTCGGTGACGGTCGGCGGGGACGTGGACATCACGGCGTCGGCGACGGACGGCGACAACGACACGATCAGCTACGAGTGGACACGCAAGGCGGGCGAGACAACGCCGCCGATCCCGAACGGCACGGCGCTGAACGCGGCGCAGCTCACCTTCACGACGACGGCGCCGGGCACGTACACGATGACGGTGACGGCCTCGGACGGCAACGGCAACGAGGACACCGGGACGGTAACGATCACGGTGACGGCGGTGACAACAACGCCGACGGTGTCGCTCGGCATCGCGGACGTGACGGCAGATGAGGACGGGACCTTCACGTTCACCGTGACGGCGGCTCCGGCGCCGTCGGCGGAGGTGACGTTCAAGTACACGGTGACCGCGGAGAGCGGCGACACGGCGACGGCGGACACGGACTTCACGGCGGTGACGACGGCCACCGCGGCGACGATCGCGGCGAACGCGAGCAGCACGACGATCACGGTCTCGGTGACCGACGACACCCTGGACGAGGCCGACGAGACGTTCACGGTGACGCTGTCGGAACCGTCCGCCGGCGTGACGCTCGGCGACGCGACGGCAACGGGCACGATCACCGACGACGACGATCCGCCGGTCCTGTCGATCGCGGCGCCGGCTGCGGTCACGGAAGGTGACAGCGGCAGCACCGACATGACCTTCACCGTCACGCTGGACGCGGCCAGCGGCAAGGCGGTGACGGTGGACTACGGGGTCGATGCGAGTTCGGCGGCGACGGCGAACACCGACTTCACCGGCGGCGCCGGCACGCTGAGCTTCGCGGCCGGCGACACCAGCAAGACGATCACGGTGTCGGTGACGGGCGACGAGCTGGACGAGGACGACGAGTCCGTGGTGCTCAAGCTGTCGAACGCGACCAACGCCAGCATCGGCACGGCGACGGCGAACGGCACGATCACGGACGACGACGCGTCGCCGGTGCTGGCGGCGCTGACGGCCCGGTCGGTGACGGTCGGCGGGGACGTGGACATCACGGCGTCGGCGACGGACGGCGACAACGACACGATCAGCTACGAGTGGACACGCAAGGCGGGCGAGACAACGCCGCCGATCCCGAACGGCACGGCGCTGAACGCGGCGCAGCTCACCTTCACGACGACGGCGCCGGGCACGTACACGATGACGGTGACGGCCTCGGACGGCAACGGCAACACCGACACCGGGACCGTGGCGATCACGGTGACGGCGGCGACAACGCCGCCGACGACGACCCCCGGGGTCACGGTCAGCACCGCGGCGCTGAGGGTGCCGGAGGGCGCCAACCGCGAATACACGGTCAAGCTGAACACGGCGCCCTCGGGGCCGGTGACGATCACGGTGGGCGGCGCCTCGGGTGACGTGGCGGCGAGTCCGGACAGTCTGACGTTCACGTCATCGGACTGGAGCACGGCGCAGACGGTGACGGTGACAGCGCGCAGGGACGACGATGCGGACACGGACCCGGCGGTGACGCTGACGCACAGCGCCGGGGGCGGCGGCTATGACTCGGTGTCGATCGCCTCGGTGGTGGTGACGGTGATCGAGGCCCACGCTTTCGCCAAACCGACCGGCCTGAAGGCCGCGGGGGCTTACGAGAAAGTGAGGCTCACCTGGGATGATCCGGAAGACGCCGGAATCACTCGGTGGCAGGTGCAGTGGGTGGATGCCACCGTCCGCGGGTCGAGCTACACGCCCTTCAGGGACATCGACGGTTCCGGCGCGGGCACGACGAGTCACACGGTGAAGGGCCTGACGAACGGAACGGCCTATCTCTTCAGGATCCGTGCCCGCAACGACAACCGGGGCTTCAGCATCGCCTCGGACCCGGTCTCCGGGCGGCCGTTGCCCCCGATTCCGG
Source organism: Thermoanaerobaculia bacterium (assembly GCA_965116145.1). Classification (GTDB taxonomy): domain Bacteria; phylum Acidobacteriota; class Thermoanaerobaculia; order Multivoradales; family Multivoraceae; genus Multivorans. The sequence goes on from OZ220482.1 coordinate 977,014, forward strand.
ATGCGCCGACCGGTCTGGTTGCCGAGGCGGGCGACAAGCAGGCGACGCTCACCTGGGACGACCTGGAAGACGACACCGTTACCCGGTGGCATGTGCACCGGAACGGCGGCGTCTCTGCCTACATCGACGGTACACGCACGACGAGCCACACCGCGACGGGGCTGACCAACGGCACGGCGCATACCTTCAAGGTCCGCGCGCTCAACGTGGCCGGCTGGGGCCCGTTCTCGAATGAAGTGACGGCGACGCCCATCGGCCGGATTCCGAAGCCGCAGAACCTCAATTACGAGTTGGCCGACAGGTCGGTGACGCTCACGTGGTCGCCCATCCGGGACCCCTCGATCACCGTGTGGCAGTACCGGCAGTGGGATGGCACGAAGACGTCCCGCAGATTCCCGGCCGAGTGGGGGACTCCTGCCTGGAGCGACTGGAACGACATCGACGGTTCCGGCGCGGGCACGACGAGGGTCACCGTGACAGGCCTGACGAACGGGATGTACTACGCCTTCCAGATCCGCGCGGTGAACGCCATTGGCGCCGGCGAAACCTCGGACGCCCGTGTCGTCGAGCCGCTGCCCCGCGCGCCCGCCCGCCCGACGGAATTCACCGCCGTCCCGGGCAACGCGCACGTCGCGCTGAACTGGCGCGATCCGGAGAACTCCAACATCGACCGCTACTTCTTGCGGTGGAAGGAAGGCGCGAAGGCGCCCCAGGAAAAGCAGATCTGGCCCTCCGATGCGAGCACGGTGAGCCACACCGAGACGGGCCTGAAGAACGGCACGTCCTACACCTTCTGGATCCGTGCCTTTGGCGGTCTCGGCTACAGCAGCTGGTCGGCTCCGGCGACGGCGACGCCGATGGCGGAGGTGCCGCCCGGTGCGACCTTCTCGACGTCGGCGCTGACCGTGGCGGAGGGCGGCAGCGGCAGCTACACGGTCCGGCTGAACACGGCGCCGAGCGATACGGTGACGGTGAGCGTGACCGGCGCGTCCGGCGACATCACGATCGACAAGTCCTCGCTGACGTTCACGACCTCGACCTGGAGCGTCCCGCAGAGGGTGACGGTGTCGGCGGGCGCCGATACCGACGCGACCGACGATGAGGACGTGACGCTGGCGCACAGCGCGTCGGGCGGCGGGTACGGTTCGGTCACCATCGATTCGGTGACGGTGTCGACCCGCGACACGACGCCGATCCTGCAATTGCGGGCCGATCCGGCGGCGGTGAGCGAGGGGATGCCGATCCGCCTGACGGTGGCGTCGGACAAGGCGCGGACCGGCACGCTGCCGGTGAGTCTGACGCTGGCGGCCAGCGGTTCAAGCGGTTTTGACGCGGACGACATCACGGGCGCGCTGGGACCGCGCAATTTCGATGCGGTGTTCGGCCCGACCCGGCGCGGTACGGCAACGGTGACGATCCCGACCGAAACGGACTCGACGACCGAGGGCGCGGAGACCTACCGGATCACCCTGAACGCAGGGACCGGGTACTTGCTGGGCAGCGACGACACGGCCGACGGCGTGCTGAACGATCCGGTTCCGAAGACGGTATCGGTTCCGTCGACGCTGTCGGTGGCCGAGGACGCCCGCCGGGCGTCGGTCACGATCACGCCTTCGCAGGCGTTCGGCGCTCCAGTGACGTTCACGGTGACGTACACCGACACGACGGCGACGGGGGCGGCGGAGCCGTCTTCGGGCGACTACGACAACGACGCGGTGACGTCCGTCTCGTTCGTGTCCACGGACGTGATGAAGCGCATCAGGATCCCGATCACCGACGACGATCTCGACGAGCCGAATGAGACGTTCACGGTGTCGATCGCGGTGTCGGGCTCGCTGCCGGAGGGTTTCGTGCTGGGCAACGCGACGACCACGGTGACGATCGGGGACGACGACGAATCTCCGGTGCTGTCGGAGATTGCGAACCAGACGGTGACGGCCGGTCAGGACGTGGACATCAAGGCGCTGGCGACGGACAGCGACAGCGACCCGATCAGCTACGTCTGGTCGCGTGCGGACGGCGAGACGGCGCCGGAGATTCCGGGCGGCACGGCGCTGGACCAGGCGCGCCTGACGTTCACGACGACGACTCCGGGCACGTACACGATGACGGTGACGGCGTCGGACGGCAATGGCAACACCGACACCGAGGACGTGACGATCACGGTGGCGCCTGTGTCCGCCGGCGTGACGGTTTCGGTGTCCGAGCTGACGGTGGAAGAAGGCAGCAGCGGCAGCTATACGGTGAAGCTGGACGCAGCGCCGACGGCGAACGTGACGGTAACGGTGGGCGGCGAGTCGGGCGAGGTGACGGTGACGGGTTCGCCCCTGACGTTCACGCCGTCGAACTTCGGCACGGCGCAGACAGTGACGGTCAACGCCGGGGCCGACGAGGACACGACGAACGACACGGCGACGTTGACGCATGCGGCATCCAGCACCGACAGCAACTACGGCTCGTCGCTGGCCATCGACGGCGTCAGCGTGACGGTGACGGACACGACGCCGACCTTGCAGCTCTCGACGGACCCGGCGGCGGTGACGGAGGGGTCGGACATCAGCCTGACGGTGACGTCGGACCGTGCGCTGACGGGCGATCTGCCGGTGAGCCTGACGCTTGCGGACCGTGGTTCGAGCGGTTTCGACGCGGACGACATCCCGGGCGCGCTGGGTCCGCGGAGCTTCACCGCGTCGTTCGGCAACACCGCCGGCACGACGGGGACGGTGACGATTCCGACCAGCACCGACGCGGACGCGGAGGGCGCGGAGACCTACCGGATCACGCTGAACGACGGAACCGGCTACGCGCTCGGCGTCGACAAGACGGCCGACGGCACGCTGAACGACGGCACTGTGTCGCTCAGCGTCGCGGACGTGACGGCGGCGGAGGACGGCACGTTCGCGTTCACGGTGACCGCGGCGCCGGCGCCGTCGGCGGAGGTGACGTTCAAGTACACGGTGACGGCGGCGAGCGGCGACACGGCGACGGCGGACACGGACTTCACGGCGGTGGCGACGGCGACGGCGGCGACGATCGCGGCGAGTGCGACGAGCACGACGATCACGGTGTCGGTGACGGACGACACCCTGGACGAGCCGGACGAGACGTTCACGGTGACGCTGTCGGATCCGTCGTCCGGGGTGACGCTGTCCGACGCCGCCGCAACAGGCACGATCACCGACAACGACGATCCGCCGTCCCTGTCGATCGCGGCGCCGGCGGAGGTGACGGAGGGCGATTCGGGCAGCACGGACATGGTGTTCACGGTGACGCTGGGCGCGACCAGCGGCCGGCAGGTGACGGTGGACTACGCGGTGGACAGTGCCTCGACGGCGACCTCGGGCACGGACTTCGCCGCCCTGGCGTCGGGCACGCTGACCTTTGCCGCCGGCAGCACCGGGTCCGCCCTGGCGCAGACCGTCACCGTTGCGGTGACCGGCGACGAGATCGACGAATCCGACGAGACGGTGGTGCTGAAGCTGAGCAATGCGGTCGGCGCGGCCCTGCCGGACCCGGCCACGGCGACAGGGACGATCACGGACGACGACACGGCGGGGGTGACGGTCTCGCCGACATCCCTGACGGTGGACGAAGGCAGAAACGGCGGCTACACGGTGAAGCTGGACACGGAGCCGACGGCGGACGTGACGGTGACGGTGGGCGGCGCTTCGGGCGACGTGACGGTGAATCCGGACAGTCTGACGTTCACGTCATCGGACTGGAGCACGGCGCAGACGGTGACGGTGAGCGCGGCGTCGGACGAGGACACGACGACGGACGCCGCGGTGACGCTGACGCACTCTGCTTCCGGCGGCGGCTACGGTTCGGTATCGATCGACTCCGTGACGGTTTCGATCACGGACACGACGCCGACATTGCAGCTATCGACGGATCCGGCAGCGGTGACGGAGGGGTCGGACATCAGCCTGTCGGTGACCTCGGACCGCGCGTTGACGGGCGATCTGACGGTGAGCCTGACGCTTGCGGACCGCGGATCGAGCGGTTTCGACGCGGACGACATCCCGGGCACGCTCGGTCCGCGGAACTTCACCGCGTCCTTCGGCAACACCGCTGGCACGACCGGCACGGTGACGATCCCGACCAGCACGGACTCGGAGGCGGAGGGCGCGGAGACCTACCGGATCACGCTGAACGACGGGACCGGCTACGCGCTCGGCGCCGACAAGACCGCCGACGGCACGCTGAACGACCCGCCGCAGTCCCCTGCGCTGAGCATCGCGGACGTGACGGCGGCGGAGGACGGCACGTTCACGTTCACCGTGACGGCCGCTCCGGCGCCGGCGGCGGAGGTGACGTTCAAGTACACGGTGACCGCGGAGAGCGGCGACACGGCGACGGCGGACACGGACTTCACGGCGGTGGCGACGGCGACGGCGGCGACCATCGCGGCGAACGCAAGCAGCACGACGATCACGGTGTCGGTGACGGACGACACCCTGGACGAGCCGGACGAGACGTTCACGGTGACGCTGTCGGATCCGTCGTCCGGGGTGACGCTGTCCGACGCCGCCGCAACGGGCACGATCACCGACAACGACGATCCGCCGTCCCTGTCGATCGCGGCGCCGGCGGCGGTGACGGAGGGCGATTCGGGCAGCACGGACATGGTGTTCACGGTGACGCTGGGCGCGGCCAGCGGTCGGCAGGTGACGGTGGGTTACGCGGTGGACAGCACCTCCTCGACGGCGACCTCGGGGACGGACTTCACCGCCCTGGCGGCTGGCACGCTGACCTTTGCCGCGGGCAGCACCGGGTCCGCCCTGGCGCAGACGGTCACGGTCTCGGTGACCGGCGACGAGTCCGACGAGCCCGACGAGACGGTGGTGCTGAAGCTGAGCGATGCGGTCGGCGCGACGCTGCCGGACCCGGCGACGGCGAGCGGCACGATCGAGGACGACGACGAGTCTCCGGTGCTGGCGGAGATTTCGGACCAGTCGCTGACGGTGGGTCAGGACGTGGACGTGACGGCATCGGCGACGGACGGCGACGGGGACACGGTGACGTACGCGTGGACGCGGAAGTCGGGCGAGACGACGCCGGCGCTTCCGGGCAGTCCTGCGCTGAACCAGGCCCGTCTGACGTTCACGACGACGGCTCCGGGCACGTACACGATGACGGTGACGGCGTCGGACGGTAACGGCAACTCGGACACGGAGGATGTGACGTTCACGGTGACGCGGCCGGTGCCGGCTGCTCCGTCGGGTTTCGAGGCGACGGCAGGGAACGCCCAGGTGGCTCTGTCGTGGGACGATCCGGAGGACGCATCGATCACGCGTTACGAGCTGCGTCAGAAGAAGGGGAGCGCCGCCTGGGGTTCGTGGACGGCGATCGCCAGTTCGGACGCTGAGACGACGACGCACACGGTGTCTGGTCTGGAGAACGGCAGCGTGTACCGCTTCCGCATCCGTGCGGTGAACGCGGGCGGCAACGGCGCGCAGTCGTCGGTGGTGACGGCGACGCCGCAGGTGAAGCCGGCGAAGCCGGTGCTGACGGCGACGGCAGGCGACGGTCGGGTGACACTGGGCTGGAAGCTGCAGTCGGGGATCGCGATCACGACCTGGACGTACCAGTACAGCAGCGACGGCGGTTCGACGTGGGGCGCATCGCAGACGGTGACGGGGGCGAGCACGACGAGCACGGTGGTGACGGGTCTGGAGAACGACACGGAGTACACGTTCCGCATGTTCGCGGCGGTGAGTCCGGGGGTGCAGTCTTCGTGGTCGGACCATGTGAAGGCGACGCCTCGTCCGGTGGCGCCGGCCCGGCCGAAGATGTTCAGTGCGAGTCCCGGCAACGCCCGGGTGACGTTGTCGTGGGCTGATCCGGAGAACGCGAGCATCACCCGCTACGAGCTGCGCTACGGCAAGGAGAGCGCCGCCTGGGGTTCGTGGACGGCGATCGCCGATTCGGACGCGGAGACGACGAGCCACGCGGTGACGGGTCTGGAGAACGGGAGCACGTACCGTTTCCGTATTCGCGCGAGGAACAGCGGCGGAGTGAGCGAGCAGTCGGCTGTGGTGACGGCGACGCCCCTGGTGCTGGTGAAGCCGGTGGTGACGGCGACGGCAGGCGACGGTCAGGTGACGCTGAGCTGGCCGACGCAGCCGGGTTCGGGCGTGACGGCGTGGGGCTACCAGTCGAGCAGCAACGGCGGTTCGACCTGGACATCGACGCAGATCGTGACGGGGGGCAGCACGACGAGCACGGTGGTGTCGAGTCTGACGAACGGCACGGAGTACACGTTCCGGGTTTTCGCGCGGGCGGGCAGCGTGCAGTCTTCGTGGTCGGACCATGTGAAGGCGACGCCTCGCACGCCGAAGGCGGTGTCGGTGCCGTCGACGCTGTCGGTGGCGGAGAACGTGGGCAACGCTTCGGTGCGGATCACGACGTCGAACGCGTTCGGTCAGTCGCTGACGTTCGACGTGACATACGGCGGGTCGAGCGCGACCGGCCACGGCACGCCTGCGAGCGGGGACTACGACAACGACGCGGTGACGTCCGTGACGTTCAGCGCGACGGAGACGACGAAGGACATCGAGATACCGATCACGGACGACGATCTGGACGAGGCCGACGAGACGTTCACGGTGACGATCGCCGCGCCGTCGTCGGTGCCGGCGGGCTTCTCGCTGGGGACGGCGAAGACGACGGTGACGATCACCGACGACGACGAGTCTCCGGTGCTGGCGGAGATTTCGGACCAGTCGCTGACGGTGGGTCAGGACGTGGACGTGACGGCGTCGGCGACGGACGGCGACGGGGACACGGTGACTTACGCGTGGACGCGGAAGACGGGCGAGACGACGCCGGCGCTGCCGAACGGCACGGCGCTGAATGCGGCGCAGCTCACCTTCACGACGACGGCTCCGGGCACGTACACGATGACGGTGACGGCATCGGACGGTAACGGCAACTCGGACACGGAGGATGTGACGTTCACGGTGACGCAGCCGGCGCCGGCCGCTCCGTCGGGTCTGGATGCGACGGGCGGCAACGCCCAGGTGGCGTTGTCGTGGGACGATCCGGAGGACGCATCGATCACTCGTTACGAGCTGCAGCAGAAGAAGGGGAGCGCCGCCTGGGGTTCGTGGACGGCGATCGCCAGTTCGGACGCTGAGACGACGACGCACACGGTGTCTGGTCTGGAGAACGGCAGCGTGTACCGCTTCCGCATCCGTGCGGTGAACGCGGGCGGCAACGGCGCGCAGTCGTCGGTGGTGACGGCGACGCCGCAGGCGGTGTCGCTGAGCATCGCGGACGTGTCGGCGGCTGAGGACGGGACGTTCACGTTCACGGTGACGGCAGCTCCGGCGCCGTCGGCGGAGGTGACGTTCAAGTACACGGTGACGGCGGAGACTGGCGACACGGCGACAGCGGACACGGACTTCACGGCGGTGACGACGGCCACTGCGGCGTCGATCGCGGCGAACGCGAGCAGCACGACGATCACGGTAACGGTGACGGACGACGCGGTGGCGGAGTCGGACGAGACGTTCACGGTGACGCTGTCGGAGCCGTCTGCCGGGGTCACGCTGGGCGACGCGACGGCGACGGGGACGATCGAGGACAACGACACGGCGGGGGTGACGGTGTCGGCGGCCGAGCTGACGGTGGAGGAAGGCGGCAGCGGCGAGTACACGCTGGTGCTGGACACGGAGCCGACCGGTGACGTGACGTTGACGGTGGGCGGGGCCTCGGGCGACGTGACGGTGGAGCCGGCCAGTCTGACGTTCACGACATCGAACTGGAGCACGGAGCAGACGGTGACGGTGAGCGCGGCGTCGGACGAGGACACGACGACGGACGCCGCGGTGACGCTGACGCACTCGACTTCCGGCGGCGGCTACGGTTCGGTGTCGATCGATTCGGTGACGGTGACGGTGACGGAGACGACGCCGACGCTGCAGTTGTCGACGGACCCGGCGGCGGTGACGGAGGGGACGGCGATCAGCCTGTCGGTGTCCTCGGACCGCGCGCTGACGGGCACGCTGACGGTGAGCCTGACGCTTGCGGACCGCGGTTCGAGCGGTTTCGGTGCGGCGGACATACCGGGCACGCTCGGTCCGCGGGACTTCGACGCGGTGTTCGGCAGCGACAGCGGCACCACGACGGGGACGGTGACGATTCCGACCAGCACGGACTCGGTGGTGGAAGGCGCGGAGACCTACCGGATCACGCTGAACGACGGGACCGGCTACGGTCCGGGCGACGACACGACGGCGGACGGCACGCTGAACGACGGGACGATCTCGCTGAGCGTGGCGGACGTGACGGCGGCCGAGGACGGTACGTTCACGTTCACGGTGACGGCAGCTCCGACGCCGTCTTCGGAGGTGACGTTCAAGTACACGGTGACGGCGGAGAGCGGCGACACGGCGACAGCGGACACGGACTTCACGGCGGTGACGACGGCGGTTGCGGGGACGATCGCGGCAAACGCGGCGACGACGACGTTCACGGTGTCGGTGACGGACGACGCGGTGGCGGAGTCGGACGAGACGTTCACGGTGACGCTGTCGGAGCCGTCCGCCGGTGCGGCGCTGGGCGACGCGACGGCAACGGGGACGATCACGGACAACGATTCGAAGGGCGTGACGATCTCGGCGACCGCGTTGACGGTGGAGGAAGGCGGCAGCGGCGAGTACACGGTGAAGCTGAACACGGAGCCGACGGCGGACGTGACGGTGACGGTGTCCGGCGCCTCGGGCGACGTGACGGTGGAGCCGGCCAGTCTGACGTTCACGACATCGAACTACAGCACGGCGCAGACGGTGACGGTGAGCGCGGCGTCGGACGAGGACACGGCGACGGACAGCGCGGTGACGCTGACGCACAGCGCTTCCGGCGGCGGCTACGGTTCGGTGTCGATCGACTCGGTGACGGTGTCGATCACGGAGACGACGCCGACCTTGCAGCTTTCGACGGATCCGGCGGCGGTGACGGAGGGGACGGCGATCAGCCTGTCGGTGTCTTCGGACCGTGCGCTGACGGGCGATCTGACGGTGAGCCTGACGCTTGCGGACCGCGGTTCGAGCGGTTTCGGCGCGGACGACATCGCAGGCACGCTCGGTCCGCGGAACTTCACCGCGTCCTTCGGCAACACCGCCGGCACGACGGGGACGGTGACGATTCCGACCAGCACGGACTCGTTGCTGGAGGGTGCGGAGACCTACCGGATCACGCTGAACGACGGGACCGGCTACGCGTTGGGGAGCGACACGCGGGCGGACGGCACGCTGAACGACGGGACGGTGCCGGCCGCGCCGACGGGCCTCGGTGCGTCGGCTGGCAACGGTCGGGTGACGCTGTCGTGGACCGACCCGGCGAATGCGGGCATCACCGGCTACAAGCTGCAGTACGGCAAGACGGGTGTGCGGTCGAGCGCCTCCTGGGCCCTGATTCCGGGTTCCGGCGCGAGCACGACGAACCACGTGGTGACGGGTCTGGACAACGGTTCGGAGTACAGCTTCAAGCTGCGCGCGGTGAGCGGCGCCGGCGACGGCGCGGCCTCGTCCTGGGTGACGGCGACGCCGCAGGCATCGTCGCTGAGCATCGCGGACGTGACGGCGTCGGAGGGCGGGGCGTTCACGTTCACGGTGACGTCGTCTCCGGTGTCGACTTCGTCGATCGGTTTCAAGTACACGGTGACGGCGGAGAGCGGTGACACGGCGACGGCGGGCACGGACTTCACGGCGGTGACGACGGCGACCGCGGCGACGATCGCGGCGAACGCGAGCAGCACGACGATCACGGTGTCGGTGACGGACGACGCGGTGGCGGAGTCGGCGGAGACGTTCACGGTGACGCTGTCGGAGCCGTCGTCCGGTGCGTCGCTGGGCGATGCGACGGCAACGGGGACGATCACGGACAACGACACGAAGGGTGTGACGCTGTCGACGTCCTCGCTGACGGTGGCGGAGGGCGGCAGCAACAGCTACACGGTGCGGTTGAACACGGAGCCGACGGCGGACGTGACGGTGACGGTGTCCGGGGCCTCCGGCGACGTGACGGTGGAGCCGGCCAGTCTGACGTTCACGTCGTCGAACCACGGCACGGCGCAGACGGTGACGGTGCGTGCGGCGTCGGACGAGGACACGGCGACGGACGCCGCGGTGACGCTGACGCACAGCGCTTCCGGCGGCGGCTACGGTTCGGTGTCGATCGGTACGGTGTCGGTGTCGGTGACGGAGAGCGGGGCGCCGTCCACGCCGACGCCGGTTCCGACGCCGACGGTTCCGTCCGCTCCGTCGGGTTTCTCGGCTTCGGCTGGCGACGGCGGGGTGACGCTGTCCTGGAGCGCCCTCGGCGACGCGTCGGTGACGGGCTGGGAGTTCCGGCAGCGGGCGGGTACGGACAGCTACGGCGGCTGGACGGCGATCCCGGGTTCGGGCGCGGGCACGACGAGCCACGCGGTGACGGGTCTGGTGAACGGCACGGCCTACGGTTTCCAGGTGCGGGCGGTCAATCCGTCGGGCAACGGTGAGTCCTCGGCCGAAGCGACGGCGACGCCGGAGGCGGCTGCTCCGCCTCCTCCGCCTCCGTCGGTGACGGTGTCGTCGTCCGAGCTGACGGTGGATGAAGGCGGCGCCGGGACGTACACGGTGGTACTGGACACGGCGCCCTCGGGCGACGTGACGATCGCGGTGTCGGGCGGTTCGTCCGAGGTGTCGGCGGCGCCATCGAGCCTGACCTTCACGTCGTCGGACTGGAGCACGGCGCAGACGGTGACGGTGCGGGCGGCCCACGACGACGACGCGGCGCCGGACGCCGACGTGACCCTGACCCACTCTGCTTCCGGCGGCGGCTACGACGGGGTGTCGATCGGTTCGGTGGTGGTGACGGTGACCGAGGACGACACGGCCGGGGTGACGGTCGCGCCGTCCGGGCTGACGGTGGACGAGGGCGATACGGGCGCGTACACGGTGGTGCTGGACACCGAGCCCTCCGGCGCCGTGACGGTCACGGTGTCGAGCGGTTCGGACGAAGTGTCGCCAGAGCCGTCGAGCCTGACCTTCACGCCCTCGAACTGGAGCACGGCGCAGACGGTGACGGTGCAGGCCGCCCACGACGACGACGCGGTGGCGGACGCCGACGTGACCCTGGCGCACGGCGTCAGGGGCGGCGGCTACGGCGGGGTGGCGGCCGGTTCGGTGACGGTGACGGTGATCGAGGACGACACGGCCGGGGTGACGGTCTCGCCGTCCGGGCTGACGGTGGACGAGGGCGATACGGGCGCGTACACGGTGGTGCTGGACACCGAGCCCTCCGGCGCCGTGACGGTCACGGTGTCGAGCGGTTCGGACGAAGTGACGGCAGCGCCTTCGAGCCTGACCTTCACCGCCGCCAACTGGAACGAGGCGCAGACGGTGACGATCCAGGCGGCGCACGACGACGACGCGGTGGCGGACGCCGCGGTGACGCTGACCCACGGTGCGAGAGGCGGCGACTACGGCGGTGTGGAGATCGGTTCGGTGGCGGTGACGGTGACCGAGGACGACACGCCGGGGGTGACGGTCTCGACGGCCGCGCTGACCCTGGAAGAGGGCAGCACCGGCGGCTACATGGTGGTGCTGGACACCGAGCCGTCCGCCGCAGTGACGGTCACGGTCGGCGGCGCCGCGGACGAGGTGTCGGCGGCGCCATCGAGCCTGACCTTCACCGCCGCCAACTGGAACGAGGCGCAGACGGTGACGGTCCAGGCGGCGCACGACGACGACGCGGTGGCGGACGCCGCGGTGACGCTGACGCACGGCGCCTCGGGCGGCGACTACGGCGCGGTGGAGGTCGCTTCGGTGACGGTGACGGTGACCGAGGACGACACGGCCGGAGTGACGGTCGCGCCGACCGAACTGACCGTGGACGAGGGCGGCGCCGGCGAGTACACGGTGGTGCTGGACACCGAGCCGTCCGCCGCCGTGACGGTCGCGGTCGGCGGCGCCACGTCCGAGGTGTCGGCCGAGCCTTCGAGCCTGACCTTCACCGCCGCCAACTGGAACGAGGCGCAGACGGTGACGGTGCGCGCGGAGGAGGACGCCGACGCCGACGCCGACGCACCGGTGACGCTGACCCACGGCGCCTCGGGCGGCGACTACGACGCGTTGGAGGCCGCTTCGGTGACGGTGACGGTGACCGAGAACGACACGCCCGAGGACGTGGAGAACCGCAAGGCCGACACGATCAACAACGCGGTGCTGCCCCATGTGCTCGAGGCGCTGACCTCGGCGGCGCCGGTGAAGGAGCGGATCGAGGAGGCGGCTTCCGGCGGAACGCCGGGTGCGGCGGGCGGCGGCGACCGGCTGATGGCGCTCGACGCGCAGGCCTGGAACGACCCGCATTCGCTGCCGGGCCGGGACGAGCAGCGGGAGCTGCACGGCCTGCTGGGCGGCGCCGCCTCCTTCACCCTGCCGCTGGGCGCCGCCGGCGACGGGTCCGGCCGCTCGGCGACGGTCTGGGGCGGCGCCGAGAACCTGTCCTTCTCCGGGTCGGAACACGACGCTTCCTGGGACGGCCGGTTGACCTCGGCGCATCTCGGGGTGGACGCCCGCCTGCGTCCGAACCTGCTGGCCGGCGCCGCGCTGTCGCACTCGCGGACCCGGACGAACGCCCAGGCGATGGACGCAGACCGGGTCGGCTTCGACAGCGTCTACCGGACGGACCTGACCTCGGTGCATCCGTATGCGGCCTGGCTCCTGGAAGACGGGTCGAACCTGTGGGCGACTCTCGGTCTGGGCTGGGGCGACATCCGGATCGACCTCGACGACAACGCCTCGCGGACGACGGACCTGACCGTCACCAGCACCGCGGTCGGCGGCCGCCGGGTGGTGGCGGCGAGTCCGAGGTTCCTGGCCGGCGGCATGACCCGGTTCGCGGTCCGGGGCGAGGGCTCGCTGTCCCAGGCGAAGACCGGCGCCGGCGGCGGCCTGTCGACGCTGACCGTGGACGCGTCCCGCCTGCGCCTGGCGCTCGAAGGCTCGCACGAGCGGGAGCTCGGCGGCGGCGGCACGCTGACGCCGGCGGTCGAGGCCGGGGTCCGCTACGACGGCGGCGACACCGTGGCCGGGGCCGGCTTCGAGCTAGGCGCCAGCCTGAGCTGGCACAACCCGGGCCGCGGCCTGACCATGGAGCTGCGCAGCCGGACCCTGGTCGCCCACCAGAAGGACCGCGACGACACCGCGTTCAGTGCGCTGCTGCGGCTCGACCCCGCGGCCGACGGGCAAGGCGCCTACATGACGCTCGAACCCTCCTGGGGCATGGCGCAGACCGGCATCGCCGGCATGTTCGACGAAGGCCCGATGTCGACCTCGGCCTTCTCCACCGGCGGCTTCCAGACCCCGATGGGCCGGATGGACGCCGAGGTCGGCTACGGCTTCGGCGTCGCCTGGTGGGGCCCGGCAGCGGTGCTCAGCCCCTACACCCAGCTCTCCCTCGGCCAGGAAGGCGACCGGTCCCTGAGGCTCGGAGCGAAGTACAGCCTCGGCTCCGCCGCCGCGCTCGCACTCGAACTCGAACGACGACAGGGACTCGTCGACGAACCCGAACACAGCCTCCAGCTCAACGCCTCCTTCCGCTGGTAGAGGGCGCTCCGGACCCGTCCGGTGACGGCCCGGCCCACTGGCCAGGGGGCCAGTACACCGCCGCTCCGGTCAGTTCCCTGCGGCTCCACGCACTGCCCGAACAGCCGGGCGCCCCGGCCCGGAGCGCCTGGACCTGGCGCCTCCGGACCGCGCCGGCAGAAGGTCACTTCAGAACGCCTGGCCCGCGCCGCCGGCCGGGCCGAACCGCGGCGTGAGCCGGGCTGCGCCGGCGGAGGCGAGAGCGCCACTGCTTCCCCTTGCCCTTGCCCTTGCCCCTGCCCTTGGCAACCACTGGACAAGGCCCCACGAGAAGCTGAAGAATGAGACCCGCAACCTCCTTGATGCGTTCGACTTCGGACGCTGCTGCGGCCGCCGTGAGGCGGTCCGCCGCGAGGTCACCGCTTCGTGCCCCCCGTGCTCCCTTCTCCGTTCGCTCGCCGCGGCATTGCCGCATTCGTGCTGGCCGCCCTGGCGGCGGCGCCGGCGGCGGCTCAGCTCGTCGAACGGGTCGTCGATGGCGACACCATCATCGTGCATGGAGTCGGCCGGGTGCGTCTGATCGGCGTCGACACGCCCGAGACCGTTCATCCGAACCGGCCCGTGGAGTTCTTCGGCAAGGAAGCCAGCGCGTTCACCAGGAAGCTGGTCGAGGGCAAGCGGGTCCGCCTCGAGTACGACCAGGACCGCAAGGACCGCTACGGCCGGACCCTCGCCTACGTCTACCTCGGGGACGGCACGTTCGTGAACGCGGAGATCATCGGCCGCGGCTACGGCCATGCGTACACGCAGTTCCCCTTCCGTCACCTGGAGCGGTTCCGCCAGCTCGAACGCACGGCAAGAACCAACCGGCGCGGCCTGTGGGGGACCGCGGTCGGCGGCCGGTCGACCGAGCCGGCCGACGGCGCCAGGACCTCCGGCAAGGAGCGTCAACCGCCGCCCGGTGTACCGACCGTGGTCTATGTCACCAGGACCGGCACGAAGTACCACCTCGAAGGCTGCCGCTACCTGAGCAAGAGCAAGCGCGCCATCAAACGGAACGAGGCCGTCGAGCGCTACGAGCTCTGCGGTGTCTGCGCAGAGCGGTTGCGCAGCGGCCAGTAGCAGCCCGCCGGCATCATCCTCCCGGCGGCCCGCCTGAAGGCGAGCCGCCAGCCCGCGGCTCTACTCCAGCCGCGCCAGCAGCCACCACTTCATCGTCTTCGCGACGAGATCGGCGGCGTCCTCCTGCACGAAGTGGCCGGCGCCCGGCACCGTGACCAGGGTCAGATCGCTGTCGAGCCAGTCCCAGGTGTTGTTCAGGCCGTCCGAGTGCAGCGCCTGGTCGTCCAGACCGTGGAACATCAGCACCGGCATGGCGGGCCGCGGCAGCTCCTGACCCGGGGCCTGACCGATGCCGCCGCCCTCGCGCGGGTAGTTCTGCTTGTAGTACGCCAGCATCGCGTCGAAGTCGGACCGCTCGAAGGCCGCCTCGTAGTGCGGCTTCGCATCCTGGTCCCCGACCCAGCCGGCCAGGGTCTGCGGGTTCATCGGCACGCCGAACAGGATGTCCGGATCGCTCGCCTTGCCTTCCTGGAACTTCCGGGCGTAGCCGCTGTTCCGCTGCTGTTCCGGATTGTTCGCGAGCTCCCGGCCCATGCCGTTCGGATGCGGCAGGTTCAGGATGATCAGCCGTTCGGTCATCTGCGGCAGGTGGAACGCGACCTGCCAGGCCACCGCGCCGCCCCAGTCGTGGCCGACGATCGTCGCCTTGTCCCGGCCCATGTGACGAATCACCGCCGCGACATCGCCGACCAGGTAGCGCATGTTGTAGTTCTCTTCGCCGGCGGGCGAGTCGCTCTTGTTGTAGCCCCGCTGGTCGATCGCCACGACCTGGAAGTCGCTCGACAGCTCCTCCATCTGGTGGCGCCACGTGTACCAGAAATCCGGGAATCCGTGGATCATCACGACCAGCGGCCCCTCGCCGATCGTCGCGTAGTGGATCTTCACGCCATCGGAATCGGCGTAGCCGGTCTTCACGCGGTCCATCAGGTCACTGGCCATCGCCGCTCCTCCCACCGATGCCGACAGGAACGCACAGGCGGCAACCGCCGCCAGGCGCTGTCGTGTCGTCTGTTCGCGAAGTCGTGTCATCTTCGTTCTCCTTCCGTTGCCGGCGTGGTCTCTCGGGATTTGGCCATTGTACGCCCGGGAGCTCAGCCGGTTGCATCGGGCAGCGCGAAGGCGACCAGTCTCGACGGCGCCCCGCTGCCGCCGACGGCGACGACGACGTACTGCCGGCCCTCGTGCAGATAAGTCATCGGCGAACCGCCGACGCCAGGCGTCAGCTCCACGCTCCAGAGCGTCTCCCCACTCTCCTTGTCGAGCGCCGAAAGGGTGGACGGGTCGAACCGCCAGTCACGGCTCGCTTCGATCTCGGCGAGCGCCGCCGCCTGCTCTTCCGGCGCCACGGCAAGTTGCTCGAGCGCCGCCGATTCGACGTCCATCGACACGGACTCCATCTCGGCAGCCGGATGCACTGCCGCCTCCTGGGCCACGAACAGCAGCTCGGGCGTCAGCAGGACATGAGCGCGGGCGCCGGAGCCCAGGGGCGCCAGGTCCAGGTCCCGGATCGCCGGATGTCCGGTCGGCCCCTCGCCCAGCGGCCGCGTCCATTCGATCTCGCCCCGGTTCAGGTCGTAGGCCGTGAGCTGGCTCCAGGGCGGCTTGACGATCGGCAGACCGAAGGGACCCGGCGGGCTGATCTGGATCGAACCGATGTACCTGAAGGACGATCGGCTCGGATCCGGCTTCCTGATCGTCAGCACCACCGGCCGGTTGAACGATGGAACGTAGAGACGGCCGGTCTCGGGATCGAACGCGCCGCCGGGCCAGCTCGCGCCGCCGCCCCAGCCGGGGAGGTTCCAGGCGCCGCGAAGCGACGGCGGCGTATACAGCGGACCGGTGTCGTACTGCTCCATGATCTCCTTCGCACGGGCAAGGATGTCGGGCGTGAAATCGATCAACTGACCTGCGTGCATGCCCTGGAGCTCGAACGGCGGTGGCCGGGTCGGGAACGGCTGCGTCGACGCCGCCCGCTCGCCGGGAACGCGGCTCCGGGGCACCGGTCGGTTCTCGATCGGCCACACCGCCTCGCCGTTCTCCCGATCGAAGACGTAGACGAAGCCCTGCTTGCTGAGCTGTGCGGCGACCTTGATCCTGCGTCCGTCGACCTCGATCTCGCCCAGGATGGGCGGCGTCACCAGGTCGTAGTCCCAGAGGCCGTGGCGGACGATCTGGTAGTGCCACCGGCGCTCGCCCGTCTCGCAGTCGACCGCCACCAGGCTCTCGGCAAACAGGTTGTCGCCCAGGCGGTGGCCGCCGTACCAGTCGTTCGTCGGCGTGCCGAACGGCAGGTAGACGAGTCCGAGCTCCTCGTCCGCGGTCATCAGCGTCCACACGTTCGTGTTGCCGGTGTACTGCCACGAGTCGTTCTCCCAGGTCTCGTGGCCGACCTCGCCCGGTTGCGGAATGGAATGGAACGTCCAGCGCAGTTCGCCGGTCACCGGGTCGAAGCCGCGGACATCTCCGGGCGGCGCGTCCGGGTGGTTCGGGGCGTCCGAGATCGAGGCGCCGACGATCACCGTGTCGCGGCAGAGCATCACCGGCGAGCTGACGGTGTATGCGCGGCGCCGCCGGTTCCCGCGCCGCAGGCTCTCGGTCAGGTCGACCTCGCCGCCGTCGCCGAAGCCGCCAACCGGCTCGCCGGTCAGCGGATCGACCGCCAGCAGCCGGGAGTCGCCGGTGCCGTAGAACAGCCGCGGCGGCACCGCCTGTTCACCGTCACCGGCGCCCGCGGGCCGACCCGGCCAGTAGCTGGCGCCGCGGTGAACGAAGCCCAGGTTGGTCGGCCGGCCGGCGTCGTAGGACTCCGGATCGAAGATCCACAAGGTCTTCCCGGTCGCCGGATCGAGGGCGGCAATCTGGCTCAGGCCGGTCGTCGTGTACAGCCGGTCGCCGATCTTGATCGGCGTCGCCTGGTGGCTGCCCGGGTGCATCCGCCGGCTCCGCAGCCGCGGGTCCTCGGCGACCGCGGAGTTGTCGGGCGACGACCAGCGCCAGACCATCTCCAGGCCGCCGACGTTGCCGCGGTCGATCCGGTCGAGGTCGGCGTAGCGGCGGCCGCCCTTGTCCCCCGTGGTCACCGGCCAGTCGCTGTCCTGGGCCGCGCCCGGCACTCCCCCGGCGCTCAGGGCAAGGACGGCCCCGACGATTGCGGCGCTCGTTCCCGGTCGCATCGAATTCCTCCTCAACTGGCAGTCCGCGGCAGGACTCGCGCTGGATTCGTTTCAGCCATGCATCCCGCCCGGCTGCCTTGCTCTTCGCTCACATACGCCCCCGTATGCGCAAGCTTCGCGCCTTGCCGGAAGGGGCGCCTGGCCGCTCCCGATGCGACACACACTCCCGCCGCGGACTGCTCGCCCCAGCCGTTGGCCGATCGGCGCACCGGCCGAAACGACACGTCTCGCTCATCCTTCCGGAACTCTCCTGCTTCACGCTCGCCGACGGACGGACCGATCAGGTTCTATCATTCCGGCATGAACCTGACGACCCGACAGACACCGCTCCGCCTGCTTGCCGCCACCGCCGCCCTGCCGCTGCTTGCGCTCGCCGCGAACCCCGCCGCCGGCGGTGAGCACGCCCGCATGACGCCGGCAGATGGCGATCCCGCCACCACCTGGCCGCGCTGGCGCGGCCCGAGCGGCCAGGGCGAGGTGACGGGCAACGGCTACGTCGACCGCTGGGGACCCGAGGAGAACGTGCGATGGAAGGTCGAGGTCGCCGGCAAGGGGAACTCCTCGCCCATCGTCTGGGGCGGCCGCATCTTCCTGACGACCGCCGAGAACGGCGGAGCGAAGCGCTCGATCCTGGCCTTCGACCGGGCGACCGGAGAGCACCTCTGGGCGGCGGCTGCGCCGGCCGCGAACCCGGAACGGGCCTACCCGAAGAACGGCCATGCCTCGTCGACGCCGACCACCGACGGCGAGCGCGTCTACGCCTACTTCGGCAACCACGGCCTGCTCGCCGCGGACTTCGACGGCGGTATCGTCTGGCATCGGTCGTTCGGCGAGCTGAACGCCTTCCATGGCACTGCCTCGTCGCCCCTGCTCCACGGCGACCGCCTGATCGTCGTTCAGGAGCAGCAGCGGGCGCCGTCCTTCATCGCCGCCTTCGACCGCCGCACCGGCGAGGAGCTGTGGCGCACCGAGCGCGACACCCAGGTCGGCTGGAGCTCGCCGGCGGCGGTCTCGGCGACCACCGACGACGGCCGGCAGCGCGACGAGATCGTCGTCAACAGCCAGCGCCACGTGCTCGCCTACGCGCCCGAGGACGGCCGCGAACTGTGGCGCGCGGGCGGCACGACCTTCGAGGTCATTCCGACGCCGGTGGTCGGACACGGCCTCCTGTTCAGCACCTCGGGCCGCGCCGGTCCCACCCTGGCGATCCGCCCCGGCGGCAGCGGCGACGTGACGGACAGCCGCATCGTCTGGTCCGCAGCCAAGGGCTCCCCCTTCGTCGTCGCGCCGATGCTGGTCGGCGACTACCTCTACATGGTCAACGACATGGCGAGCGTCATCACTGTCTACGAAGCGAAGACCGGCGAGGTCGCCTGGCAGGAACGCCTCGGCGAGAGGATGCGCGAGGGCTTCTCCGCCGCGCCGGTCGCCATCGACGGCAGGGTCTTCTTCACCAACGACAACGGCGAGACCTTCGTGATCCGGGAAGGTCCCGACTTCGAGCTGCTCCACGTCAACCGGATCGGCGAACGGACCATCGCCTCGCCCGCCCCGGTCGGCGGCGTCTGGTACATCCGCACCTCCAGCCACCTGTGGGCAATCGCCGCCCCACCGGCCGATTGAACGAGAACCAGGCCACGCGGTCTCCGGGTACACTCCCTGGCATCGCCTGACGCCCAGGCGCCTGAACAGGATCGACACAGGGACACAGGAAGGAACACGCATCATGGGTCTGCTTGACGGCAAGGTTGCACTGGTTACCGGCGCGGGGGGCGGTCTCGGCCGCGCCCACGCGCTGCTGCTGGCGGAGGAAGGGGCCGCGGTCGTGGTCAACGATCTCGGCGGCGCGCGCGACGGCACCGGCGCCGGCACCTCGATGGCCGACCAGGTGGCGCAGGAGATCCGCGACGCCGGCGGCCGGGCGGTGGCCGACTACGGCTCGGTCTCGGACGGCGGCGGCGCCCGGGCGATGGTGCAGCGCGCCGTCGACGAGTTCGGGCAGCTCGACATCGCGATCAACAACGCCGGCATCCTGCGCGACAAGTCGTTCAAGAACATGACCGACGAGATGTGGGACATCGTGCTCGACGTCCATCTGCGGGGCACGTACCTGGTGACCAAGGCCGCCTACGACCGGATGCTGGAGCAGGAGTCCGGCGGCCGGATCATCATGACGAGCTCGACGTCCGGCCTGCTCGGCAACTTCGGCCAGACCAACTACGGCGCGGCGAAGGCCGGGATGGCCGGCTTCATGCGCTGCCTGGCGCTCGAGGGCGCCAAGTACGGCGTCACGGTCAACCTGCTCGCGCCCACCGCCTGGTCCCGCCTGACCGAGGACATCATGCCGGAAGCCACCGCCGATCCGCTGGCGCCCGAGAAGGTCTCGCCGGCCGTCGTCTGGCTCTGCACCGACGACGCCGCCGACATCACGGGCCGCATCTTCGCGGTCGGCGGCAACACCGTGAGCCTGCTGTCCTGGCAGACCCTCGAGATCGCCAGACGGCCGAACGACCAGGGGCCGTGGAAGGTGGCGGCGGTCGGCGAGAAGATCCGCGCCGCGGCCTCGGACTTCCCGGCGCCGATCAGCTTCCAGGACCTCATCTGACCACCCGCCGGACTGCGGCGACGACCCCGAGTCCGGCCCCGACCCCGCCCCGACCCCGCGATGCCGCCTGCGACGGACACGCCACCATCCGACAGCGCCGCGTCAGCCCTGACCGACGCCGCGTTCGCCGGCGGGGCTCAACGTCTCGTCGCCGGATTGCGTACAATGGTGACAAATGTGACCATGATGGTCACGAATGGAGACGCCGCACCCGCGCGATGACCGGACGGCGCCCGGACGACGAAGCCACAGCAGCCGCCAGGGCAGAGCGAGAACCGATCGATGAGCCAGCCACCCGTGGACTCCGCCGCAACCTGGAAGGAACGGCTCGAGGGCCGGATTCCTCCCCACCTCGACGAGGAGGTCGAGATCTTCGCCACCCAGATCGCGCAGCGGCGCGAGGGCAGCATCGACGAGAAGATCTTCGCCGAGACCCGCCTGCGCCGGGGCGTCTACGGCCAGCGCTACGACAACGGTCAGCGCCACGACGGCACAGCCAGCCGCGCCCTCGAGTATCCGTGCGGCGACCTGACGAAGGGGCCGAACACGGTATGGGACGCCCCCGGCATGCTGCGGATCAAGATCCCGTTCGGCGCGATGGACGCGATCCAGATGGAAGTGCTCGCCGACCTCGCGGAGGAGTACTCGGACGGGATCGCCCACGTCACGACCCGCCAGGACATCCAGCTCCACTTCATCCACATCGACGACACGCCGGACATCATGCGGCGGCTGGCCGCGGTCGGCATCACTACCCGCGAGGCCTGCGGCAACTCCGTGCGCAACGTCACCGCATGCCCGCTCGCCGGCGTCTGCCGCGACGAGCCGTTCGATGTCTCGCCCTACGCTCACGCGCTGACGCATTTTCTGCTCGGCCATCGTGACGCCCAGGACTTCGGCCGCAAGTTCAAGGTCGCGTTCTCCGGCTGCGAGCAGCACGCCTGCGGGCTCGCCAACATGCACGACCTCGGCATCGTCGCCCAGGTGCGGCCGGGCAGTTCCTCGAACGGCGCGTCGGCCGAGCGCGTGCGCGGCTTCCGGGTCTACGTCGGCGGCGGCCTGGGACCGGTGCCGCACCACGCCAAGCTGCTGCACGAGTTCGTCCGCGAGGACGAGCTGCTGCCGCTGACGCAGGCGGTCTGCCGCGTCTTCGGGCGGCTGGGCGAGAAGCGGAACCGCGCCCGGGCCCGGCTCAAGTTCCTCGTCGCCAAGCTCGGGATCGAGGAATTCCGGCGCCTGGTCGACGAGGAACTTCCGCTGCTGCCCCACGACGATCGCTGGACCGCCTACCTCGACGACCTCGACGTGACCGACGAGCCGCCCACCCGGCCGGCGGCGGCGCTCGCGCCCGGCCCACGGCCTGAGGGCTTCGCCGAGTGGCTTTCGTCGAACGTGCAGAGGCAGCGGCAGACGGGCTACGTGACCGTCGCCGTCCATCTGCCCCTGGGCGACCTGACATCGACGCAGTTGCGGGCGCTCGCCGATACCGCGCGCCGCTTCAACGGCGGCCGGGTGCGCAACACGGTGGAACAGAACATCCTGCTCCGCAACATCGGCGAGGCCGACCTGCCCGACCTCTACGCCGAACTCGGCGCCCACGGCCTGGGCGCCGCCGGCGCCTCGTCCCTGGTCGACGTGACGTCCTGCCCCGGCACCGACACCTGCAAGCTGGGCATCTCGTCGTCGCGCGGACTTGCCGGTGAACTGCGCAAGCGGATCGCCTCGTCGATCCGCGCCGCGGGAGTGCTTGCCGACGACGCGGTCAAGGACCTGCGGATCAAGGTCTCGGGCTGCTTCAATTCCTGCGGGCAGCACCACGTCGCGGACATCGGCTTCTACGGGGTGAGCCGCAAGAGCGACGGCCGCACCGTGCCCCACTTCCAGGTCATCCTCGGCGGCCAGTGGACCGACAACGCGGGCTCGTACGGGCTCGCGGTGGTCGCCGTGCCGTCGAAGCGGATCCCGGAAGTCGTCGAGCGGATCGTCGGCCTGTTCGTTGCCGAGCGCGAGAAGGGCGAGAGCTTCCAGGCGTTCGTCGCCAGAACGGGCAAGGCGCGCATCCGGCAATTGCTCGACGACCTGACGAAGCTCCCGACCTACCTCGAGGACCGCAGCCTCTACTCGGACTGGGGCGACCCGCGCGAGTACACGATCGGCGACCTCGGCGTCGGCGAGTGCGCGGGCGAGGTCGTGACCGCGGTCGAGTTCGGTCTCTCGGCGGCCGAACGGGAGGTGTTCCAGGGCCTGCTCGAACTCGATCGGGGCGAAGCGGAGGCCGCCTCCGCCAGAGCCAGGTCGGCGATGCTCCAGGCCGCGCGCGCGCTGATCACGACCGGGAACATCGACATCGGGGACGCGGCCGACGAGATCGTCGACGAGTTCCGCACCCGCTTCTGCGACACCGAGATGTTCTTCGACCCCTACGCCGGCGCCAAGTTCGCGAACTACCTGTTCCGCATCCACGGCGCCGCCGAGACGGACTCCGGCGAGGAGGCGCACCGCCGGATCGAGGAGGCCCAGTTGTTCATCGAGGCGGCGCACGCCTGCAACCAGCGGATCTCCGGGGCGCAGGCCGCGCGGGTCGCCTGATGGACATGGCAGGCACGCCGCCGACTGCCGGTCCAGGACTCGACGGGCTGGTCAAGCTCGACCTGAAGGTCCTCGCCCGCAACGCCGGCGCCGGGGTCGAGGCGGAGGAGTTCATCCCGGTCTTCCACCGCTGGATCACCGAGGGGGTGCTGCCGGAGCTGCTGATCGACGTCGCCGACTACAGCCATGTCCACCAGGGGCCCGGCGTCCTGCTCGTGGGCCACGATGCGCTCTACGCCTGGGACCTGAGCCGCGGCGAGCCGGGCCTGCTCTACAGCCGGCGCCGCGAGACCGGACCGGAACTTCAGGGCATCGACAGTCTCGACCGGCGCCTCGTTTCGCTGCTCGACTGCGCCTTCCGCGCCTGCGACCTGATCGAGGCCGAACCTCAGCTCGGCGGCCGGATCGCCTTCGACCGCGGCCGGCTCGAGCTGCGCGTCAACGACCGGCTGGTCCCCGGCGACGACGACACGGCCTCGACGCTCGCGGCCGCGTTCCAGCGGGCACTGACGGCAGCCGGCGTGCCGGGCGGCGAGGCGCCGGCCGCCATGAAGCGGATCGGCGAGGCCCGCGACCGGCTGACCCTGAGACTCGGCTGACGCTGGCGCCAGCTAACGCCGCGGACTGCCTGCAGCCCGCGCCCGGTCCAGCAGGAGGCGGAGCTCCGCTCCAATGTCCAGCGCCGCCGCGGCCTCGCGGCCGGCAGGAGACATCTTGGGCCAGGTCCTGACCAGCACGTCCACGGTCCGGTCCGACCCCAGCCGGTCCGCCAGCGCCTCCAGGTCGTGCTCCAGAAACACCAGACAGGCCGCATCCTCCAGGGTCTGCGCTTCTGCCGCCGCGCTCCGGCCGGCGCGCTTGAGCACGAGGTTCTGGACCTGCTCCATCTGCTCCCGCCGGTAGCCGGCATCGCGCAGCACGGCGCCGGCCAGCCGCGCATGTTCGAGCGCCGCCGCCCGCCGCCAGGCGAGGTATCCCCTGCGCCCCTCGGGATAGTCCGTCCGCGGCAGGCGGAAGCGGCGGAGGTGCTGGCAGTGGGCGGCGAGCATCAGGATCTCCCCGGCCTCCGGATCCAGCCGCTCGACCCACGCCGCCATCCGCCGCGAGTAGGCGAGTTCGCGCGGCACCCGTTCTCCGCCCATCTCCGTCGTCGCCGGGTCCTCCCGGTGGAACAGGTCGAAGCCCTCCACCGCGTTCTGATAGCGCGGCATCAGCTCGAAGCTCTTCACCTGCGCGCCGGCCTCCTGGACTCGTTCTACTCGCCGGCCGCTTCGCGTTCCACGACCAGCTTGTACTCGGCCCTGCGCTGCAACTCGTCCAGCCAGGTCAGGTAGCCCTGCGGATCGACAAAGGGGTGGGGGCCTCCGGCCGTCCGCGCCGCCAACCGGTCCCGGCGTTCGAAGACCCGCCCCTGTTCGGCGTGGTTCGTGAGATTGACCGCGATCGGGTTGCCCTCCTCGCCCGCCAGCCGGCGGATGCGCGCCACGCTGTCCAGGTAGAGGTTCGTCCGGTGAACTCCCTCGAAGTTGAGGCCGACGCCGCCGAAGACGAACGCCCGATGCTCCTCGCCGCCGTCCCGGACCGGAAACTCCATCGACAGGACACCCTCGGTATGGCCGGGGGTGACGTAGAACCGAAGCTCGGTGTCGCCCAACTGCAGGGTGTCGCCGTCCGCGATGACCAGGTCGTGAACCGGGACGTCCATTTCGTAGCGGGGGTCGCTCGGCGGCGACTCGACCAGCTCCCAGTCCTCCTCGGTCATGCCGACCCGCGCACCCCAGACCTCCTGCAACTCGGCCGCACCGCCGGCGTGGTCGAAATGACCGTGCGTCACCAGCACATGCCGGAGGTCCGACGGGTCGAAGCCCAGAGCCCGAATGCCGTCGACCGCGTGGTCGACGAAGTCGCCGTAGAGCGCGTCGACCAGGATCAGGCCGTCGGTCGTGACCAGGAGATAGCAGGCCACCCAGTCGATGCCGACGTAGTAGAGGTTGTCGAAGATCCGGAAGGGCTCGACGCGCTGCGCGACCGGGTCGTTCAGAAGCGCCCAGCCGTCGTCTTCCGCGGCCGCGGAATCCTCGGTATCGGCGCCCGGGGCTCCGTCCGAGACCGGCGCGGAGACCTCGCCGCCGCAGGCCGCCGCGCCGACGCCGATCAGGAGCGCGCTCAGAGGAGCCAGGAGGGAACGTGTCATCGTCTCTTCTCCGCTCACGGGCCGTGCCCACGGCAAGTTACCACGCCGGCGGCCCTGCCCGAACGGTCCTACCAGCGTTCGCCGGAGGGCCTCAGTTCGACGTCGAAACTCCACGCCGACGGGTCCTGGTGGGCCACATACCAGACGTTCTCCGCAATCGCCTCCGGCTTGATGAAGAAATCGTCCGGCTGGTCCGGCATCCGCCGCCGGGTCCATTCCAGATCGATCACGGCGTCGATCACGAAGTACGCGACGTGAACGCCCTGAGGCCCCAGGCTTCGCGCCATCGACTCGGCCAGGATGCGCTGCCCGGCCTTGGTCGGAGCGAACCCGGCGAATCGCGGCATGCCGCGGCGGGCAGCCGTGTTTCCGGTCACCATGATCGCGCCGCGCCCGGCCTCGATCATCGCCGGCGCCAGCGCCCGGGCCAGATACAGCAGCCCCATCACGTTGACCTCGAAGTTCGCCCGCAGCCGTTCCGGGTCGACCTCCAGGAAGTCGCCGAAGGCGCCGCCGACCGCGTTGTGAACCAGGACCGTCGGCGCGCCGAGATCGCCGCCGACGCGGGCAACCGCCGCCTGCACGGCCTCGGCGTCGGACACGTCGCAGGCGTAGGCGCGCGAGCCGTCGATCCCGGCCTCCAGCGCACGCAGGCGATCCTCGTCACGCGCCAGCATCGCCACCCGGTAGCCGCCGGAAGCGAACCGCCGGGCGAGCGCCGCCCCGGTGCCGGGACCGACGCCGGAGACCAGACAGACAGGGTCGCTCATCGGCTGCCGACACTACTCCACCGCGCCGCCGGGACGCCGCGGCAGAAGTCGCGTGCCGCACCGAGAGCGGTCGGGCGCCTGCCACGGCCTGCCGGATCCCGCCGGAGGGACAGGGGACCCGTGCGAGTCGGCGCTGCAGTCGCCCGCCGCGACGCGCAGACGGTCTGCAGACGGTCCCGGCAGAAGACACTCGAAGACGTATAGCCATTCCTGTATAGTCTCACGGCGGCAAGCAGTCCGTGGCAGAATTGCGTGTCGCACCGAGAGCGGTCAGGCGCCCGTCCGGCAAGGCGCGATGAGTGAGCATATTGGGTATATGTGAGCGAAGAGCAACGCAGCCGGACGGGATGCATGCTGAAACGAATGCAGCGCTACTTCTGCCACGGACTGCCAGGCCGCTGCCCCGCAAAGGCTGACGGAGAAGATGAAGATGAACGACAGACAGATTCCCCCGGCGATCCGGCCGCTGCTCCCGATCCTGTCGGCAGCGGCGCTTTCCTTGCTGTCGATTGCCGCCGCCGAGGCACAGCGAGGCGACTTCTACATCGGCGCCAACTACGGGATCGCCGATGTCGAGGTCCGCTCGAGCGGCGCCTACGACCAGATCGTCGACGGCGAAGAGAACGCACTGAGCTACGAAATCGGGTACCGGTTCAACCCCAACATCGGGCTCGAAGCCGGCTACCACGACCTGTCCAAGGTGGACGGAACGATCCTGCCCTGCGCCGAGGACAGTTCGTGCTCGAAGAAGGACACGAAGACGGACTTCACGGCTCTCACCCTGGCGCTCGTTCCCAGCTACCAGATCACCGGCCGCGTGCTGCTGTTCGCCAAGGTCGGCCTGGTGTCCTGGGAAGGCGACATCGACGGCGCGGACGCGGACCTCGACATCGCTCTGGACGATCTGGACTCGGGCGACACCCTGCTCGGAGTGGGCGTCCAGGTGAGCCTGATCGCGGGCCTGGACGTGGTGACGCAGTGGCAGTCCTTCAGCGACATCGAGATCCTGTCGGCGGGCCTGCGCCTCACGTTCTGACGCCGTTCCGACCCTGACGCACCGCCGCACGAGGGCCTGCTAGTCTGCGCCGGCCATGAGCACTGTCACGCCCCACCGCATCGAGATCGACGAGGAACAACTCCTCGACCTGCGCCGGCGGCTGCGCGCCACCCGCTGGCCGGAGCCCGAAACGGTCGACGACTGGACCCAGGGGATCCCGCTGGCCTACGTGAAGGAGGTCTGCGAGTACTGGGCCGCGTCGTACGACTGGCGCCGCCTGGAGAGCCGCCTGAACGACCTCGACCAGTTCAGGACCGAGATCGACGGTCTCGGCATCCACTTCCTCCACCTGCGCTCGAAGCACCGCGGCGCCGCGCCCGTGGTGATGACCCACGGCTGGCCGGGTTCGATCGTCGAGTTCCTCGGTGTACTCGAACCGTTGCTCGATCCGACCGCGCACGGCGGCTCCGAGGAGGACGCGTTCCATGTGGTGGCGCCGACCTTGCCCGGATTCGGCTTTTCGGACAAGCCGACGCGCGCCGGCTGGAGCGTCGAGAAGATCGCGGACGCCTGGGCCGAGCTCATGGCGCGGCTCGGCTACGAATGGTACTTCGCCCAGGGCGGCGACTGGGGCGCGGCCGTGAGCACGGCGATCGCGATCCAGGACCACGAGCACTGTCACGGCATCCACCTGAACATGCCGACCTCGGGCGTGGACCGGAGCACGATGGACGACCTGACGGACAACGAGAAGGATGCGCTTGCCGGACTTCAGTACTACCAGGACCACGACTCCGGCTACTCGAAGCAGCAATCGACCCGGCCCCAGACCCTCGGCTACGGACTGGTCGACTCGCCAGCCGGGCAGGCGGCCTGGATCCTCGAGAAGTTCCAGTCCTGGATGGACTGCGACGGCCACCCGGAAAACGTGCTGACCCGCGACCAACTGCTCGACAACGTGATGATGTACTGGCTGCCCGCCTGCGGCGCCTCGTCCGGCCGCCTCTACTGGGAGAGCTTCGGCAAGGGCGGCGGCGATCCGGTCGAAATCCCGGTGGGCTGCAGCATCTTCCCCAGGGAGATCTTCCGGTCTTCCCGGCGCTGGGCGGAGCGCCGCTACCGCCAGCTCGTCTACTGGAACCGGCTGGAGAAGGGCGGGCACTTCGCCGCCTTCGAAGTGCCGCACGTGTTCGTGGACGAGTTGAGGAAGTGCTTCCGCGAGATGAAGGCCTGAGGCAGCACTGCATTCAGGCGTCGGCGGCGCTTCTCGCGGTTCTTGCCCTGTCGTCCAGTTCCGCCTGTCACCTGTCCGGACCAGCGGCGCCCTTGCCTCCACCGACCTCGGCCGACCCGCCGCCCGCGGCGCCTGCACTGCACGATGCCCCGCCTGCCGCGGCCGGCTTCGACCCTGAACGCCTGGAACGTGCCGCGGATCTGCTGGCAGAGGCGGCCGCGTCGGGCGTCACGCCCGGCGGCGTCCTCCTGGTCGCCCGCCGCGGAACGGTCGTCATGGAACGCGCGGCCGGCCGCCTGACGTACGACGAGGGATCGGCCGACGCAACGCCTTCGACCATCTACGACCTGGCCTCCCTGACCAAGGTCATCGCGACCACCACGCTGATGATGCGCCGGGTCGAGTCCGGCGCCCTCGATCTGGACGCCGCGGTCCGTTCCCGGCTGCCGGAACTCGGTGACGCACCGGTCGGCGGCGCCGCGCTGCGCGATCTGCTCGCCCATTCGAGCGGACTCCCCTGCTGCACCGAACTGTTCCGCGAGCTCGGAGAAGGGCTCGACCGCAGCGAGGCGCGCGCACGCTACCTTGCGCACATCGCGGGCCTGGAGCTGGTGGCAGGGAGGCGCGAGCAGACGATCTACTCGGACCTCGGCGTGCTGCTCCTGGGCGAGATCCTGGAGCGGGAATCGGGCCGCGGGCTGGCCGCACTGGTCGAGGACGAGATCCTGTCGCCGCTTGCCCTGACCGGGACCGGCTACCTGCCGGCGCCGGCGTTGCGGGCCCGGATCGCTCCGACCGAGTTCGACCCCTGGCGCGGCCGGTTGCCCCACGGCGAAGTCCACGACGAGAACACGCACGCCCTGGGCGGCGTTGCGCCCCACGCCGGCCTGTTCGGCACCGCCCGGGATGTCGCCGTGTTCGCGCAGACGATGCTGAACGGCGGCGCCTGGGGCGGACGGCGGATCGCCCGCGCCGACACCGTGGATCTCTTCACCCGGCGGGCAGACCTCGTCGCCGGCAGCAGCCGGGCGCTCGGCTGGGACACGCCGTCCGAACCGAGCTCCGCCGGCCGCTACGTCTCCGCCCGCGCCTTCGGCCACACCGGCTTCACCGGAACGTCGCTCTGGATCGACCCCGAGCTCGACCTGATCGTGGTGCTGCTGACAAACCGGGTCCATCCGACCCGCGAGAACATCGCGATCAGGAAGCTCCGGCCGGCGATCCACGATGCGGTCGCGCTGGCGATCGTGGATGCGCCGATCGAGGCGCGCGACGGCGGCCGGGCACGGCCAGGTGCGGCCGCGATCCCGCCTGCAGATCCACTCCCAGCCGCTGCAGATCCCGCTCCGCCTGCTCCTGCCAGCCGCGGTTCGCGGCAGGGCTCGCCGGACTCGGATGGAGCATCCGGCCGATCCTGACACCGGATTCCGCCAGGGCCCGCAGCGCCCGAGCCTCCGCGAAGCCGCCGATCCCGACGACGAGCCGGGGATCGAGCACGTCGACCGCCTGCCGCAGCGCCAGATCGCAGGCGGCGAACAGCGGCGCCTTCTCCTCCGCCCGCAGCCGGTCCGGGGTCAGGTTCGCGCCGCTCTCCAGGAGAAACGCCAGCGGGCAGTAGTTCCAGATCAGGAACCGCTCGAAGAAGGCCTGCGGGCTGCCGAAGCGCCCCTCCGCCCACCCCCACACCCGGCGGCCGCTGACCTCGCTCCGGCGGCAGTCGAAGCCGAGGATCGGCCGTTTCGGATGCTGATCCACCGGCGGCTGCACCGGCGCGTCGATGCCGAGCCAGTCCCGCACCCGGGCGACCTCGCCGAATGGAACGCCGGTCTGGGTCATCCCCCAGGGACCCGGATTCATGCCGACCAGCACGACCCGGCCCGGTCGGTCGCCGGCCAGGTCCAGATACGCGCGATGAGCCGCCCGGGCGTAGATCAGCGGGTTGTAGACGTGGGCGACGGGCGGACCGAAGCGCAGACCGCCGACGGCGCGGGCAAGACGGTCCGCAACCGCCGCAAGCCCTGAAGCCGCCAGGGCGTCAGACAATCCGCGACCCGCGGCCGGTCCAGTAGCGATCCCGGAGCACCCGCTTGTACAGCTTGCCGGTGGGCAGCCGCGGGAGCTGTTCCTCGAAGTCGATCGACTTCGGCGCCTTGTAGCGGGCAACTCGCTCCCGTACGAAAGCCAGGAGCTCCTCGGCGACCTCCGGACCCTCCTCGACGCCCGGCATCAACTGCACCACCGCCTTGACCTCCTCGCCCAGGTCCTCGTTCGGCACGCCGATCACGGCCGCGTCGGCCACCTGCGGATGCAGGATGAGCGCGTCCTCCACCTCCCGGGGATAGATGTTCACACCGCCGGAGATGATCATGAACGCCTTGCGGTCGGTCAGGAAGACGTAGCCGTCCTCGTCCAGGTAGCCGACGTCTCCCAGCGTGCTCCAGCGCGGATGGTGCGGATGGCGGGAGCCCTGCGTCTTCTCGCGGTCACCGTGGTACTCGAACAGGTCCGCCTCCTCGGGCGGCTCGAAGAAGATCGTTCCCGGCTCGCCGATCGGCAGCTCCTCGCCGTCGTCGCCGCAGATGTGGACGGTCGCCGTCAGGCAGCGGCCGACGGTGCCCGGCTTCTGCAGCCACTCGTCGGTTTCGACCGCGCACATGCCGTTGCCCTCGGAGCCGGCGTAGTACTCCAGGATGATCGGCCCCCACCAGTCGATCATCTGCCGCTTGACCTCGACCGGGCAGGGGGCGGCGGCGTGGATCGCCCGCCGTTGGCTCGACAGGTCGTAGCGGGCGCGCACCTCCTCGGGGAGCTTGAGCATGCGGCTGAACATCGTCGGCACCCACTGGCTGACGGTGACGCCGTGATCCTCGATCGCCTTCAGCGCAAGCTCGGGGTCGAAGCGCTCCATGACGACCACCGTCCCGCCGAGAGTCTGGGTGCCGGCGCTGAAGCCGATCGGCGCCGCGTGGTAGAGCGGCGCCGGCGACAGGTAGGTCGAGTCCGCGTCGATTCCGTAGATGGAGGTCAGCACCTCGAAGCGCTGATCGGGCATCTCGTCCGCCGACAGCCCGGTCAGCGGCCGCAGGATGCCCTTGGGCCTGCCGGTGGTGCCGGAGCTGTAGAGCATCGTGCTGCCCCGCGGTTCCTCGGCAAGCGGCTCGGCAGGAAGGGCCGCCGTTGCTGCAAGGCAGTCGTCCCAACCCGGCGGGATGCCCAGTCCGTCGTCGTCGACCATCAGCCGGCTCGGACAGGTCGGGATCAGGCCGGTCAGCTCGGCGCACGCTTCGGCCAGCTTCGCCGACGCGACGATGCTCTCCGCGCCGCAGTCCTGAACGATGTACGCCGCCTCCTCGGCGGTCAGGTAGCAGTTCACCGTCGTCAGGTAGAGGCCCGACCGGATCGCCGCCCAGTAGACCTCGAAGTAGCGCGGGTGGTTCTCCATGAAGATCGCCACGTGATCGCCCGGCCGCAGGCCCCGGGCGTACCAGAGCTGCGCCAGCCGGTTCGACCGGCGGTCGAGTTCCAGATAGGTGACGGTCTCGCCGCTGCCGGCCATGATGACCGCCGCCTTGTCCGGGGTCTCGCGTGCGTACCTGCCGGGATACACCGTCCTGCTCTCCGTCCTGGCGCGCCGCCGGACGCGGTCAGGAACCGACCGGTTCCACCTGCCAACTGACCTTCGTCTCGATCCGGCAGGCAAGAAAGCGCGTCGCGTCGATCTCGATCTCGGCATCCACCGTCGCGCTGTCCGGTGCATCGAAGGTGCCGACGATCGTCGCCTCGATCAGGCCGTTGCGGTCGACCCGCACGTCGTTCGGCGTCCGGAACCGGAAACCGCCGTTGCGGACCCGGATGTTCGCATCGGCGCCGCCGAACCGTGTGAACTCGTTGACCAGGGTGGCGCAGGCAGCCGAGTCTCCCACCGCTGCGTCGGCGAGTCCTGGCAGGCTGACCAGGAACGCGGAGATCCTCACATCGTCGTCGTCCCGTTCGAGAACGAAGCGGAACTCCCCGCCCCCCGGTCCGGCGCCCGACCACGTGCCCAGAGTGAAGACCGCGAGCTCGACGCCCAGGAGATCCCCGCGGTCCTCGCATCCGCCCAGCGGCAACAGCAGGAGCGACAGGGTCAGAAGCACCGCCAGGCGGCGCCTGCCGCCGGAACGCCGGAACGCGGGAACGTCCGGTGCGGGCGTCAAGCTCGACGATGGCGTCATCAGGTCGTCGCGAAGCGGCATGGAGCGCTTCAGCCTATCGCAGCGCGCCGCCGCCCGCCGGCAACGAGGAGCCCGACGCAGAAGATCGTCAGCGTGCCGACGACGGCGATCATGTAGCTGTGCAGGGGAATGCGCAGAATCTCCAGACCGCCCTCCAGCAGCGGGGACACCGTCATCCAGACGATGGCCAGGACACCCGCTGCCACCCCTGCCTGGGCCGCCGCCCGCCCTGCCCGCGGCGCCAGCCGGTCGAGTGCGAACAGCCCCAGCAACCCGCCGGCGAAGATGCCCGACACCGTCCACCAGACCTCCAGCAGACGGCCCGCGCCGATCATCAGCAGCGCCGCGGCTGTGCCCAGGGCGCCGATGGAGACGGTGGCGGTGCGCAGCACCCTCAGGTCCTCCGCCTCACCGCCGTCGGCGCCCCGCTCGGGCCGAAGGTACGTCCGATAGATGTCGGAGAGGAAGACCGTGGCCGAGCTGTTGAACGAGGTGTCGATGCTGCTCATCGCCGCCGCGAACAGTGCGGCGACGAGCAGCCCGGATACGCCGGACGGCAACCGCGTCGA
This sequence comes from Thermoanaerobaculia bacterium, assembly GCA_965116145.1. Classification (GTDB taxonomy): domain Bacteria; phylum Acidobacteriota; class Thermoanaerobaculia; order Multivoradales; family Multivoraceae; genus Multivorans. Next base: position 1,010,055 of record OZ220482.1, read on the forward strand.
GATGTAGTGCGGGAACGCCTGGTCCGCCGCGATCCCGGCCGCCTCGGGCTGCCCCTGAAAGACGACGAACAACCCGGTGCCGATGAAGAAGAAGACGGCCGAGACCGGCAGGTAGAGACCGGCGGCCAGCCATACGGAACGCGAGGCGGCCCGATCGCTGACGGCCGCGTGGTAGCGCTGGATGTAGCTCTGGTCGATGCCGAAGTTGTTGAAGTTCATGAACAGGCCGTAGACCAGGATGACCCAGAACGTCGATGCCGAGACGTCGAAGGAGAAGCTGCCGAGGGAGAACTTCTCCGCCGCACGCGCCGTCTCGACCAGACCGACCAGCCCTCCCTGGGCATCCGCGATCAGCAGCCCGACGACGACCAGCGCGCCCACCGTCAGCACGAGGCTCTGGATCACGTCGGTCCAGATCACCGCCTCGATTCCCCCGATCAGGGTGTAGGCGGTGACGACGACGCCGGTGCCCAGAACGATCCAGGCAACCGGCCAGCCGGTCAGTGCATTCATCGCCAGGGCGACACCGAACAGGATCGACCCGGTGCGGGCGAACTGGGTCAGCAGATAGCAGGCCACGGCGTAGGTGCGCGCCCAGCGGCCGAACCGGGCCTCGAGGTGGTGGTACGCCGACACCGCCCCGCCCCGGCGGTAGAACGGCACCCACCAGCGCGCGGCAAGAGCTGCCGCCGCCGGCAGCGAGAGCGAAAACGCGAAGGCGTTCCAGTTGCCGGCGAACGCCTGCCCCGGCACGCCGACGAACGTGTTGCTCGACAGGAACGTGCCGAACATCGAGAGCCCGACCGCCCAGCCCGGCAGCGCACCGCCGGCGATCATGAAGCCGCGCGCTGTCCCGCTCCGCCGGGCCAGCGAAAGGCCGAGCGCCACGACCGCCAGAAGGTACGCGGCGAAGACGACGAGATCGACGCCGGCAGTCAGCCGCTTCTCCGCCGCTCCCGGTCAGCCGACCCGGTCCGCAGCCGCGCGGCCCGCGGCAGCGGCAACGATCTCACCGGCCGCTGCCAGGGCCGACTCCGCCATCGGCCGGCTGTACCTGACGGCAGGTATCTCTCCCGAACGGCTGTTCGGATAACGGGCTTCGGTGTAGTGGACATCCAGGGAGCTGCCCTGCCCGCGAAGTTCCTTCAGCTCGGGCGCACGTTCGGCGTAGCGATCGATCATCTCGCGGATCGAGTGCGTCCGTACCCGGCGCTCGCCCAGACCGTAGGCAATCGACTTGACCGCCTTCTCCGCCGCCTGCTGCGCGTGGAAGCAGGCCTGGTCGTGGTGCCCTCCATCGAACGCGTACCGCGCGAAACCGAGATCGTGCTCCGCCTGCCCCAGCCACCTGGCGGCTTCGGCCCGGGCCGCCTCGGGCGGTGTCGACGACCTGGCCGCGGCGCCGCCGCGAAGCGCCCGGAGCTCCCGCTCGACCAGCTCGGCCCACGGAGTTGCCAGATGAACCGGCTTCGCCTCCAGCAGCGCGTCCACCAGGAACGGCCTGCCCGCCGACCTCATCGCCTCGAACTCCTCGGGGGTATAGACGAGAAGGTCCACTGCGCCGCCGGCCCGCTCGATCGCGCCGTCATAGGCCCGTCGGCGCAACGGACGGGGTTCTTCGCTCGGCTGCACGACGATCAGGTCGATGTCGCTCTCCGGATGCGCCGTACCCCGCGCCTGCGACCCGAACAGCCAGGCCGCGTGAGCTCCCTGTTCCCGGAGCAGGGGCCGCATGGCATCGATCAGGGTGTCGAGACGACTCATGACGAAAGCCTACTCCGTCCGCAGGCCGCGTTCTGCCGCTCTGCCGCCGCGCGGGCCCGGAAGCGCGCCCGGACCTCCCCGCTGCGGACATCGGACGGTGCAGGCCAGCAGTCCGTGGCAGAAGTCGCGTGTCGCACCGAGAGCGGTCAGGCGCCCGTCCGGCAAAGCGCTATAAACTCGGCGCCCTTCCCGCCAGAAGGTCCGCATGGACCCAGGGGCCATTCCCGACCGTTCCGAGGACATGAACCAGACCGAGTCCGAGCCGATCCACGGCGAGATGACCTACGAGGAGTCCGCCGCGTACCTGACCGCGCCCGGCGCGGACTGGGAACTGACGACGGAGACCGTCCGCGGGGTCGAGTACCGGATATTCAGGAATCTGCCGCCGACTCTCCGCGACGTCTACGACCAGGCCTGCCAGGACCACGCCGACAAGGACTTCCTGGTGTTCCAGGACACCCGGCTGACCTACGCCCAGGCGTACCGGCGGGCGGCCGCGCTTGCCCACGAGCTGATCCACCGCTACGGCGTGCAGAAGGGCGACCGGGTCGCGATCGGCATGCGCAACTACCCGGAGTGGGTGATTGCCTTCATGGCCGTCACCTCCTCCGGCGCCATCTCGGTCTCGCTCAACGGCTGGTGGTCGGGAGAGGAGCTGGAGTACGGCCTCCGGGACTCCGGCGCCCGGCTCGCCTTCTTCGACCGGCAGCGCTACGAGCGCGTGGCGGACCGGCTCCCCGGCCTCGGCGTGAAGAGCATCGGCGTGCGCCGGGAGGATGACCTTCCCGACGAGGTGGACGACTTCGACGAGGTGTGGCGCCGGGCGGACGGACGGCCCATGCCCGACATCGACCTGGATCCGCATGACGACGTGACGATCCTCTTCACCTCCGGCACCACGGGCTTCCCCAAGGGCGCGGTGTCGACCCACCGCGGCGTCCTCAGCGGCATCGGCAGCTGGGGCTACTACGCGGCCCAGCGGATCGCCATGGGTCTGCTCGAGGAGCCGGAGGAGAACCCGGAATTCCAGCCGTCGATCCTGATGCCGCTGCCGCTCTTCCACGTCAGCGGCAGCCACGCCGGCCTGCTCGCCTCCTTCGGCGTCGGCCGGAAGATCGTGATGATGTACAAGTGGAATCCGGAGCTCGGCCTGGAGCTGATCGAGCGCGAGCGCGTCACATCGTTCAACGGGGTGCCGACGATGACTTGGGAGATGCTGCAATCGCCGGCGCTGAAGCAACACGATCTGCGCAGCCTGGCCGCCGTCTCCGGCGGCGGCGCACCGGTCCCGGGCGGCATGGTCGACCGTCTGCAGGACCTGCTGCCGGAAAAGCACTGGTCCTTCGGTTGGGGCATGACGGAAACGAACGCCGGCGGCGCCAGCAACAACGACGAAGGCCTGGTCGAGAAACCCGACAGTTGCGGCAGACCGTGCCCGATCGTCGAGCTGCAGGTCATCGACGACGACGGCAACGAACTGCCCGCCGGCGAGCAGGGCGAACTCATCATGAAGTCGTCGATGAACATTCGCGGCTACTGGAACCGGCCGGAAGCGACCGCCGAGACGATCCGGGACGGCTGGCTGCGCACCGGCGACATCGCCGAGATCGACGAAGACGGCTACCTCTACATCCGCGACCGCAAGAAGGACATGGTGCTCCGCGGCGGCGAGAACATCTACTGTGCCGAGATCGAGCGCGTCGTCTACCAGCATCCCGCCGTCTACGAAGCCGCGGCCTTCGGTGTCCCCGACCAGCGTCTGGGAGAGGAGCTCGCGGTCGTCGTCGTTCCCGCGGCCGGCGCCGAGCTCGACGCGGCGGCGGTTCGCGCGCACGTCGCGGAGCACCTGGCCCGCTTCAAGGTGCCGCGCTACGTCCGGGTCCAGGACGAACAGTTGCCCCGCGGCGCCACCGAGAAGATCCACAAGCGCACGCTGCGCGAGCAGATGCTGCGCGAGGCGCCGGAGTTCCAGTGACCCCGCGCACGGGCGCCGAGCATGACTGACGAGGGAATCCGCGTCGTGCCGGGCGACCCCGCCGACCCCGCCTTCCGGCGGCTGCACGAGGCGCTCGACCGGGAACTCGGCGAGCTCTACCCTGCAGACAGCATCTACAGCGTCGAGCCGGACGAGCTCGACGCCGCGGGCTGCTGCCTGCTGCTCGCCCGCTGCGTCGACGGCGAAGCGGTGGCGTGCGGCGCACTCCGGCGGCTCAGCTCCGAAGCGGCCGAGATCAAGCGGATGTACGTGGCTCCGGAGCACCGCGGCAAGGCGCTCGGGCGCCGCATTCTCGAGCAACTCGAGACCCGTGCCGCGGGCTTCGGATACCGCCGGCTGCGCCTCGAGACCGGTGAACGCCAGCCGGCGGCAATCGGTCTCTACCGCTCCCTGGGCTACGTCCGCATCCCCCGTTACAACGAGTACGCCTGCGATCCGCACAGCCTCTGCTTCGAGAAGCGGCTATGACCACGGACGCACGGAAGCGGCGCCGCCGCCCAGGCGCCATGACGGCGCCGCCGGGCGACAGGCCCGCGCGTCCGATCGGCCGCCGGCGCGCTCTCCGCGTGATCGGCGGCGCCGCGGCCCTGCCCCTGCTGCCGCGGGAGTTGTCCGCGGCCGCACTCCCTGCCCACGTTCACCTGCATCCGCAACAGCAGCCCGGCGGCGAACCGGCGCCGCTGGCGGTGCTCTTGGCGCATCAGGCGCGCACGCTGGAGGCCATCGCCGAGCGCATCCTGCCGGCAACCGACACGCCGGGCGCCGCCGACGCCGGCATCCCCGGCTTCGTCGACCGGCTGCTGGACGGCTGGCTGCCAGACCGGGCTCGAAACCACCTGCTCGCCGAGCTCGACCGCTTCGACCAGCGGGCGCGACAGCAGCAGCCGGACGCCGGCGGCTTTCCGGGGCTCGACCCCTCCACCCAGGACGAGCTCCTCGCCGCGGCCGAGCAGGAGGCCGGCGTCCTTCGGGAGGGGCGGGCCTTCTCCCGCAACCCGAACCGGCTCCACGAGCAGCCCTTCTTCGACCTGGTCAAGTGGCTCACGCTGTTCGGCTACTACACGTCCGAGGCCGGCATGAAGTCGGAGCTCGGCTACCGCATCGTCCCGGGCCGCTGGGATCCCTGCGTCGACCTCGACGACGCCTGACGTTCTCCGGGGGCGCCGGCAGCCATGGTCCAGATCATCGAGCGGAAGACGTGGGACGCGATCGTCGTCGGTTCCGGCATCACCGGCGGCTGGGCAGCCAAGGAACTCACCGAGAGGGGCCTGGAGACGCTGGTTCTGGAGGCCGGCCCCCCGATCGTGCCCGAGCGCGACTACAGCGAGCACACGCCGCCCTGGCAGATGCCGTACCGGGGGCTGCGGGACCGCAAGCGGCAGGCCGAGCGCCAGCCGATCCAGCGCCGCGCCGCCGCCTGCGACGAATGGTCAGGCAAGTTCTTCGTGGACGACATCGACAACCCCTACTCGGTCGGCGACGATGGGCAGGAGTTCCTCTGGATCCGCGGCCGCCAGGTCGGCGGACGCTCCCTGATGTGGGGTCGGCAGAGCTACCGCTGGAGCGACCTCGACTTCGAAGCGAACGCCCGCGACGGCCACGGCACGGACTGGCCGATCCGCTACCGGGATCTGGCGCCGTGGTACGACCACGTGGAGTCCTTCGTCGGCATCGCCGGCCAGCCGGAGAACGTGCCGCAGCTACCGGACGGCCAGTTCCTGCCGCCGATCGCGATGAACTGCATGGAGGAGCGGATCCGGGAGGGACTCGACCGCGCGTTCGGCGGCGTGCGCCGCTTCACACCCGCCCGGGTCGCCGTGCTCACCCGCCACCACCGCGGCCGCCGCGCCTGCCACTACTGCGGCATCTGCCGCCGCGGCTGCATCAGCCGTTCCTATTTCTCGAGCCTGAACGCCACCCTGCCGGCGGCCGAGGCGACCGGACGGCTGACCCTGCGGCCGAACAGCGTCGTCGCCGGTCTGGTCCACGACGAGGAAGGGGACCGGGTGGCCGGGGTCCACGTGATCGACGCCGGGTCCGGGGAGTCGATCGAGGTGGCCGGCCGCGTCGTCTTCCTCTGCGCTTCGGCGATCGAATCGGCCCGGCTCCTGCTGAATTCGCGGACGCCTCGGTTCCCCGAGGGCCTGGCGAACTCGAGCGGCCAGGTCGGCCGCAATCTGATGGACCACATCTTCCAGGCCGGCGCCAACGGCATACTCGACGGCCTCGAGGACAAGACGACCTTCGGCCGGCGCCCGAACTCCTGCTATCTGCCGCGGTTCGTCAACCTCGGCGGCGACCTCGCGGAAGCAACCCGGGAGAAGGATTTCCTCCGCGGCTTCGGCTATCAGTGCGGCGCCCGGCGCGGCACGAGGTGGCAAGGCGGCATCGGACAGCCGGGATTCGGGGCGGACTACAAGGCGAGCCTGCGCGGCCTCGGTCCCTGGCGGCTCAACTTCACCGGTTTCGGCGAGAATCTGCCGAGCTCGGACAACCGGGTGACGATCGACCCGAATCTCGAAGACCGCTGGGGCATCCCGGCGGCCCGGATCACGATGCGCTACGGCGAGAACGAGGCAGCGATGCGCGAGAGCATCCAGACCCGAGCCGCCGAGATGCTGGAGGCGCTGGGCGCCAGGAACATCCGCACGTTCAACCGGAACTCGCTGCCCGGCTTCGCCATCCACGAGATGGGCACCGCGCGGATGGGCCGCGACCCGGCCACGTCCGTGCTGAACGGCTGGTGCCAGGCGTGGGACGTTCCCAACCTGTTCGTCACCGACGGCGCGGCGATGGCCTCGTCCGCCTGCCAGAACCCGAGCCTGACCTACATGGCGCTCACCGCCCGCGCCTGCGACTACGCCGTGCGCCGGATGCGGCGGCTGGAACTCTGACCTGCAACCCCGAGCATGCGGGATATCGGCCCGATGCGGCAGCGCAGGCCGTATGATGCCGTTGCACTGAACACGAGAGGATACCTGCCCATGCGCCCGACCTGCCGCATCGCCGCCTGCACACTCACGGTCCTTGCGGCCGCACTTGCCGCCTGCGGGGGCAGCGCAACGGAAGCGCCGGCCGGCCCCGTCACCGCGACCGCCACGCACACCTTCGAGGAGGTGGCCCCCGGCGTCTACTTCGTCGTCGGCCGCGATGACGTCATCTTCGTCCAGAGCAACGCAATGCTCGTGCTGACCGACGAGGACGCCCTGGTCGTCGATTCGCACGTCACTCCGGCTGCCGCCCGCGCGCTGATCGCCTCCATCGCGGAGGTGACCGACAAGCCGGTGACCCACGTGATCAACACCCACTACCACTTCGACCATGCCCACGGCAATCAGGCCTTTCCCGCCGACGTGGCGATCGTCGGACACGAATTCACCCGGGAGATGCTGCTGAGCGACGTGCTGGAGCAGGGGACCTTCCGCAACTTCTCGGCCTGGATCCCGGATCAGATCGCAGCCGGCCGCGAAGCTGCCGATGCGCTCGAAGAGGGCGCGGAGAAGGACCGGGCGCTGAACGGTATTGCCGTCCAGGAAGCGCACTACGCCGCCCTCGGGGAAACTCGGCCGACACCGCCGAACGTGACCCTCACGCAGAGAATGACGATCCACCGCACGTTCGAAGGCCGGGACCGGCCGATCGAGCTGCTCCACCTCGGACGCGGCCATACCGGCGGCGACGTGGTCGTTCTGCTGCCGACCGAGCGGCTCGTGTTCACCGGCGACCTGGTGCTGGCCGGCGCCGCCTACATCGGAGATGCCTACGTCGACGAATGGCTGGAGACGCTCGACCGCTTCGAGGAACTCGAGTTCGACCTCATCCTTCCCGGTCACGGCCCGACCTTCAGCGACATGGCGCAGGTCGAGGCGCTCCGGCAGTTCCTGAGCGACTTCTGGAACCAGGCGGTCGCCGCGCGGGATCAGGGGCTGACCGCCGAGGAGGCGGTCTCGGCGATCGAATGGCAGGGCTTCCTGGCCGCGGCTCCGGACGCGATCAAGGTGCAGTGCGTGGCGCGCGCGTATGCCGTGATGGACGGCGGCGCGGACACCCGGTCCGGCGAAGCGGCGTAGGGATCGGCCGCCAGCGCGGCGTGCGGACTCCGACAAGTTCAACGTTCTGTAGTATTTACAACGAAACCCCGTTAGCATCTCGGCATGGAACAGCAGCACGTTGCGCCCCTCCCGGCGGCTTCCTGCGCGCTTGATCGCGCGGTGGAACGCGCCAGCGTCTGGTTGCTCAAGCGGTACGGCGAAGAGGTCGAGTGGGCGATCGAGGACCAGTTCCTGATCGGCCTCGACGACCAGGAGCGGATCGACCTGGAGGAGCAGCTCCAGGCACGGAGCAGTCGCGACCAGTCCATCTTCTTCGCGAACGCCATGAGCTGCGTCCTCGCCCAGGGACGGTTCGAGCCCGACGCCGCGGAGGCCGACCCCGGTTCCTTCAGCTTCGGCGAGAAGCTGCTCGGGCATGGCGGCCTGCTGCTGGAGGCGACGGAGCGGCAGTGGCTCGAAGCCCTGGTCGGCAGCACGCTCCAGCTCTACCGGGTTGGCCGGATCGAGGGAGACCTCATCCCCCTCGACGAGGTGACCAGCCGCGAGCGCATCCGGGTGGCGCCCCATCCGGCGCTGGAACCGCTCGCCTCGGGAGACCTGGTCGGCGCACGAGTCGTCACCGTGAAGGGGGAGGACCCGGGGCGTCTGTGCGGCGTCTTCGGCTTCCCCTGCGCCGACGCCGAGCGCGGTCTCGTCGACCTGATGGAGGAGGCGGCGCAGGAGCGCAGCGATCCCGGCGAGATGCTCGGCATCGCTGATGTGGTCGCCGCAGCCTGGCTGCGCTCCTTCCTGCCCGACGCGTCGACACGGGGACCGCAGGGCATCGTCGAGAGCGGCGCCGGCGCCGCGGGCGCTCACCGGATCCTGGAGTGGCCGGTCTCCAGAGACTGAAGGGGAGGAAATCCCTCAGCATCCGGCGCCGGCTCCCGGCCGGAGGCCTGGCACTTGCCGCATTCATCGCCGGCGGACTCTTCGGCGCCAGCGCCGCCGCCCAGGTCGATTCGACGGAGATCGCCGCCGGACCGGTCGCCATCCGCCGCTACCAGCTTCTCGCGCCGTACGAGATGGCCGGCAGCGGCATCGATCCGGAGGTCGAGGTCCGGGTCGAGATCGATGCCGCCGGCGTGGTTTCGGCGGTGGAGGTTCTGGCGATCAGACCCTCTTCCGAGTTCGACGACCTCCTCCGACACCATGTCGAACGCGCCATCGCCGACTGGCGCTACGGTCCGGCCCGCGATGAAGACGACAACGCGGTCGCCTCGACCCTGTCGTGGCGAACGAAGTTCCGGAGCCCCGTGGAGGACCAGGGCGGCTCCGACCGCATGAGCGCCCTCGACCCCCAGCTCGACGTGCTGGTGTCCGCCCGCGCGCTGCCGGCGCCCCCGGCACAGCCGACCGTCAACGATCAGTTCACGGTCCTGAACCGGATCGTCGAGGTTGCGGAGAAGTACGTCGACGGCGAAAGGCGCAGACGCCGGGAGACCGACCGCTTCATCCTGGTCAGCGACGCGGAGGACGAAACCACCGTCGACATCCTGGCCGGGAACATGGAGGCGGTGTTCGGCTTCCTCCACCAGACGTTCGATCCGCACATCGAGCCGTTGCCTGGCCGCCTCAGGATCCTCGTCTTCCTGCTCTCGAGCCAGGACAGCCTGACGCGGCTTCAGGCGGAGCTCGGCGGGCGGATTCACGGCGGCGGCTTCTACCACCCACCGGGCCTGCTCGCCTTTCATCAGGAAACCCACTACTTCGACGGGCTGCTCCACACAATGATCCACGAGGCCTTCCACGCCTTCAGCGACACCCGCCTGACCGGGCCCGGGGCGAGCCTGCCGCTGTGGGCCGAGGAGGGCACGGCCGAGTACTTCGCCAACTCGCGGATCGAACGGGGCCGGATCGTTCCGGGAAAGGTCGATCGGGGACACTACGCGCTCGTGCACGGAGGCAGCGGAGTCGTCCGCCAACAGAGCCTGACGACCTGGAACCTGAAGACGGCGCGGGCGGCCGTGCGGGAGGGCGAGGCGCCGCCGATCGCGGAGCTGTTCGAAACGACCGCCGACACATTCTACGGCGAGCACGCCCGGCAGTACTACGGCTTCTCCTGGCTCCTGACCCACTTCCTGCAGCACGGCCGGGACGACTGGGAAAACGAGCCGCTCTTCGCCAGGATGCTGCTCTACCTGACCGAAGGCTACGCCAGCCGCGACGCTCTCGAGGCCGTGTTCCAGGTCACCCCGGAAGCGCTCCAGGCCGAGTTCGACCGCTACGTCCGCCGCCTCCGCTGAGAGCCGTCCACCCGCATGTCTCACCGGGATCCGCAGCGAGAGCGCGGAGACGCCGCTGGAGTGCGACGGCGCTCGGGCCGAGGGACGGCGCAGGCGTAGCCGACACCGGCGTCAGCGCTCGGCCAGCGCATCGTAGGCGGCCCGGTGACGCGCCGCCTCGGCTTCCTGGCCCAGCATCCGGTAGCAGACCCACAACTGGTAGTGGGCGTGCCGGCGCCGCGGATCGAGTTCGAGCGTCCGCAGAAGCCGCGGAATCGCTTCGTCCCAACGCTCGAGCCGGACCAGCGCGAGGCCGCTGTAGAAGACGTTGTCCGCCCGCCGGGTGTTCAGCTCCGCCGCCCGGTCGAGCGCCTCGACCGCCTGCTCCCAGCGCTCCGACCGGTAGGCAGCGACACCCAGGTTGAACCAGACCGCTTCGAGGTGCCCGAGTTCTTCCGCCGCGCGCAAGAGCAGCTCGATCGCCCGGTCGTAGTTGCCGGCGCCCACCTGGTTGGCGCCCTCGTTCAGCAGCAACCGGGGGTCCGTGACGTGCTGGTAGCGGTCCGAGGCGGCCTGCCGGTGCGCCGCCCGGTCCTCGGCCGTGCCGTAGAGATGGACCAGGGCCTTCTCTGCTTCCGCGCCGGCCCAGCTATCCGCCGGAGCATGCTCCTGCGCCAGCCGGAACATCTCCTCGGCGTCCGCCAGACGGCCCGCGTCCCTGAGATTCCAGGCCGCCGTCAGCACCTCCGCGGCGTAGTCGACCAACCCGAATCGGTCGTCCGGATCGAGCTCCTCGGCCAGAAGATCGAGCTGCCGTTTCGCTTCGTCCACGCGGCCCGCGCGCGCCAGCGCTCGCACGTACAGCGGTCGCAGGACGGTGTCGCCACCTTCGATCAGCGCGCCCAACTGATCGGCGGCCCCGTCCCAGCGCTGCTGGAGGGAGAAGAGGCGCAGCAGAGCCCAGGCGAGCTCCTCGTTCTCCGGTTCCAGACGCCGCAGTTCGATCAGCGCCGCGGTCGCGTCCGCGGGCCGCCCCAGCCGCTGGTCGAGCAGAGCCTTGAGGCGCAGCAGCCGGCCGCGGCCCGGACCGTCCTCGAGGAGCTGCCGCTCGACCAGGGCGAACGCGGCCTGCAGCACCTCCTCGTCGGCCGCCTTGCTGCGGGCGATGAACTCCAGGACCCCCGGCGGCGATGGCGTGGCCGGATCGCCGAGAACGGCGACCAGATCCCGCCGGACCTGCTGTGCCTCCCCCCGGGGCAACGGATGCCGCCGATCGGCGCGCAGCAGACCGACCAGTGCGGCCGTCGGTTCGTTGCAGGTCTCCCGGGCCTGTTTGAGCCACTCGACCGCGGACTCGAACTGCGAGCCGAGTTCCGCGATGCGCGCCCGGCGCATCAGGCGCAGGCAGTCGATATCCGGCAGCTCGCCCGCCGACCCGCCTGCCGACGACTGCGCAGAGACCGACCACGGCGCAGCGGTCAGAAGAAGCGGCACGAGCAGCGGCGCGCACCGGGCGAACGGAACGCCGCCACCGAAGCTCCCGGTCGTGTGCGTCCCGGCGGCGACATGTGCGGCGGGCATCTCCTTCCCCGGCCGCTCAGGCATCCTGCACGGCGGCCGCCATCCGTTCCAGGATCTGTTCGAGGATGGCCCGCGACGTGGCGAAGTTGAGGCGCGCGCAGCGCTCGAAGCCGAGCGGCGAGCCTGGCGGACCGAACTCCGCGCCGTCGTTCAGCGCCACCTTCGCCCGCTTCAGGAAGAACCGCGCCGCGGTCATCGGCAGGTCGAGTTCGCTGCAGTCGAGCCAGTAGAGGTAGGTCGCCTCCTGCGGACCGTGCACGATCCCCGGCAGGCGTCGGTCGAGAAAGTCCGCAAGGAAGGCGCGGTTGCGGTCGAGGTAGGCGACGGTCTCCGCAAGCCATGGGCCGCCGCGGTTCCAGGCCGCCCGCGCCGCCTCCACGCCGAGGATGCCGGGATGGGCCAGAACGAAGTGCGGCAGCTCGTCGAACCGCTGTCTGAGCTGCTCGCTGCCGAACACCAGCAAGGCCAGCTCCAGCCCCGCGAGGTTGAACGACTTGGTGGCCGAGGTGATCGTCACCGTCCGTTCCCTGACCTCGGGGCCGAGCGTCTCGAACACCGTGTGCCGGTGGCCCGGAAAGACGAGCTCGTTGTGGATCTCGTCGGCAAGAACGATCAGGTCGTGTTCGATCGCGAGTTCGGCCACCGCCTCCAGCTCGCTCCGGGACCAGGAGCGGCCGCTGGGGTTGTGCGGGTTGCAGAGCATGAACAGGCGGGTGTCCCGGTCGATCGTTGCCCGCAACCGATCGAGGTCCATCTCGAACCGCTCCGATCCGCGGCAGAGCGGCGACTCGACCAGCCGTCGGCCCGCACCCGATACCGCCTGAAGGAAGGGCGGGTAGATCGGCGTCTGGATCACGACTCCCTCGCCCTTGCCGGCGCCGAGCAGAACCGCGAGATCCAGGCCCTGCAGGGCGTTGACCAGGAAACGGATCCGCTCGGGCTCCACCGTCCAGCCGAGCTGCCGCTCCATCCGCTGCCCGAAGATCTCCGGCAGATCACCGACCTCCGGCGGCTCGCAGTAGCCGAGGTCCGAGCGCTCGACGAGGCGGCGAACCACGTCCCGGATCGGCTCGGCAACGGGAAAGTCCATGTCCGCCACCCAGGCCGGCAGGACACCGCTGCCGTTCGCCGTGTAGCGCCGCCACTTGAACCCGGTACGGGCAGCCAGGTCAGCGACCCGAAGGCGGTCGAACTGTTCCGTCAACGACACGCCCGCAAGCTATCAACCCGGCCCCGACCCCCCCCCCCCCCACCTCACCACGACCTCGCGCCGAAGAACTCGCTGCGCTGCGTTCCACGGCGCAAGCTGCTAGCAGTCCGTGGCAGAAGTGCGTGTCGCACCGAGAGCGGTCAGGCGCCCGCCCGGCAAGGCGCGATAGTTACGCATATCGGGAATATGTGAGCGAAGAGCAACGCAGCCGGGCGGGATGCATGGCCGAAACGAATGCAGCGCGACTTCTGCCACGGACTGCTAGGCTGCCGCGCATGAGCTCCGCGGCATTCGACACGCTCGCCGCGGCCCGCGCCCTGGAGGCGTCCGGTCTGAGCGGCGCACAGGCCGAAGCGGTCATCGAGACCGTCCGTTCGGCGGTGGTCGAGGGTGTCGCCACGAAGTCCGACATCGCAGATCTCCGAACCGACATGACGTCCGACATCGCAGATCTCCGAACCGACATGGCGAAGCTGGAAACGCGGATGACACGGACGTTGTACGCAGTCGCGGGAGCCTTGCTGGCCGGCCAGTTGGCGGCGGTGTTCGCCTTGCTCCGGCTGCTGGGCTGAAGGGCCGGCACGGGCCTCCGGGCCGCTGCGCCGGAAACCGCTGGACGCACTGTCGGGCCCAGAAGTCCGTTGCCGACCTGATACGGTCGCGTTCGGCTCATGGCATTGAAACTGGGACTTCAGCTCGGCTACTGGGGCGCGGGGCCGCGCCCCGACTTCCTCGAGGTAGCGATCGAGGCGGAGGCGCTCGGCTACGACTGCGTCTTCACGGCAGAGGCCTGGGGCTCGGACGTGTTCACGCCCCTGGCCTGGATCGGCGCCCATACGTCGAAGATCCGGCTCGGCACCGGGATCGCGCAGATCTCGGCGCGCACGCCGGCGGCGACGGCGATGCACGCGATGACGCTCGACCACCTCTCGAAGGGCCGCGTCATCCTCGGTCTCGGCGTGTCCGGCCCCCAGGTCGTCGAGGGCTGGTACGGGCAGCCCTTCGCCAAGCCGCTGTCGCGCACCCGCGCCTACGTCGAGATCATCCAGAAGATCCTCGCCCGCGAGGAGCCGGTCACCCAGCACGGCGAGCACTACCCCCTCCCCTGGACCGGCGAGGGGTCCTGGGGCCTGGGCAAGCCGCTCCGCTCGATCGTTCACCCGCTGCGCTCCGACCTGCCGATCTTCCTCGGCGCCGAAGGCCCGAAGAACGTCGCCCTTGCCGCCGAGCTCTGCAGCGGCTGGCTGCCTCTGTACTACTCCCCCTACCGACCCGAGGTCTACGCCGAGTCCCTCGCCGGCCGCCGGAACGGCTTCGAGATCGCCTACGGCGCCCGCCTGCGGGTCGACGACGATGTCGCCCGGGCCCTGCAGCCGATCAAGCAGTCCCTGGCCCTCTACGTGGGCGGCATGGGCGCGAAGAACCGCAACTTCCACCGCGAGCTGATGGCCCGCATGGGCTGGGAAGAAGAGTCGCTCCGCATCCAGGAGCTGTTCATGACCGGCAAGCGCGAAGAAGCCGTCGCCGCCGTCCCCGACGACTTCGCCGACGAGATCTCCCTGGTCGGCCCCCCGGCCCGCATCAGGGAACGCCTCCAGGCCTTCGAAGACAGCGACGTCACCACCCTCCTCGTCGGCGCCGCCAACAAGCCGGACCTCCGCCAGGCAGCAGAGCTCGTCCTGGGATAGCCAGGCCTTCAGAGGACATCGGCTTCTCGACAGCGACGTCGGCCCTGCTGGCGCCTTGGGGACTGCCGGGGACGAAGCCGCGGGATGAAGCGCGGTGTCAGGCGGCGGCCCTGAACTGGTCGAAGCGGCGGGCCAGGCGATCGCGGTCGGGGCCGTCCTCCGGGCGGGGCGGCAACTGGATCCTGCGCCCATCGAGCTTCTTGAGCGCCTCGAGGGTCGGGCCGTCCTTCTGCGCGAGGAGTCGGTCCGCGACGTGCAGCCGATAGTCCGGATCGATGCCGATGAGGTGGCGGCCGAATGCGGCGTGGTGGAGCTTGGACAGCGGCAACCCGTTGCGGACGATCGGGCGCCCGAGCGGCTCGTCCCGGTTCGACACGATGGGCGCGGCATCGAGCAGACCCGGCTCGGCCAGTCCGGTTGCCGCGCAGCGGCCGCGGTAGGCAGCGATCACTGCCGCTCTGAACACGTCCTGGTGGAGCTGCTGCCTGACCTGCAGGAACGCGTATCGGCGCTCCGCGGCCCCGGGCATCATGACACCGTCCTGACCGGGAAGGCCGAAGACGAGCCTGGCGCTCAGATCGGCTGCACTCCAGTCGTCGACGAAGGTCGGCAGGAGCGCCCTGAAGCAACGAGGCGCCACACCCAGGAAGTAGATGACCGGAATCCGGTTCTCGCACGCCTCACGGAGCCACCGGTTGTCGGCGGCGTCCGGGTCCGTCCCCATGAACGCGTAGTCCACGGCCTCGTCGCCGGAGAAGATCTGGCGATGCGCCGTGAGCTGGTCCTCGTACCAGACCCGACTGCCCGTGGTGGGAACGATCGTCCGCACCGACAGCAGAAAGCGCATCTGACGCGGCTTGAAGATGCCGCGCTGCGACACCAGCGGCAGCCGGCGCCCGATGTAGTCGAAGCCGCGCCTCAGGTCCGCCGACGTCAGGACACCGTGAAGCCTGCTCAGCAGGCTCACCTGGTCGAACGCGGCAAGGCGCATTGCGGTGTCGGTGCCCGATCGCATTGCTGTCTCCGGCCTCAGCCTCCGGGACGTCCCGGCGCCGCCGCGGCGGAACGCGATCCAGCCAGGAGCTTGCGCCGTGGAACGCTGCGCAGCGAGTTCTTCGGCGCAAGGCCGTGGTGAGGCGAGGGGCTAGCAGCCCGTGGCAGAAGTCGCGTGTCGCACCGAGAGCGGTCAGGCGCCCGTCCGGCAAGGCGCGATGAGGGAGCATATTGGGTATATGTGACCGAAGAGCAACGCAGCCGGACGGGATGCATGGCCGATCGAATGCAACGTGACTTCTGCCACGGGCTGCTAGGGCCAGACACCGAGTCAGCGACGGCTCGGAGGCGTTACGCCCTCGCGAGCCGGCGGCCGTTGCCGCTGCGCGGTCGGCCCCGGCGACCGACGCCGGACGTGCGGTGCAGGGGCGCCCGGCGGCGGCGGAGGTGAGCCTGCCGCTTGACGCGCCGGCGGGCGGTGGCGAACGACCGGTTGATGGCGACCGGGATGGAGGCCGCGGCGGAGCGGTGGACCACGACATCCGGGCCGGGGAGGGCGACCTTGACCACGACCTCGAACGCGAGGCCCTGCCGGTGATGCCGGCCGGGGCCGGCAACCGCCACCTCGCAATCGACGATCCGCGAGTTGAAGCGCTTCAGCGCCGCCGCTTCGGCCTCGATGGAGCGCTTCAGGTCATCGTTGAGCCGGACGTTCCGGGTACGGATCCTGATCGGGAAACTCGGGCTGTCTCTCAAGGCTCGACATCCTCTACGACATTGACACCTGCATCGTACAACGCGTACGGCCGCCGGGAGTTTCCGTCCCGCATGTCCGACCGGGGTCCGCGGCGAGGGCAGCGCGGGGGCGCCGCACGTCCGCGCCTTGCCGGCCCTCAGGCGTCCGGCGGCTTCCCGACGGTGCCGCACAGGTAGACATCGATCAGCCGCGGCAGGGCTGTCAGGTCGTAGCCGCCCTCGAGGACGGAGACGAGCCGGCCGGCGCATATCTCCTCGGCCAGCTCCGCGAGGTCGACGCCGAACCGGTGGAAGCTCCGTTCGGTCAGCTCCATGCCGCCGATCGGATCGTCCCGCCAGGCGTCGAAGCCGGCCGACACCAGCAGGACGTCCGGCCCAAAGGAACGAACCGCCGGCAGCAGCAGATCGTCCATGACCTCGCGGTAGGTATCGTCGCCGCTGCCCGCCGGCAGGGGTGCATTGACCGTTGCGCCCTCGCCGGCGCCGACCCCGCGCTCGGCGGCGGCGCCCGTGCCCGGGTAGAAGGGATGCTGGTGGACGCTGAGGTAGGCGACATCGGCCCGGTGGTCGAACAGATGCTGCGTGCCGTTGCCGTGGTGGACGTCGAAGTCGAGGATTGCCACCCGCTCGACGCCGTGCGTGTCGATCAGGCCCTGCGCCAGGATCGCGACCTGGTTCAGGTAGCAGAAGCCCATCGCGCGGTCGCGCTCGCAGTGGTGCCCGGGCGGCCGGGTGGCACTCATCGCCCGGTGGCCGGCGCCCAGCATCACGTGGTCGCCGGCGGCGAGCGACGCCTCGACCGCGGCCCAGGCAGCGACAGCCGTTCCCGGCGACAGCGGGTTGTCGTTCGTGTCGAGCATCGGCGTCGGCCGCTGCGGGAAGTTCCCGGCCGCCGCCGCGTCGGCGACCGCGGCGGCCGCCGCCTCCATCCGCTCGATGTAGGCCGGGTCGTGGACTGCCGCCGCCAGCCGCCGGGCCTGCCCGGCCATGCCGTCTCCCGGCGCGCCCCAACCGTCCTCTCCGGCGGCCGCGACGTGCCAGCCCCGTTCCCGCAGGTACGGCAGCGCCCCTCGCACCCGCTCCGGCCGTTCCGGGAACCCCCGCGGCACGGTATGCCCGTCGCAGCGCGGATCCTGGAAAACGCTCATCGGTGAGTTCGTCACGTCAGACCAACCTTGACACTCTCTGCGAGCTTCTGCCTGCCGCTGCAGCGCCGCACCCGGTCGAGCCAGAAGATCGTGGCAGCGGCCGCGGTCAGGCCCGGCGCCGCAGCACGCCGCGGAAGCTCTCGCGGTGCTGATGGGCCACGTAGAGCCCGAGCACCACCGCAACGATTCCGATCGCCGTGCCCTCAGGCGCCAGGAAGACATGGAACAGCAGGATGTTCAGAGCGATCGGGGCCAGCACGACCAGCGCCAGCGGCACAAAGACACCGAGGATCAGCAGGATCCCGCACACGATCTCGGTCACCTTGACCAGGGGCCACAGGTAGCCGGTGTCCATCATGGCGCCCATGAAGGCTGCCGCCTCCTCTCCGATTTCCGGTTGCGGCCCCAGCCCGAACAGGCCGACCACGCCGAAGACGGCGAAGATCAACCCCAGCAGGACGCGCGCGATCGTCGGAAGGTGCTTCATCGTCTGTGCCTCCTCGTGTTGTGGTGACGCAACCGGATCGGAGCCGGGACCCGCCTCTGACGCCGGCCCCGGCCCTACCGGTGCAGCTTGTTGGCGAAGTCCCCGCCGCGGAAGATCGAGATGTCGTCGAGCGACACGTGCCTGCGCAGCGCTTCGTTGACCTCCGCCAGGGTCAGCTCGGCGATCGCCCGCTCCTGGGCAGCGGTGAACGCCATCGTCCGGCCGACGAACAGGTCGCTGTTCAGCATCGACGCCACCGTGCGGTCCTGCGATCGCCCGTTCTGCCGGGCGTCCAGATAGCCGCGCCGCGCCGCCTCGAACTCCTCTTCGGTGAAGCCGTCCTCGATCGCCTTGCGCAACTCGTCGCGGTAGGCGGCGACCACCTTGTCCGCGTTCTCGGGCGCGAAGATCGCATAGGTGAGGAAGACCGCGCTGTCGTCGATCGGCGGTACCGCAAGCTGGGAACCGACCCCGTAGGACAGCCCCTCTTCCTGGCGAATCCTCGTCGCCAGCCGCGAGCTGAGGAAGCCTCCGCCCAGCATGTAGTTCGCCATCACCAGCGCCGGGTAGTCCTCGTGGTCGTCGCGCATCGAGAAGTTCGTCGCCGCGAGCATCATCGCGTTCGTCTTGTCCGGGGTCTCGAGATCGACATTCACCGCCTCGACGTCCTCGTGCGGATCGGCGACCCTCGCGTAGGGCTCGGCCGCCTGCCAGTCCCCGAACAGCTCCTCCAGCAGCTCCGCGACCTGGTCGGCATCGAAGTCGCCGACCACCGCGACCGTGCCGCCCTCGGCGCCGTAGAAGGACGACCAGAACGCCTTCGCCTCCTCGACGGTGGCGGCCTCGAGGCGCTCGATCTGCTCGTCGAAGGTCGGCGAGTAGCGGGGGTGATCGACCGGCCAGCGGTTGAAGTGCCGGTTGAGGGCCATCGGCACCTGGGCCATCGGCTCGGAACGCTGGGACTCGATCGCCGCCTGACGCTCCTCGATCAGCAGCTCGAACTCCTTCGGATCGAAGGCTGGCTGGCGCAGGATCTCGGCGGACAGCTCAAGCACCGGCGTCAGGTTCTCCCGCACCGTGGTGAACGAGCCGGTGGCCGACAGTACGCCGCCGCCGATGCCGCCCTGCGCCTTCAGCCGATCGAGCTCGTCGCTGATCTCCTGGCGCGAGCGCTTCGCGGTTCCGCGCATCAGCATGGAACCGGCCAGGTCGCCCGCCGTCGCCCGGCCCACGAGCCCCGCCTCCGTGCCGTGGCGGAAGGCGAAGTTGACGCTGACCGACTCGCCCCGGGTCTGCTTCGGCAGCAGGGCAACACGGACGCCGTTCGACAGCTCGAACCGGCGCGTGCGGCGGTCGATGTTGGCGGGCGTCGAGTCGAAGGCCTCGCCTTCGGCGACCGCCTCGCGGCCGGTGTAGTCGGCCACCAGCGCTGCGACGTCGGGCGGCTCAGGGATCTCCGCCCGCTCGGGCGTCTCGTCGGTCGGACGGAAGTAGCCGACCGTGCGGTTCGAGTTCCGCAGGTAGGTCTGGGCGACCTCGTGAACGCCCTCGGCCGTCACCTGCTCCAGCCGGTCCCGGTGCAGGAAGAAGAGCCGCCAGTCGCCCATCGAGGCCCACTCGCTCAGGCCGAGCGCGATCCGCTGCGGGTTGTTGAAGGCGAGTTCGATCCGCGAGAGATAGTCGCGCTTCGCCCGCTCCACCTCCTGCTCCGTCGGCGGCGCCGCGGCGACCTCTTCGAAGGTGGCGAACAGCGCCTCGGCCGCGGCCTCGAGCGAGTCCTCCTCGCGGACCTCGACGGCTGCGGTCAGTACGCCGGGCTCGTTCAACTGGAAGCTGGACGCGAACACCGACGCCGCGAGCCCCGGCTCGACCAGGTTCCGGTACAGGCGCCCCGCCGGCTCCGTGCCCAGGATGTGGGTCAGCACCTCGACCGCCGCGTACTGCTCGTGCGCGCCCGGCGGCACGTGGTAGACCGCCATCACGTACTGGGTGTCGCCTACGCGTTCCAGCGTCACCATCCGTTCGCCGTCCTGGGCCGGCTCGGCCGTGTACGTCCTGAACAGCCTGTTCGCTCCGCTGCGGTCGGGACGCCGGATGACGCCGAACTTCCCGGCGACAAGCTCCAGTGCCCGGTCGACGTCGAAGCGGCCGGCAACCACCAGGATCGCATTGTCCGGCTGGTAGTACTTCCGGTAGAACGCCTGCAACCGCTCGATCGGCACGTTCTCCAGATCGGACCGGGCGCCGATCGTCGAGTTGCCGTAGTTGTGCCAGTCGAAGGCGGCCGACATGATCCGCTTGCGCAGCACGCCCATCGGCCGGTTCTCGCCCATCTCCCACTCGTTGCGGACCACGGTCATCTCGGACTCCAGATCCTCGGCCGAGATGAAGGAATTGACCATCCGGTCCGCCTCCAGATCGAGCGCCCACTCCAGGTTCTCGTCGCTGGCCGGGAAGGTCTCGAAGTAGTTCGTGCGGTCGAACCAGGTCGTTCCGTTCGGCGACGCACCGCGTGCGGTCAGCTCGGCAGGAATGTCCGGGTGGTTCGGCGTGCCCTTGAACACCAGGTGCTCGAGCAGATGGGCCATGCCCGTCTCGCCGTACCCCTCGTGCCGCGAACCGACCAGATAGGTGATGTTGACCGTGATCTGCTGCTTGCTCTGGTCCGGGAACAGCAGGAACCGCAGACCGTTGTCCAGCCGGTACTCCGTGATCCCTTCGACCGACGCGACCTTCTCGACTCCCTCCGGCAGCTCCTGGGCCGCCAGCGGCAACGCCAGCACGACGGCAAGAACTCCAGCAACCAGGACCGGCAGAACCGGCCGCCTCCTCATCCAGGACATGTTCATGGACTTTCTCCTTCTATGGGGCCCTGACTCTCCCGGGGCCCCGACAGCCTACCGCCTGGAACTGCCGCACGACGGGCGTGGGCCCGACTGGCCTCACCGTCCGGAGCCAGACCTCAGGCATGGCCGCAGGCGAATCGCTTCGCCCGGTGTTCCCCGGCCCTGAAAGGCGCCGGCAACACCACACGATCTGCTGGTCCGGAACGCGGTCTCCTCACTGCTCCGCCGCATGGATCGTCAGCATGAGCTCCGCGTCATCGACCAGGCGATACACCGGCAGCCTCCCGGACAGCCGTTCGCTGTTCTCGAGGATCAGCCGAACGCCCTCGCCGCGCCGGTCGGTAAGGGTCCGGCGATCCGTGCCGAGCCAGGGAACGTCGGCCGGCACCGCGCACCGGGCCAGCAGGCTCATGACGACATCGTTGCGGGCGGACTGCAACCAGGCGAGGTTCTCGACAGTCATCCCGTTGGGGATGGCGCCGGGTGAGTGAAGCTCCAGGCGGTTCTCGAACAGACGCAGCCTGACCTTGGCGCCATGGATGGCGTAGTCGCGATGGACAACGGCATTGACGACGGCTTCGAACACGGCCGTCATGTCGAACAGCGGGCGGTCCCGCCGCCCCAGGTCCTTGAACGCCGACACCTTCATGTTCCGCGCGACGAACCGGCAGGCCCCCTCGACCTGGGCATCGAGCGGCCCGGAGATGTCCGCGGCATCGAGCTGATAGGGCGAACCGCCAGCGTCCGGCCGAACCGCATCCCCTCGATAGGCAACGGCCTGCACGTAGGCGTTCGGCAGCCAGCGCCGCGGCTCCCTGGCCGCGATCAGCACCCCGGCGACGGTGGGCCGCACCAGGCCGTCGTCGTCCCGGCGCGCCAGGCCGAGCTTCGACAGGAACGTCTCCCGGTCGTCGTCGGAACGCGGCCCCCTGAAGCGCTCCCACAGGTCCGGCGCCAGGTCGTCGAGCCGGGCAGTGGACACGACCTGCTCGTCAAAGCGGATGAGCCGCGTCTGACTGCGCTGCTGGAACAACCGGGCCAGATACTCGGGGGACATGACGCGTCGTGCACTGCCGACGCGGTACAGGTATCCCCCGGGGCTGCGGTGCACGAAGAGACTGCGGGGCACATCGATCCTGATGACCGCCGCGTCATCGCCCGCGGTCGTCGGCAGTTCCAGACGCTCGATGACGGGGGCGAGAGGCGGTTCCACGGAGTCGTGGCACACCTCCTGCACGAAGCGCTCCACGAGATCGAGGCGGGAAACGGGAATGCCCAGGATCTCACGCGTTTCGTCCTCGACGCCAAGCACCAGAACACCGCCGCGGCTGTTGGCCAGGGCGGCCAACTCATCCGCCAGGGAACCACGCCGCGGTGCCGAGCAGCGCTCGCCGGCAAAGCGGACCTCCTTGCACTCCAGAAACGAGTCCTCTCCAAGACGGATCTTGTCCAGCAGCTCCCTGCGGCTCTCAAGCACCGACAGGCTCCCGTCCCAACCGTCGGTAGCGCCGTCCGAACGCCTCGCGCCCACCTTCCATCACCCGGCATATCTCGTCCCGCATCGACGCGTCCTGCAGGGAGCCTTTCTGGCTGATGACGCACTGGCCATTCCGAAAGTCCAGGGCGTGCAGCATCTCGGCGTCGCCGTTGACGACGATGTTGGGATTGTGGGTCACGACGATGATCTGCCTGCGGACCTTGTTCTCCCGGATCTGCCGCACGATCAGGTCGTAGATCAGGTGATTGTCCAGATCGTCCTCCGGCTGATCCAGCACCAGCGGCTCGTTGCCGTGCGCGAGCAGGAAGGCCAGCATCGCAGCGGAGCGCTGGCCGGCCGACGCCTGGGCAATGGGCTGAAAGTCCTGGCCGTCCCCCGCTCGGCTGTACTCGACGCTCAGACCGTCCTCGGGAAACCAGGTCAGCAGCCTGTCGGGCAACTCCGGCGTCCGCTCGGACTCCCGAACAAGATAGTTGTTGAAGCGACCGCCGAAGTCCCCGTTGCCAGCGCAGGCACGCTCGAAGCGCTCCTTGAGGCGCGCAATGCGCCGCTCGAGCTCCGCTGCGCGCTGTTCGGGAGAGTCGGGCAGCTCCCGGAGCAGATCCGCCACGACGCCCCCGGTCGGACGATCGTCCTCCATGTCCAGGATGTCAGCGGCGAATCGTTCGTCCGGGACACCGAGAACGTCGCGCAACGAGCGTTCGATGACGCGCGGATCGCTCCCGTACCTCAGACCGTGGATCCGCACGAACCTGTTCTGCGACAGGGTCCTCTTCAGAAATTCGTCCCGGGCACTGCTCATCCGGCGGCGCGCCGCTTCGACCCGCTGCAGCTTCGTGGGCATCTGGCCCAGCAGTCGGTCGCGCTCCTCCTGCAGCGACTCCAGCCGCTTCGCTTCGCAGTTCAGAAACTGCCGATCCTGCGTGAGGCGGCCGTACTCGCTAGGGTCTGCGACACCTTCGGCACGGAGCGCTTCCACGAGGGCCTCGTAGGAGTCGTCCGCTCGCTTCATGGCTGTCCGCCAGGCGCTTTCCTTCAAGTCGCCCTGTCGTGCCGACACGATCTCGCGCAGGTCCCGCGCGCTGTCCCGCAAGCTCGCGGCGGTCTTGCGTACGGCGGCCGCGATGCTGTCAAGGTGCGTGACGACCTGAAGCTCTTCCTCGTTGTTCGTATCGAAGAGCCCGTCGGGCAAGTCCTCGGGCTCAAGCTCGGCCGCGGTCTGTCCGACGCGGTCGGCGACCGAGAGCGCCGCCTCGATCTGACGATCGACCTCCGCCTTCTGGCGGCGGCGGCGCTGCCACGCCGTGAGAACACTGGCGTGTCCTGCTTCCTCGAAGCGCCTCAGCTTGCGCTCCACGTCCTCCTGCCGTACAACGACGCTGTCGCGCCGACCCAGCTCGCCGTCCAGTTCCCGGATGCGCGCCCGCAGCGTGCGAACGCTGTCTCCCGCGGCCTTGAGGGCTTCCCTGTCCGCGTTCACTTCCGCCGCCTCGTCGATCAGGCGGATCAGTGGCTGCTGGTTGTCCCCCGAGAGAGCGGCGATCTGCCCTTGGCTGAACAACCGGAGGGGAAAGCGGTCCGGCGTGATCTGCTGAACGGCCGAGCGCTTCCAGCCGTCATCCTGCTGTTCCTCGATCCGCACCTCGCGGCTGCCCTGGGCCCAGTGGATGCGGTGCCGAACGCCGTCCCGCATGACGGTCCACCGGATCTTCGTGTCTTCCTGCAGTCCGCCCGTCTGACTGCGGTCCGCGGGTACGCAGTTGAACTGCTCGAAGGTCCGGCGGGGCTCGCTGGCTTGGTCCAGACTCGTCAGCTCCTCCTCCTGGCCCGCAACGAGCCGCAGACTGTGAACCACAGTGGATTTCCCGGTGCCGCGCCCCCCCACCAAGGCGTTCAGCCAGGGACTGAACGCGAACTTCGCCGACGTTCCGTGCCCCATGTACCGCGCATTCCTGATCTCGACACTCTCGACAAAGTGCTCCGGCAGCGCCCAGGGGTCGAACGTCTGCGATTCGTCGCTGCGCCGAACGGAAACCCCTCCGCCGTCCAGCAGCGCCAGCCGCAGGCCCTCCACGGACGGCCTCGCCATCTTGATCCACGTATAGCGCGAACCGGGGAAGCGCATCCCGGGGCCGCCGGGCGGGTGGTGCGAGTCCGAACCCAGAACCTCTGCCCAGGACAGCTCCCGCTGACGATAAAGAACGGGAGGCTCGGATCCGGGATCGATGACCTCCATTGCGAAGATCCCGGGAGTGTCCAGCAGCCGCGAAAGCACGTTCCCCTTGAGCGCCCAAGCGCCTGACGACCGGTCGACGTGCGCGAGAATCGGGATGCCGCCCGCCTTGCCGATCGCCTCCACGACATCGCCCGGATGGTTCGCTGTCACCGTGTCGGATGCGCCCCGTTCCCCCTCGTATCCGACCTTGCCGAGCAGCCTCTCCACGTCTGCGGATGTCCTGTCCGGATCCAGGATTGCCAGCACATGGGTGCCGGTGCCCGCGGTGATCTCCACGCCCGGGAACAGGTGCAGGGGACGATAGTCCGGTTGAGTCTCCGCTTCGGACTCCAACGCTTCAAGCGCACTCTTGAGCCGGTCGATCCACTCTCCCGAGTTGTGGTCCGTCACCGCCACACAGTCGACGCCGGCCCGCATGAAGCCGAGCAGCCAGTCCTCCGGCGCGATCTTCCGCAGGGCCGCCTGCTGCCCGCCCTTGCCGTAGTCGCTGGACGCAGGCGTGTGGCAGTGAAGATCGAACTTCCACCAGCGCGCCCCCGGGTAGCGCCAATCGCGACCGTGGTCGGGCTCGGAGGCTGGGCGTGGACTCCCCGTCATGTGCTCTTCCTGGCAATCCGTGGTGGACGTGCGTGTCGCACGGATGGCGACCAGACGCTCGGCAGACAAGGCGTTGCGGAGCATATCGGGCCAGGTTCGCCGGGCGCGCTACGCTTCGCGCCGTCTTGGTGACCGTCCCGCAGGAACTCCCGGAGCGTTGCCCGGAGCCGGGTGAGCTCGTGGCCGTCCGCTCGCGGCGGTGGCTGGTCGAGGAAATCGTGCCGGCGCTGCGGCCGGGCGAGTCGCCGATCGTGCGGCTGGCCTGTGCCGAGGACGATTGCCCGGGCGAGGAGGCGGAGGTCTTCTGGGAACACGAGATCGATCGCCGGATCTGCCGCCTGGAGGACTGGGCGGAGCTCGCCGGCAAGGGCTTCGACACGCCGCGGCGGTTCGGCGCCTTCCTCCACGCCCTGCGCTGGAACTCGATCACCGCCACCGACCCGGACCTGTTCCAGGCGCCCTTCCGCGCCGGCATCAAGCTGGACGCCTACCAGATGGAGCCGCTGCGCAAGGCGCTGCGGATGCCGCGCGTGAACCTCTTCATCGCCGACGACACAGGTCTGGGAAAGACGATCGAGGCCGGGCTGATTGCGCGGGAACTCCTGCTCCGCCAGAAGGCGAAGACGATCGTCATCTCGGCGCCGAGCTCGGTGCTCGAGCAGTGGCAGGCCGAGATGGAGGAGCGCTTCGGCCTCCTGTTCGCCATCCTCGACCGCAGCTTCCTGGCCCGGATGCGGCGCGAGCGGGGGTTCGGCGTCAATCCGTGGCGCACGCACAGCCGCTTCCTGATCTCCCATCGGCTGCTGATCGATCCGATCTACACGGATCCGATGCGCGCGTGGCTGGGGAAGTCGGTGCTGCCCGGGAGTCTGCTCATCCTCGACGAAGCCCACCACGCGGCGCCGTCGAGCGGCGGCAACTACGGCATCGAGTCGAAGTTCACGAGGGCCGTCCGCGATCTGAGCGGCCGCTTCGAGCATCGGCTCTTCCTCTCCGCCACGCCCCACAACGGCCACTCGAACAGCTTCTCCACCCTGCTCGAGCTGCTCGACCCCAACCGCTTCACCCGCGGCGTCAGGATCCGGCCGAAGGCGCTCGACGCCGTCATGGTGCGGCGGATCAAGGAGGACATCCGCGGCCTCCAGGGCGGCTTCCCCAGGCGGCGCGTCGAGCGCGTGGTGCTCGACGGTCTGCCGCCGGACGCCCCGGAACTCGTCCTCTCCCGCCTGCTGGACGCATACCGCAACGTCCGCAACGAGAGATTCGCAGGCGCGCCGAAGCACCTGCGGACGCGCAACGGCCTGCTGATGTCCGGCCTCCAGCAACGGCTCCTGTCGTCCGTGGAGGCGTTTGCCCGCAGCCTCGCGCAGCACCGGAAGACCGTGGAGCGCCAGCGGCGGCAGGCGACTGCCGAAGCGGCTGAAGCGGCCGCACCAGCCGAGGTGGAGGCCCCGGCCATCCGGCATGACGAGGCCGAGCGCTTCGTGTCCTCCGCCGCGCTCGCCGACGGCGAGTCCGACGGCGGCGGCGCCCTCCCGCCGGAGGTCGACGACGACGCCCTGGACATGGACCTCGATGCCGCACGGCAAGCGGCGCAGCAGGAGGAAGATCGGCTCGTCGCACGGATCGGCAGCGCCGTCGAGTCGGTGGCCGCCGCGGCCGACATCGAGCGCCGCGAGGACGCCCTGCTCGACGAGATGGAACAGGCCGCCCAGGCCGCCCGCGGACAGCCCGACGCGAAGACCCGCCACCTGATCGACTGGATCCGCGAGCACCTCTGCCCCGGCCTGCCGGCCTGGGGGAAGGCCCTGCCGCCCGGCGCCGCCCCGCCGCAGTGGAACCAGCGCCGCCTGCTGATCTTCACCGAGAACCGCGAAGGGACGAAGCGCTACGTGCAGCTGATGCTGGAGGCGGCGATCGAGTCGAGCGACCGCGCCGGCGAGCGCCTGCTGACGATCGACGGACTGGTCCAGGGCCCCCGCCGCCGCGAGATCCAGCGGCGGTTCAACACCCGTCCGGCCGACGAGCCGCTGCGCATCCTGCTCGCCACCGACGCGGCGCGCGAGGGCCTGAACTTCCAGGCGCAATGCACCGACCTGTTCCACTTCGACCTGCCCTGGAATCCGGGCCGCATCGAGCAGCGGAACGGCCGGATCGACCGCAAGCTGCAGCCGGCCGACGAGGTCCGCTGCCACTACTTCGTCCTGCCGCAGCGCGCCGAGGACCGCGTGCTCGAAGTCCTGGTGAAGAAGACGGAGACGATCCGCAACGAACTCGGGAGCCTGTCCCGCGTGATCGAGGACGACATCGAGCGGCGGCTGAACTGCGACGGCATCCGCCACGACACAGCCGACCGGCTGGGCCGCAAGATCGCGCGCCACGGACTCGACCCGCGGCGGCAACAGGCAGTCGAGCGGGAGCTCGAAACGGCGCGCAAGCGGCGCCGGGCGGAACTCGACACCGAGATCGGACGGTGTCGACGACTGCTGGAGCAGTCCCGCAGGTGGGTCCGGTTCGACCCGGAGGCCTTCCGCGACGCCCTCTCCTGCTCGCTGGAGCTGGCCGGAGCGGGGCCGCTTGAGCCCGCCGCCCAACCGCACGGAGACTCCGCCTGGAGGTTTCCCGACGTCAGCGGCCCGACCCGCACGGACCCTTCCTGGCAGAGCACGCTGGACTCGCTGCGGCGCCCCCTGAGACCCGGCCAGAAGGTCGCCGAATGGCGCCAGGAGGAACCGGTGCGGCCGATCGTCTTCCAGGACGCCGGCGTGCTGACCGACGAGGTGGTCCACCTCCACCTTTCCCAGCGCGTCGCCCGGCGCCTGCTCGGCCGCTTCTCCTCCCAGGGCTTCGTCCACCACGATCTCTCGCGGGCCTGCCTGGTGCAGGCCGAGGATGCGATCCCCCGGGTCGTCCTGCTGGGCCGGCTGATGCTCTACGGGCGCGGCGCCGAGCGCCTGCACGAGGAGATCGTCGCGGTCGCCGCCCGCTGGACCGACGGCGACCGTCGTCGCGACGAGCGCCTCCGTCCCTACGCCCGCGATGCCCAGGCGCGATCGCTCGATCTTCTCGACCGCGCCCTCGGCAACCAGCTCGGCGACGACGCAGGTCAGCCGGTCGGCGAAGTCGTCGAACAACGGCTGCTTCGCTCCGCGCCGGCCGACATCGAGGATCTGCGCGGCCACCTCAAGGACCGCGCCAGGGCGCTCGAAGAGACGGCCAGGAAGCGCCTGGCCGAGCGCGGCGAGCAGGAAAGCCGCGACTTGCGGCAGACGCTGAAGGAGCAACGGGCGCAGGTCCGCCGCGAGCTTGACGAACGCGAGCAGGAAGAGGCCCAGCAGGTCCTCGCGTTCAGCAGGGAAGAGGAACGCCAGCTCCGCGCCGACATCCGCTTCTGGCGCGAGCGGCTGAAGCAGTTCGACCAGGACATCGACACCCAGCCGGCGAAGGTGCGAGCGTTCTACGAAGTCCAGGCCGTGCCGCCGGTCGAGCCGCTCGGCATCGTCTACCTGTGGCCGGCGTCGAACTGAAGCCGCGCCTGAACCGAATTCGACGATGGCCGGAGCCAGAATCAGCGCCAGCGTTCGCGCGCATCTGGAGTGGCTGGGTTTCGTTCGACCGGTCGGCCTGGTCGTGTCGCCGACCGCACTCGACCGGGCCGGCGCCGTGCTGCCGCGCAACGACCGGGAGGGCCAGGAACTCCTGGAGCAGGCGGTCGCCACGGACGACGAAGGCAAGCCCTTCCTGCCGGACTTCGGGACCTTCGCCCGTTCCGTGCTGGGCTGGCGCTTCAAACCGGCTGGCTACGCAGGCGGTGACGGCGCGGAGATGCCGAACGACCTGGCCGTCGAGCTGGCCGGCGCACGCGAGAAGCTCCGCCCCGACATCGCGGTCCGCGAGCGGGACCCGGAAGACGGGATGCCGCGGTGGCAGCTCTTCGTCTCGGTGCTCGCGCCCGGCACGGACCTCGACCGCACGGCGCCCCGTTCCGGCGCGGTCGCGGGCGCAGGCGGCCTCGACGCCTCGCCTCGCAGCCGTCTGGAACGCCTGCTGCGGGAAACCGGCGTGCCGGCCGGTCTGCTCTTCAACGGCCGAACGCTCCGTCTTGTCTCTGCGCCGCACGGCGAGAGCTCGGGCTGGATCGACTTCCACGTCGAACAGATGCTGCTCCCCGCCGGCCGCCCGATCTGCGCCGCGATGCGCCTGCTGCTGAGCGAACAGCGCCTGCTCTCCCTGCCTCGGCGAGAGCGGCTCGCCAGACTGCTCCGGAACAGCCGGAAGTACCAGAACGAGGTCAGCGAACGGCTCGCGGACCAGGTTCTCCACGCCCTGCACGAGCTGCTCAGGGGCTTTGCGGCTGCCGACGAGGCGGCGAAGGGACACCTCCTCGGCGAGCAGCTTCGCGAAGACCGGGACGCGATCTACCACGGCCTGCTCACCGTGATGATGCGGATCGTCTTCCTGCTCTACGCGGAAGAGCGCGAACTCCTCGTGCCCGCGGCCGCGGCCACGTGCGACCGCAGCGACCCGGCCCAGCCGGGAACGGCGCGTCAAGAGTGTGACCGGGACCCGGAGAGCACGCCCGCCGGCGACGGCAACGCGGCCTTTGCCCGTCACTACTCCCTGGCCGCCCTCCATGAACGCCTGACCGGCGACGCCGCTCTCCACCCGGACACGATGGGTCAGCGCTACGGCGCCTGGGCGCAGCTCCTGACCCTGTTCCGCATGATCCACGGCGGCGCCCGGGCCGCGGGATTCCGGCTGCCGATACGCCGCGGCGTCCTCTTCGACCCGGACCGCTACCCGTTCCTCGAAGGCCGCGCACCGCACAGCGTGATGCAGACGAACGAGAGCGTCCCGGCGCCCTTGGTGCCCGACGGGACGATTCTCCGCGTTCTCGACAAGCTCCTCGTGCTGGGAGGCGAACGCCTCTCCTACCGGGCGCTCGACGTGGAGCACATCGGTTCCGTCTACGAAAAGATGATGGGCTTCCGGCTCGAAAGGGCCAAGGGGCGGTCCGTGGCGATCAGGCCCGCCCAGAAGCACGGCGCCCCGGCTGTCGTCAGCCTGGACGCCCTGCTGGCGCAGGCGCCGGGCAGCCGGGCAACGTGGCTCACGAAGGAGGCCGGCCGCAAGCTCTCCCACGGGCAAGCCCATGCAGTCCGGGCCGCGGACACCCTGGAGGCGCTCCACGCCGCCCTCGACCCGGTGATCGACCGCCACACGACGCCGGACATCGTGCCCGAGCACGGACTCGTCCTCCAGCCCAGCGAGGAGAGACGGAAGTCCGGCTCCCACTACACGCCGCGCTCGATGACCGAGCCGATCGTCCGCCGGACCCTGGAGCCGATCGTCGAGCGCCTTCGCTCCAGGGCCGCGGACGGTTCGACGGCGCCGGACGGTGCAAGCCCCCAGGACGGCGCCCGCCGCAGCGACGGGCTGCCCGTACCAACACAAGAGCAGATCCTCGGCCTCTGCATTCTCGACCCGGCGATGGGTTCCGGCGCCTTCCTGGTCGAGGCCTGCCGGCAACTGGGCGAACTGCTCGTCCAGTCCTGGAACCGGCACGGCGAACCGTACACGACGCCATCCGGGGACGCCGGCGGCGACCGCGGCTCGGGCGGCCTCGACCGGACGGTTCTCGCGCGCCGCCTCGTCGCCCGCAACTTCCTCTACGGCGTGGACCGCAACCCGATCGCCGTCGACCTCGCCAAGCTCTCCCTCTGGCTCGCCACCCTCGACCGCGACGCCCCGCTGACCTTCCTCGACCACGCGCTGCGCCACGGCGACGCGCTGGTGGGTCTTGACCTGCAGCAGATCCGGGACTTCCACTGGCAGGGCGGCAAGTCCGGGTTCCAGCTCGGCACCGAGACCACCTGGATCGGCGAGCGCATCCGGGAAGCAGAGCGGCTGCGCCGCGAGATCCAGCAGGCCCCGGAAGAGGCCGGCGACGACAAACTGCGAGAACGCCTGAAGCAGGCAGAGGAAGCCCAGCGCCGCGTCCGACTGATCGGCGACCTGGTCACCGCCGCCTTCTTCGAAGCGGACAAGCCGAAAAGCCGCGAAGCGCTACGGCAGCAGTTCATTGCAGAAACGGCGCACTGGCCCGCAGCGACCGCTTCGACACAGCAGCCGTCATCATCAGAAGCCGCGAGCCTCCTGCCGCCAGGTACCCAGCAAGCCCAAGGCGCGGGACGCTCCAGGACCGACGACTTGCCACCGGCCCCTGCGCGGGACTTGCCGGTAAGGAGCGAAGGTGATCACGGAGATCTGCCCGGCCAGGAACGCCCGCGGGCCGATCCCGCAGTCCCGTACGGAGACCCAGACCCGCCAGCACAACCCGGGCCACGACCCGGACCGGAGGCGCCGCCAGCCGCATGGGCCGCCTGGCTGGAGCACCTCCGCCACCGGAACCCGCCACTCGCACCGTTCCACTGGGACATCGAGTTCCCCGAGGTCTTCCAGCCCGAAGACCGGCCGAACCCCGGCTTCGACGCCGTCGTCGGAAACCCGCCCTTTGCCGGCAAGAACACGGTGGCCGCCGCAAACCCGGACTACTATCCCCAGTGGCTCAAGCAGCTTCACGAGAACAGCCACGGCAACTCCGACCTGGTGGCGCACTTCTTCCGCCGCAGCTTCGGACTGCTCCGGCAGGGCGGCGCGCTCGGCCTGATCGCCACGAACACGATCGCCCAGGGCGACACGCGGGCCACCGGCCTGCGGTGGATCTGCACGAACGGCGGCACGATCTACCGCGCCACCCGACGGTACAAGTGGCCCCGCCTCGCCGCCGTCGTCGTCAGCATCCTGCACATCCACCGCGGCAACTGGACCGGTCAGAGGATCCTCGACGGCCAGACCGTTCCCGAGATCACCGCCTTCCTGTTCCACGCCGGCGGCCATGACGATCCCGAACGACTGCAGGCCAACGCCGGCAAGAGCTTCCAGGGCAGCATCGTCCTCGGCATGGGCTTCACCTTCGACGACACCGACCGCAAGGGTGTAGCGACACCGCTGTCCGAGATGAACCGCCTCATCGCAGCGAACCCGAGGAACCGCGAAGTCATCTTCCCCTACATCGGCGGCAAGGAAGTCAACGACAGCCCGACCCATGCCCACCACCGCTACGTCATCAACTTCCGCGACTGGCCACTGCGGCGAGCAGACCTGGGACAGACGTGGGAAGAGGCCAGCGAGGACAACCGGAGAGACTGGCTGCGAGCAGGAGTCGTGCCGCTCGACTATCCCGACCCTGTGGCGGCCGACTGGCCAGAGCTGCTGGTCATCGTAGAGGAGAAGGTGAAGCCCGCGCGCAACGCTCAGAACTGGAACAACCTTCGCGCACGATGGTGGCACTACTCCAACAAGGCGCTCGGCCTCTACTCGACAATCAAGAAGCTTGATCGCGTATTGGTGATCTCCAGGGTTGGCCAGCAAGCGAGCTTTGCCTTTCTGCCGCAAGATCTGATCTATGCGGACTCGCTGATCGTTTTCCCGTTCGACACCGCGACTGCCTTCTGCGTCCTGCAGTCCCGTCCCCACGAGATCTGGGCGCGCTTCTTCGCGTCGTCGATGAAAGACGATCTCCGCTACACGCCCTCGGATTGCTTCGAGACGTTCCCGTTCCCTTTCGATCTGCCGAGTAGCGCGCCCCCCCCCCCCCGGAAATTCCAAGGCGCGCCCGCAGCCTCGAAGCCGCAGGCAGGGCCTACTACGACTTCCGCGCGTCGCTCATGGTCGGCAACAACGAGGGCCTCACGAAGACCTACAACCGCTTCCACGACCCGAACGAGGGCGACGCTCGGATCAGCGAGCTCCGCGAACTGCATGCCGAAATGGACCGCGTCGTTCTGGACGCCTACGGATGGTGCGACATCCCGACCGACTGCGAGTTCCTGCTTGACCACGAGATCGACGAAGAGACCTGGGGCCGCAAGAAGAAGCCCTGGCGCTACCGCTGGCCGGACGACACCCGCGACGAAGTCCTCGCCCGCCTGATGGCCCTCAACGCCCGCCGCGCTGAGCCCTGACTTGCTGCCGCCCCCGAGCTGCGTGAGACTTCGTTGAACCCACCGCCAACAAAGCAGCGGCGGAGAGCACCGGACAGGAACAAGGCTGAATCGCGCCATAGAGACCAGAGTCCGTCGGGGCCTGACTCGGGCAACAAGATCAAACACCTCGAGTTCATTCGCACGGTCATTGATCGCCTGGCAGCCAACTCCTTCCAGATGAAGGGCTGGAGCGTCGCGGCCTTCGTGGGAGTCGCCATCCTGCTACCCGGCGACCGGCAGATCGCCTGGCCATGGCTCGCCGCTCTGCCTATCTTGGTGCTCTGGTTCCTTGACGCCTACTATCTCTCACAAGAACGCCTCTTCCGCGACCTGTACGACAAGGTCCGATTGATCGACTCCATCAGGATCGATTTTTCGATGCGAACGGACTCTTCACGTCGTGGTCGCCGCTGGCTCCGAGCGCTGCTTGCGCCCACAGTTTGTCTCTTCCATCTCGGGTTGGCCTTATTTGCGGTCGCACTGGGTTGCGCCGGTGGTCTTTTCGTGTAGTATTCCACGACCAGACAGATCGGTCCGCCGCATGCACGGTCACCGGTCACGACGGGACACAGCAACAGGCATCCAAGGAGGCCATAGTGATGCGCAGAGTGTTTTTCAGTTTCGAGTACAAGCACGACGTTACACGCGCGATGATCGTCCGGCACAGCTGGCTGACGCCCGGCAGGGAAGCTGCCGGCTTCATCGACGCAGCAAAATTTGAAGACGTTCAACGTACCGGCGACGCAGGCATCAAGAAGTGGATACGCGAGCAGATGCACGGCACGTCGGTGACGGTTGTCTTGGTAGGATCTCACACGTGCGACAGTAGGTACGTGCAGTACGAGATTGACTACAGCAAGGACAAAGGCAAAGGGCTTTTCGGCATCGACATCAGCGGGCTGCCAGGGTTCGACAAGAAAACGAGCCGGTGCTGTGGGAGGATGCCGGCCGGCTTCCCGTTCTACAGATGGACAAGAGACCATGGCCCGAAGAATCTCGGAATCTGGATTGAGTCCGCTGCTCGCCAAGCGGGTCGGTGACGACTCGATTCCGCTCGACGGTTCTTGCTGGCCGGGGCAGAGGTGGATGAACGTGCGGGGCCGGTCACGAGGCCGACAATCGGACGCGGCCCGCTGCTCGTTGAGAGGCTCCTTGGGCGGGCTCGGAGAACCGGACTCGTGATGGACATCCTCATGTCGATCAGGCCGCCGTACGTGGACATGCTCGTCTCGGGCTTCAAGACGGTGGAGATTCGCAAGCGGGCGGTGCGGGCGCCAGCGGGGGCACGGATCTGGATCTATGCGACGAGCCCGCGGCAGGAGGTTGTGGCTTCGGCTCGTCTCGAAGCGGTTGCCTTGCAGGCGCCGGACGAGATCTGGCGCTTGTTCGGGCGACGGGCCGGCATCGACCGACGGGAATTCGACGCCTACGTCGGAGAGGCTGAAACCGTGGCTGCATTGGCTCTCACCGAGATCACCGAGCTCGACGTGCCTCTGTGTCCGCGAGCCGAGGCACCGGCTTTCCGGCCGCCGCAGTCCTGGGCGTTTCTCCGCGACACCGGGTTGCTTGCCGCGCTGGAGGCCAGATCGGGGAAGGTGTGCCCGGCGGAAGGGGCGCCTGCCGGCACGCTTCGGTCCGATGCGGCGCTGTAGTACCGTGCTTCCCTTGACGACAGTCCCTGGATTGAACGGACCGGCCGATGACGGGCGGTGAGGAGGAACGATGTCCAGCCGCAACGAGGAGAACCGGAAGCGGATCGCGCAGATCATGCGCGATCTGCCGATCGCGGTCGCCTATGTCTACGAACGGGACCGGAAGGTCGGAGACATCTGTCAGGAGTATGACCTGCCGAAGTTCGGCGAACTCGAGGTCCTCGAGCGGCTCGGTCTGACGACGGACCGGGCGCCGCTCCGGCGTCGCGACTCGGGAACCGGGCCGACCGGCGACACGGAGCAGTGACGGCGAGACCGGCGCCGCATGGCCGAGCCGCGCCGGGAACTGCGCCTGTCCTGCAAGCAGGCCGCACCGGAGAATGACGGAGTCTCCTGCAGCCACTGACAGATCCGCGGCGATGCCTGAGACGACTGCCGAGGCGGTCCGCTCCCGGCTGGTGGCGGCGCTGGAGATGGACCTTGTCGGGCCGCGGCCTGGACAGGGGCAGGCGGACGAGGTTCTGCCGGGTTACGAGCCTCCGTCGAAATGGTACCTGACCGGTTTTCTGATTCCCTCGGGCATGCGGCCGGATGCGGAGGCGCTGGAGGTGCTTGCCGGCGGCGAGGACGATGACGATCTGGACGAGGTGGTCGACCGTCCCGGACTGGCGGAAGAGTCGCTCGAGGAGCAGAAGGCGGCGAAGAAGGCGTTCTTCCCGTCGTCCATCGGTCTGACCTTTCTCGCCGCGCGGGGCGCCTCGCTGACCGTCCGGGTCGACTGGGGCGACTATCGGCGGGTCGGGAAGGGCGCGGGCGACGACACGTCCAACGCCCCCGACAGGGCCTGGCAGCGAACGGCTCGCACCGAGGCGGTCCAGGTCGCACTGGACGAGGACGCGGCAGCGACCGGGCCGCGGAAGACGCAGCACGACGTGCCGCGGAGCGGCGGCCTGCAGGTGATCGTCTCGCGGAAGCCCGTCCGCGGTCTGGCGGAGCTTCCCGACGGCACGCTGGCGGTGAGCGTCTTCCTGGTGAACAACCGGCCGCCGGCGCCCGACATCGAGGCCGCGGAGGCGACCTACGCCTTCCAGGCCGGCATTGAGGTGGAGAGCGACCGACCCTTCGTTCCTCGCGCCGACTCGCGGCCCGGCGCCGCCGGCGAGGACAGGGACGAGCAGATCGCCGCCCTGCACTACGCGGACAGCCCGAGCCATGCCACCGGCCACAACGTCTCGGCGGACTGGGACCTGCTGGCCGACGGCAGTTGCCGTGTCGTGCGGACGACCTGGATGCCGCGTGCCGAAGTCGAGAAGACGGAGACCTTCGATCCGCCCGGCGTCGACCTGTCGATGGACCGCCTGGGGGAACTGGACGGTGCGGCCGACGTCGAGGCGGTGCTCGCGCCGCTGCTGGACGACTACCGCGGCTGGATCGAGGCCCGTCGGCGCGAGCTCGCGGCCAACGCCGCCGGCCGGCGCCGCGAACACCTGCAGACGGCCCGGAACCTGCTGCGACGCGCCGAGCAGGCGGCCGAACGGATGCAGCAAGGGGTCGACACGCTGTGCCGCGACGCGGACGCGCTGGACGCATTCCGGGTCGCCAACCGCGCGGTTGCCCAGGCGCTCAGGCGCCGGGACCAGGGCACGTCGGGCGGCGCCGGAAGCACAGACGCAGCGGACACGTCCGGTCCGGCGTGGCGGGCCTTCCAGTTGGCCTTCCTGCTGCTGAACGTGGCGCCGCTGGCGGACCCCACGGACCGTCACCGGGAGACCGTCGATCTGCTGTTCTTCCCCACCGGCGGCGGCAAGACGGAGGCCTACCTCGGCCTGGCCGCCCTTGCGATCGTCCTGCGGCGGCTGCGCCATCCGGAAGAAGAAGGCCGCGCCGGCGCCGGCGTCTCCGTCGTCATGCGCTACACCTTGCGCCTGCTGACGCTCGACCAGTTGGCGCGCGCCGCCGGTGTCGTCTGCGCCCTCGAACTCGAACGCCGGCAGGACCCGCGGCGCTACGGCGCGTGGCCGTTCGAGATCGGCCTCTGGGTCGGCAGCGGCGCGACGCCGAACCGGATGGGCAAGAGGGGCGACAAGAGCCCGCACACGGCGCGTGAACAGACGAAGCGCCACAAGGCGAAGCCGCAGACGGAACCGGCGCCGATTCCGCTGGACAGTTGCCCGTGGTGCCGGACGGCGTTCCAGGCGGACTCGTTCTCGCTGGAGCCGGACGACGACCACCCGCGCAACCTGCGCGTCGTCTGCCAGGACTGGGAATGCGAGTTCTCGGGCAACGACGCCCTGCCGATCGTCGCCGTCGACGACCCGCTGTACCGGCGGCTGCCCTGCTTCCTGATCGCCACCGTGGACAAGTTCGCGGCCCTGCCCTGGGAGGCCCGTTCCGGCGTGCTTCTGGGCGGAGCGGACCGCTGCGACCAGCAGGGCTTCTACGGCGCCGCCGAGCCCGGCCGTGGCCGGCAGCTGCCGGCGCCGTTGCCCGGACCCGACCTGATCATCCAGGACGAGCTGCACCTGATCTCCGGGCCCCTGGGCTCGATGACCGGCCTGTACGAGACGGCGATCGAGGCGCTCTCGATGCAGAGCGGCACGAGCGGCACGAGCGGCGCCCCCGGCGACACCGCGCCGAAGCCGAAGATCGTCGCCTCGACCGCGACGGTCCGCCAGGCGAGCGAACAGGTGCGCGGCCTCTTCGGCCGGCAGACGACAGCAGTCTTCCCGCCGCCGGGGCCGAGCCGGCGCGACTCGTTCTTCGCCCGCGTCCTGCCGCCGTGCAAGCGCGCCGCCCGCCTCTATGTCGGGATCGCGTCGCCGGGCCGCAACGCGAAGGCGATGATGCGGCGCGTCCTGCTGCCGCTGATGGCGGCCGCCCGGAACGAGTACCGCGAGGCCGGCGGCGACGGGAACGAAGCGAACCCGGCGGATGCGTACATGACCGCGCTGCTCTACTTCAACAGCCTGCGCGAACTCGGAGGCGCCCGGCGGATCGTCGAGGAGGAGATCTCGAACACGCTCCGCAGCTACGGCGCCCGCCGGCGGGTCGGCCGGAGCCCGCGGGTGTTCCGCGATCGGTACACGAAGGTCGAGCCGCTCGAACTGACATCTCGCGTCTCGACCGCGGAGGTGGCGAAGGCCCGCGCCCGCCTGGGCCGGCCCTTTCACGACAAGGGAGAACGGGTCGACTTCGCGCTGGCGACGAACATGATCTCGGTCGGGCTCGACATCCAGCGGCTCGGCGTGATGGTGGTCATGGGCCAGCCCAAGACGACCGCGGAGTACATCCAGGCGACCAGCCGGGTCGGCCGGGACGACCGCAGGCCCGGACTCGTTCTGACCCTGCTCAACGTCCACAAGCCGCGCGACCGGTCGCACTACGAGCGGTTCCGCCACGGTCACGAGACGTTCTACGGCGCGGTCGAGGCAAGCAGCGTCACCCCCTTCGCCGCCCGCGCCCTCGACCGCGGGATGGCGGCGCGCTCGTCGGCCTCGCACGGCACTCGGCGCCGTCGCTCGTTCCGGCTGCCGGTGTCAGCGGGATGGCGGTCGTACGCGACGAGATCGAGGACAGGCTCAGGGCGACCTTCCGGCATCGCGCGAGAATCGTCGTGGAAGACGAGGAGGACCGCATCGAGAAGGAGAGCAGCGTCGAGAACCGGATCGGCGATCTGCTGGACTCCTGGCAGCAGATCGTCTCCGGCTATCGCGAGGCAGGCGTCGACGTGAAGTATCAGCAGCACGAGCAGGGGAAGGGCCAACCGCTTCTGCGCGAGATGCTCGACGCGGAGTTCGAGTCCGTCCACCACCGGAAGTTCCGGGCGAACCGCTCGCTGCGGGACGTGGAACCGGAGGTGGAGCTCTCGATCGTCGATCCCGCCGGTGGTGGGCGCGGATGAAGACGAGCCGGGGCAGCATCCGCCGCAGCCAGGTGATCACGACCTACGGGCCGGGCGCGCTGATCGATCTGCCTCGGGACTCGGCGATCGTCGGCGGGCTGGATCTCTGGCCCCGGCCCGACCAGCTCGAGGTCATCGACGAACCCAGGCTTGCCGAGAGGCTCCGCCGCCTGACCGACGGCGCCCTGCCGCAGCTCTGCATGCCGCCCGCCGCGTCCGACCGACCGGGCCCGCACTCGCCGCGGATTCGGTCGCCGCGCTTTCCCGGCTGGCGCCTCGTTCAGGAAAGCGCGGCGCCGGGCGGCTCGACCGGACCGTCGACGACCTCACGGCGTCTTGTCCACCGCAGCCACCTGGACGACCGGGGCCGATTCGACGGCAAGCCGGTGGTGCCGATCCGCTTCGTCCGCGCCTGCCCGCACGGCCACGTCGACGACATCGACTGGTACGACTTCGTCCACGAGGGCGCCTCGAACTGCAGAGGGGAACTCCGGCTCGAAGAGCAGGGCACCGGCGGTGACCTGGCGAACCTGGTGCTCTACTGCAGTTGCGGCAGCCGGCGCCGGATGATCGAGGCGATGGACCGCGCGCAGCGCCCGCTGGGCTACTGCGGCGGCAGGCGGCCCTGGCTGGGGCCGGGTTCGCGGGAAGACTGCACCCGGCCGAGCCGGTTGCTGATCCGCACCGCGACGAACGCCTGGTTCCCGCAGGTCGTGACCGTGCTCTCGCTGCCGCAGGGCGGGTCGAACGTCGACCGGGCGGTCGAGGAGCAGTGGAGCGTCCTGCAGATCGTCCAGGAAACCGATCACGTTGCCCTGACCAGGGGAAACCCCCAGGTCGCGGCAGCGCTGGAGCCGTTCGGCGACGAGGAGGTCTTCCTGGCCGTCGAGCGCCGGCGCCAGGGCGCCCGGACGGACCGTCCCGCGAAGCTCGACGAACTGGACGCCCTGCTGGCCGCCCCGGAGGGCTTCGGCGACGACGTGCCGGTGGACGAGCGCTTCCACGCCCGGCGGCTGCCG
Organism: Thermoanaerobaculia bacterium; assembly: GCA_965116145.1. Taxonomy (GTDB): domain Bacteria; phylum Acidobacteriota; class Thermoanaerobaculia; order Multivoradales; family Multivoraceae; genus Multivorans. The sequence goes on from OZ220482.1 coordinate 1,049,791, forward strand.
CGTCGGGTCTGGCAGGCCCGAGGCGCCGGCCCGCCCCGGTCAGCATCCGGCGGGATGCCGGACCGCCGGATCCACGCCGTCATCCAGGTGCACCGCCTGCGAGAAGTCGCAGCACTCGCCGGATTCACCCGCTTCGAGGCAGAGGCCGCCGACATCTACGGCGAGTACGAGTCCGACGTCGCCCGCGCGGCTCTGGCGTCCGAGCCGTCCTGGTTCCCCGCGATCGAGAACCGCGGCGAGGGCGTCTTCCTGGCGCTTGACGGCGACGCGGTCAGGCAGTGGCAGGACCGCCCGGCCGTGACGCGGCGGTGCGCCGAGCTCGAGGCGGGGCACCGGAAGTGGCTGGAGAAGTTCCAGGGTCAGAAGAAGAGGGACTTCCCGGGCGGCCCCTACATCCTCCTCCACACCCTGTCCCACCTGCTGATCGGCTCGCTCGCCCTGCGCTGCGGCTATCCCGCCGCCTCGCTCCGCGAGCGGATCTACGTCGACCAGGCATCGTCCCGCTACGGCCTGCTCCTCTACACCGCGAGTCCCGACGCCGAGGGAACGCTGGGCGGCCTCGTCCAGCAGGCCCGCCGCCTGGCCAGCCATCTCGACCACGCCCTGCGTGCGGCGGCTCTGTGCTCGAACGACCCGATCTGCGCCGCCCACGTCCCGAACGAGAGCCGAGAGGACCGCCTGCTCCACGGCGCCGCCTGCCATGCCTGCACCCTGATCGCCGAGACCTCCTGCGAGATGAGAAACGACTACCTCGACCGAGCCCTCGTCGCACAGACCCTGGACTCCGAGCCCGGCACCGCCTTCTTCGACCAGACGGACTGACCGTCATCTACGCCGCGGAGCGAGATCTCGGAGTCAGAGCCCCAGCGCCTCGGCGAGCTCCGTGTCGGGTTGATACCAGCCCGTGTCTTCATCGGCAATCATGTTCTTCAGCAAGCCAAGGAATTCGTGCGGAGCAGTGGAATCCGTTCCGCAAGCAATGTCGCCAACGAGACCCTCAAACCGAATGTGGAGACACACGCTCCGCGTCGAGAAATAGGCACTTTCCAATTCGTCAAGCCACTTCGCAAATTCCTCCTCGACTGCCTTGATGTCTTCGCTCGGATCGTCGATGAGTCCCTCTTCCAGATCGTACTCGAAGTAACCAGCCACATCGAGAACGCGAACATACAGTGCCTTGAAACAACGAGCCGCCGCCCGATAGGCCTCGGCACGCTCGTAGCCTCCATACGTGTCCGGCCACTCGTTCTCCAGCTCGACACACTCCCTGGCAGCAGCGTAGGTCTCCTCGTCTGCGGCATGAAGCGGCGACGACTGCAACACGACGGCACATCCCATCGACCAGGCGAGGAACCCGGCGAGCAACCGCACATTCGTACCTCTTTTCATCCTTCTTCCGTCTTCCCTTTCCGGCGGACTCCCCGTCCGCCGCGTTGTTCAACCGGCACAACACGAGACGGACGGGTGTTCTTCCGATTCCGACCCGGATGACCGGACCGGCTCATCCACCGAGGCGAGGCGCGCCGTCGCGGCGTGAGAACCAGCCGCGAGGCAGGCGGGGTGGGATAGTCTCCGGGGCGGCATGAACACCACGACGTTCGACACGCTCGCAGCGGCCCGAGCCCTCGAAGAGGCCGGGATGGACGCTCGCCAGGCCGAGGTTGTGGTCGGGACGGTTCGGACTGCCCTGACCGATGGTGTCGCGACGAAGGCGGATGTCGCCGCTCTGGAAGCCAGGCTGGTAGGCAGGCTGAGCGAGATGGAAGCTCGGCTGACCTGGCGGCTGCTCGGCGGCATCATCGCCGGGATGGCGGCGCTGCTGGCGCTGTTCCGTTACCTGCCCGCGCCATAGCGGCGTTGGCGGTCCGCCGCGGTCGAGCGGTGACATACTTCCGTGCAGTCGGCTGACGCGCCGACACACGTCCGGTCTTCGGCCGACCCGCGAAGCAGGCGGGCCGGCAGCAACCAGCAGCGGTCAACAGCGATGAGTCACCGCACGCACACGTTCCACTTCGCCATCGACGCCTTCGAGCCTGCCACGCTGCCGATGGCCAGTCTCGCGGAGTATCTGAAGCACTTGGCGAACCTGCTGGGCGAGAAGGACCACGTCCACTTCGAACGCGTCCAGGAGGGCAGCGCCGTGCTGGCGCAGCACGTGGACGAGGTTGCGCTGCCCGGGGTTCGCCAGCGGCTTGAGGCGGTCGGCCGGGCCGATGCGCCGGACGATGTCCGGAAGGCAGATCAGGAACTGAACGCCCGGCTCGCGAAGGACAACGCGAGGGCCAGTCTGCGGCAGCCGGATGGCGAGACGATCGTGTCGTTTCCGGGTATCGACCGACCTGCCGGTCATACTTGGGGGCCTCTCAGGGAACATGGGGTGCTCGATGGTGTGCTGATTCGCGTCGGCGGCAAGGGCGACACCGTGCCGGTCCACCTGCAGGATAGCGACAGAACACACATCTGCCAGGCGAGCCGCGAGATGGCGCGCAGCCTGGCGCCGCATCTCTTCGGCGCCACCATCCGGGTCCACGGTGAAGGACGCTGGACGCGGACGGCAGACGAACGATGGAGACTCCTCGACTTCGAGATCCACGGCTTCCAACCGCTGGACGATGCGCCCCTGGGCGACGTCGTCCAGCGCCTTCGCGGCGTGAAGGGCAGCGGCTGGAGTCGCATCGCGGAGCCGGCAAGGGAGCTGCAACTGCTACGTGAAGGCCCAGCAGGCAAGAACTCGTAGATGGCGCTTCTTGACGCGTCGGTCCTCCTCCACTTCCTCGAGGACGGCGTTCCTGCACCACGAGATCCCGCCAGCGGCGAGGAGATCCCGAACGCCAAGGCCCGAATAGAACAGCTGATCGCGACGCTGCAGGCCAAGGGAGAGGCGATCGTCATCCCAACGCCAGCGCTGAGCGAGGTGCTCGTGCACGCGGACGAAGCCGGCTCCCGCTATCTTGAACTGCTGAACAGCACGCGGTGTGTCCGGATCGTCGCTTTCGGCGAACGAGCGGCGGTCGAACTGGCGGCAATCACGAAGGCGGCGCTCTCGGAGGGTGCTCGCAACTTCCGGAGCACATCGACGCGTGCGAAGCTCAAGTTCGACCGGCAGATCGTCGCGATCGCCTTGGTCGAGGGAGAATCAACGATCTACTCGGATGACGAGGACATTCTGAAGCTCGGAGGGCGCCATCGGCTGACAGTGATTCGGACGACGGACCTTGCAGCGCCTCCAGCCTCCCAACGCCAACTTGAACTCCCTGGACAGAATTGACGGGCGCCAAACGTCGCGCTGCCCTCTCCGTGGTCCGGCATGTCCAGCGCCAGCTCTGTCGGCGACCGCTGTCGACCAGGCAAGGCGACGACTGCATCAGACCGGGACGGACTCACGAGCGGGCGCTCAGGCTGACTTGCGAGCCACTACGTCCCCACTACATCCTGTAGTTCCGTTGCCAACCTACCGGGCGGTCGGTAGACTGGCTGCGTGACCCCTTCTGCGGCCTTGATCCGATGACCGTTCCGGGCAGCGCGGCTCTGCGTGATGTCGGGCGGGAGCCTGCCGGCGACGGCGATCGGGACCGGCAGGCCGAGATCTACCGCAGCGCGGCGCGGATCTTCCACCGCAAGGGCTATCACGCGACGTCGATCAACGACATTGCCGCGGCGGTCGGGCTGACCAAGGCGGGTCTCTACTACCACATCAAGGGCAAGCAGGATCTGCTGTTCGCGATCATGGGCTTCGCGATGGACCAGCTCGACGAACAGGTCATCGAACCGGCACGCCGCGAGCAGGATCCGCTGGTCAGGCTGGAGGCGATCGTCGCGCGCCACGCGCGGCTGATCACCCGGGACTCCTCGGCGCTGACGATCCTGGTCAACGAACTCGAGGGGCTGCTCCCCGGCGACCGGGCCGACATCGTCGGCCGGCAGCGGGACTACGTCGACTTCATCGCCGACACCCTGGCCGCCTTGCGCGACGAGGGCCGGGCGCCCGGTCTCGACCCCACCGTCGGCGCCTTCAGCCTGCTGGGCATGATCCTCTGGATCTCGCGCTGGTACCGGGCCGACGGCCGGCTGCAGGGCGACGAGGTGGTGGCGGAAGTGACCCGCATGGCGGTGTCGGCGGTGCTGGACCGCAACCACGGACACGTCGCCGGACCTCCGGGAGGAACCGGATCGCCGGCGCAGGAGACCAACGAATGAGAGTGCTCGTCTGCCTGAAGCAGATTCTCGACCCGGACCTGCCGGCGCGGGACTTCCGGATCGATCCCGAGGCCAGGGCCGCCAGGCGGGGCGGCGCGAACCTGGTGACGAACATCTTCTGCGAAAACGCGGTGGAGACCGCCCTCCAGTTCCGCGAAGCGGCCGGCGGCAACGTGAAGATCACTGCCCTCTGCTACGGCGAATCCTCGGCCGAGGACTGCCTGCGCAAGGCGATGGCGATGACGGTCGACGAGGCCTGCCTGGTGGAGCGCGAGGGCAGCGGGAATCCCGACGCCTCGGCTGTTGGCCGTGTGCTGGCGGCGGCGATCCGGCGCCTGGAGCAGGACGGAGGGCGGTTCGACGCGGTCCTGGTCGGGCGCGAGTCGGGCGACTGGGGCACCGGCCAGACCGGCGGCTTCCTGGCCGAGGAACTGGGCCTGCCGGCGCTGGGATTCGTCGAGAGCCTGACCCCCGCCGCCGACTGCGTCACCCTGCGCCGCCAGACCGATGCCGGCATCGAGGTCGCGGAGGCCGAACCCCCCTTTCTGGTCACGATCACGAACAACGAGGACAACGTACCCCGCATCCCGAAGACGCGGGACGTCATGATGTCCTACCGCAAGCCGCTGCAGAAGCTGGACCTCGCCGATCTGGACCTGGACAGCGACGAGATCCGGGCCGGATCGTCGAGCTTCGAGGTCGAGGAGATCTTCGTGCCGACCGACGAGGTCGAATGCGAGCTGGCCGAGGGCGACACGCTGGAGGAGCGGGTCGATCAACTGGCGAAGAGGATCCACCAAGTCGTGGCCTCGATCGGCTGACCGGCCGGGACCGGCACGACGCAGCGGGACGGAGAGACGAAGAGACCGAGGAGAAGGGGAAGGACGATGGCGAACGTTGCAGTCTGTGTTCCGGGCAGTTTCGGCTACGACCGCACCGCGCAGGGCGCGGCCGGCGCCGGGCGCGCCCTTGCCGACAGCGTCGGCGGCGATCTTCACGTGCTGGTGATCGGGCCGGCCGACGACGAGGCGGCAGCGGCGCTGGCAGCGGTTGCCGATCGGGTGATCATCGCGGCCAACGAGGAGCTGCGCGACTACCAGCCCGAAGAGGCGCTGCAGGCCGCCTGCCAGCTCCACGCTGCCGGCGGCGGCGACTACGCGGCGGTGCTGCTCGGCAACGACACGTACAGCCAGGAGATCGCGCCCCGGCTCGCCCACCGCCTGGGCGGCAGCTCGATGGCCGACGCCGCCGCGATCCGGGCCGACGGCGACGACATCCTGGCCCAGCGCACCGCGTACGGCGGCAAGGCGATCTCGGTCTACCGGCTGAAGCAGCGGCCTGCCGTCGTCTGGCTGCGCGCCCGGGGCTTCGAACCCGCACCCGAGCGGCCCGCGCCGGGCGAGGTGACGTCCGTCGAGGTCGAGCTCGCCGCCGCGCGCATCCGGATCACCCGCCGCGAGGTGACGGAACAGGAAGGCGTCCGGCTCGAGGACGCGCAGGTCATCGTCTCGGGCGGCCGCGGCCTGGGCGGCCCGGAGCCCTTCGGGGAGCTCAGGAGGCTTGCCGACACGATCGGCGCCGAACAGGGCGCGTCACGCGCCGCCTGCGACGCCGGCTGGGTGCCGCCCAACTGGCAGGTCGGCCAGACCGGCAGGAAGGTCGCGCCGGAGCTCTATCTCGCGATCGCGATCTCCGGCGCCAGCCAGCACCTGCTCGGCATGGGCGACAGCAAGGTGGTCGCCGCGATCAACACCGACGCCGACGCGCCGATCTTCAAGCACTGCAGCTTCGGCATCGTCGAGGACTACAAGAAGGTGGTGCCGCTGCTGACCGGGAAGCTGGCGGCGCTGTCGGGCTGACCGGCCCCGCATGGGCGCCGCCGCGAGGTCGCCCCGCGAGGCTGTTCCTCGGTTGCGACGAGGGGCGGGGCAATCCGGAGGACTGTGCCGGAGGCGCCGCCGGAGAGGGCGATGACGCCCCGGTAGCCGAACTCCCGGCGATGCGGGGGACCGTCGAGAACAGGTCCGACCGACGTCAACCGTCCTTGCCGCGGCCGCCGACGATCACCTGGTGGGCCTTGAGCCGAAGCGCATTGAGCCGGATGAAGCCGCGGGCGTCGGTCTGGTCGTAGCCGCCCTCGACGTCCATCGACGACAGGTTCCGGTCGTAGAGCGAACTCCGCGACTCGCGGCCGAGGGTGGTCACGCCGCCCTTGTAGAGACGCAGGCGCACGGCGCCGTCGATGATCCGTTCCGCCTGGAGGAACGCGGCGCGGATGAACTCCATCTCCGGCGAGAACCAGAAGCCGTTGTAGATCAGCTCGGCAAACTTGAGCGACAGGCCGTCGCGCAGCCGCTGCACCTCCCGATCCATCGCCACTCCCTCGAGATCGCGCAGCGCGTGGTGGAGAATCGTGCCGCCGGGGGTCTCGTAGACGCCGCGCGACTTGATGCCGACGAACCGGTTCTCAACGATGTCGATGCGCCCGATGCCGTTGCGGCCGCCGATCTCGTTGAGGTACTCGAACAGGGCCAGCCCGTCGCTCCGTTCGACGCCGTGCGTCCGGTCCCGGACGGCGGTCGGCCGGGCGTCCCGGAACTCGATCTCGATCTCGGTCGGCGTATCCGGCGCCTCGAGCGGCGACACGGTCAGCGAGAACATGTCCTCGGCCGGTGTCTGCATCGGGTCTTCGAGCAGACCGGCCTCGTAGCTCTTGTGCATCAGGTTCTCGTCCATGCTGTAGGGCTTCCCGGACGAGGCCTCGATCGGGATGCCCTGCTCCTCGGCGTAGTTCAGGAGATCCGTTCGGCCCCGGAAGCGGCGCAGGAACCCGGCGTCCTTCCAGGGGGCATAGACCTCGATCTGCGGCGCCAGGGCGGCGTAGGCGAGCTCGAACCGGACCTGGTCGTTGCCCTTGCCGGTGGCGCCGTGCGAGAGGACATCGGCGCCTTCGCGGATCGCGATCTCGGCCTGGCGACGCGCGATCAGCGGCCGCGCCAGGGCGGTGCCCAGCAGGTAGCGGTTCTCGTAGACGGCGTTGCCGGCGATCGCCGGATAGATGAAGTCCGTCACGAACTCCCGCCGGAGGTCCTCGACGTACACGTTCGCGGCGCCGATCGCCTCCGCCCGGCGCGCCTGTCGGTCGAAGTCCTCGCGCTGGCCGACATCGACGATCACGGCCACGACATCGAAGCCCTTCTCCTGCAGCGTGCGCAGGATGACGGACGTGTCGAGCCCGCCGCTGTAGGCGAGTACGGCCTTCTTCCGCGTCATGGTCGCGTTCTCCCCCTCTCCCCCTCTGCCGGACCCGGGCGCCCTGCCGTCGGAGCCGGCGCGAGACTATCCGCAACCGCGCCTCCGGCAACCGCCGGCGGCTCAGACCTCGTCGGGATCGGCCGGCAGCAGACTGGCCGGGGTCAGGCGCCACAGACGCATCCGCACCCGGAACGCGAGCAGCACGGCGACGAAGACGAGACCGAAGGTCAGGCCCCACCACAGGCCGCTCGGCCCCATCCCGTGCGCGAACGCCAGCCAGACGCCGGCGGGGAGACCGAACAGCCAGTAGCCGACCAGGGCGACGGCCGCCGGATAGCGGGTGTCCGCGGCGCCCCGCAGCACTCCCGCCGCCGCCACCTGGGCGCCGTCGGCGATCTGGAACAGCCCGGCGATCGGGATCAGGGCGGCCGCCACCTCCACTACCGCCGGCACGTCGCTGAAGGCGCGCGCGAACGCCTCCGGCAGCAGGACGAACAGCGAAGCGAACACGATCATGATGCCGGCGCCGAGCGCAAGGCAGACGCCGGCCGAGCGGCGCGCGCCGGCCGGGTCGCCGCGGCCGATCGCGTTGCCGACCCGGGTGGTCGCGGCGCCGGCGAAGCCGAGCGGGACCATGAAGGAGATCGAGGCCAGGGAGATCGCCACCTGGTGGCCGGCGAGCTGGGCTTCGCCGAGCTGGCCCATGAGCACCGCGGCGGTCGTGAACACCCAGACCTCGAGTGACACCTGAACCGAGATCGGCACACCGACGAGGAGGAAGGGCCGGAACACCCGCAGCCGCAGCCAGGACCAGCGCCAGCCGGTCACGTAGCTGCGCAGGTAGCGCCAGCCGAACGCCAGGAGCACCAGGAACATCATCCACCGCGACGCCGACGTTGCGAGGGCGGAGCCCCTGGCGCCCATCGCCGGAAAGCCCAGGTTGCCGAAGATCAGAAGCCAGTTCGCCAGCGCGTTGAACAGGTTGGCGACCGCGATCGAGACCAGTGCGGGCCACACGATGCTCATCGCCTGAAGCGTCTGGCGCAGGCACATGAACAGGAGGAAGGCGGCGACGCCGGGACCCAGCCCCTGGAAGTACGCCGTCGCGATCGGCATGACCGGCGCCGGCTGGGCGAGGAACGGCAGCAGGCGGCCGGCCGCCGCCAGGATGGTCCCCAGGTTGACCACGATCAGGGTCGCCGGCACGGCAAGCGCCAACGCCATCGCCGCGCCGCGGCACAGCACCCGGCCGATCCGCCGTCGATCGCCGGCGCCGAACGCCTGCGCCGCCATCGGATCGATCGCCAGCAGGATGCCGACGAAGGACCAGAGGACCGCGATGCCGAGGGCGTTGCCGATCGAGCCCGCGGCCAGTTCGGTCGCCGACACCCGGCCCAGCATCATCGTGTCGACCGCGCCCATCAGCACCATCCCGACCTGGACCAGGATCACCGGCGCCGCCAGCCGCACGACGGCGCCGAGTTCGATCCGCGCGCTCGGCGCCGGCCGCGCTGACGCCGGCGGGGATCCTGCGGCTGCGGCCGCCGATCGGTCAGGACGCGCCGCGGTGCTCGATTCGGGCAGAGTCAAGGGAGCGCTATTGTAGGCAGCCTCACACCATCGGAATCGTCGTTGCTCCACTACATCTTCCGCCGGGTCCTGACCGGACTGGTGACGCTGTTCGGCATCTCGGTCATCTCGTTCTTCATCATCCAGCTCGTGCCGGGCGATCCGGCACAGATCCAGACCTCCCAGATCGCCGACGCCGCGGTCTCGGAGCGCGTCTACCAGCAGTTGCGGGAGCAGTACGGACTCGACCAGCCGATTCCGGTCCAGTACGCGAACTGGGCCGTCAACCTGGCCACGGGCGACCTCGGCTCGTCCTTCCACGACGGCCGGCGGGTGTCGGCCAAGATCGGCGAAGCGCTGTGGCCGACGCTGTCGGTGGCGCTGCTCTCCTTCCTGCTGACGCTGCTGATCTCGACTCCGATCGGGATCGCCAGCGCACTGCGGCAGGGCGGCGGCTTCGACCGCTCGATCAGCACCGGCCTCTACATGCTCTATTCGGTGCCGAACTACGTCGCCGGCATGCTGCTGATCCTCTACCTGGGAGTGAAATGGGATCTGCTGCCGTTCCGCGGCATGCGCTCGGACGGCCACGACGAGATGACGACCCTGGGCCAGATGTGGGATCTCGCCCGCCACTACGTCCTGATCACGTTCTGCTTCACCTTCGGCAACCTCGCCTACTACTCGCGCTTCATCCGCCAGAACCTGCTCGAGGTGGTGCGCCAGGACTACGTCCGCACCGCCCGCGCCAAGGGTCTGGGCGAAGGGAGCGTCGTGCTCAAGCACGCGTTCACCAACAGCCTGATCCCGCTGATCTCCCTGATCGGCCTGACCTTCCCGTTCGTGCTGAGCGGCAGCGTGATCCTCGAGTACATGTTCAACTGGCCGGGTCTGGGCCGCCTGTACTTCGAGTCCGTCCTGCAGCGCGACTACCCGACGATCATGGCGCTCAACTTCATCACCGCCCTGCTCGTCCTGGTCATCACCTTCATCGCCGACCTGACCTACGGGCTGGTCGACCCCCGCATCAGCTACGAGAAGTGACGACGCCAGCCGCAGCCGCCGTCGGCAATCCGCCGCCGGCACGTTCCTACTGGAGCGTCACCTGGCGCCGGTTCCGGACGCACCGGCTCGGCATGGCCGGTCTGTGCGTGGTCGCGGCGCTGTTCCTCGTCGCCTTCCTGTCGCCGATCCTGGCCAACGAACAGCCGATCCTGTGCCGGTTCGACGGCAGCTTCTACTATCCGGCCGTCGTCGACCTGGTCCACCAGATCCCGGGCAGCCGGCTGATCGTCCGCAAGCAGAGGCCCTACCGCCTGGCGACGTTCGACTTCAAGCGGGAGTTCGATCCGGCCCGCGGCGACTGGGCGCTGTGGACGCCGGTGCGGTACGGCCCCAGGGAGATCGCCGCCGAACCCCTGGCCGGGCCGTCCTCCCGTCACTGGCTGGGCACGGACCAGTCCGGGCGCGACGTGCTGTCGCGCATGGTCCACGGCACCGTGGTGTCGATGAAGGTCGGCTTCCTGTCGATGGGCATCGCGGTCATCCTGGGCCTGGTCCTGGGGTGCATCGCCGGCTACGCGGGCGGCGCCGCCGATCTCGTCATCTCGCGCTTCATCGAGATCGTCATGTGCTTCCCGCCCTTCTTCCTGATCCTCGCCGTGCTGGCCTGGTTCCCGCCCAGCATCGAGAACGTGATGATCGTGATCGGCCTGACCCGCTGGGTCGGCATCGCCCGCTTCGCGCGCGGCGAGATCCTGCGGATCCGCGAGACGGACTATGCCCTCGCCGCCCGCTCCTTGGGCGTGAAGCCGGTCCAGCTCGTGCTCCGCCACCTGCTGCCGAACGCGCTGGCGCCGGTTCTGGTCAGCGTCACCTTCGGCATCGCGGTCTCGATCCTGATCGAGGCCGGCCTGTCCTGGCTCGGGTTCGGGGTCCAGCCGCCCGACGCCTCGTGGGGCACGATCCTCCGCTCCGGCTACGAGAACCTGTTCACCGCCGGGCACATGATCCCCCCGGCCTGCGTCGCGATCTTCCTCGCGGTGCTGAGCTTCAACCTGGTCGGCGATACGCTCAGGGACGTCATCGATCCGCGGCTCCAGGCGGAACGCGGTTGACACCCAGGCAGCCCCGGAGGTCGGCAACGATGAGCGAACAGACCCGATTGCACAGTCTCTCGCTCGACTACGTCGAGACGCTGCTGGAGGACTACCGCCGCGATCCGGCGTCGCTCGACCCGGAATGGCGGCAGGTCTTTGACGTCCTGGCCGGCAGCGGCGAACTCGGCGACGGCGCCATTCGGCCGCAGCTTCCGCCGTCGACGCTGTTCGGCGGCAACGGCGCGCAGGCGGCCCCCGAGGCCGCACCGGCTGCCGCCGCAGCCAGGGCGGCGCCGGCAACGGCGCCGGCAGCAGCGGCTGCGGCAAGCGGCACGTCTGCTGCGCTGACCACCGGCGTCGAGCTCCAGCGCCGGGTCGACGACATGGTCCGCAACTACCGAATCCGCGGCCACCTCTACGCCGACATCAACCCGCTGCGCAATCCGCCCGTGCTGCCGGAGGAACTCGAACTCGACGGCCTGGGCATCCGGCAAGGGGACCTCGAGCGCACCGTGTCCACCGCCGGCATTCCGGGCGCCGACACCGCAACGGTGGGCGAGCTGCTCGAACGGATGCGCGAAACGTACTGCCGGTACATCAGCGCCGAGTTCATGCACATCGACGACCTCGAGGTCCGCACCTGGCTTCAGGAGCGGATGGAGGTCAGCCGCAACCGGGTCCAGCTCAGCCGGCGGGAGCAGGTGCGCATCCTGAAGAAGCTGATCGACGCCGCGGTGTTCGAGGAGTTCATCCAGAAGAAGTACCTGGGCGCCAAGAGCTTCTCGCTCGAAGGCGCCGAGAGCCTGATTCCGCTCCTGGACCTGGCGATCGAGAAGGTCGCGGCACAGGGTGCGGTCGAGATCGTGTTCGGCATGTCCCACCGCGGCCGCCTGAACGTCCTCGCCAACATCATCGGCAAGCCGACCCGGGACATCTTCCGCGAGTTCGAGGACCTGGACCCGGACCAGTACAGGGGCGGCGGCGACGTCAAGTACCACATGGGCCACTCGAGCGACTGGACGACGGAGCACGGCCGCCGGGTCCATCTCTCCCTGTCGTTCAATCCGAGCCACCTCGAGTTCATCAACCCGGTGGCGATGGGCCGCGTCCGCGCCAAGCAGGACCGGATCGGCAACGAGCTGCGCGACCGGACGGTGCTGTTCCTGATCCACGGCGACGCCGCCTTCGCCGGCGAGGGGATCGTGCAGGAGTCGCTCAACCTGTCCCAGCTTCCGGCCTACAGGATCGGCGGCGCCTTCCACGTGGTCGTCAACAACCAGATCGGCTTCACCACGCCGCCCGAGAGCTCACGCTCGAACACCTACTGCACGGACGTGGCGAAGATGCTCCAGGCGCCGATCTTCCACGTCAACGGCGAGCAGCCGGAGGCGGTGGCCCAGGTCGTCAACGTCGCCCTCGACTTCCGGCAGCGCTACCGCCGCGACGTGATCATCGACCTCTACTGCTACCGGCGGCGCGGACACAACGAGGGCGACGAACCGGCGTTCACCCAGCCCATCCTCTACGACGGCATCCGCGCCCGCGATCCGGTCCGGGTCCACTACCTGGAACACCTGCTGAAACTCGGCGAGATCAGGCCGGAGGAGGCGGAAATCCACATCCAGCGGGAGGAGAAACGGCTCGAGGGAGCGCTCGCCACTGCCCGCCGGATGAACGAGAAGACGAGCCCGCAGGCCTACGACGGGGTCTGGAACCTGTTCGTCGGCGGGCGCATGCAGGACGCCCCGGAGCCGAACACCAGGGTCGACGAGGGCCGGCTGGCGGACTGGCTGAGACGGATGGTCGAACTGCCCGAGGGCTTCAACCTGCACCGCAACCTTCGCCGGTTCCTCGCCGCCCGCGCCGACATGGCCGAAGGGAAACGACCCGTGGACTGGGCCGCGGCCGAGGCGCTCGCCTTCGCCGCCACCGCCGCCAACGGCAACCGGGTGCGGCTGAGCGGTCAGGACTGCGAACGCGGCACGTTCAGCCAGCGGCACGCGGTCCTCCATGACCGGGTGACCGACGAGCGCTACCGGCCGCTGATGAACATCGCCGAGAACCAGGAGACGATCGAGATCTTCAACAGTCCGCTGTCGGAGGCCGGCGTGCTGGGCTTCGAGTACGGCTTCAGCCTGGACCACCCCGACGGTCTCGTCCTCTGGGAAGCCCAGTTCGGCGACTTCGTCAACGCCGCCCAGGTGATCGTCGACCAGTTCATCACCAGCGCCGAGGACAAGTGGAGCCGGTTGAGCGGCCTCGTCATCCTGCTGCCCCACGGCTTCGAAGGCCAGGGCCCCGAGCATTCGAGCGCACGCATCGAGCGGTGGCTGCTGCTGGCCGCCGACGACAACATCCAGATCGTCTACCCCTCGACGCCGGCGCAGTACTTCCACCTGTTGCGGCGCCAGGTCGAGCGCGCCCTGCGCAAGCCGCTGGTCGTCTTCACGCCGAAGAGCCTGCTGCGCCGCCGGGAGGTCGGCTCGTCCCTTGCCGAGCTCGCCGGCGGCCGCTATCTGCCGGTGCTGGGCGACGCCTCGCTCGACGCCGACCGGGACCGGTCGAAGGTGCGCCGCATTCTCCTGTGCGCCGGCAAGGTGTACTACGACCTGGACGCCCACCGCCGGGAGATCGGCGCGTCCGACCACGCGATCCTGCGCATGGAACAGCTCTACCCGGCCCCGACGGAGGAACTGGAGGCGGCTCTCGCCGAGTTCCCCGCCGACGCCGAGGTGCGATGGGTGCAGGAAGAACCCAGGAACATGGGCGCCTGGTCGTACCTGCGGCTGAACTTCGGCTCCGACCTCGCCGGGCGGCCTCTCCTCGGCGTGTACCGTCCGCAGTCGGCGAGCCCGGCGACCGGCTCGTCGAGCAGCCACAGGCTGGAACAGCAGGAACTCATCGAATCCGCATTCGCGGATCGGGTCGAACCGGAGCGGAAGGACGGCGCAATCGAACCATGACCCTTGAAGTCAGAATCCCCGAAATCGGCGAGTCGGTCACCGAAGCGCTGATCGTCCGCTGGATCAGGCAGCCCGGCGAGGCGGTCGCCAGGGACGAACCGCTGGTGGAGCTGGAAACGGACAAGGTGACGGTGGAGATGCCGTCGCCGGCCGCCGGTGTCCTCGCCGGAATCGTCTGCGCGGAGGGAGAGACCGTGCCGATCGGTGCGGTGATCGCGCACATCCAGGAGGGCGCCGCCGAGACGGCATCGGGCGCTGCACCGGCGGCCGGCAGCTTGGAGACGGCGGCGGCAGACGACGTCCAGGGCGACCTGCTTGCCGGCGCCGAACCGGCGGCGCCGGCTGCACGCCGGCCGCCGGCTCCGGATTCGGCGCCGGAGCCTGCGGCCGCCGCGGAATCTGCGGAATCCGCCCCATCCGGCGCAGCTCCTGCGGCGGATCGGGCGGCCGCGGCACCGTCGCCGCCTGGGGACGGAGCAGAGGGTCACCGGTACATCCTGCCGGCAGCCCGGCGGCTGATCGAGGAACACGGGCTCGACGCCTCCCTGATTCCTGCCACCGGCAAGGGCGAGCGGCTGCTGAAGCGCGACGTGCTGGCCTGGCTCGCCGCCCGCAAGGAAGCGGAACGGGACACGCCGGCGGAGGCGCAGCCCGACGCGGCGCCAGCCACTCCCGCGCCGGCCGCGGCGCCGGCGCCGACCCCGGCCAGTCCGGCGCCGCCGACACCCCCGCCAGCGCCGCCAGCGACCGCCCTCGCGCCAGCGGTCGGGGATCGTGCCGAGGAGCGGGTTCCGATGACGCCGATCCGTCGCCGGATCGCGGAACGCCTGGTCGCGTCCCGGCAGCAGGCCGCCCTGCTCACGACCTTCAACGAGATCGACATGTCCGGCGTGATGGACTTCCGGCGGCGCTACCACGACGCCTTCACCGAACGCCACGATGTGCGCCTGGGCTTCCTGTCGTTCTTCGTCAAGGCGGCCGTGGACGCGCTGCGCCGGTTTCCGCGGCTCAACGCCGAGATCTCGGGCACGGATGTCGTCTACCGGAACTACCACGACATCGGCATCGCCGTGAGCACCGACCGCGGGCTGATGGTGCCCGTGCTGCGCAGCGCCGAACGGCTGTCCTTCGCCGGGATCGAGTCCGCGGTCGCCGACTACGCGGGCCGGGCCCGCACCGGCGGCATCCGGCTCGACGAGCTGCAGGGCGGAACGTTCACGATCACCAACGGCGGCATCTTCGGTTCGCTGCTGTCGACGCCGATCATCAACCCGCCCCAGAGCGGCGTGCTGGGCCTGCACGCCATCCAGGACCGGCCGGTGGTCGTGGACGGCGAGATCGTCGTCCGCCCGATGATGTACGTCGCCCTGACCTATGACCACCGGATCGTCGACGGCCGCGAAGCGGTCAGCTTCCTGGTCCGGATCAGGGAGGCGATCCAGGATCCGGCAAGGATGCTGGTCGAGGTCTAGCAGCCCGTGGCAGAAGTCGCGTGTCTCTCCACACAGAAGGTGCGCGACCTGCTCGTGGACTTCCCGTGAACCAGCCCCTCGACATCGCGGTCATCGGCGCCGGGCCGGGCGGCTACGTTGCGGCGATCCGGGCGGCACAGCTCGGTTTCCGGACCGCGGTGATCGATGAGCACCCCGCGGCAGGAGGCGTCTGCCTGCGGGTCGGCTGCATCCCGAGCAAGGCGCTGCTCGAGTCGAGCCGGCGACTCGTCGAGGCGCGCAGCGAGCTTGCCGTCCACGGCGGCGTCGCGGGCGAGATCGGCCTCGATCTGGCCGCGATGATGAAGCGGAAGGACCGCGTGGTGACGACCCTCACCCGGGGCGTCTCCTCCCTGCTCCGGAAGAACGGGGTCGAGCACATCCAGGGGCGCGCCAGACTCGGCGGCGGCCGGGACGCCGGGAATCGCAGCGTCGTCGTCGCGGCCGCGGACGGAGAACGGGAGATTCCGGCCCGCAACGTGATCGTCGCCACGGGTTCCCGGCCCGCCGGTCTGCCCGGCATCGAACTCGACGGCGACCGGATCGGAACGAGCACCGAGGCCCTGGCCTACGACGAGCTGCCCGGGCGCCTGGTGGTCATCGGCGCCGGCTACATCGGCCTCGAACTCGGCGCGGTCTGGAACCGGCTGGGCTCCAACGTCGTCGTGCTCGAGTATCTGGACCGCATTCTGCCCGGCGCCGACGCCGAGATCGCCGCGGCGGCCGAGACGATTTTCCGCCGTCAGGGGCTCGACATCCGCCTGGGCAGACGGGTCCTGGGCGCCTCCGCAGGGGGCGGCAGGAACGGCGGCGGCTGCCTGGTCGAGACCGAAGGGGAGGATCCGATCGAGTGCGACCGGGTGCTGGTCGCGGTCGGGCGCACGCCGATCAGCGACGGTCTCGGACTTGCGGAGGCCGGCGTCTCGACCGACGAGCGCGGCTTCATCGAGGTCGACGAGCGCTTCGCCTGTTCCGCGCCCGGCGTCTTCGCGATCGGCGACGTGATCGGCGGCCCGCAACTCGCCCACAAGGCGGAAGAAGAGGGAGTGGCCTGCGTCGAGGGCATCGCCGGCGGACCTGTCCACATCGACTACGACGCGATCCCCGGCGTCGTCTACACGGAACCCGAGGTGGCGTCCGTCGGCAGGACGGAAGAACAGCTCCAGGAGGCCGGAACCGCCTGTCGCAAGGGCACGTTCCCGTTCCGCGCCATCGGCCGCGCGCGCGCCGCCGGCAACGTGGAGGGCTTCGTCAAGATCCTGGCCGGCGCGGAGACGGACGAGGTGCTCGGCGTCCACATCCTGGGCAGCCACGCCGGCGACCTGATCGCCGAGGCGGCGGCGGCGATCAGCTTCGGCGCGTCGGCGGAAGATCTGTTCAGGACGTCCCACGCCCACCCCACGCTGGCGGAAGCGATCAAGGAGGCGGCCCTGGCCGTCCACGGCCGCGCCATCCACCTGTAGCCTGCAGTGCTCGCGGCGTGAGCGGCCGCGGCTTCGCGGGCGTCCGGGGCCTCTGGTAGATTCCGCTCTCTCCGGCATCGATACAGCCGTCTCGCCTGCCCGTACCCCACGGGAGGCAACGTCGAACGTGAAAACGAACAGCATCCGTCCGGGCGTCCGGTGGGCGCCGCTCGCCGGGTTCTTCTTCCTGCTACCGGCCGCCGCGCCGATCGCCGGACAGGAAGCCGGCGAGGCACAGGTCGAGGCCGAACGCGGCGGCGGGAGGCCGCCGGTGACCCGGCGAGTTCCGCCCGGCGCCCGCCTCACGGTGTCGCCCGCCGAACTGACCCTCGAGGTCGGCGGCAAGGCGGCCCTTACGGCCACCGTCGTCGACCGGAACGGCGAGTCGATCCCTGGCGTCGACGTCGTGTTCTTCTCCCGCGACCGCAGCCGTCTGGTGGTCAGCCCGGCCGGCGCGGTCGAAGCGCACGGCCCCGGCGAGGTGACGGTTGTCGCCCTGGTGCCGAGAGAGCCGGAAGACGGACCGCAACGGGCGGAGGCCCTGCTCCAGGCCGAGATCGACGTGACGATCCCGAATCCCCCGGTCGGGAGCGTCGAGATCGTCGGTCTCCCCGGCGCCTTCCATGCCGGCACCCGTCTGACCCTGCAGTCCCGCCTGGTGGACATCACGGATGTCGTTCGCGACGACGTCGAAGTGACCTGGATGAGTTCGAACGCGAAGGTCGCGGCGCCGGACGGGTTCGGGGGGTTCGATCTGCTGTCGCCCGGCCGGGCGACGCTGACCGCCGCCGCCGGACCCGCGACGGCGCAGGCCGCGATCTCGGTCGGCCGCAACCCCGTCGAGCGGTTCGAGCTGACCGCATCCGCCGCGGAGGCGCGCACCGGCGATGTCGTCCGGTTCTCGGCGGTCGGCCTCGACGCCTCCGGCAACGAGGTCGAGGACCTGCCCATCCGCTACGAGGTCGCCGGCGGAGACACCACCGGGGATCCGCCCGGCGACGGCGCCGGGATCGGCGCCCGGATCGAAGAGGACGGCGCCTTCGTGGCGGAACGTTCCGGCGTCTACACTGTGACCGCAACAACAGGAAGCCACTCGGCCAGCCTGCAGGTGCAGGTGACGCCGCGGCAGGTGACGAGGAAGATCGAGTTCGTCGGCCAGGGCAAGGTGCACGACCGCCAGACCACCGACCTCTGGGTCTGGGAAGGCACGGACGGACGCGACTACGCGATCACCGGCACCTCGCGCGGCGATGGCGACGCCCACATCTGGGACGTCACGGACCCGGCGAAGATCGTCCGGCTCCACACCGTCCGCGTCGACGCCCGAACCGTGAACGACGTCAAGGTGTCCGAGGACGGGCGGATCGCCGTGATCAGCCGCGAAGGCGCATCGACGCGGAAGAACGGTATCGTCGTACTCGACGTCTCCAGACCCCGGTCCGGCGTGCCCATCCTGTCCCGGTTCGACGATCAGTTGTGGGGCGGCGTCCACAACGTGTTCATCTACGACGACCACGTCTACGCCGTTTCGAGCGATCGCCGTTTCGAGGTGATCAACATCGAGGATCCGTCCCGGCCCTACTGGGTCAGCCGGTTCGAGCTCGCCACGTGGCGGCACCGGATCCACGACGTCTGGGTGGTGGACGGCGTGGCCTTCAGCTCGAACTGGCGGGACGGCGTGGTGGCGGTCGACGTCGGCGGCGCCGGCATGGGCGGCGCGCCGAACAACCCGGTCCAGCTCGGCAGCTACACCTACCCCAGCGGCTGGAACCATGCCGCGTACCCCTACCACAGCAAGTCGACCGGAAAGTTCTACGTCTTCGCCGGCGACGAGGCCTTCCCCTACGGCGACCCGGGGGCCAACCTGAACAAGGCGCCGCCGCCGGCCGCCGGCTGGATCCACGTGATCTCATGGGACGACTGGAAGAACCCGCGGGAGGTCGCCCGCTACAGGGTGCCCGGGGCCGGCAGCCACAACATGTGGATCGAAGACGACATCATGTACGTCGCCTTCTACAACGGCGGGCTCCGGGTGGTCGATGTCTCCGGCGAAATGCGGGGCGATCTCGAGCGGCAGGGCCGCGAGATCGGCGTGTACCTGCCCCGGGACAGCGATGCGATCGTGCCGAACTCCCCCTACGTCTGGGGTCCCCAGCTCCACAAGGGGAACATCTTCTTCTCCGACTGGCTCTCGGGACTCTGGGCAGTGAAGCTGGAGGGTTCCGACACCCCCGCCAGCGCAGGTAGCGGCGAGGGCGGCAGCAGCCCGACCAGACCCGCGCAACCGACGGGCCTGACCGCAACGGCCGGCAACGCGCAGGTGACGCTGCGCTGGTCCGACCCGGGCGATGCCGGCATCACCGGCTACAAGGTGCGGTACGGCAGGAGGAGTGAGCGGGGAAACGCCGGCTGGACCGCCGTCTTCGGCGCCGGCGCCAGCACGACGAGCCACACGCTAAGGGCGCTCGACAACGGCTCAACGTACAGTTTCAAGGTTCGCGCGGTGAACGGCGCCGGCGACAGCGACGCGTCGGACTGGGTGACGGCGACACCGACGCCAGTTCCGAGGCTGCAGTTGCTCAGCGATCCGGCGGCGGTGACGGAGGGGACCGCGATCAGCCTGGCGGTGGCTTCGGACCGGGCGCTGGCGGGCGATCTGACGGTGAGCCTGACGCTTCGGAACCGGGACTCGGGCAGTTTCAGCAGTTTCGACGCCGACGACATTCCGGGCACGCTGGGACCTCGTGACTTCACCGCGTCCTTCGGCGAGACCGCCAGCGCGACGGGCACAGTGACGATCCCGACCAGTGCCGATTCCGAGGCAGAGAGCGCGGAGACCTACACGATCAAGCTGAACGACGGCGACGGCTACGCGCGCGGCGGCGACAGGACGGCCGACGGCACGCTGAACGACGGCACGGTGTCGCTGAGCATCGCGGACGTGTCGGCGGCGGAGGACGGCACGTTCGCGTTCACGGTGACGGCGGTTCCGTCGCCGTCGGCGGAGGTGACGTTCAAGTACACGGCGACGGCGGAGAGCGGCGACACGGCGACGGCGGACACGGACTTCTCGGCGGTGGCGACGGCGACCGCGGCGACGATCGCGGCGAACGCGAGCAGCACGACGATCACGGTGGCGGTGACGGACGACGGTCTCGACGAGGACGCCGAGACGTTCACGGTGACGTTGTCGGATCCGTCGTCCGGGGTGACGCTCGGCGACGCGACGGCGACCGGCACGATCACGGACGACGACGAGTCGCCGGTCCTGTCGACGATGTCGGACCGGACGGTCCCGGCCGGCCAGGTCGTGAGCATCACGGCTGCGGCGACCGACGGCGACAGCGACCCGATCACCTACGCCTGGACGCGCAAGTCCGACGAGACGTTGCCGGCGCTACCAGGCGGAACGGCCCTGAACCAGGCGCGTCTGACGTTCACGCCGCCCTCGCCAGGCGCCTACACGCTGACGGTGACGGCATCCGACGGCAACGGCAACTCGGACACCTACGAGGTCGTGGTCACGGTGACGGCAGCGCCGGAAGACGACGGCAACGACGGCGGTGACGCCGGCGGCCCTGCCGACGGCGGCGGAGGCAACCCTCCAGGAGGTGGCGGAGGCAATCCGCCCGCCGGTGGCGGAGGCAATCCTCCAGGCGGTGGAGGCGGTAATCCTCCTGGCGGCGGCGGCAGTCCCCCCAGCGGCGGCGGCAGCCCTCCAGGCGGCGGCGGTGGTCCTTCCGGCGCTCCGGACGGCGGTGACGGTGACGACGGCGAAGACCCGGACGACGCTGACGACGAAGATGACGGCGGACCAGGCGGCAACGGCGGCGGCTTCGATGGCAGCGGTGGTCCCGTTCGCGCCGCCTTCACCCTGGAGACGCCCTGCGTCGACGGTCTGTGCCGCGCCCGAACCGGCGCCGCCGTGTCGTTCCAGGACACGAGCAGCGGCGCTGTGACGCGGCGCACATGGGACTTCGGCGACGGCACGACATCCCGCAGCCGTTCGCCGGAACGTGCCTGGTCGGCGCCTGGCTTCTACACGGTGTCTCTGACGGTCAGCGGCCGGGATGGTTCGGCGACTGTCTCGCGCACGCTGCTGATCGAGGCGGCTGACCCGGCCGGCACGTGCACGGCGGACAGCGAGACGCTGTGCCTCCAGGACTCCCGGTTCTCCGTCACGATGGACTGGTGGACCGCAGACGGTGCGGACGCCAGGCGCGGGGCCGGCAAGGTGGTCCACGAGGGGACGAACGACTCGGGGTTGTTCTGGTTCTTCTCGGCGGTGAACTGGGAACTGCTGGTCAAGGTGCTCGACGGCTGCTCGGTGAACGGGCGGATGTGGGTCTACGGCGCTTCGGCGACGACCCTGGGCTACTCGCTCAAGGTGACGGATACGGTGACGGGCGCGGTGCAGGAGTACCGCAACGAACCGGGCGAGCAGGCTGAGGCGTTCACGGACAGCGCGGCGTTCCCCGGAAGCTGCACCGACGCGGCAACGGCGGCCGCGGCCGCAGGCGGTTCCCTGCCGGTGACGGAGCCGGCGCCCGAACCGCCGCCGGCACAGCAGCTCGCCGCCGCCACCTCGGTCACGGCAGCGGCAGAGGACAGCAGTTGCACGGAGACGGCGAAGACGATGTGTCTTCAGAAGGGCCGCTACGAGGTGACCGTTACGTGGTCGAACCTGGAGGGCGCGCGCGGTCCGGGCCGCGTGGCGGGTCCGCGGACCGACGATTCGGGCCTGTTCCACTTCTTCTCCCCGGCGAACTGGGAAATCCTGGTCAAGGTGCTCGACGGCTGCGCCGTCAACCGGCGCCACTGGGTCTTCGCCGCTTCGGCCACCGACGTCGGTTTCGACCTGCAGGTGCGGGATACCGCGACCGGACGGACCCGGCACTACACCAAGCAGCCCGGCAAGCCGGCCCGGGCCCTGGTCGATGCCTCCGCGTTCCCGGACGCCTGCACGCAGTAGATCGGCCGCCTGCCGCCCCGACCGGGCGGAGCAGAGCGGGACAAGGCTGACGGCCGAGGCTTCGCGGGCCGCTGATAGGCTGAGCCGTCCCGCCATCGGTCCAACCATCTCCAGCACCCGCACTTACGGAGAAACGTCGAACGTGACAACGACCCGCATCCGCCCGCTCGTCCGGTGGGCGCCGCTCGCCGCCTCCCTCTTCGTCCTCCCGGCCGCCGCGCCGCTCGCCGGCCAGGAAGCCGCCGAGGTGCAGGTCGAGGACCAGCGCGACGACGGCGTGCCCGCCGAAGGCGACGAAGAGCCGGGCATTCCACCCGGCGCCGAACTCAAGGTGTCGCCCACCGAGCTGACCCTGGAAGTCGGCGACAAGGCGACCCTCACGGCCACTGTCGTCGACCTGAACGGCGAGTCGATCCCGGACATCGACGTCGTCTTCTTCTCCCGCAACCGCCGCCGCCTGGGCGTCAACCCGGCCGGCGAGGTCGAAGCGCACGGGCCGGGCGACGTGCAGGTCGTCGCCCTCGTACCGAAGGAGCCGGAAGACGAACCGCGGCGAGCGGAGGCGCTGCTCCGGGTCGAGGTCGACGTGACGATCCCGAATCCCCCGGTCCGGAGTGTCGAGATCATCGGCCTCCCCGGCGCCTTCCATGCCGGGACCCACCTCACCCTGCAGTCGCGAGTGGTCGACATCACGGATGTCGTTCGCGACGATGTGGACGTGACCTGGACGAGTTCGAACACGAACGTCGCAGCGCCGGACGGGTTCGGCGGTCTCGATCTGCTGGCGCCCGGCAGGACGACCCTGACCGCCGCCGCCGAGGACGCAACGGCGCAGGTCGGGATCCGGGTCGGCCGCAACCCCGTAGAGCGGATCGAGCTGACCGCGTCCGCCGACGAGGCGCGCACCGGCGATGTCGTCCGCTTCGAGGCGGTCGGCCGCGACGCCTCCGGCAACGAGGTCGAGGACCTGCCCGTCCGCTTCCTGGTCGCCGGGCGTGCCGCGAACAGGATTCTCGCGCCCGGCGCCACCGCCCACATCGAGCAGGACGGCGCCTTCGTGGCGGAACGTTCCGGCATCTACACCGTGACCGCACTGGCCGGAAACCACTCGGCCAGCCTGCCGGTGCGGGTGACGCCGCGGCGGGTGAACAAGAAGATCGAGTTCGTAGGCCAGGGCAAGGTGCACGACCGTCGCACTTCGGATCTGTGGGTGTGGGAAGGCACGGACGGACGCGACTACGCGATCACCGGAACCTGGGGCGCCGAGGGCCACGCCTACATCTGGGACGTCACGAACCCGGAGAGCATCGTCCTGATCGACGCGGTGCGCGTCGACGCACGGACCGTGAACGACGTCAAGGTCTCCGAGGACGGGCGGATCGCCGTGATCAGCCGCGAGGGCGCCTCGAACCGGAAGAACGGCTTCGTCGTCCTCGATGTCTCAGAACCCCAGGTCGGTGTCCGCATCCTGTCCCGGTTCGACGATCAGTTGCGGGGCGGCGTCCACAACGTCTTCATCCACGACGAGCACGTGTACGCCCTGTCGAACGGCCGGCGTTTCGACGTGATCAGCATCGAGGATCCGACCGAGCCCTACCGCGTCGGCCGCTTCGAGCTCGACACGCCGGGCCACTCGATCCACGACGTCTGGGTGGTGGACGGCGTGGCCTTCAGCTCGAACTGGGACGACGGCGTGGTGGCGATCGATGTCGGCGGTGCCGGCATGGGCGGCGCACCGAACAACCCGGTCCAGCTCGGCAGCTACACCTACCCCAGCGGCTGGAACCATGCCGCGTACCCCTACCGCAGCGAGTCGACCGGAGAGTTCTACGTCTTCGCCGGCGACGAGGCCTTCCCCTACGGTGAGCTCGGCCGCGACCCGAAGGAGGCGCCGCCGCGGGCCGCCGGCTGGATCCACGTGATCTCGTGGGACGACTGGGAGAACCCGCGGGAGGTTGCCCGCTACCAGGTGCCCGAGGCCGGCACCCACAACCTGTGGATCGAAGACGACATCATGTACGTCGCCTACTACAACGGCGGCCTCCGGGTCGTCGATGTCTCCGGTGAGCTGCGGGGCGATCTCTACCGGCAGGGCCGCGAGATCGGCATGTTCATGCCCTACGACAGCGAGGCGATCGTGCCGAACTCACCCTTCGTCTGGGGTCCCCAGCCCTACAAGGGGCACATCTTCTTCTCCGACTGGCACTCGGGGCTCTGGGCGGTCAGACTGAAGGATCCCGAGGATCCCGACCGGATCATCGGAGAGCCGCACTGAGCTGACCGGAGGCAAGGAATGCACGTGTCGACCTTCTGCCGGCCACGGACCGCGGCGCCGGCCTGCCTCTCGCTGGCCGCGCTGGCCGCGCTGCCGGCCGGCCTCGCCGCCGACGCCGGCCGCGCCGAATCGGACCTCGTGCCGCCTTCCCGCGAGTACTACGCCTACGTCTGCGCCGAATCCGAGGACGAGGTCGCCCTGGTCCGTTTCGGCCCGTCCGGCATCGAAGTCACGAAGACGATCACGGTCGGAAGCTTCCCGATCGAGACCGAAAGCCCGCACGGCATCCGCGTCTCACCGGGCGGCCGCTACTGGTACGTGTCGATCGCCCACGGCACCCCGTTCGGTTCGATCCACCGGTACGAGACCGGAACCGACGAATGGCTGGGCGACGTCAGCGTCGGGATGTTCCCGGCCACGCTCGACGTGGCCGCCACCACCGGATTGCTGTTCGTCGTCAACTCGGATTTCTATGGCGACCACGTGCCGAGCACGATCTCGGTCGTCGAGACGTCGACGATGACCGAGATCGCGCAGTTCGAGAGCGGCACGATGCCGCACGGCGCACGACTCAGCCGGGACGGCCGGAAGCTCTACAGCGTGAACATGATGGACGACGAGCTCGTGGAGGTCGACGCGCTCCGCTTCGAAGTCGCCCGCCGCCTGAAGCTCGGCGGCGCGGACGCCGCAACGGATCACGGCGGTCACGATGGACACGGAGATCACCGCGGGCCGACCGTCGAACCCTCCTGGGTAACGCCGCCGACCAGCGGCGGACTCGTCTACATCACCGCGCTCTCGGGGAACGCGATCCACGAGGTCGATACCGGCGCCTGGAAGGTGATGCGGCGTCTTCCGACACCGGCCCCCGGCCCGTACAACGCGGCCGTGGCGCCCGGTGAACGCCTGCTCGTCGTCACCTACAAGAAGGGGGACGCGGTCGGTTTCTGGGATCTGGAGGAAGGCCGCGAAGTGGCCCGGGTCTCGACCACCCGCCGCATCCCGCACGGCGTCGCCGTCACCTCGGACGGCCGCTTCAGCCTGGTCACGGTCGAGGGCGTCGGCGGCGAACCGGGCGTGGTTGAGGTCTACGACAACGACGCGTTCCGGCGTGTGGCCTCGGTCGACATCGGCAAGCAGGCCGGGGGCATCGCGCTCTGGGAACGGAACTGACACCACCCGGAGCCGACCGAGCGGCAGTCGAAGAAGCCTGTGCCGCGGAACTGCGCGGCCGGCTGCTGCGCGGCCTGACGGCCACCGATCGGCGGCTGCGGCTGCGCCGGGCGTTCCGGACGCTCCGGTGGTTCGCACCAGCCGCCTGTCTGTGGCTCCTGGTTGCCTGGCTGCTGGATTCGGTCGCTGCGGCAGGGAGCGCGGCCGTGCTCTGGCCGTCCTGGGCGGGCCTGGCCGTCCTGCTGCTGCTTGCCCTGCGGCAGGCGGCAGCGCTGGGACGCGACCTTCCCGCCGCTGCCCGGGCGGTGGATCGGGCGGGCAGTCTTCACGACACCGTCGCCACCGGCCTCGAGATGCAGCGACGGCTGATGCCGTCGAGCGACGACGGCAGGCGTGACCGGGGCGGCGGCACCGGCGACGCGAGCGGCTGGCCCCTGCCCTGGATCACCCTGGTCCTCGAACGGGCAGTGGCGGCTCTCGACCGCTACGGCCCCCGCCGGACCGTGCCTCGGCTCGTCCCGCGCGGCGCCCCGGCCTCCGCCGGCCTCTGCCTGCTCCTGCTGCTGCCGGCGGCGCTTCCCCGTTCCCTGGTCGGCGATGCGCTGGCGGCGGCGATGAACGGCGACGCGGGCAACGGCCTTCCTCCCGGCTTCGAGGCCGCCGCCCTGCTGGAAGACGATCCGGACCGGGCACCGGGCGTGCCGGAACTGGATGTGCGACTCGGCGACCTGCCCCTGGTCACCCTCCGCGTCCGCGAACCGGACGCGGAGAAGGGCGACGGCAGCCGCGGCGACGCAACCGACGCCATGGAGGGAAGCGCCGGCGACGGTGCCGAGGCCGAAGCGGTCGACAGAGCGGCGGAGAACGGCGGCGCGCAGGCCGGCGCCCGGACGGACGAGACGGCCCCGGAGACCGGAACCGACCTGATGCGCGAGCTCGACAACCGGCCGGGCGCCGGCGAGGCGGAGGACGGCGCGTCAAGCGGTACCGAAGGCAACGGTGACAGCGCCGACCCGGGCGCCGAAGCCCCTGAGACCGGCGAGGCCGGCGAGGGGGACGGCGAGGGCGGCCAGCCGGCGGAGGACGGCGAGGGGGACGGCGCGGGCGACGAAGGCAGTGCGGCGGCAGCAGTCAGCGACAAGCCGGGTTCGAGCGACGGCGAGGCCGACGGCGCCGCGGCAGGCGTCGGCACCGGTCCGCAGGAAGACATGGTCGACCCCTTCGGCGATGTCCTCGTCCCCGCCCTCAGCCTCCAGCAGGCAATCGAGACCGCCCTGCTCGAGTCCATCGCGGAGATCGAACGACGCCCCCTGACCACCACCGGCGCCACCCGATTCCGCGCCGCGGAGATGGCCATGCGCGGATCGGCGGTCGGGGCGGCTGCCGAGACCGCCGCGTCCCGCCGAGGCAAGCTGCCCGCCGCCCGCAGGCCGGTCGCCTGGCGTCACCGCGACGCCGTGCGCCGCTATCTGAACGCGCTGGAGAGCGCTGCCGAGGAGGACGGGAAGTGAACGACGCGGCGGAACCGCGGACCGCGGCCGATCTGGCGCTGCAACTGACCGAGTTCGCCGACCGCTGCGGCCGGCTGCGCGACGAGATCGGCAAGGTGATCGTGGGCCAGGAGGAGGTCGTGGACGGGGCGATCATCGGCCTGCTGGCCGACGGTCACGTCCTGCTCGAGGGAATCCCCGGCCTCGGCAAGACCCGGCTCGTCCGTACCCTGTCCCAGGCGCTGCACCTCCGGTTCTCGCGCATCCAGTTCACGCCCGACCTGATGCCCGCCGACATCGTGGGCACCCACGTGCTGCGCGAGGACGAGACCGGAGGACGCCGGCTGGTGTTCGAACCCGGTCCGATCTTCGCGAACCTCGTCCTGGCCGACGAGATCAACCGCGCCACGCCGAAGACCCAGTCCGCCCTGCTCGAGGCGATGCAGGAGACGACGGTCACGGTCGGCGGCGAAACGAGTCCGCTCGACGCGCCGTTCTTCGTCCTCGCCACCCAGAACCCGCTGGAGATGGAAGGCACCTACCCCCTGCCCGAGGCGCAGCTCGACCGCTTCCTGTTCAAGCTGCGGATGACCTACCCGGCGACCGAGGAGCTGCACCGGATTCTCGACCGCACGACATCGGGGCGCACCCCGGAAGCCTCCGCTCTGTGGACCGCCGACCAGGTGGTTTCGATGCGGCGCACGGCGCGCCTGGCACCGGTGGCGCGCCCGGTCCAGGACTACGCGATCCGGCTCGGTCTGGCGACCCGCCCGGAGGGTGAGCACCCGGCGGAGGCGGTTCGCCGCTACATCCGCATCGGCGCCAGTCCGCGCGGCATCCAGGCAATGGTGCTCGGCGCCAAGGTCCACGCGCTGATCCGGGGCCGGCCGCACGTGGCCCGCGAGGACATCCGGGCCGTGGCGCTCCCCGCGCTGAGGCACCGCGTCCTCCTGAACTTCGAGGGCGAGGCCGAGCGCGTCGACCTCGACGACCTGCTCCAGGACCTCGTCGACAGCGTTCCCGAGGGCTGAGCCGGCGCCGGCAACGGTCCAGGCCAGCTCTTGGCAGTCCAGCAGCCCGTGGCAGACCACTCCGTCTTCGCCTTCGAGCCGGCCTTTCTCGCCCGGCTGGAACGCCTGCGGCTGCTGACCAGGCGCGTGCCCGCCGGCGGTTTCAAGGGCGAGCACCGCGCCAGCCACCTCGGTTCCGGGCTCGAGTTCGCCGACTACCGCCCCTACGTCGAGGGCGACGACGTGCGCCACCTCGACTGGCGGGCCTACCTGCGCTACGACCGCCTGCTGCTGCGGATGTTCGAGGAACACGGCGACCTCGCCGTCTACCTCCTGCTCGACTGCAGCCGCTCGATGGCGCCGACGCCGGACGCCCCCGGCCGCCGGAAGTTCGATGCCGCACGGCGGATCGCGGCAGCCCTGACCTACATCGCTCTCGCCACCCTCGACCGGGTCACGCTGGCGCCGTACTCCGGCCATGTCCAACAGATACTCGGCCCGCTGCACGGCTCCCGCCAGGTCTGGCGGGCTCTCGACTACCTCGCCAACCTCCGGGCCGGCGGCGAGACGCACCTCGACCGCACCGTGCGCGAGGTCTTCGCCGCCGGCCGGCGGCGAGGCCTGGTCATCGTCATCTCCGACCTGCTCTCCGACACCACCGAGGGCGGCCTCGACCTGCTGCTGCCGCTCCGGCACGACGTCGCGGTCATCCAGGTGACCGACCACCAGGATCTGGAGGCGCCGCTCGATCGGGACACCACCCTGGTGGACAGCGAGACCGGCGACGCGCTGCGGATACACGGCGCGCCGAACCTGCTTCATCGACTGGAGCGGGAGGCCGAGGTCCACCGCGAGGAGATCCGCGCCCGCTGCACTGCCCGAGGCTGGTCCTTTCTCCACGCTCCGGTCGAGATGCCGTTCGAGGAGCTGGCCCTTGGCGGACTGCGCCGCGGCCTGCTGAGCCGGGGACGCTGATGCCCTTCTGGCTGCCGCTCGGCGCCGCCGGCCTGCTGGTGCTGGCGATCTACCTGATCCGGCCCACGGCCCAGACGCTGCCGGTCGCCTCCACGGTGCTGTGGCGGCGACTGCTGGCTGTGCGCAAGCGGCGGCGGGACCTCCTGCGCTGGTTGCTCTCGCTGTTCCTCGCGACGGCCGTCGCCGGCGTCCTGTCGGTGGCGGCAGCCCGTGCCCCCTGGCTGCAGCCCGGCGGTGGAGACCCGATCGCGCTGGCCTTCGATCCGTCGGCCACGATGCGCGCGCGTCTGCCGGCCAGCGACTTCAGCCGACTCGACCTGGCCGCGGCCGAAGCGCGCCGGATCGTCCTCGAAGCGGAGCCGGGCAGCCGCTTCACGCTGAACGACGATCCCGTTCCGCTCACGGCGAACGAGATGCTGGCGGCGCTGGCCGAGCCCCTGGAACGCCTCCTGGCAGCCGACGACGACCCGGAGCAGGCGATTCCGGCCGCCCGGCGGGTCTACGTCTTCAGCGACGGAGTCGGACCGTACGCGCCCGTCATCGACCCGGCCGCAGAGACCCGCACCGTCTCGGTCCTGGTTCCGGCGCGGAACGCCGGCATCGTCCGTTTCGCGACCCGGACACCCCCTACCCGCACGGCGGCGCCGGAGGCGCTGCTGGAGATCGTGGCGACCGATCCGGCAGCGGCGCCGGTCCCGGCCGAGCTGACGGTGGCCGACGCCGAGACCATCCGCATCCGGCGCCAGCTCGAGCTGGAACCCGGCCGCCGCTTCACGGCTCTGATCGACCTCGGCAGCTTCTCCCCCGGATCGGTGACGGCGCGGATCGAAGCTTCCGGCGACGTCTTCCCGCTCGACGACCGGGCCGGCCTGATCGATGTCCGCGGGACCGGCGGCGAGTCCGCCGCGCCGCCTCCTCTCAGCCCCGGCCGTCAGCCCGGCGCCCCGCGGCGGGTCGTCGTCACCGCCCGCAGCCCGGAGTCCCTTGCCGGGTCGGCCGCCGCGCTCGCCCTGGAAGCGGACGCCGCAGTCGAGCTTGTCGCCGTCCGGGCCGGCGACGCCGCTCCGGAAGCGGCGGCGGAGCCGGCGGCAGCGGCCGAGCTCGCCGTCTTCCACCGGACCGCACCGGCGCTGCCGCCGGAGCTGCCCGCCCTGTACCTCGACCCGCCGGACACGGTCGCCGCCGGCGGCCTGCTGCCCGCGGTCGACGCACCGCAGCCCGGGCGTCGGATCGACCAGGGCAGGATCGATCGGGTCCAGGCCGATCATCCCCTGCTTGCCGGCGTCCTTCTGCTCGACCTGCCGGTCGTCGTCACCGCCCGCGGCCTCGATCCCGGTTGCTTCGCGATCGCCGCGGCCGGGGGGCGCCCGGCGATCGCGGTCTGCGATCCGGCGCCCGCAGACGGGCAGCGGTCCATCGCGATCGCGTTCGACGTCGACCTCTCTCCCCTGGCTCAGCGCCCCGACCTCGCGGCCCTGTTCCAGAACGCCGTCGAGTGGCTCACCGAACGCCCTGCCGACGCCGGCTGGACGGCCGTCGATGCCGGACTCCAGAACGAACGGGCGACCCGCATCAACGACTCGGCCCTGACGCCGGTCTCGACGGATCGACTCGCCGACGTCGAACGGACGCGCCGCAGCCCCTGGTCGTGGCGCACCCTCGCCGTCGCCGGCCTCCTCCTGGCGGCACTCGAGGCAGTCACCTTCTTTCGCGGCCTGACCCTGTGATGGCGATCGCGCTCGCCGAACCGCTCTGGCTGCTGGCGGCCCTGCCGGCGGCGGCGCTGCTGTGGTCGCAGCGGAGCGGCCGCCGGCCGGACCGGCAGCGGCGGCGGCTGCTGTGGACGCGCGGATCGCTGCTGGCGGTCGTCGTGCTGGCACTGACCGAACCGGCCGTCACCTGGCGAACGCTGGACGTCGACGCCGCCGTACTGGTCGACGTCTCGGCAAGCGTCGAGCCGGCGAGCCTGGGCCGCGCCCTGGAGGCGATCGAACGCACGGTCGACCCGGACGCACCGGTCCGCCTGTTCGCCTACGCCGACCGCGCCGCCGCGGTCGACGGCACGGCGGAGCTCCGGCGCCTCGACGTCGCCGACTCCAGCACCGCCTCGGCCGACGCGGCAGCGCTCGACCGCGGTGCCAGCCGCCCCGGCGCGGCGTTGCGCCAGGTCGCCGCCTCACTGCGGCCGGATCGTGTGCGCCGCATGCTGCTCCTCTCGGACGGGCAGCAGCTCGCCGGCGCCGCCGACCGGATCGCGGACGCGTACCCCGGCGTCCGGGTCGACACCGCGGCACTCGGCCGGAGGGCACCGGCGGTCTGGATCGAATCGGCCGAACCCGACGAGCCCGACCGGCTCCTGCGCGCCGGCGAACCCCACGGTTGGGTGTTCCGCCTCGGCAGCCGCTCGGCGTTGCCGGCGGCGCCCCTGACCCTGCGAGGAGACGGCCGTGAAGAACGTCATCGCGTCGCGCTCGTGCCGGGGGTCACCGCCGTCGAGCTGGAGTGGGCCTTCGACGAGCCCGGCATGCAGACCTTCGAGGCGATTCTCGGCGCCGACGAGAACGCCGACCCTGCGACGGGCGCCGCCTGGCGGGGCAACCTTCGGGTCGGGCGCGCCCACCGCGTCCTCCTGCTGGCGCCGCGCGGCCATTCGGGCGACCTGGAGCGGCTGTTCGAGACCGAGGGCCTGGCGGTGACCCGCGCCGTACCGGGCGACGACCTCGTCGACCTGCGGACGCTCGGCCGCCATGACGCCGTCGTGCTGAGCAATGTCTCCGCCGACAGCCTCCCCGAGCCCGCCCAGCTCGCGCTCGGCAGGTGGGTCGAGGAGGAGGGCGGCGGGCTCCTCTTCGTGGCCGGTGAGGCGACCTTCGGCGAGGAAGGGTACCGGGACTCGCCGCTCGAGCGCATCCTGCCGCTCGACTTCGAGATCGAGGAAGAGCGCAGCGAGGTCGCGCTGATCATCGCCCTCGACAAGTCCTACAGCATGAAGGGGCCGAAGATGGAGCTGGCCAAGGAGGCCGCCAAGGCCGCCCTCGGCATGCTGGACGAGCAGCACCGCTTCGGCCTGTTCGCCTTCGACTGGCACACCCACGAGATCGTCGGTCTCCAGTTCGTGCGCGACCGGGAGCGGCTGAACCGGAGGATCGACCGGATCGAGGCCAGCGCTCAGACCAACTTCTACCCGGCACTCGAAGCATGCCTGGAGCAGCTTGCCGAGGTGCGGTCCGAGGTCAAGCACGTCATCCTGGTCTCCGACGGGCGCACCTACCCGGACGAGTACGAACGGCTTGTCCTGCAGATGAAGCAGGAGGAGATCACCGTGTCCACCGTCGCCATCGGTGTCGAGTCCGATCGGGAACTGCTCGCCGACATCGCCGGCTGGGGTTCGGGCAACGCCTACACGATCGAGGATCCGAACTCCGTTCAGGGCATCCTGATCGACGAGACGCTGAGCCAGCTCCCGGACTCGGCCCGTGAGGAGACGATCCGGGTCGAGCTGCGCGGCCAGTCCGACGCGCTGGCCGGGATCGACGTGACGACGGCGCCGGCGCTGCACGGCCGCATCGCCGCGGCGGCCAAGGACAGCGCCGAGGTCATTCTCGGCGCCGGCCCGGGCGCCGGCAACAGTGGCGATCCGATCCTCGCCAGCCGCTACGTCGGCCTGGGCAAGACCTGGATGTTCACCTCCGACCTGGAACCGCGCTGGGCGAACGACTGGCTGCGCTGGCCGGAACTGGGCCGGCTCGTCTCGCAGGTCGTCCGCGACGCCGCCGACCGCCGGGCCTCAGCGGAATGGGACTTCGTCCTGAACCGCCGCGACCAGACGCTGACAGCCGACCTCAGCGTGGTCGAGAACAACGGCCGCTTCGCCAGCGACCTGTCGCCGCGCCTCGTCCTCCTGCGCGGAGACCGCCGGATCGAGGCGCCGATGCGGCGCACCGGCCCCGGCCTCTACCGCCTCGCGCCCGACGACGGCCTGACGCTCGCTCCGAGTCCGGAGCCCTACCGGGTCGAGGTCCACACCGGTCCGGCCGGCGCCGCGGCGACGGTCGGGCCCGGCCGCACAATCTTCTACCCCGTCCGCGACGAACTCCGCCCCGGCGCTGTCGACATCGCGGCACTGTCGGCGCTCGCCGCCGGAACCTCAGGCCGCTTTCACGAGACTGTAGCCGGCGCCGTTGCCGCGATCACCGCGCCCGGCAACGCCACCGCCGTCCGCCGCTTCGACCTCTGGCCTGTCCTCCTCGCCGCCGCGCCCGTCCTCTTCCTCGCCGAACTCCTGCTCCGCCGCCGACGCCGTCACGGCGCCCCGACGGTCGTGCCGGCCGCCGCATCCTGAAGTGCCATGGGCGGGCCGGCGAGCCCGTCTATCCCTGGCATCCCTCAGGGAACGCGGACACGTCGACCAGCGCCGTGGCCGGCCGGCCGGGCTGCTTGGTGTACTGCCTGACCTGGCCGGTCGCCGTGTCCCGTACGTTCAGCTCGAAGCCGACGTCGGTGGCGGAAGCGGCGAACACCCAGTGGCGGTCGTTGAAGCTGCAGCCGTCGAGCACCTTGACCAGCATCTCCCAATTCGCCTCCGAGAAGAACCAGAACAGGCCGGAATCGTCCGTCCGCGGAATCGCCGTGCGGGCCGTGCCCTCAGCGCCCGCCAGGGTCGACCAGGTCACGGTCACCTGGTAGCGGCCTCCCTGCAGGCAAATCGCGGTCGCCGTCTCCGTGCAGTCGCCGTCCTCCGCCTGCGCGGCGATCACGGCCGGGGCAAGGGCGAATCCCGGCGCAGGCGGTGCAACGACCGTCAGCGGCGAGCGGCCGGCGCCGGCGGTTGCGGTCAGGGCGGCGTCGGTGCAGCTTCCCGGAAACGCGGCACTGTCCGTGAAGGCCGGCGCCGGGTCACCCGGCTCGTTGCCGTACTCCCGCACCGCGCCGGTCACCGTGTCTGTCACCGTCAGCAAGTAGCCCAGATCCGTCGCCGAAGCGCCATACACCCACACGTGCCCGTTCACCCCGCAGCCGTCGAGCACCTTGACCAGCATCTCCCAGTTCGCCTCCGAGAAGAACCGGAACAGGCCGGAGTCGTCCGTCCCCTCGTGGACCACCTTGCCCGCGCCGCGCGCGCCGTCGCCGGTAGCGTCCGCCGTCCACCAGTCCAGTGTGACGGCGAATCTGGCGTCCTGCAGGCACCGCGTCTCGCCGTCCGCCGCGCACGTTCCGGCCGGGTCTCCCGGCTCCACCAGCAGCTTGCGCGAGACGGTCGCCGAACCGCTCTGGCCGCTGACCGTCAGCGACACCGTGTAGAAACCGGGCACGGACCAGACATGCACCGGCGGCAGGCTGCGCGACGTCGTGCCGTCCCCGAAGTCCCAGGTCCGCCCCGTCACCGCGCCGCTGCTCGTGTCCCGGAACGACACGCGGACGCCGGTCCGGGTGCGGCAGAGGCCGTCGGCGCAGGGTGCGTCCAGGGTGAACGAAGCGCGCACCGGCCCGCCGGCGCCGCCTGACCCGTCGTCGCCGTCATCATCGTCATCACTGTCGCCCGGGTCCTCGCCATCGCCGCCACCGCCCGGAGGAGCGCCGCCGCCGCCGCCCGGAGGAGCGCCGCCGCCACCGCCCGGAGGAGCGCCGCCGCCGCCCGGAGGAGCGCCGCCGCCACCGCCCGGAGGACCACCGCCGCCGCCGCCCGGAGGATCACCGCCGCCGCCGCCCGGAGGACCACCGCCGCCGCCGCCCGGAGGACCACCGCCGCCGCCGCCCGGAGGATCACCGCCGCCGCCGCCCGGAGGATCACCGCCGCCGCCGCCCGGAGGAGCGCCGCCGCCACCGCCCGGAGGACCACCGCCGCCGCCATCATCGTCGCCAGGACCGCCGTTGGGGGCTGCCGTCACCGTGATCACGACCTGCTCGGAGTCCGAGTTGCCGTTGCCGTCCGACGCCGTCACCGTCATCGTGTACGTCCCCGGCGCCGTCGTCGTGAACGTCAGACGCGCCTGGTCGAACGTCCCTCCCGGCAGCGCCGGCGACGTCTCGCCGGCCGCGCGCGTCCAGGCGTACGTCACCGTGTCCCCGTCGCCGTCCGTCGCCTCGGCCGTGATGTCCACATCCTCGCCCACCGTCACCGTCCGAGCGGTCAACGCCGTCAGCACCGGCGATTCGTCGTTGTCGGTGATCGTGCCCGTCGCCGTGGCGTCGGCAAGCGTCACCCCGGAGGACGGATCGGACAGCGTCACCGTGAACGTCTCGTCGGCCTCGTCGAGGGCGTCGTCCGTTACCGACACGGTGATCGTCGTGCTGCTCGCGTTCGCCGCGATCGTCGCCGCGGCAGCCGTCGTCACCGCGGTGAAGTCCGCGCCCGCCGTCGCCGCGTCGCCAGTTTCGGCTGTAACCGTGTACCTGAAGGTCACATCCGACGACGGCGCCGGGGTTGCCGTCACAGTGAAGGCGAATGCCCCGTTCTCCGCCGCCGTCACGTCCGCAACGCTCAGCGAGACGGGCGCCGCGATCGGCGTCACCGTCACCTCGTTGGAGTAGTAAATCGCGCCATCGTCGCCGCCGTTCACCACGGCGAAGGTGTATGCGAGGCCGTTCGTCAGCCCGGTCACCCGGGTGCTTCCGGTCTTGCCGGGGACGTACAGTTGCTGCCACTCGAAGTTCCGTCCGTCCGACTTCTGCCGGTAGCGCCACAGCCCGGTCAGGTCGACGCCCGGCCTGTCGAACGTCCAGGACAGCGTCACCTGCCCGTCGCCCGCCGCAGCCGTCAACACCACCCAGCCCGGCGCCGAGGGCAACGACCACACCTCGTCCGACGCCGCACCGCCGCCTTCGCCGTTCACGGCGCGGATCCTGAAGAAGTAGTACCTGCCGTTCGTCAGGCCCGAAACCGTATGGCTGGTAGTGGAGGCGTCCGAGCCGTCGATGCCCATCCACTCTCCGCGTTTCCTGAGTGCCGTCTGCTGGTACTGCCACCTGACGATGGCGCTGTCGCCCGGGTCCTTCCAGGAGAGCGTGACCTGCCCATCGCCGGCCGCCGTAGTGAAGCCTCTCGGCTTGACGGGAGCGGGCGCGCCGACCGTCACCGTGACCGTCCCGGCATCCGGAATGGTGTCCGCCGAAGCGCCTGCCAGACGGAACGCGTGGCTGATCGTCGCTGTGCCGGGCGCCTTCCCGGTCACCGCCACCTCCTGCGGCGAGCTGTAGTTCCTCACGGAGAAGTCCAGGGTGGCGGGGCTCACCGTCGCCGTGTCCGTGTCGTCGCTGGCAATCGAGACCGCGCCCGCCCGCGCCCGGGTCAGGGCCACTGTCCAGGTCCCGGTCGCATTCGCCGCCACCGCGATCTCGCTCCTGCTGAGCGTGAGCGCGAGTGCGGCAAGGCCGGCTGACGGCGTCGCACGCACGGCGTCCGACTCCTCGCCGACTCCGCCGTCGTTCTTCGCGCGGATCCGGAAGCGATACTCGCTGTCGTTCTCCAGGCCGGTGACTGTGTGGCTCGTGGTGCTGGCGTCGGAGCCTGCGATGTCGGCCCAGTCGCCCCAGGCCGAGCCCGTGTGTTGCCGCAACTCGTACACGGTGATGCTGTCGTCCTGAGGGTCGGTCCAGAACAGCGTGACCAGCTCGTCGCCGGCCGCGGCCTCCAGGTCCGCCGGCTTCGCGGGCAAGGCGACGTCATCGTCGACGATGGTGAGAATGAACACGTCGCCGCCCCAGCCGCTTGTCTTAACAAGAACCACCAGGGTCTCGTCCTGCTCAGCCAGCGTGTCGCCCCGAACGCCGAGGACCAGGGTTCCCGTCCTGCTGCCTTCGGCGATCGAGATCGCGTCATCCGACGGCAAGCACACGTCCATCTCTTTCGGAGCGTTGGCGAGACGCCCCGGGCACTGGCCTGAATCGAGGGCCGTACTGGCCCCATCCTGAGACGTCATCCAGACGGAGACTCCTCCCGACGGCGCGTTCTCGCTGAGAGTCACGGTGACCTCGACTTCGGTGAGCCCCCCGGAGCTGCCTTCGGTTACCCTCGCCTGGCCGGGCGTCAGCGTCAAGGACCTGACCGCCGGAGTCGCCGCCACCGCGACCGACGGCGCTCCATGGCCCGCACCGCTGGTCGCCCGCACCTGGAAGGTGTAGGGCGTGCCGTTCGTCAGACCCGTGACCGTGTGCGTTCTGGTAGCGGCATCCGAACCGCTGATGTCGGCCCACGAAACGTACGCGGCATTGCCGGTCTTCTGACGGAACTGCCAGCCGGTGATGGCGGTGTCGCCAACCGGAGTCCACCACGCTAGCGCGACTCTGCCGTCGCCCGCTGCGCTGCTGATCAGGGGCGGTGGGCGCGGGGGAGGCTCGGCCGTCTGCGCCGGCGCGGCCTGCGGCGCCAGAGCGACGCCCAGCACCAGCAGGAGGAAGGCGCGGGCAGAATGCCAGCCGCCGCCGGTTCCCCGGTATGCGAGCAAACGACCGTCTCCTCTTCCGGGTCAAGTCCGGTGAGATCCCCGGATGGTACCGAAGACACCGATTCATATGCAGCGCGACTCTTGCCTAGCAGCCCGTGGCAGAAGTCACGTTGCATTCGTTTCAGCCATGCATCCCGTCCGGCTGCGTTGCTCTTCGGTCACATATACCCAATATGCTCACCTATAGCGCCTTGCCAGACGGGCGCCTGACCGCTCTCGGTGCGACACGCGACTTCTGCCACGGACTGCTAGGTCTGCCGGCGAGAGATAGACTGAGGGCATGAGCACGACCGCGTTCGACACCCTTGCCACGGCCCGGTCGCTGGAGCAGGCCGGTATGGACGCTTCCCAGGCGGAAGCGGTAACGGAGGCAATCGGTGGAGCGATCGGCAGTGCGGACACGGTGACCCGCGCCGCACTGGACGCTGCGCTCACCTCGCTTGAAGTGCGGCTGGTGAAGTGGGCAACCGGCATCGCCCTGGCGTCTGTTGCCCTGCTGATCGCCGCCGCCGGCGTGCTGCTGCCCCTCGGCTCCGGCTGAGTCGAGCTCCCTTTTCGCCGAGCACCACGGCCACCTTGCCGGCCAGGCCCGGCCGAGCTACGTCACCAGGGTACGGCGCGTCGCCTCGCGGCGTTGCGACGCCCAGGCGAGCAGGCCGAACAGGCCGGCGTCGGCGCCGAGGGCGGCGGGCTCGACGCGGACATCGGCAACCGGGAAGACGCGGACGCGGTCGGCGATGGTCTGCCGGACGCCGTCGAACAGCAGATCGCCGAGGCCGGCAACGCCGCCGCCAAGCACGACGAGCTCGGGATGCAGGGTGACGACAACATTGGCGGCAGCGATGCCGACCAGGCCCGCGATGCGCCCGAGTTCGCGCGCCACGCCTTCGTCGCCGGCCCTGGCGGCCTGGCCCATCGTCTCGGCCGACACCTGCGCGGCGTCGCCGCCGACGATGTCGTGCAGGATGGGCGCCTGACCCGAGCGCAGCAGCCGGACGCCGGCGCCGGCGATTGCCGGACCGCTCGCCATCGCCTCCAGACAGCCGCGGCTGCCGCAGCCGCAACAGGCGCCGGCCGGCTCGACGATCTGGTGACCGAGTTCGCCGGCGGCGCCGAACGGTCCCAGGCGCAGCCTGCCATCGATCACGAGGCCGCCGCCGATGCCGGTGCCGAGCGCGAACAGCGCCATCGTCGAGACGCCGCGGCCGGCGCCGAAGGCGAACTCTCCGAGCGTCGCCGCGCGCACGTCGTTCAGCAGATGGACCGGAACCCCTAGCCGCGCTCCGAGCAGCCGGACAACCGGAACGTCCCGCCACTGACCGGGCAGGTTGGGCAGGAACCGGCTGACGCCGGTCTCGAGATCGACCCAGCCGGGGCAGCCGACAGCGACCGCGGCCGGCCGCTGACCGACCTCCCGGATCAGCTCGAGGAGACCCTCGGCAATCCGGTCGAGCACGGACTGCCAGGGGTCGTAGCCGCCGCCTTCGAGATCGCGGCGCGCAGCCAGACGGTGGCTGTCTGCAGCCGGGTCGACGAACCCCAGGGCGAGTCCGACGTGGGAGCCGCCGAGATCGACGGCGCCGTACAGGGAACGGTCGCGACCGTCAGCGGCCATCGCCGGTCAGCCGGAGCGGTTTCTCTGTACGGCCGGTCTCCCTGCTACGACAAGCGGCGCGCCCACATCGATGGGCGCGCCGCATGATCGAGAGCTCGTGGCGGACGCCGATCGCTACTGCGCGCCGCCCGCGGCCGGCGCTGCCGCCGCCGACGCGGCCTCCGCCTCGGTCACGAGGTCCTCGCCGTCGGCGCCCCGATCCTCGGAGTAGTCGATGAAACCGATCATCATCTCGTCGGTCGTCGGGCCGCCGAACTGGATGGCGCGGCTGGTGTCGAGTTCGAGCACCGTCTGCTCGTTCCGCTCTTCCGTGTTCGTGTAGTGCATCAGCACGTCGATGCGGGTGCCGGCGGGAACGTCCTTCGGCTCCTTGTAGGTGTAGTTCGCCTGCCAGTTCCAGTCGTAGGCGGGCACCTCGAGCAGCACCTCTTCGCTGCCGTCGGGATAGTAGGCCGTGTACTTCGCGTAGAGCCCGCGCAGATGGGAATGCGGAACGTAGCCGTAGATCGTCGACGGGTGCTCGAAGACCTTCGACGCGCCCACGACCCACTTCTCGTGCTTCGGCGGAATCTCGAAGTCGCTGTTGCCGATCCCCTCCCACTTCGCGACCC
This sequence comes from Thermoanaerobaculia bacterium, assembly GCA_965116145.1. GTDB lineage: Bacteria > Acidobacteriota > Thermoanaerobaculia > Multivoradales > Multivoraceae > Multivorans. The sequence continues at coordinate 1,089,392 of OZ220482.1, forward strand.
GGTCGATCTGCGCGTCCCTGGGGTGGAACTTGAACGCCATCTGCGACCGGTCCCAGACGCCGGTACCCTCACCCGGCTCCTTGTTGTAGTGCATCGAGAAGTAGAGCTGGGTACCCGGCGTCAGCAGCCGGCCGGCGCCTTCCGGCAGGTAGAACGGCTCGGTGCCGGGGGCGATGCCGCCGATCAGGCCGGACGCTCCCGGCGTCTCCGTTTCGGCCGCGACCCGCGAGCCGACGATGTGATGGACCACATCGCTGCCGGGACGGAACTCGATCGCCTGGATCCAGCGCGGCTCGGGCAGCATCTCCTCGGTGATCATCGCCGCCCTCAGGCTGATGTTCACGTCCTTCACGTCGTCGTCGACCCAGAACGGCTCGGCCAGATCGAGCACCAGGTCGGGCTCGCCGATCAGCCAGCCCGTCGGCCACGCGATCGGCTCCGGGGCCTTCGCCGGGTCGCCCCGCCGCGCGCCGGTCCTCGCCCAGCGGACGATCGTGTCGATCTCTTCCGCCGTCAGCACCCGCTCGTTCGTGAACTGACCGTGGGTCTGCTCGGTCGCGAACCAGGGCGGCATCTCCTTCGACTCCACCTGGCGCGCCATGCTGCGGGCCCACGGGCGCGTCTCCTGGTAGGTGGTCAGCGCCATCGGCGCCTTCATGCCGCCGTAGGCAACGCCCTCGGGGCGGTGGCAACCCTGGCAGGAGCGCTGCAGGATCGGCTCGACGTCCTCATGGAACGTCACCGCGTCGGGACTGTCGGTGTCGTTGGCGCCAGCGGCCACGACCGGGGCAGCGGCAACGAACAGCAGAGTGGCAAGAGCGGCAAGGCGGGAACACCGTGACATCACAAACTTCCTCCCGATAGAGGTTCTGGTGGTTGATTCGTGCCGAACGTATCACACGGCTGCGGAACGGACGGCGAATCGGCCGAGGGCTTCCCGACCGACTCAGCTCCGGGACGTCGGCTCCTCCAGCGGCGCCACCGTCTCGAGCCGGTCGATGGCATGGACCGGAGCGGCTTCGCCCTTCATCAGATGCGCGATCGCCCGCAGCACGAGGCGCTGGCGCGCCAGCCGGTTGCGGCCGGCGAAGGCCGGAGATTCGACCCGCAGGCTGAAGTGACTGCCCTCCCCCGTCACGTCGATCCGGGCCGACGGAAGGGCGGCCGCCACCGCCTGCCGAATGCGCTCGGCGGTCTCGTGCGGACTCGGCCGGCCAGCGATCTGCACCATGGATCGGCGACGGGTCGGACGGTCAGCCGGCGGCGCGGGCGGCCGGCATGTCGACGTCCAGCCGCTGTCCGTGCTCGGTGTCGACCACCGTGATCGCAGCTCCCTGCGCCCGCTGCGCCGAGTCCCGGTCGAGCAGGAAGAACAGACCGCCGACCGGCACGCGGAGCTCCGACCCGGCCGCTGGACCGAAGCCGAGGAAGGGCTGGAACCGGGCGTCGATCCCGAAGTGGAGCTCGCCCTGCTGCTGAAGCTGGGCCTGGCGCAGCATCTCCTCGGCCTCGGCGCTGATCGTGATCTCGACCTCGCCGCCGGCGGGACGCTCCACGCCCAGGGCGTCGTGAAGCTCGCCGTTGTCGTACATCTCCTTGACGATGTCGCAGCCGCCCATGAACTCGCCGTCGACGTAGAGCTGCGGAATCGTCGGCCAGTCGGAGAACTCCTTGACACCCTCGCGCACATCGCCGTCCGAGAGCACGTCGAAGGTCTCGTACTCGGGCAGCAGGCGATTCAGCACCTGGACCACCTGGGACGAGAAACCGCACTGCGGCGCGGCTCGGTTGCCCTTCATGAACAGGACGCAGGGTGCGGAAGCGACGATGTCCCGGATACGGGACTCGAGTTCGGGAGTGAGCGACATGTCGGAAGTTCCTGGCTAGCAGTCCGTGGCAGAAGTGCGTGTGGCACCGAGAGCGGTCAGGCGCCCGTCCGGCAAGGCGCGATGAGCGAGCATATCGGGATATATGTGAGCGAAGAGCAACGCAGCCGGACGGGATGCATGGCCGATCGAATGCAGCGCGACTTCTGCCACGGACTGCCAAGCGGGCCGGTCGTGCTTGTTGCTACTCTATCGGGTTCACTGCCGACCGCGACCGCACGGCACAAGATCACCGGTCAGGAGACTGCACGGAATGACGGACTCTGGCAGGGCCGCGGCCCGCAACGAACCACCCGACGAACTGCCGGGACGACCTCGCGCACGGAACCCGATGGCGGCGATCGGCGTGATCGCCGGCACCCTGGCCGCCCTGCCGGTCCAGGCGAACGAATGGACATCCTGGAGAGGCCCCCACCAGAACGGCTACTCCGGCGCAACCGGCCTGATCGACACCTGGAGTCCGGACGGCGAGAACCTGATCTGGCGCCGGGACTTCACCGCCCGCTCGACCCCGGTCGTCATGGGCGGCCGGGTCTACGTCAACGGCCGCGCCGGCGCCGGCGTCGACCAGCAGGCGGTGGTCGCGGCCTTCGACGCCGGAACCGGCGAGCCGATCTGGGAAAACCGCTACAACCTCTACCTGACGACCGTGGCGATGAACCGCGTCGGCTGGGCGTCGCTCACCGGGGACCCGGAGACCGGCTACATCTACGTCCAGCTCGTCAGCGGCTTCTTCCTGTGCCTCGACCGCGACGGCGGCGTCGTCTGGTCGCGATCGCTCAAGGAGGAGCACGGCCGCTTCGAGGGCTACGGCGGCCGCACCGCGTCGGCGGTCATCGACGAGGACCAGGTCATCCTGAACATGATCAACGGCAGCTGGGGCAACCAGGGCCCGCCGCGCCACCGCTACTACGCCTTCGACAAGCGCACCGGCGCCGTCCGCTGGATGTCGACGCCAAGCGGCGCGGTCCACGACCGGAACACCCAGTCCGTTCCGGTCGTCGCCGTCGTCGGCGGCCAGCGCCTGCTGATCGGCGGCGCCGCGGACGGCCGCATCTACGCCCTCCAGGCCCGCACCGGCAGGAAGGTGTGGGAGTTCGAGCTGTCGAAGCGCGGCCTCAACGTCTCTCCCGTGGTCGACGAGGCGGGCCGGGTGTTCATCTCCCACAGCGAGGAGAACGTCGACGAGGCCACGCTCGGCCGGCTGGTGGCGATCGACGGTAGCGGCAGCGGCGACATCACGGCCACCGGGGAGCTGTGGCGCTGGAACCGGAACAAGGCCGGTTTCCCCTCGCCGGCCCTCCATGACGGCCGCCTGTACGTCGTGAACAACCAGGGCAACCTGGCCGCCGTCGAAGCCGCCACCGGCGATGTCCACTGGGAACTGAGCATCGGCACGGTCGGCAAGTCGTCGCCGGTATGGGCCGACGGCAAGCTCTACGCACCCGAGACGAACGGCCACTTCGCGATCGTTCGACCCGGCGACGACAGCGCCGAAATCCTCGCCCGCCACGAGCTGAGGATGCCGGACGGCCGCCGCTACGCCGAGTTCTACGGGTCGCCGGCGATCGCCTACGGACGGATCTACTTCACGACCGAGGAGGGCCTCTACTGTCTGGGCGACCCGGAAGCGCCGTTCGAGGTCACGGCAGCGGCCCCGCTGCCCGGCCTCGGCGACGAAGGGGCGGAGACAGGTCCCGCCGCGACGCTGCTCGTGGTCCCGGCCGAGGTCACCGCGAACCCCGGAGAGAGCCACGACTTCGAGGTGCACGCCTACGACGCCCGAGGCCGCGCGCTGGGGCCGGTCGAGGCCGCGTGGTCGGTCAGGGGACTCGACGCCGCGGTCGCCGGCTCGACCCTGACGGTTTCCGCCGACTCCGGATTCGCGGTCGGAGCGCTGGCGGCGACGCACGGCGAGCTGAAGGCCGAGGCCCGGATCCGGGTGTTCCCGCCGCTGCCCTGGCGCGAGGATTTCTCGGGCGGCAAGCGCGGCCTCTGGATCGGCGGCGGCCGCTACGACGTTACCGAGGAGGACGGCGAGAGCATCCTGATCAAGCCGGTGGCGGAACGCGGCCTGCTGCGCTCGCCGCTGCTGATCGGACCGCCTTCGCTTGGCAACTACACGATCCAGGCCGACATCCGCCTCTCGCAGCAGGGCCGCCGCAAGTCGGATGCGGGCCTGATCAACAGCGGCTACATCCTGGACGTTCTCGGCATCCACCAGCGCCTGCAGATCCGCTCCTGGTCGGCGATGCTCCGGGTCGAGGAGACGGTGGACATCGAGGTCGGGATGGACCGCTGGTACACAATGAAGCTCGAAGTCGAATCGGACGATGACGAGGCCCGGATTCGCGGCAAGGTCTGGCCGCAGGGCGCCGACGAGCCGGCGGACTGGACGGTGACCGCGGTCGACCCCCATCCGATCCGCAACGGCTCTCCGGGCCTGCTCGGCTACTCGCCGGCGGTGGTGTCCTACGACAACGTGCTGATCACGCCGAACTGAGCGCCGGGCACCGGCGAGAGGGCGCACAGGGAACGCAGCGAGGCAATGGAACGGAGAATCCGCATGGGCATGGTCGGCGGCGGCCAGGGCGCCTTCATCGGCGCCGTCCACCGCATGGCGGCCGGGCTCGACGGCCTGATCGAACTCGTCTGCGGCGCCTTCAGTTCCGACCCGGAGCGCTCGCGCGCGTCCGGCGCCGACCTGTTCCTGCCGCCGGAGCGCTGCTATGGCACGTACCGGGAGATGATGGAGCGCGAGGCCGCCCGCGATCCGGCCGAGCGGATGGACTTCGTCTCCATCGTGACGCCGAACCACCTGCACTTCCCGGTCGCGAAGGCGGCGCTCGAAGCCGGCTTTCACGTGATGAGCGACAAGCCGATGACGACGTCGGCCGCCGAGGCCGAGGCGCTGGTGGAGCTGGTCGAACGGACCGGCCTCACCTTCGGACTGACCCACAACTACACGGGCTACCCGATGGTCAAGGAAGCCCGGCACCGGGTCCGCGGCGGTCAGCTCGGCACGGTGCGGAAGATCGTCGTCGAGTACCCGCAGGGATGGCTCGCCACCCGGCTCGAGTCGGAAGGCCAGAAGCAGGCGGACTGGCGCACCGACCCCGAGCGCGCCGGGATCAGTTGCTGCATCGGCGACATCGGCACCCACGCGGAGAACCTCGCCGAGGCGATCACCGGCCTGCGCATCGAGTCGCTGTGCGCCGACCTGACCACCTTCGTCGCCGGGCGGCCGCTCGAGGACGACGGCAATGTCCTGCTGCGCTTCGACAACGGCGCACGCGGCGTGCTCCATGCATCCCAGATCGCGGTCGACGAGGAGAATGCGCTGGCGATCCGGATCCACGGCGAACAGGGCGGCCTGGAGTGGCGCCAGGAGGAGCCGAACACCCTGATCCTCAAGTGGCCCGACCGGCCGCGCGAGATCCTGCGCACGTCGAGCCACGGGCTATGCGATGCCGCGGCCGCGCACACCAGACTGCCCGCCGGTCATCCCGAGGGCTTCCTCGAGGCCTTCGCCAATCTCTACCGCAACTTCGCGTTGACGCTCGACTGCCGACGCCGCGGCCGGGAACCCGACCCGACGATGCTCGATTTCCCCACCGTCCACGACGGGCTGCGCGGAATGCAGTTCATCGAGACTGTCGTCGCCAGCAGCGAGAGCGACCGGAAGTGGCTGGAGATGCCGGCCTGACGCCGGAGTCCGCGCACCGCACGGGCTGAGACCGGGCGAGTCCGCAACCCGAAGGAGACGTACCGTGGCCCGACCCGTAACACTGTTCACCGGCCAGTGGGCCGACCTGCCCATCGCCGACCTCTGTCCGCTCGCCGGCGAACTCGGCTACGACGGACTGGAGCTCGCCTGCTGGGGCGACCACCTCGAGGTCGACCGCTGCGACGCCGACTACGCCGCGGCGCGGCGCAGCCTGCTGAAGCAGCACGGGCTCGAACTCCATGCGATCAGCAACCACCTGGTCGGGCAGGCGGTATGCGACCGGATCGACGCCCGCCACGAAGCGATCCTGCCGCCCCATGTCTGGGGCGACGGCAACCCGGAGGACGTCCGCAGACGCGCCGCCGACGAGATGATCCGCACCGGTGAAGCGGCGAAGGACCTGGGGCTTTCGGTGGTCAACGGCTTCGTCGGCAGCTCGATCTGGCATCTGCTCTACTCCTTCCCGCCGGTGCCGCCGTCGATGATCGACGAAGGGTTCGCCGACTTCGCGGCGCGCTGGACGCCGATCCTCGACGCCTATCGGGAGCTCGGCGTGCGCTTCGGCCTGGAGGTCCATCCGACCGAGATCGCCTTCGACACGGTGACCGCAGAGCGCGCGATCGACGCCCTGGACGGCCACTCCGCCTTTGGCTTCAACTACGACCCGAGCCACCTCGGCTACCAGGGCGTCGACTATGTCGACTTCATCCGCCGCTTCGGCGACCGCATCGTCCACGTCCACATCAAGGACGCATCGTGGTCCGACCAGCCGAAACCCTGCGGCGTCTTCGGAGGCCACACCGGCTTCGGCGACCACCGCCGGTTCTGGGACTTCCGGTCGCCCGGCCGCGGCTCGGTCGACTTCGAGGAGGTCATCCGGGCCCTGAACGACATCGGCTACGACGGTCCGCTCTCGGTCGAGTGGGAGGACTCCGGCATGGACCGCAGGCACGGCGCTGCCGAAGCCGCGGACTTCGTCCGCGCCCTCGACTTCGCCCCCTCGGCAATCGCCTTCGACGCCGCCTTCGAAGACAGGTGACGTCATCGGCCGCAACGTCAGGCCGAACGACGGACCGTCGCTGCGGGTGGTCTCTGATCGACTATCACTGACAGAAGAGGAGACATGGCGATGAACATCAGCGCAGGCGATCGCGTCGGCCCGATGCGGAACCCTCCGCACCTGGGCGAGCTGATCCGCGAGAGCATGGAGGACATGGGCTGGAACGTGACCGAGACGGCGACGCGCCTGGGCTGTCAGCGCGTGACACTGTCTCGCCTGCTGAACGGCAAGGCCGGTGTGTCGCCGAACATGGCGCTGGCGCTGGAGGGCATCGGCTGGGGCACGGCCGAACACTGGATGAGGATGCAGGCGAGCTACGAGCTTGCGCAGGCGCGTCGCGACCGGACCTCGGTCGGACCGTATTCGGTCGACGTGGCTGGCGAACTCGTCGGCCCATGACGACAGCGTCCTTCTTCCCCGAGGTTCCGAAGCCGATTCCGTTCCACGGGCCGGAGAGTCGGGAGCGGCTGGCGTTCCGGTACTACGACCGTGACCGGAAGGTCGGCCGCCGGACGATGGAGCGGCACCTGAAGTTCGCGGTCGCCTGGTGGCACACCTTCAAGGGCGGCGGACAGGATCCGTTCGGGCCGGATCCGGTCTACGACCGCGCCTGGAACCACGCGCCGACAGCGCTCGACGCCGCCGCCCGCACCGTCGACGCGGCCTTCGAGTTCGCAACGAAGCTCGGCGTGCCGTACTACTGCTTTCACGACCGGGACATCGCCCCCGAGGGCCGCTCGATCGCCGAGAGCAACGAGTTCCTGGACGAGATCGTGCCGTTGCTCCGTGCCCGGCAGCGGGCAACCGGCGTCCGGCTGCTCTGGGGCACCGCAAACCTGTTCGGACACCCGCGCTACACCCACGGCGCGGCGACCAACCCCGATCCGCGGGTCTTCGCGCACGCCGCGGCCCAGGTGCGCCGGGCGATCGACGCCACGATCGAGCTCGGCGGCACGGGCTACGTCTTCTGGGGCGGCCGCGAGGGCTACACCTCCCTGATCAACACCGACATGCGCCGCGAGCGCGAGCAGATGGCGGCCTTCCTGCGGCTGGCGGTGGACTACGGGCGCCGCCAGGGGTTCAAGGGCAGATTCTTCCTGGAACCGAAGGCGAAGGAGCCGTCCGTCCATCAGTACGACTTCGACTGCGCCCACTGCCTGAACTTCCTCAGGGAGTTCGACCTGATGGACGACTTCCTGCTGAACGTCGAGGCGAACCACGCCACCCTGGCGACCCATTCGTTCGAGCACGAGCTGATGACGGCGGCGGGCGCCGGCATGCTCGGCAGCGTCGACATCAACCGCGGTCTCGAGGGAGTGGGCTGGGACACGGACAATTTCGCGATGAGCCTGCGCGAGTGCGTGCTCGCGCTGCTCGTCATCCGCGGCCAGGGCGGGCTGCGCTGGGGCGGCCTGAACTTCGACGCCAAGGTGCGGCGCGGCTCCTTCGACACCGTCGACCTGTTCCACGCCCATGTCGCTTCGATGGATGTCTTCGCCAGGGCCCTGCTGATCGTCGAGCGCATCCGGGAGGACGGCGTGCTCGGCCTCGCAGGCAGGCGGATCCGGCAGCGCTACGCCGGCTACCGCCGCGGCCTGGGCCGCAAGGCGCTCACCGGCGAGACGACGCTCGAGGAGCTGGAGCGGTGGGCCGGCAGCCTGGGGGAGCCGCCGAAGACGAGCGGCCGCCAGGAGGAGCTCGAGAGCATCCTGAACGACTACCTGTACAGCACCCGCATCGAGTGAGCGGCGGCGCCGGCAGCAGCGTCTACCTCGGCGTCGACATCGGCACCCAGAGCCTGACCGCGCTCCTGGTCGAGGTTCCGCCGGACGACGAAAGCGGCGACGAGCGGGCGCGCAGTATCGCGGCGCGGGCGGAGGTGCACTACGACTCGGAGCTGCCGGCGTACGGCGCCGTGCACGGCCAGCTCCCGAACCACGACCCCGCGATCGGGCGGGCGCCGCCCGGCATGTGGCTGGACGCCCTCGACCTGGCGCTCGACCGTCTCGGCCGCGAGGCGTGCGGCCGTGTGCGCGGCGTATCCGTGTCCGGGCAGCAGCACGGCTCGGTCTACCTGACGGCGGACTTCGAGCCGGTGCTCGAGGCGCTGTCGCCGGACCGCAGTCTCGCCGGCCAGATCGAGCCCGTCCTCGCCCGTGCGGAAGCGCCGATCTGGACCGATTCGTCCACCACCCGCGAGTGCGAGGAGATCCGCAGCAGCCTCGGCGGCCGGCGTGCGGTCGCCGAACTGACCGGCAGCGACACCTTCGAGCGCTTCACCGGCCCCCAGATCCGCCGCTTCGCGCGGACCGAGCCCGAGGCGTGGCGGCGCACCGCCCACGTCTGCCTGGTCAGCTCCTTCGTCACCTCGGTCCTGGCCGGACGGCTGGCCCCGATCGACCACGGCGACGGCGCCGGCATGAACCTGCTCGACATCCGTCGACGGGGGTGGTCAGGGGCGGCATTGGCGGCGACTGCCGACGGCCTCGACCGCCGGCTGCCTGAGCCCTGCGCACCGTCGACCGCGGTCGGCACGATCGCACCCCGCTTCGTCGTGCGCCACGGCTTCCCGGCCTCGACCCGGGTGATCGCCGGCTCGGGCGACAATCCGTGCTCCCTGGTCGGCGTCGGCGTCCGGGAACCGGGCGAGGCGGTGCTGAGCCTGGGCACAAGCGACACCTACTTCGGGTTGCTGCGGCAGGTCGCCGTCGACCCGGAGGCGAACGGCCACGTGTTCATCGCGCCGACCGGACACCCGATGAGCCTGATCTGCTTTCGCAACGGCTCGCTCGCGCGCGAGGCCGTCCGCGGCCGCCACGACCTGGACTGGCCGGGTTTCGACGCCGCCCTGCGGGCGACGCCGCCGGGAAACGACGGGATGATGATGCTGCCCTGGTTCGAGCCGGAGATCGTGCCGCGGGTGGCCGCGCCCCGGGTCCATCGGCTGGGCGGACTCCGCGATGCGCCGGAGCACACGGCACAGAACTGCCGGGCGGTGGTCGAGGGCCAGTTCCTGTCGATGCGGCTCAACTCCGAGTGGATGGCAACGAGGCCGTCGAGGCTCGTCGCCACCGGCGGCGGCTCCCGGAATCGCGAGCTCCTGCAGATCGCCGCCGACGTTCTCGGCTGTCGGGTGGACAGCCTCGAGGTCACGGACGGCGCTGCTCTCGGCGCCGCGCTCCGCGCCACCGGCCGCCGCACCTGCCCCCTGCCGCCCGCGGGCTGGCTCGGCCCGACCGCCGCGCCACGGCCGGAAGCGGCGGCGGTCTACGACACGATGCTGCCCCGCTACGCTGAAGCGCAGCGGCGCGCCGCAGGCTGACAAGGCGGTCCGGCCCGCCAGGAGCCTGCGCCGCGGAACGCAGCACAGCAGGTTCGTCGATGCCAGGTGATGGGGTGGTGAGGCGGGGCCGGGGCCCGACCTGGAGTCAGCGACGGGTTCGGCGGCTCTGCTCCAGCTCCAGCGCGGCGTAGAGCTCCCGCACCTTGGTCCGCACCCGATCGCCGTTCTCGGGCCCCAGCCGCAGAAGCAGCTTCTGCGCCGGCTCGAGTTCCTCGAGCGCCGGATCGACGTACTCGAAGCTGATGACGCGAAGGCGGAGTTCGGGCGGAGACTCCGGCATCGGCGTCGCCAGGAGCCGGGTGACCGCCCGTTCCAGCGTGTCGCCGAACTCGCCCGGATACCCGAGCTCGTCGTGCGCCCGCTCGAACAGCGGCTCGAGCTGCTGCCAGGCTCGTCCGGCGCCGGCCGCGTCGATCGATTCGAACACGTCGACCGCGAGATCGAAACGGCGGTAGCTGGTGTACGCCGGATAGAAGCGCTGGCCGCGCCGAACGACACTGAAGCCGTCATCCGGCCGCAACGGCTCCAGGCTGCCCTGGGGCGGCTCGTCGTAGGCAACGGCGCCGACCGCGCGGACGAAGCTGGTGACCAGCTCATCCGAGGCGAGCCAGACGAGCCATTCCGCGTGCCGGGACACGCCGCGGACCAGATCCCGGACCAGGGTGTCGCTCCCGAGCAGATCCGGCGCCGCGGGCGCCGTCGACGGCGGTTCGGCGGCGGCAGGCTCGGGCGCCGCGGCGGGGTCGGCGGGCACCGCATCGACAGCGGCGCCCGGGGGCTCCGCGCCGCCGGCGCCGCCGTTCGGGGGCGCCCCGCGGCTGGTGTACCACCACCACAGGACGACCGCAGCGCCGACCAGGATCACGGTGGCGATGACGATCACCGCCATCGTGCCGGAACGGTCGGGACGTTCGCCCCCGGGGAGAGCGTCCGATTCCCGATTCAACGCGATCGGCGGGTCGAAGACCGGACCGTCCGGCGCCCGTCCGGCCCTCTCCGGTTCGTGCTCTGCCGGCGGTCCCTCAGGCGACGGTTCCTCGGGCCGGCCTTCGCCGGTCGGGCGGACGTCCGTCGGTCTGTCGTTCATGAAGACAGTGTAACCCGCGGCATCTGTCCGTCATTCCGGCGCCGCCGCGCCGCGCTGCCCGGCGTCGTGCCGATCAGGCGGCGAGAGCCCGGTTCGGCCGGATGCCGCGCAGCACGTCGATGCCCTCGGTCAGACCGTCGATGGTCAGCTCGAACATCGGGAACACCTGCCGGATCAGGTGGATGGTCGGTGCGTTCCAGATCCGGCGCGGCTCCGGGTTGAGCCAGATCGAGTTCGGGCAGCGGTCGCGGAACCTGCGAAGCCAGTCGAGGCCGGTGACCTGGTTCGAGTGGTAGTAGTCGATCGCGCCGCCGGTGTGGGTCAGCTCGTACGGACTCATCCAGGCGTCTCCGACCAGGCAGACGGACCAGGTGTGGTCCAGACGCTTCAGGACGCGGGACGTCGGCTCGCCCTTCCAGCGGCTGATGTCCGTGTACAGGTTCTCGTAGACGCAGTTGTGGAAGAACCTGAACTCGAACTTCTTGAAGTGGTTCGCCTTGTGCGCGGCGGAAAACAGCCGTTCGCAGAGCAGTGTGTGCGGGTCCATCGAACCGCCGACGTCGATCAGCAGCAGCAGCTTGATCCGGTTGCGCTTCGGCGGCCGGAACACGAGATCGATCTCGCCGGCATTGCGGGCGCTGCTGTCGATCGTCTCGTCGATGTCGAGTTCCTCGGGCCCCTCGTCCTTGTCCAGCTTGCGCAGACGGCGCAGCGCCAGGCCGATCTGGCGGGTGTCCAGGATGCGGTCCGAGCGCAGGTTGCGGAAGCGCCGGTCGGTCGCCACCTGCACCGCCGACCGGCCGCCGCCGGCGCCGCCGATCCGAACCCCCGTCGGGTGCTCGCCGCCGTGGCCGAAGGGCGACGTGCCGCCCGTCCCGATCCAGCGGTTGCCGCCGTCGTGGCGTTCCTTCTGTTCGTCGAGCAGCTCCTTGAAGCGCTCGCGGAGCTCGTCGAGATCGAGGGCCTCGAGCTTCGCCCGCTCCTCTTCGGTCAGCTCCCGCGGCAGCTCCGGCTTCGACAGCCACTCCAGCAGCTCGTCGCTGATCTCGAAGTGGTTCTCGACCCCCATGAAGAAGGCGGCGAAGGCGCGGTCGTAGTTGTCGAAGTCCGCCTCCCGCTTGACCATCAGGCAGCGGGCCAGGTTGTAGAAGACGTGCAGGTCCGCCCGGCTGTGACCGGTGGCCAGAGCCTTCATCAGGGACAGCCACTCGGTGATCGTCACCTTCAGGCCGTAGCCCCTCAGATGGTAGAAGAAGTCGACGAACATCGGTTCGGTCCGTAAACCCCGAGTCAGTTGACCCGTCCGCGGCGATGAGCGGCCATGACCGCTTCCATGTCGTTCTCGCGCTTCATCAGAACGCCCAGGAAGGGCAGCTCGCTCTCGATCGAATCGGTGCTCACCCCGCCGCGGCGGAGCGCCGCGATCCAGTCGATCAGTTCACTGGTCGAGGGCTTCTTGCGGAGCTCGGGCAGGTCGCGCAGCCAGTAGAAGCGCAGCAGCACCTGGCGCAGAAGCTCGGCCTCCACATCCGGGTGATGCACCCGGATGATGTCCTCCATTTCCGTCTTGTCCGGGAAGGCGATGTAGTGGAAGACGCAGCGGCGAAGGAAGGCGTCCGGCAGTTCCTTCTCGTTGTTCGAGGTGATGACGACGATCGGCCGGAACTTCGCCGAATGCCGAGTGCCCGTCTCGTGGACGAAGAAGCTCATCCGGTCGAGTTCATGCAGCAGGTCGTTCGGGAACTCCATGTCCGCCTTGTCGATCTCGTCGATCAGCAGGACCACGCGCTGATCCTTCAGGAAGGACTCGCCCAGGGGACCGAACTTGATGTACTGCGAGATGTCGCCGATGTCCCGGTCGCCGAAGCGGGCGTCGTTCAGTCGCTGCACCGTGTCGTACACGTACAGGCCTTCCTGGGCCTTGCTGGTCGACTTGATGTTCCAGGTCAGGAGCTCCATCACCAGGTTCTCGGCGATGGCCTCCGCCAGCACCGTCTTGCCGGTGCCGGGCTCGCCCCGCACCAGCAGCGGCTTCTCGAGTGCCGACGCGACATTCACCGAGTCCCTGAGTTCGGGCGATGCAAGGTAGGTGTCGGTCCCTGAAAAGGCGTGAAATGACATTCTGACCCTCTTGTCCTCCGGCGCGGCCGGTGTCCCCTCCAGCTTGATTGCAGGCAGCCGGCAGTGTAACAGACCGACCGGTCGGTAGAGCGCCGCCCGTAGACTCGCCCGGAAGCTGCCCGGAAACCGACTCTGGAGACACGGATGAACCAGGTACAGCAGCTCGAAGGTCTGATCGAAGAGGCCTCTCGTATCGTCGCCTTCACCGGCGCGGGGATCAGCACCGAGTCCGGCATTCCCGACTTCCGGAGCCCGGGCGGGGTCTGGACGAAGTACCGGCCGATCGACTTCGGCGAATTCATGGCCTCCGAAGAGGCGCGGCGCGAGTCCTGGCGCCGCAAGATCGGCAGCGACCGCACGATCGGGCAGGCGACGCCGAACCGCGGTCACCTGGCGCTCGCCGAACTCCGCCGCCGCGGCAAGCTGCGCGCCGTGATCACCCAGAACGTGGACGGCCTGCACCAGCAGTCGGGGATCCCGGAGAACGAGGTCATCGAGCTCCACGGCAACGCGACCTACGCCGCGTGCCTCGACTGCCGGCAGCGCTACGAGCTGGAGCCGATCGTGGCCGCCTTCAGGGAGCGGGACGAGCTGCCGATCTGCCGACGGCAGAAACTGGACGGCGGCGTCTGCAACGGCATCGTCAAGACCGCAACGATCTCCTTCGGCCAGGCGATGCCCGAGGCGGCGATGCGGCGCGCCCGCCAGGCGACCCTCGCGGCCGACCTGTTTCTCGCCATCGGCAGCTCCCTGGTCGTCTATCCGGCTGCCGGCTTCCCGGAGCTGGCAAGGCAGGCCGGCGCCCGGCTCGTCATCCTGAACCGCGAAGCCACCGATCTCGACGGCATCGCCGATCTCGTCCTGCACGCCGAGATCGGCCCCACCCTGGGCTCCATCACCGGTGTCTCCGGGACCGACAAGCGGGAGGCTCGCCGATAAGTTGATACGTTCTCCCTCATGTACTTGACATCTGCGTGAGTTGCGCTAATAATCTCAAGTCGTCGGCAGCAGAAGTCAGCAGCCGACGCAACGGAACGAGCAACTCACACACCGACACACAAGGAGGGAGAACATCATGACCCGCAGTCTGATCCGTCACACCCCGCTCCGCCGCCCCCTGTTCGGGGCCTTCGAGCCGCTCCTCGGGAGCGCGATCCTCGACGACCTCTTCTCGCCCGTCCTGGGCCGGTTCGCCGGGCACGACGGCGCCGAGTCCACGCCGATGACCTGGTGGCCCGCCGCGGACCTCACGCAGACCGACGACGCCTACACCCTGGCCGTCGACCTCCCCGGTCTGACGAAGGCCGACATCGACCTCACGGTCGAGGATCACACCCTCACCCTCTCCGGTGAGCGTCAGGCGAATCGGGAGGGCGCCACCGCCGGCCGCGTCGAGCGCGCCCACGGTCGCTTCGTCCGGCGCTTCAACCTGCCGGGCGATGCCGACGTCTCGGCGGTGAGCGCCGAGTTCGAGAACGGGGTGCTCGACATCACCGTTCCCAAGGCCGAGGAAGCGAAGGCGAGGAAGATCGCCGTCGCCTGATCCGGCCTCTCGGGAGAGACCACTGCAAGGGCCCTGCTTCGGCAGGGCCCTTCCTTGTTGTCCGGCACCAGCGACGGGTGCGGCTCTGCCCCGCCCGGTCATGCCGGCAGGCAGGCTGGCGGTAGCCGGTCTACGGCGTGCAGGCGTCCGGGAAGGTGGTCACGTCGGCGAGGGTGCGGCCGCCGGCAGTGTGGGTGTACCGCCAAGGCCGGCAAGGCGCGATGAAAGAGCACATTGGGGCATATGTGAGCGAAGAGCAACGCAGCCGGGCGGGATGCATGACTGAAACGAATGCAACGCGACTTCTGCGACGGGCTGCTAGCAGTCCGTGGCAGAAGTGCGTGTCGCACCGAGAGCGGTCAGGCGCCCGTCCGGCAAGGCGCGATGAGTGAGCATACTGGGAGTATGTGAGCGAAGAGCAACGCAGCCGGGCGGGATGCATGGCCGATCGAATGCAGCGCGACTTCTGCCACGGACTGCTAGACTGCCGGCCCGGCTGACGATGCCGTAGCCGCGACCGAACCTGCGGCCCCTGTTTGTCCTCCACCAGCATGACCGAGACGAACGATCACGCGCTCGCTCAGGAGGCCGGGGTGCCGCGCGCCGGGGCGGCGCCGACGGCCACGGATGAAGCTGCGGCTGATACCGTGGCGGACAACCTGGTCGTGACCGCGCTCGAGAAGGCAACGGACGCCGAGGAGCCGGAGCTCGAGCCCCGGCACATCGGCGAGGTCACAGCAGCAGATGAGTCCGCCGCCGGGAATGCGGCCGGCGCCGAGCATCCCGCTGACTCGGAGCCAGGGACGAAGACGATCGCCGCCGTCGAGAGCGGGGACGAAGGCGAAGCAGACACGAAGCCCGAAGCCGAGACAGCGCCGGACACGGAGATCGCGCCGGCCGTCGAGTCGACCGTCGAGAGCACGGCCGGCAGCGAGGTCGACGCGGACCCGGAGGTGGAGGTCGAAGTGACGCCAGCCACCGAGGTCGGGACGGTGCCCGAAGCGACATTAGCGGTCGGGATCGAAACGGAACCGGAGATCGAGGCGAAGTCAGGAATCGAGGAGGAACCCGCCGCCGGAACCGTGCCGACCCCCGGCGCGGAAGCCGCACGGGACGGCGAGGACATCGAGTCGGCAAACGCGGGGGCGCCCGCCATCGAGGCCGAAGCGGAACCTGCGCCGGAGATCCCGATGGCCCCGTCGGCCGTTCCCTTCGCCGCCGCGCTCGAGGCCGGGAACCCCGTCGAGGGCAAGGTCATCGGCTGGAACAAGGGCGGCTTCCATGTCGCCTCCGGCGGCGTCGCGACGTTCTGTCCGCGCTCGCTGATGGAACTGGGCAACCGACCCGGACCGCCTGCCCACTACGTGAACAACACGTACGAGTTCCACGTGCTCGAGATCAAGGAGGCAGGGCGCCGCATCGTCCTGACCCGACGGCCTGCGATCCGCAGCGAGCGGCGACGGGTGCTGGACGACCTGCGCGCCCGGCAGGAATCCCGGGAGCCGGTGAGCGGCACCGTGACGTCGGTCACCGATTTCGGTGCGTTCGTCGATCTGGGCGGGGGCATGGGTGGACTCGTCCACCGCAGCCAGATCTCCCGCACCCAGGCCGGCGAGCCGGCCGATCTGGTCAAGGTGGGCCAGCGGATCGAAGCTCTCGTCACCAAGGTCGAGAAGAAGCGGGGCAAGCGCGGCGGACGCATCTCCCTGTCGATGAAGGCCCTCGAGGCGGATCCGTGGAAGGAGACAGCGAAGGGACTCACGGCCGGCGACAAGTTCAGGGGCAAGGTGGTCCGGCACTGCGAGTTCGGCCTCTTCGTCGAGCTGGTGCCTGGCCTGGACGGTCTGGTCCACACCTCGCAGCTCCCGATCGGCAAGTCGATGCGCGCGCCCGAGTTCGCCGTCGGCGAGGAGATCGAGGGCTGGATCGTCGAAGTCGCCCCCAGGCGCCGTCGGCTCGCGCTCACCTTGCGCGAGGCGCCGGCAAGCGACCCGTGGCAGGACCTGGGTGAGCAGTACGCCGAAGGCGCCGAGGTCGAAGGCAGGGTCGAGCAGGTGTCACGCCACGGCGTCTTCGTCGAGCTTGAACCCGGGCTTGTCGGCCTCCTGCCGATGTCGGCGATCACGCTGCCCGAAGGCAACCAGGCCCAAAGGGCCTATCCGCCGGGCCGCGGCGTCAAGGTCGTGATCGAGAGCATAGACCGCAAGCGGCGCCGCCTCGGGCTGGCGCCTCCCGGATCGCGTCTGGTCGGCACGAAGTCGGACTACAAGCACTATCGCAAGCGCCAGAAGCAGTCGACCGGCCTGAATGCGATGGCCTCCGCGTTCGCCAGACTCCGGCAGACCAGGTAGAGCCTCGTGTCCGACGACCTGATCTACCGCGTGACCTTCCTGAGCCAGGGCGAGATCTACGAGGTCTACGCCCGCTCGGTCTCCCAGGGCGGCCTGCTCGGCTTCGTCGAGATCGGAGAGCTGGTGTTCGGGGAGAGGACCCAGGTCGTCGTCGATCCCTCCGAAGAGCGCCTGCAGCGCGAGTTCAAGGGAGTCCGGAGAACCTACCTGCCCATGCACTCGGTCCTGCGCATCGACCAGGTCACGAAGCAGGGAACGGCCCGGATCCGGGACGTCGAGCGCTCGGAGAGCCGAAAGGTGACGCCCTTCCCCATGCCGATCTACACCCCCGGTGGAGAGACCACATGATCAGCCGCAGTCGCCGCTTCATCGCGTATTCACTGGCTTCACTGGCCGCCCTGGCAGCCGTGACCGCCTCGCCGACGCTCGGCGCCCAGGACGACGCAATGCGGGTCGCCTCGATCGATGTCGAAGCCGTCGTCGCCGAAGCCCGCGAGGGCAGGAGACTCGCGGAATTCCTGAAGCAGATCGAGACGGAGACACGAACGGGTCTCGAAGCCAACGCGGGCCAGATCGAGGCGCTGCGCCAGAGCGCGGCCGGCAAGGGACCGGACGAGCGGCGGAGCATCCAGCACAGAATCGAGGACCTGCAGCGCGAGTCCCAGCGCCTCGCCAGCGACGCTGAACGCCGAGCGGCAAAGCGACAGGAAGAAACGCTGCAGCAGATCAACGAGCGCCTGCGTCCGATCGTCCAGCAGTTGATCGACGAGAACGGCTACGACCTGATCCTGAACGCCAGCATCGGCGGCGTGCTCCACGCGAGCGCCCGGGCCGACCTGACCCGGCGGGTCATCGGCATGCTCAAGGCCCAGGAGGCCCAGGAGGGAGAGCAGAGCGGGTCGAGCCCGGAGCCTCCTCGGCCGTAGAGCGGGGAACACCCGGAAGGACGCCGGGCGGCCACGACGTCAAGGCGGCGGCGCAGGGCGCCCGCGATACCGCTCGTACGAGCGGCTGTGCCGGTTCGAGAGGTCGACGTCCCGGCCGCGGACGATCACGTGGCGCACCGCCGTGCGGACCTCCAGCGGGTCCCCGTCGGTGACGATCAGGTTCGCCCACTTGCCCCGCTCGATCGAGCCCAGGTAGGTGTCGAGTCCGAGCATCTCCGCCGCCCCCAGCGTCAGTGCACGGAGCGCAGCCTCCGGGTCGAGCCCGAACGCGACCGCGGTCGCCGCCTCGTAGGGAAGTACGCGGGCACTCGACGCATCGAACGTGCCGAACGCGATCCGGACGCCGGCGCGGTGGAGCTCGCCCGGCGCGGCGAAGGGGCCGTCATACGGGTCGTCCTCGTCGGCCGGCAACGCCTGAACCGAGCCGAGGATGACAGGCACCTGCTTCTCGGCCAGGAGCTTCGCCTCCTTCACCGCCTCACGCCCCGAGGCCAGGACCAGCCGCAGGCCATGCTCCTCCGCGAAGGCGACGGCGTCCCGAACGGCGCGGGCCCGATCGGCAACGACCAGGAGCGGCAACTCGCCCCGAGCCACCCGAGCGACGGCCTCCAGGGCCTGATCGCGCTCCACCGCCACCGCATCGCCGGCGTTCGTGCGGGCGTGATCGTACTGCCGGGCCGCCTCGATCCAGTCGTCGAGTTCGTCCACCGTCCGGTCGTACTCCCGCTTCGCTTCCGAGAACTTCTTCTCGCGGACGCTGAACGTCGAGAAGTCGAACTCCCGGGTGGCCAGGTCCGGCCATTCGAGCACGACGCCGACGCTCTCCTCGACCACCATCTCCTCCACCGTCCAGCCGTCGAGGTGGACCACCGACGCCTGACCGGTCCAGGGTCCGCCGTCGGGGGCGGTCAGCACGTGCGTCGTACCGTTCGCCCTGGTCACCGGAATCAGCTCGCTGGCCGGATGCAGGCCTTCGATCGCCAGCAGATGCGGTGTGTCGCCCAGCTCCGCACGATCCAGCGTGGCCGAAATCGAGTCGATCTCGGTCAGCCCGAGGGCAGTCCAGGCATCGAACAGCCCGGGATAGACATGGAGGCCGCTGGCGTCGATGACGTCACCTTGCCGAGGCGCCGCAACCTCCGGGCCGGCGGCTTCGATCACGCCGTTGCGCACAACGACCGTGCCGACGTAGGGGGCGCCCGACACCGGATGCACGGTGCCGCCCGCGATCGCCAGCGTCTGGGCCGCCGCCGGCGCCGCGACGAGCGCCAGGACCGGGACCAGCACCCGCGCCAGCCGCCCTGCGGGCGCCGCGGCCAGGGCGCGCGGGCGGGTCATGGCGCGTCTCCGTCGTCCTCGCCGGCGGGCTCGGTCAACGACCGCTCCAGCGCCGCCGACTGCTCCCTCCGCAGTCGATCCAGCTCGCGGTCGAAGTAGACCCTGCCGTCCACCAAGGTGGTCTCGACCACGGCGTACGAACTGAGCGGATGCCGGTCATAGATGACGAGGTCGGCGTCCTTGCCGACCTCGATCGAACCGACGCGGTCGGCGATGCCCAGTTGGCGGGCAGGATTGATCGTCACCATGGCCAGCGCCTCGTCGTCGGACAGGCCGCCCCACTTGACCGCCTTGGCCGCCTCGTGGTTCAGGTGACGCATCTCCTCGGCGTCGTCCGAGTTGATCGAGACGACCACGCCCCGATCCGCCATCAGCGCCGCGTTGTGGGGAATCGCCTCGTAGGCCTCCACCTTGTAGGCCCACCAGTCGGAGAAGGTCGAGGCGCCGGCGCCGTGGGCCGCGATCTCGTCCGCCACGCGGTATCCCTCCAGCACATGCTGCAGGGTGGCGATCCGGAATCCGAGCTCCTCGGCCAGCCGCAGCAACTGGAGGATCTCGTCGGCGCGATAGCAGTGGGCGTGGACCAGGCGCTCGCCCTCCAGGATCTCGACCAGGGCCTCAAGTTCGAGATCCCGCACCGGCGGGCGGCTGCGTTCGCCGGCGGCCGCCGCCTCGCGATGGCGCGCCCACCCTGCGCGATACTCCTCGGCCTCCGTGAACGCCTCCCGGATGACGTCGAGGACGCCCATCCGGGTCGCCGGATAGCGGCGCGGACCCGGGCCGAAGCTCCGCGAACGCTTCGGGTTCTCGCCGAGCGCGAACTTGATGCCGGGCGGCGCGCCCCGGAAGAGCATGCCGTCGGCGTCCTGGCCCCAGCGCAGCTTAAGCACCCGGTTCTGGCCGCCGATCGGGTTGGCACTGCCGTGGAGGACGTTGATCGTCGTCACGCCGCCGGCCAGCGCACGGTAGATGGCGATGTCGGTCGGATCGACGACATCCCCGATCCGAACCATCGCGGTGACCGCCAGGCTGCCCTCGTTGACGCTGCCCTCGACCGCGATGTGCGAGTGAGCATCGACGATGCCCGGAAGGACGTAGCTGCCCTGGGCGTCGATCACATGGGCGGCCCGGGGCGGACGGACGCCGCTGCCGATCCGCGCGATCCGGCCGTCCCGCACGACCACCGTGCCGTTCTCGATCGTCTCGCCGGCCATCGTCAGGACGGTGGCGCCGGTGATCGCCAGCACGTCGTCGTCGCGGTAGGGCCCGGTCATCGGCACCATGTCCCCGCCGGCGGCCGCGGCATAGCGCTCCGCGACTTCGGCCAGCCGCATCGGAGCGGGCGCTTCGCTCGCGGCGCCGCGCCGGCCGCCCGGCCCGCCGGGACCGCGCCGCGGACGCTCCTCGTCCGGTTCCTCGGCCGACCGGGTTTCCCCGGCGTCCTCGCCGGCGGCGCCGTCATCGCCGTCTTCATCGGCGTCCTCGCCATCGGCCGCCACGTAGCGAACCCCGTCGATGAACACCGAATCCACCCGCACCGACTCCTGCCACGGGTAGCCGTCCGCCAGCACGAGGTCGGCCGCCCGGCCCACGGCCACCGTGCCGATCCGGTCGTCCAGGCCGTGAACCGCCGCCGCGTCCCGGGTCAGCGCGGTCAGCGCCCGCGCCGGCTCGAGGCCGCCGTCGATCGCCCGGCGAACGCCTGCCAGGACATCGTCCGCACTGTCCGCACCGCCGGAGCTCAGGGCGAACCGGACGCCCGCCGCCGCCAGCTCGGCCGGCGTCGTCGGCGCCAGACGTTCGTGGAGGATTTCGCGCAGCGGCCGGTCCGCATCCGGATCCCGTTCCGGCTCCGGCGGCGGCGCCGGCCAGTCGACATCCACCAGCACCGTCACCCCGGCAGCGGCAAGATCGTCGGCCAGACGATAGCCCTCCTGGGCGCCGTAGATCGTGACGTCGAGGCCGAGCTCCGCGCCGAGCCGGAGGGCCCGGGCGATCGAGGCGGCGCTCGATCCCGGCAGGAGGATCCGCTCCTCGCCGGCCGCGACGGTCGCCAGCGGCGCCAGGGTCCGGTCGAACTCGGGACGCCGCCAGCCGGCGGGGTCGGCCTCCCAGGCGGCAACCGCGGCCGCATGGTGGCCGGCGTCGAGGAGAACCTGCCGGAAGTAGGCGATCTTGCCCATCAGCGAACCCGGGTAGGAGCCGAAGCCGCCGCCTCCGCCGAAGGACGCTGTCTGGGCCAGTTCCGGGGCCACCACCTGATGCTCCGGGTCGCGTCCGGGGGCGCCCAGCCGGATCAGGGACAGTCGGCCCGGGAACAGGCCGTCGCCAGGCTTCGCCGCCACCGAGGTGAAGCCGGCGCCGCGCCAGGTTCCGACCGCCTTGTCGTCGAGCGTCAGGTCATCGGCGGCTCGTCTCCAGGGTGTTGTCAGCGGACGGTCCTCCGGGCCGCGCGGCAGGGTCCGTTCAGAGTCCGGCCCACGCCGCTGGCCGCCGGGCGACCGGGCGGCCGCCTGCGGACCGCCGGCACGCCGACGCGGCCCCGGCAGGTCGCCCAGCGCGTCGATCAGACCCGGATAGACCGTCAGCCCCTCACCGTCGATGACCCAGGCGTGAGCCGGAATCGCCGCGCCCTCCGCCACGGCCGTGATCGTCCCGTTCTCGAAGATCACGTTCGCGCGTTCGAGAACCGATCCGTCGCCGACCTCGACCCGCACGTTCTCGATCGCGTAGAAGGGAGGCGGCGCCGGCGGCGGACCAGCCAGCAGAGGACTGGCGGCAAGCAGCAGCGCGAGAGCCGGCGACGGACGTGCGGTACTGGTCCTCATCGCGGAACGCCGAAGCGTAGCAGCCCGTGGCAGAAGTCGCGGGTCGCACCGGGAGCGGTCAGGCGCCCGTCCGGCAAGGCGCGATAGCAAGGCGCGCTAGCTACGCATATTGGGGCATATGTGACCGAAGAGCAACGCGGCCGGGCGGGATGCCTGGCTCAAACGAATGCAGCGCGAGTTCTGCCACGGGCTGCCGGCACCTTCAGCCCTCCGGCAGCCCGTTGCGCGGGCACCACGCCGCCAGCGTGCAGGTGTCGCAGGCCGGGCGCCGCGCCGAACAGACCCGGCGCCCATGCCAGATGATCGCGTGGCCGGCGAAAATCCACTTCTCCTGCGGCAGCCGGCGCATCAGGCCGCGCTCGACCTTCACCGGATCGGTCTCGGCGGCAATGCCCAGGCGGCGCGCCAGACGCCCGACGTGAGTGTCGACGACGACGCCGACCGGCTTGCCGAACCAGGTGCCGAGCACCACGTTCGCGGTCTTGCGCGCGACGCCCGGCAGAGTGACCAGATCCTCCATCGTCGCCGGCACCTCGCCGCCGAATTCCTCGACGATCCTGCGCGCGGCGCCGAGCACGTTCTTCGTCTTGCTGCGGAAGAAGCCGGTGCTGCGGATCTCCTGCTCGAACACCGCGGGATCCGCGCTGGCGAAGTCCTCGGCGGTCCGGTAGCGCCTGAACAGGTCCGCCGTCACCTGGTTGACCCGCTCATCCGTCGACTGGGCGGAGAGGATCGTCGCGATCAGGAGCTGCAGCGCATTCTCGTGGCGCAGTTCGCAGTCCGCGTCCGGGTACAGGCGCTCAAGCTCCGCCAGCACCTGGAAAAGCGCAGACTCGGAGATCGGCTCGAACGGACCCTCCGGTGCGACCACGGGCAGTCAGGGCTGCAGCAGGTCGAGCACCGCCAGGGTCATCGCCTCGACCCCCGCCCGGATCGCAGGTTCCGGCTCGATGCGGAAGAAGGGCGAGTGATGCGACGGTACCGGCGGGCCGCCGGCGGCTTCGACCTCGAGGTCGGCGGGCGACGTGCCGCCGACGGTGAAGTACGTCCCGGGCACTCCATGCCCGGTACGGACGAAGTAGGCGAAGTCCTCGGCGCCCATCCCCGACGGCGGCTCGCTGTGGAACACGTCCTCGCCCATGCCGCGGCCGATCGCGGCCTTCACCCGAGCGGCGAGCGACGGGTCGTTCACCGTGACCGGCGTCGATTCCCTGGTGCGGACCACCTTCGGCAGCAACGAGGCCGGCAACCCGGCCGCGCGGCCGACTCCGTCCGCCACCCGTTCGATCGCCTCGAGCAACTGCTCCCGCGTGTCCTCACTGTTCGCCCGCACGGTGAGCTGCAGCTCGACCCGGTCCGGGATGACGTTGTGCTTGAAACCGCCGTGGATCGAACCGACCGTGATGACGCCGGGATCGAGGGGGTCGAGCTCCCGACTGACGATGCCCTGGAGCGCCACGACGAGCTGCGCCGCCACGTAGATCGGGTCCCTGCCGCGATGGGGGGACG
Organism: Thermoanaerobaculia bacterium; assembly: GCA_965116145.1. GTDB lineage: Bacteria > Acidobacteriota > Thermoanaerobaculia > Multivoradales > Multivoraceae > Multivorans. Next base: position 1,113,132 of record OZ220482.1, read on the forward strand.
CCCCGTGCGCGCCGACCCCGAACACCGTGATGTCGACGCTGTCGGACGACGACGCGACCAGGCCCGGCGGCACGTCGATCCGGCCGGCCGGCCGGCCGGCGGAGACGTGGAACGCCAGGGCGTAGTCCGGCACGCCGAACCGTTCGTAGAGGCCGTCCTCGAGCATCTCGCGGGCGCCCATGATCCGCTCCTCGGCGGGCTGGCCGACGAACATCACCGTGCCCGACCAGCGATCGCGCATCGCCGCCAGCCGCCGGGCGACGCCGACCATCGAAGTGATGTGGACATCGTGCCCGCAGGCGTGCATGACCGGCACTTCCTCGCCGGAGAGATCGACCTGCCGGGCGGTCGAGGCGTAGGGCAGCTCCGATCCTTCCGCCACCGGCAATCCGTCCATGTCGGCCCGCACCAGGACCAGGGGACCGTCTCCGTTCTCCATCATGCCGACGATCCCGGTGCGGCCGATGCCCTCCGTCACCTCGACGCCCGACGTGCGCAGTTCGTCGGCCAGCCGCGCCGCCGTCTCGTGTTCGAGGAAGGAGAGCTCCGGGTGCCGATGGAAGTGCTCGAACAGGGCCCGCAGCTCGATCCGATAGTCGCGGGCTACCGCGTCGGAGAGGCTGTCCCCGGCAGAAGCGGCCGGTGCAGCCAGAGCCGCCATCGACAGCAGCAGGACGCCCTGCCGTCGTACCGGCATTCGCCAGACCTGATCGAACTGTCCCATGCGTCGTCCCCTCCAGTATGCAACTGCGGCCCGAGACGCGATCCTACGCGTCCGGACCCGAAACGCGGCGCGGCCGGTCGCCTCCACCAGGCCGCCGCGTGCACACCGTCAAGGCCTCCCGGCCAGGCGCCAGGAACAGTCGAGAGCGTGGCCGAGCGAATCCGTGAACGCCTTCCCCTGCCAGGCGATGTCGAAGGCGGTGCCGTGGTCCACCGAGGTGCGGACGATCGGCAGACCGATCGTCACGTTGACGCCGCGCTCGAAGCCGTGGAGCTTCATCGGCGCGTGGCCCTGGTCGTGGTACATGCAGACCACCGCGTCGTGGCGGTCGAGCCGGATCGCCTGCCGGAAGACGGTGTCGGCCGGATGCGGGCCCGACACGTCCAGGCCGTCCGCCGCCGCACGCTCGATCGTCGGACGGATGATGTCCTCGTCCTCGTCGCCGAACAGGCGGTTCTCGCCGGCGTGCGGGTTCAGTCCGCAGACCGCGATCCGGGGCCGTTCGACGAAGCGGGACAGGGCGGCGTGGGTCAGGTCGATCACCTTGCGAATCCGCACGGGCTCGACCCGCTCGATCGCCTCGCGCAGGCTGACATGGGCGCTGACGTGGGTTACCGCGAGCTCCGGCAGCATCAGCATCATCGAGACGTCGCCGACGCCGCACAGGCCGGCGATGAACTCGGTATGCCCGACGAAGTCCGGCCGCGACCTGCGCGCCGCCTCCTTGTTCAGCGGCAGGGTCACGACGCCGGCCACCCGGCCGGCGAGGGCGTCGCGTACGGCGTGCTCGACACAGGCGATGGCGGCGGCGCCGGCTGCCGTGTCCAGGACGCCAGGCGTCACCTGTTCGGCGTCCAGCAGCCGAAGGTCACGGACGTTCAGACGTCCCTCCACTGCCTCCTCCGGCGCCTCGACGCAGTGAAGCGGCGCCCGGACCTCGAGCTCCCGGGCGGCGCGGGCGAGCACGGCCGCATCGCCGTAGACCACGACGTCGCCGCCCAGGCGACCTTCCGCAAACCGGCGCACGGCGATCTCCGGGCCGACGCCCGAGGCATCGCCCATCGTCACCGCCATCACCCGCCGCGCCATGCAGTGAATGTACTCTCGCCCCGCCGCCGGCCGGACCTCGGGGCCGCAGCTCTCGACGACCTCCTGCCGCCGTCGCGGATCGTCGGAGCGTGACGGCTTCCTCGACGCGACTAGTAGTTCCTCGATGCGACTGGCAATGTCTGAGCGAACGCCCTTGACCACCCGCATCATCGCCCAGATTGCACCTGCCAAGGCACCAATCTCGACGACTAAGAGTGCTGCTCCTGTGGTCCAGTCCACGTTGCACCCTGGTCAGGAGTCGGTGTCCACCGTCGATCTTGGCCAGCACCCTTCTCACCAGGAGGTCCGCTCGAGCGGTCAGGCGCCCAGGATGCGCAGTTCCCGCGGCGACGAGGTCAGGAGTTCGCAACCCTCGGCGGTGACCCGGACGTTGTCCTCGATCCTGACACCGCCCCAGCCTTCGAGGTAGAGACCCGGTTCCACCGTGAACACTGCCCCCTCCTCGACGATGTCCGTGTTGCCCGCCATCACGGACGGCGGTTCGTGGATCTCCAGACCGAGGCCGTGCCCGGTGCGATGGGTCATGAAGTCCTTGAAACGGCGGGTGTGGAGATTCGCCTGGCAGTTCTTGTGGACGTAGTCGTAGGTCACGCCCGGCCGCGAAGCCGCCACGCCCCGGATGTTCGCCTGCAGCACGGCCTCGTAGACCTCTCGCATCCGGTCCGTCGGCGAACCGCTGACCACGAAGGTGCGCGTGATGTCGCAGTGATACCCGTCGAACGAGGTCCCGAAGTCGATCAGCAGGAACTCCCCTTCCTCCATCTTCCGCTCACCGGGCACGCCGTGGGGCAACGCACTCTTCGGACCGCTGAGGACGATCGGCCCGAACGAGATACCGCCGCCGCCGCGGCGCACGAGCTCGCTCGAGAGCTTGGCCGCGATCTCCCGCTCCGTGCGTCCGGGACGGACATCGCGCAGAGTGAACTCGAGCGCAGCCTCGGCGATCTTCGAGGCCTGCCGCATCGCCTTCACATCCTCGTCGCTCTTCTTCAGCCGCAGCTCGCTGACGATCGCGTCGGCACTTTCGAGCTTCGCCTTCGGCAACTCCCGCTGCAGGTGCTGGAACTCCATGTAGCGCAGGCCGAGCGGTTCCACCGCCACCCGCCTCGCCTTTCCGAGTCCGGCGAACGCCGCTGCGGCGGCCGCTTCCGGCCCGTCCGCGTCGTCCCAGAGATGCACGGACTCGACGGCCGGCGCCGCCCCGCGGAAGTTCGCCGCCTCGAGTGCCGGGACGACCGCCACTGCCGCGTCGGCGGTCGGCACGACCAGCAGGAACAGCCGTTCGTGACCGTCGAAGCGGCGGCCCAGAAGCCAGGTCATCGTCGCTCCCGGCGTCAGCACCACGGCGTCGACACCGGTAGCGGCCGCCGCCTGCCGCAACAGCTCGATCCGAACGGCATCCCGGCTTGCCGGCGCGCTCGCCTCTCCGTCTTCGGCGCCCTCCGCCAGCCTTGCTTCCACCGTGTCGTCGCTCATCGTGTCCTCGCCGCCCTTCCGGAGGTTGTCGCCTGACGGACAATCGCCAGCGAGTCGAAGGTCGTGGCGTTCATGGTTCGCAGCCTAACGCACAGCCCTGAGGACCGGGAACAACCCGCCCGAGCATCGTGCGCGATACAGCGCGATACAGTTCTCCGACCATGGACACTTCGATCGGTTCCGAGTACGACTCCCTCCGCGAGGAGGTCCGCTCCTTCTTCACCGCCAACCGGGATGCCGCGGTTCCCGCCGGGCCCGGGTTCGGCGGCGATGCCTCGGAAGTGCGCCGGCGCGTCGTCGAGTGGCAGAACCGGCTGGTCGACGCCGGCTACGCCGGCCGAACCATTCCCAGGCAGTACGGCGGCGCCGGCCATGAGCCGGACCCGCTCGCCAGCCTGGTCATCGAAGAGGAGTTCCACGACGCCGGCTACTCCCTGGGCATGGAGAACCAGGGGATCAGCATGTTCGTCCCGACGCTCCTCCAATTCGGCCGCGAGGACCAGAAGCGGGAGCTGATCCCACCGACGATCCGGGGCGCGCTGATCTGGTGCCAGGGATACAGCGAGCCGGGCTCCGGTTCCGACCTCGCTTCGCTGCGCACCTCCGCCCGCCTCGACGGAGACGAGTACGTCATCAACGGCCAGAAGATCTGGACCAGCAGCGCCAACGAGGCCGACATGATGTTCGGCTTGGTGCGTACGGAGCAGGCCGCCGGGAAGCACGCGGGCATCAGCTACATCGTGCTCTCGATGAACACACCGGGCATCGAGGTCCGGCCGCTGATGACGATGACCGGCGACGCCTCCTTCAACGAGGTCTTCTTCACCGACGTCCGAGTCCCGGCGACGAACGTGATCGGTCGTCCCGGCCAGGGCTGGGAAGTCGGCACGTACACACTGCGCTTCGAGCGCAACATGCTGGGCCGGTCGAACGCGACGGAGAACTACTTCGCCGGCTGCGTCGACATCCTGCGCGAGACCGGGCTCATCGATTCGCCCGTCTACCGCGACCGGCTGGCCCGGCTGGAGGGCCGGATGCTGGCGATGAAGTACCACCAGTTGCGGCTGCTCACGGATCGGCTGAAGCAACGTGACTCCGGGGCCGGCGGGCTGATCGTCAAGCTGAACAACTGCCAGTTGAACTACGACCTGTGCGGCCTGGCGATCGACGCGATGGCCGAGCGCGGTGTGCTCCGGCGCGGCTCGAAGCACGTCCGCGACCACGGCAACTGGCAACGCAACCACATGTACGCCCTCGGCCTGATCATCGGCGGCGGCACTGCCCAGATCCAGAAGAACATCATCGGAGAGCGGGGCCTGGGCCTGCCGCGGGAACCGAAGCCCGCGGCCACCGCCTGAGTCCGCCGCGTCGCCATAACCGCACGAGGAGTCCGGCATGGACTTTGGCCTGACGCAGCCGCAGGAGCTGCTCCGAGACACGATCGCCCGCTTTCTCGCACAGGATGTCGGCCTGGGACGCGTCCGCGCCGTCATGGACTCGGACTCGGGACACGACGAGACGATTCACGGTCAGCTCGGCGACCAGGGAATCGCCGGCCTGCTGATCGGCATCGAGCGCGGCGGCGCGGGCCTCGGCCTGCAGGAAGCGGCGATCGCGGCCCAGGAGATCGGCCGCGCCGCAGCGCCGGTGAACTTCCACTCGGCCTACGTCCTCGCGCCGCTGCTGCTCGCGGGCGCGAACGGCAGCGACCGCCGGAACGAACTGCTCGAGGGAATCGCGGCGGGAAGAACGCTGATCACCCCCATTCTCGACGCACCGATCTCGGACGGCCGCATCGACGGTTCGGTCGTCTACGTGCCGGACGCCGCCTGGTCCGATGCCTTCCTGCTGGAGTCGGACGGTGCGCTGCACCTGGTCGCCGCCGACTGCCCCGGCGTCTCCGTCGCGCCGCTGCAGACGATCGACGGCACCCGCCGCGTCGGCGAGGTCACATTCGAAGGCGTCGATCTCGACGCCGCAGGCGCCGCGGAGAGCCTCGGCGGCAGCAACGGCTTGACCCGGCGCGCGCTCTGCGCAGCCCGCACCGCCCTCGCCGCCGATGCCTTGGGCGCCGCCCAGGAAGGCCTCCGCATCGCCGTCGACTACGCCCGGGAACGCCGGCAGTTCGACCGCATCATCGGTTCGTTCCAGGCGGTCAAGCACATGTGCGCCGAGGTTCTGGCCGAGGTCGAGCCGGTGCAGGCCCTGCTCTGGCACACCGCCGACGCCTGGGACCGGAAGTCCGACGAGATCGACCATCTCGCCTCCCTGCTCAAGGCCCACGCCACGGAGGCGGCAACGAACGCCGTCACCACGACGACTCAGGTGTTCGGCGGCATCGGCTTCACCCACGAGTGCGACATGCACATCTTCTACAAGCGCGTCGGCTACGACCGCCAGATACTGGGCAACCCGACCGCACTCCGCGAGCAGGCGGCCGCCCGCTACGCCTGAAGGCCGGCAGTCGGGGGAGGCGGCTGCCGAGGTCCGTGGCCGCCTACGGCAGTCTGTCGGCGGTCTCCGGCCGGCGCAGGGACGGCGGCAGCAACTCCGGACGGGTGTTGTAGTTGACCTCCATCGCCCGGCGCCAGGCGGGACGCGCGTTCAGGCGCTCGCGGTAGGCGGCGAGGCGCGGACCGATCGGTTCGCCGTAGGCGGCCGCCCAGTCCAGACAACTGCCGAGAAGGATGTCGACGCCGGTGAACCGATCGCCGAGCAGGAACTTCCGGCCGTCCGCGAGCTCGAGCTCCGCCACGGACGACTGCTTCGCGAACCCCTCGCTCGCCGTACGGATCGCGGCGGGCGCGTCACCGTAGAGGTCGGCGAGGTCGCGGTGCTTGCGGATCACGTACAGCGTGTGGGCGTCGAGCTCCATCATCGTGAAGAACGCCCACTGGTCGTAGCTCACCCGCGCCTGGCTGCCCGCGGCCGGCAGCAGTCCATCCGCCGCACCGTACGTTCCGGCAAGGTAGTTCACGATCGCGGCGCTCTCGGCGAGCGTCAGTTCCCCATCCTGCAGCACCGGGATCTTCTGGCGCGGATTCAACCGCGTGAACTCGTCCGTCCGGGTCTCGCCGGTACGCGGGCCGATCGGCCGGTGCTCGTAGTCGAGCCCCAGCTCGGCAAGCGCCCAGTGCACCCTCAACGTCCGCGCCGTGCTGCAGCCCCATGCGACGATGGCGGAATCCGCGGTGTCAGTGCGCGGAGCCGGCATCGGGGCCTACGCAGAACGGGGCAGCGACAACGCCAGTGACACGCCCAGGCAGGCCAGGGCGAGGACGTAGAAGGCGATCGTGACGACATCGGCCAGAACCGGAACGTCGACCGGGCCGGACAGGGACCGCTGGCAGGCGGCCACCGGCAGGCCCGCGCCGATCACAGCAAGGGCGATCCACCGCACCCAGGTCAGTCGAGATTTCGATTGCGTCATGTCCCGGTCCCGCCGTCGTGTCCCCTGGTTGCGCCGCACCACGGGCGAAGCGGGCCGGAGCATGTCACAGTTCGCAAGCCCCTGCACCACTGCGGAACCACTGCGGAACGAAGCCCGGACTGTGCCGTCCGGCAGGCAGGCCCCGGCCTGATACCGGGCTGCGTATCGGCCGCACAGCGTCTGCTGTTGCGGCTTCCCGGACGGCTGCGCGGCCACGGTCGGCTGAAGCAACGCAGAACCGTAGTACGCTCTGCGCTGCCCGACCCACATCCTGCAAGGAGGAAACTCGCGTGAACCGACTGCGTCCTCGGGGGCCGTACGCCCCGCTCACCCTCGCCGTCCTCGTGCTCGCGGCCGCCCTGGCCGCACCGGCATTCTCCGCCGACCCCGAACTTCAGCACGCGAAACCGGCCGACGTCGGGATGGATCCGGCCGGCCTCGCCAGGCTGTCCGAAGCGATGAACGCCATGGTCGACAAGGACCAGCTCGCCGGCGTCGTCACCATGGTCTCCCGCAAGGGAAAGGTCGTCCACTTCGAGGCCTACGGCCAGCAGGACATCGAGAGCGAAGTTCCCGTCGCGAAGGACACGATCTTCCGCATCTTCTCGATGACCAAGCCGATCGTCGGCGTCGCCCTGATGACGTACCACGACGAGGGCCGGTTCACGCTCGACGACCCGGTGGCGAAGTTCATCCCCGAGTTCGCCGACCTCGAGGTGGCGAAGGAGGACGGGCCGGACGGCAACCCGATCACCGAGGAAGCCGACCACCCGATGACGATGCGGGAGCTGATGAGCCACACCGCCGGCCTGACCTACGGGCTGTTCTCCCGATCCCAGGTCGACACCCTGTACACGAAGGCGGGCATCATCACCGACCCGAACCAGACGGTGAAGGACATGGTCGACAAGCTGGCGAAGATCCCGCTCCGCCAGCAGCCGGGATCGCTCTGGCACTACAGCGTCGCAGTCGACGTGCAGGGCTACATCCTCGAGATCCTCGCCGGCAAGCCGCTCGACGAGGTCCTGAACGATCGCGTCTTCGGGCCGCTGGGGATGACGGACACCGCCTTCTGGGTCGAGCCGGACAAGGTGGACCGATTCGCCAGCATGTACGAGCTGAAGGACGGCAAGCTGGCGAAGACCGAGTTCGGGCAGTACCTCCAGAAGCCGAAGTTCCTCTCCGGCGGCGGCGGCCTTGTATCGACCGCGGCGGACTACATGCGCTTCGCCCAGATGCTCGCCAACGGCGGCGAGCTCGACGGCGTCCGCATCCTGAAGCCGGAGACGGTCGAGCTGATGCACACCGACCACCTGCCGGCAGCGGTCACCGACATGGGCCCGATCTACCGGGGCAACCGCTTCGGCCTCGACTTCGCGATCGTCACCGACCCGCACCCCGCGACCGACCATGAGCGCGCCAGGGGCGAGTACTGGTGGTACGGCATCGGCGGCACCTGGTTCGGCATCAACCCGGTGCAGGACCTGGTGGTCGTCGGCATGATCCAGACCCGCGACTTCCGCACCGCGGCGGCGGCACGCTTCACCAGCAAGCGGCTGGCCTACGAAGCGATTGTCGACTGACTCCCTGGTGGCCCGAGGCAGAAGTGCTTGCCTTGCCGAACGCGGTCAGGCGCCCGTTCAGCAAGGCGCTGCAGTTGCGCACATATCGGAGCACATGTGACCGACGAGCAGCGCGGCCGGACGGGTGCGTGGCCGAATCGAATGCAGCGCGCCTCCTGCCACGGGCTGCCAGCCGGCGGGAAGCCGGCGCCCGCAGTCTGAACCGCCAGAAGACACGAGGAGGTCGTTGATGAGTCTGATTGCCTGGTCGTGGATGTTCCTCATCCTCTATGTCGCCGGCATGCTGATCTTCGGCTGGGTCGCCAGCCGCCGCATCAGCAACGCCGACGACTTCGCCACCGCGCGAAGCAGCTACGGCCCGTACTTCCTGGCGCTGGCCTTCGCCGCCAGCACGGCAAGCGGCGCCACCTTCCTGGGCAGTCCGGGGCTCGGCTACCAGTTCGGGATGGCCAGCGTCTGGAGCAAGTTCCTCTACCCGATGGGGGTCTACTTCGGCGTCCTGATCACGATCCGGCTGGTCGCGAATTCCGGACACAAGTTCGGCAACCGCTCGATCCCCGAGTACCTGGGAGACCGCTACCGGAGCGACGGTGTCCGCCTGCTGGTCTCGGTCTTCTCGCTCGTCCTGTTCTTCTACATCGCCGGCCAGCTCGTTTCCGGACTGGTGATGTTCGAGACGATGCTCGGACTCGAACCGATGACCGCGTTGATCATCACCTCCGGCGTGCTGCTGGTGTACGTCGCGCTCGGCGGCGCCCATGCCGACATCCTGACCGACGGCATCCAGGGGCTGATGATGCTGAGCGTCGCCGTCGTCGTCATCGTCATGTTCCTCTTCGCCGCCGGGATGGACGGCGGGCTGTCGGACATGGTCGGCAACCTGCGCGGCCAGGACCCCGACCTGGTCGGGCCGCTCAACACCTCCAACTCGCTCTACGACTCCTGGTGGGCCATTGCCTGCGTGCTGTTCGCGCACATTCCGCTCGGCATGCTGCCCCACATCGGCAACAAGGTCTGGGCGCTACGGGACGACGGCGACCGGATGCGCTTCGTCAAGCTCGCCTTCGGCGTCGGGCTGACGATGGGGATGCTCGGGCTGGGCGGCATTCTGGCTCGCGGCGTTCTCGGTCCCGAACTCCTCGACGCGAGCCGCAACCCGAACGAGGCCCTGCCCGCACTCTTCATCGAGCTGTTCCCGACCTGGCTCGCCGCCCTGATCGGGGTCGGCATCCTGGCCGCGATCATGTCGACGGCGGACGGACTCGTCGTCTCGTCGTCGCAGATCGTCGCCAACGACATCTACCGCCGCTCGATCGTCCCCAGGTACACGCCCCACCTCAGCGACCGGGAGGTCGACCGCAAGGTGCTCGTCATCAGCCGCTGGAGCACGGTGATCGTGCTGGTGCTCTGCACCTGGATGGCGTGGGCGATGCAGGACATGAACATCGCCCTGCTGGTGTGGATCGGCAGCGGCGGCATGATGGCCGCGTTCGCCGGCCCGCTCGTCGTAGGCGGCCTCTGGCGGGGCGTTACCCTGGCCGGCGCCTACACCGGCCTGGTCAGCGGCATGGTGACCTTCGTCCTGCTTCGCAGCGGCCTGCCCTGGATGATCGTCGACCCCGGTTCGCTCGGGCCGCTGTCGGGGATCGCGGAGTGGCTTGCCCACTACCGGATCAACCCGTACTCCTGCGCGGTGGTCGGCGAGGTCGTCTCGATCGCCGGGACTTATGTCGTGTCGAAGCTGACGCAGCCGCTGCCCGAGTCCCACGTCGAACAGCTCTTCAGCGCTCCGGCCGACACCGCCGAAGCCGCCGGCGGGTAACGCGGCGCGGACAGGCAGGGTCCATCCCCGGAAACTGCGAACGGTTCCCGGCGGAACAGGCCGCAGCGGCGGCGGCCGGCGGCTTTCGGCAGAACGTCGACGGACGGCGCGGCAGCGGCCGCCGCGGCGTCAGTCGTCCCAGTCGGGCAACGGCTGAGGCCCCGGGACGATGCCTGCGATGTCCGGATCCTCTCCGGTCGGGGTCTCCGGCGCTTCCTCGGCGGCCTGCTCCTTCTCCAGCTTGCGCTGCTCCCGCCGTGCCAGTTTCTCCTTGCGGCGCTCCCGCTTGCGCATCTCTCGTTGACGCTTCGCGAATGTGGTCGGGCCAGGTCTGGCCATGGATCAACTCCCCTCCTCCACGCCGACATCCCGCCGGGGCGGAACGGCCGATGGTAACAGCATCTTGACAGCGTGACGTGCGGCGGCCGGCGCCCGACGCCGCCGGCCGGTTCAGGGCGGGTAGTACGTCGGCGACCCGGGGCCGACCGGCAGGCCTAGGGCGAACACCCAGACGTAGAACAGCGTCACCCAACCGACCAGGTAGGAGATCGAGTAGGGGATCATCGTCGCGATCAGGGTGCCGATGCCGAGCTTTCGGTCGTAGCGCATCGCCACCGCCAGGATCAGGCCGAAGTAGCTCATCATCGGCGTGATGATGTTCGTCGTCGAGTCGCCGATCCGGTACGCCGCCTGGATGACCTCCGGGCTGTACCCGACCGTCATCAGCATCGGCACGAAGATCGGCGCGGTCACCGCCCACTGCGCCGATGCGCTGCCGAGCATCAGGTTGACGAAGCAGCACATCAGGATGAAGGGCAGAAACACGATCGGCCCGGTGAGATCGAAACGGGTCAGCAGGTCGGCGCCGACGACGGCCGTGATCGTCCCCAGATTCGTCCAGTTGAAGAACGAGACGAACTGGGCGGCGAAGAAGACGAGGACCAGGTAGGGGCCGAGCGAACTCATCGCCCTGCCCATGCCGTCGATCACGTCGCGGTCGTTGCGGAGCGACCCCGTGACCCGGCCGTAGACGATCGAGGGCACGATGAAGAAGACGAAGATGAGGGCGACGACACTCCGCAGCATCGGCCGCAGATCGTCGATCAGGAGCGCGTTCGCTGCCGGGTCGCGGAACCAGCCGTTCTCCGGCAGGGCGAGCAGCGCCAGACCGCCGATCATGGCGAGGACGGTCAGGCCCGCCAGCTTGAGGCCGCGCTTCTCGGCTGTCGACAGCGTCTTCAGGCCGTCCTCCGGATTCTCCAGGTCGGCCGCCGCCCGGTCCGGGTCGAACGCCCCCAGCTTGGGCTCCACGATCCGGGTGGTCACGACCGTGCCGATCGCCGTGATCATGAAGGTGCTGACGAGCATGAAGAGGTAGTTGGCGGTCGCCGGAATCTCGTTGGCGGCGCCGGGCGCGTAGGACGGATCGATGATGCGTGCCGCCTCGGTCGTGATGCCGGCGAGCAGGGGATCGACCGTCCCGATGAGAACATTCGCGGAGTAGCCGCCCGAGACCCCGGCGAAGGCGGCGGCCAGGCCGGCCAGGGGGTGGCGGCCGACCGCCCGGAACACGACCGCGGCCAGCGGGATCAGCACGACGTAGCCCATCTCCGACGCAGTGTTGGAGACCACCGAGGCGAACACCACGACCGCGGTCAGCAGATTGCGCGGTGCGCTCAGCACCAGCGCCCGCAGCACGGCGCCGAGCAGACCGGACCGCTCGGCGACGCCGACACCGAGCAGCGCGACCAGGACCGTGCCGAGAGGGGCGAAGCCGGTGAAATTCGTCACCAGGTTCATCGCGATCCGCCGCATCCCCTCCGGGTCCAGCAGGCTGACCGCGCGGATCAGCCCGTCGTCGGAACGGCCGGAGACACCGGCGGGACGCGGATCGGCAACCTGCCAGCCGAGCAGTTCCGCGAGCCCCGAGACCAGCAGGATGAGCAGAGCCAGCACCGCGAACAGCGTCACCGGGTGCGGCAGAAGGTTGCCGAGGAACTCGACGGCATTCAGGAAGCGGGCGAACGGTCCCGGCCCGCGCCGCTCCTTGTGCTTCCGCCGCTTCGAAGCCCCGGCCATCCGCGGAACAGTACCCTCTGGCAGTCCCTGGAGATAGTCGCACGGCATCGGTCAGGGCGACCCGTACTCTCGCCTCGGACTGCCGGGACCCAGGCCGGCAGGCGGCATCGGCACGCATAGGATCGGGCGGGAAACGGATGATTCGACGTTCCAGCAGCGCCGGCCGTATCCGGCGGACCGCTCCGCAGCTCGCGGCCATGTGCCTGACCGTGTGCCTTCTCGCCGTCGGTTCGACCGCCGTTCCGGCGGCGCAGGACGCGATCGGCGAGAACGGCGAAGGCCGGCCTTCCCTGGCCCGCATCCTCGCCCATCTGCGCGTGCTGGGCGGCGACGAAATGGAAGGCCGCGGCACCGGCGCCAGGGGCGGCGACCGCGCCGCCGCCTACATCGAGGCGACGCTCGAGGAACTCGACGTGGAGCCGATCGCCGGCTCCTATCGGCAGGCGGTGCCGATGCACTCGAGCCTGCCGCTGCCGTCGAGCCAGCTCACCGTCCATTCCGAAGGAGACGGCGAGCACGCCCTGGCGCTGTGGGAGGACTACGTCCTGTTCGACACCGGCGCCCAGACCTACCTTCCGCAGCCGACTCCCCTGGTGTTCGTCGGCTACGGCATCGTCGCACCGGAATACCGCTACAACGACTACCAGGGCCTCGACATGGCCGGCCGGATCGCCGTCTTCCTGGCCGGCGAACCGGTCTCGGACGACCCCGTCTTCTTCGAAGGCGCGACGGCGACGTTCTACTCCGATCCCGGAATGAAGTTCCGCACCGCGCTCTCGCGCGGGGCCCGCGGAGCGATCCTGCTGCCCTCGCCGCGGGGAACGCTGTTCACCCGTTGGAACGAAGTCCGCGACGCCTTCGAGACCGAGGACGTCACGCTGCCCTACGGCATCGCCGGCAGCCTGAACGTCCTGCTCGAGATGCACCAGGCGGAGCGGCTGTTCGACGGCGCCGAAGCCTCCTTCGGAGAGGTCCTGGAACTCGACCGTCGGGGCGATCTCGGCAGCTTCCCGCTGGCGGTTCGCGTGCGGTTCCACGGCGAGTTCAGGGAGCGTGATTTCGCGGCCCACAACCTGATCGCGCGCCTTCCCGGCTCGGACCCCCTGCTCAGGGCCGACCACGTGATCGTCAGCGCCCACTACGACCACCTCGGGCTGGGGCGGCCGGTCGACGGCGATGCGATCTACAACGGCGTCATCGACAACGCCAGCGGCGCCGCGGTGACGCTAGAGCTCGCACGCATCCTGTCGAGCGGTCCGGAACGGCCCCGGCGGTCCATTCTCTTCCTGCTCGTGACCGGCGAGGAGAAGGGCCTACTCGGTTCCCGCTACTACCGCGACCACCCGGTCGTGCCGCTCCACCGGACGGTGGCGGCGCTGAACATCGACGGCATCTCCTTCCTCGACACGACAGACGAATTCGTCGGCATCGGCTCGAAGTACTCGACCCTCGGCGACCTGCTCGAGCGGACCCTGGCCTCCCTCGATCTCCGCCACAGCGGCGTCCCCGCACCGCTTGCCCTCCGCGAGCCGTTCTACCGTTCCGACCAGCTCGCCTTCGCCCAGGCCGGCATCCCGTCGATCCTGGTCATGGAGGGACTGGCCTTCCGCAATCTGGATACGGACGAGGGACTGCGACGGTTCGTCGACTGGTCCCTGAAGCGCTACCACACACCCTTCGACGACCTCGAGCAGCCGCTGCACAGCCCCGCCATCGAGCAGCACGCCGAAGTGCTGCTGGCCTTCGTGCGCTCGGTCGCGAACACGCCGGCGGAGCCCCGCTGGCTGCCCGGAGCACCGTGGGTCGGAGAACGTCTCCGCACCCTCGCCGAAGGGCGCTGACCGGGAGGCGGCAAGGTTCGTGATGCGCTACCTGCTGGTCCTGGCGGCGGTCGTTGCCGTCTACGCCGACGTCGCGGCCGCTCAGCCGGCGGACCGTCAGAACGGCAGCATCCGCATCCGCGGCTCGGACACGATGCTGCTCCTGGTGCAGCGGTGGTCCGAGGAGTTCATGACCGCGCACCCCGGCATCTCGGTCGAAGCGCGGGGCGGCGGCACGACGAAGGGCCTCAACGCGCTGATCGAAGGCGAAGTCGACATCGCGTCCGCCTCCCGTCCGCTCAGACCCGACGAAGCGCAGCGCATGCTGGAGCGGCACGGCTCGCTCGGCTTCTCGGTGCTCGCCGCACGCGACGCCCTGAGCGTCTACGTTCATCCATCGAGCCCGATCCGCAACCTGTCGCTGGAGCAGCTCCGCGTGATCTTCACGGGACGCGTTCAGCGCTGGAGTCAACTCGGAAGCGAGACGACGCCGCACGACGAGATCCTGGTCATCAACCGCAGCCCGGCTTCGGGCAGCCGACTCTTCTTTCGGGAGCACGTCCTGCTCGGCGCGAAGTACGTCCGGCGCGCGCGCGTGCGGCCGACGACTGCATCCGTCGCGGCCGCGGTCACGGCAGCGCCCGGCGCGATCGGCTACGGCGGCATCGGTCTCGCGGAGGGCGTCCGGCTGCTCGAGATCGACGACGTGGAACCGTCTTTCGAGAACGTGCGGAACGGCAGCTACCCGATCTCGCGCTACCTCTACCTCTACGCGGCCAAGCCGCCCGCGGGGGTCACCAGGAGCTTCATCGACTGGATACTCGGTGACGCCGCCCAGCGCGTCGTCGCCGAGGTCGGCTTCGTACCGCTTCGGGATCCATAGCGGGTCGACCACTCCTCCCCCTTGCCGGAAGACTGCCGTGCAGCGGGTACAAGAATGTCGAACGGAGACGACAGCGCCGGTCGGAGTGCTCTGCGACAGCGCGTCGATGCGCCGCCAACCGCGCCGATCCCGTCCCGGCAGCTCACGGCCGGATGCCTCCGAGGACGGTGCGCAGCCGCTCGCGGTCGGGCTCGGTCAGCGGCAGGAAGAGGCGGCCTCCTTCGCGCAGCGCGGTCGCCGGATCGCAGGGATGGCACATCAGCACGCCTGGCTCACCGACATGCGTCAGCCCGAGGACATGCCCGAGCTCGTGGGCGATCACGTTGCGCAGGACGCCGGCGCCGGCGTGGTTGCTGTCGCCGTTGCCATCCTCGCCCGAGGGGATGGCGACGAAGTGGCGTCCGCCCTGGCTGCCGTAGGGCCAGGCGAAGGGCATGAGCTTCCGGGCGGACAGCAGCACGACGACATCGGCCTCGAGCCGCAGGAGCGCATCGGGCGGCCGCGGCCCCGGTTCCGACGAATCGAGGCGTCCGGCAAGCCGCGAGAGTCGGTAGGCGTAGTTCTCGAACGGCCGCAGGCCGCCGCCGGGAACTGCCGGCGTCGGCGCAGAGAACGGAGCGGCCAGTCCGAGATCGGCGGCGGTCCGGTTCCAGAAGGAGACCGCCTCGCCCACCAGGGCGGCCCGGTCGTCATCGGCGGCGGCCAGCACGACGACCCGCATGGGCGCGCCGACCTCGGATTCCGAGGCGAACGCAACTGACAGAATGCCGGGCAGGAGAACGACAGCAACAACGAACCAGACGCGGCCCGCCGCGCCCGCGAGCACGGCGCCAGCGGCCCGCACACTCCAGAAGAAGATCATCATGCGTCACGTTCGAACGGTCATCGGGCTCCTGTCGGCCGCCATCTTCCTCGTCCTGGCCGCGCCGCCGGCCGGCGGCCAGATCCACCGGACATCGGACCCGGTGCGCCGCACCGATCTCCATCGCCAGGCAACGGTCGACCGGATGGTGATGGTACCGATGCGCGACGGCGTGCGCCTCGCCACCGAGATCTACCGGCCGCGCAATGTCGAGGGCCCGGTGCCTGCGGTCTTCTGGCGCACGCCCTACAACTTCAGTCCGCTGCCGGGGCCGAACCCGGGGCGGCCGAGCGCTCTGCTCAAGTTCGGACTCGATGCGATCGAGCGCGGCTACGCCTTCGTGGTGCAGAACGAGCGCGGCAGGTTCTTCTCGGAGGGCGACTGGGAGATCCTCGGGCGGCCGCGCACGGACGGCTACGACGCGCTGACCTGGATCACCGAGCAGTCGTGGTCCAACGGCAGGGTCGCCACGCTCGGCTGCTCGTCGACCGCCGAGTGGCAGATGGGCCTCGCCGCGATGCGCCACCCGGGTCACGCCGCCGCCGTGCCCATGGGCCAGGGCGCCGGCATCGGCCGCATGGGGCCGTTCTTCGAGCAGGGGAACTTCTACCGGGGCGGCGCCCTCCAGTTGCCGATGGCGGTGTGGCTCTACGGCGAGCAGAACACGCAGCGGCCGACCTTCCCGCCGGGGACCAGCCGCGAGGACCTTGAGCGGCTCGCGACCTACTTCGATCTCGCAGCAAAGATGCCGGCCGTCGACTGGCGGCAGGCGCTCTGGCACCTCCCCATCCAGACGCTGATGGAGTCTGTCGGCGGTCCGAAGGGGATCTTCCGCGAGTTTGCGGCGCGGACCCCGAACGACCCGGCCTGGTACGAGGGCGGCCTGTACCACGACGACGAGCCGTTCGGAGTGCCGGCGCTCTGGGTCAACTCCTGGTACGACCTGTCCGTCTCTCCGAACCTGGCCCTCTACGGCCATGTCCGCAACAGCGCCGATCCGGAGGTGCGCGACCACCAGTACATGGTCATCGCACCGAGTCTCCACTGCAACATGTACCGGCTCACCAACCCGCTGATCGTCGGCGAGCGGGATTTCGGCGACACGGAGTTCGGCTTCGACGAGATGCTCTGGGGCTTCCTCGACCGCTTCACCAGGCCGGAGGCAAACGGCTTCGAACACCGCTATGCCAGGGTCCGCTACTTCCTGATGGGCGAGGACCGCTGGCGGAACGCGGACAACTGGCCGCCCGCAGGAACAGAACCGATGACGCTCTACCTGGACAGCGACGGCAACGCCAACGGCGCCGCCGGAGACGGCAGGCTGACAGCGGATCCCCCGGCTCAGGGCGCCGCCGCCGACCGCTTCGTCTACGACCCCGCATCACCGGTGCCGACCCGCGGCGGCGCCTTCTGCTGCATGGGCAGCTACCGGCCCGGCGCGTTCGACCAGCGCGGCGTCGAGGCCCGCGCCGACGTGCTGGTCTACACGACCGCACCGTTCACGGAACCGCTGACGGCGGCCGGCCCCGTCGAGGTCGTCCTGCACGTCTCGTCCGACGCTCCCGACACCGACTTCACGGTCAAGCTGGTCGATGTCCACCCGGACGGCCGCGCCTTCAACCTGGACGACACCATCCTCCGCATGCGCTACCGCGAGGGATTCGACCGGGAGGTCCGCATGGAAGCCGGCGAGATCCACGAGGCGAGGCCGGGACCGCTCGCCACCGCCAACGTCTTCGGCGTCGGCCACCGCCTGCGGATCGAGATCTCGAGCAGCAACTTCCCGCGCTACGACCGCAACCTGAACACCGGTGGCAACAACCACGACGAGAGCGAATGGCGGGTGGCCCGGAACGCGGTCCACCACACCGCGGAACATCCCTCGCGGATCGTGCTGACGGTGCTGCCCCGCAGTTCGGACACGGATCCGTAGCCTCAGCCCGCAGGATCGTCGCGCCCGCGATCGGCGGTCCGGCGCCGGGCGCCGCGCTGACGACCGGTCTACTCGCCGCCGCCGGCAGATGCGAGCGCATCCGCCTCGAGCAGCCGGGCGCCGCGCATCACGTTGCCCAGCGCGTAGTTGCCTTCGTGGCAGGCGTACTCGAAGACCTTGTTGGGGGTTGACCGCCACACGTACTCGCCGCTCCAGGCCGTCTCCCACACGTTCGGATCCTCGACCGTGAAGCCATAGAGCAGATCGCCGTTCGGCAGCCGCCGGAAGCGCTCCACCACGTGCAGATCCCGTGTCGCCGAACCGAGAGCCGGCTCATCGACGAAGTTCGTCGTATCGACGACCAGGGTGTCGCCCTCCCACCAGCCGATCGAATCGCCCATCCACCGGCGCTCGGTGGCCGGAGCATGCTCGCCGTCGATCCGCACGACGCGCGCGTCGTGGACCATCTCGATCAGGATCATGACGTGGTTCCCGGTCTGCACGATCCGCTTGTGGTTGTTGTAGAGGGCCGGCAGCATCGGGGGGCCGCCGGTCGAACTGAAGCCGAGCAGGCAGCGCTCCGGATGCGGCCGCTGCTCCACGTTGTCGTAGGGGCCCGAACCGTCCTCGTTCTCCTCGAGCCACCAGGCGGTTCCTGTGTTCTTGTGGCCGAACGCCGCGAACTGGGCCGCCGCACGCGCCATGCCGGCGGCGGTCATCTCGGGGTACTGGCCGTTCGGCGGATCGGTGATGATCGAAGTCCGCCACTTGCCGTCGATCCTGACCACGTTGTCGCCGGGATCCATGTAGAAGGCGTTGTAGCCGCCGCTGCCGCCGGACGCGACCTCGAGCCCGGGATCGAAGATCGGCGCACCGCCGACCGGAGGCGCTTCCCGGTTCGGGTCGCTGGGCTTGAAGTCCGCCTCGTAGATCTCCGTCTTGCGCCGGGAGATCGCGGCCGCCTCCTCGTCGCTCAGGGTCAGCCGGTCGCCGAACTCGCGGGGACGCACGAGGGGCGTCAACGTCGCGGCGTCGTAGGCCCCGGTCAGATCGGGCCGGCCGTCGGACCGCCGCGGAATCTCGTCCTGCGAGACAACAACGGCCGGGACCGCCAGAAGAGCCGCCAGGCTCAGGAAGGAAAGACGCTCCAGCTTCATTCCGGCACCTCCTGGTTCCAGGTCGTCAACGCAAGCCTCCCAAGGGCCGGGAGCTCGCACCGAAAGCACCAGCGTACCAGACCGCCGACCGACGCCGGCCACCGCAAACCGGACCTCGGCCCCGCGCGCAGCGTCGAGTTCTTCGGCACGAAACACTACTCCTTCGGTTCCTCGAAGAACCGTGCGACCGCCCCGCCGGCGACGATCTCCTTGGCAGCGTAGCGGGTTGCGGTCTTCGGGTCCTTCCATCTGCCGGCCTGGATGAGCTCGGCAGTGGAGGCGCCCCGGGCGACCAGCGACTGGGCGCTGCCGATGCGCAGCGAGTGTCCGCTGATCCGGCCCTGACAACCGGCGGCTGTCGCCCGCCGCCGGATGCGCCTGCGGATCCCGCTCTGGCTGAGCGCCGTCTCGCCGACCGCGCCGCCCTTCGAGATGCTCCCTTGCTTCCCCTGTTCCTGCTCCTCTCCGGAGCTGCCTCCCTGCCCGCCAGCACGTCGCTTTCGTTGCCCGGCATCCCCGACTTCCGGCTGCCGTCGGCAGGATCGGTCGACACGGTGTCGCCGGCGGCCACGGGCGGCCGGCGCCCCTACACCTACAGCGTCAGCGGCCTGCCGTCCGGGACCGGGACGCGGAGGCGGCGGCCGACCGCGAGCACCTGGGAGAGCTGGACTGGTAGGGGCCGTCGTGGCCGTGCACGCTCCGAGGCGCTGTCCCCGGCGCTCACGACGAAGAGCTGCTCGGCATCGACTCTGCCCTCGGACGGAAACGAAGCCAGGCGAGTCACCAGACGGCAGAGACAACAGACGAGAACCGGCTCGGTGTCCCGACGGCTCCAGACTCGTTCGGCTACCAGCCTGATCCCGCCCTCGTCGGGTGTTCGCCATGGTCACCGAATCACGGCTGTTCGTCTACTGCGATCGTCGACCGGCGGCGGTTCTGGCGGGAAGCGGGGGATCAACGTGTCGGCCGCCAGGACCTACGTGCTCAGGCTGTCGTTTGACGTGTCGGTAGAGTTGACGGGAACGACCATCGACTTCTGGTCGATTCGGCCGGCCGGCCGACCGACGAGCAGAAGAACAGGGATGGGTGCTGATGCGAACACGACTTGCTGACATGACGTTTTTCTGGCTGCTGGTCACCCTCGGTGCGGCGCCTGCTGCCGTGGCAGACGACAACACACTTCAGATGAGCAGGAACAGCTTCATCGACGCCTTTGTGACAGACACGGGACGAGCGGTTCTGGCGATCCATCCTTCTCCGGCCCCGGAGTCTCCTCATACAACACTCGTTTCCTGGAACGGAGCCGTCGCCAGAACACTCGAGATCGACCTCGACGTGAAGGCGCTCCGAGAGCTGACCGGCGACAGGCTCATGGTGCGGGGCTTCAAACGAGCGGATGGCCCCGAACCGGACCAGATCCGATGGCCTTGGCCCTTGGCCTATGGCTTCAGGGTCTATCGAGTGACCGAGTCCGGTTTCAGGCTCGAAGAGGAGTTCGACCTCGAGCCCGAGTGGGTCGAGCCGGGTTGGGTCGAGGTTTCGCCCGATTTGAGGTTGTGGGTAGGGATGACGGACTTGTATCCTCCGTACGAAGATCGTGTGCCACCTTCCGCTCTGGGGAGACGGTTTGCCTTCGGCAGCGTCAAGTCGGGCCGTTTGTTGCGGACCATGGATGTCGAGCTCTTCGCGGCGGCTCCGCTCGAGGACGACGTTGTGGCCTTTCGGATTCTGGGCTCGGAAGGGCCGATCGTACTTGCTTCCTACAGCACCAGCCTCTTCCTGCTGCGCTTCTTCGATGAAGGCGTGGACACGGTGCCGGTCGATCACCTGAGGGCGGCGGTGGAGCCCAGTGGAGGCGACCTTCGCGTGATCTGGCAAGACGACGAGAACATCCTCTGGGCTCTCGTGTCCAACGAGTGGCTGGCGTACGACCTGTGGAATCTCGCGTACGCGTCTTCTGTCCCTCGGGAGCCGTTTCTTCGGCGCAAGGCGGCCGCCGGCCGACCGCATGCTGCCCGCGGCTTCGTTGAAGTGCAGGAACGGACTGATGGCGCCTTTCGGGTCCGGCATGTCTGGCAGAGTCCGCAGTTTCCGGACTGGCAGGAAGAGCATCTGTCCGACTGGCAAGTTGGCAAGGCCCCAAGGAGTCCGATCGTGAGTGCGAACGGCCGCCACCTTCTGATTGTCGATGTCAGTCGTTCAGAAGAACGAGTGGACAGCACGATGGCACGGCGCATCGGACTGACGCGTGCACCGTCTCGACTGCCGCCGGAGGCTGCGCGGCAGAGAAAGAGCCGGCGGAAGGACCGGGATCGGCTGACGACGCCCACTGATGCGCCGGTCATCCCGTCACGGCGACAGCCCTCGTCACGGTCCACGCCAGGTCAGGGCTGGCCGCGGTTGTCGTACGGTGCTCCGGTGCCTGACGAACCGGCGAACAGGCGGCGGCCGTCTGGCAGGGTGACGTCGCGGCCGTTCGCCCGCGGGGCGCCGTCGATCGCCTGGTAGCCCTCGACCAGCACCTCGGTGCCCGGCGCGACCGAGTCCTTCTTCCAGCCCCGCCGGACCAGGGCGCCCGGCGGGCCGCACTCGACCATCCAGGCCGTCACGGCGCCGTCCTCGTCCGTGACGTCGATGTGGATCCAGGCATGCGGGTTCACCCACTCGACCTTCGTCACCTTGCCGCGCAGCCGCACCGGCTTCGTTGCGTCGAACTCGGCGGCGAAGGCATGGTGGGCGGCCGAGGGCCTGGGCGGCGTGAACATCACCAGGCCCAGGGACACGGCGATGACGGAAGCCGGGAGGACAAGGCTGCCGGAGATCTCCACCGTCGGCGCTTGCCCGGCGCCTTGCGGTCCACGCGCCGGTCGGACGTTGCGCTCGGCGCGCTGCCTGGTTCTCCACTTCATGGTCTGGCCTCCTGACCGGCGCCCGCATCGGCCTCCGCCCCGGTAGCGGCCGCGGCGGCCGCAGCCTCCTCGCGGTCGCGGGCCCGGGCGCCGGAGAGGATGTTCGTCATTCCGTAGTTGCCCTCGTGGCAGGCGTACTCGACGAGCTCGTACTGCTCGTTGTCGAGCTCGAACTCGAAGCGGGCCGTCCAGGGACGGGTCCACACGGTCGGATCGTCGACCGTGAACCGGTACTCCAGCCGATGCGGACCAAGGCGGGTGTAGCGCTCGGTGAGCTTCAGCTTCTCGCCGGCGCCGCGGTAGGCCGCGCGGCCGTTGAAGTTCGTGACCTCGACGACCAGGGTGTCACCCTCCCAGCGTCCCTGGGAATCGCCCAGCCACTGCCGGATCCCGGCGCCCAGGGGCTCCCGCGGTGCGGTGGGGATGACCCGGGTCTCGTGGATCATCTCCTTCTGGATGGCGACGAAGCCGGGACTCTGGCTGATCTGCAGGCCGTTGTTGTAGATGGAGGGCATCATCAGTCCCGGCAGTCCGCGGGTGATGCAGCGGACGTAGGGTGTCAGGTCTTCGGGCCCGGCGGGGCGGCGGCGCACGTAGTCGCCGAACGAAGCGGCGGCGCTGCGCCGACTCTCCTGCGCCTCTTCGGTCAGGGGCGGCAGGCGGCCGTCCGGCGGATCGACGACCATCGCCACCTGCCGCGACGGCGCCGACTTGACATAGCCGAGGGTCGTGTCGCGCCACTCGCGCTCGTAGCCCCAGATGCTCCCCAGGGTGCCCCGCTCGCGGCGAGCGGCCGCCTCCTCGGCGGTCAGTTCCTCCCGATCGGCCAGCTCTTCCGGCCGCTCCAGCGGAATCCCGTGCGCCTTGTTGCCCGACCACATCCCCTGCAGATCGGGAGCGCCCCAGGGAGTCCGCGGCACGACGTACGGCTCGGCCAGCGCAACGTCCTCCGGGTCCGCCGCTCGGAACCCGTCGTCGACGCCGCGCCAGCCGGATTCGAGCACCGCCACCCGCACGTTGTCCGGGGCGGCGATGAAGCCGCGGCGGGCCTCGGAACGCCCGCCGTCGGGCCGCGCCGGATCGCGGGTGAAGCGGACGCCCCGGTCACGCAGGCCGACGGCGGCCGTGTCGAGGTCGGCGAGTTCGAAGGCCAGATGGTCGATCGCCCGGCCGACGCTCGGCGCCGGATCGCCCTCGGGATGCCGCGAAGCAAACAGCCAGACCTCGCCGAACCGGAGGCCGTCGAGCGTGCCGCGCAGGGTCTCCGGCACGCCGCCGAGGGCCTCGCGGTACCAGCCGAGGGTCCGCTCCGGGTCCCGTGCGCTCAGGTGGACGTGATGAAAGCCGGGCGTATCCGGGTCTTCGACCAGCTCGATCCGCGTCCCCCAGGGATCGAAGATCCGGCCGACCCGGAACAGGCCGGGCTCCTCGCGCAGGGTCGAACCGTCGTCGTAGCGCTGCAGACGGACACCGGAGCCACGCACGCCGACCGCCTCCAGCTCGGCCATCTTCTCCTCCAGATCGGGGAACGAGAAGCCGATGTGGTCGATGCCCGTGCCCTGGCTTGAACCCATGATCGGGCCCTGGGTGAACTCGATCACCGCGTTGCCGCAGTCGATCGCCTCGGCGCGCTCCGCGATCGGCTCGCAGTCCAGATGCCGCTCGTACCACTTGACCGCCTCGCTGCGGGCGGACGTGGTCAGTTGCACGGCGAGGCCGCCGTCAGCCCCGGCCGGGACCGCCGCCGTCAGCGCCAGCAGCAACGCCGCGGGCACGGCCGGGACGCTACGGATCGCCGTCGGTCGGAGGTTCTTCGCGTCGTCGCAGATGGCCATAGAGCAGCTCCTCGGAAAACTCGACACACTTGTACTCCAGCACCCGGACGTTCTGCTCCAGGCGCCGGTAGAGCGGCATGCGGATCGTCCAGGCGCGGGTGAAGACCTTCGGATCCTCGAGCGTCGCCTCGTAGATCATGGTGTTCGGACCGGTCGGCGTGTAACGCTCGACCACGCGCAACGTGTCGCTCGCGAAGTTGCCGGCACGGTCCAACCAGCCCTGGCCGTTGAAGCCGGCAGCCTCCACGACCAGGGTGTCTCCCTCCCAGCGGCCGTGCGACCGCCCCATCCAGCTATCGATCGGCGCCGGCTCCGGATTCTGCTTGTCCATGTGGATCGTCCGGTTCGCCTCGGCGAAACCGTAGACGACCATGATGTGGGTCGTGCCCTGGAGAATCCGGAACGGAAACGGCATGTAGGTCGCGCGCGGCACCCCCGGCAGATAGCACTTCGCCTCCGGGTCCTCGCGCCAGCGGTTCTCGAAATTCTGCCGCTGCTGCTTGCGGGCCCAGTCCTGATAGGGGATCTCGCCGCCGACAACGACGCCCTGGCCGGGCGGCATCGCGGTGAGCGTTCCGTACTCCGAAGGGCCGGCGGCGGCGGAATGGCCCTCGAGGTTCCAGTGCGCGGTGTTGATCGCCTGCCAGACACCGTTGATGTCCGGGTTGCCGTCGTGGTGCCGGGGGATCGAGTCGCCGCTCTGCGCCAGGGACGGCGCGGTGAGCGCCAGAGCCAGGAACAGCGCCGTCAGCAACCGTGGCAGCCGCGCCCCATCCAGTACGTCCTGCAATCGCTTCCTCATCGCGGAAGGGTGAACATCGTCGGGTGGATGGACAGCATAGCCCAGCCAAGGCCGGCGCTACCTGCCGGATGCAGGTGGGACTGGACACAGGACCCGAATCAGACTAGTCTGATCGACCAGACGGTACTGGAGAAGACGATGACGACGATCGGCGCCTACGAAGCCAAGACCCACCTGCCGCGACTCCTCGACCGCGTCGGCCTCGGTGAATCCCTGACCATCACCCGACACGGGCGGCCGATTGCCCGGCTGACACCCATCGAGAAGGACGACCGGGAACGCGCCGCCGAGGCGGCCCGGCGCATCGAAGAGCGGCGCCGGCGGCTCGGACAGGCGACCCTGGCCGAGCTGATCGACTCGATCCACGAAGGTCACCGCTATTGAGCGTCCTCGTTGTCGACAACTCCATCGTGCTCTGCTGGTGTCTGGCGGACGAGGTCGATCCGCTGGCGCAGCACGCACTGCTCCTGACCATCGGGCAGGGCGCGGTCGCTCCACGGCTCTGGCGGTACGAGCTCTGCAACGCGTTGCTCGTCAACGAGCGGCGGGGGCGCCTGAAGGCCGCCGACACTCGCGCCGCCCTCTTCGACCTCGATCAGATGCGTATCGAGCTCGACGTCGACCACGACGAGCCGAAGGTCCTCGACCTGGCGCGCAGAGGCGATCTCACCGCGTACGACGCCGCCTACCTCGAGGTCGCACGGCGCCGCGGCCTGCCGCTGGCGACCCTGGATCAGCGGCTTCGGGATGCCGCCGCCGCGGATGGAACGCCGCTGCTCGACGACGGGCCGGCAGGGCCATAGCCGCGAGTCAGCGGCGCCACGGGCTGCTACGTCATGCGTCGTCCGTCGCTCCGGCCGAGGCAGCGGCTTCGTCCACCACCGGTGTCTGCCCGGCCCGGCCGCCGCGCTGGCCGCGCAACGCGAGATCGACGCCGACCAGCCGCCGGTTGCCCTCGACCCGGCTGGAGCTGCCGCGGATCTCGCGCAGCACCAGGTAGTCGGCAAAGGCGGCCTCGACGTTGGCGCTGTAGCCCATCGCGTCCTGGGCCTTGTTCACCGCGAGCTTGCCCAACCGCAGCACCTCCGGATCGTTCTCCGCGACCCGCTCGGCGTAGGCCATCGTCTCGCGTTCCAGCTCGTCCTCGCCGCAGACCCGGTTGACGAGACCCAGCTCGCGTGCTTCCTCGGCATCGATGAAGCGGCTCTCGAACAGCAGCTCCTTCGCCTTGCGCGGATGGATGTCCCAGGGCACGGTGAACGTCTCGAACAGACTCGCCAGGAAACGGGCGCTCGGCGCGGCGAAGATCAGGTCCATCGACGCCGCGATCATCCAGCCGCCGAAGATGCAGTAGCCGTGGACCATCGCGATCGTCGGCTTGGGCAGGTTGCGCCACTTGACCGTATTGTCCAGGTTGTACCAGCGGAACGCTTCGTACCAGTCCAGACCGACCCACTCGGTGAGCCCGCGGGCCTCGATGTCCGCCTGCTGCTCCGGGGTGCCCAGGTCGTGGCCGGATGAAAAGTGCCTGCCGTCCCCCTTCAGCACGACGACCCGAACGTCGCTGTCGGCCATCGCCCGGTCGAGCTGCCGATCAAGATCGTCGAGCAGCTTCCAGCTCTGCGCGTTGTGGTAGCGGGCGCGGTCCAGCGTCAGCACGGCGACCGGCCCGCGCCGCTCGTATCGAACCTCGTCTGTTGTCATGGTCCTTGCCCTCGGCTCGGGATGTGTCCAGGAAGCCGACAAAGCGTAGCAATCCGCGGCGAACGGCGGCGCGCCTGTCTGCCTGCGACGACACCGGCAAGCCCGAGCGGTCCCTGAACCGCCCTCGGTCAGGTCCCGCGGCAGCCGTGGCGACCACATGCGGGATGGAGGGGTAGCGCCGTCGGGCGGGCAAGGTGGACACGAACGCAGCACGACTCTTGTCTTGCCAGGACTGTTGTACTAACGTGCGCCGCCGATGCGGCGCCGGAGCGACTCGCCCAGGAGCAACTCACTGCTTTCCACCGTCAGCGCGCTTGGGCTGACGGTCGCCACGCTGTTCAGCGGAGCGTGGGAAGCGAGCGGGCACGGCCACGACCCGGCCACGGAGAATGCGGGTCGGTGCACGGTCGAGTACGACGCCGAGATCGCCAGGTCCCCGAACCGCGCCGTCATCACCAGCGCCGCAGCGCCGCACGACCACTCGTGCCTCGCCTGCGAGCTCGGACGCTCGAAGACCACGGCCAACGGCGGAGCCGCCGGGCTCAGCCCCCGCGACCGTCTGCCGGCCGCGGAAGGCATCCCGAGCAAGGGACGCCCGCAGACCGGCGAGCGCTGGCAGCAGACCGCCCGCGGGCCGCCCCGGGTCTGAGTCCATAGCACCTCCGATCCCGACCCTGAGCGTCAGTCGCGCCGGAGTCGGTCGGAAGCCGCCGCGGACAACAGCGCCCCCTTCGTCGGGGGAACACCGACAGAGCCCGTCGCTGGCTCGTCGGCCCGTCGCTGCCAGTCTGGCTGACAGGCAGGAGTCGCAGGTCGCAAGACCGACGACTGGCTGTCTGTGCCTGGCTGCCAGTGCGGCCGCCAGCAGTCAGCAACCAGCAGCCAGCACTTATCGATTCAGACCGAACTACCCAGGAGTTCTCCTACATGCTCTCCCTTCAGATCAGGCCTTCACATCTCTCGCCTCCGCTCCGCTACCGAGCGGCCGCGGGCGCCGTTCTCGCCGTCCTGGCTCTTCTTCTCGTTCCACCGGCAGCCAGCGCCCAGGAAACCGGATCCGTCGTCGGCAACCTCGAAACCGACGGCGAGAGGATCGTCCTCGCCGTGGCGCGGATTCCCGAGCTGGGCATCAGTACCGCGGTCTCAACGGACGGCGCGTTCCGCTTCGACGAGCTGCCGACCGGCGCCTGGCTAGTCGTCGTCGACGTTCCAGCCGTCGGCACGGCCCAGGGCACGGTGACGGTCACCGGCGGCGCCGAAGCGGCGATCGATCTGGAGATGCGCCATGGCATGCACTCGGACGAGATCGTCATCACCGCGACCGGCGACCTGCGCCGCGCCTCGGAGCTGGCGACTCCTGTCACCGTGCTGTCGGCCACGGACCTCCAGTTGCGCCAGGGCGCCACCTTGGGCGAGACGCTCGAAGGTGAACCCGGCGTGGCGTCAACCGCGTTCGTACCCGGCGTCGGGCGGCCCGTCATCCGCGGTCTGACCGGCGCCCGGGTGCGGGTGCTGGAAGGCGGTATCGACAGCGGCGACACCTCCGCCGCCAGCCCCGACCACGCGGTGACCTTCGAACCGGCGCACGCCACGAGAATCGAAGTGCTGCGCGGCCCCGCCACGCTCCGCTACGGCTCGGAGGCCATCGGCGGCGTGGTCAACGTGATCGACGGACGGATTCCCGAAGAAAGGCCGGTCCGGACAGTCCGCGGCACGATCGACCTGCGCGGCGGCTCGGCCGCTGACGAACAGATGGGTGCGGTCCAGCTCACCGGCGGCAGCGGCGACTGGGCCTGGCACCTCGGCGCCGTCAGCCGGGAGACCGATCCCTACGACATCCCCGGTTTCGCGCGTGTCGAGGAGGATCACGACGACCATGACGACCATGACGATCACGACGACGAAGCGGAGAACTCGTTCGGAGTCGTTCCGAACACCGGGCTGACCAACGAGAGCGGACGGTTCGGCTTCACCCGGTTCTTCGGTGACCGCGGTTTCATCGGCGCCTCGGTCAGCGGCTTCGACACGAACTACGGAATTCCTCCTGGCGCTCACACCCACGCGCACGAAGAAGATGGCCACGACGACCACGACGACCACGAGGACCATGACGATCACGATGACCACGATGACGTCCCGATCCGCATCGACATGAAGCAGCGCCGCGCGGACCTTCGGGCCGAGGCCCTGCCAACCGGCGGCGTCTTCCAGCGGATCGCGGTTCAGATGGCGGGGACCGACTACGAGCACGTCGAGCTCGAGGGCACGAGAGCCGGCACGCTGTTCTTCAACGAGTTCTTCGAGACCCGGGTCGAGATGTTCCAGCGCGAGCGCGACCGCAACCGCGGCTCAGTCGGTCTCCAGTACACCGACCGCAACATCTCCGTGTTCGGCGAGGAGGCGGTCGTGCCCCCCACGCAGTCCCGGGGATGGGCGCTCTTCACCTCCCAGGAGATAGAGGCCGGCCCCGTCCGCTGGCAGTTCGGTGCGCGCCTGGAGACGCTCGATCACAACCCGACCGGCTCCGCCAGCGACAGGTCGCGCGACGGCGTGTCCGCTTCCGCCGGCCTGGTCTGGGACACCGACTCCGTCTGGACGCTCGGCGTGTCGGCAGCCCGCTCGGTCCGCATGCCGAGCGCAGAGGAGCTCTACTCCGACGGCGTGCACGCGGCCACCAGCTACTACGAGATCGGCGATCCGAACCTGGGCAACGAGGTCGGGACCGGGGTCGACGTGTCGCTGCGAAGAACGGAAGGCCGCCTGACCGGCGTGCTGACCTTCTTCCGCCAGAACTTCAGCGACTTCATCTACCAGGCCTTCACCGGCGAAGAGAAGCATGGAGCCTCGGTGTTGCGCTCCAACCAGAGGGACGCGACGATGACCGGCGCCGAGCTCCGGACCCGGATCGAAGTCGTTGATGTCGGCGGGCATCACATGCACGTGGAGCTGCTGGGAGACACGGTCGACGCGGAGATCGACGCCGGCGGCAACCTCCCCCGGACCCCGCCGATGGGCTTCGGCGCCGGACTGCACTACCACGGTCATGACTGGCGGGCCGCCGTCGAGGGACGCTGGATCGACAACCAGAACGACGTCGCGGAACTCGAAACCCCGACGGAGGGCTATACGATCGTGAACGCCCACGTCGGCCGACGCGTGATCCTTGGCAACCGGATCCTCGACGTGCTCCTGCGCGGACGCAACCTGACCGACGAGGAAGCCCGCGTCCACACATCGTTCCTGAAGAACTTCGCTCCGCTGCCAGGACGTGACGTAACGCTCTCGGCCCGTTTCTGGTTCTGAAGCCAGCCAGCCTGAACGAACCCGTTGGGGGTTGGGGCCGAAGAGACCGGAGTCCGTCCGGCCGGCAACCCCCAAACGGGGCCTGGCTCCAGACACACGCATGGAGCGAACCGCAACCGGATCCTGCCGCCGCGGTTCCGGCGGCGGCTGGCGGTCGAGGCGGCGGCGGACCCTGGGCTGGAAACGAAGGACGCGAACACCGACCACCCCGGCGCGGGCGCGGATCGACAATCTGCATGCCGCAGCACATCCAGCCCGTGGCAAGAGTCACGCTGCATTCGTTCAGCCATGCGTCCACACGGCTGCGTTGCTCTTCGGTCACCTGCGCCCCATGTGCGTACGTTCCCGTCGGTCTGGCGGCTGCCACCGTGGTCGCGCCTTGACGGACGGGCGCCTGGACCGCTCTCGGTGCGACCCGCACTCTTCGCCGCGGGCTGCCAGGCGAGGAGCAACGCAGCCGCGCGATGTTCCTCACGGGTTGCCAGGCCGCCAGTCACCGTGCAGAAACCTGTCTGCTACTGTCCGCCGATGCGTCGCAGGACGGACTCACTGCTTGCCGCCGTCAACGCGCTTGCGCTGACGGTCGCCACCCTGTTCACCGGGGCGTGGGACGCGAGCGGGCACGGCCACGACCCGGACGCAGAGAACGCGGGCCGGTGCACGGTCGATCACGAAGGCGGGATCGACGAGACCGCCGCGTCCACGAGCCGGGCCGCCATCACCGGGGCCGGAGCGTCGCACGACCACTCTTGCGTGGCCTGCCTGCTCGGCCGCTCCAGGACCACCGCAGCAGGCAAGGCCGTCGGGCCTGGCCCCCGGGACCGCCTGCCGGCCGCGCAAGGAACCCCGAGCAAGAGCAGCCCGCAGACCGGCGAGCGCTGGCAGCAGGCCGCCCGCGGGCCGCCCCGGGCCTGAGTCTGCAGGACCTCCGATCCCGGCCCTGAGCGCCAGTCGCACCGGAGCCGGTCGCAGGCCGCCGCGGACAACAGCGCCCCTTTGTCGACGCAACACCGACAGAGCCCGTCGCTGCCAGCCTGGCTGACACGCACGAATCGCAGGTCACAAGACCGACGGTTCGTTTCTATGCGCCTGCTGTCGGCGCGGCTGCCAGCAGCCAGTACCTCCCGCCTTGACTCGGACAGAACTACCCAGGAATTACCTCACCATGCTCTCTCTGCTCTCTCTTCAGACCATGCCTTCCCGTCCCTTGTCGCCGCTCCGCTGCCGAGCGGCCGCGGGCGCCGTTCTCGCCGCCCTGATCCTTCTCCTCGTGCCACCGGCGACCGTCGCCCAGGAAACCGGCTCCGTCGTCGGCAAGGTCGAAACTCACGGCGAGAGGATCGTCCTCGCCGTGGCGCGGATTCCCGAACTGGGCATCAGCACCGCGGTCTCCACGGACGGTGCATTCCGCTTCGACGAGCTGCCGGCCGGCGCCTGGCTCGTCGTCGTCGACATCCCGGCCTTCGGCACGGCCCAGGGCATGGTGACGGTCACCGGCGGCGCCGAGGAGGCTATCGACCTGGAGATGCGCCATGGTGTGCACTCGGACGAGATCGTCGTCACCGCAACTGGCGACCTGCGCCGCGCCTCGGAGCTGGCCAACCCCGTCACCGTCCTGTCGGCCACGGATCTCCAGTTGCGACTGGGCGCCACCCTGGGCGAGACACTCGAAAGCGAACCCGGCGTGGCGTCGACCGCCTTCGTACCCGGCGCCGCGCGGCCGATCATCCGCGGTCTGACCGGCGCCCGGGTGCGGGTGCTGGAAGGCGGTCTCGACAGCGGCGACACCTCCGCCGCCAGCCCCGACCACGCGGTGACCTTCGAACCGGCGCAAGCCGAGCAGATCGAAGTACTGCGCGGCCCCGCCACGCTCCGCTACGGCTCGGAGGCCATCGGCGGCGTGGTCAACGTGATCGACGGACGGATTCCCACCGAGAGGCCGGTCCGGGCAGTCGGCGGCACGTTCGACCTGCGCGGCGGCTCGGCTGCCGACGAACGGATGGGGGCGGTCCAGCTCGACGGCGGCAGCGGCGACTGGGCCTGGCACCTCGGCGCCGTCAGCCGGGAGACCGATCCCTACGACATCCCCGGCTACGCACGTGTCGAGGAAGATCACGACGACCATGACGACGGCGATGACCATGACGACGGCGACGATCACGACGACGGCGATGACCATGACGATCACGATGACCACGAGGATGAAGACCACGACGACGACCATGACCACGAAGCGGAGAACTCCTTCGGAATGGTCCCGAACACCGGATTGACCACCGAGAGCGGACGGTTCGGCTTCACCCGGTTCTTCGGCGACCGCGGCTTCATCGGGGTCTCGGTCAGCGGCTTCGACACGGACTACGGACTACCTCCCGGCGCCCACAGTCACGCGCATGAGGAAGATGATCACGACGACCATGATGGTCACGACGACGGCGACGACCATGACGATCACGACGACGGCGACGATCACGACGACGGCGACGATCACGACGATGGCGATGACCATGACGATCATGATGACCACGACGATCACGACGACCACGGAGACGAGGAACTCCCGATCCGCGTCGACATGAAGCAGCGTCGCGTGGACGTTCGGGCCGAGGCTCTGCCGACCGCCGGCGTCTTCCAGCGGATCAAGGTCCAGATGGCAGGGACCGACTACGAGCACGTCGAGCTCGAGGGCCCGAGCCCCGGCACGACGTTCTTCAACGAGTTCTTCGAGACCCGGGTCGAGATGTTCCAGCGGGAGCGCGGCCGCAACCGCGGCTCAGTCGGTCTCCAGTACACCGATCGCGACCTCTCCGCGTTCGGCGAGGAAGCACTCGTGCCTCCCGCGCAGTCCCGGGGATGGGCGGTGTTCACCTCCCAGGAGATCGAGGCCGGCCCTGTCCGCTGGCAGTTCGGCGCACGCCTGGAGACGCTCGATCACAACCCGACCGGATCCGCCGCCGACAGGTCGCACGACGGCGTATCCGCTTCCGCCGGCCTGGTCTGGGACGCCGACCCCGCCTGGACGCTCGGCGTGTCGGCAGCCCGCTCGGTCCGCCTGCCGAGCGCTGAAGAGCTCTACTCCGACGGCCTGCACGTGGCCACCCTGAGTTACGAGATCGGCGATCCGAACCTGAGCAACGAGGTCGGGACCGGGATCGACGTGTCGCTGCGAAGAACGGAAGGCCGCCTGACCGGCGAGCTGACCTTCTTCCGCCAGAACTTCAGCGACTTCATCTACCAGGCCTTTACCGGCGAAGAGGACCATGGAGCCTCGGTTCTGCGTTTCAGCCAGAAGGACGCGACGATGACCGGCGCCGAGCTGAGGGCCCGGATCGAGGTCCTGGATGTCGACGACCACCACCTGCACCTGGAGTTCCTCGGCGACACGGTCGATGCGGACCTTGACGCAGGCGGCAACCTCCCGCGGATCCCGCCGCTGAGCTTCGGCGCCGGAGTCCACTACCACGGTCATCACTGGCGGGCCGCCGTCGAGGGGCGCTGGATCGACGACCAGAACGACGTCGCGGAAGTCGAAACGCCGACGGAGGGCTACACGATGGTGAACGCCCATGTCGGCCGACGCGTCATCCTCGGCAACCAGATCCTCGACGTGCTCCTGCGCGGGCGCAACCTGACCGACGAGGAAGCCCGCGTCCACACGTCGTTCCTGAAGAACTTCGCCCCCCTGCCAGGACGCGACGTCACGCTCTCGGCCCGCTTCTGGTTCTAGCCAGCCAGCCTGCTTGACCGAACCCGTTGGGGGCGCCGAACACACCGGGATCCGCGCCCGGCCGGCCAACCCCCAACGGATTCGTTACGAGCGCAAGCACCGAGTGCGGAAGCGCGCACGCCGACCATCCCGTTGGGGACGACGATCGCGCCCCAAGGCGCTACACCGGCAGCACGTAACGGATTCGCGCCAAGCGCAACCGCCGAAGGCGGGGCGCGCACGCCGACCATCCCGTCGGGGACGACGATCGCGCCCCAGGAGGCTACACCGGCAGCACGTAACGGATTCGCGCCAAGCGCACACGCCGAAGGCGGGATGCGCCCGCCGACTATCCCGTTGGGGACGACGATCGCGCCCCAGGAGGCTACACCGGCAGCACGTAGCGGATTCGCGCCAAGCGCAACCGCCGAAGGCGGGGCGCGCGCACCGACCATCCCGTCGGGGACGACGATCGCGCCCCAGGAGGCTACACCGGCAGCACGTAACGGATTCGCGCCAAGCGCAACCGCCGAAGGCGGGGCGCGCACGCCGACTATCCCGTTGGGGGCGGCGATCGCGCCCCAGGGGGCGCGATTGGCGTCCCCAACGGGATTCGAACCCGTGTTGCCAGCTTGAAAGGCTGGAGTCCTGACCTGGCTAGACGATGGGGACGCGGATCGGGGCGCGCACGCCGCGGCCGACCGCTGTCGAACCGCAGAGTATACCCCCGTCACGGCCTCCGGATCCCGCCTGACAACGAGCCGCCATGCGAGCCGCTATCCTCCGCGCGTGACCGGCGCGCAGAGACGCACCGTCGGCGGATCGCAGGCAGATCGGCCGGTGCTGATGTGGTTTCGTCGCGACCTCCGGCTGACGGACAACCCGGCGCTCGCCTGGGCAGCCCGGACGCAGCGCCCGGTGGTCCCCGTCTTCCTGCTCGACGACGATCAGCCGGGCCGACGGCCGCCGGGCGGAGCCTCCCGCTGGTGGCTGCACGGCAGTCTCGAAGCGCTGCAGACCTCGCTGGACGGGCTGAGCAGCCGTCTGACGCTGCGCCGCGGCGCCGCCGACACGGTCCTCGGGCAATTGGTGCACGAGACCGGCGCGGCGGACATCGTCTGGAGTCGGCTCTACGACCCGGACACGATCCAGCGCGACAAGAGCATCAAGGCCCGCTTCGCCGGCAGCGGAGTGACCGCAAGGTCCTTCAACGCCGGGCTGCTCTTCGAACCCTGGACCGTCCGCAGCGGCAAGGGCGAGCCGTACCGGGTCTTCACGCCGTTCTGGCGACGCTGCCTGCAGGAAGAACTCGACGCTCCGACCGACAGTCCCCCGGCTGCACTCTCCGCCCCGTCGGCCTGGCCCAGGAGCGACGACCTGGACGACTGGCGGCTGCGCCCCGGCACACCGGACTGGGCAGCAGGCCTGCGCGCGGCGTGGCGGCCCGGAGAAGCCGGCGCCGGCGACGTGCTCGACACGTTTCTCGCCACGGGTGTCGACCGCTACAGCAAGGACCGCGACCTGCCCGGCACGACCGGCACCAGCCGCCTGTCTCCCCACCTGCACTTCGGCGAGATCGGACCCCGCCAGATCGCGGCGGCCCTCAAGCCGATGGCTGGCCCAGCCGGGCGGGACGCCTTCCTCCGCCAGCTTGGCTGGAGAGAATTCAGCCACCACCTGCTCTACCACAACCCCGACATGGCCGACACCAACCTGCGAAGCGGCT
Source organism: Thermoanaerobaculia bacterium (assembly GCA_965116145.1). GTDB lineage: Bacteria > Acidobacteriota > Thermoanaerobaculia > Multivoradales > Multivoraceae > Multivorans. Next base: position 1,147,996 of record OZ220482.1, read on the forward strand.
TCGACGCGATGCCCTGGCGCAGCGACCCCGATGCCCTGCGCCGCTGGCAGCGCGGCCAGACCGGCTATCCCCTGGTCGACGCCGGAATGAGAGAGCTGTGGACCACCGGCTGGATGCACAACCGCGTGCGCATGGTCACCGCGTCGTTCCTGACCAAGCACCTGCTGCTCGACTGGCGCCTCGGCGAGAACTGGTTCCACGACACCCTGGTGGACGCCGACTGGGCCAACAACAGCACCGGCTGGCAATGGGTCGCCGGCTGCGGCGCCGATGCCGCCCCCTACGTCCGTGTCTTCAACCCCGTCGCCCAGTCGCGCCGGTTCGACCCGGAAGCGCGCTACCTGCGGAAGTGGCTTCCCGAGCTCGCACACCTGCCGGACGACCTGATCCACGCCCCGTGGCAAGCGTCCGAAGCAGAGCTCGGCAAAGCCGACATCCGCTTGGGCGCCGACTACCCGCACCCGATCGTCGACCACGCCGCCGCCCGAGCCAGAGCCCTCGACGCCTGGCGCCGCCACGTGCAGCAGTCCATGTGAGAGTGCAAGTCGCGCCGAGGACGTGCAGACGCCCGCCCCTCCGGCAAGACGCGATGACGGAACACGTCGGCGATGCCCGATCGAAGAGCAGCGCCGCCGGACGGGCTGCCGGCCGCTCGAACGCAGCGCAACTCTGTCCGCGGACTACCAGGTACGAGGCGAGCAGCCGACAACCGCTGGAGCCTGCCCGGGCCTGCGGCGCAGCATCAGCCTCGCCTGGAGTCAGGCGACTCCGAGGAGCCTGCCACCACACAGCCGCCGCACACGTGCCGTGCGCACGTCGAGAGCCAAGCCGATAAGATCCCTGCCATGGCCGAAATTCGGACAGCCAAGGTGTCCGCCACGGGCCAGGTCGTCATACCCGCCGCCATCCGAACGAAGCTGGGACTCAAGCCCGGCGCCCGGTTCGTCGTCCTCGGCAAGGGCAACACGATCGTGCTCAGGCCCATCGCGAAGCCCTCGATGCGCGAGTTCACCGAGACCGTCGAACAAGCACGCGAGGCGGCCCGCCGCGCGGGAGTGAAGAAATCGGACGTTGCCGCGGCAGTTGTCGACGCGCGGCTTGCGGGCGATAGCATCGGAGCCAGCTAAGAGGAGCGCTCCCGTGAAGAAGAACCCCGAAAAGCCCGCCAAGCCTGTAGCGCGACCGAACCGTGGGGACACCAGACCGGGCACCAAGAAAGTCCTTCGGTTGTCTCGACGGGAGCCGCTGAAGGTCAAGGATGTTCTCCCGCCACGGGAAGGCACCAAGAAGGGGACCGGCAAGGACGCGCCGCCACGACCGGGAGGCACCAAGAAGAGATAGAGAGGTGTAGTGTATGGACTCTCAATGCGATCAGGACAAATTGCTCTTCAGTGTGCGTCTTTCGATTCGATACCACGAGAGACGCCAGCGGTTCATGAGCAATATTTTGAACTTTACGCTCTGGTGGGGCCTGGTCATGGGTTCCGCTTCGATGGCCGCCGTTCTTGCAGAGCTGCCGTCGCCCTTCTGGACTGTGGTGCCGATGCTCCTGCTGACGGTTCTGTCTGCGGCCTGCCTCGCTTACGGCATTCGAGCACGGTTCGTCCTGCATGACGATCTGCGCCGGCGCTTCATCGCCCTGGAAGCGAAACTCCGGGAGTCGCGTGACGATCCAGACGAGACAGCGCGGTGGGGCGAGCTTGAGCGTCTCCGTATTGAAGCTGACGAGCCTCCGATCCTTGAAGTGCTCGCCTGTCTCTGTCACAACGCGGAGTCCAGAGCAATGGGCTTTCCCAAGGAAAAACAGGCAAGAGTCACATGGTATCAGCGGTGGTTTTCTTCGTTCCTGGATCTCAGGGCCCACACGATCCACTTGCCTCCGGACAACGGGCCGGAGACGTCGACTGCGTAACGGACTATCCGTGAGGTGGTCCCGGAAAATTGGACAGGTAGCCAAGGTGTACTCCTCGACCATTGAGAGGAAGGCACGATCATGAAGAAGCGGCGCCGTTTCACGGCGACATTCAAGTCGAAGGTGGCTCTGGAGGCTCTTCGTGAGGACCGTCCGCTGTCGGAGATAGCGTCTCGTCACCGTGTGCATCCGAACCAGGTTGGGAACTGGAAGCGCCAGGCGATCGCGGGTCTTGCCGCGACGTTCGGGGAGAAGTCGTCTGGTCGCAGTCGGGACACCGAGGAGGAGATACGCGATCTTCACGCGAAGATCGGGGAGTTGACGATCGAGCGGGATTTCTTGTCGAGGGGCTCGGGCGTTGACCCGGCCGGAGCGCCTTCAGATGGTGAATCGGGAAGGTTCGGAGCTGAGCTTGAGCCGGCGGTGCCGGCTGCTTCAGATCAGCCGTTCTTCGCTGTACTACCGCCCGCAGGGGGAGAGCGCGGAGACACTGTCGCTGATGCGGGAGATCGACGAGCTGCACACCGCTCATCCGTTCTACGGTTCCCGTCAGATGGTGCGCCACCTGCGCCGGCAGGGCATCCGTGTCGGTCGTCACCGTGTGCGTCGTCTGATGCGCCTGATGGGGATTGCGGCGATCTACCAGTCGCCGCGGACCAGTGCTCCCGGCCCGGAGCACCCTGTGTACCCGTACCTGCTCAGGGAGCTGACGATCGAGCGTCCCGACCAAGTGTGGTGCGCCGACATCACCTACATCCCGGTGCGGGGCGGCTTCCTGTACCTGGTCGCGGTGATGGACTGGGCGAGCCGTCGGGTGCTGTCCTGGCGTCTGTCGAACAGTCTCGACGTCTCGTTCTGCATCGAAGCGCTCGACGAGGCGTTCGAGCGCCACGGCAGGCCTGCGATCTTCAACACGGACCGGGGCAGCCAGTTCACCAGCGCGGAGTTCACGGGCCGTCTGCAGGCGGCCGGCGTTGCGATCTCGATGGACGGTCGGGGCCGGTGCATGGACAACATCTTCATCGAGCGCCTGTGGCGTTCGCTGAAGTACGAGGCGGTCTACCTCCACGACCTCGCCGACGGGGTCGAGGCGCGGCGGGTCATCGGCGAGTGGATCGCCTACTACAATGCCGACAGGCCGCACTCCGCGCTGGATGGCGCAACGCCCTTCAAGGCGCACCAGGCGACCATGGCAAGCAGCGAGAAAATCGACATTCCGCACATTATCCACAGGTTTTCCACAGCTCCGGAGGCTACTGCTGCGGATTTCATTCAACCATGGAGTACACCTTAGCCCGGACCGAAACTGTCCAACAAACCGGGTCAAGCTCAAGGATGGCCGAGTACTCGAAGTGGCCGTCTTCGGGGCTGAAGAGGTCGAGCTGGAAGTTCTTGCGGGTCTCGTGGTTGACCTTGCGGCGGTAGAGCACGAAGCGTCGGACCCGTCCCCAGACCTCAAGTCGGGCCTCGGCGTAGCTGGTGTGGTGGTCAAGGCGCCTCCACTGGGCCCGGCCCGCGACCTGCTTGAGGTTGAGCCAGGGATGGAACGGGGCCTTGATCGCGTACTCGACGCCTGCCCGGTCCAGCACGTCGAGAACGTCCTGGAGGAAGAAGGCCCCGTCCATGCGGAGTTCCAGTGTGCGGCGCCGCCCCACCGCGGCGCGGACCTGCGCGATCAGCTCGGCAATGAAGCCGACCGCCGCCTTGCCGTCATGGTTGTTGCCGGGCCGGTTCAGGAGCCTGACGATCTTTCCCTCCTGAGCCTCGTAGCCGGTGATCGGGTAGTAGCTGGGCACCTTGCGCCGGTTCGGGTTGTAGCCCCGGCGCGCGCCCTTGACCTTGAGTCCCGTGCTGATCACCGAACCGTCGACGTCAAGGGTCAGCCGCCGACCGCCGGAACGCTTCAAGGACCCTTCCACGAGCCCCTCGTTCAGTTTCGCGAGACGCTCGACATCCCGGCCGGAGAACCGCTGCAGCCAGCCGCTCATCGTCCGCGGCGCCGGCAGTCTCGACAGCCCCGCGAAGCGGGTGACAACGGGGTCCGACTGCTCGTGGACCAGGTGACTGATGCGACGACCTCCGACCAGGATCAGCGCCAGAAGGGTCAGCAGCATCGACACCACACCGAAGTCGGTCGAACGAAATCCCGAACCGACCGACCGCCGCAGCCTGGACACGAAGCCGCTCTTGCTCACGTACTCGCCGACGAGCTCGAGACCAGCATGCGACGTGACCTGCTGCAGGCCTGCTCTGAAGTCCACGATACCGTTGACACGACGCTTCAGTTCTGTTCTTCTTGATCGCACTGGGAGTGGCCTTTCGTCGATGGGTCCCGTGATGGGTTGAAAACACGAGAATAACCCATCCCGCAAGGCTCTCCCAGCCTCTCACCGCACCCGAACCGACCTCATTTCTCGCGAATCAAGGCCAACTGTCTCCGCCGAGGTCGAGCCCAGACATGCGTCCCAACCTGCGCCAATCGAGACACGTGCGCGCGGCGACTGTCTCGCTACCGCGCAAGGCGCTCCTGCAGGTTCTGACAGTGTCCGTTCTGCGGATCTCTCTTCAATCCGACATGCACAATGTCGCGTGCGCGCTCGGCGCTACCGTTGTTCATATACAGCCAGGCCAGGCGCGAACAGTCTGTTGATGTCAGATCTGCCAATCCACGCTGCATCCTCTCGCACACGCTGTGTAGTAGGCTTCGCACTTCTTCCGACCATGCAGCGTCGACCTGTTCGGCTTTCATTACACGCAATCTGTTATTTAACATGTTCACGCAATTGCCCATATCCCCTTCACGTGCCGACGCAAGCAGCGCGACCTCGCAGAGGCCATGGATCTCACCCATGGCGTCTCCCATCGCGCGACAGCGTTCAGCCACTCTGCGCCACACGTCCCGTCGCCGCGCAACAGGAGCGTCAGTCTCCAGATAAGCTCGCAGGTAGCCAACAGCTAATCGTCGCATGTCATCAGAATCACCAATCTCCCAGACAAGCTCAGAAAGACCGACAAAGGCCTCAGGTAGAGACTTCGCCATGTACTCCAACAAAGGCCGGTATTCGTCGAAACGGGACGCGTCAGACTGTGCGCTCGATGCAACCACTTCGTACAGCCTCTGTATTCTCGGCAGAACCTTCTGGTCCGAACGTCGTCCCTTACCAGGGCCAAACTCCATAAGCAGCTTGCGATCTTCTTCAACCACTGGCCGCAATGAACTCGCGGCCAACTTGAAGCGGCCAAAAACCGATGCGGCGAGTGGTAAGCTCACCATATCTTGTCCTTGTTCCTCGGCAGATGTTCTCTCCAGCAACGAGAATCTTGCGAGCTCATCAACGGCCCGTTGTACATCGATCTTCGGACCCCTTGAACGAAGAAGTACGGCGCGGATCGCTATTTCAGGAACAATTACCCTCCAACTTGCAAGCAGTAAAAACGCTCTTTGCGTGCTTGGTTCCATTTGCTCGTAGGTTCTTTCGAACAACGCCTGCAGTATCGAATCGGCATCAGCGAGTATCCGTTCAGGCGTGACAGTACGTCTCTCTCTGGCCACCTGTCCCAACATAATGCGTATGACATACGGATGTCCGTAGGATTCATCGATCAGGGTTCTTCTGTAAGAGGGCGCCGAAACCAGCTCTCGTACACCAAGGCGATCCGCCTGTCGGTCAATGAGCTGGGCGGCCTGCTCGTCGGTCATGCCTCCGATCTCCAGAGGAAAGTCGCCGCGAAAATCCCGCGTGCGCGTCGTCACGAGCACCCTGTTGGGAAGACGGACGTGGGTGTCCAGCCATTCATAGACATCCCCAGGATTCTGCACCGTCTCAAAATTGTCAAGGACGAAGAGTGTGCTGAATCCTTCCGCACCGTGCTGAAGACAGCCTTCGAAGTACCTCAAGGCGTCAAACTCAGGTTCATCTCCTGCCTTTGCACCAAGTAGTTCCGCGGCAACCCGCGCGATGTCGTCCTGGGCAACAACCCGGGGCTGTACGGGTCTTGCCCCGGATTCCTGGAGGTCGATGTCGCGAGCGCTAAGCCAGAGGACAACCTCGTACGGCATCTCGGGATGCTCAGAGATACTGTAAAGGGCAGCTATCGCAACAGCGGTCTTGCCGATCCCTCCCGGTCCTGTGAGAGTCACGACCGGATGTCGATCCGTTTGCAGCAGTTCCCGAACGACGTTCTGCTCCAACTCGGGCCGAGGCACGTAATCGTGCAGTCTAGGAGGTACGTTTGCCAGCGCGTTCCCAAAGTTCTCCAGTTCCCTGGTACCATGTGTCTCGCTCGGTGGCAGCTTCCCTGGAGGCGCCTGCCATCGTCTTCCGTCCACACGCCTGTCGCTGTTCAAGACGTACGACAGAGCTTCGAACTCACCACGGCGATAACGCCCATTGGGCAATAGGATGTCGTGGAGATCCGGATCGCTGAACACAAGACTGACCGGAATGTGCGCATCAAGGAACATGTACACGCCATCGTTCAGTGGCGTCTGGGGGATTCTGGTTCTTAGGTCACCGAAGTTCTCGACTGTCCCTGTAAGCGCAGACACGCGGTATTTTCCCGAGAGATTTCGATGCAGGTAAGCCCATTCGATCTTGAACAGGCCGAGGTTCTCGATGACAGTATCGACAGCTGACTCCAGGTGGTTACACGCGCCGCTTTTCTGCGCAGTCGTCGTCGCGCCATGTCCACGACTTCTATTTCGGATCTGCACGCTTAGACTGAAGAACTGCCGCAGGGCAACACGAGCTCCTACTTCCGATTCTGCGCCGATATCGATTCCGGCTTTTCTCAACGCGATGAACGCTTCATACCTCCAGTCCCCTTTGCCAACACGCTCAGTCAGTTCTTTGACGACGGTTCTCGACGCCGGCAGAAAATACTGCGCGGAAGGACCCGTCAAGGCATTTTGCAGAACTTCGACCCACGTGCCGATGGACTCGGCGCGCACAAGATTGTGTTCAAGGGAATAGCGGTGGCGATCCGGCTCATCGCCGATGCACGCGACTATCCCCGACGTCACCAGTTTGACCAGGTACTCCAGCTTCACCATCAGTGCGTCAAAATAGGCGGAATCGCTGTCGTCCTTGTCCAAGAGAACACGCTTGTCGATTCCGTCAAAAAGCGCCTTGACCTTACCTGCGTTGTTCGTCACGTCTGAAGAGTCCTTGAGAGGCTGTTCAGGGTTTCGTGTGGAAAGCGAGCGAGTCGGGGTAGAGGTCGAGTCCACCGAAATGGAAGTAGATGGCGTTGCGGAGGCGATCCCGGTTTCGGCATCCGCACGCGGACTTCTTGAGCCACTGGACGAAGGAGTTGATGCCTTCGAGATCGGTCTTGAGCATCCTGGCGACCCGCTTCATCGGCTCCTGACGGCTGCGGATCGCCCAGGAGTACCAGCCGTCGAAGGTGGCCCGGACCTCGTCGCGGTCTCGTGTCTCCCACATCATCATCGACACTTCCTTCAGGTGCCAGCAGCGCGCCGTCCGGGGCGTACCGTCGATCAGCTCCTTGAAGCGGGGCAGGGAGCGGGCGGGCACACGATCCGGGTGATACAGCCACAGGTGCCGCGTCCTGGCCAGCTGATGGTCGCCCTGCCCTTGCAGCGTCCGGTGCTCCTCCCGGCGCACCTTGTCCACTGCGCCGCCCAAATGCGCCGCGACATGGAACTTGTCGAAGGCGATCTTCCGGTCGCCGTCCGGCAACGCAGCCACGGTCGCCGAGATGTACGACGGCCACATGTCCATCGCCACCGCCTCGATCTTCGACAGCTCCTCTTCCGACAACGACTCGTAGTACGAAGACAGGGCTTCCTTGCCCTTGCCACGACCGTCCGCGACGTGGTGCACACGCGGCTCGCCCTTGAAATCCGCCGCCATCGTCACGTACTCGTGCCGCTTCTGAAACGACGTCTCGTCGACGCCGGGGCAACGAGATGCCGGCGCATCGCCTCGACGCGCAAGGCCCCGATCGACTGCACGGTCCCGCACACGCGACACCTGGTCCCAGCTCAGGTCCAGCTGACGGGCCACGGCCGATATCGACGCCTCGCCCAACCAGTCGATCACCAGCGCATCGAACAGCGCCGCGAAGCGAGAGTCGGGATCAGACCACGGCACAGCGACTGTCTGCACGCCGTGAACCGAACACCGCACTCGAGGCACAGCCGCCGTCAGGATCGTACGGTACTGGCACGTCGGCAGATGACGCCAGCTCCGACGACGGGTGTCGTGACGACGACCAGCGCAACCGCATTCCGGACAGCGCAGCGCCTCGTCGCGGCTACGAACCACGAACACCTCCACCTCGCCGGCCTCAGGACGCAGCTCGACGCCGCTCACCTCCCATGGACTCTCGATTCCCAGGATCCGACCGTACAAGTCTGTGTCGCGCATGAACCCAGACTACGACAGCTCCACCATCAACCCGGAAACACCTCTTGACATAGAGCGAATGCTCCGCTCACAGGTCGTCCGCTGCCTACGGCCGCCGCGCCTGGGCTTCTGCGGCGGCCAGTACGACGGCTGACTCTTCGGCGTTCGCTTCGTAGTAGCCGACGAAGCGGTTGGTCTCGACGGCGTCGTAGTCGGCGAGGTTGCGCGCCCAGCGGTAGCCGACGGTCTGGAAGAGGAGCCGTGCCGACACCTTGACGGCGCGGATGTCGGCGTCGACCGGGACGCGGTAGCGCACGGTGTCGCCGCCGGCGGCGAAGTCCCGGTCGAGGCGGGCCTGCCCCTGAACCGCGATGTCGTCGGAGGCCGACGCCTTGTCGAAGCCGTGCGGCAGCAGGCGGTTGTCCTTGACGTAGCGGACGCCCCGCAGCAGCGCGGTGGTGACCCTGTCCGCGTGATCCACGATGACGGACTCGTAGATCTGAACCTGGTCCGGCGACGAGATCTCGTTGTGGTGCGGCTCGAAGGCGGCCGGGTCCGCGTCGTTGTCGTTGCCGGCGATCGACCCGTCCGGGCGCATCGCTCCCGACTCGAAGAGGACGGCGCCGCCCAGGTCGCGGAGCGTCAGGTGAAGCCAGGCCCGGCGCGAGGGATAGGCGGTCGGCAGCTTGTGGCCCGCGAGGTTGCGGACGTCCACGTCGACGACGATGTCGCCGTCGGCGTCGAAGCCGACATCGCGACGGTCGATCCGCGCCGTGTCTTCGCGCAGGTGTCCGACCGTCCTCACCGCCGCGGCCTGGAGCTCCTCGGAGGGCGCCGTCACGCCGAGGTCGTCCCGGTAGCGGTCGAGGAGACGGAGCATGAAGGCGTTGCCGCCGCGGAAGGCGTGCCGCGAAAGCCCCTCCCGCGGTTCGCCGGGCAACGACGAGATCGGCGCTTCCGCAGCCGTCGGCATGTGGCAGTCCTGACAGCTCCGGTCGCCGCCGTACTCGCTGTGCAGCCACTCGAGGTACGGCGCCTGCTCGGGCAGACGGAGCGTCAGTGGAATCTGTCCCCCCTCTTCCCCCAAGGGACACGCCCTCGCGGCGGGCGGCGGTTGCCGGCGTTCCTGGCGCTGCTGGTGGCAAGGTGCACGGCCGACGCTCAGGGGAGATCAAAGCGGTCGAGGTTCATCACCTTGGTCCAGGCGGCGACGAAATCCCGGACGAAGGGCTCCTGGGCGTCGTCGCAGGCGTGGACCTCGGCGATGGCGCGAAGCTGGGAGTTCGAGCCGAAGACGAGATCGACTGCGGTGGCGGTCCATCTGAGGTCGCCCGTCCTGCGGTCGCGGCCCTCGAAGACGCCGTCGCGGACAGTGCTGGGCCGCCATTCGGTCGCCATGTCGAGCAGGTTGACAAAGAAGTCGGTCGTCAGCGTTCCGGGCCGGTCGGTGAGGACGCCGAGGGCGGAGCCGCCGGTGTTGGCGCCGAGGACGCGCAGGCCGCCGACGAGCACGGTCATCTCCGGGGCCGTCAGCGTCAGCATCTGCGCCCGATCGACGAGCAGCGCCTCCGCCGGTCGGACCTGTCCGTCCGCGAGATGGTTGCGGAAGCCGTCCGCGGTCGGTTCAAGGACGGCGAACGACTCGACGTCGGTCTGCTCCTGGAGGGCGTCGGTCCGGCCCGGCGCGAAGGGCACGGCGATCTCGCAGCCGGCCTTCTTCGCCGCCTCCTCGACCGCCGCGCAGCCGCCGAGAACGATCAGGTCGGCCAGCGAGACGCGCTTGCCGTTCGAGCTGGCGCGGTTGAAGTCCGCCTGGACCGCCTCGAGCGTCCCGAGGACCTCCCCGAGCCGCGCCGGGTCGTTGACCGCCCAGTCCTTCTGCGGCGCGAGGCGGATGCGCGCGCCGTTGGCGCCGCCTCGCCGGTCCGTGCCGCGGAACGTCGCCGCCGAGGCCCAGGCGGTCGACACCAGCCGGGGCACGGACAGCCCGGACCCGAGGATGCGGTTCCTCAGTTCCACGATGTCGTCGTCGATCAGGTCGTGGTCGACGGCGGGCACCGGGTCCTGCCAGATCTGCGGCTCGGCGGGCACCCACGGGCCGAGACAGCGGCTGCGCGGCCCCATGTCGCGATGGGTGAGCTTGTACCAGGCCCTGGCAAAGGCGTCGGCGAACTCGTCCGGGTTCTCGTGGAAGCGGCGCGCGATCGGCTCGTAGACCGGATCCATCCGCAGCGACAGGTCCGTCGTCAGCATCATCGGGGCGTGCCGCTTCGACGGGTCGTGCGCATCCGGCACCGTCCCGGCGGCCGCACCGCCCGTCGGAGTCCACTGGAAGGCGCCGCCGGGGCCCTTGGTCAGCTCCCATTCGTAGCCGAACAGGTTCTCGAAGAAGTTGTTGTCCCACGTCACCGGCGCGGTGGTCCAGGCGCCTTCCAGGCCGCTGGTGATCGTGTCGCCGCCCTTGCCGGCGCCGAACGTGTTGCGCCAGCCCAGGCCCTGTTCCTCGACGCCGGCGCCCTCCGGCTCGGGCCCGACGTAGCGGTCCGCGTCGGCGGCGCCGTGGGCCTTGCCGAAGGTGTGCCCGCCGGCAATCAGCGCCACCGTCTCCTCGTCGTTCATCGCCATGCGGCGGAAGGTCTCGCGGATGTCGGACGCCGCCGCGACCGGGTCCGGGGCGCCGTTCGGCCCTTCCGGGTTGACGTAGATGAGCCCCATCTGCACCGCGCCCAGCGGATTCTCCAGGTCGCGGTCGCCGCTGTAGCGCTCGTCACCGAGCCAGGTGGTCTCGGCCCCCCAGTAGATGTCCTCCTCGGGCTCCCAGACATCCTCGCGGCCGCCGGCAAAGCCGTACGTCCGGAACCCCATCGACTCCAGCGCGCAGTTGCCGGTGAAGATCATCAGGTCGGCCCAGGACAGCCTGCGGCCGTACTTCTGCTTGACCGGCCACAGCAGCCGCCGCGCCTTGTCCAGGCTGACGTTGTCGGGCCAGCTGTTCAGCGGTGCGAAGCGGAGCGTGCCGGAAGCGCCGCCGCCGCGGCCGTCACCGATCCGGTAGGTGCCCGCGGAGTGCCAGGCCATGCGGATGAAGAGCGGACCGTAGTGGCCGTAGTCGGCAGGCCACCAGTCCTGCGAAGTGGTCATCACCTCCTCGACGTCACTCTTCAGCTCGTCCAGGTCCACCTTCGCGAACTCCCCGGCGTAGTCGAAGTCCCCGCCCATCGGGTCCGACTGGGGCAGGTTCTGGTGGAGAACCCGGAGGTTCAACCGGTTCGGCCACCAGCGCTGATTCGCGATGCTGCCGGTCGTCGAGTGGCGGTCGGTCTCGGCCAGAACGGGGCACCGGCCGGTGCTGCTTGTGTCGTCCATGCAGTGCGTTCTCCTGATTCCAGGGCCGTCAGACCCGATGTCTCTTTGTGTATACAAGGATGGAGGCCCGTTGAACAGACGCCGTGAAGCGTGCTCCCGAGCACGCCTCCGCTTCGGCGGTTCGGCAACGGCGATGCAGAGCTGTCGCCCGGCGCCGATCGCGGAAGAGGACACGGCCAAGCGTGAACCGGCTCCTCTTCCGACATGCCCGGCCTCACTCCATCCGGGACAGTCTACGACACGTTCAGTCCGGCGCCCTGGACGGCGCCTGCCGTGCGGCGACCGCGTGCCGTGGAGAGGTCGAGGCCGCCGTTCGGACAGTCGCGGGCGGAGACCGAAACAGACCGATGCAGACCGTGGTCCCCGACCGCTCCCCCTCGTCCGCAGTGTCCGCTGACTCGGGATAGACTCGCGCCATCCCCCGGATCCCGTCCGGTCCCTGTCCGGCTCAGGGCCGCCTCGGCCCAACCAAGGAGAAGCTCATGACGTTCCGCAGTCCCTTGCTCGCTTTCGGCCTTGCACTGCTCGCCGGCGCCGGCGCGGCAGCCGCAACCAACAACCCGGCCGCCAACAACGCAGCGGATCCCGCGACGGTGACCTGGGCGGACCATGTGGCCCCGATTCTCCACCAGAACTGCGCAGGCTGCCATCGCCCCGGGCAGACGGCGCCCATGTCGCTCCTGACCTGGGAGGAAACCCGTCCCTGGGCGAAGTCGATCCGCCGGGTGACGACCGAACGGTCGATGCCGCCGTGGTTCGCCAACCCGGAGCACGGCGAGTTCGTGGAGGACCCGAGCCTCACCGACGCGGAGATCGCGACGCTCAGCCGCTGGGTCGCCGCGGGCGCGCCGGCCGGCGACCTCTCGCGGGCGCCGGAACCGCCCGCCTTCACCTCCGACTGGGAGCTCGGCACGCCGGACATCGTCTACACCGCCCCGGCGTTCCATGTCTCGGATGACACCGAGGACCACTACGAGTGGCTCCAGGTCGACAACCCGGTCGACGAGGAACGCTGGATCCGGGCGATCGAGATCCATCCCGGATTCGTCGAGGCCGTGCACCACCAGCTCACCTATCTCGCGCCGCCCGACGCCACGCTCGAGGGCGTGCAGAGCCGGACCGGAACCCTGGACCTCACCTTCGTCGGCGGCTGGGGGCCCGGCGTCGCACCGCTCGTGTTCGCCGACGGCCACGGCATGCGCATGCCGCCGAACAGCACGGTGTTCTTCCAGATGCACTACCACAAGACGCCGGGGCCGGGCACGGGCGGCACGGACCGGACGACGATGGGGCTCTACTTCCACGACGAGAAGCCCGAGAACGTGGTCGAGACGATGTGGCTGGTCGACCCGACGCTGAACATCCCGGCGGGCGAGAGCGACTACCACTCCTGGTCCTCGTTCACCACCGAGCACGAGACCGTGCTGTTCGACTTCACGCCCCACATGCATCTTCGGGGCAAGTCGATGACATTCACCGCCGAGTACCCCGACGGCCGGAAGGAGGTCCTGCTCGACGTGCCGGACTACGACTTCAACTGGCAGTTGACCTATACACCGACCCGGCCCCGGGTGATCCCGGCCGGGACGACGATCCGCGTCGACGCCACGTTCGACAACTCGGCCGGCAACCTGGCGAACCCCGATCCGACGTCGGACGTGACCTGGGGCGAGGCGACGACCGACGAGATGATGGTCGGCTTCATCCACTACACGTTCAGCGACAAGGCGCAGCAGACGAACATGCCCACGTTCATCGTGCCCGACGCGCTGAAGGCGCAGATGGAGCAGATCCGGGAGTTCCGGCGGAAGCAGAGGGAGGCGGCGACGGCCGCGGCCGCCGAGAGCGGCCCCTGATCCGCGCTGACCCCGGACGCTCCGCCCGGTCCCGTCGACGGGACCGGGCGTACGGAAAGCGCATCGCCCGGACGACGGCGGGCCGGAGGCGCCGCGGCAGGCGATGTCCGGTGTGCCGCGCGTGACGGCCACGAGGACGCAGGCCGCCCCTCCAGGGTTCCTCGAAACGGAGGAACAGCCCGACCGGCCCGCGAGCGCACTGGACACCAGGACCGACATCCCGTTTCGGGAGGTCCTGCGGATCTTCGGGCGCGTGCTCTCCTGCCTGCGCTTCTTCAAGGCGCGCATCGCCGCCAAATTCGCGCTCCTGACGGCGGAAATGGTGTTCCGCCTGCTCTACGCGCCGTGGCCGGGCAAGGTCGTGGTCGACCACGTCATCCTGGGGGCGCCGATCGGCGAAGCGTCCGGCTTCCCCTCCTGGGTGGCGCCCTTCGTGCTGCTCCTGGCCGGCAAGGGCCCGGTGGAGATCATGCTCTGGGTGCTCCTGCTCGGCGTGCTCATGGTCACCGTGTTCGGGTTCACGACGAACCGGGCCGCGGCCAGGTCGGCAAGCGGAGTGGCGACGGGAGCGTCCGCCGGCTCGTCGGGCGGCGCCACTTCCCTTCTGCAGCAGGGGCACGGCACCCTGGCCCAGGGACACGACACCGCCACCCGGACCGAGAACGAGGCCAACCGGGGTTCCGGTCTGATGGGCGGCCTGCTCGGGCTCCTCGACTTCAGGGTGCACCTGCGGTTGACGCAGTCGTTGAACCACCTTCTCCGGACGCAACTGGCCGACCGGATCCGGCGGCTGCCGCTGACGACGCTCGACGACCAGCGGATCGGCGACAGCGTCTACCGGGTTCTCTACGACACGACCAGCGTGAGCATGGTGCTCTACGAGGTCGGCCTCGAGTTCTACTCGCACGCTCTCGGCATCACGATCAGCGCGACGATGATGTTCGTCGTGTACTTCGGCGCCGCCCCAGAGGTCATCGGGCTGGCCGCGCTGTCGCTTCCGATCATGCTGCTCTTCGTCGTTCCCTTCGCGCGGGCGGCGCGCCGCCGGAGTCAGGCGAGCCGGGCTTCGGGCGCCGACACCACGGCGAACATCGAAGAGGGCATGAGCAGTGTGCTCGCCATCCAGAGCCTCGGCGGGAACCGGCGGGAAGGCCAGCGATTCCGGCAGGCCAGCGAGGAGTCCTTCAGACGCTTCCGCGTCGAGTCCCTGCTCAGGCTCACGTATCAGCAGGCCGGCAGCCTGGCGTTCCTGCTGGGCCAGGTGCTGTTCTTCGTCGTCATCGCCGGACGCGTCATCGACGGCACGTATACCGCCGGCGACTACTTCGTCCTCGCCTACTACTACTTTGTCCTGAGCGCGACGTTCTCCGGCATGGGCTACGTCTACACGGTTCTGCAGGACAACATCGCCGGACTGCGTCGCGTGTTCTTCCTGATGGACCTGCCGACGGAAACTACAGACGAGGGCATGGAGCTTCCCGAGATCGCCCGCGGCGTCGAGATGAAGGGTGTCGGCCTGACCTACCCGGACGGACGCCGGGCGCTGCGCAACGTCTCGCTCGAAGCGAGGATCGGCGAGATCGTCGCCTTCGTCGGGCCCACCGGCGCCGGCAAGACGAGCCTCGCCTTCATGGTGCCGGCCTTCGTTCAGCCGACGGAAGGGACCGTGTCGATCGACGGCGTCGACCTGAAGGAGGTGTCGGTGGAGAGCCTCAGGGAGCAGGTGTCCTACGTCTTCCAGGAGACCCAGCTCTTCTCCGACTCGATCCTTGAGAACATCCGCTACGGCAATCCGGACGCGACCGAGGAGCAGGTCACGCACGCCGCGCGCATCGCCGGCGCCCACGACTTCATCGCCGCGCTGCCGAACGGCTACCGGACCGGCCTCGGCACCGTGACCAGCAAGCTCTCGGTGGGGCAGAAGCAGCGCATCGCGATCGCCCGCGGGCTGCTGCGGGACGCGCGGATCCTGATCCTGGACGAGCCGACCTCCGCACTCGACCCGGAGACCGAGGCCGGTCTCGTCTCCGCCCTGCAGGAGGCGGCGAAGGACCGGCTGGTCATCGTCATCGCCCACCGGCTGTCGACCATCGCCCACGCGGACCGGATCTGCTTCCTCGAAGACGGCGAGATCCGGGAATGCGGGACCCACGAGGAACTGATGACGGCGCCGGAGGGACGCTACCGGCGGTACGCCGCGCTGCAGGCCGCAGCAGGCTGAGGCCGTCCGCGGCTACGGCGATGCAGGACCCCGACGGACAGCAGGCACAGGAACGTACGCGGTGACGGGCCGATCCACGGCTGCCGGCGGAATCGCGGACGAGATCCGCGCTGCGCTGCGCCGCTACGACGTCTCGGCGAGGACCGGAGACGTCGACGGGCAGCTCGACTTTTTCGCCGACGCCTGGCGAAGCAGCAGCGGCACGACGAAGGCCGAGCTGCGGCGGCAGCTGCGGCGGCAGGCCGACCGCGGCGACGCCAGCAAGCACGTGGACTCAGGCAGCGCCGCCGTGGTCGTCGACGGGGACTCGGCGACCGTGGATCCGGTGAGGTTTCGTTCCCCGACCGGGAACGGCGTCTTCGAGTTCGCCATGACCAGGGAGGCGGACGGCGCCTGGCGCTGCCTCGCCATCGCCCCCTCGAGGGTGGCCGACGCGGTCGCCGAGACCTCCCGGGCGCTTCGCGAGCGCATCCTGAGCGACCCGGCGCGCCCGGGCTACCACATCGTCATGCCGGAAGGCGCGGCGATGCCCTTCGACCCCAACGGAGCGATCTACTGGAAGGGCCGCTACCACCTGTTCCACATCTTCCAGGACACCAGGTCGGGCCGCAGGTCGGATCACTGGGGCCACCTGTCGAGCACCGACCTGTTCCACTGGCGGCACCATCCCACCGGCCTGCTCGACGGGATGTACAGCGGCAACTGCCTGATCAACCGGGACGGTGTGCCGACGATCTGCTATCACCAGCACGGCCAGGGCAACGCGATGGCGGTGGCCCTGGACGATGACCTGGACCGGTGGCGGAAGCTCGACTCGAACCCGATCACCCCGGAGACCCGGGAGGGTGACGAGCACCACGGCAGATACCGCTCGTGGGATCCGTTCGGCTGGCTCGACGGCGACACGTACTACGCCATCTTCGGCGGCGAACGGCCCGCCGTCGCCAGGGCGCCCGCTCTCGAAGGCCCGTGGACGTATGCCGGAGACCTCTTCGCGCACGGCGTCGAGGGCGTGTCGCTCGCCGAGGACGTGTCCTGCCCCGACCTGTTCGAGCTCGACGGCAAGCACGTGCTCCTGTGCATCAGCCACCGGCTCGGCTGCCGCTACTACGTGGGGGAATGGAAGGACGAGCAGTTCCATCCCGAGTCCCACGCCCGGATGAGCTGGGTCGACAATTCCTTCTTCGCCCCGGAGAGTCTGGTCGACGACCGGGGCCGGCGCATCATGTGGGCCTGGATCCTCGACGAACCCCTGTTCGGCATGCGCGACGGGCACGGCTGGTCGGGCACGCTGAGCCTGCCTCGGGTGCTCTCGCTCGGGGACGACGGGCTGCTCCGTATGGACGTGCCCGAGGAGATCGAGGCCCTGCGCCGCGACGCCGTGCGGAGAGGGCCGCTCGCGGCGCCCGCCGACGAGGATGTGCCGGTCGACGGTGTTGCGGGCAGCAGTCTCGAACTGTACGTCGAGATGGAAGGCGCCGAAGCGCTGCAGTTCGGCGTCAAGGTCCGCGCGGCGCCGGACGGCCTGGAGGAGACGTCGATCTTCTACGACGCGGCGGAGAAGCTGCTCAAGGTCGACACCCGGCGATCCGGTCCGGAGGACACGCCGAAGGTCGTGGAGGCCGCTCCGTTCGCACTGCGGGACGGCGAGCGGCTGACGCTGCGGATCTTCCTCGACCGGTCCGTCGTCGAGGTCTTCGCCAACCGCCGCCAGGCGATCGCGCGGCGCATCTATCCGTCACGCCAGGACAGCGTCGGCGTGTCCCTGTTCGCCCGCGGCGGTGAGGCAGCCGTGCACAGCCTGAACGCCTGGCGCCTGGCCCCTTCGAACCCCTTCTGACCCGGAAGCGCCCCGGCTGCGGGGCGCCGCGTCGACCGCGCACGGTGCGGTCCTCAGGCGTGGGCGCGAGCCTGCAGCTTGACGTACTCCCGGTACCGTCCGTCCCGGACCGCCATCAGCTCCTCGTGCGAACCGGATTCCCGCACCTCGCCCCGCTCGAGGAAGTGGATCCGGTCCGCGTGAGCGATGGTCGACAGTCGGTGGGCGATGACGATGACCAGCCGGTCCTTCGCCGCTTCGCGGAGGGCAGCGACGAGGCCGGCCTCGGTCTCGGGGTCGAGCGCGGAGGTCGGCTCGTCCAGGATCAGGATCCGCGCGTCCCGCAGCAGCCCGCGGGCGATGGCGATGCGCTGCTTCTGCCCCACCGACAACCTGCTCGTCACAGCGCCGAGGTCGGTCCGGTAGCCGTCGGGAAGGGCGGCGATGAAGTCGTGAGCGCCGGCGATGCGGGCGGCGCGCGCGACCTGCTCCTCGGTCGCGTCCGGATTGCCGTAGCGGATGTTCTCAAGGATCGAGCCGGAGAAGAGCTGGGTCTCCTGGAAGACGTAGGACACCTGCTTCCTGAGGCTCTCCACCGACGCCTCCTTCAGGTCGACGCCGTCGATCGACACGGTCCCTTCCGTCGGCTGAACGAAGGCCGGCACCATGAAGGCGAGGCTCGTCTTGCCGGCGCCGGTGGGCCCGACGAAGGCGACGATCTCGCCGACCCTCGCTTCGAGCGAGACGTTGCGCAGCGCCCGGCGTCCATCCGGGTAGGTCAGGCCGACCCCCTTCATCTCGACCCCGCGGGCGATCTCGGGGAGTTCCACGCCTTCCGCCATCGCCTCGGCCGGCAGGTCCATCAGGAAGAACACGCGCCGCATGCCCGCGATGCAGCGCTGCCACTCCGTGTACATGAAGCCCCAGGCGCCGAACGTCGCGCTGAGGACGAAGAAATAGTAGGTGAGGACGAAGTAGTCGCCGGCGGTGAACGTGCCCTCGATCACGCGTCCCGCCATCACGACGAAGAACAGAACCTGCCCCAGCATCAGCGCCAAACTGAAGAACTGCTGGTAGGTGAGCATCACCAGAGACTCCGTGCGGAAGCGCCTGAACGATTCTTCGCTGGCTTGCCGGAACCGGCGGGCCTCCCGCTCGTTGCCGCCGAGACTCTGGACGGCGAGGACATTGCTCATGCCTTCTTCGATGCTGCTCGTCGTGCTCGATCCGGACGCTCGGCTGGCCTGGCTCCGGCGCCGGGACATGCGCGCGAAGGGAAGCTCGATCATGAACACGATCGGCAGGGTCAGCACGCCGAGCACGATGACCTCGGGAGCACTGCCGTAGTACGTGAACATGATGTGGAGCGTGATCGCGACGCCAAGCAGGCCCGAGTACAGCCCAAGCGCGATCCCGTGCAGGAGCAAGCTGACGCTGGTCGTGTCGTACAGCACGCGAAAGACGCTGTCGCCGATCCGCAGACCGTCCAGGGTCGTCATCGGCAGCGATCTGAGCTTGTCGGCCACCGCGGTACGAAGGAAGTGGTTCATCGACTGCATGAGCCGCAGATGCACCCGGTAGTCGAAGAGCCCGAGCACTCCTGCCATCAGGCCCGAACCGAGGTTCGCCTGGTTCTCGGTCTGCGTCGCGAGGTCGTGACCCTGCGCCAGGGTGCCGTGCCCTTGCGGCGTCAGCGCAGTGGCGCCGCCGGACGATCCCGCGGACGCCCCCGTCGGCGTGCCGCTCGGCGACCGGCCGGCGCCGCGACTCGTCGTGAACCCGAAGACGGTCACCGTGACCACCCCGAACAGGAACACCCACAGCATCGTCTCCACCGGGGACCTGTCGTCGAGAAGCAGCACGAGCGGCGCCAGCCAGGCCGGGAACCCGGAGGCGTCGCCGATGGGCGCCCCCAGGATCACATGGTCGACCACGACCTTGCCCGGCCATGGCGCGACCAGCAGCCGAAAGGCCAGCTCGACCGTGATGAAGCCGAGCTTCGCCGCGATGCGCGCGCGGAACAGCCCGAAACAGGAGACGACCCGCGCCAGGATGCGCAGCGTCTCCCGAGCCGGGATGTCGGTGCTCACGTCGAGGACGCTGACCGCCCGGTCCAGCCGCTCTTCGCCCCGCCGCAACGACCCGCGCGACGCCCGGGCGGGTTCGACCATCAACCGGCCTCGCCGGGACGCCTCGACAGTCTGGCCTCGGTCTCCACGAAGTTGCGGTAGCGCCCGCCCTTGATCGCCATGAGTTCGGCATGCGGTCCGCTCTCGAGGATCCGGCCGCGGTCGAGATAGTGGATTCGATCCGCCTGCCGAACGGTCGAGATCCGGTGGGTGATCAGAAAGACGGCGCGGCCTTCGCCCCAGGCCGAGAGGCGGTCGAGCACACGGTGTTCGGTGCGGGCGTCAAGCGCGGCCGTCGGCTCGTCGAGAACGAGAACGGGAGCGTCCTTGACGATGGCCCGGGCAATCGACAGGCGCTGGCGCTGTCCCGTCGACAGTTTGCCGCCGCGGTCGCTCAGGACCGTGTCGAGACCGTCCGGCAGCCCGGCGATGTACTCGTCGACGCAGGCGACGCGGGCCGCCTTCAGCACCTCCTCGTCGCTCGCTTCGGGGACAACGTAGCGGATGTTGTCGCGCACCGACATGCCGAACAGCAGGTTCTCCTGGAGGGCGATCGAGACGTTGCCGCGCAGGCTGTCGACATCCAGCCTGCGGAGGTCGACGCCGTCGATCGAGATCGTTCCCGAGTCGGGGTCGAACAGCCGAAGCAGCAGGCTGACCAGGGTGCTCTTGCCGGAGCCGGTCGGGCCGACGATCGCGGTGATCCTTCCCGGTTCGGCGGTCAGGCTGACGTCCCGCAGGACGGGGCGGTCCGGCTCGTAGGCGAAGCTGACACGGTCGAACCGGATCCGGCGCCGGAAGGGCTGCATCGGCGCCGCGTCGGGAGCGTTCCTGACCTCGGGCTCGAGGTCGAGGATGCCGAATGCCCGATCGAGCCCCATCGCCATGTCCTGCGCCTGCGACCACAGCGTCACCAGGTTCCGCACACCTACACTCGACGCGCCGAGCTGCTCCTGCGCCCAGTTGTACGCCGACAGGTTCCAGGTCAGGAAACTGAGACCCACGAAGCCGACGAGCACCGCCGCGAAGGTCTCCCGCTCCCCGCTGGCCCAGACCGCCATCAGGAACTGCCCGGTCAGAAGAGCGGCGGCGGCGATCGAGAAGGTGACGATGCCGATGACCGCCATCAGCGAACGAGCGCGAAAGGACGCGTTGAACGCCCTCACGGAGTCCCGCTCGATCCGCTCCTGTTCCCGGTCCGCCGCGCCGCAGGCCTTGATCACCCGAAGCGCGGCGAAGGTCTCCTGAACGCGCGACGTGAAGTCCGAGTTGGCTTGCCGGGAGACCAGGGACCTCTCGCGCATCCGCGGCGAGAACCAGCGACCCCACAGAAGGGCAAGGAGAACGATGCCGAGCGCGATGGACCCGAGGATCGGATCGAGAGCCGCCAGGAAGACGACGCCGATGCCGTAGGTGATCAGCATCTGCGCCGCCTGCGTCGCCGTGCCGATGACGGCCGTCACCTGGGCGCTGTCCTGGTAGATGCGGTAGACCGAATCGCCCACCCGATGGTCGCTGTGGTAGCGAAGAGACAACCCGAGCCAGCGCTCCACGAGCGCCACCCGCAGGTCCTGGTTCACCCGCTGCATGATGAAGATGTAGTAGTACGGCAACAGCATCATCGCCGGGAGCTGGGCGAACCAGCCGAAGACCATGAACACGGCGTAGATCCACTTCAGACTGTGTCTCTGCTCCGCGGTGAGCGGCGCCAGATCGATGTTCGGTTCGGCGCCGCCCGCGGCCGGTTCCACGGGGTCCGCCTCGGCCCCGGGCTGCGCCTGGCCGGCCAGCTCCGGGCGGCCGATGACGTCGGCCAGGAGCGGGGTCAAGGGCTCGGCCTGCAGGATGGACTGGCTGATCAGGTCCACCGAGAACAGCGCGATCACCATCGTGAGCAGCGTCGATGCCCACACCAGGACGAAGTAGCAGACGAGATGGCTGCCCACACGGACGCGGATCCGCAGCCTGCCGTCGTCGAACCGGTACTGCACCCAGATGCAGGCGCATCCCGCCGCTACCAGCCCGACGTGCAACTGGTCGGCGAGACCGTCGACCGCGAACAGGGCGAACAGGAACGCCGCGGCGCCGACCAGCAGCAGCGCCAGCGCGGCCGTGCCGAAGGCCCGGCCGCGCACGAACGGCAGCGCCCAGACGAGGACCGTCATCACCACAGTGGCGGCCAGCAGGAGGTCGTGCCGCCACTCGGTTCCCGGAGGCGCCAGCCACAGCACCGGACCGAGCGCGGTCAGGACCGTGACCAGGGGCGGCACGTGGCGGAAGCTCCACACCTCGCCGGCCCTGGCGCCTTCCGGCGAAGCGCTGCCGGCAAGGCTGCGGCGGGGCCACTCCTGCCAACGGCCGACAACCTGCGGGCGCAGGTAGGGCCAGGTCCGGATGAAGACCCGCAGGATGGCGAGGATGCCCCGTTCTTCCGTAACCTGGCCCGGTTCGGCCTCCGGAGCGGTGTTTCCCTGGCCCCAGAACGGCAGCGCCCGCGCCTGTCTACCGGGATCGTCCATGCCGTTACGCCGGAGGAGACGACCGGATCACTCCGGCGCGGAGCCCGCGCGCCTCCTTCGGCCCTCGACCGCGAAGTCGCTCGCGGGTTCCGTGTCCGCGCTCAGCGCGCCGCGAAACGTGTCTTCCCGGACCTGCAGCCAGACGCTCAACCGGCGCGGCGACCCCTTGCCCCAGTGCGACTGGAGCGTCGGCGCGGGGTACTCGTAGCTCAGGATGCCGTCCCGGAAATCGACCTTGGCGATCCCGATCTCACCGTCCCGCTCGTCATGGAGCGTCGCCGCCAGCGCGCCGGTCCTTCCGGTCACGGTCAACACGCCGCGGCGGAGCTCGCCCAGGACCTTCGTCACCACCTCCCAGTCACCCAGCACCGCGGCGGGGTCCGCCGGTTCTCCGGCGCCCGCGACGCCGGGGTGGCCGCGCCAGAGCCACCGCAGCGTCTCGGGGAAGATCGCGCCGCCGTGACCCAGATCGTGCCCGCCAGCGCCCATCTCGAACCGGTAGTCGTAGCGGGCGAACATGAGCGCCGACTCCATCTGCAGGTTCGCCAGCGTCCAGTTCCCCTCCGCGAGATTGACGTCGTTCTCTCCGTCCTGCAGGAAGACCCGGATGGGCCTGGGGTTGCCGCGGGTCCTGCGAATCAGGTACGGGTAACGGGAACCGCCGCGGAGCCGCGTGTAGCTGCCCACGTGGCTGACGACCTTGCTGAAGGCGTCGGGGCGCTCCCAGGCGACGGTGAAGGAAGCCAGGCCGCCATCGCTCATGCCGGCGATCGCGCGGCCTGCCGCGTCGTCCGTCAGGTGGTAGTCCCGGCCGACCTCCGGGAGGATCTCGTCCAGCAGAAAACGGGCGTACGTGTCATCGAGGGGAACGTACTGGCGGCTGCGCTGGTCCCAGGGGATGTCCTTCGTTCCGGGGTTGATGAAGACACCGATCGTCACCGGCATCTCGCCCTTGTGGATCAGGTTGTCGAAGACGGTCGGCGCCCTGACCAGGCCCTCGGGATCGAGATAGAGCTCGCCGTCCTGAAAGACCATGACGGCCGCGGGCTCTGCGTCCGTGTACTGGGCCGGGACATAGACCCAGTAGTCGTGCGTACTGTCCGGATAGATGCTGCTCTCGGTCCAGGCGCGCTTCTCCACCGCGCCGGTGGGAACGCCTTCACGGGGCAGCGACTCCGGGCCCAGCTCGTACTGCGAACCGGCAACGGCGGCGTGGAGCATCAGGGACGGAACCAGGGCGGCAAGGATGGGTCGGGACAACCCTCCGATCCACCCTGCCGATCCGGGCCGCCCGGGTTCCGAGCTGGCGCCGCCGGACCCGGCACCGACTCCGTGTGCGGCCCCGGCCCCCACCTCACTGCGACCTTGCGCTGAAGAACCCGCTGAAACGCTAGTTGAACGGCCTGAAGCGGAGCTGCATGCCGACTTCCCGGGGATTCGTCAACGAGCCCAGCGCCGGGACGTCTCCGTTGCCGGCAATCGGCAGGAACTCGGTGACCGCAATCTCGTCGGTGACGTTCTTGAGGAACAGCGAAACGGACCATCTGTCGCTCGGCGAGCTCCAGGTGCCGCCCACATCCCACCGGCTGTACGACGGCAGTTCGTAGATCTCCAGATTCGCGATGCCGGGATAGACATCGTCGGTGAACGTGTACGTGGACTGAAGTCGCAGGTGCCCCCCCCCACCGGAGGCGCCCAGGGAACGGAACCAGGTCGTCGTCAGCGCCAGCTTGTTCTCCGGCTGCATCGGCAGCCGATTCCCGGTCTGGTCGGTCGGCAGATCGTACTCGGTCGTGCGCTCCTCGCCGGTCGCCAGGTCGGTGTACGTCCAGGTCGCCTTCTGAGCGTTGGGGTCGCCAAGGACGACCGACGAATGCCGACCGATCTCCGAATCCTGCCAGGCGTAGAACCCCCTGAACGCGAAGGCGCCGATCCGGTAGCTGAATTCGAGGTCGGCGCCCCGAATCGTCGTGTCGGGGATGTTCGTGGTGAACTCGGCCAGCGGCGTCGTGGAGTAGACCGATACCGGGATCCGAACACCCGGCGGCGGTTCCTGGTTGGCGGTGAGCTGATAGTTGTCGAACGCGTTGTGCCAGAGGCCGGCCGAGAGCTGCAACCTCGAATCGAGGAAGTAGCCCTTGGCGCCCAGTTCGTAGTTGATCAGCGTTTCCTCCTCGATGTACGGCGGCACCTGGCCCGGCAGGCCGACGTTGAACCCGCCGGAGCGGAAGCCCGTGGAGACCCGGCCGTACATCAGATTGCCGTCATCGGTCGTGTACTCCAGAGCGAGATGGCCGATCGGCCGCGACCAGCTCTGCGGAAAGGGGTTGCCTTCGCCGACGAGAGCGACGGTGGCGGGGACGCCCCCCAGGGACAGCGTGAGGAATCCGCCCTGGTTCTCGGCCTTCTGCTCCTTCTCGTCCTCGGTGTAGCGCACGCCGCCCGACAGCGCCAGGTTGTCGTTGAACCGGTAGTCGCCGCTGAGGAACGCGGCTTGGGTCCGGTTCCTGGACGTGTTGAAGAAGCTCAGCACATGGCTGTGCTCGGCGCCGTCGGGGCAGGACCAGAAGAGCCCCTCCGCATCCGGCTCGTTGGGCTCGACTCCGAGGATCGCCCGTATCGCGTCGTTGCAGGTGTCCACCTCGTAGAAGCCGTAGACCGGCGAGGCATTCCGGGTCTGCTCGTCGGCTGTACCGAAGCGGATCGGCGTGTGCAGGTCGTGACGATGGATCGTCCCGCTCCGGTCGTTGTCATACGCAAACAGCCCGCCGATGAAGTTGAAGGACCCCCCGTAGCTCGACCTGAACAGGAGTTCGTGCGACGTCTCGTCGTACGTGAACGGAAGGTCGTAGAAGGTGTTCACGAACGGCACCCGCCCGTCACTGGCCAGGGTGTGGTCCAGCGTGCCGGGGTTGGTCCCGACCGGGATCCGGTTCGTGTAGTCGGCATCCCTGATGACGCGCTGCACGGTGTCGCCGCGGCTGCCGTTGTAGCTGATGCCGAGGGCGTCCGAGACCTGCCAGTCGGCGCGCAGCGTGCCGAAGTCGCTCTCGCTCCGGTCGTAGCTGGGGTAGTTGAGCGCAACCCTGTTCCTGATGTCGCCGCCGCAGTTCCACATGGGAGTGTTCAGCGGACAGTCCGGATCGATGGCCGGGTTGGGCGTCTCCCAGCGATAGTAGCGGCCACGAAAGATATCGGGGTCGGTCCGGTCCACGTTGGAAAGCTGCACCAGGGCCCGCGGAGTCCCGGTGTCCTGCACGTGGGACCAGCGCACCTTCACGGAGAACCGCTCGCTCGCGGCACGGAGCTGCGGCGACCAGAAGGTCTGATCGGGAGCGTCGTGGTCGCCGCCGGGGCCGACGTTCTCCTGTCTGCCGTCGCCGCCGTGGTGGCCGCCGGTCAGACGGAAACTGAACGGGCCCCGGCCAAGAGGCCCGCCGAGCGCCGCGTTCACGCGTTGCTGCGAGACGTCGGTGACCTCCGCCATCAGCTCCGCATCCCACTGATCGGAGGGGCCCTTCGTGACCAGGTTGATCGCACCGGCGATTGAGTTGCGGCCGTTCAGGGTCCCCTGGGGTCCGCGGGCAACTTCGACGCGTTCGAGATCGAAGCCGCCGCCGGGTGTCGTGCCGTAGACGCCGAGCGTGTAGGCGCCGTCGACGTAGGTGGCGACGGCATAGTCGTTCTGCTCGTACTGGGCAGCCCTGGTGCCGATGCCGCGGATGACCGTGCCCTGGCCCTGCTGCTCCGTCTCGTCGCCGAACTGCAGGCCCGGAACCAGATTCTGCAGATCCGTCCGGTTCTGGATCACGAGCTCTTCGAGCAGACCCGAATCGAAGGCCGATATCGTCATCGGCACCTCGAGAACACTCTCCTCGACCCTCTCCGCCGTCACCAGGACGGTGTCGTGATACGCCGGACGGATCTCGAACGAGACCGTGACGCCGTCGGAGGTGACGGCCACGGACCGGCTCGCGGACGAGAACCCCTCGAGGCTGGTGGTGGCCGTGTAGCTTCCGGCCGCCACGCCGCCGATCGAGAACGCGCCGTCGCCGTCGGTCATCGCCTCTCCCGCAGCGTCGCCGCCCGCGTCTTCGAGACGGACGAGGACGCCCGGAAGCGGATCGCCGTCCGCGTCGGTGACGGTGCCCGCCACGCTGCCGTCCTGCGCCCAGGCAGGCAGGGCCAGAAGCGACAGGACGACGGTCGCAAGGCCGATGTTGCGCATGGTCTTCGTTACGGGTCGCGGTCTACGCTCCATGGCGTTCTCCCTCCTGGGGTGGTGGCGTCGGCGGCAGACCGCCGGCAGTATGCTCCGGGGGCGGACGAACATGATACACTGTTCAAGATTCCTGTCATGAGGGAGCAGGAACTGCCCCCCGACTACGCGGAACGCGTCTACGCCGGTGTCCTGGGCA
This sequence comes from Thermoanaerobaculia bacterium, assembly GCA_965116145.1. GTDB lineage: Bacteria > Acidobacteriota > Thermoanaerobaculia > Multivoradales > Multivoraceae > Multivorans. Next base: position 1,174,607 of record OZ220482.1, read on the forward strand.
AGGTCATCGGCGTCTACCTCGGACGGCCCTTCGAGAGCTGGACCCACGAGTGGATCCGCAAGCGGCTGGGCGACATCGAGTACTACGTTCACGATCGGCTCGACGTCCCCCTGATCGTCACGGACGACGACATCACGGGCACCTTCACCTTCCTGCGGGCGCTCGAGGACCACGGCTCGGGCGCACGGCTCAGCTCGCGGGAAGTCGGCGAGACCTGGCTCAACTACCTGATCCGGGAGCGCACGGTGCTGTGGTGGGGCGGCCTCGGGAACTCCACCGAACACACGGCCTACCTTCGCCTGAAGAGCGGAGTCGAAGCGCCCGAAAGCGGCTCCATGGAGCGGAACGGCAAGGTCGTGTCCGAGCAGATCGGTGCCCAGATCTTCATCGACGGCTGGGCGATGGCGGCGCCGGGCAATCCGGATCTGGCGGTCCGACTGGCGTCGACCGCGGCGCGCGTGAGCCACGACGGCGAGGCGGTGCACGCCGCCTGCGTCCTGGCCGCGATGGAGTCGATGGCGTTCGTCGAACCGGACACGGACCGGCTGATCGAGGCCGGGCTCGGCTACATCCCGCCGGACTCGGTGATCGCCCGGCTGATCGGCGACCTCCGGCGCTGGCACAACCGGCACGACGACTGGCGCGCAGACCGGGCCCGGCTCGCCGCGCGCTACGGCTACGACCGGTACGGCGGCAACTGCCACGTGGTCCCCAACCACGGCCTGATCATCCTGGCGCTCCTGCACGGGGAGGGCGATTTCGCCGAGACGCTGAAGATCGTCAACACCTGCGGCTGGGACACCGACTGCAACTCGGGCAACATCGGCTGTCTCCTGGGCATCAGGAACGGTCTCGCCGGCATCGACGCCGGGCTCGAGCGGGCCCTCGACTGGCGGGGGCCGGTCGCCGACCGGCTCTATCTGCCGACGGCCGACGGCGGCCGGGCGATCAGCGACTGCGTGACCGAAGCGCTGCATGTGGTCAACATCGGACGGCGCCTGGTCGGCAGGGACCTGCTCCGGCCGAAGAACGGCGCTCAGTTCCACTTCTCCTTCCCCGGCTCGGTCCAGGGGTTCCAGGTCGCGGAGGGCGAAGCCGAGCTCGGCAACGTGACCCTGACCTCCGGCCAACGCGCGCTGCGCATCGATGCCCGGGGCGAAGCCCGCGTGGTCTCCCCCGTCTTCATCCCCTCCCTCGAGACGGCGAAGTGGTTCGAGAACCGGGTCTATCCGCTGATGGCCTCACCGCGGATCTTCCCGGGGCAGACCGTCGAGGCCACCCTCGGCGCGCCGAGGGAGGGCGTTCGGGCCAACCTCTGTCTGAGCTACTACGGCGAGGACGACGAGCCGGCCGCCTTCGACGACGTCACCCGGGAGCTCGAGCCCGGCGAGACCCGGTGCGTGTCCTTCACCGTGCCGCCGCTGCCCGGCCCGGTCTTCGCGGCCGGCCTGCGCGTCCTCGGACCGGCGGGCGCCGTCTGCCTCGAGGCGCTGAAGTGGTCCGGCGCGCCGGACTTCCGTCTCGAACGGCCTCGGCATCGCGGCACGATGTGGCGCCGCGCCTGGGTGAACGGCGTCGACCTGGTAGCCAAGGGGACCGAGATGTTCCGGCTCGTCCAGAACGAAGGCACGGGCCTGCTGATGCAGGGAACCCGCGAGTGGCGCGACTACTCCGTGACCGTCAGGATGACGCCGCACCTCGCCCGCAGAGCCGGCGTCGCAGCCCGCGTGCAGGGTCTTGCCCGCTTCTACGGTCTGCTCCTCGCACCCGGCGGCCGCCTCCAGCTCGTCCGGATACTGCACGGCGAAGAAGTGCTCGGCGAGGCGCACATCGGGTGGCGGAAAGGCGAGACCCACGACCTCGCGCTGCAGGTCGACGGCGGCAGAGTCGTCGGCAGGGTCGACGGCGCTACCCTCCTGGAGGCGGAGGACGACGCCCTGGACTGCGGCGCCGTCGGCCTCGTCATCGAGGAAGGCCGGCTCGGTATCGACCGCGTCGAGGTCTCCCCGGCGGCAGGGGCGGAATCGGGGTCTTCGGATACGCTCTTTGCAATCGACTGAAGGAGAGCAAGTCATGCACCAGAGACCAGCCCCCGAACCGACGACGTACCGCGCCCGGTCGGCGGCGCTCGCTCTCGCTGTTGCGCTCGCGGCGGCGACCGCAGCCGCGGCGGCCGACGCGCCGACCTGGTCCCGCGACGTCGCGCCGATCTTCTTCAGCAACTGCGTCCAGTGCCATCGGGCCGGCGAGGTCGCCCCGATGTCGCTCATGACCTACCGGGAATCGCGGCCGTGGGCGCGCTCGATCGCCCGCGCGGTCGAGAACCGCGACATGCCGCCGTGGAGCGGCGAGTCCGACCGGCACGTCTGGTCGAACGACCTCTCGCTCTCCGGCGCCGAGATCGAGACGATCGTCAACTGGGCGAAGGCCGGAGCCCCGCAGGGAGATCCCGCCGATCGTCCCGAACCACCGACATTTCCCGAGGGCTGGGAGCTCGGCGAACCGGACCACGTCATCACCCTCGACAGCATCGAGGTGCCGGCCGAAGGCGACGATCTCTTCCCGCAGCAGGTGATCGAGGTCGACCTCGGTGAGCCGCGCTGGATCCGCGCCATCGAGTTCCTGCCGGAAGACGCACGCGTCACGCATCACTTTCTCACCACCTACACGACCGCTGTGGACGACAGCGGGCCGGCCGCCGCCGGCGTGCTCGGCATCTGGACGGCCGGAATGCCGCCCTACGTCTTCCCGGACGGCGTGGGGCGCCGCTTCGGCTCGAAGGTGACCGTGATGGTCGACCAGCATTACCACCCCATCGGCGAGGCAACCCGCGACGCCTCGCGGATCGGCCTCCACTTCGGCAAGGGCGAGCTCAGGAAGGAGGTCATCACGGTACCGGTGACGAACACCGGCCTGCGCATTCCTCCCGGCGCCGGCCACCACGCCGAGAAGGCCCACTACCTGTTCGACAAGGACGTGCAGATCCTCGCCTTCAGCCCGCACATGCACGTCCGGGGCAAGGCGATGAGCTACGTCGTGACCTATCCCGACGGGTCGACGGAGACCCTGCTGGACGTGCCGAAGTACGACTACAACTGGCAGTGGCTCTACTACCCGACCAGGCCGGTCGACATTCCGGCGGGCAGCCGGCTCGACGTGACCGCCGTCTGGGACAACTCCGCCGAGAATCCCGCCAACCCGGACCCGACGAAGGAGATCATCTATCGCGGCGACACGTTCAGCGAGATGTTCAACGGGTTCATCGAGGTCACGCAGAAGGACGGCGTCCTGTTCGAACGCCAGGATCCGGAACAGCAGATCCGCGATCTTCTCGCCCTCCACCCGTCGACCGACTCCTTCGTCGCCGGCGGGCTCATGGGCTTCCACGCTCCGCACGAAGGCGAAGGCTGGCTCTACATGGGCGGCATCTACTCCATCGTCCTCGACGACTTCGAATGGCAGGGCGATGAACTCAGGATCACGACCCAGTTCCCGACCTTCAACGCCAGTGCAACGACCACCGTCATCGAAGCCAGGCTCGACGAACAGGGACAGCTCCGGGGAACCCTGACCATCGGCGTCGACACCGACCAGCCGCAGCGGTCACCCTTCGTCGCCACCCCGATCGGAAGCGGAAGGACCGCATCCTCCGCCGGCCCCTGACCGACCCGCAGGCCGCCCGCCTGGCCGACAGGCCCGGCGGGACCTCCTGCTCCGTCCACCGACGTGCCGCCACAGAAGAGCCGCCAGCCCGAGTAGCCCGGGAACCCCCGCCCGCCGCTGGTCTCAGGTGCCGGGCCATGGCCGTCGGCGTGAGAAGGCGCAAGACATCGAGGTCAGGCCTGTGCAGGGTTCACGCCCCGAACGCTCCGTAACGGCCGGCAGACTGTGGCGGTCACGCCCTGTGGCGATCGCCAGGTGGGCCCTGCCTGTCGTGCTGCTGGCGGCTGCAGGCGATCGTCGCGGCCCGGGGATCGCGCAGCTTTCGTCCCGGTGCGGCCGCGGCAGACGGGCGGATCGGGATGGCGGGGCGCGGAAGGCGGTCGCCTTCGCGCTGCCGGCCTGCTTGACGCCGAGCGGATCGTGGAGATGCCTGGGCGGTGCGGCGTCGGCCGGCGGCCCGACCGCGCGGGTCGAGTCGCCGGCCGGGTTCGCCGGGCCCTGGAACGCGATCAGAAGGTCAGGCGAAGGGTCGCTCCGGCGGTGCGCGGCGCCTCGAGGAAGGTGCTGCGGCTGCCCGCCCGCAGGGGCGTGTTGAACGTCACGTTCTTCGTCTGCTCGTCCGTCACGTTGTTGCTCCAGAGCTCCACCGTCCAGCGGCCCGAGTAGCTGCCGAGACCGACCCGGACATTCGCCTTGGTGTTCGCCTCCTGGATGTCGAGCGCCAGGTTCGGCTGGGTGCTGGTCCGGCGGTCGTCCTCCCAGCGGCCGCTCACCGACGCGAAGACCAGGAACCGGTCACTGACGGTGTCGTCCCAGTTGAAACCGAACGACAGGACGTTCTCGGGCGCATTCGTCAGCCTGGCGCCGCACAGCGACTTGACGGAGGCTATGTCCAGGTCGCCGGCGCAGTCTTCCGGATACTCGGAATCGGCGTAGGTGTAGCCCAGATTCAGGGTCACGTTCTCACCGGCGACTGCCGAGATCTCGAGCTCGGCGCCCCGGCTCTGCGCCTTCGGCACGTTGAAGGTCTTGAACTGGACGCCCGTGAACTCGAGCACCTGGAAGTCCTCGATGTCGTAGTCGAACAGCGTCGCGTTCAGGCGCACGCGCCGGTTGGCGAACTCCGACTTCATCCCCAGCTCGAAGGCGTCGATCTTCTCCGAGTCGAAGCTCGGCGAGGCGCCGCCGACTGCGGCCGTGGAGTCCAGGTTGAAGCCGCCGGACTTGAAGCCGTGGGTGTAGCTGGCATAGCCCTTGACGGTGTCGCTGAACTCGACCACCGCCTTTGACGTGTAGACGAGCTCGTCATCCTGGAAGGTGTCGTCGAAGGTCGCGGGCAGGATCGCCACGCCGGTATCGGCGGGCGTGGCGAACGGGAAGCAGTTGTAGGCGGCGCTGAAGTTGCCGATCGTTGCGGCCACCTGCTCCAGCCCGGTGCCGGCGGCGCCTTGCGCCAGGGCGGCCGCGTTGGCCAGCGTCGCCAGGCAGGCGGGATTGCTGGCGGACGGCTGGGAGAAGCTGCCGTCCTTCGTCTCGTCGACGTAGCGCAGGCCGGCCACGAACGAGAAGCGGTCGGTCAGCCGGAAGGTGTTGTGAGTGAAGACCGACCAGGAGTCACCCTGCTGGCGGAAGACGTTCTTGGCATGAGCGCCGGCGGACGAGATGCCTCCTGCGAACGCCAGCGCCTGGTTGTCCGCCGCGAGCACATCGGCGAAGGTTCCGCCGGTCGCCATCGGCACGGCGCCGAGAAGCGGCGCCGAGGAGAGCACCGGAGCGAACGCGTAGTTCCAGAGGATGGCGTCCGTGAAGGACGTGTAGTCCTCGAGCAGGCCGAGACCGCCATGCTCGAGGATGTCCTCGCCCGAGGCAAAGCCGCCGATCAGCCAGCTGACCCGCTCGGTGTCGCCGGCAAGCCGGAACTCCTGGCTCCAGGACTCGATCTCGTCGAACGACTCGAAGCCGTTGGCGGCATCCGGAGACACGCGGTAGATCGAGAGGCCGACGAAGTCGTCCTGGATCGACGAAGCATGGAAGTCGCGCCACGAACCGAGCCAGGTCATGGCGGCGCGGTCGGTCAGGTTGTAGTTCAGCTCGGCCGACAGCCCCTGCTGATCGAAGGGATTGACGAACGAGGCGGCGTTCGACCGGCGGTCCTCGAAGGCCGACGAGCCGGACACCGAGACGCCGCCGTCGGCCGGGAGCCCTGCCGCCACGAAGGAGCCGAGCGCCGCCGCCGGCGATTCCTGGATGACGACGGCATCGCAGCAGTTCTCGTCGGCGTCCGAGTAGTCGCCGATGATCCGCAGCGACCCGCGATCCCTGAAGTTCCACAGCAACTGCCCGCGAACGAGCGCGCGGTCGCGGTTGTAGCTCTCCGCCCCCGAGACACTCTCGACGAAGCCGTCCTGGCTGCGGACAGCAGCCGACAGCCGGTAGCCGGCGCGTTCCGAGAGAGGACCGCCGACACCCGCCTGGGCGTTGAAGGAGTTGAAGTTGCCCCCGGTCAGGTTCAGGAAGCCGGAACGGTCCGTCACGCTCGGACGCCGGGTGCGCAGGTTCAGGGCGCCTGCCGAGACGTTGCGGCCGAAGAGTGTGCCCTGCGGTCCGCGCAGCACCTCGATCGACTCGACGTCGAGCTGATCGCCGAGCGCGATTCCCGGCCGACTCAGGTAGATCCCGTCAAGGAACACGCCGACCGAGCTTTCGAGCCCGATGTTGTTGCCGGTCGTGCCGACGCCCCGGATGCGCAGCGTCGTTCCCTGCGACTCCGTCTGCGACGAGTTCATGTTGAAGCTGGACGCCAGGGTCGGCAGATCGCGGATGTCCAGCATGCCGGAGCGCTCGATCTGGAGCGGGGTGATCGCCGTCACGGCGATCGGCACGTCCTGGAGCGACTCTTCCCGCTTGGTCGCCGTGACCGTGATCTCCTCGACGAACAGCTCTTCTGCTTCTGCCGCAGCGGACTCCCCCTCGGAGTCCTCCTCCTGCGCCCAGGCCGAACCTGCGGCCAGCAGCAGCGAGATGAACAGCGACAGGAACAGCAGTCTTCTTTGCTTCATGGAACCAGAGCCCCCTTGTTGGTAAGCCGATGCGACAGGCACCGCTACGGCAAGTGCGTAGTCTGATGCCAACGCAGGAGACGCCGAGCCTTATTCCTGCGACGGGAACCAGCCGATCCGGCCGGCCCTGATCGCGGCAACGGCGCCAGACGAACGGCGGAAGCTACCACAGACGGAACAGCCGGGGAGAGCCAGCCGCCGCAGGCCGACAGCATAGGCAGCACCCGCCGCGGAGCCGGAGCGGGCGCGGCCGCTGAATCCGGCGGCCGAGCGAACCGGCGGCCGACGCGAACGGCTCCGCCGGGGAACCGCAGCCGCGGTAACCGACATGCCGGCAGCGGCGTACGTCTTGCGGGCGCCGCGTTCTGCGGCGCAAGCTCCTGGCAGCCCGTGGCAAGGCCGCGCTGCATTCGAGCGCGCGTTCTCGCCACGGGTCGCCGGGATTGCGAGTAGCGTGCCGACCATGACCAGGTCCAGGAGGATCGCCGCGGGCGCGACCGTTCTTGCACTCCTCGTTCTCGGCGTGATTCTCGCGTCCACATTCGCGCCGCGCCTGCCGCCCGGGCAGGTGGGCAGCACCGCCACAGTGTCCTCGCCGGCGGCGGCCCTCCAGGCGAACGGCGTGTCGGACACCGGGCAGGGCTTCCTCCATGGCCGGGTGACGACGAACGACGGCGCCGCCTACCAGGGCCGACTGCGGTTCGGCGGCGACGAGGAAGCGTTCTGGGGCGACTACTTCAACGGCCACAAGGAACAGAACCCGTGGGCCTCTCTCGTGCCGCCCGAAGCGCTGACGGAGACTCGCCCGGTCAGGATTCTCGGCTTCGAGATCGCCAGGCGCCCGCGAGGCCGCGACCTTGGCCGGCCCTTCATGGCGCGCTTCGGCGACCTCAGGCGGATCGAGCGAAGCGGCCGCGACCTGCTGGTGACGCTGAAGAGCGGAACGGAGGTCGTCCTCGACCGCTTCAACGCCGACGACATCGCCGACGGCATCCGCGTGTGGGACGCCGTGCACGGGGTCGTCGACCTTGGCGAGCGCCGGATCCGCAGCATCGAGTTCCTGCCGACGGCCGGTCTCGGCAGCGTTCCGCAACGGCTCCACGGCAAGGTGCGTACGTTGGTCGGCGACTTCACCGGCTTCCTGCAGTGGGACCGGGAGAAGAGTGTCGGCGGCGACGAACTCCGGGGACAGAGCGCCGAAGGAGAGCTGCGCCTGCGGTTCGACGCCATCCGCTCGATCGAGCGCAACGCGGCCGACAGTTCCCTGATCACGCTGCGCGACGGCGGCGAGCACCTGCTCTCCGGCGCCCGCAACGTCGGCAAGGGCAATCGCGGCATCTACGTCGACGACCGCCGCTACGGACGGGTCCTGGTCTCGTGGGACGCGTTCGAGCGCGTCGACTTCACGGACGGCAGCAGCGGCCCGGGCTACGACGAGTTCCCGCCAGGCCAACCCCTGATCGGCAGCGTCACCAGCCGCGATGGCCGCGTGTTCGCCGGCCGCCTGGTCCACGACCTCGACGAGAGCGAGACCACCGATACACTCGACGTCCCTGCCGACGGCGTCCTCTACACGATTCCCTTCGGCCTGATCGCGTCGATCGAGACCCCGAAACGGGAGGCATGCCGCGACGGCCGGCGTGCCCGTGTGACCCTCGTTGGCGGCGAGGAACTGCAGCTCGAGTGCGCCGGCGACCTGGACACGTCGAACACCGGCGTGCTGGTCCGCGTTGACGGCCGCGAGGGTGGTCAGGTCGAGTACGTGCCGTGGACCGACGTCGAACGGATGGACCTGTCGCACTGATCCGGGCGGGCGTCTCCGTCCCGTTCACCGAGCGGCGAACGAGCCCACGCCGCCCTGTGACGTTTCCGCACCCGGGCGGCGTCAGAGGCGGTTGACCGCTTCCTCTGCCAGATCCAGGGTCCTCACGATGCGCTGGCGCATCTCGTCGAGGTCGACCCCGGCGGTGCTCTTCTTCCCTTCCATGTAGCGAGCATAGACGCCATGGACGATCGCCGCCGACTTCCACCGGTTGAAGCCGACGTAGTAGTCCAGATGCGACAGATCGCGGCCGGTGCGCTCGGCGTAGCGCCGAAGCAGAGCCTCGCGGGTCGGGAAGCCGGGCGCGGCGGTGGCGCCGCCGGCGCCGGTGGGCATCGTGTCCGCGGACGGAGTCCACTGGTTCAGCGCGTAGGCGAGATCGGCCAGCGGGTCCCCGAGGGTCGAGATCTCCCAATCGACAACGGCGGCGATCGTCGAGTCCGGGCCGACCAGACAGTTGTGCAGCCCGTAGTCGCCGTGGACGATGCGGGCCGGCCCCTGATCCGGCAGATGCTCGAGGAACCAGCGCTGCAGATCGTGCGCCCGCGGGTCGTCGAGCTGTGCCGGACCGACGGATGCCGTCCAGGACCGATACCAGGTCCGGAGCTGCCGGCCGACATAGCTGTCCCGCTTGCCGAGGGTTCCCAGTCCCACCTCGTCCGGATCGACGGCGTGCAGATCGGCCAGGACGTCGATGAAGGAATGCGCCAGCCTCGGTCGGCGGTCAGGCGGCACCCATTCCTCGGTCTGCGCCGCGCTGTAGAGCGGGCGGCCGTCGACAAGGCCCATCACGTAGAACCAGGCGCCGGTGACCTCCGGACTCTCGCAGAAGGCGAGCGCCGGAGGCACCGGCACCGCTGTCGGCCCCAGCGCCGAGATCAACGCCCATTCGCGGCTCATGTCGTGAGCCCTGGGCAGCAGCTTGCCCCGGGGCGGCCGGCGGATGACCGCCGAACGGCCCGCGGAGTCGTCGAGCCGAAACGTCAGGTTCGAGTGGCCGCCCTCGAGCCGGGTCCACCTGAGCGGCGGCGCCAGACCGTCGACGTTCCCGGCGATCCAGGCCTCGACTGCCGGCAGATCGTAGCCCTCGGGACCCTGGCGTTCTTCGCGAGTGGGCATCGGTGAAGACGGAAGCAGATCGGCAACTGTAGCAACCGCGCCGGGCACAGCTCAGGCATGCCTCGCGTACCCTTCAAGTGCCCAGAGGCGTCGGATCTGTGCTAGGATCGTCGTTTCGCGGTGTCACCCGCCTTGAAGCCAACCGACCCGGACGAGCACGCTCCCGAGGGGGCGACGGAGGACCTGAACGGCCAACTCGGCCATCTGGTGAATCGGCTGGCTTCCCGGGGTGTCACGTTGGCGCAGGCGCGGGAGATCTTCGAACGGGAGTTCATCCTCGCTTCCCTGCGGCACAACAGCGGCAACCTCACGAATTCGGCAAACCACCTGGGTCTGCATCGCAACACGCTAAGAAAGAAGGTCGCCGCGCTGCGGATCCAGGCCGCCGACTACCGCTGTGCCAGCGCGAAGACAGCGGCGAAATAGGGCCTGGGCCCGGACGGGCCTGCCAGGCGCCGCATTTCCGACCTCGGTTCGAACCCGGACGACGTTCGGCGAATCGCCGACGACCCAGCCCCCCGACAGCCGTCGCCATGAGCTCCAGGAAACCCGGGCCCCGCAATCGGGCCATCGCCATCGCGCTGACCGCAACCGCCTTCCTGGCGGCCGCGCCCCGCGAAACCGCCCCGGGGCGGAGCCCGGAACCGTCCGCCGTGCCGCCCCCGATCGAGGACATCGTTCTCTTCGAGCGGATTCGCGCATGGCTCGAGCCGTCGACCGCCGCGGCCGCACCGGTACTGGGGAGCGGCCCACTGCACGAGCGCGTCCAGTCGCACCGGGAGAGCTTCGAGCTGTTTGTCGGGGCGGCCGACGAGCGAGCCGTCAGCGACCGGATGCGGGAGGTTCCGTACGGCGGCCTGATCTCGGGCGCCGCCGAGCGCCATGGCGTCGACCCGCTGCTCGTGGCCGCCATCGTCCGTGCAGAGTCCTCGTTCGACACCGAAGCCGTCTCGCCGCGGGGAGCACTCGGCCTGATGCAGATGATGCCGACGACCGCCGAGCAGCTCGGAGTCGCCGACGCCAGTGACCCCAGCCAGAATCTCGACGCCGGCACGGGCTATCTCGCCGACCTGCTGCAGCGCTTCGACAACGACCTCGTCCTGGCTCTCGCCGGCTACAACGCCGGCCCAGGCGCTGTCGACCGGTTCGACGGCGTTCCGCCCTTCCGCGAGACCCGCGGGTTCATCGGCAACGTGCTCCGCAGCTACATCGCGCATCACCGCACCGCCTGGACCACGGTCAATCCGACCGGACTCGACTTCGTCACACTGGCCGGCAGCTGACCCGCCTCAACGCACTCTAGGAGACATGGGTTCAGAGGTTTCGACAGCGGCATCCAGTGGCATCTTCGATCGCCGGGATCGGCCTCCCCGGCAAGCACGAACTGCACACTCCGGAACGCGAACCAGACCACGCCCGCCGGGGTCTGCGGGCCGCGCCCGGGCGGCCGCCGCGAACGAGGGGCTACACTGTGGAGACGATCCGCAAGGTCCGGGTCCCGGGAATGCCGGGAACAGGAGGATCCTCGGCCTGAAGGGGGAGAGGAGTGGCATGAGAGCAAGGTCCCGTCCAGTTCTGTCGCTGGTGGCCTTGTCGGCGCTGGTTCCGGTGTTGCCGATGTCCGGCTCGGCCGGAGCTCTGCCGGCAGCCAGCGAGGACGATCGGCAGGTCGACTACGTGACGGACGTTCGGCCGATCCTGGAGAATTTCTGCTACGAATGCCACGGCTCCGACGCCTCCCGGCGCGAGGCGGATCTCCGGCTCGACATCCGGGAGCTGGCGTTCAAGGACCTGGGCGGCTTTCCCAACATCGCGCCCGGCGATCCGGCCGACAGCGAGGTGTACATCCGCGTCAGCTCCGAGATCAGCGAGATGCGGATGCCGCCGTACGAGGCCGGCACGGAGCTGACCGAAGAGCAGATCGAGACGATCCGCCTGTGGATCCTGCAGGGGGCCGAGTGGCCGGAAGAGGAGTCGGGGCCGATGGCAGCAGACCAACCGGAACACCAGCCGGGAGACAACCGATGAACCAGGGGACCAACCGCCGACTCGTTGCCGTCGCCACCTTCCTGCTCGCGGCTGCGATCACGGCCCAGGCGCTCGCCCAGGCCGGCTACGGCAGCCGAGGCAGCGGCATCCCCCGGGTCGACCTGCCGGACGAGCCGTGGATCATGAACACCCACCTGATCCCCGAGGTCGAGGTCTCGGTCGTCGTCCGCGGCCTCGATCACCCCTGGTCCGTGGCCTTCCTGCCCAGGGGCGACCTGCTGATCACCGAGCGCAAGGGGACGCTCCGCCTGGTCCGCGACGGCGTGCTCATCGACGATCCGATCGCCGGCGTGCCCGACGATGTCCTTGCCTACAGCCTCGCCGGCATGATGGAGGTCGCGGTCCACCCGCAGTTCGCCGACAACGGATACGTGTATCTCACCTACACCCGGCAGGTGTCCGGCCGGGAAGGCACCGTCGCCCTGGTCCGCGGCCGGCTGGATGGAACGTCCCTGGTCGACGTCGAGGACGTGTTCGTCGCCGAGTCCTGGGGTGGTTCGGTCGCCGCCGCCCGGCTCGCGTTCGTGCCCGGCGAGGACATCATGTACATGACGATGGGCGGAGCCTTCGGCGCCGATCTGGTCGACGGCACGCGGAGTTTCTTCGGGCAGGCCGGACTCGCCCAGGACCCCGGCAGCCACGCCGGCAAGCTGCTCCGGATGCGGCTCGACGGCAGCGTCCCCGACGACAACCCCTTCCTCGGCAAGGAGGGTCACAAGCCCGAGATCTACTCGATGGGCCACCGCAACCAGATGGGCCTGGCGCTCCACCCCGGGACGAACCAGCCGTGGGTGACCGAACACGCCCCCCAGGGCGGCGACGAACTGAACGCGATCGAGCCCGGCAGGAACTACGGTTGGCCCGTGGTGTCCTACGGCCGGCACTACAACGGCGTGCGCATCTCGGAGCGGTTCTGGGCCGAAGGGATGGAGGAACCCGCGATCTTCTGGCTGCCCTCCATCGCCCCCTCCGGGCTGGCCTTCTACACCGGCGACGCCTTCCCCGAATGGAAGGGCAATCTGTTCACCGGTGCGCTGATGACCGGACGCATGCCGAACACCGGTCACCTCGAGCGGCTCATCTTCAGCGAGAAGGGCGAGGAGCTCGGCCGCGAGTGGCTGCTGGCCGACATCCGCAAGCGCATCCGCGACGTGCGCCAGGGGCCTGACGACCTGCTCTACGTGCTGACCGAGGAGAAGGACGCCGCGCTGCTCAAGCTGGCGCCCGTGGCCAGGGCCGAAGCCGACGACGAAACGGAAGAGCCGGAGACCGCCGACCTGTAGGCACTCGACGGGCCGGCGGCGACACCCGGCGCCTAGCAGTCCGTGGCAGAAGTCCGTGTCGCACCGAGAGTGGTCAGGCGCCCGTCCGGCAAGGCGCGATAGCTACGCATATTGGGGCATATGTGAGCGAAGAGCAACGCAGCCGGGCGGGATGCATGGCCGAAACGAATGCAGCGCGACTATTGCCACGGACTGCTAAGCCCTCGCCTGCTCCGTCCCTACTCCGTCTTCCTGATCACGACGAAGGTGATGTCGTCCTCGGGCGGCGCGAACGCGAGCAGGTCGTCGCTGAGGCGCTCGCAGATCGTCCTTGCCGGCTCGCCTCGGACCGACTCGAGCAGTCCCTCGGCCCGCTCGGCGAGATAGCGGCCGCCGCCGTGCTCGGCGAAGCCGTCGGTGGACAGCAGGAGCAGGTCGCCGGCTTCGAGCAGCTCCGTCTCGCTGACCTCGTACGGACGCTTGTAGCCGAGCGGCCCCGGATCGACCCGTTCGTCCGCATCGGCGTTCGAGGCGAACATGCCGACCGGCGGAAACCGGACCATCTGCTCTTCGGGAAGTTCCTCGATGCGGCCCGGGCAGCCGGTGAACAGGAGCGGCGCGGGGTGGCCCGCCGAAACGAACCGGAACTTCCCCTCCTCGGAGACTTCGCCGTAGAGCATCGTCAGGTACTTGTTCAGGGCCGTCGACTTGTAGAAGCGCTGGTTGATGTGCTCGAACAGCTTGGTCGTGATCTCGCCGAAACGGTCGAGCTCGTAGTACGCGCCGAGCAGAAAGGCCTGGTGGAGCATCGCCGCGACCAGGGCGTCGGTCATCTTGTGGCCCGAGACATCGGCCACCAGGACGCCGGCGCGCCGCTGCAGCTTCCGGAGACCGGGGACCACGTCGATGTGTCCCGCGGCTTCCGCTTCCCGGATACGGCGATCCAGGTCGTAGCGCTGCTTGAAGTCGAGGTAGATCAGGTGGTCGCCGCCGATCGCCTGATGCAGCGGCACGGAGACGCCGTACACGTCCACGCCACGAAGGTTCGGGATGTCGCCCGGCTCCGGCTTGGTCGCCAGGGCGATCTCCTCCAGGTTGGCCATCTCCTCGCGGAGTGCATTCCGCCAGGCGTCGGTCTGTGCGCTGCTCACGATTGGCTTGCCTCGCGGTGTCGGCCACGGAACGGACGGCCGCCGCCCTCCGGAGAACCTGCCCCGCAACATACTCCCGCAACCTTGCGCGGGCAACTGCCCTCACGAATCGTGGCGGAGAGGGAGGGATTCGACGGTGCTCACCGGGCCAGTGCCCCCCTGGGGTGTGGCGGAGGGGGTGGGATTCGAACCCACGGTAGGGGGTACCTACGCCGGAACACGAATCACGCCAAGACCGGTGCCCGCCGGGCCAACGCCCCCTTGAGAGGTGGCGGAGGGGGTGGGATTCGAACCCACGGTAGGGGGTACCTACGCCGGAACACGAATCACGCCAAGACCGGTGCCCGCCGGGCCAACGCCCCCTTGAGAGGTGGCGGAGGGGGTGGGATTCGAACCCACGGTAGGGGGTACCTACGCCGGTTTTCAAGACCGGTGCTTTCGACCACTCAGCCACCCCTCCGGACGGCCGGCAAGGCCGCTAGCCTGACACGATCTCCTCGATCCCGCCCATGTAGGGACGGAGCGCTTCGGGAATGCGTACGGAGCCCGACGCGGTCTGGCAGTTCTCGAGCAGCGCGATGAGCGTCCGGCCAACCGCCAGCCCCGAGCCGTTCAGCGTATGGACGTGACGCAGGGCGCCGCCGCCGCAGGGCCGGTAGCGGGTGCGCACCCGCCGCGCCTGGAACGCCTCCGCGTTGCTGCACGACGAGATCTCCCGGTAGGCCGCCGGCCCCGGCAGCCACACCTCGATGTCGTAGGTCTTGGCCATGGCAAAGCCCATGTCGCCGGTGCTCAGGCAGACGACACGGTAGGGCAATTCGAGCCGCTGCAGTACCTTCTCGGCGTGCGCCGTGAGCTGCTCCAGGGACTCGTGGCTGGTCTCGGGAGTCGTCAGCTGCACGAGCTCCACCTTGTGGAACTGGTGCTGCCGGAACAGCCCGCGGACGTCGCGGCCGTAGGAACCGGCCTCGGCCCGGAAGCAGGGCGTGAGCGCGGCGTACCGCAGCGGCAGCTCGTCCTCGTCCAGCACCTCGTCGGCATGCAGATTGACGAGCGGCACCTCGCCGGTCGGGATCAGGTAGCGCTCGTCCGGCTGGACGTGGAACAGGTCGTGTTCGAACTTCGGCAACTGCCCGCTGCCGAACAGGCACTCCCGCTTGACCAGATAGGGTGGGAGCACCTCGGTGTAGCCATGTTCCTCGGTATGGAGGTCGAGCATGAAGGCGGCGAGCGCCCGTTCCAGGCGTGCGCCCCAGCCGACGTAGGTGACGAAGCGGGCGCCGGCCAGCCTGGCGCCGCGCTCGAAGTCGAGAATCCCGAGTTCGGGTCCGATGTCCCAGTGGTTCCTGGGCGCGAAATCGAACCGCGGAGGTTCGCCGATCACCCGCTCGACCCGGTTCGCTGACTCGTCCGCGCCCACCGGTACCGATTCGTGCGCGATGTTCGGCACCTGGAGCTCGGTCGCCGTCAGCTCCGCTTCGGCCTTCTCGACGATCCCCTCGAGGTCGTCGATGCGGACCTTGAGCCCGGTCATCTCCAGAATGAGGTGATCGGTGTCGTCCTTCTTCACCTCGCCCTGCGCCTTCAGCCGGCCGATCTCCTGGCCGGCCGTCCGGCGGCGATGGCGCAGCTTCTCGAGCTCGACCAGCGCTTCGCGGCGACGCCGGTCGCTGGCGGTCCACTCGTCCACCAGCGCGGCATCGACGCCGCGAGCTTCGACCGCCGCGGCGACCCGCTCCGGTTCGCTTCGGATCAGTTCCCGGGGCAACATGGCCGTGGCAGTCTTTCAGCGTTCGCCGCCTGGGGGCAAGATCGCGAATCCATGACCGAATCCCACCCCACTTCCCTGCCGGCGCCGCCATGGGCCGCCTGCCTGCCGCCGCTGCTGGCGGGGCTCGCGATGTTCGCCCTGGCCGGCGCGGAACGAGACGCCCAGGCCGCGGCGGAAGGACGGTACCTGGCGTTCGCTGCGACCGCGGTGCTGCTGGCCGCGGCCGGCGTGGCGCGGCGGCCGTTCGGGGCGCCGGCGCTCGCTCTGCCGGTGCTGACGGCGGTTGCCTTCGCCGCCCTTCCTCCGGGCGCTCCCGTGCGCGGCGCCGCAATGGGCGCCCTGCTGTGCTTCGGCCCGGCCGCCCTGCTGGTGGACAGTCTGCTGGCCCGCCGCGCAGAGCTGTTCGATCCGCCCGGCTCGCTCGACCTCGCAAACCTGCTGCGACTGGGCGGTCTGCTCGCGTCGGCGCTCATCGGCCTCAACCTGCTGATGCGTCAGGGCGAGCTCCTGACCGGCTCGACACTCAGGATGCTCGTCGTCCTGGTCGCCATCCCGACCGCGGCGGCGATCGTCGTCCTCGTGCTGTTCGCACGTTTCGGGGCGCCGGCGCTGGCCGGCACAGCAGGGCTTCTTCTCGCTGCCGGCGGCGTTCGCTCGAACGTCCTCCTGGTGCTGGCGGCGGCAGCCGGCGCCGACGCGCTCGCCCGGGCCATCAGGCAGCGCTGGCCGGCCGGAGCGGCGGCCTCCGGTCTCGTGGCCGCGGCCGTGCTCGGCCTGGGCCTGGTCCGCGAGCCGATCTTCGGCGTGACGATCGCCGCGATGACAGCGGCGATCGTCTGGCGCCGTCTTGCCTTCGCCATCGTCCTGGTGCTGGCCGGCGCCGTGACCCTGTGGCAGCCGCTCGAGGCGGGCGCACCCTGGTCGGAAGTGCTCGCGGGTCTGCCCCTGGCGCTGATCGCGGCGCCCCACCTGATCGGCCGGGGGAAGCTGCAGACGGTGGCCGCGGTGGTGCTGCTGATCCTTGCCGGACTGCGCTTCCTGCCGCCGCACCAGGCGCTGCTGGCGGGCATCGCCCTGTGGACCGTGCTCCATGCCCGGCAGGAGGACGGCCTGCCGACAGACGACCCGCCGCCGGCAGGGCCCTGGGGCAGCCTGGCGCTGCGCGGCGACGCCGCCGTGTTCGGCTACTTCCTGCAGGCCGGTCTGCTGGTGTTCGCGACCCTGTCGGCGACCTATCCCTGGCTGCAACCGGCGGACCTCGCACACCGCCTCAGCGCACTGGGCCTGGACAAAGGCGGCGAGCACTGGCTGGCGCTGGCCGGCACCGTCCTCGCCGCCCGAGTGACGGCGACGCTGGTCCGGCGCACGCCGACGCCGCGGCGCCTGGTCCTCGCGGTCGCAGCCGCGCTGCTGACGACCGCCGCACTCGGCGCCTGGGGCGCGTTCCGGCCGCGCCGGATGCTGCTCGGCTCGGGCCCGCAGATCCTGACCGCGGACCATCCCCGCTGGACGGCCCCGGCCGGCGGCTGCGGCGCCCTGATTCTCGACACGGCCGTCGCGAACAGCGGCGGAATCGCGGTCGGCCAGTCCGTGGCGCGAGTCGGCGCCGAAGCCGCCGCAGCGGCAGCAGCCGCGCCCCTCCGACACGGTGAACACACCGGCGAGTGGTCCGCCCGCGGGAACGGCGGCGCTGCCGGCCGAAGACCGTGGCTGCAATGGGTGGCCGCCAGCACCGACGAACCGTTCTTCGGCGCCCGCTACCGGACGGTGGTCGACCTGGCGCCGCTCTGCAACAAGGGCAACCTCGTGATCGTCCGTGACCCCGGATTGCCGGACCAGGTCGACGTCACGCTGTTCTTCGCCCTTCGACTCGGCAGACCCGACGCTTGAACGGCTCGCCCGGCAGCGAAGCACTTCCGTCTCTCTCGTACGTCGTGCCGACCATCGGCGCCTCGGAGCACCTGGAAGGATGCCTGGCGTCGATCTACCGCGACGCCGAAGATCTGGACGCGCCGGCCGAGCTGGTCATCGTCTGGCAGTCGCCGGCCGGGCCGAGCGCTGGAACGCCGGCCGCCCTGCGCACGTTGTGCCGACGGCTCGCGTCCGCGCGGCCGGGAGCGTTCGACGACCCGCCGCGGATCGTCGAGCTGCCCCGACCGGCGGGATTCGCCCGTGCCGCGAACGACGGCATGGCGATCAGCAACGGGGAGTGGATCGCCCTGGTGAACGACGACGTCGTGCTGGAGGCAGGTTGGGCAAGGCACACGCTCACGGCAGCGGCAGCCGCACCCGCGGTCGCCGCCGTGCAGGGAATCAACGTGATGGCCGCCGACGACGGCGCCCGGAAGCGGATCGATGGCGCAGGTCTGGCCTGGAACCGGCGCTGGCAGGCGATCCAGCTCGGCCGCGGCGAGGCTGCCGCCGCCGGACCCACCGGCCCGCCGCAGCCTCTGTACGGCGTGTCGGCTACCGCAGCGATCTACCGGCGGCGCGCACTCGCCGACGTCAGCAGCGGGAGCGCCAGCCTCCGGCCGCTCGAGGAGCGGCTCGACAGCTACTACGAGGATGTGGAACTCGCGGACCGGCTGCACTGCGCGGGCTATCGCGCGCTTCTGGCGCCGGCAGCCCGCGCGGAACATGCCGGGGCGCTCTCGAGCCGATCCCGCCGGGCCGCCTGCCATCGGACCCGGCGCGTGTACGCCAACCGTCTGCTGGTCGTGGCCCGGCGCCTGGGCCGCGGTTTCTGGCCGCGCCTGCCGATCCTGCTTCGGCAGGATCTTGTCGACGCTCTTCGGCGCACGCCGACCGCGGCGATGCCGGGCGACCTCGAGCCGCCGAGCGCCGTCGACCTGCTGCACGCCTGGTGCCGCGCGATCCGGCTGCTGCCGCGCTTCGCCCGTTTCGGTCCGGGAATTCCGCGATGACGGAGGGCCCGCCGATCCTCACCGCGGTTGCGCCTCACTGGCACGACGAAGAGCACCTCGCCGCCCTGCTGCGGAGCTGGCCCCGCGACCCCCGCTTCGAGCTGATCGTCGTCGACAACGGCTCGAACGGCGCGCCGGTCGAACAGACCGTCGACCGGCGCAACGTCCGGGTGCTGGAGCCCGGTCGAAACCTGGGTTTCGGGGCCGCAGTCAACCGCGGCGCGGCGGCGGGCCGCTCCGACCTGATCCTGATCCTCAACACGGACGCTCAACCAGGGGCGGGCAGTCTCGAAGCGCTGGTCCAGGGCATGGCGCGCTGCCCGGACGCCGCCGGTCTCGCACCGCGGCTGCTCGGCGCGGACGGGGCGCCGCAGACGGCCTGGCAGCTTCGCCGCTTGCCTGCGCTTGGCACCCTGATCGGCTACTGCTGCTTCAGCGACACTGGCGCAAGGCCGGCGGCGGAACCGGCGGGCGGCGACCCGGTCGAGCAACCGGCAGCCTGCGCGCTGCTGCTGCGGCGCACGGCGTTCGAGAACGCGGGCGGCATGGACGAGAGATTCTGGCCCGCGTGGTTCGAAGACGTCGACCTGGCCCGTCGACTGGCCGACCGGGGGGAACAGATGCTCTACTGGCCGGACGCCGTCTTCCACCACGGACTGGGCGCCTCCGTGTCCCGGCTGGGCTACGGTGGGTTCCTCGCCGCCTACTACCGGAACCTCGACCGCTACGCCCGCAAACACCACGGCCGCGGCGCCGCTCTTCTGCTCCGGGCGGTGCTGGCCGCCGCCGCGCTGCTCCGCATCGTCCTGCTGCCGCTTCGCCGTCCGCGGCGGGCGCGTGGCCGCGGCGAGGCGCTCCACGGGCTCTGGCGACTGACGGCTGCGGCCGCCACGGGCTGGAGGAACCGGTGAGGCCGAACTCCCTGGCGATCTGCACCGTCACCTGGAACGATGCGGAGAATCTGCCGCGCTTCTTCGCGGCGCTCGCGGCGCTCGAAGGACCCGCGTTCCGTCTGATCGTGGTCGACAACGCGAGCACCGACGGCACGCTGACCTCGTTGCGCGAGCAGGCCGCGGCGGCCGCCTTCCCGGTCGAGGTGATCCCTCTGGAGCAGAACACCGGTTTCGCTGCCGGCCTGAACCGGGCGCTCGACCGGGCGTTCGCGAACGATCCGAGCCCCGACTGGGTGCTGAGCCTGAATGCGGACGCCTGGCCCGCACCGGACTGTGCGGCGCGCCTGATCGACAGCCTCCGCCGCTTCACGAGGCCCGGAGCGCCGGTTGGCGCGGCGACCGGCCGCCTCCTGCGGGACCGCGGCGCCGACACGGAGGGTCCGCCGGCGATCGACGCCTGCGGCATGGCCCTGACCCGAAGCTGGCGCCATGTCGACCGCGGTTCCGACCAGCCCGACCACGGTCAGTACGCCGTCACCGAGCGGGTGTTCGGCGGCACCGGCGCCGCGACGCTGTTCCTGAGCGCGGCGCTCCGCGATGTCGCGATCGACGGCCGCGCCTTCGACGAGGATTTCCACTCGTACCGGGAGGATGCCGAGCTCTGCTTCCGGCTGCAGGAGCGGGGCTGGCAGGTTCTCTACGAGCCCCGCGCCCGTGCCGTCCATCGCCGCGTGAACCTCGCCCGGCGGCGGCAGCGGATGTCGCCGGAGGTCAACTTCCACTCGCTCAAGAACCGCTACCTGCTGCAGTACTACCACCGGACTCTCGCCGATCTGCCGCAGACCTTCCTGGCGACCGCGATCCGGGAGCTCGGCATCCTGGCCTGGGTCCTGCTGCGGGAACGGTCGTCGCTGGCCGCCTGCGGCTGGCTCTGGCGCCACCGCCGGCGACTGCGGGAACGGCGGCGGCTGATCCGGGCCCGGCGCGCCGTGCCAGCCGCTGCGGTCGCAGGCTGGTTCGGGCGAAGTTCACTGCCCGCCGATCCCGCTCGGCCGCGAATCCTGATCCTCGGGAGCCGCGGGATTCCGGCGAACTACAGCGGCTACGAGACGATGATCGAGGCGCTCGCGCCCCGGCTGGCCGAGCGCGGATGGCCGGTGACCGTGTACTGCCGCTCCCACTACGTCGCGAAGAAGCTGCGCTCCTGTCGCGGCGTGGAGCTGGCCGTCCTGCCCACACTCCGGACGAAGTACGGCGACACGCCGGTGCACACGATGCTCTCCTGCCTCCACGCGACGCTGTTCGCGCGCGGCGCACGGGCCGCCCTCATCGTCAACGGCGCGAACGCGCTGTTCCTGCCGCTGCTCTGGCCGAGGCGCATCCGCACCGCGCTGCACGTCGACGGCATCGAGCAGCGGCGGGCCAAGTGGGGCTGGCCCGGGCGACTGGTCTACGCCGTTTCCGAGCGGCTCGCCTGCCGGCTGCCAGGCGTCACCGTGACCGACGCGGACGTGATCGCCGACCACTACCGGGCACGATACCGGCGTGAGTCGACGATGATCCGCTATGGCGTCGAACCGGAACCGCTGCCCGACCATCCGATCCTGGAAGAGCTGGATCTCGAACCCCGGCGCTACTTCCTGTTCGTCAGCCGGTTCGAGCCGGAGAACAACCCGCACCGCGTGGCCGCGGCCTACGGCAGGGTCGGCGGCGACCTGCCCCTGGTGATGGTCGGCGACGCGCCCTATGCCCCCGACTTCATCGCCGCCCTGAAACGGACCGCCGACCCGCGCGTGCGGTTTCCGGGCGCCGTGTACGGCGAGGGCTACCGGGGCCTGCTGTCGTCGGCGCTGGCGACGGTCCACGCCACCGAGGTCGGAGGCACCCATCCCGCCCTGGTCGAGGCGATGGGTTACGGCAACTGCGTGCTGGTCAACGACGAGCCGGCCAACCGGGAGACGGCAGCCGATGCCGGCATCTACTTCGACGTGCAGGATCCGTCGACCCTGGCCGCCGTTTTCGAGAGCGTACGCGCCGACCCGGAGGGCGCACGCGCGTTCGGCGAGCGGGCGGCCCGGCGCGCCGCCTGCGAGTACAACTGGGAGCGCGTGACGGACCGGTACGAGCAGCTCTTCCGGCATCTCTCGAACCGCCGCCGATCCGGTTGACACGACGCCCGGACCGGACCGGCCGCAACGCAAGGGGCTGTAGACTTCCCTCGCAACCTGTCGGGCTACGTCCCTCCGAGCCGGAGTCATGCTCAAGCAGCGCGTTCGCCTACAGACGGCCTTGATTCTCGGTCTCGACCTGTGCCTGGTCGCGGCCGCGTTCTTCCTTGCCTACGGCATCCGCGACGCCCTGCTCCCGGCGCTGCTGCCGCGTCTGTTCCCGCAACCGCTCTATCCGTTGGGTGAGCACCTGCCGCTGCTGCCGCTGGCGCTGCTGGCCTGGATGGCGCCCCTCGTCGTCACCCGGCGCTACCGCTCGCATCGCACGGCCGATCTGAAGACCGAGGCAACGGCGATCCTGCAGGCGGCAACGGTCGCCACCGCCCTGCTCCTGATCGCGATCTTCGTCGTGCGCCTGGATCAGATGCTCCTGCAGGACCGGTTCAGCAGGACCTGGCTGCTGCTGTTCTCCGGTCTCGCCTTCTTCCTGCTGCTGGCCGAGAAGATCGCGCTGCGCCTGATCTCCCGCGACCTGCGGCGCCACGGGCTCAACCAGCGCACGGTGCTCATCGCGGGGGCGCCGGACGCCGCAGCGCAACTCGCCGAGTCGATCGAGGACCACCCCCACTGGGGCCTCTGCATCATCGGTCAGGTCCACACCGACGGCTGCCCGACCGGGCCGCCTTCCGGCGGCGTGCTCGGCGGCATGGAGGACATCCCGGACATCGTCTCGAGCCACGTGGTGGACGACGTGTTCTTCACCGTCACGCCCCAGGAGCTGCCGGCCCTCAAGGACATCATCGACCTCCTGCAGGAGCAGGGCATCCGGACCCGTATCGCCCTCGACCTGCTGCCCCCGGCCCACAGCAAGGTCGACCTGGAGTACCTGGACGGACGGCCGGTCGTCACCCTGTCGCCGGCGCCCTCGAACTTCCTCCTGCTGCTGCTCAAGCGCGCCTACGATGTCGGTCTCGGCGCCGTCCTCCTGGTCATCAGCCTGCCCGTGATGCTGTTCCTGGCGCTCATGATCAGGGCGACTTCGTCGGGCTCCGTTCTCTACCGGCAGACCCGTTGCGGTCTGAACGGCCGGCGTTTCACCATGTACAAGCTCCGCACGATGGTCGCCAACGCCGACCAGAAGAAACGCGAACTGGAGCACCTGAACACGATGACAGGCCCCGCGTTCAAGGTCCGCAGCGACCCGAGGATCACCCCCCTCGGTCAGTACCTGCGCAAGTTCAGCCTGGACGAGCTGCCACAGTTCTGGAACGTCGTCCGGGGCGACATGAGCCTGGTCGGGCCCCGGCCGCTCGAGGAAAAGGAGCCCTACACGCCGCGGCAACGGCGGCGGCTCTCGATGAAGCCCGGCATCACCTGCCTGTGGCAGATCAGCGGCCGCAGCGACCTCGACTTCGACCGGTGGATGGAACTCGACCTCGAGTACATCGACACCTGGTCGCCGCGGCTCGACTTCGTCATCCTGCTGAAGACGATCCCGGCGGTGCTGAGCCGTCGCGGGGCGTCGTAGCCGCGGGGCCCCCGCAGCGGCCAGACGGCAGGCAGCTCCGGTCTCAGGTGACGACGGGCAGAGCCTCGGCGCGCGGCTGACGATAGCTGTCGTCCTCGTAGGCAAGGCAGCACAGCAACCGGCCGCACTGGCCGGAAATCCGGGACGGATTCAGACTCAGTCCCTGGCGCTTCGCCATCTGGACCGAGATCGGACGGAAACCCTCGAGCCAGGTCGAACAGCACAGCGTGCGGCCGCAGATGCCGAGGCCGCCCAGGAGACGCGCCTCGTCGCGGTCCCCGACGTGCACGAGCCGGACCTGGGTCTTGAAACGGGACTTCAGATCGCGAAGCAACTGCCGGAAATCGACCCTCCGCTCGGCCGTGAAGAAGAAGGTCGCCTGGCGCCCGTCCAGGCTGAAATCGACCCTCGACACCTTCATCCCGAGGCGAAGGGTGCGCACCCGCTCCCGGCAGAACGCCCTGCCGCGCACCTCGTTCGCAAGTTGCGTCTCCCGGGCCGCGCGGTCGGCGTCGTCGGCGCGGCGGATGAGCCGGCGCGCGCTCGACTTCTGGCACGGCTTGAACACCGGCATCGGGGACTTCTCGACCCGCCCGTACGCCGGCCCCGCCTTCATCGACACGATGACGTCATCGCCGCGAGCAAGCGGGACGCCGCCGGTGGAGCAGAGGGTCAGGTTCGTCTCCTCGCCGAAGCGGACACCGACGAACGTGTCGTCGACAGCGGTCGACTGACCGGCAAAGCTGCAGCCGGCGCAGCTCATCGCAGGGATCCTGCTCCGCTGGCGGCCTCGAGCACCCGCCGGCCGATGTCCGACCGCATCGTGCGGGCCGGCCAGCGGATACGGGCCGCCGCTCCGTACGCCCGTTCAAGCGCCTGGGGCAGGTCGTCCCCGGCCGCGCAGACATTCAGGACGCGGCCGCCGGCGGCGATCACGGCGCCGTCGCGGCGGTCGGTGCCGGCGTGGAACACGACGACGCCTTCGCGAGCCCGGGCGTCCTCGATGCCCTCGATCGGATCCCCGGCCGCGGCCTCGCCGGGGTAGCCCCGATTGGCCAGCACGATGCAGGCGGACGCACCGGCGCGAAACGCCAGCGCCGAGCGCCCGAAGTCGCCGGCAGCGCCCGCCCGGAACAGGGCGACCGGGTCTTCGTCGAGGCGAAGCAGCAGGGCCTGGGCCTCCGGGTCGCCGAGCCGGACGTTGAACTCCAGCACCCTGGGACCGTCCGGACTCATCATCAGACCGGCGTATAGAACGCCCGAGAACGGCGTGCCGTCCGCCGCCATGCCCGCCACCGTGCGCTCCATCACCTCGTGCATGATCCGGTCGAGATCGGCCTCGGAGACGATCCCGGACGGACTGTGAGCGCCCATGCCGCCGGTGTTCGGCCCGGAGTCTCCGTCGCCGATCCGCTTGTAGTCCCTGGAGGTCGCGAGCGGCAGCACCCGCCGGCCGTCGCAGAAGCCGATGAAGGAGACCTCCTCGCCAGGCACGAAGGGCTCGATCAGGACGCGGGCGCCGGCGGCGCCGAACCGGCGCTCCACGAAGAACTCGTCCAGCGCCGCGTCGAGATCCGAAGCCGCGGCGACGATCAGGACGCCCTTGCCGGCGGCCAGTCCATCCGCCTTGAGCACGGCCGGCAGCCCGAAGCGCTCCACCGCCCGCCGTGCCGCCCCGCGGTCGTCGGCGACACGGAAGTCGCAGGTAGGCACGCCGTGCCGCCGCATGAACTCCTTGGCGAAGACCTTCGAACTCTCCAGGCGCGCGGCGGCCCGGGTGGGTCCGAAGATCGCCAGCCCCCGCTCGCGGAAGACATCCACCACGCCCAGCGAGAGCGGCAGCTCGGGGCCGACCACCGTGAGGTCGATCCCGGCCTCGGCAGCAAAGCGGGCCAGACCGTCGACGTCCGTGACCTGCAGCGGCACGCTCTCGCCGCACTCCTCGGTGCCGGGACTGCCGGGCGCGCAGTAGAGCACGGTCTCAGGCGAACGTTCCCGGATGAGCCAGCAGAGGGCGTGTTCGCGACCGCCGTTGCCGATGACGAGAACGTTCAGGGCGGCGCCTCCATCAGGGAGCAGGCGTCCCCGACGAAGGGCACGGCAGGCGTTCGAGAGTCAGCGATCCCGTCATCCTCCGGCATCCAGCGATTCACTCCTCGATCGACAAGGCGGTCGGTGAAGCAAGGATGCTACCAGCCCGTGGGTTCAGGGCTTCGCGTACTCGAACCGCGCCTGCGAACTCTCCGCCGATACGCCCGGTTCGACCGCGACCCGCACCCACTCCTCACCGCGCCGGTAGACCGCACGGTCTCCGAGCGTTGCCCGCCAGCCGACGGCCTGCGCCTCGCGCAGCAGCCATTCCCGAGCGGCCGGCGCGCCCAGGGGCAGGCGCACGGCGACGAACTCCACCGCAACCGGTTCGCCTTCCGCCGGCGGCGCCTCGCCGAAGTCGAACACCGTCGCGCCGCCCGGCAGCGGGAAGCCGGCCGGAAAGGCTCCGGGCAAGCGGCCGTGCAGGGCCTCTGCCGGCGCCCGCTGCTCCTTCAGGTCCTCTTCCGGCCGGAAGACGGAATCGGCGGCCGCCGTCACGGTCACGGTCTCCAGGCTGTCCTCGTCAGGCGCCGGCCGATCCACGGGAACGCCGCAGGCCCAGCACAGCGCCGCCGCGGCCAGTACGGGGCGCAGGTCCACCAGGGCCGCTAGTCGGCGATGACGTGGAGCGGCCGTCCCGCCGACGCGGGGAGCCGGTCCGGCGGCAGATCGTGCGGGATCTCGATCCGGCATTCGCAGACTTCCTGCTGACGTTCGGCCAGATCGGCCAGGCTGCAGTTGCACAGGATGTTCTCGACCGCCTCCTTCACGGCGAGGAACACCTCGCGGATGGCGCAGTGTTTCGGTCCCACGCCGATCGTGCAGGGTTGGGCAAGAATGTGGTCGATCGAGGTCGCATGCCCTTCCAGGGCGACCAGGATGTCGTGGATGGATATGTTGTCTGCCGGTCGGCCCAGCAGATGGCCGCCCTGGGGACCCCGGTTCGACCGGATCAGTCGATCGCGGGCGAGAGCCGCCAGAATCTGACGCAGGTAGGGCTCGGGAATGCCCTGGTTCGCCGCGATCTCGTGACTGGGCACGGCACCCTTGCCCTCGTGCATCGCCACGTAGAGCATCGCGCGGATGCCGTACTCGCCCTTGGTTGAGATCTTCATCGCGCAGAAGCCGACCTGAGGCAGTGTAGCAAGCTGGCGGCCGGGAGCTGCCGCCGGGAGAGGCAACCCGCGGAACGGAGCAGCAGTCCGGGCGGGCCGACCGATCCTGAACGGCCGCCGGAGACCGGCGCCTCCGCCTCGCGTCCGGGTCAGCGGGCAGCTCTCCCGGTGGGGTCGCAGATGTCCGACGCTATCTGACGGCGGCCGCCCGGTCGGGCACATGGGCCAGAACCTCGTCCAGCGAAGCAATGTCCCCGTGGGCGGAGTCCAGCCAGAGAGCCCGGAGGCCGGCGGCCAGCGCGCCCTCCCGGTCCTCGATCTTCGCGTCACCGACATGGAGCACGGCAGCCGGTTCCAGATCCAGCTCCCGGCAGGCGGCGCGGAAGATCGGCTCGGCGGGTTTCGCCGCTCCCACCTCCTCGGAACAGACCACTGCGTCCAGGTGGGCGCCGAGGCCGAGGTTGGCCAGCAGCCGCGGCAGACGCCGGTCCCAGTTGCTGGTCACCACGACACGCAGGCGGCGGCGGCGCAGCTCCAGGAGCAGATCGCGGCCGCCGGGTCGGGTCTCCCAGGCGTCGGCGCGCTCGAAGCGGGCGAACAGCTCGGAGGCGGCAAAGGGCCCTGGCGCCTCCCGGTCGAGCAGCAGGCAGATGCGCTCCAGCAGATCGCGCCAGAAACCTCGGGCGCCGTCCGGATGGCTGCTGTAGCGGTCCTCGCCGCGGCCGAGCCGGCACTCGAACTCCTTCCACGCGGTCAGGAAGGCCCGATCGAGGTCGACCGCCGAGAGTTCGAGACCGTGGCGGGCGAGGACCTCGGCATGGATCTCGCCTCGCCGCGGGCAGGCGATGAGTGTCCCGGTCGCGTCCAGAGACACTCCTCGCAGCGGCGCCAGGGCAGCGCCGGCCGGGCCGAACGGCCTCTGTCCCCGGCCCCGTCGATCCAGGGACACCGCCTCTCACTCCTCCCGCTCGAAGGGCGGGCGAAGATACTCGAAACGCAGGACGCGGACCGCGCGGCCGCTGAAGAAGATGAGGACGGCCAACCCGCCGCCGCTCGACAGCGCCATCAGCCAGGTGAACCCCCGCCAGAACATGAGGACCGGGATCGCGAGCAGGCCCACGGCGAATGCGGCCGCCAGCAGCCTTCGGGCCGTGCGGTCGAAGGCCGGCGGCCGGACCGGCGCCGCCGAGGAGTTCATGATCTCCGGCATGCCGCGAAGTATGCCAAGCGGCAGGAACGGACAACGGCAGCGGCGATGGTTCAGGCGCCGCGCAAGGGCGCGTCAGGCCGATTCGAGCAGCGCCGCGCAGGCCGCAGAGACCCGGTCGGCGGCCAGCCTCTCCATGCAGGCGAAGTCGCCGCGGCTGCAGGTACGCCGCCAGCAGGGCTGGCAGTCCAGCCGCCGGTCGAGCCCCACCGCGGTCGAACGCGGACCGCAGGGGCCGTTGCGGGCAGGATCGGTCGGCCCGAACACCGCAACGCAGGGCACGTCAAGAGCCGCCGCCAGGTGGGCAGGTCCGGAGTCGCAGCCCAGGAAGAGCGCCGCACGCCGCAGGAACGTCGCCAGTTCGCGGAGATCGGTCGGCGGCGCCAGCAGGACACCGCCTGAGTCCCCGGCCGCCGCGACGATCTCCTCGGCCGCCTGCCGTTCCGCGCCGACCGCCCAGACGACGATCACCGGCAAGCCGAGATCGCCGACCAGGCGCCGGGCGGCCGCCGCAAAGTGCCGCGGCGGCCAGCGCTTCGTGCGCCATACCGTCCCGGGCGAGAGCACCGCGTACCGGCTGCCGCCCAGACCGTGACGGTCGAGGAACGAGAGAGGTCCGGGCTCGGCGTACTCGGGCAGACGCCAGGTTGCGGCCGGGCGCCCGACCGCAACCAGCCCGGACGCACCCAGCAGCGCCAGGTTGCGGTCGACGACATGCAGCACCTCCGGATCGACCGCGAAGCGCCGGTTCAGGAACCACGCGTTCAGTTCGCGGCTGCCATTGCGTGCACCGCCGCGGAAACCGATCCGCTGCCGGGCGCCGCTCCACCTGGCCACCAGTCCGCTCTTGGTGAGACCCTGGACGTCGAGCGCCACGTCGTACCGGCAGTCCCGGAGTTCGCGGCGAAACTGCCGGAGCGCATCCAGGCGCGCCGTGACGCCCCGCACCCGCCGCGGGAAGAGGTGAAAGCGATCGATCCCCGGACTGCCGCGCAGCAGGGTTGCGGCCGGCTCCTGGATCGCCCAGCCGATGAAGGCGTCCGGATGTTCCCGGCGGAGCGCCGCGGCGACCGGGGCGGCGTGCAGACAGTCGCCGATCGCGGACAGGCGCACCAACAGGACGCGGAGCGGCGACTCCCCGCCAAACCGACTGTCCGACGCGTCTCCTGCCGCTGCCGCGGATCCCCCTGGTACATCGCGCCGGCCGATGATCGCCATCCGGTCGGAGCATACGCGCGTCACGCGGCGCGGGCTGCTATCATCTCGCGCCTTGCCTGTCGGGGCGTGGCGCAGTCTGGTAGCGCACCTGCCTTGGGCGCAGGGGGTCCTCAGTTCAAATCTGGGCGCCCCGATATCGCTCGCTTGCCCGGGCCTCGGTTACCCTGTCGCTGTCGTCTGCCTGTAGCTCAGATGGATAGAGCGGCGGCCTTCTAAGCCGCGGGTCGGGGGTTCGAGTCCCTCCAGGCAGGCCAGGTCCTTGAGAGTCCGGTGCGGAGATTTCTGGTGGGTGTAGCTCAACTGGCAGAGCGCTTGATTGTGGTTCAAGTCGTTGGGGGTTCAAGTCCCCTCACCCACCCCATCCCGCCGCCGGATCCGTCCCGTTCGCGCGCCCGTAGCTCAGCTGGATAGAGCGACGGCCTCCGGAGCCGTAGGTCAGGGGTTCGAATCCCT
Organism: Thermoanaerobaculia bacterium; assembly: GCA_965116145.1. Lineage (GTDB taxonomy): Bacteria > Acidobacteriota > Thermoanaerobaculia > Multivoradales > Multivoraceae > Multivorans. The sequence goes on from OZ220482.1 coordinate 1,204,100, forward strand.
TCGGGCGCACCAGGGACTGCCAGATCTCACAGCACCTCGAGCGGGGCGTACCGGCGGACCAGCTTGCGCTTGCCCGCCTTGTCGAAGAAGACGGTCAGCTTCGCGTTGTCGCCGTCGCCGTCGAGCTGCAGGACAACGCCCTTGCCCAGGGTCGCGTGGCGCACGACAGAGCCGGGCCGCAGGACGGCGGCAGAGGCGCCGGACGGCCGCCGGCGAACGGCACGGGCAGCGGCGGGGGGCGGGGCCCGGAACGGCGCCTCGTCGGCACTGTGGCCGCGGCCGAAGAAACCGCGGACGCCGGCCGTTCGCGGGCCGCCGTACAGGTCTGAGCTCCGTGTGGTCTCGACGATCTCCTCGGGCAGGTCGGCGAGGAAGGGCGAGGGCTCCTGGGTCTGGAACTGCCCCGCGACCATCCGGCGGCGGGCGCCGCTGAGAAACAGCCGTTGCTCGGCCCGGGTCATGCCGACGTAGAACAGCCGCCGCTCTTCCTCGATGTCCCGAGCCCCCATGCCGGCGTGGAAGTGCGGCAGCAGACCGTCCTCGAGGCCGGTGACGAAGACCGCCGGGTACTCAAGGCCCTTGGCGCTGTGCAGGGTCATCACGGTGACACCGGGCTCGGCGTTCAGGCCGTCGGTGTCGCTGACCAGGGCAACGTAGTCCAGGAAGTTCAGGAGCGGGCTGGCCGCCGCGTCGATGCCCTCGTCGAGGAACGCCTCGGCGCCGGCCGCCGGATCCCGTCGGCTGCCGGCATCGGCCGGAACGACCGCCGCCGGGACGCCGCCCAGGCCGTACCGGGTCTCGAAGTTGTGGGCCGACGACACCAGTTCGTTCAGGTTCTCGAGCCGTTCCCGCCCCTCCTCGCCGCTCCTGCCGTGGAGCGCCTCGAAGCCGGCCGCGACGATCGCCCCGCGCACGAGTTCGGCCAGCGGCTGGCGCTCGGCTTCCCTCTGCAACGCCTCGACCAGGCCCCGGAAGTTCCACACCGCCCGCTGACCGCGCGACGGCAGTTCCTGCAGGGGATCGAGCCGGATCGCGTCCCACAGGGAATGGCCCATCGCCGCCGCGCGCTCGACCAGCACCTGCTCGGTCCGGCCGCCGATGCCCCGGCGCGGCTGGTTCAGGATCCGCTGCAGCGACAGGTTGTCCCGGGGGTTGGCGATGACGCGCAGGTAGGCGACCAGGTCCTTGACCTCGGCGCGTTCGTAGAAGCGGGTGCCGCCGACCAGGCAATAGGGAACCCCGCTGCGCAGGAACTCGTCCTCGATCGCCCGCGTCTGCGCGTTCGTCCGGACCAGCACGGCCATGTCGCCGAACTCGAGCCCCTCGGTGCGAAGCGCCGCCGCCTGCTTCGCCACCCAGCGCGCCTCGTCCTCGTGATCGCCGGCGAAGAAGAGCTGCAGCGGCTCGCCGGCGCCCCGGTCCGTCCACAGCGTCTTGCCGCGGCGCTGCTCGTTGCGCGCGATGACGGCGCCGGAGGCGTCGAGGATGTTCTGGGTCGAACGGTAGTTCCGTTCCAGCTTGCAGACACCGGCAGCCGGGAAGTGCTGCTCGAAGCGGAGCAGATTCTCGATCTCGGCGCCGCGCCAACCATAGATGCTCTGGTCCTCGTCGCCGACGGCGGTCAGCCCCGACACCGATCCGTCCGGGCCGAGGACGAGCTTGCCGACCAGCTCGAGCTGGGCCGCGTTCGTGTCCTGGAACTCGTCGACGAGCAGGTGGCGGAAACGTCCCCTGATCCGGGCGCCGACCTCCTCGTCGTCGCGCAGGAGACGGACGGCGAACGCGATCAGATCGTCGAAGTCGAGGCCGCCGTTGCGCCTCAGCTCGGCCTGGTAGCGGCGGAACACCGCCGCCACGTGAAGGTCGAAGAAGTCCTCGGCCTCCTGCGCGAAGGAAGCCGGCGTCAGCAGGCGGTTCTTCGCCGCGCTGATCCGTGCCTGGACCGTGCGCGGCGGAAACGCGTTGTCGTCGAGGTCCTCGGCCTTGAGCGCCGCCTTGATCAGCCGCAACTGATCCGGCGCGTCGACGATCGCGAACTCCCGACGCAGACCGGCCCGGTCGGCGTAGCGGCGCAGCAGACGGACGCAGAAGCGGTGGAAGGTGCCCACGAAGACGTTGGCTTCGCCGCCCACGAGCTCGAGGACCCGCCCGCGCATCTCGTCGGCGGCCTTGTTGGTGAAGGTGACGGCGGCGATCCGCCACGGCTCGATCTCGCGCTCGGCGATCAGCCAGGCGATCCGATAGGTGATGACGCGCGTCTTGCCCGACCCGGCGCCGGCGACGACGAGCAACGGACCGCCGTCGTGAGTGACCGCCGCGAGCTGCTCGGGATTCAGGCGGGATCGGAAGTCCACACGATCACCGGCGGCGGCGGTCGATGTTCTTCTGGCGCGCACGTCCCACCGCGAGCGTTTCCTCGGGCACGTCCCGGGTGATCACCGAACCGGCCCCGGTGTAGGCCCCGGCGCCGACCTCGACCGGCGCCACCAGGATGCAGTCGCTGCCGACAAAGGCGCCTTCCCCGATGATCGTGCGGCTCTTCTTCCTGCCGTCGTAGTTGCAGGTGATGACGCCGGCGCCGATGTTCGCACCGGCGCCCACCGAGGCGTCTCCCAGATACGCGAGATGGGACGCCTTGACTCCCGGGCCCAGCGTCGCCTTCTTGATCTCGACGAAGTTGCCCACCTTCACGCCGTCCTCGAGCACCGCCTCCGGCCGCAGACGGGCGAACGGACCGACGGAGCAGCCCGAAGCGACGCGCGCGCCGTCGATCACCGAGTGGGGCAGCACCTCGACGCCGTCCGCGAGGACGCTGTCACGGATCCAGGCGCCGGCATGGACGGTGCAGCCTGTGCCCAGGCTGGAGGCGCCGAGCAGGGTGACGTTCGGATGCAGCACCGAATCGAAGCCGACGTCGACGCCTGCATCGATCCAGACGTTCTCCGGGTCGAGGATGGTGACGCCCGCCGCCAGCAGGGCATCGACGCTGCGCCGGTAGAAGGCGCGCTGAGCCGCCGCCAGGTCGCTGCGGGAGTTGACCCCGAGCACCTCCGAGACGTCCTCGACCTCGACCGCCGCCACCGGATGCACGCGCGCGGCGTAGGACACGGCATCCGTCAGATAGAACTCGCGCTGGGCGTTGCTGCGTTCGATCCTGCCCAGCCAGTCGAAGATCGCCGGCGTCGGCAGCGCGTAGTGACCCGCGTTGACCGTGCGCAGCGCGAGCTCCTCCGCCCCGGCGTCGGCCGCTTCGACGATCCGCACCAGCCGCCCTTCCTGGCGGATGACGCGGCCGAGGCTCCCCGGTTCCGGCAGCTCGGCGACCGCCAGACTGCCCCAGCCGGCGGCAGCGGCATCGAGCAGGGCGCGGAGCGTTGCCGGTCGGACCAGGGGCGCGTCTCCCGAGAGGACCAGGGTCAGCCCCTCGGCACGCAGCAGTCCCGCGGCCATCGACAGCGCGTGGCCGGTGCCCCGTTGCTCGGTCTGCGTCACCCACGACAGTTCCCGGGCGCCGCCGTCCTCGCCTTCGAGGACCGCACGCACCTCGTCCGCCCCGCTGCCGACGACGACACAGATCGGTGCGCAGCCCGCCTCGCGCGCCGCCTGCACCACCCAGGAAACCAGCGGGCGGCCGCCGACCCGATGCAGGACCTTCGGCTGGCGGGAACGGAGCCGTTCGCCGCGGCCGGCGGCGAGGACGACGGCCGCCGCGGTCCTGGCCGTCAACTCAATCGCGGCGGTCATGGACGAGGCTCAGGAAGCGCTCGTCCCGGTGGAGCGAGGAGAAGTCCTCATCGTGGAAGGCCCGGACCCGGTTCGTCGGATCCAGCTCGACCGCTTTCGCGAGCGCATCGAGCGCCGGCTCCGTTTCGCCCATCAATGCGCGGATGCACGAAGAGAGGTAGATGAACCGGCCGTCGCCGGTCCGCGAGGCAGCGTTGCAGATCTCGAGGGCGCCCTTGAGGTCGCCGTCGTTGCGGGCCATCACGGCCTCGAGATACGGGTCGCCGTCCGTCCCGTCCTGCGGTGTTTCCGCCCGACCGCATGCGGCCAGGTAGTCCCTGGCCCGGCTCGCGAACCCGCTGCCCGATCCGGCGGCGATCACCGCCTCGAGAGCGGTCCGGGCCTCGGCAATCCGATCCGCGTGGAAGTGCTCGATCCCGGCCTCCAGGTTCTTCAAGGCGGCGTCCGCCGCGTCCGATCGCGCCTCCTGCCCGGCCTCGCTACCCGTCATCCGCTACCTCCGACTCGATGCCCTGCCGACCGGCCGGACCTTGTTCCTGCTTCCGGCGCCCCACGCCTGCCCGCGAACGCTCAACCCTAGCAGCCCGCGGACCCGGAATGTAGTCGTCGCGGAGCAGCGCGTACAGGTAGTGGTCGGTGCGGCGGCCCTGCAGCACGAAGTAGGAGCGAAGCGTGCCCTCCCGCACGAACCCCAGCTTCTCCAGCACCCGGCGGGACGCGTGGTTGTCCGTCGCGCAGCGAGCCTCCAGGCGCTCCAGGGGTGTTCGCAGCAGGAGCTCCGGCAGCAACTGGCCCAGCGCTGCCGTCATCGTGCCGCGACCCTGATGCGAGGTCGACAGGGCGTACCCGAGTTCTCCCAGACCATGCTCCCAGGTCACGATCGCGAGAGTGATCCAGCCGGCGCGGTCGCCGTCGGATTCGATCATCCAGGTGTAGCGGTCGCCGCGGCCCCGGTAGATGTCCCCGCAACGCTGCGACGCCAGATCCGCCCGCAACCTGGCGACCGGCACGTTCTGGAGGGGCTGGTAGCGGCGCACTGCCGGCTCGCCGCGCCAACGACGAAGAAACGCCGCATCCGAGGGCTGCGCCGGACGCACGGCGACATGGACCGCGGGCGGAGACGCCGGACGACACGGAAGAGGGCGGGACCCCATGCCTCAGCGATCGCCTGCTGCGGCCGCAGTCCGACCGGTTGCGGATCTGGAGGACCGGAACAGGACGAAGCGTCGGCGCCGCCGAGCGGTCCGGGCTGCTCGGCGGGAAGGGCCGGTCATCGCCGCGAACTGCCGGAAGCACACTGGACCGCCCTGGCGCGGCGTCCCTGCCGGGGCAGAACGCCGCCGAGAGCGATCAGGCTGTACCCCTGGGCGAACAGATAGAGGAAGGGCACGGACCACCACCGCCCGGACAGACCCGCAGCGACAACGCAGACCCAGAAGTAGAGCGCAAGAGCTCCTTCGCCCCAGAGACTCCAGGCAGCATCGGAGCGGTAGAGCGGCGGCGGGTTCCGGGCAGCCGCCGGGATCTTCGGCGTGCGGGCGAACACGCCGCCCCGTCGGAACAGTCCCCCCAGCGTCGCCGACGTGTTGTTCAGGGACAGACCGATCCCGACGGACATCGCCAGCGGCACTTCGAGCCATGGTCCGGGCCCGCGCCGTCCTGCCTGACGCTGACCGGCGGCGTAACAGCCCGCCACTGCCGCCGTTCCGAGCAGGAACAGGGGTGCATCGATCCACAGCAGAAGGTGCGGCGCGTTCCGCCGCTCGAGGATCGCCGGCAGCAGGAGCAGCCCGAGAGCCACGAGCAGGGGATAGCAGACGCCGGACGTCAGGTGTGCTGCCGCCGCCGCCTTGACGCGCGGCTTCTCCGCGCTCCGCAGGATGCGTCCCAGGAGCTTGCGCATGGTCTGCGCCGATCCCCGAGCCCAGCGATGCTGCTGGCTCTTGAAGTCGTTGACCCGCGCCGGCAACTCCGCGGGCACCGAGACGCCGGTCATCAGCAGGAAGCGCCAGCCGGCGAGCTGCGCCCGATAGGAAAGGTCGAGATCCTCGGTCAGGGTGTCGGCCTGCCAGCCGCCCGCGTCCTCGATCGCACGGCGGCGCCAGACGCCGGCAGTGCCGTTGAAGTTGAAGAAGCAGCCGGACCGGCAGCGGGCCGCCTGCTCGACGCGGAAATGACTGTCCAGCAGCACCGCCTGGGCCCGGGTCAGGAGCGAGTCCCGGCGGTTGATGTGGTCCCAGCACGCCTGGACCATGCCCAGCCCGGGATCGCGGAACGCCGGCGTGGTCCGCCGCAGAAAGTCGCGGCCGGGCACGAAGTCGGCATCGAAGATGGCGATCAGCTCCCCCCGCGCCTGCTCCAGGCCGGCGGCGAGAGCGCCGGCCTTGAACCCCTGTCGGTCCGGCCGCCGCAGGTGGCGAACGAGCGGCTGCGGCCCGTTCCGCCCGGACGCCCGAGCGAGCGCCGCCTCGATCCGCACCGGGGTGTCGTCGGTCGAGTCGTCGAGGATCTGGACTTCCAGCCGATCCGCGGGATAGTCGAAATCGAGAACGGCGGCAATCAGCCGGGGGGCAACGTAACGTTCGTTGCAGATCGGGAGCTGGACCGTCACCAGGGGCCAGTCGACCTCTCCCTGCGGGCTATGTTGCTCCCGGATGCTGCCGGGGTCGGCGCCGTCCTCCCCGCCGGCGCCGGACGTTCCGGTTGCGCGCAGGGCAAGCAGCAGGATCAGCCGATGCAGTCCGTAGAGGGCAAGCGTACCGAGCACGACATAGTAGACCGGCAGAAGCACGAACGCTGACGATATGGCAAGGCGACGACCCGAAGCGCGTGTCCTGGCAGCGGCAGCGTGGCCGCTGCTTGCCTGCTTCGCCGGCCTCCTGGCCCTCGACCTCGCAGGTTTCGCTCCGACGCCCGGCGCCCCGGGGCAGGGTGTCTCCTTCCTCACGGTGCTGCTGGCGGCGTTCGCTGCGCTGTGGTGGGGGCTTCAGCGCCTGGGGCCGGCGAACGGCGTTCCAGCAGCGGGTGTCCTGGTAGTGGCCGCCCTGCTGCGCCTGCTCGCGCTGCCGCTCACGCCGAGTCTCTCCGACGATGTCCACCGCTATCTCTGGGACGGACGGGTCGCCGCGGCCGGAGAGAACCCGTACCTGGCGCCGCCGAACGACGAACGCCTGGCGCCGCTGCGGAACGAGACCTGGCGCAGGACCGCCCACCGGGACATCGCCACTGTCTATCCGCCACTGGCCCTGGGCCTGTTCAGCGCCGCCGCCGTCGTGCCGCGGCCCCTCTTCGCCTACAAGCTGGGGCTGGCTGCGATCGACCTGCTGGGATGCGCTCTCCTGCTGCGGCTGGCTCGCCGGCGCGGCAACGACGGCGCCGTGCTCGCCTATGTCTGGAATCCGCTGCTGGTGGTCGAAGGCGCCGGCATGGGCCATGTCGACGTGCTCGGCGCCTCCCTGGTCATCGCCTGCGTGCATCTTCTCTCCGCGGGGAGGGGCGCCGCGGTCGGCGGCCGCAGCGGTCTCCTGGCCGGAGGCGCGGCCGCCCTTGCCGTTCTGGCCAAACTCGCGCCGCTGGCCGCCCTGCCCCTCTGGTGGCGGCAGGCCGGCGCCCGGAGCAGGGGGTTCTTCGCCTTCGGCGCCCTGTCCCTGCTGCTGCCGGCGACGGCTGCCGTTCTGCTCTGGACTCGCGGCCTGCCGCCAGGCCTGGTCGAGTACGCGCTGCGCTGGGAGTACAACGGCCCTCTGTACGAGCCGCTGTGGCGCCTGATCGGATTCCTTCGGCTCGACCGGGCGGCGTCAGGCGCCGTCCACCTGGCACGGGTGGCCGCCGGCGGCGAGGTCGAGGCGACACCCTGGAGCACCCTGTACTCCTGGACCTATCCGCAGTTCCTGGCCCGAGTGGTGCTCCTGACCGCCGGCGCGGCGATCTGGCGCCGCCTCTGGCGGCAGCGCCCCGGCTCCGTCACGGCGGCGTTCGGGGCGTTCGGGGCGTTCGGCGTCGTGATGCTGACGAGTCCCACCTTCTACCCGTGGTACCTGATCTGGATCCTCCCGTGGGCGGCGCTGCTGGCGACCCCTCGCCAGAGTGCCTGCCGCAACGCGAGCAGTCAGGAGCCCACCCGGCAGGATGGGAACAGAGCGCATCCGGGCGCCCGCGCCGTCCTCGTCCTCTCTGCCACCCTGCCCCTGGCGTATCTTCCCGACCTGGCCGGACTCCCGTACTTTCCCTGGGTCTACGGTGCCGTGTGGCTGCCGCCGTTGGCATTCCTCCTGATCGACCGCCGGCGCTCCGGTTCCCGTCGACGCGAAGCGCCATGAAGTACCGCCTGCAGATCGCCTACATCGGAACGGACTACGCCGGTTGGCAGCGCCAGGACAACGCCCTGGCGGTCCAGCAGGTCGTGGAGGAAGCCGTTGCTGCGGTCACAGGCCGGCAACTGACCGTGCACGGGGCCGGCCGCACGGACGCCGGGGTCCATGCCGCCAGGCAGGCGGCGCACGTCGATCTTCCGCCCCAGGCGCTGCCTGCCGGCGCCCGCCGCCGGGCGCTTGTCCACGGCACGAACCGCCACCTCCCGGCAGCGATCCGGGTGCTTGCCGCCGATCCGGTCAAGGACTCGTTCCATGCCCGCAGGAGCGCCGCCTCCAAGGTCTACAGCTACCGACTCTGCACCGCGTCGGTGATCGACCCGTTCCGGGCGCCCTTCGTCGTGCCGGCGCCGGCCGACCTGGATGTAGAAGCACTGCAGCAGGCCGCTGCCCTGGTCCATGGCCGCCACGACTTCTCCGCCTTCGCCAAAGCGGGCGGCAGCCACGGCAGCACGGTGCGGACGATTCACGCCGCCGGCTGGTCGACCCGGGGGGACGAAATCCGGTTCCGCGTCACCGGCGACGGATTCCTCCGCGGCATGGTCCGCGCCCTGGTCGGCACGACGCTGGAAGTCGGCCGCGGCCGCCGGTCGCTGGCCGATCTGACCGCCCTGCTCGCCGGACGGCCGCGGGCCGAAGCAGGTCCCAATGCACCCGCCCGGGGTCTGCGCCTCGAAGCCGTGGAATACGATCGGGCGCGATGAAGCGTGTTGTCACCGGTGTCGTGGCCGCGGCGCTGGCGGCAGTCGTCGTCTTCTACCTCGAGCCCGCCTGGTTCGTGGCGTTCGCCGGCGTCGTGATCGGCCTGGCGGCCTTCGAGTACGGCGCCCTGGCCCGACGCATCATCGCCTCGCGAAGCATTGCCTGGGCGCTCTGGTTCGCGGTCGGCCTGGTGGCCGTCGTCGCCGGCGCCGACGCGAACCGGCCGATCGACCTGCCTCTCCCCGCCGGCCTGGCGTTCTCCGACGTCTGGTTCGCCGCCGCGGCGGTGGTCCTCGGCCTGGCGGCAGCGGTCGGGCTCGGCAGCCGCGCCGATGTCCGCGACCGGCTTCTGGCCTCGTCGCTGTTCGGTTTCGGAACCCTCTGGCTCGGCCTGTTCCTGATCGCTGCGATCAACCTGCACGCCGTCTCCCGGATGCTCCTGTTCTGGGTCCTGGCGGTCGCGTCGCTGGGCGATGTCGGCGCCTACTACGGAGGCCGGCGGTTCGGGCGCCGGCCGCTGGCGCCGGTGCTCAGCCCGAAGAAGACGATTGCAGGTGCGGCAAGCGGCCTGGCCGTCAGTGTCGTGACCGGTGTCCTGGCGTTCGTCGCCTGGCGCGGACCGGACGCCCTGGGTGCGGACATTCCCGTGCTCGCACTGCTGTGCGGCGCCGCAGCCCAGACCGGGGACCTTCTCGCCTCCCTGCTCAAGCGCGCCGCGGAAGCCAAGGACACGGGAGGCCTGCTTCCCGGGCACGGCGGTGTGCTCGACCGCCTCGACAGCATCCTGCTGGCGGCGCCCGTCTGCTACGTCGCGACCCGGCTCGGGGCGGCGCCGTCGCTGCAACCGTGAGCACGCGCCGGCTGGCGGTCCACCGGTTCGGTCGGCGAGCCGGCGAACCTCGAGGAGACTCCGGCGCCGGACACTCGGAACCGGCGCCGGGCCCGGGAAGTCCTCGCGCGCTCCGGCGGTTAGCATCGGCGGAACAAAGCGCAGCAGTGCTCACCTCTCTCCGGACCCTCCTACTTCCACCATGACCTTCCTCGGCAACACCCTGGCCTTCCTGGCGGTGATCGGCGTGATCGTCTTCGTCCACGAGCTGGGCCACTTCCTGGCGGCGAGAATGTTCGGCATCCGGGTCCGGGTGTTCTCGATCGGAATCGGTCCTCGCATCTGGGGCGTCGTGCGCGGCAGCACGGACTACCGGCTGTCCATGGTCCCGCTCGGCGGCTACGTCGCGTTCTCGGGAATCGACGCCGTGAACCCGAGCGGCGATGGCGGCGACTTCATCGCCAAGCCGCGGTGGCAGCGAATGGTCGTGCTCGCGGCCGGTCCGGCGGCCAACGTCGTGCTCTCGGTCGCGCTGATCGCGGCCGTGCTGATGATCGGCACCGAACTCGCCGGACCGCGGAATCCCAGCACCGCGATCGGCAACGTGAAGCTCGATTCCGCTGCGGCGGAGGCAGGACTGATTGCGGGAGACATCATCCGGCGCCTGGGCGGCGAAGACGTATCCGACTGGCGCGCCATATCGAACACTGTGCTGTTGTCGCCGGAACGCCGTCTCGATGTCGACTTCGAGCGGGACGGCGAGGCCATGAGCACCGTGCTGGTTCCCCGCCGGATGCCGCGCTACGAGCTCGGCGACGCCGGGCTGGAGGCCAGCCTGCTGCCGCGGGTTCGCGCAGTGTTCGACGACTCGCCGGCCCAGCAGGCGGGGCTGCGCTACGGCGACACGCTTTACGCGGTCGACGGCCATCCGATCTCGGACGCGGCCGATTTTCGGCGGCTCGTGGAGCCCCGGGCAGGTGAGGAAGTGAGCCTCGACATCGGTCGCGGCGGGGACCGTCTCGTCGTGCGGTTCGTGCCGGCGGACGACGGCGGGGTCGGCCGCGCCGGCATCACGATCGACCACTTCTCCTGGCGGCGCGTCGGCCTGACGACCGCAGTCGCGGAGAGCGTTCGGATCAACTGGGAAACGACAACCGAGATTTTCGACTTCCTGGGCAGTCTGGTCGAGCGCCGCGTCTCGGCGCGGAGCGTGCTGGCGGGTCCGATCGAGATCAGCCGGATCAGCGGCCAGGCAGCCCGCCGGAACTTCGGCGACCTGGTGTTCCTGATCGCCCTGATCAGCCTGAACATCTGCATCCTGAACCTGCTGCCGATCCCGGTCCTCGACGGCGGTCAGCTTGCCATCCTGATGTTCGAGAGCGTTCTGCGGCGAGACCTCTCGCTCAGGATCAAGAACCTGGTCACCCAGTTCGGCCTCGTCGTGGTCGTCGCCATCATGATGTTCGCGATCTACTTCGACCTGGCAAAGAACCTGCCTGACCTCTGGCGCTGAGGACGACTCGCCCGACCATGGCCGGCACGCAGCACGAACGACGGCTGACCGCCGTCGTGAGGAACCTCGTCGGGAGCGGCCGCGGGCGGGCGGCCGCATGGCTGAAGCGGGGCGTCCTCGCCACGGTCTACGGGAGCCTCCTCGTCGGCCTGCTGGGGGTTTCGTCCTACCTGGCGTTCTCGAACTTCGTCCGCAGCGGCGTCATCGCCGTACCTGACCTGGCGGGCCTCGACCGCGGCCAGGCCGAAGCGGGCCTCGCCGCCGCCGGTCTGACCCTGCAACGGTTCGAGGACGACCGCCACGACGACGCCATCCCGGCCGGCCGCGTGCTTCGCCAGGATCCGCCGCCCGGCAGCGCGGTCAAGGAAGGCAGCGGCGTGGTCCTCTACCTGTCGCGCGGCCGGGAACTTGTCGAAACGCCGGACCTGAGCGGCCAGGTCCTGCAGACCGCACAGGTACGTCTGGCCGCCTCGGGCCTGCAGATGGGCAGGAGCCGCAGCGTGTTCGTGGAGGGCGGCGCGCCGGGAACCGTGGTCCGCCAGGATCCTCCCGCCGGCAGCCGGATCGATCCGTCGTCCCAAGTCGACGTGATGGTCGGGCTGGCCAGCCCCGGGGCGACGTTCGTCATGCCGGACCTGATCGACCTGCCCGAGGATCCCGTCCGCACGTTCTTCGAGACGCGGGGATTCCGCCTCGGAAGGGTAAAGTACGAACCCTACGAAGGCGTCCCGGCCGGGATCATCCTGCGTCAGTACCCGCTTCCGGGCCACCCGTTGCGGAAAAGCGACTCGATCGCTCTGGTCGTTGCCGCGCAGGACAGCCGCTGAACCGCACAGCTCGTCCGCAAGAACCCGAACGATGAAGATCGCGCCTTCGATCCTGGCGGCGGACCTCGCCGACCTCGCCTCCGCCGTCAGAACCTGCGAGGAAGGCGGCGCCAGGCTGATCCATGTCGACGTGATGGACGGCCACTTCGTCCCCAACCTGACGTTCGGGCCGCCGGTGATCGCGGACCTGGCGAAGCGCACGCGCGTCGGCTTCGACGTTCACCTGATGGTCTCGAACCCCGAAGCGCTCCTCGACCGCTATCTCGACTGCGAACCGGCCTGGGTCTCGGTTCACCTTGAGGCAGCGGCGGAGCCGGCGCGGCTCGCGGCGCGTATCCGCGAGCGCGGCGCCGGCGCAGGTGTGGCGATCAAGCCGTCGACGCCGCTGGACGACATCCTGCCCTGCCTGAAGCAACTGGACTTCGTGCTGCTGATGTCGGTCGAACCCGGTTTCGCCGGCCAGGCGTTTCACCCGGAAGTACTGGAGAAGGCCCGGCGCCTGAGCGGTCTGATCGACGAACGGGGGCTGCCGGTGAAGATCGAGATGGACGGCGGAATCAGCCTCGCCAACCTGGACGACGCGGCGGCGGCCGGCGTCGACGTGGCGGTCGTCGGTTCCGGCGTCTTCGCCGCGGACCGGCCGGTCGACACGCTGACCGAACTGCGGCGGCAGGCAGGCGAATGAAGCGGCTCGCGACCGTCCTGACGGCAGCGGCCCTGGGTCTGTCTGCCGGGTGCGGAGGCGTCAGGAACGACCCCATCCTGCGGCTTTCGTCAGCCGAAGCCCTGGAGATCGGCAAGCAACTGCTGGCGGAGGAGAAGTTCGGCCAGGCGCGCGAACATCTGGTCCACGCCTTCGAGGTCGAGCCGAACTCCGAGACCGGTCGGGAAGGCCTGCTGCTGGCCGCGGACTCCCTGTTCCTGCGCGGCGGCTACCAGTCCTACGTCGAGGCAGAGCAGCGCTATCGGGACTTCCTGAACCGGTTCCCGACGTCCGACCAGGCGCCCTATGCCCAGTTCCGGCTCGCGGCCTCGCTCGCCGCACGCATGGAGAAGCCGGACCGCGATCAGCAGACAGCCCGGCTGGCGCTGACCGAGTTCGAGAACGTCCGGCGGCTGTACCCGACCAGCCAGTTCGCCGGCGAGGCGGCCGAGCGGATCCTGGAAGTCCGCAACCACCTCGCGGAGCACGAGTTCGTCGTCGGCTCCTTCTACTACCGCTTTCGCACGCCCACCGCGGCCGGCAGCCGCTTCAGGGCCATGCTCGACGAGTATCCGGACTACGCGGAGCCCGACAAGGTCCTGGCGCAGATGTGCCTGACCTACCGCCTGGCGCTCCGCCGGATGCGAAGCCAGGCGGAATTCGACCACTACGAGTACCTTCGCGAAGCCTGCGATCGCCTGCGGAACGACTTCCCCGACAGCCCGTGGCTCAAGAAGGCGCCGTCCGAGGAACAGCTCCGGAAGCTCCGAAGCAAGGTGCCGCCTGTGCCGCCGCGACCCGGCAGGGACCGGGAAGACGCGTCTCCCGACGAAGAGAACGCAGCCGGCTGAGAAGGCGACACCGGAGCCTCGGCGGAACCTCGGTTCTTCCGGGCGTTCCGGCAGCCGGTGCAGTCGAGTTGCGCCGACCAGCGTCCGAAGTCGGGCTACTGCGACCGCCAGCGGCGGTGGCCCCAGAGATACTGGTCCGGATCGCGGCGGATGGCCGCTTCGAGGTGGCCGTTCAGGGTTCCCAGGATGGCCTGGACGTCGGCCCTCCGGTCGCCGCTCCGGGGTTGTTCGATCAGCGGCGACAGCACGAGCTCGAAGGTCATCGGGGCGGTGCGCCGGCAGACGGCGAAGGTGAGCGGGGTCCTCGCCACGAGGTGGAGCATCGCCGCGGTCGTGTGGGTCTTCGCCGGGTGGCCGAAGAAGGGCGCGTCGACGCCCTGGCGGGCGTACTGGTCGACGAGCAGTGCGAGGATCTCGCCGGCGCCGAGCAGGGTGAGGAATCGTCCCGGGTCCGGATCGTACTTGGGGATCATCCGGAACCCGCGGCGCGGGCGGCGCCTGAGCGCGAGTTCCTGCACCCGCGGATTGTTCATCGGCCGGGAGAGGCCGGCGACCGGCTTGTAGCGCGACAGCCACTGCCCGGCGATCTCCCAGTTGCCGAAGTGGCCGGAAACGACGATCAGGCCCCGGTCCGGATCCGCAAGCACCGCCTGCACGTCGTCAGGCAGGTCGACTCGCAGCCGCTCGGGGTCGTCAAGAAGCAGCTCCGACTTGAGCGACTCGACGAGCACCATGCCCATGTGGCGGGCAGCGGCCCGTCCGATCGTCCGCGCCTCGCGCCGGCTGCCGGCCACACCCGCCCTCAGGATGTTGGATACGGCGACCCGCCGCCGGGGCCGGTCGGCAGTCCACCACAGGGAGCCCAGGGCGGCAGCAAAACGGGAGGCCGCAGCCGGCGCCAGCAGATCGACGCCGAGGAGCGCCAGCCGGGCCGCCCAGTACTCCAGAATATGCAGCACCCCGGTGAACAGGATTCGGCCAGGACCCAGCCTGGCCAGTCACACTCCGTGCTGCTCCAGCAACGCGACGATCTCGCCGATGGTGCGCGTCTTCACCACCTGCTTCGGGTCGAGCGCGGCCCCGAACTCCTCCTCGACATCGTAGAGCACGTCGAGGATGGTCAGCGAATCGAAGCCGAGCGATTCAATCGGCGTCTCCGCAACTACCGCGTCCCAGTCATGCTCCTCCACCGAGCTGTCGCGCAGCACGCCCCGCAGCCGAACGAGGATCCCTGAGGCGCCGTCAGTGTCCATCGGCCGGGAGACTATCGCCAGATCGGAACGGGCCACGCACGTCCACCGCGGCCCGCGGACAGCCGGCAGCGGGGATCGCCCGAGACCGCCGGAGCTTCTACTCGGAGCCGGCGCCGCCGGTGGACGCGGCGTCGCCCGCCAGGGCTTCTTCCTCCAGCAGCCGGGCGCCGCGAAGGATGCCGCCCAAGGCGTAGTTGCCCTCGTGGCAGGCGTACTCGAAGACCTTGTTGGTCGTCGCCGGCCACGGGTACTCGCCGCTCCAGGGCTCGGTCCAGGTGTTCGGATCGTCCACCGTGAACCGGTAGAGCAGGGTGTCCCGGTCGATGCGGCTGAAGCGCTCCGTGATCACCATCTCCTTCGATCCCTGGGTGAAGCTGTACTCGTCGCCGAAGTTCTTCGTCGTCACCACCAGGGTGTCGCCGTCCCAGCGGCCCGCCGACTCGCCGAGCCAGCTCTCCACGTTGTCGTCGTGCTCGGCGTCGAGGCGGACGATCCGGGCGTCGTGGTTCATCTCGACCAGGATCATCACGTGCGTGTCCGTCTGCACGATCCGCTTCATGTTGTTGTACATGACGGGCAGCGCCGGCGGGCCGGCAGTGGAGCCGAAGCCGAGCAGGCAGCGCTCGGCGTGGGGACGGAGCTCCGGATCGTCGTAGGGCCCGAACTCGCGGTCGATCCACCAGGCCGTGCCGGTGTTCTCGTGGTTGAACAACGCCTCCTCGGCAAGTCGCTTCCTGGCGGCGTCGGTGAGCTCCGGCAGCCGCCCGTTCGCGGGCGACGTGATGATCGACGTGCGGTACTTGCCGTCGAGCTGGAACGTGCCGTCGCCGATGTCCACGAAGAACGCGTTGTAGCCGCCGACCTTGCCGGCCGCCCCCGTGAACTCGGGCGCGTAGATGCCGGTGCCGCCCCTGGGCGGCGCCTTGCGGTCCGGATCGCTCGGTGCGTAGTCCTTCTCGAAGTTCGCGCGCCAGTGGTCGGCGATCGCCTGCGCCTCCTCCGGAGAAAGCGTCAGGTTGTCGCCATACTGCTCCGGCCGCTGCAGCGGCGTCAGCGTCGCAACGTCGTACCAGCCCGAGAGGTCCGGCCGGCCGTCATGCCGCCGGGGAACATCGTCGGCCGCGGCGAACGCGCCGACCGCCGCGAAGGCGAACAGGGTCGTGAGGATGAGAATGCGTCGTGCCATCTGCGGCTACCTCCTGAGTTACGGAACACCTTGGAGTCCGGTGGGTAATGGTACTGGCACCGGGACGGTATGCCAGCCTTCCGAATCGTCGCCCTGCGGACTGCCGCCGGAAGCCAACGAGGGCAGTGTGGAGCATGCTGCCTTCCATCTGTTCACCGCGGCTCCGCCGCGACCTGGGCCGCCGGAAGTGATCCAGCCAGGAAGACGGCAGGAACAGTAGCTGCCTTCAACGCTTCAGCCTCTCGAAGCAGATCCGGTGCACCGGCGCCACGCCGACGCCTGGCCGTTCGGCCACTGCGACGACCCGGCAGCCGTCCGACTCATGGCGCGCCCAGCGCTCCACGAACTCCCGGCGTTCGCCCGAGCCGTACGGCTGGCGCACCAGGTGCGACGTCATGTCGAACAGACCGCCAACGAGTGCTTCCTCCACACGCTGTCGCAGTCCGGCCAGGCTTCCCGGACCGCCGAACAGCACGGAGTCGTCCCACCGAAGTCTGCCGTCCCGACTGCTGTCCACCGTCGCCAGGGTCCCCAGGCGGTTCATGGTCTGCACCCGCACCACATCGTCTGAAGACCACTCCCCCATGACCACCACGCGGCGCCCCGGTCCAGGAGCCTCCATCGACGAACGAAGACCGCCTCCCATGACCGCACAGAAGACCCGTCCGCTTGCCGCCATTCGCTCGACGGGGACCAGGACATGGGCGATCGGCGGCGAGCGGGGACGCAGCGGCTGCACGTCCGACAATGCGAGCAGCACTCCCGGATTTCCTGTCACGAAGAAGCCCGGTATCACGTCGTCGACGGTTGCCGTTGCCATCACCTCGGACAGCAGCATGATGGAAGCGAAGCGCCTGTCCTGCTCCGGTTCCGCAAACGATCCGCTGAGGGCCTCGGGCGGACGCGGGGCACACTGCTCTGCTGCGGGGGCCTCTCCGTCCTCCAGGGCCGTACGTCGAGCGCTGTTCTCGAGTTGCCATTCGAGACCCTTGCGGAGGGCGGGGTGCACACCGACCGGCTTCACCTCGCCGCTAGCCGTCAGCACACCAGAAGCCGCTACCCATTTGTAGCCCCCGTCGGTGTGGCGCTCCCCGAGGGAACGTGGGTGAGAATCTGCCCAGGCCGGCAACACCAGCAAGGTCAGAAGCACGACCGTCGCGAATCTCCTCGTCATCGCCTGGCTCTGTTCCGTTGACAGCGGTTGACTGTGTGCTGACCCTATCAGTCCGTGGCAGAAGTCGCGCTGCATTCGTTTCAGCCATGCATCCCGCCCGGCTGCGTTGCTCTTCGCTCACATATGCCCCAATGTGCTTATCTATAGCGCCTTGCCGGACGGGCGCCTGACCACTCTCGGTGCGACACGGACTTCTGCCACGGACTGCTAGTGTTGCCCCAGGGCCCCGTCAAGGACCGTGCTCGCGCTCCGGCGTTCGAGCCCGGCCCGCAGCCGATCTGCCGGAGCCGCCCTGGCGCCGCTGGAATCCGGTCGTCCGGAGCCCGCCGCGCGGGTCAGGGGGATACCGGTTCGGCCGGCGGGTCGACGATCCGGTCGGTGGTCGTGTCGCGGTGGATCGCGAACCAGCGGCGGCAGCCCCGGGCGTGGAACCAGCGCTCGGTGACGACGCCCTCGGGGTTGTCGTGCATGAAGGCGATGTCGAGGTCGCGGTCGTCCGGGTCGGTCAGGTGGTCCGGAGCGCGGCGGATCTCGCCGTGGACGAACTCGTGGACGGAGCGGTCGCCGCACAAGGGGCAGGGGATGCGCAGACTCATCGTCAGTGCGTCCCCGCCGATCCGCGGTCGGCCATCGTGCGGTCCCGGGCGAAACGGTCGAGCCCGAACGGCGCGATCAGCTCCGGCGTCTCGCCGGTCGCGATGAGCTCGGCCATCTGCTCGCCGCCCGCCGGAATCGCCTTGAACCCCCAGGTGCCCCAGCCGGTGGTCAGGAAGAAGCCGTCGATGCCGGTGCGCCCCAGGATCGGCGAGTAGTCGGGGCTCATGTCGCAGATGCCGGTCCACTGCCGCAGCACGCGGAGGTTCGCCATGAAGGGCAGCAGGCAGAGCGCGCGGCGGCATACGTTCTGGACGAAGTCGTGGCTCGACCGGTACGAGAAGCCTGGCTGCGGATCGACCTCGGCGCCCAGCAGCATCTCGCCGCGGGCGGTCTGCGAGGCATAGAAGAAGAGCTCGGACGAGGCGACGATGGGTCC
Source organism: Thermoanaerobaculia bacterium (assembly GCA_965116145.1). Taxonomy (GTDB): domain Bacteria; phylum Acidobacteriota; class Thermoanaerobaculia; order Multivoradales; family Multivoraceae; genus Multivorans. The sequence continues at coordinate 1,222,285 of OZ220482.1, forward strand.
GAACTGCCGCCGGTAGTGGTTCGTCACGAAGGCCTGCAGGCGGTAGCTGCGGATCGGCAGCCGCACACCGGCCATCGCGGCGAGCCGGCTGACATGGCCGCCGACGGCCGAAACGACCGCGCCGGCAGCGACATCGCCGGCTGCGGTCCGCACCCCGGCCACCCGTTCGCCGTCGAGGATCAGCCCTTCGACCGGCGTGTTCTGGTGGACGCGGACGCCGCGTTCCATCGCGCCCTCAGCAAGCGCCCAGACCACGCGGTCGTGCCGGGCGGTAGCGCCCTGCGGGTGCCAGGACGCACCCAGCACCGGCCAGCGGCCTGAGCCCTCGAGGTCGAGCTGCGGGCAGAGCTCCCTGATCTGCGGCGGCTCGACGAACTCGGTCTCGGCGCCGAAACGGGTGTTCAGCTTCGCCCGCATCCGCTCGTTGCGAACGGCCGCCTCGGAGTGCGCCATCCACAGCAGGCCTTTCGCCTCGTGCATCAGGCGCCGCCCGGTCTCCTCCTCCAGGCCCTGGTAGAGGTCGACGCTCCGCTGGTAGAAGCGGACCGCCGCCGGAATGCCGTAGTTGGCGCGGATGATCGTCGTGTTCCGGCCCGAGTTGCCGCTGCCGATGTAGCCGCGCTCGAACACGGCGATGTCGGTGATGCCGTGACGGCGCGCCAGGTAGTAGGCGGTGGCCAGACCGTGGCCGCCGCCGCCGACGATCACGACGTCGTACGCGCTCTTCGGCGGCCGCCAGGTCAGCCTCATCTGGCGTTCCATGAACTCGTTCATCGGCCGCCGCTCCCGTCGGCCGTTGCGAGGGCGGCCGCGAGGCGGCGCTCGAGTGCGGCCGCGAAGGGCGACGGTGTGAGGATCAGCGTCCGCTCCGTCTCGCACCACAGCCTTGCCGGGACACCGGCGACCTCGCCCTGGGCGAACGCCGGCCGGGTACCGGGGCGTTCCCAGTCGCACTCCCGGTCGAGGAACAGCTCGGCAGCCGCGGCGTCGAGCCAGACATGCGAAAGGCCGGTCTCGCGTTCGACGATGACGTGCGGATCTCCGGCAACCTCGAAGTCGGGCCGTGCCGTGACCAGCAGCTCGTCCGGGGCGATGCGGAGAGCGAGCGCGTCGGCGGGCCACGGCGCCGCCGCGGCCAGGGCGTCGAGCGCGGCCGGGGCAGCGGCAACGCGGGTTGCCTCCAGTGGACGCAGCCAGGCCGCGCCGGCCGGACCGGCTGGCCCGTCGGCTCGGGCCTCGGCTGGTTCCGGACGTTCGGCGGGAACGTCGAAGGCGGCTTCCGACGACGCTTCCGGCGGGACGCCTGCCGGTCCGCACGGCTCCCCGCCATCCGTATCGGGAGGCTGACGAGAGCTGCGGTCCAGGGCGCCGGCTGTGCGCGCCCCTTCGCCGGCGGGATCACGGAGCGGCCGGTCGACGCGCTCCGCCGCACGCCCGTCGACGGTGACCTCCCGAGGCAGGTTGCCGTCCTCGTCCAGGTAGAGCCAGCCGAGCATCGCGATGCCCGTGCCCGCCGGAGCGCCGCTCCGTCCCGACCCGGGGCGTGCGGCCGATGTCACGTGACCGGCGTAGCGGCCGCCGTCGCGAATCGCCGCTCCTTCGAGGCGGCCGGACGGAAATTCCACTGTTCGGAGCGCCACCAGCCGCCGGTCGAGCGGCTGCCGGTTCGTTCGCAGGATCGCCTGCCGGCCGACGAACTCTCCCTTGGTCATGTCGACCGCCTGTTCGACGCCGAGCCGGCGCGGCGTCGAGTCGTAGTCCGTGTCGCGGCCGACCACGAAGCGGCCCTGCTCGACCCGGACATGAAGGAGAGTCTCGAGTCCGTGGGGGCAGACGCCCAGGTCGCTGCCGGCCGCAAGCAGGCGCCGCCAGAGCCGGCGCGCATCGACGGCGGCACAGTAGAGCTCGACCGACAGCTCGTCGGCGAGGCTCGGCCGCACGGCCCGGCAGACGATGCCGGCGATCCGCAGGCGCCGGTGCCGGCCCGTCGCCGGCAGGTCCGGGCAGCCTGCCCGCGCCAGCAGCCTCGCCGCCAGGGGGCCGGTGACGTGGATCGCGGCCAGCGACGCGGTCCGGTTCATGATCCGGACATCGCAGTCGAACGCCTCTGCCCAGTCCCGCAGCCACAGCTCGAGGAACTCCGATCCGCCGGCGGTCGACGTCAGAAAGAACCGGTGGCGGTCCCCGTCACCGTCGCGGTCACGGTCGGCGCCGCCATCGCGGTCGGCCTTGCCGTTCTCCCCGGACTCGGCCTCGCGGCAGAGCACGCCGTCGTCGAACACGTAGCCGCGTTCGTCCAGCAGGAAGACACTGCGGCAACGGCCCGGGCGGACCGCCGCGACCCGGATGGGCAGGATCCGCTCCAGGAAGGCCAGGGCGTCCGGTCCGGCGATCGCCGTCTTGCCCAGCGGGCTCAGGTCCCCGAGCGACACCCGTTCGCGTACAGCGGCCGCCTCCTCGTCCGGCCGGCAGTAGCTCCATGGCCGCCACCAGCCGCCGGCACGGTCCATCCGGGCGCCGAGCCGCAGGTGCTCGTCGTGAAGGGGCGTGCGAGCGGTCGCCGGTGGATGCGCTCCGGCCGCCAGCTCGCGCACCGTAAGCTGGCGCACGAGCGGCCGCGCGGTGAAGGCGGGCTGCAGACGGCCGCCCCGCTCCCGCAGGAAGCTCCGCAGCCAGGGCAGGCAGACAACGCCCTGGCAGGCGCCGGTGCCGGCGAGTGTCGCCCGCTTGAGCAGTTCCATCTCCCGGAAGCCGCGCCTCCACACGCTGTCGAGATCGGCGACGGTGACTCCGCTGCACGGGCATACCGTGCCGGCGCGCGGGCAGGGCGGGAGGTCGGCCTCGGCCGCGGCGCCGCCGACCAGCCGCACCGGCAGGTCCGCCGCCATCCGCGCCAGTGCGTTCCGTGGATGGCGGCCGAGGCCGAGGACCGCGGTGTCGCAGGCGAACCTCTCCTCCAGTGCGTCGCCGCCGTCGCCGTGACGACGCACCACCACCGCCTCGAGCCGCCTGTCGCCCTCGAAGCGGACAAGGTCCCAGCCGCCGGCGCCGAGCGGGAAGCGGGCCGCAAGCGCTGCCGATACCAGGTCCCTCGGCACTTCACCGACGGCAGCCACCCGACCCAGGTCCAGCCCGGCGGCCGCAAGTTCCGCGGCGGCGCGAGCGGTGACGATGCCCTCGAGATCGCTGCCGGGGACGACCGGCTGAATCTCCGCGGCGCCGGCGGCGACCACGATCTCCCGCCGCGGATGGACATGCAGCACCCGTCTCCCCCGGTCCGACGCAACCACCAGCGGTCCGGGATAGACGCCGGTGACCTGCTGCTCCTCGCCGGCGTCCAGGGTGACGACGTCCTGGCCGGCGGCCCTCGCTTCCCGCGCAGCCTCCCGCCCCGAGTCGCCCTGCCCGATGACGACCGTGTCGCAGTGGACGTGGTGGGCCGGCGCCGCGCCTCCGACCGGGGCGGATGCCGCGTGGTCGGGCAGCAGGTGCGGCTGCTCGCCGCCGAAGTGGCTGCGGCGGACGACCAGGCCGGCCCGGGCCCGCACCTGGCAGGTCCTCGTCCAGGCCGCGCCGTCGACTGTCGCGAGGCAGTGCGGGCAATCGCCGGCCGCACACAGGCAGCCGCCGCCGGTCGGGTGCAGACCGGCCCGCAGCATCGCAACGAGCAGGCTGTCGCCCGGCCGGGCCTCGATCGGCTCTCCGTCGACGTGGAGTGTCGGCATCGACCGGAATCGTAGCGACCGGAGATCCCGAGAGCTGTCCAATTCCGGCGGCGCTACGATTGCCGCCGGCTCATGACTGCCTCCCTCACCGATCAGGTGATCCTGGTCACCGGTTCGACCCGCGGCATCGGCCGGGCGACCGCCGAGGCCGCCGCCGCCTCGGGCGCCACGGTCGCCGTGCATGGCCGGGAGCTTGCCCGGGTCGAAGCCGTCTGCGGCGAGATCGGCGGAGAAGGCGTCTTCCCGCTGGCTGCCGACTTCGACAGGCCGGAGAACGCGGCGGCACTGGTCGAGCAGGTCGTCGCGCGCTGCGGCCGCATCGACGGCCTGGTGAACAACGCCGGCGGCGGCCGCCCGGCCGCCCTTCGCGGTCTCGACCTCGCGTCCTGGCGTGCGACCCAGCGCGTCAACCTGGAATCGGCGTTCACCGCATCGCGCGCCGCCTACCGGGTCATGCGCAAGGCCGGCGGCGGCAGTAGCGGCGGCAGCATCGTCAACGTGGCGTCGCTGGCGGCTCACGGTCCGGGAGGCTGGATGGGCGCCGACTACGCGGCGTCGAAGGCCGGCCTGGTCAGTCTCACCCGCAGCCTCGCCCAGGAGGCGGCCCGCTTCGGGATCCGCTGCAACGCGGTGTCGCCGGGCTTCATCGAGACGGACATGACGGTCGATCTGACCGACGACCAGCGGCAGCGGCTGCGGGTGCCGCTCGGACGGCTGGGAACGCCGTCGGAAGTTGCCGACGCGGTCGTGTTCCTGCTGGCGCCGACCTCCTCCTACATCACCGGCCAGGTGCTGCACGTCAACGGCGGGTTGTCGATGCATGGCTGAACCGCGCCGGGTCGCGATCACCGGTTGCGGCGTCGCCTGCGCCGTCGGCACGGACGTCGAGTCCTTCGGCGCCGCCCTGTTCGCCGGCCGCGGCGGCATCGCCGAGCTCCGCTCGCTCGACACGTCGGAGCTGAAGGTCGGCATCGGCGGCGAGGTTGCCCCGGACTTCGTCCCGACCGGGCTCCGGCGGCTGGGGCGGCGGCCGACCGACCGTGCGGTCGACCTGGGCCTGGTGACGGCGGCCGAGGCGCTCGAGGACGCGGGCCTGATCGACGGCTCCTCTCCCTGCGAACCGCAGCCGGCGGCGGTCGTCGTGGGCACGGCGGTCGGCGCCGCCGAGAGCAACACGACACTTCAGCAGCGCTTCTCGGAGCGCGGCGTCCGCGGCCTGCGGCCGACCAGTGTGCCGCGCGTGATGGACAACGCGATCTCGGCCGGCATCTCGATCCACTTCCGGCTCACCGGCGTCAACCACGTCGTCATCTCCGCCTGCACGTCGGCTGCCAACGCGATGGGCATCGCCTGGCGGATGGTGCGCGACGGCTACGCGGACACGGTGCTCACCGGCGGCGTCGACGGCTTCTTCGATCCGTTCTACTACGGCGTCTGGAACAACCTCGGCGTGCTGTCGCGGAACCCCGAGCCGGCCCGCGCCTGCCGGCCGTTCGACGCCGACCGCGACGGCTGCGTGCTCGGCGAGGGCGCCGGCATGCTGGTGTTCGAATCATGGCCGCGCGCCCGCGCTCGGGGCGCCCGGATCCGCGGCGAGATCCTGGGCTACGGCGAGTCGTCCGACGCCAGCCACCTGACCAGCCCGAGCGCCGAGGGCCAGGCCGCGGCGATCCGGGCGGCGCTGCGGTCCGCCGGGATCGAACCCGCCGATCTCGGTGCGGTGAACGCCCACGGCACCGCGACCCTCGCCAACGACGTCTGCGAGAGCGAGTCGATCCGCGCGGTGTTCGGCACGGCGGCCGAACGGACGCCGGTGTCGGCGAACAAGTCCTTCTTCGGCCATACCCTGGGAGCGTCCGGGGCCATCGAGTCCATCGCCGCCCTGCTCGGCATCGAGCGGGGACTGCTGCCGCCGAATCTCAACCTCGAGAACCCCGACCCGGAGTGCCGTGTGCACCTGGTTCGCAGCGAACCGGAATCGCTCGAACGGCCCCTGGTGATGAAGAACAGCTTCGGTTTCGGCGGCAGCAACGGCGTGCTGGTGCTCGGCCCGGGGGAGTAGGGAATCGGGCTGCTAGGGTCGCAGCATCATTTCCTTTCCGGGAGGACAGTTCATGCGCCGTATGCTCTTCATCATCTCGATCGCCGGACTGCTGTCGGTGACCGTGGCCGCCGCCGACAACCACGGCCCCAGTGTCGAGGACCTGTCCTGGATGACCGGCGCCTGGAGCGGCGAGATGCTCCAGGGCGGTACTCTGGAGGAGAACTGGGCGGTACCGAAGAACGGTTCCATGGCGGCCCTGGTCCGCGGCTTCTCACCTGACGGCACGACGAACATGATCGAGCTGATCTCGATCGAGGAGGAGGACGACACCCTGGTGCTGCGCCTCAAGCAGTGGGATCCCGGCATGACGCCGCGCGGCGAGGGCTTCCAGGTGATGAAGCTCGTCGAGTCGAAGGACCGGATGGTCAAGTTCGAGAACATCGGCGAACGCGGCCTGGCGAAGCTCGGCTACAGCCGACCCGAAGACGACAAGTTCGTCATCTCGATCGAGACGGCCGCCGGCCAGACGCTCGACATCCCGCTCGACGCCGTCGAGTAGCCCCCGGGCTGGCTGGCGCAGGCAGCCCGGGGCGGAACGTCGCGCTGCAGTCGTTTCCGCTGTGCATCCCGCCGCCGGTGTCGTGCCCTTCAGCCGACCCTGGCCCGAACTGCTCGCCGGTAGACACCCGCCGGACGGACAACTGAACGCTCACGTGCGATACCCGCAGCCACCGGTGACAGTCAGCCGCTTCGGACTCGCGGCCGCCTCGACGCTTCTCGCCGCCGGCGTCGAGCTGCTTGCCGGCACGGGCGCAGCGGCAGCCCAGGACCGGCCGGCGAGTCCGGCCGGCGCGGCCGCAGCTCAGATCGGCGGCTACTTCGACCCCCGCTCCGGCTACGTCAACGGCGGCTGGATCGAAGTGACGTTCGGGCGGCCCCTGCGCCGCGGCCGGGACATCTTCGGACCGCCCGACTTCATCGCCTTCCTGAACGACGGCGCTCCGGTGTGGCGCGCCGGTGCGAACGCCACGACCCGCCTGATCACCGAGCTGCCCCTGGTCATCGACGGCGCCCGCCTCGAACCGGGCGAGTACACGATGTTCGTCCAGCTCGGCCCGGAGCGGTGGTTCCTCATCGTCTCGGAGTGGCCGGCGCAGAAACGCTACGACTACCACGACCGGGAGGCGCTGTTCGGCGCGTACGGCTACACCCCGGACAAGGATGTGCTCCGAACCGACATGACCCTGCAACCCCTGCCGATGTCCTTCGAACAATTGTCGTGGCAGTTCCTCGACGTGACGCCGGAAGGAGGCCGACTGGCGCTCCTGTGGGACCGGCGGATGGCGTCCGTGCCGTTCCTGGTCGCCCCGCACGAGCCGGAAGACACCAGCGAGTAGGGCGCAAGTCCCGCGCGGCGCCAGGCACCGCCGGCGTGCCCTTGAGGAGCACGGTGTTCGCGACGGACTGGTAGCCTCCTGAACGAAGCCGCAAGAGAGCCGTAGGAAGGCCCCAGGGGAGATACCTGTCGTGCCCGGAACGCACAGCCGACACTGCATTCACCGCGCCCTTGGCGGCGCCCTGGCGACTGCCGTCCTCTACGCCGCGGCGGCGCCGTCCCTCGCGGCGGACGATGCGCTCGGCGAAGACGCCTTCCTGGACCGGACCCGACGCCTGATCTACGAGGGCAGGCGCTCCGGCGAAGGCTATTTCTCTGCGGACGGCAGGTTGCTGGTGTTCCAGAGCGAGCGGCGGCCCGAGAATCCGTTCTACCAGATCCATCTGCTGGACCTCGCCACGGGCGACACCCGCGAGGTCTCCACCGGCGTCGGCAAGACAACCTGCGCCTTCATCCATCCGGACGGCCGCACGATCCTCTACAGTTCGACCCATCACGACCCGCGTTCGGCCGAACTGCAGCAGCAGGAGCTCGATTTCCGCGCCTCCGGCCAGGAGCGCCGCTACGCCTGGGACTACGACCCGGAGATGGAGATCTACGCCGTGTCGATGGCCGGCGGCGAGCCCAGGCGGCTGACCGATGTCCCCGGCTACGACGCCGAAGGCAGCTACTCCCCTGACGGCGAGTGGATCGTCTTCGCTTCCACGCGAGACGCCTTCAACCGGGAGCTGTCGGAGCGGGAAGCGCGCCTGCTGGAGGTCGACCCCGCCTGGTTCGGCGAGATCTACGTGATGCGCGCCGACGGCAGCGAGCAGACCCGACTGACGGACAAGCCCGGCTACGACGGCGGCCCCTTCTTCTTCGCCGACGGTTCCCGCATCGTCTGGCGGCGCTTCAGCGAAGACGGCCTGATCGCCGACATCTGGTCGATGAACCCGGACGGCTCGGACCAGCGCCAACTGACGGACTTCGGAGCGATGAGCTGGGCACCGTATCAGCACCCTTCCGGCGAGTACATCCTCTTCGCCTCGAACAAGCTCGGGTTCGCCAACTTCGAGGTCTTCCTCGTCGATACCGAGGGCACGAAGGAGCCGGTCCGGGTGACCTGGACGGACGGCTTCGACGGCCTGCCCGTGCCCTCGCCCGACGGCAGCCGGATGGTCTGGACCTCGAGCCGCCACCAGGGCGAGGGCGGCCAGCTCTACATCGCCGACTGGAACCACCAGGCCGCACTCGCGGCTCTCGCGGCCGCGCCCGAGCGGATTTCCGGCGGGGAACCTGCCGCGCTGCCCGCCGAGCCCCGCGACGCGCTCGAGACCCACGTCACCACCCTCGCCTCGCCCGAGTTCGGCGGCCGCCTGACCGGCAGCGAGGGCGAGCGGCAGGCCGCTGCATACCTGGCGGAGCAGCTCACTGCGCTCGGCGCCGAGCCGCTGCCCGGCGAAGACGATCTGCTGCTCGACTTCGAGTTCACTTCCGGCGCCCGCGACACCGGCTCGTCGATCCGCATCGAGACCGGCAGCGGCGGCAGCACCGCCTTCAGCGATCAGACGCAGATCCAGGCGCTCGGCTTCTCCGACTCCACCGAGGTCACGGCCGAGGCGGTGTTCGCCGGCTACGGCATTCGGGTGCCGGACTCCCAGGAATTCGGCTACGACAGCTACGCCACGCTCGATGTCGCCGGCAAGATCGCCGTCGTCCTCCGCTACGTCCCCGAAGATGTCGAGGGCGAGGTGCGGGCCATCCTCAACCGCTACTCGGGACTCCGCTACAAGGCCCTCACCGCGCGCGAGGCGGGCGCCGCGGGCCTCCTCGTCCTCACCGGGCCCCGCTCTCCCAACGCCGGCAGGACGATCCCCATGGCCTTCGACACGGCGGCCGCCGGTTCCGGCCTCGCCGCTGCAAGTATCGGCGGCGAGGCTGCGCAGGCGCTGTTCGCCGGCGTCGGACGCGATCTCGAGGAGATCCAGAAGAGCTTCGACGACGGCAACCCGCACATCGCGGGCTTCGACCTGCCGGACGTGCGGGTCACCCTGACCACCGCGGTCGAGCGCGAGCGCAGCACGGCACGGAACGTGGTTGCGGTACTGCCCGGCAACAGCACGGCGGGCTTCGACCGGCCGTGGATCGTCCTGGGCGCCCACTACGACCACCTGGGACGGGGACGCGGCGGCAACTCGCTGGCGCGCCCGAACGAGAAGGACACCGTCCACCCGGGCGCCGACGACAACGCGTCGGGCACGGCGGCGGTGCTCGAAGCGGCACGCCAGTTGAAGGAGATGGGCCACGACCGGAACATCGCGCTCGCCTTCTGGTCGGGCGAGGAGCTGGGGCTTCTGGGCTCGGCGGACTTCGTCGACGACGCCGTCGTCCCGACCGACCGCATCGCGGCCTACGTGAACCTGGACATGGTCGGCCGCGTCCGCGACAACCGCCTGACCGTCCAGGCGGTCGGTTCGAGTCCCGACTGGCCGGGACTGGTCGAAGCCGCCAACGTACCGGTGGGCTTCGACCTCGCCATGCAGACCGATCCGTACCTGCCGACCGACACCTCAAGCTTCAACCGCGCCGACATCCCGACCGTCAACCTGTTCAGCGGATCCCACGAGGACTACCACCGGCCGACCGACACGCCCGACCGCATCAACTACGACGACCTGGAACGAGTGGCACGCTTCGCCGCCCTGCTCGCCCGGCGCGCCGCGAACCGGACCGCGCCGCCGGCCTTCGCGAAGGTCGAACGGACGCTTCAGCAGGGCGGCAGCCGTGACACCGTCCGTGCCTACACCGGCACCATCCCCGACTACGCGAGTGAAGTGGAGGGCCTGCTGCTTGGCGGCGTGATGGAGGCCGGCCCGGCCGCCGAGGCGGGGCTTCAGGCCGGCGACGTGATCGTCGAGTTCGCCGGTCAGAAGATCGCCAACATCTACGACTACACGTACGCCCTGGACGCCGTGAAGATCGACGAGCCGATCACGGTCGTCTACCTGCGCGACGGCGAACGACGCACCACCACCCTGACGCCCCGGGCGCGACGCTGATCAGCGGGCAGCAGAGATCACCCCAACATCGACCCACCCACTGCAAGGGAGGAGACCCATGAACCTGGCCTGCCTGGATCGACGAACCTGCGTCCTGCTGCTCACCGCCTCCACGCTCCTGACCGGAGGCGGCGCCACCGGCGTCGCAGCAGCAACCCCTCCGCCCGCCACGGCCGCCGATCGGACGGCGCCGACACCGCTGGCGGTGGTCGAACCGGAGAGCGCCGGCATGTCGACCGAGCGGCTCGAGCGGCTGTCCGAGGCGATGGCCGGTTACATCGATCGGCAACAGGTGGCCGGCACGGTCACGCTCGTCGCCCGCAAGGGCAAGGTCGTCCACTTCGAGGCCCTGGGCGACCGCTGGCCGGAGAAGGGCGCCGCGATGACCCGGGACACGATCTTCCGGATCGCCTCGATGACCAAGCCGATCGCCTCCGCGGCGCTGATGATCCTCCACGAGGAGGGCCGTTTCCAGCTTCGCGACCCGATCGCGAAGTACCTGCCCGAGTTTGCCGAGATGCAGGTCGCGGTCGCGCCGGGCGACGACGAGTACCTGGGCGCCCCCTACAAGCTGGTCCAGGCCGTGCGGCCGATCACCGTCCAGCACATCCTGACCCACACCGCCGGCTTCGCGAACAGCTATCGCGGGCTGCTCCGCGCCGACTACGCGAAGCTGCGCGGCAACCGCGCCCCCGAGTGGACGGTCGGCGACTTCGTCAACGCCCTTGCCGAGCTGCCTCTCGAATTCCACCCGGGAGACGCCTGGCAGTACGGCCCGTCGGTCGACGTGGTCGGGCGGCTGGTCGAAGTGCTGTCCGGCCGTTCGCTGGACGAATTCCTGAAGGAGCGCATCTTCGAGCCGCTGGGCATGGTCGACACCCACTTCTACCTGCCCGAATCGAAGGTCGGCCGCTTCGCCGCTCTCTACCGTCCGGGCGAGGACGGCGCCATCGTCCTCGCCGAGGCGCCCGACCTGAACGCGCGCCACGTGCGGCAGCCTCACAGGTACTTCAGCGGCTCGGGCGGACTGGTCTCGACCGCGGCCGACTACTACCGCTTCCACCAGATGATGCTCTCGGGCGGCGCACTCGACGGCCAGCGCATCCTCGGCCGCAGGACCGTCGAGCTGATGACGTCGAATCACACCGGCGACCACGGTCTCTGGCTGCGCGGACCCGGCTACGGATTCGGACTCGGCTACAGCGTGGTGACGGACATGGGAGCCTCGGCGATGCCGGCCTCCGTCGGGTCGTACTCCTGGGGCGGCGCCTTCTCCACCGTATTCTGGGTGGATCCCGAAGAGGATCTGATCGGCATCCTGATGACCCAGGTCCGGCCCTACACTCACCTGAACATCCGGCAGGATCTGCAGACCCTGACCTACCAGGCCATCGTCGACAAGGGTCGCTGACTCCGTGTCCGGCCCCAGCCCGCCTGTCTCACCGAGGTCCGTAGCGAGAGCGGGAACATGCCGCTGCAGTGCGGCGCTCGGACCGAGGAACGGCGCAGGCTCCTGACTGGCTGCCAGGCCGCCCGTCTGCCGAATTCGAGAACCGGGAACTCCGATGGCGACCTGGGCGATCGGCGATATCCACGGCTGCTTCCGCACGCTGCAGGCCGTGCTCGAACGGATCGACCTGGACGCTGAGACCGACCGCATCTGGCTGGTGGGCGATCTCGTCAACCGCGGCCCCGGTTCGCTCGAGGTGCTGCGGTGGGCCCGCACGCTGAACCGGCAGATGGGCGATCGGTTCCAGGCAGTTCTCGGCAACCACGACCTGCGCCTGATCGCCCGCCACCTGGGAGCCGCACGAGGGCGGCCGCGCGACACCCTGTCGAAGGTCCTGGAGGCCTCGGACGCACCCCAGCTGATCGACTGGCTGCGCCGCCGTCCCTTCGTCCACTTCGAGTCGCTGGCCGGACGCGACCATGTCCTCGTTCATGCCGGCCTGCGGCCGGGCTGGTCGCCGGAGGACACGCTGGCAGAGGCCGGAAAGCTGGAACGGAAGCTCAGGGGACCGAAGGCGTCACGTCTGCTGCGCCGCCGAGCAAGCAGGTCGCTCACGGCGTTCACGCGCGCGCGGATGTTCGACAGGAAGGGCAGACCCCATGACTACAACGGCCCGCCCGAGCACGCGCCGCGCGGCCTCCGACCATGGTTCGATCTCGAACCGCGAGGCTGCCCGGACCACACCGCGGTCGTCGGTCACTGGGCCGCCCTGGGCCTGCGCCTGCAACCCGACCTGATGGCCCTCGATACCGGCTGTGCCTGGGGCGGCAAGCTCACCGCCGCCCGCCTGGACGAGGATCACCAGGTGATCCGGGAAGACCTCGTGGACCGGATACCCGGAATCAACAGCACCTGAGCCCATCGCCGCCCAGGCACGGATCGTCCGGAAGCGCTCGCACCGGCCCTTCCGGCCAGACCTGTCCGGGCCGCTTGCCGGCAGCCGGCGAAGCCGCTCACGCTGCTATCCTGCGTCGTGCAGACTGGCCCGACTCGTCGGCCGCCACCGAACCCACCCATGGAGGACTGACTGCACTCGCGACAGGCCTGATTCACAGCACCCTTCCAGGCTCGCAAGAAGGCGCAGGACCGTCGGACTGGAGTCAAGGGAGCAGACCTTGGCGGGCCGGGCACGCAAGCACGAAGGCAGTCCGGCGACAGGAGACAGATCATGGATGTCAAGAAAGCCGTAAGGGCCGCAAAGAGCTATGTCGCCGATCTCTACGAAGACGAGCCGATCATCCACCTCGGAATCGAAGAAGTGGTGTTCGATGAGCTCAAGAACTCGTGGCTGGTGACCGTCGGGTTCTATCGGCCGTGGAACAAGAAACCGAAGAGCATCTCCGAACTGCTGAGCGAGCCCGACAAGGCGCTCACGCGCTCGTTCAAGCAGGTCCAGATCAACGACAACACAGGTGACATCATGTCCATGACGCATCGAGTCATACCGGGCCTGGGTTGAACCCATGCCGCCGGCAACCGCCTTCATCGACGCCAACCTGCTGGTGCTGCTTGTCGTCGGAAGCGTGGACCGGACCCTGGTTGCCAGGCACCGAAGAACACGGAACTTCGTCGCTGACGACTTCGACCGGCTGTGCCGTCTGATCGATGCACTTGATCGGGTGCTGGTGACGCCCAACACTCTCACCGAAGCCTCGAATCTGCTGAATCGATCTGGGGATATCCGCCTGATGCAACGGCTTGAAGTCCTCGTGCGTGATGCCGAAGAGCTGCATGTCGCAAGCCGGATAGCCGTGGGCAACCCGAACTTCGTTCAGCTCGGCCTGGCCGATGCCGTGCTTCTGGAGTCCATCTCGGCGGCGAGACCGCTCGTCACGGTGGATTTCGACCTCTACGGCGCCGCGCTGGCGAAGGGCGGCAACTGCGCCTGCAATTTCACTCACTGGCAGACCTGGTGAATGCCCGCGGAGCACACGGAGTCAAGCTCTCGATTCCGAGCTCGATGAAGGGTGCCGCTTTTGGGCTCCCGTGCAGCCCTGAAAGCGGAAGACCCTCTCCTCCGGGAACCGGCCGCCCACGATGCCTCGCCCCGGACCGGAAGGTCACGGCCCCCGATCTCGGGCTCGTCCAGCATGGGGGTCGCTGGCTGGTCGGCAGCAGTGCCTGATCGAATTCGTGGTTCGCTTTCGGAAACCAACCGGGGCTGGCGTTCGTTGTACTCAGTGAAGACGCCCGAACCGGGTTCGGCGCCGGATCGGGGAGAGACGAAGGAGAGATGAAGGACGCATACGCGATCTCGCGCATCCTGCTGGCGGATGTCTACGACGCGACCGCCGAGCCGGAGTCGGTCCCGGCGCCGCCGCGGCAGAAGTTGCGGCGACTTGCCCTGACCCTCTCGACCCTGCTGTTCGCGGCGACCCATGCGTCGCCGGAGCACCGCCGTTCGCCGGACGAGGCGCGCAGCCGGCTGAGCGAGATGACGTCGACGATCGAGGACTGCAAGGACGGCGGCGTGTTTTCCCCGGCGGTCGCCGCCCGGCTGCACGAGATGAGCGATGCGCTGCACCGCATACTCGGCGCCGCACCTCCCGCCGGCGCGGTCTGAGATCAGTCTCCGGCCCTCCGGATCAGCAGTCGGACGCAGGCGCGCCGATCCACCTTGCCCGAGGCGGCCGCCGGAAGCCGGTCCACGACCGCCCAGCACCGCGGGCGCTTGAAGCCGGCGACACGGCTGCCGAGGTGGCGGCCGAGTCCAGCCAGCCCGCCCAGCGCCTCGAACCCGACGGACGGAACCACCACAGCGCCCACCCGCTCGCCCCACTCCTCGTCCTCCACGCCGACGACACAGACCTCGGCCGCGCCGCGCCACTCCAGGGCAGCCGCCTCGACCTCGGCCGGATCGACGTTTTCGCCGCCGGTCACGATCCGGTCGACGCGGCGGCCGACGACGCGGAGCCGACCGTCCTCACCGACCGTGCCCAGGTCCCCCGAGTCGAACCAGCCGTCGGCATCGAAGGGCCGTTCGAGCGGCGCGCCCGGCTCCGCGCCGAGATAGCCGTCGAACAGCGCGGCGCCTCGAATCCGGATGGCGCCGGCGGCCCCCTCCGTTCCCGCAATCCGCACGTCGAGCCCCGGCAGCGGCGTCCCCACGGCGCCGCCGCGGTCGCCCGGCCGCGCCGTGGCAACCTGGGAACAGGCCTCGGTCAACCCGTATGTCGCCGCCACGGGCCAGCCGTGCTCCCTGGCCCGCTCCATGAGCACCGCCGGGGCTGCCGCGCCGCCCACGAGGACTGCCCGCAGGCTCGCGGGCGGCCGCCTGGACGCCCGCAGCAGCCGCCCGAGCATCGTCGGGACCACGGACAGAAGGGTGACCCGGTCGCGTTCGACGACGTGAAGTGCGGCATCGACGTCGAAGCTGCCGTCTGCCCGGCGACCCCCCGCGACGATCGCCCGCCGCGCCTGAAGGCAACGCACGACGATCATCAGACCGCCGACATGGGCCGTCGGCAGGCTCAGAAGCCAGCGGTCGGCGGGGCGCCAACCCAGCACCTCGGCGTGCGCTCGTGCCGATGCGAGCAGAGCTGCCCGGCCGAGGACGGCTGCCCGCGGCCGACCCGTCGTGCCGGATGTGAACACGATTCCCGCGCCGCGTACCACGCTCGGGTTGCCAGCCTCGGCAGCGGTCGGCGCCGCCGTCAACGCACCGCCGCTCTCCAGGCAGAGGCAGGCGCCGGCCATCGCCATCGCCCGCTCGCGCTCGGCACGAGTCCAGCGCGGATGAAGCAGCACGAACGGCGTCTCGTCCTCCAGCAGGGCAAGGAGCGCGACCACGGTCTCCGGCCCGGCGCCGCCAACGACGGCGACCACCGGCGCTGTCCGGCCGTCGAGTCGGCGCCGCAGGGTAGCCCGCGTCCCCTCCACGCGGCGAGAGAGCTCCGACCAGTCGATCTCGCGGCCGCCGTCGACCAGGGCCGTCGCCGCCGGCTCTTCCCGTGCCGCCGCTCGAACCGAAAGCGGGCCGTTCACGGACAGCTCAGCCTCGCGCGCCGAGAACGATGCCGGTCGACAGGAGCACGCCGAACAGCAGCAGCAGACGGGCCGTAGCCGCCAGCGCCCGGTTGAGGGCCGCGCCTTCGCCGCGCCACACGGACCGCAGCACGACCGCCGCGACCGGCAGGTCGATGAAGGCCAGCAGGAGCCACGGACCGAGCCGGGCGGTCAACGGCAGAACGGCGGCATGCGCGAGCAGAAGCAGTGCGGCGTACTCCAGCCGCGCGAAGCGGGACCCGAAGCGCACTGCCAGCGTCCGCTTGCCGGCGATCGCATCCGTCTCGCGGTCGCGGTGGTTGTTGACGACGAGAATCGCGGTCGCGAGGGCGCCGACCGCGGTCCCCGCCCACCAGGCGACGGCCGGCGCCTCCAGGGCCTGGACGTACACGGTCCCGACCACCGCCGCCAGGCCGAAGAAGAGGAAGACGAACAGATCGCCCAGGCCGACATAGGCGAGCGCCCAGGGGCCGGCGGTGTAGAGCAGTCCCGAAGCGATCGAGACGATCCCGACGACCAGCACCGGCCAACCCGCGACCGCCGTGAGCCAGAGGCCGCAAGCGATGCTCACGCCGAAGGCGACCCACGCTCCGGCCCACACCTGGCCGCGGCGAAGGAGCCCGGACTGCACGGCCCGTACCGGACCGACACGGCGCTCGGTGTCAGCGCCGCGGTCGAAGTCCAGCACGTCGTTCGCCAGATTCGTGCCGATCTGAATCGAGACCGCGACCACCAGCGCGGCCAGGGCCGGACCGAACCGGAAGCCCGACACGGAGACCGCGCAGGCGGTGCCGACGACGACCGGCGTGACCGCCGCCCAGAGCGTCTTCGGCCGGATTGCCTGCACCCAGGCCGCAAGCGCTCCGCGGCGCCGCCCGGCCGGGCTCACGGGTACCGCTGGAACTTCGAGAACTCCGGCTTGCGCTTCTCCAGAAACGCCTGCCGCCCCTCCTGCCCTTCCCGGGTCATGTAGAACAGCAGGGTCGCGTTCCCCGCCAGTTCCTGAAGGCCCGCCTGGCCGTCGCAGTCCGCGTTCATCGCCGCCTTCAGGCAGCGCAACGCCATCGGGCTGTTCGCCAGCATCTCGCGGCACCACTGGAGGGTCTCCTGTTCGAGCCGGTCAAGGGGCACGACGGTGTTGACGAGCCCCATCTCCAGCGCCTGCCGGGCGTTGTACTGGCGGCACAGGAACCAGATCTCGCGCGCCTTCTTCTGACCCACGATCCGCGCCATGTACGAAGCGCCGTAGCCGCCGTCGAAGCTCCCGACGCGCGGGCCGGTCTGGCCGAAGCGGGCGTTGTCGGCAGCGATCGTCAGGTCGCAGACCATGTGCAGCACATGGCCGCCGCCGATCGCATAGCCGGCGACCATCGCCACCACCGGCTTCGGCAGC
The DNA here is from genome assembly GCA_965116145.1 of Thermoanaerobaculia bacterium. Lineage (GTDB taxonomy): Bacteria > Acidobacteriota > Thermoanaerobaculia > Multivoradales > Multivoraceae > Multivorans. The sequence goes on from OZ220482.1 coordinate 1,239,399, forward strand.
GTGCGGATCTGACGCTGCAGGTCAAGGACGTTCAGGCGCGGAACGCCGTCGTCGCCAACGTAGCCGGCCTCGCCCCGGATGCGCTGGTCGCCGCCCGAGCAGAAGGCGTCCCGCCCCTGCCCGGTGAGGATGACGACACCGACCTCGCCGTCGTCGCGGGCGGCCTCCATCGCCGCGCTCATCTCCTGCACCGTCAGGGGCCGGAAAGCGTTGCGCACCTCCGGCCGATCGATCGTGATCCTAGCGATCCCTTCCGGCTCACTGTCGACCCAGGACGTCTCGTAGCGGATGTCCGTGTATTCGCCGGCCGCCTGCCATTCCTGACCACTCATCCCGCATGCCTCCTTCGACCGGCGACACTACAACGGCCCGCGGCAGGCTCTCGCGATCGCCGCGTTCAGAAGGCGCGTCAGCTCGACCGGCGCTTCCAGGGGCACGTTGTGGCCGGCGCCGTCGACGATGCGGACCGCGGCGTCCGGCAGCTTCTCCGCCATCTCGCGCGCCAGGCCGACGAACTTCCGGTCCAGACTGCCGACGATCAGATCGACCGGGAGCACGACGCACGGCAGGGCGGGTCGACAGTCCGGCATCGCACCGAGACCGAGCACCCTCATCGCGGCGGCGAGCGCGTACGGGTCGTGGCTCAGACGGATCCGCCGCTGCTCCGCGAGCGCCTCGGAAGCGACCCCGCGCTGGCTCAGAAACAGGGGCTGGGCCGACCAGTCGCGGTCGAACGCAACGAGCCCGTCCTGCTCGATCCGCCGCGCCCAGCACTCGTCGCCGTGCCGCCGGGCGGCCCGGGCGCCCTCATCGCCGATGCCCGGATTCGCGCCGATCAGGGCGGCGCCGCAGAACAGGTCCGGATGACGAACCAGCAGGCCCAGCGCCAGACGACCGCCCAGGGAGTAGCCCGCCAGGAAGCGCGGCGCCGGCCCGGCGCACCGGATGACCTGCGCCAGCCGGTCCACTTCGGCGTCGAAGGTCGCCGCCGCAGGTTCGACACCGTGACCGCAGACGGCAGGCGCAAGGATCGCCCCTTCGATCGATGACGCCACCCGCCGCCAGCTCGCCGGACTGCCCGAGAAGCCGTGGATCAGGACCGCCGTCGTCATCGCGGTTGCGGCTCAGCCCGGAGTCCGCTGCAGTGATTCCTCGGCCGCCGCCAGAGCCTCCGGAGCGACCGATGCGGCCACCAGGGAGACGCCTCGTCGACCGAGAGCCGCGGCCAGCTCCCGCTTGAGCGAAGGAATATCCTCGACCCGGGCGCATGGCACGCCGAAGGCTCTTGCCAGACTGCCGAAGTCGCAGTCGGGCGGCGTCAGCCAGTGCCGGCCTTCCGGCCCCTGAAACACGTCAGCCGCCGCGACCGGGAGTCCGTCGAAGATGCGGCCGCCGCCGTTGTCGATCGCCAGGATCACCGCCGGCGGGCCGTCGGCGGCGATCGGTGCGAGCGCCAGGCCGCCCAGGTCGTGCAGCAGGCTGACGTCGCCGACCACCAGCACACCGGCCGGGAAGCCGCCGGTCTGAAGCGAACCCAGGAATCCCGCGACCTGGCCGTCGATGCCGTTCAACCCGCGCTGGCTGCCGACCCAGACCCGATGGCCGGGACGAGCCGCCCAGGTCTCGACCAGGCGGACGGGCAGACTGTTGCCGAGCATGAGCAGACCGTTCCCGGGTGTCGCAGCGACCGCCGCGGCGACCGCCGATCCGTCGTGGAATCCGGCGCCGGCCAGCGCCCTCTCTGCAGCAGACCGCAGCCGCCTGCAGAGCGCGAGCACATCGTCCCGCCAGCCAGCGGTTTCCGCGGCCGCCGCAGCCGGCGGCTCATCGGCCAGCAGGCGGCAGAGTGCGGCTGTCGAGCGACCCGGGTCTCCGCTCAGAAACACCGACGCGAGTCCATCGGGATCCGTCCATGGCCCATCCGTCAGCACGATCCGGGAAGCCTCGGCAACCGCGGTCAGGCGCCGCGCGCCCGCTGCAGCCGGCGGCGCACCGACCTGCAGGATCAGGTCCGGGGGCGCCAGACTCCGGCCGCCGTCGAGCGCCCAGGCCGCGCCGAGCCGTGCAGCGTCGGCTCCGTCTCCCGATGTGAACCGGCTCTGGCTCGTGGCCTCCGCAAGCAGGGGGAAGCCGGTGCGCCGGGCCAGCTTCAGGAGTCCCCGGATGTCGGCGTCCGGCCGGAGCGCCGCGGCCGGCGGCAGGGGCAGAGGGCCCGCGACGATCAGGCCGCGCACCGCGCTCCGGCAGAGCGACGCCGCCCGCTCCAGCGCGAGCGGATCGGGCTCTGCCGCCGGCGCGGGCGCTGCGATCGGTTCCGCCAGCAGGGTGTCCACCGCGGCCTCGAGCGCGCCGGCCGGCGCGCCCGGGCTCCGTTCGAGCGGCTTGCGCGCCCGGACGTTCAGGTGGACCGCGCCCGGCCGGGGCCAGCGCGAACGGAAGACCGCCTGGGCCGCGGCCCGACGCAGCGCCCGCAGACCCGCGGAATCGGTCCGGCCGGCCAGGTCGATCTCGGCGAAATGGTGCACGGCAGCGCCGTAGAGCCGGATCTGGTCCGTGGTCTGGGGCGCCGCGCAGTCCATCAGCTCCAGCGGCCGGTCCGCGGTCAGGGCGATCAGGGGAACGCCGGCCGCCCGGGCTTCCAGCAGCGCCGGCAGATAGTGGGCCGGAGCGCTGCCCGACGTGCAGATCAGGGCCGACGGACTGCCCGTCGCCCGCGCCTGACCGAGCGCGAAGAAGGCCGCCGTTCTCTCGTCCGCAATGCTCGTCAGGTCGAGGTCGGGCTGTTCGCCGGCGGCCAGGTCCAGCGCCGCCAGCACCAGGGGCGTCGAGCGGGAACCCGGACTCGTGACGATGCGCCGGACGCCCGACTGCACGAGGGCGCCGACCAGGAGACGCGCGCGCTGGAACTGCGCCTCGCCGACCTTCGCTAGCTCCATGCCCCGAGGATCGCGTCCAGCTTGAGGTTCGTTTCTGCCAGCTCCCGGGTCGGGTCCGAGTCGGCGACGATACCGTTGCCCGACCAGAGAAGGCCGCGCCGACCGGCGGCCAGACAGGAGCGCAGGGCAACGGAGAACTCGCCGTCGCCATTGCCGTCGAACCACCCGACCGGTCCGGCATACCAGCCTCGACCCCGGTCTTCGGTGCGCCGGATCGCCGCCAGGGCAGGCGCGGTCGGCCGCCCGGCGACCGCCGGGGTGGGATGCAGCGCGCGCACCAGCCGCAGCACGTGGGGCGGCTCCGAGGTCTCCGGCAGCGCGGCGCGAATCGGCGTTTCCAGGTGCATCACGTTCGGCAGCACGCGGATCTCCGGCGGACCGGGCGGCGCCACCGCGCCGCAGCTCCGGTCGAGGCGCTCGACGAGGTACCGCACGACGACATCGTGCTCCAGCCGGTCCTTCCGGCTCTTGAGCAGACTACGCTGCAGTTCGCGTCGCCGCGCCGGCGACGGGTCGCTGGCGATCGAACCCGCCAGCGCCTGCGTCTCGATCCGGCGGCCCCGCCGACGGACCAGAAGCTCCGGCGTCGCGCCGAAGAAGATGGAGCCGCCGCGGAGAAAGGCAAAGCACGTGCAGGTCGGCATGCCGCGGCGCAGGCGCCCGGCAATGCGGGCGAGATCGTCGATGTTGAACGGTCGGTCGAGGTCGAGTTCGACGGCCCGAGCCGCAACCACCTTCTGCAACTGTCCGCACAGCACCTCGCCGCGCAGCTTCTCCACTCGACGCAGCCATTCCGATGCGGCCGGGCGATCGCTGCTGAGCAGGACGCCGGGCAGGGCCTCCAGCGAACGATCCGCTTCGGCCGCCTGACCGTTGGCGCCGTTCGGGCCGTCTGCGCCGTTCGCGGGCCGGCCCGTCCGGTCGAGCTCCTCGGCGAGCCGCTGCAGACGAAGCCGCCAGTCCGGCGCCGCCCCGACGGCCGCGCCGTCGATAACCGCCACGATGTGCGCACCATCGCCGTCGGCGATGTAGGTCAACCGCGGCAGAACGAAGCTCACCGCACCGAACTCGCGCCAGTCGGACCCCGCGGCGCCGGCGGCGTCCGCCGCCGGATCGAACGCGAGCCCGCCGAACAGCCGCAGCGGCACATCGTCCGCACCGGCGAGCTCGCCGAACAGCCCGGATGCTCGGGCGGCGATCCGATCCAGTTCCCGGCCGACGACCTGCGAGGCCGGGCCGGCATCGCCGTTGCTCTCCGGGAAGCCGCCGGACAGGGCGTCTGCGGCCAGCTCGAAGCGGCGGGACACGCCCCAGCCGGCGCTCCGCATCCCGGCTGCCTGTCTCCACAGATGACCGACCGGGTCGAGCTCGGGGAACCTGCGCGCCGCCTGGCGGAGGAACTCCTCTGGAGCGACATCGGGCGCCTCGGCTGCCACCGCCAGGGGGCCGGCATGCGGCGCCCGCGTCTCCCGATTCGGACGCGGCCGGACGGCGGTGGTCGTCATGGCGATTCGGCGCCTGACAGCCGTGGCGGGCCGGCGGCCGGACGGGCCAGGTACAGGTGGCATACGCCGAAGGTCAGGCGCCGCGTCTCGACCGGCTCCAGGCCGGCCGCCGTCAGGACGCCGGTGAACTCGTCGGGCGGCGGAAAGGCACGGATCGACCGCTGCAGGTAGCCGTACTCCTCGCTCCCCGCGAGGAGCGCCCCCAGCCACGGCACGACGCGGCGGATGTGGAAGCGAGCGAGAGCGGCCGGCAGCCCCGCCTCCGGCTCGCCCAGTTCCAGAATCGCGATCCGCCCGTCCGGCCGCGTGACCCTCGCCATCTCGCGCAGGGCGCGGACCCGATCCGGAACGTTGCGGATGCCGAACGCAATCGCCGCCGCATCGAACGACCGGTCGGGAAAGCCGAGCTGCAGGGCGTCGCCGGAGGCCAGCGCAATCCGGTCCGCGAGACCGGCCCGCAGCACCTTCTGCCGTCCGAGCACGGTCATCTCCGCCGACGTGTCGACTCCCCGGATGACCGCCGCCGGAAACCGGCGCGCGATCGCGATCGCCAGGTCCCCGGTTCCGGACGCCACGTCCAGCACGCGCAGGGGCCGATGAGCGGCCGCGGCGGGCGCCAGCGCATCCGCCGCGGCGCGACGCCAGCCCCGATCCAGACCCAGCGAGTTCAGACGGTTCAGCAGGTCGTAGCGGGCCGCGATCCGATCGAACATCGCGCCCGAACCCTCCGTCCGGTCGGCCAGCGGCTCGGCAAGCGCCATCATCTCTCCCGCAGGACACTCGCCCTGGCAACGGCGGTCAGGGCGCGGCGCGGCGGCCCCTCCGGGATTCCGGCCAGCGCTTCGATCCCCTGACGGACATGGCGCGCGGCCAGGTCGCGGCATTCGGCCTCCACGTCATGGCGCGCCATCGCCTCCAGCACCCGCTCCCGGCCGCGCTGAGCACCGTTCGCGGCGCCCGCATCGGTGTGCGCCGACCGCCCGTCGCCGTTCAGCCCGGCGCGTCCGACGGAGAGGCCGCCACCCTGCCTGACCGGTGACGGCTCCGCGGCGATGGCGCGGATGGTGTCCATGAGAGCCGGTTCACGGTCCAGCACGAGAATCAGGGGATAGGTGACCTTGCCCTCGGAGAGATCGCTGAACAGCGTCTTGCCGGTGTTGCTGCGGTGGCCGACCAGGTCGAGCAGGTCGTCGATCAACTGGAACGCGATGCCGATCGACTCGCCGTACGTCCGGAGCGCACCGCAAAGGTCGGGCGGCGCACCGCCGCTGAGCGCGCCGGCGCCCAACGCCCAGCGGAACAGCGCCGCCGACTTGCCTCGAGCGACCTCGAAGTAGAGCTCCTCGGACGCGTCCAGGGAACCGCGGTTCTCGAGCTGAAGCGACTCGGCGCGGATCATCTCGGCAATCGTCGCGAGCAGGCCCTCCATGAGCCCCGGTACGGCGGCGCGCTGGACCCGGTTCAACGCCTCGACCAGCAGATAGTCGCCGGCGAAGATCGATGCCGCATTGCCGAGTTCGACCCGTGCCGTCGGCCGGCCGCGGCGCCGGTCCGCGTGGTCGACGACATCGTCGTGCAGGAGGGTGGCGTTGTGGACGAGCTCGGCCGCCACCGCGATGTCGCGCACGGCGTCCGGCGGCGCGGACCCGATCCGCGAGGCAAGCACGACGCACAGCGGGCGCAGCCGCTTGCCGCCGAGATGAACCAGGGAGGCTCCCGCCTCGCCGACCAGCGTGCCGCCGGTCGAGAGCGCCGCGAGTCCGTCCTCGACCGCGGCGAGATCGTCGCGAACGAACCCGACCAGACCGTCGATCGTCGCGGCCAGGTCGCGGAGGCCGCCGCCGTCACAGAGATCGCGGAGGCGGCCGAGGACGTCGTCGTCCGCGACCCGCCCCGCGGGGCGATCCGCCAGAACCGTCAACTCTCCTGCTCCTCCGGGTCGAGATCGAGATCAGGCGCCAGCTCCGCTGGCGGAACCGGCTTGCCCGCGAGCAAGGGCGTCTTCCGACGAACGAGGTTGCCGAGTCGCGCTGCGACCGCTCCGGTCCCCAGCAGCGTCTTCAGCCCGAAGTCCGTGACCGTGCCCCCGTTCAGCAGGAATTCGGCAATCGCGTCCGCCCGCCCCATCACCTGATCGATGGCGCGCAGGCGCCTGAGAAATACCGCATTCTCCGCAGAGGACAACTCGGCCTCCAGGGCCGGAATCCACTCGCGCATGTTCTCACGGATCGGATCCCACTCCCTCCGCTTGCGGATCTCGACCACGTTGCGGAGGATCCGCTCCAGATCGGTCTCCGGCCGATAGACCACCCGGCGGGAACCTGCGATCCGCTCGGGTGCGATCAGCTTCCATTCACGCAGCTCCCGGCAGGCCATGGACACCGCGCCGCGACTGAGATCCAGACCGGCCATGATCTCCTGGGCATCCGCCGGTTCACTGCGCGCCATCAGCCATCCGAAGACCCGCGCGGTGGTCGGCGGCACCCCCCAGAACGTCCCCAGAGCGCCCCAGAGCTGCACGAACTCCTCGCGAACACGATCCACGCTGCCGCCAGAGCCGTCCGTCACGTAGCCGCTCCAGGTTCGTCCTGCATCACTCGTCCCCGCGCAGCTCGACATGGCGAAGCCGTACGCTGACCCGACCGACAGGCGGGAGCCTACCGCTGATCGACACCGGCAGTTGAAGCTCCCTGGCTGCGAGGATCTCGATCTCGCCTTCAAGCCCCAACAGCTCGAAGTCCTCGACGCTTCCCCCTTCTTCCAGCGAGGCCGGCGTGAGGGCGAAACGAAACAGTGTCAGCTCCGCCGGCAGCGGCCCGCCGGCGGCCGTGAACTCGGGCGCGGCCCGAGTCGACTGCGCCTCCCGATCGATCCGTACCGTCAGCACCTGGTTGTTCGAGAACACCGGAACGACGCGGCTCGCCGGGGCGTTGGGTTCGGACGCCAGCCGGCCCACCAGATACGGAAGCGCCGCCGGCTCCGACAACGGCGCCGGGAGACCGGCCGGCACCTCGTGAACAAGCGTGTACCGGTGGGTCCACTCCGCAACCGGCATCTCGACCTCGCCCCTGTTCGGCGTCGCGCGGTCCGCCACCACCGAGCTCCGACAGAACGCGTAGCTCTTGTAGCGATTCCTCCTGCCGCGGTCCTCCAGCACGCGGGCGTAGGCCCGGAGAGTCTCAGGAGCCAACCAGAGGGAAGACTGCGATCGCCGGCCCAGAACGGCGGACTCGATGCGGATCCGCGCGGACGCAGCCGGCCACGAGGCCCGGGCCTCACAGCGGTCGTCCGCCGGCAACGCAACTGCCGAGTCGAACTCGACCGCAACAGCCGCAGAGAGAAAGAGCTTCCTGGCCTGAAACTCGAGCCGTCGCCAGGGCGGCTCGCCGCCGTCCGCCGCGGCCGGCGGCGGAGCCAGGCCGGCGGCCGCCGCGGCCAGAACGGCTGCGGCCGCCCCGGCAGTCCGCGGCCGCCGGTTCACCCCGAACACGGCGGTCTGCGGTCGATCCAGGGCCGGGCCTGCTCGAGCTGCCCGGCCAACCGCAGGAGCAGCCCCTCACCTCCCATCGGTGCCGCCAACTGGATGCCGATCGGCAGGCCGGCGCCGTCGGCGGCGGGCGTCCATGCGAACGGTACGGACGCCGCCGGATTGCCGGCCACGTTCATCAGTTGCGTGAAGCCGATCGTCTGCAACAGGGCGGGAAGGTAGTCCTCGCCGCGGTTCGACAACGAGAGGACACCGAGCCGGGCCGGCGGCGCCGCCATCGTCGGCGACAGGAGAACGTCGTAGCCGCCCAGAAAGAACGCGGCCAGGCGGCGGCCGACCGCGTGCACTTCGCGGGTGGCGCGGACGTAGGCGGCTGCGTCCTGGTCCTCGGCGACGGCCGCCATCGCCCAGGTCAGGGGCTCCAGCTCCTCTTCACGGGGCTTCCGTCCGAGCGCCTCGGAGCGCTCCGCCACCGTGGCGCGCACGTTGGCGCTGACGATCAGCCTGGTCGCCCCGCCCAGTGCGGCGGCGTCGATCTGCGGTCTCGCCTCCTCGACCTCGTGCCCGAGCTCCGCGTACAGATCGGCAGCCTCCCGAGCCGCCGCTGCGCAGGCCGGATGCACCTCGGCGCCGTTGAACGTCTCCGTCGTCAGGGCGATCCGCAGGCCGCCCGGAGGGCGGCCGACCTCGTCCAGAAACGGGCGATCGGCCGGCGGCGCCGAGTAGGGATCGCCGGCGACCGGACCGGCCACTGCATCGAGCAGCGCGGCGCTGTCGCGAACCGTCCGGCTCACGCAGTGCTGCACCGAGAGACCGGCCCACCCCTCGCCGGCGTCCGGCGCCAGCGAAACCCGCGCACGGCTCGGCTTGAGCCCGAAGAGTCCGCAGCACGAAGCCGGAATGCGAATCGATCCTCCGCCATCGCTGGCATGAGCGGCAGGCACGATCCCTGCGGCTACGGCGGCCGCCGCGCCGCCGGAGGAGCCGCCGGCGATGTGCTCAGGATTCCAAGGGTTGCGGGTCTGCCCGAAGATCGCGGACTCGGTGCTGGTCGTCAACCCGAACTCCGGCGAAGCGGTCCGTCCGGCGATCAGGAGACCGGCGCGCCGGTAGCGGCTCACCATCTCCGAATCGTGGTCCGGCACGTTGTCGCCGTACAACCGACTGCCGTTGGTCATCGGCAGGCCCACCGCGCTGGCGTAGAGGTCCTTCAACAGCCAGGGGACACCGGCAAAGGGTCCGCCCGCAGCCACGACCTCGGGCGCCGCCGCCGCGGCCCGCTCGAAGTCCGAGCAGACGATCGCGTTCAGCTCTCCGTTCAGTTCCTCCGAGATCCCGGCCGCGCACTCCACGGCCTCGCCGGGGCCCAGTTCGCCTGTTCTCAGCAACTCGGCCAGCGCCAGCGCGTCGCTGGCCAGATAGGTATCTCTCAGACTCACAGGGCATTCCTCCCACACGGAATTCCGGACGACGCCGACGGGACCAAGCGTAGCGCGTCCGTCGCCGGCGCCGATGGCCGACCGGTCACGCATGCATGGTTGGCTATGATCGGCCGATGAGACTGGCCTGCCTGACCGGTGCTGCGGCCCTTGCGCTGGCTCCCGCACTGCCCGCTCAGACCGCGGCGCCGGGCAGCGTCGTCCACTGGCCGGGCAGCGGCATCGAACGCTGCCTCCTCGGCGATCGGTCGTTTGCGTCCACCACCGTTCGGGGCGAGCCCGGCTGCCTGGTGCCGGTCGGCCTGACCCGAAGCGCAGGCGTGGTCGCCGAGCGCGACCGGAACGGGCGGCGAGAGACGCTGCACATCGGCCTCGGCGAGTACCCGTACCCGGTCCAGAGGCTGGAGATCGCCGACCGCAGCCGGGTCGACCTGTCTGCCGCCAACCTGGAACGGGTCCGGCGCGAGAACGCGTTGATCGACGAGCTGTGGAGGCGCCAGGGCAAGGCCCGGTTCACTCTTCCGCTGGGTGCTCCGCTGGACGACATGCCGGCCGGCGGCCGCTTCGGCGCCAGGCGGATCATCAACGGCGAGCCGCGCTCGCCCCACACCGGCGCCGACTACGCCGTACCCCGGGGCACGCCGGTCCTGGCCGTCGACGACGCCGTCGTCGCTCTCGCCGGAGAGTTCTTCTTCGCCGGCAACGCGGTCTTCCTCGACCACGGCAACGGCCTGATCAGCATGTACTTCCATCTGCACGAAATCTCCGTGGAGCAGGGGAACGACGTGACCCGCGGCCACCCGCTCGGCTCCGTCGGCTCGACCGGCCGCTCGACCGGCCCGCACCTGCACTTCGGCATCCGCTGGCAAGGCGAGCGCATCGACCCGGCGCTGCTGCTCGGCGAGCCGACAGCGATCCGGACAGCGGGTCAGCGCTGACGCTGCCCGGGAACCTCCACCGGGAACCTCAGCGTCGCGCGGGCCTCCGGCGCCACGATCGCGTTCAGGACCTCGAAGGCGATCTCGAACGACGAACGGGCCTCACCGCTGACCGCCAGGTCCCGGTCGCTGTGCGGTTCGATGCGCAGGGTCGTCGGCGGGCCGTTGAAGCGATGCCCGCTCACCACCCGCAGGTCGAACGCGGCGTCCGACATGTTGGACAACCTGATGTCGATCAATTCGTCGCCCGGACTGCGTTCGACCTTCGTCAGCCGCAGCGACGCCTCGAGCAACGGCATCAGTGCGTCTTCCCGGCCGATCAGCCAGTTGCCCTGCCAGGCAACCGTGCGATTCGCGCGCAGGGCCTGCCGGATCGACTCGGCGCTCCGCTCCTCGGCGAACACGAGCGTGACCGTGCGGTGGCCGCCGTCATGGGGGGAGTAGTCCCAGTCGATCAGACCATGGATGTCCGAGACGCCCAGGATCGCCAGGTCGTTGTCGAGCGCGATCTGCAATGACTCGGCCGAGTAGACGTTCCCGTTCGACACCTCGATCCCGTGCAGCAGGCCGTCCTCGATCAGTTGCCGGTGCATGTCGGTCAGCCGCGCCACGCCGTCGGGGCGCTGGCGCGGCCAGCCCGGGTGATTCCAGAACACGAAGGCGCCCTGCCGGTTCGCCTCCCTGATCGCCCGCCACGCATCCCGCTCGGCCGCCTGCAGCTCCTCGGGCGACGAGGGCCGCAGAAGCTCTCCTTCGCCGAGCAGGACGTTCGCGTCCTCGATGAAGACGGCGTTGACGTGACCGGGCGGCATGGTGCGGGTGATCTCGGCGCCGTTGACGACAATCAGGTCCGTCTCCTCCGCCGCGGCGTACTCGCTCGCGACCATCCAGGACCGGTTCCGGTCCGGGTGCGGGATGTCCGCGCGACGAGGCTGGTACTCCAGATGCTCCGTGACCGCCATCAACGTGAGACCGTCCAGCCGGGACTCCTGGATGCGGACGATCGGCCAGACCATGCCGTCCGAGAAGACGGAATGGGTGTGGAGGTCGACAGCGAACGTCCGGTAGCCGTCGACATCGGGGAACTCGATTGCGCGCTCCTGCGCGGCGACCGACACGGCGGCGGCAAGCGCCGCGACACACAACGCGACTGCCCGAGCAGCCGATCGACTCTTCATGACGGGATCCTCCTCGGTTGCGGACGGTACGGGCGGCCGATGAACTTGCGAGGCCGCCTGCCGGCGGCGCGCCGCCGCCGACATCGTTGCCTCAGCAAGCCAGTGCCCCGTTCGGGAACAGGACGGAGGATAGCCGCTGCGGCCAGGGTCCCGATGAGACCGGCGTCGGGGAACCCGGCCCGCCAACCGTCCGAGGCGCCGGGAACGACGCCGCGGTCATCGCGGACGGCCCACGGCCAGCTCGACCGACTCCGCGAACATCACCAGCGCACTCTCCGCCGCGGCCCGGTCGGCGGCCGGCGGCTGCGGCCCATCCGCCTCGTAGCACAGCGACAGCACTTCCAGACGTCCCTGCCGACGATGCGCCTTCAGGTCGCAGCGCGCCACCAGCCGGTCGCCGGCCAGCACCGGCAGGCAGTAGTAGCCGTAGCGCCGTTTCGCGGCCGGCTTGAAGATCTCGAGGATCTGGTCGAAGCCGAAGAGGTGCGCCACCCGCGGCCGCCGCCAGAGCACGGGATCGAACGGCGACAGCAGCACGCCCGCGTCCGGCGCCGGACGCACCCGCCGCAGCCGGGCGGCTAGCTCGAGGTCGACGGGCCGAACCCATCCCGGTCGTCTCTTCCCCCGGGCGTCGACCACGTCGCAGGGGCACGCCTCGCCCGCCGACGTCAGCTCGTCCAGGGCCGCCTGGATCGGGGGACGGAGGTTCCTGAGCCGCCAAGTGTCCGCCAGCGTGCCGATCGTCGCCCAGCCATGACCCTCCAGCGCCCGCAGGATCAACGCCCGGATCGACTCGTCGAGGCTCCACTCCTGCCGGCGCCACTGCTCCGGAATCACCCGTTCGGGCAGATCGAACGTGCGCTGGAAGTTGTGCCGCGACCGGACCGCGAGCTCGCCGATCGACCACAGTCCGTGGACCACCCAGCGGTCCCGCTTCGAGCGCCAGGCGCCGCCCAGGGACGGGCCCTCCAGATCGAGGGAGCGGATCGGGCCGTCCGCCTCGACCCGGCGCAGAAGCGCCTTCGCCACTTCGGGGAACTCCTGCAGCGAGCGGCTGTGCCAGGTCCCGCCGCTGCGGTACTCCTTGCGCCGGAAGCCGAACGCCGGGTAGAGGTCGACGGGCATCCAGCTCGCTTCGTGGCCCCAGTACTCGAAGAGCGGCGCCCCCGGCGCCAGCAGCTCTTCGGGCAGATTCCGATCGATGCCCGGCCACCGGGACAGCGGCACGATCGCGTGGCTGCGCGCACCGGCGATCGCCACGGTGTCGAGCTGCAGGTAGCCGAAGCGGTCGATCAGGGCGTGAAGCGCCCGCCGGGCCCTGACGCCGCGGCCCGAAGCCGCCCGCGGCAGACCGGTCCACTCGGGCTTCAGCAGGCCGGCCCGGGCCAGGGCGAGCCGGCGGGCATCGCGGACCGTGAGCTCGGCGGCGGACATGCGCGGATCGGGAGCAGCCGGATCAGTCGTCCGCCGGCGCCGCCGTCCGCGCCGCCGCCACCCGGCGCCGGGCGGTCTCGCTGTCCCCCAGCGACCCGGCGCGCACCGCGAGTTCGGCAACGCCGCGGTAGTAGCCTGCGTCGCGGGCCGTCTCCTCGCGGTTGACCAGCATCGCGTTGTCCTGCAGGCCGAGCAGCCAGGCGTGATAGGCGAGTCCGGCCTTGTAGTGGCGGGTCGGCGGCCGGAAGATGTGGCGGGCAAGCTCTTCGGCCGGACCCATCAGCTCCCGGTAGCGCCGGATGTCGCCGGCGCCGAGCGCCCGCAGGGCCGACGCCGCCGGCGCCGCGACCGCATCGAAGGCGCCGAGCAGCGCGTGACTGAAGTCGCCCATCGCAACGCGGCGGCCCCTCAGCTCGAACGTCCCGCGAGGGCTCGATCCCCCGGCCGGCGGCTGTCCCTCGAGCAGACGGGCGAAATGGTGGTCGTCACCGGTCAGGACGATCTGGCCGCGGGCGGCGATCCGCCGGCGGAGCCGGACCTCGAACTCCTCGTCCAGCAACGACAGCTTGACGCCGCGCACCTTGTCGGGATGCCGGGCGAGAATGCGCTCCAGGCTGTTGCCCGGAAAGTAGCCGCGCATCGCCGGTTGGAACATCTCGCCGAGCCAGTGCAGGAACAGCGGGCCGTCGAGCTGGTCGACGATCGCCGAGTACACATCGACATAGCGCCGCTCGGAGGCGCCGGTCGCGGTCAGACGCGGCATCGGCAGCAGGACAGGGACGCCTCCCGCCCTGTCGATGAACTCGGCCTGCTCGACGACCGCATCGATCAGCTCGGCATCGCTGCCGGCAGCCGCGGCCTGGTCGCTGCCGGCGCCGGCCAGAAAGCCGTTGCGAAGTCCGAGCCCGGCGCTTAGTTCGATCAGCCGCCGGGCGCTGGGCCAGCCGATCTCGAAGCGCTGCGCCGTGTCCATCGCCTCGGCGACGCCGAAGCCGAGCGAGTCGACATGGCGCCTCAGGCCGGCCGTCGCCTTCCAGTCGATCCAGTGTTCGATCTCCTGCGCCGGACCGGGCCGCTCGATCGAGTGACCGGTCTGGGAGTAGCCGTCGCGTACGACGACGTGAAGCGCGGCATAGCAGAGCCTGGGCAAGGGCGCGGCGCCGCCGGACGGCTTCCTGCGGCCCGTGCTCACGAGGCGGCAGCCCTTCTGAGCTCCCGGATCTTGGCAAACTCCGGGGTCCGCCGGTACCGCACATCCAGCGGGTAGCAGCCGCTGACCATGCCGTTCCTGGGTCCTGTCGTGCAGTCGCTGAAGGTACGGCAGATCTGCCGCCGGTCGAGCGGCCGTCCCGCGAGAACATCGGCCGGCAGCCGCGGATACGCGAGGACCATCCGCCCGAGGCCGACGAAGTCGACGCGGCCGTGGCCGACTTCGGCCTCGGCGAGGTACGGCAACCACTCCTGCAGGTAGCTGTAGCCGGCGCCGACCAGGGGCAGCCCCGGAAACGCCGCACGCACCGTGCGCACCGCCGCGAGCTGCCGGAGCACCGAACGCAGCGGATCCTCGGGCGGCAGGTAGCCGTCCGACGCGGGATAGGTGAACGGGCGCGACAGGTGCGGGCAGGTGTACGGGGAGCCCATCGTCACGCTGACCATTTCGACGCCGGCCTCGAGCAGACGCCCGACAAGGCGGATTGCCTCGGAACAGGCGGACTCGGGAACGGCGACATCGGACCGGTCGAGCCCGAAGCCCAGGTCCGCCGGCGCCGGGCCCGCAACCTCCGGCACGCCGACGCCGTCCTTGCCGGCAGCGAAGGGCGCCACGTCGCCAACCGACAGACGGACACCGATGCCGAGCCCGGGACAGGCCGAACGCACGGCCGCGACGATCCGGAGCGGCAGGCGCACCCGGTTCTCGAACGATCCGCCGCAGGGCCCCGGCCGGGTGCGGGCGCCGAGCAGCTCGTGCAGCAGGTAGCCGTGGCAGCACTTGATGTCCACGAAGTCGTAGCCGGCGCGCTCCGCGCAACGCGCCGACCGCACATAGGCTTCGGCGATCCCCTCGAGCTGCTCGTCGCTGACCAGCGGGCGCTGCGCCGCGTCTCCGAGCCGGGCGTCGAGCACCGGATGAACCTGCGCCCGCAGCGGCCGCGGCGGCGCCGGCGGCGGATCGGGCCGCGACAACCGACCCGAGTGGGTCAACTGCAGACCGATCACGGGACGGCCGCCGCCGACCCCGCTCTCCTCGTGTCCTGCCAGCACCTCCCGGCGCAGCGCCGCAAGCCACGCGACACAGTTGTCCGGACGGCCGCCGTCGATGAAGAGCTGGTTCGGGTTCGCACGCCCCTCCGGGACCACCGCCACTGCCTCGCCGCCCCATACCAGCTTCGCCCCGCTCAGACCGAACCGGCGCCACCGCCGCCGGGTCAGGCCGCTCGGACTGCCGTCCCGGTTCCCGTCCCAACCCTCCATCGGATGGACCGCGAACCGGTTCCCGGCCTCGCGCCCGAACACCGTCATGGGCCGCGCCAGCGGTCCACCCGGCCCCAGCAGCTCATCGCCGCAGTCGAACGCCCGATCCAGGCCGCGAAGGTGCTCCCGGAAAGCCCCGACAGTGCGATGGTGGCCCGGAGGCGTGTAGCGCCGGCTCATGACGAGGCATGAAGGCTACACGTCCGCGGGCCGGACAACCCGCAGGCGTATACTCCCTTGGATGTGTCCGAAACCAGCAAGGACGGGCACAAGCAGCCGGATGACAGCCTCGACCTCAGCAGCACCCAAGGAGATGTCGGACGCAGGGAACGTCGTTGCGGCAGACAGGCACGAAGACGCCATGGCTGCTCTGAGCTCCGGGCAACACCACCGGATCGCGAAGCGGCTCGGCTATCTTCACGGCCTGGCCCAGGACGACCCCGATGAGCCCTCCATGGTGCTGGCGTCTCTCAGGAACCTGGCGCTGTTCTTCCTCGGTGAAACCGGCCTTCCGGCTCCGCAGGTCGGCCTGAGCCCCGATGGCCTCCTGCAGGCCGAGTGGAGCCTTGAAGGCGACGGCGTCCTTGCGATGACGTTCCTTCCCGGCAACCTCGTCCGGTTTGCGGCTGTTTCCGGCGCTTCGTGCTTCGGCGAGCGGCGGCGAGTCAGTGGCACGCTGGACAAGGATGGCGCCCTCGCGGCCGTTCGTGAGTGCCTCGCGAGCGTGCTCCCGGGGAAGGACAGCGTGGTTCAGGCCACGGTGGATTCTGCTTGACCGGGAGGGACAGGATGTCCGCGATCACTCGCCGCGTGTTTCTGGGCTCGGCAGCGGCTGCTGCCGCCTCGACGACCCTTGGCTGCCGGGCTTCTGGCGGCTCGGCTGCCGTCGGCAACACGAACGAGGCGCTTCGGGTCGCGGTCGTCGGGCTGCGCGGCCGGGGCAAGGATCACCTGAAGCAATTCGCGGCGCTGCCGGGAGTGGAGATCGCGGCCCTCTGCGATGTCGACCGCAACGTGCTGGAGACCGCGAAGGCGCAGGCGGTCGAGGCCGGCGCGCGCGACCCGATGACCCTTGTCGACTACCGCGACCTCCTCGCGCGCGAGGACATCGACGCGGTGTCGATCGCCACCCCCAACCACTGGCACGCGCTGCAGGCAGTGTGGGCGTGCCAGGCCGGCAAGGACGTGTACCTTGAGAAGCCCGTGTCCCACAACGTCCGGGAGGGCCGGCAGATCGTCCAGGCGGCCGCCAGCTACGGCCGGATCGTCCAGACCGGAACGCAGATCCGCTCGTCGCCGTCGATCCGGGAAGCGCTGGCCTGGCTCCAGGAGGGCCACCTCGGCGAGATCCGCCTCGCCCGCGGCCTCTGCTACAAGCCTCGCCGGAGCATCGGTCGGGTGGACGGCGCGCAGACGGTCGACCCGGCGGTCGACTACGACCTCTGGTGCGGCCCGGCGCCGATGAAGCCTCTGATGCGCGAGCGTCTGCACTACGACTGGCACTGGGTGTTCGACACCGGCAACGGCGACCTGGGGAACCAGGGCATCCACCAGATGGATATCGCCCGCTGGGCCCTGGGAGAGCGGGCGCTGCCGCCGCGGACGATCAGCGTCGGCGGGCGGTTCGGCTACGTCGACGACGGCAACACGCCGAACACGCAGTTCGTGTACCACGACTACGAACGGGCGCCGCTGCTGTTCGAGGTCCGCGGCCTGCCGCGCGATCTGAAGGCGCAGCAGGACGACTGGGGCCGGCGCGGCATGGACGAGTACCTGGGCGCCAGGGTCGGCGTCATCGTCCACTGCGAGGGCGGCCATCTGCAGATTCCGAGCTACACCGAGGCCGCCGCGTTCGATGCGAAGGGCAGGAAGGTCAGGAAGTGGGAAGGCGGCGCCAACCACTACGCCAACTTCGTCGAGGCCGTGCGCAGCCGGCGCAGCGGCGACCTGACCGCCTCGATCGAGGACGGCCACCTCTCGAGCGCCCTCTGCCACCTCGGCAACATCTCCTGGCTGCGCGGCGAGGCCGGCGGACCGGACAGGGTGTCGGACATCGCCTCGGATCTTCGCCACGCCGGCGACACGGCCGACCGTTTCCTGGACCACCTCGTCCGCAACGGCGTCGATCCCCGGATCGAGCAGCCCATCGTCGGCCCGTGGCTCACGATCGACCCGGAGACCGAGACGATCGTGGGCGACCCGGAGGCGAGCAGGTTGCTCACCCGCGAGTACCGCGAGCCGTTCGTCGTTCCCAAGGTCGCCTGATGATCGCCCTGCGGCGAAGCGCGGGGCTGCTGGCCGCGCTCGTCGCCCTGGCAGGCGCCGGCAGCGTCGTCTCCGCCCGGACCGGTGTCCCGGACGGCTACTTGCTCGTCTACTCCCAGGACTTCCGGGACGCATCGGCGCTCGACGAGTTCACGTTCAGCGACCGGCGAGCGTGGAAGCACGGCAGCGAAGGCGGCCGCGGCTACCTCGACCTGGTCGGCGGCAGCAAGTACACACCGAGCCACCGTTCGCCGCTCAACATCGCCCTGATCGACGATCTGCTGCTGGCCGATTTCGTGCTCGAAGCCGAGGCCTGGCAGACCGGCCGCGAGTACGGCCACCGGGATCTCAGCCTCTTCGTCGGCTTCGAGGGCCCGGACCGCTACATCTACGCCCACCTCGCCACCGAACCCGACGACCGCGCCCACAACCTGTTCCTCGTCGACCACGCCGACCGGACGCCGATGGCGGCCGTTCCGGACAAGGGCGTCGACTGGGGTCGCGGCTGGAAGCGGATCCGCGTCGAGCGCCGCGACGGAACGCTCCGCGTCTACTTCGACGGCGAACGGCAGCCGACCGTCGCCGCCGACCGCGATCCGCTCGGCTGGGGCCGCGTCGGCTTCGGGTCCTTCGACGACACCGGCCGCTTCAGCCAGATCCGGATCTGGGCGCCGGAGACAAGGAAGCCGGAAGGCCCCGCGTTCAGGTGAGAGATAGCCACGCAGGACTCAGGCCGCCACGAACCACGGCAGGAATTTGCGGACCGGCCATCCGCCGAGCGCGGCGAGTGTCCTGCTAGTGTGGAACCAGGATGTATGATTCCTATGCCCTGACGCCCCTTGGAGTGGAGTGAACGTGCGAGCAGGAACTGGAGAGATGAGCGGTCGCGGTTTGGCTTGGACAGTTACGGTCCAGGTCGAGACCCATCGCGAGGGAGAGCTCTGGGTCGCCACTTGTCCCGCCCTGGACGTGGCGAGTCACGGCGACACCAGGAACGAGTCGTACCGGATGCTCGAGGAAGCCATTGCCGGCTTCCTGGAGGACTGCTGCGACCACGGGACACTGCTGGACGTACTCACCGAGCGAGGGCTGGCCCCATCCGCTTCGATGGTCGGTGTCAAGCCGCCGACGAGCCGGAAGTCTTCCGACTGGCTCAACATTCCCCTGTGGATGGTCCCGAATGCCGCGACGCGGGAAGCTGCCAGCCGTTAGCCCCCGGCAGACTCGGCGAGCGCTCGAGAAGGACGGTTGGGCCAAGTCACGCCAGCACGGTTCTCACCTCATCATGCGAAAGCCGGGACAGAAGGCGCCGGTCGTAATTCCCATGCACAAGCGGGACCTTCCGCGCGGGACGCTGGCCAGCATCCTACGGTCTGCCGGAATCGAGCCAGAGAGGTTCGCCGAACTGCTGTCCGGGTGACAAGGACGGAGCGGGATTCAGGAGCGAGACGGAGAGCCTGCCGGCGGTCCCTCCGGGTCATCCTCAGGTGCCCACTCGGCTGTGCCGAGGCCCAGGTCCGTGAGCATCTGTTCGGCATGGCGGGTGACCTTGGAGAGCGGTGTCAGGCGCAGGTCCAGTTCCTTCAGTCGGTCGATGACGACCGGGCAGCCCGCGGCAGCAAGGCGGTTGGCGAACCTGACGATCTCGCCGGGGTCGCGCCGCAGCTCTTCCGGGTCGGTTTCCGGATGGGCGGCGGCAACGATCGTCAGCAGGCTGCACAGCTCGGGCGTCATCTCGACCGTCTTCGTGTCCTTGAACCTGTAGCCGCGATCCTTCGTCACCGGATCGAGACCCAGGGCGACCGCGGTCGCAAGGCTGTACACCCAGAGATCCAGGCGCCGGCGGAACGGCGCAGACTCCGGCTTGGGACTTCCGGACTGGTGGCGCTGCACGAAGCGGTCGGCGTCCTCCCGCAGCGCCCCGGGCAGGGTCAGCGAGTAGGCCCGGGCGGTCAGCATCCCGTGGAACATCGTCATCCTTCCGCCTCCGTTCATTCGTCGATCGGGCGCTGCGACCAGCCCGGACGGCCGACCTGGCCCTGCCGCTCGCAGACCCGGCAGTACTGACGCGGCCCGCAGCCGCAGAGCCGGGCAACGAGCCGATGCGGCCCGGTCGAGCGGACGACATCGCCGCCCTGCCCGGCATCCGCGGCGTGCCACTGGCCGGTCAGGGTGTAGAGCGCGCCGCCGTAGCGCTCCACCGTGTCGACCTCGGTCTCGGACTCCAGATCCGAGCCGGTCAGCAGCAGGATCGGCTGGTCCGAGTTCCTGACCGTCACATCGAGCGTGTTCCGCCGCACCGAGCCGGACATCGAATTCAGCAGGGAGTCGGCCACCAGGGGCGCCCGCGTGTCCGACTCGGCGCAAAGCCCCAGGATGAAGGACAGGGCGAGCACGCGCCGCGATGCACCGTTGATCTCGGTCGGCGGCATCGACCGGCCGCGGTGGTTGAGGGCGAAAATCTCGAAGCTCGAGCTGCCGGCCTCGACCGGGCGAATGCCCACCTGCGCGATCATCCGGACCGACTCGCGCGCGTCGTCCTCCGCTTCGAAGTCCTCCGCGGTCACGTTGGCGGCCATCTGCTGGAAGAGCTCGTTCATGCGGTCGGAGAGGTCGGCCACCTGCCGGTCGCGGATCGCCTCGCACGAGGCCCGCAGGACCTCCGCGGACAGGTCGGCAACCTCGCGCGCAGTGTTGCTCACCCTCGCCCGGGCCGCACCCCGCTGCCGATGCTCCAGCTTCTTCCTCACCGTCTCGTGGCGCGCGGCGGCGTCCTTGTGCTGCTGCTCGAGTCTGCCGATGGAACGCGCAGCCGACTCGACCTGGGTTTCGAGCGACGCCTCCTGGTCACGGAGAATCCGGACCTTCTCGTGGTCCGCGTGCTGCAGCTTGACGTTCACGTCGCGCAGCTCCTGTTCCGCCTCATCCACTTCCTCCTGGATCGCTGCCAGGGCGGTTTCCAGATCTCGCTGGCGCTCCAGCCAGGCCGAGTTCCTCGCCTGCTCGAGCAGCGACGACGCCGATTCGTAGAGCTCGCCGAGAAAACCGGCCTCGCGCTCTTCGGCAACTGCGGCGGCCAACTGGGCCTCGACCTGCTGCCGGACTGCGGTGCCGTCCGCGAGTTCCTGCCCGCAGACGCAGGTCCCGTCCCGCAGCAGTCCTCGAACGTAGCCCACATGCCGAAGCGGGATCTTCCCGGCGTCGTAACTGGGCTGCAGGCCTCCGACCACCTCTGCCAGCGCCGCACTCGACAGCGGCGCCAGCAACTGCGTGCTCTCCAGTTCGCGCGACAGTTCCGCGAGCCTGACCTGCTGGTCCTTCTGCGCCCGCTCGCGCCGGACGGTCGCCGCGTGCTTCCTCTGCGCCAGCGGCTCCAGAGCGCCGACATGAACCATCTCGGCATTCAGTTCCTCCCGGCAGGCCGCCAGCCCGGCCTGCAGCTCGCGGTGCTTCTGCCCCTCCTCTTCCAGCCGGC
Source organism: Thermoanaerobaculia bacterium (assembly GCA_965116145.1). Lineage (GTDB taxonomy): Bacteria > Acidobacteriota > Thermoanaerobaculia > Multivoradales > Multivoraceae > Multivorans. Next base: position 1,260,528 of record OZ220482.1, read on the forward strand.
GGCGGAGTCCTTCCAGCTCGCGGCTCAGCTCGTCCTGCCTGGCCTGCAGCACCTCCGCCTCCTGATCTCCGGCGGCCTTCGTCGCTTCGCGCCCGAACTCCTCGGCGATGGTGTGCAGACGCCTCGCCGCCCGGTCGAACACCTCGAGGCCGAGCAGGCTGCGCACGGCCTCCGTGGTCTTCTTCTCGACGAGCTGGCGGTCGACGACCTTGGCTTCGGTGCCGCCGACGAAGTCCGTCGCCTCGTCTGCGTCCATGACGAAGAAGTCGCAGAGGTTCCGAGGCAGCAGTTGATCGACGACTGCGTCCGGGCCGGCTTCGTGCGACCTCCATCTGCCGTCGTCTTCGCGCTGCATCAACGTCCGTCTCTCCTCGAGACGCCGAAAATCGGGCTCGCCGGCGCCCAGCGCCTGTTCGCTCACCGTCCGCACCGATCTCGTCAACCGGAACACCCTCACCGGCCCGGCCTCCAGGTCGAATCGGCTGGAGCCGTCGGTCTCGAACTCCAGCTCGACCGTCGTCTCGATCCCGTCGCTGTTCGGCGTCCACCAGGCGGGATGGACCGAGTACCTGCTCTTGTGCACGCCGGGCAGTCCGCTCTCGCCGTACATCCCCCACAGCAGCGCCCGCAGCAGCGTGGTCTTGCCGGAACCGTTCTCCGCCCGCACCACGGTCAGCGGGCGGTCGGGATCGACCGAGGGCTTCACCACCAGCCGGTCGAAGATGGCGAAGTTGCGAATCTCGATCTCGCGCAACCTGAGCACGGCGGTTCTACTCCTCGCCCCGAGGGCTGCTGTCGAGCAGGTCGTCCGCCACGGACCGCAGCATCTTCTTGACCTCCTGGTTGATCGACCGCGCCTTCACGCGATGCTGGTCCTCCAGGTCGACCATCTCGATCAGCAACCGGACAAGGACATCCGGCGCCATTCCGGGCAGGCCTCCTCGGCCGGGCGGGACCCCTCCGCTTCCATCGCTCCCGCAACGTGCGTCGCCGAGACAGGACGAGGCCTGCTGTCGGATCTCCTGGAGAATTCGATCGAAGTTGTTCATCGGCACTGCGTCCTCTTCCTCCATTGACGGCCGGGCGCCGCGAGCTGCTCGCCGGGGCGCTGAAGAACGGGCTCGGGAAAGGCCGGATCCGGCCACCAGGCCGCCTTCAGGCGGGCGATCGCCGTCAGCGCTCCGTCCGCGCCGGCCCCGTTGCGGGCGTGAGCCGCAAAGGCGTGAGCCCGTCCGAGTTCGTCGGCCACGATCTTCTGCACCGCGTCGTCGATCGGATCCGCCGCCGGCGGCAGGGCCAGAAAGTCGTGGACCACGGCATGGGTCTTGCCCGGATGCCGCCGCAGCACCCTGCCCCGCCGCTGCACCCACTCCCGTTCCACGGTCGACGAGGCGAGGATGAAGGCCTCCCGCACGCTCGGGATGTCCACCCCCTCGTCCAGCACGCGCTTCGCCAGCAGGACCTGGAAGCCGCCGTTGGCAAAGGCCTCGAACGTCCTGGCGAGCTCCTTCCGCCGCGAGGTCGTCTCCTGGGTCACCGGCGCCCAGCGGACGCCGAGTTCGCTCAGCAGGGCGCCGATCTCCTCGAACTGGGCCGGGTTCTTGGACGACGCATAGATCAGCGCCTGCCGCAGCGAGCCGGGATCGCGAAGGCGGAGCACCTCGCGCAGGAGCGGCAGCTTGGCCGCGGCGTTCTCGACGATCCGGCGCCGGGCCAGGAGCAGGCTCTGCAGACGCTCGTCCTCGACGCCGTCCGCACCCTCCGCCAGCGCCATGGCGCGGCCGATCCGCTTCGTCAGCCCGACGAAATCCTCGAGCTCGTCCTCTGCCAGGGCGGCGGCGTGGACAAGGTAGTCGTAGCAGGTCAGGCAGAAACCGATCGCCCGGTCCAGCCCGAAGGTGTACACCACCGGCCCGAAGAACGCGAAGATCCTCTCCGTGCCGTCCGGGTCGTACTGGCGGACCGGCGTCGCCGACAGGGCGAGTCTCCGTTCGAAGAAGTCCGGGGTAGCGCTGGTGAAGCCGGCGGCGCCCAGGCGATGCGCCTCGTCCGCAATCAGCAGCGTCGGCGCGCCGCGGCAACCGGCGGCCATCGTCGTGCGGAAGCGGTCGGAACAGAGCAGGTTGTTCGTCACCACCATGACCTGCGTACCGCCGGCGCGAAGGCTGCGGAACCAGTTCGTGAGCACCCGGTCCCGGTCTCCGCCCAGCGTCGGTGCGGCCGCAGTGACGCCGAACCGTGCGACCTCTTCCTTCCACTGCAGGATCAACGGCACGGACGGCGCCGAGATGACGACCGCAAATCCCGTGTCCGGGTCGAGGCGCTGCTGGCAGCGGGCGGCGCAGATCAGGGCCGTCACCGTCTTGCCCGCGCCGGTCGCCATCGAGATCGTGCCGCGCTCCGGGTTCGGCCCCGCTTCCCAGGCTTCGACCGCTTCCCGCTGATGGCCGTAGCGGCCGGTCCGCCAGTTCAGCCCGTCCGGGATCACGAGGCGCGGCCGTGGAGCGCGGCCGGTCCGGCGCCCGGCCGCCCGCTGCCAGCGGTCGACCGCCCAGCGGGGGTTGTCGTCCCGCCTGGCTGCCTGGTCGTAGTCCTCCGGGCGCGGCGGCGCGTCCGGCGCCACGTCGACGATCCTCGACCGCAGCGCTTCGTCCAGGTCAACGACCCGGTCGATCCCGGCGCTGCGCGCATGCCGCCAGTCCTCCAGCATCCTCCGGCCCGACACCACCCGTTCACGACTTGCCGGAATCCACGAGACGTCGACATCGAGATGCTCGACCGCAGCACCCAGTCCGACGCCGGTCGCGTTGGCCGAGCCGCGCACGATCAGATGCTCCTCACCGTCGCCGAACAGCCAGAGCTTCGGGTGGTAGTTCGAGGCGGCCTTCGGCACCGCGACGCGCAGGACCAGGGCGCCGGCCGCGACCATCCACGCCAGGCAGTCGATGGCATGTGCGGCGAGTGCGGCGGCATCGACCCGGCCGTTGACGAAGACGTCCGCCACGCGCGCTCCTGCCTCGTCCGGTGACATCGCCTGGGCCTGTTCCAGCGCTGCCGCCTCCGCCGGAAAGAACTGCGGCGACACGGTGAACTCGATGGGACCGGTGTCGTCGCGGTTCAGGTACTCCGCGAGACCCGGCGCCAGGCGGCCGATCCAGCCGGCCGTGAACCAGCCGAATCCCCCTTGCACCGACGTGGAAGAACGGAAAGCCGGGATGAGCACCCGGGGCCCCACCGGATCGTCCGGCAGTCGGTACAGCCCCGGTTGCAGGGTCTTCTCGTCGGCCAGCACAATCGCCTCCCGCGGCTACCAGACGACCTTCCGCCGCCGCTTCATCCGGTCGAGGAGCGACTCGACCGAGGGCCGGGCGCCCGGGTCGCGATGGAACTCCAGATTGCCGGGGCCGCGAAGGATCACCCGCACCAGGTCGCCCTCGACTGCCCCGAGCTGACGCAGGGGCTCGGACAGATGGCCGAGCGACGCTCCGCCGAGCGACGTCAGGCGCCAACTGACGGAGACCGGGCGGCAACCGGCCGGATGGAGCACCTGCGCCTCGATCCGCCCGTTCGGCTCGCAACCGAGGCTCCTTGCGATCTCGGGCGGGACGCCGGCGAGACTGTGACCTCGGAAGAAGCGCTCCTCGACGCGGAACCGCCAGAACGGCCGGCCCTGCCGGTCGCGGCCGTCTACCACATCGTCGAGGGAACGCAGCCGGATACCGTTGGCATCGGCCCGCACGACCCTGCCGTTGCGAACCGCGAACTGCGGGGTCCCCAGGTACGCCCGTATCGTTCCTTCCTTCAGGCCGAACCGCCGCGGCAGTTCCTCCAGCAACCGGGCGACCGAAGTCGCTCCCCCGTCCTCGTCGATGCGCTGGAGGATCTCGCCCGCCACCCCGTCGTAGGTGTCGTCGATCCACTCCGACAGGCCCCAGCGCGTCCTGTCGGCCCGCGCCACGCTCGGCAGGGCCGACAGGTACGACGTCACCCGCTGCACCGTGAGCCCGCTGCGTTCCGCGATCTCCTCCCTGGTCGCCACCCGGCCGAGCCGCAGCACGCTCGCCTTCACCAGAGCCTTCTTCGTGTTGCGCAGGCCGAGGAAGCCGTCGATCCGATGGAAGCCGCAGAGCTTGACGAGGTGCGGCCAGTGGCGCCGCCAGGAGTCCTCGGGGAGCAGCGCCTCGAGCTCGGCCTCGTCAAGCAGACCGGCATCGTCGGCCAGCCGCCGGGCCTGTGCCCGCAGCAGGCTCACGACGTCCCTGGCTTCGCGACGGAAGCAGATACCGTCCTGCTGGCGGTAAACCAGTTCGTTCCTGACCATCCGGCAGGCCAGCGGCAAGGCCGGATGCTCCGAATCGCCGAAGGCACGCCGGATCTGCAGATCCAGCTCCTCGGGCGAGAGGATCGGTTCGAGCTTCAGCCGGAGAATCCCCGCGACGACCGCCCGCTGCCGCCCGACGGTCTGCTCGATCCTGGCCTTCAGCCGCCGCTCGAGCTGGCGCACCCGCTCCCTGGTGACGCCCATGGCAGAACCCAGCGACTCGAGCGTCCGAGGCTCCCCGGCACAGAGCCGATCCTCGAGGATCGCCAGCTCCCTGGACGGGAGCTGCCGCTTCAGATCGTCGATCGCGTCCAGCAGACCCTCCAGCGGGTTCGTCGTTCCGGGCAGGCGATCGATCTTGAGCGTCCGGAGCTCTTCGCCGATCCCGGTCGCCCGGGCCAGCGCCGCCAGGTCCGCATGGACGGCATCGTGCAGCGTACGGGCGCCGAACGCCTCCCGAGCCGCGGCAAGAAGGTCGCCAAGTGCGCCCCGACCCGGGTCCGGGACGGCGGTGCACGCGCCCCCGGCCGCCCGCCCTGGTTCCGCCGGATCGAGAGCCTCGTCTGCACCGCCCTGGCAACCGGCAGGCCGGGGCAACTCATCGACTTCGACGCCGGCAGAGCCTGAAGCCACACCCGATGGTCGAGCGGAGGCGCCCTCCACCACACAGAGCAAGTCGATCAGCACGATCTTCCCGGCACTGCGCCAGGCCAGGACTTCCTCGGCCGACAACGGCTGGACCAACCGATCCTCCGGCGGTGGTCCCTGCACGCGAAGCTCCTTCACCAGGCAGTTCCGCGTCCTGGTCCGGAACGGCAAGCCAAGGAGCCACCTGCGGGAGGCGCCCGACGGTACAGCCAGCAGGGCATCCGGCACCGGCAAGCCGGCGAGTTGCTGGCGCAGGACGCGGAACAACGGTTCCGGCAGCGTCGGCCACGGTAGCCGAGGCCAGACCTGCGCATCCAGGTCGCCCAGCACCAGTCCCGGCACACCGGCCGGAACCGCAAGCTCGGCGTGGACGGGGACGCTTCCGTAGACGTCGCGGTAGGCCTTGGGCGCCAGCGGGCACGGAGAAGATCCCCAGGCTGCAGGCGCCGCCCCGTCGTCTCCCAGCAGGATCACTCGGCACCTCCCGCGGCGACCAGCGCCTGCAGTTCCCGCCAGGAAACGTGGTCGAGCGATCGGACGATCGCCTCGCGGGCGATGTTCCTGGCTGCCCGCGCCAGCGCCGACCGGTCCCAGTCGGTGCAATGCGCCAGCGCTTCGACAAGGACGGCCCGGGTCCGTTCATGGTTGATCACGGTCAATCGCCGCACGCCGAGGCGGACGAGCTCCTCCCAGACCGGCTGGCTTCGATGCAGGCCCTGATGCGCCGCCGCGAGATCGAGGCGCCCGCCGGCCTGTTCGCGGACGGCTCGCTGGGCGAAGCGATGGCGCCACCAGGCGCGGGCGGGCGGACAGTCGCTGAACACCGACACGTTGCCGCGGATTGCCGGCAGGCCGCCGGTGCGTCGGAGCAGGTTCCGGGTCTCCGCTTCCAGGCGACCGCGATCGTCCCGTGCCCGCGCCACGTGGTCGCCGGCGCACAGGGCCGCATGCACATCCTCGCCGAGCAGCCCCTTCTCCAGCCAGTCGACATGGCAGAGCAGCCAGTACAGCGGACGCGAGGCGTCGCGGACGGTCACCTCGGTCCAGGATTCGCCGATCTCCTGCTCGAGCAGCCGCGGCGGCTGGCGGTACTCGTTCGGCGTCAGTCGGCGAGGAAGCGCGGGGACCCGGGCAATGGGCTCCTCGCCGAGCGCCAGCACGCCGCGCAGGCAAGCCGCGGTTGCCCGGGCGCCGGAGGTCACTGCCGACCGCAGATCCCTCTGCCTTGCCGCGACCGCCTCGCGGAGGGCGGCGGCCTCTTCCGGCGGCTTGCCGCGGTGCAGCTTGACCTCCCAGAGCAGGCTCCTCTGCCAGTCGTCGAACCTGCGCTGCCGGTCGTCCGTCAGTGCCTTCACGCGTCCTCCGCCGAGTCCGGGCGGGTCACGGCAGCGAAGGGCTCGAGCAGCGTCGCCGCCCGCGCGGGATCCCAGTCCTCCTGATCCCACGTCGGCAAGCCGGCGTCCTCGATCCGCGCCCGCAGGGCTTCGACCACGGTGTTGCCCGAGCCCTCGTCGTTGAAGCGATCGCTCCTCGGCAAGACTCCGCACGCGGCGATCAGGCCGGCGATCTGCACGTCCCGGTCGCGCACCCGCGCGAACACGTCCGGCGCCAGGTCGACGATGAACCTGGGCTCCTCCTCGCTCCCGCCCTCGGCCACCCTCATCCGGCCGTTCTCGAGGTCGGCGGCGCGGCGAAATTCGATCAGGGACGCCGCCAGGCCCTCCGAAGCGTAGACAGAGCCCCGAGCCAGCCACCACCCGGCAGGGACCTGACGACCGGGCGCGTCCGACCAGAGATCGACCAGCTCCTCTGCCGGAAGCGTCACCGGCTCGTTGGCGACGACACCGGCCAGCAGATGGACCACGCCGTCGACATCGTCCTGGCGCCAGTCCACCCGGAACTCCAGGCTCCGGCTCAGATGGGTGCGGGCGAAGAGCGTCTTGCGACAGCGAATTTCGAGCGCGTACGACGCCTTGCCGGCCTCGATCAGGTCGATCAGCGCCGACGCGCCGCGCAGTACGTTCCGGACCTCGGCGGCCGTTCCGTCGATCCGAACGTCCAGCTCGTAGACCGCGTCCTTCCAGTCCATGCTGGAACCGTCTTCCTGCAGGACCGGATGCATGCGCCTCGTCCTCAGCCTTCCGACGGAGTTCCGGACGGGGTCTCGGTCCGCCGCTGCACCACGTCGATCTTCACACCCCGGAGATCCGCGAGCGGGCGCCCGAGGACAACCGTGAACGCCGAGAGGCCGGGCGGCACCGGCAGTTCCATCGTCGCGCCGTTCGGCGAAACCGACCGTTCCGTGTCGTGCTCCACTGCCTCCAGTTCCAGCCACTCGGGCGGGATCGGTTGGCTGCAGGATTCGTCGGAACCGGAGTCCCTCCGCACCCGCAGGCCCAGTCTCGACCGGGCCGCAAGGCGCTCCTGGATCTCGAGGCGCACCCGAAGCCGATCGATCTGCCCCGAGCCGTTGCGCACCGGCGCCAGCGCTGCTCGCGCCCTCAGACTGCGGCCGGACTTCGGACGACGGGGATTCGGCTGCTCCTGATCGGGCTTCGGTTGCGGACCCGGACCGGGCCCTGGCGCGGGCGCCAGCGCGTCCCGCCCGCCGACGGATTGCCGCGGACGGTACGGCGTCATCCGTTCCGCCCGCCGCAGCGAACTGCCGTCCAGAACGGCGAATCCCTCCGGGCGGAAGACGTCCCCGGCAGCGACAGGGCCGGCCTCTTCGCGGAGGCGCGCGGCGATCTGCTTCAGCATGTCGACCAGCCGTTTTCTCCGCTCGGGCGGCTCCAGCCGCTTGAGCTCCACGTCCCGGTGCTTCGGCCCTTCCGCCTTGCGCACCAGGCGGCCGAGCTCGCCGTCGTGCAGCAGAACCACGGCGTCAAAGGGCTTCTGATCGGCGAAGTCCGGGGGGCGGAGTCCCGGCGCGCCGTTGGTGACCCACATGCCGGAGCGGAACACGTTGACCCGGGACCTTCCCCCCGCCTGCTGCTGGCTCAACGGACGGAACCGGACCTCGACACCCTCCGCCAGATCCGCAAGCTGCCGACCCTGGCGCAGCGTCTGCCAGGCGGCCCAGGCCTGGGCGCCGGGAAGCCAGCCGCCGCCGGACCCGCGCCGGCTGCGCTGCCGGTCGGCATGCTTCTGCAGGCGCCCTTCGAGGTTCGTCCGGTCGATCTTGCACTGCATGTCGCCGCATGCCTCGTCCGCGATCTCGACGCTCATCTCGCCGCTCGCGATCGCCGCCAGGAAGTTCGACGAGGCGACCCGGGCGATCTCCTCCACGGCGGTCGCGCCGTCGTCCTCCCGAAACCGGTTGAAGCCGACCACGCAGACCACCGCGCCGGCCCCGTCGATCTCGTCCATCTCCTGTTCCAGCAGCGCCGGAACGTCCCGAGGGAAGCGGAAGTCGTCCCGGGTCAGGTCGACCTCCGGCTCGTCCGCCCAGTAGCCGTCACCGCTCCGGTAGTCCCCGTCGGGAGGCCGGTGACCGGCGAGAACGGCATGGCCGCCGACCACCTCGTGAAGCTCCCCCTCGTCAAGAAGGCAGCGGCCGCCGTAGAACACGTAGCGCAGGTCGGAGGCGGCAAAGGCGGTCAGGTGGCCGACGCCGTAGGAACCCGCCGAGTCCGCACCGCCGCCCTTGTCTCCCGTTCCTTCGGTCAGCAGGGAGCGCATTCGGCTGTCATCGAGCCCCTGACCGTTGTCGGTGCAGTACAGGACTTCCAGACACTCCCGGTCCAGGGCCCTCCTGATCCGGGCAACGGTCTGCTCGACCGCGGGTTTCTGCGATCCGCCGCCCTTGCAGTGCTCACGCCGGGCCTCCTCGAAGGCGGTACGGTACGCCTCGATCCCCGGCACCTCCTCGACCCGCCACTCCCGAATCGTGAGGAAGACCTGAACCGGCGCCTTGCCGGCGGCACGGCCGGCGCCGCGACCGGAGTCCAGGGCGTTCTGCAGCAGTTCACGCACGACGCGATCGGCGCTGCCGGCGTCCTCCTCCATCGCCACGATGGCGAACCCCTTCGGCTCGCGCGACCGCGGAAAGTACAGATCGGCCATCGGGCGCCCGTCAGTCCGTGCAGTCGCAGGCAACGCCGGCGCCGGAGAACCGGGAGCCGGAACCCTCGTCACCGGCCGCAATCCGGGCAAACGTCGGCCCGGAGACGCCGAGAAAACCGAACCGTGCGGTTCCCCGACCGTTGCGGCGGGGCGCCTCGCGTCGATAGCGGCCTTCGAGGTCGGCCCACCAGTCGATGTGCGACGGCGCGCCGGAGATCCGTCGCGCATCCGCGGTACAGGCCAGATGCGCCAGCTTCCTCGTCCCCTTCATGAAGCAGAACACGCAGTTGCCCGCGTCCTCCGGACAGTCGAGATCGAAGTCGCGCCGGCGCCAGAAATCGCGGATGTCCGCAGCCGTGACGCCAGCATCGAAGAGCGGAAAGCAGGGGCGCTCTCCAGGCGGCTGGGTGCGCACCGAGCACTGGCGCCGGGGTGCGTCCTGGGCGAAGAAGGAACGGCCCAGAATCCGCTTGACGCGGAGCGGCTCGTCGGCCCGCAGCCCCAGCAGGGTCACGAACTGCGCCGCATCGCGGCCCCAGAGCTCCACCGGCCGCGCCGATTCGCCCGCAGACGCGGAGGCTGGCCGGCTCGGCGCCACGGGAGCGGCGGTGAAGTCGGCCCATCGTTGCGCCGGGCGGGACGGCGGCTGCGCGGTCATGAAGGCCACGCGCTCACGATGGGCATCGAGATCGGCAACTCCGCCGTTCGACCGGTAGGTCGACGCCGCCTGATCCGGCGTCACGAAGCAGCGATCCGCATGGTGGCCGTCATGCGCCGGCCCCGAGCCGCCGCCAAACCACTCCGCCAGCAGGCGGTGCTGGGGATAGAGCTTCAGCTTCGACGTGCAGGACCGCGACATCGGCGTCGGCAACATGCCCTGGAACGACAGCAGTTCCTCGAACACCTCGCCGCGAGAGCGGTAGCCGTCGGCATCCGACTCGACCGGCGCCGCACGAACCAGGCGGTACGACTGCCGCCGCACGTAGACGCCGCGAGACGCGTCCTCGACCGTGCAGAACTCGTACCAGAGGAAGGGCAGCCCGTGATCGCGCTCGAGCCGCAGCTTGCACTCCGCGGCGAACTCGTAGGTGCCGGGATGCTCGGCCGACGTGTTCGCAAAGAGGATGACGTCGCCGCGCTCCGGCCGCAGGGCGCCCGCCTCGGCAAGTCGAAACGCCAGCGCCGCAGACGACCGGCCGCCAGAGAACCGAACGACATGGGGCAGCGCCTCGTGCCGCGGATCGCCGTAGACGACCCTCACCGGCGGTACGCCCCGCGCACGCCGCCGACTCGGCCGTGCGCATCCGACCCGCAGATAGCGAGTCCGGCAATGCGTCTGCCGGCTATTTCTTCGGCTTCTTCAGCAGATTTCGGGGGGGGGGGGGGGGGGGGGGGGGGGGTCATGACGTTACCTGGTCCCACTGTGGTTCCGTTGCGGTCCTCCATTCCTCCCTCGGCCACCGCCCGTACACCTCCTTGAACATATACGTGGCTGCCCCTTCTTTCCAACCGAAGCTCTTCACGAGCTTGAGGGCTTCCTGATAGTAGACCTGTGGTGAGCACGTCCTTGGATCAGGGAGCAGCCACTCCCTTCTGGGTTCCTGCTCGAACTCTTCCTTGAACCTGTAGTAGGCCCAGCCTGGACTCTGGCCCAGCCGTTCCGCCTCGCGGAAGAGGGCGAGATACCTGCCCTTGCGAGGGTCGTCATGAACCTCTCCGATCTCGGCCAGCCTTGTCGCAGGGCAAGGTGAACGCCGTCCGCGACACGGCGGGGCGAAAAAAGAACCCTGCTCGCTGCCCTCGCCACCCCGGCCACGATGCACCTTCAACTCCCACATCGGCGTGTGAAGGCGTCTTCTATCACCGCCCCGTCGGCAAGGCAAACCGACGGCCCGGCCACTCCCGGCGCAAGACCGCCGTCAATTCGGGCGGCGTCCGCAGTGCTGCGAAGGCCGGGCTCAAGAGGCCGCCATGAGCCGGCAGTCAGCCTGCCCGGATCGTTGGAACCACTCCCGCTCGCCGGTGGTCTACGGTTCGGCTGATGGAGCCTCCGCGAAGAGGCGAACGATGAACCGTTCGCCGTCCTCGACGAGGTCGGGATCCGTGCCGTTGTGCTCCTTCATGCCGCGCACGATCTTCCTGGGCACGCCCATCCCCATGTGCTCAACGTAGCCGTAGTCGCGCATGATGTCCTTCAGGAGCTGACTCCGGGCAGCTCTCGCGCCGGCGCGCATGCGTTCGGTGGTGATGCCGTTCGGGAGCCTTCCGGGCGAGATGACCTCCAGTCGATCCTCGTAGACGACGAGCTCGATGTCCGTGTTCGCGAGCAGGTAGTCGCGGTGAATCAGGGCGTTCACCACCGCCTCGCGGACCACGTCCTCGGGATACGTCCACCGCTCGACCCGACGCGCCCCGTCCACCAGCTCGGCCGTCACGGGCGTATTGCGCCTCACGAACTCCAGCGCCCGCTCCACCAACCCTGCCTCCAATAGAGGACCGCGCGGCTCCATCAGGGGCGTCATCGGAACACGAAGGGTCGTCCGCTCCCGCGCGGCGTAGTCCTTCTCCACACCCGGAAACGCCGCGGCGTCGATACCCGCCTGGGGCAGAAACCGCTTCGGCTCGAGTCCGAACAGCAGCATCCCCGACAGACTCACGCCATCCTCGACCATGATCTCCGTGTTCACCAGCAGCGTCCGCCACCCGGTCTTGTCGTCGTCGTCCGGAACGTCCTGCTGACGCACCCTCCCGAAGTAGTCCTTCAGGCGGCGCAGGTCAAGATCGTCGATCGTCGAACCCGAAACCGGCAGCACATCCGCGCGGAACGAGCGGCGTTGCTGAAACAGCCGGCTCAGCTCCTCGGATGTCGGTTCCCGAGTCTGCGAGCCGACACGGATGTAGTAGCGCTGGCTGTTCCTGTGCCACAGGGTGTGAACGCTGATGCCGCGCGGCACGCGCACGACCGCCACATCCCTGCCGTCGTGGACATTCGTCACGATCTCGAAGAACGGAATGATCGCCGGCCGGATCTTGTCCCGGCAGGCGGTCATCACCCACTCTTCCAACCGCTCCCGAGTCAACCCGACAACACTCCCGTCATCGCCGACGCCCAGCAGTACCAGCCCACCATCGAGGTTCGAGAACGCGACCAATTCCCTGGCGAGCTCGTGGTTACTCAGGACGTCGCGCTTGAACTCGACCCCGGAACCCTCGCCGCTCGCGATGAGCCCACGCAACTCGGCCCGCGTCGTCACCTCCAGAGACCGTACCTGTTTCGAACGCGGCTCGCACGGCTAGCAGCCCGTGGCAGAAGTCGCGTGTCGCACCGAGAGCGGTCAGGCGCGCGTCCGGCAAGGCGCGATGAGGGAGCATATTGGGTACATGTGACCGAAGAGCAACGCAGCCGGACGGGATGCATGGCCGATCGAATGCAACGCGACTTCTGCCACGGGCTGCCAGGTTCCAGCATTGCCTTACCCGTCTCCGTACCGGCGAAACTCCCTGTCGAGCTCGTCCGCTGATACCTCGCCGTCGTGGAAGAGGAGGCGGTAGCGCAGGCGCAGGTTGCCGCCGGCGGGGATCGTTCGGTCGCCGGCGCCCCTTGTTGCGTTCTCGAAGTCGTGGGCGCCGAAGGGGTTGGCGGCGAACAGGCCGTAGGCTCGGGCGTGCCACCAGGTGGGGTGCCGGAAGTTCTCGGGGTGGTCGAAGATGGCGATGCCGACGGGCCGGCCCTCGACCGGGCCGCCGTAGTGGACCCAGGGGGCACGCTTGCCCCAGACGTCGACGCCCTCGACGCCCTCGCTGTTCCGCATCGTGCCGGCGGCGTGCTTGCCCTGGTGGCGCAGGGTCGGCGCGACGCGGATGGCCATCGTGCCTTCCTTGGTGTCGCCCAGGACGACCGCGCCGTCGCCGGCGAGCAGCAGCACGTCGAAGTCGATCGCACGCCAGGCGGGGCCGGCGGCGAAGGCGCCGGCGCGGAAGGTCATCGTCCGTTCCTCACGAAGCACTTCGAGACCGCCGGGCGCGAGCCAGACGTTGGCCGTGCGCAGCACTCCGACCGCGCCCGATTCGATGGTCAGAATCTCCCGGTGGACGATCGCCGAGCCGTCGCGGCCGGTCCAGAAGTCGTGGCGCATGGCGCCGTCCGCGGGCCCGACGGCGCCATGCGCGAACCACAGGGAACGGTGATGCGGATGGTCCTGTTCCTCTCCCTCTGCCGCGGACATCGGCCAGTTGCGGGTCAGCGCCTCTCCGCCCGGGCCGTGGACGGGATAGAGATACGGCAGGTGGCCGCCGCCGTCCGCCTCGCCGCCGGGGCGGTACTCGGTGAAGGGCCTGCCGTCGGCCGTGATCAGGACGCGATCGTCGCCGCGCCTCGTGAGCTCGATCGTCGGTTCGTCCTCTGCCGCCAGTACCGCCGCAGCAGCCGTTGCAAGAAGCACCGCCAGGCGGCCGGACCGCACGGCAGTTGCGGGCGGGACTGCAGGCGAACCGGGGGCCGACATGGCCGGCATGGTACCGTCACTCCCGTGTACCGACAGGTTTGCGGATGGAGTCGCGCTGCGCAGGCGGCGATGCTCCTCGCCTCGGCAGCGCTCACGTCCTGCACCAGCAGCGAGGCCGGCGCCGAAGATGCGGACCCGGCGCCCGTGAGCGGGCAGCCGCCGGCGCAGGTCCTCCGCGCCCATCTGTTCGACGGCGATGCCGCGGGGAAGGCGGCCTTCGAGCGGCTCAGGGAGCGCTTCGAAGCAGCGAACCCCGGCTACGGGTTGACGTTTCTGGAGGCAGCGACCGACATCGCGGCGGACACCGTGAGCCGGCTCGTGTTCGTGCAGACGCCGGTCGAGGAGACGCCGGCAGCAACCGGGATCCACACCGCATCCGGCAGGATCGGGACCGAGCTCCACGTGGGCGACATCGCGGTGCTCCGCCCCGGCGAGCGGCTGACCGCCGAACCGGCGATCGCCGCGCTCGTGTTCGATGTCCCCGACACACCGGGCGAGCACGTGCCGGCGGCAATCCGCCCGGACTGGGACCCGGACATCACGGACGTGCCCGGCGGCTGCGCCACCGAGACCGGCGCCTACCGACGCATCCTGCTCACCTGGCTTCAGGACAACGGCCCGTACACGTTCCATGGCCTGAACGCGCATCGGGTGCGGATCACCGACTCGTTCACCCACTACCATCCCGTGGACACCGGCTTCGACGAGTTCTACCTGGTGCAGATGAGCAACGACGACGATCGACTGCTGACGAGCTACCACGCCGAGGAGATCGAGTCGCCCGGGACGGTGACGACGGAGCTCGCCGGCCGGCTGTTCGACATCCACGACGTCAGAACCGGCGACCTGATCTACCTGCCGCGCGGCGTGATCCACCGCGGCCTGGGCGGCGTCCTGGCACAGGTGATCACGGTGCCCGGTTTCCGTCCGGGCGCCGAGATCGGCGTCGACCATCACCTGCTGGCGATCAACGAGCGGCTCGGACTCGAGGGCGAAGCCGCCCTGCCGTACAACGTCGAGGCGTCGACCGACGCGGTCGTCCGGTGACGCGCACCAGACGCGCACCGCAGCCGGCTGACCGACCCGCGATCCTGCCATCCGACCACAGGACTGACCACGCATGAAGCAGATCTCCGACACGAAGACCTGGGACGCGGTCGTCGTCGGCTCCGGCGCCACCGGCGGCTGGACAGCCAAGGCGATGACCGAGGCCGGCATGGACGTGCTGATGCTGGAAGCCGGGCGCGCCTTCGATCCGGAGCGCGACTTCCGCGAGCACACCCTGCCGCACGACCTGGAACTGCGCGGCCGGCCGGATCCGCGCAACGAGCTCCTGCAGCGCCGGCGCCGGCAGTCCTACTGCTACGCCTGCACCGAGGTCAACGCGGACTTCTTCATCGACGACGTCGACAACCCCTACACCGAGGCCCCCGGCACACACTTCAACTGGATCCAGGGCAACGTGGTCGGCGGCCGGTCGATCATGTGGGCGCGCCAGTCGTACCGGATGAGCGACTACGACTTCAAGGCGGCAAGCCTTGACGGCTACGGCATGGACTGGCCGATCAGCTACGCCGATCTCGCGCCGTACTACGACCGGGTCGAGCGCTACATCGGCGTCAACGGCCGCAAGGAGGGACTGGAGATCCTGCCGGACGGCGAGTTCCTGCCGCCGATGGCGTTCACCTGCGGCGAAACGATGCTGAAGGAGGTCCTGGCCGAGAAGTTCGACCGGCCGATGACGATCGGCCGCAACGCGGTCCTCACCCGCCGCCACAACAACCGCGACGCCTGCCACTACTGCGGGCCCTGCCACTACGGCTGCCGGACGAACTCCTACTTCAGCTCGCCGCAGACGACGCTGGTCGACTGCGAGGCCACGGGCCGCTTCACCCTGGTGCCGGACGCCGCGGTCGTCAAGGTCGACATGCAGGCCGGCGACCTCGCGTCAGGGGTCACCTACATCGACAAGCAGACGGGCCGCAGCCGGGAGGCGAAGGCCGATGTCGTCGTGCTCTGCGCCTCGACCCTGGCCTCGACGCGGATCCTGCTGAACTCGGCCTCGGGCGGTCTCGCCAACGACAGCGACTGCCTCGGCCGCTACGTGATGGACCACATCTACGCCACCGGAGTGCGCGGCACCCTGGAAGCGCGGGCGGGCGCGCGCCCCGAACGCGCCAACCGCCCGAACGGGATCTACATCCCCCGCTTCCAGAACCTGAAGGATCCGGCGACGAAGAACCCGAACTACATCCGCGGCTACGGCTACCAGGGCGGCGAGAACATCACGACCTGGCAGCACGGCAACGGCATCCCCGGGTTCGGCGCCGACTTCAGGCGGAAGGTCGAGGCGACCACCGTCTCGAGCGTCGGACTCGGCGGCTTCGGCGAGATCCTGCCGCGGCCCGAGAACCGCGTCTCCCTCGACCCGGAGCGGACGGACAAGTGGGGCGTGCCGGTGCTGCAGATGAACTGCACGCTCGGCAGCAACGAGTACGCAATGGTCCAGGACATCATCGAAGAAGGCCGGGCCATGCTGGAGGCGCTCGGCTGCACCGACATCACCGCGAACACCGAGCCGGCGCCGATGGGTTCGGGCATCCACGAGGTCGGCACGGCGCGGATGGGAGACGATCCGAAGACGTCGTACCTGAACCAGTACCAGCAGTCCCACACCGTCAGGAACCTGTTCGTGATGGACGGCTCCTGCTACGTCAGTATCGGCTGCGTCAACCCGACCTTGACGATGATGTCGCTGGCGCTGCGTTCCACGGAGTACCTGGTCGAGCAGCACAAGCGCGGAGAACTGGCATGAGCAAGCAGACGACGACAAGACGGAAGGTGCTGGCGGCGGGCGCCGGCGCGTTCGGCTACGCCACCCTTCAGGCCGAGCCGATGCGCGCCGCGATCCCGGCAGTGGCCGCCTACCAGGCCGAGGGATCCGACTGGACCCCCCGGCTGCTGACGCCGGCTCAGGGCGAACTGCTGGCCGTCCTCTGCGACCACATCCTGCCCCGCACGGACAAGCCCGGCGCGCGCGACGCCGGCGTCCACGAGTACATCGACCTCGAGCTCTCGCTCGCCGACGGCGAGGAACAGCTCCAGGCCACCGGGGGTCTCGACTGGATCGACCGGCGCGCCGCGGAGCTCCACGGCTCGCCCTTCCTGGCGCTCGCCAGCGAACGGCAGACAGCGCTGCTCCGCGAGATCAGCGACGAGCACGCTGAGCACCCGCCGGAACTTCTCGCCGGCGCCGCGTTCTTCAGCGACCTCAAGCGGCGCACCCTGTTCGCGTTCTACACCTCGAAGACGGGACGCACCGAGGCCCTCGGCCTGCCGGACCGGGTACGGGTCGAGCGTTTCCGCGGTTGCCAGCACGAGCCCAGCGAGAGCCACGCCTGAACCGGGAGCCTCGTCACAAGGCGATGTCTGCGCCTGCAGCTATCCGACAGGCAACAGGTCGAGCAATCGGAACAGCGCAAGCAGCGCACCCACGCCGCCAAGCAGACGCCACGTGAGACGGGACTCGGCCGCTGCGATCTCGGCGCGCAGCTCGGCAAAACCGGTGGTCATGTCGGCGCGGAGAACACTCATGTCCGCGCGAAGAACGCTCAGATCCGCCTTCGTCGCGTAGTCAAGCTCTCTCGCCGGTTCAGCCATTCACACACCCTACCAGAACTATCCGACGGGCAACAGGTCAAGCAGCCGGAACAGCGCGAGCAGCGCACCCACGCCGCCAAGCAAACGCCACGTGAGACGAGATTCGACCGCCGCGATGTCGACACGAAGCGCCGCGATCTCGGCGCGCAGCTCGGCGAAGCCGGCGACCATGTCCGCGCGGAAAACGCTCACGTCCGCACGGAGAACGCTCACGTCCGCCTTCGTCGCGTAGTCGGGCTCTCTCGCCGGCTCAACCATTGGCGCACTCTACGACATCGTGCTGCTGGACGCAGCGCAGCGGTCCACGGAGGGGCATTCGTCGCGGCCATCGACCGGTCTTTCGTCGCAGATGGAGCAGAACGCGGTCTTGAAGCAGCAGTCCTGACACTGCAGTCGCGCTCACGGCCATGTCGACGGTTATCTCATTGAACAAATTTGTTCAATAGATTAACCTGCTTGTTGCCGTGAAGTACGAACGTGAACAGGTAGCGCTGCTGAAGGATCGCCTGGCGGAGCCTCCGAAAACGATCCAGGCCGTCTTCGGCCCGCGCCAGAGCGGCAAGACGACCATCGTCCGGCAGGCCCTCGAAGCACTGCCGCACCGCTACCACTACTACGCCGTCGACGCTCACGGCGCCGATCAGACGAACGCCGCCGAAACGCCGACCGGTCGGTTCACCGAGTACACCGGCGAACGCGGCCGGGATTGGCTTGCAAGAACCTGGGAACACGCCCGGCACGAAGCCGTGCGCCACGGCGGCTGCGTCCTGGCGCTGGACGAGGTCCAGCAGATTCCCGACTGGTCCCGAACGGTCAAGGGACTCTGGGACGACGACCGGTGGAACGACCTGCCGCTTCGCGTGGTCGTCCTCGGCTCCGCACCGATGGCCATCCAGTCCAGCCTGAGCGAGAGCCTGATGGGCCGCTTCGAGCTCATCGACGTGGGGCACTGGTCGTTCGTCGAAATGGCGGACGCGTTCGGCCTGGACCTGCCCCAGTACCTCTACTTTGGAGGCTACCCGGGCAGTGCCGGCCTCGCCGCTCGTTGGCCGCCCGACTGGAGCGGGTACGAACCACGGTGGCGCGAGTACGTTCGCGCCGCCATCGTGGCGCCGACCATCGACCGCGACGTCCTCGCCATGACCAGGGTCGACAAGCCGGCCCTTCTCCGTCAGGTCTTCGAGCTGGCTGTCGGCCATTCCGGGCAGATGCTGCCGTACCACAGGATGCTCGGACGCCTCCAGGACGCAGGCAACGCCACCACGGTGGCGCGCTACGTCGACCTGCTCTCTCATGCGGGCCTGCTGACAGGGTTGGAGAAGTACTCGCCCAACCTTCTGCGAACGCGGAGGTCGCCGCCCAGGCTCAACGCCCTGAACACGGCGCTGGTCACCGCGACCTCGAGCTACAGCTTCGAGCAGGCGCAGGCCGACCGGAGCTTCTGGGGACGGCTGGTCGAGAGCGCGGTCGGCGCTCATCTCCTGAACACCTCGGGATCCGGTCTCCGGGTCCGCTACTGGCGCGAAGGCGACGACGAGGTCGACTTCGTTCTCGAGTCGGGCCGATCGGCCGTGGGCATCGAAGTCAAGAGCGGAGCGGGCGCCAGGCCGACTCGCGGCATGCGCGCATTCGAGGAACGGTACGCCTCTCATCGAGTCGTTCTGGTAGCTCCCGACGCCGCAACGCCGAATACCGTACCGCTCGCGGAATTCCTTGCGCGGCCCGCTGCCGACTGGTTGAGGGACAGCCAGTGACTGTCGTCAGGCGCACCTGTACCGAGATCGTGCGGGACGCCGACGTGCCACGCCGCGGTCCCGCCTCGCAGCCACTTTGTGCGTACCGTTCGTCGCCTGCCTTCGTCCTGCTTGGAGACCCCGGCGCCGGCAAGAGCACGTCGTTCAGGGAGGAGCGCAAGCACACGGCCGAAGCCGCCGATGAGGTGATCGAGGCGAGGGACTTCGTCACGTTCGACGTTGCCCGCCGTCCCGAGTGGCGCAACAGGACCCTGTTCATCGACGGTCTGGACGAGATTCGGGCCGGGCAGGCGGACGGCCGCACCGCCCTCGACCAGGTCCGGCGGCAGCTCGACGCCCTGGGAAGACCCCGCTTCCGACTGTCGTGCCGGGAAGCGGACTGGCTGACAGGAACCGACCGCAAGCGGCTCGAAGCCGTCGTGCCGGAAGACCGGATCACCGTGCTCCGACTCGACCCCCTGACACCCGAAGACGCCGAGACGATCGTGGCGAGCGCCCGAGGCCAGGGCGCAGCCGCGTTCCTTGCGAAGGCTCGGGAGCAGGGACTCGAAGGGCTCCTGCAGAACCCCCAGAACCTGGAGCTCCTTCTGGCGGCCGTCTCTGACGGCCGCTGGCCCGACAGTCGTCGGGAGCTCTTCGAGGCGGCCTGCCGGCAACTCGTCCAGGAACAGAACCCGGAGCAGCAGGACGCCGACCGCGCGCGACCGGCAGAGGCCCAGATCCTCGAAGCGGCAGGCCGCATCTGCGCCCTGCTGTTGCTCTCGGGAATCGTCGGCGTGGACCCTTCGTCCGCTGCTTCCGACGACGGAGCGCGCTACGCGCCGCTCTCGCGCTTCGACCCGACGCCGGCCGGCGCGTCGCCAGCCGACACTCATGCTCGGAACCGGTTGCAGCGGTTGGTCCTGTCGAGCCGGCTGTTCAGGGCCGCGCCCGCGGACTCCCCGGCCGGCCGGCGCTTCGAACCCGTCCACCGTCACATCGCCGAGTTCCTGGCCGCCCGCTACCTGGCAGCGCGCATCGAGGGCGGCCCGCCGGCGGCTCGAGTCCTGGCACTGATGACCGCAGGCGACGGCGGCGTGGTCACGTCGTATCGGGGGCTTGCAGCCTGGCTGGCGGCACACTCCGAACCGGCCAGAAGGGACCTGATCGCCCGCGATCCCATCGGCCTTGGACTCTATGGCGACATCGGCGACTTCTCGATCGCAGCGAAGAAATCGCTGCTTGACGCTCTGGTCCGCGAAGGGCGCAGGCTGAACGACATCGGCTACGGGAATGTCGCCGCCTTCGCGCCTCTCGCCGTCCCGGAACTCGAGTCCGACTTCCAGGGCCGGCTGGCGGCGCCGCCGACGAGCGAGGGCAGCAGGTACGCAGTCAAGTTCGTGCTCGGGGTGCTGAACCGGGGCGAGCCGATGCCCGCAACCGTGGCGCCGATCCGGAAGATCCTCGACGGCCAGGGATGGGGAGAAGACGTCACCCTGGCAGCGCTCGACGCTTTCGTTCGGCAGTGCAGGGATCCGGACACTCGAACGGACAAGTTGAAGCAGATCCTCGCGGACATCCAGAACCGCCGCCTGCCGGATCCGGACAACGAACTCGCCGCCACCATCCTGGACGCTCTCTACCCCGAGACGATCACGCCCTCCGAGATCTGGAGGCACCTTGCTCAACTGAACCCGCCACCGGGCAGTTTCCTGCGCTTCGGACGGTACTACCTGTTCTGGAGCCGGAAATTCGAAGAGAAGACCTCGGACGAAGACACGGCCTTGCTCCTGGACGCACTCGCCGCAGAGCGGCCCGATCTTGCCCTGATCGACCAGGGCCTTGGCGATGGCCGGGCTCTTGCGGAGAAATTCCTGGCGCGGGCGCTCGTGGTTCACGGACACGAGCTGACGCCGGAGCGCCTCAACGAGTGGCTCGACGGCCCCGCTCGGACCCAGTTGGAGTTCCATGAAATCCAGCACCGCGTAAGGTGGAAGAAGGCCTCGGCACAGGTGCGTTCCTGGCTGGAAGGCCACCCGGACAAGTTCAAGGCGGCGTTCCTCGAGAGCATCCGCCGTCACGACGGCGAGCAGGATCTCGCCCGGAGGCTGAATCTGGCGCCCCACCGGTTCCGTCAGGCCCAGCCGCCAGCCGCCTGGTTACTGAACCAGGCAAGGGAGACCGCCGACACGGATCCGGTTCTGGCGCGCAGACTCTTCCATCAGGTTCTTCTTCACCATCGACAAGACCTGTCCGACGAGCTCATCGCAGAGGCAGTACGAGAACACCCGGTGCTGCAACCGCCGCCGCCGGATCCCGAAGCCGAGAGCGAGGAGCGCGAACGGTTGCATCGGGAGAAGATGCTCGCGAAGGCCGGCAGGGACCAGCGCGTGCGGGCAGAAAAGCGATTCCTCGACGCAGTGCGCGCCGACACGCCGGCCCTGCAGGAGAACCGCGGCGCGCCGCGGCTGCTGCGCCACTTCGCGACGCGCTGGTTGCAGCGTCACGACGACCGCGCGCTCTCGCTCCTGGAGTGGCTCAAGGGCGAGCTCGGTGGGCAGGAAGACCTGGCCGCCGCGGTTGCCGCGGGCCTGCGCGGCGCCATCGACCGCGAAGACCTGCCAGAAGCGGACGAGATCCTTCGGCTCCACGGCCAGAACCGGAGGTATCTCCTGTCGACGCCGACCCTCGTCTCGCTGGACGAACGGGACCTCGGCGATCCGCGCTTCGTCGCCGGGCTGACCGAGCGGCAGAGACGTCAGGCCTGCGCCTTCTACTTCACCGAGGCGATCCGTCGCGCTCACGCGCACTGGTACCGCCGCCTCCTGGAGCGGGACCTCGAACTCGTCGCCGAGGTGCTGGTCGCGGCGGCGCGCATCGAGCTGAGGTCCGGCCGGGAGAACGCGACAGGACTGTGGAACCTGGAGTACGGCGACCGCCATGCAGCACTCGCGCGGATCGCCAGCCTGCCGCTCCTGCGCGCCTTCCCGACCAGAGGCCGCGCACGACAGTTGCCCGATCTCGCCCTCCTGCTGGGTACGGCGCTGCAGCACGCGGACCGCACCGAACTGCTCCAGGTCATCGAGAAGAAGCTCGGCGGCAGCAGCATGACCGTCAACCAGCGGGTCCGCTGGCTCGCGGCCGGCGTCTTCGCGGCGCCGGACGCCTGTGCCGACCGGCTCGCCGAGTTCGCAGGCGGCAAGGAGCAGCGCGCCAGACAGCTTGCGAACTTCCTGTGGTCGGAGAGACCTCGCGGGCTCCGTCCGCAGGACCTGCCGCCCCGTGCCCTGGAGGTTCTCATCCGGCAGACTGCCGCCGCCTTCCCGGGCGCCGCAGTCGCTCGTGGTCGAGGTCGCGGTGCGGACGGCCTCATCCGCCAGACTGCTGCCGCTTTAGCGGGTCGCGAGCTCGTCGACGAACAGCCGAACGCACAGCATGAGTCGGTGTACTGGCGTCTCTCGGAACTGATCGACGGCCTGGCGGCGTCGCCGGAAGCCGAAGCCGGCGCCGCTCTGCGCCGGCTGGCCGACGACCCGGCGCTGCAACACTGGCAGTACCGCCTGGAACAGGCGCGCGATCGGCAGGCGACGGTCTCGCGCGACAGTTCCAGCCGACCGCCGGCGCTCGATCAGGTTCTCGCCACGCTCGACGACCTCGCCCCCGCCAACGCCGCGGATCTCGCGGCCCTTGCTCTCGACCGCCTGGATCGACTCGCCGAGTCGACGCGTCACTCCAACAGCAACGTCTGGAGTCAGTACTGGAACCAGGACGGCAACGGCAACCCGACGGATCCCAAACCCGAGAACGCCTGCCGGGACGCGCTGCTCTCCCGACTGCGGCAGCGGCTGCCGCCCGGGGTGGACGCACAGCCCGAAGGTCAGTACACCGCGAACCGCCGGGCCGACATCCGCCTCGCCGGCGCCGACTTCCATGTTCCGGTCGAGATCAAGAAGAACACCCACCGCAGCCTGTGGCGCGCCGCCCGCGATCAGCTCGCCGCCAGGTACACGCAGGACCCGGCGACCGGCGGCTACGGGATCTTCCTGGTGCTCTGGTTCGGAGAGACCGGCAGCGAGAAGACGCCGCTGGACGATACGGGGACCCGTCCCGGCAGCGCCGAGGAGCTGCACCGGCGGCTCGACGCGGGCCTCGCCAGGCAACTGCCTCCCGAACGACTGCGCAGGATCGCCGTTCGGGTCATCGATGTGAGCAAGCCCTGACGACAGCGGGGCGCCGGCGCACCCGAGGGCATGGCTGCCGAAGTCCGGGGCAGGCGATCGGCTGACGAACGCTCGGCCGCCAGGGCGGACGGCTCAGCAGCCGTGGCGAGAGTGAGTGTCGCACCGAGAGCGACGGTGACGCCCGTTCGCCGAGGGCGCTATCCATGGGAGCTTGCGTCGCAGAACGCCGCGCAGCGAGTTCTTCGGCGCGAGGTCGTAGTGAGGTGGGGGCTTGAGGTCTACGGCGTGCAGGCGTCCGGGAAGGCGGTGACGTCGGCGAGGGCGCGGGCGGGAGCGCCGGCGGTGTGGGTGTAGCGCCTGACCTGTCCGGTCTGAGGTGGTCCCGGTTTGTTGGACAGTTTCAGGTCCGGGCTAAGGTGTACTCCATGGTTGAATGAAATCCGCAGCAGTAGCCTCCGGAGCTGTGGAAAACCTGTGGATAATGTGCGGAATGTCGATTTTCTCGCTGCTTGCCGTTGCCGCCTGGTGCGCCTCGAAAGGCGTTGCTCCAGCCAGCGCGGAGTGCGGCCTGTCGGCATTGTAGTAGGCGATCCACTCGCCGATGACCCGCCGCGCCTCGACCCCGTCGGCGAGGTCGTGGAGGTAGACCGCCTCGTACTTCAGCGAACGCCACAGGCGCTCGATGAAGATGTTGTCCATGCAGCGGCCCCGACCGTCCATCGAGATCGCGACGCCGGCCGCCTGCAGACGGCCCGTGAACTCCGCGCTGGTGAACTGGCTGCCCCGGTCCGTGTTGAAGACCTCGGGCTTGCCGTGGCGCTCGAACGCCTCGTCGAGCGCTTCGATGCAGAACGAGACGTCGAGACTGTTCGACAGACGCCAGGACAGCACCCGCCGGCTCGCCCAGTCCATCACCGCGACCAGGTACAGGAAGCCGCCCCGCACCGGGATGTAGGTGATGTCGGCGCACCACACCTGGTTGGGACGTTCGATCGTCAGCTCCCTGAGCAGGTACGGGTACACAGGGTGCTCCGGGCCGGGCGCGCTGGTCCGCGGCGCCTGGTAGATCGCCGCAATCCCCATCAGCCGCATCAGACGACGCACACGGTGACGACCGACACGGATGCCCTGCCGACGCAGGTGACGCACCATCTGACGGGAACCGTAGAACGGATGAGCGATGTACAGCTCGTCGATCTCCCGCATCAGCAACAGGGTCTCGGCGCTCTCCTCCTTCGGTCGGTAGTACAGCGAAGAACGGCTGATCCCCAACAGCCGGCACCGCCGGCTCAAGCTCAGCTCCGAGCCTTCCCGATTCACCATCCGCAGGCGCTCCGGCCGGGTCAACGCCCGAGCCCCCTCGACAAGAAATCCCGCTCGATCGTCAACTCCCCGATCTTCGCGTGAAGATCGCGTATCTCCTCCTCGGTGTCCCGACTGCGACCAGACGACTTCTCCCCGAACGTCGCGGCAAGACCCGCGATCGCCTGGCGCTTCCAGTTCCCAACCTGGTTCGGATGCACACGGTGACGAGACGCTATCTCCGACAGCGGACGGTCCTCCCGAAGTGCCTCCAGCGCTACCTTCGACTTGAAGGCCGCCGTGAAACGGCGCCGCTTCTTCATGATCCTGCCCTCCTCTCAATAGGTCGAGGAGTACACCTTAGCCACCTGTCCAGTTTTCCGGGACCACCTCAGTCACGGTGTCGCGGACCTGAAGGTCGAAGCCGACGTCGGTTGCCGAGGCGGCGAAGACCCAGTGGTGACCGTTGCTGGTGCAGGCGTCCAGGACCTTCACCAGCAGTTCCCAATTCGTCTCCGAGAAGAACCAGAACAGGCCCGAATCGTCGGCACGGGGCGGGGCGACGCTGCCCTTGCCGGTGTCGCCTTCGCGATTCGTCCAGTCCACGGACACCGCGTACCGGCCGTTCTGCAGGCACAGCGTGCCGACCGCTTCGGTGCAACTGTCGGACTCGGCCGCCGCCACGGCCGGAAGCTCCAGCGCCACGACCGCGTCATCTTCAGGGACCGGGCCGTTCCTCGTCGTGCTCGCCGTCGAGATCGGCGGAGTTGTTCTGGCACGCGCCGTCCCGGCCGGCGGTGTGGACGCCGACATCCCCGCTGCCGAAGCCGAGCCGGTGCAGGAGCCCGCGAACGCCGCGACATCGGTGATCGCCGAACTGCGCTTGCCCGGCTCGTTCCGGTACTCCTTCGTCGCCCCTGTCACCGTGTCCGTCACCTGGATGCTGTAGCCCAAGGTGGTCGCCGACGCGCCGAACACCCAGACGTGGCCGTTCAGCGAGCAGCCGTCCAGCACCTTCAGCAGCAGCTCCCAGTTCGCCTCCGAGAAGAACCAGAACAGACCCGAGTCGTCCGTCCCCTCGTTCACCACCTTGCCCGCCTTCCGCGCTTCGCCGTCCGCCGTCCACCACTCGACGGCGACCGAGAACCGCGACTCCCGCAGGCAGCGCGTGTCGCCGTCCACCGTGCAGGAACCCGCCGGATCGCTCGCCTCGACCAGCACCTTGCGGGACACCGTCGACGTGCTGCCCTCGTCGCTGACCGTCAGCGACACCGTGTAGAAGCCGGGCGCCGACCACGCATGCCGCGGACTGCGGCTGCCCGACCCCGCGCCGCCGTCGCCGAAGCTCCATGTCCGCGACGCGACGGTTCCCGTGCTGGTGTCGGTGAAGGACACCGAGGCGCCAGTGCGCGCACGACAGAGGCCGTCGGCACAGCTCGCGCTCAGCGTGAACGCGGCCTTCGGGCCACCGCCAGGACCGCTGTCGCCGTCATCGCCGCCGTCATCGCCGCCGCCGTCCGAACCGCCATTGCCGCCATCGTTGTTGCCCGAACCGCCGCCAGGACTGCCACCGGCCGGTCCACCGCCGCCAGTACCACCACCTCCAGCGCCCGAACCGCCACTACCGCCACCGCCCGAGTTGCCGCCGCCATTGCCGCCGCCGCTCTGCGCCGTCGGCGTTGCGGTCGCTTCATCCGATGCCGGGCCGTTGCCGGCGCTGTTCCTGGCCCGGATCAGGAAGCGGTACGCGGCGCCGTTCTCCAGATTCGTCACCGTGTGGCTCGTCGTCGACGCGCCCGAACCCGCGATGCCGGACCACGAGCTGAGGCTCGCGCCCACCTTGCCGTGGCGCAACTGCCAGCCCGTGATGTTCGCGTCGTCGGGGTCCGTCCACCGCAGCACCACTCGGGCGTTGCCTGCCGTCGCGGTCAGACCCGTCGGCTTGCCCGGCCTCGTCGGATTCTGCGGCGCCGCCGGCGTCGCCGTCACCTCGTCCGAAGCCGCACCGTTGCCGTTGCCGTTCACCGCCCGGATCCTGAACGTGTAGACCGTGCCGTTCCTCAGGCCCGTGATCCGGTGCTTCACTGTCGTCGCGCCGGAACCCGTGATCCGTGTCCATGAACCGTAGCTCCCCGCCCCCGCCTTCTGCCGGTACTCCCAACGGGTGATGCTGGCGTCGCTCGGGTTGGTCCAGGTCAGGTCGACCCACCTGTCGCCCGTCGTCGCACCGAAGCCCACCGGCTTGGCGGGTGCGGTCGAACTGCCGCCGCCGCCGCTGTCGTCGTCGTCCTCGATGGTCAGGGTGAGGGTACCGGGGGTCCAGCCAAGCTGCTGAGCCGAAGAAATGAGCTTGATGGTCTCGTTCGGCTCGTCCCGGGTGTCGCCCAGAATACGCACTTTCTTCGTGCTCTGGGTCTCACCTTCGGCGAAGGTGATGGTGCCCGCC
The DNA here is from genome assembly GCA_965116145.1 of Thermoanaerobaculia bacterium. Lineage (GTDB taxonomy): Bacteria > Acidobacteriota > Thermoanaerobaculia > Multivoradales > Multivoraceae > Multivorans. The sequence goes on from OZ220482.1 coordinate 1,287,389, forward strand.
AGAAAGCACCAGTCGGTGTCCGCCGGGGTCAGCGGCGGCGCGCAGCCATCGGACCCCTTGTTGGAGCCTGTGGCCGTGCCTGCGGGAGAGACAGGCACAAGGCTGACCCTGAAAATCCCCGTATCCGGATCCGCCGCCGGCGCTCCCTCGCCGAGCGTGGCGGTGACCGTCACGTCCGTCGAGCCCGAATCCCCCTCGGTGATCGTGGTCGACGGGGACGCCGACAGGGTGATCGTCCTGGAGCTGGTGCTGTCGTCGTCGTCCTCGATTGTCAGGGTGAGCTTGCCGCTGGCCCAGCCGTCCTCGTAGCCGATGAGGTTGAGCGTCTCGTCCGGTTCGTCCCGGGTATCGCCGAGGATGCGAACGGTCATCGTGCCCTGCGTCTCGCCTTCGGCGATGGAGACAATGACGCCGTTCGGGAAGCACAGGTCGGTGTCTTCCGGGATCAGGGGCGGATCGCAGGGGTCACGCCCCTTGCCGGAGCCCGCGGCGGTGCCGCCGTCCACGTCGTAACCCGAGGTAAGCGAGAAGTGCGCGGGCGCAGGCTGACCGAGGGTAAAGGTGATGGTGACGTCCGTCGAACCGGCGTCGCCCTCGGTGATCGTCGTCGACGGAGACGCCGACAGTGTGATCGTCTTCGAGCCGTGGTCCTCCCTGACCGCCACGGTGACCGTGGTGGAGGTCGTGCCCGCCACCGCGGTGCCGTCGCGGCCCTTCCAGCTCCAGGTGACGGTGTGCGTGCCCACGCCCAGCGTGACGCAGGGAAACAGATTGACGCCGGGGCCGGTCGCAATGCCGGCAGGAGCCTGCGTGATCGCGACGCGGTTGTTCCCTTCAAGGTTCGCAAGCCGGTTGACGTACGAGTTTCCCCCGGTGCGTTGTTGCAGCCAGATGAGAGTGTCACTCCCCCTGACCTGCTTGACCGACAGCAGGTTGAAGCAGACCAGCGTCGTCGCATCGGCCGACGCAACGGTGACGGTCTTGTCCGGGTCGGAGGTCAGCGTCGGGGTCTGCGCCCGCGGCGTGGCGAAGACCCATCCCTGGTTGTTCCGGACGGTACTCGCGAAGACGTGGTTGCCATTCGCGTCCGTCAGTTGGATATTGATGGCGTATCGCTGTCCGTTGGTCGCCGGGAGGTCCGCTGTTCCTGTTGTTTCTCTTGCGGAGTTACTGTGGGCGTAGTTGTACTTCCGGTCGGCTCTGAGGTAATGCCAAGGGCCTCCGCCTGTTCCCGTGAAGTACTGGACTCGCCAGTGATTGATCGATCCTACGCCGAAGTTGTTGCCCCTGTATATCCAGCTGATGTGGATGACGCTGTCGCCTCCGGTGGCCGTCAGGGTGAGGCTCTCCTGGGCCTGCGCGGCCTGGGGCGGGAAGGCCGCGGCCAGGAGCAGGACGGCGGCGACCGCCGGGTTCAGTCCGCGTCCGGCTCTCCGGAGGGCGCGCACCGGCTCAGCCCCGTGCCCCGATTTCCGGGGGGGGGGGGGGGGGGCAAGGCCGCGCCGGCGCACAGCGCGGTGCTGGCATTCCCGTGATCGTCACTCATTCTCGTCATGAGCTCACCCTCCCGCCCCGAACTGTCTGCCGGCGCACGGCCGAAACGCGTGATATGCGGCGCATGCTACCAGCACTTCTGCCGCGGCGCCAACAGGAACCAGCCTGGAACGACCGTCGCCTGGTACGAGGCGAAGGCATGGAGCGGTCAGACCCGCCGATAGGCGAGGTCGCCCTCCATGTACGTGAGGTAGAACCTTGACGGAGCGACGGCATCGCCCGGGCTTCGAAACCACAGCGGACGCCGGTAGAAGACGTCGCCGCCCAGCGACTCCGCGGCCTGCAGCAGACCTCCCTCCGTGGCGAGGACGGTCGCCTGGGCGCAGCCTTCCCGCCGGAGCCGGTCGAGGATCACGGCCAGTGTCGGCGCCGCAGCCTCCCCGGGCCAGGGCATGTGGACGATGCGGCCGGTCGGAGGGTCCTTGGCCCGGTTGACGTAGAGCAGGACCGGACCCAGTGGCCGACACCGGCATTCCAGGGTGAGCAGCAGGGCGTCGTGTTCCGGACAGGCCGCGAGCCACGACAGGTGACCCGGCTCGGCAGCGTTGACCAGCATGTCGTCGGGCGCCGCCGACCCGGCGGCGGCAGGATCGAACGCCGTCAGCGCGATCCCGTCCCGTGCGGCAGCAGCGGCAGCACCGCCGGCCGCCGACGGAGTCAGCCGGACTTCGAGCGCCTCGCCGACATCGCGAAAGCCGCGCAGGACCAGGATCGCCCGGGTGGAGGCGGTGCCGCCGAGCACGACCTCCAGATCCGTGTCGGGAGTGCGGCCCGCCAGGGGCACGCCGGCCGTTCCGCGCGCCGCAGGTTCCACCATCCAGAGCATCCGGTGAGCGCCCGTGACCGTTCGACCATGGAACTGGTAGCGGCAGTGCAGGGACGCCACGTGACCGACGACACGGCCATGACGCTCGGCCACCAACGACTCGACCTCCGGTCCACCGCCGGAGCGGAACAGTAGCCAGCGCAGCACATCGGGCGATCGCCGCACGCCGTAGACGACTTCGGTGAGTTCGGAGAGGCGGACGAGTTCGCGCTCGGCGGTCGGACGCAAGTGGACATCCCGGACCGTTCGGACCCGGGCCGGATCCGACCGGTCACCCTGGTCCATCACTCCTGCCCTCCCCCGCGCCGATCCGGGGATCCGCCGCCGCGGTCGGCGCGGAACGCGGCGTCCCGCTCGGAGCGCAGCCGCAGCCCTTCGCGAAAGCGCTCGATGTTCGCCTCGGCGCGGCCGCGCAGGCGGCGATACTTGAGCTCGGCCTCCCGCCGCAACAGCTCGTCCCAACCCAGACCCTCCTCGGTCCAGTGGTACTCGTGCGTGAGGAGCTGGATCCGGTCGTGGCGGTCGAGCAGGGAGGTGACCACGCCCTCCCGCCAGACCTGGGTGCTGTCGGACAGGTACTTGATCCGCTCGAAGTAGAGCGGGTCGTACGCGTCGACCACGCCGGGAATCCGCAAGGTGCGCCCGGACCGCATCGGCATGTGGGGGCTCGCCGCCCGGATGCGGGCGCCGAAGAAGCACTCGATCAGCTCGATCGCCCGGCTCGCCGCCGCCGCCGGCTCACCGCCGGAACGCTCCAGCAGCGCCAGGTCGTAGTGCAGACCGAGATCGTGCCCGAGGTCGAGAATCGACTCGACCGCCTCCGCGCCGTCCGCCTCGAACAGGTTGTAGTCGGAACCGATCTGCACGAAGAAGGTCGAGCGGACACCGGCGTCGTGGTCGGCCCGCGCCAGGGTCAGGGCGGCGTCGAGACTGAACTCGACATCGTGCCGCATCAGGACGAAGCGCTCCACGTCGAGCAGCGCCTCGCCCAGGGGCGCCGCCTCGGCGAACGAGAGGGTGCGGTGGGTCGCGGTGATCCGCGCCAGGATCTCCCGGTAGTGATCAAGGGTGAAGTCGAGGTCCGGATCGGCTGGACGGGCCCTTCGGCGGTCGTTCAGGTCGGCTGCCACTGCACATCGCTCCAGGTCTCGGACGCCAGGTCACGCAAGGAACGAACGGCGCCGCCGTCGATCCAGGCCACCAGACGGCGCGTCACGTCAGGGTAGTTCATCGGCGCCGGCTCGGGCGTGTCGAGCCAGTATTCGACGCACTTCCGGGTCAGACGATCGGTGACCGTTGCCAGGCCGAGGCTGAGCAGCGCCCGGCCGTTCAGATACTGCTCCGGATGCCAACCGATGGGCCGCACCAGCAGGCGGCGGCCGAGATGAAGCGCCTCGCTGACCAGGGAAAAGCCGGCGTGCGTGATCACGCCGCACGAAGCGACCAGGTCAGAGACGAACGCTGCCCGATGGTAGGGACGGATGGTCACGTTGCCGTGGTCGACGGACGCCGGCACGGGGCGGTACACCACGAAACGCTGGCGCGGCACCGCCGACAGCAGCCCGAGGACGCTCTCTTCGCTCTCTGCCGGCAGGTACACGAGGACCGGCCGATCGCCGCCCGGGCCAGCCGGGGGCGGCGCCGCCTCGGCCGCCGCGACCAGGTCCGGGCTGATCGTCGGCGGCAAGCTGGCGCCGCCGAAGCGATGCCAGTGGAGACCCACGGCGGTCCGCACCGGCGTGTAGACGGAACCCGCCCGCCCGAGCAGGATCCGGGCCGGTTCGGTCCAGCCGGGCAGCCGCAACGGGCGCTGAAAGGCGTAGAGATGACCGACGCCGACACTGGGCAGGCCGGAACGTAGCGCGATCCAGGCCGATACCGGTTCGTAGTCGGTGAGCACGAGGTCGAAGCCCGACGCGTCGAAACCGCGGACATCTCGGACGAAGCGGGCAGGACGCAGCTCGCTCACGGTCCGCAGCAACCGCACCCGGCCGCCCGCGGCGGAGCCGGTGAAACCGGCAAGCAGGGTGTGGCTGGCGCGGATCGCGGGATCGGCGAAGGCAGCGGACTCACGGCCGGTGAGCAGGCAGTGGACGTCGTGACCAAGACCGCGCAGCCCCTTCACCATGGCGGCCGATCGGACCAGGTGCCCGTGACCGGTTCCCTGAACTCCGTAGAGGATCCTCATGCCGGGCCCGCGACCGGAACGTAGCACCCGCTCGCGCGGCGCCGCAAGCCGGAATTCCCGTGCCGACCCCGCGGCGGCGGCTGGTACACTCATCTTCCCGGTTTCCTTGCGGGTTCTTTCGGATTCGCAAGCGAAACGCGCGGTCTGATGCCAGCGCAGGAAACCGGCAAAGGGGGTGTCATCACGCGCGTTCTCATCGCAGGCATCGACGGCTATCTCGGCTGGCCGCTGGCGCAGTATCTGGCTGTCCGCGGCCACGAGGTGTCCGGCATCGATGCCGGCTTCCGCCGCGACTGGGTCGCCGAGATGGGTGGACGCTCCGCCCTGCCGGTCGCCTCGGTCGAGGCGCGGCTCGACGCGTTCGCGGCCGCGCACGGCGGCCGCCCCCATGTCGTTGACGGCGACCTGACCAGCAGGGCCGTGGTGTATCGGCTCTTCGAAGAGGTCCAGCCGGAGGCGGTCGTCCACCTGGGCGAGTGTCCTTCGGCGCCGTACTCGATGATGGATGCGGACCACGCCACCTGGGTGCAGCGCAACAACATCGAGGGGACGATGAACGTCCTCTACGCGATGCGCTACCTGGCGCCGGACGCGCACCTGGTCAAGCTCGGCACGATGGGCGAATACGGCACGCCGAACCTGGACATCCCGGAGGGCTTCTTCGAGGTCGAGTACCGCGGCCGCCGGGACCGCCTGCCGTTTCCTCGGCAGGCCGGCTCCTGGTACCACTGGAGCAAGGTCCACGACAGCAACAACGTGATGTTCGCCTGCCGCATCTTCGGGCTCAGGGCGACCGACGTCATGCAGGGAGTCGTCTACGGCACACGCTTCCTGGGCGGCGCCGCAGACCATCCCGGCGACCCGGCGCTGCATACCCGACTCGACTTCGACCAGGCATTCGGCACGGCGCTCAACCGTTTCTGCTGCCAGTCGGTGATCGGCGAACCGCTGACCCTGTTCGGGCTCGGCCGCCAGCGCCGTGGATTCCTGCCGATCTGCGACTCGATGCAATGCCTGACCCTGGCCGTGGACAACCCGCCCGAGGCCGGCGAGTACCGGGTCTTCAACCAGTTCGAAGAGACCTACACGATCGCCGAACTGGCGGCGAAGGTGGCCGCCGTCGCCGACGATCTCGGCCTCGACCCGAGGATCCGGCGCATCGAGAATCCGCGCAAGGAACTCGAGGAGCATTACTACAACCCGGATCACGACCACCTGCCGGCACTGGGCTACCAGCCGACCCGCGACATGGAGTCCGAGCTCAGGGCGATGCTGGAAGACCTGCTGCCTCACCGTGAACGGATCGCGGCGACGCGGGACGTGCTCATCCCCGACATCCGCTGGGACGGCAACCGGAGGAAGTCCGCCTTCCTGGACGGTTCGAACGGCGCGGATCCGGAATCGCCGGCTTCCGGTCCTCGGCCGGACGGCGATCCGCGGCCCCAGGACGGAACGAACAGGCGATCCGCGGCCGCGGATCGCGCCGCCGCTACCTGACAGCATCCGACCGCCCGCGGCCGCCGGACTCGAGACGGCCGCAGATCACCCGGTGCGGGACGGCGCCGGCCAGGATCCCCGGCCTTCGAGAAGGAAGGCCAGATGCGGCTGATAGAGCGCCGGCTCCAGCAGGAAGGAATCGTGGCCCTTGTCCGAGTGGACGGTGATCCGCATGCAGCTCACGCCGGCGCCCTCGAGAGCCGCTGCCAGATCGGCCTGCTCCTCGGGGTAGTAGCAGACGTCCGAGTTGATCGAGAAGATGAGAAAGCGCTGATCCCGGCAGCGGCCGAACGCGTCCTTCGCCGACTCGACGCCGGCAGTGGCGGCAAGGTCGTACTGGCTCCAGGCGTCCAGGATGCGGAGGTAGGAGTTCGCGTCGAACCGGGAGGCGAACTTGCGGCCCTGATGCCGCATGTACGACTCGATCGGATGGTTCACGCCGTACCAGGGCACGCCGGAAGCGGCAGCCACGGTGTTTCGCGCGCGCCGCTCCAGCGTCCGCAGCGAGACGAAGGTCTTGTGGTTGATCTGCCGGGCGATCTTCATCCCCTCGAGTTCGGCGCCCGGGGGATAGCGGCCGCCCTCGAACCGCGGATCGTTGGCAATGGCCTGGACCTGCTCGAAGTTGTGGATCCGCTGCAGCGGCGTGACCTTCATGCCTGCGGCGATGACGACCACGTTGCGCACACGCTCGGGGTACGTGACCGCCAGGTCGAGAACCGCCATGCCGCCCGTCGACGGCCCGATTCCGGCGTGGAGCACGTCGATTCCGAGCCGGTCCACCAGGCGCATCGCGGCTCGCACCGAGTCGGAAAACCGGACGCGCGGAAACGACGGCCCCCAGCGCTCGCCGGTGGCCGGGTCGACCGACAGCGGCCCGGTCGACCCGTAGCAACCGCCGATGTAGTTGGCGCAGATGACGCAGAAGCGGTCCGTGTCGAGCGCGCGGCCCGGCCCGATGAACTCATCCCACCAGCCGATGACCATCTCGTCGGTCCAGGCGCCGCCCAGACCCGGCACGCCGGGATTGGCGCCGGCCGCGTGGTGGCTGCCGGTCAGGGCATGGAACAGCAGCACGGCGTTGTCCCGCGCAGCGTTCAGCTCCCCGTACTGTTCCCACGCCAGGGTGAACTCCGGCAGGGTGTCGCCACAGACCAGTTCCAGCGGTTCCTCGAAACGCTCGAAACGGGTCTCGACGACGCCGGCGCCCGTTGCGGTATCCGCAGACCGCAGTTGGCGCAGCGAGTCCATGCGCCGACCCTATCCCCCACCGGCGGCTGCCCGAAGACCTCCCCTCCCGGCTGGCTGCGACGAGGCCGCCACGCCCCGGGGCACGAGCACCCAGTAGCGGCCGCGATGGGCCATGCGGCCGGCGATCGACTTCGCCCGCTCGCCCGCTCCCCAGAACACGTCGCCGCGCACCGAGCCGCGAATCGCGCCGCCCGTGTCCTGGGCAACCAGCAACCACTGGCGGCGCCGATCGGGCGCCGCAGGGTCCGCCTGCGGTGTCATCGCATCCAGCCACACCGGCACACCGAGTGGAATGTGCCTCCGGTCGACCGCCAGCGAGCGCTCCCGGGTCAGAGCGACGCCCTGGGCGCCGATCGGACCGTCTCCCTGAACCTCGCGGAAGAACACGTAGGACGCGTTCGTCGCCATCACCTCGGACGCCTGGTCGGGATGGGCCCGGAGCCACGCGTCGATCGACTGCAGGGACGCCCCGCCCGGCTCCAGGTGACCGCGAGCGATCAGGGTTCGGCCGATCGCGTGGTACGGATGACCGTTCTGGCCCGCGTAGCCGACGCGAATGACCGAACCGTCGTCGAACCGGATCCGGCCGGAGCCCTGGATCTGCAGGAAGAAGGCATCGACCGCGTCGTCGACCCAGACCAATTCCAGCCCCCTTCCCGCCAGCGAGCCCTCGACGATCGCCTGCCGGTCGTCGTACGGCTCCAGGCGCCGGCCGCGCACCCTTCCCGCGACGCGGCGACCCCGCAGGTCGTCGCGAAACCGGCCCAGATCGACCGTGACGAGGTCGCGCGGCTGCATGTGGAGCGGGATGTCGTAGCGCCGGCTCCGCTGGCGGCTGCCGTGCAGGAGCGGCTCGAAATAGCCAGTGAACAGACCGAGCCGCCGAAGCCAGCCGGCGGCGTCGCCCGGGCGGCCGGCCGCCGCAGCATCCGACCGAAAGACAGGCGCCGCCACCAGTTCGCGTTCGATGACCGCACGCACGCCGCGTACACCGGGTTGATTGCCCAGCTCCTCGAGGGCGCCGCAGAACGGGCGCCAGTCGGACGGCGTTCCGCCCAGCTCGACCGGCTTCAGCGCCCGATCCCCGGGTTGCGCCAGCAATCGGCGACAGCTCCGAAGCAGCGCCGGCAAGGCCTCATCGACCCGGTCGTCGTTCCAGCCCGGGAGGGACGCCGCCTCGACCGGCGGGCCGAGAACTCCGTTGTCCTCCAGCCCGGACGGCGCCGGCGGCTCCGGCAAGCCCGTAAGCCATCCGGCGAACCGATCGGAACCGACCGCGAGAACGGTCGCGACCAGCGCCCAGCTCAGGACCAGAAGCAAGGCGATCCGGAGCCTTCGCTCGCGGGGAACCAGGTCCCGAACCAGCCGCGCCATACGCTGCAGACGCTAGCAGTCCGTGGAGAACGCGCGTCGCAACGAGAGCGGTCGAATGCAGCGCGACTTCTGCCACGGGCTGCTAGAGTCCTGCTTCCGCATGATCCGGTGGCAGAGCTCGCGAACACGACGGACTCGTCTTGCGCCCGTTGCGGCGCTGGCTGCGGCCGCGTTCGCGGCGTGCGCGCCGCCCGAGGAGGCCCGGGAGCAACTCCATGCGCTGTTCGACGAGGATTGGGCGGCCCGCATCCTCGAGAGTCCGCGGTTCGCGACGAGCGTCGGCGACCACAGCCGGAACGACGAACTGGCCGACATGAGCCTGGAGGCGATCGAGCGCCGCGTGGAGCGCAGGCGCGATCTCCTGCGGCGCTTCGAGTCGATCGACATCTCCGGGCTCGCTGCGGCGGACCGCATCAACGCACGGATGTTCGAGCGCCAGCTCCGCGGCAGCGTCGAGGGATTCGAGTTCGGCGGCTACCAGATGCCGCTCAATGCGGACTCGGGCTTCCACATGGCGTTCGCCCGCATGCACCGCCCGATGCCGTTCCGCACGCCGGACCACTACGACGACTACATCGCCAGGATGAGAGCGTTGCGGACCTACTTCGAGCAGCAGCAGGACCACATGCGCGCCGGACTCGACCGCGGCTTCACCCTGCCGCGGATCACCCTGGAAGGCTACGAAGACACGATCTCTGCCCACATCGTCGATGACCCGCGGGACAGCGCCTTCTGGGCGCCGTTCGAGGAGCTGCCGGCGGCGCTGGCGGAGACGGACCGCGAGCGGATCCTGACGGACGCCGAGGCGGCGATCACGGAGGCGGTGGCGCCGGCCTACCAGGGCTTCCACGATTTCTTCGTCGGCGAGTACCTGCCCGGAGCGAGGGAGACCATCGGCGCGTCGGACCTGCCGAACGGACAGGCGTACTACGAGGAGCAGGTGCGCTGGTTCACCACGCTCGACGTGACGGCCCGGGAGGTGCACGAGATCGGCCTGCGCGAAGTCGCCCGGATCCGGGCCGAGATGGAGGAGGTGATCCGCGAGACCGGCTTCGAGGGCACGTTCGCCGAGTTTCTGGAGTTCCTCCGCACCGATCCGCGGTTCTACCCGAAGACCGCGCAGGAACTGCTGGAGCGCGCCGCCTGGATCGCCAAGACGATGGACGGCAAGCTGCCCTCCCTGTTCGCGACCCTGCCCCGCGTCCCCTACACGGTCGAGCCGGTGCCGGACCACATGGCGCCCAAGTACACCGCCGGGCGCTACGTGCCGCCGCCGTACAAGGGCACCCGGCCCGGCATCTACTGGGTGAACACGTACAACCTCTCGAGCCGGCCCCTGTACGCGCTCGCGGCCCTGACCCTGCACGAGGCCGTGCCCGGGCATCACCTCCAGAACGCGATCGCGGCCGAGATCGACGCCGGCCCCGAATTCCGCCGCCACGACTACCTCTCGGCCTTCGGCGAGGGCTGGGGACTGTACGCCGAGTACCTCGGGCTCGAAGCCGGCATGTACGAGGATCCCTACAGCAACTTCGGCCGCCTGACCTACGAGATCTGGCGGGCCTGCCGTCTGGTCGTCGACACCGGCGTGCACGCACTGGGCTGGTCGCGTCAGCAGATGCTGGACTACCTGGCGGAGAACACGGCACTGTCCCTGCACGAGGTCCGGACCGAGACCGACCGCTACATCAGTTGGCCGGGCCAGGCCCTGGCCTACAAGATGGGCGAGCTGAAGATCCGCGAGCTGCGCGGCCGGGCCGAGGCGGCGCTGGGCGCGGACTTCGACATCCGCCGCTTCCACGACGCGGTGCTGGCGAACGGCTCGGTGCCGCTCGACATTCTGGACGAGCTGATCGACGCCTGGATCGACGAACAGCGCCGGTAGGGCCTGAAGAGCCGTCGCGCACTCCGTGTCCGACCCCATTCCCCACCTCGAGGGGACCTGCAGCGCGGCGTGCCAGCGGACAGGCTCCCGACAGATCGACCGGAGGGGGATCGACATCCCGAGCTGTCCGTGAGGAGCCCTCTGGCCTTCTTCCTGCTCGCCAGCGCCGCGGTCGGCGCCGGTGCCGCGACGGACACACCTGCCCTCGAACTCCGGTCCGGCGACCGGATCTGCCTGATCGGCAACACGTTCGCCGAGAGACTCCAGCTCTTCGGCTACTTCGAGAGCGGGCTGCTGGCCGCCTTCCCGGAACTCGACCTGTCCGTACGCAACCTCGCCTGGTCAGCCGACGAAGCCTCGCTGCGGCCCCGGCCTCTCGACTTCGGCTCGGTGGACCGCCATCTCGAAGCGCAGCGCGCGGATGTCGTCCTCATGTTCTACGGCGCCAACGAGTCGTTCGCCGGCGCCGCAGGAACCGCCGCGTTCCGGCACGACCTCGGCCGCCTGCTGCGCCACATTTCGCAACGGACCTACAACGGCGAGACACCGCCGCGCGCGGCCCTGGTCTCGCCGATTCCGCAGCAGGCGCTGTCCGCCGGCAGCGGCCTCGACCCGGCGTCCGTGTCCCGCAGAAACGCCGATCTCCGCACCTACTCCGAGACCGCCCGCGACGTCGCAGCCGCACAGGGCGTCCCGTTCCTCGACATCTTCGACGCGATGGCGGCGGCATTCGACGCGGCGGCGGCGCCCCTGACGATCAACGGCGTCCACCTGAACGAGGCCGGCTACTGGCACGCGGCGCGGGCCCTGGTCGAGGCTCTCGGCGGGCCGCCGCCGGGGACGATCGAGGTCTCGGCCGGCGGCGGATCGCAGGTCGAGTTCCGGCCGCCGGTCCGCAACCGGCCGCCCGGCGGCGAGCCGGCGACGCTCCGGGTCGCGGTCTCCGGCCTCGATGCCGGCCACTACGTGCTGCAACGGGACGGAGACGTCCTGGCCTCCGCCGACCGCGCCGCCTGGGCCAGGGGCGTCGACCTGCCGGCTGCCGCCGCGGCCGCTCTGGCGGCGTCCGGCTACCGGCTGCGGAGCGCCGTCGTCAGGAAGAGCCGCCTGTTCTTCGACCGCTACCGCGCCGTGAACGGCTACTACATCTACGGCGGCCGCAAGGCGCCCTTCGGCGTCCACTCCTTTCCGCCCGAGATGGCCCGATTCGACGAGCTGGTCGCGAAGCTCGACGGCGAGCTGCTGGAGCTCGCCCGCTCGGATGAGGTCTGGCGTCTGGAGCGGGTCGACCGGTGAGCCACCCGCGGCACGCGGCCCTGCTCGCCGCCGCGCTCCTGGTCCCGGCCCTGCCCGCCGCCGCCCAGAAGGTCGCGGACGAGGAACCGAACCGCGGCGGCGAGCCCCGCCAGGAGGCCCGCGATCCGGCATACGCCCTGGCGCACCTGCATCCCGCCCCGGGCTACGAAGTGTCGCTCTTCGCCTCCGAGCAGGACTTCCCGATCGGCAACCCGGTCGCGATCGCCTTCGACGCGCGGGACCGGCTCTGGGTGGCGACGATGCCCTCATATCCCCAGCGCCTGCCCGACCAGGCGCCGGATGACCGGATCGTCATCCTCGAAGACCGCGACGGCGACGGCCGGGCCGACCACCACACGGTCTTTGCCCGCGGACTGCACCTTCCCACCGGTTTCGAGCTGGGCGACGGCGGCGTCTACGTCGCCCAGCAGCCGAACCTGATCTTCCTGGAGGACACGGACGGCGACGACGTGGCCGACCGCCGCGAGGTCATCCTGCACGGCTTCGGCACCGAGGACAGCCACCACTCCATCTCCGCCTTCACCTGGGGGCCGGGGGGCGCCCTCTACTTCCAGGAAGGAACGTTCCACCACAGCCAGGTCGAGACGCCCTACGGGCCGGTGCGCCTGGTCGACGCCGGCGTGTTCCGCTACAAGCCGCGGCGGTTCCACCTCGAGGTATTCGTCTCCTACCCCTTCGCCAACCCCTGGGGGCACGTCTTCGACCGCTGGGGGCAGAACTTCATCGCCGACGCCTCGGGAGGCGCGAACTACTTCGGCGCACCGATCACCGGCAACGCACCCTACCCGCGCAAGCGGCGGCGGATGAAGGTGTTCACCTCGGTCGTCCGCCCCACCTCCGGCTGCGAGATCGTCAGTTCGCGCCACTTTCCGGACGAGGCCCAGGGCAACTTCCTCGTCAACAACACGATCGGTTTCCAGGGCATCAAGCAGCACCGGATCATCGAGGAAGGTTCGGGCTTCACCTCGGAAGAGGTCGAGCCGCTTCTCCACTCGACCGACATCAACTTCCGGCCCGTCGACCTGCAGTTCGGGCCGGACGGTTCCCTCTACGTCGTCGACTGGTTCAATCCGCTGATCGGCCACATGCAGTACTCGCTGCGGGACGAGCGGCGCGACCATGACCACGGCCGGATCTGGCGCGTGCGGCACGGTTCGCGGCCGCTGCTCGATCCGCCCCGGATAGCCGACGCGTCGACGCCGGCGCTCGTCCGGCTGCTCGAGAGCCACGAAGACCGTACGCGCTACCGGGTCCGGCGGGAACTCCGGGAACGGCCGCACGAGGACGTGCTGGCCGCTGTCGGGGCCTGGCTGGACGATGTCGACGCGCGCGAACGCGACGCTGGCGGCGCCGACCTGTCGGCCCTCGAACATCACCGTCTGGAAGCGCTCTGGCTCCATCAGAACCTGAATGTCGTCGAGCCCGACCTGCTCGACCGCATGCTCGCTTCGCCCGAGCCGCGGGCGCGTGCGGCCGCGACCAGGGTCGTCCGTTTCTGGCGGCGCGAGCTCGACGACCCGCTGGCGCTCCTGGCCGCCAGGGTCGAGGATTCCTTCCCCCGGACCCGTCTGGAGGCACTGCTCGGCCTGAGCTACGTGGAGTCCGAGCCCGCCGCCCTGGCCGCCCTGAAGGTGCTCGACCGGCAGACCGACTACTACCTCAACTATGTCCTCGGCGAGACGATCGACACGCTCGAGGACATCTGGCGGCTGACCCTCGAGTCGGATGCCGAGCCGTCGCTGCTCGATACGCTGCCGTCGGCGGAGGCCGGCTACCTGCTGAGCCGTCTGTCGACCGGCAAGCTCGAGCGCCTGCCGTCCCGCCCGCTGACCGACCGCGCGGTGCTCCGTCGTTCCGACGCGAGCGTCGAACGTCAGCGGCAGGCGCTCGCCAGCCTGACCGGCGGCGGCCGCGGCAGCCGGTTCATCCAGGAGACGCCGGCCATGCTCCTGGCCGGCGAGCTGGCGCATCTGGACCGGACCCGAACGGCGGACGCCGAACGCAGCACGAGCCGGGTCGTCCTGCACCTGATGGAACAGGACGCGGCTTCGCTGCAGGCGGCACGCGGCGAGTTCAGGGCACTGGCCGACAACGGCGGCCGGCAGAGCACGCGGAGCGCCGCCCTCGCCGCCCTGATCGCCGCCGCCGGCGACCCGTCACCCGGGCGCATCCTGCCGCGGCGGCCAACCGACGACCGGCTGATCGACTGGCTGCGCGCAGTCGACCTGCTGCCGCCCGAGCTCCGGGCACAGGCCTACCCCGCCGTCTCGTCCCTGCTGGGCGCCCGCGGCCGCGGCGAGGACCGCAGCCCGCAGGTACTGGAGGCGGCAGTGAAGACGCTTGCCGGGATCACCCGAGCCGCCGACCGCAGCTTCCGGCGACTCGCCGGTCTGACCTCCGACCCTGCGATCGGGCTGGCGGCGCTCGAGGCCCTGGGACAGCTTGCAGCCGAAGCACTTGACCCCTGGCCGGCAGCCGGCGGCGAGGACGCGCTGGCCGAACCGGTCCTGGCCGCGCTCCGGGCGGCGCCCGCACGCGAGCTGACCTCGCCCCGCTATCGCCGCATCCACGACCTGGGCCTGCGCCTCGCGGACCGGCAGATCGAGCGGTCCGGCGGCGAACGCGGACACGGCCTGCGCGAGGAGATCGTCAACCTCGGGGCTGCGATCGTCACCCTGCGGCCCGTGCCCCACCAGATGCTGTTCGACCTCGAGGAGTTCACGGTGCGCGCCGGCGGACCGGTCGAGATCACCTTCGAGAACACCGACGTGATGCCGCACAACGTCGTCGTCACCAGACCCGGGGCCCTCGAGGAAGTCGGCCGGGCCGCCGACGCCGAGGCCGAGCGGAATCCCGCCGGCGCCGAGGCTTCGGCCTACGTGCCGAAGACCCCCCTGGTGCTGTTCCGCACCGGACTGGTTCAGCCTGGCGAGACCGAGGTCCTGCGCTTCGACGCCCCGCGGGACCCCGGCCTCTATCCCTTTGTCTGCACCTTCCCCGGCCACTGGATCCTGATGAAGGGCACGATGCGCGTCATCGAACGGCTCGACGGGTCGGCAGCGACCCGCTACGCCGCCCCTCGACTCGGACCCGACGTCTCACGGCGGGCCTTTGTCGCCGACTGGAGCTACGACATGCTGGCGACCGATGTGGCGCCCCTGGACGCGCTGCCGCCGGGCGCGCCGGCGCCCGCCCACGACGGGATCGAACGCGGCCGGAGGCTGTTCGTCGAGACCGGCTGCGCCACCTGCCACCAGCTCGGCGGGATGGGCGGCGAGGTCGGACCGTCCCTCGACGGCATCCGCGGCCGGCTCGGCGCCCTCGACACGCTGCGGCACATCCTGGAGCCATCGGACGAAGTGGCCGACGAGTACCGCACGACGCTGGTCCGGACCCGCGACGGCCGCTTCATCTCCGGCCTGCTTGTCGCCGGCAACGACGAAGTGGTGCGGATTCGTTCGAACCCTCTGGACCCGAACCGCATCGAGACGATCCCGCGGGACGAGATCGAGAGCATCGACCTGTCGTCTCTATCGCCGATGCCGAGCGGCCTGCTAAGCACCCTCCAACCGTCCGAGGTCCGCGACCTGATCCGCTACCTCCTGCACTCGCCATGATCCGCAGGCCGGCCGCCGCCTTCCTGCGGGCCGGCTACGGCTGGCCGTCGGCCCGGAGTCGTTCGAACGCTGCCATCTGCGCTCGGGCTTCGTCGCTGCGGCCCAGGGTCTCGAGTACCCTGGAGTAGTTGAAGCGCAGGGCGGCGTTGCCTTCGAGTCCGAGTTCGAGCGCCCGTTCCATGTGCCCGGCGGCCTCGGCCGATCGGCCGGCCTCGGCCGCGATCGTTCCCAGCAACGCGTGTGCCTCGCCGAGACCCGGATCGAGAGTCAGGGCCCGTTCCAGTGCGGCCGCAGCCTCCTCTGCGTTCCCTTCGCGGTGCAGGAACATCCCTTCCAGGTAGTGGTGCTCGACCTGCTCCGGCTGATGACGGCGCGCCGCGGCGGCGCTGCGGGCGGCCTCGCGGACACGTCCCATCGAGAACAGGACCTTGGCCCGGAGCGAATGGACGTCCGGGGTCCGCGGATGATCCGGAAAGCTCTCCAGCACGCCGTCAAGACCGTCCAGGGCTGTTTCCAGCCTGCCGTCCGCGGCCAGCCGTTGCGCCTGGGCGAGCGCGGACGCCACTTCGGCCGACCCCGAGCGCGCCGTCTCCGCCGCCTGATCCCGCACGCTCTGCAGCGAGCGAAAGAGCTCAAGCGCGGCGGCAGCGCCTTCGCGGTCGCCGGCGGCGGCCAGGATGCGTCCGCGGCGGTAGGCCGCCTCCAGGTCCTCGGGCGCGAGTTCCCCGGCAGCGCGCACGTGATCCAGAGCCTCCGGGTAGCGGCCCTCGGCCGCAAGCACGTCGGCGGCTTCCAGATGCACCACGACGGGGTTGCCGACGCCGGCTTCCAGGGCGCCTAGCAGGATCTCAAGAGCCTCGAGGCGGAGGGCCGGACTGCGCGCCAGTGCGAGCCCGCGCACAAGGTCGAGGCCCGGGCTGTCGAGGCCCCTGGCGGCTGCTGCCGAGACCACCGCCAGCGCCTGTTCCGCCTGGCCGTCCGCGAGGTGGAGCAGGGCGAGCTGCTCGTGGATGTCGGCGCTGCCGAGCCGCCGGGCGGCGCCTTCCGCGAGCAGGCGGATCGCTTCCCCGGTGCGGTCGAGGTCGCGGAGCAGCAGAGCCGGCGCCAACCAGGCCGACGCCGCCGCGACGCCCGAGCCGTCCGGCGCGAGCTGGCGCGCGCGGGCGAACGCCGCGAGAGCGTCGTCGGTGCGGCGGAGCGCGGTCAGCGTACGGGCCAGGAGCAGGGCCGGTCCGAATTCGGAGGGCGCACGTTCCACCGCTGCGCGCGCCGCCGCCAGCGCCGCGACCGGGTCGCCGGCAACGGTGTCACCTCGACCTGGAGCGACCTGGCTCGGGCCGGGCCGAACCGGGACCGTCGCTGCGGCCGCGATCAACAGGAGAAAGGCGGCGGCGGGCATCGGCGATCAGCGCAAAGAGCCCGGCGCCCTCGGCAAGGCCCGCCCGAGCCGAGGCTCGCGGTCCGTGAAGATCCTCGCGGACGATGGACCAGTGACCTGCGATGAGCTTCGGCTACGCGGACTCAGCCGACCGCATCCTGAAGAAGCAGAGCTTGTTGCCGTCGAGATCCCGAACGTAGGCGCCGTAGAACGTGGGCAACCTGGCTCCGGGGGCGCCCTCGTCCGTGCCGCCCAGCTCGATCGCCCGGGCGTGGAGCTTGTCGACCTGCTCCTCCGAAGCCGCGGGGATCGCCACCATGTTCCCGTTTCCCGGCGACTGCGGCTCCTCGTTGTAGGGGATGCAGATGGCGAGCGAGGCGTATCCGGGCGGAACGCCGTAGCCCTTGATCCGGCCCATGTCGAACATCATCCGGGCTCCCAGTACACCGAGCAACGCGTCGTAGAAGGCGGTCGCCCGGTCCATGTCGCTCACGCCAATCGTGCAGTAGCCCAACATCGATAGTGCTCCTGAGGAACGCTCCGCCGCAACCAGTCGCAGCGGGCGGAACGGAAGGTAGCACAGCCCACAACAGCCTCGGCGGCGGCGCCTCGCCGGCGCCCGAGGCCTCCACGCACGCAGCGTGCCGCCAGGAGGCTGGAGCCTGTGCCCGATCCCGCCGACCCGACCCCTGAAGTCGGCACGAATCTCCCGTGTCGCACCGACCTCGCGGACGGCAGCGCTCACGGACGGCAGCGGAACCGGCTCAGGTGTCGTCCTCTTCGTCGTCGGTCTCCATCAGGTCGGCTCGCCGGAGATCGAGCTTCTCGCCGGTGAAACTGTCCAGCCTGTAGACCCAGGAGCCGTGGTACTCGCTGAACTCCTGCATGTCCTCCGCCCGGTTCAGGATGTCCGCCTTCTCCTGCAGCTCTTCCTCGGGGGTGTCGCGCGCGATCTCCACCTGCTCCACCGTGTGGTACCCGCCGATCCGGATGTAGCGGTCGTCATCGCGCGCCGCGACCTCGACGACATGGCCGGAACCGTCCTCCAGCTCGTAGCGGAACTCGTGGTCGAAGGACAGATCCGCAACGTTCTCGTCGTCCGCCAGGTGGACATCGGAGAACCGGAGGCGCGACAGGAAGTTCTTCACCCGGCCGACTTCGCTCGTCTTCTCGCGCCGGCCGTCCGGGACGCCCTCGAGCGCGAGAGGTGCGTCCTCCTCGCCGCCCCTGGCGAACGAGAAGTCCGGGCCGTCGATGCGCGCGACCTCGTCGGAGGCGACATCCACGATCTCCTTCTGGAGGAACTGGTCGGCAGCGCTGTCGATCAGGACGGCCGCCTGGGTCAGGTAGATCGGGTTGTCCTCGCCGTCCAGGCGACGCACGTAGTTGCCGCTGCCATCGGCAAAGCGGTCGCCGACGCGCAGACGGACCATGTCGTCTCCGGCCGCGTCGCGGAGCGCCACCTCGACGGTGTCCTCACCCGGCGGTTCGATCCCGAGTTCCGCTGCCAGACCGTCGCCGGAGCCGACTTCCCTGGCCAGCGCGATGTCGATCAGGTTGCGCACCAGCCGGTTCACGCTCTCGTTCCTGGCCCGGTATTCGTGGACCTCCTCCACCACGTAGCGATCGCCTTCCCGGGTCAGCGTCACCTGCTCTTCGCCCTGGATCACCTCGATCTGGGCGATTTCGTCCGGGTTCAGGTTGGGCAGGAACTTCTGCCCGACCTCGAAGCGCTCCGCGCGCGACACGCTGTTCCAGTAGCTGAAGACGGAAATGGCAAGCAGCACCACGGCGGCCGCCGCCAGTCGCTGATTCGTCTGATTCATGCCGATCGACTCCCTTGATCCTCTCCTTCGGTCCTCAGCGGCGGCGGGCACGGAACAGGCCGACCAGCAGCACGACCACCGGCATCCACCCGATCACCGCGAACCGGACCATCGTCTCTTCCCGCTCGAGCGCCTCGCGCCGACCCTTGCGGATGTCCCGGAGTTCCCGGTTCGCTTCCCGGATCCGTTCGTTCAGCTCGTCCACCTCCTCCTGCAGCTTGCGTTCGAACAGCGCCGCATTGCGTTGGGTGATCTCGCCCTGCTTCTCCCGAAGCTCCTCCTCGAAGGCCTCGATCTCCTCGCGGATCTGCCGTTCACGGTCGAGCGTGTCGAGTTCCGCCTGAGCCTCGATCTCGTCGAACCGGACGAACGGTCGGTTCATGCCGCCCTTCGCACGAACCGACATCAGATCCCGGGAACCGAGCAGGTAGTCGATGCTGTTGAGAACGACCTTGTGGTTGTCGTTCTGGGCCTGAATGATCCCGAACGGGTTCTGCAGGAAGGCAACCTGATCCTGGACGAAGTCGACGTCCGCGAACACGACCACCGCCGCCTCCTGCCGCTCCTCCTCGGGCAGCGGATCGCGGTGGATGATCTGCGCGTCGTCAGGCGGCGGAACATCGATCTCCGGCGGCAGGTTCGGCGGCCGCACCGCCTCCTTGTCGGGATAGTCGACGCCGTCCGGGAAGGCGGTCGGCAGCTTGCCGCGCACGACCCAGGCCAGCACCAGCGGCTCCTCACCCGGCGTGAAGGCGTCGCGGAGCTTCGCGCCGTCGTTCAGGTCGGCGTAGGAGAGCGCACCGCCGCCGCCGAGACCGGGCAGGACCTCCAGCGTGCTGGCGGCGGCCGTCGTCGAGATCAGCGGCCGGAGATCGACGTCCCGGACCGGTTCGGAGGCCTCCGCATCCTGGTCTTCGCCCGGCTCGGAGTCTCCGGCCTCGGCATCCGTGTCGCTGCCGCTCTCGCGGAGCACGCCGGACAGGAAGAAGCGGAGGTCGGACAGACCCCGCAACATCGGACTCTCCTCGTCCAGCAGGCCGTCGTGCCGGGACGCGTCGACGAGCAGGTCGATGATCACGGACTCGGCCCCGCCGAGCTGAGTCATCGGCCGCCGTGCCGCCAGCTCGAAGTCGGCCGCGAACCGGTTCTCCAGCAGCTCCAGACCCCAGGCTTCGAGCAGGGGTTCGAGGTTCGAGGTCGGCTCGTACTGGAGAGCCGCCCAGGGCTGCTGCGGGTTCTGCGGCGGCGCGTCGGCGACCGCATAGGGATCGAGGAAGACCAGGGTGTTGCCGCCGCCGGCAACCCACTGGTCGATCGCGAAGAGGGTCTTGTCCGGCAACGCCTTGGGATGGATCACGACCAGCAGATCCATGTCATCGCGCGGGATCTCGTCGACATCCGCCGCGATCGAAGAGACGTCGTACAACCCCTCCAGGACCTGGATCAGGATCCACTTCCGCGAGGGAGTCCGGCCCTGGGCGGCCAGCATCTGGGCCATCATCGGGTCCTGGGCGCTGCCGAACACCTCGAGACTCGACAGGACACCGACCCGCTGGCGCGTCGGCCACAGCAGGCCGTGGATCGTCCTGGAGATCTCGTACTCGATGTTCTCCTGCTCCGTCGGCCAGAGAAACTCGATCGCCTCCTTGCTGCCGGTCTGGGTCTCGAAGGCGAGGCCGAAGTAGAAGAGATCGCCGTCCTCGTTGATCAGCCTGCCGTCAAGGCCGTCCGCGGCTGCCTGGTCGGCCGCGTCGCTGTCCTGCACCGGATCGATCCACTCCACCCGGATCTTGCCCGCGGCGGCGCGCTCGTACTCGCGCAGCAGGCTCCGGAGATAGCGCTCGTAGCCGATGAAGTCCCGGATGAACTTCGGCAGTGTCTTGCCCGCCGTCTCGGAGAAGTAGAGCCGGATATCGAGCGGCTTCACGCCTTCCTGCTGCATCCGGTCGAGGATGGCGCGGGAGCCGTCCGTCAGCGAATACAGGTCGTCACCGGTCAGGTCGACGCGGAGGCCCTCGAACCACTCGTTCGCGACGTGGATCGACAGCACGGTCATCACCCCGATCAGCAACAGGGTCAGAATCCGGCTCTGCACCACGGTCAGGCCGCGTCCGCTTCCGTCCGCGCCGCCGGGCGCGCCGTTGCTCGGGTTCGCGTTCGCTTCGTCAGTCATCTGCTCGTCACCTTCCGCTCCCCGGACCGGTCTGCCGATCCTTCCCCGGAACGATTCATCAGTTCGTCTTGGTCTGGCTGAGCACGAGCATGCCGCAGACCAGCCAGCCGACGGTGAACAACACGAAGAACAGCAAGGAATTCACCTGCAGGAGGCCGCGGCTCAGGGTCTCGAAGTGGTCGAGCAGGCTCAGCGACGAGACCAGCCGCTCGACGTAGCCGCCGAACCACTTGCCCACGAACTCCTGGGTCTGCGGCACGCCGATCAGCAGGAAGCCGACCGACGCCGCCACCGCCAGGATGAAGGCGACGACCTGGTTCTTCGACAGCGCGGAGAACAGGAGACCGATCGCCAGCAGCAGAGCCGCCGACAGCAGGGTCGCGACGTAGCTTGCGAAGATCGCGCCCCAGTCCGGGTCACCCAACCGGGCGACCTGGAACACGGCCGGCCAGGTCAGGAAGACGGAGACGGCGAGAAACGCCCAGCCGGCCAGGAACTTGCCGAGATAGGAGCCTTCGAGGGTGATCGGCAGGGTGAGCAGGAGCTCGACCGTGCCGGACCGGCGTTCCTCGGCCCAGAGCCGCATCGCCACCGCCGGCACCAGCACGACGAAGATCCACGGCAGATAGCTGAAGAGCGGATCGAGATTCGCGGTGCGCAACTCCAGAAAACGGCCGAAATCGCGCGACACCATGAGGTAACCGCTGGCGATCAGGAAGATGACGATGAAGATGTAGCCCAGCGGCGAAGCGAAGTAGCCGTGGAACTCCCGCCGCAGCACGGCCTTCATGCCGGTGAATCGGCGCGCCGGACCGCTCATGCCGCGACTCCTCTCGTCACCTCGCGGAAGAGGTCGTCGAGCCGGCCTTCGCGCACCGTGAGGCCAACGACCCGGTGCTCGCCGACCACGGCCAGCACCTCGTTCAACCGGTTCTCGCCGCCCCTCGGCTCGGCCTCGATCTCGCCGCTCGGCAGCACGCGTGCCGAGGCGCACCATTCGGCGGTGGACAGGGCCTCCGCCGCTTCGGTCGCGTTGCCGTCGGTGACCCGGAAGCGGACGGTGTTGTGCCCCGGTGCGCGGGCCACCAGCGCGTCCGGTGTGGAATCGACCAGGATCCGCCCCTCGGAGAGGATCATCGCCCGGTTGCAGACCCGTTCCGCCTCGTCGAGGATGTGGGTCGAGAGCACGATGCAGCGGTCGGACGACAGGCTGGAGATCAGGTCCTGGACCACCGCCTTCTGGTTCGGATCGAGCCCGTCCGTCGGCTCATCGAGGATGAGCACATCCGGATCGTGGATCAGTGCCTGCGCCAGGCCGACGCGGCGCTTGTAGCCCTTGGACAAGGTCTCGATCGTCTGGTTCCGCACGCTCCCGAGCTGTGCCGTCTCGAGCACTCTCTCGATCGCCGCATCGGAAGCCTCGATCTCCCGCACCTCGGCGATGAAGCGCAGAAAGGCCTCGACGGTCATCTCGCCATAGGCGGGGGCTTCTTCAGGCAGATATCCGATCCGGCGGCTGACCGCGAGACGATCCGCGGCGACATCGATGCCGGCAACCTCGATCGAACCGCGATCGGGTTCCAGGAAGCCGGTGATCATCTTCATCGCGGTCGTCTTGCCGGCGCCGTTCGGCCCCAGGAACGCCAGCACGTCGCCGCGGCGCACCTCGAGGCTGATGCCGTCGACCGCGCGGATCGGACCGTAGTGCTTGGCAAGGTCGGCGACGGAGATCAGGACCTCGCGCGCTGCGGCGCCGACGGGCGGCGAGGTCTCGTGCTCGGCCTCCGCCGCTTCTGCCGGCGGAACGGAGTCGGGGTGGTCGGTTTCGGTCACGCTCGACGTCTCCGGGGAACAGTTGACATTGATCGGTTGAGGATGGATGCACGGCCGGCTGAACCGAGGCTCGAATCCGGCACACGGAAGGTGCACCGGGATCGCCCGCAGCCGGCCGGCACGCGCCAATTCCACACGCCGGACCGGCTTCAGTCAACAGGATCTCAGCACAGCGGCGCCAGCGAGCGCAAGATGTCGGCCGACACGCCGGCAATCCGCGGCGGAGAAGGGCGGCGGTCAGCCCGGCAGCCATTCCGAGATCGCCTGGCCGATCTCGTCCGGCGAGTCTTCCTGGATGAAGTGGGAGCCCTTGACGGTGACTTCCGTCTGGTTGGGCCAGGTGCGGCAGGCGTCGCGCATGGCGCCGGCGAGGATGGCGCCGGGGGCGGCGTTGACGAAGAGCTTCGGCACGTCGGAGACCGCCAGCCAGTCGGCGTAGGACCGGACGATGGCGGCGACGTCCTGCGGTTCACCGGCAATCGGGATCTCGCGCGGCCAGGTCAGGGTCGGCCGGCGCGATTCGCCTTCCTGCTCGAAGGGACGGCGGTAGACGGTCATCTCCTCGGCCGTCATCCTGCGCAGCACGGAGCCCGGCAGGACCCGCTCGACGAAGACGTTCTTCGCCAGCACCATGTCCTCGCCCGCCGGCGAGCGGAATCCCTGGAAGACGCCTCGTGCGGCCTCGGGCCAAGCGTCCCAGCTCGGTATCGGACCGACGATGGCCTCCATGTAGGCGATACCCCGGACGGCGTCGCGGTGGCGGTTGGCCCAGTCGAAGCCGAGCGCGGAGCCCCAGTCGTGGACGACGAACACGACGTTGTCGGTCACGCCCAGCGCCTCGAGCAGGCCGTCGAGGTAGTGCCGGTGCTCGACGAACCGGTAGCGGTCCGGGCCGCTTTCGGTCAGCTTCTCCGAGTCGCCCATCCCGATCAGGTCCGGCGCCACCAGCCGGCCCCGGCCCTCGACATGCGGCATGACGTTCCGCCAGAGGTAGGACGACGTCGGATTGCCGTGGAGGAAGACGACCGGATCGCCTTCGCCAACGTCGACGACGGCCATCTCGTGACCGTGGACCTCGATCCGTTTCTTCTCGTAGCGGGCATCGGCGGAGATCATGGCCGGGGTTCCTCCCTGGTTCTGCTCCCGGCGGGCTCAGCCGGGAACCGCGCAGCCTACACGGTTCCGGGTCGGCCGACTCCGTCACAGCCGCACAAGCCGAACGGCGCCGCCTCCTGGCCACGCGCAGCCGACGCGCCGGCGCCGCCTCGCCCTTCGGCCTGCCTGCCCGCTCCGGCCAAGGCGAAGCCCGCGACTACGGACCGGCCGATTCGCCGTAGCGGAAGCCGGTGCGGGACCGTATCTTGTACTTGCCGTCACGGACCTTGACCTTGACGCCGCGGTAACCCCGGGTACCGGCTTCGTACTCGGAGCGGAAGCTCACCAGGTAGTAGCCCTGGTTCTCTTCGGCAACCTGCCGCATCGGCGTCAGGGCGTTCGTGAAGTTCCCGTAGTAGTGGCCGCCGGTGTCGTTCGCGATCGAACTCAGGGAGTCGTTCAGCGAACCGGACGCGATCGACCGGCGTCGGCTGCCCATCGTGTCGATCGTGTACACCGCGACGTTGCCGTTGTTCAGCGCCTCGCGCATCTGCGGGTAGTAGCGCGGATCCGGCGTGTAGCTGCCGAACCGACCAACCTCGCCGAACCCGAGGCTGAACATGATCAGGTTCTTGCGGCCCGCGATCCCCGCCGCCGCCTCGCCGAGGAGCTCCAGGGCCTGCTGCAGCTTGCGGCTGCGCTTCGCAAGCTGCTTGCCTGCCGGCAGGTTGACGACCAGGGACGGCGAGTTCGGGTCGAACTCGGGCGCCGACCGCGAGACCCAGGTGTCGAGGTCCCTCTTGCCCGTGGAAGCCGCATCCACCGCTGCCAGGATCTCGTCACGGTCCCGGCTGAAGTCGAGGTAGACCTTGAGCCGCGCCTGGTACGCGAACACGGCGACCTGATCGTTCGGCTGCAGCTCGTTCTCGATCCAGCGCTTCAGCCAGCGGGCGTTGTCCATCTGGGGGCCCGCAAGCTGCGGCGCCTGCATCCGCTGGTCGTGGAACATCAGGATGAAGTAGCGATCGGTGCGCACCGTACCGCCCCGACCCGGCGACGCGAGCTCGCTCGGAGCGCCGTAGAAGGACGCGCTGACCACTTCCTGCTCCTCGCCGTCGTGCAGGACAATGAAGTCCTCGACACCCAGATCGTCGATCACGTTGCCCTTCCTGTCCGTGACCAGCACGTCGAGGAGCACCTCCGCCACACGGATCCGCTCGTTGAGCTGCACGTCTGTCGGCACGGACGTCGACGGAGCCGCCGCAACGACCGGAGCCCGATCGGGGGACGCCGCAGCCGGCAGCCTCTCCCGCCGGAGAGTCGGCGCCGCCGCAGTTCGACCGGCGTCGGCAGCCGAGGACGGCGCCGGCTCGCTCTCGACCCCAGCCGCGGGTGCAGGCGCTGCCTTCGGCGCAGGCAGAGGCTCTGCCGTCGCTGGCGCCGTCGACCCGGGCGCGGCCGCAGGCACGGCCGCCGGCGCAGGTTCCGCGGCTGGCGCCGGCGCCGCTGCCGGTTCGGACGGGGCAGCCGGCGGCGCCGTGGGCACGACGACGGCACGCAAGTTCCTGCCCCGCTTCCGGCGCTGCTTCTGCTGGCGCTCCTGTTCCTTCGCCGCCCGGGCTGCCGCCCTCTTCTCGGCCTTGCGCTTCTTCTTCTCGTCATCCTGACCATGGACCGCAGCCCCGACGCCTGCAGCGGCGTCCGCGGCGGCGGCCCACCCGGAACCGGCGGACAACAGGAGCGCGCCGCCCGCCACCGCGGTCACCAGCGCCAACCGTCGTCCAGCCGTCGCGATTCTCTTCATCCAAGGGACCTCCTGCCGTTCTGAGAACCGGCCGCCGGCACGCATCGGCGACCATGGGACAATGCGAGGCTCTCGCAAGCCTAGCAACCGCACCGGCCGGCGAGTTCTTCCGGGATCCCGGGCAACTGCGCCGGACACGACACGGCCGCACGGGAACCTGCACCGATCTCCCGCCCGCCGGCTGCCAGATACCATTCGGCGCCGTGACGCCGCCCGCCCCGGAACGCCGCACCGCGGAACTCGCCGGCGCCTACGTCGAACTGCGGACGGCGCTGGGCAGAGTGCTGGTGGGGCAGGACGCCGCGGCGACCGGACTGACCCTGGCGCTGCTGGCGGAACAGCACGCCTACGTCGACGGAGCGCCCGGCTGCGGCAAGTCCGGACTGGCCGCGGCGCTGGCCTCGCTGTCCGGCGCCCGCACCCACACGCTCGTCTTCCACCGCGACATCCGGGAGACGGACCTGCTCGGCGACGTGCTGCTGAATCGGCAGCGCCTCGGCGGCCGCGAGCGGCTGAGCCGGGAGCTCATCCCCGGGCCGCTGCTCCAGGCGGAGGTCGCGCTGCTCGAGGATCTGCCGCGCTCGCCGGGCGAAGCTCTGGGCCCCCTGCTCCGTATCCTCGCCGAGCGGCGCGCCCTGGGTCGGACACTGCCGCTGGAGGCGGCAATCGCCACCGGCCCCCTGGAGCAGGTGGACGCGCCGATGGACCCGCTCGAACCCGGCCAGCTCGACCGCTTCGCCGTTCAGTTGCGGATGACCGGCCTGCTCGTTGGCGGGCTCTTCGACGAAGCCGGGCGTCTGCTCGTACGCTCTGCGCATCGGCCCGGGCCGGTCCCGCTGCCGGCGGCGGTCATGACCACGGCGACCCGCAAGGCCGGGCAGCACGCGGCGGCCGCGCTCCCGGTCGAGGCGCGGACGCTCGCGGCCTACCACCGGCTGCTCGACCGGCTGCGTCAACGCAGCGACGGCGACGCCGCAGGGGGCGTCCGCCTGCTGTCCGACCGTTCCTTCAGCTCGGCCGCCCTCCGCCTCGTCCGTGCACACGCGTTCCTGCGCGGCGCCCCGGCCGCGGCGCCGCGCGATCTCCGCGCCATCCGCTACATGGTCGCCCACCGGCTGCCGGACGATGTGCAGGAGGACTTCGACGAAATCCTGGAGGAGCTGCTCGGCGATCCTCCGAACGTGACCATGACCGAGGCCGGCGCCGAGTTGCCCGGAGCTCAGGCGCAGGGCGACGAGGATCCGGACGGCGCCGCCTCCGCCTCGCCGGCTTCCGACTCGTGGATCGACGACCAGGCCGACCTGCCGGCGCCGCCGACCCTGTTCGGGCAACCGCCTCCTCCGGCGCAGGTCGAACCGCTGCTGCGGGCACTGACCGGCCGCATCGAACGCGGCCGCATCGACCCGGACACCGACCCGGGGGGCCAGCCCCGCGGCTACCGGCCGCTGCGCGATCTCGACGAGCTGATCGATGCCGACCCGATCGAGGCCCTGCTCTTCACCGAAGGCCGCCTTCCCGGCGCGCCGCGCACGTTCGAACGCAAGCGCCGCAGCGCCGGCGGCGCGGTCGCCGTCCTGCGCGACATCTCGGCGTCCATGGCCGGCCGGCTCACCGTCTGGTCGAGCCAGGTCGTGCTCGGCATCCTCAGGGTCGCAGCGCGCCGGCGGATGCGCGTCGGCTACGT
Organism: Thermoanaerobaculia bacterium; assembly: GCA_965116145.1. Lineage (GTDB taxonomy): Bacteria > Acidobacteriota > Thermoanaerobaculia > Multivoradales > Multivoraceae > Multivorans. The sequence goes on from OZ220482.1 coordinate 1,314,691, forward strand.
GGAGTTCCACCATCGCGCGCTGCCCCACCACGTCGGCGGCCGGCTCCTGCACCGCTCCTACTCCCGGCTCGCGGCACAGGCCGGCCAGGCCCGGGCGGTCGGCCAGACGAACTACGAGGCGCCCCTCCGGGCGGCGCTGGAAGGCCTGCGCGGCGGCTCCGGACGCAACCGCCACGTCGTGCTGCTGACCGACGGCCTGCCGATCATCGGCGACACCACCGTGCGGCGCGAACGGCAGCTCGCGCGCCGGCTCGGCGTCTCGCTGCACACCGTGTTCCTGGGCAACGGCGACTGCCCGCCGGTGCTCGACGACATCTCGATCGAGACGGCCGGCCTGCGCTTCTGCGGGCGCCCGACACAAGGCGGCGGCCTGCGGCTGGAAGAGAGGTAGACCGCGCGCGGCGAACGAGCGGATAGAGTCGCGCGCTCCGTGACCGACCTCGCACCGCTGCGCGACCTGCTCGATCACCATGTCGTGGGGCACGACGAGGTGAAGACGGCTCTGCTCCTGGCGCTGATCACCAGGGAGCACATCTACGTCGAGGGTCCGCCCGGCACCGCCAAGACCCGGCTGGCCGAGGTCGCAGCCAGGGGCTCCGACCTCGACTTCTTCTTCTACCAGTTGCACCGCGACACCCGCCTCGCCGAACTTGTCGGCGACATCGTCCTGGAGCGCCGCCGGGTGCAGACGGATCCCGCCGGCACCGGGAGTTCCGGCGAGGCGGAGCGGATCCACCAGCGGATCGAACCGGGCGGGTTGCTGACCGCCGAGGTGGCCGTGCTCGACGACATCTCCCGGGCGCCGGGCGAGGCGCTGAACGTGCTGCTTCGCATCCTGAACGAGCGGCGCTTCGGCGCCGAACCGATCCCGCTGATGGCCGCCATCGCCACCGGCAACCCGATGGACGACGAGTACTACAACGAGCCGCTCGACCCGGCGAACCTCGATCGGTTCGCCCTGCAACTGCGCGTCACCGGACTGATCCAGGGCGGCGCCGACGAGGCGAAGCTGCTCATCGAGCGGTTCGCGGCCGGCTCCGTCATCGAACAGCCCGACCCGGCGCCGGTCACCGACCGGGCGACGCTCGACTCCCTGAACCGGCGGATGGTCGAGGTCGAGGTCGGCCCGGCGGTCCGCACCGCCCTGCTCGACGTGCTGCGAACGCTCGTCCTGGAGTTCGAGTGCAACGAAACGAACTCCCTGCTGACCGACCGCACGTTCCTGGTCAAGGCGATCAAGATCCTGCGCGGAGCCGCACTGCTGGCCGGCAGGGAGGCGGTCGAGCTGGCGGACCTTGCGGCACTGTCCTGGATGACGACATTCCGGGTGCCGCCGGAGGCGCACGAGGCCCTGCCGCACATCATCGGCCGGGTGAGCCGGCAGATTCGGGCGGTCTGACCCGGCAGTCCGCGACGGCGGTGCGGGCCGCACCGACAGCGGCCAGGCGCCCGTCCAGCGAGGCGCGGCACGGACCCGGGCCTGTGGAACGGCCGATCCTGTACGCCTGCTATTCCTGCCCGGCGCCGGCTCGGCCTCTCTCGAATTCCGCTTCGAGCAGGCGCGCGCCGCGCAGCGTGTTGCCCATCGCGTAGTTGCCCTCGTGGCAGGCGTACTCGTAGCTTTTTCCGGCCGTCTTCGGCCACGGCAGCTCGCCGCTGTAGGGCGCCTCGTACTCCGGGTTCTCGACCGTGAAGCCATAGAGGAGGCTGTCGCCGTCGATCGGGCTGAAACGCTCGATCACCCGCACTCCCTCGCCGCGGAGGTCGGGCATGTCGCGGAAATTCGTCGTCTCGACGACCAGCGTGTCGCCTTCCCACCAGCCGATCGAGTCGCCGCTCAGCGAGCGGTACTCGTCCGGCATGTGCTCGCCGCCAATCCTCACCACCCGCGTCCAGTGCATCCACTCGATCATGATCATCAGGTGATCTTCGGTCTGGACGATCGTCTTCACGTTGTTGTACGGCAGCGGCCGGATGGCCACAGAGGCCGTCGGCTGGTAGAGGCAACGCACACCGACGATGTTCGTCTCCGGGCCGTCGTACGGGATGTCCCCGGATTCGAGCCACCAGGCGTAGCCGCGGTTCGGCCACGCGAACTTCGGCGCGGCGGCCGTCCGCTTCCTGCCCGCTTCGGTCATCGCCGGCATCCGTCCGTTCGGCGGATCGGTCAGCACCGACGTGCGGTACTTGCCGTCGATCATGAAACTCCGGCTGCCCCACTCGAACCAGAAGTTGTTGTAGGCGCCGACATTGCCGCCCCCCTCGGGGGCCCTGCGCTCGGGATCGCTCGGCGCGGCCTGGGCGGCATCCGTGTCGGCGCGCCACTTCGCCCTCGCCTGCGCCTCCTCGGGCGTCAGGTGCAGCTTGTCGCCGAATTCGTCGGGCCTGCTGAAGGGCGTGATGCTGGAGATGTCGTAGACACCGGTGAAGTCCGGCCTGCCGCCTGCGGTTCGCCTGATGCCCTCTTCGGCGGCAACGGCGGACGAAGCGAGGGCGAATCCGACCGGCGCGGCCATGGCGATCAGCGACTTCCTCATGTCGGCCTCCTCTGTTCTGATGCGCGGTCTTCCGTGGAGATCGCCTCATCATAGCCGGTTCCGCTGCGATACTCTCCCCACGACAGATGCCGATCCCGGTCAGGAGGTCCGATGCCACGATCCGTCCCCGTCACCCTCACCGTCAACGGCAGCACGCACGAGCGAGAGGTCGAACCCCGAACGCTGCTGGTCCACTTCCTGCGTGAGGACCTCGACCTCACCGGGGTTCACATCGGCTGCGAGAGCACCCTCTGCGGCGCCTGCACCGTGCATCTGAACGGACGCGCGGTCAAGAGCTGCACCGTGCTGGCGGTCCAGGCGGACGGCCAGGAGGTGACGACGATCGAAGGCCTGGCCGGCTCCGCCGACGACCTCCATCCCCTGCAGATCGGGTTCTGGGAGAAGCACGGCCTTCAGTGCGGCTACTGCACACCGGGGATGATCATGGCGGCGAAGCAGTTGCTGGACGACAACCCGAACCCCTCCGAGACGGAGATCCGGGAGGCGATCGACGGCAACATCTGCCGCTGCACCGGCTACCAGCAGATCGTCGACGCGGTCCGGCATGCGGCGGAAGCCGCGGGGAGGGCCTGATGGTCACCTTCCGACCGAACGCCGTCGGCAAGGCGATCAGGCGGCGGGAGGATCCCCGCCTGATCCGGGGTCTCGGCCTCTACACGGACGACATCAAGCTGCCGCGGATGAGCTGGGCGGCCTTCGTGCGCAGCGACTTCCCGGCCGGCGCCATTCGCTCCATCGACACCGAGGCGGCCGCCGCCCGGCCAGGAGTGCTCGGCGTGTACACCTGGGCCGATCTGGACGGGCAGGTCGGACCGAGCCCGGTGGGCGCCGAGATGCCGGGCATGGGCAAGGCGGATCACCCGCTGCTCGCCAACGGCCGCGTCCTGCACGTCGGCCAGCCGGTGGCCGTGGTCGTGGCGGAAACCCCGTACGCCGCACGGGACGCGGCCGGTCTGGTAGAGGTCGACATCGACCCGCGGGAAGCCATCGTGGATGTCGAGGCCGCGCTGGCGTCCGACGCGCCGAGGGTCTACGAGGAACTCGAAAGCAACGTCTGCATCCACGTTCCGGCGCCCGACCCGGAAGCCGACAAGCTCTTCGAACAGGCCGACCGGACTCTCTCCCTCCGGCTGCTGAACCAGCGGGTCGCCCCCCTTCCGATGGAGGGCCGCGCGATCTGCGCTCACTGGGAGGACGGCCCCGGCAAGCTGACCATCTGGACCTCGAACCAGGCCCCGCACTTCGTCAAGCAGCAGGTCGCGATGTGCCTCGGGATTCCCGAGATCCGCATCCGCGCGATCGCGCCGGAGGTCGGCGGCGGCTTCGGCGCCAAGATCCCGACCTATCCCGAGGATCCGCTTCTGTGCTGGTTGTCGCGGCGGATCGGCCGACCGGTCAAGTGGTCCGAGACCCGCACCGAAAATCTCCTCGGCATGACGCACGGCCGCGGCCACGTCGAGAAGATCGAGGTCGCCTTCCAGAACGACGGCCGCGTACTGGCGCTCAAGGGCCGGACTCTCTGCGAAGTCGGCGCCTGGCGCTCCTTCTACGGTCCGTTCATCGCGCTCTCGACGCATACCATGTCCTGCGGTTGCTACGACATCAAGGCGGTTGCCTGGGAGACCTTCGCGGTCTACACGAACACGATGGCGACCGAGGCCTATCGCGGCGCCGGCAGGCCGGAAGCCGCCTACATCATCGAACGGGTGATGGACGAGGTGGCGGCGGCAACGGGCCTCGACCCGGCGGCGGTGCGGCGCCGCAACTTCGTGGCCAGGGACGCCTTCCCCCACACCACCGCCTCGGGCGCGGTCTACGACAGCGGCGACTACGAGAAGACGCTGGACCGGCTGGTCGAGCTGGCCGGCTACGACGAGGCGAGAGAGAGCCAGCGCCAGGCCCGGGCCGACGGCCGGCTGGTCGGCATCGGCGTCGCCACGTTCACCGAGGTCTGCGGCCTGGGCCCCTCGACAGGCGCCGCACCCCAGCAGCGCATGGGCACCTGGGAGAGCGCGACCGTCCGGGTCGAACCCAGCGGCAACGTGACCGTCCTCACCGGCGTGTCTCCGCACGGTCAGGGGCAGGAAACGGCCTTCGCCCAGATGGTCTCGGACGCCTTCGGCGTCGGCCTCGACGACGTCGTCGTCGTCCACGGCGACACGGACCTGGTCCAGCACGGGGTCGGCACCTTCGGCAGCCGCGGCATCGCCGTGGGCGGCGCCGCGCTCCACATGGCGCTGACCAGGGTCCACGCCAAGGCGGCCCGTATCGCCGCCCACCACCTCGACGCACCGGTCGACCAGATCGACGTCGAGGACGGCGTGTTCACGGTCGCCGGCACGGATCGGAAACTGACCTTCCGCCAGGTCGCCGAGATGGCCCATCTCTGGAACGTCGCCGTGCCGGGCGAGGAGCCCGGACTCGAGGCCGTCGCACGCTTCGAGCCGCCGGGGACCACCTACCCCTTCGGCGCCCACCTGTGCCAGGTCGAGATCGACCCGGAGAGCGGCCAGATCGAGATCCAGCGCTACGCGGCGGTCGACGACTTCGGCGTCGTGATCAACCCGATGCTGGCCGACGGCCAGCGGATCGGCGGCATCGTCCAGGGAATCGGCCAGGCGATGTGGGAGGAAGTCCGGTACGACGAAGGCGGACAGCTTCTGTCCGGCACCCTGATGGACTACGCCGTGCCGCGCGCCAGGCACTTCCCCCGCATGGTGCTCGACAACACGGTCACACCGACGGACGTCAACCCGCTCGGCGCCAAGGGCATCGGCGAGCTGGGGACGATCGGCGCGACTCCCTGCATCGTCAACGCGATCGTCGACGCCCTGCGTCCGCTCGGCGTCACCAACATCGACATGCCGGCGAAGCCCGAGCGGATCTGGCGGGCGATCCGGTCGGCGGCAGCGGCGCGGTAGCCTGCTGCACTGCTCTCTTCGGCGCAAGCTCCTGGACTGGGCGTGCGATGGCGATCCTGCTCCTGACCATCATGGCGATCGCGTTTTCGGTCGTCCTGATGTCCGTCGGCGTCCTGCTCCGCGGCCGCTGCCTGCGCGGCTCCTGCGGGGGGCCGGATGTCCTCGGTCCGGACGGTGAACCCCTGAGCTGCTCGAACTGTCCGTTGCGGCGTGGACAGGAAGGTTGAGCGCCGGATCCAGCGGCGCGCCGCGCTGACGGCGGGGCGCGGCTTCGCCTGCATCGCGCTCGACCGCCCCGCCGATCCGGTCAACGTGGGGCACGCCCTGCGTGCCGCACTCTGCTTTCAGGCGCGCCTGATCATTCTGGGCCGACCTTCTCCGGACATCGATGTCAGCCGGCTGCCCACCGACCCGACCAGGGCCTATCGACACGTTCCGGTCCTGGAAGTGGACGACCTGCTGGAAGCCGCACCCCGAGATGCCGACCTGGTAGCGGTGGAGATCGTGCCGGATGCGGCGCCACTCCCCGGTTTCGCTCATCCGGAGCGGGCCTGCTACGTCTTCGGACCGGAGAGCGGCTCGATTTCCGATGAGGTCCTGGCCCGCTGCAGCCGCCGTGTCCTGGTGCCGACCGCTGTCTCCCTCAATCTGGGCATGACCGTCGGTCTCGTGCTCTACGATCGCCTGGCCAAGCGTTGGCGAAAGGCCGCGGAGAACCGCGCCGATCGAGTCAGTCGGAGCGCTCCGGCAGGGCGTCCGGAGTGAACAGCGACAGGAGCGGCAGACCGAGCCGCCGCCGGACCAGCCGCCGCACCATCCGCTGCCGAACATCCGCCAGCCGCTCCGCGGCGACCTGGCCGGCCAGGGTGGCCAGGACGGCCTCCGCTTCGGCCGCGACCTGCTTCCGGTCGGCCCGGGACAGTGCGTTGAAGGAACACTCCACGAGCTCCCGGTCCAGTTCGACGAGTCGCTGCTCGACCTCCGGGGCGGCGCCGTGAAGTTCGAGCAGACGCCGCCGCCAGTCGTCGACATCGGCCGTTGCCTGAGGGATCGCGGCCGCCAGAGCTTCAAGCCGCGCCCCCACGTCGATGGCGGCTGGCTGCCGCTGCCGAACTGCCGCACCTCCGAGTTCCCGATACTCGGTCCAGGCCTTCTCCACCGTGGGTCGGCAGTAGCGCAGGCTGTTCACCCTTCCCCGCACCGCGCCCGGAGAGGCCGCCTGCCGCTCGGCACGCCGCTCGAAGACATGACGGACGCTCTCCAGGACGAGGAAGAGCGGCACGCCTTCCTGACGCCAACGGTCCGCCAGGCGCCAATCCGCCGGGCTCAGGAGCAGCGGCGCGCCGCGGAGACGGATGAACTCCTCTTCAATTGTCTCGAAGTACTCCCGGTCGGCCGCCCCGGTCCCGGACACCACGGAGCTCGGCCGGTCAGCCGCCGAGCCTGGCGCCGCCACGCTGCCCCTGCCCTTCGATGACCTCGCCGGAGGCGATCCGGCAAAGACCGGTGACCGTCCGCAACAGGAATCGGCCGCCGTCGTCGAAGCCGGCAAACCGCCCCGCGAACGTCTCGCCGCCCACCCGGCAGCTCACTTCGTCGCCCTCGCGGTGAACGGTGCAGGCGCGATAGGCGGCCAGTGTGTAGTCCAGGTCGCCGCAGCGGTCCAGCTCCCGTTCGAGGGAGATCGCAAGCCGCTCGATCGAGACCGCCCGTGACGGCAACGCGCCCGTCTCCAGAGCCAGCGACGTCGCCATCGGAGTCGGCAGCTCGTGGCCGGCGCCGAAGTCGTAGTTCACGCCGAAGCCGATCACGGCCGCCATCTCCCCGTTCGCGCCAGCCACCGTCTCGATCAGGATGCCGGCGATCTTGCGGCCGCGGACGAGCACGTCGTTCGGCCACTTGAGACGAGCTTCGCCGCCGATCAGCTCCGCCACGGCCCGACAGACCCCGACACCGACGAGCAGCGGCAGCGTCCCGAGCTGGTCCTCCGCGGCAAAGCGGCCAACCGGCAGCGGCTGCAGCCACGTGCAGTACAGACCGCGGCCGGCCGAGCTGATCCACGAACGACCCTGACGGCCCCGGCCCGCGGTCTGCTCGCAGGCGACGACGAGCGCCGGCCGCGGGGTGGTCTCCTCCGCGAAGAACCGGTCGATGAGATCCTTGACGAAGCGGTTCGTCGAATCGACCGTGTCCAGCAGCAGGATGTTCTCGGGCAGACCGTCAGCCTGCAGGCGCAGGGTGTCCGCAAGCCGCTCGAAGTCCCGGTAGGGCTCTGCCGTCATCAAGCGGCGAAGCCTACAACCCGCCGGCCGATCCGAGCGTCCGGATCACCCTGCTTCGCTGCTCCTCGAGCTCGGCGAGGCGGGCGCGGTTGCCAGCGACGACGTGCGCCGGCGCCTTCTCCAGGAAACCGGCGTTCGAGAGGCGGTTGCGCGCGCCCGCGATCTCGGCGTCCAGCCGCAGGAGCTCCTTGCGACGCTTCGCCCGCTCCGCTTCGCCCATCGGCGGCGTCTCCGCCTCGAACGCCAGGTTCAGTCCACCGGCCCGGGAGCGGGAGGCCTCGGCCGCGCCCGCGCCCGCCTCGACCTCGGCCAGGCCCGACACCGCACGCAGAAGCGGCGCCTGTGCAATCACGAAGTCGACCAGGTCGGCGTCTCCGTCCTCGACCGCGAGCGACACCTTCACCGAAGCCGCGAGGCTCCGCTCCCGGCGCAGACTCCTGGCGGCCTGGACAACGGCGATCAGCGCGTCCATGCCCCGCTCGGCGGCATCGTCGGCGAGCTCGGGCGCAGCCAGCGGCCAGGCCTGGACCGCAATGCTGGAAAACCTCTCCATCGCCGCAGACGGGTGGCGCGGCAGGCGCTGCCAGAGCTCCTCGGTCAGATGCGGCATGACCGGATGCAGCAGCTTCAGACTCGCGTCCACCACGAACAGCAAGGTCTCGGCAACGCGCGGCCGGATCGCGGCGCCGGCGAGTGCGGGCTTGGCGAACTCGATGTACCAGTCGCAGAGCTCGTGCCAGAAGAAGTGATACAGGGCGTTGCAGGCGCGGTCGAAACGGAACTCCTCGAAGCCCTCGTTCACCGCAGCCGCGGTGGCGGACAAGCGCGACAGAATCCACCGCTCGGGCGCGGACAGGCCTTCCCGTTCAAGCTCGATCGCAGACGCCGGGGTCGCGGCGCCGGCGGTGCGCTGCAGGGCGAAGCGCACGGCGTTCCAGATCTTGTTGCCGAAGGCCCGGTAACCGGCCATCCGTTCGAGGTCGAGCGGAATGTCCCGCCCCGGAACGTCGAGCACCGCCAGGGTAAAGCGCATCGCGTCGGCCCCGTACTCCGCGATCAGATCCATCGGATCGACCGTGTTGCCCCTGGTCTTCGACATCTTCTCGCCGTCGGCGTCCCGCACGAGACCGGTCAGATGAACGGCGCGGAAGGGAACGTCGCCGTGAAGATGCCCGGACAGCATGACCATGCGGGCTACCCAGAAGAACAGGATGTCGAAGCCCGTGACCAGGACATCGGTCGGGTACCAGGTGCGGAGATCGGGCGCCTTCTCGTCGGGCCAGCCGAGGGTCGAGATCGGCCAGAGGCCGGACGAGAACCAGGTGTCCAGCACGTCCGGGTCCCGGGTCAGTTCGGTCGTGCCCGCCTGCCTCTCGGCCGCGGCCCGGTCCATCGCCACGTGGCAGCCGCCGTCCGGGTCGTACCACGCCGGAATCCGATGCCCCCACCAGAGCTGGCGGGAGATCACCCAGGGCCGAATGTTCCTGAGCCAGTGCTCCCAGGTCCGGTCCCAGGAAGACGGAACGAGGCGGATGCGGCCGCTCTCGACGGCCTCGAGAGCTTCCTGCGCCATGCCGGAGACGTCAGCGAACCACTGCGGCGACAGCATCGGCTCGATCGGCTCGCCGCTGCGCTGGGAATGCCCGACGTTGTGGACATGGGGATCGACCCCGACCAGCCGCCCCTCGGCCTCCAGCCGTTCGATCACGCGGCGGCGGGCCTCGAAGCGATCCAGACCTTCGAAACCCGGCCCTGCCTCGGCCGTCATCCGACCGCAGGCGTCGATCACCCGGACGCCCGGCAGATCATGGCGGCGGGCGATCTCGTAGTCGTTCGGATCGTGGTAGGGGGTGACCTTGACCAGGCCGGTGCCGAATGCGGGATCGACGTGGTCGTCGGCGACCAGCCGCAGCCGGCGGCCGAGAATGGGCAGCCGCGCGAAACGGCCGGCCAGACGGCGATAGCGGTCGTCCTCCGGATGGAAGGCAACGGCGGTGTCGCCGAGCATCGTCTCCGGGCGGGTGGTCGCGACCACCAGCGGGTCCTCGTCCCGGGAGCCCGACGCAAGCGGCTCCAGCGAGTAGGCGAGGTGGTAGAGCCGGCCCTGAACCTCCCGGCTCTCGACCTCCAGGTCGGAGACCGCCGTGCGCAGCAACGGCGACCAGTTCACCATGTACTCGCCGCGGTAGATGACGCCTTCCTCGTACATCCGCACGAACGCCGTGCGCACGGCGCGGGCGAGTCCGTCGTCGAGCGTGAACCGCTCGCGGGACCAGTCGCAGGAGGCGCCGAGACGCTGCAACTGGCCGCGGATGTTCGCGTGGTACTGCCGCTTCCACTGCCACACCTGCTCGACAAAGCCGTCCCGGCCGAGCTCGAGTCGGCTCGTGCCCCGTTCCTCCAGGTGTCGCTCGACCATGAGCTGGGTCGCAATGCCGGCGTGGTCGGTGCCGGGCAGCCACAGCGCGTTGTCGCCCCGCATGCGCCGCCAGCGGGTGATCAGGTCCTGCAGGGTGCTCTGCAGGGCATGCCCGATGTGCAGCTTGCCGGTCACGTTGGGTGGAGGGATCAGGATGCAGAACGGCTGCGGCCCCTTGCCCTCCGGGTCGGCGGGACAGCGGTAGATGCCCTGTTCTTCCCACCACGCCTGCCACTTTCCTTCGTAGGAGGCCGGCTCGAAGCGCTTCTCCATCTCCGGGCGCGGAGGTTGCACGCCGCCGGCAGCGCCGGCAGCCCGTGGTGGACGTGCGGGTCGCATCGAGAGCGGTCAGGCGCCGGTCCGGCAAGGCGCGGCGAGGGGCCATGTCGAGGGATGCGCGGCCGAAGAGCAACGCCGCCGGACGAGGTGCATGACCGATCGGACGCAGTGCGGCGTTCGCCGCCTGCCGCCAGGGCCCGCCATCAGCAGCCAGTCCCGCCGGCCGGCGTCGACGCAGCCAGTCGGCGGTTCAGGTACTCGACGATCGCTGCCGTGCTGGAGCCCGGCGGAAACACCTCGTCGACGCCGGCGGCCTTGAGGCCGGCGATATCGGCCTCGGGGACGATGCCCCCCGCGAACACCAGCACGTCATCGGCGCCGGCGGTGCGCAGCCCGTCGACCACTTCCGGAAGGAGGGTGTTGTGGGCGCCGGACAGGATCGACAGGCCGACGGCCCGCACATCTTCCTGCACGGCGGCCGAGACGATCTGCTCGGAGGTCTTCCGCAGACCGGTATAGATGACCTCGAATCCCGCATCGCGCAGTGCCCGGGCGATGACCTTGGCGCCGCGGTCATGGCCGTCCAGTCCCGGCTTGCCGACCAGAATGCGGTAGGGAGCCAGGGCTCCGGGACGTTCCCGGGTCAAGGCGCCTCCTCACGGCGGAGCCCGTGCTGCTCCATCTTCCGGTACAGGTTGCTCCTCGGCGTACCGATGGCCTTTGCGGTGCGGGTCACGTTCCAGCCGTTCTCGTCGAGCTTCTTCGCCAGGTACATGCGTTCCGAGCTGTCCCGGAACTGGCGCAGGGTGGGAAGGGTGAGAATAGCCTCCGACAGGTCGCCGCGCACGGGACCGGCAAGCCTCAGGACGGCGGCGCGGTCGACCCGGTCATCCGGCGTGAGGATCAGCAGGCGCTCCACCAGGTTCTTCAGTTCGCGGACGTTGCCGCGCCACGGCATGGCCTGCAACTGCCGGACCGCCCCTGGCGTCAGGCGTTTCGGGCGATAGTTGTTCTCCGCGGCGAAGCGCTCGACGAAGTGCTCGACCAGGAGCGGCAGGTCGTCGAGGCGCTCGCGCAGCGGCGGCACATGCACCGGCACGACGTTCAGTCGGTAGAAGAGGTCCTCACGAAACCGACCGGCCTCGATCTCGGCGGCCAGATCACGGTGAGTCGCAGCCACCACGCGGACATCCACGGTGCTCGTCACCCGGGCGCCGACCGGCTCGATCTCGCCGCTCTGGAGCGCCCGCAGGACCTTTGCCTGGGTGCGGGCGGACATGTCGCCGATCTCGTCCAGGAAGATCGAACCGCCGTCGGCGGCAGCGAACTTCCCGACCTGACGACGCACGGCGCCGGTGAACGCGCCCTTCTCGTGGCCGAACAGCTCGGACTCGATCAGATCGTCCGGGATGGCGGCACAGTTGACCTGCACCAGGGGCATTCCACTGCGCGGACTGCCGTCGTGAATGGCGCGCGCCACGAGCTCCTTGCCGACGCCGCTCTCGCCGGTGACCAGCACGGTCGCCGGAGTCGGGGCCGCACGCGCGATCGTGGCCCGAAGTTCCGCCATCGCCGGGGCCTTGCCGACCAGCACGGACGGCGCCCGGCGGAGTTCCCGGTTCTCGGCGCGCAGGCGCTGACGCTCGACGGCGTTGCGCAGCACAAGAAGCACGCGGTCCCGCTCCAGCGGCTTCTCGAGGAAGTCGTAGGCGCCGAGTCGGGTCGCCTCGACCGCCGTGGCGATGTCGCCGTGGCCGCTGATCATGACGACCGGCATGTCGTGGCCCCGCTCCCGCAACCCGGACAGCGTCGCCAGACCGTCCATTTCGGGCATCTTGATGTCCAGCAGGACGGCGGCCGGGGGCCGGGTCATCACCCGCCGCAGAGCGTCCCGACCGTTCGCCGCTTCGTCGACGCGGTACCGTTCGAACTCGAGGATCATCCGGAGCGAGGCGCGGATCGCCTCCTCGTCATCGACGACGAGCACCCGCGGGCCGGTGCGGCGCGCCACGGGACAGGAGTCTCCGCGGTCGCTCAGGGGATCTCGATGACCGAGAAGAACCGCTGCGCCCCCGGCGCGAGCGCCTCGACGCGCACGAGATCTCCGGATTCGAGGTCTGCCGTCGCCGCACGGAGGTCCCCGAGGTCCTCGATCACGGCACCGTTGACCCCGACGATCACGAACCCCTGCCGGAAACCCTCCTCCGCAAACACACTGCGCGGCGAGATCCCGGACACGTAGACACCCATCTGGCCCCGGTCGAGCTGGGCCCGCTGGCGCAGGGCCGCGGTCAGCGGGCGCAGCTCCAGACCGAGCCAGTCCAGGCTCTCTTCGCGGCGCGGCGACTCGGGCGCCGGTTCCTCCTGACCCGCCATCAGGGACGGGCGTTCGTCAAGCTGGACGTCGAGTTCCATCTGCTCGAAGTCACGAAGGACCCTGAGACGAACCTCGGCTCCCGGCGGGAACGACGCGACGTAGTCGATGAGATCGCGGGTGTTCACCACCTCGTGGTCGTTCACGCCGAGGATCACGTCCCCGGCCTCGACCCCGGCCCGGTAGGCCGGCGTGTCTTCGACGACTTCCTGCACCTGGGCGCCGTTCGGCTCATCGAGCCGGTAGTAGCGGGCCTCCCGATGGCTCAGATTGCGGATCGAGACACCGAGGTAGCCCCTGCGGACGCGGCCCTCGTCGCGCAACTGCGGCAGTACGCCCTGGAGCACGTCCACCGGGACCGCAAAGCCGATGTTCTCGGCGAACGCCTTGCCGGTCGCGATCCCGACCACTTCTCCGGCCGTGTTGACCAGCGGGCCTCCCGAGTTGCCGAGGTTGATCGCGGCATCGGTCTGGATGTAGTTCGCGAAGTCGGCGCGGTTGTTCTCGATCGGAATGGAGCGACCCTTGGCACTGACCACGCCCACTGTCACCGACGCCTCGAAGCTCAGGGGATTGCCGATCGCCATCACCCAGTCGCCTACCCGCAGTGCGTCCGAGTCACCGAGCGGCAGGTGAGGGAGATCCTCCCCCGCGTCGATCTTGAGCAGCGCCAGATCCGTTTCCTGGTCGCGGCCCCTGAGCTCGGCCGGATACTCGCGGCCGTTCATGCCGACCTCGATCCGCTCCGCCCGCTCGACGACATGGTTGTTGGTCACGATCCAGCCGTCGGCCGAGATCAGGAACCCGCTGCCGGCGCCGGGGAAGCGCTGCTCTTCCTGCTCGGGCGGCGCCGGACCGCGCCGGAAGAAGTCCTGGAAGCTCTGCGGTCCGCGGGCCTCCTCGATCCGCACGACCTCCACCGTCACCACTGCCGGCAGAACCGCCTCCGCCAGGTCGGCGAAACTCCCGATGGCGCTCCGCGCATGGCTCTCGACGCGGTTCGCCCGGGCGTCCCGCCCGTCCTTCTCGGCCGCGACGGCGGGCCGGAGGGCCTCTTCGGCCCGCATCGGCTGCGTCAGGTTCAGACCGCCGGCGACAATCATGCCGAACATCAGGGCGCCGGCGACCAACAGGGTGGTAAGGAGAATCTGTTTCTTCGTGTTCATCGTTCGCGAGTTCCAGTTGAAGCAATGGGCTGCTGACGCCGTCATCCGGCGACGGAAGCATACAACCGCAGCACGACGGAATCGTCGCCCGGGCGCGATCTTGTCATGCAAGGTCCCTGCCAACGCGGTCGGCAGTTGCTGCTGCCTGTGTCCCGCCTGAAGCGGCCCGGCCCCGCCGACATGGCGCGCCGGTCGGTGGCTGTCCGATTGCTGTCCGCCGTCGGGTTGCCGGGCCAGGCCAACCGTCGTATAGTCACGGACCGACCGCCGGCGCTTCTCCTCCGCGTCGTGCATTCCGCAGAAGCGGGGGAGGCCGGATCCGAAGCGAGGGCGGTTCGCGGCCCCGCGCAGCGCGAACCGGCCCGATACCGGCAGTCCGCCGCTGAGAGTGGGTGCTTCGGCCCGCTCTTTTTTGTTCCAGGCGAACACGATCCTCAACGAGAACCGACATTCAGCACCGCATGACCTTCCCCGAGCCTGTCCGCGAGTTCCCGCCGGCGCCCTGCCAGGCAACGGCCCGGCGATCGCGGTTGCAGCGACACGACGTGGGCAACCCGATCGACATCGACCTCTTCCGACGGCTGGAGCGGCTGACCGCCAGCCATGCCTGCGAGCTGCTGGAAGCGGAGTTTCGGGGCAACCGCCTCCGTCTGGTGATCGACCATTCCCAGGGCGTCACCCACGAGCTCTGTTCCAGCGTCTCCCGGGAGGCGTCGGTGCTGCTCGACGCCGAGGACTTCGGCCCGGCGTCGGGCTACCTGCTGGAGGTCAGCTCTCCCGGGCTCGATCGGACGCTCAACGGTGTTCGGGACTACGAGCGCTTCAGCGGCCGCCGCGTCCGGGTCACCTGTACCGACGGCGCAACCGCCAGGCGGCGCACGGTGCGAGGCAAGCTCCTGGGCCTGAGTCCGGACACCCCGGGCGTCGCGCTCGTTCTCGAGGACGACAGCGGCGACACGCTGCACATCGCCATCGACAGCATTCACAGGGCCAGACTTCTGGTCGAACTCTGACGCCGGGGACTCCGACAAATGGCTCAGACCCACTCTCCCGAAGTGAACATCAACGAGGTGCTCAGGCAGGTCGCACACGAGAAGGACATCGACCTGGACAAGTGGATCGTTGCGCTCGAGGACGCGGTCGCTTCAGCCGCCAGGAAGCAGCACCAGATCAGGGAACCCGTGCGCTCCTACATGGACCGCGAGACCGGTCGATTCAGCGCCTTCCTCTACCGCCAGGTGGTCGAAGAGGTCGAGGACCCCGCCGCCGAGTGGACCCTCGAAGAGGCCCGGGAACACAAGGAAGACGCCCAACTCGGCGAGGAGATCGAGATTCCCATCTCGACCGAAGGCCTCGGACGGATCGCGGCCCAGTCCGCCAAGCAGGTGCTCTACCAGCGCATCCGCGAGGCGGAACGCGAGAAGATCTTCAGCGAGTTCGAGCACCGGGTCGGGGAAGTCGTCAACGGCACGGTGCGGCGGTTCGAACGAGGAGACATCATCGTCGACCTGGGCCGGACCGAGGCGATCGTTCCCCGCAGCGAACAGTCCCGCCATGAGCGCTACAGCCAGGGCGAGCGCATCCGCGGCGTGATCGTCGAAGTCCACAAGCAGCCCAAGGGACCGCAGGTCGTCATGTCCCGGACCGACCCCCGCCTGCTGGTCAAGCTGTTCGAAATGGAGGTGCCGGAAATCTACGACGGCACCGTGGTCATCAAGACCGCGGTTCGAGCGCCCGGCGAACGCGCAAAGGTGGCAGTGCTCAGCCGCGAGCGGGACGTCGATCCGGTCGGCGCCTGCGTCGGCATGAAGGGCTCTCGCGTCCAGTCCATCATCCGGGAACTCCGGGGCGAGAAGATCGACATCATCGAGTACTCGGAAGACCAGGTGACGTTCGCGCAGAGCGCCCTGGCGCCGGCCCGGATCACCCGGGTGTCGGTGACTCACGAAGGGGCCACTCCCCACCTGGACGTGATCGTCGAGGACGAGCAGCTGTCCCTTGCCATCGGCAAGAGGGGCCAGAACGTGCGGCTCGCCAGCGAGCTGATCGGCGCCCGCATCGACATCAAGAGCGAGTCGGACGTCAAGGACGAGGTCGCGGACGCGCTGGCCAGGATGCTGAATGTCGACCTGGACGGAGAGAAGCCGGACCTCACCGAGATTCCCGGCGTCGACGCCGCCGTCGCGGCGGCACTGGAAGGAGCCGGTCTCGGCGAGCTGGACGCCCTGCAGGACGCCGGCACGGAAGCGCTGACGATGGTGCCCGGGGTCGACGAGACCGTGGCCGCCTCGATCATCGAGTGGGCAGCGGCGCAAGCCTCGCCCGAGGGCGACGACCCGACTGGCGACACCGGCGACGCCGCGGTGGACGAGGACGACTTCATGGCGGCGCTCACCCGCGTGTTCGAAGAAGAATCGGGCGCCGACTCGGACGAGGCGGCAGACGGCTCGCAAGCCGGCAGTGAAGATGTCGGCAAGGGCGAAGCCTAGAGCGGCCCTCCGGGTCTGCACGAGAGACGGGAACAGAGGAGCTCATGGGCAAAATCCGGCTGCAGGACCTGGCCAAGCGGATGAACGTGGCCGAACAGGACTTGCTGTTCAAGTTCCGTTCGATCGGGGTGCGCGTCGAGGGCGAAGACGCGATGATCGATACGGACATCATCAAGGCCCTGCTCGAAGGCAAGAAGATCGCCGGGCCTCACCGCGAGGTGATTCTCCGCGACCGTGAGGCCCCCCCGGCGGCGCCCCGGCGGCGGCCCATCTCGAGCCTCCGGCCGCCGGCCGGACCGATGCGCCCGAACCGCCGTCGTTCGATCGTTCACAAGCAGACGATCCGCACCCTGACGCCTTCCGAACCGAGGCCGAAACCGCCGACGCCCGAAGAGGCCGCGGCGAAGGAGATCGCAGCCGAAGAGGCGGCCATGACAGAACGGACGCCGGTTCAGGCTCGCGAAACGACGCCGGCAGCGCCGACGACGACCGACCGCCCCGACGCCGCCCCACCGGCAGGAACGGCAGCGCCGTCACGGCCCGTTGCCGAGCCCGGGCCGGTGGTCGAGACCCGGGCGACGGAGGAACCGGCGCCCCGGACCGACCGGACCGTCCACGGAGACCGCCAGGCCGACCCACAGCCGGCAGAGGATGCCGAATCGACGCCCGACCGCCGGCGGGGCACGATCGCCATCTCGGAAGGACTGCAGGTCCGCGACCTGGCGGAGAAGATGGGCGTCAAGGCCAAGGACGTGCTGAAGATGCTGTTCGATCGGGGCGTGATGGCGACGGTGAACCACCTGCTGGAGCCGGATGTCGCGATCGGGCTGGCGCAACAGATGGGCTTCGAAGCCCGGATCGTCTCGTTCGAAGAGGAGATTCAGCTCGAGCAGGAAGAGGAACTGGAGGCGAGCCGTGCGGACACGGATCGGCCGGATCGGACCGGGCGGCCGCCGATCGTCACCATCATGGGCCACGTCGACCACGGCAAGACCTCGCTGCTCGACGCGATCCGCAAGTCGCGGCTCACCGAAGCCGAGTTCGGCGGCATCACCCAGCACATCGCGGCCTACCAGGTCGCACCCGAGGGCGGCCGCATCACGTTCCTGGATACGCCCGGACACGAGGCGTTCACCCAGCTCCGCGCCCGGGGCGCGCGGGTCACGGACATCGTGATCCTGGTCGTCGCCGCGGACGACGGCGTGATGCCGCAGACACTCGAAGCTCTCGACCACGCCCGGGCAGCGGCAGCGCCGATCCTGGTCGCCATCAACAAGATCGACCGTCCGAACGCCGACGTGGAACGGGTCAAGCGCCAGCTCGCGGAACGGGACCTGGTGACGGAGGACTGGGGCGGCGATGTGGTGGCGGTACCGGTGTCCGCGACCAGGGGGGACGGACTCGACGATCTGCTGGAGATGATCAACCTCACCGCCGAAGTCGCGGAGCTCCGGGCCAGTCCGGAACTGCAGGCTCAGGGGGTCGTGATCGAAGCCAGCAAGGAAACCGGTCGCGGCTCGGTCGCCACCGTGCTGGTTCAGGACGGCACGCTGCACGTCGGCGACGTCTTCGTGTGCGGTTCGACCTGGGGGCGGGTGCGGTCACTGATGAACGATCTGGGCCAGCGCGTAACCGAGGCGCCGCCGTCCTCGCCAGTGGAAGTCTCCGGGTTCAACGAGCTGCCGGAAGCCGGCGATCCGTTCCAGGCCACTGCCCAGGAGGCGCGCGCCCGATCCATTGCGGACTTTCGCCGCGAGGAGAAGCGCCGCATGGACCTGGCGCCGACCACTGGCGGCGTCTCTCTGGAGAGCCTGTTCGCAAGCCTGCAGGAGGGCGAACTCAAGGAGCTGCCGGTCATCCTCAAGGCCGATGTGCAGGGCTCGGTCGAGGTCCTGCGGGACACCCTGCACAAGCTCTCCACCGACAAGGTCAAGGTCCGCGTAGTCCGCTCTGCCGTCGGCGCCGTCACCACGCACGACGTGCTGCTCGCCTCCGCCGCCGGCGCGATCATCTACGGCTTCAACGTTCGGCCCGAGCGCAGCGCCGCCGAGCTTGCGGCCAAGGAAGATGTCGACGTGCGGCTGCACACCGTCATCTACGAACTGACGGACGAGCTGATCGCGGCGATGACCGGACTGCTCGAACCCGTCTACCGGGAAGTGTCGCGCGGTCGCGCCGAGGTGCGGGAGGTGTTCAAGGTCCCGAAGGTCGGCATGGTCGCCGGCTGCCACGTGATTGCCGGCATCATCTCCCGCAACTCGCAGATCCGCCTGCTCCGGGACAACGTCGTCGTCCACGAGGGCCGGATCGGCTCGCTGCGCCGCTTCAAGGACGACACCACGGAAGTGAGAAGCGGCTTCGACTGCGGCATCGGCATCGACCGCTTCCAGGACGTCAAGCCGGGCGACCTGATCGAGGCCTTCGACCACGAAGCCGTCGCGCCCACGCTCTGAGAGAGTGGCATCCGCGTCCCAGGCCCGCGCGCGCGACCTGCTGCGGCGGGAGTTGACGGACGTCCTGCGCCGGGAAGTCCAGGATCCGAGAGCCGCTCTCGCGAGCATCGCCGATCTCACTCTCAGCGCCGACCGCGCCCATGCGCACATCCGGCTTTCCGTTCTCGGCAGCGACGAGGAGCGCGAAACGGCGGTTCGGGCGGTCCGCCGTGCGGCCGGGTACATCCGTGGCCGGATCGGTCGTCGGCTACGCCTGCGGAGGACACCGGAACTCCACTTCGAGCTCTACCGCGGGGCAGAACACGCCGAACGCATCGACCGGATCCTGAGCGACCTGTGAGCGTCCCCGGCGACAGCGGCAGCGCGGCGCCCGAGACGCTGCTTGAGGCCTTCCGCTCCGGCGGGCGCTTTCTGCTCTCGAGCCATGCCCATCCGGACGGCGATGCGATCGGCTCCGAGGTGGCGCTCGCCCGGCTGTTGCGCAAGGCCGGCAGCACCGCCGCGATCTGGAACGCGGATCCGACTCCGGACGCCTGCGCCGCTGTGACCGCGGAGACGCCGATCCATGTGGGCCGCACGCCGCCGCCGGGCTTCCCGGAGGAATTCGACTTCGTCGTGCCGCTCGAGTGCCCGCGGCTCGACCGCACCGACCTGGCCGACGCCCTCGGCAGCTTGCCCATCCTGAACATCGACCACCATCCGGGCAACGAGCTCTACGGCCAGGTCAACTGGGTCGACACCGAGGCGCCGGCAGTGGCGGAAATGATCCTGCACCTCGCCCAGGCGCTCGATATCGATATCGATGAAACCACCGCCACGGCGCTCTACCTCGGCCTGTCGACGGACACCGGCAGCTTCCGCTTCTCGAACGCGACGCCCAGAGCCTTCGAGGCCGCGGCAGCGCTCGTGCGCCGCGGAGCGCGGCCCGAGCAGGTTGCGGCCTGGGTCTACGAGTCCCGATCTCCGGGAGCGGTGCGGCTGCTGGAGCAGATGCTCGGGACGCTTGAACTCCACTGCGAGGAGCAGGTGGCCAGTGTCCGGCTGACGCTCTCGATGTTCCAGCGCGCCGGCGCCCGTCCGACGGACTCCGATGGCCTGATCGACGTGCCGCGCTCGATCCGCGGTGTCGAGGCCGTCGCGCTGTTTCGGGAACGCGCGGAAGGCGACGTCAAGGTATCGCTCAGGAGCCGCGGCAGGATCGACGTGGGGGCAATCGCGGGCCGGCGGGGCGGCGGCGGTCACCACAACGCCGCCGGCTGCCTGGTCAGGGGCAGGAAGGCCGAGCAGACCGTCATCGCCGAACTCGCGGCCGCCGTGAAGGCGGCAGCCGGAGACGACCGGCGCCGCACCGGGAGCGAGGCGGCGCGATGACTTCCACAGTCGAGCACGACGGCCATCACGGTCTGCTCCTCGTCGACAAACGACCCGGAGGCACGTCCCACGACATCGTCCGACTGGCCAGACGCGCGCTCGACGAGCGGAAGATCGGGCACTGCGGCACCCTCGACCCGAACGCCACCGGTCTGCTCCTGCTCACTGTCGGCCGCGCCACCCGACTGACCCGCTTTCTGATCCAGGCGCCCAAGATCTATGAGGGCGACATCCAGTTGGGCACCGCCACCGACACCTACGACGCGGCCGGCGAGGTCACGTTCGAGGGCTCGACCGCCGAACTGACGGCGGACCGGATCGCCCGGGCGATGAGCGAATTCCGGGGAACCCAGCACCAGTTGCCGCCTCCGTACTCCGCCAAGAAGATCGGCGGTCGGAAGTACTACGAACTTGCCCGCAGCGGCCAGGACTTCGAGCGTCAGGGCAAGGATGTGGAGATCCACGAGTTCGCGCCGCGCGGCGCGCTGGCCGACACCGGTTGCGACCTGGTCCCGTTCCGTCTGAGTTGCTCTACCGGCGCCTACGCCAGGTCCCTGGCCCACGACCTGGGTGAACGCCTCGGCTGCGGAGGCTACCTGGCGACGCTGCGCCGGCTCCGCGTCGGCTCGTTCGACGTCGATCGGGCCGTCGACTCCAGGCGGCTGGAAGACGCCGCCCGCACCGCCGAGCCCCTCGACGTGGCCGCACTCGGCGACGCCTGGGCGCCCTTCGACGGAATCCCGCTGCCCTTCCTCCGCCTCGCCCTGGACGCCAACCAGGAGCGGCGGATCACCCACGGCCAGACCGTGCTGGCGCCCGGAACCGAGGCCGACGAAGGAGACTGGGTCCAGCTCACCGACAGCCGGGGCCGGTTCCTCGCGGTGGCCGTCGTATCCGAGCGAATAGGCGACCGAGGACTGGCAGTCCTGCAGCCGAAAATCGTCTTTCGCTAGCTGGAACGTCCTCGGACGGCGGGTCTGTCGGTACGGCTGGGACCGCCCCGAACGGCGTTCTCTGCCGTTCAGCACGCTCCCCAGATGACCAACCGCAGCTCGCTGTCGTCGATGATGGTGTACTCGGGCGTTCGCCCCGACAGGTGGGCGCTGTCTTCCAGGATGATCGGAACGCCGTCTCCCCGCCGGTCCATGATCCGCGACCTCCCCAGGGCCTCCTCTGCCGGGACCCGGCAGCGGGCCAGCAAGGAAACGACCAGTTCGTTCCGGCAGTACTGCCTGAGGTGCATGCTGTCCGTCGTGAGCGTGTTGGCCAGCGGTCCCGGGACGTACAGTTCCAGGCGATCCGCGAACATGTGAAAGCGAATCCGGGCTCCTGCCATCGAGTAGTCGCGGTGGGCCACTGCGTTGGCAAGCGCCTCGAACACGGCCTTGTCACTGAACTGCGGCCGGTCCACTCGCGCCGTCTTCTTCGTGGCGCGAACGAGCATGTTCCGCCTCGCGAAGCGCAGGGCCTCGAGAATCTGAAGGTCCAGGGGACCGTCGATGTCCCGGGCATCGGTCTGATAGTTGACGTCCCGGCGCTCCCCCGCGTAACTGACTGCCTGAACGTACGCCTGAGGCAGCCAGTCCGTCGGCGACGGAGTGCACATCAGCGCTCCGCTTACCGTGATCCGGGGCACACCGTCCTCGTCGTCCGCGACGATGCGGAGCTTGCGAAGCGCAGTAGCTGTCAACTCCGTCTCCGACGCCAGAAACCGTCTGACCAGCCCTGAGTCGAGATCTTCGGGAGAAGATCCGGGAATCGAGGTCTCGTCGAACCGAATCACCCGGGACTGGCTTCTCTCCTGGAGGAGACGCGCCAGCACTTCTGCCGGCAGTTTCCGCTTCGAGCTCCCGATGCGGCGAAAGTAACCGCCCGGGCTCTCGTGCACGAAGAGACTCCGGGGCACGACGACCTCGATGACGCAGCGTGGCCGCCCGTCGCTGTCGAGCAGCTCCAGCTTGTGAATCTCTGCGTCAAGAGGAGGCCTGATCGAGTAGTTGCAGACCTGCCGAACCCACGTCTCGACAAGGTCGAGCCGATCCAGTGGAATACCGAGAATCTCCCGGCTCCTGTCCTCCACGCCCAGAACCAGCGTTCCTCCTGCCGAGTTCGCGGCGGCCGCCATTTCATCCGCGAAATCACCGCGCTTCGGACTGGTGATGGCATCCCCTGCGACAAGGACCCGCTTGAGCTCCAACGTGGAGTCCTCACCCAGACGAATACGCCTCGCCAAGGCATGGACATCCCTCATGACCCGGATCGCTCGACAGGCATGATCCGTCGGTAGCGGCTGGCGAAGGCCTCTCGGCCCCCTTCCATGATCCGGCAGATTTCGTCTCTGACCTTCCCTTCCTGCAAGCCACCCTCACACGCCTTCCGGCTCTCGCCGCGGCCGTTCTCCAGCGACAGCACGAACTCGGCGTCTCCATGCACGACGACGTTCGGGTTGTGCGTCACGACAATCACCTGGCGCCTGAGCTTGGTCTCCTTGAGCTGGCTGACCAGGAGGTCGCAGATCAGGGTGTTGTCCAGATCGTCTTCCGGCTGATCGAGGATGATCGGCTCCTCGCCATGGCCCAGAACGAACGCCAGCAACGCGGCGGTCTGCTGCCCCGGCGATCCCTGACTGAGCCGCTGCCAGCACCCCTTCTGCGGATCTCGGAAGTCGATCGACACCGAATCACCGGGAGCGTAGAGAGCCAGCCGGTCGACCCGTTCCGGCGGCACCTTCTTCAGCGCCCCTTCGAATCGCCGGTCTTCAACCGACCACGGCACAGGACCGCCAGCCTGGAACCGGCGGATATCCTCCACCAGTCTATCCAGAGCGGACCAACCCCAGGACCCGCCGGCCTCAGGGAGGATGCGGCCGCAAAGCAGTCTGCGGTCCGACTCGAACCGATCGATCCCCAGGATCTCCTTCAGGTCATCGGCAGGGTCCCTGTCGTTTTCGAACGTGAGAACTTCCACGCGGAAGTCCTCGCCGGTGACCGACTCGGAGAAATCACGCCTGGCACGACCCAGTTCGGTGCGCAGACGACGGTAATCGACCAAGGTCCTCATGGCCTCGCATCGAAGTTCTTCTGCGCGTGTTTCCTCGTCCTCCAGTCGGCCGATCTCTGCCCGAAGGCGAGCCGCATCCGCCACCAGGTCACGATACTGCCCAGGATCGCGGATACCCTGCTCGGCAAGCTGCGCAGTCGCATCCCGGAACTTCAGCTCGCTGGCTTTCAGTACCTGCCTCCACCGGCGGACATGCTCCCCGGTCAAGACGTCGTCGATCTCCCGCTGTGCGCCTCGGGTAGCTTCGAGAACGATCTGCTTCAGCTTCCGAACAGAGCGACTCAACGTTGCATGAGCAGTCTCCAGGACGGCCGGCGACGGATCTTCTTCCCCTGAAGCAACCAGGTCGAGGTCGGCGACGGAGAGCGCTTCCGCGTGGCCCGCCATGGCGCCCACACTCTCCCGGACCGCCGCCACCACCGCCTGCCACGTCTCGTCCTGCTGCCTGAGCCGACGGTACTCACTCAGCTGCTGCGCCTGACCGCCTCGTTGGAGGAAATCCAGCTTGTCCTGGATGTCGCTCAGCTCGGCCTTGCGCGCCACCAGGGCGCCGGCCTGAGCACCGGCCGCGCGAGCCTGTGCACAGAGTGAAAGATAGCGGGACTTCAGGCGCCCGAGCTCACGGTCTCTTTCCGCCTGGCGCACGTCGGGACTGGCGTCAATGATGCCAAGCAGCGCATCAGGGTTCTGCGCCATCCCGAAGAGCTGCTTCTGGCTGTAGATCCGTACCGGAAACCGCTCGGAGACAGCACCTTCCTCCGGCAGCTCCCCTTCCGCCGTCAGACGGGTGATCGACGACGAACCGCCGGACGGACTCCAGGCCAGATCGAACCTCTCGTGCTGCTTGCGATAGACCACGCTGACACGCGTGTCCTTCGTCAACAGCCCTTCCAGTCCCGGCTGAACGGTGTCCGGTACACGGCGGTCGAACAGGCGCCTCAGCGAGCCCTCGTCTTCCGAGACGCCATGGTCCAGCTCGACGTCTCGCCGCAGCGCCTTCCGGCAGAGGTCGACGAGTGTGGACTTGCCGGTCCCGCGACCGCCGATGATCGTGTTCAGCCACGGATTGAACCGGACGACCATGGGCTCCCGCCGGCCCATGAACCTGGCCTTGTCGATCCGAACGCTCTCGATCAGCAGCTCACCATGACGAGTATTGGGATCCTCCGGATCGCTGCGCCTCGCGGGTCTGAGCGAGTCGGCGCCGTCCATCAACGCCAGGCCCAGCCCTTCGCGATCGGGACGCGTCATCTTGATCCAGGTGAAGCGCCGTCCCAGCTCTTCCAGGCTGTGAGCATCCGAACACCACACCTGAGAGACCTGGCGTCCCACCTCGGGCTTGCTGCCGTCGAGCCAGCTCCCGTCGAACTTCCGTTCGGGGTCGATCTCCACGGCAGCGAGACGAGTGTCCCCCAGCACCGCCAGTCTCTGCTGGCCGCCGTGAACTGTCAGCAGCCCATTCGGTCCGTTGGCGTGCGCGGCCAGGACGAGCGGGTCGGCGCCCAGTTTCTTCAGGATCGTTTCGACGTTGAGACTCGACCTGGCCCGCTCCGTTCCGCGTTCCTCCACCGGGATGTCGATTCGAGCCAGCAGGTCGTCCACGTGCTTCGCGGCGGCCTTCGGATCCGTCACGACCAGGAGGTGGACTCCGTCGGAAGCCGTGATCTCGGCGCCCGGCAAGACAATCGGTCCATCTGCTGCTGCGGCGGCCTCCTGGATCCCGGAGATGGCAGCAGCGGTGTTGTGATCCGTGATCGCGACGGCGTCAAGGCCGGCCTCCGCAGCCGCCCGAATCCAGCCCTGCCAGTCCTCCTCGTCGTCAGGCGCCCGACGGAAATCATGGGACGCCGGCGAGTGCGCGTGCAGATCCACACGCCACCAACGTGAGCCGGGCCAGTCCTGATCTCCGTTCATGGGCATTGCCTGTCTGCCTTGATCCGAAGCGATGGAGAGCACTCCAAGACAGGTCGGATACTAGCTAGCCAGCTTCAGCGGGGTGGCAGCCAGCCTCGGGGAGGTCGGAAGTAGACCTTGAGGCTGGCTTCCCGGCGGTGTCTGGTGGAGTGGTTCTCGAAGACACCGTGGACGAAGACGCCGTGTTCGTGGCGGTGGATCACCGGGTTGCCGCGCCAACTGGCCTCGCCGATCTCGCAGGGCTGTTCCGGCAGGCAGCTTCCGCGGCTCTCGAGGTCGGCTGCCTCGTAGAGAAATCCGACGAACCGGGCCCCCTCCGGCAGGAAGACGCCCAGAATCTGGCAGGACCGGCGCGGGTCGAGGAGCGGCCGCAGCAGTTCCCGGACTTCAGCGCGGACCGCCTCCGGCAGCAGCCGCTGGACGTCGTTGCCGTCGGGATCGGCGAGCGCGCCGACGTAGCGCCGGAAGTCGGCGGGCAGAGACGCACGGACGATCTGCGAGATCCGTCCCATCCGTTCCGCCAGGTCGGCCGCGCAGGGGACGGTCTCCTCCGTCCGCGGCGGCGCCGGCCAGCGGCTCGCCACGGACCACTCGCCGGGCTCGCACTCGGGACAGGCGCCGGCGCCCAGCAGGGTGCGGTCGGGAAGCAACCGGGCGCCAGCCGGTTCCGGCTCCGGTCTGGCATCCGCTTCAGGAGCGGCTTCGGACTCGGGTTCGCCAAGCCTGGAGCGCTCGCTCTCCTCCACTGACGCCGGCTCCACGATCCGTGCCACGTTCTTCCCTCGCTGACGGCGCTGGCGCTGCGCCGCACGCCGCTCGGCACGCCGTTGCGCCCGGCGGACCGCCCGCGCCGAGCCGGCGCTGGCCACGGCCGCGTCGACACCGGGGCTTGAGTAGCCGACCTGCATCGGCGCCCAGAACGAGCCCGTGCGCTGGCGCGACGTGAACCCGACCTGGGGCCGCTTCCCGTCCTCCAGCCTCAGGTAGGAGCTCACGATCATGAACCCCTCGCGCCGCAACTCGACCTGCCACTCGCCCGCGGCCAGCCCGGTGAACTCGACCGCACCTGCCGCGTCGGTGAGCAGAGGCGGCGGCCCACCGGAACGGGATGACTCGGCCAGCCGGGCGACGACGGTGACCCCGGGCAGCGGCTGTCCGCCGTCATCCGTCACGACCACGCGAACCCCGTTGCCGCCCGTCCAGTCCTGAACCGCCGCAGCCACGGGCGAGAAGGCCACGGCCAGGATCAACAGAAACGGACTCGCTCTCATCATCCAGGCGCTCCCGGCGGGGTCACGTTCTTCTCCGGCGGCTGGTCCGGCGGCTGCCGCCGATCGCGCAGCATGCCGACCATCAGCGTCAGCAGGCCCAGGACCAGTTCGTCGACAAACGGCAGGACATCGGGCAGAAACAGGTCGACGAGAAAGACGACCGCCAGGACGACGAAGAGCTGCGGGAACCTCAGGCCGTCCAGGAAGGACAGCAGCGACCGTTCGCGTGGACCGCCGCCAGGTGCCGCCTGATCGGTCATCGCTCCGAGTCTACGCCTGTCGGACCGGCCGCGGCGCCAGCCGGAGACAGGATCGTCGGCGCCAGGCGCGCCAGCCTCTGCCTCCGGCTCGCCCGGCAGCGTCCACCGGAGCTACACTTCCAACCGTCGGTCCGCGGCAAACGTGCATACGGACGGCACGCGCCTTGCACAACGAACCGCCGGAACAACGACCACCGCGTGCGGCACGACAGAAGGAGATCGACTTGGCCTACGACGCATTCGACCTGACGGGCACGGGCGCTCTGATCACCGGCGGCAACTCTGGAATCGGCCTCGGGTTCGCGGAAGGCCTGGCGCAGGCGGGCGCCGATGTCTGCATCTGGGGTACGAACGAGGAGAAGAACGCGCAGGCGCGAGAGCAACTGGCGCGGCACGGTACCAGGGTTGCGGCCCTGCGCTGCGATGTCGGCGATGCCGATGCGGTGGCGGCCTCGTTCGCCCGCACCGTCGAGCTGCTGGGCAGGGTCGATGCGTGCTTCGCCAACGCCGGCATCGGCGGCCGCGGCACGCCCTTCGTCGACATGTCGATCGAGGAGTGGCGGCGCATTTTCCAGGTCAACATGGAGGGTGTCTTCCAGACCTTCCAGCAGGCGATCCGGCACCTGGTCGAGCGCGGCGAAGGTGGTTCCCTGGTCGCGACCAGCAGCCTGTCCGCGGTCTTCGGCGCACCGCGCAGCGAACACTACGCGGCGACGAAGGCCGGGCTCAACGCCATGGTGCGCGGACTGGCGGTCGAGCACGCGCGGCACGGCATCCGCGTCAACTCGGTCCTGCCCGGCTGGATCGCCACCGCCATGACCGAACGGGCAATCGGCACGGAGGCGTTCGAGACCAAGGTCCTCCGGCGCGTGCCCCTGCGCCGCTGGGGCACAGGGGACGACTTCAGCGGAATCGCGGTCTACCTGGCGAGCAGGGCGTCGTCCTACCACACCGGCGACGAGTTCGTGATCGACGGCGGGTACGCCTGTTTCTAGCAGTCCGTGGCAGAAGTCGCGCTGCATTCGTTTCAGCCATGCATCCCGCCCGGCTGCGTTGCTCTTCGCTCACATATTCCCGATATGCGTAACTATCGCGCCTTGCCGGACGGGCGCCTGACCGCTCTCGGTGCGACACGCACTTCTGCCACGGACTGCTAGTCGGAGAACGTGCAGACGACATGAGGGCATCCAGTTCCGGCGTCCTGCTCCTCCTCGGCCTCACCGCTGCTTCCCTGCCTGCTCAGGAGGATCCCGCAGGGGAACGGTCGGGCCTGTCTCCAGCAGCAAGGCCGTCGGAGCGCGTCGTACTGAGCCAGGCCTCTCGGGAGACGATCCACGAGATCGACATCGCCTTCATCTACCCGGGGTCGCTCGCACGCAACCGACTGCAGAAGCACACGCGCGCCGCCGTCCAGAGAACGAACGTGATCCTCGCCCGCTCCGGGGTCAACGCGAGGCTGCGGACCGTCGCCGTCGAGCCCGATCGCAGGTACGACCTCTCTCTCGACGGCGTCGGGCTGTCTCGCGCTGTCCGCCTGATGACACGCGCCCTGCCCGCCGTCAGAGCGGACTACGGAGCGGACCTGCTCTACGCCCTGACCAGCGCAGACGATGCCGGCGCCTGCGGCATGGCTCTCGTCCGGCGCGCAGGAGAGGACAAGGCGTTCGCCGCCCGGCAGAAGGCCGCCGGCGCGATCTTCTACGGCAACGGTTCCAGTGACCAGCCCTGCATCGGAGACAACCCCAATCTGGCCCATCAGGTCGGCCACAACCTGGGCCTTCTTCACGAAGTGGAAGACGATCCCGGCGAGCCCTTCGTCCCCTACGGAAGAGCGTACAGGGGCAAGACGGCCGGCAATCTCCCCTATGTCACCGTGATGGGAATCTTCGGCGCGAAGTTCGCCCGCTTCAGCACGGATTCCCGTCACGAGGGCCTGCAGATGGGATCGGGGCAGGCCAACGCGGCGAAGGCCCTGCTCCACACGATCGAGGACGCATCCAACTACGCTCCGACCCGGATCACCGAGCCTCCTCCGGACCACGAGTGCACCGCGGATCCGCACAGTGCGTGTCTTCAGGGAGGCAGGTTTCGCGTCGAAGCCACGGCCTCCTGGCGAAGGCCCTCCGGCGAAGCGGTGGACAACCGGAAGGCACGGGTCAGGGAGGCCATGCTCAACGGGACGGACCGGACGGCATCCCTGTTCTGGTTCTTCACCGAAACGAATCCGGAGCTCCTGGTCAAGGTCGTCGACGGCTGCGGGGTCAACCGGAGGTTCTGGGTGTTCGGCTCGGCGGCGACGGATCTGGACTACTCCGTCCTGGTCACGGACAACAGGTCGGGCGCGGCCGCCGCCTACCGCGGAAACGCGGCGAACCCCCTGGTGAGCGACACGAACGCGTTTCCCTGCGAACCCTGAATCGGCACGGCAAGGGAGAGTCGAGGCAATGAAGCACGGTCGTTCCGGACGGGTCCTGATCGCCGCGATCTCGGCGTGCGCGGCCGCGTCCGTCGCTCACGCAGAAGACCACGGGTGCCTGGAGTGGGGCCTGAACGCCTGCCTGCAGGACGGCAGGTTCTCCGTGGCGGCGTTCTACACCGACCCCGATGAAGGTCGACGCAACGCCCGGATCAAGGACGCCCTGATCGGCGACGAGGCATCCCTGTTCTGGTTCTTCGAGTTCGACAACCCGGAGCTCCTCGTCAAGGTCCTGAACGGCTGCGGCGTGAACGGAAAGTACTGGGTGTTCGGCTCGGCCGCGACGGACCTCAAGTACTCCGTGGAGGTCCTGGACCTTGCCACCGGCCAGCGCGCAACGTACTCGCGCGATGCCGGGAATCCGCTGATCCGGGACACGGACCGGTTTCCCTGCAGACCGGACGATCGCCAGCCGTCGGAGTGAGGAGGCACCCGGGAGGCGGGCAGCGCTCGGACGCCGACCCGCCTGTGCCCGGTTGCGGCGCCGCCTGTGCGGGCGCAGGCTACGGGGAGCGACGGTCCATCGATCGGAACACTTCCGCCGCGACATCCGGCATCCGGCAGTGGTTTCCGGACTCCCTGTCAACCCAGACGTGATCGGTCCGGCCCTCGACCAGAACGCGGCGGTCCACCTCCACCCGGTAGCCGAAGCTCACCGCCCGGCTCTTCAACCGATCCAGCCAGCACCGGACCCGCACCCGGTCGCCATAGCGGGCGGCGCCCCGGTAGCGGAGCTTCACACCGGTCACCATGAGCCAGTAGCCCTCGTCCTCGATCTCGCGGTAGGCCATGCCCGCGGCGCGGCAGTGGTGGGTGCGGGCCAGCTCGAACCAGACCAGGTAGTTCGAGTGATGGACCACGCCCATCTGGTCCGTTTCCTTGTAGCGCACCTCGACCTCGACCTCGCTGGCCGGCACGTCCCGACCGGCCGCGTTCACGCCCGTACCCGTCATCCCGTTCATGTCGATCCGCGACTGTAGCGAAGGATGGTCGCGACGATCTTCCAACCGGCCCGCACCGTCCCCGACACCGTGCCGGTGATCTTCGAGACGCCGGTCCGACGCCGGTAGCTCACCGGCGTCTCGAGGATCCGCAAGCCGCGCCGCACTGCCTTGACCTGCATCTCTGCGGTCCAGCCGAAGTCCGGATCCCGCATGCCCAGCGACTCGAGCGTCGACCAGCCGATGGCCCGGAACGGCCCCAGGTCGGTGTAGCGATGACCGTAGAGCAGGCGCATGAGGAAGCAGGCGAACAGGTTGCCCCACTGCGCCTGCGGCAACAGGGCGCCCGGCTCGGCATCCCCGAGGATCCGCGAACCGATCACCAGGTCCGCCTCTCCCTTCAGAATCGGCCCGACCAGTTGCGGCATCTCGTCGGGATGATCCGAGTAGTCCGCGTCCAGAAAGACGACGACATCGGGCGGACCGGTCCGCCGCAGGTGATCGAGCGCCGCCAGACAGGCGCTGCCGTAACCCTGGGCCGGAGCCGCCACGACCTCGGCGCCCGCCGCCCGGGCCCGGTCCGCCGTCGCGTCCCGCGAGTTGTTGTCGGCGACGACGACCCGGCGGACCAGTTCAGCCGGCACGTCCGCCAGCACGAGGCCGATCGACTCTTCCTCGTTCCAGGCGGGGATGACGACATCGATTGCCGCCGCGGTCACAGCGTGACGCCGAAGCGGTTCCGCAGTGCGAAGGCGAAGACGAGGGAGAGCATCAGGAACGCGACGAGCCAGTGGGCATCGAACAGCCCGAAGAAGGAGATTGCGGCGGCAGGGTACTGCACGTCGATCCGCTCGATCGGCCCCGCCCGCGGCAGCGGGGCTTCCGCCGGATAGAGCAACTGGCCGAGAATCGTCGCCCGGCGCCTGGTCGGCGAACGGCGAACCCACCGGGCGCCGCCAGAGCCTTCATCAACGAAGATGCTCTTGGTGAACGCCTCGCCGTCCACGCGCACGACCAGCTCGTGCTGCCCCGGCTGGTCGGCCCGCAGCCTCCAGGCGATCTGGTGGAGGCTCGGCGCCCAGACATCGACCGTCTCCACGGCGATGCCCGGCGGCGCCTCGACATCGACGCGCGGCCGCGGCGGGATCTGCTCGGTGTGTCCCGCCGCTGCCGGGGCAGGCGCCTCGAGATGGACAAGGAGGAGCGTCCGGCCGCCGGCCTCGATCCCCTCGTAGCCGTAGTGGAACTGGAGCTGGGCGACCAGCAACGTGAACGGCACGATCATCCAAAGCAGGGGAACGAGGTTCAGCCGCAGATAGGTCAGGTTCTCGCGAAGCAGCCGGAGCTGCGCCTGAAGCACTGCCCGCAGATCGTCGTTGAACAGCCGCACCTCGAGCAGATGCGCGAACAGCCGCCGCTTGACCGCGGAAATCGCCGCCTGGTCCGAGGTCCATCGGTAGACGAGCAGCGCGAAGACGCCCGAAACCAGCGCCGCGACGGCCACCGGCACGATCGGCGGCAGGGTTGCGAAGGGGCGAAGCGCCAGATCGAAGACGGCGCGAAGCGCAGTGTTCAGGACGGACATCGGCAACGAAGGGAAACGCGAGGCATGACCCGCGGCAGAGCCCCCCGGGTCAGGAGATGTAGCCCAGGCCGCGCAGCCGTTTCTCGATCTCTTCTCTCGACTCGGCGCCTTCGAGCTTGGCCAGCTCCTTCTCGAGAGCGTGGGTGACGAACTCCTCAACCGACGAATAGCCCGCGATGTCGCTGTAGCGCTTCACCCTGGCGATCAGCTCCCGGTCAAGCCTGATCCTGCCGCTGCCAAACATGCTTCCCCCTCCTTCTTCGGTCAGCGTGGTCGTCCGGTCCGACTCAGGGCGCGCCGGCCGCGGCGTCGGCGGCCGGCGCCGGAAACCCGTCGACGCCGTACTCGGCAAGGATGGAGGCTGCCAGATCCGTGATGCCGCGTGCCGGACGGCCGAACGGACGGCTGGTCAGCAGCACGCCCGGCACGACCCGATGATCCATCATGTGGTCACCGCTCCAGGCGCTGTCGTTGTCGCTGAACACGTCACCCACCGCCTCGCCGGACGCCGACTCCGTCGCTACGCGGTACCCCTTGGCGTAGCCGACGATCAGATCGGGCCCGATCGCGGCCTGTTGCTGAAAGGCATACTCCTCGCGGCGCCGGACTTCCGTGATCGCCCGCTCTCCGGTCTCCGGATCGACGACCGCCAGCAGTTCGTCCTTCAACTCCCGGACCAGATCGAGCCGGTCCGCCGCCGCCACCGTGCCGTCCCGTTCGCGGCCGCGCACGTTGACGTAGAGACCCGAGAAGCCGATCCCGTAGGCCCGGGTCTTCTCCCAGTCGACGTTCAGCAGGAAACCCTGGTCCGCGTAGGGGTCGGCGCTCCTGGCGGTCAGGTACCCCTTCTCGCGCAGCCAGGCGTTCAGATGGAAGGCGCGGCGCCACGAGGCGAATCCGTGGTCGGACATGACGATCAGCAACGGCTCCTCGTCTGCGGCGGCGCCAGGACCGGCCTCGGCCGCGAGGCGGTCGAGCGTCTGGCCGACGATGCGGTCGAGTCCCTCGTAGAGGGTCGGAATCAGGTCTTCGTGAATGACGTCGGCGATCGGGTCGTAGGCCGGATGCTCCGGATCGCGCGACCGCCAGCGGACGTGGCCGATCTGGTCCACGTTGCCGAAGTAGTAGAACAGGAAGCCGCCCTCGGGTTCGAGAAAGCGATCCAGCACGTAGCCGTACTGCTCGGCAACTTCGTCGCCTGCGATCTTCGCCTGCGCCAGGAATTCCTCCGGCGTGAAGACGCCTTCCGTCAGCGTCTTCGTGTCTTCCGGCATCCCCTCGGTGTAGAAGCGGTCCACGGCCTCCGCCAGCTCGGCCGCGAAGTCCGGCGGCGTCGAGATCGGCGCCGCCGGGGACATCGGATCGTGGTCGATCGGGCTGACGTAGAGTTCGAACTCGGGCTCCACGGAGCGCAGGTACATCCGACAGATGCCGCGCAGGTGCTGGGTCGGCAGCATCTCGAACCCGACCTCCAGCCAGTCGCTCCACTCCCCGACCTGCAGCACGATCTGCTGATCGCCGAGATCGATCCTGGCGCTCTCCGCGTCCGGGTCCAGGTAGACGACAAAGGGCACGGTCAGCCGCACCGGCTCCCGCAGCAGCGGATTGTCGGGCCCGAGCAGTTCCGCCTCGACCACGTTGTCGTGGACATCGAGCTCGACGATGTCGCCGCCGCTGATGTCCCGGTCCGCGAACAGCTCCGAGGTGTAGAACGTGAACGTGCCGTCCGTGCCCTGGATGTCGCTGGTGCCCATGCCGGAGAGTTCGCGGCTTGCCGTACCCGAGACCGGAAAGTTCGCCGGCATGCGGATGACCGTCGTCCGAACGCCGTGCGCCTCCAGCACCTGCCAGAACGGAACGCCGTGCCGGAACCTCTCGTAGTCGCCGCCAGTGAGCGGAAACTGCCAGGGTCCCACGTTCAGGAAGGCTCCGCCCGAGGACGCCGCGGCGGTCGACGAGTACGGGATCATCGTTTCCGGATCCCGATGCAGGAAGTCGAAGATGCCGTGCCCGCCGGGATCCATGCCGGTCACGAAGCTCGACCAGGCGACGGGGCTGTGCGGCGGGACCGTCGTCTCCAGGCGGGAGAAGCCGCCCATCGCCTCGAGCCGCGCGAAGTTCGGCAGCCTCCCCTCATCGATCAGCTGCCGGGTCAGCGCGTAGTCCAGGCCGTCGAAGCCGAGGACGACGACCTTCGGCCCCTCGGACGGCCCGACGCCGCCGCCGCAACCGATCGCAAGCAGGACCGGGACAACCGCAGCGGCTGCCAGGCCGGGCCGCCTCACGCCGCCGCCCCGGCCGCGCCGCGGTCGAGGTTCGCCAGGTCGAAGACCGACTCGCCCTCCATGTAGTCCGGCTTGTCGATGCCGAACAGGGCCAGGGCCGTCGGCGCCATGTCCAGCAGGGAGAGGTCGCCGCCGCGGTCGACCGGACGGCTGCTGAAGAAGATGCCCGGAACCAGCCGCGGATCCACGCAGTGGTCGCCGCTCCAGGCCTTCGTGTTGTCGGCGAACACCGGCCCCGCGACCACACCGACCGCGCAGTCCCAGGACACGCGGTAGCCGTCGTTGTAGCCGACGATCAGGTCGGGGGCGTTGCCGCGGTACGGACCGCTGTAGAGCTCTTCGGCGTCGAAGGCGGCATTGACCGCGACCGCGCCTTCGTCCTCGTCGGTCAGCCCCCTCCAGGCCTCCATCAGCTCGCGCTTGAGCGCCCTTGCCTCCTCGCCAGGCCGGACGATGCCGCCCGCCTCGCGGCCCGCCAGGTTCAGGAACACGCCCGCCAGTCCGAGCGCGTAGGCCCGCGTGCGGGTCCAGTCCACCCCCTCCAGCCACTCCTCGGCGCCGTCCGCGTCGTCGCGCAGTGTCAGGTAGCCGTGGTCGAGAAGCCACCGGTTCAGGTTGACCCCGCGCCGGAACGACGCGAAGCCATGGTCGGAGAGCACGATCAGCAGATCGTCGTCGCCGAGCTTCTCCATCACCCGCCCGACAAGGGCGTCGTTGTGCCGGTAGTGCTCCTCGATCGTCCGACGCTGACTGCTCGTCGCCTGCCCCTTCACCGCCGGGTGTCCATCCTCCAGGTAGCGCCAGAACATGTGCTGGATGCGGTCCGTCGCATCGAAGACGCAGGTGAGCGAACCGCGGCGCAGGCGTTCTAGCGCGGCAAGGAACATCTCCTCGCGCTCGCGGTCGATGTCGGAGGTCTGCTCGAGGAAGGTCGCGTCGTCCGTGACGCCTTCGTTCAGCGCCGTCGTGTCCTCGGCCAGACCCAGGGTCGCGAATTCGCCAATCCGTTTCGCCAGATACGGAGCGTAGTACGAGGGGTGGGAAATCGGCATGGCCGGCTTCTCGGGATCGAGGTGGATCGCGGTCAGGTAGAGCGAGGTGTGCTCGGCAGCTTCCAGGAGCAGCATGCGCGTCAGGCCGTGGACCCCGACCCCGGGCGCAGCGCGGAAGTCGAGTCGGACCCAGCCGGAGAGCTGCCCCTGCTCGAGCGCCACCTTCTGCCCCGCCACGACAACCGTCGCCGTCCCCTCCGCACGATCGACCACGACGGTCATCGGCAACCGGAGCGGGGGCGGCGGATCGCCGCCCAGGAAGCTGTTCTCGGGCCCCTCGACCACGCAGTCGAAGTGATCGGGACCGGAACCGTTGGCGACCAGCGGCACGCGCCGGCCGCCTTCGCGGATCGCCTCGGCCGCCGGCCGGGTGGTGTAGAGCAGGAAGGTGCCCTGGCTCCCGACCAGATCCGGAACGCACATCGCCGCGAGCTGCGCGCCGTGGAACCGGTCCGGCGGGAACGTGATCGGCACCCTCAGCACCGTGCTCCAGACGTTCCGCTCGCCGAGCACAGTCCAGAACGGCTTCGACCGCCGCAGCAGGCGGATCGGGGGCTTCTGCAGCGGGATTCTCCACTTGCCCAGCCGGAGGAAGCGCTCCACCCGGCCGATGTGAGCCGACGACAGCTTCGGCAGGTAGCTGCGCAGGTCGCGGTCCAGGAAGTCGAAGATGTTGTGCTTGCCGGGGTTGGCGCCGGTCGCGAACGTCGACCACGCGACCGGAGACAACGCCGGATACGTGCTGGCGATCCGCCGGTAGCTGCCCCGCTCGCCGAGCCGCTTGAAGTTCGGGAGCTTGCCTTCCTTCATCAGACGCTCCGTGAGCCGCGGATCCTGACCGTCGAGGCCGACGAAGACGAGCCGCCTGACGTGCGCAGCCGGCGGTCTCTGCCGACGGACAAGGCGCCACACGGTACGAACCGGCCACGCCAGCAGCGACAGGAACGCCAGCGCTGCCGTCGCCAGCAGCACCAGGAACGATGACATCAGCGCGAACCCAGCCCCCGGACCGATGTAGGCGGCCGCCGGCGCGGCAGCGACGAGCATCGCCGCGAGAACCAGGGCGACGGTTGCAGGACGAGAAATCGGCATGATCTCCGGAGCCGGCGCCCCGGTCATCGGGCCGCACGGCTTCACGCGGGCGCGGATTCTATCCCTGCGGAGCATCCGACCGACGAACCTGCACACTGCGCCGCATGCCGTGCCATCTTGCCCATATTTCATATGCTGGCTAATATGGGCCACCATGAAGACGACCGTCGAGATCAACGATGTGCTGCTCGAGCGAGCCAGGCGCCACGCGAAGGAGACCGGCCAACCGCTGCGTGCGGTCATCGAGGACGGCCTCCGGCAACTACTGACGGCGCCGAAGACGAGAACGAAGTACCGGATGAAGGACTGTCGCTACGGTAATCCGAATGGGCCCAATCCACTTCAGCGATACTCGTGGGACGAGCTTCGGGACATGATCTACGAAGGCAGGTAGGGCCGCTTGATCGCCCTGGATACGAACCTGCTCGTGTACGCCCATCGCTACGAGGACCCGATCAACGAAGAAGCTCATGCTCTCGTCCGAAGCTACGCCCACGGCGACGAACCCTGGGCCATCCCCTGGCCCTGTTGCGGCGAGTTCCTCAGCATCGTGACGAACCGGAGAATCTGGCGCCGGAACGCGACACCAATGGCGGCTGCCTGGCGCCAACTGGAGGAATGGGCCGCGTCGCCGTCGGTACTGCTGCTCTCCGAGACAGAGGATTTCCTGCCGATCTTCGCCCGCATGGCGAACCAGCCGCGGATCACCGGCGGCCGCGTCCACGATGCCCGCATCGCAGCGATCTGCATCGCGCACGGCGTGAGCGAGCTCCTGAGCAGGGATCGCGACTTCGCCCATTTTCCCGGACTGCGCGTCCGGGATCCCCTGATCGCGGCGTGAACCGCTCACTGGTCCGTTTCTGGCGCCGGCGCCGCTACGGCCGGCCGATCGTCGTCGTGTCCGGCCTGCCGCGTTCGGGCACATCGATGGCGATGCGGATGCTCGAAGCCGGCGGCATGGAGGTCACGACCGACGGCGAGCGGCAGGCCGACGAGGACAACCCGCGCGGCTACTACGAGGACGAACGCGTCAAGGACCTCGCGAGGGCGCCGGATGCGTCCTGGCTCCGCGCCTCGCGCGGCCGTGCGGTCAAGGTCATCTCCTTCCTGCTCAAGGACCTGCCGCCGAACCTGAACTACCGGGTGATCCTCATGCGCCGCGACCTGCACGAGGTCCTCGCCTCGCAGAGGAAGATGCTGGAGCGGCGCGGACAGCCGGACGAAACGCCGGACGAACGGATGATGGAGCTGTGGCAGGACCACCTGTGGCGCGTGAACTACCTGCTGCGCCGCGCCCGGCAGTTCGAGTGGATCGAGCTCCCGTACCGTCAGGCGCTCCAGGACCCAGGCGCTGCGGCGGCTCGGATCGCCGGTCTTGTCGGAGGGCTCGACGAGGCAGCGATGGCCGCCGCAGTCGATCCGTCGCTGTACCGGAACCGGGTGACGCCGATGCCCGCAGGCCCCCGCCGACGATCGGCCAACCGGGATCTCGTGTCGTAGAACGCGGCGCCGCGATCTCCTCGGCGCAAGGCCGCACCGGGTCGGGAGGGGCGAGCCGGTCAGGGTCGGTCGGCCACGTCAGTACACGCCCACTGTCGTCGCCGCCGCGAGCCGCGCGAAGGGGCGCACGCCGCTGACGCCGTCCCACGGATAGTCGACGTACGGCGGCTCCCGCTCTCCCTCGTCGCGCTCCAGGAACCCCGGGACGAAGAACTCGCGCGTGAGCGTGGTGAGCCGCACCCTGCCGGTGGCGCCGTAGTCGACGACCTGGTCCGGGTCGTCCGGGTCGACGACTTCGAGCACCGCCCGCGGCTGCGGCGCGTAGTAGGCGATCGTGTAGCCGTCGGCCGGAGTGACCGGCCGCGAGGCGGCGAGACCCATCAGCGTGTTGCCGTAGGTGGGCGTCATGTACACGCCGTCGAGCAGCTCTTCGACGGCGAACCGGGTCCACTGCGGCGTGAACTCCGTGCCGCCGGAGAAGATGCCCCTGATTCCGGTGTCGGCGAGGGTCCGGCCTCGGTCCTCGAGCGCCAGACACAGGGACTCGATCAGCTTCGGCGTTGCGAACATCGCCTGGATGTCGTGGCCGGCCGAGAGGATCGTCAACGCCTGGTCGATGACATGCTCCTGGTACGCCTCGAGATGCTCCATCCAGCCCTTTCGGATCAGCTTGATCACCCAGCGCGGGTCGAGGTCGACGCAGAAGCAGATGCCGCCCCGGTACTGGCAGAGGTGCTCCACCGCCAGTCGCAGTCGACGCGGTCCCGACGGACCCAGCATGAGCCAGTTGCTGCCCGGCGGGAAGTGCTCGTCCGGCAGGCTGGCGCTGAACAGCTCGTAGTCCGTGCGGAAGTCGTTCAACGCCACCCGGCTCTTCGGTATCCCCGTCGTGCCGCCGGTTTCGAACACGTAGATCGGGTCGTCGGCCATCGCCTTCGGCACCCAGCGCCGCACCGGTCCGCCGCGCAGCCATTCGTCCTCGAAGGGCGGAAACCGGCGCAGATCGGCGAAGCCCGAGACATCGGCGCGCGGATCGAAGTCCAGCTTCGAGGCGAAATCGAGCCAGAACGGCGTCCCGGTGTCCGGGTTGAAGTGCCACTCCATCATGTCCCGGACATGGGCATCGAGTCGTTCACTGGCCAGGGTCCGGGCCTCTGCGCTGGCGGCTTCCATCTGCGGAACTCCCATCGGGTTACAGGTCGGGCGGCGATCTGCGGCTTGAAGCGACGGCAGACTACAGCACGAGCCGGGGCCGGAACGCCCCAAGCCGGACGGGATGCATGGCTGAAACGAACGCAGCGCGGCTCCTGCCACGGGCTGCTAGGATTCCGCGTCTTCGCAACCGCTACGGATCATCTCCCGGCCCGACCGGCCCGGCACAGGACCCCGGCATGATCGACATTCCCGCCATCCGTTGGGGCAAGTCCTACGAGTCGCTCGAGAAGGCGGCGATCGTCCACTTCGAGAGCGGCGAGGAACTGGCTGCCCTGCACCAGACGAACCCCGGGCTGATCCAGCGCGACATGCGCCGCGCCCAGCGCGCCCGCGACATCCTGCGCGAGATTCCGTCCCCCGACCTGATCTCGATGGTGGTCGATGCCGCCGATCTCTACCTGAACGCGGACCTGCCGCTCGGCAGCGGCAGCCAGACGCCGGAGGATTTCGTCCACTACCAGTCCGCGACCACCGGCCTGCCCGAGCACATGTGCCGGGCGAACATGGACAAGAACCACTTCGTGCTGACCAACATGGGCGAAGTGCTGGAAGCCCTGACCCGCGGCCTCGACCTCGACATCCTCGCCCGCGGCCACGGCCTCGAGGAACGCGGGGTGCCGGTCAGCTATCAGGCGCAGGCGCCCGCCATCGGCCTGGTGCTGCCGTCCAACTCGCCAGGCGTGCACACGCTGTGGATGCCGGTCATTCCCCTCCAGATCGGACTCGTGTTCAAGCCCGGGCCGCAGGAGCCCTGGACGCCCTACCGGATGACCGAGGCCTTCGCCCAGGCCGGCGTGCCGCGCGAGGCGATCTCGATCTATCCCGGCGAGGGCGACATCGGCGCCGCCGTCCTCGCCTCCTGCGCGCGGAGCATGATCTTCGGCGGCGCCGACACCGTCGCCCGCTACCGCAACGATCCTCGGGTCCAGCCCCACGGCCCGGGTTTCAGCAAGATCCTGCTCGGCGACGACTGCGTCGAGGATTGGGAAAAGTACCTCGACGTGATGGTCGACAGCGTGCTCGTCAACAGCGGCCGGAGCTGCATCTCCTGTTCCGGCGTATGGGCCTCGCGCCACACGGAGGAGATCGCCCGGGCGCTCGCCGAGCGGCTGGCGCCGGTGCTGCCGAAGCCCGCCGACGACCCGGAATCGCCGCTCGCCGCCTTCACCGTGCCCGGCATGGCGAATGCGATCGACGGCATGATCGAGCGTCAGGTCGAGGCGCCCGGGGTCCGCGACCTGACCGCCGAAATCCGCGGCAGCGGCCGCCTGGTCGAACGCGAACGCTGCGACTACCTGCTGCCGACCGTCCTCCACTGCGCCGACGCGGAGGTCGAGGCGGCGAATGTCGAGTACATGTTCCCCTTCGTCTCCGTGGTCGAATGCCCGCAAGACAGGATGCTGCAGTCGATCGGCGACACCCTGGTGTGCAGCGCGATCACCGGCAACGAGGCCTGGCGTCGACAGCTCATCGACGCCACCCGCATCGACCGCCTGAACCTCGGCCCGGTGCCGACCATTCAGCTC
Organism: Thermoanaerobaculia bacterium; assembly: GCA_965116145.1. Classification (GTDB taxonomy): domain Bacteria; phylum Acidobacteriota; class Thermoanaerobaculia; order Multivoradales; family Multivoraceae; genus Multivorans. Next base: position 1,355,180 of record OZ220482.1, read on the forward strand.
AACTGGTTGCAGCCCCACGAAGGGAACATCATCGACTTCCTGTTCCGGGCCCGGGCCTACCAGGAGGCGCCGATCTCCTGAACCCGCTTGCGGCCCCCGTTCGACGCAAGGAACGATTAACCGCCTGACGCTCAAGCAGGGACTCCAGCAGTCGATCGGTTGCCTCTGTCGTCTCGTCCGAGAAAATCCACGCCAAGGTCATCGAAGCGTCCAGGACGAACGCCATCAGTAGCGGCGGCCCTCCTCGATCAGCTCGCGCACCGACAGTCCAGCCCCGAGGCTGTGCGAATCCCGGAATGTCCGCAGGTCTTCGATCGCCGTGCGCACCTCATCCGTATCGGCGGCGCGGTAGGGAATCAGCTCGGCAACCGGTCGCTCGTGCCGCGTGATCACGAATCGCTCGCCAGACTGCACGCGTTTCAGCAAGCGCGGCAAGTGGGTCCTGGCCTCGAACACTCCCACCTTCGACAAGGCAACGGACTCCTTTCCGGGCGCACCGGAACCGACCAGCCTCAGACTAGGCTGATCACGTCCAGGGCGTCAAGCTGCGCGGCGCTCGCTGGCGCCGACGCGTGTGCCGGCGGCCGGAACTATGGTTCGTCGCTGCAGGGGAAGGCGGTGATGTCGAGCATCGTGCGGAAGCGCGTGCCGCCCGGGTTCCGGTACAGCTTCGCCGCACCTGTCCGGCTGTCTCTCACCGAGACGTCGACCTGCACATCCGTCAGGCCCGCCATCACCACCCAGCGCCGGCCGTTGAACGAGCAGCCGTCAAGCACCTTCACCGCCACTTCCACGTTGTCCGCATCGAAGAACCAGAACATGCCGGTATTGGACGTCCGCGGAATCGCTTTCCCCTCGCCGCTCCGCTCCCCCGCCTGCCAGCTCACCCGCACCTCGTAGCGGCCGTCCTGCAGGCACAGAGCGGTTGCGCCCGGCGTGCAGGAGTTCTCCTCGGCGGCCTGGGCGAACCGATCGACCGACGCCGGACCCGCCTGCTGCACGACGGCCAGGGCCATCGGAGGCGCACCGCCGAGCCGCGTGCGGCTGCCCGCAGACGTCCCCGAGGCGCCGCCGCAGACGACCGCGGTCCGATCCGCGATCGGCTCGAACCGGACACCCTGGGGATTCGTCCAGGTCAGCTCCTCGCCGTTGTCGACATCCCGCACCGTCATCGTCACTTCCACGTCCGTCAGACCGGCGCCGAACACCCAGTAGTGACCGTTGATCCGGCAGCCGTCGAGAACCTTCACCACCAGCTCGACGCTCGCCGCATCGAAGAACCAGAAATCGCCGCTGTCCGCCGTCAGCCGGTGCGCAATGCCGCGCCCCGTCCGACCGTCGGGCGCCCTCCACGACGCCTCGACCTCGAACCTGCCGAGACAGAGCACATCCTCCTCGCCGCAACGGGAATCGTCCGAATACCACGTCCTTGCCGTCGCTTCGGACGACCGCTCGGACGCAGCCTGGAGTTCCGCGCTTCGACCGCAAAGACGTAGGCGGCATCGGGTGTCAGTTCGTCCACGGTCATCGACGTCGTGTTCGCAGGAACCGACCCGATCCGCCGCAGTTCCGCGTCGGCAGGACCTCGCAGAAGAACGTCGAACCCGGTCTCGATCCGGGACTCGTCCCCCCAGTCCAGCTTCACCTCGGTCGAACTCGTCGCGACGGCAATCAGGTCAGTCGGCGCGTCGGGTGGACCAACCGCCTGGGAAACAGCAGCTTCCGCATCCTCCGGCGTCGGGTCCGACGCACTGCTGCTGGCGGCGCCGGTGTACCGAAGCCAGGTCTCCACAGCACCGCCCGTGTCGACGTCGATCGTGAACGAAGCGGACTCGCCGGCCTCGATGCCGCCGAGAGCGCACTCCGGCAGACCGTCCGGATCCCCGCTGCAGCCGGACGTCGCCGCGTCGATCGACGGGAGCCCGCGCAGGGTGCTCGTCACGACGACGTTGACGGCAACATCCGGGCCTCTGTTGCTGATGCTGACCCGATAGCGGACCGCAGAATCCGAACGCACCTCGCCGACAGCAGCGAGCACCAGGTCCGCGGCCTGGGGCGCAGGGACCGTGATGACTGGCGGTCCGCCCGGATCAGGGGGTGTCACCTCGGGGTCTTCAGAATCGTCGTCACTGTCGTCTGGCGGGGGCGGCGGCGGGGGCGGTGGCGGCGGCGGCGTTCGCGGTGGAGCTTCCGGGAGAACCGCGGGCACCGCACTGAGGTCCGGAAGCGCGCCGCCCGAAGGCGGAAAATTGTCCGCGACAAACGGGCCGACGGCCCTCGCGGCATCCCTGGCGCGGTGGTTGCTGTCGCCGATGCGAATGCTCTGACCCCGGAACATGACCGACGCGTCGGCAGAAAGCTCGGGAACCTGGATGAAGTCCAGGCCACTGTACCCGGTCCCCATGATCGTGAAGTACGGATCCGCAAGAGAAGCGTGAGTGCCCTCGTAGGCCCTCCCATGCCTGAAGTACGAACTGCCGTGCCGAGCGTTCGTCTGATGATCCAGACCGAGGTTGTGACCCAGCTCGTGCGCCAGGACTTCTCGAAAGTGCACGGGGTTGTCCTTCTCGCTCACGATGACGTTCCCATGCCACGGGCCGAGATAGGCTGGCTGGTTGCCAATCCACGCCAGTCCGGTGCTCGTCATGTTCCTGTGGATGGTCGCCGTGACGACAATGTCCGCTCCTGTTCTTCGTCGTGCTTCCCACAGGTCCCAGTCGTCGCTGACCGAGTTCAGCAGGCCCGCCATGGCGTCCAGCCAGGTCTCGTACGTACTGTCTTCGACCATGGCCGCTTCCCGCGCCAGCCAGGAGCGCTCGCGCAGCGAGTAGACACTCACGACCCGGAAAGTGATTCCCGTGTCGCGGTAGATGCGATTCACCTCGGTCATGGTCGAACTGAGCCACTCGTACCGCTTCGCGGCGACGGCCGCGGGGGTGTAGACGATCATCAGATCGATGGTGACCGGAGTGGGCGCCGACTGCTGGAATTCCGGTATGGCGACCAGGGGGCCTGGCGGACCCGCTGCCTGAGCCCCGCACAGGAAGGGTTCGGCGCGCTCCTGCGTGAACACCGGCACAGGCAGCAACAGCACTCCGACCTGGCACACGATCAGCCGCAAACCGGCCCGCCGCGAACGGCGCCCCTCGGGCGACGGCAGCGATACGCCTCCTGACACGGGCATCTTCCTCCCGGCTCTACGGTGCATCGCTGCAAGGGAAGGCCGTGATGTCGAACATCGTGCGGAAGCGCGTGCCGCCCGGGTTCCGGTACAGCTTCGCCGCACCTGTCCGGCTGTCTCTCACCGAGACGTCGACCTGCACATCCGTCAGGCCCGCCATCACCACCCAGCGCCGGCCGTTGAACGAGCAGCCGTCAAGCACCTTCACCACCACCTCCACGTTGTCCGCATCGAAGAACCAGAACATGCCGGTGTCGGACGTCCGCGGAATCGCTTTCCCCTCGCCGCTCCGCTCCCCCGCCTGCCAGCTCACCCGCACCTCGTAGCGGCCGTCCTGCAGGCACAGAGCGGTTGCGCCCGGCGTGCAGGAGTTCTCCTCGGCGGCCTGGGCGACCCGATCGACCGACGCCGGACCCGCCTGCTGCACGACGGCCAGGGCACCGCCGAGCCGCATGCGGCTGCCCGCAGACGTCCCCGAGGCGCCGCCGCAGACGACCGCGGTCCGATCCGCGATCGGCTCGAACCGGACACCCTGGGGATTCGTCCAGGTCAGCTCCTCGCCGTTGTCGACATCCCGCACCGTCATCGTCACTTCCACGTCCGTCAGACCGGCGCCGAACACCCAGTAGTGGCCATTGATCCGGCAGCCGTCGAGAACCTTCACCACCAGCTCGATGCTCGCCGCATCGAAGAACCGGAAATCGCCGCTGTCCGCCGTCAGCCGGTGCGCAATGCCGCGCCCCGTCCGACCGTCGGGCGCCCTCCACGAGGCCTCGACCTCGAACCTGCCGAGACAGAGCACATCCTCCTCGCCGCAGCGGGAGTCGTCCGAGTACCAGGTCCTCGCCGTCGCCTCAGGCGACCGCTCGGAGCGCAGCCTGCCGTTGCGCGCTTCGACCGCGAAGGCGTAGGCGGCGTCCGGCGTCAGCTCGTCCACGGTCATCGACGTCGTGTTCGCAGGAACCGACCCGATCCGCCGCAGTTCCGCGTCGGCAGGACCTCGCAGAAGAACGTCGAACCCGGTCTCGATCCGGGAGTTGTCTCCCCAGTCCAGCTCCACCTCGGTCGAACTCGTCGCGACAGCGATCAGGTCCGTCGGCGCGTCGGGTGGATCAACCGCCTGGGAAACAGCGGCTTCTGCATCCTCCGGCGTCGGGTCCGACGCACTGCTGCTGGCGGCGCCGGTGTACCGAAGCCAGGTCTCCACAGCACCGCCCGTGTCGACATCGATCGTGAACGAGGCGGACTCGCCGGCCTCGATGCCGCCGAGAGCGCACTCCGGCAGACCGTCCGGATCCCCGCTGCAGCCGGACGTCGCCGCGTCGATCGACGGAAGCCCGCGCAGGGTGCTCGCCACGACGACGTTGCCGGCAACGCCCGGCCCTCTGTTGCTGATGCTGACCCGATAGCGGACCGCGGAGTCCGAACGCACCTCACCGGCGGCGGCGAGCACCAGATCCGCGACCTGGGGCGCAGAAATCGTGACGACCGGCGGTCCGCCCGGATCAGGAGTCGTCACATCGGGGTCTTCAGCATCGTAGCCGCCATCATCGGGCGGCGGCGGTGGCGGCGGCGGAGCTTCCGGGAGAACCGTGAGAACCGTGGGCAGCGCGCCAAGATCCGGAGGCGTCACGCGCGAGGCCGGAGGATAGTAGTTCGCCACCCAGGGGGCAGTGATCGACGCCGCTCTCCTGGCATCGTGGCGGAAGTCACCGATGAAAATGCTCTGCCCCTTGTGCGTGTGGGTGGAGTCGCTGGAAAGCTCGCTGATCCACTCGGCTCCGGAGGACGGTCCCATGATCGTTCGGTACGGCTTCGAAAAAGAAGCGTGAGTGCCCTCGTAGGCCACACCGAAGCTCAGGTAGTTGCCTCCATTCGATTCGGAAGGCTGATGGCCCAGACCGAACTTGTGGCCAAGATGATGAGCCAGGGCCTTTGTCGCCCAGTCGGTGTCGCCGCTATCCTGCACAGTCAGGTACGCGTTGTTCGGATTGAAGTACTTCCACTCGGTGGCGAAGAACGTGGTCGAATACGAGAGCTTCGACGAGGTGAGCCACCCGACAACGATGTCCGCTCCCACCTCCTCTCGCGCCTCGGTCACCTGCCGATCCTGCAGCGCCTGCAGGACGCCCTCCCTGGTTATGGCGGCGCGCGTGCTGGCAGCCTCCGCCCGGGCAGCGGCCCGAGCCAGACTCGAGTTCTGGCGCATCGAGTAGACGCCCATGACCCGGAAGGTGATCCCGGTATCGCGGAAGATGCGATTGACTTCCGTCATGGCAGAACTGAGCCGCTCGTGCCGCCTCGCAGCGACGGCCGCGGGGGAGTAGACCACCACGAGGTCGACGGTGACCGGCCTGGGATTTCTCGATGGCGCCGGAGGCTCCGGCAGAACCGTGAGAGCCGCCGGCAGCGCATCGAGATCCGGAGGCGTCCCGCTCGACGACGGGAGATAGGACGCCACCCACGGAGCGGCAACTGCCGCCGCATCCTTGGCGTTGTGGTTGCTGTCTCCGAGCCGAATGCTCTGGCCCTTGTAGGTGTGAACGGAGTCGCTGGAAAGCTCGGGGAGCCAGTCGAAGTTCTCGCTGCGGCCTCTCAGGATCCCCATGACCGTGAGGTACGGATTCGCCAGAGAAGGGTGAGTGCCTTCGTACGCTACGCCATGGTCCAGGTAGTTTCCGGCCGGATCCGAAGGCTGATGACCCAGACCAAGATGGTGACCCAGATTGTGAGCCAGGGTCTTCGCAGCTCGATCCGCGTCGTTCCTTTCCTGCACGAAGTTGTAGCCCAGACTCGAGCTGAATTGCCAGCGAGCGGTGGACCGGTAGGTGAGTGCATAGGAATCCACGTTCGAGGAGGCGAGCCACCCGACAACAATGTCCGCGCCCACTGATTTTCGTACTGCGACGACTCGCCGGTCACCCAGGTGCGAGAGGAAGGGTGAAAAGGCCTTGAACTTGCTGTCGGCGTCGCTCGGGCGGGCGGCCTCCGCCGCGGCCGCGACCTCAGCCAGGCGGGAACTGTCGCCGATCGAGTAGGCGCCCGTGACCCGGAACGTGATCCCGGTACCGCCGTAGATGCGATTGACTTCCGTGATGACCGAACCGAGCCACTCGTGCCGCTTCGCCGTGACGGCTGCGGCCGAGTAGACCATCAGCAGGTCGATGGTGACCGCGGACCCCGACTGAAACTCCGGCGCGGCTACGGGCCGATCTCCCGGATCCACCATGACCACTTCACACTGGTGGGGCTCCTGGGCGGCAGAAACGGAGACGACCGAGAAGGACAGCAGCAGCAAGGCCCCCAGCCGGATCACCAGGCCAGCAGCCACCCTCTGATACGCAAGACGCTCAACCAGAGACACAACAGCCGTCCGGGTACTGGATCAGGGGGGGGGGGGGGGCGGGAGACGGTACCAACGTGCTTTCTGCCGGTTCTGGCCGCCAGGACTCCTCCGCTGCGCTCAGCCGCAGGCACAACTGCGTCGCCCGGGCCACAGACACCAACGACGAGATCAAGAGGGCCTTTGAGCATAGCACTCCGAGAGCTCGTAGCAGGTCGAACGTCGTGGTGCGCACGTGGTGCGCTGAACGCGGTTCCCGACGCCGAGCGGCGGGTGGAGTCCTCAGGCGAGCGCTGCTGCCGGATCGGCGAGACGGGCGGTCAGGCGAGTCGCTCGCAGGCGGATCTTCGTCAGCGGGAGGAGACTGGACGGCTGCGCCAGGGCGCGCCGGAGCAGGAGTCCCGGCAGATCGCCGCCGGCCGGCGCCGGCAGGCGCTCGAGCCATGGCGGAAGCCGATCGGCGGCCGTATCGCTGATCGCCCGGACGGCGGCGAAGGGAACGCCGGCGGACTGCAGCACCCGCGCCGCTGGCCAGCTCTCCATGTCGACCGCTGTTGCGTCACGCTGGCCGCTGCGCCGCCACAGGGCCTCGCGAGAGGAGGCGGTGGCCACGAGTCCCGAGGCCGTGACCAGGACGCCCGGTCGGCAACCCCGCTCGGAGGCCGCCGCAGCCAGGGCCTCGTCCAGGTCGAGCGGCGGTCGGCCCGGGCTCATCGCCGTGCGGGCCGCGATCAGGTCGCCGATGTCGAGGTCCGGTGACAGGGCGCCCGCGATGCCGATCCAGACCACCCTGCCGCAGGAGCCTCGGGAGGCGAGGCGGACGCACCGTTCGGCGGCCAGGACAGCCGCCCGGGCGCCGACACCGCAGACCACGACCTCCACCGGCCGGTCTCGGAGCCGGCCCCGGACTGCGGTGACGCCCCCGTCGTCCTGCACGCGCGCGGCGCCCTCGACCCGACGCAGCAGAGCCCGCGCCTCGAAGGCCATCGCGGCCAGGTAGACGGTCGGCCCTGCCGAGGGCTGGCCCTCCGCCGCGGTCAACGGCCCCGCCCGCGCACGTAGCCGTTCTGCTCGAACCATCGCACCGCACGCCGGAGGGCGTCCTCGATCGGGCTCTGGACCAGACCGAGTTCCCTGACCGCCTTGCCGGAGTCGAAGAACATCCGATGGCGCGCCATGCGGGCGCTGTCGAATGCGATCCGGGGCTCGCCCCCGGCGACCCGCGCCCAGCCCGTGGCCAGAGCCGCGGCGCCGATCGGCAGCCAGTGCGGCAGCCGCAGGCGAGGCGCCTCGGTTCCCGTGATGTCCGCGAGCAGATGCAGCAACTGCGCCAGGGTCACGTTGCGATGGCCCAGGATGTACTTCTCCCCGACCCGTCCCCTCTCCGCCGCCAGCAGGTGACCCCGGGCGACGTCCCGCACGTCGATCAGGTTGAGACCGGTGTCGACGAAGGCAGGCATGCGCCGCGCCAGGAAGTCGACGATGATCTGCCCGGTCGGCGTCGGCTTGACATCCCGTTCGCCGACCGGCGTCGACGGATTCACGATGACGACCGGAGCGCCGGCCCGAGCCGCCTCGACGGCAGCACGCTCAGCCTGGAACTTGCTGCGCTTGTAGTGCCCGACCATGGCCGCCGCCCTGACCGGCGTCGTCTCGGTCGCCGGTCGACCGTCCGGTTCGAGACCGAGCGCGCCGACCGAGCTGGTGTGGACGATGCGCTCCGCGCCCGCCTCGGCTGCGGCAAGGAACACGTTCCGGGCCCCGTCGACGTTGGCCGCGTAGAGGTCACGCGGACGGCGCACGAACAGGCGATAGTCGGCGGCGCAGTGGTAGACCTCACGGCAACCCGCACACGCGGCCCGGAGACTCGCCGGGTCCCGGAGGTCTCCTTCGACCACCTCGACGTCGCAGCCGTCGAGGTTCGAACGGTCTCCACCCGGCCGTGCGAGGCAGCGCAAGCGATCGCCGCCGCGTTCGAGCAGCGCCCGGACGACATGCGCGCCGACGAATCCGGTGCCGCCGGTGACCAGGACCGTCACTCGCCAGGCGGCGCCGCGATCATCCCGACAGGTGCCAGGCAGCCAGGCGCAACGCGTCCTTCGGGCTCTTCCGGAGCTCCCGCACGACCGACGCCTCGAACCCCGAGTGCATCGCGCAGTTCCGGCACAGGGGATCCTGGCGCGACTCCCAGTACTCCCAGTCCGTCTGCTCCCAGAACTCCTCCCAGGTCGCGTGGTGCCGCTTGCCGATCAGGTAGCAGGGCGCCTTCCAGCCGAGCGGCGTTCGCGTCACGGTGCTCCACGGCGAGCAGGAGTAGTCCCGCAGTCCGGCCGCGAACTCGAGGAACATCGGCGTCGAGGTCAGCTTGTACTCGTCCGCGATCTCCAGGATGCGCCGGAACTTCCGCTCCGTGTCCTGACGCGTGAGAAAGATGTCGCGGTCCACCGATTCGTACTGGTAGCCGGGAGAGATCAGCATGCCGTCGATGCCGAGGTCGCGCAGGAACCGGCACAGCTCCTCGACCTCTTCGATCCGCGTTTCCTTGAACACGGTGGTGTTCGTCGTGACGTGGTAACCGCGCTCCTTGGCCGCGCGGATCATCTCGACCGCCTTGTCGAACACACCGTCGCGGGCGCACACGAAGTCGTGGGTCTCCCGCATGCCGTCAAGGTGAATGTTCAGCGTCAGCCGCCGGTTCGGGGGCACGCGGTCGAACACCCTGGTATCGAGCAGCAGCGCGTTCGTGCACAGGTAGATGTGCCGATGTCGAGCGATGATGCCGGAGATCAGCTCCGGCAGTTCGGGATAGATCGTCGGCTCGCCGCCGCAGATCGACACCACCGGCGCATCGCTGACGCGCACCGCCTCGAGGCAGTCGGCTACCGGCAGCCGGTCCCGGAGCTTGCCCGTATGCCTCTCCACCGCACATCCCAGGCAGGCGAGGTTGCAGGTGTAGAGCGGCTCGAGCATGAGGACGAAGGGATACCGGCGCCTGCCCAGCAACGCGTTCTTCGCCTGATGCTTCAGGTTGTCGGTCACCATGTGCAGCGGTGTTCGCATGGCTGTCGGATCGTCCTCTCGCCGGAGCTGTCGGGTCAGTTGGCGGCCGGCTGACGCTGCTCGGACGGGGTCTGTCCGGACGCCGCGGCCGCCAGACGCCGGTAGGCGGCCAGGGCCTCGAGCGGGAAGTACTGCGCGTAGCCGTGGTAGCGGAGATAGAAGACGCGGGGGAACCCGACGCCGGTCCAGTCGCGGTCGAACCAGGAGCCGTCCGCACGTTGACGATCCTGCAGGAAGGCCGCGCCGCGGTCCAGCGCCGCCTGGACCTGAACCGCGCCGCCCGGACCCGAACCGCGTGCCCGCGCCGCGTCGAGCGACGAGATCAGACCCATCATCGCCCAGGCGGTCTGTGAAGCCGTGCTGTTGCCGCGGCCCCTGAACGCCGGATCGTCATAGGAACGAAGCGACTCGCCCCAACCGCCGTCGTCGTTCTGCACCGCGAGGAGCCAGCACCGACCGCGTCGACACGCCTCGCCCAGCCTGCCGCCGCCGTCCCCTCCGCCCTTCCGCGCCGCCGCCTGCCCCAGGGCGGAGAGCGCGAGCCAGGTACCGTAGACGCCGTTGGCGCCCCAGCGGCCCGGCCAGCTCCCGTCCGCCTCCTGCTCGCGGAGCAGGTAGTCCGTGCCGCGGCAAACCGGCCCATCGCCCGGGTCGTGTCCATGGGCCAGGAGAGCGCTGACCACGCGCGCCGTGATGTCGGGCGTGCTCGGATCGATCATCGCGTTGTGGTCGGCGAAGGGGATGAGGGTCAGGACCTCCCGGTCGCAGCAGCGATCGAACGAGGCCCAGCCGCCGTCCGGGTTCTGCATGCCGAGGAGCCAGCGCAGGCCGCGCGCCGACGCCGCCTGCCGCCGCGCCTCCAGCCAGTCGGTCCGCCCCCGGACCGCGGCCAGCAGCAGCAGGACCTCCGCGGTGTCGTCGCAGTCGGGATAGAGGTCGTTCCGGTACTCGAAGCACCAGCCCCCCGGAGCCTGCTGGAGACTCTTCTCCCGCCAGTCGCCGGGCGTCCTGACCTCACGGTCGAGCAGCCAGGCAAGCGCCTCCTGGATCGGCGCCTCTCCCTGATCCACCTCCGCGGCGAGCAGGGCGCCCGCCGACAGCGCCGTGTCCCACACCGGCGAGAAGCACGGCTGAAGCCGCATCTCGCCAGCCTCTTCGATCTCGAACCGTTCGAGTTCCCGCAACTGGCCCCGGACCAGCGGATGGTCCTCTTCGTAGCCCAGGCAGCGGAACGCGATGGCCGCATTGACCATCGCCGGAAAGATCGCTCCCAGGCCCTCCGAGTCTTCGACATGGGCAAGCAGCCATTCGTGCGCCGTCTGCAAGGCCCGGCGTCGCCACCAGGGGACCGGTCCGATCTCCTCCACCAGCTTGATCAGACCGTTGATCGCCGCGAAGACTCTCGACCAGAACGCGTGGTGGAAGGTAGCCCGCCCGCGGACCGGGCGGTCGTCCGCCTGCAGCTCGTCGAGCGTCACGTCGAGCGGCGCACTGGGCCGGAACGCCCAGATCACCGACAGCGGCACCACGATCGTTCGGGTCCAGGAGGACATCTCGTGGAGGTTGAAGACGAACCACTTCGGCAGCAGGAGCATCTCCGGAGGCACCGCAGGTGACTGCCGCCAGCTCCACAACCCGAAGATCGACAAGTAGAGCTTCGTGTACGAATTGCAGGCGCGCAGGCCGCCGGCCCGCAGGATCGCGCGGCGCGCCGCGGCCATGTGAGGCGCGTCCGGATCGTCACCGGCCAGTTTCAGACACAGGTAGGCCTTGACCGAAACGCTCGGGTCGGTCGGGCCGTCCGGATACGCCGCCCAGCCGCCGCCCTGCTGCCGCTGGCTGCGCAACCGCCGGCAGCAGGCTGCAACCCGGGGGTCGTCACCGCGCCCCAGGAAGTGGAGGAGCAGCACGTACTCCGACTCGAGAATCGTGTCGCCTTCGAGCTCCGCGCACCAGTGGCCGTCGTCCCGGCGCTGGCCCAGCAGATGCCGGACCGCGGCATCGATCGTCACGTCGGCGACCTCGGGCGGCGCGGTCGGGAGCGGCTCCTCCAGTCGTCCGCGAAGTCCGCTGCTCAGGCTGTCCATCTCGAAGCGTCAGTACGGATCGTCCGGCAGTACGTCGGGGCCCGGTACCGCGCCTGGACCATCTGCCCGACCAGGAAGGCCCGTCCGATCCAGAGCGCAGACATTAGCAGCCTGCACCGTGGAATGCAGCTCAGCGGGTCCTTCGGCGCAGGATGTCCACTCGACGCCCTTCCGCTGCCGCAACGTAGGCGGCATACAGGACGCGGACGACCTCCAGGCCGAGCTCGCCGTCCACGTCGAGCCGCTCGCCTGCAAGCAGCGCGCGGGCGAACGCCTGGCACATGCCGAGCTGGCCGGAGGTCCAGTCCTCGTCCGGCATCGGAGTGGTCCATCCGGCGCCGGAGTCGATCTTCTCCATGATGGCGGCGCCGCCGAAGACGCGGGCGTCGGGGGCATAGGCGCAAAGCAGGTCGTTGGGGCTCAGGTTGAGCCGGAGGCGGCAGTTGCTGGCGAACAGGTCGAGACTGCTCTCCATGCCGCCCAGGACATGGTCGCCGCCCCAGGCGACGGCGCGTGAACCGTCGTCGAAACCGATCGTCGCGCAGCCCCAGTTCTCGACCTCGCCCCAGCCGCCGGCACTGCGAAGTTCGCTCTCGGACATTCCGTCGACAGCACTGAGATCGGCGGTTTCGGCGCTGACCCACGCCGGGCGCACCGGCTCGCCGCGCCGGCGCCGGCCCTCGACCCGCTTCAAGTAGAGCATGGCGCCCACTGGATGAGCGGCGAGCCGGATCAGGGCGCCGCCGCCCGTGTGCCGCCAGACGCGGGCATAGGGGGAATGAGAGCCGCTGTGGCACTCTCCGCCGCGCATCTCGAGCAGGACCGCGTCCGCCTCCTCCAGCAGACCCGCGGCGCGGCGGAACGCCGGCGCGAAGACCCAGTTCTCGCCGTAGAGGAGCTGCACGCCGACCCGGGCCGCCGCCGCCACCATCGCCCGGGCGTCCGCTTCCACGACCCGCAGCATCTCGCCCCGGTCGCGGCCGGCAATCTCGGTATCGCCTGCGTCGTCCGGCAGATCCTGGCCGGTGTAGGCGGTCAGCGGCTTCGTGCAGATGATGTGCTTTCCCGCCGCGGCCGCAGCCTCGGTCATCTCCCGGTGCAGCCGGTTCGGGACGCACAGATCGACCACGTCGACGGCGGCGTCTTCCAGCATCGCGTCCAGGTCGTCGAACACGACCGGTATGTCGAAGCGGCGCGCGAAGTCCGCCGCCCGCTGCCGCCGCCGCGACACGATACCGGCGACCCGGACCGACGCGACCTGCCGCCAGCAGCGCGCCCTGGTCTCGGCGAGGAAGCCCGCGCCGACGATCCCCACGCGCAACTGCCGCTGCTCCACCATGAGCGGGCGCGAGCATAGCCGCCCCCGACCGCGGATCCCACGCCGTCGAAACCACGAGCGGCCACAGGCCCGGCACACGCCGGCGGGGCGTTACGATTGGCGATCGCCGTCATCCGAACGACCGAGGCCTCCACATGGCAAGCAATCGCATCGCTGGCGCGGCGGCTGCAGCCGTCGCCGCCCTGCTCGCGGCGCCGGCAACAGCCCAACGCGGCGCACCGGGCGGCGAGTGGCCGAGCTACGGCGGCGACACCGGGTCGACCAGGTACTCGCCGCTCGATCAGATCGACGCCGCGAACTTCGGCGAGCTCGCGGTGGCCTGGCGCTGGCGGTCGGTGGACGCCTTCCTGAGCAAGTCGGAGGCGGGCGGCGAATGGACCGCCAGCCGTCATCTCGTCTTCGAGCAGCTCCAGAAGGAGGATCCCCTGCTCTGGCGGGCCGGACGCGCGCCCTTCGTCCGCAACCTCAAGGCGACGCCCCTGATGCAGGAGGATCTGCTGTTCCTCAACACGCCGCTCTCGATCGGCGCCGCGGTCGATCCCGGCACCGGCCGGACGGCCTGGAGCTACAACCCGAAGAGCTACGAAGAGGGCACCACGACGATGACGGTGGTGTGGAACCAGCGCGGAGTCGCCTACTGGACGAACGGGCTGGACGGCGACGAAGCCGACAGCCGCGTCTACTGGGGCACCGGCAACGGCTACCTGATCTCGGTCGATGCGCGCACCGGACGTCCGAACGAGGACTTCGGCGATGGCGGGCGGGTGGATCTGATGGCCGGCCTGCCGCGCGCCAACCGCGGCGAGCGGGACTACCTGAACGCGCTGCTCTACTCCATGCAGTCGCCGCCGATCGTCGTCCGCGACGTTGTCGTCACCGGCGCCTCGATCGCCGACCGCCGGATCACGAAGGAGTCCATTCCCGGCTGGGTGCGCGGCTGGGACGCGCGCACCGGCGACCTCCGCTGGGTGTTCCGCACCGTGCCGCAGGAGGGCGACGAAGGCGTCGAGACCTGGGGCGGCGACTCGTGGCGCTACTCGGGCAACGCGAACGTCTGGACGATGCTCTCCGGCGACAACGAGCACGGGATCGTCTACCTGCCCATCGGCACCGCGACGAACGACTTCTACGGCGGCCACCGGCCGGGCGACAACCTGTACTCGGAGAGTCTGGTCGCGGTGGAGGTCGTGACGGGCGAGAAGCTCTGGCACTTCCAGGCCGTCCGCCACGGCCTGTGGGACTACGACTTCCCGGCCGCGCCCACCCTGATCGACCTGCCGGCCGGCGACGGCGCGGACTCCCGGAAGCTCGTCGCCCAGGTCAGCAAGCAGGGGTTCCTCTACGTCTTCGACCGCCTTACCGGCGAACCCGTCTGGGAGATCGTGGATCGGGCGGTGCCGCCGACCACGATGCCGGGCGACACGGCGGCGCCCACCCAGCCCTTCCCGACCAGGCCGCCCCCCTTCGAGTACCAGGGCGTGGCCGAGGACGATCTCGTCGACTTCACGCCCGAGATCCGGCAGATGGCCCTTGCCGTCGTCAGGGACTACCGGATCGGCCCGCTCTACACGCCGCCGTCGCTGCCCGAACCTGGCGGCAAGCGGGGCACGATCTTCCGACCGTCCGCCGGCGGCGGCGCGAACTGGCACGGCGCCGCGGTCGACCCGGAAACCGGCTGGCTCTATGTGCCGTCACGGAACACGTTCAGCATGATCTCCTTCTACACGCCGGATCCGCTCGAGGGCGGCACGCTTCGCTACACCCACGGCGGCCGCGGCCGGCGGCCGGAGATGCCGGAGGGCCTGCCGCTGTTCAAGCCGCCCTACACCCGGATGACCGCGATCGACCTGACCACCGGCGAGCACGTGTGGATGAAGCCGCTCGGCAACAACGAAACGCTGCGCAACCACCCCCGCCTCAGGGATCTCGACCTGCCGCCGCTGGGCGGCGACAGCTACACCGGACCGCTCCTGACGAAGACCCTGCTGATCCACGGCCAGCACGCCCCGGACGACGACGGCGGCAACAGGCTGGTGGCCCGGAACAAGCGGACCGGCGATGTCGTCGCCGAGGTGCCGCTGCCGGCGCGGGGACTCGGCACGCCGATGACGTATCTGCACGAGGGGCGGCAGTACATCGCGCTGACCGTCGCCGGCCGGAGGGAGACGGACGGCGTGCCCGAGCTCATCGCGTTCGCACTGCCCTGAGCTCGGGCCGGCGGCTCGCCGGAAGCGGCCGGCCGAAACTCGCCGGCACGAGCCCCCTGCCGGGCGCCGCCATTCGAGAGAACCCCGAACGGCCAGCGTTCCGCAGGCGCCCGGAGGCTGCTCGTGGTTGAGCGACACGCCAGGGCCTCCCCTGATCGGCCCGCCCTGAATGCAGGGCGCGCGGAGAGGTCAGGCGCCGTCGAGTACCGGCGCGATCCGAGGCGGCGGCGCGGTCGCTTCGGACCGACGACGCGCCAGCGAGATGCGGGCGCGGCGCGCGACGAACCAGACGCAGACCAGCAGCAGCGCGACCGCGTTGAGCCTGAGCGGCAGGATCATCGTCGTGTGAACCGTCTCGGGCGACGACTGCAACTGGTGGATGCTGCGCCACCAGTTCACCGAGTAGTAGACCAGGGGGGCGTTGACCGAGGCGACGATGCTCGCCGCCGCCGTCCAGGGCGCGCGCCGGTGCTCTTCCGCGAAACGCCGCAGCGCCAGCACGCCCAGGAAGGTCAGCCACATGACGAAGGTGAAGGTCAGCCGGGGATCCCAGTCCCAGTAGACACCCCAGGTCGGCTTGGCCCAGACGATGCCGGAGAGCAGGCCCGCGGTCTCGAGCACGACGCCGACCTCGATCACTCCCACCAGCATGCCGTCGACCCAGGCCTTGCGGGTCCACAGCGAGGCCGCACCCACGAAACCGGCGCCGAAGAAGCAGAGAAGCGCGTTCCACTGCAGCGGTACGTGGACGTAGAGGATGCGGTAGACCTCGCCCATGAAGCGCTCCGTGGGCGCCACGAACAGCGCGATCCAGACGCCAGCCGCGAGCAGCACCAGCCCGGCGAGGCCGAACCAGTGCTCCCAGGCCCGACCGTGCTTCGCCACCGTGGCCATCGGCCGGACGTTAGCAGCCCGTGGCAAAGGCGCGTGTCGCACCGAGAGCGGTCAGGCGCCGTCCGGCAAGGCGCGATGATTGAGCATATTGGGTATATGTAAGCGAAGAGCAACGCAGCCGGGCGGGATGCATGGCTGAAACGAATGCAACGCGACTTCTGCCACGGGCTGTCAGCACCCGGTCTGCACGGTTCGCGACAGTTCGCACGGGTGAGCCCCGGCGGTGCTGATACCGTCAACGCTCCCTTGTATCGACTGCATCGACGGAGGCGCCAGAAGACATGACAGGGACTGCACACAACCTCGGCAAGCTGGGCGTCTGGGCCGGCCTGGACGGGCTCTCGGCACAACAGGCGGCGGAGTTCGCGGCCGCGATCGAGGCGCAGGGCTACGGGACGCTGTGGACGCCGGAAGCGATCGGCCGCGACCCGTTCGCCCTGGTGGCGTATCTCGGCGCCCGCACCGAGCGCCTCGCCCACGCCACCGGCATCGCGAACATCTACGCCCGCGACGCGATGACCACGAAGGCAGTCCACAAGACCCTGTCGGAGATGCTGCCGGGCCGCTTCGTCCTCGGCCTGGGCGTCTCCCATCCGCACCTCGTCACGCGTCTGCGCGGACACGAGTACAAGCCGCCGGTGCCAAAGATGCGCGAGTACCTGGAGGCCGTCGACCAGGCGTTCTACCGCGGCCCCGAGCCCGAACAGGAAGCGCCGATCGTCATTGCCGCGCTGCGGCCGCTGATGCTGAAGCTCGCCGCGGCGGCGGCGTCCGGCGCCCATCCCTATCTGGTGACGCCGGAGCACACGAGGCGGGCACGCGAGATCATGGGCGACGGACCGCTGCTGTGCCCGGAGCAGAAGGTGATCCTGACCACGGACGCCGAGGCTGCCCGCAGCGTCGGCCGCGCCAACCTCCAAGTCTACCTGCGCGCACCGAACTACCAGAACAGTCTGCTGGAGCTGGGCTACGACGAGGACGACTGGCGGGACTTCCAGGCCAGCGACCGCCTGGTCGATGCCCTGGTCGCGTGGGGAACGAAGGACCGGATCCAGGAGCGCATCGAGGAGCACCTGGACGCCGGCGCCGACCACGTCTGCATCCAGGCGTTCCGCCCCGACGGCAAGCCGGACCCGGACCTGGACGCCCTGGCGGCGCTGGCCCCCGGCCGCTGAAGAAAGGAACACGACGATGAACCACGACCGCCGCTTCACCATCGGCAGGGCAGCCGCCATCCTTCCGACCCTGGCCGCTCTCGCCTGTACCCCGGCCGCAGAGGTCCTGGAACCAGTGGACCGCGAGGCCCCGCTCGCCGAGCTCGCGGCGGGCTGGAACACGATCACGCCGGGAGGCGAGACGACCTGCTCGGACGGCTCGCCCTTCCGGTTCTTCGTCCGTCCCGCCGATCCGGCCAGGCTCGTCTTCTACCTGCAGGGCGGCGGCGGGTGCTGGGACGCCCGGACCTGCGACCCGCAGGGCCAGCCGACCTACACGATGACCGCGATCGAGGAGATGCGCTCGGCAGCCGGCACGGATCCCGAGGAAGACGCGGCCCACGGAATCGCGGCCTTCAACCACCCCGAGAACCCGTTCGCCGACTACAGCTTCGTGTTCGTGCCGTACTGCACCGGCGATGTCCACATCGGCGACCGGGACGCGGTCTACGAAGCGCCGGCCACCGAGGGGGAGCCGGCCCGCGAAGTGACGATCCGCCACCGCGGCTACATCAACGGCAAGGCGGCGCTCGACTGGACCGGTGAGCACTTCCTCGAACCCGAGACGGTGTTCGTCGCCGGCTCCAGCGCCGGCTCGATCCCGGCTCCGGTCTACGCCCGCCACCTCGCCGACCGCTATCCGGCCGCACGGGTCACGGCGTTCGGCGACGGCGCCGGCGGCTACCGGTCGCTCAACGAGACCCGGCCGCACGAGTCCTGGGGAACGATCGAGGCGCTTGCGCACTTCGACAACATGGCCGACGTCGGCACCGAGGAACTCACCTTCGAGACGCTCTGGATCAAGGCCGCACAGGCGCATCCCGCCGTCACGTTCACGCGCTACGACACCGCCGAGGACGATGTCCAGATCCGCTTCCTTCAGCTCGGCGGCGTGAACGTCGATGACGGACTCCAGCCGCTGCTCGACGCGAACGAAGCCGACATCGACGCAGCGCTCGAAGGCCAGGACAACTACCGGAGCTACATCGCTCCGGGCGAACTGCACACGATCCTTCTGCGGCCGCAGTTCTACACGTACGAGTCCGACGGCGTGAAGATCCGCGACTGGACGGCGGCGCTCGCCGCCGGCGAACCGGTTGCCGACATCCACTGCGGCGACTGCACCGGGTCGCCGGAGCCGGCGGCAGCAGCAGCGGACAACGGCGAAGCGACCGGGCCGTAGCGCCGCCAGGCCGGCGCCGACTTCCGGGTCTGGCCCCAGCCCCACGTCGTTACGACCTTGCGCCGAAGAACTCGCAGAACTGCGTTCTACGGCACAAGCTCCTGCAGGCCGCGGCAGCCCGAGGAAGCGCCTACTCGGGGAAGAGGCTCCGGTCGAGGCCGGGGATGATCTTCAGCGCGTTGCGGAAGTAGATCTTCTCGAGCACCTCGTCCGAGAGGTCGAGTCCGTACATCTTCCAGTGCGCGTGCCGCTTGCGGTAGTAGTCGAAGTACTCGTCCGCGGTTTCCAGCACACGGAAGTAGACGTGATACTCGCTCGGCTCCCAGGCGTCCTTCCCCATCAGCACGCGATCCTGGTACTTCGTCAGGAACGCGGCCCCGGTGCGCGGCTGACGCCCCAGTTCCGCCAGCACCGCGCCCAGCTCGGTGTAGACGTTCGGCAGCTCGTCGAGCAGCTTGCCGAGCCGCGCCAGGTCGTTGCCGAGCCAGCCCAGATGGGCGTTGATGAAGATCGTGTCCGGGTGGCGTCGGAACAGGTTGTGCTGCTCGGCCATCGTCTGCTCGAACGAGGCGAAACGGGTCGGGTCGTCCCGCCGACGGTTCGGAAACTGCTTGAGCTCGAGCCAGCGTTCGTTGTGCTCGTCCCACGGGTCCCAGAACGGCGACGGCTCGCCGACATGGATCAGGACCGGAATCCCCAGCTCGCCGGCCTTGGCCCACACCGGATCGATCCTCGGGTCGTCGGCCGGCACCCGCTTGCCGGCGCTGTCGGTCACGAACATCCCGAGGTTCTTGTAGATCTTGAGGCCCTGGGCACCGGCCTCGACATCCGCTTCGAGCTGCGCCGCGGCTTCCTTCCCCCAGCCCGGGCGGTCGACCCCGGAGAAGTCGACGTTCGCGTAGACGACGAACCGGCCCGGGTAACGGCCCCCGGTGCCGGCGATGTTCGCCTTCAGGCGCTTGCCCGAACCGCCGCTCAGGTTGACGAAGACGGCCATGTTCATCGCGTCCATGTCGCGGATCATCTGGTCGATCCGCGCCGGATCGGCGCCGCGCAGGTGGCCGTGAGCGTCCACGAACGGGAACTTCGCCCGCGTCACCGGACCGCCCGGCACCTTGAGGGTCGAACGCGGCTCGTAGCGCTCGACCGTCATCTCCTGCACGTCCTCCTGCCCGGCGGCGGGAAGCGCGGCGGCAAGACACGGCAGGGCGACCAGAATCGCCCCCCGCGCCGTCGCGCGGATGGAACTGATCGAACAATGAGCGGCCAGCATGGTCTCTTCCTCGGTTTCCTTGTTGCGCGTCGAGAGTGCGGCGAAACGACAGCAGTCTACGGGATGAGGCCGTCCGAGTGCATGCATATACTCCCCGCAATGCCCATCGTGCGCGCCGCCGAGGTCGTCGTGCTGCTCTGCGCCGTGTACATCGCCTGCGGTCTGGCCTTCGCCCCGTTCTTCGTCTGGCGCGGTGTCGGCCGTCTGGATCCCGGCGCGAAGTCGGCCGGCCCCGGGTTCCGGCTCGTCATCCTCCCCGGCGCTGCCGCCCTTTGGCCCGTCCTGCTTCGGCGGTGGCTGACCGGCCGCCAGCCGCCGGTGGAGCGGAACGCCCACCGCGAGGCGGCGGCCAGGCGAACCGGGCAGGACACCGGATGATCCGCCGCCTGCGCCGCCGGCACCGCCTCGCCTGGACCGTGCTGTTCCCGATCCTGGCAATCCTGCTGACCTGCGCATGGCTGGCCAGGCCCGAACCGCCGCTCGCGGAGGCCCTGCCGGAGGGGGCCGCCGGAGCGGTTCCTGCCGGCGAGATGGACGCGCCGCAGGACGGAACCTCGCCGCCGGGGAAACCGCCGGCGAACGAACGGTGAGCGCCGGGTACCAGGCGGTCCTGTGGAACCGCAACAAGAAGAAGTACGACCTGACGATCGCGGTCGGCGTCCTGTTGTTCCTCGGCCTGTTCGTGGGCCTCGGCCTCGCGACCCGGCCGAACGCGGCGATCGAGACCCTGCTGATCCGCGGTCTCGGCGCCGGCGCCCTGCTGCTGCTCCACGTCGTGCTGGCCATCGGACCGCTGTGTCGGCTGGAGCCGCGCTTCCTGCCCCTGCTGTACAACCGCCGCCACCTCGGCGTCGGCATGTTCCTGCTGGCCCTGGCGCACGGCGGCTTCGCGGTCCTCCAGTTCCACGGCTTCGGGGTCCTGAACCCGGTGGTGAGCGTGCTGGCGAGCAACGGCAACTACGACAGCCTGGCGCAGTTCCCGTTCCAGGCGCTCGGCCTCCTGGCGCTCGTCATCCTGTTCCTGATGGCGGCGACCTCGCACGACTTCTGGCTCGCCAATCTGACCGCGCCGGTCTGGAAGTCGCTGCACATGCTGGTCTACGTCGCCTACGGACTGGCCCTGGCGCACGTGGCGCTGGGCAGCCTGCAGGCCGCCGAGCGGCCCACCGTGCTCGCGGGACTGCTCGGCGCCGGGTTCATCGCCATCGGCTCGCTCCACCTCGCCGCCGGCTGGCGCGGGCGGCTGCCGTCCCTGCCGACCGCCGCCGGAGATGAGGCGGTGGACGTCTGTGCAGTTGAGGACATCCCGCTCGAACGCGCCCGCATCTTCGTTCTCGGCGGCGAACGCGTGGCCGTCTTCCGCTACTGCACCGACGACGGCGAGAGAATCGCGGCCGTCTCGAACGTCTGCCAGCACCAGAACGGACCGCTCGGAGAAGGCCGGGTGATCTCCGGTTGCATCACCTGCCCCTGGCACGGCTACCAGTACCGCCCCGAAGACGGCTGTTCACCGCCGCCCTTTGCCGAGAGAGTTCCCACCTTCAACGTCCGCGTCGAAGACGGCCGCGTGCTGGTCGATCCGCGGCCGAATCCTCCCGGCGCCCGCACGGATCCGGCGCGTACCGCAAGAACCGCCGCCGCCGAGGAGCCTGCGTGACCCGCGACCGAACCGGCGAATTCCACGTCGGCTACGCCAGGGAGACGCCGCCCGGCCTGGCGCGGTTCGCCCGCCGCACGGCGGCCGGTCTCCTGCTGCTCGCCGCGGCGCTGGGGGCGGGCCTGGCGCTGCTGCTGGAACGGTTCGACGACGGGACGTTCGCCTACGGCACGCTGAACGACTACAGCGGAGAGCTGCTCGTCGACCCCCTGCCCCGTCTGCTCACGGCGGACGGCCCGGCCGCGGGTTACCTGCTGGTCGGAACGGGCAAGCACGGACTCGACCTGGACGAAGAGCCCGGCCCGCCATGGCCGCCCTTGGGGGCGACAGCGAGCGAGCTCTCGGGCGCGCACCAGCGACCGCCAAGGGCGCGGCCGTCCGGCGCCTCGACCAGACTCTCCGGAACACCGATCCGGAACCCGAAGGAGGCGATGCTCGAGGTGCACTCGCTCGACCTTCCCGGACGTGCCGCCAGCCCTCGAACCCGGGCCGCGGCGGCCCCCCCGCGCGGCGCCGGAGGCTCTCCATCCGGCCGCGGCCGCAACGACGTGCCGACAGCCGGTCGTCCAGCCCACGCCCAGGTGCACGGCGTCGACGCGCGCCTCGTCGTGCGGGGCCACCGTCTCGTCGGCGAGATCGTCGACACGAAGTGCTATCTGGGCGCGATGAAGCCGGGGCGCGGCAAGCCGCACCGGGGCTGCGCCTCGCTCTGCATCCGCGGCGGCATCCCGGCCGCCCTGCTGGTCCGAACGGACCGCGGAGAACGGGAACTGGTCTACCTTGTCGACTTCGCGGGACGGCCACTGGGACCCGAGCTCCTGGAATGGGTCGGGCAGCCGGTCAGCGCGATCGGTCTGCTGCGGCGCGCGGACGACCGCCTCTTCCTGGCCATTTTCGACAGCAGATCGATTCGCGCCGCGGACGGAGCCGGTTCATGACCGACCCGGCTCACGGCGGGGGGCGCTCGTCCGAGCCTGCAGACGGGCCCATTCCGAGTCCTGAGCTCCTGCCGGACGACGAGATCGAGGTCGGCAGCTACCGGCTGCGGTTCGCCCGCAGCGCCGCCGACATCGACCGGCTGCTGGCGCTCCGCTTCGAGGTCTTCAATCTGGAGATGGGCGAGGGGCTCGACGAGTCCTTCGCAACCGGCCGGGATCTGGACGAATTCGACGCAAGCTGTCACCACATGCTGGTCGAGCAGGCCGACGGCACGACGATCGGCACCTACCGCATGCAGACAGCGGCGATGGCCGCGCGCGGCAACGGCTTCTACTCGGCCGGAGAGTACGAACTGGACGCCCTGCCGGCGGACATGCGCAACCTGTCCGTGGAGCTCGGCCGCGCCTGCATCCACCGCAACCACCGCAAGCGGACCGTTCTCTTCCTGCTCTGGCAGGGCCTGGCCCGCTACATGGTCCACAACCGGCTCCGCTACCTGTTCGGCTGCTGCTCCCTGACCAGCCAGGACCAGGCGGCCGGTCTCCGGCTGTACCGGCAGCTCGTGGCCGCAGGCAAGGTGCTCCCGGACCTGGATGTGCCGGTACGGGAACACACCCGCTGCGAGGCGCCCGCCCATCTGGTCGAACAGACGGACCCGGTCGAGCTGCCGCCGCTGTTCGCCACCTACCTTCGCTACGGCGCCAGGGTCTGCAGCCGGCCCGCCATCGACCGCGACTTCAAGACGATCGACTACCTGGTGCTGATGGACACGGCGGCGCTCAGTCGACGGTCCCGGCGGACCTTCGGCCTCGGTGAGGCGCCGGCGACGACACTGGCCGTCACCTGAGAAGATGCGGTTTCGGCGCCTGTGCCGGCTGGTCTGGCGGGGACCTGCGCTGCTCCTGGTCTCCCTCCTTTCGTGGCTTCCGCTGCTTCTCCTGCGTCCGCTTCTTGCACGGCGCCGTCAGGCGGTCTGGCGCAGCATCCGTTCCCGGATCGTTCGCCGCTGGGGTCGGGCCTGCCTGGCCGTGCTGGGTTGCCGGGTCACGGTGCACGGCGAGCCGCCCGCGGACCCGTGTCTTCTGGTCTCGAACCACCTCTCCTATGTCGACATCGTGGTCCTGGCCGCCCGTTCGCCCGGCCGCTTCGTTGCCAAGGCGGAGATCCGGGACTGGCCCGTGGTGGGCAGGATGTGCCGAACGGCCGACATTCTCTTCGTCGACCGCGGGCGTCGGCGCGATGTGACCCGGGTCGGCAGGCAGATCGCCGAAGCGCTGCGCGCGGGCGACCGGATCCTCCTCTTCCCCGAGGGTACGTCGACGCCCGGCGACTCGGTGGCGACCTTGAAGCCGTCCCTGCTGGCGCCCGCCGCCGCGGGGAAACACCCGGTCCACTGGGCGGTTCTGCGCTATCGGACGCCTGCCGACGAAGCGCCGGCGTTCCTGAGTGTCGCCTGGTGGGGTGACATGCCGCTCTTCCCGCATGCACCCGAGCTGCTCATGCTGCGGAGGATGGACGCGGAACTCACGTTCGGAGCCGAGGCGTGTCGGCTCGGCGACCGCAAGGAACTCGCCCGCCGTCTGCAGGAGCAGATGACGGCCGCGTTCCGGCCCATGGTGTCGAGTGAGGACGCGGCCGCTGCCGCCAGCGGCGGCCGCGTCCCGTGAGGCCCCCTGGACAGCGACGGCGGCCCTGGCTTCGAATCGCTCTCGGCATCTACTGCAGTCTGCTGCTCGCCTCGACGGTCGTGCGGTGGTTCCACGAGCCACCGCGGACGCTGCCGGACCGGCGCGAGACAGTCGAGATTCCGCTGGCCGCGGAGGGCGGTGAACCGGTCCGGCTGGCATGGCGCGAATGGACACACTCCTCTGCCGGAGCCGGCGGCCGGGACCCACTGCCCCTGGTGCTGCTCCACGGTTCACCGGGCAGCGCGAACGACTTCCTCCGCCTGGCGCCCCGGCTGGCGGCCGGCCGGCGCATCGTCGCCCCGGACCTTCCCGGTTTCGGCGCCTCCGAACTGCGCGTCCGCGACTACTCGATCCGCGCCCACGGCGAGGCGGTTCTCGCCCTGCTCGACCAACTGGCGATCGAGCGCTTCCACCTCCTGGGCTTCAGCATGGGCGGCGGCGCCGCCCTGCACATCGCCGAGGCCGCGCCCGACCGCGCGGCGTCCGTCGTGCTGGTCGCCTCGATCGGCGTTCAGGAGCTCGAACTGCTCGGCAACCACGCGGTGAACCACGGCCTGCACGAGCTCCAGCTCGGGCTGTTGTGGGGACTCCGCCATCTCGTCCCGCACTTCGGCGCCTTCGACCATCCCGTCGCACACTCCTACGCCCGCAACTTCCACGACACGGATCAGCGACCGCTGCGAGGGATTCTCGGCACGGTCGAGATGCCGGTCTTCATCGTCCACGGCGAGCAGGATCCGCTGGTTCCGGCCGGCGCCGCAATCGAACACCACCGGATCGTGCCGCACAGCGAGCTGTGGATGCGCCCGGACAGCCATTTCTTCCTGTTCCGCGGAGGCGAGGACCTCGCGGCCCGGATCGAGGACTTCCTGGGCCGCGTCGAAACCGGTGCGGCGGCCGCCCGCAGCGACGCCGTGCCGGAGCGCCTGCGGCAGGCGGCGCTGCCATTCGACGAGGCGGCGCCGACGCCGTTCACCGGCCCGGCGCTGCTCGTCGTCGTCCTGATGCTGGTCGCCGCCGCCTACGTGAGCGAAGACCTGACCTGCATCGCCGCCGGTCTGCTCGTTGCCCAGGGGCGGCTGGAATTCCCCGCCGCCGTCCTCGCCTGCTACGTCGGCACGGTGAGCAGCGATCTGGCCATCGCCTGGCTCGCCCGGGTCCTGGGACGGCCCGCCCTCAGGCTGCCGCCGTTCAGGTGGTGGAGCAGTGAAGCCGCGATCGAGGACGCTTCGGCCTGGCTGCGGCGGCGCGCCCTCGTCTTCATCCTGGCCAGCCGCTTCGTTCCCGGCGCCCGTCTGCCGACGTGCCTCGCCGTCGGCATCCTGCACATCGGCCTGGTCCGGGCCTGCCTGTACTTCTCCCTGGCGGCGGCCGTCTGGACCCCCGCCTTCGTCGGCGCCAACGCGTTCCTCGGCAGGGAGGTCCTCGAGCACTTCGGTAGCCTCCCCGGAGGACTGTTCTCGGCGGCGCTCGCCCTTGCACTGTTCATCGTCCTCGTGCGCAGCGTGATTGTCCCGAGCTTCACCTGGCGCGGGCGGCGGTTGCTGCGAGGGCGGCTGCTGCGCCTCCGCCACTGGGAGTTCTGGCCGATGTGGGTGTTCTACCCGCCGCTCGTGCTGAACATCCTGTGGATCGGCCTGCGGCGCGGCCGCCTGACCGCATTCACCGCCGTCAACCCGGCAATGCCCCTGGGCGGCCTGGTCGGGGAGTCGAAGAGCGACATCCTCGACGGCCTCGCCGGCATCGGCAAGGCGCTGCCGGCGTGGCGGCGGCTGGCGCCCGGCAGCACGGAAGAACGGTCGACGGCTCTTCAGCGGTTCCTTGACGACGAGAGGCTGGACTACCCGGTGGTCCTCAAGCCGGACGCCGGCGAGCGCGGCCGCGGCGTCGCCGTGGTTCGTTCCGGGGCCGAGGCGGCAGCGTTCCTTGCGGCGACTCCCGGACCCGCCCTGGTGCAGGAGTACGTCGCCGGCGAGGAGTACGGCGTGTTCTGGGCGCGCTTCCCTGGCCGGCAGGACGGCTACGTCTTCTCGATCACCCACAAGGTCCGCCCCACCGTGAGCGGCGACGGCCGCAGCACCCTGGAGCGGCTGATTCTCCTGGACCCGCGCGCCGTGGCGATCGCTCACATCTACCGTCGGGAACATCCCGATGCGGCGACGCGGGTGCCGGCAGTCGGCGAAACGGTCGAGTTGACGAACATCGGCGCGCACTCGCGCGGAACCGTCTTCCTCGACGCCAACTATCTCCACACGCCTGAGCTCGAACAGGCGATGAACACGATCTGCACCGCCTGCGAGGGTTTCGACTTCGGTCGGCTGGACCTCCGCGTGCCGAGCGCCAGCGCCCTCCGACGCGGCGACCACATCCGGGTCCTCGAAGTGAACGGCGTGACGTCCGAGGCCGCCCACATGTACGACCCACGGTACGGCTTCTTCGCCGCCCATGCCATCCTGCGGCGTCAGTGGACGATGGCGTTCGACCTCGCCACCGAGCGCATCCGCGACGGCGCCCGGCCCGCGACCCTGCGTCAGATCCTCCGCGCCGTCCGGACCGAGCGGAACGCCCGCCGCAAGGTCCGTCGAACATAGAGAACGCCGATTACCGGCACCGCCGTGCGCCGGTGGCACAGGCCCTTGCCTGCAGCGTCCGCAGCCGCCGCCCGCGGAGGCTGCGAAGGAACCTACTCCGCCTTGGCCGCGGCGGTCTTCTTCGTCGTCCGCCGGCGCGGTTTCGGCTTCTCCAGCGCATCGAGCCGCGCCTCGATCGCGCCCAGCCGGTCGAGAACGTCTTCCAGGGCCGCCTTGCCGGGAATGCCCAGCCGCTCGAGCCGGCGCTCCAGATGCTCGTCGATCCCGGCCTCGGCCCGGGCCCGGGTGCGTTCGAATCTGCTCTCGGCCGCGGACCGCACCTGCTGGACCTTCTCCTCGGCCTTGTCCTGCAGGTCGCCCAGGGACTCGCGCCCCTGGTTCTCGGCCTTCTCGCCGCGCGCGACCAGTCGGTCGAAGACCCTGGCGCCCGCATCGACCACCTCGCCCGCCGCACCGACGCCGGCGAGCGCAACCTTGTGGGCGGTATCGAAGGCAGAACCGACCAGGGACCGCGACTTCGAGTCGTTGCCATCCGTTCCTGTAGCCGCTGCTGTCGTTGTCATCCGAAGTCTCCTGTTGTCTGCGGTGGTTCGGTCTACCGGAGCTCCTGCAGCGCAGGCTGTCGGGCGAGCCGCCGCTTCACCGTTTCGATGGGGTTGCGGTAGTCCACCGTGCCGAGGTTGTGGTTGGTCAGCTTGTAGCCGATCAGCGCCTGCAGCTTCTCGGGCATCTCCACGACGACCTCCCAAGGCACACCGACAAACTGATTCTCGCGCTGCTTGAGCCACGCCAGGTTGAAGTTGAAGTTGAGGGAACGCCGGAACCCCTGGCGTGTCGAGTTCCCTCCGCCGCGATGCCAGACGGCGCCGTCCCAGAGCAGCATGGCCCCGGCCGGCATCTCCACCGTCGACGTGGCCACGTCGGGGTCGATCGGACCAGCCAGGCGATGGCTGCCGGGAACGATCTCCGTGGCCCCGTTCTCGACAGTGAACGGATCCAGGGCGATCAGCGTGTTGGCGATCAGCGGAACATGCGGCCGCGGCAGAGGATAGTGACCGTCGTCCTGGTGCATGCGCTGGGGACGATCGCCGGGGCCGGGCCTCATCGCGGCAACGCCGGAGACCTGATGGTCCGGCCCGAGCACGGCTTCCACCAGCCCCAGCAGGCGGTCGTCCATGAGGAGCTCATCGACCGCCCGCGTCTTGGCCAGCAGGTTGTGGACGTGGACCGTCTGCTGGCCGTAGTCGTCCGTCATCCTGCTCTCGACAGCGTCGAAGACGGGAGCAAGATCCCGGCGCAGCTTCTCCAGCATCGCCTCGTCGAGAAAGCCGGGTTCCACGGTGTAGCCGTCCTCGCGAACGCGACGTGCCGCAGTCTCGATGTCCATGAGAATTCTCCGATGGCCGGTTGCCGTGCAGTGGCAGCAAGGTACCGTAACAGAGCCGCAAGGGAACGCTGCGCCGAGAGTGCAGCCTCCTGCGCGAGGACGGCACGATGGTCGCAACGTCCGGCCCGACCGGGTTGGTAGTCTTCGCCGACTCTGGCAGCCAGGAGGACTCCATGCACAGAACTACGGCGAATCCCCATCCATTGTTCCGGGCCGCCCTGGCGGCGTTGCTCGTCGCCGCTGCCGTCACCGGCGCCTACGGGCAGACGGAGGCGGCGACCGAGTCCTTCACCGCCGGCGACGGCACGGAGATCCACTACCTGGTAGAGGGCCGCGGCGACCCGGTCGTGCTGCTGCACGGCATCACCGCCACCGCCGCCTCGAACTGGAGCGCCCCGGGCATCGTCGATCGGCTGGCCGAGGAGTTCCAGGTCATCGCGGTCGACCAGCGCGGCCACGGAAAGAGCGGCAAGCCGCACGACCCGGCGAGCTACGGCGAGCGCATGGCCCTGGATGTCGTCGACCTGCTCGATCACCTGAGGCTGCAGCAGGCCCACGTCGTCGGGTACTCGATGGGCGGCTTCATCACGATGAAGCTGCTGGCCCTGGCGCCCGATCGGATGCTCTCGGCGGTCGTCGGCGGCGCCGGCTGGCCGAGCCCCGAACTCCGGGACGACGCGCTGTTCGACGCCCTGGCCGCGTCCCTCGACGCCGGCAAGGGCGGCGGCCCCCTGATCGAGTTCCTGTGGCCCGGCGACGACCCGCCGACGGCGGAGCAGGTTCAGGCGCTCGGCCAGGCCATGGTCGCCTCGAACGACCAGAAGGCGCTCGCCGCCGTTGTCCGCAGCACGGCAGCCCTCGACGTCAGCGCCGACCAGCTCCGCACGAACCAGGTGCCGACCCTCAACATCGTCGGCAGCGAAGATCCCCTGAAGGCCAACGCCGACGCCCTCGTCGACGTGATGAAGGAACACCGCCTCCACGTCATCGAAGGCACGGACCACATGACCACGCTCAGGTCCCCCGAGTTCGTGGAGACCGTCCGCAACTTCTTCATCGAACTCTGCAACTGCGCATGACGGCTGCGCCCGACCGTGCGCGATCCCGCGCACGGTCGGACGGCACGGAGAACCAGAACCGTCAGGTCGAGAGTTGGGTTTCGACCAGGGTGGTCCAGTAGCGCATGCCGAAGGGCAGGATGTCGTCGTTGAAGTCGTAGCGGGGGGTGTGGAGGCCGGCGCTGTCGCCGTTGCCGAGGAACAGGAAGGCGCCGGGGCGCTGCTGGAGCATGAAGGAGAAGTCCTCCGAGCCCATGACCGGGACCATGTCCGTCTTCACGTTGCGGCCGACTTCGCGGGCGGCACTGGCGGCCTTCCGGGTCTGTTCGGCGTGGTTGACGGTGGCCGGGTAGTAGCGGCGGTACTGGAAATCGAAGCCGGCGCCGTGGGCGGTGCAGATACCGCGGCCGATCTGGTGCATCCGACGCTCGACCAGCTCCTGCACTTCGGGCAGGAACGCGCGCACGCAGCCGCCGTGCACCACCCGGCTCGGGATCACGTTGTCGGCGTCGCCGCCGTGAACGCGGGCGACCGTGATCACTGCACTCTTCAGAGGGTCCACGTTGCGGGCGACAATCGTCTGCAGGGCCAGGACGATCTCGGCCGCGACCGGGATCGGGTCCACCGTTCCCTGGGGAAAGGCGGCATGACCGCCGGCGCTTGTCACCGCGAACTCGAACACGTCGATGGCGGCCATCAGGGGTCCGGCGCAAAGACCGAAGTGGCCGACGTCCATGCCGGGGTAGTTGTGGACGCCGTAGACCTCCTCGGCCGGAAACCGCTCGAACAGCCCCTCCTCGATCATCACCCGGGCACCGCCGTCCTTCTCCTCCGCAGGCTGGAAGATGAAGTAGACGGTCCCGTCGAAGGAACGGTTCCGGCTCAGGTAGCTGGCCGCGCCGAGCAGCATCGCGGTGTGGCCGTCGTGGCCGCAGGCGTGCATCCTGCCGGGGTTCTGTGAGCAGTGCTCGAAGTCGTTCTGCTCCTCGATCGGCAGCGCGTCCATGTCCGCGCGCAACGCGATGGTGCGATCCGAGGAGCCGGCCTTCAGCACGCCGACGACGCCGGTGCCGGCGAGCCCGCGATGAACCTCGATCCCGTCGAACGAATCGAGCAGGGCGGCGACCTTGCGGCTGGTCTCCACCTCCTCGAACGCCAGCTCGGGATGGCGGTGGAAGTCCCGGCGCCAGGACCTCATCTTCCTGTGCAGTGGATCCACGGCTCCGCATGGTAACCGAGCAGAGCCCGGAGGCAGCGCTATCAGCGCTGTCCAACGAGAAGTGGTCGTGAACGGGGCCGTGAATCCAGCGAGAGATGACCGCCAGTGCTCGGCATCGAAGATCACCGGGGGATGATCGTGAACGCCGCAGACGCCTCGTTCGAAGACGCCGGACGAGGCTCGGCCCTCCTGGGCCGGTGCCGCCGGATAGCGAGGCTCCCCTCTCAGCCGTCGAGCGTATTCCTCACCCTGGCCTCCAGCTTCGGGTCGATGCGCGACCGGGCGAGCCGGTCGAGCAGATCGGCGCGATCCACCCAGGTCTCGACCGGCGCCTCGCCCGCGAACTCGAAGTGCGCACGGCCGCCCTCGATGGTCATCGAGTACGTACCCTTCGCCAGGCTGAGCCTCGACCGGATGCAGGGCCACTTGAGCGCCCGCGTCAGGGCGAGCGCCGCGTTCCGCTCGCGGCTGCCCCACTCTTCGGCCTGGAACCGCTCACGCAGAGAACGCAGCCGCTCCGGCGGCTCACCCAGCGCGAACCCCGAACCGTCCAGGCGATGCGCCAGGGCCGCCATCCGATGGGTCACCGCCGGCGCCACCCCCGGCGTTCCCCTGAGCGCCAGGGGCATCCCGAGCCAGCCGTCCCGCACACCGAACAGGATCGCGGCCGCCAACCGGTCGCGTTCCTCGAGCCGCTCGCACGCCTTGCTGTCGAACAGCTCCATCAACTCGTCGCTCGTCCGGCGCAGGAAGAACAGGATCGCGGCCCTCGAGAGCGGTTTCGTGTGCTCCTCCAGCATCTCGCTGATCGTGCCGCCGCCCAATCCTCCGCCGATCGCTTCGAGCGTCCGGATCAACCCCTGAGCGGCCTCCCGCCACCTCTCGTCGGCCATCTCCTCCGAGGACTCCCGCAGGGACCGCAGCAGGACATCCTCGGCACGAAGATCGGACGACTGCTCACGATGATCGACCAGTCGCTCCACCGTGCGCCAGAACAGGGAGGCCCCGCTCCCCGGCGGGTCGTCGGCTTCGGCTGCCTTCCCGCTCCGCATCCAGCCCGGAAGTTCCCCCAGGATGGGATCGTCGACCGCCGGATCGCGCCGAGAGTCGGCGTCCGGATCGAACGCGGCCGCACCCGCGCGCACGGCCAGGTCGCCGCAGTTCGCCAGGTGGTGCAGGACCGCCAGGACGCCGCCGGCTGCCTGCGCCGGCGCCAGGGAGACGTTGCGCTCGGCGGGGCCGTCGGGCGGCGGCCAAGGCAGCGCTGCGGTTCCCTGGAACGGCGTGCTCATCTTGTGGCACATGGAGACCACAAGCGGCACGTTGCGCCGCTCCACTGCTTCCTCCAGCGCCCTCCTCCTGTCCGCGAGTTCGCGAAACAGGATCCTCCGCACGCGGCTGACCGGCAACGGTGCAGGAATCAGCATCAGCCACTCGTCGGGGCCGA
Source organism: Thermoanaerobaculia bacterium (assembly GCA_965116145.1). GTDB lineage: Bacteria > Acidobacteriota > Thermoanaerobaculia > Multivoradales > Multivoraceae > Multivorans. The sequence goes on from OZ220482.1 coordinate 1,386,947, forward strand.
CTCCCTGCTCGAACTCGCGCTCGCGCCAACCATCCGGACCCAGCACGCGCACCGGGCCCTGCAGGCCGGCGAGATCGACCTCGAGGACCACGGGCAGCAGGTGCTCAGCTTCCGAAGTCACCTGTTCGAAGACCCCGCGCGGCGGCTGCGCGGCCTTTCTCCCCTCGCGGATGAACAGCGGCAGCCAGCCGGGGAAGACGCCGAGGGAGTCCTCGTAGTGCTTGTTGCCGAACCCCGACGGCGGCATCAGCAGCCCCGCCGCCAGCATGTACATCAGGTTCTGGTGGTTCGTGACCAGGTCGCCGATCGCCGGCGGCGGATCCCGGACGGGTTCGGGCGCCGGGGAGCCGTCCATCGGATCGTCGAGCAAGGACGGCTGGGCGATGTGACTGTCCTTCTTCTCGGTCATTTCAGGTCTCCCGAGGGTCCCTTGGCGGAAGTGCCGAGGCAGGCGTTCAACGCCGAGGCGGGCTCGGAGCTCCGGCACTGATCAGCGCCGCTCCCGGCTTCAGGACGTACAACCTCGGTCTCCGCGGTCTGGTCCTCGAGCACATGGCGCAGGACGCTGAGCACGATGTCCTCCGTCCGCGCTGCCGTGATCGCCGTGGAGTTGCGACGGTCGGTCGCCAAGGACATTCCACCGAGTCGATCACGACGAAGAATGTCCTCGTCCTTCGGCAGAATCTCGTCGAGGCCCGGGTTGAACGATCCGACCCTCCTGAGCAGGATGATCCGCTCGCGAGCACGAGAGACCATGACGTAGAAGAGCTTCTTCGCCGCGTCCGTATCGGGCAACCTGATCCAGTGCCTGTCAATGTCCGCCAGGAACACGGTGTCGAACTCCTGACCCTTGCAGGACTGCGCGTTGATGACCAGTATGCCGCCGCGGTCAAAGCGCACGTCCGGTTGGTGGCCGGTGAACCAGGTCTCGACGACATCCTCTGCGCGGCCATGGTCCAGTGTCACGTCCGTCGAGGTCAGCGCGTTGCAGTACCTCTCCCTGACCTCGTTGTTGGGTGCGATGACGCCTATCAGGCGCCGAGGATTCTGATCCCAGTGCTTCAGGATCATCATCGCAATTCCCGGCAACTCCGCTTCGCGGTACTCCAGCAGCCTTGGCGTACTGGCGGATCCCCCGGAACTCGGGAGTTCCGGCGGTGGACTTGCCCGGTCGCCGGTGTAGAAGTGTCGCGCCAGCCGGGCCACCGGATAGGGGTTCCGGTGGTTGTGCGTGAGCTCGATCACTTCCTCGGGGCAGACCGAGTCCACGAGCTCACGCCGGCTGGAGTGCTCCTCCGTGATCTGCTGGTTCTGGTCGGCGGCGACGAAGATGTGCTCGAAGCCGAACTGGTTCAGAGCGTCGTAGAAACCCGGAGGCATGTCCTGGCCTTCGTCGATGACGAGAACGGGGCGGTCCGCGCCGTCCTCGGACTGGGGCGGACACTCGTCGACGATCCTGGCGATCGCATCCCAATCGAGATCCCAGAACTGCCCCCGATGGGGCGCGGATGCTCCGGTCACCTTCCGGAAAGTGCCCCGAAACCAGGCCTTCCACGTATCGGCCCGAAGCTCGCCGTCAAAGAGACCGGAGCTCGCACGACGCAGCAAGCGCAGGTAGACCAGAAAGACGTAGTCGTCGCGGCGCTGGACCAGACGTCGGGCACGCAGAAGGCACACGACGGTCTTGCCCGTCCCCGGCCCTCCCACGACCAGGTGGCGCCCGTTCATCGGCAGCGCCAGCACCCGGTCCTGCTCCTTGGTCAGGTCCTCCACGCCCGGTAGCCGGAAGCGTCTCTTCAGAGGCTCATCTGTCATGGTCCATCTCCCACAGCGGTAGAAGTCCGTCGCCGCCTCGGACGAAGGTGCGGTCGAGCAGGCGGTTGCCGCAGATGCAGCTCGGCTCGGGGACCAGCACGCAGGAATGGCAGGCCGCCCGGTTCAGCAGGTACGGTCCGTGGCCGTCCCGATCGCCGCAGACCGGATCGAAGGAGCACCAGCGGGCGTCCTCGACCGCACCGGTCAGGAGGCGCAGAAACCGCTCCGGTTGCGCGAACTCCATCAGGCCGCCCAGGGAGCCGTGCTTGTCCGCGACCGCCACGTAGATCAGGACGCCGGCCATCGGGTCTCCGTCCGCGGCGCTGTCGGCACAGTAGATGCGCTCCTTGAGCGACGCCGCGGGGTAGCCGGCATGCGCCTCCAGCCGCCGGATGATGAGGTGGGCGAGGGTGTGGCAAAGGAGAAAGCGCGGTGAGAGCGCGGCCTTCACCTCCTTGCGGAGCGGCGCCTCCACTGCCCGCGTGACGAACTCCTCGGCCCGCGCCCGAGCGGCGTCCTGGTGCTCCCAGCGGCACAGGCGGTCCTCCTCCAGGGTGAAGAACAGCCCTTCGCCGAAGAGCTCGATCGCCGGCAGCCAGTCGCTCCGGCCGACCAGGTCGGGCTGCGTCGGCGGCCTGGACTCGGAGGGCCCGGTCGTCGTGGCGCCCTGGCCGCCATGGCCGCTCTGACCGACCAGGTCCTGCGGCGTCGGCAGCCCTTCGCCGCCGATGCGGCGAAAGCCGTTGAACACCATGATCTCCTTGAGCCGGCGAAGCCCGACCATCTGGTCCACGGCCCCGGCAATGGCGGCCGACGGCTCACCTCCCAGATCGGCCGCCAGTTGCCGCAGATCGTCCGAGCGGTGCTCCGGCACGAAGTCCTCGTCTTCACGCAGATCGCTGATCGGCTTGGTCAGGGCCTCGTACTCCAGTTGCGGTAGCTCGCCCCTTGGCACTTCCTGGTCGTGAAACGGGCCGCCCATCTCGTCCAGCGAGAGCGCGTTCTTGACGTCCTCCACGCTGCAGCGGTGCTTCGTGGCGGTGCTCCGAATGCGGCTGGTCCTGGTGAGGTCATTGCGGGCGCCGCGGATGCTCCTCAGTTCCTCCGCACTGAGAACGCACCCTTCCCTGCCGGCGCCGATCCTCGACTCCGGCGGGATGACCAGGGCGGTGGCGCAGTCCGCCATGTGGACCCGAACGTCGTTGACGCCGAGGATCCAGCCAGGCTCCTTCAGGGGTTCATCGGGCGGCAGCTTGGGCGGCCAAGGTTGCTGCGGGGTCATGCTCCCGTACGGAAAGCGCGTCGGCAGCTCGCTCCTGGCGTTGCACCTGCAACACGTCACGACCCGGCCGACTCCGCCGCCGACAGCGCTCCCGATCTGGAGCTGCGGCTTCTCCCTTGCCTGCACGCAGTCCGCCTGGCGGCCCTTCGCACCGGCATGAGCGATCGCGTACCAGGGGACATCCGCGAGATAGCCGTTCTCGTGCACCAGCACCCAGGGAACCTGTCTGAGCCGACCCCGGCAACGCGGGCGGCCCTCGCCGACCGGGCGAGTGCACGGATAGTCGTCCTTCAGCTTCGCCGTCCCGGCCAGGCCTGCGCCGGACGGACGGGGCGACGGATCCGGCGCTTCCGCCGTGGCCGGGGAATCGTTCGCCCGCTTCCACCAGGGCGCCCTGTCGAGCCAGCCGCACAGGCTGCACCAGGTCCACTCGGGAAACCGACGGGCCGGTACGTAGCCGAGCGTCACGCCGCCCACATCGCGGCGTTCCGGCGGCTGGCAGAGCTTCATGCCCTTCAGCTTGAGCGCCCTCTTGACCTGTTCGACGTTCCGGATCTCGCGGTCGTGCGGATCCGTCCGCGGGCCGTCCCAGCACCGCGTGTCCTGCACCACCATCAGGGTGTCGCCCGAACGGACGATCGCACCCACGGCGCAGTCCCGCAACAGGTGGGATCGCCGGATGTCGACGAGTTCCGGGGCCGTCATGTCATGACTCTCAGCACGCCGGAGGCCTCGACGTTGCGCATCGAGTTCAGCGTTTCCCAGAGGCCGCGCGACGGCGGGCCCTGCCCGTTCTCGGGAGCGCGGAGCAGGCACGCGTAGGCCTTGTCGTTGCGGCTGTCGTAGCGGAGACTCATGCGGGCCTCCCGGCAGCGTTCCGCCTCGCGCTGCCATTCGTGCAGCAGCCTGTCCAGGTGACCGGCGACCTCCTCCTGTTCGGCGCAGGCCTCGGCCAGGCGGCGCCGGAACTCGTCCACGACCGTGCTGACCGTCGGATTCCGCAGTTCGAACTCCCCTGCCGCCTGGTTCGACCGCAGGTCGCCGCAGGCATGGCGCAGCGCGATGACCAGGGCCGCGTGGAGCGCCCGTCGGCGCACCTGGTACGTGAACGGCGTCAGGCTTCCCGGTTCGACGAAGCGGTAGAAGGAGTCATGGTAGGGCCGGAACGACTCGTAGTGCGAGAGGCTCCGGGCCTGGTGCCGATAGTAGTTGGCGACGACGATGCCCGGCACGTCGCCGCGGCCGACCCGGCTCGTTGCCTGCACGTACTCGGCCGTGGTCAGGGGCTGACCGTTCACCACCATCACCGCCAGGCGGGCAACGTCCAGCCCCACCGACACCATGTTCGTCGACAGCACGGCATCCAGGCAGCGGTCCTTGCCGCGAGGCAGGCCGAGGCGCTCGAACGTGTCGGCAAGCTGCTCGGCGGTATGGCGGCTCCAGAGCTGCTCCACCTGTGAGTCGTCGAAGCGCCGTCGGAGGGCCTTCTCGAACTCGACGGCCTGGTTCTTCTCTTCCTCGGAAGCGCTGTCGACGGAGGCGCCGTCCGACCCGTCGCGCTCTCGCTCCTCGAGGTACTCCTCGATCAAGCGGCCGCCGCGGTCCCGGACATCGCTTGCGAACGCATTGCTGCTCGTCGCCACGCCGCGCAGGCTGCCGTGGTAGACGACGCTCGTCCACCAGGCCTCGAACAGGTCGCTCGCGTCCGGCTCCTCGCGGAACACGACCAGCGGCCCCGCCATCAGGGCCGCCGCCACGGGCGCCAGGCAGTGCTGTTCGTCCAGCGAAGGGGCCAGGTAGCCGATGTAGAGCCGCCCCGGCCGGGCGCGGTCGACGCGGGCGAACCAGGAATCGTCGCTTGACAGGCCGGGCGGCGGGAACACCGCCACGCCGCGGCCGTAGAGGGACCGCACCTGTTCCCGGGCCATGCGGATCGTCGCCGTGGAGGCAACGTACTTCGGCCGCACGCCGCGGCAGCGGATCGCCGTCTCGATGCCCGCCTCGTAGAGACCGGCGACCGAACCGAGCGGTCCGGCGATCAGGTGGAGCTCGTCCTGGATCACCAGATCGGGCGCCCTCCGGTTGCTCCGGTTGACGCCGGCGGCGCCGAAGAAGGCGGAGGCGCGCTCCTCCCAGGCGAGGCGGGCGAACTTGTCGATCGTGGCGATGAGCAGGGACGGCGGGTGCTCGTAGAGCGAATCGTCGACGACCCGGCAGGGCAGGGGGCCGTGGCGACCGGTCCCGACACCGCCGGTCGCCACGGCGTCGCCATCCGGTCCGAAGTCGCAGTCCGTGTTGACGCAGAAGAACCGGAAATCCCTGTCGCTGTCCGACAGGTGGTACCCGCGGGACGGGTCGAGCTGTTCCTTGCACCAGGGGCAGCGCAGGAGCAGCAACCGCTTGCGTTCCTCGTCGTCTCCCGCCCGTACCTTGTCCAGGATCTCCCGGGCCTCGTCCAGCCGGTTCGGGCAGACGCCGCGGCCGACCCAGACGCCGACGGTGAACGGTTCCGCCCCCAGCCGCTCCGCACCTTCCTCCCGCCGCAGGAGTTCCAGGGCGCAGAACAGCCGCGCCGCCCGCTCGAACTGCTGCCGGGTAAGCAGCCTCAGGGTGTAGCGCATGAAGGCGGCCGTACCGCCGCCCTGCTCGCCGTACGTCAGGCGGCGCCACAGGAGAAGAAACGCGATGAGGCCCAGATACGCCTCCGTCTTGCCGCCGCCGGTCTGGAACCAGATGAGCTCCAGCGTGGACCGATGGTCGTCCTCTTCCAGGATGGTCGATTCGATCGTGGCGAGGAGGAAACCGAGCTGAAACGGCCGCCAGGCGAACGGCGCCTGGTCGTCCGCCTGCCGGAAACGGGCCATCTGCCGTCTCATCGCGCGGTTCGCCAGCCGGAACGCCAGCGCCGCGTGCGGTTCGCCGCCCAGCAGCTCGATGCCCCGGAGCATCCGTTCGTGGGCCTCCTCCATGCGGACGCAGATCCGGCGGGCGGTCTCCCGGTCGCGAGAGTTCTCGAACTCACCGGCCTCGGCCATTCGTTCTCCCACCCACGCGCCGTACTCGCCGACGAAGGCCCGCAACCGTCGAAGCGGCAGGTCCTCGGCCTCCAGGCACTCGAACTCCAGCACATCGGCGCCGCCCCGCGCCGCCACGCTGACGATCGGCGTCTCCACCTTGGGCAGAAAGTCCGTCCACAGACGGGGCGAACGGCCCGGAGGCACGTCCCAGTCCACGGCCGCGCCATGGCCAACCGCGAAGATGCGGCGTTCCCGGTACTGGAGTTCGAGTTCCCGCTCCTCGTCCGTGAGCAGGCTGGGATCGAGGCGCGGGTAGTCCACCAGGGTTCCGCGTTCGACAACGCACTCGAGCACGGCCTCGAACAGTGAGTCCTGCACCCGCTGGCGTGGATTCCCGCCAGGTTTCGCACGCCGAAGATTGGCCAACGTGACAGTGAAGATCCGCCCCTCCCGGTGCGACCGCACCTGCACATCGATCCCTGCCCGCTCATCCAGGATGCTCCGGATCCGACGGTTCTTCTTCCGGTCATCGGGAGCGCCGAAGCAGACGACCTCGCGCAGCACGTTCCTGCGGTAGCGAGGCTCGACGAACCGGCCTTCCTCGCCCCGATCCAGCACGTCGTACACGGCGGCCGCAGCCTCGATCCGCAGCCGAACGTCGTCCCCGTGCACGCAGAACGAGAGGCCGACCGACGCCGGCGGCACGTAGCGCCGGCGGCGCACCGGCTTCGCCCTGCGCCGGTCATCGGACTCCTCGTCCGATGGAGAGTCCTCGTCTTCCTCGGCGACCGCTTCGTCCTCGATCGACAGGGCGGCCTCACGATCATCCATGTCCAACGTGTCTTCAGAGGCCGGGTCGACGCCCGCTGCCTCCGATTCGAGAGGATGCAGAACGCCCACCGGATAGCGGCCGAGCGGCGACACCCTGGAGTCGCGGTCTTCCTGCTCGCTGCCACCGCTGTCGGCGCCGCCAGACCTTGCGTCCGGCTCGGGCGGCCAACGCGCCCCGCGCTTGCCGGCGCCCGGACGGCGGGCGTCACCCCTCTCCTGGTCGCCGCCGCTGCCCTCGACATCCCAGGCCGGGCCGACGAGCTGCCGCTCCAGCCAGTCCACCAGCCGCTGACGAGCTTCGACGTACATCATCGACCGCGGCAGCGGTCAGGCCGACGGCCGTTCCTCTTCCAGCACGATCAGCAGCGCCCTGGCCCGGGTCGCCGCCACGTACAGGTGGCGCTTGCTGCAGGAGTGCGGGTTGCCGTCGACGTCGACCAGGAGGACGACGTCCGATTCGAGCCCCTTGAAGGCCTGCAGGCTGGTGAAGCGGACCTGATTCGGGCCCTGGGGCCGCGGCGACAGGTTGAGGTTGCCCAGCCGGCGATGGTGAGCAAGATGGCTGCGCTTCGTCGTGTGGGTGGAGAGCACCGTGATCCGATCCGCTCCGATCTTCTCCTCCGCCACCAGCCGATGAAGCTGCTTGCGCACGTGTTCGACCATCTCGTCGGGGGTCCGGTAGCGGAGCAGCTCCACCTGGGCGCCGTCCGGCGCTCCGTCCAGGACGTCGTAGTCGATGCCCATCAGGCCGGCGGCGTGGTCGGCGATGCGGCGGGTGTTCCGGCAGTTGCAGGTGAGCGTGAACGGCGGCGACAGCAGCGAGGCCGGCGGACCGCCGCCGTAGATGTCCTGGTTCGGATCGAAGAAGGCGTAGAGAACGCCCTTCTCCTCGTCGCCGAGCGCCAACTCGAGTGCCGTCCACCAGTTCGGCTTGAAGTCCTGGCCTTCGTCGACGATGATCGCGTCGAAGCGGTCGTCCGGCCGGGAGTCCAGGGCCTCCATCAGCAGGTCCGGGGCGGTGTCGGTCCAGAACTCCTGCTGCGCCTTCCATCCGGCCTCGGGGATCTCGAAGCGGAGCCCGGCCTTCTGCGCCCGCTCCCGGCAGAACGCGTGAAAGGTCCTCGCCTCGAATCCGGACGCCCGTGACGCCAGCCACTCCGCCAGGGTCTGGTTGAAGCAGAGCAGGAGCACCCGCCGCCCGTCCTGCGCCAGCCGATCCGCCTTGAGCTCCGCAAGCACCGTCTTCCCGGTCCCGGCGGCGCCCTGGATCGCCGCCCGACGATGGCGCTCCAGGAAGTCCAGCGTCCGGGCCTGCTCGTCGGTGAGCTGATCCAGCACGCTCGTGTTCCGGTCGACCCGGGCCGCGATCGGGGCGTGCAGCACGTAGGAGGGCGGCGCCAGGGCGGCGAGCAGTGTCTCCACCTCTCGCGGCTGCAAGCGTACGCCCGGTGTCATCCGGTGCGTCTCGAAGAGCCGATCGATCGCGTCCTTCAGCCGGCGCAGGTCCTCGCTGAACAGCACGGTCCCGTCCGGGATATCCGGCCCGAGCTCCTGCCGGGTGCGGGCAACATCCGGAAACACCACACCCGGATGGAGCCTGGGCAGCTTCGAACCCCGCAACGAAGGCGAGCTTCGCCACCACTTCCTCAGCGTGTAGACCGCGTCGCTCGCCTGCCGATAGGGGTCCTTGATGGCATGACGCTCGCCGCTCCGGTCGATCGAGCTCCACTCGCGGCCCTGCCGCTCGATGCGCCCGCCCTTGACCTCGATCGCGAGCGCCCCGCGAGCGGGATCGAGAACGAGGAAGTCGATCTCCCGATCGTCCGGCGGCTGCCGGATGCGCAGACCGTGGATCACGGTCCAGTCCGCCGGCAGGTCCTTCTTCGCCAAGTCCCGGAACCGGCGTTCGGAAGCGGGAGGATCCTCCATCGTCCAGTCGACGATGTGCGCCATGGCAGTTCAGTCCGCCCTGCTCAGAATCGGCGCGGTCCGTCGCAAGGCGGGGAGGAAGAAGAACGGCGCCGCACCCGCCGGCAGACTCTGCGAGCGGACTTCCGGCGTTTCGGCGCCGCGGCACCCGAGAGCCGTTCCGGATGGATCACCGCCGGCCATGCGGGCCACGGCAACGGAACTCACAACGACAGACAACCAGACAGAGGCGATGGGCAAAGCACTCCCGGGGCAGACGGACCGGCCGACATGTCCTCACGAACAGCCAGGATCCTACCCGATACCACCGCGCCGCCGGCGCGCCGGGCGGCGATGTCGGTACACTCCGCCCCGCCGAACGCCTCCATCGACGCACGGTTCCTCAAGAAGATGACGACCGCGGACCCGCGATCCCGGCCTCGCCGGCATACCTACGACGCCGGAGAGATCGAGCCGAAGTGGCAGCGGGTCTGGCGCGAGCAGGAGGCCTTCCGCACGCCGGACGACCCGGAGCTCCTGCGCAGCCGGCCCAAGTACTACGTCCTCGACATGTTCCCCTACCCCTCCGGAGCGGGCCTGCACATCGGCCATCCGGAGGGCTACACGGCGACCGACGTGGTGGCGCGCAAGAAGCGCATGGAGGGCTGCAACGTGCTCCACCCGATGGGCTGGGACGCCTTCGGCCTGCCCGCCGAGCGCGCCGCGGTCCGGGAGAACCGGCATCCCCGCCTCATCACCGAACGGAACGTAGCGAGCTTCCGCCGTCAGATCGAGCGGCTCGGCTTCTCCTACGACTGGGAGCGCGAGGTGAACACGTCGGCCCCGGACTACTACCGCTGGACCCAGTGGATCTTCCTCGAGCTGTATCGGCGCGGGCTGGCCTATCTGGAGGACGTGCCGGTCTGGTGGTGCCCGGCACTGGGCACCGTCCTGGCCAACGAGGAGGTCAAGGACGGCGCCTATGTCGATACCGGAGACCCGGTCGAGCGGCGCACGATGCGGCAGTGGATGCTGCGGATCACCGCCTACGCGGAGCGCCTGCTGGAGGACCTGGACCAGGTCGAATGGCCCGAACACGTCAAGGAGATGCAGCGCAACTGGATCGGCAAGTCGCACGGCGCCGAGATCCGGATGCCGATCGCCGGCGCCGACGACAGCTTCCCGGTGTTCACGACCCGGCCGGACACCCTGTTCGGGGCGACCTACTGCGTGCTTTCGCCGGAACATCCGCTGGTTGCCGAGATCACGACCGCCGCCCGGCGCGCCGCGGTCGAGGCCTACGTCCAGGAGGCGGCCGGCAAGAGCGAACTTCAGCGAACCGACCTCGCCAAGGGCAAGACCGGCGTGTTCACCGGCGCCTTCGCCGCCAACCCGGCCACCGGCCAACCGATCCCGATCTGGGTCGCCGACTACGTGCTGATGAGCTACGGATCGGGCGCCATCATGGGCGTGCCGGCCCAGGACGAGCGCGACTGGGACTTCGCGGTCGAGCACGACCTGCCGATCGTGCGCACGGTCGAGCCCCCGGCCGGCTGGGAAGGCGGCGCGTACCTCGAGGACGGGCCGGCGATCAACAGCGGTTTCCTCGACGGCCTGATGGTCGACGAGGCGAAGGAGCGGATGATCGAATGGCTGGTCGCCAACGGTCATGGCGCGCGGCGGGTCGAGTACCGGCTGCGCGACTGGCTGTTCTCCCGCCAGCGCTACTGGGGCGAGCCCTTTCCCATCCTCCACGTGCTGGACGACGACGGCGAGCCGACCGGCGAAATCCTGCCCGTGCCGCAGGAGGACCTGCCGGTCGAGCTGCCGGAGATCGACGAGTTCCGGCCGACCGCCGACGGACGGCCGCCGCTTGCCCGCGCCGGCGACGACTGGCTGGTGGTCACCCTGGCCGACGGCCGCCAGGCGAGACGCGAGACGAACACGATGCCGCAGTGGGCCGGCTCCTGCTGGTACTTCCTGCGCTACATAGACCCCGGGAACACGGAGGCGCCCTGGTCGGCCGAGCTGGAGCGCTACTGGATGCCGGTCGACCTGTACATCGGCGGCGTCGAGCATGCGGTGCTGCATCTGCTCTACGCCCGGTTCTGGCAGAAGGTCCTCCATGACGCCGGCCTGGTCTCGACCTCCGAGCCGTTCGCCAGGCTGTTCAACCAGGGGATGATCCTGGCCTACAGCTACCGCGACCGGGCGGGCAGGTACCACCACCCGGACAGCGTGGAATGGCGCGGCGACCAGGTGTTCCTGGCCGGCGCCGACCAGGCGCTCGAGGCCCGGGTCGAGAAGATGTCGAAGTCGAAGCTCAACGTCGCCAACCCCGACGACGTGATCCGGCGCTGGGGCGCCGACTCACTGCGGCTGCACGAGCTGTTCATGGGGCCGCTGCACCAGCAGAAGCCCTGGCAGACCAGGGACGTCGACGGCGTGCACCGCTTTCTGCGCAGGATCTGGCGCCTGGTCGTCGACGAACGGACCGGCGAGCTCGCCGATCGGATCACCAGCAGCGAGGCGGAGGCCGGCGGCGACCTGGACCGCCAGCTCCACAGGACGATCCGCAAGGTGGGCGAGGACATCGACTCCCTCGACATGAACACCGCCATCTCGCAGATGATGATCTGGGTCAACGCGGCAACTGCGGCGGACCGGGTGCCGCGGCGGGCGCTCGACGCCTTCCTGCGCATCCTGTCTCCCTTCGCGCCGCACATCGCCGAGGAACTGTGGTCGCGGCTCGGCGGCGAGGGCCTCATCTGTCACCGGGACTGGCCGGCCTACGACCCCGCTCTCGTCGCCGACCGCACGGTCAACGTCGTGATCCAGGTCATGGGCAGGAAGCGGGACGTGCTGGAGGCGCCCGCCGACGCCGACCGGCAGACCCTGGAGCGGCTCGCGCTCGCCTCGGAGAACGCCCGCCGGTTCATGGGCGGCAAGGAACCCCGCAAGGTGATCGTGGTGCCGGGAAGGCTGGTCAACATCGTCGTCTGACGGACGCGATCGGTTATCATCCCCTCTCGCCTCGGAAGCGCAAACGGCGCAATCGGACGAGGCGCCCGACCAGCGAGATCCCAACCATGAAGAGCGACATCCACCCGCAGCTCCACCCGGTCGTGTTCATCGACCCTTCGGCGAACGCCGAGTTCATCTCGCAATCGACGATGACGAGCGACCGGACCCGGGTCATCGACGGCGTCGAGCACTACGAGATCCGCCTCGAGATCTCGTCGGCGTCCCACCCGTTCTACACCGGCCGCCAGCACTTCGTCGACAGCGCCGGTCAGATCGAGAAGTTCCAGCGCAGGTACGGGCGCAAGTAGCGCCGGCGGCCCGTCACACCGCGAGTTCGTGCCGCGGAGTGCGGCGCCGCAGGTTCCCGCCAGCCCGTGGTGAAGGTGTCGGTCGCACCGAGAGCCGCCAGGTACGCGGTCGCGGTGCGGTCAGCGACCGGGACGACAGGAGCCGCTCGGCGACCGCGAGGACCCGGCCCGCAGGCGGAAGCCGCAGCCGGAGACCGGCGAGCTGCGATCTGCGAGCGCGTCAGCTCAGCGCCCGCCAGACCTGGGCGACGGTGAAGCAGAGCACGAAACCCAGGCCGACGGGCAGAAGCGCCGACACCGCGGTCCAGCGGACACTGCGGGTCTCCTTCCAGATCGTGTAGAGCGTGGTCGAACACGGGTTGTGGACCAGGGAGAACAGCATCAGGCAGACCGCGGTCAACAGGGTGAAGCCGCCGGCCTCGAGAACGCGGGCGGTGGCGGCCCGGGAGTCGAGTTCGAACATGATGCCGGCGCCGGCGCCGACATCGGTCAGGCCGACGACCAGCACTGTCAGCATGAGAATCGTCGGGATGACGATCTCGTTCGCCGGCACCGCGATGATGTAGGCGACCAGGATGATCCCGGACAGTCCGAGGACGTAGCCGAACGGATCGAGGGCTCCGACCAGGACCTCCGCCAGCGAGGCCTCGCCGGCGCGGACATTGCCAAGCAGCCAGATCAACGCACCGGCCGGCGCCGCGAACAGGACCGCGCGCCAGAGGACGATCAGCGTCCGGTCGATGATCGAGGTGTAGATCGTCCGCAGCACCCGCGGCGGACGGTAGGGCGGCAGTTCCAACGAGAACGCGGAGGCCTCGCCGCGCAGCACGGTACGCGACAGCAGCCAGGACACCGCGAACGTAAGCAGCACGCCGAGCACCGCGACCGCAACCACCGACAAGGCGGACACGGCGCCGGCAACGGGCGCGGGCACGAGGCCGCCGATGAAGATGGCGGCGACCAGGATCTGGGTGGGCCACCGACCGTTGCAGAGGGCGAAGTTGTTCGTGATGATGGCGATCAGGCGCTCGCGCGGACTGTCGATGATGCGGGTCGAGACGATCGCGGCCGCGTTGCAGCCCCAGCCCATCGCCATCGTCAGCGCCTGCTTGCCGTGGGCGCCGACGCGGTGGAACATCCGGTCGAGGTTGAACGCCACCCGCGGCAGGTATCCGAAGTCCTCGAGCAGCGTGAAGAGCGGGAAGAAGATGGCCATCGGCGGCAGCATCACGCTGACCACCCAGGCCGTGGCCAGATACACCCCGTCGACGAGGATCCCGTCGAGCCACCAGGGCATCCCGAAGGCGGCCGCCACCTCCTTGAGAAGGGGGTGGACCTGGTCGAGGAGCAGCGTGGCGAGCATGGCCGAAGGGACGTTGGCGCCGGCGATCGTCAGCCAGAAGACGACGGTCAGCAGCGCCAGCATCAGCGGGAAGCCGAACACCCGGCTGGTCACCAGCCGGTCCAGGGCCGCGTCGAAGTCGAAGCGTCCGGGCTCGCCGTCCCGCGACACCGCGCGATCGGCGATGCGGGCCGCTTCCGCGTAGACCGCCTCGGTCAGCGCCTGGTGGAAGTTGCGGCCCACCCGCCAACGAAGGGCGCCAGCCAGGTCGAGCACGGCGGCGCGGGCGGTGGAGTCGGCACCGTCCCGGGATGCGACCAGCCCGGCAGCCGACGTTCCACGCGCCCGGGGCGGCTCGGTTGCCGGGTCTGCGGCGGCGCCCTCGCTGTCGCCGAGGTCGACCAGCTCGGCCAGGGAGCCGTCCTCGACCGCCGCCGCGAGACTCCGGTCACCGTCCAGCAGGCGCAGCGCCACCCACTGCGGATTCGGCAGGTCCGGGAACGCGTCCAGGATCGCGCCCGACAGCGTGCGGGTGGCTTCTCGCAGCGCCGGCGAGCGGCCGCCGACCCGACGCGGCCGACAGCGCCAGGCGCCGGTCGCGACGTCGGAGATCATTCGGTTCAGTTCGTCGAGACCCTCGCCCGAGCGCGCCGACGTCGCCACCACCGGCACGCCCAGATCCCGCGCCAGGCGCCGGACGTCGACGGTCAGCCCCTTGCGCCGCGCCTCGTCCATCAGGTTCAGGCAGACCACCGCGCGGTCCGTGATCTCCAGCACCTGGAGCGCCAGGTTCAGGTTGCGCTCCAGCCGGGTCGCGTCGACGACGATCACGGTCACGTCCGGCCGACCGAAGAGAAGGAAGTCGCGCGCAGTCTCCTCGTCCTGACTGGACGAAAGAAGCGAGTAGGTGCCAGGCAGGTCGACCAGCTTGTAGCGGTCGCCGCCGACCTCGAAGCCGCCCTCGGCGCGCGTCACCGTCTTTCCGGGCCAGTTGCCGGTGTGCTGGCGCAGACCGGTCAGGGCGTTGAACACCGTGCTCTTGCCGGTATTCGGGTTGCCGGCGAGAGCGACCACGTAGTCCCAGTTGCTCATGTCCACGCCGAGGCGGACGAGGTTGCCCTGGTGGTGGGCCGGACAGTTGGCGCAGTCCGGGCCGAGGGCGGCTCGGTTCATGCCGGCGTCTCCTGGGCCGCCGGCCGCACCTGAATCTGCTCGGCCTGCGACCGGCGCAGGGCGATCAGCGCGCCCCGCACCCGGTAGGCGACCGGGTCGCCCGAGGGGCTGGTCATCGCAGCCTCGACCAGCGTTCCCGGAAGCAGACCAAGATCGAGCAGGCGACGCCGCTCGAGCCCCCGGCAGAAGCGCGAGAAGCCGACCACCGCGGCCTGCTCGCCGACGCCCACGCTCGACAGCGGAACGGCTGCACGGTCGCTGCCGCCGGCCCCGGATTCGGCATCCTCCGCGACCGGGACGACGAAGACGTTGGCGGCAACGACCGGCGCCAGCACCACCTCGTCGAGGTCGGCAACGAATCGGATGCGCTCGGGCGCCGAGGCAGACACCCGCAGCCGCATGCCGGGATGAATCCCCTCCGCGACCAGTTGGGCGTAGACCGCGGACGGCTCGTCCTCGACATGCACGACCTCGACCTCGTCCCCCGGCGCGAAGTCGGTCAGCGCCCGTCCCGTCCGCGGCGGCAGGTCGCCTTCCGAGGTCGGGATCGGGTCGCCGTGCGGGTCGAAGCGCGGGTAACCGAGGCGCAACGAGAGATCGTCCGCCTGCGCGGGCGAGGTGAGGTGTTCGCGCCGCTCCGCCTCCGGATGCCAGTGCCGGGGGTCGAGCCCCGTCTCGTCGGCGAAGTAGCGCTCCCACAAGCGATGGATCCGGATGACCCGCAGTGCTTCGCTGCGGCCCCGATCGGTCAGCCGAAAGCCGCCTTCGGTCGACACCAGAAGGCCGAGCCCCTCCATGCGCGCGATCAGTTCGGCACTGCGGCGCCCGCCCAGCCCCAGCACCCCGACGAGGCTCTGGTGAGTCGCCAGACACCCCTGGTACTCGCAGTCGAACAGGTGCTTCAGAGCGTCCTCGGAGCGGACGCGGCGCAACGTGCGCCAACCGAGGCGCCAGCGCCACAGCCAACCGTGGCCCGGCCGCGCGGCGAGGACAGCCACCGCGATGGCGGCAACGACGACGACGAGGGCAAGCAGGGGGTTCATGTCAGTTCCACGCAGCCGACAGATGGTTCGCTGCTGCGAATCGGTGTTTTAGATTACACTAAGAACTGAGCCTTCCACCGGGCAGCTCGCGCGACGGCAGCGACGCCCGGGGAACACGACATGACCAGGTCTCGTCCAATGTGCTCGTCATCCCGGCCCGGACCGCCTCGGCGCCCAGGCTGAAGCTCGGCCAGGCGATGGACCGTGGCCAGTCCCTGGCGATAGGGTATTGTTGATCATGACCACCTTCGGACAGGCGATGTGGAACGTGCTCCTCGAGCTTGCGCCCTGGCTGCTGCTCGGCGCCCTGCTCGCCGCCGTGCTCCACGTCCTGCTGCCGAAGAACCTGATCCGCCGCCAGCTCAGCGGCTACGGCGGTACGGTGAAGGCCGTGGTGTTCGGCGTGCCGCTCCCGCTCTGCTCCTGCGGGGTGATACCGGCCGGGCTCGGCCTCAAGCGCACCGGCGCCAGCAACGGCGCCGCGATGGGCTTCCTCATCAGCACGCCGCAGACGGGTGTCGATTCGATCCTGGTCAGCGCGACCTTCCTCGGCTGGCCCTTCGCCCTGTTCAAGGTGGCAGCGGCGGCGGTCACCGGCGTGGTCGGCGGCTGGTGGGTCGACGGGCTGAAGCAGGTCGATCCGCCGGACGGCTCCGGCAACCAGGCGGCAACCACGGACGCCGTCCACGGACACGTCGGCGCCTCGGGGCACGGAGGACAGGCGATGGGGCGCCTGGCCGCGATGACCAACCACGGACTGGAACTCCTGCAGGGCACCTGGCGCTGGATCGCGGTCGGCGCCGTCATCGCGGCCGCGATCGAGGCTCTGCTGCCGCAGCAGGTCTGGCTCGACCTGGCCGCCCTGGGCACGTTCGGCGCCGCCGCGGGCGCCCTCGTCATTTCCTTGCCGATGTACGTCTGCGCCACCGCTTCGGTACCGATCGCCGCCGCCCTGGTTGCCAACGGCCTGCCCCTGGGGGCGGCCCTGGTCTTCCTGATGGCTGGTCCGGCCACCAACGTCGCCACCGTCGGCGCCGTCTACCGTGGGTTCGGCCGCAAGGTGACGGCGGTCTACCTGGCCACGATGATCATCGGCAGCATCGGCTTCGCTCTGCTGTTCGAGGCCCTGATCGGCGGCGCCGCAGCAGTCCGGCAGGCGGACACCCACGAGCACGGAGCACCGTGGTGGGCGGTTGCGAGCGCCGTCCTCCTCCTCCTGATGTTCACCTGGTTCGCCGTGAAGGAGTTCCGGCGCTGGCGGCAGCAGGCGGCGCTGGCGCAGAGAACGGGCGTCGCGAAGGCAAACGGCCCGGACTCAACGGCGGCAGCCGTGGAGATCGTCGTGGCGGGCATGACCTGCGGCACCTGCGCGGAAGCAGTCGAGAGCGCCCTGCTCGCCGCGCCCGGAGTCGAGAAGGCGCGCGTCGACCTCGACCGCGGCAGCGCCACGGTATGGGGCGCTGCGCCGCTGGGCACCCTCCGGACAGCCGTCCAGAGCGCCGGCTTCCAGACCCCCTGAGGGCTGCTGGCCGCAGCTCTGTTTGCGTCGAGCGCCGCCCGGGCATAACCTCGCGCGCGATCATGAAGGTCGGTGTCGTACGCGAACGTCGCGCGGGAGAACGCCGGGTCGGCCTGGTTCCCGAGAGCGTCGTCCGCATCCGAAGGAAGGGCGTCGACTTCGTGGTCGAGACCGGCGCCGGCGCCGAGGCCGGGTTCACCGACGATGCCTACCGCGACGCCGGCGCCGAGATCGCCGCGGCTGCCGACGATGTGCTCGGAGCCGCCGAGATCGTGGTCCGCGTCCAGGCGCCGGAGCCCGCCGAGATCGAGGCTTCCAGGGCCGGCGCCGCGGTGGTGGGCCTGCTCTTCCCGCTGACCGCCAGCCCCCTGGTGAAGCAGATGCGGGACGCGAAGCTCACCGCCATCGCGCTCGACCGGATTCCCCGCGTCACGCTCGCACAGTCGATGGACGTCCTGAGTTCCCAGAGCACGGTCGCGGGCTATCGGGCCGCCGTCCTCGCCGCGTACCGCCTGCCGCAGTTCTTTCCGCTGCTGATGACGGCGGCCGGCCGGATCGACCCGGCCCGCGTCCTGGTGCTGGGCGCCGGCGTCGCCGGACTGCAGGCGATCGCGACGGCGCACCGGCTGGGCGCCGTGGTCGAGGCCTACGACGTCCGCGCCGTGGTCAAGGAGCAGGTCGAGAGCCTCGGCGCCAGCTTCGTCGAGGTGCCGACGGTCGAAGACGCGGAGACCGAGGGCGGCTACGCGCGCGAGGTTTCCGAGGAGAGCCAGCGGCGGGCGAACGAGGTGATCGCGGAGCGTCTGCGCTCGACCGACGCCTGCATCACGACCGCACTGATCCCGGGCCGGCCGGCGCCGCGCCTGATCACCAGGGACATGGCCGCCGGCATGCCGCCCGGATCGCTGATCGTCGATCTGGCGGCCGAGCAGGGCGGCAACTGCGAACTGACGCAGCCGGGCGAGGAAGTCCGGGTGAACGGCGTCACCGTGCTGGGGCCCCTCAACCTGGCGAGCGACCTGGCCGCCGACGCCAGTCGCATGTTCTCCCGGAACGCGGAGAAACTCGTGCTCTACCTGCTCTCGGACGGCGAGTTGCAGCTCGATTTCGACAACGAGATCGTCAAGGGCTGCGTCGTCACCCACGGCGGCGAGATCGTCGACAGACAGGTCGCCGAAGCGCTGGTCTGACCCCTTAGGCCAACCACCGAACCGCGAAGGAGGCGCAACCGAAATGCTCGAGATCTTCCTTGGGCTGTACATCTTCATGCTCGCGGCCTTCGTCGGCTACGGCGTGATCAAGGGCGTACCGGCCCTGCTCCACACCCCCCTGATGGCGTTCACGAACGCCATCTCCGGTATCTCCCTGGTCGGCTCCCTGGTCGCCGCCGGGGCTCACTACAACAACGTGAGCACCGTCCTCGGAGCGATCGCCGTGCTCTGCGCCACGATCAACGTCGTCGGCGGGTTCTGGATCACGGACCGCATGCTGCGGATGTTCAAGAAGCAGGATCCGAAGGCCGACGCGACCGGAGACGCCGGCTAGTGGTCAGCCAGGTCGAGACGCTCTACCTGATCGCGTCGTTCCTGTTCATCCTCGGGCTGCGCGGGCTGACCGCGGCCCATACCGCCCGGCGCGGGCTGATCCTCGCCGAACTGGGAATGGTGTTCGCGGTCTGGGGCACCCTGATCCACCCGGACATCAGCAAGCGGTTCGAGGCGGTCGGTTTCTTCGAGACCTACAAGTGGATCCTGCTCACCGTCTTCATCGGCAGCGCCATCGGCATCGCGATCTCGGCGCTCATCCCGATGACCCGGATGCCCGAGCGGATCGCCCTCTCCCACGCCTTCGGCGGCCTCGCCGCGGCGCTCGTCGGCGTCTCCGAGTACTACCGCGAATTCGGGCACATCGCACACACCACGATGGGCGCCATCGGCTTCGAGGTCCTGTTCGGCGGGCTGACCTTCACCGGCTCGCTGATGGCCTTCGGCAAGCTCTCCGGGCTCATCCCCGGCCGCAACATCACCTGGCCGCTCCAGAACCAGAGCAACATCCTGATGTTCGGAGGCACCTTCGTGCTGCTGGTTCTGGTCACGATCGACCCGTCGAACCAGGTCCTCTTCTACACGATGGCGGCGATGCCGCTGCTCCTCGGCATCCTCTTCGTGGCGCCCATCGGCGGCGCCGACATGCCGGTGGTCATCACCCTGCTGAACTCCTACGCCGGACTGGCGGCGTCGGCGACCGGCTTCGCCCTCGGCAACAACGTGCTGATCATCGCCGGCGCCCTCGACGGCGCCTCCGGCTTCATCCTCTCGGTCGTGATGAGCAAGGCGATGAACCGCTCCTTCCGCAACGTGCTGTTCGGCGCCTTCGGCAAGGTCGACGAAGAGGACGCGGCCACGGCCGCCGCGGGAGGCGACCGGGTCCAGGAGGCCTCGGTCGGCGATGCCGCGATGCTCCTGTCGAGCGCCAGCTCGGTCATCGTCTGCCCCGGCTACGGCATGGCGGTCGCCCAGGCTCAGCATGTCGTCGGCGAGCTCGCCGAGATTCTCGAAGCGAACGGCACGCAGGTCCGCTACGCGATCCACCCGGTCGCCGGCCGCATGCCCGGCCACATGAACGTGCTGCTCGCCGAGGCGAAGATCCCCTACACCTCGTTGATGGAACTAGAGGAGATCAACGACGACTTCAAGGACACCGACGTCGCCCTCGTCGTCGGCGCCAACGATGTCGTCAACCCCGCCGCCAAGCACAACCCGGCAAGTTCGATCTACGGCATGCCCGTGCTCAACGCCGACCTCGCCCGCTCCTGCATCGTGCTCAAGCGCTCGATGCGCCCAGGCTTCGCCGGCATCGAGAACGAGTTGTTCTTCGCACCGAACACGGTGCTCACGTTCGGCGACGCCAAGGACACCCTGACCAGGGTCGTCGAAGCCCTGTCCTGAGCACCACCGACGCATGCTCGGGCACGTCCTGCCGGCCGCACAGACTGATATCGTCGGATGAGCGAGGCGGCAAGCCTCGCGATGGTGTTCGCGTCCACGCAGGCGTAACGTCGTCTGCTTGGACATTGAACATCGACGAGTGCCAGAGGTGTCCCGAGGCAGGTAGCGTCACGGAAATTCGGACCACCAGACCAGCCTCGCGGGGAGCCCTCAAGAAGCACGGAATTCGCCTCTCCCCCCATTGAAGGACGGCTCATGTCAAGTCTCCACCTGGTCTGCCTGAAGGAACCGAACCCTTCCGTCACCAGGGAGATCCGCGATCTCTTCGGCGAAGACGGCCACTACGTGATCAACGACACTCAGATCGTCGTCGCCAAGCCGCCCAACGGCGGCAAATCGGTCTATGAGCGGATCAAGGACAGGATCGGCAAGGACTTCACCGCCTTGATCGTCCGGTTCGAGGGCTACCACGGTCGCCACAGCTCGGAACTCTGGCCCTGGCTCCAGGCGCATGGCGGCAACTAGGAGCTTGCGCCGCAGAACGCAGCGCAGCAAGTTCTTCGGTGCAAGGTCGTAGTGAGGTGGGGGCTCTGGGGCCAAACACGGAGTCAGCGACGGGTTTGGCGGCGCTAGCAGGGAAACGGATGGCGCCAGCCTCCAGACGCACAAGGACAACTCGACCTGGAAGGAGGGCCAGGACGCTCTCCGTGGCCAGAGGCGGGGCGCTCACGACCTCAGAATCAGGATGGTATGGGACTGGGTCGCGCTGGGCGCCGTCGTTCTGGCGCTCGTCACTTCCTTTCTGGGCTTGATCGGGATACTGGCATGGCCGGGTCCCATCACCCCGCTTCATGTCATTCTGGCCATCGTGTCGGGCTGGATCGGAACGCGGCTCCAGCCCACGCGGCGTTGAGCCGGGCCGGCTATCCACGCACACTCCCTGTAGCCATCCACCCGGCCTCCGCGTCGTGGCCGGGTCAGACTGTCTCCAGGTCTTCCAGGAGTCGTCCCGCCGCCACGGCGTGCACGTTCTCGGCCATGGGAAACGAGCGGTCGCCGGCGTGAATCACGGTCAGTTCCCTGAGCTGCAGGTCGCGGATCGCTGAACGCATGGAGGGCGTCATGCGCGGCGCGGAGGTCCGCTTCATCTCGTAGCCGATCAGGTGGTCCCCGCGGTCGACCAGCAGGTCGAGCTCGGCGCCGGTGTGGGCGCGCCAGAAGTACACGCGTTCTTCGGGCAGGTCCAGTAGCGTCAGCAACTGATCGAGGAGGAAGCCCTCCCAGGACGCGCCGCACTTCGGGTGCCGCTCGAGTGCCGTGCGGCTGTCCAGCGCCAGCAGGGTGTGAAGCAGGCCGGAGTCGCGGATGCAGACCTTCGGCATCCTGACCTGGCGCTTGCGGAGATTCGCGTGCCACGGCTGCAACTGCCGCACGACGAGGGCCGCCGTGAGCTGATCGAAGTAGCGGCGGACCGTGGTGTCCGAGACACCGAACGAGCGGCCGAACTCGGAGCCGTTCCAGACCTGACCGTGCCAGTGGGCCAGCATCCTCCAGAAGCGTCCCAGCGTCGGACCGGGAGTCCGGCTTCCCAGCGCCGGCAGGTCGCGCTGGAGAAAGGTGTTGACGAACTCGCGGCGCCAGCGGTCGCTTGCTCCGTCGGAGGCGGCGAGGAAGGAACGCGGAAAGCCGCCTCGGAGCCAGAGCCGCTCCAGCATGGGGACACCCGTCTCGGCAAGGGAAAGACCGGGCAGCACGCGGTAGGCGATCCGGCCGGCCAGGCTCTCCGAACCCTGTCGCAACAGATCGGGCGAGGCGCTGCCGAGCACCAGGAACCGAGCCGGAAGCGGTTCGCGGTCGGCCAGGACTCGCAGGACCGGGAAGAGGTCCGGGCGCAACTGGATTTCGTCGAGGATGACAAGCCCCTGCAGGCCCGAGAGCGCCAACCGGGGTTCGTCCAGCCGGGCCAGATCGTCGGGGTCTTCCAGATCGAAGCGGTGGATCGGCGCGAGATCCGGCACAGCGGCGGCCAGGTGCCTCGCGAGGGTGGTCTTGCCGACCTGCCGTGCGCCGAGAATGCCGACAACGGGAAACTGCCGGAGGAGGCTCTCGACGGCCTCGACGTGCTGCTTCCGATGGAGGAGATCTGCGGGCACGCAGCGCATATTACCAGGAAATCTCTTCGCGTATCGCCGAGATATCCTGGTACTGACCCGGAGAACATGGAGACGGCCGACCCCTTGCAGGCTCGCCATCAGCGAGTCGACCGGGCTCGCTACCGGGCTGCGCGTCAGCTACGGACCGACAAGGCCATGCACCCGAAGATGCGGCCGAGACGAACGGAGCTCTTTGTCCCGAACGAGAAGGCGCCGACCTGCGGGCGAGGGCTGGCGGGCCGCCGATGCACGCTGCAGCGGCTTACTCGCCGAGGCAGATGCCGAGGTCGCGGGCAGTGGCGACGACGTCGGCCTCGAGCGGAACGCTCTTCATCCGACCGGCGGCGAGCTCGAGAGGGACGGCCCGCACGGTTGGCGGGTCGAGGGCGACCATGACCCCGAACTTGCCCTCTTCGATCTGGCGAACGGCGGCGGCGCCGAAGCGCAGGGCGATCAGACGGTCGTAGGGAATCGGTTGACCGCCGCGCTGGAGGTGACCCACGGTGACCGTTCGCGTTTCCTTTCCGGTCCGCTCGTGAATCTCGGACGCCACCCGTTCGGCAACGCCGCCGAGCTGCTGCGGCTGGCCGCCGATCGGCTTCGACCAGGTGAAGTCGCCGCCGACGGGCCGCGCGCCTTCCGCCGCCACCACCACCGCGGAGTGCCTGCCGCGCCGCTCGCGGGCCATCAGGTGCTCGCAGACCTCGTCGAGGTCGTAGGGAATCTCCGGAATGAGGATGACCTGCGCCGTCGCCGCGATACCGGCAAACAGGGCGATCCAGCCCGCGTAGCGGCCCATCAGCTCGACGACGAACACACGATCGTGCGCTTCCGCAGTCGAGTGCAGGCGTTCGATCGCGGCGGTCGCGACATCGACAGCGGTGTGGAAGCCGAAGGTCACGTTCGTGCCGTTCAGGTCGTTGTCGATCGTCTTCGGCACACCGACGACCGGAACTCCGTGCCGGTGGAGATGGAGCGCGAGCCGCATGGAGCCGTCGCCGCCCACCGTCACCAGCGCATCGAGTCCGAGTCGCTGGAAACCGGCCACCCCTTCCTCGGTCACGTCCTCGACAACGACCGAGCCGTCCTTCTGCCTGACCCGGCGCTCGAACGGATTCGAGCCGCTGCGGGTACCCAGGATCGTGCCGCCCAGGTGGGTGATTCCGCGCACGGCGTCGCGGTCCAGAACGCGGACCTGGCCTGGATCGAAGAAGGCGCCGTAGCCGCGCAGGAGACCCACGACCTCCCAGCCGCGCCGGATCGAGGCCAGGGTAACGGCCCGGATCACCGCATTGAGGCCAGGCGCGTCACCGCCGCCGGTGCTGATGCCGATGCGCTTCATTGAACGGCGAAGGTTCGCACAGGGAACCGCCGAGATCCAGAGGGTTGACGTACCCCGTTCGTACCCGTTCCACCGCAACGAGCCTGGCCAGCCGCCTGGCGGCCCGCCTCGTGCTGTCGCGGCGCCGCCGGACCGGCGCCGGAGTAGTAGGCTCTCCGACCCCGATGACTGCGAGCATGACCCGAATCGCCTCTGTCGCCGGCCGCGAGGTGCTCGACAGCCGCGGCAACCCGACCGTCGAGGTCGAGATCGTGCTCGAGGACGGCGCCCGCGGCCGGGCGATCGTGCCGAGCGGCGCGAGCACCGGCCGCCACGAGGCCGTCGAACTGCGCGACGGCAACGCCGGACGCTACGGCGGCAAGGGGACTCTGGCCGCGGTGGCACACGTGAACGGCGAGATCGCAGCGGCCGTGCGCGGACTCGACGCAGCCAGTCAGGAGGCGTTCGATCGTGCCCTGGTGGCGCTCGACGGCTCGTCCGACAAGGGCCGTCTGGGCGCCAACGCGATCCTCGGCGCGAGTCTCGCGGCGGCGCATGCGACGGCGGCCGCGCAGGGACTGCCGCTCTACGCGGCGCTCGGCGGCGAGAACGCCCACACCCTGCCGGTGCCGATGATGAACATCCTGAACGGCGGCCGGCACGCCGCCGGCTCGACCGACTTCCAGGAGTTCATGGTCATGCCCACCGGCGCCGGCTCCTTCGCCGAGGGCCTGCGCTGGGGCGTCGAGATCTACCACCGGCTGCGGTCGATCCTCCACGCCCGGGGCTTCTCGGTCGCGATCGGCGACGAGGGCGGCTTCGCGCCGGCCCTGGGCGGCAACGAGCGGGCGGTCGAGGTCATCCTGGAGGCGATCGAGGCGGCCGGCCGTCGTCCCGGCGAGGACATCCGGATCGCCCTCGACCCGGCCGCCAGCGAGTTCCACGACGAATCGACCGGCCGCTACCGCCTGCCGATCGAAGGGCGCGAGCTGGAGAGCGGCGAACTCGTCGAACTCTGGGCGGACTGGTGTGCGAAGTACCCGATCGTCAGCATCGAGGACGGGCTGGCCGAGGACGACTGGGACGGCTGGCGGGCGCTCTGCGACCGGCTCGGCAACGACGTGCAACTGGTCGGCGACGACCTCTTGGTGACGAACATCGACCGGATCGACCGCGCGGTCCGGGAATGCGCCTGCAACGCCCTGCTGTGCAAGGTGAACCAGATCGGCACCCTGACCGAGAGCGCGGACGCCGTCGAGCGCAGCCGCGCCGCGGGCTGGGGCGTCGTCGTGAGCCACCGCTCCGGCGAAACCGAGGATGTGACGATCGCGGATCTGGCCGTCGCCTGGAACACGGGCCAGATCAAGACCGGCGCCCCCGCCCGCAGCGACCGCGTCGCCAAGTACAACCAGCTCCTCCGCATCGAGGAACAGCTCGGCGACCGCGCCTCCTATCCGGGCCTCGGCGCTCTTTCGCACCGCCGGCCGACCGGCCTTGGCAGCCCGTCGTGAAGGTGCGGGTCGCACCGAGAGCGGTCAGGCGCCCGTCCGGCAAGGCGCGATAGCTACGCATATCGGGGCATATGTGAGCGAAGAGCAACGCAGCCGGGCGGGATGCACGGCTGAAACGAATGCAGCGCGACTTCTGCCACGGACTGCTAGATTCCGGCAATCTCGCATGAAGCCTGCACAAACCGTCTCACCGTTGCCCATTGACGACCGCTCGGCATGAGCGCCTCGCGGACAAGGCGGAAACGCCGCGGGAGGCGACGTTCCGAAGCCCCCACCCGGGAATGGCTCGGAGGCTGCGTCGCCGCTCCGTTCTATGTCCACGATCGGGCCGAACCGTACCGACCCGGACTCGCGGTCTGGTTCGAGCTCCCCGACGGTTTCATCGTCGGACAGGACATGTTCACTCCCGACGAGGCACACGGCGATGCCATGGCACGCACGCTCAAGGACGCCTTGGCCGCGCCTGCGGTCGGCCAACCGCGGCAACCCGACGCCATCCGGGTCGCCAACCCGGCGATCGGCGCCAGTATCGGGAAACGGGTCGCAGGCGACATCCCGGTCACGATCGCGCCGACGCCCGAGCTCGACGATCTCTTCGGCGATCTGCTGGAGTCCATGTCGGAGATCGAAGGCGACGTCGAACCCAGCTACCTGGAGAACGGCCGCATCCCCGGTCCGGTAGTACGGGCACTGTTCGAGGCTGCCCGCGATCTGTTTCCCCTTCGCCCCTGGCGGCTTGAACCTGAACTGCCGGCACTGAGGCTCGACATACCGTCGCTCGGTATCGACGACGGGTGTTTGCTCGTCGTCGGACATGCCGCCGAAGTACCCGGCCTGCTGATCTTCTCCTCCGTGGCCGACATCGCGACGCTTTTCAGGGCGTACCAGGCCAACCCCGAGGGGGGTCTCGTGGGCGCCGAAATCCTGTCGCTGGCGTTCGAGCCCGCCGCGGAACTGCCGCCGGCGATGCGCCGCGAGGCGATGGAGCACGGATGGAAGGTGGACGACCCCCACGGCTACCCCATGGTGCAGCATCGCGATGCCGACGGCGTGCCCCGGCCGACCTCCGTGCTTGACGTCGAGATTGCCACGGCCTGCGCGGACGCGCTTGCCGCGTTCCTGCGCCAGCACGCAGAGCGTCTGGAAGCTCTCGACGTCGCCCCCATCAGCGAGTTGCACGTCACGGCGGAGGATCGGGTCGTGCGGCTCACGGTGATTTGCGGACCTCCGGATGGGCTGGAGTCCGACGACTTCGGCGAAGACGACGTTCCTGAAGACGACTTCGACGACCTTGACTGGCAGCTGGACGACGGCCCGTTCGTGCCGCGGGCCGGGCGCAACGACCCCTGCCCCTGCGGCAGCGGCCGCAAGTACAAGAAATGCTGCCTGCGGATCGACGAAGACAGGCATGCCGACCATAGGAAGTACGCACTGCTGCATCGGATGGACTCGCGTCTGCTCCTGCGCCTGGCGGAGTACGCGGGGCAGGAATTCCCCGCAGCATGGCGAGAGCTCCGACGGGACATCGACCGGATCGGAGCACCGATGATCTTCACCGCTCCATTGTGGGTCTACGCGTTCGAGATCGAGGGCAGGACGGTCGCCGATGCCTTTCTCGCAGACCGCAGCCAGCAGTGCTCGTCGGAGGAACGGCGTTGGTTGCAATCCCAGGGCAAGGCCTGGCTGTCGGTATGGGAGGTTGAAGATGCCGAACCCGGGCGGAGCATGGACCTGCGCGACCTGCTGTCGGGAGAGCGCCGCCGCGTCCGGGAAACAGCGGCTTCGAGAGACCTCGCGATGCGGGATGCGATCCTCGCACGGATAGTCGACCACGACCGCATGTCGCTGCTGGGTGCTGGCCATCCGCGTCTCTTGCAGCCGTTCGACGCGGCCGACGTCGTGGACGACGTCCTGCGGGGTCTCCGGAGCGACCGGCCGGTGTCGGTCGACCAGCTCCGGCAACCTGTCTTCTGCCGTGATCTGATCGTCAAGTGGGAAGAAGCGGTCGAGGAGCAGGACAGCTTGTACTCACAGCCGCCCGAACTGCGCAATCGCGACGGCGACCCGGTGCTGCCGACGGTGGACCGATTCGACGTCGAAGCCGCGGAGACAGCCGAGATCAGGCGCCTGATCGGCCAGCTCGAGGGCGCCAAGAGGGAACCGAGCAAAGCCGGCGTCGCCACGTACGCATTCCTGCAGTCCGACGACACGCTGCAGGAAGGCGAGATGACCGTGATCGGATGGGTGCGAATCGACCGGAAGACGCTCAGGATCGAGACGAACTCCGAGAAACGGGCAGACGCGCTGCGGCAGCGAATCGAGGCGGCCTGCCAGGATCGCATTCGACATCGCGAACGCGAACACGGCGATCTGTCCGACCTCGACATCGGGCCCGGAACACCGATGGAAGCACCTTCGCCTGAGGAAGAGCACTACGCGGCCGCACACAAGGCCCGTCACTACAACGAATGGCCCGACCTGCCGCTGCCGGCCCTGGACGGCATGACGCCGCGCGAATGCGCACGGACCGCCGACGGCAGACGGGACCTCGATCTCCTGCTGAACCACATGGAGAACCAGGAACACCGCACTGCCCCGGGCAAGCCGTTCGACTTCTCGGTCATCCGCGACGAACTCGGCCTTTCGTCACACTGAGCAGGACGGCTCCGGAGCGCTCGGGGCACGATCTGTCCTGGTCGGAGCGCGAGCCGAGCCGGGGCAGCGGACCCGCCGGACTGTGCGTACCCGAGGAGCCGCCGCCAGGTCTCCTGTGCCTCAGGGCATCGAAGGCGCAGCTGCTCTGCTCGGTGCTCGAGGGACTGTCAACGTGGACTCGAGAGCCGCATCCTTGCTGCCTGTTCGGCTCCCGCCGACAGGAACACCACGACATCCGCGACGTTCGTACCGGTCGCGCCGGTGCGCAGAAGCGCGCCCACGGCGTCGAGGGCGCGCCAGGAGTCGTTGTTGTCGAGGACGGCAACGGGGTCGATGCCCGCTTGCCGCAGGCGGCGGACGGCCGCCGCGTCGACAATGCCGCCGGCGGCGTCCGTGGGGCCGTCGCGGCCGTCGGTGCCGGCGGCGAGGAACACCCAGTCCGATCGATCCGCGAGCCGGCTCTTCGCCGCTTCCATGGCGAAACCAAGGGCCAGCTCCTGGCTGCGGCCGCCCTTGCCGGCGCCGCGAACGGTGACCGTCGTCTCGCCGCCGGCGACGTATGCCGCCGGCGGCGCAGCGGCGAAGCGTGTCGCCAGCGCGGCGCCGACCTCGCGCGCCTCGCCGTCGAGCGGCGCCGGTTCGACTTCGACGCCGGCGCCGCAGGCAACGGCCATCGCCCGAACGCTGGTCCGGTTGCCGGCGACGATCCGGTAGACCGAATCGTCGAACGCCGGATCGCCCGGCTTCGGCGTCTCCTCCAGCTCGCCGCGGACGCCCGCCGCCAACCGCTGCCGCACCGGGGCCGGACACTTCTCCCGCACACCGCAACGGTTCAGGGCGGCAAGGGCGTCGGCGAACGTCGACGGATCGGGCGCCGTCGGGCCGCTGCCGATGACTGACGGGTCGTCGTCGATCACGTCCGACAGCGCCAGCGTGACGACCCGCGCCGGCCGCAACTGCCGGAGCAGGCCGCCGCCCTTGATCGTCGACAGGTGCTTGCGCACCGCGTTCAGCTCGTGGATCGAGGCGCCGCCGCGAAGGAGCAGACGGGTCGTCTCCAGCTTGTCGTGCAGACCGATCCCCGCCGCCGGCGCCGGCAGCAGTGCGGAGGCGCCGCCGGAGATCAGGACGAGGGCCGTGTCCCCGGCGCCCAGCGCCCGCGCCCGCCGTCCGATCTCCCGCGCGGCCGCGAGACCGCGTTCATCAGGCAGCGGATGACCGGCGCGCAGTGCATCGAAGCGACCCGGGCCCTCGGCCCCGTCGTGGGTCACGAGCAGCAGGTCGGCGAGTCGCCGCCG
Source organism: Thermoanaerobaculia bacterium (assembly GCA_965116145.1). Lineage (GTDB taxonomy): Bacteria > Acidobacteriota > Thermoanaerobaculia > Multivoradales > Multivoraceae > Multivorans. The sequence goes on from OZ220482.1 coordinate 1,416,095, forward strand.
CTCGCCCAGCACGCACGCGGCGGCTGCGGCCATGCCGAAGGCCGCCTTCCCCATCGCCAGGACGGCCACCCGGCCGCCGGCCGCCGCTGCTTGCAGATCCAGCCCCCGCAGGGCCGAGCTCGTCGCACCAAGGGGGTCCGCCGCCGCCACGCCCGCACGGAAGATCCTCTCTGCCCGTAGCCTCAGATCGAGAGTCACCGGTCCGAAGATACGCACATCGGGAAGAACATGTGGTACAGTCCGTTGCACCAATTGGACGGAGGACAGACCATGACCGTTGAAGGAACAGGCAGCAGACTGAGTATTCCCGACATGGAGGCGATTCGCGGGGGGGCGTGCCCGGCAGGCATGCTGCGCGAACTGAAGGTCGCACTGGGGGTGTCGGACACCGAGCTGGCTGGCATCGTCGGCATCCCGCGGCAGACCATGCTGCGCCGCCTGAGAACCGGCGCCCTGAAGCGTCACGAAGCGGACCGGGTCGCCGCGGTCGCCAGGGCCTACAACAAGGCACTCGACTTCTTCGACGACCGGCACGACGCAGCCATCGGGTGGATGAAGCGCCCCAACATCGGACTCGACGGGGACACGCCGCTGAACCGCGCCGAGACCGTGAGCGGAGCGAACGATGTCGTCGTTCTGCTCCACCGCCTCGAGCACGGCGTCCTGCCCTGACGGTCCGTCGATGAGAATCTGGAGAATCGCCAGGGCGGCTCACGCCGCCGACGCGTCCCGGATGCTGAGCGGCATGGGAGCGGCCCTGATGGGCGGGCGCTGGAACCCGATCGGCATGCGCGCGGTCTACTGCAGCGAGACGTCCTCCCTGGCGATGCTGGAGATGCTCGTCCACACCCAGGATGTCTCGACCGCACCGGCCTTCGGCATCCTCCAGGCAACGATCCCGAACGACGCAGTGGTCGAGCCGGACGGCCTGTACGACGTAACGGACCGACAGAAGGCCGGCGCCTCAGTCCTGAAGGAGCACCTCGCATTCGCCGTTCCCAGCGTCGTGAATCCGCTGGAACGGAACGTCGTCATCAACCCGCTGCACCCGCACTTCCATCAGGTGCAGACCGGCGCGATCAGCGCCTTCCACTTCGACCGGCGGCTGCACTGACCTGACGGCGGACAGGCCGCGGCCCGTCCGCAATGCGGAGGGCGCCGCCTGACGGCGACCGCGCGCCGACAGGCCCGGGCAGCGTGCCGCGGCGCAAGCTCATAGAATCGGGCGTCACGGGGAATTCCATTGGATACCAGTCAAGAGCGGCCCTTGCTCGCCCGCAGGATCGGCTGGCAATCCCTGGCGCCGGTGCCGGAGGGCCATTCCCTGAACCCCTTTCTCTACGCGGCTGGAGGTCGACTTCGCGCGCACGGTCTTGATCTCCCGGCGTTCTTCGAGCCGGACCGGTCTCCCGCTCCCGGCCTGCCTGCCGACAGGATGCCCAGTCCTCTGGAGATCGCCTTCCTGCCGAACATCCGTGCTCAGGTAGCGGCGATGAACCGCTGCTTCCGGCGCGCAATCGAGGAATCGGGCTACCCCGCCCCGTTCCACTTCGCCTTTGCCTCGAAGGCGAACACGGCGGAAGAGATCGTCCGATCGACCCTGACCGCCGGAGCGCATCACGAGATGTCGTCCGACATCGATGTGGAGATCGTCCGCCGGATGATCCGGACCGGAACGCTGCCGGCTGATCGGTTCGTGCTCGCGAACGGCTTCAAGGGGCCTGGCAGCGCCTACGCACAGAACCTGCTGGCGCTGCGCGCCGAACACCGCCGCACGATCCCGATTCTCGAGGACGCCGCCGAACTGGACGGCCTGGCCGGCCGCGGCATGGAGTTCGAGTTCGGCATCCGGCTGAAGCGGCCCAGGCAAGATGTCGGCGCCGGCGGAATCCCGGTCGGACGAGCCGCCGACCGGGACTCCCGCTTCGGCGTCGATGCCGGTGAAATCGAACGCCTGGCCCGCGAGATCGACCGGGCGCCCGACGCGCGCTTCGTTCTCCTGCACGCGATGTTCGGCGCCCCCGGCGACGGCGAGCAGCAGTTCGTCGAGGCCCTCGAGCCCGGCCTCGACCTCTACGCCCGTCTTTGCCGCCGACACCCGCACCTCCGCTTCTTCGACTTCGGCGGCGGGGTGCCCGCGCGCACCACGCTCGACAGCGACTTCGACCACGGCCGCTTCGCGCGCCTCCTGCTGGAGCGGGCGGTCGCCGTCTGCGGCCGCTTCGGCGCTCCGCCGCCGGCTCTGATCGGCGAGTTCGGGCGCTACACCGTCGCGGAGCACGCGGCCCACCTGTTTCGGGTCATCACGATCAAGCCCAATGGCGCCGGCGTCCCCTGGTATCTGCTGAACGGATCCATCATGACCTCCTTTCCGGACACCTGGGCCCTTGGCGAGCACTTCATCTGCCTGCCTCTCAACCATCTCGACCGGCCGTTCCACCGCGTGCGCCTGGGCGGCATCACCTGCGACCGGGACGACGTCTATCCCCCGCGCGGCAGCACCACGCCGCTCTTCCTGCCGGCATTGCAGACCGCCGAGCTCGAGAAGACGCCCCTCCACGTGGGCTTCTTCTCGGTCGGCGCCTACCAGGAGATGCTAGGCGGCGTCCGTGGCAGCAAGCACTGCGTGCTCCCCGAGGCAACCGAACTCCTGATCGACGACGACGGGGCCGACGGCTTCCAATGCGACATCGTGCCGGGTCACACCACCGAGGATGTGCTCCACAACCTGGGCTACGGCCGCACGGCGCGGGCAGGAGCTCCCCGAACAGCGGCGCCGGTAGCGGCGCTGGCCGGAGGCGAGCGACGATGATCCCCGGCGGCCCGCGGCAAGAGCCGCACTGCACTCGATCGGCCATGCACCCCGTCCGGCCGCGCTGCTCTTCGGTCACAATTGCCCATGTATGCCCACCCATGGCGCCTTGCCGGATGGGCGCCTGGCCGCTCTCGGTGCGACCTGCGCCCGGTCCGGCCGCAGGCTGGCCGCCTCGCCGTGGAGGGTCTTCACCAGGGGCTGCCAGGACGCCCGCCGCGATCAGGCATCGCTCCCGGCTGCTTGCCCCGACGGCAGCGCTGATCGCGGCCGCAACGGTCGGGACGCCGGTTTGGGCAGAAGACGCGAAGCCGATCTTCGTCGACCGCGCCCAGGAACTGGGCGTCGACTTCACGCACGTCAACGGGATGACCGGCGAGCTCTGGTTCGCCGAGCACATGGGCGGCGGCGTCGCCCTCCTGGATGCAGACAACGACGGCGACCTGGACATCTATCTGGGCCAGGGCGGTCCGCTGGCTCCTGCAGCGTCAGCCGGCGGCCCGACGGTTTCCGGGCACGCCAACGCCAGGCCTCCGACGGACCGCCTCTATCGCAACGACCTGGACACCGGCGAGCTCCGCTTCACCGACATCACCGAAGAGAGCGGCCTCGACGCCCGCGGCTACGCGATGGGCGTCGCCACCGGCGACATCGACAACGACGGCGACCCGGATCTCTACATCCTCAACCTGGGCGCCAACCAGCTCTGGCGCAACGACTCCACGCCAGGAGCCATCCGGTTCACCGACATCACGGCCGGCAGCAACACGGCAGATCCCCGCTGGAGTGCGTCCGCGAGCTTCCTCGACTTCGATGGCGACGGTCTGTTGGACATCTTCGTCGGCAACTACGTCGAGTTCAGGGTCGCGATCCATCAGCAATGCGCCTCGGCCGAGGGCGTGCTCGACTACTGCGGCCCGATGGCCTACCGTTCCGAGGCGAACCGCTTGCTCAGGAACCGAGGCGACGGTGTCTTCGAGGACTGGACCGCCCGGCTCGGCGTCGGTGACCTGCGGCGTCCCACCCTCGGGACCGTGGCGGCCGACTTCGACCACGACGGCTGGACCGACATCTACGTCGCCAACGACCTGCAGCCCAACGCGCTGCTCCTGAACCGGGCGGGGAAGAGCCTCGTCGACGACGCTGCCCTGGCCGGCGCCGCGGTCGACGCCGCGGGTCAGCCCCAGGCGAGCATGGGCGTGCTGGCCGAGGACTTCAACGGCGACGGCATGATCGACCTCTTCATGACCCATCTCCACCGCGAGACGAACACCCTCTATCTGAACCGGGGGGCCGGGCTGTGGGACGACAGCACCCGCGCCAGCGGCCTCGGCAGACCCAGCTACGCCTTCACCGGCTTCGGCGCCGCGGCACTCGACGTCGATCTGGACGGAGAACTCGACATCTATGTCGCGAACGGCGCCGTGAAGCGGATCGAGACGCAGTTCCGAGCTGGCGAACCCCTGCCTCTCAGACAGCGAAACCAGCTCTTCCGCGGTCTCGGCGGCGGACGTTTCGAGGAAGTCCCCGCTTTCGAGTCGCCAGAGGTTGCCGAGGTGAGCCGAGGAGTGGCAGCGGGCGATCTCGACAACGACGGCGACCGGGACCTCGTCGTGGCCAACAACAACGGCCCGGCGCGGGTCCTGATCAACCAGGGACAACCCGAGGAGTCCGCCTGGATCGGCGTTGTGCTGCGCCTGCCGGCCACCACGCACGACCGCCCGACCGGAAGGCACGCCCTGGGCGCGAGAGCAGGCGTCCTGGTCGAAGCCGAGACCGCCGGCAGCCGCCGCTGGCGCAGGTTCCATACCGACGGGTCCTATGCCTCCTCCAACGACCCGAGAGTCGCCTTCCCGGCACGCGGGAAACCGCCCGTCGTGATCGTCTCATGGCCCGGGGGAACACTGGAGTCCTTCCAGCCGGCCGAACTCGGTACATACGTCACGCTGGTTCAGGGGCGCGGCCAGGCCCCGGCCGGCAGCACGAGTTCACCGCCTTGAGCAGGTGCTCCAGGACAGCAGCCATCGGTCGGCGGGTGTTCGCCGGCGCGATGTTCGCCGCCGCCTGGACGGCCGCTGTCCAACCGGTCCTGGAGCCGGTCGAGCCGCCGCGCATGGACCACTACGAGCAACCGGTACAGGCTCAACTGGCGGAAGCCCAGGAGGCGCTGGACCACCTGCTCGGGGCTTCGCAACAGGATCCTGGCGAACTGACGCGGGCGTTCGGCCGCCTGGGCCGGCTCTACCTGCTCCACGACCTCATGGCGCCAGCAGCGGCTGCGCTTCGCAACGCCGAAGCGCTCGACCCGAACGACGCCCGCTGGCCCTACTACCAGGCACTCCGCGACATCTTCGAGGGAGAGCTCGAGGACGCCGTCGCCGCCCTCGACCGGGTGCTCGTCCTGGCGCCGAACGACCTTGCGGCCAGGATCCGCCGCGCCGACAGCCTCTTCGATCTGAACCGCATCGAGGATGCCGAGGCCGAGTACCGGCGCGTCCTGGCCCTGGACCGGAGCTCCTCCGCAGCGCACTTCGGCCTCGGCCGCGTCGCCTTCGAACGAGCCGACCCGGAGGGCGCCATCGACCGCTTTCGGACCGCACTCGGCGGACAACCGGAGGGGTCCGTCATCCACCATCACATCGGACGCGCCCTGCGGCGCCTCGGGCGCCGAGAGGAGGCTGCGGCCGAACTGAAACGGAACCGGCACGTCAGGGTCGCCTTTCCGGACCCGTCGTTCGCGTCGTTGCAACGCCTCAACGTGAGCCGCGAGGCGTACGTGAAGCGCGGAGTCGAAGCGATGCGGAGAGGCGACCTTCAGGAGGCGTTGGCCGCCTGGCTGGCTGCGGACAAGGCCCTCCCGAACGACTCCATCACCCACTTCAACATCGGCATGGTGCTGATCGAACTCGGCGACAAGGCACGCGCCGAAGAGTACTTGCGACGCGCGATCGAGCTCACTCCGGACTACCGGGAACCGCACTTCAACCTGGCGTTGATCCTGGCCGAAAGGAACGATCTCGAGAGGGCGAAGCACCACTTCCGCCGGGCGGTCGAGATCGACCCCGACGACCTCGAAGCCCGGGTCCGGTTGGCGGAAGCGCTCAGCCGACTGGACGGACCGAGCGAAGCGGTCGCACTGCTGCGGCAGGTGCTGGCGATCGATCCGGCGCTGCCGATGGCGCAACTGGCGCTCGGCGCCGCGCACCAGGCTGACGGCGACCGCGACGCCGCCCGGACCGCCTTGCTCGAGGTTCTGGAAGCGGCTCCCGGCGCGCCCAGGGAAAGGGCGGAAGCTCACTACCGCCTGGCGACGCTGGCCGACTCCGCTCTCTCCGGCAGCGGCCTCCGCGAGGAGGCGGCCGCTGCGGTCAGCCGGGGAGAAGCGGGCGACGAAGGCAACGCCGCGGCGGTCCACCTCCAGCAGGCACTGGAACTCGATCCCGACTTCGCCGAGGCCCACGCGCTGCTCGGCCGCGTGCTGGCCCGCCGCGAACAGTACGGTGAGGCAGCCAGTCACTTCGCGCGCGCGCTCGCCCGCGATCCGGCCAACGAGCGCTGGCACGGAGACCGCGCGATGGCGCTGATTCTGGGGCGGCGCTACCAGGCAGCGCGAGGCGCCCTGCTCAGCGGCCGCCGTGCGCTCGAGAGCAGGGAAGGCGCTTCGGCAGCTGCGCTCGATCACATCGACACCCTGCTGGCGCGTTTGCTGGCCGCAAGCCCCGACCCGGACGCGCGCAACGGCGCCGAGGCGCTATCCGTCGCCCAACGGCTCATGGCGCAGCGACAGACGATCCAGCACGGGGAGACCCTGGCGATGGCGCTGGCCGAGGTCGGCGACTTCGCGCGCGCCGCTGCGATGCAGCGCCAGATCCTGGCCGAGGTGAGGCGCCGCGGCGGCAGGCCGACGGCAGGCCAGGAGCAACGGCTCCGCTCGTACCTGAACCGGGAACCGGCCAGGGAACCATGGTTCTCGCCATGACGCGAGGGTTCGCTCTCCTGCAGGCCATCGTGCTGGTGGTTGCCGGCGCACCGGCGGCGCGGACGGCCGAAACCGGTCTCCGCTTCGTTGACGCGGCCGAGGCCTGGGGTGTCGCGTTCCGCCACCGGCACGGCGGCCGAGGCGACTACTACATGATCGAGACCATGGGCAGTGGTGTCGTGGCCTTCGACTACGACGGGGACGGCGACGACGACCTGCTGTTCGTCGACAGCGGCGACCCACGGCCCTACGGCGGTGCGCCGGGCCGTAGCACCCTGCTCCGCAACGACCTCGGGATGTTCACCGACGTGACGGACGCGTCGGGAATCCGGCTCGACAGCTACGGCATGGGCGCGGTATCCGGCGACATCGACGGGGACGGCGACATCGACCTGTACCTGACTGCCTTCGGACCGAACCGTCTGTTCCTCAACAACGGAGACGGTTCCTTCCGGGCCGCGCCAGAGCCAACCGCCGGAGACCCATCGTGGAGCACATCGGCGGCACTCGGCGATGTGGATCTCGACGGAGATCTCGATCTCTACGTGACGAACTACGTCGACTTCAGCTACGACAACAACCAGCTCTGCGGGCAGCCCGAGCGCGGCCGGCGCTCGTACTGCCATCCCGACGTCTACAACGGCCTGCCGGACCGCTTCTACCGCAACGACCGGCAGGAGGGCGGGCCGGTCGTCTTCACGGAGGCCACGACCGAGACCGGCTTTCCCGGCGCCCGCGGCGCGGGCCTCGGGGTCGTCATGGCGGACCTCGACAACGACCGCCGACCCGACATCTATGTCGCCAATGACATGGATCCGAACCTTCTCTTCCTGAATCGAACAAGCGGCGACAGTACAAGCCCGGGAGGCCTCGAAGACGTAGCCCTGCTCGCAGGCGCCGCCCTGTCGGACCGCGGAGAACCGGAGGCCGGCATGGGCATCGCCGTCGGCGACATCGACGGCAACGGCTTCGCGGACCTGGTCGTGACCCACCTCGACCGCCAGACGAACGCCCTCTACTCGAACCGGGGAGACGGGCACTTCCTGGAGCATCGATTCGTCGCCGGCATTGCCGAGCCCTCCATGCCGTGGGTCGGCTTCGGCGTCGATCTCGCCGACCTCGACCTGGACGGCGATCTCGACCTGGCAGTGGCCAACGGCCACGTCATCCACACCGGCTCCGGGTTCGACGACCACGCCGGTGCGGCCTATGCCCAACCGAACCAGTTGCTTGAGAACCTGGGCGGCCGGTTCGTCGAAGTGGACGGCGGCGGCCTGGCGGCGGTCCGCGTGAGCCGCGGCCTGGCGACCGCCGACTTCGACCTGGACGGCGATGTCGACCTCGTCATCTCGAATTGCAACGACCGGGCCGAGATCTACCGTAACGAGAGTGTCCGCGGGGGGCAGCCGCTGCAGGTCGCTCTCCTGGATCGGACAGCTTCCAACACCCGAGCCATCGGCGCAGTGCTGGAGCTGACGACGGGCGCTGTCGTCCAGCGCCGGGAGGTGCGCGCCGGCTCCTCGTACCTGTCGCAGAACTCGCTGACCCAGAGTTTCGGGGTTCCGAAACCGCAGTTCCCGGCCCGACACCCCGCCCCGACAGCCCGCCCCGACGGCTCCGGCGCCGTCGAACTGCTGGTTCGCTGGCCCAGGCAGGGCGGCCTGCGTCTTGCGGGCCTGGAGCCCGGGCGGCGGGTCAGGCTCACGAGGTGAAGGCTCCCGGAAGTCCGCTGCGCATGCCGCCCATTGGACTCCTGGCGCTGGCGGCGCTGCTCGGGACGACGCCGACATACGGCGGAGAGATCCGCTTCCGGGAGGTAAGCGCCGCCTGGGGCCTGGACTTCCACCACAACGCCGCCGTCTCCGGGCGGCTGTACATGGTCGAAACGGCGGCCGGAGGCATCGTGCTATTCGATTACGACGGCGACGGCGACGACGACGCGTTCTTCGTCGACGGCGGCGTCCTGCCCGGATACGAAGGACCGCCGCCGCGTTCCCGGCTGTTCCGGAACGACCGAAGCGGGGGCGCGCCCCGTTTCGTCGACGTGACGGACGAGGCCGGCCTCGACTTCGGGGGCTACGGCATGGGCGGCGCAGCCGGTGATGTCGATGGCGACGGCGACTTCGACCTCTACCTGACGGCCTTCGGAGCAAACGAGCTCTTCCTCAACCGGGGCGACGGCTCGTTCCGCGCCGCGGGCGTCGAGCGCGGGGTGGACGAGCCGGGATGGAGCGCTTCGGCCGCGTTCGCCGACCTCGACCTGGACGGCGACCTCGACCTGTACGTCACGAACTACACGGACTTCACGCTGGCCAACCACAAGGTCTGCGGCCTGGGCGGATCGCGCAGCGGCGACCCGGCCGAAGACGCTGTCCAGGGCTACTGCCACCCCGACATGTACGACGGCCTGCCCGACCGACTGTTTCGCAACGACGGCCGGGGCGACTTCGTCGACGCGACCGCCGCCAGCGGCCTTGCCGGCGCCACCGAAGCCGGTCTCGGCGTCGTCGTCGGCGACCTCGACGGCGATCGCTGGCCCGACATCTACGTTGCGAACGACAAGGACCCCAACCTGCTCTTCCTCAACCGGGGCGACGGCCGATTCGAGGACGAGTCCCTGCTCTCGGGCACGGCCTACGATGCGAGCGGCAACGCCGAGGCGGGCATGGGGGTCGACCTTGCCGACCTTGACGGCGACGGCCGCCAGGACCTGGTGGTCACGAACTTCGCGCTCGAGACGAACGCGTTCTATCGCGCCGCCGGCGACGGTGTTTTCCTCGACCGGCGGTTCCCGTCCGGACTGGCGCAGCCGTCACTGCAACGGCTCGCCTTCGGCGTCAACGCGCTCGACGCCGATCTCGACGGCGACCTCGACCTGTTCGTGGCCAACGGTCACATTCAGCCCGATGCGGCCCGCATCGGCGAAGTCGGAGCCTACGAGCAGCCGAACCAGCTCTTCGAGAACCTGGGAGACGGCCGCTTCCGCGAGCGGACGGCCATCGGGATCGACGCCATCCGGACGAGCCGCGGTTCGGCGGTCGGCGACCTCGATCTCGACGGCGACCTGGACATCCTGGTCGTCAACTCGAACCAGCCGTCAGAGGTCTACGAGAACCGCACGTCCGGCAACTGGATCGCCCTGGACACGGCAGCCCGCAGCGCGACCCGAGCGCCGTCGGTCGGCGCCAGGATCGCCCTCGTTGCCGGCAGACAGACCCAGTTTCGCGAGACGCGAACCGGATCTTCCTACCTCTCCCAGAGCGCCCTGACCGCCTCCTTCGGACTCGCCGAGGAAGTGCGGGTCGACCGTCTGACGGTGGAGCAACCCGCGGCCGTGCCCAAGCTGGTCCTCCTCAACCTGCCGGCGAACCGCCGCCTGCTCCTCAGGCGATAGCATCATCGCCATGGCCGTCGCCCGCGTCCGCACCACGGCCGTCGCAACCGCCGCGGCAGCCGGTGCCTTGCTGGCCGCGGCAGCAGCCGCAACCGTCGCGGTTCCGGCACTGGCGCCATGGCCGCAGGGGCCGCATCCGCACCAACCGGACGGTCCTTCGCATGAGCCCGCGGCCACCGTCTCGGAGGCCCTGGCCATGGTCGAGGCAGACGATCTCCGCGGCGCCATCGCCCTGCTGGAACCGCTTTGCTCCAGCGACGACGCTCCCGACATTGCCATCGGCCTGCTTGGCGGCCTCTACGTCGAGGTCGGCGCCTTCGAACAGGCATCGGCGGTCCTGCGGCCGCTCGCCGAACGCGATGACGCCGATCCGGGCGTGCTCTACAACGCCGGACGGGCCGCCGAAGGGCTGGCCTTGCCGGAGCAGGCCGCGGCCTACTACGGGCGTTCGCTCGAAGTCCGGCCGCTCTCTCCCGCTCTGCGGGCCCTTGGCATGATGCTCGGCCGCGCCGGACGTGCCGGAGACGCCTACGTGTTCCTGCGGCCCTGGACTGCGGCGAACCCGGACGACCACGAGGCGCGCCGCGCGGCAGCGGCGGGTGCGATCGCCCTGGAACGGGTCCCGGAAGCGGAGGCTCTGCTTGAACCGCTGTCCCCCGACGAACCGGACGTCAAGGTGCTGCGAGCCCAGGTCCGGTTGCAGCGGGGCGATCCCTGGGGTGCAATCAACGAACTCCGGCTGCTGGAGGCCGAACCGCCCCTCCCCCTCGAAGGCGTCGTCCGGCGCACACTCGCCAGGGCCTACCTGGTCGTCGGCGAGGCAGAAGGCGCCCTGGAGCAGATGAAGCTGCTCGAAGATGCCGGGCGACCGGAGGACGCCGTGATCCTGGCCCGAGCCTCCTTCCAGGCCGGGCGGCTGCAAGAGGCACTCGACGTGCTGGCCCCCATTGCAGAGCCCCTGTCCGACAGTCCGCGGCCCGACGACGACGCGCCGCCAGTGGCGCGCGACATCGTGCTCGAGTACGGCCGCTACCTGCACGCAGCCGGAGAGGCGGATCGCGCCGTTCCCTTCCTGCGCCTCGCCGTCGAACTCGCCCCCCGGAGCCCTGAGGCGTTCCAGGCGCTGGGCCAGGCCCTCGCCGCCAGCGGCCGCCGGGACGAAGCGAAGCGGGTTCTGGGCCGCTTTCAGGAACTGGCCCGGAGCGACACCGACGATGTCGCCGTCGTCACCGGGAAACGGCTGGATATCGACGATCCGACGGGGCGCCAACTGCGCGCGGCGCTGGAACTGGCGGCAGCAGGCGAACTCGACCAGGCGCTCGACGACCTGGCTCGGGAGTCGCAGTTGGCGCCGGCCGATCCACGGCTCGCCTATGCCGCCTCTTCCCTGCTGCTCGACGCCGGCCGGAGCGAAGACGCCCTGGCCGCGGCCGACCGTGCTCTCGCCATCGCGCCGGAACGGGCGGACGGCCTGTACCAGCGCGGCGCCGTCCTGATGTCGCTCTCACGGCTGGCCGAGGCGGAACAGATGTTCCGACAGGCCCTCGAGGTTCAGGCCACCCACCCCGCGGCGCTGGCGGACTACGCCGTGCTGCTGATGAGCGAGAACCGCAACGACGAGGCCCTCGGTCTGCTGGAACGGCTCCTTGAACTCCGGCCCGACGACGCGGGCGCGCGCCGCCACCTGGATCGGCTGCGCGGCGAACGGGAGCCGGACAGCGGGGATCGGACAGATCGGACGAACTGGGCGGATACCGGGCGGAAGGCTCTCCGGAACCGGGAGTTCCGCACGGCCGAGGAGGCCCTGCGGCGAGCGGTGCAGGCCGAACCGGACAACGCAGCCCTGCGACGGGACCTGGCGGCGGCGCTGTGGGAGAACAACGAGCCGGCCGAAGCGGAACAGCATGCCCGCGAAGCGGTCCGCCTGCAAGCTGCAGACGCCGGCGGACACCGTCTGCTGGGCGGTCTGCTGCTCTGGCGAGGCGAGTACCTGGGGGCCGTCGAGTCCCTGGAACGCGCGGCCGGCCTGGCGGCGCCGGGGCCGGACCTGTTGCTGGATCTCGGCCGGGCCCGGGAGGGCGCCGCCACCCTGGTCGCGGGACAGCCTGACGAGCAGACACATCTGGCACGGGCCGAGCAGGCCTACCGCCGTGCGGCGGCTCTCGCGCCCGGGAACAGCGAGGCCGTCTACGGCCTGGCCCAGGTGCTCCGGCGGGTCGGACGCGAGGAAGAGGCGAGGGCGGAGATGGAGAGGACCCGGCAACTCCACGACGACGAACGGCCCGCACCCAGCGGCGGCGCGCCGCCGGACGGCCATCGCCGCTGAGCCCGGCTGACCGGATCAGATGCTGCGCAGAAGCTCTCGCGCTTTCGCGAGATCGTCCGCGTAACGACCAGCACCAGCCCGCGACGACGCTTCGCGTACAAAGCGCTCGAGCGTCGGACGGGCGATCTCCACGCGGCCGAACCGGGCCGCGACGCTGCCCAGGTTGTAGAGCACGCCGAGGTCCCCCGAATCGAGTTCCACGGACCGCTGCCACGCCGCGATCGCCTCGCCCGGGCGCCGCTGGTTGAACAACGAGATTCCGAGGTAGTTCCAGGCCAGGGGCAGACCCGGATCCATGGCGAGCGCCTGGCGTGCTTCCTGTTCGCACAGCGGCCAGTCCGCCTCGTGAAGCGCCGCCAGCGCCAGGTTCTGCCTCGTCCGGGGGTCTCGTTCGTCGATCTCGAGGGACCGCAGGAGCACCTCCCGGGCGCGTGCCGGACGGCCCGCCTCTGCCAGGACCAGGCCGAGGACGTTCAGCGTATCCGGGTCATGCGAGGACTCGTGCCGCGCCATCAGCCGCACCGCATCGTCCGCGCGCCCCACCTCGGCCAGCGTCAAGGCCAGTTGCCGTTCGAGAAAGGGCGACGCGAGTCCGCGCCGCTCGGCATCGACCATCGTCCGGAGGGCTTCCTCGATCCGCCCCCGGTCCAGCAGGACCTGCGCCAGATTCGAGTAGCCGAGCCCCATCCCGGGCCGGCGTTCGATCGTCTGCCGCGCAAGCTGCTCGGCTCGCTCGAGGCGGCCCGACAGGTACGCCTCGGAGTAGTCCTGAATCAGCCCGTCGAGGTCGACCAGGACCTTCGGGTCGTCCTGCTCGCCGTAGCTCCCGGGCCGCCGGCCGCCTCCCGAGGAACTCAGGTAGCCCAGGCTCTCCAGCGCCCGACGCTCCTCCTCGGTGACCGCGCCCGCCGGCGGCGGCCACACGGACTCGACCGGGAGCAGCGCCGCGAGCCTCTCCACCACGCCCTGGTGCGTCGCGTGCAGATTCCTCACTTCGTCCGGGTCGGACGCGAGGTCGTAGAGTTCCGGGATGGGCAGGGAGATGTACTTGTACAGCTCCGTCGCCCGCTCTCCTTCACCGTCGCGGGCCGGCGCCGGGGAAATGACGCCCCTGAGCGGCGCCCAGCCGCGCTGGAGGTTCGTCCGCAGGGCCTCGAAGTAGGTTGCCGAAGTCCCTGTCCGGGGGGAGCCGGCAGCCAACGGCCGCCAGAGGCTGCGGCCCGCCAGTCCGGGCAGCACCGAGGCGTCGATGCCGGCCCCCTCGAGCATCGTCGGCAGCAGGTCGACGAGCCGGACGGGGGCGTCGATACGGGCACTGCCCAGCGCCTCGCTCCAGAGCACGAGCGGGACGGCCAGGGTCGACTCGTAGGCGAACAGGCCATGCGTCCTCTCGCCATGGTCTCCCAGCCCCTCGCCGTGATCGGACGTGACGACGACCAGCACATCGGAAGACGCCGACGACGACGCCACGGCCGCGAGCAGCCTGCCCACGTACTCATCAGCCGCGGCAACCTCACCCAGATACGGCCGGCGCGGGAAGCGAGCCGAGAACGGCGGCGGCGGCTCATACGGAGCGTGGGGTTCGTAGAGGTGGACCCACAGGAATCTCCGTTCGCCTTCAACGCCATGCCACCAGGCGGACGCCGCAGCGACGACCTCCGCGCCGCTGCGCTCGGCCACGGCGAAGTTCCGGCGCGAACCGGAAGGCCAGGAGTCGTCGTAGACCTCGAAGCCACGGTCCAGGCCGAAGCGGGCATCGAGTGGGAACGCGGCAACGAAGGCGCCGGTGCGGAAGCCGGCGCCGGCAAAGGCCTCCGCCGCGGTCGGAACGCTCTCGGGCAGAACGAAACCGGCGTTGTCCCGCACGCCGTGTTCGTACGGCAACCGTCCCGCAAGAAGGCTTGCGTGAGACGGAAGCGTCATCACACTGTGCGCGTGCGCCCGCTCGAAGACCCAGCCGGCCGCCGCCAACCGGTCCAGATGGGGAGTCTCCGCTTGCGGATTGCCGGCGAAGCCGGGGGCGTCGGCACGGAGCGTGTCGATCGTGATCAGCACGACATCCCGGGCGAAGCCCGGCGCCGGCGCCGCCGGCCAGGGCACGGGAGCCCGGCCCGGCGCCGTCATGGTGGGCTCGGGCGCTGGACCACAAGCCGCCAGGGCACAGACGGCCAGAATCCCGGCGAACCTCAAAGCGACTCGAGGTACTCCGCGAACTGCTTCGCCTCCTCGGCCCTCTCGCCCTCGGGCGCCAGCTCGAGCAACCGACGAAAGTCGGCCGCCGCAGCGGTGTTCTTCCCCGCCGCCATGTTCGCGAGGCCGCGAATGTAGTATGCCTCGGCCCACTCCGGCGACGCCTCGATCGTGGCATCGAGCTTCTCGACGGCGCCTTCGAAGTCGTTCCGGTTGTATGCGGCAAGGCCCTCGCTCAGAAGGATCTCCGGGTCGACCCGCTGATCCTCCGGCATCCGATCCAGGTAGGCTTGGGCCTCCTCGCGCCGGCCCAGAGCGGTCAGCCGACGACTCATCAGGCGCAGGGCGTTGACGTTCGCCGGCGCGAGGTCAAGCACCTGCTCAAGGGTAGCCAGAGCTTCCTCGTCACGCTCCAACTGCACCTGAGCCTGCGCAATCGCCACCAGAACCGGCGCCTTCGCGTTGTCCGGCACCGAGACCAGAGCCTCGGCAAAGACTTGGATCGCTCCCTCGTAGTCCTCTGCCGCGAGCAGGACGTTGCCGCGTTCCAACTGCTCTCTCGCGGCCTGGGCCGCTCCGCTCTCGTCCAGAGCCGCCGCGTCATCGGCCGAAGGGGCTGCCGGCTCCAGCGTCGTGTTCAGGAACACCCGGTCGGAGGGACCGCCATACTCCTGGACCTGCGCGGTATGTACCGTGGGAACGTAGCCCGGCTTCGACACGAGCACTTCCCAGGCGCCGCTGCCCAGACCGGCACGAGCCCATCGCCCCTTCCGGTTCGTCAGCGCCTCGTCCGGACCGGCGCCGTCCAGGGTCAGCCTGACGCTGGCCCCTTCCACCGGCTCGCCAGCCGGATCCTGGACAGCGCCGGACAGACGCCCCCGTCCTGTCCAAGGCTGGGCAGAGGCCGAGGCGGCGAGCAGCGCTGCCGTCACCAGCGCCGCGGAACGGATCAGGTGCGCCATGACTCGTCTCTCCACCCAGGTTGAACCGGCAGACATTCCATGACTGTACCCCACCCCGCCTTCCGCCGCTGCGGTCCACCAGACAAGAAAGGGGTCGGAACCGGCCAGGTCCCGACCCCTTCAGGTCTCTCAACGCTTCAGCACCTCTTCAAGATGCCTGACAAACCGGACTACTTCCAGTTCAACCGTACACCAAGGCGGTAGATGCGCGGAGCGATGTTGTCGTCCAGGTTGCCGGCGTTCGTGCCCGACACATCAAGCAGATAGGCGAGGCCGGTCCCCTCGTTCATGACGTTGAAGACATCGATCCCGAAGGTCATGTTGACCGCCCCCTGCAGAGCGATCTCCTTCTCGACCCGCAGGTTGACCATGTGAATGTCCTTCAACCGATACTTGTCGTAGTCGGGCGACAGGTTGACCGTCGTGGTCGATGCCCGACCCAGGAACGTGACCGGAATCCCCGTCTCGTAGTAGGGCAGCGCGTAGCCTTCCCGACCGTTGAAATCCGCGGAGATGTTGAATCCCCATGGCCGATCCGGCATTACCTGGTACATGCCGTTCAGGTTGTAGGTCCAGGACGACTGGAGGAACCGCTCGCCCTTGCCGGAGGCGGTCGACCGTTGCAGATACAGGTCGCCGTCAGCGCATTCGGCGCGGCCGAGCTGGCGGCTGGCCAGCTTGTAGTAGGAATCGGGAATCGAGCACTTGCCCTGACCGTACTGGTAGAACCCGCGGGCCATCCAGCGATTCGCCAGCCTCTTCGTGAAGCTGACCGAGTAGCCCAGATAGTCGCGGCCTCTAGGGCCGTTCGCCAGGTGTGTGCCGCCGACCGCCGACAGGTCCGGATTGGGCGTGTAGTAGTAGGGAACGCTGACGTCGACACCGACCCGCGGCAACGTCGACGTCCAGTCGCCCGCCTTCGCGAAATCACTGCCGACCAGGGGGCGGATATTGCCGTTCGGCTCCTGCGCCAGAGTGTACTCGTCCAGGAGGTCCTTCACGTCGCGCGCCGTGACCGTGAACGCGACGACGAACTCCGGCAGGAACGCATGTTCGATGGAGGCCAGAAGCTCCTGGGTGAGAGGCGCGCTCAAGTCGGGGTCAGTCGTATCGACGACCTTCAGCGGATCGTTCGGATCGAATCCGGCCCAGTTGACAAGCTCCCCGCCGACCGTGTCGAAGTATCCGTATACATCGCCGAAAGGCGATCCCCTGGTAATCCAGCCCGATTCCATCTGGTTGTAGAACTGGGAGAAGCTGGCGCGGACAAGCGTCTTCCGCTCCTCACCCAGGGCGTAGGTGGCGCCGATACGGGGAGCAACGTGACCCCAGGAGAAGCTGGCGTCCCCGCCCTTGAAGTCCGTTTCGGGGAAGACGGAACGATACGCCGCGATCGGGTGCTCCGGGCGGTTGAACGCCTGGTTGTAGCCGCCCTGGTCGTCGAACCGAAGGCCGGCGTTGATCGTCGCCCTTCCCAGCGTGATCGTGTCCTGGGCCCAGATGGCTGTGTACTCGGAGATTGCCATGCCGGTCTGGCCGCGGTGCGCGATGGTCGTCGGCCCGAAGCTGAACGTGCGATGGAAGACGTCGCGCGGCCCCCAGGAGAAGTCCGAGTTCTGAAGGAACTCGCGGAAGCGGCCGCCGATGTTCAGCTCGTGATTGACCGACGAGCCCGTCGTGAAGAAGTAGGACGCATCGACCTGGTACGAATCGTACGGTCGCGAGCTATAGCCCGAGAGGTAGTTGTCCTGCCAGACACCGTCCACGAATCGCGGATCGGGGGCGTCGGGGTGCAGGCCGTTCTCGTCCGAGCGGGTGCCCCGGGCGAGCAGAGAGAAGCCGAAGTCGCCGTGCGAGAACGTACCGGTCAGGAAGAAGTTGGACGAGAACACGTGCGTGTCCTCGAGCCGGTACTGCGCCGAAGGGCCACGCTGGTTCCAGGTGGTCGGCGCCGGCCGCGCGGAGCCGGCGCCGCGTCCGAACTTCAGCTTGTCGCCGTTGTTGAAGGAGCCGACGATCGAGTTCGAGCTCGAGATCTGGCCGTTCGCCTTGATCGCCGTGTTCTCGAGGATCGTGTCGTCCGCCAGGCCGGTCGCCGCGTTCATCTGGATGTCGGTCTGCCCCCAGCTTCCCCAGAACCAGAGGCGGTCCTGGATCGCGGCGCCGCCGGCCTCGAAGCCCAGATCCTCGATCTTCCGGGTCTGGGTGCCGGCCAGCGTGGTCTGGAAGTTTGCCTTGTACAGCTCGTCCTCGATGTCCGGCTGCGACTGCTTGAGAGCGCCGCCGAAGATGCCGTTGCGCTGCGTGTTGTAGAAGCGGGCCGAACCCCGGAACTCGTTCGTGCCCCGCTTGGTCACCAAGTTCACCTGAACGCCGGCCGTGTTCTTGCGGACGTCCGTGCCGCCGGTCGTGAACGACATCTCGGCGAACTGGTCGAAGTCGTAGTAGGTCGGCGACGCGCCGGTGGCCGCCATGTCGGTGATCGGCGTGCCGTCCATCTGGAAGTCGTTCTGGTTGCTGCTGACTCCAGGTGCACGGAACACCGCCTGCTGACCCGACTCGCTGCCGCCGACGTTCACCCGGTCGACGAGCACGCCCGGGGTCTGCTGCAGCAGAGCCCAGGGATCGCGCGCAGTCGGGATCTTCTCCAGCTCGACCTGGCTGATGTTGGTGCCGGTCGACAGCCGGCGCTCGTCGAGCAGCGGGCTCTCGGAGGTGACGGTGATCGTCTCCTCGAGGGCAGCCGCCAGCACGAGCGGCACGCTGGTGTTCCTGCCGACCGCAACGATGACATCAGGGTACTGCAGACCGCCCATGCCCTCGAGTTCTGCGGCGACAGTATAGGCGCCCGGATCGAGTGCGAGGAACCGCCAGTTGCCGTTGGCGTCGGTGAACTGCTCGCGCGGAGCGCCGATCCCGCTGACGGTGACCTTGACGCCCGGCAGCGGGGCGCCGGACTCGTCCGTCACCGTGCCATAAAGATTGCCTGTCGGCGTCGCCTGGCTCCAGGCCAGACCGGCAGCGAACAGGCAGAGAAGGACGCTGAACGTCGAAACGAGGCGTCTGCTCATGCGATTGATACTCCCTCCGAAGTGTGTTCTGCGAGAGGGCCGCGCCGCCAGGGCAACCCGGTGAGACCTCCCGCGCTCAGGGCGGGCTCCTGCCCGCCGACTCCATGACCCGCAAGGCATGTGCCAGATTGGCAGCCGGCCGACCGCCGCCCGGAAGGGCCGGAGATCCACCTGCCACGGGAATTTCCTGGTTCGCTGACACTCCACCGTGCCAGATCTGCACGGGGCGCCTGGCCGGCACGTCCAGAGTATCGACTTGAATTCATTTTTCTGAAGGCACTTGCGCGGGCTGCTCAGCCTGTCGCGACCGGCAGACCGCCTCCTGTTCCCGCCATGACCCGACATGCAACCAGCCACTGACCTGGTCCGAGCGTCCCGACAACATCATCAGGGCCACCGACACCCCCGGCTGACGGAGTACCATCAGCCGAGGCGATCTGCAACGAACACCGGACCGGTCCGTAACGGACCTGTGTGCGGATCAACCTTTCGAGTGGCGGAATCGTACAGAAGATGTGATCGGATGTCTACAGGCGCCGCGGTTGCGGGCCTCGTCGGCACCTCCAACGAAACGCATCAGGATCTCCCCTGAACCCTCCGGCGCAGAGACGAACTTCAGCCGCGGCCGGTTCGCGGCCAGGCGGTTGGTCCGCTCTGACGCTGGTGCTGACCGCCTCGGCCTGCGCCGGCTACGTGCCGTTCGACGGGTCGTCGGCCGTAGCGCCCGAGTTCGAGCGCCGGCTCGGCGCCGGCTGGGAAGATACGGTCGTCGTCCCGTTCGCGATGAACGACGAGCTGCGCCGGGCGGTGGACGAGCGGATCAGTCCCGCCGGCAGCGAGGCCAGCCGGCGGGACGCCGTGCTCGACTTCATCTTCGGTCGGGTCGGCCTGGAGTACGCGCTCACGCCCACTCGCACCGCGGCGCAGGCGTTCAGCGAGGCCAGGGGCAACTGCCTGTCCTTCGTCAACCTGTTCGTCGCGGTCGGGCGCGAGCGCCGGCTGAACCCGTTCTTCGTCGAGGTCAAGGACTACCAGCGCTGGAACTACCAGGACGGCGTGGTGGTGAGCCGCGGCCACATCGTCGCCGGCATGTACGTCAACGGCGAGATGGCCACCTACGACTTCCTCCCCTACCGCCCGAAGTCCTACCGCGACTTCCGGCCGATCACCGACCTGGCGGCCGTCGGCCACTACTACAACAACCTCGGCGCCGAAGCCCTGATGAGGAACGACCTCGACACCGCCGAGCACTGGCTGGAGATCGCCACCCGACTGGCGCCGGACTTCGACAAGGCGATGAACAACCACGGGATCGTCCTGCTCCGTCGCGGTCGGCTGGACGGCGCCGTGCGGGTCCTGGAGGAGGGTCTGGACCTCCATCCGGACAATGTGCCGCTGCTGACGAACCTGGTCCGCGCCTACCAGCTTCAGGCCCGTCACGACCGGGCCGGCGAGCTGCTCGACATCCTGGAGGACCTGAACCGGGCGAGCCCGTTCTTCTACGTCTACCGCGGCGACGCCGCGCTCGCCGCCGGCGATGCGGTCACCGCACTCGACTACATGCGACGGGCGCTGCGCGCCGATTCCGAGATTCCGGAAGTCCATGTCGGACTGGTGCGGGTCCACCTGGCGGCCGGTCGGCTGGCCGAGGCGAAGCACCACGTCGAGCGCGCGCTGAGGCTGGACGCCACCCACGAAGAAGCCCGCCGCTACGCGGCGCTGATCGAGCGCGGTCCGCCGTGAACCGCGGCCTGGCGCCCGTCGGCAGCAGCTCCAGCAACAACCCGGAGAGCATCACGATGAACCACACACCGTCGCCCGCATCTCCAGCCCCCGGCCCGACGGCCGCCGTTCTGAGCTGGACCCTGTTCGCGCTGGCAGCGGCGCCGTTCGCGGTGAACCCGACCGCCGCCCAGGACCCGGACGACCTGCGCCAGTTCGACGACAGCACGTCGGTCTTCGAGGTCCAGGTGCCGGTCAACGTCTACACCCGCGGCGGCGAACCGGTGCGGGGCCTGGGGCCGGACGACTTCCGGATTCTGGACGAGGGAGCGGCTCAGGACATCACGGGCTTCCGGGTCGTGGACCTCGATGTCGTTGCACCGGATGACCGCCGGGTCGTCGAGAACGACTACGGCATCCCGCCGGCGGCGCGCCGCCACTTCCTCTTTCTCTTCGACCTCTCGTTCTCGGCGCCGACCTCGATCGGCCGGGCGCGCGCGGCCGCGCAGGACTTCGTGATCGAGCAGTTGCATCCCGCGGACCTGGCGGCGGTCGCCGTTCACACCGTCGAGAGCGGCCCCCAGTTGCTCGTCACGTTCACCCCGGATCGGGCGCAACTGGCCCGTGCCATCGCCACGCTGGGCAATCCCCGGCTCCTGCACCTGGCCGCGAAGGACCCGCTCGGCTTCCTGATCGACCTTCCCGACAGTTCGGCGCCAAGCGCCCTGGATGTCGGCGGCGTGAACGACGAGATGCGCGCGATGCGCGACATCGACTCGTATCTGCGGGTCATCGGCAACGAAATGGAGAAGTACGAGAAAAGCTATGCCCGCGGCCAGATCTCGAGCTGGACCTCTTCCCTCCAGGAGATGGCGCGCATTCTCGCCAGCGTCGAGGGACGAAAGCACGTCGTCCTGTTCTCGGAGGGCTTCGACGGCCGCCTGCTGTTCGGCCGTCAGCCGGACCACTCCGACCAGGAGATGCGGCGCGAACAGCAGGCGATCGAGACCGGGCAGTACTTCCTCGTGGACTCCGACAACCGCTACGGCAACACCCAGCTCCAGGGCCAGGTCAACCGGATGCTGGGCGCCTTCCGTCGGGCGAACGCGGTCATTCACACGGTCGATGTCTCCGGCCTGCGCGCCGACCAGCCGGCGGAGCACCGCACCCGCACGGTGAATCGCGACGCCCTGTTCTACCTGGCGGACCAGACCGGCGGCGAGCTCCACGAGGACGCCAACGACTTCGGGGCGGAGCTGGGAGAGGTGCTGGAATCGTCGACCGTCACCTACCTGCTGAGCTTCGCGCCCTCGACCGCCGGGGAACCGGGCGACCACCGCCGGATCAAGGTACGGGCACGGGCGCCCAGGGGCGCCCAGGTCTCGCACCGCATGGGCTACTACACACCGCGCCCGTTCGGCGATCTCCATCCGATGGAGAAGCGCCTTCTGGCTTCCGACCTGATCGCCGCAGCCGAAGAGCGGGACGACCTGACGATCGACGTGCTGGCGGCGCCGTTCCGCTCCGGCGACCAGCTCGCCTACGTCCCGGTGATCGTCGAGATCGGCGGCGAGGACCTGCTGAAGGACCACCGGCCCGCCCGGCTTCCCGTGGAGATCTACGCCTACGTCACCGACGGGAACAACGAGATGCGCGACTTCTTCAGCCGGGTGGTGACCCTCGATCTCTCCGGGCAGGAGGACGCGTTCGCCAACACCGGCCTCAAGTACTACGGCCACCTGAGACTCCACCCGGGCAGGCACCTCGTCCGCGTGCTGGTCCGCAACAGCGTCACCGGCAGCACCGGGGTCGAGACGCTGGCTCTGGAGATACCCGCCTTCGGCGGGGACGAGCCGACCCTGCTGCCGCCATTCTTCCACGAGGCGCCGGGCGCCTGGTTCCTGGTGCGGGAACCATCGACCGACCGCTATGCAAGGACCACCGTCTACCCGTTCACGGTCAACGGCGAACCCTACGTACCCTCCGCCGTACCAATGGTGCGGTCCGACCCGAGCGGAAGCGCCGCCGAGGTCAGTATCGTCGGCTACAACCTGGGACAGGGCGACCTTTCCCTCGAGGCCGCGCTGACCACTGCCGCCGGCGAGCCGGTCGAAGGCGGACAGCTCTTGCTGAGAGAGCGGACTGTCACCGGAATACCCGGCCTGGACAAGCTCGTCGCCGAGTTCGATCCCGCCGATCTGCCCGCCGGCGAGTACACTCTGGAGGTGGCCGTCATTCAGGCGGCGACGCAGGCACGCTCGGCGAACTCGATTCCGCTGAAAGTGCTCAAGTGAGCTCGGGCGTCCGGTCTCCGATCGTGCGGATCGGCCCTTGGCCTTGGCCAGTCGGACGAGTCACCCCCAAAAACAGGAGAGCCCCTGAGATGAACAACCGAAGGTTCACGAACGACACCGTGACCACGCAGGCGCCCGGCCTGCGCGGCATCCGCTCGGCGGCCGCACTGCTCTGCTTCGGCGCCATCCTTCTGGCCGCCGCCGCTGCCGACGCCCAACGCGGTCGGCGGCAGCGCCAGGCTGAGTTCAGCGGCACCACCACAGTCACCGTCGTCGAGGTTCCCGTCCAGGTCAGTACCGGCGGCGATCCGCTGCGCGGCCTGACCCGGGACGATTTCGAGCTGTTCGACGGCCGCAGGAAGGTGGAGATCACGGGCTTCGACGTCGTCGATCTGTCGACCGTGGAGGGGCGGCCGACGGAAGGGCCGGTGCCGGTGGCCGCCAGGCGGCATTTCCTGCTCCTGTTCGATCTGTTCTTCACGGCGCCCGACTCGGTTGGCCGGGCTCAGCAGGCGGCCGCCGACCTCGTCCTGACGGAACTCCATCCCACTGATCTGGTGGCGCTGGCCGTCTACGACACCAGGCCCCGCCTGGTGCTCGGCTTCACCTCGGACCGCAGTCAGATCCGCCAGGCGATCAGTAGCCTGGGGAAGATCGAGACCGGCGAGGCGATCCGCGATCCCCTGGGTCTCGTGATCGGCGACCTGGGCGGCGAACTGCCGACGAGCTCCGACGGCGGTTTCTCGGACGGCGGACCCGCTGCCCTTGACGTCGGTGCGGAAGTGGCCCAGAACCTTCGCGAGCTGGAGACGCTCCGGGCCGCGGCGGAACGCGGCCAGGCCGCCAGCAAGATCGCCGCTCTCGCTGCCGGCATGGGCGAGCTGGCCGGCTGGATGCGGGCGGTCGAGGGCCGCAAGCACGTCATCTTCCTCTCCGAAGGGTTCGACGACTCGGTCCTCGTCGGCCAGCAGGGGCTGACGAACGAGGATCAGGAGGAGCTGAGGCAGAGGCAGGAAGACGTGACCAGCGGGCAGTCCTGGAGGGTCGACAACGAAGAGCTGTACGGCAGCAGCGCGGCCCAGAACTCGATGGTCAGGATGCTCAACCTCTTCCGTGAAGCGAACTGCACGATCCAGACCGTGGATGTCAGCGGCCAGGTTCAGACGGCAGGTCGGAGCAAGCGGTCTTCCCTGCTGATGATGGCAAGGGACACCGGCGGCGAGATGTTCAGCAACTTCGGCAACCTCGGTGACGCCATGAGCGAAATGCTGCAGCGCACCAGCGTCACCTACCTTCTCGCGTTCCGGCCCGACAACTTCAAGGCCGACGGCAGGTTCAACAAGCTCCGCGTCCGGATCAGAAACGCCCCCCGCGGCACCAGGGTCGTTCACCGGCCCGGCTACTACGCCCCGACGTCCTATGCCGAGACCAGCCCGTTCGAGCGGACACTGCGCTCGGCCCAGGACGTGATGGGCGGCGTGGAACGGGGTGAGATCGAGGCGACGGTGCTTGCCGCAGGATTCTCAGCCGACAGCGGCAAGGCCTACGCACCCGTGCTGATCGAAGCCCGCGGCGAGGACCTCCTGGAAGGACATCCGGGCGGAACCCTGCCCCTGCAGATCTACGCCTACGCCCTGGACGGCAACGGCATCGTCCGCGACTTCTTCGTGCGGGCAATGGGCCTCGACCCGGCCCAGGCGGGACCGGCGCTTCGACAGAGCGGCCTCAAGTACTGGGGGCACTTCGACCTCGACCCGGGGGAGTACTCGGTCCGGGTGCTCATCCGCAACGACGCCACGGGGCGCCGGGCACTGAACACCTCGGTCCTTCATGTTCCCGGAGAGACAGCGACCCTGCAGCCTCCTCTGTTCCCCGAGGCGCCGGGCAAGTGGGTACTGGTCCGCGAGGACGCGTCCGAACAGCGGAACGACGTCGCGTTCCCCTTCCTGCGGAACGGCGAACCGTTCATCCCGGCGGCCAGGCCCGAAGTCACCGCCGGCGGGGAGACGCCGATCAGCATCGTCGGCATGCACCTGGGCGCCGGACCCGTTTCCGTGAGAACCCAGGTCTTCGACTCGGGCGGCCAGCAGGTCGCAGACGGCGGCGAGATCGTCCTGGCGCCGGAAGCTCGGGCCGATGCGGGGCTGTCGCAGCTCTCCGGCACGTTCATCGCCGGCAGGACCCTCCCCGCAGGCGACTACATCCTGTCCGTGGTGGTTACCGATCAGGCAAACGAGGAGCACTCCTCCTCGACGCCGCTGCGCGTGCTGTAGACGACGGGGGACCGCAGGTTGCGCGGGCCCGGACCGCCAACCGGCCTGGCGTTTCTGCGAGGCGGTTACCTGCCGGCGCCGCCGCCGACGTGAATGCCCCCGCGCAGGAACGCCTGCCGGCCGCCGATGTCATCACGGAAGCCGACACCGATATCGTGATAACCGGCCTCCATCGTGACCTCGAGACCGTAGCGCCAGGAGCCGGTCTCGGTCTCCACGAGGCGATCCTGGGGGACGGCGATGGTCAGCGATGTCAGTTGTGGGTCAGCTGCCCGGTCCTCCTCGTCCTTCGCCGCCAGCCAGAGCTGGATGCGGCCATGGTGGACGCCGTCCCGGGGGATCAGCACGAGTTCCTTCCAGGGCACCGTGATCACCACCGGCACGTCCCAGTTGCCGTCTGCGCGGCGCTTCGCCGGCAGACTGTCCACGCGGACGCCGAGCGGGTTCGCCTGCATGTTCAGGTTCAGTGCGGACCTCGTGCCCTCGATCATCTGCGACTCCACCGTCCTGGCCCGGTAGCCCTTGCGAAAACGCAACGAGGCGCCCCGCGGCCTGTCCTTCCAGCGGACGTCGATCCGGTGATAGCGGCCCGTCTCGGCCGTCGTCAACAGGTAGCCGAGCGAGTAGTAGTTGCGGAAGTCGTCGGCGATCTTCAGGAGGTCTGGCATCACCCGGTTCGCGTTGACCACCGCGCGCCCGCCGGTCTCCTCCGCCATGAGCTGGAGCGGCGCCTGCAGGTTCGTCACCAGGATCTGGTCGATCAGCGACGCCTGGCCGGGCGCCCCGGCGACCTGGCCGGCTACCGTGCTCTGCGACAGGACGGTCAGGCCGCGGGCATCGATCGTGTAGAAGCTCGTGCGGTTCGAGTTCGCCGCCGCCGCCAACTGCTGAAAGCGCCGCGACAGGTCGTACTCGGACATCTCGACCAGGGACACCGACCGCTCGTAGAGCTGTTCGACGAAGTAGAAGATGTCCTCGCCCGCGATCATCGGCAGGCCGTCGGCGACGTAGACGAGCGCCTTGCGGCCCGGCGCCGCAGAGAGGTTCTCGACCACGCGCGACAGCGCGTCGATCGACAGGTTCGTGTCGTTGCGCACGGACCCTGCGTAGGCCATCAACTGCGTACGGGCGTAGTTGGCGCCGCCGCCGGTCAGGCCGCGGTTCTGGATCGCGGCGGCCAGATGGGGACGGTTCGACGTGTCGAGCTCGTTGTTCACATCGTTGATGTTGCCGATCAGGTCGCGGCGCTCGTTGTTCCGGTGGATTCTCTGAGCGGACACATCTTCGAGCTCGAGCAGCGCCCGGTTGAGCCGCTCGCGATCGTGGGTGAACGGCAGGCGGAGGTTGAGGGACGGCTCGGAGCTTGCAAGCATGACCCGGTCTTCAGGCCGCAGCTCCTGGCGAATGAAGGCGCGAATTTCCCGCAGCACGCGGTTCCGGTTGAACGGTGTGAGGTTGAAGTTGTCGACGTAGATCGCAACGTGGAGAGCCTGTTCCGGCGGCACGGAGGCCTGCCGCCGCACTCGAACGAGCTCGCGCGGGTCCTCGAGCGGCAGCGGCGCGAGCGGCCGAGCCTCGACCTCTCCTCCGCGCCGGACGAAGAGCTCGTCGTCACGCAACTCGACGGCGTAGAAATTGCTGATGGCAACAGGCCTGTCGTCGACGCGGAGCTCGAAGTCATCGGGTCCGAGTCCGAGCACCGGCTCGCCGTCGCTGCCTGTGACGTAAACGTCGATGTTGACGACCCGGACATCGACGGTCTCGACGAAACCGGGACCGACGGGAGCACGGGCGGCAGACTCCTGGGCCGCCGCGGGGAACCCGACCGGCAAGCAGCCAAGCAGCCACCAGGCGACCAGTATCGAGACCGCGCGTTCCGGGTTCCGGACGCCCTCCGCACCGTCGCTCGTCATGACTGTGGGGGTTGTCTGCGGAAGGCGGCGCCCGGGTCCGGTCATGTCGACAGACTAACCGCTTGACGAGGAACGCTGCAGGCCCCCGGCGGCCGGCGCGTCCGCCGACGACCCGAAGCGTCAGAACTCCGGCTCAGCGCGGCGCGGTGCGTCCAGCCGACGCAGTTCCTCCGCCTCCGGCCATCGCCGAAGCGCCTCGCCGAGGACGCCGTCTGCAGAGCCCGGATCCTTCATTGCCCGCAGCGCACGCACCGCCTCGACATAGGCGCCGGGACCCGGATTGACGGTCACCATCTCCTGGAGGGTTCGTCCGACCTCGGCGCCGCGGCCTGTGAGCGCCTGAAGAAAGGCCAGCGAAGAGTACGCTCCGAGCAGGTCGGTCCGCAGCGAGATCGCCTCACGGTAGGCCCGCTCGGCCTCGCTCGTGCGGCCAAGCGCCGCCAGCGCCGCGCCCCGGTAGAGGTACAAGTGTCCCAGGATGCGCCGGTCTTCGCGTTCGCCGAACTCCGTCACCACCTCGTCGCTCAAGGTCAGCGCCTGCTCGAAGCGCTCCTGCCGGTTCAGCCAAGCGAGCTTCGTGATCAGCGGGGCGATCCGGGGACCGCGGCGGGCGATCGCCCGCTCCAGGTGGCGTTCGGCCGCCGCCAGGTCGTCTTCCAGCAGCGCCGCCTGGGCCAGCACGTCGTACGCCATCGGCTCCAGCTCGGCAATCGCCAGGGCATACTCCCGGGCTTCGGCGACACGGTCTTCGACGAGCAGCAGCTCGGCCACCTTGACCCCGGCATTGGCGGCGGCGCCGGCAGACATCTCGAACGCCTGCCTGTAGGCCTCGAGCGCCTGGCGCGGACGCAGGCGGCGCTCGAGCACGTCGCCCAGTTGCTGCCAGGCCAGGACGAGCTGCGGCTCCTGTTGCAGAACCGTTCGCAGCACGGATTCCGCCGCCGCCAGTTCGCCGTCGCGAACCAGCCGCGGCACCCGCCCCAGATCGGCGACGATGCCGATGCGGTCCCTCGGG
Organism: Thermoanaerobaculia bacterium; assembly: GCA_965116145.1. Classification (GTDB taxonomy): domain Bacteria; phylum Acidobacteriota; class Thermoanaerobaculia; order Multivoradales; family Multivoraceae; genus Multivorans. Next base: position 1,444,046 of record OZ220482.1, read on the forward strand.
TTGGCCAGCGGCCCCGCCCCGGCCTGTGCCCGTGCGCCGCCCGAGAGGTAGCCCAGCGACACCAGCCGGCGCCGGGCTTCGGGGTCGTCCTCGACCGGCGACGTCAGCGTCCGGTCGGTCTCCGCCAGGACCGCGCGGAACCGGCGGGCGGCAGCACGTTCCTGCTGGATGACGTTGTTCTGTTCCTGCGGGTCCAACGACAGCCGGAAGAGCTCCGGATCGGGCGATTCGATGAAGTGCAGATCGCCCTCGACGACCGACGCGAGGTCGCTCCAGCCGAAGTGGATCCGCGGGTAGACGCTCTCGGAGAGGATCTGCCGGAGCGGCGCCTCCGTCCCGGCCGGGTCGAGGCCGAGCAGGTCCACACCGGCCAGCCCCGGCGGCGGCTCGAGTCCGAGGACCGAGTACACCGCCGGCGCCACGTCGCCGAGCTGAACGTTGGCGGCGACCCGGTCGCCGGCTCGCTCTCCCCGCGGCAGCTTGACGATGAGAGGCACCTGCAGCACTTCCCGGTAGATGAGGATCAGATGATCCATCTCGCCGTGGTCCATCAGGCCCTCGCCGTGGTCGGAGAGCAGGATGACCAGGGCGTCCTCGTACAGGCCGAGCTCCTCCAGGCGCCGAATCAGGCCGCCAACGACGGCGTCCGCCGCCGCGACTTCCCCGTCATACGGACTTGCGTAGCGCTCCGCGAACGGCGCCGGCGGCTCGTACGGCGCATGCGGCTCGTACAGGTGCAGGAACAGCAGGAACGGCTCGCCCGCCACCCCGCCAAGCCACTCCGAGGCGGCGGCCAGGGTCTCGGCGCCGGGCCGCTGGTTCTGTCCCGACTGCCGGCCCGTCTCGTAGGCGACGCGGTCGTCGTACACGTCGAATCCACGTCCGACCCCGGTGTCCTGCCGGAGCACCCAGGACGACACGAAGCCGCCGGTGGCGTAGCCGTGCTGCCGGAGTTCGGCCGCCAGAGTCGGCACCGCCGGATCCAGTCGATAGCCCGCGTTGTCCCGAACGCCGTGTTCGTGAGGCAGCAGGCCGGTGAAGATGCTGACATGCGAGGGCAGGGTCAGGTTGACGTGGGTCCAGGCCCGCTCGAACAGCACGCCGTCCGCGGCCAACCGGTCGATCGCCGGTGTCTCGATGGCCGAGTAGCCGTAGGCCGGCAGCCGGTCCGAGCGCAGCGTGTCGATCGAGACGATGACGATCGACGGCCTTGCCGCACCCGGTTGCCGCGCCCGGTCGCCGGGCACCGCGTTCCCCGGCGGCGACGGGGCGCAGGCCGCCCCTGCCAGCAGCGCCGCGGCCGTCACCGGCAGGCGGCGCCGCACGATCCGGGAGCGGGCGCGGCGGAACGCAGCGCTGCAGGCCCTTCGAAGCGACATCCTGTGGAAGTGGCAGCAGGGACCGGGCACGGATCGGCGAACGGGTTCCGGCGCCTCTACTGCAGCTCGAGCGTCAGGCTCGCGGTCTGCGGCAAGGCCGACACGTCGCCGACCGGGGTCCACACCTCGACCGTTTCGCCGTCCTCCTCGACCTCGGACACGTCGACCCACCGCGCCTCCCGCAGGCGCACGACCACTTCGAGCTTGCCGTCCGCAGGCGCCGGCCGCCCGCTTTCCGAGGTCCAGAAGTTGTAGAGGGCGATGTCTTCCGACGCGCCCGCCTCGATCACCTGCAGGAAGAGCTGGTTTTCGTAGACCGGCAACGGCTGTCCGTTCAGCTCGACATCGAAACCGAAGCTGTAGACGGCCCGCGCGCCGCCGTTCCTGATCGTGGCACTGAGCCGGCACAGCGTCTCCGCACCGGGCGACTCCGGGGTCACCTCGATGCCCACGAGCACGACATCCGGCTCTTCTGCCGGTCCTTCCGCCGGCGCGGCCGCGACCGCAAGCTGCGCCGCCAGCAGCACCGCGATGACCGGCGCCGGCCACGCAGGCCCGGAACGTGACCGGGGACGAGCGCCCGAAACCCCGGCCGCAGATTCCACGTTGTGCACGGCATGCATACTATCGACCGCAATCCCGACAGAATCCCCACCAGCCGGTGGTGAGACGCGTGCCGCACCGAGAGCGGTCAGGCGACCGTCCGGCAGGGCGCGCAGGTTACGCACATCGGGCACGTGTGACCGAAGAGCAACGCAGCCGGGCGGGATGCATGGCTGAGACGAATGCAGCACGGTTCTTGCCACGGGCTGCCAGGAACATGACCCGTGTCGCCCTCCTCCGAGCAGCCGCAGCGCTCGTCTGGCTGGGGTCGATCGGGCCGACGGGGGTTCCCGTGCAGGCGCAGTCAGGGAACGGGCCGGCGACCGCAGCGGCAGTCGACAGTCCCGCATCGTTGCCGGGAGATGCCGACGGCACGGTGTACGAGCGTCTGCGGCGCCTCATCTCCGGCAAGCCGAAGGCGAGGCGCCGGGCGGCCGAGGCATTGGGCAGGGGTGGTGCGACGACGCTCGTTCCCCTGGTCGACGCCTACTTCTTCGCGCCGCCCGAGGCGCGCCCGGACGCCCTCGACCTGCTGGAGCGGCTGTCGGGCGAGCAGCTCGGCAACCGCTATCGGGACTGGTTCCTGTACGTCGGCAGCCGCGAGGACCTGGCGGCGCCGCCCGGCTACGGGGCGTGGAAGGGAGAGCTCTTCTCGCGCATCGATCCCGTCTACGGCCGGCTCCTGAACCCGCGCGCGGCCGTCCGGCTCAGGCTGCGCGAGGTCCAGTCGGGCGGCGTGCGCCTCGACGGCATCCCGGCCATCGACGACCCGGAGAGCGTGCCCGCTGATGTCGCTCGCTTCATGCGCGACACGGACACCGTGTTCGGCGTCAGCCTGGGCGGTGAACGGCGGGCCTACCCGGTCAAGGTGCTGGCCTGGCACGAACTCCTGAACGACACGCTCGGCGGCCAGCCGGTCGCTCTCTCCTTCTGCACGCTCTGCGGCTCGGGCATCCTCTACTCGGCAATCGACGACGACGGCAACCGGCTGATGTTCGGCACGTCCGGCCTGCTCTACCGCTCCAACAAGCTGATGTTCGACCGGACGACACTCAGTCTCTGGACCAACCTGACCGGCGAGGCCGTGGTGGGAGAACAGGCCCGGGCGGGCGCCCGGCTCGCGATGCTGCCGATGACCCTGACCCGTTGGGATGTCTGGCGGCAGCGGCACCCGGACACGACGATCATGCGTCCGGAACCGGCCGCGGCGCAGCGCACCGGCTACCGCTACGTCGAGGGCGCCGCCGACCGGGCGCGGGCCGGCGTCGAGTTCCCGGTGTGGCGGCGAAGCGATGCGCTCGAGCGGAACGCGCGCGTCTACGCGATGGCGATCCAGGGGGAAGCGAAGGCGTGGCCCCTGGACAGGCTCCGGGCCGAACGCGTGGTGAACGACACCCTGGGCGGCCTGGACATCGTGCTCGTCCTGGACGCCGCAAGTGACGCCGTCCGCGCCTACGAGCGCCGAGGCCTCCGGTTCGAGGTCCCGGCAGCGAACGACGGACCGCTACGCACGGTGCGCACCGTCGACGGCACGACCTGGTGGATCGCGGAGGAAGGTCTGGCGCCCGACGACGGGGTGGGCGAACTCCTGCCGCGGGTACCGGGCCACATGGCCTTCTGGTTCGGGTGGTACGCCTTCCACCCGGAGACGACGGTCTACTGAGCGCACGACCATACCGGACCGCGCGGCTGCCCGCCTGCTCAGTTCCTGCAGGCGAAGGCCGCGGTGTCGCTCTTCGGCGCCGCGGTCTGCCCGAGACGGTTGCTGTGCGTCCAGACCGCGTCGTCGGGATGGGGCGACACCACGCTGAGATTGAACGCCAGATCCGTCACCGGCGCCACGAACACCCAGCGACGACCGTTCACCGCGCAGGCGTCCAGCACCTTGATCAGCACCTCCGCGTTGCTCCGCTCGAAGAAGTACAGGAGACCGGACTGCCGGGAGTCCAGGTTGAAGTTGTGCGCCTCTTGCACCCGGGAAACGCCGTCCTTGAGGTACTCGACGCACATCTTCACGGTGTAGCCGCCGGCGAGCGTCGCGACCGAGGTCGGCTCGCAGTCGGTCGCCTCGCCCCGGGCGATCCCCTGGGCGGCTCGAACCGGCGTCTCTGCGGCCGCAGCCGCCGGAGGGCCGGCAACAGCAGGACCGTCAGGGAACGAGCCGGAGGCGACCAGCTCGACTCCCTGCGAGCCTGCGCCGCCGCGTTCCGAAACCGCAGCCGCGGAGGTGTCCGGACAGGGAAACGCCCTGACGTCGCTCTTCGTGGACGCCGTCTGGCCGCCCCGTGGATTCCGATGCACCCAGGGATCGCCGTCCGCGGCGGTCTCCCGGACATGGAGGTTGAACGCCAACTCCGTCACCGGCGCCACGAACACCCAGCGATGACCGTTCTCCGCGCAGGTGTCCAGCACCTTGATCAGCACCTCGGCATTGTCCCGATCGAAGAAGTAGAGCAGCGCCGATTGCCTCGACTCCAGACCGTAGTTCCTGGCGTCTTCCTTCACCGTCTCGCCGTTCCTTTCGTACTCGACGCACATGCTGACGGTGAAGCCGTGCTCGAACGTCACCTGCGCCGCGGAAGGTGTGCAGTCCGTGTAGTCCGGCGCCGGCAGCACGATCGTGGCGACACTGCTGTTCCTGCCGCCATGCCGGTTGAAGACCCGCACCCGGAAATCGTACCGGCCGCCGGCCCGGAGGCCGCCGACATCGGCAGACGACGTGTTCGCCGGGGCCCTTGCCGCCGTCGCCCAGTCACTGCCCTGGAGCCGGGCGTGGACCTCGAAGCCGTCCTCGTTGCCCGATCGATCGGACCAGGTCACCTTGACGCTGGTGCTGCCGGTGGGCATCACCTTCAGATCGGTCGGCCGGGCCGGCCGGCCCGAAGGCGGCGGAGGTGGAGGCGATCCCGCCTCGGGCAGATGGTCGCTGAACCGGACGCCGAGATGGATCGTGCGCTGAAGCGCCCGTTCGTTCTCCCGCTCATTGGCGACACCGAGGACATGGCCTTGGGGCCGAACCCGAACATTCGAGAAGAACGGCAACCGCCGTCCCTGACCGACGCCCATGAGGCTCCTCACGTTCGGCGTCGACTCGGTGTTGCGGTGGCCGAAGGCGTAGGTTTCGACGGCGTCGGCGGGATCGATGTCCGTGTTGTCCGGGTCGTGACTCGCGCCCAGGTTGTGCCCGACCTCGTGCGCGAACGTCTCGAACTGCCCCCCGTGCCCGCCGTCCCCGGTCGGGCTGGCAATTCCGACACATGCTCCGCCCACCGTCGTGACGCCGTACGCCCAGGACCAGAAGTTCGTCGACGTATGCGCCCGCTCCATCTGGTAGGCCAGACCGCACCAATCGGGAGTCTCCGCGAAGAACAGGTGGACCAGGTCCGCCTGGTGTCTGGCCCGCAGGTCGACGACGTCGCGGTCCTGTCGGAGAGAGGCGAGCGGGTCTTCGACCTGGGAGAACGCGGCCGGCGCCTGCTGGTGATGCACCATGCGGGCCGTTATCGGGATCCGGTTGTTCCGCAGCACCAGGTTCAGGTAGTCCATCGCCGCCTGCATCGCGGCGCCGATCTCGCCCCAACCTGCCCATGCCATGCGGCTTGCCGCATCCGGTGTGTAGAGCATCAGGATGTCGAGCCGATCGTGGTTCGAGGCGCTCGACGCCCTCGCGGGCCGATCGGACCGCTGCGCCGCTGCCGCGGGCACGACCGGTTCCGTCGGTGCAACGGCCCCGCCACAGGCCCGCGCCGGCGCCTCGCCCCCCTTGCTCAGGAGCCCCGCCGGTCCTGGCGTCCCGGCGCCGGGGCGAAGCCACCAGACGCTCCCGTCCGGCAGCCCCAGCCGGCCGATCAGTTGGCCGTCCTGCAGCGTCAGCACGACGCTGTCGTAACCCAGTTCCGGATAGCCCCCCGCCCACATCGCGTTGCCGTCGCCGCGGTCCTCGAAGACCCGCATCTCCGGCCTCAGCACCCGGCCGTCCGGAAGCTCGAACTCCAGGCGCTGCGGAGCGGAACGCAGCAGATCGCGGTCGGCCTCGACGGACCAGTCGCGGAATGTCACATCGTCGCCGGGAGGAACGACGGTCAGAAACCGCTGCCCAGAAAGTCGAGGAGTCCAGGCAAGCGCCAGCAGAAGCACCAGCGCGGCAAGGCGCCGCGGCCGGCATGCTGAACCGGGAAGAGCAGGGTTTCCCATCGCCCTGAGAACAACAGGGCGTTCGCCAGAGAGATTCCGTCCCTCTCGGAGTCAGCGACGGGTTTGGCGGCTCTACGCGGAAACGGCGATCTGCTGACCGTGACTCCGGGCCGGACCGCTCGCGGCGGCCGGTTCGCTCAGTTCCTGCAGGCGAAGGCCGCGGTGTCGCTCTTCGGCGCCGCGGTCTGCCCGAGACGGTTGCTGTGCGTCCAGACCGCGTCGTCGGGATGGGGCGACACCACGCTGAGATTGAACGCCAGATCCGTCACCGGCGCCACGAACACCCAGCGACGACCGTTCACCGCGCAGGCGTCCAGCACCTTGATCAGCACCTCCGCGTTGCTCCGCTCGAAGAAGTACAGGAGACCGGACTGCCGGGAGTCCAGGTTGAAGTTGTGCGCCTCCTGCACTTCCGACGCGCCGTCCTTGAGGTACTCGGCGCACATCTTCACGGTGTAGCCGCCGGCGAGCGTCGCCACCGAGGTCGGCTCGCACTCGGTCGCCTCGCCCCGGGCGATCCCCTGAGCGACTCGAACCGGCGCCTCGGCGGCCGCAGCCGCCGGAGGGCCGGCCAAGGCGGCGCCCGCCGGGAACGAACCGGACGCCACCAGCTCGACTCCCTCCGAGCCCGCGCCGCCTCGTGCCGAGACCGCAGCCGCGGAGGTGTCCGGACAGGGGAACGCCGTGACGTCGCTCTTCGTGGACGCGGTCTGGCCGCCCCGTGGATTCCGGTGCACCCAGGGATCGCCGTTCGCGGCTGTCTCCCGGACATGGAGGTTGAACGCCAGATCCGTCACTGGCGCCACGAACACCCAGCGATGACCGTTCACCGCACAGGCGTCCAGCACCTTGACCAGCACTTCGGCATTGTCCCGGTCGAAGAAGTAGAGCAGCGCGGATTCCCTCGACTCCAGACCGTAGTTCCTGGCGTCCTCCTTCACGGTCTCGCCGTTCCTCTGGTACTCGACGCACATGCTGACCGTGAAGCCGTGTTCAAACGTGACCTGCGCCGCGGCAGGTGTGCAGTCCGTGTAGTCCGGCGCCGGCAGCACGAGCGTGGCGACACTGCTGTTCCTGCCGCCATGCCGGTTGAAGGCCCGCACCCGGAAGTCGTACCGGCCGCCGGCCTGGAGCCCGTCGACATCGGCCGACGCGGTGTTCGCCGGGACCCTTGCCACCGTCGCCCAGGCACTGCCCTGCAGCCGGGCATGGACCTCGAAGCCGTCCTCGTTGCCCGACCGATCGGTCCAGGTCACCTTGACGCTGGTGCTGCCGGTGGGCATCACCTTCAGATCGGTCGGATTGTCCGGGCGTCCCGAAGGCGGCGGAGGAGGCGGCGATCCCGCCTCGGGCAGGTGGTCGCTGAACCGGACGCCGAGATGGATCGTCCGTTGCAGCGCCCGTTCGTTCTCGCGCTCGTTGGCGACACCGAGGATGTAGCCTTCCGGCTGAACCCGAACATTCGAGAAGAACGGCAACTGCCGTCCCTCGTTGTAGCTCATGACGCTCTTGACATTCGGCGTCGGCTCGAAGTTGTGGTGGCCGAAGGCGTACGGCTCCACGGCGTCTTCGGGATCGATGCCCGCGTTGTCCGGGTCGTGGTTGGCGCCCAGGTTGTGCCCGACCTCGTGCGCGAACGTCTCGAACTGCCCCCCGTACTCGCCGTCCCGAATCTGGCTGGCAATGCCGACACACCCTCCGCCCACCGTCGTGACGCCGTACCCCGAGGGCCAGAAGTTCGCCGGCGTGTGCCCCCGCGCCATCAGATAGGCCAGGCCGCACCAACCGGGAGTCTCCGCGAAGAACAGGTGGACCAGGTCCGCCTGGTGCTCGATCCGCAGGTCGAGGACGTCACGGTGCTGACGAAGAAGGCCGAGCGGTTCGACAACCCCGGAGAAGGCTGCCGGCGCCTCCTGGTGATGCACCATGTGCGCCGTTACCGTGATCTGGTTGTTCCTCAGCACCAGGTTCAGGTAGTCCATCGCGGCCTGCATCGCGGCGCCGATCTCGCCCCAGCCTGCCTGTCCCATGCGCGTGGCCGCAGCGGGCGTGTAGAGCATCAGGATGTCGAGCCGATCATGGTTCGAGGCGCTCGACGCCCTTTCGGGCGGATCGGGCCGCTGCGCGGCCGCCACGGGCACGACCGGTTCCCTTGCCGGAACGATCCCGCCGCCGCAGGCACGCGCCGACGCTTCGCCCCCTTCACTCAGCAGCCCCGCCGGCCCGGGCGTCCCGCTGCCGGGTCGAAGCCACCAGGCGCTCCCGTCCGGCAGCCCCAGCCGGCCGATCAGTTGGCCGTCCTGCAGCGTCAGCAGGACACTGTCGTAACCCAGTTCCGGATAGCCCCCCGCCCACATCCCGTTGCCGTCGCCGCGGTCCTCGAAGACGCGCATCTCCGGCCTCAGCACGCGGCCGTCCGGAAGCTCGAACTCCAGCCGCTGCGGGGCGGAACGCAGCAGATCGTGGTCGGCCTCGACCGCCCAGTCGCCGGCAGTCGGATCATCGCCGAGCGGAGTAACGGTCAGGAACCGCTGCCCCGACACAACGGACGTCGAAGCCAGCGCCAGCAGGAATGCCAGCGGGGCAAGGCGCAACGGTCCGGCAAGGCGCCGCGGCCCATACAGAACAGTGTTTACGATGGGCATGCGGCGAGTATAGCCGCGGACTCCGAGTCCTCCATGGTCTTCGCCCCGGACGACCGCCGCGCCGGCACGCAGGCACGCACCGCCAATCAAGGCCGCCTTCGCCAGAAGCAGCCGAATCGGAGCCTTCAGGACTCGGCGCGATCCGGGATCGCCGCCCCGGAACCGGATGAGCGTCGTCGCGCGGGGCGTCGACTCACAGTGCTCCGGTGTCGATCTGCCCGCACAGACTGCCGGCCTCGTTGACGTAGCTCTTCGACTCGCCGGTCACCGTGTCGGTCACGGTGACCGTGTACTCGACGTCGGAAAGGCCGCCGTAAAGGAACCAGTGCCTGCCGGTCAGCGACCTGCCGTCGAGCACCTTGGCCGCCACCTCCACGTTGGTCGGGCTGAAGAACCAGAAGAAGCCCGTTTCCGCCGTCGTCAGGGACGCCACGACCTTCCCGGCCCCGGTCTCCTTCGCATTCGGATCGAGGAACTCCACCTCGACCGCGAACCGGCCGTCGCGCAGGCAGAGCCGCGCGTCACCGGGCTCGCAGTCTCCCCCTTCCTCGGCCGAGGCAACGGCCAGCGGGTTGAGAGGAAGGCCGAAGGCGCCCGCCGACACCGGCACGAGGTCGAAGGCCGGCGCTCCCACCGGCCCGGCATCGCGAGCCGTCGCCGCGGCGGCCGCGGGCGCAACGAACGCCTTCGTGTCGGACTGGCCGCAGATCTCCGCCGGCGGATTGTGGTACGTCCGCCGACCGCCAGCCGCCGTGTCCCGGACCGTGACCCAGTACTCCACGTCCGACAGACCGCCGAAGAACACCCAGTAGTGGCCGTTCACCCCGCGGCCGTCCAGCGTCTTGACCACGAGCTCGATGTTCGTGCTGGTGAAGAACCAGAACATCCCCGACTCGTCCGAAACGTCGATCGGTACGGCAGTCCCCTGCCCGCGAACGCCCGCGCGGTTGTGGTCCTTCCAGTGCGCCTGGATCTCGAAACGCCCCGCGGCCAGGCAAAGGTACCGGCCGCCGGAACGGCACGCGCCCGACGCGCCGCCGGTCGTGGCACTGATCCCCTCCGACCAGGCGGACGTCCTGCCGTCTCCGTCGCGGCGGCGCAGCCGGAACGTGTAGGGAGTGTCCGCGTCGAGGCCCTTGACCTCGACCCGACCGGCAGCGGCGTCGGCAACCGCCAGTTGCCGCCACCCGTTCTTCCAGGTCCGCGCCTCGACCTCGACCATGCCTTCGGCCGCCCCCGACCAGCCCAGCTTGACGGATGTCGCCCCGGCCGCCGCGGTGATGTCCTCCGGTGCGTTGCCTCCCGACGGACCGGGATGTTCGCTGCTCGGCAGGGTGACCTCGACAATGTCGCTGTCCCGCCCTCCCGCGTCGTGCCAGGCCCGAACCCGGAACGAGTACGACGCGCCGCGGTTCAGGCCGGTGACCGCGGCCGTCGTCTCGTCGGCATCGACAGCGCGCAGGTTCCTCCAGATGCCCTCGGCGGTTCTGCCCTGAATCCGGAAACCGGACTCGTTGTCCGACGCGTCCTTCCAGGCCAGGCGGACACTCGTGCTGCCGGTCGCCCTGACCGTCAGGCTCCCCGGCGCCGGCGGTCCCCATCCACCCGTCGGCTCGCCGAACTCCGCCGGATCCGGCATGAGCTCGCTGTAGAGAACAGCCAAGGGCATGGAATCGTACAGAGCGCGTTCGTTCTCCCGCTCGTCCCTGACGCCGATCGTCCACCCGTTCGGCCGGATGCGCGTTGACGAGAAGAAGGGCACCCACTGTCGCGGCACGTAGCTCCGGTAGCTCATGATCGTTTCGACCGTCGGGGACACGTCGATGTCGAAGTGGCCGAAAGCCCACGGTCTGAACGCGTCGTCGGGGGTCGTTGTGCTGTTGGCAGGATCGTGGTTGGCCCCCAGGTTGTGACCGACTTCATGAGCGAACACCTGAGCGAACCAGAGAAGCGCCTCTTCCCCTGCCGGAACACCGCAAGTCGCCTGAGTCCAGCCAACGTAGGACGGCACTTCCAAGGCCTCATGCCGGCGAGCGAAAGCGCTCTCATGCCGGCGGAAGAGGGTGTAGGCAAGACCGCAGAGACCCTCCAGGTCTTCCTCGTGCAGGAAGAGATGCACGAGGTCCGCCTGGTGCGCCGCCCGCAAGTCGGCTATCTCTCGGAGCAGGAGCAGCCGCTCCAGCGCAATGGCCGTGCCGTCCAGCGCCGCAGGCGCCTCGGCCAGATGAACCATGCTGGCAGCCGCCGGCATCGAGTTGTTCCGCAGGACGAGGTTCAGGAAGTCCATCGCGGCCTGGACAGACGCCCGCGGCGTGCCGTAGCCCGAGTCCTCCCATGCTTCCGCCGCCGCCACCGTGTACAGGACGAGAATGTCGAGCCGGTCGTGGTTCGACTCGCTGACAACGGCGGTCGGCGGGTCGAGCCTCTGCGCGTCGACCGCGGCGACAGGCGCCGGGGAACTCGGCCCTGGGCCTGCCCCGCAGAAGGCGGCGCCGCCTCCCGGACCGCGGGCGACCGGCTGAGCCAGTCGCCCCCGACCGTCCCGGCCGACGCGAAGCCAGTGAGGCGCCTGGCCCGGTTCACCGAACATGCCCTGGACGTGCCCATCCTGAACCGTCAGCACGACGCTGTCGTAGTTCGCCTCCGGGAACCGGCCCACCCACATCGCGTTGCCGTCTCCCCGATCCTGGAAGAGGCTGCGCTCGGCGACCAGGATCCGGCCGTCCGTCGCCTGCAACTCCAGCCGTTGCGGCCCCGACCGCAGGAGTTCCCTATCGACGACGACCGCCGCTCCGCCCGCACGGGCCGAGGCGCTTCGATCGTCGACGGTGGACGCGAGGCGCGCGAACTGCTGGCCGGACGCGGCGGCCGGCAGCATCGACAGGACCAGACCGAACAGACCACAACCACGTCCCACCAGCGTCAGCAGCGGCCGACCATCCTGAATCCGGCGCATCAACTCCCCTCCTGCGCGAACATCGCTGCCCAGTGTCGAGCGGACCCTACCTCGGCAGCGGACCAGGAGCGACCGGACGCGGCGGTCCAACGGCGCGGCGGAGACGATCGGCCCCCTGACCGGCTCGGACTTCGGCCGCGTCCCCGACCACCAGCAGCACAAGCCCCTCGGGGTCGATGAACCGCCGGGCGGCCCGCCGGATACCGGCCGCCGTCACCGCGCCGAGCCGCTGCCGGTAGCGACTCCAGTACTCGTGGGGGCGGCCGAGCAGCTCGTCCTCGGCGTAGCGGCCGGCGATCGACTCGGCGCGGTCGAACAGCAGCGGCAGGCGGGAGAGCAGGGACTGCCGGGCGGCGGCGATCTCGGCGGCGGGCACGTCGTCCCGCCGCAGCCGCCGGAGTTCGTCAAGCACCACGGCGGCAGCCACGGCGGCCGATTCGGGCGCCGTCTCCAGGAAGATGCGGAACTCGCCGGCGGGGCGATGCCCCGGTGAGGCCGATCCGGCCGGAGCCACGTCCAGATCGAAAGTCGTCAGCACGCGGTAGGTGACCCCCTGCTCGAGCTGCAGGCGCGAACGCAGCCGCGACACCGCACCCGGACCGTCCAGGATCTCGGTCAGGAGGAGGAGAGCCCAGCGATCGGGGGCGTCCCAGGAGTCGAAGACGGCGCCGCGGTGCCCGACCGCGACCGCCGCCTGGGGTCCGCGGCGGTCGATCGTCCACCAGCCCGGCAGCGCGGCAGCGACATCGACCGTCCGAGGCGAAGGCCGCGCTGCCGTCGACCGGCCATCTGTCCCGCCCGACTTCGTTGCTCTTCGGTCGAGGTTGACCCGATCTGCGTCCTCTTCGCGCCTGGCCGAGCCGGCGCCCCGCCCACGACCGGGAGCATCCACGCCAGCTACCGCCGCCGAAGACGATCCCGGCGTCCCGGCCCCGGAGTCGACGTTCGCAGCCGCACCGGCAGCAGAATCCCCGGCGGGAACCTCCCAACCGCCGAACAGCTCGTCGAGACGAGACACCAGGGACTCGGCGTCCACGGCGCCCGAGACGGCGATCACGGCGCCCTCGGATGTCCAGTGCCGCCGGTGGAACCGCACCAGGGCGCCGCGGTCGAACGCCGCTGCGGACGCCTCCGTCAGGCGCCGCGCCCGCGGAGACTCCGGGCCGTGAACCAGGCGCAGCCAGGCCCTGTCAAGAACCGTTCGCGGGTCGTCCGCCGCCGCTCGCAGACTGACGCGCAGGTTCTCCTTCGCCTGCGTCAGCCGGTCCTCGTCGAACCGCGGCTCGAACACGACTGACGCAAGCAGTTCCAGGCCCCGGTCGAGGGCCTCCGACCCGGTGTCGAGCGCCAGCACGGTGCGCCCCCAGGAACTGCTCGTCTCGAGCCGGGCGCCCAGCGCGTCGATCTCGTCGTCGAGCGGCTCGGGGCCGAGGTCGCCGGCGCCGCCGCGGCGCGCCATGAAGGCGGTCATCGACGCCAGCCCGTCCTCGCCCGGCCCCTCGTCCCGATCGCCGACCGGCAACGCCAGCACGACATCGACGAGCGGCAGATCGCGATCGGAGACGAGGTAGACCGGCAGGCCGTTCCGCAGCTCGAAACGCAGGCCCGCAACCGGCGGCGGCTCGAACGTCGAGGTCGGGAACTTCAGGTGCTCCGGCCGTTCCGGTATCGGCTGGGCGGAGACCGGGACCGACCCGAAGACCATGGCCAGCGACGCCGCCAGAGCAGGGACGACCACGGACGCGGACAGCCGGCGCATCGTTCAACCGCCTCCGGCCCGGGTCAGCCGGAGGACCGCGCGGTCGGCGGGCCGGAGATAGCGGTCGATCACCCGCTCCAGGTCGTCAGCCGAGACCGCGGCCGCCGCGTCGAGCCATTCCGTCAACTGCCGCCAGCCGCCCAGCACCTCGGCGGCCGCGAGACGGTGCGCCAGCCCGGTGTCCCGCTCGAGCTGACGCCAGGAATCCGTCAGAAGCTGACGTCGGACCCGCTCGAGTTCCGCTGTGCCGACGCCGGCGCTGCGCATCCGCGCCAGCAGCCGGTCCCAGGCCGGCGCCAGCTCGCGGGCGCCGACGCCGTTGCCGGCCTCGATCCGTACCGCAAGGTAGCCGCCGAGCCGGCGCGAGACATGCTCCACCGACGCCGCGAAGGCGACGCGGTCCTCGTCGACGACCAGCTCCCGGTGCAGCCTGCCGGAGCGGCTGTTCAGCAGGCCGGCCAGCACGTCCAGCGCGACCCCGTCGCCGGACGCGGCGAACGCTACGGTGGGGTACCGGATCTCGATCTGGCTCCGGCAGGCGCAGGCGCCTTCGAGAGAGCGGCCCGCCGGCGCCGCCACGGACGCGGACGCCGTGCCGCCGGCGGCCGCCTCTCCACGTTCGCCATCTCCGTCAGGTCCGCGGCCGCCCCGGTCGAGCCGGCCGAAATAGCGCACCGCCAGCTCGCGGGCGCGCGGCGGCGCCAGATCCCCGACCAGCACCGCGACCAGGCGATCCGGCCGATAGACCGCCTCGAAGTGGGACCGCGCGGCCGCCGGCAGCAACCTCGCGACCTCCAGCCAGTCGCCGCCCGGCGAATGGGCATAGGGGTGTCCGGCGCCCCAGAAGGCGGCGTCGAACCGTTCGAACCAGATCCCGGCCGGTCTCGAATCGATGCGCTGACGCCGCTCCTGCTCGACCACCGCCAGCTCTCGACGGAACCCCCGGAAGACCGGTTCGAGCAAGCGGTCGGACTCCATCCAGAACCAGAGTTCCACCCTTTCCCGAGGCACGAGCACCTGGAACGAGGTCGAGTCGTGACGGGTGAAGGCGTCGATGCCCAAGGCGCCGGCCCGGGTATAGATGCCGGCATAGGCGCCGGGACGCTGCAGGGCGGCGAGCCGCTGCTCCACCCGGTCCAGGCCGGCAGCGGGCGCACCGCGTCGAACCGACTGTTCGACCAGCCGCTCCCACCGCCGAAGCAGCGGCGCCTCCGCCTGCCAGTCGCGTGTGCCGATCGTCCGGCTGCCGCCGTACAGGAGATGCTCGACGACATGGGCAAGGCCGCGGCGCCCCGACGGGTCCGTCGACGAACCGCCGCGCACCGCCCAGACCGCGGCCACCAGGGGACGGCCCGGGCGTTCGACGACCAGGAACGTCATCCCGTTGTCGAGAGTGAACCGAACGGGTTCGAGGGCGGGCGCCGCCGGCCAGAGGGTCGCGGGCGCCGCCAGGGCGAACAGCAAGCCGGCCGTGAGCCGGCCGCAGATGCTCAGGGCCGCTCCTCCACGACAAGCCAGGCGCCGGTCGGTGGATCGACGATCCGGGTGCGGGCGCCGGAGGGCCAGCGCAGGTCGAGCTGCACCGGGCCGCTCTCCGCCGGAACCGCCCACTGCAGGCGGTGGCTGCTCGACGACTGGTAGCTGTCGCCGCGGATCGCCCAACTCCGGGCCGGCGGTTGCGGCCCGAAGCCGGACAGGGAGGCGACGGCGCCCACCGCCTGGGTGTTTGGCGGCCGGCCGCGCAGGTCCAGACCCAGCCACTTCGTACCCGGCAGCGCGGCCGTGTCGTTCCGCCACAGCCGGGCCGGACCGTCGTTCGCGGTCACCGCCAGATCCGGGTCGCCGTCGTGATCGAAGTCCGCCGCGGCGACGCCCCGGCTGACCAGGGGCGCCTCCTGCGCCCAGGCGCACCGCGCCTCGGCAAAGCGCCCACCGTCCGGTCCGCCGCCGCCGCGTAGCAGCAGATTCCGCTGCCGGTGCTCGGTGTTGTCGCGTCGGGGCGAGGCGAAGATGTGGCCGTTCGCCACGTAGATGTCGAGCACGCCGTCGCGGTCGAAGTCCCGGGCGACGATCCCGAATCCCAGGAGGTTGAACGACGGCTGCCCGAAACCGGCGGAGGCCGAGACATCCTCGAACAGCATCCCGGACGCCGGACCGGCGTTGCGATACAGCGTGTTCGTCTCCACGTCGAAGTTGGTCACCGCCAGATCCGGATCGCCGTCGCGGTCGACGTCCGCCATCGCCAGCCCCATGCCCGCTTCGGGGCGACCGTTGCGGTTGACGGCGGCGCCAGAGAACAGGGACACGTCCTCGAACGTGCCGTCGCGCCGGTTCCTGAACAGGAGGTTCAGCGTCAGGTCGTTCGCGACGTAGAGGTCGGGGCGGCCGTCCGCGTCGAGATCGGCGAACAGGACGCCAAGCCCCTTACCGTCGGCCTCGGCCAGGCCCGAAGCGCCCGTAGCATCCACGAACTCGCCGCCGCGGTTCTCGTAGTAGCGGTCGTGCTGGCCCGGAAACAGGGACGGGTCGCATACTTCGGGCGGCGAACCCGGTCCGTTCCGGCGGCAGTCGAGATCATGTCCCGGGTCGTAGTCGAGATAGCGGCTCACGTAGAGATCGAGGTCGCCGTCGGCGTCCGCGTCGGCCAGCGCCATCGACGAACCCCAGGGCCGCTCGTCCGCCGCCGCCGACCCGAGCGTCGCCGCCTCGGTGAACCGACCGGCGCCGTCGTTGCGCAGGAGCACCGTCGGGCCGACGCGCGACACGAGCAGGTCGACGTCCCGATCGCCGTCGACGTCGGCCGCGGCGACGCCCTGACCGTAACCGGACGCGCTGCCGGCAGCAGCAGACGGAACGAAGCGAAACGCGCCCGTGTCATCCGGCCCGAGGTTCCTGAACAGCCGATCGAGCGACTCTTCGCCCTCCTCCGGCGGAAACGGCCCGGACTGGACAAGGTAGAGATCGAGCCAGCCGTCGCCGTCCACGTCGATCCAGGCCACGCCGGCCCCCATCGTCTCCGGCAGGTGAAGGCCCCCGACGGCGCCGGACTCGTGCCGGAAGTCGATACCGACATCTGCCGCCACTTCGACGAAGCGGAACCCGCAGTCGTCCCGGCCGGCGGCAACGCCGGCAAGAAGGTGCGCATGGACAAGGCCCGAAGCAAGGAACCGGATCATGCGGCGCCCCTCAGTCCGAGCGCCGCGCTACAGCGGCGTCTCCGCGCCCTCGCTACGGATCTCGGTGAGATGTGCGGGCTAGCCACAGGCTGCCGTTACGTTCCTCAGGCTCCCAGCCGCGCCATCACCGGGGCATGATCGGAGGCGATCAGTCCGGCCTTCTTCTTCCGGTAGTCGCGGTCCGTCTCGACCTGGTCGACGCGTTCCCGCACGGCTTCGGTCGCCAGCAGGAAGTCGATCCGCAGGCCGAGGTTGCGGTGAAAGGCCCCGAAGCGGTAGTCCCACCAGGAGAACGTGACGGCTTCGGGATGCAACTCCCGGTACAGGTCGAAGAACCCGAGGTCGAGCAGAGCCCGGAACCGCTCCCGCTCCGGCCCGCTGTGGTGAATGCCGCCGGCCAGGCGATCCTCGTCGTGGGTGTCGCGCCGGGTCGGCGCGACGTTGAAGTCGCCGCAGAGCACGGCCGGACGGTCCGCATCGAGCGAACCGGCCAGGTAGTCCCTCAGCGACTCGAACCAGGCCAGCTTGCGGGCGTAGTCGAGGTGATCGATGCTCTTGCCGTTCGGGCAGTAGACGGTGGTGAAATCGAGCCCGGCGGTGGTCACCCGCAACAGCCGAGCGCCTGCGCTCTCCTCGCCGGGCAGGCCCGACTGCACCTCCTCGACCGGTTCACGGGAGAGCACGGCGACGCCGTTCCATGCCTTCTGTCCGCAGACGGCGGTGTGGTAGCCGAGGCGCTCCAGCTCCCGCACGGGCACGTTGTCTGCCGTGGACTTGAGCTCCTGCAGGCCGACGACATCGGGCTGCCTCGCCTTGAGCCAGTGGGCCAGGAAGTCGAACCGTGCCCCCAGGCCGTTGATGTTCCAGGTGGCGATCAGCACCGCCGCCTACCCCCGACCTGCTGCGCGGCTCGACCGACTGTCCCGCCGGGATCCGCGGCCAGGGCGTGGAAGCGCCGCTGCAGCGCGATCAGCTCCAGCCGCAGGCACGGCCTTCGTTCTGGTCCCGCAGCCAGTCTGCGAGCGGTGCGAAGTAGTCGAGAATCGCGGTGGCGTCCATCTCGCGGCTGCCGGTGGCGGCCTCCAGCGCGTCCGGCCACGGACGACTGAGCCCCATTGCCATCATCTCGCTCAGACGCCGCCCGGCCTCCTCGTTGCCGTAGATCGAGCAGCGGTGGAGCGGACCCTCGTAGCCGATCGCCGCGCACAGGTCGCGGTGAAGCTGGAACTGGAGGATGTGGGCCAGGAAGTAGCGCGTGTACGGAGTGTTGCCCGGAACGTGGTACTTGGCGCCCGGGTCGAAGTGCTCCTCGGTGCGCACCGACGGTGCGGCGACGCCCTGATACTGCTCGCGCAGGCGCCACCAGGCAGCGTTGTAGTCTTCCGGCGGCGTATCGCCCGAGAACACGCTCCAGCGCCAGCGGTCGATCAGCAGCCCGAAGGGCAGGAAGGCGACCTTGTCGAGCGCCATCCGCATCAGCAGGCCGAGGTCGGCGTCCGCCGGCGGCTCGGCCTCGAGCAGTCCGATGTCGACCAGATAGCCCGGAGTCACCGACAGGGCGATCGTGTCGCCCAGCGCCTCGTGGAAGCCGTCGTTCGCGCTGTCCCGGAACAGGGGCGCCTGTTGCCGGTAACCGAGCTGGTAGTAGCTGTGGCCAAGCTCGTGGTGAATCGTCGAGAAGTCCTCGGCGTTGACGTCGATGCACATCTTGATCCGGACATCCTCGTCGAGGTCGAGCTGCCAGGCGCTGGCGTGGCAGACGACCTCGCGGTCGCGCGGCTTGAGGAACTGGGACCGCGTCCAGAACGTCTCCGGCAGCGACTCCAGGCCGAGCGAGGTGAAGAACCCCTCGGCCATCTCCACCATCTCGACTTCCGACGTGCCCCGGTTGCGCAGTATCCCGGTCAGGTCGTAGCCCGGATCCGCAGCCGGCGGCGCCACGAGGTCGTAGATGTTCGACCAGGTCTGCGCCCACATGTTGCCCAGGACATGGGCCGGGATCGGACCGGCCGGATCGACGACTTCCGGACCGTAGCGCTCCGCCAGCTCGGCACGGACGTGGCAGTGGAGCTCGTCGTAGAGCGGCCTGACCTGTTGCCAGAGCCGGTCGAGCTCGCGCGCGAACTCGTCCGGCGGCATGTCGTACTTCGAGCGCCACATGGCCCCGGTGTCGGCGAAGCCGAGATCGCGCGCGCCCTCGTTCGAGAGCTCCACGAAGCGCCGGTAGTCGGCCCGCATCGGCGGCGAGATGGTGCGCCAGCCCTGCCAGGCATCGAGCAGGGCGTCGGCGTCGCGGCTGGTGTCGATCACCTCCTCGAAGTCGCCCAGGGAGCGGCAGGTATCGGTGTCCGGGCCGTCCGGACAGTGTTTCCCTGAACCGTAGGCGGCCTCCATCCCGGTCATGATCGAGGTCAGCTCGTTGAGCTTCGCCTCGTCGGACGGTGCGGCAAGCACAAGTCCGCCCCGCAGCAGCCCCAGCTTGCGGGCGACCTCTTCCGACTCGCGCACGGCGTCGTACGTGGCTGCTTCCTTGGCGAACTCGACCATTCGCCCCAGGAACGCGGCGCTGGCGCGGGCCGCCAGTGCGTTCGTGTCCTCGTTGATGTAGGTGGACTGGACCCACTGGGCCCGGCTCAGGTCGTAGCTGCCGGCGAGGATGGCTTCGTCCGCCGCGGCGACGAACCCGGCCGCGTCAGGCCGCTCTTCTCCGGCGGCGCACGCAGCCAGGACAACGACAGCCGCGGCAGCGGCAGGGACCTGGCAGGTAGAGAAAGGGCGACGGCGGAACGAAGATGACGGCAAGGTGAATCCTCCCAACCGGTTCCGGGGCGTTCCTGGGCGGAGCCGGTGGTCGACTCTATGCCAGCGCCCTGCCGCATGCACCGACCGCGGCCCCTCCGGCGCCGCCGGAACTGTCGCTGACTCCGTGTCTGGCCCCGGCCCCTTACCCCACCTGCGGCCCTGCACCGAAGGACTCTGCTGCGCTGCGTTCCACGGCGCAAGCTCCTAGAATCCAGGCGCGATGCGACCGATCGTCATCGGCACCAGAGCCACGCCCCTGGCGCGGGCCCAGGCCGACCTGATCGCCCGTCGGCTCGGCGAACTGGACGCGGCAACGACGGTCCGGGCGATGTCGTCCCGGGGCGACCGCAGCCTCGGCGGCAGCTTCGCCCAGGCCAAGGGTGTCTTCACCGGCGAACTGACGACGGCGCTCCGCCGCGGCTCGGTCGACCTCGTCGTCCACTCGCTGAAGGACCTGCCGGTGGAGGACGAGGACGACCTCCCGATCGCGGCCGTACCCAGACGTGAACGGCCGTACGATCTCCTGCTGTTCGCGGCCGCGCCGGGATCGGTCGAAGCAGCGGGAACAACCGGCGCCGTACGGACGCTCGCCGCCCTGCTCGATGCCGACGGGGACGCTGCCGGCGACCGCGCGATGTCCGCCCGCGAGGCGTTCGCACTGCTGCCCCGGGGCGCCCGGCTGGGCACGTCATCCCCGCGCCGCCAGGCCGGAGCGCTGGCATTGCGGCCCGATCTTGTCTGCTGCGCCGTTCGCGGCTCCGTCGGCCGCCGTCTCGAGTGGCTCCGCAGCGGGGCGATCGACGCCCTGCTGGCGGCGGAGGCAGGGCTGTTGCGACTCGCCCGAAGCGGCGGGCTCGATGCTCCGGCAGCCGCGGCACACGGCATCCGCCTCGATCTTCGTTCCTGGCCCTGCGCGCCCGGGCAGGGGGCGCTGGCGGTGCAGATCCTGCGCGGCGGCCGGCTCGACGGACACCCCGCCCTGGCCGCCCTCGACCACGCGCCCAGCCGCGCCGCGGTTCGCGCCGAGCGCGCCCTGCTCGGCCGGCTCGGCGGCGGCTGCCTCAGGCCGTTCGGCGCGTGGGCGAGACCCGGCGCCGGCGGCCGGAAACGGCCCGAAGTCCGCGAACTCCATGCCCTGATCGCACCCGACGACTGGCGTGAAGCCGCGGCGGTCGGCGCGGCGCCCGTCGCCGTCCACACCGCGGAATCCAGCGGCAACGGCGTCGAGGGCGTGAATCTCGACGCGTTCGCCGCACGGATCGAGCGCGGTCTTGCCAGGGCGAAGCCCGCGACGGCGGCCGTCGCGAGCGACGGCGGCCCGCATCCGGCGTCCGACCGGAGTCTCTCCTCAACACCGGATCTCGTCGTCACGTCAAGCGCGGCAGCCAGTCGCCGCCTGACCGGGCGGCTCGATCCCGCCGTCCGCGTCGCCGCCCTGCCGGCAACTGTCCTCGAGGTCCTCGACACGCCCTGGCCTGCCGACCGCATCGACCTCGACTGTCCGCGCCGTCAGTGGCCGTGGTTGCTTGTCTCCTCCCCGACCGCCGCCCGCGTGGTCGTGAGGCGCGCCGCTCGCGAGCCGGTGTGGGGGCGGCTGCCGTGGTGCGCGCTCGGCGAGGGCACCGCCCGCGCCCTGCTGGCGGCCGGCGTGCCGCCGAACCTGGCAGCGCGCGCCGCCGGCGGCAGGGACCTCGCGGACTACGCCGCCCGCGTGCTGGATCCCCGCTGCCCGCTGTTCGTGCCGCACTCGGCGCGCGGCGGTGCGGCGCTGGTCGAAGCGCTCGAAGCCGCCGGCCGCGAGGTCGCCGCCTGGGCCGCGTACACGGTCCACCCCAGGCGCGATCTCGTCTGGCCCCCGGCTTGGCAAGCGGCCCGCGCCCGCGTACTCTTCACCGCTCCATCGGCGGTCTCCGCCCTTGCTGCTGCCGGCCTCGACTGGCCGGGCAGTTGCTGGGCGATCGGGGCGGCCACAGCCGCGGCTCTTCGCAGCGCCGGGGCCGGCAACGTGAAGTGCGCACAGGAACCGACGGCCGCCGGCGTCGAGCGCCTGTGGATCGACGAGATCGGCGACCAACAGGACCCGGAAACTGCCTGATGAGCGCCGGGCGCAACAGCAAGCGACTCTGGGCCGAAGCGCAGCACCACCTGGTCGGCGGCGTGAACAGCCCGGTCCGGGCCTACCGCGCGGTCGGCGGCACACCGCCCTTCATCGCCGACGCCGAAGGCGCCGTTCTGCGCTCGGTCGACGGCAGACGCTACGTCGACTTCGTCGGCTCGTTCGGTCCCCTCGTCCTCGGCCACAGCCACCCGGCCGTCGTCGAGGCGGTGCGCGAGGCAGCCGCCCGCGGCACGTCCTTCGCCGCACCTCACGAAGGGGAGGTCGAACTGGCCCGGCTGGTCAAGGATCTCGTGCCGGTCATCGAGAAGATCCGGTTCGTCAACTCCGGCACCGAGGCGACGCAGTCGGCGCTGCGGCTCGCCCGCGGCTGCACCGGCCGAGACCTGGTGCTCAAATTCGAGGGCTGCTACCACGGACACGTCGACGCCCTGCTGGTCGAGGCGGGGAGCGGTCTCGCCACCTTCGGCATCGCCTCGAGCGCCGGCATCCCGGCAGCCACGGCCCGTGACACCATCGTCCTGCCGCTCGACGATGAAGAGGCCCTGAAGCAGGCCTTCCGGCGCCACGGCGCGAACCTGGCGGCCGCGATCGTCGAGCCGATGCCGGCCAACAACGGCCTGCTGGTGCAGCGGCCCGAGTACCTGCGCCTGCTGCGGCAGCTCTGCACCGAGCACGGCGCGGTCCTGATCTTCGACGAGGTGCTGAGCGGATTCCGGGTTCCCGGAGTCACCGTCGGCGGCCAGCTCGGTATCGAGCCCGATCTGGTCACGCTCGGCAAGGTGATCGGCGGCGGCCTGCCGGTCGGCGCCTACGGCGGCCCGGCGCGGCTGATGGACCAGCTCTCGCCGCTCGGTCCGGTCTACCAGGCGGGCACCCTGTCCGGCAACCCGCTCGCCGTCGCCGGCGGGCTGGCCACGTTGCGAGAACTGGCGGCGGACGACGGCTGGCGCCGGCTGGAGGATCGGGGCGAGCTGCTCGACCGCGAGCTCGGCCCCGTGCTCGAAGCGAGCGGGCGCTCCTACCGGCTTGTCCGCCGCGGCTCCATCTTCTGGCTCGCCTGCGGCGACGGCGAGCCGCCGCGGCGAGCCGACCGCTTCCACCCGGACACGGCGCCTGTCTTCGGCCATCTCCACCGCGGGCTGCTCGACCGCGGCTACATGCTAGCGCCGTCCGCGTTCGAGGTCGGCTTCCTGTCGCTGGCGCACGACGACGACACGCTCGCGGGCTTCGCCGCAGCCCTCGGCGAAGCCCTGGCGGAGATTCCCGGGTCATGACGGCCCCGCCGGCCACGGGCAGAGCTCGCGCCGAGACGGTTGCCGCCTGTTTTCGGGAGCTGCAGGACAGCATCTGCGACGCCCTGGTCGCCGTCGACGGCGCCGCCTTCGACTGCCGGGAACTGCCCGGCGAACGGGGCGGCGTCGCCCGGCCACGGGTGCTGACCGACGGCAGCGTGATCGAGAAGGCGGCGGTCAACTTCAGCCACTCCCGCGGCGACTCCCTGCCCCTGGCCGCGACCGAGCGCCGGCCGGAACTCGCCGGCCGCAGCTTCGAGGCGACGGCGGTGTCCCTGATCGTCCATCCGCGCAATCCCTACGCTCCGACCAGCCACGCCAACCTCCGCTTCTTCATCGCCCATCCGCCGCCGGACACCAGCGACGAAGGACACGAGGGCTGGTGGTTCGGCGGCGGTTTCGACCTGACCCCGGTCTACGGCTTCGAGGAAGACGCGGTCCACTGGCATCGCACCGCGGCGGGAGCCTGCGCCCCCTTCGGCGACGACCTCTACTCCCGCTTCAAGACCGCCTGCGACGACTATTTCTTCCTCCCCCACCGCCAGGAGACGCGCGGCGTCGGCGGCCTGTTCTTCGACGACCTGAACCGGCTCGACCGCCCCGTCGAGCTCGACCCCTTCGAGCGCTGCTTCGCGTTTGCGCGCAGCATCGGCGACCACTTCCTGCCCGCCTACCTGCCCATTCTCGACCGCCGGAAGGACCTGCCGTACGGCGAGCGGGAACGCGGCTTCCAGCTCTACCGCCGGGGCCGGTACGTGGAGTTCAACCTGGTGTACGACCGCGGCACCCGCTACGGGTTGCAGGCACGGGCGCGAACCGAATCGGTCCTCGCGTCCCTGCCGCCGCTGGCGGCCTGGCGGTACGATTACACTCCAGCCGCCGGGTCTCCGGAAGCGCGCCTGGCGTCGGAGTTCCTGGTCCGGCGCGAGTGGATCCCATGACCGGCACGACCAGCGGCACGTCGCTCTACGCCCCCGAGCCCCGGGTCAGCATCGACGTCGACCGGCGCGCCATCGGGGTCCTGCTCGCCAACGTCGGCACACCGGCGGCGCCGACAGCAAGGGCCCTGCGCCGCTACCTCCGGCAGTTCCTGAGCGACCAGCGCATCGCCGAGCTGCCGCGCTGGAAGTGGCTGCCGATCCTCTACCTGTTCGTGCTGACGACGCGGCCACCGAAGGTCGCCCGGCTCTACGAGAAGATCTGGACGGACGAAGGCTCGCCGCTTCTGGCGATCGGCAACCGCCAGGTCGACGGCATCGAACGCCGGCTGCAAGCGGCCCGCGGCGACGGCGAGCCGCCCTTCCACGTTGCCCTCGGGATGCGCTACGGCGAGCCCTCGATCGCAGGCGCCCTCGCCGAACTTCGCGGTCGAGGCTGCACCCGCCTGCTCTTCTTCCCGCTGTTCCCGCAGTACTCCGCAGCCACCACCGCTTCGACGATCGACGTCATGGCGGAACGGATCCGCCGCTGGCGCTGGGTGCCGGAACTGCGGACGATCAACAGCTACTACGACGACCCGGGGTTTGTCCGCTCCCTGGCCGCCAGCATCCGCGAGACGTGGAGCGATGGCGAGCCCGACCGGCTCGTCCTGTCCTACCACGGCGTCCCGAAGCGCTACATCGACAACGGCGACCCCTACCAGTGCCAGTGCCTGGAGACGACCCGTCTGCTGGTCGAGGAACTCGGGGTCGACGAGGAGCGCGTCCTCAGCACCTTCCAGTCCCAGTTCGGCCGCGAGCTCTGGATCGGGCCGAAGACGGACGCCCTGATGCGCGAACTGCCAGCGGCCGGCATCGGGAACATCGACGTCGCCTGCCCCGGCTTCTCCGCCGACTGCATCGAGACCCTCGAGGAGATCGAGGTGGAGAACCGAGAGTACTTCGAGGAATCCGGCGGCGACCGCCTCCGGTACATTCCGTGCCT
The DNA here is from genome assembly GCA_965116145.1 of Thermoanaerobaculia bacterium. Taxonomy (GTDB): domain Bacteria; phylum Acidobacteriota; class Thermoanaerobaculia; order Multivoradales; family Multivoraceae; genus Multivorans. The sequence continues at coordinate 1,468,894 of OZ220482.1, forward strand.
CAACGACCGCGACGACCACCTGGACGCCCTGGCCGACCTGGTCCTGCGCCACACCCGCGAGTGGCGCAGCGCATCGTCGTAGCCGACCGTCTGCCGCAGCGCGGCGCCTTTCCTTCGCGGCGGCGCGAACGAGACGTGGCCGCGGCAGCGCCGAAGCCGCCCGGGCGGCCTGCCGGCGCGCGTGACAGAACCATGACACTGAAGGACACGAACCTGCGACAGAATCGCGCAATGGACAACTGTTGCGTGGTCGCGGCGACCTGGCGCTTCGCGAGCGCCGAGGAGATCGCGCAGCACACCGTGCCGGACGAGCTCAGGGCCGCCACGATGCAGCGGCTGAAACGGCGCATCGGCGCCCAGGGGTTCATCTACCTCGCGACCTGCAACCGGGTCGCCTTCGTGTTCTCGGCAGAGCCGGGCGCCACCCTCGCTTCCTGCCGGCAGGAGCTCCTGCGGCAGGTAGCCGGCGAAGGCGCGGCGCGGCGCGTGTTCCGAAGCTGGGAAGGGGAGGGGGCGGTCGAGCATCTGTACCTGGTCGCAGCCGGTCTCGACTCGGCCCAGCCGGGAGAGCGGGAGATCCGCGGACAACTGCGTCAGGCGCTGGAGGAGGCGACGGCCTGGGGCGCCGTCGACCCGGAGCTGCGGCGCGTCGTCGAGTCGGCTCTCCGGGCCGGCAAGCGCGTTCATCGGGAAACCGGGGTCGGCGACGGACGCACATCGCTGGCGGAGATCGCGGCCGACCTGTTGACTGAACGCGCCGCAGAGCACCCGGGCCCGGTCGCGCTGGTGGGGGTAGCGGCAATGACCGAGACCTGCGCGGACCGGTTGCGCTCCAGGGGCGTCCCCTTGATCCTCGTCAACCGCACCCGCTCCAGGGCCGACGAACTGGCCGTGAGGACGGGCCGCACCGCCGGATCGGCGAACGGCGGCGCCGCGACAGTCGAAACGATGAGCCTGGACGCCTTCCGCGCGGACCCGCCCCCGGTCACCGCGGCGCTCCTGGCGACCGGGGCCCCGGGTCGGGTCGTCGATCGGCGTTCGCTCCGAAAACTGGCAACGCACCGCCGTGCCGGCTGCGGAGCACCGCCGCTGCTGATCGACATGGCGATTCCGGCCGACGTGGCGCCCGACGACGCGAAGGCCGCCGGCATCGAACGGATCGGCATGGACCGGATCAACGAACTGGCTCAGCAGACCCTGCGCGACCGGCGCGGCCGCACCGCGGAAGCCCGCGTGCTGATCGACGAGGAACTCGACGCCTACCGTGAGGCGACGGCTACCCGCTCCGTCGCCGGCGCCATCCGGGCCATCGGCGCCAAGTACCACGACTCGCTGGGCGCCAACCTCGACCGTCTGCTGCAGGGCGACCTGAAGGGGCTGTCGCCGTCGGAACGCACGGCGCTGCGCGAGTGGACGGCCGTGATGGCAAAGCGCCTGAGCCACCTGCCCGTCATGGGCCTCAGGGCCGTGGCGATCGAGATCGGGCAGGAAGGCGTCGACGCGTTCCTTGCCGCCGCGGCGCCGGAGCTGCTTGAACAGCGGCGCGCCGACATGCCGTCGGAGCCTTCCACGCCGTGAACGACCAGCAGGGGAGCGGCCCGGCCGCCGCGGCGGTCGGGCAGAGCCCTGTGCCGGCCGGCGGCGGAGAGCAGCAGGGCGCCGCCCCCCTGCTGCTGCGGACCCTCCAGCTCGAGGACACGCCAAGGCGGCCGCTCTGGATGATGCGCCAAGCCGGACGCATCCTGCCCGAGTACCGGGCACTCAAGGCGCAGCACGGCTTCGCCGGCCTCTCGCGCGACCCGGAGCTGGCAGCCGAGGTCACCCTGATGCCCCTGCGCCGGTTCCCGTTCGACGCCGCGATCACCTTCGCCGACATCATGTCGCCGCTGCCGGCGCTCGGCATCGACTTCCGCTTCGATCCGGGACCGGTGATGTCCAGGCCGATCCGAAGCGCCCGGGAAGCGGCCGCGCTGCCGAACCCGGACGATCTGGAACCGGCCGAGATCGCCCCCGAGGTGACCCAGGCCCAGCGGATCGTGCGGACCGAGCTCGGACCGGAGACGGCGCTGCTCGGCTTCGCCGGCGCTCCCCTGACTCTCGCCGCCTACCTGGTCGAGGGCCGCGGCGTCCGCGACTTCCCGCGGCTGCGGGCGTTCGCATACCAGGAGCCGGAGGCCTTCGACACTCTCCTCGACCGGTTGGGCCGGCTCTGCACACGCTACCTTCTGGCACAGCATCAGGCGGGCGCCGACGCGGTGCAGGTCTTCGATTCCTGGGCAGGGCTCTTTCCGCGCGCCGAGTGGCGGCGCCGGGTGCGGCCGCACCTGGATCGGCTGCTGCGACGGCTGGGCGAAGCCTCCGTGCCGCGCATTCTCTTCCTTCACGCCGCGCCCCGGCTGGTGGACGACTATGCCGACCTGCCCTGTGAGGTGCTCGGGGTCGACTGGCGTACCGACCTTGCCGCGCTGCGGCGCCGGCGGCCCGACCTCTGCCTGCAGGGCAACCTCGACCCCGCCGCCCTGCTCGCCGGCGCCAGCGCGGTCCGCCGCGAGACCGGGCGTCTGCTCGCCAGCCTGCCGAGACGCGGCCACATCGTGAACCTCGGCCACGGCGTGCTGCCGGACACGCCGCTCGACGCCGTGCAGGCCCTGGTCGACGTCGTTCACGCCGAGGCGGAGCGTCCTTGAGCGCGGCGTCGGCGGTGAGCCGCCTGGTCATCGTCGGCGGCGGCCCGTCCGGACTGACCGCCGCCTGGAAGGCCCGCGAGACGGCACGGAATGCACGGGCCCCGATGGAGATCGTCGTGCTCGAAGCCGACGACCAGGTCGGCGGCAAGGCGCGCACGGAACACGTCGACGGGCTGCTGATCGAGACCGGGCCGCAGGGTTATCTCGACGACCAGCCGGTCCTGCGGGAGATCGTCACGGCCTGCGGTCTGGAGGACGAAACGATCGCCCCGGAGCCGGACGCCAACCGCCGCTACATCTACCGCGGGGGCAGGCTGAGGGAGCTGTCGCGCCATCCGGCCGCGTTCGTCCGCAGCGGCCTGCTGGGGCCGCTCGGGCTCCTGAGGCTGGCCATGGAACCCCTGACGCCGAGACGGCAGCACGGTGCAGACGACCCCGCCAACGCCGGCGAGGACGAGTCGCTGTTCGACTTCGCCGCCCGCCGCATGGGCCGACAGGCGGCCCGGCGCCTGATCTCGCCGGTCGTCCTCGGCATCTTTGCCGGCGATGCGCGAGAACTCTCGGCCGCGGCCGCCCTTCCGCGGCTGATCGCGATGGAGCGCGCCCACGGTTCGCTGTTCCGGGCGATGCGCGCCGGCCGCCGCCGCGGCGCTGTGCCGCCTGGCCAGCGGTCCTTCGTTCGCGGCATCCAGAGTCTGCCGCGCGCCATCGCCGAGCTGCCCGGAATCGATGTGCGCTGCAGCAGCCGGGTAACGACCGTCGCCCGCGCGGCGGGCGGCAACAGCAGCCGCTTCGTCGTCACCCTTGCGCAGGAAGAACTGACCGCGGACGCAGTGGTCGTCGCCGCCGACCTGCCGGCAGCGGCCGACCTGGTCGAAGGCGTCTCGACCGAGGCGGCGCAGGAACTGCGGCAGATCGACTCACCGCCGATCGCGGTCGTCCATGCGGCGTTCGAGGCCGAGGCGGCAGCCGCGGCCCGGATCGAACCGGCCTACGGCTTCCTCGTCGCCCGCGGCGAGGGCATCCGCATGCTCGGTTGCCAGTACGAATCGGCGACCTTTCGCGGCCGCGCCCCGGAGCGGCTGTTCCTCGTCCGCTGCCTGTTCGGCGGCAGCGTCGACCGCGATGCCGCCGACCTGGGTGACGCCCGGCTCGTCGACCTGACGCTGCGTGAACTGCGGCAGACGGTCGGCATCGACGCCCCGCCGGCATGGACCGGAGTCGCCCGCTGGCCGCACGCGATTCCCCAGTACGCAACGGGACACCCCCGGCGCGCGGCCAGGATCGCAGCCGCTCTCGACCCGGTCGGCGACTTCCACCTGGCCGGCAATGCGCTCCACGGCGTCGGGCTGAGCCGCGCCATCGCCGTCGGCGCCGACTGCGGCGAACGGGCCGCGCGATCGCTGCTCCAGACCCGGGTACACTCACCGCCCGAACAGCTCAACAGACGCGGAGATGATCCCCCATGAAGGAAGCGCTGCAGTTCTACATCGACGGTGAATGGGTCGACCCGGCAACCCCGAGGACGCTGGACGTGATCGACCCGTCGACGGAAGAAGCCGTCGGCCGGATCAGCCTCGGCAGCGCGGCCGACGTGGACCGTGCCGTGGCCGCGGCCCGCGGCGCCTTCGAGTCCTTCTCCCGCACCAGCCAGGACGAGCGGATCGATCTGCTGGGCCGGATCGTGGCGGGATACCAGGCCCGGATCGACGAGATGGCGGAGACGATCTCCATGGAGATGGGCGCCCCGGCCTGGCTCGCCAGCGCTGCCCAGGCGCCGTCCGGCCTCGGCCACTTCGCCGGCGCGCTCAACGTGCTGAAGGACTACGAGTTCACCGAGACCCGGGGCACGACGAACATCGTCAAGGAACCGGTCGGCGTCTGCGGCCTGATCACGCCGTGGAACTGGCCGATCAACCAGATCGCCTGCAAGGTCGCTCCGGCGCTCGCCGCCGGCTGCACGATGGTGCTCAAGCCGAGCGAGGTGGCGCCGCTCAATGCCGTCCTGCTGGCCGAGATTCTCCACGACGCCGGCGTACCGCCGGGGGTCTTCAACCTGGTCAACGGCGAGGGGCCCGAGGTCGGCGCCGCGATGTCGGCGCACCCCGGGATCGACATGATGTCGTTCACCGGCTCCACCCGCGCCGGCCGCGCCGTCGCCAGGGCCGCCGCCGACTCGATCAAGCGGGTCGCCCAGGAACTCGGCGGCAAGTCGCCGAACATCGTGCTCGAAGACGCCGACCTCGACAAGGCGGTCAAGGCCGGCATCCGGCAGTGCTTCCTGAACAGCGGCCAGTCCTGCAACGCGCCGACCCGGATGCTGGTACCGGCCGCCGCGCACGCCCGGGCGCTCGAAGTGGCGAAGGCGGCGGCCGAAGCGACCGTCGTCGGACCGCCGGGACAGGAAGGCGTCGCCATCGGCCCGGTCGTCAGCAAGGTCCAGTACGACAGGATCCAGGCACTGATCGCCAAGGGAATCGAGGAGGGCGCCGAGCTCGTCACCGGCGGCGCCGACCGTCCGGAGGGCCTCGACAGCGGCTACTACGTCCGCCCGACCGTCTTCGGCGGCGTCCGCAACGACATGGCGATCGCCCGCGAGGAGATCTTCGGCCCCGTGCTCGCCATCCTTCCCTACGAGACGGAAGAGGAAGCGATCCGGATCGCCAACGACACCGTCTACGGCCTGTCGAGCTATGTCCAGTCCGGCGACCTCGACCATGCCCGCAGCGTCGCCTCCCGCATCCGCGCCGGCAACGTCCACATCAACGGCGCCCCGGCCGACTTCGGTGCGCCCTTCGGCGGCTACAAGCAGTCCGGCAACGGCCGCGAATGGGGAGACTACGGCTTCGAGGAATTCCTTGAGGTCAAGGCGGTGATGGGAGCGCTGCCCAAGGCAAGCTGAAGCAACGGGCAGCGAACCGCGTCACGGCGCCGTCACGCGAGGCGGCCGAAGCGTCCGGCCGGGTCGAGGGCCTGTTCCACGCGGCGCAGCAGCTCGCCGCCGGCGCGGTGGCCGAGGATCGGCCCGTGCCCGGACCGGGCCGGGCAGCGGAGCGCCAGGGCGGTCAGTTTCGCTGCGGCGAGGGCGCGGTCCAGGGCCTGCAGGTCGGCGCCGCGCTCGGCGGGCCAGGCGAAGAAGGCCTGCTGGATGCCGGCGCTGTAGACCCTCCTGAGGTCGGATGCGTCCAGGTCGGCAAGGATTCGTTCCAGGGCGCCGACCGTCGCCGTCGTGATCGGGAGCTTGAGAACGGAGGCCTCCGGCGGCGCCCAGTCGAGCTCGCGGCGGGCGCGCCAGCGGCTCGCGTCGGCGGCGCCGGACAACGCGGAAACACCGCTGCCCAGCAGGTCGGCGGTGCGTTGCAGCCGCGCCTCGAGCGCGGACGCGCGGCCGCCGATGCGAACCTCGAGGTCCCAGCCGTCCGCACCGTGGACGAGGTCGAGGCAATCGAGCTCGACGGCGCCTGCGCTGACCCGGGCGGCTGCGGTCAGAGCCTCGTCCAGGGAGTTGCCGCCGACACCCAGCGTGGCCCACGCTTCGGGGCGCGGGAAGACCTTGAACGTGCAATCGACAAGCACGCCCAGCCGCCCCAGACTGCCGACCAGGAGCTTCGGGAGATCGAAGCCGGCGGCGTTCTTGACGACCCTGGCGCCGCCCCGGACGAGCTGCCCCCGACCGTCGACGAAGGTCACCGCCAGCAGGAAGTCCCGGAGACCGCCATAGCGGATGCGGCCCGGTCCGTTGGCGCCGGCGGCGACCGCGCCGCCGACCGTGCTGCCGGCCGCCGCCAGCAACGGATCGAAGGGCAGGTACTGTCCCTCGGCAGCGAGCCGGGCCTCGACCTCGGCGAGGGGCGTGCCGGCCAGCGCAGTGACGGTGTACTCGCCCGGCAGGTACTCCGTGACGCCGCTCAGCGCCGACAGGTCGAGCACTTCGGCGCCCGGCATGACGGCCAGCGCCGGCTTGGTGCCGCCGCCGCGCGGTACGATCCGCTCCGCTCCGCGGACCGCTTCGACAACGGCGTCGCCCGACGCGGGTCGGCTGATGCCGGCCGGCTCGGTCATTCCCGAGAGATGATCCCCGCCGCCTCAAGCGGATGCGGACCGTGGGCGAGCAGAGCCGGCGCGTCCCCGTCCGGGAACATCTTTCCCCGGTTGGCCAGCTCCGCCGGATCGATCGCCCGGCGCAGACGCCGCATCGCGTCCAGGTCGACCTCGCCGAACATCTCGGCCAGATGCTGCCGCTTCTCCATGCCGACGCCGTGCTCGCCGGTGATCGACCCGCCGAGATCGATGCACAGACGGAGGATCTCGCCCGCCAGCGCTTCGGCGCGTTCCAGCTCGCCCGCGATCCGGCCGTCGAACAGGATGAGCGGGTGCAGGTTGCCGTCGCCGGCATGGAACACGTTCGCGACGCGCAGTCCGTGCCGTTCGCCCAACCGCTGAATCTCCGCCAGCGCCTCGCCAAGCCGCGACCGCGGCACCACTCCGTCCTGGACGATGTAGTCCGGACTCAGCCGTCCCACCGCCGAGAACGCACTCTTGCGGCCCTTCCAGATGCGCGTCCGGTCGTCCGCATCGGCGGCGACGTGCTCCAGCCAGGGTCTCGACCGCCTGACGACGTCGAGCAGCAGCTCGCTCTCGACGGCAACCTGCTCCTCTTCGCCTTCGAGTTCGACGATCAGCAACCCCTCGGCGGCCAGCGGATAGCCGGCGCCGACCGCCGCCTCGGCCGCTTCGATCGCGAGCTTGTCCATGATCTCCATCGCCCCGGGGAGCAGACCCGAGGCGACGATCGCGGCCACCGCCTCGCCGGCCGCGGCCAGCGAATCGTAAGCGGCAAGCAGGGTGAAGAAGGTCTCCGGCTGCGGCAACAGGCGGAGAGTGATTCTGGTGGCGACTCCGAACAGCCCCTCGGACCCCACGAACAGGCCGACGAGGTCGGGGCCGACCCCTTCGAGGCTGTCGCCGCCGAGCTGGACGACCTCCCCGTCCGGGAGCACGACCTCCAGGCCCAGGACGTGGTTGCTCGTCATCCCGTACTTCAGGCAGTGGGCGCCGCCCGAGTTGAAGGCGAGGTTGCCGCCTATCGTGCAGACCGACTGGCTCGACGGGTCGGGTGCGTAGTAGAGACCCCAGGGCGCCGCGGCATCGGACACGGCCTGGTTCACGACCCCCGGCTCGACCACCGCAATCCGCCGCACCGGGTCGATCTCGAGGATGCGGTTCAGCCGGTTCATCGCCAGGACGACACCGTCCCGGATCGGCAGCGACCCGCCCGACAGGCTGGTGCCGCTGCCGCGGGCCAGGAACGGCACCTCGGCCGCCGCGCACAGGCGGACTGCCCAGGCCACTTCGTCGGCCGACTCGATCAGGACGACCGCAAGCGGCCTGGCCCGGAACGCGGTCAGTGCGTCCGACTCGTAGGCTGCCATCGGCGGCGCACCGGTGAGGACGCGGTCGCGGCCCAGGCGTCGGGTCAGGGCATCCAGCAGCCCGTGATGAAAGCCGCGCTGCATTCTAGCGGCCATGCATCCCGTCCGGCTGCGTTGCTCTTCGCTCACATATGCCCCAGTATGCTCACTCATCGCGCCTTGCCGGAACGGGCGTCTGGCCGCTCTCGGTGCGACACGCGTTCTCCCCACGGGCTGCCAGGAAACCGGCGTCGGAGCTCGTCGTCATCGATCCGGAGTCAGCCTACACCGGCTCCATCGGGCATGTTCAGCACTCCAGCGGGACGCGCACCCCGGTGGCTTCCCGGGACCGCCGCGGTTCTGCTCGCGGCGGCGCTAGCAGTCCGTGGCAGAAGTCGCGCTGCATTCGACCGGCCATGCATCCCGCCCGGCTGCGTTGCTCTTCGGTCACATACGCCCCAGTATGCTCCCTCATCGCGCCTTGCCGGACGGGCGCCTGACCGCTCTCGGTGCGACACGCACTTCTGCCACGGACTGCCAGGAGCTTGCGCCGTAGAACGCAGCGCAGCGAGTTCTGCGGCGCAAGGTCGTAGTGAGGTACGGGGCTGGGGCCAAACACGGAGTCAGCGACGGGTTTGGCGGCGCTAGCTAGGATGCCGCCCGATGGTCAACCGGGAGGGCGGCGGAGAACGGCTCGGAACCCTGAAGAGTCTGGCGCGAGCCGCCCGTTCCTGGCGGACCCTGTCCGTCGTCCTGCTCTCGTTCTCTTCCGGCATGCCGCTCGGGCTGGTCTGGATCGCGATACCCGACTGGATGCGCGACGCCGGCATCGACCTCCGGCTCGTCGGCCTGTTCACGCTGGCGCACGCGCCGTGGTCCTTCAACGTGGTGTGGGCGCCCCTGATGGACCGTTTCGTGCCGCCCTTCCTGGGCCGGCGGCGGGGCTGGGCGGCGATTGCCCAGGTCTGTCTGCTGCTCGGCACCCTTTCCCTTGCCGGCGTCGGCAGTCACCCGGACACCCCCTGGATGGTCCTCGCCCTGGCCCTGGCGGTCGCCATGGCCGCGGCCTCCCAGGACATCGCGATCGACGCCTACGCCGTCGACGTGCTGAGGAAGGACGAACAGGGCGCCGCAGTCGGCGCCCGCATCGGCCTCTACCGGCTCGCCATGCTGGTCGCCGGCGGCGCCGCGATCACGGCCGCGGGACGAACATCCTGGCCGTTGGTCTGCGCCGGCCTGGCCGCGCTCTACCTGCCGATGCTGGCGATCACCATCCTGGCGCCCGAACCGAAGAATCTGCCGTCGTCGCCGCGGACGCTGCGGGACGCGGTCTGGCAGCCCTTCCTGGCGTTCCTGTCCCGCCATCGGGCGGTCGAGATTCTCGCCTTCGTCATCCTCTTCAAGTTCGGCGACAACCTGGCCCAGGGGCTGCTCCGGCCGTTCCTGATCGACATGGGCTACTCCGCGGACCATCGCGGCCTGGCACTGGCGGCCATCGGTACGACCGCGACGATCGTCGGTTCGATCGCCGGCGGTCTGGGAACCACGGTGATCGGGCTCGGCCGGGCGCTGTGGGCCTTCGGCTGCCTGCAGATCTTCTCCAATGTCGGCTACGTCCTGCTCGCCAACCTGCCGATGCAGCCGAGCCTCCTGTACGGCGCGATGGGCTTCGAGTCGCTTTGCCAGGGACTGGGCACGGGCGCCTTCTCCGTCCTGCTGCTGCGGATGACGCAGAAGCGCTTCTCGGCCACCCAGTACGCACTGTTCTCGACTCTCTTCGGTCTGGGCCGCATCGTCTCGGGACCGGTCGCCGGCTTCATCGTCCACTCCGTGGGGTGGTCCAGCTTCTTCCTCCTGACGATCCCGCTCGGTCTGCCCGGCCTCTGCATGCTGAGCCGGTTCGTCAGGCCCGGCGAGCGGGAGCCGGTGTTCGAAGTGCGCCGCCTGCGGCCGTTGCCGGCCTGGTCGCCGAAGCAGCTTGCCGTCCACGGCGCCGCCTGCGGTGTCATGACGCTGGTCGGAGGCGCTCTCCTGCTGACCGGTCTGTCCGCGCTGGAAGCGGTCCGGGCCGGCGGGTTTGCCGACTTCGGGTTCGGGGCTGCGCTGCTTGCCGTCTGGGCGCCAGCGGACCTGTTCGGCTGGATCCGGTTGACGGGCCTGGCCGCCTTCGGTGTTGCCATCGGACTGTTCGCTGCCGCTGTCCAGGCCGCACGCCGCGGCACAGGCGCGGCGACGGAGCCGTAGCTCGCGCTCCGAGACCACGGGCCGCGCGCCGCAAGAGCGGAGAGCCGGGCGCCATCCCGACCGACGGACGGGACCGGATCAGGCTCGTCCGCACGAGATCGGCAATGAACGCGCCGGCGAACGCACGCGGCCGCCGCGCAGGAGCCGGTTTCGAGGACTGCTACGATCTGTCAAGCGCCCGCTTTGCGAGCGCGGGAGAACAGGAGGAACGCCGAGCGGAACGGCGACGCTGCCCGTTCCGTTCGGGACGACACGATGTGGATCAGACAGCACGACGCCGCCCGCTACCTTCCTTCCGACTCCGGAGTGCGGCTGCCGAGCCTCGAGCCGACGCCGCAGGAGGTCTGCCTGGACCGCCGCAGATTCGTTGCCGCGGCCACGATCGGCATCGCCGGCGCTTCGCCCCTGGCCGCGCAGTTCCGCCGCCGGCGGCAGGTGCCGGCGCCGCCGCCGGCGCCGCCGCTTGCGGACAAGCTCAAGCCGGCCCTGGAGCGGCCCGATGTCTACGGCGCCGACACCGCCTCCAGGCCGCCGCGCAGCGCGAGCTTCGCCAACCCGCCGGAGAGTGTCGGCGGCGAGCTGACGCCGCGTGACGCCGCCGGCAGCCACAACAACTTCTACGAGTTCCTGCCCGGCCGCGGCGGCCCGGTGTGGAAGTTCGCCGGCCAGTTCGAGGCCGAGCCGTGGAAGGTCGAGGTCAAGGGACTGTGCGACAACCCGATGACTCTCGACCTCGACGACCTCTTCGCCTTCGAGCACGAGGAGCGGCTGTACCACTTCCGCTGCGTGGAGCGCTGGGCGATGAACGTGCCCTGGAGCGGCTTCCCGCTCGGCAGGCTGATTGAGAAGGCAGCGCCCAGGTCGTCGGCCCGGCACGTCCGCTTCGTCACCGCCAGGGAAGACAGGGTGATGCCGGGAATCCGGGAGACACCGTGGTACCCATGGCCCTACACCGAGGCGCTTCGGCTTGACGAGGCAATGAACGAACTGACGTTCGCCGCCACCGGTATCTACGGCGAGCCGCTGCTCAAGCAGCACGGTGCGCCGCTCCGCCTCGTCGTCCCCTGGAAGTACGGCTACAAGAACCCGAAGTCGATCGTCGAGATCGAGTTCGTCGCCGAGGAGCCGAAGATCTTCTGGCAGATCCAGCCGCACGAGTACGGCTACCTGTCGAACGTGAACCCGTTCATCCCGCACCCGCGCTGGAGCCAGGCAACGTCGCACTGGCTGCAGAACAACGAGCCGTTCGACACCCCCATCTTCAACGGCTACGGCGAGTACGTGGCGAAGCTCTACCCGGACGAACCGACGACGATGCAGCGCCCGCTGAAGAAGGGTCAGATCGCCCGCTGAAGCATCCGCGCCAGAGCAGCCGGAGACTCGACCAGCCCGCATGTCTCACCGAGATCGGTAGCGAGGGCACGGAGACGCCGCTGCAGTGCGACGCTCGGACCGGAGGGAGCGGCGTAGGCATTAGCCTGCGCCAGCAGACATGGAGCCGGCAGGTAGCTGATCCTACGGCGTCGTGCAGGCGTCCGGGAAGGCGGTCACGTCGGCCAGGGCCCGGGCTGGAGCGCCGGCGCTGTGGGTGTACTGCCTGACCTTGCCGGTCACGGTGTCCCGCACCTGAAGGACGAACCCGACATCCGTCGCCGAGGCGGCGAAGACCCAGTGGTGACCGTTGCTGGTGCAGGCGTCCAGGACCTTCACCAGGAGCTCCCAGTTCGCCGGTGAGAAGAACCAGAACAGACCCGAGTCGTCGGCACGGGCACGGGCCACGCGGCCCTTGCCTTCTTCGCCATTCCTGTTCGACCAGTCCACGGACACCGCGTACCGACCGTCCTGCAGGCACAGCGTGCCGGCCGACTGGATGCAACTGCCGGACCCCGCCGACGACGGTGCGACCGCGACCGGAAGCGGCGGAGCATCAACCGGGTCACTCCCGACCGGCGGTGCAGACGCTGACGACTCCGCTCCCTCGCCGCTGCAGGCGTCCGGAAACGCCGCGGTGTCGGTGATCGCCGAACTCCGCCGGCCCGGCTCGTTCCGGTACTCCTTCCTGACACCGGTCACCGTATCGGTCACCCGGACGACGTAGCCCAGGGTCGTCGCCGAGGTCCCGAACACCCAGACGTTGCCGTTCAACGAGCAGCCGTCCAGCACCTTCACCAGGAGCTCCCAGTTCGTCGGCGACAGGAACCAGAACAGACCCGAATTGTCCGTCCCTTCATGCACCACCTTGCCCGCCTTCCGCGCTTCGCCGTCGGCCGTCCACCACTCCACCGCGACCGAGAACCGCGACTCCCGCAGGCAACGCGTGTCGCCGTCCACTGTGCAGGAGCCCTCCGGATCGCCGGCCTCGACCAGCACCTTGCGGGACACTGTCGATGAGCTGCCCTCGCCGCTGACCGTCAGCGACACCGTGTAGAAGCCGGGCGCCGACCACGTGTGCCGGGGACTGCGGCTGCTCGAGCCCGCGCTGCCGTCACCGAAGCTCCACGTCCGCGACGTGACGGTTCCCGTGCTGGTGTCGGTGAAGGACGCCGAAACGCCGGTGCGTGCAAGACACAGATCGTCGAAACAAGGTGCGCTCAGAGTGAACGACGCCGTCGGAGCTCCGCCGCGCGAGCCGTCGCCGTCCGGGTCGTCTCCAGCATCGCCATCGTCGCCGTCCAGACCGTCGTCGCCATCGCCGTTGCTGCCGTCGACGCTGTCGTCGCCATCACCGTTCGAACCGCCGCTGACCGTCACCGACACGGCGCCGGCATCCGGTATCGCATCCGCCGCAGCGCCCGTCAACCGGAAGGCGTGGTCGATCGTCGCCGTGCCGGCGTTCACGCCGCTCACCGTCACCACCTGCCCCGTGCTGTAGTTGCCCGCCGTGAAGGTCAGGCTCGCCGGCTCCACCGTCGCCCTGTCCGGGTCGTCGCTCGTGATCCGGAGCGTCCCCGCAACTGCCGTCGTCAACGCCACCGTGTAGGTGGCCGTGGACCCCGCCGTCACCGTCACCGGCGCCCCGGTGAGAGCGAGTGCGGCCGTATACGTGTTCCTGAGCGTGGCCGTACGGATGTTCGACCACGGGCCGTCCACGATCGTGTGGCTCGAGTCATAGCCCCACGCCCGAATCCGCACCTCCACCGAGGCGCCGTCAGGAAAGGCGCTGACGCTGATGTCGTCGCTGCGGGTTGCGACATGTCGTCTGGGACGGGTGTTGAACTGAGCGGTCCTCCACGTGCTGGAGCCCTTCAGCCGAACAGCCGCTTCCCATGAACCAAAACGCTTCGCCCCGCGGACCAGGTCGCCCGCCGAGCTGCCGGGATGGGTCCAGGCCAGGTCAATGAGCTCGCTCGACGTCGAGGTCGCCGACGTCAACACCGGCGCCGTCGACGGACCGTTGCCCGAATCTTCGCCGCTGGGGCCGTCACCACCATTGTCGCCGTTGTCGCCGTCATCGCCGTTGTCGCCGTCATCGCCGCCGTCATCGCTGCCGTCGCCACCACCGTTCGAACCGCCGCTGACCGTCACCGACACGGCGCCGGCATCCGGTATCGCATCCGCCGCAGCGCCCGTCAACCGGAAGGCGTGGTCGATCGTCGCCGTGCCGGCGTTCACGCCGCTCACCGTCACCACCTGCCCCGTGCTGTAGTTGCCCGCCGTGAAGGTCAGGCTCGCCGGCTCCACCGTCGCCCTGTCCGGGTCATCGCTCGTGATCCGGAGCGTCCCCGGAAACGCCGTCGTCAACGCCACCGTGTAGCTGGCCGTGGACCCCGCCGTCACCGTCACCGGCGCCCCGGTGAGAGCGAGTGCGGCCGTATACGTGTTCCTGAGCGTGGCCGTACGGATGTTCGACCACGGGCCGTCCACGATCGTGTGGCTCGAGTCGTAGCCCCACGCCCGAATCCGCACCTCCACCGAGGCGCCGTCAGGAAAGGCGCTGACGCTGATGTCGTCGCTGCGGGTTGCGACATGTCGTCTGGGACGGGTGTTGAACTGAGCGGTCCTCCACGTGCTGGAGCCCTTCAGCCGAACAGCCGCTTCCCATGAACCAAAACGCTTCGCCCCGCTGACCAGGTCGCCCGCCGAGCTGCCGGGATGGGTCCAGGCCAGGTCAATGAGCTCGGTCGACGTCGAGGTCGCCGACGTCAACACCGGCGCCGTCGACGGACCGTTGCCCGAATCGTCGCCGCTGGGGCCGTCATCGCCATTGTCGCCGTCATCGCCGCCGCCACCGTCATCGCCGTTGTCGTCGCCATCGCCGCCGCCACCATCATCGCCACCACCGTTCGAACCGCCGCTGACCGTCACCGACACGGCGCCGGCATCCGGTATCGCATCCGCCGCAGCGCCCGTCAACCGGAAGGCGTGGTCGATCGTCGCCGTGCCGGCGTTCACGCCGCTCACCGTCACCACCTGCCCCGTGCTGTAGTTGCCCGCCGTGAAGGTCAGGCTCGCCGGCTCCACCGTCGCCCTGTCCGGGTCGTCGCTCGTGATCCGGAGCGTCCCCGGAAACGCCGTCGTCAACGCCACCGTGTAGCTGGCCGTTGACCCCGCCGTCACCGTCACCGGCGCCCCGGTGAGAGTGAGTGCGGCTGTGAACGTGTTCCTGAGCGTGGCCGTGCGGATGTTCGACCACGGGCCGTCCACGATCGTGTGGCTCGAGTCGTAGCCCCACGCCCGAATCCGCACCTCCACCGAGGCGCCGTCAGGAAAGGCGCTGACGCTGATGTCGTCGCTGCGGGTTGCGACATGTCGTCTGGGACGGGTGTTGAACTGAGCGGTCCTCCACGTGCTGGAGCCCTTCAGCCGAACGGCCGCTTCCCATGAACCAAAACGCTTCGCCCCGCTGACCAGGTCGCCCGCCGAGCTGCCGGGATGGGTCCAGGTCAGGTCAATGAGCTCGGTCGACGTCGAGGTCGCCGACGTCAACACCGGCGCCGCAACGCCGTTCGAACCACCGTCGTTCGCCGTCGTTGGCGTCGCTGTCACCCGCTCCGCGGCGTCGCCGTCGCCGACTCCGTTCACCGCGCGGATCGTGAGGAGGTAGTCCGAGCCGTTGTCGAGACCCGTGACAGTGTGGCTCGTCGTGCTGGCGTCGGAGCCCGGAATGGCAGTCCGCACGGCGTCGATCCCCGAGTTTGTCGCGGCGTAGAGCACCTCGTAGCCGGTGATGCTCACGTCGCTCGGGTCGGCCCAGCTCAGGGTCACCTGCGCGTCGCCCGCCCTGGCGGCGAGCGCGGTGGCAAACTGCCCCTGTGCGTCCTGTGGAGCAAGGACGCTGAACGCCACAAGCGCGAGGAAGACAAGGACGAACGCCGCCTTGAGGCGGCGGGCGGCTCTCCCGGGGGCGGCCGCCGACTCGAGCCCGCGGCCGGTTTCGGGGTTCGCACGCGCGAGGCGCCCACGCCCCGCCCGAACCGCCGCGACAGGGCCGCACGCCGCAGGATCGCCCGTCTTCGCGTTCGTCCTTGTCACAGTTCAGCCCTCCTGTCGCCTCTAACTGTCTGCCGTCGCACGGCCACACTGAACAATGCGGATGCGGAACAGACTACCACCAACCACCGCGCGTCTCAACGGGTCCTTGGCGAGGGCGCAGGCGCGGAGACGCCGCTGCAGTGCGGCACTCGGACCGAGGAGCGCCGCAGAACGCAGCGCAGCGAGTTCGTCGTGAGGCTCCTGGTTGAGGCGGGGATAGCGCCAGGCACGGAGCCTGCGACGGCGTCAGCGCAGCGCTTCGACGAACTGTGCCGCCCATTCGTGGACGGAGTGTCTGCGCACGACCTCGCGCATCGCCTTCATGCGGCGGCTGCCGTCCGCCGGGTCGAGGGTGACCGCCTGCTCGATCGCAGCCGCCATCGCGTTCACGTCGTGCGGGTTGACCAGCAGCGCGTCGGGCAGTTCGGCGGCCGCGCCCGCGAACTCGCTCAGGACCAGCACACCGTCGTCCCGAAGCCGCGTCGCAACGTACTCCTTGGCGACCAGGTTCATGCCGTCGCAGAGCGGAGTCACCAGCATCACGTCGGCAACCAGGTAGAACGCGATGAGCTCCTCGAACGGCAGGTTGCGCCGCAGGTACTGCACCGGCACGACGCCGAGCTCGCCGTACTCGCCGTTGATCTGGCCGACCAGCTCCTCGACGTCCCGGCGGAGGATCTGGTACTCCGAGATGCGTTCGCGGCTGGGCACCGCGACCTGCACCAGCACCGCGTCGCGAATCGACCGGTTCCTGCGGCCCAGCCACTCGAGAAACGCCTTGAGCCGCAGATCGATGCCCTTCGTGTAGTCCAGGCGGTCGACAGAGAGGATGATCTTGCGGCCGCGCCGAAGCTGCTGGAGCTCTTCGGCGCGCTGCCGGATCCCGGGGGCGCGCGCTGCGTTCGCGTAGCGGTCCGTGTCGATGGAGATCGGGAACGCGCCGACGCGGATGCTGCGGCCCTGGTAGCGAATCGTGCCGCCTGTGGGCTCGGCCTCGATGAGCCGGTCGGCAAGCCGCGTGAAATTGTCGGCGCCGGCCTGCGTCTGGAAGCCGACGACATCCGCCCCGAGCAGCCCCTCCAGGACCGGCCGGCGCCAGGGCAGCCGCAGGAACAGCTCGACCGGAGGAAACGGAATGTGGAGGAAGAACCCCGAGCTGACGTCCGGCCGCAGCTCGCGCAGCATCCGGGGCACGAGCTGAAGGTGGTAGTCTTGGATCCACACCCGGCCGCCGGGCGCCGTCCGCCGCGCCGCCTCCTCGGCAAAGCGCCGGTTGACCTCGACGTAGGGGTTCCACCAGTGCCGGTGGTACTCGGGCGGCCGCACCGCGTCGTGGTAGAGCGGCCACAGGGTCGAGTTGCACATCCCCTGGTAGGAGCCGGCGACCTCGGCCGCCGACAGCGGGACCGCGACGTTCAGAATGCCCTCGTGGCGGAACGGCTCGGGAGCGTCGGCCGCGCCGCCGGTCCAGCCGACCCAGCAACCGCCCGCATCGCGCACGATCGGCGACAGCGCGCTGACCAGGCCGCCCGGGCTCTGGCCCCAGCTCGACGCGCCGGCGACCTCCTCGCGGCGAACGGGCAGAGTGTTCGCCACGATGACGAGCTCGGATTGCTGCACGGCTGCGGGATCCGGACGGGACATGGGTTCAGTATCGTAAGCGATCCCGATGGCGGCCACGTGAGTCAGACAGCGCAACCTCCCAACGCGGCCTGGAGACTGCTCGAGACAGGTTCCGGGACGCCGCCGCCGCGGACCTGGGCACTGTTCCTGGACGTGGACGGCACCCTGATCGAGATCGCCGAAGCGCCCGACGCCGTCGAGGTCGACGCCGGCGTCGGCCGGCTGCTCGAGCGCCTCGGCAGGCGCCTCGACGGCGCCCTCGCCCTGGCGAGCGGACGGGAGCTCGCCGCACTCGATCTCTTCTTTGCGCCGCTCGTGCTGCCGGCAGCGGGGCTGCACGGTCTGGAGCGGCGGTCGGCGGCCGGGATGGTCAGGCGGTGTGACGGCGCAGCCGCACTCGATCCGGCGCGCCGCGACCTGAAGCACTTTGTCGACCGATACCCCGGCACGCTGCTCGAAGACAAGTCGGCAACCCTGGCGCTTCACTACCGGCGCGCCGCCGCCGTCGAGCACGACGCCCGCGAAGCGATGGAACGCGTCCGCGCCGCGCTCGGTTCGGGCTACCGGGTGCAGGAAGGCAAGATGGTGCTCGAACTCAAGCCGAACATCCCGAACAAGCGCACCGTGGTCGAGGAGTTCATGGCCGAAGCGCCGTTCCGCGGCCGCGTGCCGGTGTTCATCGGCGACGACGTCACGGACGAGGAGGGATTCGACGCCGCCCGCAGCGCCGGCGGCGCGGCGATCGTCGTCGGCCTGGAAACGGCGGGCGGGCGCCAGAGCGCCGCCACGCACGGCCTCGGCAGCGTGCAGGAACTGCACCGGTGGCTGGAGGCCCTGTGCGGGCAGCTTGACTGCCGATGACGGCGAAGGAAGTGCGACCGCTCGACGGCGGCGTGATCGGCAACTGCGGGTTCGGCGCCCTGGTCGACCCGCGCGGACGCATCTGCTGGGCCTGCCTGCCCCACTTCGATGGCGACCCCGCGTTCCACTCGCTGCTCGACGGCGACCGCGGCGATGGCGGCGACCCGGAAGCAGGCGGCTTCTTCGACGTGCAGGTCGAGGCGTTCCGTGAGAGCGAACAGCACTACGTCGAGAACACCGCCATCCTGGTCACCACCCTTCGCGGCGCCAACGGCGCCACGATCCGGATCACCGACTTCGCGCCCCGGTTCGAGCAGTTCGGCCGCTCGTTCCGGCCGACCATGATCGTGCGCACGATCGAGCGTCTCGCCGGCGAACCGCGCATCCGCATCCGGCTGCGGCCGCGATTCGACTACGGCGCGCGGCGACCCGAGGTGACGCGCGGCAGCAACCATGTCCGCTACATCGGACCGGACCTGACCCTGAGGTTGACCACCGATGCGCCGGTCTCCCTGATCACCGACGAGATCGCCTTCGTCCTCGAGCAGCCGCTCACCCTGCTGCTCGGTCCCGACGAGAGCCTGACCGAGCCCGTCGACGCCGTGGCGCGCGAGTTCCGGAGCCGGACCGAAAGCTGGTGGCGGGAGTTCGTGCGCCACCTGGCAGTGCCCTTCGAGTGGCAGGAAGCGGTGATCCGGGCCGCGATCACCCTCCAGCTCTGCAGCTTCGAAGAGACCGGGGCGGTGCTTGCCGCGATGACCACGTCGATCCCCGAGGCGCCCGACAGCGGCCGCAACTGGGACTATCGCTTCTGCTGGCTGCGGGACTCGCACTTCGTGGTCCAGGCGCTCAACCGGCTCGGTGCGACCCGCACGATGGAGGGCTATCTCGGCTACATCACGAACCTCGCCGCGGCGGCCGAGGGCGGGGTGCTGCAGCCGGTCTACGGCATCAAGTTCGAACGGGAGATCCTCGAGCGCACGATCGACGGCCTGGCCGGCTACCGCGGCATGGGACCGGTCCGGATCGGCAACGACGCCTGGCGGCAGCTCCAGAACGACAGCTACGGCAGCGCGATCCTCGCCGTTACCCAGAGCTTCTTCGATCGACGGCTGGTCAAGCCCGGCAGTTCCCGCGTGTTCGGCTGGCTGGAGCAGCTCGGCAACCAGGCCGCAGCCCTGTTCGACCAGCCCGACGCCGGCTTGTGGGAATTCCGGCAGCGAAGTGCCGTTCATACGTTCTCGAGTGTCATGTGCTGGGTTGCCTGCGACCGCCTGGCACGCATCGCAAGGGCGCTCGGCCTGAGCGACCGCCAGCAGCACTGGGCAGGCCGCGCCGCCGCGATCCGCGAGCACATCCTCGCCAACGCCGGGACCGGCGGCCGGCTGGCGGCCACCCTCGACGGCGAGGGCATCGACGCCAGCCTGCTCCTGCTCCACGATCTCGGCTTCCTCGACGCCGCCGACCCGCGCTTCGCCGCGACGGTCGAGTCCCTCGAACCGCTTCGCTCGGGGAGCAGCTTCTTCCGCTACCGGGAGGACGACTTTGGCGTCCCGGCCACTTCCTTCGCCGTCTGCAGCTTCTGGTACATCGACGCGATCAACGCCCTCGGCCGCCGCGAGGAAGCCCGCGGCCTGTTCGAGGAAATGCTGGCGCGCCGCAACCCGGTCGGGCTGCTCTCCGAGGACCTCGACCCGACGACCGGCGAGCTCTGGGGCAACTTCCCCCAGACGTACTCGATGGTCGGCCTGATCAACTCGGCGCTCCGACTCAGCCGACCCTGGACCGAGGCCTTCTGAGCCGCCCGATGCTCTACGACCGACTGGCCCCCTGGTGGCCGCTCATTTCGCCGCCTCACGAGTACGAGGAGGAGGCCGGGATCTACCGCCGTCATCTCGGCGCCGCCGGTGACGGTCCGGCCCGCACCCTGCTCG
Organism: Thermoanaerobaculia bacterium; assembly: GCA_965116145.1. Taxonomy (GTDB): domain Bacteria; phylum Acidobacteriota; class Thermoanaerobaculia; order Multivoradales; family Multivoraceae; genus Multivorans. Next base: position 1,489,126 of record OZ220482.1, read on the forward strand.
AACTCGGCAGCGGCGGCGGCCACAACGCGTCCCACCTCAAGGCGCACTTCGAGATGACGCTGGTGGACCGCTCACCCGGAATGCTGGCGGTGAGCCGGCAGCTCAACCCCGAGTGCCGGCACGTCGAGGGCGACATGCGGACAGTCCGTCTGGGCAGCACCTTCGACTGCGTGTTCGTCCACGACGCCATCGACTACATGACGTCGCCGTCCGATCTGCGGGCCGCCATCGAAACCGCCCGGATCCACTGCCGGCCCGGCGGCGCCGCCCTGTTCGCCCCCGACCACCTGCGCGAGAACTTCCGGCCCTGCACCGACTGCGGCGGCTCGGACGGCGCGGACCGAAGTGCTCACTTCCTCGAACACTCGTGGGACCCCGACCCGACCGACACGACGATCACCACCGACTACGTCTTCCTGCTGCGCTCCGCAGACGAAAGCGTCGAGGTCGTCCACGACCGTCACATCACCGGCCTGTTCCCGCGTGCCGAATGGCTCCGGCTGCTTGCCGAGGTCGGCTTCGACGCGGAGGCCGTGCCCTGCGACCACTCGGAGATCCCTCCCGGCGAGTACGAGCTGTTCGTTTGCCGGCGGCCCTGAGAGGTTCGACAGTCCGATGCCGATCGTGCCCGGGCTCGGCCTTCCCGCAGCTCCGGCGTGACCGACAGCGCCGACACCAGGGCGAACGCCGCGGACGTGGACGCGGGTTTCCACAGGCCGGCCCGGCAGGATGTCGGCGGCCGCGCGTTCTACGACTCCCGGTCGGACGGCGGGCTCGAACTCGACGGCGGGCCCACGAGCGCGTCAAGGCCCAGTTCCCGGACGATCGACCGCAGCGCGGCGTTCGGGTCGAGTCTGCCGACCGCGTCCTCGAACAGCTCTCTCTTCGACTCCAGGATCTTCCTCAGTTGCTCCTCGATCGTGCCGCGGCAACAGAAGCGCCAGATGTGCACGGTCCGCTTCTGGCCGATGCGCACGACCCGGTCGCGCACCTGATCGTTCGCCGACGGGTTCCACCATTCGTCGATGAGAAACACGTGGTTCGCCTCGACCAGGGTCAGACCCTCGCCGCCGACGCGGCTCGAGGCGGCGAGCGCCAGCACGTCCGGGTCCGTTCGAAACTCGCGGATGGCCTGTTCCCGCTCTGCCGGCGCCATCGAGCCGATCAGGCGGCGCACCGCCCGGCCGCCCCACTCCGACGCCGCCCGCCGCTCGAGCTCGCGAAGCGGCGACAGCAGATGGGCGAACACGACGGCCTTCTGTCCCTGCCGCCGGATGTCCGCGAGCCGCTCCATGACCCGGTCGATCTTGCTGCTCGAGCCGCTCGGCTCGTGCAGGTCGCAGAGCTTCCGAAGTTCAGTCAGGAGGGCGAGTTCGCTCCCCGGCTTCCCCTGCTTGCGGAAGCGGGCGACGGCGGCCGAGTACTCCGCTGCCTGGTCCGGGCCGAGTTCGATCTCCTCCGTCCTGTCGATCACCGGCGGCAGTTCGCTCAGAACCGCGCTCTTGAGTCGACGCAGGATCCATGGCCGCGCCGCGGTGCGCAGCGAAGATGGATGCAGGCGGCGGTCGCTCGGCGCAAAGCGACCGGGCGCGATCAGGGAGAGCAGCGTCGCCAGGTCCTCCAGGTCGCGTTCGACCGGCGTACCGGTCAGCGCCCAGAAGCAACGCCGCGGCAGGCGATCGACGCCTGCGGTCACCCGAGCGCCGACGTTCCGCAAACGATGCGCCTCGTCGGCCACCAGAACATCCACCCGATGTTCCAGAAGGGCCGGCGGCGGGTCGCGCAGCTGCTCGTAGTTGGTCACCAGCACGTGCCGACGCCCGACCAGGGCCGCCCACGCCTGGTCACGGATCCGCGCCGGCGGACTCAGGACGGCGACGCCGAGCTCGGGCGCCCAGCGCGCCAGCTCGGCCTCCCAGACCTCCACGAGAGTCTTGGGGCACGCCACGAGAACGCTGCGGATCGCGGCTCGGCCAAGGAGCAGGCGAATGGCAAAGACGGCCTGCACGGTCTTGCCGAGCCCCATGTCGTCGGCGAGGATGGCGCCGTCGCCGAGCCGCCGCACCAACCACTCGACGCCGGCCCGCTGGAACGGATAGAGGTCGTCGAGCACGGGCGGTTCGAGCAGCCAGGGCCGCAGCAGATGGCCGGTGTCGAGCCCCAGGGCACGGTAGGCGGCGGGCATCTCCTCGAAGACCCGCGTGACCCCTCCACGCGGCCCCGCCGGCACGCGGACCGCCGCTTCCCGCCCCTCGCGCACGATGGCGCCGAGCTGCGCGTCGATCTCGAGCGCCCATCTGGCGGCGCGCTCAAGCCTCGGGTCCAGCGGTTTCCGGAGAGGGCAACGCGACCTGGCGGCGTCCGCCAGCCGCTCTCGAAGCCCGGCTCGCGCGGCTCGAATCCGCAGCCAGCGGACTCCGGACGGGTCAGGCGGATCGATGCGGACGCGAAGAGGCGCCGGCTCAGTCGTCACCGGCGCAGCAGGAGGGCGCCCGGGTCGAGAGTACGCGTTCCCGCGCCGCCTCGACCGGTAACCAGGCGTCCGAACTCGACCAGGGATCGTCCGGATCGGACTGCTCCCGCTCCGCCGGCAGGACAAGCGCATCGCGCCAGTCCAGGCGCAGCCGGTCGATGTCGTCTTCGGCCAGCGCGTCGAGACCGACCATCCAGCGCAACAGACGCTCCGCCACCTCCAGGGCAGGCTTGCGGTCCTCGTTGCGCATCCGCCAGGACACCTCGTCGGCGGTCCTGGCAATGAGCAGGAGATGGCGCCAAGGCGCGTCGTGCAGGTCCCAGGGAACGGACGCCAGCGGCCGAAGAACGTCCACGAGATCCGTCGGCGCCCGGTCGTCGATACCGGCCGCATCGAGCATGGCTCGCGCGACATCGGCGAGCAACTGCTGGCCGATCGGCCAGAACAGCAGGTGATCCCGCAGGCCGTCGGGATTCGGAACCGGCAGGATGTGATTCCTCATCCCGGGCGGATCGAGCTCCAGCGTCGGTACCGCTTCAAGCAGGGCGTCCCATAGACGTTCGAGGTCCTCGTACCAGCGATCGATCTGCCCTTCCTCCGGTCTGAGCTGCAGGAAGAGCTTCTCTTCCCGCGTTCCGAGGCGCCGCCGGCGTTCCGGCGTCATCAGCAGGGTCCGGTTCACGGCGTAGAGGCTCTGCAGACTGATGAAGTGAGGCGCCCCCTCCTTCAGGTTCTTCCCCTTGGTCTGCACCTTGTACGACGCTCTCTCCGGACCAGGCGCCCGGAAGAAGCGGTGATCGGTGATCAGCCGCCGGGTCACGATGGCGAAGATGTCGTCCTCGTCCATGATGATGTTCGTGTCGCGGTCGGTCGGCTTCGCATAACGGTTCAGGCTCGAGAACAGGCGCCGGTACCGCTGCAGCCAGATGTCCTCTTCGATGTCCTGGTCCTCCCGCACGACGACGAGCACCGAGACGTGCTCCTGATCGAATCCGGGCGGCGCCCCCGCCGGGTCGGCTAGGAGCTCCTGGATCGCCTTCAGCCGATGCTGCCCGTCGAGCGCGTAGTAGCGGGGGTCATCGGCAAAGCTCAGCGTGCCGAACGTTCCCTGGAACGCGCGCGAATGAACGGAGTCCGGCAGGGCTTCCGGTGTCCAGGTCGGGTTGCCGCCGATCGCCGCCACGACCAGGGACGAGAAGAAGCGATCCTCCCGCCGCGACAGGTAGTTCACGATCTGCTGCTTGACGCGGGACTCGTCGAGCACGCGCTGGATCGCATCGCTCAGGGTCTGGTCCTCCCAGAGCTTGCTCGCCAACTGCACTTCGCGGGCCACTTCCCGCATCGTCATGCGGACCAGGTAGTAGTTCCAGTCGCCCATTCGGGCGCGCATTGCCGGGTAGATCTGCACGTATCGACTCCCTTCCTCTTGCAGTAGTGACCTACCGCGCCGACTGCGCGATCTTCGCCAGCGCGCCGTAGAAGCGGCGGATCTGCCGGCCCGCCAGTTTCTCTGCTTCCGCGTTGACGGCATCTGTCAGATCCCTGCCGCCCGCCGGGTAGGTTTCCTTCAATCCGGGTCGCACTTCCTTCTTGTAGCCCCGGACCAGGGTCTTCTCCAGGGCAACCAGCAGGGCCTCCCTGAGCGAGGGCCAGCCGGCCTGCCAGTGCTCCGGCGGCGCACCGTAGGCGCCCACCAGCAGCGCAACGTAGGCCCCGAGCGCCTTGCCGGCATGTTCGAGCCGATAGTTCGTCACGTTGCCGTTGTGGTCCTGCGTCACATGCCGCAGGTGGTGGCTTCCCTTCCGCCGAGGCCGCGTGTCGAGCCAGCCCTCCAGAAACGCGAAGTTCAGGTTCTCGGTGAACCAGGTCGCGTACTCCATCCAGTCCCGGACGCCGAACTGCCAGACCAGGTGACCGAACGCCCAGACCACGCCGCGCGCACCGATGTCCTCCCGCAGCCAGGGCGGAAGGCAGTCGCGCCTGAGCTTCTCGATCTCGACCTCCAGGCTGTGCGCGAGCTCGGCGACCTGCACCTGGTTCGCCTCGATGGCGTAGCTGTTGCCGAACCGCAGCGAATCGAAGGCATGGTGCTGCAGATCGCTGCCGCGGTAGTACTTGTCCTCCAGATCCCGCAGCGCCTCGATGTACCGGCGGTACGGCTCGAACGTCTCCAGCAGATGAGCCAACGCCGGCAGCACCTTCTCGCCCAGCCGCTCCCGCATCTGCCGAGAGGCCTCGAAGGTGAGCATCTCCCGCCGGAACGCCGACCGCAGCTCCCGCGGGGCGTTCCCGATGTCCAGCGTCTCCTGCTGGAACTCGCAGAAGTCCTCGCCCAGGACGTAGGACTCGAACCAGGAACGGATCTCGACGATCGACTTCACCGCCGCCTTCGCCATGACCGGCTGGCCGCCCTGCTCGTGGCCCCGCCAGTCGAAGAACAGCAGCGGCACGCTCTCCCGCCGCCGGTCCGGGCCGCTCCGAAGATCGTTGGCGTGCGCCCGCTCGAGCAGCTCCTGACTGGCCACGCAGTTGACGCTCCGGTCGTTCAGGAGCACCTGCCTGGCCTCGTTGACCGTCCGCGCCTCGGTGTTGATGTCGACGAAGATGCTGCGCGCCACCTCCAGCACGCTCGGCGGTTCGCTGCGGCCTTCGGTGGTGCGGAACGAGACGACGACAATGGGAATCCGCCAGTCGAAGAAGCCATCGTCGCGCGGCCGGCGTTCCATCCGCTTCAGCGCCGACAGGCGGTGCTGACCGTCGATCGCCACGATGCGCGCCCTGCGTTCGTTCCACTCCAGCAGCGCGTTCTCCCGATGGCCCTCGATCCATCGAATGCGGTAGAAGCCGCTGCGCTCGAGGGTCTGCCAGGTGTGGCCCGCGTCCTCCATCGAACCCTCGATCGTCCGCGCCATCTGCTTCAGAACGCCGCGGCCGCCGGAGTCCATCGGCAGGATGGTGAGGGTCAGGGGATTGAAGAACCTGATCCGGTCCAGAGCCTCCAGGTACTTCATCAGGGAGCCCGTGACCCGGTCCAGATCGACTTCCCGCTGGAACAGGTCCCGCACCGGCCAGCGCTCGGATCCGCGGATGTCCTCGAGCAACTGGACCTTCTCGAGCTCCGCCGGAGAGATCGCCGTCAGCAGGTACATCGCCTGCAGGCCCGCACCGGAGCCGAACTCCCCGAACACGCCCCGCCACGACTCGTTGTAGACCGTCTGCGGAAGGAACGGAGGCAAATCGGGAATCGACGGCGCCGGCGGTTCTTCCAGCCCGTCCCCGGACGGTCCGACGGCGCCGGCGCCGCCCTTGCGCACGTCGTCATCCATCGCGGCGCCTCCCGATCTTCTGCGCCGCGATGTCCTGCCAGCACCTCGCTGCCACGGCCTCATCGAGCGGGGGATACAGCAGCTCGACCCACTCCTTGCGGAGCTCGCGCTCGATGTCCGGACTCCCGCTGTCCACCAGCCACAGCACGAGCCGCTTGAGGAACTCCATCGCCTTCTTCCGGTCCTCGTTCCGCATGCGCCACGGTGCACCGTCCGGGTGCGGCCCGGTCAGCAGCACGTGGCGCCACGGCAACTCGTGCAGATCCCAGCGCAGGGACGCCAGCGGCCTGAGCGTTTCCTCCGGAGCAGCCTCGGCGACCCCGGCAACCCGCCTGCCGCCGCGATTCAGCAGCTCGCGGACGAGCTCGGCGAGCATCAACTGTCCGATCGGCCAGAACAGCAGGTTGTCCTCACCCGGGACCTCGTGCCTTCGCATCTCGCGGGGGTCCTGCCGCAACTCGGGCAGAAGACGGATCAGGACGTCCCAGTACCCGACCAGCTCTTCCAGGTTCTCATCGAGTTCTCCTTCCGGCGGGCGCTGCTGCAGGAACGGGTCGCGCAGCCGACCAGGCAACGGCCAGTCGTCCTGCAGCCGCGCCGCACTGGTCAGCAGCCGCTGGTTCACGTCGTAGAGGATCTGAAGAGTCGTGAAGTGCGGTGCGCCCGACCGGAGGTTCCGTCCCCTGGTGGACACGCGGTACGAGCTCTTCTGCCTGCCTTCCGCCTGGAAGAAGGCGTGCCGGGTGATCAGACGGCGGGTCAGGATGGCGAAGCGGTCGTCCTCGTCCATGATGATGTTCGTGTCCCGGCCGGTCGGTCTGGCCCAGCGGTTCAGGCTCGTGAACAGCCGCCGGTAGCGCTGCTTCCAGTTCCGTCCCCCACCCTCGTGATCTTCGGGAAGCACGACGATCACCGAGAGCACCTCGTCGTGGAAACCGTCCGCGCAGCTTCTCGGAGCCCCTCCCTCCACCAGCAACTTGATCGCCGACACGCGGTGCTGCCCATCGAGGACGTAGTACCGCGGATCGCCGGCGAACAGGAGAGCGCCGACGCTCCCCTTGAAGAGCTGCGAGAAAACGGCCGGCGCGTTGACGCCCTCGACATCCTCGACCGGCTGCCAGGTCGGCGATCCGCCCACCGCGGCGACGACGATCGATGAAAAGAAGCGGTCCTTCTGGTCGACCAGATAGTCGACGAGATCGTGCTCGATCCGCCTCGTGTCCGGAGACCGCTGCATGTGATCGCGAAGCTGCCCGTCCTTGAAGAGATCCTCCGCGAGATCGACCTCCTTGGCGATCTCGCTCATCTTCATGCGCACGATGAAGTAGGGCCAGGACCCCATCCGGGCCTGCATCGCGGGATACAGCTTCATGTAGTCATCCTCCCTTCGCCTGACAGGAATCCAGCGCCCCCAGCGTCCGCGAGGTTCGGTTGTCCGAGGGCGACGGCAGGACCGAGGCACACCCGAAGGCGCGGATACTGGTCGTTGCAGGGCGGTCGCAGAGCACGGATCAGGGCCGCCTCGGTCGCATCGACCTGCGCCGCGCCGGCGATCGGCACGTACCAGAAGTCCAGGCGGCCCGAGAACGTCCGCGTGTACTCCCTGATCGCCGCCTTCGGTCTGGTTCCCGTGTGGCGGCCGAACCGGGCCCGAAGGTCGCCCTTGCCAACGTACAGCGCGGTGTAGAGACCCGGCCTGCCCGCATCCGCCACGCCCAGGCTCACGGCAGGAGATGCGCAGATCATGTAGACCCCGGACCTGGCCGGAACGGAGAAGGCGCTCGTGGCAGCAAAGGGGACGCGCCTCCAGCCGAGCTGTCCGACGTTCGCCTCGACTTCCGCCCACAGCCTGCGGTCGGCGCTCCAGCCGGTCTCCCTGCTCATCGAGCCGCTTCCTTCATCGCGAGCTTCCTCCTCGTCCCGTCCTCGCGTTGTCATGTGACTCCGTGCCTTCCTGCCGGTTCTGGCGCCGGACTGCCGACACGATGCGATCGACCGCGGCGTTCACGTCGCGCTCCGTCGTCCCCCGGCCCAGGCCCAGCCGCAGGGTCGCGTAGGCGTCGTCTCGCGACAGTCCGATCGCGAGCAGTACGTGGGAAGGTTCGGGGGCGCCGGCGTGACAGGCGGATGCCGTCGACAGGTCGAACGCCCCGAGGTTCGCCACCAGGGCGTCGGCGTCCAGACCGGCGAAGGTGAGGGACGACGCACCCGGCAGGCGCTGGCGTATGGCGCCGTTGACGCGGACTTGCGGGAGCCGCGCCCGAACGCCGCGCTCCAGGCGGTCGCGCAGGCCGGCAATGCGCGCGGCGTCCGCCCGCAGGCGCCGGGTTCCGATCTCGACGGCCAGGCCGAAGCCGGCTATGGCCGGAGCGTTCAACGTGCCGGGACGCAGCCCCTGCTCGTGGCCGCCGCCGAACGACAGCGGCCGGATCGGGCCCCGGGTCGGGCCGTTCCGCACCCAGAGAGCGCCAACTCCCTTCGGGCCGTGGCACTTGTGGGCGCTGAGCGAGACGAAGTCGAGGTCGAGTTCCTCGACGGAGAACGGCGCCTTGCCGAGAATCTGCGCCGCATCGCTGTGGACCAGGACGCCGCGGCGCACCGCCAGTCGGGAGGCGTCCTGCAGCGGCTGGATGGTGCCGATCTCGTTGTTCGCGGCCTGGATCGAGAGCAGCAGCGCGCCGTCGAGCGCGTCCTCGAGCGCCGACAGATCGACCCGTCCGTCGCGGCCCACCGGCACGTGCTCGAGATCCCAGCCCCGGCGACCGAGCTCGGCCATCGGCGCCAGCACGGAGGGATGCTCGATGCCGAGGGTCAGCAGCCTGCGCCGCGGATCGTCTCTCTCGCGGGCGGCCGCGGCGGCGCCGAGGATGACCAGGTTGTTGCTCTCCGTGGCGCCGCTGGTGAAGACGATCTCCTCGGGCAGGGCGCCGATCGCGTCCGCCAACTGGCGCCGCGCCCGCTCGACCCGCCTTGCCGCCCTCTGTCCCGCCGCATGGGGACTCGACGGATTGGCGAACTCCTCGACCGCCAGCCGCTGCATCAGCGCCGCCGCGTCCGGATCGCACGGTGTCGACGCCAGGTGGTCGAGGTACACGGCCAGCGGCCGTCCCTTCCCGGTCCGAACGGCGGCCGGCCCCGCGCCTGCACCCGCAGTTGCCAGGGGCGGAACAGGTTCGGGCGCGAAGGCCGCCGGCGCCCGGCCGCTCACAGATGACAGATCAGGCAACCGGCGCTCTCCTCCTCGTCCGGGTCCTCGAAGCCGTACGCCTGCGCCAGCGTGCGCGGGCGCCGCCGCGCGGCGAGGCGCTCCTTCCTGACCCGTTCCCGTTCCAGGATCTCGTTCCGCCGTTCCGGGCGCTCGAGTTGCGTGAGGCTCTCCTCCTGCACCCAGGTGTAGCCCTGGTCCTCCTTCTCGTAGCCCTTGGCGAGCCGGTACAGATCCGGATGCCGCTCCCGGAGCCGTACCCACTCGCCCTTCTGCTGGAAGAAGCAGAAGTAGCAGCCCGAGCGGGAACGCCACTCGTAGTAGGCCGGCAGTCCGACACCGCTGTCGTCGAGGATGCGCATGACCCCGGCCCGGTCGATGCCGTCGTCCTTGAAGGGAAAGACCGCTTCGATGTTCTCCCGGGTCGAGATATAGCCGCTGCGGCGTTCGTCGGCGCGCAGGCCCACGTAGAGCCGTGTCGGATCGTCGCCGACGTACTTCTCGAACGGCTCGATCTTGAGCAGGCGGGTACACCAGCGCGCCTGCGGCGACGGCAGGAAGCCACCGTAGATCTTGAGAAAGTGGTCGAACCCGCGCTCGCCGTGCCGGGAAGCGAGGCGGACCACCGGCCGGCCGAGCCGCGCCTCGATCCGGGCAAGGTACTCGTAGGTCTCCGGGAGTTCCTTGTGCGTGTCGCAGAACAGGTACTCGAAGTCCACCTCGGGCTGGCGTTCCCGCAGGTAGAGAGCAAGCGCCGTGCTGTCCTTGCCGCCGGACAGCATCACGATGTGGCGCACGGCCTGCTCGCACGTTGCCCGAGTCATGACGCCCTGCGCTCCATCCCGGCCAGACCGGGCCGGTCCTCCCCGGAGTCGAGCTCATGAGCCAGCAGAGCGAGCGCCTGCATCTGGACCTGCGGCGACGCCTCGCCCGTCAGCGCCGCGGCCCTCCATCGTTCGAGCAGCGACTCGACACGGGCACGCTCTCCCCGAGGGCACGGGAAGGCCAGCCGGCACTCCTCCGCACCCGGAGTCCGGACCCGGATGCTGCCGACGGCGACGGCGGGGTCGCCGCCGCCCGCCCGCGCGACATCCACCAGGTCGTCGAGCTCCAGCCGCAGCGTCCGCAGCCGCCGGCCGAGACTGTCCGCCAGGTCGTCGTCCCAGTGCTCCGGCGGCAGCCCCTCCCCGATGGCGAGGGCGATCGCCGAACGCCACTCGCCGAGGTTGCCGCCGTCGGCGCGCGACGCGGCGCCGAGGAACAACTGCAGCTCCTGCAGCCGCGCGTGCGCGACCAGGGGCCGGACCTGCGCCTGCAGCGCCTTGCGCAGCTCCGTGCCCCGCTCCTCGAAGCCGAACGCGTCGCGCACCCGGCGCTCGACCTCCTCGAGCAGGTCGGGCAGGGCCTGGGTCAGCTCCCGGACCGCGGCGCCGAGCAGACGGGCGAACTCGCCGGGTCCGTCTGCCGTGTCGAGACGGACACCGAGCGCTTCCGGCAGCTCGTCCAGCAGCAACTGGCGCGGATCGCGGGCGTCGAGCAGCCGCTGACGAACGGCCCGGGCATTGCCGGAGAGCCGCCGGGTCCGCCGCACGTACGGCGGCAACTGCGCGGCCACCTGCACCAGGTTGCGAACGATCGGCAGCAGGTCCGCGGCCGGCGCCGGTTCGGAATCCCCGGCCGCACCGGCCTGGTGAGCGGATTCGTGGGCGGCCAGGGCATGGACGACCTGGCGCTCGTTGCGGTTCAGCTCGTACGTGCGGACGGAGAACGTCTCGGGACGGCGCACCAGCCGTTCCAGGGTTTCGATCTCCACTCGCGGCACGAACAGGCCGTCCTCGTAGAGAGCCAGACGAGCGCCGTGAATGCGGAGCAGGACAGCGACGAGGACGGGAATCGGACCCCGACGCAGCCCGAACGGCGGCGCCTCCAGCTTCGCGATCAGCTCGTCCAGCGGCCTCCGGCCGTCGCGGGAGTCCCGAACGAAGGTCTCGATCTTCCGCCAGACCGGCGCCCAGGCCCCTCCCGGGCTGCAGATGCGCCATCTCCTGCCGCGCTGCTGGCGATGGAACCCGCCCGCGGCGAGCAGCGATCGGTACATGCTGTACTCGGGCGGGTAGCCCTCCATCCCGAGCCGTTCCCGGTCGCCGTGCCGGAAGATGCGCTCGATCAGCTCCCGCCGTGCTCGGGACGCCGCCGAAGACAGGTTGTGCCGGTTGAGGAGCTCGTTGTGGAGCGGCGGTGACTTGCGGTAGACTTGTTCGCAGATCCGGGAGAGCTGCTCCTGCAGGTGGCGCGGGCCGCCCATGGCGATTTCCTCGCCGCCGTGGAACCAGCGGCAGGCGTCCGGATCGAGGACATGATGGGGCAACCCCAGGGTGCGCCCCGCGACCTGCTCGAAACGATCCCGGGCGGCAGACTCGCGCGCCGCGACCTCGGCGCGGGCAACCGGATCGCCGGCCAGCTCGGCCACGTTCTCCCGCACCCAGCGCCAGGCCTCGAGTTCGTCGAGGACGGCGCCGAGCTCGAGCGCACGCTTCGGCGCCGCTGCCAGCACCGGCCGCGGATGCCGCACGGTCCGGCTCAGTTCCAGCGCCCGCGAGGCGGCGTCCTCGCCGACCAGGAACAGCAGCAGGCCGTCCGCCGGCGTGGGGCGGCTCAGGGCGTCCTCCCGGGAGCGGACCGACGGCGCGGCGATGCGCGGTTCGAAGAAACGCAGCGTTCCGCTGCGGATGTAGTGGGCCCGGGCAACCAGGGGACGCGGCGCCGCCGCTCGTTGCAGGCGGCGATCCAGCGGTTCGCGCCGGAGGTTCGCCACGCCCTGCTCGAAGGCCGCCTCGAGGTCGACATCGGACCCCTCCCACAGGCCGTAACAGCGGCGGTGCCGACGAAACAGAACGATCGACTCCCGTTCCAGGAGATCGAGCGCGGCCGTCACGTCCGCCTCGTCCGTGTCGTCGAGCGCAGCGAGAAGAACCTCCCGGTCCGGCCGCAGGCCGGCCGCCTCGCCGTGGAGGGACAGGAGACCGATGCACTTGACGAGTCGAGCTGCCGTCGTCGGTGCGCTGGCGGGAATCCGCTCGAGCGCATGCTCGATGAGACTCCAGAACCGCGCGTCCAGACCGCTGAAGGCAGCCATGCCGAGAGCGCTCGTGACGTAGTCGAATAGCCGGGGCAGCCGATAGAGGGGCAGCGGCGCCCCGGCCGAGACCGCCTCCGCGCGCAGGAACTCCTGGAAGCCGTGCGGTTCGTGGCTGCTCAGAAAGGCGAACAGCGACCGTTCGTTCTGAGCCGCCTTGCTGCGAAACAGCGGCCACAGGAGCAGCGCCGTCACCGGATGCAACGGCAGGCAACCGCAGAGGGCGGCTTCCGCTCCCTGCCACGCCATCGCCTTCTCCAGCGCGGGCCTGCCCGCCAGCGAGTGCAGCCGGCGCCGGTACGCCCGTTCCTGCCGTCGCGACAGCCGCCGTCTGATCGCGTGGCCCACGAGCTGAAGCAACTGTTCGGCAGGCAGCGAGAACGAGAGGTCGCGGAAACGGCCCTGCACCTTCTGCCACTCCGCCCGGCGCGCAGGCTCGCCCGCCGCCACGTAGTCGCCAAAGCCCGAGTGCAGGATCGACACGACCGGCAGGGGCGTCTCGCTGCGCGTTGCAGCCTCGGCGAGCTGCTGCAGCAGGAACACGTCCTCGTCCGGGCGCGCCGCCGCGTACTCGAGGTACTTGCCCAGCTCGTCCACGATCAGGGCGACGCCGCCCTCGCTGCGCTTCGCGGCGTGAAGCAGCAGGTCGACGACCGCGGAGGGGTGCTGCACGGAGAGGCTGCCGGCGCGGGCCGCGAGACGCAACCCCGGTGCAGCGGCGACGGCCTGCGCGATCGCCGGCGCCAGCGGCGCGCGTTCCGCCTGGATCAGCAACGGCAGCAGCGGCGGCGCGCCGCCCAGGCAGCGGCGCCGGAGGGCTCGGGCCGCCTCGTGCTCGGGATCCGGGCTGGCGAGCAGACGGGCCAGGAACAGGGCGAATGCGGACTTGCCGGCGCCGTACGGACCGGTGATGGTCCAGGCCCGATTCCCCCGGGGCTGCCCGAGCTCCCCGACGATCTGCTCCGCCATCGCCAGCAGAGCCGGCGTCGCGAAGAACTCGCGATCGAAACCGCTGTCCCAGTCGCGCTCGACATGGACCGATCGGTGAAAGCGACCGCGCACGTCGACCATCTCGGCCAGCCGCCGGACGCGGGTGTCGGTGTTGAACGGCGCGCCAGGCGCCGCGCGATCGCCGGATCCGGGAGTCCTCGCTCCGTTCGCCCGGTCGTGTTCGGCGGCGGATGCAGGCAGAGCGTTCATGCCGCGAGCGCTCCGCAGTCGTAGTGATCGCGCAGGACAGCGAAGGGGTCGCAGTCGCCGTCCCGCAGCAGCAGTCTCAGCCCGGCCGTTTCGTCGTAGCGGACTCCCCAACGGCGGGGCAACCGCTCGCACATCCCGACCAGGTCACGGTCCCCGAGCCGAAAGGCGGCGCCCGGGCTGCCCGGATCGAACAGCAACCGCTCGAGCGGGAGCGTCCTCTGATCGGGTGCTTCACGCTGCCAGAACTCGAGGATGGCGAAGAGCAGAATCGGAACGGGCAGACTCGGGCGCGGGCCCCGACGCAACTCGAACCGGCCGGCGCCGGCCGGCCGCAGCAGGCCCAACTCCGCCAGCGGGCAGTCGAACGTGTCCTCCAGCGGCCGCCGTGCATGAGTCCGGGCCGGCAGGTAGGTGCGGATGAAGACGTCGAGATCGCGGCGAATCGACGCGGGGGAGGTCCGACGACTGCCGCTGTCCTCGGCGCAGCGAAACAGCCAGGCAGCGAGTTCGCCGCGGGTGAAGACGCTCTCGGCGAAGCGGGTGAAGACAAGATGCCAGGTCGACGCCGGCGCCGGCCTGGACGTCAGCCGCCAGTGGAGCAGCCACAGCGTGCCGGGATCTTCAAGGTACGGATCCGCAGCAGCGGAACGCCGCGCTCCGTGCCCGGCGGCCTGCGCGGCCAGAGGAATCGAGAGTTGAGAACCGTCCTCTTCCTTCGGTTCGGATCCGACCGATTGTGTCTCTTCTCTGCGAACTACCCGTGTTTTTTCAGGGGGGGGGGGGGGGGGGGGGGGGGGGGGTAGACGCCAGGGAGCGCTCGCAGTCCGCGGCCTCCGTGTCGGCGCCGCCGAACAGGAAGGCGCCGAGCGGCGACAACCGGGAACCGCGGCGAGTCGTCTCGAAGATCCCCAACGCCTCGCCCCAGTGCCGGATCGAAGCGACCATGTTGCGACCCACCCCCAGCCGCACCAGGGCGTCCGGGCTGCGGAACACGCCGGCGTCCTCCCGGACCGCGGCGGCCCCCTTGGGCAGCCATGCGTAACGGAACGGAAAGGTCTGGTGCCCGGAGAAGCTGTAGCGCGGCATCGACCGCCGCTCTGCCGGGGCGGCACGCGCAACGCCTGCGGCATGAACCGCGGCAAGGGGCTCACGTTCCGTCACGGCTGGGATGATGCCACAAGCCCGAAGCGGCGCCGGATGGAGGCGGGCTCGCCGTCGACGAGCTTCTCGTCAGGGGCCGCTGCAGCCGCCGTTCCGCTCGCCTCAACGCCGTCGCCGCGAACCTGTAGGATCCAACGACAACAGACCACTGGCGATCGGGGCATGGCCGCCGACAACGGCGCCGTCGCAAGGCCCCTGCGGGACGACCGGCAGCAGCGAAATGAACCGAGAGGACTTTCTCCGCCGCGTAGACGGGATCAACGTCTGGAAGCGCCAGGGCAAGCGGGCCCCGCACAAGCCGCTGTTGCTCCTGCTCGCGCTCGGCCGCGTTCAGCGCGGAGCGCCGAGGCTCGCCCGTTACGACCGCGAGGTCGCAGAGGAACTGAAGAAGCTGTTGCGCCACTTCGGCACGCCCCGCGCCGTACTCCACCCCGAAGCTCCGTTCGCCCGGCTCCGCGGCGACGGTCTGTGGGAGGTCATTGCCGACAAGGATCTCGACCGGATCAGGGGCAAGGGCGGAATCACCCACCGACAGCTGATCGACCACGAGGCGCGTGGAGGCTTCCGGAGCGAAGATCATCAGCTTCTCCGCGCCGATCCCGGACTCCTCGACGAAGCCGTCCAGCGCATCCTGGACTGCCACTTCCCCGTTTCGCTGCACGACGCGATCCGGGATGCGGTCGGTCTGACGCGGTCCCTGGAACTCCAGGACACCGCGGCGAGGCCGCTGACCCGCGACCCGGCGTTCCGCCGCACCGTCCTGCGGGCTTACGAACGCTGCTGCGCCGTCTGCGGCTTCGACGTCCGGCTCGACGACGACCTTGTCGGCCTGGACGCGGCGCACATCCGGTGGCACTCCCACGGCGGACCGGACAGGGTCCACAACGGACTCGCCCTGTGCCCCGTCCACCACCGGATATTCGACCGCGGCGCCCTCGGCCTGGAACCGGACGGCGGCAGCTACCGGATCGTCGTCTCGGATGAAGTGAACGGCCAGAGCCCGGCCTACCGCCAGCTCCTCGACTGCCACGGCCGGCCGCTGCGCGAACCGCAGCGCAGCGAGCAGCGGCCATCGCCTGCCTTCGTCAGGTGGCACCGCTCCGAAGTGTTCCGGGGAACGCCCCGGGGCCGCCCTGGCGCCTGATGCCACGCCGCCAGGCGTCCGGACCGAAGAGCTCTGGACTGCTACCGTTCGCGGCGACCAGACCGCTGCAGGAGACCGCACCGTCGCCAGCAGAAGGAGAATCTGACGGAAGTCACGCCGTGGCGCGAAAGAAGAAAAAGAAGAAAGAGCTCGACGAGTCCCGGCCGGGTCCGAGGTTCTTCGTGCTGAGCGCACTGCTGTTCAGCGGACGCGACGCCGGTCTCCTGGGCATCGAAGCGATCCGCACCTCACCCCTGTCCATGGCCTATGCCGCCGCGCTGGCAACGGCCCTGGCAGCAACCCTGACCGTCGTGGTGCGCCGGATGAGCATCGAAAGTCCGGCGGTGGTGATACCGGATCTGGAGCGCACCGGCCCCGATTGGCACAAGGCGACGCTGTTCACCGACCCGTGGTATCAGTTTCCTGCTGTCTTCTGCGTGCTGATCCTGTACTTCCGGTTCGCCCTGGAGGTCGTTGCGACGCCGACGTCAAGCCGGGCAATCTGGTTCCTCGTCGGGTTCGGGGCCGTGGGCCTGATGACGGCGCTTGACGTGGCGTTTCGCGAGAGCTCGACAAACCGGTCAGGGAACGAGGATCGCCCGGACACCGCGCCGAGGCCTGACGAATCGTACGTAGGCGCTGTACTCAAGGATCCGTGGTTCGCCGTACCGACAACGTCGATCGCCCTCCTGCACGTCGCCAGAATCGGACTGGAGACGATCGAAGAGGACCCCGAGGACTGGTTGGCGAAGGCCTTTGTGTTCACGCCGGCAGTGTTGCTCGCAACCCTCGCGATCTCTCGCTTTCGCGCTTGGGAGACACCGGAACAGATCCCGGTCGTCGAGGCGCCCGCATCGATCGGCTCGACGGGAAAACCGGACGAGTCGAACACCTGACCGGCCGGAACGGGGCCACTCACGGACCGCGCGCTGCCGTCCCTGCTGGTAGGCTGCAGGGCCATGAGCACGGTGGCATTCGACACGCTGGCGACCGCCCGCGCCCTGGAACAGGCCGGAATGGCCCCGAAGCACGCGGAAGCGGTGACGGAGGCGATCGGAGGGGCCGCAACCAACACGGACTCGGTCACCCGTGCAGATCTGGGCGCGCTCAGGGCGGATGTGCGAGCCGACCTGGCGGCCTTGGAAGTACACCTGATCCGCTGGGCGATCGGCAGCGCGTTGGCGACGGCGGCCTTGACGGTTACCGCCGTCGGTCTGCTGTTGCGGCTGTTCGGCTGAGCGGGCGGGCGGGCGGTGCGGCAAGGTTGACGGTCGCGATGCGCCGCCTGGGCCCGCTGTCCTTGCTGCTTGCCGCCGCCCTGCTCTCGCCGGGGTGCGGTCAGGCGCCGCACGTGAGCGCCGATCTGGTCTACCGCCACAGCGTCGATTTTCCGACGCCGCGGCGGCTCCGGCAAGGGTGGACCCGAGTCTGGGTGGGGCGGGATCTCGACCGCGTGGACACCCTGATCCACCGCGTCGTCGTGATCCCCGAGTTCGCCGGCGACCTGATGATCATGCCTGCGCGTCAGCGCACGCGCACGGTGGCTGAGGTCGCCTGCCCGCCGCTCGATCATCCGGTCTGGGAAGAGCTCGCGCGCGGCCAGGACATCGAGATCGACCTGGAGACGGCGGATCGCGGTCGGTTCACGACCGTCTCGTGCCGCTCCGGGCTGAACTGACACAGCCCGCGTCTCCCGCGCAATCGACGAAGCTCAGTCCTCGGTGTAGCGAATCTCCATCCGTCTCACCAGCAGGGCGGTCAGCATGACGACGACGGCGGCGAAGGTCAGGAGGCCGAAGACGGACACCGCGGCCGGCGGCGGCTCGACGACCACGGCGAACGGCCCGTCCGGAAGCGGTACCGGCAGCAGGCCCTTCAGGTAGTGGATCACGGAGAGCTTCTTGAGCGCCGGCGGCAGCAGGAAGTGGAGCATCTCCCAGAAGTAGAGGATGGCGGCCGGAACGATGGGATTCCGGAACACCATGCCGATCAGGGTGAACAGGGCGCCGTAGCCGATGCAGGCAAGCACGGTGACCGCCAGGTAGGCAGCGAGGTGGCTGCCGCCCGCGCCCGCGGTCAGGTCGTCAAGCGCCGAAGAGACGCCTGTCCGCGCGTAGGTCATCAGGTAACTGAGCACCGTGCTGAGGGCAAACAGCGCCGACACCGCCGTGACGGCTGCCGTGTACTTGGCGATCACGACCAGCTCACGGCGAACCGGCGCCAGCAGCAGGTAATGGAGGCTGCGCTCGAGGATCTCGCCGCGGAACAGATTGAAGAACACGTAGAGGCAGCCGAAGAACAGGATCGCGCCCAGCAGCACGGTCTCGAAGACCGTCTCGTACACCGTCCGGCTGCCGAACCGCTCGAGCACCGTCTGGCCGCCCACGGACACCGTGGCGACGAGCAGCACGATGACGACCGGGATCGCCGCGGCGACGCCGAGGAGCAGCGCCCGGCGGGTCAGCAGCAGGCGGCGGAGTTCCAGGCGCAGGAGCCCTCGGGCCTGTCGGCCGAGCAGCGGCCAGTCGGGCCGGGAAGATCCGGCGGCGGCAGGCGCCATCGTCACGAAGTGTCCTCGTCCTCGTTCACGAGATAGCGGTAGACGGCCTGCAGGTCGCTGTCGGCCGGACCGACCGCGTCGATCTCGACGCCGCCGTCCTTCGCCAGCTCGGCGACCAGCCGCAGGAACCGGTCTGCATCGCGGGTCCGCAGGTGGATGCCGCCGCCGTCGTCGTGGAGCTGCACCTCGGTCACGTGGTCGAGCTGAAACGCCTGCCCGGCCAGCCAGTTCGGCCGATTGCAGCGCACGAACACCTGCGTCGGCCGTTCCCGGACCTCCTCCACCTCGGCCCGCATGCCCGGTACTTCGCCCTCCGCGACGATGTAGCCGTTCGAGATCAGGATCACCCGATCCGACAGCAGATCGACCTCGTGCAGGATGTGGCTGGAGATGATCACGTGCTGGCCTTCGCGGGCGAGCTGACGGAACAGGTCGATCGTCTCCGCCCGCACCATCGGATCGAGGCCGTTCAGCGGCTCGTCGAGCACCATGACCCGGGGCTCATGAGCTATCGCCTGGGCCAGCTTGATCCGCTGCCGCATGCCCTTGCTGTAACCGGCGATCCGGCGGTGGGCGGCGTCGACCAGACCGACCCGTTCCAATGCCCGGGCGGTCAATCGTTCCGCCTCGTTCCTCTCCGGACCGTGCAGCAGCAGGTAGGAGAAGACGAACTGCCAGCCGGTGACGCCGCGCGGGAAGGAGTCGTACTGGGTGCAGTAGCCGAAGCTCCGGTACTGCTCGCCGGGGCGGCCGACCGGTACGCCGAGAACGCGGATCTCTCCGTGCGTGGGCCGCAGCAGACCCGCGAGCAGGTTCATCAGCGTGCTCTTGCCCGAGCCGTTCGGCCCCACCAGGCTGGTGATGCCCGGCGCGATGGCGAGGTCGACGCGGTTGACGCCCAGCACATCCCCGTAGAACTTCGAGACGTCGCGAAGGACGATGTTCCTGTCGTTCTCCCGCATCGGCAGGCCGGCGGCCGCAGCGCCGCTCACCGAACGATCTCCAGGGCGCGCACGCGCCGGATGAGCAACCCTGCGGACAGCGCCGCCAGCAGCGCCGCCGCCAGCCAGGCGGCTGCCGCCGGCATCTCGATGTTCGACTCGAGACCGAACACGGCATCCGAGAGGGCGTCCGTCACATCGAACGCCACCACCATGCCGCCCACCCAGGAATCGTAGAACTCCTTGTGAAACTCGCCGAACGCGACGCCGCTCATGATTGCGCCCAGGAACACGATCCGCGCCCAGGGTTTCCACTTCACCCACGCCGCGATGGCCAGCATCGGCAGCGACATGCAGACGATCCACACCGCCGACACGATGACCATGGCCGGCGCCGCACGCCAGTGCTCCAGCAGCCACTCGCGGCCGCCCAGGGAGGACTGGACGGCGAACAGGACGAGTCCCGGCGCCCAGGTGATCGCGGAGACCAGCGTCGCCAGGACGAGGAGCTTGCCGAGCACGTAGTCGACCCGGGTCAGCGGGCGGGACAGATAGAGCGGCATCGCCCGGTTGCGGAAGTCCGCCGACACCAGGGACGGCCCCACCACCAGGACGACAACGAAGGACAGCATCAACTGGTTGCGCAGGAACACCGACCGGAAGAACCAGGAGTTCACCTCGATGAAGTCGAGCAGTTCTCCGGCGGACAGCTCGAAGACGTTCAGCGCCTCCAAGTTGTAGCGCAGGTACAGGACGACCAGACAGGCAAGCGGCCAGGCGAAGCAGAACGAGAAGAAGGCGAGGAACAGCCGTGACGAGAAGACGTCGCGCAGACCGTAGCGGGTAATGACCAGGAACCGGTTCCGCGCCGGCATCAGCGGGCCGGACCAGCCCTTGTAGCCCTGGTCATGGACGGCCATCGCCGCCCTCCATCGCCTGGAGAAAGATGTCCTCGAGCGACGTGCGCTTGTGGTCCAGCCGTCGAATGACGACGTCCTGTTCGATCGCCGAAGCGTAGATGTGGCGAACCTCGACGCCCGGCGGCAGGACCGCCTTGATCCGGCGGCGGTTGACCACGGCGACGTCGCAGCCGAGTCCCTCGATCGCGCTCCGGAAGCGGTCTTCGGCGCCTTCGCGTTCGCTACCGACATCGAGCTCCAGGAAGCGCCGGTTGGCGCGGCGCTCCTCGGCCAGGTTGCAGTAGGTGGCGATCCGGCCGCGATTGAGCACCAGGACCTCCTCGCAACATTCCTCGACGTCCCGAAGCAGGTGCGAGGACACGACGACGCAGGCCTCTCCGGAATCGCGGATCTCCCGGATCAGCCGCAGCATCCGAACCCGTGCCGGCGGGTCGAGACCGTTTGTCGGCTCGTCGAGGAGCAGCAGGCTCGGCCCGTGAACGATCGCCTGCGCGAGCTTGAGCAGTTGCTTCATCCCCAGGGAGTAGGTCTCGACGTTGCGGTAGCGGGCCTCGCCCAGACCGACGTAGAAGAAGACCTCGTGCGCCCGTTCAAGCGCCGCGGCGGGCGGCAGACCGGACACCTCCGCCATCATGCGGACGAGACGAACCCCTGACATGCCGGCGACGAAGGCGTCGCGCTCCGGCATGTAGCCGACCCGCTGCCGCAGATCGCGGCCCTGCCTTGCGACATCCATGCCGAACAGGCGCGCGGCGCCGGCAGTCGGCCGGCAGAAGCCGAGCAACGTGTTCAGCAGGGTCGTCTTGCCGGCGCCGTTCGGACCGAGGAGACCGATTGCCCGGCCGGAGAACGCGCCGCGCAGGTCATCCAGGACCCGGTGTCGACCGAAGCGGACTCCCAGCCCGTCCAGCTCGATGACCGGCGCCTCGGCCGTCAAGCAGCAGGCCTCAGGCCGGCAATCCTGGCAGCGGCGGCGCCGGCGCCGAGGCCGGCGACGACATCGTTGTCCGGACCGGTATTCGGCGCCGGGTCCGGCGCGGTCTCTGTCTCGTCTTCGTCCTCGTCCTCGAGTGCCTCCAGCAGTGCGCCGACACCGAGGACCTGGCCCAGACCGGAGAAGGCAAGCAGACTGGGACCGCTCGAGGTCACGACGATCTCGCTCCGGCCCGCGTAGACCGTGTAGAGCGCCGGTCCGGCGCTGTTGATCGAATCCTCGATCGCCTGGACGAGTTCCTGCCGACCGTCATCCGCCGCACCGGTGGGCAGCATGCCGAGCAGATCGCCCGCGGTGTCGGCCAGGCGGTTGTAGACCACCGCCGAGAAGCTGGCGTAGCCGTTCGACGGCAGCAGGTCGAGGAACTGCTGGCTGTCCACGAGCGAGGCGCCGCTGCCGCGGTACCGGATGGCGGTGTCGATCGCGGCCACGCTGGAGCTGATCACCATGTACCCGTCGAAGTACGTGTAGAAGACCTCGCGGGTTCCGAACAGGGCGGCGAGCACCTGCGCCGGATCCGCGTCGTCTCCGCCGCCGTCGCCGGGGGCGCCGGATTCGCCGTTCTCCGTGACCTCGAACCCGAGCCGGTAGATCGTCCGGCCGCTCGATTCCTGCCGGCTCAGGGTGAGGTTTGCGAGTCCGTCGCCGTCCGATCCGGCCAGTGCCTCCTCCGCCTTCGCAACCAGTGCCTCGATCGATGCCTGAAGCGCCTCGGCGTTGTAGACCGACGCCACCGCCTTCCACGCGGGCGACGGCAGCACCGGGCCGTCGATCCCGGCCGCGTATTCACCGCCGACATGAACGAGGAAGTCGTTGCGCAAGGACAGGCCGAGCGAGGCCTCGAGCTCGGCGAGCGGCGAGTCGACCTCTCCGCCCTGCTCCTCGATGAAGTTCACGATGTCGTCCCGGATGGCCAGCGGATCCGCAATCACGCCGGCGGAAACGAAGGAGGCGTCCGGCGAGAAGAACTCGAGCGCTCCGTTCGCACCGGCCTCTCCCAACCAGGAGATCATGCCGGTGCGGGCGCCATCGAAGGTTACCGTCGCGGTCAGGTTCGCCCGATCGCCGTCCTGGGCGCGGGAGACGACCAGATCCTGAATCCTGTCGAGCCCGGCAAGGGAGAACAGGGCGGCCTCCTCGCCGCCGACCTCCAGGTCGTCGGAGAGGACCGCGGCCAGATCGACGGCGCCCAGGATCTCGGCGCCCTGCGCGTAGCGCTCGGCGAGGCGACGATGGAGACGCGAACCGACGAAGGGGTTGGCCGCGTCGCCCTCGCGGTTCGCCGCCACCGTGCGCAGGACGGCGATCGAGGTCGATGCGGCGGCGAGGTCGTCGGCGATCCAGACCAGAAGCCCGCCGGCGCCGCCGGCTGCGGCTCCGGGATCGTCCAGGATGCGGATCGGGTCGGTGTCGCCTGCGGTCAGCAGATCTCCGATGTGGGTCTCGAGCGCTTCGCGAAACGCCGAGGCGTCGGTGACCTCGCTCATGATCAGCGGCGACGCCTGGCCGCCGGCAACTGCCAGGATGGTCTCCTCGCCCGTCACGTCGCCGAGTTCACGGAGCGTTGCGACCAGGTCGTCCACGGTGGCGATGACACCTTCCGCCTCGATCCCGGCCCACCACGCGGCGAGCTGCTGGCTCGAGCCCAGCCGCGTCCTCACCAGGTCGAAGAGACCGCTCAGCGTCGCCGAGGCGTTCGGAACCGCCAGGTACGCCCTGGTGTCGCCCGGCATCAGGTCGAGCAGCCGCGTGGAGTAGCGGACCGGCGCGGCTTCCATCAACTGGTTGAGTTCCGTCCGCAGCGTCCTGAACTCTTCGAGCAGCGCCGTGTAGCGCTCCGCGTCCTGACTCCATCCGACCTCTTCCTGCAGGGTCAGGGCGGCCAGGGTGGTCCGGCTCCGGAGCTGATCGCCGGCGAGCAGGCTGTGGCGGATGCGGCCCTGCTCCACTTCGACTTCGCCCTCGATCACGGATACGCGCGACCCCTTGACGCCGTGAGTGACGGCAAAGATCGTGCCCTTGACCGAGACCAGCATCTCGTCGGTCGAGACGACGAGAGAGCCGCTCTCCCGATTCGCCGCCTGCACGATCAGGCGGCCCCGGTCCACCCGAACGCGGTGACCGTGACGCCGGGCGTCCACCCGGAACGTGGTGAGTCCCGCCGCTTCCAGTCGTGAACCGTCGGCGAGCTCGACCACGCCGCGGCTGCCGGCGCCGGTCCGGATCCGGTCGCCGCCATCGACCGTGTCGCCCGGCTTCACCGGAACCTGGGGCGAACCGTCGGAAGCGGCGAGGAACATCCGTCCTTCGATGCTCCGAACCTGAGCGATCCCGTCCTGCGGCGGCAACAGCAGACGCTGACCGAGCCAGGCCCCGCCGGCGGCCACCGCGGCCAGCGCCGCCGCGGCCGCGTAGTACCGGCCGACCCTCGCCGGCGCAGCCGGCCCCGCGGCCGGCGCAGCCACGGCACGGCCGGAGCGCACCGCCTGCAGATGCCTGCGGCACGGAATGCACTCGCGGGCGTGATCCTCCACCAGCAGGCGCTGCGCCTCGGGCAGTGTGCCCGCGACCAGCGCCGGCATTCTCGCCTGATAGTCGACGCAGGTGGTCAGCGCGGCGTGCCCACCGGTCGCCGCCGTGCTGGCGCTGGCGCCGCCGGCAGCGGCGATCGCCCGGCGCACGCGGTCGGCGGCGGCGGCCGTGACGGCGGCAGGCGGCTGCTCGGCAGCAATGGTCCGAACGGTCTCGATCAGGATGTGGTTCGTGTGCTTGCGGTCGCTCATCGATTCGACCTCCTTGTTCCTGCCTGGTCCTGCTGATCTTCCTGCCGGCGGCCCGACGGTGCTGCCGCGGCGCCGGCCGGAGCCGGCTCCTCCGCAAGCGCCGCGCCGAGACGTCTGCGCAGCCGGTGGAGCGTGACCGCGACGGTCACCCGCGAGGTACCCACCATCGGCCCGATCTCGGAATTCCGATAGCCCTCGAAGTAGCGCAGCACGAACATCTCGGCCGCTCGCGAGCTCACCTGGGCGAGCTCCCGCCGCAACCGGCCGCGCAGTTCCAGCGAAGCGAAACGCCGCGCCGGGTCGGACGCCGCATCGGCGGCCGGCTCCACTTCCTCTAGGACGTTCTGGTCAAGCGCCACCAGGCGGGATCGCTTGCGGGACCGGATCAGGTCCAGCGAAGCGTTGATCGCCGCCCGGCGCAGGTAGCCGCCGGCATTGGCCACGTCAAGCGCTTCCGGCGGGCGGTTCAGCAGCCGCAGGAAGATCGTCTGCAGCACATCCTCCGCGTCGCCCGCATCGCCCAGGACGCGGTACGCGGTCCGGAAGATGTGCTCGTGGTGTTCCTCGAAGAGAGTCTCGATCCTCGCCCCGGCCACGGCAGAAGACACCGGCGGTCTCGCGGCGGGCGGTTCTCCGGTCATCAAGGTGCTGGCAGTGGTCAAACGGCGCCTCCCCGGCCTTCAGGTGGGGTCAGCAGTGAAGACGCCGCAAGAGAGGATCTGTTAGCAGGACCGCCGACGCGTGTCCGACTCGCGCGCCGTCAGGAGAACGGCGCAGGACGCAGGGACCGATGGACCAATGGCTGGCGCTCGGGCGCGCCTGGCGCCCCACTACCTGCGGCCGCGTTCGCTGATTGGCTGAAGCGCTCGCGCCAAGGGCCGAGGAGGCCACGGGCGGTCAACGTGTCAGACGGGGCAGCAGGCGCCGGGGCGCCGGGACAGCTCCTGCCGGTCAGACGGCCATGGATGCTCTCTGGCGCCTCCGGCCGGCGTCACTCGCTCGTCTGGAAGTAGTAGGCAATGATCCCCGCTGCCAGTGGCAGCAGGCCGACCTTGACGAACTCGAACAGGTCCTTCGCCATCCCGAACCGGAGGTCGTCTTCGGTCGCTCTGCCCCCGGAGCTGTACCAGTACGCAGAGGAGACTGCCACGAAACAGGCAGCGATCACCATCAAGACGGACCTGGCCAGACGGTACCGCCGTTCCTCCTGTTCGCTGACGGCGTTGACGAACTTGTCTACGTTCTCACCGAAAGACCTGGCGACCTTCTGCTGCGTTGCGGACTCCGGGTCCTCTCCGGTCACCGCTCCTTCAACGCCTTCCACGGATTGAGGCTGATGGGGTTCGTGTTCTTCTCGTTCTCGGGGACGAGAATCAGTCTTGTGCCCTTCTTGTTCGCCGTATCGGCAGCCTTGAGCACTGCGAGGCCAAGGGCAATCATGCTGCTCTTGGACTTATCGTAGTCATCGGCGAGCTCTGTCAGGGTCTCCGCGGCCTCTTTCCGCACAACCAGTCGATGCTTCGTCATTCCTGGTCCCCTCTTCGTTGATCCTGGGGGGCGCGCTTCGATTCCGCAGAGTCTGGCAGAGACTCCGCGGCCAGTGAACCCCGTGCCATGGTCGCCAGCAGCACGGTGGCCGCGGCGATGACGGCGCCGCCGAGCCAGGTGAGCAGGTGCGGCTGTTCGCCGTGGAGGCGCAGCGCCCAGAACGGGCCGAGCGCCGGTTCGAGCAGCAGCAGGAGGGCGAGCACGGGCGCCGGCAGGACGCGGGCGGCACGGGCGACCAGGGCGTAGGCGAGCGCGACCTGGAACAGGCCGAGCCCTGCCACCACGGCGAGATCGGCTGGAGCGATCGAGTGAAGCGAGGTCATCGCCGGCAGGCAGGCGAGACAGACGATCACGTTGCCGCAGGCGGCCGCGGCGACACCGGGGGCGCCTCCCGGCCGGGACGGCGCCGTGGAGCGCTGAGGGCCGGACGCGCTGGCTCCCCCTCTCTCCGGGGACGGCCGACCGGCGGCGCGCAGTCCGATCAGGGTCAGGCCGTACGCCAGTCCGCAGAACACAGCGAACACGTTGCCGGTGCGGGGGTCGGGCGCGGACACGGCAGCTTCGGCGCCGCCCAGCAACGCCAGCAACAGGCCGGCGGCGAACAGCGGAGCCAGCAGGAGCTGCCGACCGGTCGGACGCTCACGAAGCAGGAACGGCGACAGCAGGAGCACGAACAGCGGCGCTGTCGATTGCAGGAAGACCGCCTCGGCGGCCGTGGTCCGCTTGCTGGCATGGACGAACAGCACCAGGGTCAGGCAGTAGCAGCAGCCTGTCCCCAGGGTGAACAGCAGGGCCCGACGCCGCGCCGGCTCGCGCCGCCATGCCGCCGCGCCGGCCTCCTGCGGAGGGGCAGCCCGGCCCGCCCAGCGGCGCGCCGCCGGAACCGCCGTCAGCAACGCCGCCGCCGCGAACAGGGACCGCAGCCCCGCCACCTGCCAGGCATCCAGCGTCGTTGCCTTGACGGCGGCGCCGCCGGTCGAGAACAGGATGCCGGCGACGACCGCCTGAAGCGCCGCGGCAACGCTCGGCGCAGCGAAGCGGGCACGGAAGAAGGCCCGAAGCGGCAGACCAGACACTGGACGCCCGCACAGTACACCTCGTATACACTCCATGAATGCACAGGCATCACGAGGAAGGAGCCGTCCCCTGGCCGATTCGCCGCCGCCCGATCGCCGCGGCGGCGGTCCTGCTGGTCCAGGCGGGTCTCGCCGCGGCTCACGCCCAACCCGGAGAGACCTTCGTCGACACACTCGACGTGGAGGTCGTCGAGGTCGATGTCGTCGTGTCCGACCGCAACGGCCGGCCGGTCAGAGGACTGACCCGGGAGGACTTCGAGCTGTACGTGGACGGCGAGCAGGCCGAGATCACGAACTTCTTCGAGTCGGAGGTCCTGGCGCCGCCGGCAGCGGCCGCCGGCCCGAGCGAGCCGGCGACAGCGCCCGCCGATCGAGCGCCAGCCGCGAGCGACGCCGATCCGACCCCGCTCACCGTCGTCGTGTACATGGACGACGCCAACCTCTTTCCGCCGTACCGCACCCGGCTGCTGAGGCGACTTGCGAAGGCAGTCGAGTCGTGGCGCTCGCTCGACGCCCGCTTCATGTTCGCGCGGTTCGTCAACCGGCTGGATGTCGTCGTGCCGCCGACCCGAGACCTCGACGCCATCCTCGAGGCGGCAGCGAAGCGGCCAAGGGGGCTCGCGCGCGCGGTCCGCAACCAGCGTTCCCGGCAGACGACGCTCGAGGATCTGAACGTGAACAACCGGCAGTGCACGAACACCGGGCAGCTCGTGGCGATGGCCGAGAACTACGCCGCGGAGCAGGCGCGCCGCGCGGCGGTCGCTGCCGACGGACTCGCCGACCTGACGAGCACGCTCGCCGGTATCCCGGGCCGAAAGGCGATCGTGTACATGAGCGACGGCCTGCCCCAGCAGCCCGGCCTCTCGGCCTTCGACTACCTCGCGTATCAGCTCTGTCCGAACAGCATGCAGATGGCCAGCGAAGCGAACTCGGCCGCGCAGCAGAACAACAGCACGAAGCGCCTGGCGGCGATCACCGCGCACGCGAACGCGAACCGGGTCACGCTCTTCGCCCTGGACGCCGCCGGCATTCGCAGCGGACTCAGCCAGTCGATGTCGTTCGAGGGTGTCCGTCCGTCGTTTCAGAACGACCGCGCACACTGGATGAACGTCCAGGGCGGCCTCCATCAGCTCGCCTCCGAAACCGGCGGCAAGGCGCTGCTCAACTCGAACGATCTCGCCGACCTGCTCGAGGACGTCACCGAACAGCTCGGAGCGTCCTACTCCCTCGGCTTCCGGCCGGACAAACGCAGGTCGGGCGAGGAGCGCCGCCTGAAGGTCGAACTCGCTCCCCATGCCGCCGCGGGCCGGAACGTCACGTACCGGCGGTCCTACCTCGACAAGACCCTCGACAAGCGGCTGGAAGAACAGCTCATCTCGACCGCCTACCTGGGCAACGCCGCGAATCCGCTCGCCGTCACCGTCTGGCTGGGAGCGACGACCCCGCGCGAGAAGAAGGTGCACCGGCTGCCGGTCAGCATTGTCGTCCCCGAGCAGTCCGTCCTGACCGTGCCCGGCGCCAGCGGACCCGGCGGCACGCTGCGGCTCCTCCTGATCGCGGTCGACGAGAAGAAGAGCGGGCGCACGCCGGTGCGGCAGATGACGGTGCCGGTCGGTCCCGCCGGCAACGTCCAGGCCGCGGACGGCGCCTACCGCTTCGAAGTGTCGATCAGCCTCGCCGAGGGCAGCTACCAGGTGGCCGCAGGTGTCCGTGACGAGATCACCGGAGAACTGTCCGTCGTCAGCAGCACGGCGCAGGTGCCGTCGCGGCAGTAGACACCGGTTCAGGGAACCCTGGTCTCAGCCCAGGGCGCGACATCGACGGTGCTGCAACCCGCGCCTTCCGGGCAGTAGGTCCAGGCGCCGACGGCCAGGCCTTCGACAACGAACTGATCTCCGTCTCTTCGTACCTGGCCCCAGCGGTCATCGATCGCCGCCAGCGTGCCGACCTTGATCCAGGCGCCGCCGGGCGTCATCAGCCGCCCGCTCCAGTCGTCGGGAAGCCGCAGCGAACCGACGTTCGACTCCAGGTCGAGCGCCAGCGGCACTCCCTCGTCGACCCGGAATCGCCAGCCGTTCATCCCCAGACCTTCGGCCCTGGCGACGACGTCGACGAACTCCGCGTCCATCGGCACGAAGTGCGTGGCCGAGCCGGCGCCGCGCGTGTGCCGGCCCGACTCGACGCGCGCCGAACCGGCGGGATGGAGAACCAAGGTCTGGGCGCCGGGCACCGGAGCGCCGGCGGAGCGGACGGCGACCAGGAGCGGACGACGCCCTTCCAGCAACAGCTCCAGATCCCCGACCCGATCGTCGCCGGTCACCCGGACGAGCCGCGGCCGCGAGCGAAGCTCCTGCCCCTGGAAGCGACCGTCCGAGATGATCTCGTACTCCCATGCCGGCAGACCGGTGACGTAGAAGGCGCCTGACGCACCCGTCCTGCGTTGCCACTCGGACGGCTGCAGGGCATCGAGCCGCTCACCCGCCACTTCGTCGACGGCCCGTACCCGGACATGGGCCTGATCCACCGGCTCCAGACGCCCGGTGTCGGCCTCGCGCCGTACGACCCGGCCGCTGATCGCTCCCGGCGACAGCTCGATCTCGATACGCGCGACGCCGTCGAGGTCCGCTTCGATCTCGACGACGCCGGCGTCATCGACGATCCGGTCGTCGAAGCCGTCCCAGCCGTCGTTGTCCCAACCCCCTTCGCAGGGATCGCAGTCGGGCGCCGGCGTGACCGATACCGGCCAGAACCCGCTCCGCGGCAGGAGGCCACTGAAGCGGCCCTCGTCGCCGCTGCGGAACGAGACCCGCTCCACCCCCCACAGACCGCCGAACCAGACCATGATGTCCTGCAGCGGTTCTCCGCCGCGCCTGATCCGGCCGGCGAGCGGCACCGCATCGAGTTCGACGTAGTGGCGGTCGTTGCCGAAGAAGCGCAGAAGCTCACGCCCCCATCGGTTGCCTCCTTCGTCCTCGACCTGCACTTCGTAGTCGCCCGCCGAAAGGCCGCGCCAGCGCCAGGCGCCGTCTTCGTCCCGCTCGCCAACCTTCGACAGCCGGCGTCTGCCCTTCACGTCGCCGTCCGGACCCAGGGTGACGGTCGAAAGCCGCGGACGGAGGCGGTCGAGTTCGACCGTGGCCGGCACGAGGAAGGAGATGACGAACAGGTTCCCGGCTGCCGATACGAGCTGGCCCAGATCGACGCGGTCCGCCGGCGAGTCGATGCTCACGGGCCAACTGTCGCCGTCCGCGGCGGCCAGTCGAAGTTCGTAGACGCCCGGCGACAGCCCCTCGAAGGCGAAGGCGCCGCCGGAATCCGTCCAGGCGGACCAGCCAAGGGCCAGCGGGGCGTTCGTCCGCATCAGACGGAGCCGGTGACTGGCGCCGTCGGCCGAAGCCAGGCTTCCGGTCACGGTTGCACCGCGAACGGGCCTGATCCGCCCCAGGTCCATGTCCGCCGCGATCGTCACTTCGGACCGAAGAAGGGGTAGGAACGGTCCCAGCCGAACGCGAAGATCCGCCGCTTCATCCCGCGCGAAGGGACAGGCGATCCGCACTTCGCGCGGATCCGATTCCGAGTCGACCTGGCACGGGCCGCGGTGGACTCCCCGCTCCAGACGCACACCCCGGCCGGCGAGTCGTCCGGCGATCCAGACATTGCCTGCGTCCAGAAGGTCGACGCCGGTGTCGGCGCCGTCGACGGCAAGCCGGACGGTTCCCTGGGGAACCAGAGTCAGCGACGCCTCGCGGCCGTCCGGCGCGACGTACGTTGCAGGACTCCACCAGCCCGGCGCCCGCGCCGATGCGAACCAGCCCGACCGGGATGCGTGCAACGGAAGGATGACCCGAACGTCCTGCGGCTCCCCGTCGGCCAGCCCGGGCACGACGCGGGAAGCCGCCGGCTCTCCCGTGGACGCCTCCGTGAACTCCACCGTCACCTCGCGGGGCGAAGCGTCTGCGTGTGACTCATGGACGACCAGGCGAACCACGAGCTCCACCTCGTTCGACGCCTGAGCCGTCAGCGGCGACGCCAGCATAGCGACCGCTATCGCAAGAAGCGGTAACGAGAGCACTGCCGGACGAAGTCCCCTGCCAAGCAGGACGCGGCCTCGGTTCTGTTCCTTCCCGAGTCGTTCGTTGGTCGTCACGCCCACCGATCACTCTACCGAGCGCCACGGAAACCACCGGCCACCATCTTGCGGATTTCGGCCAGATTCGCTCGGGACCGGCCAGATTCGGTGACTCTCCGCCTTCTTCCCGATGTGCGCGGTGTTGCCGGGCGACGGCGGATCGCTCGCGCGGAGGCTCGGCCGTCAGCGGGTCAGGGGCGCCGTCAGCTCGCTGACCCGGCGTTCGAGGCGGACCGGCAGATCGGGTTCGGCGGCGTTCTCCTCGACCAGGCGGACAAGGGCGCTGCCGACGACGACGCCGTGGGCGACCTTCGCCACTTCCTCGACCTGTTGCGGGGTCGAGATGCCGAAGCCGACGGCGACCGGCAGGTGGACCCGGCGACGGATGCGCTGCACTTCCCGATCCAGGGTCGGGATCAGATCCTCGCGCTCGCCGGTGACATCGGAACGCGCGGTGTAGTAGACGAAACCCCTCGAAGCCGCGGCGGCGCGGTCGATCCGGTCACGGGTGCTGGTGGCGGCGATCAGGTAGATCGGATCGACGCCGTGCGCCGCCAGCGCCGGCTGGAGTTCCCGCAGGCCCTCGTCGGGCGGCAGGTCGACGCAGAGCACGCCGTCGAC
Source organism: Thermoanaerobaculia bacterium (assembly GCA_965116145.1). Classification (GTDB taxonomy): domain Bacteria; phylum Acidobacteriota; class Thermoanaerobaculia; order Multivoradales; family Multivoraceae; genus Multivorans. The sequence continues at coordinate 1,520,343 of OZ220482.1, forward strand.
CCCGCTGTCGACGGCCTGGGCGGCGAAGGTCTCGACGCCGCGGGCGTGGACCGGGTTGTAGTAGGTGAACAGGACGACCGGTACGCCGAGCTCCTCGCGGTGGCGCTCGACCAGGCCGAGCACGGCGCTCAACGACGAACCGGCGGCGAGCGCGCGGTACGAGGCGCGCTGGATGGTCGGCCCGTCGGCGATCGGGTCGCTGAAGGCGACACCGAGCTCGATGATGTCGGCGCCGCCGGCGACGAGGGCGCGCAGCAGATCCGGCGCGGCCGCGAGCGACGGATCGCCGGCGACCAGGAACGGGATGAAGGCGGCACGTTGTTCGCCGGCGCAGCGGTCGAAGGCGGCAGCGATGGCGCCGCCGGACGAGAGGCTGCTCCTCCGGCCCGGGCTCACGTCGCGCCTCCGTTGCCGGATACGGGCCCGGAACGCCGAGCGGATGGCTGACGCAACGAGCCGGACGGCGATTCGCCGCCACCCGCAGCCGCGTCGACCGCGAGCACGGTTTCGACGTCCTTGTCGCCGCGGCCGGACAGGTTCACCAGGACGACCTCGTCGGGCTTCATTCCGGGCACCCGGCGCGACACCTCGGCGATGGCGTGGGCCGACTCGAGCGCCGGCAGGATGCCCTCCGTGGCCGCCAGGAGGTGGAACGCCTCGAGCGCCTCCCGGTCGGTCGCCGAGGTGAACTCGATCCGCCCCTGCTCGTGCAGGAACACATGCTCGGGGCCGACCGCCGGGTAGTCGAGCCCGGCCGACACGGAATGGGTGCCGACGACCTGGCCTTCCTCGTCCTGAAGCACCAGGGTCCGCGCGCCGTGCAGCACGCCGAGCGTTCCGCCCGCAAAGCGCGCCGCGTGATCGCCCAGCCCGGGCCCCCGTCCGCCGGCCTCCACCCCGACCAGCAGCACGTCCGGCTGGCCGAGAAACGCCGAGAACAGGCCGATCGCATTGCTGCCGCCGCCGACGCAGGCGACCGCAACGGCAGGGTCGGCCGACCCGGCGAGCTGCCGCAACTGCCGCCGCGCCTCCGATCCGATCACGCTGTGGAAGGTCCGCACCATCCGGGGATAGGGCTCCGGCCCGGTCACCGTGCCCAGCACGTAGTGGGTCTCCGCGAAGCTCGCCACCCAGTCGCGGAACGCCTCGTTGATCGCGTCCTTGAGAGTCCGGCTGCCGGCGTCGACGGGCGCCACCTCGGCGCCGAGAAGCTGCATCCTGTAGACGTTCAGGCGCTGCCTCCGCATGTCCTCTTCGCCCATGTAGACGACGCAGTCGAGGCCGAGGAGCGCCGCGGCGGTCGCGGTGGCGACACCGTGCTGGCCGGCGCCGGTCTCCGCGATGATCCGCGTCTTGCCCATTTCCTTCGCCAGCAGGACCTGGCCCAGAGCGTTGTTGATCTTGTGCGCGCCGGTATGGAGCAGATCCTCGCGCTTCAGGTAGATGCGGGCGCCGCCGAGATGCTCCGTCAGCCGTTCCGCGAGATAGAGCGGCGTCGGGCGGCCGACGTAGTGCTCAAGCAGGTCGTCGAGCCGCCGCCGGAAGGACCGCTGCCGGCGCAACTCGTCCCAGGCGCGGCCCAGCTCCTGAAGCGGCGCCATCAGGGTCTCGGGGGCGTAGCGTCCGCCGTAGGCCCCGTAGTGACCGCCTTCGTCGGGCGCCATCGCTGCCGCGGACAGCGGTGTTCTCGTCTTCATCGTGCGGCTCCCGATCCGAGGTTGGCAAACAGTCGCTCCAGCTTGAGACGGTCCTTGCGCCCGGGCGCGGACTCGACGCCTGAACAGACGTCGACGGCGTAGGCGCCCGGTACCGCCGACGCCACGTCGGCGGCGTTGCCGGGGCGGACGCCGCCGGCGATGAACAGGCGGCGCGTGCGGCCTCCGCCGGCAGGGGTGAGCGCCAGATCGGCCGCGGCGGCGTAGTCCCAGCTCTCGCCGGAGCCGCCGTACAGACGATCGTGGGCGCGGTCGATCAGGATCGCCCAGCACTCTTCCTCGCAGATGTCCGCCCGCATCGCGGCGCCGCCGACGCGATGCACCCGAATCGCGCGGTCCCTGAACCCGGCGACCAGCTCCGGGCTCTCGCCGCCGCAGAACTGCAGGAGATCGAGCCCGACCTTCCGGTCGATCGCCTCGAGCTCCTCAAGTGCAGGATCGACGAAGATGCCCACGGTAAGGGCCCGCTCGCCGATCGACCGGCGGACGCGTGCCGCTTCGTCGACGTCGATCCACCGGGGGCTCGGCCGGTAGAAGTTGAGGCCGATGAAGTCGGCGCCCAGATCGACAGCGAGTCGGGCGTCGGCAGGCGTGGTAACACCGCAGATCTTGACCTTCACAGCGCCGCTTCCGCCGCCGCGGGAGCGCCGAGCAGTTCCGCCAGGGAAGCGGCCGGATCGGCAGAGAGCACGAGCCGTTCGCCGATCAGGAAGGCATCGAATCCTGCCCGCCGCAGCCGGGCGACATCGGCGCCGGCATGGATGCCGGACTCGGCGACCTTGAGGGCCGAGGCGGGCAACCGGCCGACCAGGGCGGCACTTCGTTCCAGATCCACTTCGAAGGTGCGCAGGTCGCGGTTGTTGATGCCGACGAGCTCCCAATCCGGCGCCTCGCCGCTGTCGGCAGCCATCGGACGGAGCCTTTCCATGTCCGCCTCGTCGTGGGTCTCGATCAGCGGCGCCAGCCCCAGACCGCGGGCGAGCCCGGCCAGGCGGCGCAGTTCTTCCGCATCGTGAAGTGCCGCGATCAGCAGCACCGCGGAGGCGCCGGCGTCCCGCGCCCGGACGAGCTGCACGTCGGAGACCACGAAGTCCTTGGCGACCGCCGGCAGACCGGAGGAGGAGGCGCACTCCGCCAGCAGGTCGTAGCTGCCGTGGAAGTGGTCCGGCTCGACGACGACGGACAGACAGGCGGCGCCGGCCTCCGCGTACGCCGCCGCCCGGGCGACCGGATCGAAGCGACCCCTCAGATCGCCCAGCTTCGGCGATCCCATCTTGATCTCGGCAATCACCGCGCGGCCGCGGCGGCAACGAACCGCGTCCAGGAAACGGCGTCCCGGCGCATCGGCAGCCAGGGCGGACCGGGACACGCCGGCGCACGCAGCCGCCGCTGAGGAAGGGTCCGCCCCCCCGGCTTCAGCGGCCAGGCGCTGGCGGCGACGGTCGCAGATGCGCCGCAGGATGTCCGGAACGTCAGGCACCGTCTTCGCCTTCGCGGCCTTCGCCGTCCGGCAGGTCCCAGCCGGACCAGCCGACGAGTTCGTCGAGCTTCACGGCGGCGGCGCCCGAACGCTGGATCTCCCGGGCGGCAGCGACTCCGGCCGCCAGGGAGTCCGCCCGGCCGGCCACGAACAGCGCGGCGCCGGCATTCAGACAGGTGACGTCGGCGAGGGGTCCGCCGCTGCCGCCGAGCACGCCGCGCATCTGCTCGACATTCCGCTCCGGCTCGCCGCCGACCAGGGCCTCGGGCGCCGACTCGGGGATCCCGAAATCGCCAGGCCGGACCTCGCAGGTGCGGACCTCGCCGCCCCGGACCTCGGCAACCGAGGTCGGTCCCGTGGTTGTCAGTTCGTCCAGACCGTCGCCGTGGACGACCAGAGCGTGCTCGCTGCCGAGGTCCAGCAGGACGCGCGCGATCGGTTCGACCAGATCCGCCGCGAAGACACCGATCAACTGCCGTGAAGCGCCCGCCGGGTTGGTCAGCGGACCGAGTACGTTGAAGAGCGTGCGCACCCCCAGCTCGCGCCGCACCGGCATGACCTGGGCCATCGCCGGATGGAGCAGCGGCGCGAACAGGAAGGCGATGCCGACCTCGTCCAGGCAACGACCGAGTGCCGCGGTGTCGCCCGAGAGCGGAACGCCGAGCAGGTCCAGCACATCCGCCGACCCGGAGCGGCTCGACACCGCCCGGTTGCCGTGCTTGGCGACCGCCGCGCCGCCCGCCGCCGCCACCAGCGCGGCCGCGGTCGAGATATTGAACGTGCCGCGGCCGTCGCCGCCGGTGCCGCAGGTGTCGACCGCACCGTCGCTCGAATGCGCGACCCGGGCGGCGCGCGCACGCATGGCGCGGGCGGCGCCGGCGATCTCGCCGACCGACTCCCCCTTGGCCGCCAGAGCGACCAGGAACGCGCTCTTCCAGACCTCGGACAGCTCGCCGTCCATCAGCCGGCCGAACAGCGCCTCCACGGTCGCCGCCGGCAGGTCCTCGCCGCGGATCGCCGCCCGCAACAGAACGGAAAGGTCGAGATCACTCATCAGAAGCCTCGCAGAGGTCAAGGAAGTTCCGCAGCAGACGGGGGCCGGTTTCGGTAAGCACCGACTCGGGATGGAACTGGACCCCCCAGTAGGGAAGCTCGGTGTGGCGCATCGCCATCAGCGTCCCGTCCCCGGTCCAGGCCATCGGCTCGAGAAACTCCGGCAGGCTCTCTTCCTCCACGGCGAGAGAGTGGTACCTGGTCGCGGCGAAGGGCGACGGCAGGCCGTCGAGGAGGCCGACGCCGCCGTGCTCGACGTCGGACATCTTGCCGTGCATGAGCGTACGGGCGCGGCCGACCGTGGCGCCGAACGCCGCGCCGAGCGCCTGATGACCGAGACAGACACCGAGCAGGGGCCTGCGGGGCCGGGCCCGCAGCAGGTCGATGCACACGCCGGCGGCCTCCGGGCGACCGGGCCCCGGCGACAGGACGATGCCGTCGGCGCCGCGGGCGAGGAGCTCCGGCACGCTCTCGATGTCGTTGCGCACGACCGCAAGCTCGGCGCCGAGTCCTCCCAGCATCTGGACCAGGTTGTAGGTGAAGGAGTCGTAGTTGTCGATGACGAGAATCATGGCCGGCTCTCCAGCTCGCGCGCCAGCGCCACCGCCCGCAGCATGGCGGCCGCCTTGTCGCGGGTCTCCTGCGCCTCGCGCACCGGTTCCGAGTCGGCGACGATGCCGCCTCCGGCCGTGATCGAGGCCTCGCCGTCGACCAGCGCCAGGGTACGGATCGTGATGCACGTGTCCATGTCGCCGCCGAACGAGAAGTAGCCGACCGAACCGCCGTACATGCCGCGCGCCTCCGGCTCCAGCTCGTCGATGATCTCGACGGCGCGGATCTTCGGCGCCCCGGACAGCGTGCCCGCCGGCAGGCAGGCGAGGAGGGCGTCGAGCGCCGAGCCGGCGCCATTGCCGGCGCCCGGCGCCTGCTCCGCCTCGACCGAGCTGACGATGTGCATCACGTCGCTGTAGTGCTCGATCACCATGAACTCCTCGACCGAGACCCCGCCCGGTGTCGCCACCCGCCCCAGGTCGTTGCGGCCCAGGTCGACCAGCATCACGTGCTCGGCGCGCTCCTTCGGATCGGCCATCAGCTCCTCGGCCAGCTCCCGGTCCTCGACAGCGGTCCGGCCGCGCGGCCGGGTGCCGGCGATCGGCCGCATCTCCAGCCGCCGCCCGGTTCGACGCACGAGCATCTCGGGCGAGGCCCCGATCAGCGACACGTCCGGCGACTCGTACAGCACCATGTAGGGCGACGGGTTGACCAGGCGCAGCGCCCGATAGACGGTCGTAAGCGGCACGTCGAGATCGATCGCCCAGCGGCGGGCAAGAACCACCTGGAAGATGTCTCCGGCAGCGATGTACTCCTTTGCCGCGTTGACCACGCCGAAGTACTCCTCGTCGCTCAGGCTGGGCTCGGCGGTCTCCGCCTTGAGCCCCCGGTCCTCGATGCGGGCCGCCATCGCCTCGCCTCGGCTCTCGAGCACGGCCTGCAGCTCGTCGAGGCGGGCCTCCGCGTCGGCGGCCGAGCTCTGGCCCTCGATCTCGTTCGCCACCGCGACGATCCGCTGTCGGGCGTGGTCGAAGACCAGCACTTCGTCGTAGCGGGCGAGCAGGGCGACCGGCAGACCGAACGGGTCCGGCGGCCGGCCGGCCGCATGGTCGACCAGACGCGGCTCGACCAGCCGGATCGCGTCGAACCCGAAGGCGCCGATCCAGCCGCCGGCGAAGGGCAGGGACGGCGGCGCACCGGCCACGCTGTCGAGCAGGCGCCGAAGCCGAGGCAGCGGATCGCCGGGTTCGACCTCCAGGCCGCCGCCGTTTCGCAGATCCTCGATCTCCAGCCGATCGAGGTACACCCGGCAGACCCGGGTCGGACAGGTGCCGAGGAAGCTGTAGCGCGACACATGCTCGCCGCCGGTGACGCTCTCGAACAGGAAGCGCCGGCCGGGCGCGGCGCCGTCCTCGTGCGTCGCCAGCTTGCGGTAGACACCGAGCGGGGTCGAGGTGTCGGCCAGGAACTCCCGGGTGTGGGCGATGGCCGCGGCGGGCCGGCTCACGACGACTCTCTCCGTGTGTGCCGGTGGCGGCGGCCGAGCTCGGCCGCGACCTCGGAAAGATCGACGCCGGTGGCCTGGAGCAGGACCAGCAGATGGTAGGCAAGGTCCGCCGCTTCTGCAGCCAGGTCGTTGCGGCGCGCCTCGGACTCCGGTTCGGCGTCGGCCCGGACTCCGGCGATCACGGTCTCCCCCGCTTCCTCGGCCACCTTGCGGGCAATGCGGTCGACGCCCTGACCGAGCAGTCGCGCGGTGTAGCTCTGTTCCGGCGGCGCCGACGCCCGCTCGGCAAGCACCTGCCGCAGCCAGCCGAGCTCGAACTCGGCCATGTTCGGCTCGAAGCAGCTTCGGGTACCGAGGTGACAGGCCGGTCCGGCCGGCAACGCCCGCAGGAGCAACGTGTCGCGGTCGCAGTCCTGGAGCACCTCGACCACCGCCAGGGTGTTGCCCGAGGTCGCGCCCTTGCGCCACAACTCCTGGCGGGAGCGGCTGAAGAAGTGGGCCTGGCCCGTCTCCAGCGTCCGCTCCACGGCCTCGCGGTTGGCCCAGGCGACCATGAGCACGGCGCCCGAGAGGACGTCCTGCACCACCACCGGCAGCAGCCCCCGGTCGTCGTAGGCGAGCGCGGTCGGATCGATCGCCGCAGGCCGCGCCTGTTCGTTGTTCGTCATCGTTCGTTGCCCGGGTCGTTTCCCTTCGTCTTTCTCTCATCCCGGACGCCCGCCGAGACCCCGGCGGAACCGCCGGTGCGGCTCGACTTCCGTGGCATGCGCATCGGGTAGCGGCGGGCGAGGTGCTCCTTGACCGTGCCCACCGTGTACGTTTCCTGGTGAAAGATCGAGGCGGCAAGGACGGCGGCCGCGCCCGTTGCCAGCGCGTCGGCAAGGTGCTCCAGCGTGCCGGCGCCGCCCGAGGCGATCACCGGCACGGGCGACAACGCGGAGGCGCGGCGCAGCAGCTCCAGGTCGTAGCCGGCCTGGGTGCCGTCGCTGTCGATGCTGGTCAGCAGGATCTCCCCGGCGCCGAGCTCGATCCCCTCCTCGATCCAGGCCAGGGCGTCGCGCCCCGTCGGCGTGCGGCCGCCGTGGGTGACCACCTCCCAGCCCGGTTCTGCTGCGCCGTCCGGCGGTCGGCGCTTCGCGTCGACCGAGAGCACGACGCACTGGCTGCCGAAGCGCTCGGCAAGGCGGGTGAGCAGCTCGGGCTCGGCGACCGCGGCGGTGTTGATCCCCAGCTTGTCGGCGCCGGCGAGGAGCAGGCTGCGGCCGTCCTCGACGCTGCGCACGCCGCCGCCGACGCTCAGGGGAACGAACACCTGCTCGGCGGTCCGCCGCACCCAGTCGAGGTCCGTCTCGCGCCGCTCGGGCGCGGCGGTGATATCGAGGAAGACGATCTCGTCGGCGCCTTCCGCCGCGTAGCGGGCCGCCGCCGCGGTCGGGTCGCCGTGGTCCGTCAGGTTCCTGAACCGGACGCCCTTGACCACGCGGCCTGCCGCCACGTCCAGGCAGGGAATGATCCGGCGGGTCAGGCCGGTCGGCTCGATGGCAGATCTCACGACCCGCTCCGGCAGGCTGCCATCGCTTCGTGGAGACCGAGCGAGCCGTCGTAAAGGGCGCGGCCGACGATCGCGGCCTCGATCTCGGGTCGACGCGCGGCAGCCTCCAGATCGGCCGCCGACCGCACACCGCCCGACAGGATCGCCGGCGCTGCCGCCAGTGCGCCGATCCTGCAGGCGAGATCGATGTTCGGGCCCTGCATCATCCCGTCGCGCGAGATGTCCGTGACCAGGACCGCGGCGACAGGAAGGTCGGCGAGCCGGGCGCAGAGCGCGGCCGGCGAACGGTCGGCCGATTCGGTCCAGCCGGAGAGCCGGACCTCGCCGCCGTCGATGTCGACGGCCGCCACCAGGCGTTCCGGGTACTCGCGGCAGAGGTCCGCGAACACGTTGAAGCGGCGCACGAAGAGCGAGGTCACGACTGCCCGCCTGCAGCCGACCGCGAAGGCCCACTCGACCGCTGCGCGGTCGCGGAGGCCGCCGCCGATCTGAACTCTACTGCGGCCGTTCGGCGCCTGCCGCGCCCGCCGGGCCAGATCCTCGACGAGGACGCGCTGCGGTGGACCGCCGAACGCGGCGTCGAGGTCGACGACATGGACACCCGTCACGCCGGCGTCGAGGTAGCGGCGAAGCGCGTCGCAGGGGTCGGCGTCGTAGACGGTCTGCCGCGCGTCGTCGCCCCGTTCCAGGCGGACCACCCGACCGCCGCGGAGGTCAATGGCGGGCAGCAGTTCCACGGCCTCCTCCATCGTCCTGCCGATGAACTCCGGCGGCCGCACCGCCGGCCCAGGCAAGGTAGTTGCGCAGCAGCCGCAGGCCCGCGTCGCCGCTCTTCTCGGGATGGAACTGGGCGCCGACGACCCGACCGCGGCCGGTGACCGCAGGAAAGCTGCGGCCGTGCCGGCAACGCCCGAGCACCCACTCCTCCGGCACGTCGCGGGGTGCGAAGGAGTGGACGAAGTAGTAGTGGTCGTCGTTGCCGGCGCCCGCGAGCACGGGATGCTCCCGGACAGCGAAGACACGGTTCCAGCCGATGTGGGGCAGGGGCACGCCGCCGGGCAACTCGGTTACCCGACCCGGAAGCAGGCCCAGGCCGTCCGTCGTGCCGAATTCCTCGCTGCTGTCGAACAGGAGCTGGTAGCCGACGCAGATGCCGAGCAGCGCGGCGCCGTCCTCAAGCGCGGACCGGACCGCCGCCTCCGGCGCGCCGCGCAGGGTCTCGCGCGGCGGCCGGAAGGCGCCGACTCCCGGCAGCACCAGGCAGCGCGCGGCGCGGATCGTCTCCGGATCGCACGTGACCTCGACCTCGGCGCCGAGACAGCGCAGCGCCCGCACCAGGTTGCCGATGTTGCCGACGCCGGCGTCGATCACGGTTGCGGCCGCCGTCGGTCGAGCGGCGCCGGTCATGCGGTGAGACTCCCCTTGGTGCTCGGCGGCGCGGCGGCGCCTTCCGGCCGCAGCGACACTGCGTCGCGCAGGGCGAGGGCCACCGCCTTGAACGCAGCCTCGGCAACATGGTGCGGGTTGCGCCCGCGGAGCACGTCGAGGTGCAGGGTCAGCCGGCCGCGGTCCGCGAGGGCGCCCAGAAAATCGTCGAGCAGGGTGAGGGGGAACTCGGTGGTGACCCAGGCCTGCTCAAGATCCGCCGGCAGCCGGACGTGACAGGAACCTCGGCCGGACAGATCGACGACGGCGCGCGCCAGCGCCTCGTCAAGCGGGGCGTAGGCGTAGCCGAACCGGCGGATGCCGGCGCGGTCGCCGAGCGCTTCCCGCAAGGCGTCGCCGAGCACGATGCCGGTGTCCTCCACGGTGTGGTGGAGGTCGATCTCGACATCGCCATGCGCCGCGAGGTCCAGGCCCAGATCGCCGTGACGCGACAGCGCGTCCAGCATGTGGCTGAAGAACCCGTTCGGGGTGTCGATCCGCCGGTCGCCGCCGGCCAGCGACAGGCTGACGCGGATCCGGGTTTCTCCTGTTCTGCGTTCGATCGACGCTGTTCTCATGCGCTGTCTCCCGAAGTCGGGGTCAACATCCGGTCCAACGCCCGACGGGTCGCCCGCAGCGCCGGGCCGGCGCCGATCCCGACCCGCAGGCAGTCGGCAAGGCCCGGAGCCCGGCTCACGTCCCGGACCAGGATGCCCGCGGCTGCCAGACCCTCGCGGATTCCGGTGCACCGCGGGTGGCGGGCAAGCAGGAAGTTCGCCTCCGAGTCGAAGACGTGGAAGCCGAACTCCCGGAGCATCGCCGCCCACTGGCCGCGGCGGGCCCGCACCACCGCGATCCGGCGCGGAAAGCGCTCCGCATGCTCCAGTGTCACCTCGCCGATCACGGCGGCAGCATGACCGACGTTGTAGACAAGCTTGACCTTCAGCAGTTCGGCGACGAGTTCCGGCGCCGCCAGCAGGTAGCCGAGACGAACACCTCCGAGCGACCAGGCCTTGGACAGGGTCCGGAACAGGATGACATTCGGGTTCGTGCGGACCAGCGGCCGATAGTCGTGACGGCAGAACTCGCCGTACGCGTTGTCGAGCAGCAGCGCCGCGTCGAGCGACCGCGCCAGACGCTCGACCTCAGCCGGAGCCGCCGCGGCGCCGGTCGGGTTGTTCGGTGTGCACAGAAGCACCGGCCGCCGCGGATCGCGGGCAACCTCGTCCTGGAGCGCGTCCATCTGCAGGCCCAGGTCGGGAGAGGGTTGCAGGTGACGCGGCACGCCGGCGGCGCGCCGGACGAACATCCCGTACGGACTGAAGCTCGGGTCGCAGATGAGCACTTCCCGGCCCGGGCGAACGACCGCGTCCAGCACGGTGGTCAGCAGCTCGCCCGAACCGTTGCCCACCAGCACGCCTTCCATCGGCCAGTCGTGGAGGTCGCCGATCAGTCGGCGCAGCCGGTCGGCGTGGAAGTCCGGGTACTCCGCCCAGCTTCGGTCGGCCAACCGGGACAGCGCCTCGCGCTTGAGCGATCGGGGCAGGTCCCACGGCGCCTCGTTCTGGTCGAGCTTGTAGCGGGCGTCGAGCTGGTGCAGCGAGTAGGCAGAGAGTTCCCGCACTTCCGCGCGCACCAGCAGTCCCTGGCGAACGGGCGGATCGCGCCGACAGCGGTCATGCGTGCGGTCTGCGGCTTCGCTCGTCGCTGTCCCCGCGTCCTCCGGCACGCGGCGCAGCCTGGCCGCCGCGGCGTGCGCGGCCAGGCCTTCCGCCGCGGCCAGCGTCTCGGCGGTGTCGGCCCACGCCGCCGCTGCCGCGGGTGCGAACCGGACCGTGTGGCTGCGGCGCACGAAGTCGCCCAGTCCGAGTCCGGACGCGAACCGGGCGCTGCCTCCCGTCGGCAGCACGTGACTCGGACCGGCGACGTAGTCCCCGAACACGACCGGCGACGAGGCGCCGACGAACACCGCGCCGGCGTTGCGAACATCGTCGGCACGCGCCTCCGCCGCGGCGCCGATCAACTGCAGATGCTCCGGCGCGATGCGCTCGGCCAGCGCGACCGCCTCATCGAGATCAGCGGCAACGAAGGCCGTGCCGTACCGGTCGAGCGCCGCGGCCGCGGTCTCCGCCGTTGGCAGGCCGGCGAGCTGGCGGTCGACCTCGTCGGCGACGCGGCCGGCCAGATCGGCGCTGTCGGTCACCAGGACCGCGACCGCGAGCGGATCGTGCTCCGCCTGCGCCAGCAGGTCGGCCGCGATCCACGCCGCGGGAGCATCGGCCGAGGCGGCGACGACGACCTCGGACGGCCCGGCGTCCCGGTCGACGCCGACATCCGGGGCGACCTGCCGCTTCGCCGCCGCCACCCAGGCGTTGCCCGGTCCTGCAATCAGATCGACCGGCCGCACCGACTCGGTGCCGTACGCAAGCGCCGCCATCGCGTGGGCGCCGCCCATGCCCCACACTTCGTCCACACCGACCAGATCGAGAACGTGCCGCAGCAACGGGCTGTGCCGATACGCCCGAGGCGGTGTGGCAACCACGATCTCCTCGACGCCGGCCAGCCGCGCCGGCACCGCCGTCATCAGCACGGTCGAGGGATAGGGGAAACGGCCGCCGGGCACGTAGAGACCGACGCGGCGAATCGGCAGACGCCGCTCCTCGATGCGGACACCGGACCGGTCCACGCGCACGACGGCAGGGTCGCCGGGCAACGAGCGGTGCCAGGCCTCGACGGCTTCGTGGGCACGGTGGATGGCAGCCAGGATGTCCGGGTCGATCGCGCCGCCAGCGTTGCCGCCGCCTTCGGAGACGTCGACAGCGCTCAGCCGCAGCGCCGCGGCCGACGGCGGATCGACGCCGTCGAAGCGGCGCACAGCCTCGAGCAGCGCGGTGTCGCCTCCGGCCCGCACCCGGTCCACGATCTCCGCCGCCGCCTGCCGGAGCTCCGCCGCGCTGCCGCCGCGGCCGCGCCGGTCGAGCCGTGCCAGCCGCTCCCGGCCGGCCGGACTGCCGGCGGCGAGAACCCGCAGCGCGCCCGCGCCGACGTCAGTCACCGGCGGCCCCCACTGCCTCAAGTCCGCCGAGCAGACGGCTCAACCGCCGGCGATGGGAGTGAAAGGAAGCCCGGTTGACGACGAAGGTCGGCGCCACCTCCGCAAGCACCTCGATCTCGTGCAGGTCGTGGGCACGGAGAGTGCCGCCGGTCTGCACGATGTCGACCGCCACATCGGTCAGATCGAGCAGCGGGCCGAGCTCGATCGAACTGGTCAGGTGAATCACCTCGACGTGGAGCCTGCGCGCCGCCAGCAGGCGCGCCGCCCAGGTCGGATAGCGGGTCGCCGCGCGGAGCTGGCCGTTCCGCTTCGGCAGCTCGGGTGTCTCGGCGATCAGGGACAGACGGCTCCGTCCGGCCTTGAGACGCAACGGCCGGAAGACATCGGGCCGGGTTTCCTCGAGCACATCCGAACCGACGATCGCGCAGTCGACGATCCCGTGCTCGACGTAGAGCGGCAGATCCCAGTCCTTCAGGAGCAGGATCCCGACCGCCGGACCGAATGCGCCCTGGTCGGGAAGCTGCTGACGCAGGCGGGAGGAGTCGAGGTCGTCGAGGTTCAGGCCGGCTGCCGCCAGGGCGGCGCGCGCCGGGCCGAGATTGCGCCCCTTGGGCAGGCCGAAGACAATCACGACCGCTCTCCGCGGAGTTCCAGCAGCAGGTCGAGACCGCACGAGAAGCCGACTGCGGAACACTCGCCGCTCAGCGATCGGAACACCCGGTCGTACCGGCCGCCGACACCGAGGGCCAGGGCCGTGGCGGGAGCATAGGCCGCGAACATCAGGCCGTCGTAGTAGCCGCGCTGACCCGTGGCCGGGCCGATGCGCGGGTCGAGGGCGGCGGCCGCGAACTCGGCCAGGTCGACTTCGATATCGACGCCGGCGGCGCGGTAGACGGAAGCCAGCCGGTCGCGCAGCTCCAGCAGTTCGGACACCGTCTCCCCGGCGCCGCCCAGCACCGAAGGGTCCGTCGGATAGCCGCGCTCCACGACCTCGGCGAGACCGGCCCGGCGCGCCGCACTCCGATCGCGGCGGGCGATCCGCTGCGCGAGCTCGAACGCACTGTCCCCGCTCTCGCCGACGGCTGCCAGCAGGGCCTCGTCAAGCGCGCCGGCCGCTCCGAGGACCAGGCGGAGACCGTGTCCGTCCGCGCCGGCGGAGGCGGGGTCGCTGCCGCGTGCCGCCAGCAGCAGGTCGCAGAACAGGGTCAGCATCTCCTCGTCCGCCGCGGCGCGGGCGCCGCCGAGCAACTCGGCGCCCAACTGGGAGTACTCGCGCATCCGCCCCGGCCGCAGCGGCTGGTGACGCACGACATCGCCGCGGTAGCAGAGGCGCAGCGGCAACTCCAGATCGTCGAGGTGGGGCGCAAGCAGCCGCGCCAGCATCGGCGTGAAGTCGCCGCGCAGGACGAGGAGCTGGCCGTCCCGGTCGACGAAGCGGTAGAGCTGCTCCAGCCGGCGGCCGGTCAGCAGCGGCCGATACGGCTCGAAGTAGTCGAGAATGGGCAGCAGGACCTCGGCAAAGCCGCGCTCCTCCAGCAGGCCGGAGAGCTCCGCCTCCAGCCGGCGGCGGCGCCTGGCGCTGTCGAACAGGGCGGCCGACACTCCGGTCGGCAGGCCCGCCGAGATCCTCATCGCAACGTCTCCAGGCCCAGGGCGGCAGCGCCGACCTCGAAGGGCAGGATCCTGCCGGTCATCGCCTCGAACTGCTGCAGCCCCTGATGCAACAACACCTCGCGGCCGTCGACGACGATCAGGCCGCGGCTCGCGACGGCCCGGCTCCAGGAGGTCGGACCGCCGCCGTAGACCAGTTCGACCGCGATCGCGGAGGGGCGAAGCGCGGCCGGGTCGCAGGGCAGCGGATCGTCGGGCCGGGATCCGAGGGCGGTGGCCTGGACCACGATGTCGAAGGTGCCGGGTTCCACGTCCGCGAGCGGCACGAAATCGACGCCGAGCGACGCGGCGGCCGCACGTCCGGTCGACTCCGACCGGTTGGCGAGCGTCACGGCGGCCCCCGCGGCCGCCAGACCGAGGACGGCGGCCCGGCCGGCCCCGCCGGCGCCGAGAACCACCGCCGGTCGGCCGTGCAGATCGAGCCCGCGGCGCCGCAGCGGTCCGACCACCCCTTCCGGATCCGTGCTCTCGGCTCGCCACCGTCTCGCAGTCCGCGGCGGGCTGCCGGCGCCGACGCCGTTGCGTGCCGGCAACAGGGTGTTCGCGCCCAGTGTCTTCCGCGCGCAGTCGCCGGCCTCCGACGCCGCCGCAAGAGCCGCCGCCTTGTGCGGCGCGGTCACGCTGAGACCGCTCAGCGGCAGACCGGCGCGGTCGAAGACACCGGAGGACACGACCTCGCTCCGGAACGTGTCGAGGCATGGCGCGTCGAAGGCGACATAGAGGGCCTCCTCGCCGCGGTCGCGATAGCCGGCGTTGTGGAGTCTCGGCGACAGGCTGTGCGCAGTCGGGTGGCCGACGACGCCGAACAGCCGCGCTGCCCGTCGGAGCCTCGGCAGGTCGTAGTCGGCCCGCAACCGTTCGACCGAAGGCTGCCCGGGGGCCGCAGCCACCGACCCGGCGGCGCCATAGATCCAGGGAGCGCCGAGACGCGGCGCGACCAGCCGGGTCCAGGCACCGACGGCGCCCATCGCGAAGGCGGCCACATCGGCCCGTCCGGCGTCGAGCAGCAGTTCGAGCGGCAGCAGCTCCTCGCCGGAACGCCGGGCGTCGGTGACCAGCTTGTACAGCCGCGCCTCGATCGCCGAGACCCGACTCAGCCGGTCGCGCAGCTCGCCCGCGTTCCGTGCCCGACCATGCCAGGACACCACCCGGCGCCCGGGTGCGACTGCTGCCAGGACACCGCGGTCCAGGTCGCGGTCGGCCTCGAGATCGACCAGGTCGTAGCCGCGAGCCGCCGAGAGCAGCGGCGCACGGCGAGCCGGTTCCGCCGGTCCCCGGCCGCCCTCCGCCACGCTACGGAGCGTGTAGACCAGTTCGCCGTCGAACCGCTGCCGCAACCAGTCCGGATCGACCGCGCCGACCAGATCCGCCCTCACTTCCAGACAGTCCGCCTGCGCAGAAAGCAGGCGGATCTCGTCACCGGACGCGTCCGGCGCCTCGGTCAGCGACGCCACCAATCTGGCCCGCACAGGCGGATCAGCGGTTCGGGATTCGTCGATTGTCGGGTTCAAACGGGAAGACCTCCTTCAATCCGAAAGGAGGCCGTCTCAGTTCACCCTCGTCCCGGACCGCGCGTACCGGGACCTGGCCCGGGTTTCAGCCCTTGCCGTGACCGTGAGCCCGCCAGGCCGCCGCAGCCACCCCGATCACGCCGGCCGCCGTAGCGACCGAGGCAGCAGAGAAGACGGAACGGCTGGTCGGTGAGGACATCATGACACGGTAACGGGGCAAGGGACCGGAACGTCCCGGGAACGCAGGATAGTGCCGTGGAAGCTACGGGCTGTCAAGGGCGCTGTCCAGCGAGAAGTGATCGCGAACGTGGGGTGTGAACGGTTCATCAGTTGTTGTCCGAGGAGATCATGGCGACAATGATCTCCTCGCTGACGCCCGCCTCGGTGAGGGCGACGAGATCAGCCGTCCCGAGCGAGAACCCGGTCGTCGCACTCCGTATCCGCGCCACGATGATCGAGTCCGGAAGCCCCGCCTCGACCATGCTCAGGACGTCGTCGTTGGTCAAGGTAGAAGCGGCCTCGGCCTCGATCCGTTCCACGAGGGCGTCCTCCCTGGCTTCGGCCAACAGGTCCGTCTCCTCGTTGAATCTCTCTCTCGCAGCACTCGCCGCCCAGGCGGCCCGCGTCTCCGCGATCGCCTCATTCACGACCGAGCCCGGGCGGAGCCGCTCCGCCTGCGAGAGATTTCCGAGGGCCTCCTGGTAATCCCCGACGATCATCTGGACCATGCCCAGGTTGTAGTACGCGTTCGCCAGCACCTTCCTCTTCGCGGTCCTGTCCTCACGGCAGTACTCGAGATTCCGCCGCGAAAGCTCGAGGGCTCGATCGTGGTCGCCGATCTCGAGAGCCAGATAGGCGGACCTGAGACCGCATCTCCCGTTGTTGTAGAAGACGACCTGTCTGGCCTCGAACCGAGGGAAGAACATGGCGCGCACCTCCTCCAGAATCGATCCGACAGCCAAGTCCACTACAAACGACTCGGGCGGGTACTCGGGGCTCGACTCGTCGTCGGGGTAATCCAACCGCAGACTGTTCTCCGCTGATGGAGACGCCGCAAACGATCGCCCGCCAAACACCCTGCCGGTCGCCAGTTCGATCACGCGCAGCGAGATGCGCATGTCGATGCTGGTGCGGGCGGTTCTTGTCGTTACGGGTACGTCGACCCACACGGACTCTTCATCCCCTTCGTCGTCCTCCACGGTAAGCAGCGGGATCGACTCCGTGCCTCTGGACTCGAACGTCTCCTGTTTCGGCTCGCACCGGGTCGCACTCACCGAAATCAGCGCAGACGGCCCCACGATCTCTCCGATCGCCAGCATCGTCGACGGGTCGGAAAGGCCGCGGGCCGCGAGGTCGTGTTCCGCCAGAATCGCGTCGAGGTGGCCGCGGTCCACTACCTCGAGGCCGGAGCGCAGGAAGTCGTCGACGAGCGCCTGCGTGATCTCGTCCGCACACTTGCCGACCGCTTGCCCGAAGACGATCGTGTCCGCCAAGATGTTCAGTTCCGGTGGGTGCTCGATCGTCACGTCGATGAGCGGATTCGCCAGCCGTGCGATGAACTGGGCCTCCGCCGCAGAGGTCCACGCGAGCACGGACAACAGGACAAGCACGCCCGCGCGACGCCCGCGCCCCTCGACGGGAAACCGCGCGTGCACCGACCTGGAGCCTCGGCATCTGAGTCCCATGAGAAACGAGTCCGCGGGGCCGTGTGAAACTACGCTGCCCTGGCCATGACCAGGGCGCCGTTCGTGCCGCCGAAGCCGAACGAGTTCGTCAGGGCAACTTCGACCTTCGCCTGGCGCGGCTCGTGGGGCACGAAGTCGAGATCGCACTCTTCGTCGGCGTGGTCGAGGTTGAGCGTGGCGGGAAGCACCTGCCGGTCGATGGCGAGCGCCAGGATGCCGGCTTCGACGCCGCCCGCGGCGCCCAGGAGATGACCGGTCGAGGACTTGGTCGACGACACGGCCAGACGGTAGGCATGGTCTCCGAACACCCGCTTGATCGCCCGGACTTCGGCGATGTCGCCGAGCGGTGTCGAGGTGCCGTGGGCGTTGATGTAGTCGACCATGTCGGGCGCGATCCCGGCGTCGTCGAGCGCCGCCTGCATCACCCGCGCCGCGCCGTCGCCTTCCGGCTCGGGCGCCGAAACATGGTAGGCGTCGGCGCTCATGCCGTAGCCCAGGATCTCGGCGTAGACATGTGCGCCCCGCCTCAGCGCCGCGCCGCGTTCCTCGAGGATCAGGATCCCGGCGCCTTCACCGAGGACGAAACCGTCGCGGTCGACATCCCATGGCCGAGAGGCCCGGGCCGGCTCGTCGTTTCGTACCGACAGCGCCTTCATCGCGCCGAAGCCGGCCAGGGCCAGATCGGAGGTCGTGGCCTCGGCGCCGCCGGCGAACGCGGCGTCGGCGTAGCCATGCTGGATCATCCGGAACGCGTCGCCCACCCCGTGCAGGCCGGTCGTGCAGGCGGTTGTCGGGCAGGTGTTCGGCCCGCGGGCGCCGTACCGGATCGAGATCTGGCCGGCGGCCATGTTCGCGATCAGGCCGGGAATGAAGAATGGAGACACCCGGCGCGGACCGCGGTCGCGCCAGATCCCGTGCATGTGCTCGATCAGGGGCAGGCCGCCCATGCCGGAGCCCACGACCGTGGCGACGCGGTCGCGGTTGCTCTCGTCGATCTCGAACCCCGCGTCTTCGTGCGCGAGCGCCGCGGCGGCAAGGGCGAACTGGATGAACAGGTCGAGCCGGCGAACATCCTTGCGTTTCATGAACTGCTCGGCGTCGAAGTCCCGCACCTCCGCAGCGATCTTCGTCGCATACAGGTCCGCGTCGACCCGGGTCAGCGGCCCGGCGCCGCTTCGCCCCTCGAGCAAGCCGGACCATGTCGCCTCCGTGCCCACGGCAAGTGGCGACACCAGTCCCACACCGGTGACGACGACGCGTCTACGATCGCTCATTGGTCACGAATCCGACGGTCCGCGAATCCGCCCGCAGGCGCCTCAGGGGCATCGGCGCCGATGGCCGACGACGCAGCTAGCTCGAGGAAGGCCCGTGAGACTGGATGTAGTCGATCGCTTCCTTGACGGAGCCGATCTTCTCGGCGTCCTCGTCGGGAATCTCGATGCTGAACTCTTCCTCGAAGGCCATGACCAGCTCGACGATGTCGAGCGAATCCGCACCGAGGTCGTCAGTGAAGCTGGCCTCCGGAGTGACTTCGTCGGCGTCGACACCCAGTTGCTCGACGATGATGCTGTTGACCTTTTCGACTACGGACATTCTGGTTCCTCTCAAGGAGTCAAGGCAGGCCCGGCGTGTCGGACACCTGCGGAAGGAGCGACACTATGCCACCACCGGAGCGATCCGTCCAATGCCGACCCGCCGGCGCCAGGAGCTTGCGCCGTAGAACGCAGCGCAGCGAGTTCTTCGGCGCAAGGTCGTAGTGAGGTGGGGGCTGGGGCCAAACACGGAGCCAGCGACGGGTTTGCGGCTCTACGTCATGCCGCCGCTGACACTGAGCACTTCGCCCGTGACGTAGGCCGCCTCGTCGCTCGCCAGGTACAGCACGGCCGCCGCGACATCGTCTACCGTGCCCAGCCGGAACAGGCCGTGCTGCTCCAGGAAGCGCTCGCCCGCGCCGTCCGGCAAGGCCGCCGTCATGTCGGTCTCGATGAAGCCGGGAGCCACGACGTTGACCGTGATCCCGCGGCTCAGGAGTTCGCGGGCAAGCGACTTGCTGAACCCGATCAGCCCCGCCTTGGACGCGGCGTAGTTCGTCTGGCCCGCGTTGCCGACGACGCCGGCGACCGAAGACACGGACACCACCCGACCGCGGCGGCGCCGCATCATGCCGCGGACCAGCGCCCTGGTCAGGACGAAGGCGCCGGTCAGGTTGACGTCCAGCACCTGCTGCCACTGCTCCAGGGTCATCCGCGCCAGCAGGTTGTCGGCGGTGACGCCGGCGTTGTTCACCAGGATGTCGACGGCCGCGAACTCCGGCGGCAGAGAGCGCACCTCGCCGGGGATCGCACCGTGGTCGGCAAGGTCGAGCGCCATCGGATGGGCCGCGCCCCCGGCCTCCCGGATCTCGGCCGCGACCTCGGCGAGGAGGTCCTCGTTGCGGGCAGCGAGCACGACCCGCGCGCCCTGCCCGGCGAGCAGCACGGCCGCCGCACGGCCGATGCCCCGGGACGCACCCGTGACCAGGGCCGTCCGGTCGTGGAGATCGAAGACGGTCACGCCCCGATGTCCTCCGGCTCGGCAACCGCCCGCACCTCCAGGCGCCGGTCGATGCGGCGGCCGAGACCCGAGAGCACCTTGCCCGGCCCGATCTCGACCAACTGGCCGACACCGCGGGACGCCATCAACGCCACCGACTCCGACCAGCGCACGGCGCCGTCGATCTGCCGGACCAGTGCGTCCCGCGCGGCCGCCGCCGTCGTCACCAGGGCCGCGTCCACGTTGCACACGACCGGAACCTTCGGGTCCGCCATCGGGACATCCCGGATCAGGGGCGCCATCGCTGCCCGCGCCGGCGCCATCAGGGCGCAGTGGAAGGGGGCCGACACCGGCAGCGGAATCGCCCGGCGGGCGCCCCGCGCGGCGGCGAGTTCCACCGCCCGGCCGACCGCCGCGGACGCCCCGGCGATGACGATCTGTCCTGGCGCGTTCAGGTTGGCGATCTGGCACACGCCGCCGGTCTCGGCCGCGGCCGCGGCCGCGGCCGCCGACGTATCGTCCTCGCTCAACCCGAGAATCGCAGCCATGGCGCCCGCGCCGGCCGGCGCCGCCTCCTGCATTGCCCGTCCCCGGGCCCGCACCAGCCGCAGGGCGTCCGCAAACTCGAGCGAGCCGGCCGCGACCAGCGCCGAGTACTCGCCCAGGCTGTGGCCGGCGACAACGGACGGCGCCTCCGGCTGCGGGCTCTGCGCCTGGTGGCAGCGCAGCGCGGCGATCGACATGGCAACGATCGCGGGCTGGGTGTTGGCGGTCAGTTGGAGCTCGTCCTCGGGACCCTCGAAGCAGAGCCCCGAAAGCGAGAAGCCGAGCGTGTCGTCCGCTTCGTCGAACACCTCCCGCGCCTCGGCGAAGGCCGAGGCAAGAGCGCGGCCCATGCCGACCCGCTGCGACCCCTGGCCCGGAAATACGTACGCCGCCCCACTCATTCGTCGATCCGCCCCGACCGGTTCCCGGTCCGTCAGAAGCGGACCGCGGCCGCGCCCCAGGTGAGGCCCGCGCCGAACGCGGCCATCAGCACCAGGTCGCCGGCAGCAATGCGGCCGTTGCGGTTCAGTTCGTCGAGGGCGATCGGAATGGACGCTGCCGAGGTGTTGCCGTAACGATGGACGTTGACGTAGACGCGATCGGACGGCACGTCGATCCGGCGGCCCACGGCATCGATGATCCGCCGGTTCGCCTGGTGCGGTATCAGCCAGCGAACATCCTCCGGCCGCTGACCGGCATCGGCCAGCACCTCGCCCGAGACCTCGGCCAAGGTGCGTACCGCCACCTTGAAGGTCTCGTTGCCGAGCATGCGAATGAAGGGCAGCCGGGCCTCCAGCGTCTCCGGACGGTTCGGAGGGTTGCGGCTGCCGCCGCCAGGCATCTCGAGCAGATGGGCGAGCGAGCCGTCGCTGTGAACAGCCACGGAGAGAATGCCAGGGATCCCGTTCTCGTCGGACGGCCCGGACAGATCGTCGCCGCGCAGCACTACCGCACCGGCGCCGTCGCCGAAGAGCACGCAGGTCGACCGGTCCTCGTAGTCGGTGTACTTCGTCAGCGACTCGGCGCCGATGACCAGGGCCGTGGAGGCTGCGCCGCTCGAAACGTACTGATGGCCGACCGAGAGCCCGTAGATGAAACCGGTGCAGCCGGCGTTCAGGTCGAACGCCGTGGCCCCCTTCGCGCCGATCTCCTCCTGCACCAGACAGGCCGTGGCCGGGAAGGGCATGTCCGGCGTCACCGTCGAGATCACGATGAGGTCCACTTCGGACGCCTCGATTCCGGCCATCTCCATTGCCTTCCGGGCGGCGTCGACGGCGAAGATCGACGTGTACTCCCGGTCGGACGCGACGCGGCGTTCCTCGATGCCCGTGCGCGCGATGATCCACTCGTTCGACGTGTCGACCATCTGCTCCAGGTCGGCGTTCGTCAGGATCCGCTCGGGCACCGACCGGCCCGACCCGGCGATGCGGACTCGCCGCGACCCGTTGGAGAAGTTGCCCTGGAGACCGTTCGTCATCCCGCCACCACCGCCTTCGACCGGGTCTCGTCAGCGACCTCGGACAGCTTGGCGCTGACCTTGAGGTGAAGGTCGGCGTCACAGAACTCTACCGCGCGCCGCACGGCGCTCTGGATCGCATGGGCAGAGGAACGGCCGTGGGCGACGAAGCAGCCGCCTCGCAACCCGAGCAGCGGAGCGCCACCGTACTCACTGTAGTCGAGGCGGCGCTTGAAGCGGTCGAACGCCCGACGGGCGAGCAGGTAGCCGAGCCGGGCCCGCCAGGTGCGCGCCATCTCCTGCCGCAGTTGCCCGCCGACGAACTCGCCCAGGGATTCAGCGCTCTTGAGGATCGCGTTGCCGACGAAACCGTCACAGACCACGACATCCACCGCGCCGCCGAACACGTCGCCGCCCTCGACGTTGCCGACGAAATTGAGCCCGGTCGCATCCAGCGCCTTGAACACCCCGCGGACGAGTTCCGTGCCCTTGCCGACCTCTTCGCCGATCGACAGCAGACCGATCCGCGGCGACGCGACGCCCAGCAACTGCTGCGCGAGGTAGTGGCCCATCACGGCGAACTGCCGGAGCTGGTGGAGCTTCGAGTCCACGTTGGCGCCGGCGTCAAGCAGGATCGTGTTGCCGTTGCTGCGCGGCATGACGACGGCGAGGGCCGGGCGGTCGACCCCGGGCGCCACGCCGATCACCATCTTGCCCGCAACCAGGGCGGCGCCGGTGTTGCCGGCGGTCAGCATCGCCGCCGCCCGGCCGTCCCGGACCAGCCGGGCGCAGACTCGCACGGAGGAGTCCCGCTTGCGCCGAACGGCCAACGCCGACTCGCTCATGCCGACGACCTCGCGGGCGGACACGACCTCGATCCGGTCCCGGACTGCCGCCGCGGGGTCAAGCTCCTCGACCTCCCGTTCCACCGCGTCCCGACGGCCAACGAGAAGCAGCCGCAGCCCGTTCTCCCGCGCCGCCAGCAGCGCGCCCTCGACGACGGCCCGCGGGGCATGGTCGCCGCCCATCGCATCGACCGCGATCACCGTCGAGCCGCGTACAGGAGATCGAGTCGTCATCGGGGCCGCAGCACCGCCGGCGTCAGGCACCTGGCAGTCCGCGTCGGGCGACACGCGACTTCTGCCACGGACTGCTAGGAGCTTGCGCCGTAGAACGCAGCGCAGCAAGTTCTTCGGTGCAAGGTCGTAGCGAGGTGGGGGCTGGGGCCAAACACGGAGTCAGCGACGGGTTTGGCGGCTCTAGAGGACGTCCTCGACGTCGATGACCTCTCGTCCGCGATAGTCGCCGCAGTGAACGCAGGCGCGATGCGGCAGCTTGGTTTCGCCGCAGTTCGGGCAGAGGGAGCTGGCTGGGCGCTCCAGCGCGTCATGCGACCGGCGCCGGTCCCTACGCGCCTTCGAGTGCCGCCGTTTCGGATTGGGCATTCTCTTGGGGTTCCCTTCCTGGCTGGATGGCCTGTCAACTCAGATTATCGTTATCGGCAAGTCGTTCACGAATCGCTTCGAGACCGGCCCAGCGGGAATCGACCTGCTGCGCGACACAGGCGCAGGCCTCCCGGTTCCGGTCGATTCCGCACTGCGGACACAGGCCCCGGCAAGCCGTGTCGCACACCGGTTTCATCGGCACGTTCAGCTCGACCTGTTCGCAGATCAGCCGGAACAGGTCGATGGCGCCGTCCACCGCGCCCAGCGTCGACAGATCCTCCGGCTCCAGCTCGCGGGCGCCCTGTTCACCGGCGGACCCTTCCGCGGCCGCCGGACCGTCACCGCTGCCAGGCGTCACGACGAAGGCGACCGGCAGGTCGACCTCCGCCTCGTACGCGGCCAGACAACGATCACAGAAGAGACGGTGACAGTAGCGCAACCGCGCCTGCAGCAGGAAGTCCGAGCCGGTGCAGGTCAGACAGCCCTCGGAATCGACGGCGCCCAGGACGAACGCATCCTGCCGGCGCAGGTCGCCGACGCCGACATGGACGGCTTCGCGCCATCGCAGGGGAGCGTCGCGGGCCTGGTCAAGCTGCAGGTGCATCCGAGTTCACCGTCAGGCGTCCGCCGTCGTGAGCCACGAGCCGCCCCTTTTCGGGTCCGCCGCGACTCCGGTCATGGCGCAACCGCGCAGTTGTCGGAGGCTACGAAGCACGGGCGCGACTTGTCAATCACCCTGCGTGCACGGCTAGTCTTGCCCCGTGGCGCGGATCGGTATCGACGCTCGCAAGGTGCGGGACTTCGGCATCGGCGTTCACGTCACCAACCTCGTCCGCGGCCTGGCGCGCATCGAAGGCGCCGGCGACGCCGCCGCCGCCAACGAGTACTTCCTGTTCGTGCGGCCGGAGGACCGGGACTTCGCCGACGACCTGCCCTCCAACTTCCGCTGCGTCGTCGAGCG
This sequence comes from Thermoanaerobaculia bacterium, assembly GCA_965116145.1. Taxonomy (GTDB): domain Bacteria; phylum Acidobacteriota; class Thermoanaerobaculia; order Multivoradales; family Multivoraceae; genus Multivorans. The sequence goes on from OZ220482.1 coordinate 1,544,489, forward strand.
CTCGCCGGTGTACTCGCTGCGCGAGATCGGCACGATGACCTGGCGCATCTGGCGGGCGCGGCTGGACCTCTACCACGCCACCCACTACGTTCTGCCGGCGATCGTGCCCTGCCCGACGGTGGTCACCATCCACGACATCATCCACCTGCTCTATCCGGGCTTCCTGCCCAGCCGCGCCGCGTCCCTCTACGCCCAGGGCATGTTCCGGCACAGCGTCGCCCGCGCCGACCGGATCATCGCCGTGTCGAACAACACGCGCGACGATGTTCTCGACTACTTCCGCGTCGATGAAGCGAAGGTCCGCGTCGTCTACAACGGCGTGGAGAGTCGCTTCCGCCGTCGACTCGATGACGAAGAGCTGCGGACCTCGCTGAACGCGCTCGGCGTCCGTCAGCCCTACGTGCTGTTCGTCGGCAACCCGAAGCCCCACAAGAACCTGGACCGCGTCATCGAGGCCTACGCGCGGGCCCGGTCACGGGCCGGCTTCGAAGCCCCGCTCGTCTGCGTCGGCGCCCGGCCGGGCACCGACTTCAAGCTGGAGCTCCGGGCCCGGCAGCTCGGGGTCGGCGACCACGTCCGCCTGCTGGGCCGTGTCGACGGCGAGATCCTGCCGGCCCTCTACCAGGGGGCGAGCCTGTTTCTCTATCCCACGCTCTACGAGGGGTTCGGCCTGCCGGTCGTCGAGGCGATGGCCTCGGGCGTGCCGGTCATCACGTCGAACACGTCCGCGCTCAAGGAGATCGCCCAGGGCTACGCCGAACTCGTGAACCCGCTAGAGGTCAAGGAGATCGCGAGGGCGATCGAACGCTGCCTGGGAAACCGCGACCACGCACGCCAGCTGGCGGGCCGTGCCGGCGAGCGGTCCGCCCGCTTCCAGTGGCAGGAGGCCGCCGGAAGCACGCTGCAGATCTACCGCGAGGTCCTGCGGGAAGCCGGCAGTTGACAGTCCGCGGCGACGCCGGATGACGGGGGTCGGCCCCGCCCTGCCGGTTGGTAGCATCCACTGCCCGCACGATGCAGCGGCGCCCGACCCGCAGAACTGAAGACCGTGCTCCACAAGCAGCTTCGCATCACCGCCGCGCTGAACCTGGTCGGCGACATCGCGGCCACCGTCGGCGCCTTCTTCCTGGCCTGGCACCTGCGGTTCGTCCAGCCCGTGATCGAGCTCACGGGATCGGCGCCCGACTTCGAGCCCTACGTCAGGATGCTGCCGTTCATCGTCCTGATCTGGCCGACGGTCTATTACTTCCACGGTCTCTACCGCATCCGCCGCGGCCACAGCCGGGTGGACGAGATGATCAGCATCGTCGTCGCCACCGGACTGGCCCTGGTCATCCTGACCTCGGTCCTGACCTTCGACCGCCTGACCCAGGCCGGCTCGGAAGACCCCTTCTCCTACAGCCGGGCGTTCTTCGCCCTGTTCGCGGTCACCGACATCCTCCTCGTGGCCCTGATGCGGCTGACCACCCGAGCCGCTCTGCGCACTGTTCGCGGCCGCGGCCACAACATCCGCCGCATCCTGATCGTCGGCGCCGGCGACAGCGGCGAGGAGATCGCGGCCAAGCTCGTCCGTCACCGGGAGCTCGGCTACGAAGTCGTCGGCTTTCTCGACGACGATCCGGAGAAGCTGCACACCGAGCGCGGCGGTGTGCCCGTCATCGGCGCCCTGGACGATCTGGAGGAAACGATCGAACGCCGCGGCGTCGACCAGGTGATGATCGCGCTGCCCTTCGCCGCCCACCGCAGGATCCTCAACCTGCTCGACCGCATCGGCAACGAGCTGATCGAGATTCGGCTGGTGCCAAACGTCCTCCAGTACGCGACGCTGCGAGCAGAGATCGAGGACGTCGACGGAACGCCTGTCATCAACCTCTCGCATGTCCCGATGGAGGGCTGGTCCAGCCTGGCCAAGCGATCGATGGACATCGTCCTCGCCGCCGCCGCGACGATCCTGCTCCTGCCGTTCCTGCCGGTGGTCATGCTCCTGATCAGGCTGGAGGACCGCGGACCGCTGTTCTACCGGCAGGAGCGCATGGGGCTTGACGGCCGCTCCTTCATGATCCTCAAGCTGCGCTCGATGCGGGTCAACGCGGAATCCTCGACGGGTCCGGTCTGGGCGACGGAGGACGACCCTCGCCGCACCCGTATCGGCGCCTTCCTGCGCCGCTGGTCGCTCGACGAACTGCCGCAGATCTGGAACATCCTCCGGGGCGACATGTCCTTCGTCGGGCCCCGCCCCGAACGTCCGACCTTCGTCCGCGAGTTCCGCGAGAGGATCCCGAACTACATGCTCCGCCACCGGGTCAAGTCCGGCCTGACCGGCTGGGCCCAGGTCCACGGCTGGCGCGGCAACACGTCCATCCGCAGACGCATCCAGTACGACCTCTACTACATCGAGAACTGGAGCCTCCGCCTCGACCTCCAGATCCTCTGGCTCACTCTCCGCCGCGGCCTGACCAGGAACGCCTACTGACGCCGCCGGGATCGCTGCTGCTCAGACGATGAGCGTCCTGACCAGCGCGGCAAGGAGGGCGACCACGCTGGTCGCCAGAATCCCCATGAGCCACCGCAGTGTCCGGGTTTCCTTCTCCGCGATCAGCGTCCTGAGGTCCGAGATGTCCTGCTTCCTGGCGAGGTGTCCGATTTCCGTCTCGATGCTCGCGAGGCGCCGCTCGACCCGGAGCGTCCAACCGTCGCCGCCGCCGTCGCCGGAACTGCTGGCGGGCGTACCCGAAGGGCTCCGGTTGAAGCGGCCGTTCGTCACGCCGCCTTCTTCCAGGCGAACAGCTTCTCCCAGAGAGAGACATCGTACAGGCCGTAGTAGTGGTCCATCTGGACGACAACGCCGCTGCGATCTCCCTCGGCACGAGGCTCGAGCTTCAGCCTCTCGCTGATGTCGACCGCCGTCGCATCTACCGCGGCAACGACCCAGACCGTCCCTCCTTCGACCTCGTAGCAGTGGTCCGGAAACGCCTCGGCGATGTCCTCGGGACTCACCTTGCTGTCCGAAGGCACGACGACCATGAAGCACTTCATGATTGCCACCCTAGCAGCCGGCCCTGGCAGCCGGCCCTGGCAGTCGGCGCCTCAGTTCTCGGCGTCGAATTCCCGGTAGTCGCCGCGCTCCTCCATCGGGATCGGGTGGCGGACCTCGACGTGAAAGCCGTCGCCTTCGGTGTACGCCGCGTCGGTCAGTTCGTGAGCGACCTGGCGCTGGGAACCCTTGGTCAGACCGACGGTGTCGACCCAGAGCAGCCGGCGCTCCTTCTCGTTGCCGTCCGGGCCGGCGATCGTCAGGTCTACCGTGACGCCGTCGAGCGTGCCCGAACCCTCGTTGTGAATCAGGAAGTCGAGCAGGACAGTGGCCATTCCGGGTTCTGGCGGCGCCTCGCCCTGGCCAGGCGTGTCGCTCTCGGGCTCGGCCGCCGCCGTCACCTCTGCCTCGGCCTGCTCCGCAGCGGCCTCCGGCGCCGGCACTACCGAAAACGACTGCAGTTCCGCAATGTAGCCGGCGCGCGCATCGGCAACGCCAACCTCACTGGCGCAGGCGGCCAGCAGCAAGAGGAAGGCCGCAACGCACAGTGCCGGGGCCAGCCTCGACCAGGACATCCGATCCGCAGTTCTCTTCAACATGTCTCCCTCCTGTCCGTCCGGAATCGCTCCACTGCCCGAAGCCTAGCCTGCAACCCCGGCCGAGGTTCCTGACGAAGGCGTTACACGCCGGTGTTCAGCCGCCGGCCGCTGCGGCCTCCTCGCCGGAGACAGCAGAGATGAGGGGCGGCAGGTCGAGCTCGGCGCGGAGATGGCTCTCGATCCGGTCGGCCAGATCAGCGTTGTCGCGAAGGAACTGCTTGGCGTTCTCGCGCCCCTGGCCGAGCCTGGTGTCGCCGGCCGAGAACCAGGCGCCGCTCTTCAGCACCTGCTTGTGCTGGATGCCGAGGTCGATCAGCTCGCCGACCCGGGAGATGCCCTCCCCGTAGTCGATGTCGAACTCGGCGACGCGAAAGGGCGGCGCGACCTTGTTCTTGACCACCTTGACCCGGACCCTCGAGCCGACGACCTGATCGCCGTCCTTGAGCGCCGCGATACGCCGGATGTCGATGCGGACGGACGAGTAGAACTTGAGCGCCCGGCCGCCGGTCGTCGTCTCCGGCGAGCCGAACATGACGCCGATCTTCTCGCGGATCTGGTTGATGAAGACGAGCGTCGTCCTCGACTTGGCGACGATCGCGGTCAGCTTGCGAAGCGCCTGGGACATGAGCCGCGCCTGCAGGCCGACGTGGGAATCGCCCATCTCCCCTTCGAGCTCGGCGCGCGGAACCAGCGCAGCCACCGAGTCGATGACGACGATGTCGAGCGCGTTCGAGCGGACGAGCATCTCGGCGATCTCGAGCGCCTGTTCGCCGCTGTCCGGCTGGGAGACGAGAAGCTCGTCGATGTTGACGCCGATCTTCTCGGCGTACTCGGCGTCCAGGGCGTGCTCGGCATCGATGAAGGCGGCCGTGCCGCCGATGCGCTGCGCCTGCGCCGTGACCGAGAGGGCCAGCGTCGTCTTTCCGCTCGACTCCGGACCGTAGACCTCGATCACGCGCCCCCGCGGAAAACCGCCGGTGCCTATGGCGTGGTCGACGGCGAGCGATCCGGTCGAGATCGACTCGATGCCGAGATTCTCCTGTTCGCCGAGGCGCATGATCGCGCCCTTGCCGAACTGCCGTTCGATCTGGGTGAGCGCACCCGAGATGGCCTCCTTGCTGCCAGTTCCCTTCGGTGCGTTTGTGCGGTTCTTCTTCATGGGTTGCTTGCTCCTGAATGCTGGTGGCGGCCTGGAGAGCCGGAGATACTCGGGCGTCGCTCCCGGAAGTCGGCCACGGCCCGCCAGGTCCGGCGGCATCGCCGGCACAGGCGCGCGGCTATACTTCCGGGCGACCGGTCAGGCGTTCCCCCGAATCGTCAGACGGTCGGACGGTTGTCGGGAGTTGGCCGCCGCGGACGCTCGGCGACGTGACACAGAAGAACGTGACAGCCGGCATCGACAAGGGCGCGGTCAGCGTATGGCAGCCTCCCGAGGGCGTCAACCGGAGGACCCGCGATCGACTCGCTTCGATCCCTGACGTCGAGGTGCGCGAGGCGGTGCGCCTCGCCTCGGTCACCACGCTGCGGATCGGCGGCCCGGCCGAGCTGTTCCTGCGGATCGACTCCGAAGCGGCGCTCACGGAAGTTCTGAACGCCGCCCGGGAGGCGGCGCTGCCGGTGCATCTCCACGGCCACGGGTCGAACGTCCTGTTCCCGGACGGCGGCATGCCGGGCATCGTCTGCCGCCTTCGCGGAGAACTGGGACAGGTCACGGTGGAAGACGAAACGGTATGGGCAGGCGCCGGCGTCACCCTGGCCAGGCTCGCCCGCGACACCGCGAAGCAGGGGCTCCTCGGTCTCGAGGCGCTGTCGGGATTCCCGTCGACGGTGGGCGGCGCCGCCGTGATGAACGCCGGCTGTTACGGCACGGAGATCCGCGACGTGCTCGTCGAGGTCCGCGTGGCGCGGCCGGGACAGCAGGTCGAAGCAGTCGCCGCCGAGGATCTCGATCCGGGTTACCGCACGACGAATCTGCAGGGGACGGCGGCCGTGGTCACCGGCGCCCGGTTCCAGCTCCGACGGGGCGACGGCGACACCGCCCTCAGGCGCATGGACGAACTGAACCGACGGCGCTGGCAGAGCCTGCCGTCCGGCAAGCCGAACGCCGGTTCCGTCTTCCGCAACCCGGACGGCGACTTTGCCGGCCGGCTGATCGACGCTGCCGGCCTCAAGGGCAGAAGGAGCGGCGGCGCCGAGATCAGCCGGCGCCACGCGAACGTGATCGTCAACCAGGAGAACGCCCGCGCCGCCGACGTTCTCGATCTGATGGTCGCGGCCCACCGGACGGTGCGGGAGCGTTTCGACATCGCGCTGCGGCCCGAACTCGTGCTCGCCGGCAGCCTCGCGGACGAGTTCTGGCGCCGCGTCGTCGGCCGCACGGAACCGCAGACTGCCGTGAAGAACCCGGACGCCGCGGCCGCGTCGGGAATCTGAGCCCGGTTCCGCTGTTGTAGCGACTGGAGCCGCGCCGACGGCCACGAGGCCCATGCCGACCGACACGAGGTCCCCGCCCATGCTCATGCCCTGCACCTCCCTGCCCGCGGCAACGCCCGCAGCGATCCTGCTCCTCCTTGCCGGCGTCCTGCCCTCGGCGGCGCAGTTGCCCTGCAACCCGTGCGTCGGTCTTGCCGCCGATGACCCGGCAGCAGCAGCGAACATCCTGGGTGAGTACCCGGCGCTGCCGGAAACGGCCGTGCTCGTCGTCAAGTGGCCGGTGGATCTCGGCGACAACGATGCACTGCCGGCGGCACGCGCCGGCGCCGCGGAGCTGCAGGCGGCCGGGGCGCTCCCCTGGTACGCGGTCCGTTTCACCTCGCCGCCGCCGCCGGCCGAACGGGGCGACGACCTGACAGCGGAGCTCGAGCGGCTGGCCGGAATCGCCCGGACGGCGCCGGCCGGTTCGTTCGTTCAGCTCGTCTGGCCCGGGGAGCTCCCGGACGAGGCACTGGCGATCCAGGAGTATGCGCTGGCCTTGAAACGGGCCTCGGTCGCTGTTTCGGGAGCGCAGCCCGACATCGGCGTCGTCACCGGGCCCCTGCCCCGCAACCCCGAACTGGTGCGCGCCCTCTACGCCCAGGAACTCGACGCCTACCTGGACGGGGTCGCGTTCGGACCGGCGCGGGGGCCCGCCGCGGCGGACATCGGAGAACTCCGGCAACTCGTCCGCGAGCTCGACCCGGACGCGCTGGTCGTGAGCGAGTCCGGCGCCGTGAACGGCGAAGGGGCCCTGCTCCTGCGCGCGGCCGCCGAAGCCGAGGCCGGCGCGTCCCTCTCGCTGTTCCGACTGTCAGGAGAGGCCGGCGACGCGGGCGCGGTTCGCGACGCCCGACTGATCGCCCAGGAGTTCTCGGGCGATGTCGCCTTCGATCCCTACTCCACCCCGGCCGGCGCCGAAGCCTGGAGTTTCGTCCGGGGCGAGGACCTGAGCCTGCGGATCGTCGTCTCGCCTCCGGCAGGAGGCGGTCCCTTCACGCTCCGCTTCAACGACCGGCAGATCGGCTCACCCGCCCGCTTCGACCCGGCGACCGGCGAGACCGACCTCCTGTTCGGCGGGCGCCGCACCCGGAACGGCTACGAGCTCGCGCTGGCCGACAGCGCCGAGCCCTTCGTCTTCCGACTCGAACGCGACCTGGCAATCGGGCTCGACGGCGTAGAGACCATCGAGGACTCGCTGACGGTCGCCGACACCCGCCGCATCCCGGTCGGCGAGATCCTGCGGCGGCTGCAGGCGTTCGAGGACGACCAGTCGCGGCGGATCAGGAACTACAGCGCCACGAACACGACATCGCTCCGGTTCCAGCTCGGCACCGGCGTCCAGTCCGTCGACGCGACCTTCCAGGGCCGCTTCTTCTTCCGCCAGGACAAGGGCTTCGACTGGGCCTGGGACAGCTTCTTTGTCAACGGCATCCGCTGGCGGCGCAAGCGGATCCCCGAGATTCCGCTGATCCAGCCGGAAAAGGCGGCCGCGATGCCGGCCGAGATCACCTTCACCAGGGAGTACCGCTACCGGCTCCGCGGCGCCGCCGTGGTGGAGGGCCGGGACACGTGGGTGGTCGACTTCGAGCCGGCGGCGGCCCTGACCGGCGGACGCAGCCTGTTCCGCGGCACCGTGTGGGTGGACCGCGAGACCTACGCACGGGTGAAGACCCGAGCGGTGCAACTCGGCCTGACCGGCGACGTGCTGTCCAACGACGAGACCACGTTCTACACCCCCGTCGACGCGAGCGGCCAGCCGGCGGCATGGGAGCGGTCCTCCTACTGGCTGCCGACCCGGGTCGTCGGACAGCAGTTGTTCTCGATCCTGAACGCGACAACGATCGTCGAGCGGGAAATCGAACTCACCGGGATCCGGATCAACCCGGGGGACTTCGACGTCCGCCGCAACGCGGCCCTGGCCTCCGAGGCAACGATGGTGCGCGACACGGAGGTCGGCCTCCGCTACCTCGAGCTCGACAAGGAAACCGGCGAGCGCGTGGTCAAGGAGGAGGACAGGACCCGGAGGTTCGCTGTCGCCGGCGCCTTCCACGACGAGGCCCAGGACGGTCCGCTGCCGCTGGGAGGCGTGAACTGGCTGTCCTTCGACTGGCGCGGCACCGGCGCCCAGGCGAACCTGTTCCTCGCCGGACCGCTGATCCTCGCCGACATCGCGGACCCGAGCCTGTTCGGTTCGCGCTGGGACGCCGGCGTCGACGTCTTCGCCCTCGCCTTCGCCGGCGACGACACGCTCTACCGCGATGGCGTCGAATCGTCGGCGGAGAACGTCAAGCGGCTGCGCCCGAACATCGACTTCAGCCTCGGCCGGCCACTCGGCAGCTTCACCAAGCTCGACTTCCGCTACGAGCTGTCCTGGAACAACTTCCAGCGCGCCGACGACACCGGCGAGAGCTTCGTCCTGCCCTCGGACCACCTGAGCCACAGCGTCGGCGCCACGCTCCGCTACAACCGCGCGGGCTACCGTCTGGTCGCCGGCGGCGCCTGGAACCTGCGCGACGACTGGGAGCCCTGGGGCCTGGGCGCCGCCAACGTGACGCCCGACAGCTACACGCTGTGGAACGTCGGCGTCGCCCGGACCTGGCATCTGCCGAAGTTCCAGAAGGTCGGCCTGGCGCTCGAGTACGTGGACGGCAGCGACCTCGACCGCTTCAGCAAGTACGAGTTCGGGTTCTTCTCGGACATCAACGTCCACGGCTACCAGAGCGACAGGGTGCGCGCCGAACGCGCCGCCGCCGCCCACGTCAGCTACGGCTTCGAACTGGGTGAGATCTTCCGTATCGACCTGGTCGGCGATGCCGCCTGGGCGACCGACTCCGCTTCGGGACTCGACCGCGAGCTGCTCGCCGGCGCCGGCATCGTCGGCACCTTCATCGGGCCCTGGGGCACCGTCGTCAACATGGACGTCGGCGCCGCCGTGGCAGGACCCGACGACGGCTGGAGCGCCTTCATCGCCGTGCTGAAGCTGTTCTGAATGCGGTCCGGACGCGCAGCGGCGAGAGGGAGCCCACCGATGCAACCTGGCAGCCGCCCGCCTGCTGTTGCGCCATGAACCCGGAAGACGACCTGCAGCCCGACGATGTCGTCGAGGTTCCCATCGGCGACGAGATCGACCTCCATCCGTTCCAGCCGCAGGACATCAGGGATGTCGTCGAGAGCTACCTGGACGCCGCGGTCGAGAAGGGGTTCCGCGAGGTGCGGATCGTCCACGGCCGCGGCATCGGTGTGCAGCGGCAGATCGTGCGCAAGGTGCTGGAGCGGGATCCGCGGGTCATCTCGTTCCGGAGCGGCGGTCCCGGCGGCGGCGGCTGGGGCGCCACGGTGGCGCGGCTGCGGTAACCGGCAGGCGGCCGTCCGACCGGCGGCGCGCCCACAGCATGCCGAGGCCGAACGCGATCAGGGGCGTCGCGATCAGCAGATCGGACACGCTCAGGGCGTACACCGGCTCGGCCGCGAGCGCATCGGCGGCCCGGGCCGGAATCGGCACGTCGGACGTCTCGCCGCCGAGAGCACGGGCCACCGCCGCGCCCGCCTCGGCACGCTCACCCCGCAACTGGTAGGAAAGCCAGCCCCCGAGGGTCACCCCGACAAGCAGGAACTGCGCCCGGGCGCGGCGCAGCTCGGACTCGGCCTCGCGGTGCGCGTGCGCCCGTTCGCCCGACGTGAGGGCCGGGTCTTCCACCCGCTGCCACCGCTCGGCCTCGATCTCGGACCGGCGCCGCGACGCCGCGACGCCCGTCAGGAAACCGATCACGGCAACCATTGCGTGCAGCACCCAGATCAGCCCGCCAACGTCGCGCGGGACGATCTGCACGCCGGCGATGGTGAGGATCGCCAGGCCCAGAAAGACCGCAGACCAGACGTTGGCGACAACCTGCAGCCGCTTCCAGGTCATCCGCGAACCCGTCCTGCATCAGGCCGCGCCGAGGGAGAACGTCTAGCAGCGAGCGGTTCCCGCGCCGCGGAAGGAGATCGCTCCACGGTCACGACGTTCTCCCGAGCAGGTCGAGCAGACCGAGGGTCAGCACCGGCACGTAGGTAATCAGCAGTACGCCGACGCCAAGTATGACGAGTGCCGGCACTGCCGCCCGGTACACCGCGAGCAACGGCCGTTCGAAACGGTACGACGCGAGGAAGAGGTTGAGGCCCACCGGCGGCGTCAGATAACCGAGCTCGAGGTTGGCGACGAAGATGATCCCGAGATGGACCGGGTCGACGCCGAAGGCCAGACCGAGCGGAACGATCAGCGGCACGACGACCACGGTGGCGGAGAAGATGTCCATCAGGCAGCCCACCAGGAGCAGGAAGACGTTGAGTGCAAGCAGGAAGACGATTTTCGATTCGATGTTGTTCTGCACCAGCTCGACGAGGGCCTGGGCCGCCTGGGCGTCGACCAGCCAGCTCGTGAGGCCCATCGCGACGACCAGGATGATCAGCACGCCGCCGACCAGAACGGCGCACTGCCGGAACACGGCGAGCAGGGGCCTGCCGATCTTCAGATCGCGGTGAATCAGGCACTGGACGACAAGAGCGTAGAACGCCGCCAGCGCCGCCGACTCGACCAGGGTGGCGTAGCCGCTGAAGATCGCCGCGAGGATGATGACCGGAAGCAGAAGTTCCCATTTGCCGGCCCACACTGCGAACAGCGCTTCTCTGGCTGGGGCAGGCGCCTCTCGGAGGACGGCGGCCAGCCATGCCGGTCTGTCGGCCCCGGATGCGTCCCGGTGGCTGCTCGGCACATGCCGGCGCCTGGCAGTGCCGCCGCGCAGACCTTCGCGGACGCCCCAGGCCGCGATGAGGCCGATCAGGAGAAGCCCCGGCACCAGGCCGCCGATGAACAGGTCCTCGATCGGGACCTCCGCAACGATGCCGAACAGGATCAGGGGCAACGCCGGCGGCAACAGCAGGCCGAGCGACCCCGACGAGGTGAGCAGGCCGAGCGAGAACCGCTCGCGGTAGCCATCCGCCGACAGCGCCGTGAACAGGACGCCGCCGAGCGCCAGGATGGTGACGCCGGAACCGCCGGTGAACACCGTGAAGAACGCGCAGACCACCGCGCACACCACCGCCGTGCTGCCCGGCATCCATCCAAACAGCGCCCGGAACACCCGCAGCAACCGCTCGGACGCACCGCCCTCGGCGAGCAGAAAGCCGGTCAGGGTGAAGAGCGGGATCGCCGCCAGCGTCGGCGAAACCGCGAGCCGGTAGCTCTCGGCCGGAATCGACGCGATGGGCACCCAGTCCCCGAGGAAGAGGAACACCGCGGCGCCTCCCAGGGCGGCGAAGATCGGCCCGCCGAGAAGCGTCGAGGCCAGGATCAGCACCAGCCACGGCGCGGCGGACCGGTCGGCAAACGCGTCCGCGTTCGCGCCGATCCACAGTCCGAGGACGATCCCGAACGCGGCCAGGGCCCGGCCCACCCAGAGGTCGGAGGCCTTCCAGGCCAGGCGCAGGGCCAGCAGTGCGAAGCCGATCGGCATGACCGCCTGCCCCACCCAGACCGGCACCCCGGCTGCCATCTCGATGCCGCCCTCGCGCTCGATCCGGACCAGGTCCAGGCTGGCCCTGCCCAGCAGCGTCGCGACCATCGCGCTGACGCCGCCGGTCAGCACTCCGGCGGCCGCCCGGAACCTGCCCTCCGGCAGGAGGTTGCCCGTGGCCAGTGCGAGCAGACGCCCCTCGCGCGCTGCCAGGGCGGCGCCCAGAAACGCGACCCAGAGGGTCAGATGCTGCTCGAAGGGGAGCGCGCCCGGAATGCCGCTGCCGAGCCGGCGCACGACGATCTCCGCCAGCGGCAGGAACACCATCGCGCCGAGGAGGACGATCGAGACGCCGTCCTCGATCCGGTGCAGGACACGAACCGGAACAGCGCTCGTGCGGGCCGCCGCGGCGTGTTCAGTCAAACATGGATCCGGTACGAGGCGCCGTTGCTACCTGTTCTGTTCCTCGCCGGCGGCGCCGCTGGACGAGGCGGCGGCCTCCTGCGTGCGGCGCCAGGCGTCCCGGACTGCCGTCGCCCGGTCGAAGATCGCCTCCGGCACGACCTTCCCGCGCATGTCGTCAGCGAAGCTGTTCGCGATCCGTTTCCAGTCGCCCTCGACCTCGGTGCCCACGATCGGCACGACCTCGAGGCCCTGGCCGCCCATCAGGCCGATCGCCGCCTGCTCGATGTCGGGGATCGTCTCGAAGATCCGGTTCTCGGCCCGCTGACCGCCGTCGATCAGCACCTTCCGATCCGCTTCCGAAACGCGGCTCCAGGCCCGCTTCGTGACCACGATGGCGCCCATCATCGGGATCAGCGGGATGTCGGCGAAGTACTTCGCCTGCTTGAAGAACTGGACCGACATGGCGTAGATCGGCGGTACCGCGAGGGCGTCGATCATCCCGGTCTGCAGCCCGGTCACGATGTCCGTGACAGCCAGCGCGACCGGCTTGAAGCCTCCCTGCCGCCACCAGTTCGTCATCGCCTCGTCGCCGGCCCAGGTGAAGATCCTGAGCCGCTGCATCTCCTCGACCGTGCGGGCGCGCTCGTTGGTGAAGAAGTGAACCTGACCGACATAGCCCCAGCCCAGCAGGACGAAGCCCTCCCCGTCCAGCGTCTCGCGCAGTCCCGGCTCCAGTTCCCGCAGCACGTGGAACATCTCCTGCTCGTCGTGGAAGAACAGGGGAATCTCGAAGACGGTGAAGTCCTTCGAGATGTCCGCCAGACCGCTGACCGAGAGGGCGGCAGCGTGGTACTGGCCGATCTTCAGCTTGCGCAGGATGTCCGGCTCGTCGCCGGCAACGCCGCCGGGATAGATCTTCAGGCTGACCCGTCCGTCGGTGCCGGCCTCCCAGTCCCTGCCCATCGCCTCGAAGAAACCGTCCCAGGGCGAACCATCCGGCGACAGCGTCGCCATCTTGATCGCGAAGCCGGCGGCGTCGGCGGGCTGCGACGGCATGGCCGCGGCCAGGATCAGCGGCAGAAGACGGATGAGCACTGCCCTGGTCCGTGTCGGCATCTCCATCCCGGGCCTCCTTCCAGGAGCTTGCGTCGCACAACGCGGCGCAGCGAGTCTATCGGCGCAAGGTCATGGTGAGGTGGCGGCAGGGGTCAACACGGAGTCGGCAACGGGTCTGGCGGCGCTGGCGCAGGCCGAGCGACAGACCTGCCTCGCGGTGATCAACGCCCGCCACTGTATCAACGGCCAGCTTCTGGCAGCCCGTGGCAGGAGGCGCGTGTCGCACCGCGGGACGGGTCAAGGCTCGGGGCAGCCCACCAGCCGGCGCTCGACGCCCCAGGCGCGCCATTCGCAGCCGGAAGCGGCCGGGGCCGGATGCTCGACCGCGGCGTCCAGGTCCGCCGCAGCGACCAGCAGGACACGCAACCGATCGAGCAGGCCGGCAGCCCGGCGTACCCGGCCGCTGCTCCGCGCCGCCACCGCTTCGGCCAGCGCGCGTTCCTGCTCCGCATCCACGAGCAGCGCCGTCGGGCGGCACCACAGCACGGAACCGACCAGGGCAGGCCGGCTCGGTTCGAGCGCCAGCACCGCCAGATGCGCACAGCACCAGTCGAGCCACGACCGTGCGAGACGATCTGTCGGCGCCGGATTCGCCGCTGCCGCCGGCGGCGCGACAACGACGATCTCCCGTGAACCGCCAGGAGGCGCAAGCAGGCGGTCGAAGCAAGCCGTCGGCGCCCTTGGCAGTCCGGCCGACGCCGCCAGGTAGTGGCACAGCGCCTCCGGCGAGGTCTCGGGCGCCGGAGCCGTGTCGACGGCCGGACCCTCACCGCGCGCAAGGACTGCCTGCCAGCGTTCGACTTCGGTCCACCCGCGCTTGAACGACCACCACCGCCAACGGCCATCCCGCGGGTAGAACAGCCATGGCTCGTGACCGCTGCGGCCGCCCGCCGCGGCTGCGAGCGCCTCCCGCGCCTGTGACGCCGCCACCGGGTTATCCTATGACGCTGCGGAATCCTGAAGGGTCCGCAACCGTTGATGCATCCATGACTCGTACCCGAACAGCGCCGCCGGGAAACGGTGTCGTGCGGTCCGCGATCGCCGTCACACTGATGCTCGCGCTGACCGTCCCGGGAACCCTGCCGGCGGTCGAGATCGCGAACCCCTCCCTGTTCGAGAAGAGCGTGGCCGCGGCGGCCGAGATGGTGAAGCAGTACGGACTGCTCGACAACGCGGCAGCACAGGAACGGATCAACCGGATCGGCTACCAGGTCGCGTATCACGCGCACTTCGACAGCTACCCGTTCACCTTCGCCGTCGTCGACACGCCGATCCCCAACGCCTTCGCGTTGCCGGCGGGACAGATCTTCATCACCCGGGGCATGCTTGACCTGCAACTGTCCGACGACATGCTCGCCGCCCTGCTCGGCCATGAGATCGCTCACGTCACGTCGGAGCACTTCCTCAAGCAGAAGAAACGCGCAACGAAGCTCAACGTGCTGAGCTCCCTGCTCTCGGTGGGCCTGCTCGCGGCCAGCGCTTCCGACCGCAGCGACGGCTACATCGGCCCCTACGGCTACACCCGCGACCAGAGCCAGACGGAGGCGGCCGCCCGGGCGGCGCTGGTCGGCGGCATGGCGATCACCCAGCTCGTCATGCGCAGCTATTCGCGCGAGCACGAGGACGAAAGCGACGAGGAAGGGCAGCGCCTGGCCGCGGCCGCCGGCTACGACCCGAATGCGCTCAGCTCGCTGATGGCCAGGATGGGCGAGCGGATTCCGCAGTCGAAGGCGTACGGCTACTGGCAGACCCACCCCTTCTTCGACTCACGGGTACTGGCGGCGAAGGCACGGGGCCGCTACCTGGCGACGCTCGAGCCCGCAACCGAAGGAGAAGTCGACCTGTACCGCCGGGAAACCCAGCGCACGCTGCTCGAGTTTGCCGGCAAGGCGTCGGAGCAGCTCCGCCGATCGAGACCGCAGGACCAGCAGGCGCCGGAACAGTCGATCGGCGATCCGCCGGCGCTGCAGTTCCTGAAGACAATGGCCCTCAACGCCTGGCCCAGAGGAACCGCGGCCGAGTCGCTCCGACTGGAGAGACTGCACGGACTGCGTGCCCGGGAACTCGAGCGGCTGGCGACATCCAGGGACTACGGTCGGATCAAGGACGCCTACCGCCGGGAGATGGAGACGATCCGGTCCCTGACCCCGGACTCGCCGTTCCTCGTGCTGCTCAGTCACGAACTTGCCGACCTCCGCCGCGAATCCGAAGAACTCTACGCCCGGTCGATCGACATCCTGGACCGCGGCGTCTTCGAGACACCCTTCCTCGAGGCCTTCCTCTCGAACTACCCCGATTCCCCGCGGGCACCCAGGGTCGCGCTGCTGCTCGGCACCGCGTACAGCCGGCTCGGCCGCGAGACGGACGCCGTCGAGAGCTACCTGAAGGCATGGGAGTCGGAGCCGGCCAACGAGATCGGGGAAGAGGGCGACAGTCCTGCCGCCGCGGCACAGCGGGGCCTGCGCAACCTGACGCCGGTGCTCACCCGCCTGGGCTCCCTGCAGCACCTGGCGCTCCAGGATCGCGACCCGGAACTCGGCGAACGGGCTCGGGACCGTCTGCGCAAGCTGGCCGGCAGCTACGACGACATCACGAGCGGTTCGGAGTATCTCGAGCGCTTCCCCGATGGGCCCTGGGCCGAAGAGGTGGAAGAGCGACTGAACCAGTTGGCGGATCTGCTCTACAAGGAGATGGTGATCTACCAGGATCTGGGCGACGCGGCGAAGGCGATTGCGCGCGCCAATCAGATCCTCACCCATGCCCCCCTCTCGCCAACCGCCCGAAGGCTCAGTGACGAGCGGATCGACGAGGAACTCGACGCCTAGCAGCCCGTGGCAGAAGTCACGCTGCATTCGTTTCAGCCATGCATCCCGCCCGGCTGCGTTGCTCTTCGGTCACATATGCCCCAATATGCTCCCTCATCGCGCCTTGCCGGACGGGCGCCTGACCGCTCTCGGTGCGACACGCGACTTCTGCCACGGACTGCCAGCAGCCGTGCGGGCCCCGTCCGGACGGGAGCCGTCTTCGGTCTGACCCTGTTCGCGGCGATCCTGTCGGCGCAGGACGAACCAGCCGATCAGGAGGCGACCGCCATGGTCGAGGCCGCCCTGGCCGCTGCCGACGCCGCCGCAGGCCCCGGCGGCCTCGCGCAGGCGCGAGAGGATCTGCTCGTGGTTCCCCGGCGCTTCCCGCAGAGCGAACACCCCTGGCTTCAGGTCCGCGCCCGGGCGCTGGTCGAAGCAGCCGCGCTCGGCCGCCGGACCGGCGCCGACCGTCAGGCCGCCGCAGAACTCCTGCGCGTGCTCGAGCGCGAACCCGAGAGCGAGTGGACACCGCGAGCCCACTTCGAGCTCGGCGACCTGCTCCTGCTGCGCGGCGACTGGCAGGACGCCGCGCAGCACCTGCGGATGGCGCGGGAAGGTGAGCTCCGCCAGGGCGGCGCGGCCGGCAACGCCGGCGTCGGCGCCCATGCTCTCGAGCGGATGACCCTGATCCACCGCCTGATCCTGCGGCCGCTCATCGGCGAGGAGCGCTGGCCCGGATCCCGGAGCTACCTGCCGGCCCGGATCGACATCGAGCGGCCGCGAAGCGTGGCCGCCGGCTCCGACGGACGGCTGGTGGTCACGGCGGCGAACCGGGCCGCGATCCTCGACGCCAGGGGAGCGCCCGCGGCCGCCCGCGACATCCGCGGCGCGGTCCGGGCGGGTCATGCATCGTCCGGCAGTCCGGGCGTGGTCACGGCCTCCGGTGTGACCGGCGTCGAGGACCCGGGGACGGTCTTGTTCGCCCGGGTAGACGGCAGCGGCCTGGGCCGCATCCTCGCCGCTCACCGCGACGATTTCGGCAACTGGACCGTGCTCGTTCGCCGCACCGCAGAGGTGCTGCGCCACGACCCGCAGGGCCGGCCGCTGGAGACGCTGCGCGCCGCCGTGCTGAACCAGCCCATCGACCTGGCGGCGGGCAGGGACGGCAGCCTCCACGTGCTCGACGCCGGCGCCCGGGCAACGCCGCCCTCCGTGCTGCGGTTCGCTGCCGACGGGCGCTTCGAGGAAGCCTTCCGGGGCGACTGGAAGCGACCTGTGGCGCTGGACGTCGACGCCCTGGGCAACCGCTACGTGCTCGACGCCGGAACGCTGCAGGTTCATGTCTACAACGCGGCCGCTGTACCGCTGACCACGCTCGGGCCCGTTCTGCCCGGCGGCCAGGAGCTGCGCGGCCCCGAGGATGTAGCGGTCGACGGCCAGGCGCGGATCTTCATCGCCGACAGCCGGCGCGGCGACGTCCTGGTCCTGGAGTAGACAGGGATGTCCCGGCGGCTGCACGTCCTCGCGACGACCCTGGTCCTGCTGGCGGTTCCGAAGGTCTGGTTCGGCGCCGGCGCGGCGTTCGCGCAGCGGATCGGTGTCCAGGAGATCGGCCGCAGCGACCTCGAGATCGAACGGTCGACGCGGCTGCCTCCGCGGACCGCGGCCGCCTTGAGCGAGGCCGGCGAAATCTACGCGGAGGGCGACTCGGAAGGCGCAGTTCCCCTCCTGCAGGAGGTCATCGACACCCTGGAACCGCTGGCTGCGGACGCCGGGGGCGGCCGCAACCTCGCCGACGACGACCCTCAGCTGTTCGAGACCCTGCGCACGGCCTGGCTCTATCTGGCAGCCGCCCGCTGGACCCTGGACGACCGGGACGGCGCCGACAACGCGCTCGACCGGATCATCCGTCTCGACCCGCAGTTCGAACTGGACGCCGACACCGCCGGCCGGCAACTGACCGATCGGCTGGCGGGCCGCAAGGAGGAGCTCGTAGGCCGCGTTTCCTTCCTGGTCACGCCCCTGGACGCCGAGATCCGCGTCGGCGACCTGGTGTTCGAGAACGCGGCGCCGCCGCCGGAGCCGGCGCACACCGAGGACGGACCGACCGCAGGCGGCAACGGGAGACCGGAGCCGGCCGGCGAAGGCGGTGCGGACGAGTCCCGGGGCACGAGTGCCGACGAGGGGATCCCGCCCGCACCGGAACCGTTCGTGCCGCCGGCGCCCACGCCCATGCTGGTCGGCGACTACCTGGCGCAGGTGTCCCGGCCGGGCTACCTGCCGACCACGGCCGCCTTTGCGATCGACGGCGGGCGCGACCTGGAAGTCACGGTCGAGATGGAGCGCGCGAGCGCGGTCGTCCGGCTCCGTACCGCCCCGACCGGCGCCGCCGTGTTCGTCGACGGAATCGAACGCGGGCGGACCGAAGGCCAGGCCGAACCCTGGTTCCGGCCGGAGGGGGCGGCCGCGAATCACCCGCCCGAGGACTTCTCGCGGGAGCTGTGGCTCGACGATCTGCCGGCAGGGCGCTACCGGATCGAGGTCGGGAAAGACGGCTTCCGCGACTACCGCACCAGTCTCCAGCTTCCCGACCTGGCGGACTACGAACTGCCGTCGATCGTCCTGGACCGCGAGGAAGCCGTGATCGGCCTGGTCGGTCTGACGGAAGGCGCCAGGGTCCTCGGCAACGGACGCCCGCTCCGCATCGACTGGTCCGGGTCCCCGCCCCAAGCTCGGCTGGCGCCGGGCGCCTGGAACCTGTCGGTGACCCACGGCGCGCTCGGCTACTTCGAGACCTCGGTGGTTGCGGAGGATCGACAGAGGATCGACGTGGACGTTCAGCTCCGGCCCGCGCTGGTCTACCTCGGCGTGCTCGGCGACGACCCCGCAGGCGTCCGCGCCGTCGAGCTGGCGGTCGACGAATTCCGCGGCGCCGGCACGTACGCGGTGCTCGATCGCGGCGCCGAGGGAGTCGAGGCACTCGCCGAACTGGGCGTCGACGCGAACGTACTGCGCGATCGGACCGCAGCCCGGCGGAACCTGGACTGGGCCGCGATCCAGGAGCAGGTCCAGGCGAGACTGCCGGCCGCGCTCTACGTCGCCGCCGTCCTGAACGACGACCTGATCGCCGATACCGCCGACCTGTGGTGGTGGCCGGCCGTCCCGGGACCGCCGACCCCCGATGTCCGCACCCTGCGGATCGACAACCGGCGGCTCGAGCAGGACGCACTGCAGCGGCTGGCGGCGGCCCTCGATCCCGGTCTCGGGCGGAAGACGCCCCGTTTCGGCGCCGTCCTCATCGACTCCCTGGCCGCCGGCGTTCCGGTGGTGGCGGCGGTCGAGCCCGGCGGACCGGCGGCGGCCGCCGGACTTGCGCCCGGCATGGAGGTGCTGACGATCGCCGGCAGGCCGGCGTCCGCCACAGGCGAGCTGACGGACGCCGTCAGGAGCCTCGACCCCGGCGGAGCGATCGAACTCGTCACCCGCGGCGCCGGCGGCGTCGTGGTGCGCCGGGTGGAGCCGGAATGGGGATGGGCCCTGCTCGACACGTTCGACCCCGACCTGCTGCCCGCCGCCGCCGCGGCGCGTCTGCTCCAGGAGCTGGAGCGCGCCGGGGACCTCCCGCGCTGGCTTCTGGAAGTCGACCTCGCGAGCCTGCTGCTGGCCGGCGGCGACCCGGCGGCTGCGGTCCGTCAGCTCCGGGAGATCGAGGCGCCCGGCCGCAGCGGGCTCGGCCGCGAGACGGTCCAGTACCTGCTGGGGCTGGCCCTCGACCTTCTCGCCGAGGAGGGTCAGGACGAGTACCGCTCGCGGGCGCGCGCCGTCTTCGAGTCGCTCGCTGCCGCCGAACGCGGGCGGATCGAGTCGGACGCCGGGCCGGGCATCGCGCTGCGCGCGCGGCTGCACGCGGAAGCCTTGGCCGACAACTGATGGCGCGCCAGGCGGTCACGCGTACGCAGCCGCAGCCCGATGTCCTCGTCATCGGCGGCGGCCTGATCGGCCTGCTGATCGCCCGTGAGCTGGTCGCGGCAGGAGCCCGCATCGAGGTGGTCGACGACCGCCGGGAGGGCGCCGCGTCGCCCCGTGCTGCCGGCATGATCGCGCCGATCGCCGAGAGCTCCGGCGACGCCGCCTTTGCCCGGCTCTCCCTCAGGGCGCGCGACCTCTGGCGCGATCTGGCGCCGAAGCTCGAACAGGAGAGCGGCATGTCGATCGACTACGACGACGCCGGCTCGCTCCTGCCCGCGCTCGACGCCGAAGGCCGCAAGGCGCTCGACCGGATCCGGGAGCAGGCGCTCGGGCTCGGCGAAGCGGTGCGCGATCTCGACCGGTCCGAGCTGCGCGGGCTGGTGCCCGATCTCCGGCCCGGCATCGAGGAGGCGCTGCTGCTTCCCGGCGAGCACCGGGTCGACAACCGCCTCGCCACGGCGGCCGCCGCAGCGGCGCTGCGCCACCGGAACGTCGTCCTCCACCGGGCAACGGTCGAGCAGGTGACCGAGGCGCACGGCGAAGTCGTCGCTGCCGGCGCCGGATTCGAACGAGCCGCCGGCGCGGTCGTGGTCTGCGGCGGGGCATGGACCGCGTCGATCGGAGGGTTGCCCGACCTTCCGATCGCCCCGGTCAAGGGACAGATGATCGCCTTCGACCGGATCGACTGGCCGTTCACCGGGGCGATCCGCACGCCGGCGTTCTACGCCGTACGCCGCGCCGGCGGACACCTGCTGATCGGCGCCTCGGTCGAGCACGCCGGCTTCGACCTCGGCCTGAGCGAGAAGGTCGGAGCGGATCTCGCCGCGGCGGCGGCCGGGCTGCTGCCCGCGCTGGAGGGCCGCAAGCCCGCCGAACACTGGGCCGGCCTGCGGCCGGGAACGCCCGACCTCTGGCCGATCGTCGGCCGCCTGGGCGACCGGCTGCACGTCGCCGCCGGCCACTTCCGCAACGGCATCCTGCTGGCCCCCCTCACCGCCAGGATGATCGCGCCGATGGTCCTGGGCCGACAGCCGGAGGCCCCCTGGCTGACCATTCCGCAGGCGATGCGGCCGTGCCGGTTCGCGGCGGCGGAACGCGCCTCCACCTGAAGCCGATTCTGCTACTGTCAGCCGCGCTTTGAAGGCCGTCCGAGGGCCCGTGGGGGGTCGGAGGCGGCGTGCGAACCGCGAGGAAGGAACCGATGACCCACATCATTTTCGAACCCTGCATCGGCGTGAAGGACACGTCGTGCGTCGATGTCTGCCCGGTCGACTGCATCTACGGCAAGGACGAGGAGGACTGGGACATGCTCTACATCCACCCGGAAGAGTGCATCGACTGCGGCCTGTGCGTCGATGCCTGCCCGGTGCAGGCGATTCTGCCCCTGGAGGAAGTTCCCGAGGGCCAGGAGAAGTACATCGCGCTGAACTACACGATGTTCGGCTTCGACCCCCCGTGACGGACTGACCTGATCCACCGGGCTCTGAAGGGCGCGACAGTTGTCGCGCCCTTCGTGCGTCAGGATGAAGAAACGTCATCAGGGTTCCAAAGTTGAGCGAGATTGACTAAACTATCCGCCGGGTCGGGCCGGATCGCCCGGGCCGGGGAACGGGAACCGGGAACCGAAACAGCAGAGACGGACGCAGCAACCGCAGGCAGGGAACCTCGTGGAGTACAGGGACTACTACCGGACGCTCGGCGTCGACAAGGAAGCGACCGCCGCCGACATCCAGAAGGCGTACCGGAAGCTGGCGCGACAGTTCCACCCGGACATCAACAGGGACCCGGGCGCCGAAGCCCGCTTCAAGGACATCGGCGAGGCCTACGAAGTGCTCAAGGATCCCGGCAGGCGCAGCAAGTACGACCGGTACGGCGCCGCCTGGAAACAGGTCCGGACCCGGGGCGAGCCGCCGCCCGGCTGGGAAGGCGTCCAGTTCGACTTCGGCGGCGGCGACGGCCGCTTCGAGTTCCGGGGCGCGGGCGGCGGCTCCGGGTTCAGCTCGTTCTTCGACATGCTCTTCGGAGGCGCGGAAGCGCAGCACTTCCCCGGCGGCGGCAGGCAGCCGAACTGGCCGCCTCCTCGCCGGGGATCCAACCACGAGGTCCCGCTGCCGCTCAGCCTCGAAAGTCTGGCGGAGGGCGGTCCCCAGACGATCGAATTCCTCGATCGGTCCGACGGCCGGACCCGCAGACTGGAAGTACGGATTCCGAAGGGCGTCCTGCCGGGTCAGTCGATCCGCCTGGGAGGACAGGGCGGCAAGGGCGCAGGCGGTCCCGACGGCGACCTGCTGCTGCGGGTCGAGGCCCTGCCGCATGCGGTCTTCCGGCGACGCGGCCGTAACCTCCACTGCGACGTGCCGGTCGCACCGTGGACGGCAGCACTGGGCGGCAGGGTCCGGATTCCCACGCTCGGGGGAAGCGCCGAGACACAGCTCCCCGCCGGGTCGTCGACCGGACGAAGGATGCGCCTGCGCGGACGGGGTCTGCCCAATCCGAAGGGACCCGACGGCGATCTGCTCGCAGAGATACAGGTTGTCGTTCCCGACCGTCTGACCGACGAGGAGAAAACCCTGTTCGAGCAACTGGCCGCGACATCGGCGTTCGAACCGTCCCGCGACGCCGCCGACCCCGCCCGCCGCGAGCACTGAACACGAGACAGGACCGGAGGACTTGCACGACATGGATCCGAACAGGCTGACGCTGAAGTCGCAGGAAGCGCTGACCGCGGCCCAGGAGGGGGCGCGGCGTCTCGGCCACCAGCAGGTGGACGCCGAGCATCTCCTGCTGGCACTGCTCGAGCAGCAGGACGGCCTGGCGCCGCGGCTGCTGACGCGCCTCGACCTCGACGTCGGCGCGCTCAGGACCCGCGTTCAGGAGGGTCTTGAACGCCGCCCCCAGGTTTCCACCGGCGGCAGCGAGCCCGGCCGGATCTACATCACCGCCGAACTCGAACAGCTCCTGTCGCGGGCCGAGGACGAGGCCAGGGGGCTGGGCGACGACTACGTCTCCGTCGAGCACCTGCTGCTGGCGGCGCTCGAGGGCAAGGACGGCGCCGCCCGCGCACTCGCCGGCGCCGGCCTGTCCCGACAGCCCCTGCTGGAGGCCCTGAAGTCAGTCCGCGGTTCGCAGCGGGTGACGAGCAACAACCCGGAGACGGCGTACGAAGCTCTCGAGAAGTACGGCGTCGATCTCGTCGCCCAGGCCCGCGCCGGCAAGATGGACCCGGTGATCGGCCGCGACGCGGAGATCCGCCGGGCGATCCGCATCCTGTCCCGCAAGACGAAGAACAACCCGGTGCTGATCGGCGAACCCGGTGTCGGCAAGACGGCGATCGTCGAGGGACTCGCCCAGCGCATCGTCCGCGGTGACGTGCCCGAGTGGCTCAAGGACCGCAGCGTGTTCTCGCTCGACCTCGGATCGCTTCTCGCCGGCGCCAAGTACCGCGGCGAATTCGAGGAGCGGCTGAAGGCGGTGCTGGGCGAGATCGCCGGCAGCGAGGGCCGCATCCTGCTGTTCATCGACGAGGTCCACAACATCGTCGGCGCCGGCCGCACGGAGGGCTCCACGGACGCCGGCAACCTGCTGAAGCCGATGCTGGCGCGGGGCGAGCTCCACTGCATCGGCGCCACCACGCTAGACGAGTACCGCAAGTACATCGAGAAGGATGCGGCGCTCGAGCGGCGCTTCCAGCCGATCATCGTCGACGCGCCCTCGGTCGAGGACACGGTGTCCATCCTGCGCGGGCTGCGCGAGCGATTCGAGGTCCACCACGGGGTGCGCATCCAGGACAACGCGCTGGTCGCCGCGGCCACCCTCTCCGACCGCTACGTGTCGGACCGGTTCCTGCCCGACAAGGCGATCGACCTGGTCGACGAGGCCTGCGCCCTGATCCGTACCGAGATCGACTCGCTTCCGGCCGAACTCGACGAGGTCACGCGCCGCGTCATGCGGCTCGAGATCGAGGAGGCGGCGCTCAACAAGGAAACCGACGAGTCGAGCAGGAAGCGGCTGCATGCGCTGCGGCGGGAACTCGCCGACCTGCGCGCGAAGGCGGGCGCGATGCGCAGCCAGTGGGAGAGCGAGAAGGCCGCGATCGACGACGAGCGCAAGGTGCGCCAGCAGGTCGAACAGGTGCGGCACGAGATCGAGGTCGCCGAGCGGCAGTACGACCTGAACCGGGCCGCCGAACTCCGCCACGGCGTGCTGCCGGGGCTGATGGCCAGACTCGAGAGCGAGGAACAGGCCGCGGGCGAGGACGATGGCGCGGGCCGGCTGCTGCGCGAAGAAGTGACCGACAACGAGATCGCCGAGATCGTGTCGAAGTGGACCGGCGTACCCGTGACCCGCCTGGTCGAGGGCGAGCGCGAGAAGCTGCTGCGGCTGGACGAGATCCTGCACCGGCGGGTGATCGGCCAGGACGAAGCGGTCCAGCTCGTCGCCGATGCGGTGATCCGTGCCCGTTCGGGCATCAAGGACCCGCGGCGCCCGATCGGTTCCTTCCTGTTCCTCGGTCCCACCGGCGTCGGCAAGACGGAACTCGCGAGGACCCTCGCCGAAGCCCTCTTCGACACCGAGGACAACATGGTCCGCATCGACATGAGCGAGTACATGGAACGGCATACCGTGTCCCGCCTGGTCGGCGCGCCGCCGGGCTACGTCGGCCACGAGGAAGGCGGCCAGCTCACCGAGGCGGTACGGCGCAAGCCCTACGCTGTCGTCCTCTTCGACGAGATCGAGAAGGCGCATCGGGACGTCTTCAACGTGCTGCTCCAGGTCCTTGACGACGGCCGGATCACGGACTCCCAGGGACGAACCGTCAACTTCAAGAACACCGTCGTCATCATGACGTCGAATCTGGGCTCGCCGCACCTGCTTGACGGAGTGACGCCGGCGGGCGAGATCACGGACGCCGCCCGCGACGCGGTGATGAACGAGCTCCGCCGGGCGATGCGGCCCGAGTTCCTGAACCGGATCGACGAGGTCGTGCTGTTCTCGCCGCTCACCGTCGCCGAGATCGAGCAGATCGTCGACCTGCTCACGGCCGACCTGGCGAAGCGGCTCGGTGAACAGGACATCGGCCTGGAGTTGAGCCCGGCGGCGCGCGAGTTCACCGCCCGCGCCGGCTACGACCCGGTCTACGGCGCCCGGCCGCTCAAGCGCTATCTCCAGCGCGAGGTGGAGACCCGCGTCGGCCGCGCCCTGGTCGCCGGCGACATCGGTCCCGGCGACCGCCTGCTGATCGACGTGAAGGGCGGTAGCCTCGCGTTCCGCACCGAACCCGCCGCCGCGGGCGGCGCGGCGGACACGCCCAGCGACGACCCCCGGGCCGCCTGAAACCGTCAGTCTCAACCCGCCCGAACCTCCAGGAGCCGCCATGAAGCTCTACGCCTTCAAGGGGTACCGCTACAACTCCGCGGCGGTCGACCCCGCCGCCCAGGCGGCGCCGCCGTTCGACCAGATCGACGAAGACCTGCGCGATCGCCTGCACGCCCGGTCGCCGCACCAGTTCGCCCGCCTGACCAGACCGGTCGGCCGCAACGGAAGGACGCCGCACGAGCAGTCGGCGGCGCTTCACAGGGAATGGCTGAAGCAGGGCGTCGTCGCGAGGGACGAAACCCCGTCCGTCTATCCCTACGCCATCACCCGGCCCGACGGTTCGAGCCGCCTCGGCCTGTGCGCCCTGGTGGGGGTCGAACCGGGCCGGGAAGGAGACCTCTGGCCCCACGAGCAGACCGTCGCCAGGTCGATCGCCGAGCGTCTGGACCTGCTGCGCCTCAACCGGATCGACATCGAACCCGTCTTCTGTCTCGCCGAGGACGACGGCACGCTGGAACGCCTGCTCGCCGAAGACTGCAACAGCGGCGGCCGCAACGCACTGGTCCACCACACCGACCCGTGGACCGGCGACATCCACACGCTCTACCGGATCGCCCAGCCGGAGCGCATCGGCGCCTACGCCGCCGCCCTGGCCGACGCCCGCGCCGCCATCGCCGACGGCCACCACCGCACCCAGGTCGCGCGGACCTACGCCGCCGAGACCAGCGCTGCCAGCGGCTCCGCGGCCGCGTGCAAGATGGTCGTGCTCACCAGCCTCGCCTCCGCGCACCTCCGGATCGACCCCGTCCACCGCGGCATCCGCGTCCCCGTCAACCGCGAGGCGCTGTCCGCCCTGCCCGTCGAACGGGAACCCCTGGACGCCGCCAGCGGTGCGGAGATCGCCGCCCGCGTAGCAGCAGCCTCACGACCGTCCCTCGCCGTCCGGTTCCAGGGCGACGCAACGCCCGAACTCTGGACTCTCGACCCGAACGCCGCTCCCGACGACACACCGGGCCGCAAGGCGAACCTGCCCGCCGTCCTCCTGCACCATCACCTGCTGAAGACAACCGGCGTGCCGATCGAGTCCGCCACCGACGGCAGCATCGCCTACGAAGCCGACCCCGACGACATCATCGCCCTGCTCGACCGCTCCGAGATCACCGCCGGCATCTTCCTGCCCCCGATGACCCCCAGCCAGTTCGCCCTCGCCACCGAAGACGGAGACCTGCTGCCGCCCAAATCGACCCGCTTCCTGCCAAAACTCGTCTCCGGCCTCGTCTGGTGCGGCCACGACGCAGAGGTCACAGCGGGATAGGAGGACCGAAACGGTCCGTCGACCAGGCTGCCCCAGGAGCTTCGACGCGTTCCCGGCAGCCACGCCCGAGTCCGACTCGCGATAGCCTCCCGGGGACGCACTCCAAGGGTGTCCAATGCCCACTCCGGGAGGAACTCCGATGACCCGGCCTCCAACGAATGCCGCTCCCAAGGCCGAAGGACATCGGCCGTTGACCTTCGACTCCAGGGACGACCAGGCATCGACGGACGACCTGGTATCGGCAAGGCCCGATCCCGTTCCCGCGGAGCCCGCACCGAAACCACGTTCCAGACGCGTAGTACGGAACGGCGCAGCAACCAACGACCTGGTCCTCAGCGCCTGGGTCGGCGGCAACGAAGGTCTGTTTCCGAGCATTCTCGATCTCTACGTTGCTCCCGGCAGCACGGTAGCGGACGTGACCTACGGCAAGGGCGTCTTCTGGCGGAACGTGCCGGAAGGCCTCTACGACGTGCTGGCTTCGGACCTGCACACCGGCACCGACTGCCGCGATCTGCCGTACGACGACGGCGTCATCGACTGTGTCGTCTTCGATCCTCCCTACATGCACACCCCCGGTGGTTCAGCGCATTCGGCCCACAGACCCTTCGAGCGTTACTACAGGAACAACGACACGGGCAACCGTACGAAGGCCAAGTACCACGAGGCCGTGCTGGCCTTGTACGAAGACGGCGGGAAGGAGGCTTACCGCATCCTCCGTCCTCGTGGCGTGATGATCGTCAAGTGTCAGGACGAAGTCTGCTCCAACCGCCAGCGACTTACCCACGTCGAGATCATCAGGGCCTATCAGGATTTCGGCTTCGTCGCAGAAGACCTGTTCGTGGTAGTGCGAACCAACCGGCCCGGCGTCAGCCGAACCGTCAGGCAGGTCCACGCCCGCAAGAACCACTCCTATTTCCTCGTGTTCTGGAAGAGCGACCGGTCTGGCGCCTTGTGGAAGGCGCCCGAGTGAACCCGGTCGATCTGATGCTCCTTGTCATCCGGGAGAACACGCCCGAGACGATCTGGACCGACGCCCCGCTCGAACCCTTCCGCCGCGTTGCCAACACGAACAGAGGTGACATCGGCGAGGACTTCGTTCGCCGTTACCTGGCGAGCTCCGGCATCCTCGTCGAACGTGTCGGTTCTCGAGTCTCGGCCGCCGACCTCAAGATCGGAGGCAAGTTCTTCGAGATCAAGACGGCATCCGAAGACAAGGGAGGCTCCTTCCAGTTCAATCACGTGAGGCTCGACCGAACGTACGACTACCTCCTCTGCCTCGGAATCCGACCAGACGCCATCGTCTTCGATGCGTGGCGCAAGGGAGCAGTGTCCGAAGGCGCCGCCGGCACGCTCGTCCGCATGGCCGAGGGCCAGAGCGTCACCTTCAAGCTGACCAGGAGACCGGCCGCGATGAAGAAGATCGAGGAGCTTCCGGGCTGAATGCTGAGCGAGGTCCTGCAGCCCGAGCACTGACATCGGCCCGGCGATTCCTGAGAACTGCGAGTACATCAAGGGCCCCGCTGGATGCCTCAGTGCAACGCGTGCTCGGCCCCGGAACCGCTGCGAATCGGGGCCGGGACAAGCGCAGGAGGAATATCAACGTACTTGTGGTAGGATATGGGCATGGTCGCCCAGACTGCAGTCATCGCGCTCGCGGACATAGATTCCGCGGTTTGGCTCCCGATTCTCGTGCAGATCGCCCTCAACAAGGAACATCGAACTGTACTGCTTGGACTCGCGAGGTTGATGGGGGCTCAATTGACGCGCCTGTGGCGTTGCTCTCTGCTTGTAGCGAAAGACGCGAGAGGCAAGTTCTGGGACTATCCGAATCCCTGGTGCAAGGCATGGCCCAGGCCAGGCGGCATGGCCGAGCACTGGTCACGAAGGGCAGCGCACGACTGCAGCGTACTCCGCGAGCCTTGGGCCCATGCAGCACCGGGCAGTTTCGTGCACTTGACCTTTCACGAATCGTACGGCACCGGCATCAAACTCATCTGGCCGGACGGTTCCGGGGCCACCGTGTACTTCTGCGGTTCCTACGTGATCAAAATTGACTGGCCGGATCCCGATCATGCAGTTGCTAAGTGGTTCCGCAATGATAGTGGTTTGAGTCTTGCCGCGAGCGTGCCAATCGAGTGGACGCACGCCGCAGACGTCCGGTTGTTGAGGCTGGGCACGTACCACTGCGACGTCAGGGTCGCTATAGCCAGCGAGGGAAACACAACGACGTACCGACGGTTCTTCTCGGTCGACTCGACCTCTGCCCCGACTCGCCCGCGTTCCACAGGACGAGAGCCTCTGAGGGGAGCAGCCGCCCCGCCGTCCACGACGTTCACAGAACGCAGAGCGGAACGCCTGTGGCCCGGAGGTCACCCCCGGTAGATCGTAGTAGCCCGGCAAGCGATGCGACGACGCGCGTGAAGCCGAACTCGGTGCACGGCCGTCAAGCCGGCTCAGGGACTCGCGCAATCTTCGATGCGGAACCCCCTCGGTCTTCAATCGCTGACCGCCACGTAAGGACAGACAGGTCAGTTCTGACCGGCCGGTGCGTCCTGCCGGCGCGCGTCGCTGTCGGCGTGAACCCTGTCGGCGGCGCTCACAGGCTCGCGCCCGTCCCGAGTCGGTCTCGGGTGTATGATGGCCGTCTCGGCGAAGGCCACGTCTTTCCGGCAGCTACCGGACGCTGATGTCGTCGCGTGGCTGTAAGGGGCGTGCTCCTTCGTTGCCTGGACCATGCAGGACCGCCCGCGAGGGCACCAAAGGGAGGACACATTGCCACGGCTGCACTTCAAGGGGAGGGTCTTCGTGGAGAACCACCACCTCGCCGTGCCCTTCCACGAGCTGCTGCCGATGCGGGAGAAGGGTCTTAGCGAGAAGGCAAGTCTCCACGACAACCTGATCATCCACGGCGACAACCTGGCTGCCCTGAAGGCCCTTCTGCCCATCTACCATGGCAAGGTGAAGTGCATCTACATCGATCCGCCCTACAACACCGGCAAGGAAGGCTGGGCGTACAGCGACCGTGTGAACTCCCCTCTCATGAAGGATTGGCTCGGCCGTGTTGTGGATCGCGACGACCTGACCCGCCACGACAAGTGGTGCTGCATGATGATGCCGCGCCTGAGGATCCTGCGCGAACTGCTTCGGGAAGATGGCGTGATCTTCGTCTCCATCGACGACAACGAGGTGCATCACCTCCGCTGTCTGATGGACGAGATTTTTGGTGAAGACAACTTCTTTGCCACGCTCTCGCGCCGGGCGATGCACACGGTACGGAACTCGAGCAAGGACTTCAACCTGAACGCGGACTACATTCTGGCATACGCTCGCCGGAAAGAGTGGTTTGGAGCGCACAAGAGCCGGTACATTCGACAGATCGTCGACAAACATAGCTCATATCCCCACGACGACAACGACGGTAGAGGCCCCTACAAGCTTGACCCGTTGCATGCTCGCAATTTCTATACTCCGTATGAGTTTGTCTTTCGGAATGGAGTGGTTTGGAGCGCTCCCAGTGGCAGATTCCCAAGGTATTCGCCGACTACGCTGGAGCGTATGGAACAGGAAGACCGGCTCGTGTTCCGTGGGAAGGAACCGATGGCGAAGCGATATCTTGAAGACGTACAGGAAGGGAGACCTCCCGACACCTTCCTGAAACCCGAAGATGTCGGCTTCAACAAGGACGGCACTTCGGAGCTCGACGAGATACTCGACGCCGGCCACGGGTTCTCGCAGCCCAAGCCGACGAAACTCCTTCGGTTTCTCATCGCGCTGCTTCGCGACCCGACCGCCATCGTCCTGGACTCCTTCGCCGGGTCGGGCAGCACGGCCCACGCGGTTCTCGCGTTGAATCAGCAGGACGGCGGCAATCGCCGGTTCATCCTCGTGGAGTGCGAGGACTACGCCGACACGGTCACCGCCGAGCGAGTCCGACGGGTCATTCGGGGGGTTCCAGGCGCCAGGGACGATGCGCTCAGCCGCGGTCTCGGCGGTACGTTCAGCTACTTCAAGCTGGGACTCCCCATGCGTCAGGAGTCACTTCTTGACGGCTCCCACCTGCCGCCGTGGGAGAGACTCGCTTCCTACATCTTCTTCACTGCGACCGGACAGGAGTTCGATCCGGCGGAGACCAGCAGGGAAACCGGGTTCGTCGGGCGCACAGCGAAGCACGACGTTTTCCTGCTCTACGAGCCTGATGTCGAGAAACTCAAGAATCTCGCACTCTCGCTTCCGGTGGCGCGCGCTCTGCCTCCGTCGCCGCGAAGGAAGCTCGTCTTCGCGCCCACAAAGTACTTGGATCGCGAGTTTCTTCATCAGTACCGGATCGATTTTCAGCAGTTGCCCTTCCAGATCTACGAGACGATCAGCGCACCGGAGCAATGATGGTCCTCAAGGACTACCAGAAGCGGGCGCTGGCGTCTGTCCACAGGTTCGTCCTCGAACTGGCGAAACGGCGGGCGAAGGACGAGGAGGCTCGCAGGCACGACCCGGACTGGGGCTCGGACTGGGTCGCGAAGGCCTGGGACAAGACTGTCGCCGGCCGCCCCTACCGCCCTCGTCGGAACGGGCTCGGCGATCATCTCCCTGCTTTCTGTCTGAAGATACCGACAGGCGGCGGCAAGACGCTGCTCGCGACACGCGTGATCGACCTCGTGAACACGCACTTTCGTCAGACACAACGCGGTCTCGTGCTGTGGATCGTGCCCACTGTACAGATCTACAACCAGACGCTTCATGCACTCAAGGACCGCGACCATCCATACCGCCAGCAGCTTGACCTGTCATCGGGCCAGCGCACGCGGATTCTCGAGAAGACGACGTCATTCGGCCCGTGCGATGTCTTAGAAAATCTCTGCGTTCTTCTGCTCATGCTCCCGTCCGCCAATCGGCAGACAAAGGACGCTCTGAGGATGTTCCGCGACAGTGGCGGATTCGACCGTTTCTTCCCCTCGGACGACGATGTCCAGGCGCATATCAAGATTCTGGAGGAGCACCCCAACCTGGACACGTTCGAACAGACGGCAGGTTTCTGGGGTCGCTACATCAAGACGTCCCTGGGAAACACCGTGCGGTTGCTGCGCCCGCTGATCATACTGGACGAGGGGCACAAGGCCTACAGCACGAACGCCAAGGCCACGCTGGAGGGATTCAACCCTTGCATGATCGTGGAACTCTCGGCCACGCCGGCCAAGGGCGCCAACGTGCTGGTCGAGACCCTTGGTCGGGAGCTTCACGCAGAGGAGATGATCAAGCTGGACCTGAACATCCGTAACAAGGCGGGCGGCGACTGGCGCGGCGCGTTGCTGGAGTCGATTGAATACCGTGCTGCTCTCGAGGCCGAGGCACAGCAGCACGAGGCCGAGTCCGGGACCTACATTCGCCCCATCTGCGTAATTCAGGTAGAGCGGACAGGAAGGGAGCAACGGAAGACCGGGTACGTTCACACGGACGATGTGCGCGAGTACCTTCTCCGGCACCCGGGCATCGCTCCCGACCACATTGCGGTCAAGACCAGCTCGAAGGACGAGCTCAAGGACGTGGACGACGTCGGCGGCTTGATGTCCCGCGAGTGTCCGATCCGTTTCATCATCACGAAACAGGCCCTGCAGGAGGGCTGGGACTGTCCGTTCGCCTACATCCTGACGATTCTCGCCAATCCGATGTCGAGAACGGCGATCACCCAGCTCGTGGGCCGGATTCTGCGCCAGCCCTACGCGAGCAAGACCGGTGTGGCTCTGCTGGACGAGAGTTACGTGTTCTGCTTCAGCCGCCGAGGGGACGAGTTGCTGAAGGAGGTCAGAAGGGGGTTCGGGCTGGAGGGGCTGCAAGGCCTTGAAGGGCGGGTTGTCTCCGATGACGGCGCGGCAGGTCCATCGGAGAAGCTGACGACGCGGCAAAGGGAGAAGTTCCGGAAAGCGACGCGTGACCTCGTCCTGCCGGCCTTCATGACCCGGGACGTCGATAGTTGGCGGCTTGTTCAGTACGAGGCGGACATCCTCTCTCGTGTGCGCTGGAACGATATCGACCTCTCGGGACTGAATGACCTGGAGCTGGGCGATGTCCGCAGCGGAGACGCCCTGCTCGTGGCCAACCTGGCAGGCGGTTCTCTTGTCTCAAGGCCCGAAGGCTCGGCAGACGGCCAGGCGAGAAGCGGCGCGACCCTTGCCGCTGGCGACCCGACTTGGGGCAACGATCCGGTGGACTACTTCTTTGCGGCCAGCCATCTTCTGGACCTGGTTCCCAATCCGTGGTGGGGCCGCGACCTGGCCCGACGCACGTTCGAGAGCCTGCTCGGGCGCTATCCTGCAGATCGCGTAGCGGCCAACCACGTCTTCATTCTGGAAGAGCTGCGGCGACACATCGAGAGAGAACGCGACCGCCTGTCGCAAGACGTCTTTCGCGCTCTCCTCGAGTCTGGGCAGATACGCTTTCTCGTTGTCGCGAAGGACCTGCACGTCAACCTCCTGCCCGAGAAGATCGACGTTCCGAAGGCGAAACAGGCGAACCGGGAGGACGGCGCCGCCTACCAGCGGAACCTCTTCGACATCACGACGGAGGACGACCTCAACGACTTCGAGAACAAGGTGGCGACGTACCTGGACCAGCAGGCCCAGCTCTTCTTCTGGTACCGCAACCGGGTTCGCAAGGACTACTACGTTCAGGCGTGGAAACCGCGCCGAATCTACGCCGATTTCATCGTGACGCTGAAGGATGAGCAGCCCGAGGCAGACGGTGACTTCAGGCAGGTCTTCGTGCTCGAGACCAAGGGCGTTCACCTGAAAGAAGCAGAAGACACCAGCTACAAGCGATCCGTCTTCGACATCTGCGGCGAGCAGGCACGCAAGGCGGACTGGGCCGAGTTCGCGCCTGCGATGCGGAGCAAGGCCATGCGCTTCGAAGTCGTGGACCAAGACGAATGGGAGACGCGCTTGAACGGAATGCTGTTCTCCGGTGCAGCATGAGATCACCCGGCATCCGTTGCAGCAGCGACACGCCCGAGCTCGACCGGACTTTGCGGAGGCACCGCGCACGATGCACGAGCACTCAACGAACCGGCAGGCAACGCGGCAAAGGGCGGCTTGGTGACGGGAGACGATCTGCGTGCTGTCTTGCATGGCGCTCTGGTGGCTTCAAGCCGTCATGATCGTCGGCTCCGTGGCCGACCTGTTGAGGCTGTCCGCTGGAGCAGAGGTATGGCTATGATCCGTTGCCGTGTCCCAAGTTCAACCTGCCGCCCTGCCGCCGGGCAGCCGCGTTGCCGAGTACGAGATCGTTCGCGTCCTCGGCGCGGGCGGCTTCGGCATCACCTATCTCGCCTTCGACCATCAGCTTGACGGACCGGTCGCGCTCAAGGAGTACTTCCCCGCCGACGTCGCAACCCGCGCGGACGGATCAGGGGTCGCCGCAACGGCGACGACCAACCAGGACCTTTTCGCCTGGGGCCTCGACCGCTTCATCAAGGAGGCCCGGGCCATCCACCGCCTTCGGCACCCGAACGTCGTGCGGGCACACCGCTACCTCGAAGCCAACGGCACCGCCTACATCGTCCTCGAGTACGTCGAGGGCGAACCGCTGAAGGCGATCCTTGACCGGCGCGGGCGGCTGTCAGCCGACGAGTGGCGGCCCTGGATGAACGCACTCCTGGACGGTCTCGCCCACATCCATGCCCACGGCTACCTGCACCGGGACATCAAGCCCGCGAACATCGTCGTCCGGTCGGACAACGGCGAGCCGGTGCTGATCGACTTCGGCTCCGCCAGGCTCCAGCACGGCGACCGGACCCTCACCCAGGTCCTGACCGCAGGCTATGCACCGATCGAGCAGTACAGCAACGACGCTGCGCAGGGCCCCCAAGGCGACATCTACGCCATGGCAGCGGTGTCGTACCGGGTACTCACCGGTCGCACAGTGCCCACCGCACCGGACCGAGTGCTGAACGATGACTACGAGCCCCTTGCGGAAGCCAGAGCCGACGCCGACTCCCGCTGGCTGACCGCAATCGACCGAGGCCTTGCCCTGCGACCTCAAGATCGCCCGCAGACAGTTGAGGAGTGGCGCGCAGTTCTCGGTACGGGCGACGACACGGGTACCGGCGTGGCAACACCTCAGCCCGCCCAGACACGGGCGAACGCCGCTACTACTCAGCCCCCTGAGCCTGAGGCTGCCATGCCGGAAACAAGTTCGTCTCCCGGCGCAGCGCCGGCTACTTCAGGTAGTGCCCCAGCCGGTGGGTCAACAGGGTCAAGCTCGGACCTGCCCGAAGATCTCGTCGCCTACGCCGCCTTGCTGCTGCTGAAGGACCCGAACGGCGGCACTGGCGCCGAGCACGGTTCAACCAGAGTGGGGCTCGCCCTGAGCAAGGACCCTATAGCCAACGAGCCGCCACGTGAGGTGGCCGAGCGGATCGTGGCGGAGGCCCGTGCCCGTATGGCCACTGACGCCGCCTGGCGCAGGAAGGTCGAGAAGCAAAGGGAGTCCGACAACACGTTCAATGTTGGCTGCAGGATCTTCGCTGCGGCCTCACTGGTCTTCTTGTTCTTCTTGTTCTTCTTGTGGATTTTTATTTTTATGGTAAGTTCGTGGTGATTACGTCTCCACGGCACACCGACGGCAGCCCTCAGACTTGATGATTACGAGAGTACTGAACTGGTGGATTCCACGCGACAAACTCAACTGGTCGTAGCCGTCGAATCTTGTGTAAATTGCAGAGCTTGCATACAACGGCCGGTCAGCTGACGAGGAGGAGGGACCGGCCGAACGACTACCATTGACCGCCGTGGACCACGTTCAACCCGCCGCCCTGCCGCCGGGCAGCCGCATCGCCGAGTACGAGATCGTTCGCGTCCTCGGCGCGGGCGGCTTCGGCATCACGTATCTCGCCTACGACCACCAGCTCGACGGGCCGGTCGCGCTCAAGGAGTACTTCCCCGCCGACGTGGCGTCCCGCACGGACGGATCAGGGGTCGCCGCAACGGCGACAACGAACCAGGACCTGTTCGCCTGGGGCCTCGACCGCTTCATCCAGGAGGCACGGGCCATCCACCGCCTGCGCCACCCCAACGTCGTGCGGGCACACCGCTACCTCGAGGCCAAGGGCACCGCCTACATTGTCCTCGAGTACGTCGAGGGCGAACCGCTGAAGGCGATCCTCGACCGGCGCGGGCGGCTGTCAGCCGACGAGTGGCGGCCCTGGATGAACGCACTCCTGGACGGTCTCGCCCATGTCCATGCCCACGGCTACCTGCACCGGGACATCAAGCCAGCGAACATCGTCGTCCG
The DNA here is from genome assembly GCA_965116145.1 of Thermoanaerobaculia bacterium. Taxonomy (GTDB): domain Bacteria; phylum Acidobacteriota; class Thermoanaerobaculia; order Multivoradales; family Multivoraceae; genus Multivorans. The sequence goes on from OZ220482.1 coordinate 1,580,296, forward strand.
CTTGGACAACGGCGAACCCGTCCTCATCGACTTCGGCTCCGCCCGGCTCCAGCACGGCGACCGGACCCTCACCCAGGTCCTGACCGCCGGCTACGCACCGATCGAGCAGTACAGCAACGACGCAGCCCAGGGACCCCAGGGCGACATCTATGCCATGGCGGCGGTCTCCTACCGGGTGCTCACCGGCAACGCAGTGCTCAGCGCACCGGACCGCGTGCTGAACGACGGCTACGAGCCTCTTGCAGAAGGCAGTACCGACGCCGATTCCCGCTGGTTGGCCGCAATCGACCGCGGCCTGGCGATCCGGCCTGAAGACCGCCCGCAGACTGTTGAGGAGTGGCGTGCAGAGCTGTGTACGTCAGACGTCGAAGGAGCGAACACGGTGAGCCTTGGGACCGACGCCGCCGGCGAGCAGCGTGGGCATGGGGACCCTCCCATCAAGAGTCTGAGGCGAACGGGCAGGCCAGCGGTGGCAGCCGCCGACACCATTGAGTGCAAAGTACCGGGCGCTCCCGAGAGGCCACCGGCACAACAGCGAGTCATGCGCCTGTGGTGGGCAGTACCCGTGCTTGTCGGCCCGTCGCTCCTCGCTCTACGGTTGGCGACCGGTCCCATCGAAGACGTCCAAAGAGCCGTGAGTCCGGTTCGGACGTGCCAGTCGATGAACCGAAAAGCTACGCCCAAACCGGTCCGCTCTGCCCGCTCCGCCTCTCCACCAGCCTTGAGTAGCCTATCGCCCGAGGCAAGCCCCATCGATCCGCCATCCGACTCGCCAAGCGACGTCACTACGCTGCCCGTGAGGCCGCGTCGGCCCGCCATCAATCAGACCCGCACGCCACCGTCTCAAGCACCCGCTCAGGTCGACCGACAAACAGGATCGTCGAAGCCGCACTTCACTCGCGGCTCCGATCAGGACCGTCCGCAGCTCGGAGTTGTGCTGGTCGACGGCGCCCGCCTGCGACCCCTGGTCCAGGGCGTCGTTGTCTGGGAGGTGGCCCGCAATTCGGGAGCCGATCGTGCGGGGCTCCGCGGGGCGCGTCAGGCGCGAAGCGGCGGTGTTGTCCTGGGTGACGTCATCACCGCTATCGAGGACCATCCGGTCCGGTCGGTCTCGGATATCCGCGCGGCGCTCGAACGGCAGAAGCCGGGCGACAAGGTCCGCGTGACCCTGCAGCGAGACCGCGAGAAAGTCAAGGTTGAGGTCAGGCTCTCCGCACCGCACTATATCACGATTGGATCTCATGAAGACGACGTGCTCAACCTGCATGGCCCGCCAACTAGAGCCGCCAACGGCCTCGGAGGAAGTAAAATATGGTTTTACGGAGAAGACAACTACTTCAGAATTTCTGCGCGCACACAGGTAGTTGTCGGATGGAGGAACCACGGACAGAACATAGAATACGCCGGCTCTACGTCCCACAGTGGCCAAGAACTCAAGGTTCGCCTCTTGCCTGGAGACAAAGGAACAGAAACACCATACTTTACTCTTGGATCTCACCAAGACGACGTGTTGCGTCTCCACGACACACCGACGGAGATCGTCATGTTTGATGATTCCGAATATAAAACATGGGGATACGGATTCGACTATGTCACGATCTCTACTGATTCAAGAAAAGTGCTCGCGTACAGCAATTTCTTTGAACAGCTCAAGGTTCAAATCAAACCCGGAGACGGCGGCACAAGAAGGCCGTATTTCACTACCGGTTCTCACCAGGATGACGTGCTGCGCCTCCAAGGTACACCTACCAGCATCAGCAGACGACGTAGCAGCGGAAGAGCTGTAGAATGGACCTATGGTTCTTCTTACGTCAATATCTCGACTCGCACGCTACGAGTACTGAACTGGTGGGATCCACACGGCCAGCTCAAATCACAGTGAGCCCTTCGGAGGCAAGGACGCAGCAACGGTCTCGTCGGGCGGCTCACGGGCAGACGTGCGGTAGACTCCGTGGTTGATCAATCAAGTCGGGTCGTAGCCGTCGGATCTTGTGTAAACTGCAGAGCTTGCATACAATGGTTGGTCAGTCTGTCGTCCATCGTCTCTTGACGGTCTTGGACGAAACCAGACTTCAAACACGCCGGGTGCTCGGACCACCAGCCACCCTCATTGCCTGCGCATTCGTACTGCTACCCGCTGTTCTTGGGGCCGCCGCGCCGGACTCCTCCACTTATGACGGGGCGGTCGTGCGCGTCATTTCTGCGTCCGCCGGCGGCGAGATTGTCGGTACGGGTTCGGGCTTCTTCGTCGACGAGCTGCATGTCGTGACGAACCAGCATGTTGTCAGTGGAGAGGGGATGGCGGCGGCGCCGATGATCTCGATCGTTCTTGCGGGCGGGCGAGACTGGCTGCCGGCCAGCGTGCGGTGGGAAGACGAGGGGATCGACCTGGCGGTTCTCCGGACCTCGCCTGGCCGGGGCCGATCGAGTGTCGCGCTCAACCTTGGCGGGTTGACGCGCGGGATGGACGTGTACGCGGTCGGGTATCCGGGTTCGGCGGACCGGGCGTCCGGCGACCTGCTGCAGAGCACGTTGACGGACGGGATCCTGAGCAAGCCGCCGTTCGAGGCCCGATGGGGCGCTCAGGGTTCCGGCACGGTGAGCATGCTCCAGCACACGGCGGCGATCAGCCCGGGCAGCAGCGGCGGCCCCCTGCTCGACGACTGCGGCAGCGTGCTCGGCGTGAACACCGGCGGCGGCGTCACGGAGATCCACGACGCCGCGGGCAACATCATCGGCGCGACCTCGGCACAAGGGATCTTCCTGGCTCTCCACGCGTCGGAACTCTCTCGGGCACTCGACCGCTGGAGTGTCGACTACAGGGTCGCCGGCGCCTGCAGCTCTTCCGGGACCAGCGCCGCCGGCCATCCGGCGACGACCGGAGCCGCATGGATCGTCGCCTTCGTCGTGGCCATTCTCGGAGCTGCCCTGTTCCTCGGACTGCGGCGCAGAAGGTTCCCCGCCGCTCGACCCATGGCCGGCAGCCACGACGGTGTTCAGGACGGCACGCCCGACACGCCGCCAGGTGAGGCTCCTGTCTCCCTCGACCCGGCACTCGCAGGCAATACGCTACGACTGACGGGCATGGGCGATGCACCACACTTGGCGCTCGACCTCCAGGAACTCCGGAGCGCCGTTCATGGGCTCAGCTTCGGGCGCCAGTCGGATCTGGTGGACAGCCCGCTTGCCGTCGAGGGGCTCTCGCGGCGCCACTTCCGAGTCCGGCTCGATCAGGGCCGCACGTTCGTGGAGGACCTGAACTCCACCAACGGCACGTTCGTCAACGGACAGCGGCTCACGCCGTACCGTGGACGCCAGCTACGCGCCGGAGACGAGCTGGCTGCCGGAGCCGGGCGCTGGAACGTCGCGAAGCTGGCGTGAAGGGACAGCCGGGCGCAGCCGACCACGAGGGCGCGACACTCGGTGCGCAGCGTTTGCGACAATGGGGCGACGCCAGGACCATCTTGAACACCTGCCGTGTGCGAACGAGCCGGCCAGGCCGGTTTGCGCCAGAGGACAAGCGAGCCCGAATCAGTGAGACACCGCGTGGCGATCGTCGGAAGGAGCAGGCGGGCTGACATCCGCCTGACCGACCGGAGCGTGTCGCGTCTGCACGCGGAATTCGTTGTCGCGACCGAGGGCACACTTCACGTTGCGGACCGCACGAGTGCCAACGGGACCTGGATCAAGGAGGGCGGAGAGTGGGAACGTATCCGCCAGCGCACAGTGCTCCCAACGGACCGTCTGCGGTTCGGCCGGATGGAGCTGACGGTTTCCGAGCTGCTGAGCCGGGTTCCCGAACGTGCTGTCGGCCAGGCCGGCGATCCTGCGAACGCCCGGCGTCCGGCTGTCCCCGCTGCAGGGAGGACGCCCCTAGTACCCGGCGACGACCTGCCGCGCGGCAGGGTTCGGCGCAACCCGCTGACCGGCGAAGTCGTCGGAGACTGACGCGGATGTTGCAGTCCGTGCCAGGCCGTTTCGCACCGGGTATTCCTGTTCCTGGCAGCCCGTGGCAGACGCTGCGCTGCCTCCGAGCGGTGCGACACGCGCGTTTGCCATGGGCTGTTGCCAGCGTCAGCCTGGTCGGCGACTGCCGGAAGGCGCCGTGACCGAGAGCAGCGAGCTGCGCTGGCGGTTCCTGGCGTGGGCCGCATCCCTGAGCGTGGCGCTCGGCTTCGTTGCCCTCCTGAGCCTGCTGCTGCCCGACGGACGTGCCGCCACGTTCCTGCTGGACCGCAACTCTCCGGTTCTCGACTATCCCTTCACGATCCAGAACCTGATGTGGCTGATCTTCTTTGGCGCGGCAGGCGAACTGACCCTGCGCTTCCGGCGCGCCAGCCTCGAATGGGAACAGCTCGGCAGGGGCCTGCTGCCCGAGGACGAGGAGACGATGCTCCGGCTCAAGGATCTCGGGGTGGTCCGTGCCCGTGTCCGAGGTCAGGAGCAGTTCTTCCTGCAGCGGCTCGTCACCCGTTGTGTCCTGCAGTTCCAGAGCTCGAAGTCGACCGATCGCGCCAACGCCCTGCTCAACTCTTCGCTCGACCTGATGCAGCACGAGGTCGACGCGAGGTACAGCCTGATTCGCTATCTCGTCTGGGTGATCCCGACCGTCGGCTTCATCGGCACGGTAGTCGGCATCGCGGCAGCGCTCAACGCGGCCGGCGCCGCAGAGGACTTCCAGGATCCGGCGCTCCTCGGCGAGCTCACCCGCAGCCTGGGTGTCGCGTTCTACACGACGATGCTCGCGTTGATACAGTCGGCGGCCCTCGTCCTGGCCCAGAACATCGCGCAGGCCCGCGAAGAAGGCGCACTCAATCGGGCCGGGCAGTATTGCCTCGACAACCTGATCAACCGCCTCTACGACAAGTGAAGGTGGAGCAATGCCTGTATTCCGAACTCCGGACGGCCGTATCGTCGAAGAAACCACGCTGGTCAAGCCGCCCGGCGCCAGACCGGGACAGGACGTACCCGGCGAGGACCCTGGGCGCGACGCAGCCGACAGAGACAGCAGGGCGACGGTCCACGAGGCGCCCACCGTTCTCGGTCGGCCGGGCAGTACTACAGGAGCGCCAACGAAGCCGGTCGACGGAGAACGCACAAAGCTCGCCGGAGCGGTACCTTCGGCCTACGGCCGGTCCGAGGCGGCCACGCCGGCCGGCGCTTCCGGCGAGGCGGAGGTTGATCCGGTTGCGGGCTGGCTAGTCGTCGTTGACGGTCCCGGAGTCGGCCGGGATGTCCGCATCGGCGTCGGCCGCAATGAACTCGGACGGAGCCGCGAGAACCGGATTCCCCTGCCCTTCGGCGACTCGCGCATCTCGCGGCGCGGCCACCTGTGGGTGAACTACGACCCGCGACACCGGGTGTTTTCTGTCGCTCCGGGGACCGGCGCCAACCTGGCCTACCTGGACGACGTCGCGATCGAGGAGCGCATGCCTCTTGCCGCCGGTGCAACGATCGCTGTCGGGAAGACAGTGCTGCGTTTTATCGCGTTTTGCGGAGACCACTTCTCGTGGCCCGATGAATGAGGCTTTCCTTCGCCTGGGCGCTCTACTCGGCAGCCGCCATCCTCGGTCTCGCTCTTCTTCTGGCTCTTGTTGTCGTGGCTGTGCTCGTGATCCGGCGGCGTTCCCGTCGAGGACACCGGTCGGATGATCGGTCGCGCCTCGCCGGGACGCCGACAAGGGAGCACATCGACGCACCTCTGCCTCCCCTGTCACACGCGGGAGGCCAGATTCCGGGAGCGCGCAAGAACCAGGAAGACGCCTTCGGCTTCATTGGCGGCCAGAGCCTCGATCCGGTGGGAAACCACCCGGCGGTAGTCGTAGCGGACGGCATGGGAGGTCATGCCGCCGGTGAAGTCGCTAGCGGAATCGTGGTGCGGGAATTCATCAACGCCTACGGCTTCGAAGGGCCTCCAGCCGACCGCCTGCGCTCCGCACTGGACCTCGCCAACCGCGCGCTGGGCGAAGCGATCGGCGCCGATCCCGCTCTGCACGGCATGGGCACCACAGTGCTGGCGGCCGCAGTGACCTCGAGCGGACTCGAGTGGATCAGTGTCGGCGACTCGCCCCTGTTCCTCTTTCGCGACGGCAAACTGAAGCGCCTGAACGAGGATCACTCGATGAGACCCGTAGTGGCCGCCATGCGCGAGATCGACCCGGCAACAGCCGAGCGGATGAGCGGGCACCAGCTCCGCTCGGCCGTGACGGGATCGGACATCGCACAGATCGACGCCTCGTTGATGCCCGAGCTCCTGAAATCCGGCGACCTCGTGGTTGCAGCCACGGACGGACTCGACACCTTGGACGAAACGGAAACTGCCGCGATCATCGCCGAACACCGTTGCGACGGACCGGAGGCGATTCAGGAGGCGCTGCTGGCGGCGGTGGCGGACCGGAACGCTCCGGGCCAGGACAACACGACCGTGGCCGTCATCGAGGCGCCCGTCGCGGAGCAGGCGGAAGACCGGTGACGGGTGCGGAAACGCACCGGGGACGGCACCGGCCTGCTTCGCGCGTTGCGGGGAGCATTGGCGCGGGAATCGGCGCGGCTGCATTCGCCCTCGGCATCGCGGCAAGCCCGGTTCCCGCCCAGCCGGCGCCCGCGCGCCCGCCCGACGCTGTCACGGATGTCGACGCGAGCCTGGAAGAACAGATGGCCGAGGCGGCAAGGCTCGTCGAGCAGAGTGAAACCGCGGCAAGGGAGGCGGAAGAGGCACTGGACGACGTCCAGGAGCTGGCTGCGGAGGCACGGGACGCCGCCGACGCCGCCGAGGAGCGCGTGCGGGTCCTGGAGGCCCGTCGCGTAGCTTCCACCCGGGCCGAGCGGTCAGCGGCGCGCGAAGAGGCCGAGTCCCTGCGTGCTGAGGCGGCAGCCAGCGAAGCCTCTCGATCTGCACGGGAGCAGGCAGCGGAAGCAGCGAACGCGCGAGCACGGGAGGCCCGGTTGCGCGTCGCTGCCCTCCAGGGGCAGGCGGCCGCCGCCGAAGCCGAGCGAGAGGCCGCTGCAGCGCAGGAACGCGCCGAAGCTGCCGAGGAACGCGCACAGGCACTCGAAACACAGGCGAGCGCCTCCGAGACCGAGCGGGACGCGGCCCGCAGGGAAGCCGAAACGCTGCGGGCCGAGGCGGCCGAGAAGGAAGCTGCTCGTGCTGCCAAGGAGCAGGAAGCCGAGGCGGCCGAAACGCGGGCCCAGGAAGCCGAGGAACAATCGCGGCAGGCTCAGGTGCGCGCAGAGGAGGCACAGGAACAGGTAGCGGCCCTTGAAGACGACCTCCTGCGGAGCCGGCGCCTCCTGTACGCGGCATTGGTGGCTGGCGCCGTCGTGCTCGTGGTCGTTCTTCTGCTCGGGTGGCGTATCGCCAGGAGACGCCGCCGTCAGCTCGAAGCGTCGGAGGTAGCGCGCCGGGCAACCGACGAGAAGCTCGCCCAGGCGATCCTGCCGGCGTCCCTGTCCTGCCTGCTCGAAGGGCAGTACCTGGACGGCCGACCCCTGATCCTGAAGATCGGCGCCGAGCAACTGGGATCGTCAGAAGGAGTGGTTGTTGGCCGCAGTCCGGCTCGTGCGGGAGTCGTGATCGATCACGAGGAGGCTTCCCGTGAGCACTTCCGTCTCACCGTGTCGGACGACACACTGCTCATCGTGGACCTCCACTCCACCAACGGCACGTTCGTGAACGGCAAGGAGGTCGGCAGCGACCAACCCGTGCCGCTTTCGGACGGCGATCGGATCGATGTCGGTACCGCCATCCGGCTGACTGTCTCCACCGAATGAAGCGACTGTCGTGCGACCGATTCGCCGCGAGTCCAGCATCTTCAGCGTCTCGGCGATCGACCTCTTCGCGTCGGCGTTGGGAGCCTTCATCGTCGTTGCGCTCGTGCTGCTGCCGTACTTCCCGAACACGAGCGATGTCCAGGTCGAAACCGAAGCCGAGACCGAACGAGAGCTTGAAGAGCCGGCGCCGGCTCCAGCCGCGGCAAGGACCAGTCCCTCCGTTCAGGTGCTGCCGCCGATCGACCTCATCATCGCCCTGGACACGACCGGCAGCATGTTTGGCGAGGTGGCAAGTCTGCGGGAGGAGATCGCCGGCCTGTCGGAGCTCCTGGTTGACCTGACCGACGACGCGGCCGTCGGACTCATCGACTTCAAGGACGGATGCGGCGGGCAGCCGGCACTGCGTGTCGCACCGCTTCAGCAGATCGACCGGCGCTCGGTGGTTCACCTCGCGGCGTTCGCCCGGTCGATGAGTCCGGGGTCAGCGAGCTGCAACTCGACTCCGGACGAGGACTTCGCGGAAGCACTGCAGGCAGCGGTCAACTCGCCGTGGCGCCAGGGCAGCGAGCTTCGTTCGATCGTCCTGATCTCCGACAACCCCGCCCACACGCCCATGCGGGACCAGGCGGTCGCGGACGCCCGGGAGTTCTCGAACCGCCCCGGCGCTCGGCACACCGTCTCGACCGTCTTCGTCACCGGCCAGGACAGTGCGCGTCGCAGCTATCCCGACACGGCGGTCTTCATGCGACAGGTAGCTCTGGCCGGCAAGGGGGAGTTCGTCCGTTCCAGTGAGAGCGCATCCCTGTCGGTCACGATTCTGCGCGCGATCTTCGGGTAGCTGCGATACCGGAAAGGCAGTCCCGCCGGCCTTCTCGATCTGCACAGTATGCCGGCAATTTTCATGGTAAAATGCCGGCGTTATGCGCAATTCGTCAGGATTTCGGCGTATTCTGCGGCCTCCTGAGGGGAGTTTCTTCCTGCTTGGTCCTCGGGGGGTCGGGAAGAGCACCTGGGTGCGGTCGCGGTTTACGGAGGCGCACCGCTTCGATCTCCTGGACGAGGCTCTCTACCAGGAGTTGCTGGCCAATCCGGGTCTGTTCGGCGCCGAGCTGGAGGCGATCGCGCCCGAGTCGTGGGTGGTGGTCGACGAAGTTCAGCGGATTCCGGCGCTGCTCAACGAGGTTCATCGCTGGATCGAGGAGAAGGGACTGCGCTTCGCCCTGCTCGGCTCAAGCGCCCGCAAGCTGAAGACGGCCGGCACCAACCTCCTCGCCGGTCGGGCCCTGCGCAAGCTGATGTTCCCCCTGGTCCCCGAGGAGCTCGGCGACGACTTCGTCCTTGACGACGCGCTGCGGGTGGGCTCGATCGCGGTCATCGCCGCCGCGGAGAACCCCGACGCCACCCTCGCCGCCTACGTCGAGATGTACCTGCGGGAAGAGATCCGTGCGGAAGCCCTGGTGAGGAATCTCGGCGGCTTCGCCCGTTTCCTGCCCGTGGCCGGCCTGTTCCACGGTCAGGTGATCAACGTGTCGTCCCTGGCGCGCGAATCCGGAACTGCCCGAAGCACTGTCGCCGGCTACCTGGACATCCTCGAAGACACCCTGATCGCGACCAGGATCGACGGCTTCGAAGCGAAGCTCCGAACCCGCGAACGCAGGCTCCCGAAGCTCTACTGGACGGATCCCGGACTCGTGCGGCAGGTCCGGCGGAGGCGCGGGCCGCTCCATGCCGAAGAACGGGGCGCACTGCTGGAGGGCTTCGTCTTCGGCCTGCTGCGCGCCTACAACGAGACCTCGGATCTATACGACCGGATCTGCTACTGGGCTCCTTCGCAGGCGCGGACCATCGAGGTGGACTTCCTGCTGGAACGCCAGCACGAGTACGTCGCGATCGAGGTCAAGTCCGCAGCGCGCTACGACACCAGCCTGCTGAAGGGCCTCCGAGCCATCCGGGAACTCCCGGGTCTCGCCAGAAGGCTCCTGCTCTACCGCGGGAAGAGAACCTTCGCCACCACCGACGGCATCGAGGTCTGGCCCATTTCACGCTTCTCCGAGACCCTGTCTGCGAACGCGCTCTGGCCCTGACGCGGCCAAGGGCCCGACCACGAAAGGAGGCCCCGGACCGTAGAAGCCGGCCTATCCCCAGAACCAGGTCGGGAACGGCAACGTCGCGACCCGCCGGGCGACGCTGCGAGCAGACGCAGGGAACCATGCCAACTCGCGTCTCGCGCCATCCCGGGCCTGAGCTGAACGCGCGCGAACGCCTCGCAGACCCTGCTCCTTCGCCCGGCTCCCGATCGGCTGGCAGCGGTCATGGCCAACCACGGTACCGCCTTCGTCAAGCGGGTAGGTGACCGGCATGCCGGCAGCGCAGACCCCCTCCGAGGTATGGATGTCGCAGACGAGTTGCCGGCGCGGCAACGTGCATTCGACGAGGACCGGGCCGTTTTCTTCCCGGAGTTCCTCCGGCTCGTAGGGCCAGCCGTCGATGAAGGCCCGGAGATTCAGGCGCGCCGTTGCCCGGTCTTCGTTCAGGTAGAGCGTCGCGAAGCTGTCCGGCGGATTCCATCGGCCGCCTCGGCGCCGGGCGAAGTCGGGGTCCAGCGGGTCGGCCCAGGCCGGGTCGGCGATGCGCCACCACGAGTGTCCGTCGGGGGCTCTCTGGACGACCAGACCTGCCGTCACCTGTGCGCTCGTTCGAAATCGAACATCTCCCGGCACGCCGACAGCAAAAGGCTCGTGTCGCGCTGGCCCAGTTCCAGCAGGGAGAGACCGTCGAGCTTCGGTATCGGCCGACGCACCACCGCGGGTATCCGGTCGCGCTTGAGATGGCGCTCCAGCAGATCCGTAGCTGCCCTCAGATCCGCCGCGGCGACTGCGTGATCCGCCGGCACACCCCGTTGCAGCCACTTGGCGAACGCCTGGCGGCTCACGCCGAACAACCTGGCGGCCTTCGCCTGGCTGAGTTGCCACGCTCCGATCGTGCGCAGCAGGTCCGAACCGGACCTCCGGGCTCCGGGGCCTGTCCTGGCGCCTGCAGCAGCTTCCTCCCGGGACCCGGTAGCTGCCGTCTGCCGCGAAGAATCTCCAGTCAGCCCCTCGCAGTAGCCGGCCAGGGATTCGGTGAAACGGACGAGCCATGCACTGTCCTGTCTGCGAGCCCTGAACACGCGTTCAGCCGCCTCCTCGGGCCGCAGTTGCTGGATCGCCGTCTCCGTCGGCATTCGCCGCTCCCCCCTGTGGCCGCAACCATACGTCAACCGCAGCCCTTCGGCAACCGAGCGACGCGGCGGTGCAGGCGAAGTGACGCTACGGGTTCTCGCCGTCCTCGGTCGTGCGATTCAGCCGGTCGCGGATCTCGCTCAGCCGCGACCACTCCTGGAGAGCGATCGGCAACGAGATGCTCGACTCCACGAACTCCCATGAGTAGCTGAGAATCGCGAAGATCGCGCCGGCAGTGATCATCGGAATCGTCGCCGCAATCCACACGTTGCCGAGAACGAAGGCGAACATGGCGGCGAAGATCCCGCCGTAGAGAACGGCCTCGGTGTCCGAGAGCCGCACTTCGCTCCAACGCAGTTTCCGGAGGTGCGCCATGAGCGACGCCAGATGCCGCCGCTCCAGGATCGAGACCTGCAGCTCGGTCTGCGCGTTGAGTTCGCCGTTCAGCCGGTAGAAGCGGCGGTGGAAGAGCCCGTAGATCAGACCGATCGCGAGGAGTGCGGACAGGGCAGCCAGGCCCAGGCGACGGTCGAAGCCGAAGAGAACGGCGATGCTCACCAGCAGTTGCACCACGCCGGTAAGCACTCCGGGGACGTGCGCCTCCAGGAAGTCCACGATCTCGCGGCTCATGTCGAGGCGGGCGTTGAGCCGTGAGACCGGTTCGTTCTGCGAACGGCGGACAAGCTCGCCGCCAAGGCGGACCCGGATCGTGCCGTAGCAGCGGGTGTCGTGGAAGCGCCGGACCACGGCGACCACGATCAGCGCCGCCAGGATCATCGCCACTTCCCGGAGAGCGCTCGGACGCCGCTCCAGGAGGGCGTCGATGGCGCGGCCGATGAACAGCGGCACCACCGCCCAGAGGACGTTCTCGAGCAGGACGAGCAACCACGTAACGAGAATGCGTCCCCTGAAATTGCGGAACAGCAGACCAACGCCCAGAGCACCTTCCATCTGTCTTCACCCTCCGCCGCCGAGATCCACGATGGCCGCCGGCCTGCTGGCAGCCCGTGGCAGAGGTGCGTGTCGCACCGAAAGCGGTCAGCCGCCCGTCCGGCAAGGCGCTACGACCACGCATATCGGAGCATATGCGAGCGAAGAGCAACACAGCCGGGCGGGATGCATGGCTGACACGAATGCAACGCGATCTCTGCCACGGGCTGCCGGGGGACGCGAATCAACCAACCCGGCCGGTGCACGAACGCGGCGAGGCTACAGGGATCCCCACGGACAGCCGACCGGCAGCCCCCTGGCTGCGCCGCTGCCACCAGGCCAGGGCCACGACGCAGGCGACAGCCTCGCGTGAACCACAAGCGCCTGCCCGCAGAGGGTCGCGAGAACGCCGCCGCCATGGCAGTCGGCCGCATGGGCACCGGCGAGCGCGCACGGCGCCGGAGCCGCCATCTCACGCCGCGTCACCTCAGACCTTGCGCCGCGAACTCGCCACTCTGCGTTCGCTGGCGCAAGCTCCTGTCAGCCGCTTCGGGAAACTTGGAACGACGTTCCACCTGGGATAGCTTCGGGCAATGGAGTTCGGGGCCCAGCTCAGCAGCTACCGGCTGCCGTGGTCACGGATCGAGGCCACTGTTCGGACGATCGAGAGCGGACGCTGGAGCAGTCTGTGGTTCTCCGATCACTTTCTGCCGCCGGCGGCCCCAGACGACGAGCACGAGTCGGCACTCGAGGTCTGGACCCTGGTCAGCGCGGCGGCAGTGCTGACCCGCCGGGTGCGGCTCGGAACGCTCGCCTGCGGCATCACCTACCGCAATCCGGCGCTGCTGGCAAAGGTATGCGCCAGCGTCGACCACATCAGCGGCGGACGCATGGAGCTGGGGATCGGCGCCGCCTGGTTCGAGCGCGAGCACCGGGCCTACGGGTGGGACTTCCCATCGGTCCGGGAGCGGTGCGATCGGCTGGAGGAGGCGGCGGAGCTCATCCGCCTGCTGTTCACGAAGAAGGACGACGAGAAGATCAGCTTCCAGGGGACTCACTACCGCCTGGACGAAGCGCCCCTGGCGCCGGGTTCGACCCGGGAACCCCACATCCCGATCCTGATCGGAGGCAACGGCGAGAAGCGGACACTGCGCACCTGCGCCCGCCACGGCGACATCAGCAACCTGGACTTCTGGCACCCGGGCGGAGTCGACGTGTTCCGCCGCAAGCAGCAGGTCCTCGACGGCCACTGCGAGGACGCCGGCCGCGATCCGGCGGACGTCAGGCGAACGGTCGCCTTGCCCTTTCGGCTCTTCGCCGACGACCGCGAGGCCGCACGGTCACCCGGCCGGCCCTGGTACTGCTGGGGCACCGCCTCCCGGGTGCAGGACCTGCTGCAGCAGTACATCGAGGCAGGAGCCGAGGAGATCATCCTCTGCGGCGTCCCCAACCAACCGGAGGCGTGGCAGCAGATCGACGACGAGATCCTGAGTGCGTTCGATTGAAGGAAGCTCGCACCCTGGCAGTCCGTGGTGATGGTGCGCGGCGCACCGAGAGCGGTCGGGCGCCCGTTCGGAACGGCGCGGCAGGAGAGCATGTCGGGACGTATGTGACCGAAGAGCAGCGCTGCCGAAAGGAACGGCTGCGCCCGCGGCCTCGTCGACAGCCGCAAAAGCGGTTCAGTTCGCGGGCCCCGATGATGCGCGCCACGGCCTTCGCTCTCGCCTGGCTGGCGACGGTCGCTGCGGTCACCGACGCCGCCGAGACCGATCCCGCCGACCTCGAGCTCTTCGAGTCGAAGATCCGGCCGGTCCTCGCCGAACGCTGCTACGCCTGCCATGGCGGCAATCCAGCGAAGATCCGCGGCGGTCTGGTTCTGCTCGACGCCGAAGGGCTTCGTGCGGGCGGCGACAGCGGGGCGGCGATCGTTCCCGGCTCGCCCGAAGACAGCCTGCTGATCGAGGCCCTCCGCCACGAAGGACTCATCCGAATGCCGCCCGACGGCAGGCTGCCGGACCCAGTGATCGCGGACTTCGAGCTGTGGATCCGCCGAGGCGCACCCGACCCGCGCACGGGCGCCGGGCAAACGACGGTCGCCGCGAAACCGGCAGGGTCCTTCGACTACGGCCCCGGACGCGAACACTGGGCCTACCGCCGGATCGAGGATCCCGAACCGCCCGCGGTCGAGAACGAGGAGTGGATCGAACATGCCATCGACCGCTTCATCCTGTCGCGCCTCGAGCAACGGGGCCTTCAGCCGGCGGCTCCTGCCGACCGGCGCACCCTGATCCGCCGCGCCACCTTCGATCTGATCGGCCTGCCGCCGTCGGAGTCCGAAATCGAGGCCTTTCTCGCCGACGAGAGCCCGAACGCCTTCGCCCGGGTCGTCGACCGACTCCTCGCGTCACCGCACTACGGTGAGCGCTGGGGCCGTCACTGGCTCGATGTCGCCCGCTATGCCGACTCGAACGGCCTCGACGAGAACATCGCGTTTCCAAATGCCTTTCGCTATCGCGACTACGTCGTCGACTCCCTGAACCGCGACAAGCCCTTCAACCGCTTCGTCCACGAACAGATCGCCGGCGACCTGCTGCCGGCCGAGACCGGGACGCAGCGTTTCGAGCAGATGGTCGCCACCGGCTTCCTGATGCTGGGGCCCAAGGTGCTCGCCGAACAGGACGTCGACAAGATGCTCATCGACATTGTCGACGAGCAGGTGAACACCCTGGGGCGCGCCTTTCTCGCTCTTCCGGTCGGCTGCGCCCGTTGCCACGATCACAAATTCGATCCGGTTCCCACAACCGACTACTACGCGATGGCCGGCATCCTGCGTTCGACGGCGACGATGAGCGACGCCGCCGCGATGCGGTGGCTGGAGCGGCCCTTGGCTTCGGATGAGACGATCGCGACGTACGAGGCGGCGCAGAAGCTGGTCGCCGAAGCACAGGAGAAAGCGGACGAACTCGTACGCGAGCAGAACGGGATCCTGCGTCGGCCGCGCCGTGCGGCCCTCGCGGAGTACCTGCTCGCCGCGGAGGAGGCCTACCCGAGCTGGACCGACGACGAGACGATGCAGGAAGAAGCGCGAGAGGCGATCGCTCGCGTCGCCGGCAGCAGGGGGCTGGAACCGGCGGTCCTGGAACGCTGGGTCAGCGCCTTCCACCGGTACCGCGAGGGACCTCCGGTCGAGGGCGACGCCCCGAATCCGAGCTCCGTCTTCGTGATCTGGAACGCCTACGCCGCGGCCCCGCCAGATCGTTACGAACAGGTGACGGAGGAACTGCGGGCGATGATCGCCTCGGAGAAGGTGCTGATCGCGCCCCTGACCCGGAGCCTCGTCCGCGGACCGGCGCCAGGGACGCTGGAGGAGGTCGCCTGGCGCTACGCGAGCCTGTTCGCGACGATCGAGATCGCCTGGGAAGAGCACCTCATGCGGCTCGGGCTCAAGGACGAGGAGGACCTTGTGGACTCCGACTTCATCCTGCCGCGCGAGCAGGAGGAGCTGCGATGGCTGGTCTACGACAGCTACTTCTGCATTCCCTGCCTCGACCAGGACGAGGAAGAGAAGCTCTACCCGTCAGACGAGGTGCAGCAGCTCGCCGCACTGCGCGCCGAAGTTGCGCGTCTCGAGGAGGCATCGCCGCCGGCGCCGCCGTACGCCATGGCCGTGGACGAGGCAGAGATCGTGGATCTGCCGGTGCACATTCGCGGCAGCCACCTGAACCTCGCTGCGCAGCCGGAGCCGCGCGGCTTCCTGAAGGTCACGGACCACCTCGTGCCGCCGCAACCGGTCGCCGCAACCGCCAGCGGCCGCCTCGAGCTGGCACGCTGGATCACGCACCCGGAGCATCCGCTCACCGCAAGGGTCATCGTCAACCGCGTCTGGCACTGGCACTTCGGCCGAGGCATCGTCGACACGCCGAGCAACTTCGGCGTCAACGGCGGCGCCCCCACCCATCCCGAGCTTCTCGACTGGCTGGCGCGCCGGTTCGTCGAAGGCGGATGGTCGCTCAAGAACCTGCACCGCGAGATCATGCTGTCGAGCACGTACCGGTTGTCGAGCGACTACGACGCGGCCAACGCTGCGGTCGACGAGGAGAACCGGCTGCTCTGGCGCATGAACCGGCGGCGCCTCGAAGTCGAGCCGATTCGCGACGCCCTGTTGCAGCTCGCCGGCCGTCTCGACCTGACGATCGGGGGGCGGGTGGAGGAGTACGACCCCAGCGGCTACGTGTTCGGTGAAGGCGGCGCCATCGGCCAGGCCGACTTCTACGCCGCACCGCGGCGCTCGATCTACATGCCGGTCGTGCGCAACGCCATCTACAGGATCTTCGGCGGCTTCGACTTCGGCGACGCCAGCGACTCGGTGGGCGATCGATCCGAGACCGTGGTGCCGCGCCAGGCGCTCCTGATGATGAACAGCCCCTTCGTCGAGGAGGCGGCGCGGGGGTTTGCCCGGCAACTCCTGGCCGACGACGGAGCAAGCGCCGCGCAGCGCATCGAGACGGCGTTCGTCCGCGCCTACGGACGCCCGGCCGAACCCGCCGAGATCGCGGACGGCGTCAGCTTCCTCGACGAGATGCGCGCTCGGGCGTGCCCGGCAGGCACCGCATGCGCGAGCGCGCCTGGCGACAGCCGGCACGAAGCGCCGGCCTCGGGACGTTCTGCCGCGCCAGTACCGGCGGACGACGCCGAGATCCACGCCTGGACCCGGCTTTGTCACGTCATCCTGGCGGCAAGCGAGTTCATCTACATCAACTAGCCAGGACCAGGTTCCGAACCATGCGCTACCCCCACTACCAGCCGCCGCCGCTCACCCGCCGCCAGATGCTGAAGACCTGCGGCTGCGGCTTCGGCGGCCTGGCGCTCTCTTCCCTGCTCCAGCGCGACCTTCTGGCCGCGGACTCCCGGAACCCGCTCGCGCCCAGGGCGCCGCACTTCGCCCCCAGGGCGAAGCGGATCATCTTCCTGCACATGCACGGCGGACCGTCCCAGCACGATCTCTTCGAGTACAAGCCGCTCCTGATCCGCGACGACAACAAGCCGCTGCCCTTCGCCAAGCCCCGCGTGCAGTTCAACGAGACCGGCAACCTGTTCAGAAGCCCGTGGGAGTTCAGGCAGCACGGCGAGTCCGGGGCCTGGGTGAGCGAGTTGCTGCCCCATATCGCCTCGGTGGTCGACGAGCTCTGCTTCATCCGCTCGATGTGGGGCACGAACGCCGCCCACGGCGGCGCCATCCTGGCGATGAACACGGGCAGCGATCGCTTCGTGCGTCCGTCGATGGGCTCCTGGATCGCCTACGGGCTGGGCACGGAGAACGAGAACCTGCCCGGGTTCATCACGATCTGCCCCTCGTACCAGCACGGCGGCGTGCAGAACTACTCGTCCGCCTTCCTTCCCGCCGCCTGCAACGGCACGGCGATCGGCGCCACCCGGATGAAGACCGAGGACGCGACGATCGACTTCCTGGACAACGAGGCGGTACCGCCCGAGGTCCAGCGCAGCGAACTCGATCTGCTGCAGCGCTGGCAACGGCGCCAGCTCGAACGGACCGGCCCCGACCAGGCGCTCGAGGGCCGCATCGAGTCCTTCGAGCTTGCCTTCCGCATGCAGACCGAGGCGCCCGAACTGATGAGCATCGAGGGCGAGTCCGAGGCGACCCGCCGGCTCTACGGCCTCGACGACCCGGTGACCCGGAACTTCGGGCTCCGCTGCCTGCTCGCGCGACGCTTCTCCGAGTCCGGCGTGCGCTTCGTGCAGGCGACGCACGGCCCGGACTCCAAATGGGACCACCACTCGGGCCTGATCACCGGCCTGCCGCAGAGCTGCGCGGAGGTCGACCGGCCGGTTGCAGGCCTGATCAGGGACCTCAGGTCACGGGGACTGCTGGACGAGACCCTGGTGCTCTGGGGCGGCGAGTTCGGGCGGACTCCGGGCGCCGAGGCCGGCGCCCGCAACGGCCGCGACCACAACCCTCACGGCTACACGATGTTCATGGCCGGCGGCGGCACAAAGTCCGGTCACAGCCACGGACGCACCGACGACTACGGCTACTACGCGATCGAGGACAAGGTGCACATTCATGACCTCCACGCCACGATCCTGCACCTGCTGGGCCTCGATCACGAACGGCTCACGTACCGCTCCCAGGGACGCGACTTCCGCCTGACCGACGTCGAGGGCCTGGTCGTCGAGGACATCATCGCCTGAACCGGCGCCCCCGAGGCAGCGCAGCGCCGGTCTCGTCCCCTCCTGCTGTCAGGTCACCCTGACCGGCAGAACCCATCCATCTCGATGCCGCGAACGGAAGGGGGCCGACGGCGCGACCCGCCAGGCCGTGCTCTGCCGGCTCCGTGCGTTCGCGGACCGAGCCGGCCGCCTCAGCCCGCCTTCTTCACCTCGAAGGGTAAGGCGAGCTTCTCCCATTCCAGCGCCACCCACGATCCCGTGATCGTGAACTCCAGTTCCTCGACGTGGTCGACCGCCTTCGGCGCAGCGGTCACCCGCAGCGCGTCCTGGGCTGCGTCATACCGGAAGGCGCCCCACTGGATCGCGACCTTGTTGAAGATGACCGTCCATTCGTTCTCGCCCGGCTCGGTGAACAGGGCGTAGGTGCCGGCAGCGAGCCTCCGGCCGCCGATCTCGACATCGGCGCTGAAGGTGATCGTGGTCGCCTCGTCGGCTCCTGTGCGCCAGACCTGGCCGTAGGGAACCAGGCCGCCCCAGATCGTCCGGCCCTTCACCTTCGGGCGTCCGTACTCGAGAGTGACCGTGACGCCGTCGATCGTCCCCTCCACCTTGCCGTTCCTGCTCGCCCTGTCAGCGTCGTCACCACGCTGCGCCACGGCGGGAAACGCCGTGATCAGGAGAGCCATCAGGATCAACGGAACTGCTGCTCGGTATCTGTGCATCTTGTCCTCCAGTCAGAGAGGTAGCAGGTTCGGCTTCTGCGTACATCGCAACCGGCATTCCAGCGGCGACGCCGCCGTAGAATAGCCGGCAGCTTCGCCCTCCGCTGTCCGGCAGTGACGGCCCGGTGTTCCGCGGAGAACGCGGCGCGCCATTCACCCGCCTGGCGGGGATAGCGGCTCGACAACGTCGGAGGAACGTCGGACGGCGTCTCAGACCAGCCGCAGACGCATGCCGCAGATGGTCACGAGGTCGTCGCTGCTGCGACAGCCGGCCGCCTCGGCATTGGCGAGCGCACGCGATCGGTCCGTGACATGAACGTCCAGGCCGCCCAGCCCTTCGGGACGACCGTCGCACGGGGAGACGAAACGGATCTCGGCGTCCCGCAGCGCGATCGTCGGAACATCTCTGCAGACGACCGGCTCCCCGAGCACTTCGCTCCAGCGGCCGGCCAGCGCCGCAGGATCCGCGGCCTGGATCTCGGCGGCGCGGATGCCGTCGACGATCTCCGTGCGCCGGGCCCGCTGCCAGTCCTCACCGGCAGGCCACCAGGCGCCGTCCGGCCTCTCCTCGTCCACGTTCCAGCGCAGTTCCGGAATGGCGCCCGGCACGTCCTTGGGATGAAGCTGCATGCCCATGCCCTTTTCGTTGCTGCCCGGCTCCAGGACCAGACGGATGCCGAGTTCCGCGACGCGGCGCCGATAGCCGGCGTAGCTGCTGCGCGGGACCTGCAGGATGAGCATGTAGCCGCCGTCGCCGCCGCGACGCTTCAGGTAGCGGCCGCCGGGCGTGTCGTGCTCGCCGGGCCGAGGCGACACCGTCTCGAGGAACTGGTCGCCGAAGGGAATGAGGAAGTTGTGGAGGCCGTACTTCCCCACCCCGGGGTCGCGGTAGCAGACCTGGACGCCGAACACGGACTCCACCTGCCGCTGGACGCGATCGAGGTCGTGGGCGACCAGGCAGATCTGGCGCATGCGGATATCGGACATGGACAGTAACTCGCGATCAGTTGGACAGGCACCCCAGGACAGCGCGGCCATCGACAGGCTGACCGGGCACTGCGCGCCGGATTCTGCCAGCATCGCCTCCGGCGAGCTGGCCGCAGCGGGTCGGAGTCAGAGCTCCTCCACCGCCAGCGCCCGCACCCAGGTCGCTTCCAGCCGCTCCACGTTGAGCGGCAGACCGATGTAGAAGACGCGGTCCTTCTTCAGCTTCTCGATGTTCACCAGCGGGTAGCATACCGGGATGTTGTTGCCCAGCATGTTGCGATGGGTGGGCGAGTTCAGCGGCTGCGGCGCCTGGAAATCCGACTCGAAGCGCACGCCGGGGCAACCGACCGCGAGGAGCTTGATTCCGGTCTCGGCCAGCCACCTGCTTGTTTCGGCCGGAAGAGTCGGTTGCTCCTCGCCGAGGAACGGGCTGCCGAGGATGACGATGTCACCCTTGCCGACGTTCGAGAGGTGGTCGGGCAGGATCGGCTGGCCGGCCGTCACCGACTCGCCCTGTTCGTTCTCGGTCTCGACCGGAACGAGCCGGTCGAGATAGCAGACCGCCGCCGTCCCGAAGAACGTGTCCAGCGGGAACTCCCACAGGCCGAGGATGCCGTCGGGCAGACCTTCCCAATGGTCCATGTGTCCCTTGCCTCCCTCGATGTGCGATCCTCCGCAGTGACCGCTGACCCGCCCGATCGGCCAGGAAGGGTCGCCCTCCCTGCCGCCGATCAGCGTGTAGAGCGTGTCGTCGTAGGGAACGCGGCCTTCTTCGAGGATCCACGGCAGCCCGAAGACGTCCCGGTTCCCTTCCTCGACGGTGCCGTCGAGCCGGGTGATACGTCCGACCATCCGCGGGCTGAGGTCCACCACATGGTGTCCTGTGAAGTCAATCATCGTCGGCGTTCTCCAGCCTGATCGACCACTTGCCCAAGGTGGCCAGCCCGTTCATGCGGGCGCGGTGGCGGAGCGCCTTCTGCCCGCTCGATTCGTCGGTCCTGCCGTCCCAGACCTCCATCGAGGCGCGCCCGATCGCGCGGCCGAACGAGAAGCTGAGCGTCCAGGGCTGCGGCTCGAGCCGGTTCATCGCATTGAGGTGAGCCGTCGCGTCCCGGTCCGACTGGCCGCCGGAGAGGAAGCCGATCCCAGGCAGGGCCGGCGGCACGACCCTGCGCAGGCAGCGCAGCGTCTCCCGGGCCACGTCGTCGACATCCGCCTGTTCCGGACAGTCGCTGCCGGAGACGACCATGTTCGTCTTCAGCACGATCTCCTCGGGCGGGACCCCGTGCTCGAACAGGGCCTCGAAGGTGCGGTGCAGGAACCGCTCGGTGACCTCGAACTGGCGTTCGATCGTGTGCTCGCCCTTCATCTCGACCTCGGGCTCGACGATCGGGACGAGATCGAACTGGTGCGCCAGCGCCGCACACTCGGCGGCGCTGCGCGCGTTCGAGGCGAGAGCACGTTCGGTGGGAAGACCAGGGCATGCAAGCGCCGCTACCCGCCACTTGACGAAGGCCGCGCCGCGCTCGCGCCAGGCTTCGAGCCGCTTCGCCAGTCCATCGAGACCGCACGGCACGTACTCGTGCCCGGAGCCTCCCAGAAGCTGCCAGCCGGTGGTCGGGGTGATGCCGAGAAGCAGGCCTTGCTCGGCGATGAGCTCGACAAGCGGAGTGCCGTCGCCCGCCCGGCGATCGAGCACGTCGGGGCAGAAGATGATGCTCGAGAGGTGATCGCCCAACGCGGACGTGCGGCAAATCATCTCCTGGAAGACCGCCGCATCTTCATCGGTTCGGGCATGACTCGTCTCGCCCCACCAGCCCCGGACAAGGCCCTTGAGCGGTACGTCGGCGGCGAAGATGCCCTTGCCGGGCGCCACCATCCGCTTCGCGGTCGCGGCCAGGATCGATGCACCGGTCACGCGCCGCCTCCGGTCGCGGCCGACGCCACCTTCGCGCGGTAGAACTCGAGCCCCTCGCGGGCCGCTTCGTCCAGGCCGCGGTCTTCCGTCATGTCGCGCCACACCGCGAGCAGGTTGCCGACGCCGCCGCCCGCGTGCACGACCGGCTCCATCACGGTGTCGCCGTCGAAGTCGATCTCGTGGAGGGCCGCCGCGACCTCGTCCCAGGGAATGTGCCCCCGGCCGGGCGGACGGCGGTTGTTCTCGCCGACGTGAAAAGTGCCGAGCTGGTCGCCGGCGCGGACGATCGCCTCACCCAGAGAGTCTTCCTCGATGTTCATGTGGTACGTGTCAAGCATCATCCTGAGGTTCGGACTGCCCACCTCGTCGAGAAAGCGCAGCGCTTCGTCGCAGGTGTTGATGAGGAAATGCTCGAAGCGGTTCAGGACCTCGAGGTGGAAGGTCACGCCCAGGTCTTCGGCGGTCTTCATCGCCTCGCGCATGGCGGCGGCGGCGTGCGCCCAGCAGCGGTTCCGGTCGCGGCCGTCAAGCCCCTGGCGCATGACGCCGGTGATCGCGCCGCCGACATCTGCGCAGCCGCTGCCCGCCATGCGGTGCATCTCGCTGGCCTTCTCGGCGAGGGCGCGCAGGTGCGCAATGCCCCGGCGGCGGTCCTCCTCGGCGTCGGAGTTGATGTCCTGCCCGGGGCCGAGTCCGGCAAGGAAGCTGACCCGGATTCCGTGCCCGGCGGCAGTGCCGAGGAAGCGTCTCTTCTGCTCCGCCGTGTACAGCAGGAGCACGTCCTGGGAAAAGGACATCAGGTCGAAGCCGATCGCGGCCGCCCGGGCCATCCGGCGTTCGTACTCCTCGAGGTCCTCCATCCAGTCGTTGCCCCAGTAGTTGAAGGTGATTCCGGTTCTTCCCACGCGCGCCTCCCGTGAACCGATCAGGACAAAGCCGCCGCGGCCGCCCGTTCGGCCGCCGGTTGCGCCGCGATCAGCGAATCTGCCTCTTCCATCGAGGGAATCCCCTTGCGATTGCCCAGCACGGTGCAGTGGAGAGCTGCGACCGCCGACGAGAACGAGGCGCAGCGCTCTAGACTCCAGCCCCTGACAAGCCCGACCAGCCAGGCGCCGTGGAAGGTGTCGCCGGCGCCCGTCGTGTCGACGACGTCGACCTTGAAGGCAGGGGTGTGGAACTCGGCGTCGCGGGACACCGTGCAGCTGCCGGCCGCGCCTTCGGTCTGCACCACGACGCTCGGTCCGAGGTCGAGGGCGGCGCGGCCGGCGAGCCGGATGTCCTCCTCCCCGGTGAGCATGGGTGCGAAGCCCGAGCCGCAGATCAGGATGTCGGTTTCGGCCACGAGTGCGCGGGCCGGTTCGGGGACCTCGCGGCTCGCGGCAGCGGCGTCCAGTACCACGGTACCGCCCGACTGCCTCATCCAGCGCGCTGCGGCGAGAGCCGCCTCGGGATGGCTGCCGTCGACGTGGAGAACCCTTGCCGAGGCGATGTACTCGCGGTCGAGCTCGCAGGCAGCCAGCGGCCGGGACAGGAAGCCCCGTCGAAACGAGAACACCCGCTCCCCCGTCGCCGCGTCGACGTAGACCACGACCACATGGTCCTCCGGTCCCGCCCGGGGTACGAACCGGCTGGTGTCGACTCCGGCCTGCTCGAGCGACCGGCGGCGATGCTCGCCCAGATCGTCGTCGCCCACGGTGTCGACAAGGCCCGTGCGCACTCCGAAGGTCGAGGCGACGAAACACGCGGTACCGGCGGGACCGCCGTCGGCGAGAGTGAAGTCCAGGAGACCCCGGGGGTCGTCCCAGGCCGGCATGTGCTCGACCCTCAGCACGACATCGACGATCGCAAGGCCGAGACCGACGACCTCGGGGCGGCCTTTCAAACCGGCCTGCCCGACGGCCTGCCTACACGGCGCTCCCGCGGCGCGCGGCCAGCGAGGACAGCTTGCGTTCGAGGCAGCGAAGCTCCTTCTCGATGCCGGGGCGAACGGGCGGCTCGGCGAACGCGAGCAGGGTCACGTAGAAGCCGGACAGGCTCCTGAGCCGGAAGGCCTGGTCGTCGAGCACGCCGAACGCCCACAGGTCGAGCGCCAGTTCCCAGCCCACGTGAAGCTGGATCTCCAGGAACTCCAGGCTCACCACGTTCCGCAACTGGCCGTCGGCGAGGGCCTCGCCGATCGCGGTGCGCACCACCTCCTTGGACGACCGGAAGCGCGCGCCTTCGTCCTGCTTGCCGAGTCTCGACCAGGAACCGGTGCTGAAATCGGCCGCGATGAGCGGCCGCAGCAGGTCTCCGTTGTCGATGACGTACTGCAGAATGCCCTCCATCGCCCTGGCTGCCCGGTGCAGGGGGTCGCCGGCAGCGCGCACGGCAGGAGCGGCCGCGGCAGGCTCCTCGAGACGCTGCACCGAATCCCGGATCAGCGCCTGCAGGATCTGCTGGCGGGAGCCCAGGAGGTTGTAGAGCGTGGTGACGCTCAGCCCTGCCTGGCGGGCCAGCTTGCGCATGGACAACCCCTCGGGCCCGGCTTCCTGGAGAAGCGCACGGGCAGACTCCAGGATGCGCTGGCGCCGCGCCGCCACGTTGGCCTCGCGCCTGCCCACGGGTCCGGCGGCCGGCGGGCTCCTGGGGTCGAGGTTCGTCATGTCCGGCACTTCCGATGATCATACGCGGCCCCGGCGGTCGAGCCCGAACACGTTACACTGTTTCAAGTTCGCCGTGACGGCGACCGGAACCCGGAGAGAACCTGTTGTGACCGAGATCAACGTGGCCGCGCTCAAGCCGGTGGGCGAATTCGGTTCGAAGGAGTGGTGCGAGGCCTGCGCCGAATACGGTGTACGGCTCCTCGAAGACGGCAGCCTCCCGGCCGACATCGAGTGGGGGTTCAGCGAGGTCTACACGCATCCGCCGGCGCGGCTGCTCGCAGACGGCCGCGACCTGTCCGCGTACTACCTCATGGTCAGGGACGGCAGGGTCACCGGCGGCGACGGCGCCCCCGAGGACTGCCGCGCGCTGCCGGGCTTTCACATCGCGTTGCCGTGGGCCGCAATCTGCAACCAGTCGCGCACCAGGTACGGCCGCGAAGGCCAGATCCGGCGCTCGGCCCAGGAGAAGGTCCTGTTCCAGCAGATCGAGGAGCACGTGGGGCGGCCGAATCCCCTGAGCCTGGGCGGCGGTCCGAAGCAAGTGTGGCCAAGGGACGTCGCCATGGCGCTCGGCAAGGGCGCGGAAGAGGGCGGCGGCCTGCACAACATCGCCGCGAGCCTGCAGCGGCCATCGCCCGAGTTCGCCGACTTTCCCACGACGGACATGGCTGTCCCGGACTTCGCAGCGATGAGCGGCGAGCAGAAGCGCCGCTTCCTGACACTCCTGGCCGTGGAGGTCTGAGCAGCACCGGAGGCCCTGCCGGACGCGCCGTGTCCACCTGTTCGTGAGAACGTGTTCGACCGGATCGCCATGCAGCAGCAGCCGAACGAAGGGCACGGCTTCGGCGGCGGCGTGATGCGCGGCCGGGCCTCGCCAGTGTGTCGAGGCGTGTCCGATGCTCCCTTGGCGGCGGACGGCGTCCGGCCCCGGGTCACCGCCGTGCGGCCGGTCGCGGCGGCGGTTCTCGCCGCGTTCTGCTGCCTGGGCATGAGCGATCCGAGCGCGGCCCGGGCGGGTTCCGGCCCTGGTCACGCGATCGCGTACTTCGGTGAACCGAAGTACGACGCCGATGTCCCCCACTTCGACTACGTCAACCCCGACGCGCCGAAGGGAGGCGAGATGCGGACCTGGCTTCCGGGGACGTTCAGCAACATCCATCCCTACGTGGACAGGGGCCGCACCGAGACCTACAGCAACTGGCGCGCCCTGGCGATCACCTTCGATCGCCTGATGATGCCGTCCGAGGACGAACTGTCGACGCTCTACTGCCTGCTGTGCAGGACCGTCGAGGTGGCGGACGACTACAGTTGGGCGGCCTACACCCTCCGCCCCGAGGCGCGGTGGCACGACGGTGCGCCGGTCACGGTGGACGATGTCCTGTGGACGTACCGGACCCTCAAGGTCGACGGCCCGGTCAGCTTCAAGGCCGCCTGGCGGCACGTCGAGGACATCGAACGTCTCGGGGAGGACTCGTTCCGCTTTCTCTTCGGCGACACCGGCAGAACCCGCCGAGCGGTGATGGAGGCGTCCTCCTTTCTGGTGATGCCGAAGCACTACTGGCAGGACCGGGACTTCACGGCGACCACCCTGGAGCCGCCGCTGGGCAACGGCCCCTACCGCGTCCGGGAAGTCGACCCCGGTCGGCGGATCGTCTTCGAACGGGTCGACGACTACTGGGCAAGGGACCTCAACTTCAAGCGCGGCTACCACAACTTCGACCGCTTCGCCGTCCTCTACTTCCGCGACATGAAGGCGGGCATCCAGGCTCTCAAGGCGCGCGTGGTGGACTACTGGCGCGACCAGGACGAGCGCGAAGTAGCCACCGCGTACGACTTCCCGGAGATCGAGATGGGGCTCTTCAACAAGGAGACCTACCGGATGGGATTGCCCTACGGGATGCACTGGTCGATCGTCCTCAACACCCGACTGCCGCTGTTCCAGGACATCCGCGTCCGCGAGGCGCTGACCCTCGCCTACAACTTCGACTGGAGCAACCGGACACTGCAGTACGGGGCGCTTCGGCGCAACAGCACGTTCTTCCTGGGCTCCGGGATGGCGTCCCGGGGCCTGCCGTCGCCGGCAGAGCTGGCACTGCTCGAGCCGCTGCGCGAGCACATTCCCGAGCGCACCTTCACGCACGAGTTCACCCTGCCCGTGACCGACGGCTACGGCCGCAACCGCGAGGCGCTCCTGCGCGCAGGGGAGCTGCTCGACGACGCCGGCTGGGTCGTGCGCGACCTCCGGCGCGTCCATGCGGACACCGGAGTGCCGCTGCGGTTCGAGATCATGGTCCGGCTCAGGGAGCACGAGCGCATGCTCGTGCCGTACGCCGAGAACCTGAAGCGGCTCGGTATCGACGCGACGATCCGGCGTGTCGAGTCGAACATCTTCACCAACCGTGCGCGCCACTACGACTTCGAGCTGACGATGCAGAAGATCTACACCCACGCCATCCCTCAGCCCGCGCTTCTCCGCAGCCACCTGAAATCCGAGAGCGCCGACCTGCCCAACCTGCTCAACTACCCGGGAATCAGGAACCCGGCGGTGGACGCGCTGGTGGAGAAGGTGATCGCGGCCGAAACCGAAGAGGAGATGAACATCGCCGGGCGGGCGCTCGACCGGGTCCTGCTGTGGAGCTTCCACGTCATTCCCGAGGGCGCCCCCAGGGGACGCCACCTCCTCTACTGGGACCGCTTCGGCCATCCGCCGCTGGGACGCGAGCACATGAACTGGGTGGGCTTCCCGATGCTCTGGTGGTTCGACCAGGAGAAGAGCGACCGGATCGACGCCGCCCTGGGCGAAACCCGCCAGAGCCGTCGCTGACTCCATGCCAGACCCCGGCGCCGACCTCACGACGACCTTGCGCCTGGCAGTCCGCGGCAAGGGGGATGCTGCGTTCGAGCAGTGCGACACGCACCTTCGCCACGGACCGCCAGGAACCTGCCGCGCTGCGCTCTGCGGCGCAAGGTCCTGACCGGATCCTCTCATGCTGCTCTACGTCCTGCGCCGGATGGCGCTCATGGCGCCGACGCTGGTCGGCGTGCTGCTCGTCAACTTCGTGATCATCCAGGCGGCGCCCGGCGGCCCCGTGGATCAGGCGATCGCCCGTCTCCAGGGAACGGGCGCCGACGCCGCGACCGGGGTTCTGGGCGGCACTGTCGGCACGGTGGAGGCCGAGCTCACTGCCACCGGCGGCATCGACCCGGCGCTCATCGCAGAGCTCGAACGTCAGTTCGGCTTCGACAAGCCGGCGCCTGTCCGCTTCCTCATCATGCTGCGCGACTACCTGCGCTTCGACCTGGGCGAGAGCTTCTACCAGGACGTTCCGGTCATCGACCTGGTCCTGGATCGGCTGCCCGTGTCCATCTCGCTCGGGCTCTGGACCCTGCTCATCGTCTATTCGGTGTCGATTCCGCTCGGCATCCGCAAGGCGACTGCCGACGGCTCTCCGTTCGACGTCTGGACCAGTGTCGTGATCCTCGTCGGTTACGCGATCCCCGCGTTCGTCCTGGCGGTCCTGCTGATCGTTCTGTTCGCCCGCGGCGGGCTGATCGAGTACTTCCCGCTGCGCGGCCTGGTGTCCGAGGACTTCATGGAGCTGGGGACCTGGGCCCGGGTGAAGGACTACCTGTGGCACCTCGTCCTGCCGATCGCGGCGCTGGTGACCGGCAGCTTCGCCACCCTCACGATGCTGACCAAGAACTCCTTCCTCGACGAAATCCACAAGCAGTACGTGCTGACGGCGAAGGCCAAGGGCCTGAAGACGCGGCGCATCCTGTACGGCCACGTGTTCCGCAACGCCATGCTGATCATCATCGCCGGCTTCCCGCGCGCTCTTGTCGGTGCGCTGTTTACCGGCGTGCTGCTCGCCGAGATCATCTTCTCGCTCGACGGCCTCGGGCTCCTCGGCTTCGAGGCGATCGTCACCCGCGACTACCCGATCATCTTCGGGACGCTCTACATCTCCACGCTGGCGGCGCTGGTGCTGCAGCTTCTGACCGACATCACCTGCACGCTGACCGATCCGCGCATCGACTTCGAGCGCCGCGACGTGTGAGCGACCTCGGCCGGCGCAGATGGGCCGCCTTCAAGGCGAACCGGCGAGGCTACGGGTCGCTCCGTGTCTTCCTCGTCATCTTCGGCGTCAGCCTCTTCGCCGAGTTCGTGGCCAATGACAAGCCCCTGGTCGTCCGCCATGATGGGCGGTTCTACTTCCCGATCTTCGCGGCGTACCCGGAGGTGGAATTCGGCGGAGTTTTCGCGACCGAAGCCGATTACCGGGAAGAGTTCGTCCGGGAGCTCGTTCGCGGCGACGGCTGGATGATCTGGCCGCCAATCCCCTGGGCGCACGACACGATCGACTACGAGCTGCCCGGCCCGGCCCCCCGGCCGCCGTCGGGCCGGCACTGGCTGGGTACGGACGATGTCGGCAGGGATGTCCTCGCGGGCCTCATCTACGGGACCCGGCTATCGTTCCTGTTCGGACTTGTGCTCACCGGCCTGAGTTCGATCATCGGCGTGCTGGCAGGCGCCCTCCAGGGCTACCTGGGCGGCAAGGTGGACCTCTTCGGTCAGCGCCTGATCGAGATCTGGGCCGGCCTGCCGGTTCTCTTCGTGCTGATCATCCTGGCCAGCATCGTGGAGTCGAACGTGTTCTGGCTCCTCGGCATCCTCGTGGCCTTCAGCTGGACGGCGCTGACCGGCGTCGTTCGGGCCGAAGTGCTGCGGGCGCGGAACTTCCAGTACGTGACCGCAGCCCGGGGTCTCGGGGCGGGCGACCGGACGATCCTCCGCCGTCACGTGATGCCCAACGCGATGGTCGCAACTATGACCTTCCTGCCGTTCATTCTCACCGGGTCGATCACCCTGCTCACGTCGCTCGACTTCCTCGGCTTCGGCCTGCCGGTCGACTCGCCTTCGCTCGGCAGACTGCTCGCCCAAGGCCGGATGAACCTGCACGCGCCCTGGCTGGGGCTGGTGTCCTTCTTCACCCTGGCGACCCTGCTGACACTCGTGATCTTCATCGGCGAGGCGCTGCGCGACGCCTTCGATCCGCGCAGGACCGGATGAACGGGGCGCGGCACGCACCGGGTGCGGCAGCGTCTCCACGGGAGTCCGGCGCGGCGCGACGGCAGGGAGGCGCCGGCAGTCCGATCGCCGCCCCGCTCCGTTTCCTCGAGATCGCCGACCTGGCCGTCGCCTTCGACGGCGTCCGGGTAGTCCATGGACTCGACCTTCGCCTCGACCGCGGCGAGTCCGTGGCGGTCGTCGGCGAGTCCGGGTCGGGCAAGTCGGTCACCGCCCTGTCGATCCTCCAGTTGCTGAACTACCCGCGAGCGTCGCATCCGAACGGGTCCATCCGCATCGAGGGACGCGAGGTGGTCGGAGCGGACGAGGCGGAGATGCGCTCCATCCGCGGCAGCAGGATCTCGATGGTCTTCCAGGAGCCGATGACGTCGCTCAATCCGCTGCACACGATCCGCCGGCAGGTGGAGGAAGTGCTGGCCCTTCACTTCGGCCTGCGAGGATCCGCGGCCCGCGAGCGGACCCTGGAACTGCTGGAGCTTGTCGGCCTTCAGGAGGCGCACGAACGGCTGGATTCGTTCCCGCACCAGCTCTCGGGCGGTCAGCGCCAGCGGGTGATGATCGCGATGGCGATCGCGGGCGACCCCGATCTGCTGATCGCGGACGAACCGACCACGGCACTGGACGTCACCGTCCAGGCCCGGATTCTCGCTCTGATCAAGGAACTGCAGGAGCGGCTCGACATGGCGCTGCTGCTGATCACCCATGACCTCGGCATCGTCCGCGTCATGGCGGACCGCGTGGTCGTGATGGAGTCGGGCAGGGTGGTAGAGGAGGGTGCCGCCGACGAGGTTCTGAAGGCCCCCAGGCACTCCTGCACGAGGAAGCTGATCGACGCGGAGCCCCGGAGTGTCTGCCCGATCGCCGAGGACGACGCGCAGGCTCTCGTCGAAGCGAAGAACCTGACCGTGGAGTTCCCGCGGCGCGGCTGGCCGCGCAAACGCCCGGTCATCGCCGTGGACGACGTGTCGCTCCGCATCCGGCAGGGACACAGCCTCGGCGTCGTCGGCGAGTCCGGCAGCGGCAAGACCACGCTGGCGATGGCCATCGTGCGGCTGCTTCCGAGCCGCGGCGAGATCGTCTTCGACGGCCGCCCCATCCACGACCTGGGCTTCAGGCAGCTCAGGCCCCTGCGGAAGTCGATGCAGATCGTCTTCCAAGACCCGTACGGCAGCCTGTCGCCTCGGCTGACCGTCGAGGACATCGTTGCCGAGGGCCTGGCGATCCACGAACCCGGCCTGCCCGCGGACGAGCGGCGGCGGCAGGTCAAACGGATCCTGGAAGAAGTCGGCCTCGAACCGGAGATCGGGAGCCGCTACCCGCACGAGTTCTCCGGGGGCCAGCGCCAGCGGATCGCCGTTGCGCGGGCGATGATCCTGAAGCCCCGCTTCGTCGTGCTCGACGAGCCCACGTCCTCACTCGACATGACGGTGCAGGCGCAGATCGTCGACCTCCTGCTCGACCTCCAGCAGCGTCACGGACTCACCTGTCTCTTCATCAGCCACGACCTTAAGGTCGTGCGCGCCCTGTGCGACGAGATCGCGGTGATGAAGGACGGTCGGATCGTCGAACAGGGACCGGCCCGCGAGCTGTTCGAGGCGCCGCGCGACCCCTGTACCCGGGCGCTGATGACGGCCGCATTCGACCCCGGCAGCGAGCCGTTCCGGCCGGGACGCGGCTCGGCGAACTCGCCGTGACAGGCACGGCCCGTACCCGGCGCAGCCCGCTCCTGTCTGCGGGCTCACCGCCGACCTGCGCCGCTTCCCCGTGGTCACTCCGTCGCCACCGGTCCCCTGAACACGCTCATCGGGAGACAGCGGCGGAACCGCGTCGACCGGCGGCCTATCAGTCCAGGACGCGGTGGCTGCCGTCGCAGTGCGGCATCTTGCGGCTCTGCTTGCACTGACAAAGCGCGACACGACGGTCGGTCTCGACGACAAACCGCATGGGCTCGAACCCGGTGCCCCGGTGGGATCCGTCGCAGAACGGCTGGTGCTCCGACCGGCCGCAGCGACACCACCAGTAGGTCCCGGCTTCGAGTTCGATCTTGGCCGGCTCGCGGGCGGCGATTCGGGCTTCGCTCATCGCTGATCCTCTCCTGCTGGTGGGCTGGCGGCTATTCGACGGCGGCAAGCGCGTCCAGACGGGCCGCCTCGAACTCGTCGCCGGGGCGCCAGGCCGGCAGCTCGGGGTTCTCGGATATGGCGCGGGCACAGGCGAGGCCGAGCGCGACATCCTCGACCATGCCCTCGAGGTTCCAGTCGTCGCCGTACTCGTCGGAGACCTGGTGATAGACGTTCTCCGTCCAGGCTTCCAGCGTCTCGCGGCCCCAGCCCTCGGGCCGGTCGATGAAGTCGGTGCCGTTGTCCAGATAGATCGCCGGCACGCCGATGCGGGCGAAGTTCAACTGGTCCGACCGGTAGAAGTAGCCGTTGGCGGGGAACTGGTCGGGCAGGACCGTACGGCCCTGTTCAGCGGCTGCCGCCTCGACGACGGCGTCCAGGCTCGACTTGCCGTAGCCGATGTAGGTCACGTCGCGGGTGCGGCCCCACCGGTTGCCGCCGTCGTAGTTGATGTTGGCGGCCATCTTCCCGGGCGGCACGGTCGGGTGGGCGGCGTAGTACGCGGACCCGAGCAGACCCTGCTCCTCGGCACCGACGAGAGCGAACAGGATGGAGCGGCTCGGCCCCGGATCCTGGGCGGCCAGCTCGCGCGCCGCGGCAAGCACCTGGGCGACGCCGGCCGCGTTGTCGAGAGCGCCGTTGTAGATCCGGTCGTCGAGACTCTCGTCCGGCGAGACCCCCAGATGGTCGTGGTGGGCGGTGAAGACGATCCACTCGTCGGCGAGATCCGGGTCGCTGCCGGGAGCGCGCCGAGCACGTTGGCCGTCTGTTCGCGGGTCACCGTGTTGGCGAGCGACAGGCTCGTCGTCAGGCCCAGCGGCACCGGCGTGAAGTCGGCGCTGCGCGCGGACTCCAGGGTCTCGTCGTAGTCGACGCCGGCCAGCGCGAACAGCCGCCGCGACGCCTCCTCGGTGAGCCAGGCGTTGATCTGCGTGCGGGACTCGCCCTCGGCAGGAAGTTCGAACTGCGGACCGGTCCAGGAGGTCTGCACCACCTGGAACGGGTAGCCGGCCGAAGGCGTCGTGTGAATGATGATCGCGCCGGCCGCGCCCCGGGCCGCGGCGCTCTCGTACTTGTAGGTCCAGCGCCCGTAGTAGAGGCGGCGCTCGCCTTCGAACAGGTCCGGATCCCAGTCCGGGTCGTTGTTCAGCATGACGAGCACCTTGCCGGCCAGGTCCGCATCGCCGAAGTCGTCCCAGTCGTACTCGGGCGCCTGGATGCCGTAGCCGACGAACACGACCTCGGCGTTCTCGAGCGCGGCCTGCTCCGACTGCACGCCGCTGTGGGCAATGAACTCGTCCCGGAAGGCGAACTCGACGCTGTCGCCGCCGTCCGCGACGAAGGTCCAGGTTTCGGGCACGGCGGCGTCGATACCGACGATATCGAACGGTTGCTCCCAGCCGCCGTCCGCGGCAGCCGGCTCGAGGCCCATCCCGGCCATCGCATCGGCGATGTAGCGGCGCGCGTCGACGTCGCCCGGAGTGCCCGGCCCCCGACCCTCCATCTGGTCGGCCGAGAGGTCGGCGATCCACGTACCGAGCTGGTCGGCAGTGTCGGCCAGCGCGAGCCCCGCCGGCAGACCGGACAGACCTGCGGTTGTCGAGGGAGAGCGGGCGCAGGCAGCAAGAAGGCAGAACGGCAGGATCGCCAGACCGAGGTTCGCGGCGAGGGTGCGTTTCGTCATGGGCGAATCGTAGCGCGTCCGTAGCCGGACATGCAGGTCCGCCCGGAAGCGGTCAGGAACCCGTCCGACAGAACGCTGCAGGTGCGCCCCTGCCGGCGGCACGGGGACCGAGGAGCCGCACAGCAGGCCCTCCGGTTCGTCCGGACGCACTCGCAGAACGAGCGGCCGGCCGTCACAACAGCGGCTGCGTGTCGGTCGCCGCCGGCCCGGACATCAGGATCGTCACCCGCTGCTGGCCGTTCGTGGACGCAGGGCTCGAAGACGCATGGTGCATCAGGACATCCTGTCTGCCGTCCCGGTTCAGGTCCGCCAGCCACATGTGCTCCTCGCCGCGGGGCATGGCAACGGCGATTCGCCGGGGCCGTCGGGTGAAGAGGTCCGGTCCCGGCACACCGAGGTAGACCTGCAGCTTCCTCAGGTTGCGCTGCACCAGCAGGTCCGCGCGGCCGTCGCCGTTCACGTCTCCGACGAGAACTGCCGGGAAGAACGTCCTGTCACCTGTCTTCCTGCCCGCCTTCGGGCGGATCTCGCGCACGGCGTCGGGCCGGCTGACGTAGCGGCCGCCGCGCATGCGGTAGAACTCGAGATCGAAGGCGCCCGAGCCGGTCAGGATCGACTGGACAAGCACCCGGATCGCCCGCAGCACGGTGGGCCTGAAGGAGGTCAGCATCACATCGATCTGGCCGTCTCCATCGAAATCGCTGCGGTCGATCCCGGCGAGAATGCCGGTCGATTCGAGGACGGCGCCCGGCGCCGGCGGAAAGTCCGTACCGCCATCTGCGCCCGGAACGCCGAAGTACACCTCGTGGGACGAGCGCATCTTCCACAGGCTCGAACCGTCGAGCGCGAACACGACGAGGTCGGCGACGCCATCGCCGTTCACGTCGCTCATCGAATGCAGCACCCTCCCGGTGCTCGCGCCCGCCGGCATCCGGTCCCGGCGCCGGCCGCGGATCCCCGTCGGCGCGGCGAGCGAGGCGATCTCGTCCGAGTCGAAGGACACGTCCGTCGTGAACTCCAGGGGCGCCACGGCGAACGTCCCGTGCTCGTCCTGGAGATGGACCTTGAATCGGTCTCCGGCCCAGAAGGCAAGATCGTTACGGCCGTCGCGGTCGTAGTCGATCTCGTGAACGCGGCCGCCATCGTCCCAGGGCCGACAGCGGTAGCCGGCGTCGGCGCTGCCGCAGACACCGCCTGCACCGGTGGTCGGTCCGATCCCGACCGCGTCGGCGAACCGGCCTCCGGCCGTCTGCACGAGCACCTGGAACCCCTGACCCTGCGGCAGGACCAGATCATCGCGGCCGTCGCCGTTCAGATCGCGAGTGACGTCGACATGGAGAACGCCGCCGCCGGGCGGCGGCTCGATGTCGGCCGTCAGGTCCATCAGTGCCTGCTCCCTCCCCGTTTCGACATCGAACCAGCTCAGCCGCCCGGCGCCGTAGACGATCAGGCGCTCCCGGCCGTCCAGGTTCGCCACATCGACGAAGGCCACCTCGGACCGCAGCGACGCCTCGAGTGCCGGCCTCCAGGCGCCGTCGACGAAGGAGAAGACACGGAGAAGACGGGCCCCGCCGGCGCTCTCCTGCACCGTGACCAGGTCCGCCGCGCCGGCGCCGGTCAGAAACCCGCTCAGTACGGCGGCACGGCGCTCCGCGGGCCCGATGACCACCTCGTGACGAACGGGAACGTAGGCGGCGGCAGCCTCGGTAGCGGCCTGTGCAGCCGGCGCCGCGCACCCGGCCAGACAGACCCGAAACACCGCCAGAGACATCCTGCCTGACCGCCAGCCCCTCCGGCCGCCGTTCGTGAATCGATTGCTCATCATGTCGCTTCGTCCCCCTTTCGGATGTTGACGTTGTCAACATACACACTTGTGTTGACATTGTCAACATCGCCGACCCAGAAGCACCGAGGCTTGCCACAGCGCGCCAGATGGCCGGTATCCGAGCGAATCTGGCCGCTGTCCGCAAGAACCTGACCGGTACGCCCGGTTCCGGCGCGCTAGCGTTTCCAGGAGACAGACAACACACCCAAGGGAGAATCCTGTGAAGAACATCCTGACGATCCTGTACGTCACCGAGGAGATCGCCTGCGAGCGGTCCTGCGAAGCGAGCGTCTGCTTCGTGCGCGGGCGAGCCGGCACGGGAATCGGCATCTGATGCCTGTCCCGGAAGCAGTCCGCGGCCAGGCGTGGACATGGTTCGCACCGGGAGCGGCGGGGCGGACCGTCCTGGGGGTTGTCCTTCTGGCCGCCGCACCTCCGGCGGAGTTGCCAGCACAGCCATCCGGTACGTTCGTGGACACCGTCGATGTGGAAGTCGTCGAGGTCGATGTGGTCGTCACCGACAGGAAGGGCCGTCCGGTGCGCGGTCTGACCCGTGACGACTTCGAACTGTACGTGGACGGTCAGGAGACGGAGATCTCGAACTTCCTTGAGTCCGGGTTCATGGACGGGCCGATCGAGGAACCGGTCGACGAGGGAGGGCAAGCGGGACCGACGAACCGGGGCACGGAACCGGACAAGCTGCCCGCGGCGCCGCAGAAGGCGGCGCTCACCGTCGCCATCTACCTGGACGACCTGCACCTGTACCCGCCGCACCGCAACCGGTTGCTGGGGCGCCTGGAAGCTGCGCTCGAGCCGTGGCGAAGCACGAACGCGAGCTGGCTGCTGGTTCGGTTCGAGAATCGGGTCGAAGTCGTCGTTCCGCCGACGCGCGATCTCGACGCCATTCTCGCCGGAGCAGCCGCGGCGCCGAAGGGTCGCCCCCGTGCGGTGATGCACGCCCTTGCCCGCCGGCAAGCCATCGGGAGAATGAAGACAAGCAACAAGGTCGCCCCGTTGCCCTGCCACAGCAATTGGGGTGAGCTGATGGCAATCGCCAGGGAGCACTCGGCGAAGGCGGAGACCCAGGTCGCCGTCGCGGCCGACGGCCTGGCCGACATGATTTCCGCCCTGGGCGGACTTCCGGGGAGGAAGGCGTTGATCCACGTGACGGACGGCCTTCCCCAACGCCCAGGCATCGCGGTCTGGAGCTATCTCGGCAATGAACTCTGCGTCGACGATCGCCCGTCTGCGCCCCGCGAAGTGGCGGCCGAGATCGTGCAGTACAACGAGTACAACCGATTCCACCACGTTTCCGCGCACGCCAACGCGAACCGGGTCACTCTCTTCACGGTTGACGCCGCGGGCGTTCGCGAGCCGGGAATGCAGGGCATATCGGCTCGGAACGACCATCTCCACGCGATGAACGCGCAGAGCGGTCTGCACATCCTCGCCGACGAGACGGGAGGCAAGGCGCTGTTCAACTCGAACGACCTGGCGGTTCTGCTCGGCGACATGACCGCACAGCTCGCCGCTTCCTACTCGCTGGGCTTCGTCCCGGCGGAACGCACCGTCGGCCGAGTGCGGAAGATCTCTGTCGTGCTGGCGCCCGACGCCCAGAAGAGACGCAAGGTCCAGTTCCGGCGGAGCTACCGGGAGAAGGGTCTCGACGAGCGTCTCGCCGAGCGGCTGCTCTCTGCCGCCTGGCTCGACACGACGGCCAACCCGCTGGACGCGCGTGTCGGTTTCACCGCTACTGTGCCCCGGGAAGAGGAACTCCACGAACTGACCGTCGCGGTCACGGCGCCCGTGGAGTCGATCGTGGTCGTTCCACGGGACAGGGAGGGCCGCAGCGCGAGCGGCGAGGTCCGGCTGTGGCTGGTGGCCGTCGACCAGGAGAGTGGCGCGCGCACTTCGGTGCGTCAGAAATCGCTCCCCGTTGGCGGGCGCGACGGGACCGCCGCGATCGACGGCGCCTACAGGTTCGAAGTCGCCATGAGGCTGCCCGCAGGTGAGTACCAGGTCGCCGTCGGCTTCCGCGACGAGACGACCGCCGTGACGTCCCTGCTTCGCGAATCAGTGACGGTGCCGACGGCGGCCGTTGCCACGGCAGCAGACTGAAGGTCATCGGGCGGCCGACGGTCGAGACCGGCGCAACCGAAAGACGGACACACGGCAACAAGGACCCGCAACTGCGGCGGCGCAGCCGGCGGCAAGGGTAGCCGCAGGAGATCGGTGAGACTGCGGGCAGCGCCGCCAACCCGTCGCTGACTCCGTGTTTGGCCCCCGGCCCCTTACCTGACCCAGACCTTGCGCCGAAGAACTCGCTGCGCTGCGTTCTACGGTGCAAGCTCCTAGAATGCCCGCGTGCCCCCATCCTGCTCTCCGTGGCAACGCAGATCCACCTGGTTGTGCTGGTCAGGAGGAGCGAAGTCGGCCTGGAGCCTGCAGCTCCTTCGGGAGGACCCGGCCCTGAGTGTGCAAGGCCTGATCGGGCTGGTCAACGAGCGGAACGGCCGCGTGATCCTGCACGGCGTGCGGCATTCCCTGCTGGAACACCAGGCCGACGCGGTCGGATTGCCGCTGCGCCTGGTTCCCCTGGACTGGACGGCGCCGGTGACCGAGCACAACGCGGCCCTCCAACGGAGCTTCGGCGAGCTTGGCGCCGAGGGAGCAGAGCGCGTGGCTTTCGGGAACCTGCTCTCGCCGGGCTTCATGGAGCACGGTCGGCGCGCAACGACCGGAACGCGTCGAGTGACGGTGCGGCCGACCCGATCGATCACGGTGTACGACTTCGCGTTTGCAGACCTGGAGCCGGACCCGCTGCCAGAGGTTGTTGCTGACGTCGGCGCCGCCGCAGCCACTCGACCGGCGGAGCCCGAAGCGACCCGGACAAGTTCGTCCGTGCCCGGCGCGAACCGGCGCACCCTGGCAAACGCTACGGCGCGCGCGTTCGATCCGTTCAGCTACTTCGCGCGGCTGGAACGCGTGCGACGCCACGTGGACGACCATCTCGCCGAAGATCTGGACGGCGCCGCCATTGCCCGGGTGGCGGCAATGTCGCCGACCGGGTTCTCCAGGTACTTCCGGCAGCATGTCGGGATGACGTTCGCGGTCTGGCTGGCCCGTCGCCGGGTCGAACATGCGTGCCGCGAACTGCGCGAGAACAACCTCGCCGTCAGCCGGATCGGGGAAACCGTGGGTTTCCACAGCGAACGGACCTTTCGCCGGGTCTTTCACGAGCACATGGACTGCAGCCCCGCGCAGTACCGGAAGAGATGGCTCGCACAACGGCAACCGCCGATCGACTGATCGCTATCCGCTGTGCC
This sequence comes from Thermoanaerobaculia bacterium, assembly GCA_965116145.1. Lineage (GTDB taxonomy): Bacteria > Acidobacteriota > Thermoanaerobaculia > Multivoradales > Multivoraceae > Multivorans. The sequence continues at coordinate 1,618,725 of OZ220482.1, forward strand.
CGCAGGAAGCTCGAACCGGACCGTCGTCGTGGCAGAACACGAACGGACGCTGGATCGCTATCTTGACGGCCTGCTGGTGGAACGCGGTCTGTCGCGACACACCGTCGACGCCTATCGGCGCGACCTTGTCCGGCTGGCGGGCAACCTGGAGGACACCGGCAACGATCTGCTGACGGCGTCGGTCGAGCAGCTCGGCCAGCACCTGCGGCGCCTGCGCCGGGATGGCCTGTCGCCACGCTCGATCGGCCGCGCCCTGGTCTCGATGCGGCGGTTCTACGCCTTCCTGGTGAACGAGGGCAGCCGCGGCGACAATCCGGCCGTCAACCTGTATCCGCCGAAGCTGCCGCGCCGGCTGCCCAAGGTGCTGAAGGAAGAACAGGTGGAGGCGCTGCTTGAAGCCCCGGACACCGGTCGGCCCGCGGGGATCCGCGACCGGGCGATGATCGAGCTGCTCTACGCCACGGGGCTGCGCGTCAGCGAAGCGGTCGGCCTCGAACGGAACCAGCTCCAGCTCGACGCCGGGTTCCTGATCGCGTTCGGCAAGGGCGCCAGGGAGCGTGTCGTGCCGGTCGGCGAGGCGGCCGAAGGGTGGCTCCACCGGTACCTGCGGGAAGTGCGGCCGACAATGGCGAAGGGGCGGCACGACATCGTGTTCGTGAACTACCGCGGCCAGGGGCTGACCCGGCAGGGCTTCTGGAAGCTGCTCAGGAGCCACGGCCGCCGGGCCGGGATACCCGATCTCTCCCCCCACGTGCTGCGCCACAGCTTCGCCACCCACCTGCTCGAGCACGGCGCCGACCTGCGCGCCGTCCAGGTCATGCTCGGGCACGCGAACATCACGACGACGCAGATCTACACGCACATCCACGAGCACCGCCTGCGGACGTTGTACGACCGCTATCACCCGCGGGCAGAGTAGCGGGGCAAGGCAGACGATCCCGGCCCGCAGACCTCGCAGGTCTCCGGCAGCGACGGCGAGACGTGCGCGTCAGAGGCCGAGCAGGCCGACCACACGGGTGACGAAGGCGACGGTCTCGCGGTAGGGCGGAACGCCGTTGTGCGCGTCGACAGCGCCTTCGCCCGCGTTGTACCCGGCGAGCACCCGCGGCAGATCGTCGTCGAAGCGGCGTCGGAGCCAGGTCAGGTAGCGGGCCGCGGCCATGACGTTCCGGCCCGGGTCATGCAGCTCGCTCGGCGCAACGCCGAAACGCTCCGCGGTCGCCGGCATCAACTGCAGCAGCCCGCGGGCGCCCTTGGACGACACGGCACGCGGGTCGTAGTCCGACTCGGCCTTCGCCATGGCTGCGAGCAGATCGGGGTTCAGCTCGTTCCGGCGCCCGATCTCCAGGAACAGCTCACCGTAGGGCGTGGCCGGCGCCGCCTGCCCGGGCCGGTAGTCGAACGTGAATCCGGGCTCGGCCGGGGCCGGAGGCGGCAGCTCCTCGACGATCTCGTCGTCGACGATGCGCGCGACCTGCATCAGCGGCAGGGTCACCGAACCGCCGCCCTCCAGGCTCAGCCGGATGCGCTCGACCGCAACGGTCTCGCCGGCCTGCAGCTCCCAGGCCGTGACCTTGTAGCGATAGCCGTTCGTGAGCACCGCGAGCTCGGCGCCGGCGGTGGCGGCCGCTCCGGCCAGCACGAGCACCGCGGACAGGACGACGCGCAGAGGAACCCGCATCGTCTTGCGCGGTCAGCCGCCGGCTGCCTGAAGCTGCGGGTGATCGACGGGCGCCCCGGGGGCAGCAGCTTCCGGCCGGTAGCGCATCACGACCAGGGTGAGGTCGTCCTCGGCGCCGACGCCGTCGGTGTGAACGCGGATGTCCTCGAGGATGCGATCGCGCACGGCCCGGGCGCTGTCGGCCGAGCCCTTGAGCGAGTCGATCGTGCGTTCGTAGCCGAAGACCTCGCCGTCGGCGCCCGCAGCCTCGATGAACCCGTCCGAGAGCCAGACCATGACGTCGCCCGGCTCGAGCTCGATCCTGCGGAAGCCGTAGTCCGCGCCGAGCGCGCCGAGCGGAGATCCGGCCAGCAGGAGTTCCTCGATCTCGCCGTTCCGCAGGAGGTAGGCGGGGGGATGGCCGGCGTTCGTCATCTCCACAACGCCGGTCGAGACGTCGATCACGGACAGGCTGGCGGTGACGAACACCCGGTCGCTCGCGTTGCGCACGAGGCTGTCGAGGGCGGGAAGCAGTTGCCGCGCCGGCTTGCCCTCCTCCACCAGGGTCAGCAGACCGGCCTTCAGCATCGCCATGCGAAGGCCGGCAGAGAGGCCGTGGCCCGCGACATCCGCGATGACCACACCGAGACGGCCGCGGTCGCCCTCCCGCTCGTCGGGCAGCTCGAGGATGTCGAAGTAGTCGCCGCCGATCGCAGCGGACGGCTCGAAGAACGTCGAGAACTCGACCCCTTCAACCTGCAGACCCTGGCCCGGAATCAGGTTCTTCTGGACTTCGCGGGCAAACTCGAGTTCCTGTTCCAGGGCTCGTCGGGCAGTCCGTTCGGCGATCAGGCGTTCGAGTCCCGCCGCCATCTCGTTGAACGACCGCTGCAGGGCGCCGAGCTGGTCCTTCCGCCGCACCGGGATACGCGCCGAGAAATCTCCCGCCTGCACTGCCCCGGTGGCGGCGCTCAGCCGGTTCACGGCGCGGCTGAGCCCGACGATCATGAACAGGGCCATGATCGTCGCGGCAACGAACACGTCGAAGAGCAGAAACGCCGGGATGATGAAGGCGATCCAGCCCAGCGTGTCGACCTGGGCCGAGGCCGAGAACAGATGACGATGGACGATCTGGTAGGTCGCCGCGAGCGACACGGAGACCGGCGGGGAAACCGGCGTGCCGTCCGCGAACGAGCGCAGCGGACCGGCAATCTCGACCCCCACGATGCTGATCGGCGAGCTCACGTCCTGGGACTCGAAGAAAGCCTCGCGGTCGGCGCCTGCCCGGGTACGTGCCAGCGGCTGCAGGACGAACTCGGTGGCGCCGAAGAGCAGGACCGTGTCGGTCCGTTCCGCCTCGCCCCGCCGTCCGAGCTGGATCCAGACGCCGCTCTGCGCGCTCAGCCGGCTCTCCAGCGCCCCCCCGGCCTCGGGATCGAAGAAGGCGACGACGCCGGACGCACGCCGAGAGGACGCGGACGCCAGGGTGGCCGAGCCGTCCGGCAGTCCAACCAGGGGCGGCAGAACGGCGTCGCGGCGAAGATCGGACGCGTCGTCCTGGGCCAGCCAGTCGGGAAAGTCGTCGGGCGCCCTCGGATCGCCCGCCAATCGGCGGCCGTTCCGGTAGTAGGCAAGCGCGATACCGCGAGCCGACGACGTCGGCAGCGTCGAAGGATCGAAGATGGTGTCCATCTCGAGCGGTTCGATGAAGAACTCCGACGACGCGTCGATCTCCTGATGCAGGCTGATCGCCGCGTCGCGGTAGAGATGACCGAGAAAGAAGCCGGACAGCAGGTAGGCGGCGACGATCACCAGCACCAGGCTGAGCAGGAAGGGCAGCAGGCCCAGGAGCACGTAGCTGAACGCAAGGCGCCGGCCGACGCGCCACAGCAGACGGCGCTGCAGCCAGACGAGGAGCACCCATCCCACCACGCCGCCGACGACGGTCACGACCGTCCACGCGATGACGTCGAGCGCTCCGTGCGCCTCGAGCGACAGGGTGACGATCGCGGCCGCAAGTGCGAGCGCCGCCGCGAGACGCCGAACCGCCCGCCTGACCGACCTGCTCCTGCTCGTTCTCCTGTCCCGACCGGGCACCTCTGTCCTCGGCAATGCGTGGGGCTGCGTCATGGTACTATCCGCCGACAGACCGTCCCGCAGACGGAGCGTGCAAGGCCGCCCGCAAGGTGTAACGGCGGGCAGGAACCCGCCCCCTTGCAGCGCCCGGCTCCCTGACCCCCGAAGAGACCATCATGACCCTTCCGATCGCAGGGCAGGCGGCTGCCGGCAAAGCCGCTGAAGCAACCGTCGCGGACGTCGTCATTCGCTTCGCCGGCGACTCGGGCGACGGCATGCAGCTCACCGGCACGCAGTTCACGAACACGTCGGCTCTGATCGGCAACGATCTCTCGACGCTGCCCGACTTCCCGGCGGAGATCCGGGCGCCGGCGGGCACTCTGCCGGGAGTTTCCGCGTTCCAGGTCCGGATCGCCGATCACGAGATTCACACCCCGGGAGATGCGCCGGATGTGCTTGTCGCGATGAACCCGGCGGCGCTCAAGGCGAATCTCCGTGACGTCCGCGACAACGGCGTCATCATCGTCAACACGGACGAGTTCACGGCGCGCAACCTCAAGCGCGCCGGTTACGCGGCGAACCCGCTCGAAGACGACAGCCTGAACGCCTTCCGGCTGTACCGGGTCGCGCTGACCACGATGACCCGTCGGGCCCTGGAGGAGAGCGCACTCGACCTGCGCTCGAAGGACCGCTGCAAGAACTTCCTCGCTCTGGGGATGATCTACTGGCTGTTCAGCCGTCCGCTCGAACCGACGATCGACTGGCTGCGGGTCAAGTTCCGGCGCCGTCCCGAGATCGCCGACGCGAACGTCAAGGTGATGAAGGCCGGCTGGAACTTCTGCGACATCACCGACGCCTTCCAGATCCGGTACGACGTCGAGCCCGCCCGGCTCACGCCCGGCACCTACCGCAGCATCCACGGCAACTCGGCGCTGGCGATCGGCCTGGTCGCGGCCAGCCGCCGAAGCGGGCTGCCCCTGTTCCTCGGCGCCTATCCGATCACGCCGGCCAGCGACGTGCTCCACGAGCTGGCGACCTACAAGCACTTCGGCGTCACCACCTACCAGGCCGAGGACGAGATCGCCGCGGTCTGCTCCGCCATCGGCGCGTCCTTCGGCGGCGCCCTGGGTGTCACCTGCTCGAGCGGTCCCGGCATCGCGCTCAAGGCCGAGGGCATCAACCTCGCCGTGATGGTCGAGCTGCCGCTCGTGATCTGCGACATCCAGCGCGGCGGACCGTCGACCGGACTGCCGACGAAGACCGAGCAGGCCGACCTGCTGCAGGTCATGTTCGGGCGCAACAACGAGTCGCCCGTGCCGGTCATCGCCGCGTCCTCACCCGCCGACTGCTTCGACACCGCTCTCGAGGCGGTGCGCCTGGCCACCAGGTACATGACCCCGGTCGTCCTGCTATCGGACGGCTACATCGCGAACGGCGCCGAACCCTGGCGGATCCCCGAGGTCGAGGACCTTCCCGATCTGCGGGTCGACTTCCACCGGGAAGCCGAGGGCTTCATGCCCTACATGCGGGACGAGAAGACGCTGAGCCGCCCATGGGCGATCCCGGGCACGCCGGGCCTGGAGCACCGGATCGGCGGTCTCGAAAAGGAGGACATCACCGGCAACGTCAGCTACGACGCGGACAACCACGACCACATGGTCCGGCTGCGAGCGGAGAAGGTGGCACGGATCGCCGACGAGGTCCCGGATATTCAGGTCGACGGGCCCCGGAGCGGCAAGCTCCTGGTCCTGGGCTGGGGCAGCACCCTGGGCGCGATCAAGGGCGCGGTGAACCAGGCCCGAACGGACGGCCACGACGTCAGCCGCGCCCACCTGTGGCATCTGAACCCGTTCCCCCGCAACCTGGGCGATGTGCTCGCCCGCTTCGAGGACGTGCTGGTGCCGGAGATGAACCTCGGCCAACTGGCGCTGCTGCTGCGGGCGCGCTATCTGAAGGACATCACGAGCTTCTCGAAGGTCGAGGGGAAGCCGTTCACCCGGGACGAGATTCTCCACCGGATCGAGGAGATGGCAGGAGCCTGAGACGGACATGACGACGACCGAAGCGACACGCCTGACCCGAAAGGACTTCCAGAGCGACCAGGAGGTTCGCTGGTGCCCAGGCTGCGGCGACTACGCCATCCTCTCCGCCGTCCAGCAGGTGTTCCCGGAGCTGGGGATACCCCGCGAGAAGTTCGTCATCGTCTCCGGGATCGGCTGCTCCAGCCGTTTCCCGTACTACATGAACACCTACGGCTTCCACTCGATCCATGGCCGCGCCCCGGCACTGGCGACCGGGCTGAAGATGACCAGGCCGGACCTGGACGTGTGGGTCGTCACCGGAGACGGCGACGCACTGTCGATCGGCGGCAACCACCTGATCCACACGTTGCGCCGCAACGTGAACATCAAGATCCTGCTGTTCAACAACCGCGTCTACGGCCTGACGAAGGGTCAGTATTCCCCCACCAGCGAGCTCGGCAAGCGGACGAAATCGACGCCCCACGGTTCGGTGGATTTCCCGTTCAACCCGCTCAACATCGCGATCGGCGCCGGCGCCACCTTCGTCGCGCGCAGCGTCGACATCTTCCTCCCCCATCTCAAGCAGGTCCTGAAGCGGGCGGCGGCGCACAAGGGTTCGGCGTTCGTCGAAGTGCTGCAGAACTGCAACATCTACAACGACAAGGCGTTCGCCGCCCTGACCGACAAGGCGGGCCGGCAGCAGAACGGCCTGTACCTCGAGCACGGCAAGCCCCTTGTGTTCGGCGACAACCAGGACAAGGGCCTGCGCTTCACCGGCACCGACTTCGAGGTCATCGACCTGGGCAACGGCAGGACTCCCGACGACTGCCTGACGTGGGATGAGAAGCACGCGAATCCGTCCCTGGCGTTCCAGATGGCAAGCATCTCGACCGGCGACGGCCTGGGCGACTTCCCGGTTCCGCTGGGTGTCCTCCGCGCGGTCGACGCTCCCACCTACGACGCCGGCGTCATCGAACAGATCGAAGAGCTGACGACGACCCGCCCGCAGACCCTCGACCAGTTGATCCACGGCACCGACACCTGGACTGTCGACTCGGGAGGCGACATCCACCGCGGCACGAACTGAGGCGTCTCCGTCAGCCCACCGGCATCACGACTCAGGCGCAGTCGGTTGACAGACCGGCGCTTCTGCAGCGCCTCCTCGAAGCGCGCGTGGACCCGTATCAGCTCTGGTCGGTCCTGGCCGCCGACGCGGATTCGCTCTTCTCGTCCGCCTCGGAGGCGTCGCCGCCTCGCAGGCCGCGCTTGAAGCTGCGGATTCCTTCGCCCATTCCGCGACCGAGAACGGGAAGTCTGCTGCCGCCGAAGATGACCATCAGGATGACGAAAATGACGACAAGCTCTTGCACACCGAGGCCGGCCATGGGTTCTCCTTCCGAACGTCGGACCGATCATCCTACCAGCCAAGCCGACGGCGCCGGCTATTGCGCCGGTTGTCCGGGCGTCTCCGCGGCAACCGCCGCCCATGCCCGGCGAAGGTCGGGGGCGAGGTCGCGTCCCTCGGGAAGAGCGTCCAGCGCGGCCAGGAACCGCCGCAGGGCGAGCGGTATCAGCGGCAGGTGACGATCGTTGCCCAGCGCGCCGAAGTGAGCGAACGTGCCGACTATCTTGAGCATTCTCTGCGCCACCGCGGCGTGGTACACGGAGAGCTGTTCCACGTCCTCTCTCAGGACTGTCAGATGGCGTTGAAGCTGGCCTGTCGACAGCGCCAGACTGTCGTTCAGCAGAGAGGCCAGATCGTATTGCGGCGGACCCATCCGAAGATCCTGGTGGTCGATCACGACGACCTCCGGTCCGTCCCCTCTACGGGCTGCATCCCGCAGCATCAGGTTGCGCACCATGAAGTCGCGGTGACAGGGCGTCGCTGGCGCCGACCCGAGACGTTCGCACACCGCGTCGCACAGGGCGCGCAACTGATCCGCCAGCGCCCGGTCCCGCACCAGCCCGCGCGGTTCCAGGAAGCGCTTCCAGGTCAGATCGAGCTCCGCACCGAGCAGGTCACGGTCAAGCGGCGGCGAGCCCAGAGACGCCACGCTGGCCGGACACAGGCGCTGTATCCGGCCGATGTGGGCGATCGCTTCGGCCAGCCAGAGTTCGAGCGCGGCCGGACTCCGACGAGCTGCCGCCAGGCGGTCGAAGACGGTCCGGCGTCCCAGATCCTCCAGCAGGATCCACACCGGCTCGTCCAGCGAGTGCGCCACGATGTCCGGCAGCGGAACTCCGACAGAGCGCAGCAGCTCCGTGGCAGCGAGGAACCGCACCGCCGCGTCGACCATGGCGGCCGGATAGGCGCAGACGACCAGGCGCTCGCCGTTGTCGAGACATACCCGCGCGTAGCTCCGTGCCGACACGTCGCCGGCCAGCGGTGCGCATGACATGACACGGAAACCCGCGTCGTCAAGCTCCTGGACCACCGGCCGCCAAGGGTCCGGGCCGGGTGCTGGCGAATCCCGACTGCCGACCGGACTGCCGGGCCGGGATGATCGCAGCGTCGTCATGGAACCAGGACCCAGGCCACCGTTCGGTCGGCGCGCCGCCGTCACGGACCGGACGCCGGCGCCTCCTCCGTGTCGCGCCAGATGAACCCGTAGTTGCGGCCGGCGCCGGCGCCGTCCCGGCGATAGCTCCACCACTCCCCACTGCATCGCACGCAGCATTCGACCGTGGAGATCCGGGACACGCCCAGGCCGGCAAGCTGTCGCGACGCGGCCAGCGGCAGGTCGAGACGCGGCTTGCGACCGGTTCGTCGGGCGACCGCATCCGCGCCGGTCCGGGACTCCACCCTGGCAGCCACGTCCTCCCCGACCTCGTAGCAGCAGGGCCCGATCGCCGGACCGATCCAGGCTTCGGCCGCCGCCTCGGCGTCCGGAACAGCGATCAGCTCCTGCACGGCCGAAGCCAGAACGCCGTTCGCGAGGCCGCGCCAGCCAGCATGAACCGCCGCCACTGAGTCTCCTGCCGCGATCAGCACCGGCACGCAGTCGGCGACGAAGACCGTAGCCGCGACTCCGGCCTCCGACGCGATCAGCGCATCGCCGTCGCCGTTCAATCCGGGTCCTGACGCCCTCAGGGCCCTGGCGCCGTGGCGCTGACGAAGCCAGGCCGGCGCCGCGGTCTTCGCTGCCGGAACCTGGCGCTGCAGGAGGCGGAAGGCGTCTTCCGGCCCGGCGGCTCGTCCGGTCGGCGCCGCACCGAGAAACGCAGCCCAGACAGGCGGCCGCCGATAGACAGCGACCGCTGCAGCAATCGCCGACGAGCTCTTTACCGCCAACGCCTGCTGTAGCATGCCGGGACCATCGTGACGGCCATGAGCGTAGCGCAGAGAACGACGCGAATCGGTGTCGTGGTCGGGGAGCCCGACGCCACGCGCTGGGAGACCGTCATCGGACTGGAAGTCCATGTCCAGTTGCGGACCCGGACGAAGATGTTCTGCCGCTGCGAGAACCGCTTCGGCGCCGAACCCAACGAGCTGGTCTGCCCGGTCTGCCTCGGCTATCCGGGCGCTCTGCCGGTGGCCAACCAGCACGCCATCGACCTCGCCATCCGGCTCGCGCTGGCGCTCGGCTGCGAGGTGCGGCGACGGTCCGTCTTTGCACGCAAGAATTACTTCTATCCCGACCTGCCCAAGGGCTACCAGATCAGCCAGTACGACCAGCCGCTGGCGGAAGGAGGGGCCGTCCCGCTGCCGTCGGGCAACCTGGTGCGCATCCACCGGCTCCACCTGGAGGAAGACGCCGGCAAGCTGCTTCACGAGGTGCCGGGCGGAGGTCCGCTTCCCGGCCGGAGCCTCGTCGACTTCAACCGTTGCGGCGTGCCCCTGGTCGAGATCGTCACCGAGCCGGAGATCCGGTCGCCGAAGGACGCTCAGGCCTACCTCCAGGCGCTCCACCAGGTTCTGCTCTACACCGACGCCAGCGACGGCAACATGGAGGAGGGCAGTCTGCGCTGCGATGCCAACCTTTCGCTGCGGCCGGCCGGCGAGACCGCGCTCGGCACGAAGACCGAAGTCAAGAACCTGAACTCCTTCCGCCACGTGGCGAAGGCGCTGGAGTACGAGCGCGAACGCCAACTGCACATCCTCACATCCGGCGATCGGGTCGAGCAGGAGACGAGGAGCTTCGAGCCCGGCAGCGGCGTTACCAGGCCGCTCCGGTCAAAGGAAGAAGCGCACGACTACCGGTACTTCCCCGAGCCCGATCTGCAGGCCGTCGTGCTGTCCGGGGAACGCATCGAGCGTCAGGCCGCCCGGCTGCCGGAACTGCCGTGGGCGAAGTCCGCCCGCTTCCGCGAGGTCTACGGACTGCGGCCGGAAGAGGCGGTGCTGCTCTCGGGCAGCGCCGCATTGGCGTCCTACTACGAGCGGGCGGTCGCCGCCCACCCGGAGGGCGCGAGGTCCATCGCCAATTGGGTGATGACCGAGGTTCTGCGCGAGCTGAAGGAACGGGAAGTTCGCGTCGCCGAGGCGCTCGCGCCGGAACGCCTCGCCGCCATCGCCGCCCTGGTCGACTCCGGTGAGCTGTCGACGACCGCCGCCAAGACAGTGTTCGCCGAAGCCTGGGGCTCCTCCGAGACGCCGGACCAGACCGTCGACCGCCTGGGCCTTCGCCAGGTCCGCGACGACTCAAGACTGGAGGCCTGGGCCGACGCCGTGGTCGCGGCCAACGAGAAGGCTGTCATCCAGTACCGGGAGGGCCGCCAGCAGGCCCTGGGCTACCTCGTCGGCCAGGTCATGAAGGCGTCCCGAGGCAGCGCCGAACCCCGAGCTGCCCAAGAGATCCTGCGCCGCAGGCTCGATGACGGGCAGCATCAGAGCCGCCAGACCCGGCGCTGACTCCTGACCCTGGTCCCGGCCTCACCCCAGGCCTACGAGCTTGCGCTGATGAACTCCCGGCACCGGGCTCTGCACCGCCGGCTCTAGCAGCCCGGCGCCGGAACGGCAGCGCCCGCCTGCCCGGCCCTGAGCAGGGAACGACCGAACACCGATAGCCGACCTGCCGGTCCGGGCGCCGCGGCCGGCCAACGGCTAGCTGCCAGCGGCGTCCCTGGTTGAAGCGTCGGCTTCGTCGCCGGCGGAACCGGCATCGTCATCGTCGCTGTCACCGTCGTCCCGGCGCGGCGGCTCGCTGGACGCTCCGGGGAGGTTCTCGAGCTCATCCTCGAGTCTCTTGCGCTCGCGTTCCAGTTCCTCGATCTTCCGGTTGTGCTCGTCGGCTTCCCTGTTGTCCTGGGCGATCTGCTGGTTCTCGCGAACGCGCAAGGCAGCGGCCGAGTTCCCGGCCCGTTCGTAGGCCGCGATCGAGGCGGCGTACTTCTTCTGCTTCTCGAGCACGAAGCCGAGATAGCTCTGAACCTGGCTTTCATCGGCGCCCGACGCGAGAGCCAGGGCGTCATTCAGCGGTGCTTCGGCATCGCTGAAGCGCTCGAGCGAGCCGTAGGCCTGCCCGAGGTAGTAGTGGGAGTGCCAGTCGTTGTTCTTCTTCGAAATCGCCTGCTGGAATGTCGATGCCGCCGAATCGTAGTTCTTGGCGCCGAGCTGAACCTCGCCGAGCAGGAGGAGGTTGTCGTAGGAGGCGCTGCTTCCGACCAGGCTCCTGGCAACCCCCTCGGCCTTGCGGTAGATGCCGGCCTTCGCGGCGCCGCGGGTGCTTCGACCCTTGACCTTCAGCGCGTTCACGAGGATTTTCTTCCACTCCGCCTGGCGGCCGTCCATCGAGATCGCCCGTTCGTAGGCGACGATCGCAGCATCGAGCTGCGCATCGTTGTGCAGCATCTGCCCGTACTCGAACCGCGCTGCCGCATCGCCGGACTTCAGGTCGGCGACCTTGCCCAGATCGGCCGCGGCCCGGCCCGTGTTGCCCAATCTCGCGTAGCTGGCGCCGCGCATCTGGTAGACCTGCGTCCGGGTGTTCGCCGGCAGCCCGCCGATGTCCAGCTTGCTCAGCGCCGAGATGCACTCCCTGGGCTTGCCGCTCTGGTAGAACGCCTGCCCCAGCAGCACCTGACTGCTGATGTCGTCGGCCTTCATTTCGATCGCCTTCTGGAACGCGGCGATCGCGTCGCCTGCCTTGCCGCCGCTGAGCAGGGAACGGCCGAGCATCTGGTAGCCGACCTGCTGGTCGGGGCGCTCCTCGACGAACTGCTGGAATTCGGCGATCGCCTGGGCGTAGTTGCCGGCCTTGAACGCCGCGACGCCCTCGTCCCAGCCGGCAGACGCGACCGCCACGGTCAGCAGGGCGCAGACGGAACCGAGTGCGAGTGTGGATCGGCAAGTGATCATGAACGGGCCTCCTCAACCCAGGCGCCACTCCAGGAACCTGAACGGACGCTGGCGTGCAGATGTCTTGATAGATGGCAGGCAGACCCGGCGGTCGCCGTCCTCACCGCAACCGCCGGGCCGGGAACTCCTCGCTCCTACTGGAGCTGGAAGTTGACGGTCAGGTTGTAGTACACGGCAACCGGCTTGCCGTTCAGCGTCGCCGGCTTGAACTTCCACTGCTTCACGGCCGCCTCGGCAGCTTCGGCAAGCCCCATCGGCAACGGTTTCAGCACCTTGACGTCCATGATGTCGCCGTTCTTGTCGATCGTCGCCTGCAGGATCACGGTGCCCTGGATCCGCGCCTTGCGCGCGATCTCGGTGTACTGCGGTTGCACGTCGTGGATCTTCTCAGGCTTCTTGACATCGCCGGTGACGTAGACCGGACCGGTCGGCTCCGGGGGCGGCGGCGCATCCGGAAGGTCGAAGAGGTCGAGATTGTCGACTTCGGGAATGTCGATCTCCTCCGGCTCGTCGATCCGGATCGGTTCCGGCTCGTCCGGAGTCGGATCGGGGATCGGAACCTTCTTCGACTTCGGCTTCGGGATCTGCAGTTCTTCCTTCGGCGGCGGCGGCTTGAAGCGCACCTGCTGCACGACGAAGACCTTGGGCTTCGGCGGCGGCGCCACCGTGTCACCATAGATGTCCGGCAGCTTCACGATCAGCAGGATCGTATGGAAGACAACCGCCAGCCCCAGCGAATAGCGGAACGTCCTGTTGTCCTGCCGGGTCCCCTCCACGTAGGTCAGCAGGCCCTGTTCCGCCACGGTCAGCGCAGGCTTCGCCACGGGCGCCTCTGCCGGCGATGCCGCCTGTTCGAGCTTCTCGTCACTCATCGGGTTGCCCTCCTCAGCAGATCCTCGGTTCCGTCTTCTCGGTCAGGTTCCTGTCGTGTGGTATCTGATCTCAACGTCCCGTCGTTCCCGTCCTATTCCGGCCCGTGTCGTCCCGGTCAGTACCAGAAGGTCTGGATCTCGCGCTGGGTCGGCACCGAGATGTTGATCGGCTGCGCCAGGCCGTGATCCTCGCCCTGGCGCAGCTCGTCGTAGACCTGGACCAGGTACTTGTACGGCGTCGTGGTCTCGGGCTTGATGATCACCGGCTTCTTGGGGTTCCGCTCGAGCTTCGGCTTCAGGTAGGGGATGATCTCGTGCAACTGCATCGGATCCTGGTCGACGATCAGCTCGCCGCCCGGCCGGATCTCGATCAGAACCGACTCCTCCTTGTCGACGAGAGGCGGATCGTCTTCGTCCTCGGGGAGCGCGAAGTCGAGACCGCGAGTGGCGGTGAACGTCGTCGTCACCATGAAGAAGACGATCAGCAGGAAGGCGATGTCCGCCATCGACGACGTCGGAATCTCGTCATCCGCACGATCACGCTCGAGCTTCACGTTGCACCTCCATCCATCGCATCTCCATCCGTCGATCGGCCATGGACCACATCGGGGACCCGGTCAACCTCCATGCCGCCGGGCTCACAGGTCGTCCACCGTTCGCTGATCCGACAACAGGTAGACATCCCGCACCTTGGCGCGCTTCAGCGCGTCGATCACCTCGTCGACCCTCTCCCAGTTCACGTCGCCGTCGGACTTGATCACGAAGACCTTCATCGGGTCCCGCGCAATGACCTGGGCGGCCGACGAGAACACGTCGTCGGCCGCAGACACGAGCACGCTGGCCTCCGTGCCGTTGGACACCCTGATGCGCCCGTTCGGGTCGATCGAGACGTATGCGGACTGCTTGGGAATCTCGTGCCTGAGGGTCGTCTTCGGCAGCTTCACCTGGGTCTTGTCGACCTCGAAGGTGATCGTCAGCATGAAGAAGATGATCAGCAGGAAGGCGATGTCCGCCATCGAAGCCGTCGGGATGCTCGGCTTGTGCTCGATGGTTGCCTTGAGCTTCATGTCGCTGTACCCGGCAGGGAAACGGACGCGGCCGCTAGCCGGCGTCGCCGCCGGACTCCGGCGGGATCCCGCTGCGCTCCATCTCGCCGAACGTCTCGAGCAGCATGTTGGCCGAGGTCTCGATGTCGCGGACGAACTTGTTTATCCGGCTCATGAAGTAGTTGTAGGCGAGCTGCGTCGGGATCGCCACCGCCAGACCGCCGGCAGTCGTGGTCAGCGCCTCCTTGATGCCGGTAGCGACCGCGCCGGGGTTCGAAAGACCCTGCGCCGCCAGGGCGTCGAAACCGGCCATCATGCCGGTCACCGTGCCGAAGAACCCGAGCAGCGGGGCGACGTTGGCCGTCGTGGCCAGCACCGCCAGGCCGCGTTCGAGACGGTTCATCTCGAACAGCGCCGCGTTCTCGATCGTCTTCTCGACATCCTCCTTGGGCTGACCGTACTTCATCAGGCCGGCCTTGAGGATCGAGGCGACGGGCCGCCCGGGATACTGCTCGCAGACCTTAACGGCTTCGCGAACGGACCGTTTCGTCACCAGCGCCGTCCGCACCTTGGGGAGGAGCTCGTGAACGTTGACCCGGGACCGCCACAACTGGATCAGCCGCTCGACCACCACCGCGGCCGCGATGATGGAAAAGATGAGCAACGGCCACATGACGGGCCCGCCCTCGTTCATCAGTTTCCCGAACGTGCCACCAATGTTCACCTGGCTACCTCCTCAGAACTGCGCCCGCCAAGCACGGGCCTCGTTGGACCGCCCGCCCCGAAGACGGACGCGATTCTGGACATGCGGTGACCCCTACACCGGAGGGGTGGCTGGCTCACCTTGAAACGGTCAAGCAATATAGCACACGCGTTCGGTCGTGGATCTGCCCGGTCAACGGCGCTCCCGGGCGGTCTCCGCCACGTCCAGGACCCGCTCCAGGGGGCGTCGCTGGAGGTAGCACAGGGCGGCCGCGAGAGCGTCGGAAGCGTCGGCGCTGCGCTCCACGGGCGACGGCCCCAGCAGCACGTCGATCATCCGGGAGACCTGGGTCTTGTCGGCTCGACCGTTGCCGCACACGGCCAGCTTGACCTCGGCCGGCGAGTACTCGCGGACCTCCAGGCCATGCCGACCGAGAACGGAGAGGATGACGCCCCGGGCCTGGGCCAGTGCGATCAGGGAACGGCTGTTGGGGCCGTGGAACAGCTTCTCCAGCACCGACGCCGCCGGGCGCCAGCGCTCGATCGCTTCTTCGACGCCTTCGGCCAGCCGCGCCATGCGCGCCGCCTGGGTCGATTCGCCGGTGAGGACGATGCGGTCCGCCGCCAGTTGTCGGACCTTCGATCCGTCCTGCTCCACGACCCCGACCCCGGTGTAGCGGCTTCCGGGATCGATCCCGAGGACGATCACTGCCGCGCCTCGGCCCAGGCGGCCGTCAGGACGCCAGCCTCGCCAGCAACTCGTCGTCCAGGTCGAAGTTGGCCCATACGTGCTGCACGTCGTCCTGATCCTCCAGCGCGTCGATCAGCCGCAGGAGCGCAGCCGCTCCCCCTTCGTCGACCGCAACCAGGTTCTGCGGTTCCATCGCCAGGCGCCCGACAGCCGCCGGCAGACGACGTTCCTCGATCGCCTCCTTGGTGGCATGGAACGCCTCGACCGAAGTGTGGAGGTTGTAGCTCTCGTCCTCTACCGAGAAGTCCTCGACCTCGAGTTCGAGGGCGAGCTCGACGAACGCCTCTTCGTCCACCCCTGCGCCTTCGAGGGCAGCACGGTCAAGGGCAAGGAAACCGCGGCGCCGGAACATCCAGGCGACGCAGCCGTTCTCGCCCAGGCTCCCGCCGTGCTTCGCGAACAGGTGCCTGATCTCGGAAACGGTCCGGTTCCGGTTGTCGGTCAACGTCTCCACCAGCACTGCCACACCGCCGGGCCCGTAGCCCTCGTAGGCGACCTCTTCGTAGGACACACCTTCGAGCTCTCCCGTGCCCTTCCTGATCGCCCGGTCTATGTTGTCTCCGGGCACGTTCTGCGCCTTCGCGTCCGACAGCGCGTGGCGGAGCCTGGGGTTGCCCGCGGGATCGCCGCCGCCGAGCCGGGCCGCTACCGAGACTTCCTTGAGGATCCGGGTGAAGACCTTGCCCCGGCGGGCGTCCTGCGCCGCCTTCTTGTGCTTGATCGTGCTCCACTTGCTGTGACCCGACACGGCGCATACAGGCTAGCAGTCCGTGGCAGAAGTCGCACTGCATTCGATCGGCCATGCATCCCGCCCGGCTGCGTTGCTCTTCGCTCACATACTCCCAGTATGCTCACTCATCGCGCCTTGCCGGACGGGCGCCTGACCGCTCTCGGTGCGACACGCACTTCTGCCACGGACTGCTAGCAGCCCGGACCGGCTCGCGCCGCCTTCGTCTCAGCTCAGGCGCTCCGTCCGCCCCGCGTTGCTCTCCGATCACGGGCCGGCCGACACGCGCAACGACTGCGCCTGTCCGGCCGAAGGCCCGACAGCCCTCGGTGCGATCCTCGGCGCCACCACGAGGCCGGGTCGAGGCCGGGACTGCGTGGCGCCGATCCGCAGTTCCGGAGCTATGCTGCGCCGCCACATGATCGGCGAGATCAGGCCCTCCGCCAGCGAGATCCTCGACCGGCTCGAGGTCTGGGGACGGAAGTTCGGCCTCGAGGCCACGCGGCGCCTGCTCGACGCGCTCGGCCGGCCCCAGCAGCGCATTCCCGTCGTGCTCGTGGCGGGGACCAACGGCAAGGGCTCGACCAGTGCGGCGCTGGCGTCGATCCTGAGCGCCGCCGGCTACCGCTGCGGCCTCTACACGTCGCCCCATCTCGAGAGCGTCGAGGAGCGGCTCCGCATCGACGGGAAGTCGATCACCGAAGCGGAGCTGGGCCACCGGCTCCGGCAGGTGCTGGACGCGGCCGGCGACGCGCCGCCGACCTACTTCGAGAGCCTGACCGCGGCCGCCTGGCTGCACTTCGCCCATCACGGCGTGGACGCCGCCGTGTTCGAAACGGGGCTGGGCGGCCGCCTCGACGCCACCAACGTCTCGAACCCCGTCCTGTCCGTGATCACCCAGGTGGCGCGCGACCACGCGGCACAACTGGGCTGGACCCTGACGTCCATCGCAGGCGAGAAGGCGGGCGTCATGCGCGCCGGCCGCACCTGCCTCATCTGGCCGGGCCGACCGGAGGTCGAGCGCGAGCTCCGGCGCTGTGCGGCAGTCAGCGGCGCGCGCCTCGTCGACGGCAGCGCGGGGACAAGGGTCGAGCAGCGCGGCACACATGCCGAGGCTGAAGCCGCGGCCGAGCCGTCCCTGAAGCTGACGACCGCCCGCACCGTCTACCGCTTCCGCATGCCCCTCGCCGGCGGCCACCAGCTCGCGAACACGACCCTGGCGGTGAGAGCCGCGGAGGAGTTCACCGCCATCACCGGGCGCCCGCTCGACCCGGAGGCGGTCCGTACCGGTGTTGAAGCCGTCCGCTGGCCAGGTCGACTCGAATGGATAGACGTCAAGGCCCGGGACAGCCCGCGCCGCGTGCTCTTCGACGCTGCGCACAACCCGGCGGGCGCGGCCGCGCTCCGCACCTGGCTCGGCGGAATCGGACGGCGGTTCGACCTCCTGTACGGATCGCTCGCCGACAAGGAACCGGAAAATTGCCTCCCGCTGCTGGCCGACATTGCCGACCGGATCGTGCTGACCGCTCCCGACCACCGACGGGCGGCGTCACCCGAGACCCTGGCCGGTCTCCTGCCCGGCAGGCGGGTCCTCGTCGAGGCCGACGCCGCGGGCGCCCTGAAACGCTGTCTTGCGACTCCCTCGGGTCCGGACCACGCGCTGGTGGTAACCGGTTCGCTCTACCTGATCGGTGAGGTCCGTGCGGCGCTGCGGTCCCGCTGCGGCGCACCGACCGCGGCCCGGGACATGGTTGTCGGCTTCCGCCCACGGTAGCTGGCAGCCGGCTGGCCGGCGTCGATCTTCGCCACGCGGGCGGTGTGGCGGTCGCCGTCGAAGGGAGTGTCCAGAAACACCTCGAGCAGCTCGATCGCCTGACCGATCCCCAGCACGCGAGCGCCCAGAGCGAGCACGTTCGCGTCGTTGTGGGCGCGCGACATGCGGACCGTATAGCTGTCGGAAGGGTTGACCGCCCGCACCCCGGCAAACCGGTTAGCCGACATCGCCATGCCGACGCCGGTGCCGCAGACCAGCAGACCGCGGTCGACCTCGCCGGCAGCGACGGCCCGCGCCACCTGAGCCGCCTTGTCGGGGTAGTCGACCGGTGTCGAGGCGTCGGCGCCGACGTCGACGACGGCGACGCCGCGCGCCCGCAGCAGACCGCCGAGCCGGTCCTTCAGCTCGACGCCGGCGTGATCGGCCCCGATCGCGAACCTCATCCTGCCTGGCCGTCAGCGGTCGACGCCTGAAGCGCAACCGCATCCTGCCGCACGCGGTCGTCCGCGGCGGCCACCCGCTCGCCCATCCGACCCCGGTAGCCCGCGAGCGCCGCGGCCAGGTCCGGGTCGCCGAGCGCCAGGATCTGGAGAGCCAGCAACCCGGCGTTGTCGGCACGGTTCACACCGACGGTAGCCACCGGGATCCCGGGCGGCATCTGCACGATGGAGAGCAGCGCGTCGACACCGTTGAGCGGACCGTTGGCGACGGGAACGCCGACCACCGGCAGCGTCGTCGCGGCCGCCACCACGCCCGGCAGCGCAGCCGCACTGCCGGCCCCGGCGATCAGCACGCCGACGCCTCGGGCCGCAGCATTCCCGGCCCACTCGGCCGTCTGCCGCGGCGTCCGGTGCGCCGACAGAACCCGCGCCTCGCAGCCGATTCCGAAGTCCGCGCACACCCTTGCCGCAGCCTTCATCGTCGGCCAGTCCGAGTCGCTGCCCATGACGATTCCCACCCTGATGTCGCTCATTGTCTCCTGTTCTCCGAATCCCCGGTTGTTGCCTGTCGCTGTTCCGTGCGACGAATCCGGCCGCTGCTGGCAACACGGCTGCTGCCGCGCTCTGACCGACCGCTACAGCGGAACACTGCCGTGCTTCCTTGCCGGTACACCGCTGCGCTTGCCGGCGAGCTGGCGCAGCGCCCGGACGATCTCGCCGCGAGTCGTGCGCGGGGAGATCACGGCGTCCACGAACCCGCGCTCGGCGGCGATGTACGGATTCGAGAACTTCTCCCGGTACTCGGCAGTCAACTGACCGCGCAGCGCCTCCGGGTCGTCCGCCTCCCGGATCTGCTGGCGGTAGAGGATGTTGACCGCACCGCCCGGTCCCATCACCGCGATCTCGGCGGTCGGGAACGCCAGGTTGACGTCCGTGCGCAGGTGCTTGCTGGCCATGACGCAGTAGGCGCCGCCGTAGGCCTTGCGCGTGATCACCGTGATCTTCGGCACCGTCGCCTCGGCGAAGGCGTAGAGCAACTTCGCGCCGTTGCGGATGATCCCGCCGTGCTCCTGCCGCACGCCCGGCAGGAAGCCGGGAACGTCCTCGAACGTGATCAGGGGGATGTTGAAGGCGTCGCAGAAGCGGACAAACCGGCCGCCCTTGACGGCGGCGTCGATATCGAGGACGCCCGCGAGGTAGTTCGGCTGATTGGCGACAATGCCGACGCTCCGGCCGCCCATGCGGGCAAAGCCGACGACGATGTTCTGTGCGAAGTGCCGGTGGACTTCGAGGAACCGGCCCTCGTCGACCACCGCCCGGATCAGATCGAGAATGTCGTACGGCCGGTTCGGGTCGACCGGCACCAGCTCGTCGAGTTCCGGCGCCTCCCGATCGTCCGGATCGTCGGTCGGTCGATGCGGCGGATCGTCGAGGTTGTTGCCCGGCAGGTAGCCCAGCAACTCGCGGATCAGGGCCAGACAGGCGGCGTCGTTCGATGCGGTGAAGTGCGCCACGCCGCTCTTCCGGGCGTGCGTCATCGCGCCGCCGAGCTCCTCCATCGAAACGTCTTCGTGGGTCACTGTCCGGATCACGTCGGGCCCGGTGACGAACATGTAGCTCGTGCCCTCGACCATCGCCACGAAGTCGGTGATCGCCGGCGAGTACACGGCGCCGCCGGCACACGGTCCCATGATGGCGCTGATCTGCGGCACCACTCCCGATGACAGCGTATTGCGGAGAAAGATGTCGGCATAGCCGCCGAGCGAGGCGACCCCTTCCTGGATCCGGGCGCCGCCCGAGTCGTTCAGTCCCACCACCGGCGCGCCGTTCTCCACCGCCAGGTCCATCACCTTGCAGATCTTGCGGGCATTCGTTTCGGACAGCGAACCGCCGAACACGGTGAAGTCCTGGGCGAACACGTAGACCGGGCGGCCGTCCACCCGGCCGTGGCCGCAGACCACGCCGTCGCCGGGAACGCGCTGCCGGTCCATGCCGAAGTCGGTGCAGCGGTGGGTCACCAGGGCGTCGATCTCGACCCAGGACCCCGGATCGAGCAGCAGATCGACCCGCTCGCGGGCCGTCATCTTGCCGCTCGCATGCTGGCGCTCGATCCGCTCGCCGCCGCCGCCCAGTCGAGCCCGCTCGAGTCTCCGCTCCAGCTCCTGCACCTGTTGCCCGCGGACGCCGCCGACCATCCCGTCTGGTGTCCCTGCGCCGGTCATCGGATCGGCGTTCATACCACAGGCACGGAGACCGCCGGACGGGCGCCCTCGGCGGCACAGGCTCACGGCCCTTCGAGGAGCTCGCACCACAGAACGCGGCGCAGCAGACTCTTCGGTACAAGGTCATGGCGAGGTGGGGCCGGGACTAGCAGCCCGTGGCAGAACTCACGTTGCATTCGATCGGCCATGCATCCCGTCCGGCTGCGTTGCTCTTCGGTCACATATGCCCCAATATGCTCCCTCATCGCGCCTTGCCGGACGGGCGCCTGACCGCTCTCGGTGCGACACGCGACTTCTGCCACGGACTGCTAGACACGGAGTCGGCGACGGGTCTGGCGGCTCTAGAATCCCGCCGATGGGGCCGACCGCCGGCAGAACCGAGCCGCGACTGCTGCGCCCCTCCGACATCGCCGCCGCCGCCGACTCGCTGACCCGACTGGCCAGGCACGAGGAACAACGCCTGGAGGTGTTCTTCGAGCGCTTCGACACCGTGGAGCTGCTGCCCAAGGGCGCCGGCAACCGCGTCCGCCTGCGCAGGGAACAGGGGCTCGCCGTGCGGAGAATCGAGAACGGCGGCAGCCGGCTGGCCTCCGCCGACACGATCTCGGGACCGGTCTTCGCCGCCTGCTGCGACCGCGTCGCGGGATCCTCAGGGTCGCTCGGCGGCGCACCGCCGCGGATCAGGACGGACCGCCGGCCCGCCCTGCGCCTGGCCGAGGTCGAACAGGCCGAGTCCCTGCTGACCCGTGCAGTGAACCGGCGAAGGGTAGGATTTCCGATGGAGACGACGGTTCGCCGCCATCGGCGTCAGGTCCAGATCATCCACGGACCGATCGCGGCGGGGCCGCAGTTCGAGGAGTACTTCAGCCTGCGGGTGAGGATGCCGTGGGGCGTGTGGGGCGGCCTCGTGCCGTCGCTCGCGGACGAGGACCTCGATCCCGTCGCCGCCTGCCTCGTCGACCGGCTGCGTTCGCGGGGCCGTTCACCTCACCGGGGCGTCCCGGCCGTGCTCGTCCTCGGCCCGAACGCCGCTGCGGTCATGCTCCACGAAGTCGTCGCCCACGCCCTGGAAGCGGACACGCTTGCCCTCTCGGGCGCGCCGGACCGGGTGGTCGGCATGAAGCTGGGCGGACCCGAGCTCGACGTGGTCGACGACCCGCGTTCCGCACCGTCTGGCTGCACGCGCTCATGCGACGACGAGGGCACGGCCGTCATCAGCCGCTGGCTGCTCAGGCGCGGCCGGGTCCGGCAGCCCCTGGCCGATCTCGGTTGGGCCGAACGCTGCCCCGGCATGATCCCGGGCGCCGGCCGCCGGGCAAGCCGGCACCGACTGCCCGGACCGCGCACGACCCATCTCGAACTCCTCCCCGGCGCCGTGCCGGAGAACGACCTCTTCACCGAAGCCGCAGGCGGTCTCTACATCGGAGAGTTCGAAAGCGGCCGCCTGGATCCGTTCGACGGCCGCTGCATGCTCCGCGCGCCCTGCGGCCGGCGCATCGGAGCGAGCGGCCCAGTCGACTACACGGGACCGATCGAGATCCGCTCGCGCGTCTCCGATCTGCTCGCGGCGGTCACCGCGGTCGGCGACCGTCCGCTTGCCGGGGGCGCCGGATGGTGCGCAAAGGACGGCGCGCTGCTGCCGGTATGGGCCCGTTGCCCGACCATCCGCCTGGAGGGACTGACCGAGTGACGCCGGTGCGGCGCCTCAGGTCGGCACTGGGCGTGGTGCGTCAGCGCACCGGCGCCGCCCGTGCCGAGATCTATGTCAAGACCGGGAACACCCGCCGGATCGAGGTCGCACCCTGGCAGAAACCGGCTCCCGACGACGCGAACGGTCTGCAGGTCCACGTGTCCGTCGCGGACGAACGGGGATGGGCCCTGCGCGCCGGGGACGCCGACCGCACCCTCTTTCTCGCCGATTCCGGCCCTCTCCCTGAACCCAACGGCTGGAAGCAGCTCAACCGCCACTCACTGCGGCCGGGCGTCCTCAGGCTCCCGCCGCCAGTCGCCGGCGCGGCTCCAGCTCCGACCGCCGAGGCCGGACGGACGGCGCCGGACGACACCGAGGCCGGGATCGCCTTGCTGCGCGATGTCCTGCAGCGCCTGGGCGAGCGGATGCCGGAGGCCCGTCTCATCCGAGGCTGGATCGAGATCGGCGCCAGCGCCGCGGTGCTCGCCAGCACGACCGGCGTCACCGGCCGCACGGCGCTGCGGCTGACCACGCTCGATCTCCACTTCGCGGCGTCCCGGAACCGGCGGCTCGGACACTGCAGGACGTACCGTGCGGCCTCGAGTGTCCGCCGGCTCTGCGCCGACTCCATCGCCGACGACGTGCTGGAACGACTGAAGCTGGCGACCGCCCCCGAGCCGCCCTTCCTGCCGGCCGGCGAAGTCGCCGTGTCACCGGCGCTCGCCGGCCGCCTGCTGGCGCTGCTCGCCCCCCTGTTGCGGGGACGCGGCGGCTGGTGCCAGCTGCAGGAACTCGCCGCCGACCGGCCGCTCGGGCCGCGTCAACTGCAGATCGTCGACGACGGCGCCCTCGACGACGGCTGGCTGAGCGCGGCGGTCGACGACGAGGGTGTCCCGACGCGGGCCGTGACCCTGTTGCGCAACGGCGAACCCTGCGAACCGCTGCTGACCTGGGAGGACGACGGCTGGTCCGGCTTCGCCGCCGCCGGCTGCCGACGCCGGTCAGGCTGGCGGACGCCGCCCGAGCTCTGCCACTCCCACCTCTACATCGCCGCGGCCTCCGAGTCCTCCGACTCGATTCGAACCGGCATCGTGCATGGCTGCTACCTGCTGGATCGGACGCAGGACGGGCGCTGCCATGCGTCGATCGACACCGCGTCGAACGCCGCTGACGCCCGCTTCGAGATCGACGCGGTCGGTCTGGTCATTCGTCGCGGCGTCGCCACCGGCTCGATCCCCGGGGCAAGGCTGACCGGCTCGGTGCGGCAGTTGCTCCAGGGTGTCCGCGCCGTCGGCGATGACCTCCGGTTTCTTCCGGCGCCGGGTGCAGTCGGCGCGCCAACCCTGCTGCTGACCGGACTGCAGGTCGAGGCCGCCGGATAGCAGCCCGTGGCAAAAGGCGCGTGTGGCACCGAGAGCGGTCAGGCGCCCGTCCGGCAAGGCGCGATGAGTGAGCATATTGGGTATATGTAAGCAAAGAGCAACGCAGCCGGGCGGGATGCATGGCCGAAACGAATGCAACGCGACTTCTGCCACGGGCTGCTAGGCCGAGCCCTACGGCGCGGGCGCGGCGCGGCGCCGGATCGTCGTCTCGAGCTGCGCGCTGCTGCGGGCGCCGGGCTGGAATCGTTCACCGTCGCCGGTCCCCGACGCGGGGGCGGGCGACTGCCTGCCGCCGGGACCGACCTGCGTAGCGGACTGCACGTCGCCGCCACCGCCCTGTGTGGCCGGGTTCGCAGCCGATGGCGCGGCGGCCGGCGCCGGTCCGAGCGGCGTTACACCGCCTCCCAGGGTCCGCGTCCGCAACTGCGCCCGGGTAAACACCCGCGGCTTCCTGTCGTCTCGCCGATCGGCGGACTCCGGCTCCGGGTCGGCGACCTGCAGGTCTGCGCTGTCGTCTTCGCCGCCGGTGTCCGGTTCCGCTTCGAACGACACGGCAGGGGCGAGGGCGCCCTCGAGCGACCCGACGGCGCCCTCGTCGCCGCGATCCGACAGACGGCTCGTGTCCCCGGATGGGTCAAACGGCCCGGTTCGAACCGGCTCGGGCGCCGCTTCTTCTGCGGCAGTCTCTTCTGGCAGTGTCTGCTCCTCTTCTGGAAGTGTCTCCTCTGGCGTTGCCGTTTCCTCTGGCGTTGCCGCCGGCACGACGCCGACCGCTTCAGCGGCCGCCACCCGGGTCGGCGCCAGGAGAAGACCGCCAATGCGGCCCGGCTCGGAGTAGGAGCGCGGCGGCAGGGCCCGGAACCGGCTGCGGTCCGCCTTGAGGAGCACCTCGCTGGCGTGCCGGTTGATCGCGAAGTGAGGGTTCACGTCGACGAAGGCCAGGCGCGTATCCAGGCTCAGCGCCTCGACGTAGTGATCGACGGCAGCGGCAGCCTTCCCGGCTTCGTCCGCGATCCGACCGAGCTGGTAGTGCGCCCATGCGTTGCCGGGCTCGATCTCGATCGCCGCTCCAAGATGCGTCGCGGCCAGCTTGCGGTCACCGGTCGTGTACGCGAGCAGGGCCAGGTTGAAGTGCGCGGGCGCCCAGCCTTCGTCCGCGGCGATCGCGGCGCGGTAGTGCTCGAAGGCGCCCCTGATGTCGCCGCGCAGCTCCAGCAGGTTCGCCAGGTCGTTCAGCGCGCTCGCACGGTCGGACGGCAGGGTCTGCTCGTCCACCAGCTCTCGTTGTGCGGCGATCGCCCGATCGAGGTTCCGGACCTCGGAGGCCGACGGACGGACGGTCCGGGCAGCACCCGGCGGCACACCTCCGAGCGGCAGGCCCGGGCCGGCAACCAGCCAGACCAGGGCCAGCACGGCCGTTCTCGACGTTCTTGTCGTGGCGATCTTCATGGCGGTCTTGTGCCTCTCTGCCGCAGCCTCGGGGGCTAGGATGAACAGGACGTGAGTCAACTGCAACGACTACCTGCAGTCGGACGCCTGCTGCAGGAGAGTCCGCTCGCCGAACTCACAGGATTATACGGAAGAGACGCGCTGAAGGTCCATGTGAGCCGCGTACTCGACGCGGTTCGGGACGAGGTCCGGGCGGGAATCGGCGACGACGAACTGGCAGCAAGAATCGCGGAGATCCCGGAACGCGTCCGCGCGGCGCTCGAAGCGGAGGCGCCGCCGCTCCGGCGGGTACTCAACGCGACCGGCGTCTTCCTCCACACCAACCTCGGCCGGGCGCCCCTGCCCCGCGATGTCGCTGCCGACCTGGCGAATCGTCTCGATGCGTACTGCGACCTGGAGATGAGTCTCGAGACGGGCCGCCGCAGCGACCGAGGCCGGCGAGCCGAGCACCTGCTGCGGACCCTCACCGGCGCCGAGGCGGCCCTCGCCGTCAACAACAACGCCGCCGCCCTGGTTCTGGCCCTCTCCACCCTGGCGTCCGGCCGGGAGGTCCTCCTGTCCCGGGGCGAGATGGTCGAGATCGGCGGTTCGTTCAGGATTCCGGAGATCATCGAGGCCAGCGGCGCGCGCCTGGTCGAGGTCGGAACGACGAACCGCACCCGCATCGCCGACTACGAGCGCGCACTCCGCCCGTCCGTCGCCCTGGTGCTCAAGGTGTTTCCGAGCAACTACCGGATCCGGGGCTTCGTCGAAGAGGTCACGCCTGCGGTCCTCTGCGGCTTCGCTCACCGCCACGGTCTGCCGCTCCTGGTCGATGAGGGCAGCGGAATGCTGCGGCCCGAAACGGCGCCGTCGCTCCGCGGCCACCACAATTTCCGGGAGCTGATCGCCGCCGGTTGCGATCTGGTCTGCGGCAGCGGCGACAAGCTCCTCGGCGGACCGCAGGCCGGGCTGATAGCGGGTCGGAAATCCCTCGTGACGCAACTCCGGAAGTCGCCCGTCTATCGAGCCCTGCGGCCGGGCAGGCTGGTCCTGACCGCGCTTGACGCGGTGCTCCGGCGGCACCTGGCGGCGAGGCCGTTGCCGATCGCGGCGCTCTGGCGCGACGACCAGGAGCACCGCCGCCGGGTCGAGGGAATGGCCGCACGGCTCGGCGGCTTGCCGGCCCGCGGCAGCGCCTTCGTCGGCGGCGGTTCCGCACCCGAGCAGGAGATCGACGGCTGGGTGGTGGCGCTGAACGCCCCGGCAGCCGCAGCCGCCCGGCTCCGCCTGGGCGAACCGCCGGTGGTCGGCTACCAGCGCGGCGGGCAGTTGCTGCTCGACCTGCGGACGGTGGATCCGCGGGATGACGAGGAACTGGCGGCCGCAGTGGAACGGGCGTTGACGAGCGGGTAGCAGGACTCGTCCGTCTCTCTGCGCGGCGGCGCGGCGACGGCCCGGCGCCCGCGGTCGTCGCCGCAGTGCGCAGCCGCGGCGCCTGTGGTCGATCAGGGCAGCGCAGCTTCGAACCAGTCGACGTCGATCCGGCACACCGGCAGCACCGCGAGGCGCAGCGGTGCGGCGTCCGGACCGACACCGACCAAGCGCACCCTGGCGCCGCCGAAGCGGCAGCTTGCCGGCCTCTCTTCCCGAAGCAACGCCAGGACGCCCTCGTCGCCCGGAGAGAGCAACGGCGCCGTCGAGCTGCCGGAGTAGTCCACTTCCATCCGCAGCACGGACCCGAGGTCGGGCGACGGGAGCACGGCGCCGCTGCGGACCAGGGTAGAGGGCGCTGCGCCGACGCGTGCGCCGGACCGCAGCAGCAGTGCGTAGCTGCGGATGTCGCCGCGATCGATCCCGGTCGGCCTGAAGCTGAGGAAGGTGAGGAGTCCCGCCACAGCCAGGGGCGGTGAGGCGGGCTGTTCGCCCGGTTCCAGAGTCAGCGACCAGCCTTGCGCCGAGGGTGGGAGCTCCGGCGCAAGGCGATCCGGTCCCGGCGGCTCGCCGGCAGGATCGACCGCGGTAAGGGCGGCCGCGGAAACGACCCGCCCGCTGCCGTCGTCCACCAGAACGAAGAACCGGCCGGCCCCGGCGCCGGGCGACGGCCGATGACCGACTCGCCCGCCGGCGCCAAGGGCAAGCACGAACACCCCGGGCTCCTGCGCCGGCGCCACGGCGGGTGGATGGAGGATCGGCAGTCCCCCCGTCTCGAACGCCAGCTCGGGCGTCCAGGCGGAGGCCGCAAGCCGCCCGTTGGCAAGCTGGGCGGGCGACGACACGTCGACGCGGTACAGACTGCCGGCAAGGGTGCCGACAAGGAACCGGTCAGCCACGCCATCGCCATCGAGATCCGCTGCTGCCGGCGAAGCGGCGACCGGAGCGTCGACCCGGCGCTTGCCGATCAGTGCGCCGGAATCGATCTCCACCAGATACAGCCAGTTCCCGACCTCGTTCGGGCGGTTCGGGTCCCAGCCGCCGCCGAACACCGCGATCGGCGCCGTGCGTCCGCCCAGGCGCAGAGTCACGATCGCCGGCGCCGCGACGACATGGCCGAGATCCGGCGCCCCGTTGCCGTCCTCGTCGCTGGTGTCGGCGAACGTCCAGAGCAGCCCCGGCCGCGGCTCCGTCTCGACCGCAAGCAGCGCCCGGCCCGAACCGCCGACGGCCACGGTTCGCGGTACCGCGCCGCTGCCGTCCAGCGTCGCCACCGTGAACGGCGCGCCGTCCTCGTAGGCGCCGAATGCGCCAAGCGCGGCCTGTCGGACCTCGCGCCGTGCGGCCGTCCTCGCCGTAGCCAGGTCCCGACGGTCACGGGGTCGGGTCGGCCAGGGCATCAGATCCACCGTCGCGGACACCTTGCGCACAGGAGGCGGCAGACCGTCCGAACGGCTCGGACCGTGCGCGGAAGCCGAGACGACATGGCTGACCCGGCGCAACCCGCCCAGTGACCCGAGGGTTCCCTCAAGGTTCGTCATGCACAGGTGACACGCCCCTCGCGCCAGCGGCACGAAGCCGGACACGTCGACCCGGACCTCGGCGCCGCGCCGGACGCCGCCGAGGGTCCGCGTGACCGGATCGCCGGCGCCGGCGATGCCGCGCGCGACGCCGAGTTCCACCCCGCCGTCCGCCGCCGCAAGCAGGCGCACCTGCACCTTGTGCTGAGACGCGATCAGCAACTGGGTCTGTGTCGCCATCAGCAACGCCAGGCAGGAACCGCTCAACAGCAGCAGGATCAGCGTGACCAGCAGCGTGGAGCTGCCCTGGACCGCAGCTCTGGCAGTCCGTGGCAAAAGTCGCGTTGCATTCGTCTCAGCCATGCATCCCGCCCGGCTGCGTTGCTCTTCGCTCACATATACCCCAATATGCTCTCTCATCGCGCCTTGCCGGACGGGCGCCTGACCACTCTCGGTGCGACACGGACTTCTGCCACGGACTGCTAGCCGATTTCCGGACGCGGCCGCGGTTCGCCGCCGGCCGCGTCATCGGAGGTTCCTCAGTCGAACGACGGACCGGGCACTCCGCTCCACGCCCTGCGCCGACCCCGCCAGTCCACCGGTGCGGGCCGTACTGAGCACGACCGCGGTGAACCCGCGCCCGTCCGCGGCCTGGTCGAGCGTCACCTCCAGGTCGACCACGTCGTCGGCGATCGGCTGCAGCAGGTTCGGATTCCACCGCCGCCAGGCAGTCTCCGTGCCCGGGTAGAAGCGCGCCCGCGCAAGCTGCGGCCCCCGGCCCGACTGCGGATCGCCGGGATGGATGTAGAACCGCCACTCCTCCAGCACGCCGACCCGGTCCGCGGCCGACAGGCGGTCGGCCGGCCAGGCGCCGCCCGACGACATGCCGACGTAGGCAGCGGCAATCGGTCCGCGCGAGGGATCGCCGTGCACATGGACGGTCAGGGTCCGGCTGCGGCCGCGGCCGCTGGCCTCCATGTCGGTGATCGGAGCGACGGCATGAGCGGCCCCGGCGCCCGTGAGCAGGAGCAGGGCGTCGTCACCGGCCGCGCCGGCGTCCTGCAGCATGGCGAGCGGCTGGAGAACGCCGTTCGCCGCCTCTGCTCGCACTTCGACCCAGCCCCGGCCCGTCGCCGGATCGAAGGCGGAATCCTCCACCCAGTAGAGAGGGCCGTTCATCACGCCGCGCACGACCAGCACGTCCGTGCCCGCGGCCGCGGTCCGGGCGCCGACCGGGTGGCCCGGCGCGACGTCTTTCTCGACATGAACGGCCCGTTCCGGACGGAGCGCCGAGAACCCCCCGCGGCCGGCCGCGCGCAGGGTCCTGCGCAGCTCCCTGTGAGCCGCCCGCTGCGCCTGCTGAACGCTCGAATCGTCAAGTTGCGCCCGGCCCAGGCGCTGATGGAAGGTGAACAGCGAGAGCGCGACGGTCGACACGGCGACCGCCAGACCGAACGCGACCAGGGTCTCGATCAGGCTGGCGCCGGACTCGGCCGTTCTCATGGCGCCCGCAGGGTGACCAGGGAGATCGTTCGTTCGCCCGCGGCCCGTCCCACCTGCAGCGCGGTGACCTCGAGCGTGACCTCGGCGATCTCCAGGTACACGCCTGGCGGACCGGGGACAGCAGCGGGAACGGAGCGCACGACGCGCCGGTAACGGGGCGGCTCGCCCGCGCACGCGGTCTGCCACGCCGCCGACGACGGACACCAGACCTGGTCCAGGTCCGCGCCGACATCGAGATCCGCAAGCGACGCCCGCGTCATCGCCGCGAGGTCGTCGGCGCGGCGCGCCTCGAGGTTGTTCAGGCCGGACCGGACGAGCAGCGTGAGCACTGCCGCCGCAGTCAACCCCAGCAAGGCAAGGGAGACGAGCGCCTCGACCAGACTGAAGCCGTGATCGGACCTCACGGAGGCAGGACTGTGCACTCCCCTCATGCTGACCAGGACGAAAACGGGCGCAGCGACCACGTCTCCGGAGCGCCGGCGCTCGAAACGGCCGCCGCCTGGGACTCCCCTTGGCTGCCGCTACATCAGGGACATGTAGGCGGCGATCAGGCGGGCGCCGAAGAACAGCGAGACGACGGCGCCGGCCGCGAGAAAGACGCCGAACGGCAGCCGGGAACTCCAGTCCAGTCGGCCGCGGGCCATCAACAGAACGCCCGACGCCGCACCGAGCAGCGACGCGATGAACAGCGTGAGGAGCGCGCCGCCGACACCGAGAAAGGCGCCCACCGCCGCGAGCATCTTGACGTCCCCGAACCCCATGCCCCGCACCCGGCGCAACAGGTACCAGAGACCGATGAGCAGCAGCAGGACGCCCGCCCCCGCCGCCGCTCCGAACAGCGCGTCGCGGGGACTGGTCCAGGTGACGACGAAGGAGCCGGTCAGACCGAGGCCGATGCCGCCCCACGTCAACGCGTCGGGGAGCAGAAAGTGGTTCGCGTCGATGACCGCCAGCACCAGCATCAGGCTGCAGAACAACGCAGCCGCCAGACCGTCGAAGGTCGGCCCGAACTCGAGCCAGGAAGCGAGCCAGAGCAGGCCGCTGCCCACCTCGACCGCCGGGTACCGCCACCCGATCGATGCGCCGCAGCTCCGACAGCGGCCGCGCAGCAGCAGGAAACTCAGCACGGGCACGTTGTCGCGGGCGGCGATCCGTTCGCCGCAGTCGGGGCAGCGGGAGCGCGGCCGAACGATCGACTCGCCGCGCGGCAGCCGACGGGCAACCACATTGAGAAAACTGCCGACGCAGAGCCCGACCGCCGCGGCGTACACCGCGCCGAAGGCGACGATCGCCGGCGCCGATCCGGCCGTCACGGTTCGCCGCCGCCCCGGAGGACGAGGGCCGCGACGACCCGCTTCATCGTCTCGCAGCCTCGAAGGAAGTCGTCCACGGCGATCCGTTCGTCGACCCCGTGGATTCCCGAGGCGTCCTCGGACGGGACGGCGAAGGGAGAGAATCCGTAGGCGTCCACGCCGCGTCGGCGGAAGAAACGCGAATCCGTGGCGCCGGCGATCATGGCCGGCGCCACCGGTGCACGCACGCCAAGAACGCGCACCAGGGTCCGGTACACGTCGCTTTCGGTTCCTGACGCCGGACTCGCGCCCGAGCGCAGGAGCTCCTCGACCGCGATGCCTCCTCCCAGAGCGGCGTCGAGCCGTTGCCGGAAGACCTCGGCGTCGGTGGCCGGCAGCAGACGGGCGTCGATGAGCGCCGCTGCTTCGGCCGGCGCGACATTGACCGGGCCGGCGCCGTTCTCGAGCCGGGTGACCTGCACCGTGTCGCGGAAGCTCGCCGACATGCCGGGCATGAGCACCCGCTCCAGTCCCCCGACCCGAAGGCGCCGGTCGAGCTCCGCCTGAACCGCCTCCAGCGGCTGATCGAAGACCTCGGCGAACTCGCCGCCGTGAAACGCTGCAAGTCCCCGGAAAGCCTGGTGCGCCGCCGCCGTGACCCGCCACGGATGGTCCAGATCGAGCACCCGGTTCAGCGCCCGCACCAGCCGGTGGGTGGCGCTTGCAGGGTTGAACCCCGACGCGTGCCCGCCGCGGCCGGCAGCCGTCACGCGGAGCCAGAGCACCTGCTTCTGGGCGGTCTCGATACCCCACCACAGCAGGCGGCCGCCAGCCATCCGGTTCACACCAGCTTCGTTCAGCACCGCCTCGACATCGTCGAACAGGGCCCGGTGCTCCGCCAGCAGCCAGCCGACACCCTCGGCGCCGCCGGCCTCCTCGTCCGCACTGGCCAGGAACACCAGGTCACGCCGCCGCGGCTGCTCGCTCTCCAGCAGATGCAGCATCGCGCCGAGGTGGGCAATGCCGAGACTCTTCGCGTCGAGTGCGCCGCGTCCCCAGATCTTCCCCTGGTGCAACGCACCGCCAAAGGGCGGACGGCTCCAGCCCTCCCCCGCGGGCACGACGTCGACGTGATGCAGAAGGACGAGAGCCCGGCCCTCGCCGTCGGCGCCGTTCGCCGGCAACCGGGCGTAGAGGTTCGCCCGGCCGCCGGGGCTGGTCAGGAGCCGCACCTCGATCTCCCCCGCCGAGTCGTGCCGCTCGATCAGCGAAGCCAGGTACTCCACCGCGGCGCGCTCGCCGCCCGGCGGATTGCTGGTGTCGAACGAGATGTAGGTCTGCAGCCAGGCGACCGGCGCCGCGATGCCGAACGCCGGGACCGCCGGGAGCAGGACCGCAGCCGCAGCCAGCCACCGCAGCAGCAGCCGGGCGCCGGGCGCCGTCATCGCAACGGTCCGGCCGCCCAGGCCGAAGTCGGGGGCGCCCCGTCCCCGGCAAGGACCAGGTCAAGAACGACCTGCCGATACAGGTCCACACCCTCGACGAACGCAGGCAGGGCGATCTTCTCGTTCGGACCCGCCACTGTCATCGAGTCGACAGCGAGGAACCGGAAGGGCGTGAAGCCGTAGGCGGCGATTCCGTGGAGTCTGAAGAAGCGGGCATCGTTGGCGTAGCGCGCAAGCAGGTAGGGGCCGATGCGGTCCGGCTCGACCCCGGTGCGCCGGCGCAGCGAATCGGTCAACTGCAGGTAGGCCGGATGATCGAGAGGGCTGCCGAACGCCGCCCCTCGCCGCTCATGGACGCGGATCTCGACGCCGTCCAGCATCCGCGCAGGCAGGAGATCGGCCGCTGCCGCCTCGGCGTCCAGTCCGGGCAGCACGTGGAGGACGATGCGCAGCCGGTAGCCGCCGGCCGGTGAGGCTTCGACGAAGAACGGGTGCGCCTCGTTGCGGAACAACGCCTTGAGCAGGTCCGGCAGGCTCTCGAACAGCTCCGGGTCCTCGAGCACCCGCTCGGGGGCAGCGAGGGCGGCCCGGTACTGCGGATGCTGCCGCGACGGACCGTACGCCGCGGCAAAGGCGGCGACCTCCGGCGTCACCGCCGCCGGTCCCGCGCTGCGCAGCGCCGCGAGCAGGTCCGCCCTGAGCCGGGCGAGCCGTTCCGCCGTCGGCGCCGCGGCAGTCACCTCCAGGAACTGCTTCTGGGCGAACGACGTGCCCCAGTACTTCACGTCGTTCGTCCAGGTCGCCTCCAGCACGCCGCCCTCGGTCAGCACCGCCCAGAAACGATCCGCCAGCTCCGGGCGGCTGGCGAGAATGTGGCGCGTTCCCAGGTCGCTGCCCGTCTCCTCGCTGCTCGTTGCAAGGAAGACAAGCGACCGGTGCGGCCGTCGGCCGGTCGCCTCCATCCGCTCGTGAACCGCCAGCACCGCGGCAAGCTGAGCGACGGTCACGCTCTTCATGTCGAACGTCCCGCGGCCGATCATCCAGGGCGGCTCGATCCGACCCTCGAACGGCGGCACGGTCCACTCGTCCGGCCGCCGCACCGGATCGACGTCAAGGTGGTTGTGAAGCACCAGCGCTTCCCGGCTCTCTCCTTCCAGGATCGCCCACAGGTTCGCCCGGGCGCCCTCCTGCGGTTCGATCTCGGCAGCGATACCGGCCGCCTCCAGAATGCCGGCGAGATAGCGCGCAGCGTCGATCTCGCGCCCGGAATCCGCCGTCGTGTCGATCCGGACCAGATCCCGAAGCCGCCGGACGTCCTCGTTCGCCTCGTAGTCCACGTTCCGCCAGCTCGACTCGACGACCGGAGGCGGGGCCGTCCGCCGCGAGAACACGACGGCGACGACGAGGGCGGCAAGCAGCGTTCCATGGAGCGCGATCCGGGCCGCCGCACGATGGCCCGCCTTCGACTTCGCACTCGACATGCAGAGAATCAGCCTACCAGTCCGGGGTCCGGTTCGCGGCGGCCGGTGAGCCGCTCCGCGCGCTCGTCATCGGGCTTGCGGCACAAGGATCGAGCTCTCCGGTGATCTGTACGGTCGCGGCGGCGCCGCCGTCCAGACCGCCGCCTCGTGCCGTTTCCCCACCAGCCGGACCCGGAGTCGGCGACAGGTCTGCGACGCCAGCTAACTTCGGCCGGAAACGGGAATCCCGAACTCGCGGAGGGTTCCCTCGAGCGTCGGGCGGCCCAGGCGGATCCGGTCGTCGGTGAGCAGGTAGGAGAACAGGTAGCCGCCGCCCAGCATCAGGATTCCGACCAGGAAGCAGTACATGACAGCCCGGTCCGGGTAGACATCCTTGAGGTAGCCCAGGTACACCGGACCGAAGACCCCGGCAGCCGCCCACGCGGTCAGCACGGCGCCGTAGATCGAGGACATCTTCCTCGAGCCGAAAACGTCGAGGACGAAGGGCGGCATGGTGGCGAAGCCGCCGCCGAAGCAGAGCAGGACATAGCAGACGAGCACCGAGAAGACCCACGGATTCGTCTCGGTCATCAGCACGCCGAACACGACCATCTGGCTCGCCAGCAGGATGCGGAACACCTTGACCCGGCCGATACGGTCCGACAGCAGGCCCCAGAACAGCCTCCCCACCCCGTTGCACAGGGAGCTCACCGCGATCAGGGTCGCCCCGTAGGTAGCCAGGGTCGCCGGCTCGAGCGAGGGGTCGGAGAGCCCCCAGACCTCCTGGAGCAGCTCGGACTGGAAGCTGATGACCGTGATGCCGGCAGCGATGTTGAAGAAGAAGACGATCCACATGAAGACGAACTGCTGCGAGCCGAGGTAGGTACGGATCGCCGTGTCGTCCTCCTCGGGCGCCGGCGCGGCCGGGCCGGCCACCACCTGCGGCAACTGCGAGGGCGCGGGCGGGTCGCGCAGCAGCCAGCTGCACGGGATCAGGATGCCGCCGAAGATCAGACCGAGCCACAGGAACACCCGGGAGAGGTCGTCGCCGGCACGCACCACCAGCAACGGCGCCAGTCCCTTGCTGAGCAGGAAGGCGCCGACGCCGAAGCCCATGACGACGATCCCGGTAACCAGCCCCTTGTGGTCCGGGAACCACTTGGCGACCGTCGCCACCGGCGTCACGTAGCCCAGCCCGATGCCGGCGCCGCCGATCACACCGTAGCCGACATAGAACAGCGGCAGCAGCTCGAGCCGGAGGGCGGCGGCCGCGATCAGGTACCCGCCCGAGAACATGACGCTGCCGATCAGGGCGAGCCGCCTGGGGCCGAACCGCGGCAGCACCTGCCCGGCCCACGCCGCGGAGACGCCGAGGGAGAAGATCGTGATGCTGAACGCCCAGGCGGTCTGCGAGAACGTCCAACCGGCCTGCCGGACCAGCATCGTCTGGAAGAAGCTCCACGCATAGACGGTGCCGAAGCACAACTGGAGCGCAGTGCAGAGCAGCGCGATGACGGTCCTCGGTACGCGCACGCCCGCCGCCCCGCTGCTCAACCGTCCTCGCCGGACACACTGGCCGGCAGACCGCCGCCGGCCCCCTGCCGCGACACGTGCAGGAACAGCCGCGCCAGATGGCCCACCTCGTCGTCGCGCGCCAGGATGCCGGGCTCGCCGGAACCCTCCGTCTCGCCGTCCCGCGCCAGCTCCACGGCGTAGGCGAGGAGTTCGCCCAGCGGCTTCGCCGCCAGGTTGACGAACCAGATGGACGCCAGGACCCCGAGCACGAGGATGACGCTGATCAGGTAGACCTGCTGGCCGATCGCCCGCTGGACCTTCAGCGCGACGACATCGAGATCCATGCCGACGTGGACGGTGCCGGCGACTCCGGCCAGGATCGGGCTTCCGACCTCGATGAAGTCGCCCAGCCCGGCCAGGCTCCGTTCCACCGGCTCGGTGGCGCCGTGGTCGCTCTCGAGGATCTCGTCGGGGATGCCCGGCACGAAGGTGTGCGCCAGGAACTCGCCCGTCTCGCTGGTGATGTAGATGTACCGGATGCCCTGAATCTCGAGGAACTGGTCGACCAGGGACTGCAGCGCCGCGAGATTCTGGTTCAGCAGGATGCCGGCGCTCGAGTCCGCGATGGTCTTCGCGATGTTCTGGTTGTTGACCTCGTACTCAGCCGACAACTGGGTGTCGACGGTGTAGATGCAGAGGATGGAGGTTGACAGGACGATCAGGCCGAAGACGGCAAAGATGCCGAACCTCGTCCACTTGAACAACCTGCGAATCGTCATCTCAGCCGAACCTGGCGCCCCAGTCGTCGAGCGGTACGAAACGGCCGTCCTCGACCACCGTGTGGTACACGCTCTGCAGGCCCTGGCGGCGATCCGGACCGAACGACACGCGTTCGCTGATCCCGAGATCGAAGTCACGGATCGAGAAGACCGCTTCCTCGAGCCCCTGCCGGTCCGGGTTCGGCCCCAGCCGCCGCAGGACCTCCGCCATCAGCCGGGCGTTGAGGAAGCCCTCGAGACTGCCGAAGCTGTAGGGGAACGGCGAGTACTCCTCCCGGACCAGTTCGGCCGGCACCTGGGGATCGTGGCGCGCCATCAGCTCCCGATACTCCCGGACCGCCGGGATCGACGTGTCCTCGTAGCTGGGAACCACCTGAGAGTTGATCAGTTGCCGCGTGTACCGCTCGGCGTCGTCCTGTCCCTCGACCAGGAGCTTCAGCAGGTTCTCGCTGCCGACGAACGACAGGTTGGCGATCGGCACGTCGAGTCCGATGTCGACGGCGTCGCGGGCGAACGCCGCGCAGGCGGCGTAGGCGCCGATGCAGATGACCGCATCCGGCGAGACGCCCTGCAGGATCTCCGCCTGCTTCCTCATGCTGCCGGTGAACTTCTCGCCGCGGCTGTACGTGGCCTCGCCGGCGAGCCTCTCGCCGTGCTTCTCCAGCGCCGCCCTGACCCCGGCCCAGCCGCTCCGCCCGTACGCGTCGATCTGGTAGAAGACGGCGATCCGCCGCCGGCCGATCCGCACCAGGTTGTCGACCAGACCGGCCGTCTCCTGGTTGTAGGAGGCGCGCAGGTTGAACGCGAACTCCCCGTAGGGCGGCTCGCGCTGCGGCTGGGCGCCGGTGAACGGGAAGAACAGGAAGATCTTCTCGTCCTGGAACTTCTTGAGGATCGGCAGGACCCGGGTGACGGTCGGCGTCCCGACGTAGCCGAACAGAAGGAACACCTTGTCCTCCAGCATCAGCTTC
Source organism: Thermoanaerobaculia bacterium (assembly GCA_965116145.1). GTDB lineage: Bacteria > Acidobacteriota > Thermoanaerobaculia > Multivoradales > Multivoraceae > Multivorans. The sequence continues at coordinate 1,655,733 of OZ220482.1, forward strand.
ATCGTGTTCTGGACGCAGGGATCGGGCTGGTACCCGTCGTCGTACAGCTTCAGGCTGATCCTCCGCCCCTCGATGCCGCCGTTCTCGTTGACCTGGTTGAAATAGGCCATGGCGCCCCGGTAGAGCTCCGTGCCGAGCCCCCTCGACGGCCCCGAGAAGGCGGCGGACACACCAAGCACGATCTCGTCGCCGGTCGCCCCTCGACCTTCCGTGTCGCGGTCGGGAGACTCGGCGTCCGAGCGTCCGGACTCCTGACCGCCCCCCGCCGCCAGCGACGACGCCGTGAACGGGGCGACGAGCAGCGCCGCCAATCCGGACCGCATCACCGACTTCCTTGTCACTGGCGGGCCCCAGCTGTCGTTGTTCGAAGCGTCCGAGCCAAGACTGCATTCCATGACAAGCCCTCCAGTTCCATTCACCGACGCAACAATATCGCCAATCCCGGCCGCGGCGACCCGAGGCCTGTGCGAATCATCGGCTCCGCTGCCGGATCCGCTTGCCGCGGCAGGCATGTCGCCACGCAGACAGCGGTGAGAGTTGCGGGCTATATTCGCGCCCCGCCATGAAGAACGGCTTGAAGAAGGTGCTCGTCGCAAACCGCGGCGAGATCGCGGTCCGGGTGATTCGGGCGTTGCGCGAGCGCGGCATCGCGTCGCTGGCGGTCTACTCGGAGGCCGACCGCACCGGTCTCGCCACGCAGATGGCCGACGAGGCCCGATGCATCGGTCCCGCGCCTTCGATCGACAGCTACCTGCGGGCCGACCGGATCGTCGACACCGCGGTCGAGGCCGGCGCCGACGCGATCCACCCGGGCTACGGATTCCTGTCGGAGAACGCGGACTTCGCCCGCCTGTGCGAGGAGCGCGGCATCCTCTTCATCGGGCCGTCGCACCAGGCGATCGCGGCGATGGGGTCCAAGATCGAGAGCCGGCGCCTGATGGCTGCCGCCGGTGTTCCCGTCGTGCCCGGCGGCGCCGAGGCGCTGGCGTCCGCCGACGCGGCCGGGGCGGCGGCGGAAGAGATCGGTTACCCGGTCATGCTCAAGGCGTCGGCCGGCGGCGGCGGCAAGGGCATGCGGCTGGTGCGCAGGGCAAGCGACCTGGAAGCCGCGTTCCGAGCCGCGACCTCGGAGGCGGCCGCCAGCTTCAGCGACGCCTCGGTCTACATCGAACGCTACGTCGAGCGCCCGCGTCACATCGAGATCCAGGTCCTCGGCGACCGCCGCGGACGGATCGTCTCCCTGGGCGAACGGGAGTGTTCGCTTCAGCGACGCCACCAGAAGGTGGTCGAGGAGGCGCCGTCGCCGGTGGTCGACGCAGATCTCCGGCAACGCATGGGCGAGGCCGCGGTCCGCGCCGCGGCCGCCGTGAACTACGTCGGCGCCGGGACGGTCGAGTTCCTGCTCGACCCCCGGGGAGAGTTCTTCTTCCTGGAGATGAACACCAGGATCCAGGTCGAGCATCCGGTGACCGAGCTGGTCACCGGCATCGACATCGTCGCCGCCCAGCTCGACATCGCGGCGGGCGAACCGTTGCCCGCGGCGCTGACGGACGGCGTCGAGCCGCAGGGGCACGCGATCGAGGTTCGGCTGTACGCGGAAGATCCGTTCCGCAACTTCGCCCCTTCGCCCGGCCGGATCGAACTGCTGCAGCTGCCCGAGGGTCCCGGCGTCCGCAACGACTGCGGCGTCTACGAGGGCGCCGAGGTCACGATCCACTACGACCCCATGCTGGCCAAGCTGATCGTCTGGGGCCGCGACCGTCCCCATGCTCTGGCGCGCCTGCGACGGGCGCTCGCCGAAACCCGGGTGGTGGGCATCCGCACCAACCTGCCCCTGTTCGAACGGCTGCTGGAGGACGAGGACTTCAAGACCGCGAACATGGACATCTCGATGCTCGATCGGAAGCTGGAGAATGGCGAATTGCGGCCGGCCGCGCCGCGCGGCGACGCCCTCCAGTCCGATCTGCCGGTGCTGGCCGCCGTCCTCGCCCACCTGCAGCGGGACGGGGCAAACGGCGCAGCGGGTGCGGAGGACAACGTGGACAGCATCGGCGCGACGCAGTCGAACTGGCGGCTCGCGGCAAGACGCGACGCCCGCAGGAGCACGCCGTGGAGCTGATCGTCGCCCGCGCCGCGGACGAGGTCCGCGTCGAGGTCCGCACCGAGGAAGACGGCCGCTGGACCGTCGCCGTCGACGACCGCGAGTACCGGGTCGACGCCGCGGCCCTGGGCCGACCGGACATCCTGAGCATGATCGTCGACGGGCGCCAGGCGACGCGGAGCGTCCGCTCCAGGGGCAAGGGCGCCTACGTCGTCGACGGCGCCGAGCTCACGGTGATCGACCCCCGCGCCCGGGCCCTCGAAGACACGGGACAGCAGGGGAACGCCGACCACTTCGAGGCGACCGCCTGGATGCCCGGCCGCGTCACGGCGGTACTGGCCGCAGAGGGCGACCATGTGGCCTCCGGCCAGGGCGTCGTCGTGCTCGAGGCAATGAAGATGGAAAACGAGATCCAGTCGGAGATCGACGGCCGGATCGACCGGATCCTCGTGGAGGTCGGCCAGACGGTCGACGGCGGACAGGCCCTCTTCGTCGTGGCCGCCGCCGGCAGGACGGAATAGCCGCTCTTCCGGTCAGCCCGATGGTTGGCGCGCGTTTCGCACGAGCACCTTGGCCGCGGCCGGAAAACCCAGACTGAACTGCCGGTCGCCGGAAATCACGGACAAGCTGCCGGACGTCCTGTCCCGCGCCGCCACCTCGATCCGGTTCCCCGGCGACAGACCCTGCCTCTCGGCAAAGCGCAGGAACTCCGCGCCCTGGTCCATGACCCGAACCACCTCGACGGTGCGGTTCAGCTCGCACTTCACCAGGTCGGGGTGGTCGGCAACCTCGATGCGACCGTCAGCACTCGGGATCGGATCGCCGTGCGGGTCGACGGAGGGGTACCCCAGAATCTCGTCCATCCGGGCGATCATCCGCTCCGACACCGCGTGCTCGAGCAGTTCGGCCTCGGCATGGACATCGCTCCAGTCGAAGCCGATCACGTTGACCAGGAAGAGCTCGACCAGCCGATGCCGCCGCAGCACATGGGCCGCCAGCTTGCGGCCGGCCGGCAGGAGCCGTACCCCGCTGTAGGGCTCGTAGACGATCAGGCCGGACTCGGAGAGGGTCTTCATCATCGCCGTGACCGAGGCCGGCGACACCTTGAGCCGCGCCGCGATCTCGCCCATCGGCACCAGGTCCTTCCCTGCCCGCTTCGCGTCGTGCTCGACGAGATGGATGCACTTGAGGTAGTCCTCGACGGTGCTGCTCGCGTACATGGCCCGGTTCTCGACGGACGCGCGTCTCAGGCAGGTCGACCCGCGGAAACGGCGGGACTCACCAGTGTACCGGCGACATCGGTCCGCCTGGCCGGATGCCGCAGCACCGACTCGAGCAGGCCCGGCTGCCGGCCATCGGCGATCAGGGACTCCACGCCGCATCGAGCCAGCCGCCAGGCGGCGGCCAGCCGGTGCGCCATGCCGCCGGTGACATCCGTCGCCGCCGACCCGCCGGCCGCAGCCGACGCGCTCTCGATGGTCGAGCGGTCGATGTGGGGAATCGGATCTCCCCCTGCATCCAGCACACCGGCGGTGACACCCAGCCAGACGGCGCGCCTCACGTCGATGTCGAGTCGGCCCAGCGCACCGACGAGAAACTCGAAGACCGTCTCGGTGGAGGCGATCGAGGCGCAGCGCTCGCTGTCGATCAGGACATCGCCCATCGTGACCGGCACCAGGCCCTGGCGCAGCGCCGCCGCCATCGGCGCCGGAGGAACACCGCGCGGTTCGCCGGCGGCCGCAACCAGGAAGCCGGACGCCGGCTGCGAGTAGGCGGGGACCCCTGCGTCGACCAGACCGGCGACGACCAGCCGATGCAGCTCGAAGGCGGCGGACTGGGTCCGCGCGATGCCCGCCGGGGCGGCCGCCGGGTCGAGGCGGCGGCCCCGGGCGCCGCCCGCGAGGCCGGCCGCGCTGGCCTCCGGATGCCCGAAGGAACCGCTGCCGTGACCGATCACGAGTCCGTTCCCGGACCAGCCCGCCGCAATCTCGGCCGCAAGCCGACGCAGTCGTTCCCTGGCGGCCGCACGCGGCTTCGTCTTGTCCGTGATCAGACTGCCGCCGAGCTTGACCAGGGTGACCTCCAGCCGCCCTCGTGACGGACCATGGGCAGCGGCCGCGTTCAAGGTTCGGCTCCGGGGCGCCACCGCGGCGGACCGCCGGTGCGGTCGCGCAGCACGCGCTCGACGCTGCCCAGGCCCTGAAGCCGTCGGGCGACGCGCGGCTCGTCGTCCGGCTGGCAGATCACGTGGACGTTCGCACCCGCATCCATCGTGGCCCAGGCGCCGACGCCCTCCGAGCGCAGGCCGCGAACCGCGGCCAGCACTTCCAGCGTGCCCGGCGTCCAGTAGTACACGGGAGGCCGTGACGACATCGCGATCAGGTGCAGGTCGATCCCCTCTTCCTCGATCGCCGTGCCCAGGGCCTCGAAGTCGCGCCGTTCGAGCGCGGCCCGCACCCGTTCCAGCCGGCCGTCGAGCGCCGCCAGACGAGGCGCGAAGTACGGACTGCTCGGCGCCAGCCGGTGACCATCCCGCGAAGACACCTTCTTGGCGCCGGACTCGACGACCGCAACCACATCGCAGAGCGGCCAGGCGTCCTCATCCAGGATCTGCACCGCGCAGTTATCTCCGTCCTCGCCGCCGGGCCATTCCACGTAGCCGCCCCAGGCCGAGCGGGCAGCCGATCCCGAACCGCTGCTGCGGGCCAGGGCGGACAGCGTTCGCGGCGGCAGATCGAAGCCCATGGCGGCGGTCACGGCCAGGGTCAGAGCGGTGAACCCGGAGGCGGAGGAGGCGATCCCGGCCGCCGCCGGGAACGTGTTCCCGGTCGCGATCCTGAACCGGCCGCCAAGGGGCGCGGCCGTGCTCCGCGACCACTCCCGCAGGCGGTCGAGATGTTGCCGCGTGCGCTCGACGAAGGCCGGCGGCGGCGAAGCGGCCATGCCCGCACCGTCGGCCGAAGGCGCCTCCAGCCAGACGATCTCGTCGTCCTCGGCGGCGTCGAGCGGGGACGCCGCGCAGATCGACCGGCAGGCCTTCAGGGTCATCGAGAGCGAACGGTTGAAGGGCACCGGCCCGGTCAGATCGCGCGCGCCCCAGTACTTGATGAAGGCGATGTTCGAAGGCGCCTCGGCGGTCACGGGCCCGGGTTCGCGGACCGGCTCCAACGCGGAGTTCATCGATCCCCGAGCCTACAGTCGATCGGCCGAGCCGCTCTCGAACCTCAGGCCGTCGGCGCCGATCCGGGCGTTCACCGACTGCAGATCCGACAGCCCGTCGATCGTCTCGGGAGGCCGCCCGCCGAGCATGCAGATCAGGGCGCCCGCCGCCGTGCCTTCAAGTGCCCCGGCCCCGGAGATCTTGGCCGCACCGCCGGCAGCCTCGACGCGTTCGATCCTCGCGGCGATGGCCGGGGGCACGACGCCGAGATCGACCAGGGCGCGGTGTCCGGCCGCGATCGCGGCCATCGCCTCCTGCCGCCGGTCGTCGTCGATCGCCGTCCGGAAGGCAACGCTGGCCGCACCGACGCGGTCGAGCACGGCCGCGGTCCGTTCAGGCTCCTCCCGGCGACGTTCGCGGACGCCGGCAACCACTGCGCCCGTCGTCTGATCGGGAGCGCCGGTGTTCACGACCTCGATCTCGGCGGCAAGCCAGTCCGGCTGCGCAAGCTCCTCGAACCGCTGCGGGCCGCCGTCGGAACGCACGAGGAGAACGCCTCCCCTCAGCACCACGCCGCTGTCGATCCCCGAGGGCAGGCCGTGCTGCCGCCGTTCGACTTCGAGCGCAGCGGCCGCGATCGCTTCGAGCTCGGCCTTCCGGCCCGCCAGCGCTCGCACCGCGGCAACCACTCCCACCGCCGCCGCCGCCGAGCTGCCCAGCCCGGCCCCGACCGGAATCTCAGACCGCAACCGCAGCTTCAGGTCCCCCGCCGTCAGGCGCGCCGCCGCCGACTCCGGCAGCGAGGTCAACGCCTCGCCCACCGCGATCCGCACGAGCGCACCGGCATCCCCGTCGGCAACGAAGGGCGCGGCGCCGGCCTCGAAGGCGCGCCACCGACGACGGGCCCGATCCGCGGCCGCCGCGAGCTCCCCCCAGGGACGGACTTCGTCGACACCGACATCAGGCAGAAGCAGGCGGACCTCGCCGCCGGACCCCGAGCGGGCGGGCGGCCGCAGGTCGGCTTCCACCCACAGCCGCGGATCGACCGCAGCCACCACCGCCGGCCGGCCGTAGACGGCAGCGTGTTCGCCGATCAGGATCACCTTGCCGGGCACGCTCAGACGTACCGCAGACGCCGACTCGACGGATGCCATGAGTCCGCCGGACCGGCGGAGACTCACCCGTTCGCGCTCGACGCATTCGAGCGGCCGAGCCGCTCGTGCGCCCGCGCCAGGTCGCGCGAGGTGAAGGCCGCGGTCAGCGAGAGTTCGCCGGCCAGAACGACCGCCCCGACGATCTCGGCCAACCGGTGCACCGCCGCGCCCGGCCGTTCCGGATCGGGCCGGACGCCCATCACCCCGAGCGCCTCGCGCTGGGTGTCGAGGCCGGTGCCGCCGCCGATCGCCGCCAGGGGAACGTCCGGCATGTAGACGGACGCGTAGACCGAGCCGTCGCCGCGCGCCTCGAAGGAGGCGACGCCCATTGCGCCCTCCACGACGTGTGCGAGGTCCTGGCCGCAGGCGACGAAGACCGCCGCCAGCACGTTCGCGAACTGGGCGTTGAAGGCGAGCGCGCCGGCCGCCACCGAACCGAGCAGGTTCTTCCGGTAGGCCACATCCTGGAGGGCGTTCGCCTCCGACTTGAGGACCTTGCGCACGGTCATCTCGTCGAGAACCGCCTCGGCGTGAATCCGCTTGCCCCGGCCAAGCTGGTAGTTGACCGCGGACGGCTTCTTGTCCACGCAGTAGTTGCCCGACAGCGCCACGCACTGGACACCGGTCTCCGGTTCGATCAGCTCGGACACCAGGCGATCGCAGGCAATCGTCACCATGTTCATGCCCATCGCGTCGCCGGTGGCAAAGCGGAACCGCAGGAACACGGTGCTGCCGACGACCGACGGCCGAATCTCCAGGAGTCTGAGGAAGCGGCTCGTCTCGTGAGCCCTGGCCCGGATCGCCTCCTCGTTCGTCTCGAGCCACCGGAGCAGCCGCCTCGTCTCGTCGATGCCCGACGTGCGGAAGACCGGCGCCCGGGTCATCCCCACGTCCTCGACGAAGACGGTGGCGCCGCCGGCGGCGGTGATCGCGCGGCAGCCACGGTTCACGCTCGCAAGCAGAGCGCCCTCGGTGGTCGCCATGGGCACGCAGACGGCGCCGTCGATCTCGCTCCCCCGCACGTGAACCGGGCCGGCGACGCCCATCGGCACCTGGGCGGCGCCGATGAAGTTCTCGCAGTTCCGGGTTGACGCCAGCTCGCCGTCCAGGGTGTAGCTGCCGATTGCCGTGAGCGGACCGCTGCCGCTCGCGAGGTCCAGCGCCCGGCGCCTGACCGCAGCGCTCCCCGCCGCATCGAGTCCCGGCGGCGGGCGGTGGAAGCCACGCTCCGCGTCGGCGATCTCGACCGCCGCAGCCTCGAGCTCGGGAGCGAGCCGTTCAGCCACCGGCCGTCACCTGGCGCAGAGTCACACGGCGCAGCGCTCCGACGTCGGCGGCGCCGGTGCAGAACATGCAGGCGCGCAGCTCGAAGGCCGTCCGCGAGATCCGTTCGATCACCGCGGCGGTCGACTCGCTGGCGGCCTGCAGGAACGGGAACGCCATGCCGGCGATGTCGGCGCCCAGAGCCAGCGCCTTTGCGGCATCGAGCCCGGAGCGAATGCCGCCGCTGCCGATGACCTGCACGCCGGGCACGGCCGCCAGTTGCCGGATCGACTCCGGCGTCGGCAGCCCCCAGTCCGCGAAGCACTCGCCGAGCGCCGCCTCGCCGGCCCGGGCCGCCTCGATGCGCGCCCAGCTCGTGCCGCCGACGCCTGCTGCATCGAGGATGCGGACGCCGATGTTCGCGAGTTCCCTGCCGACCGCCGCGGAGAGGCCGCAACCGATCTCCTTGACCACCACCGGCACATCCAGGGCCTCGACGACGCGGGCGATCTTCGGCAGCAACCCGCGGAAGTCGAGCTGTCCTTCCGGCTGCAGCACCTCCTGCAGCGGGTTCAGATGCAGCACCAGGGCGTCCGCCTCGACCATGTCGACGGCCCGCCGACATTCGTCGACGCCATAGCCGCAGTTCAACTGCACGGCGCCGAGGTTGGCGAGAATCGGGACGTGCGGCGCGAACTCGCGGACCCGGAAGGTCGCTGCGGTCCGGGGATCGTCGAGCGCCTTCCGCTGCGATCCGATCCCGAGCGCGACCCTGCCCGCCGCCGCCGCCTCGGCCAGTCGGCGGTTGATCTGCTCGGCAGCGCCGGTCCCGCCCGTCATGCACGAGATGAGCAGCGGCGCCGCAAGCTCGCGACCCAGGAAACGCACATCGATCCGCACGTCGTCGAAGTGAATCTCCGGCAGCGCCCGGTGCTCGAAGCGATAGTCGTCGAAGTAGCTCCGCTCGACCTGCATCCGCCGATCCAGCGCCAGCCGGATGTGCTCCGCCTTGCGGTCCCGGTCGCCCTCGGCAACAGCCTGCAACGGGCGGACACTCACCGCGTCCACCCGGCAGTCCGCGGAGAACGTTGCACGGGCAGCCCCATGGCGAGGCACTGTAGCGGAACCGGGCGCCCGATCGGCTGCGGCGGGTGCGCGAACCCGGCGCCGGCGCGGCCGGCAGCCATCAGCCGCCGATGCGGAACATCTCGACGCGCTCGGGCGGCGGCGGGTGACCGGCGTGCAGCCGTTCGGCGCGGATCTCGGAGTAGCGGTCCTGCCGCTTCCGCCAGTGATCGGCGAGGAAGGCGAGCAGGTCGTCGTCGTCCGCACCGGCGCGGAGGCGATCCCTGAGCGAGGGGCCGGTGTCCGCGAAAAGACAGGTGTAGAGGCGGCCGTCGGAGGAGAGGCGGGCCCTGGCGCAGTCGCCGCAGAAGGGGCGGCTGATCGAGGCGATGACCCCGAACTCGACGCCGTCGTCGATATAGCGGAAACGCTCGGCGACATCGCTGGGTTGGGCGCGGTCGACCGGTTCGACGGACCAGCGCTCCGCGATGCGGTCGACGATTTCGGCCGACGTTACGACGCGGTCGAGGCTCCAGTCGTTCACGGTGCCGACATCCATGAACTCGATGAAGCGGACAACATGGCCGCGCTGCTTGAAGTAGCCCGCGATGTCGACGATCTCGTCCTCGTTCGTGCCCTTCATGACGACCGTGTTGATCTTGATCAGGCCGAGGCCGGCCGCGGCCGCGGCGTCGATCCCCTCGAGCACACCACCGACGCCCTGACCGAAGCCCGTGACGCGGCCGAAGATGTCATCGCGGAGCGACTCGACACTGACCGTCACCCGGTCGAGGCCGGCATCGACGAGCGCCTGCGCCTTCCTCGCGAGCAGGGCGCCGTTGGTCGTCAGCGCCAGGTCCTCGACGCCAGGCACCGCCGCCAGGAGCCCCACCAGATCCTGGATGTCCCGCCGCAGCAGCGGCTCGCCGCCGGTGAGCCGCAGCTTGCGGACACCGAGCCGGACGAACAGCCTGACCAGGCGTTCGATCTCCTCGAACGTCATCAGCTCCTGCCGGGGCAGGAACCGGTACTCCCGGTCCGCCGGCATGCAGAACGTGCAGCGGAAGTTGCAGCGGTCGATGACCGAGATGCGGAGATCGCGCAACGGCCGGCCGAGCCGGTCGACGACCTCGGGCAGCGGCGGGCTGCCGTTCGCGGCGGCGGGAGTCATGAACCCGCCATGCTACGCCAGCGCCAGCGGCTCAGCTATCGCCGCGCAAGGCGAGGCGCCGCTCCCGAGCCGCCCGTGCTCCGACCGACGATCCACCAGCGGTTCGGAGAACGCGCTCCGGGACATCATGGGTAGTCGAAGCTGGGCCGACCCGTTCAGTTGGCGCGGCGATAGCTCATCGCCTCCGCGACCCGGCGCCGGGCGATGCCCATGGCCGCTTCGCGCGGCGTCGTCCCCTCCGCCCGGGCAAGCTGCAGGATTTTGCGAGTGTTCTCGCGCACCGTGTCCTCGATCCGCTCGAACACCTGCCTCTCCGTGCCGCCGGCGTACTCGACCGCACCGCAGATGATGCCGCCGGCGTTGGCGACGAAGTCGGGGACCGAGAGGATGCCGCGCTCGTGCAGGATGCGTTCGCCCTCCGGCGTGATCGGTATGTTCGCGCCCTGCAGCACGGCCCGGCAGCCCAGACGGCCGGCATTGCCGCGGTCGACCACATCCGGGCGAGCCGCCGGCACGAAGAAGTCGACGTCGAGGTCGAGGAAGGCGTCGCCCCGCGGGCGCCGGCCGCGCGGATAGGCCGTGATGCCGCCGGTCTCGTCGAGAATCGACGCCAGCTCCTCGATGTCGATGCCGTCCGGATCGAAGACCGTTCCGTCGAGGTCGGTGACCGCCACCATCACGGCGCCCCGCTCGGCCAGGAAACGGGCCGTGGGCCGGCCGACGTTGCCGAATCCCTGGATGGAGAACGTGGCGCCTTCAAGCTGCACGCCGGCCGCTTCCTCGACCACCTCAGCGGCGATCGCCAGGCCGTAGCCGGTGGCGCCGACCTGGTCGAGCGGGATACCCCCGAGTACCCTGGAGAGGCCTACCGAGCGGCCGTTCTCGTCCCGGATCCAGCCCATCGCGGTCTCGTCCGTCCCCATGTCGGGAGCCGGAACGTAGTCCTCGAGCTCGGCGATCGCTCGGGCGAACTGCCGCACGAGGACCTCCCGGTCGGGTGACCGCGCATCGGCGCGAATGCCGGCCTTGCCGCCGCCGTGCGGAAGGCCGGCCATCGCGTTCTTCCAGGTCATCGCCCGCGCCAGCCGGCAGACCTCGTCCACGGTGACGTCCGGCAACATCCGGATGCCGCCCATCGCGGGGCCGGCGGCGCTGTTGTCGATCACCACGATCCCCTCGAGACCGCAGCGTGGTTCCACGACGGTGACGACCTTTTCCGGGCCCCAGTCGTCCGCGAGGCCGAAGTGGTCGAAGGCAAGTTCCGACATCGATGTTCCTCCCGGCTTCCAGGAACACCGGACGGCGCCAAGAGCTTCCCGCCGCCGTCCGACCGATCAGGCGCTCCCGTCGAGCAGCTTGAGCACGGCCTCCTCGAACTCCGCGTACAGCATGCGCCCGAGGTGGATGTTGTCGAGGTCGCCGCTGCGATCGAAGAACATCGTGGTCGGCAGTGCACCCGGCCACTCCGGGTCGAGCGCCGCGACGAACTCGGCCGAGTCTCCTTCGGCCGAGGCGAGGTAGGAGACAAGCCCCGGCGCCCGCTTCACCAGGAACGGACGGACGCGGTCCTCGAGCTTGTCCGGTTCATCCATGGAGACCGCGAGCACGATGAGTCCGCGGTCGGCATAGCGCTCCTGCAGGAGGTCGAGCTCAGGCAGCTCCTGCAGGCAGGGGATGCACCAGGTGGCCCAGAAATTGACGAGGACGACCTTGCCGCGGTGGTGCTCCAGGACCGCCCTGAACTGCTCCGCGGTCACCGGATGGACGGTGTCCGGATCGAGCAGGTGGTCCACCGCAGCCGCCTCCTCTGCAACCAGGGGCACCGCAGCCGCGAGCAACGTCGTCATCAGGGCCATGGCAGCGACACCGGCCACGAGTCTCTTGACGGACAATTCGAAGTCTCCTGTCCTGTTCCCGCGGCAACCGACAACGCAGACCGACAGGGCAAGGGAGCCGGCCGCCGCCTGCCCGTCAGTATAGACCTGCCGCCGTATCGACCCCGCCGACACATCGTGCGACCGGACGTCGGAGGTGCGCCGGCGACGGCAGGGAGGCCGCAGCAGCCGCCGCGCGCCTGACGGCGCCGTTCCGTCGGACCGGAGCTCAGCCGGTCCGCGCGCGGAACGCCGAGCCAACGCGTTCGACCCCGCCATTCCGCTCCAGACGGTCGAGATGCAATCGCATGCTGCGCCGTTCCGCCTTGGCGATGCCGTCCCCCCGGTCGCGCGGCCGGTAGACGAAGCGATGCGCGACGATGTCTTCCATCGTCCGCGGCTGCCGCAGGTACTCGAGCAGGCGGCGTTCGCGGTCGGCGATCCGCTCGACGTAGCGGTCGAGACGTTCGAGGAACGCGTCCCGGTCGGGCAGCAGACCGATGTGGTGCCCCGTCAGGTAGTGGGCCGCCTCGAGGCCGCGCACCCGCTCGAGCGACCGCTCGAACGCGTCGAGGTCGGACCAGGCGTCGCCGTAGTAGGGACCGAAGCCGGACAGGTCGATGTCGGCCAGGAACAGGAGGCCGTCCGGCTCGACCAGCAGCGCACAATGTCCGCGCGTATGCCCCGGCGTGTGGATCACCCGCACCGAGACGGCGCCGCCGAGATCGAACAGGTCGCCGTCCCGGAACGGCACGGCGTCCGGCCGCGGCTCGTAGAAGAAGCGGGTACAGAGGACCTGCCCGAACTCGCCGCGGCGCTCGGGCTCGACGCCGAAGACGTCCAGGAACCCGTCGAGGGCGATCAGGCCTGGCAGGTCCTCCTCGTGGACATGGACCGGCGCGTCCCGGAACAGCGGCAGCGCAGCCACGTGGTCCTCGTGGCAGTGGCTGAGCAGCACGAGGTCCACTGCCGGCAGGGCGCTCCGGCCGCGAGCGCGGACCCCGAGCGACGGATCGACGAGCATCGTCGACTCGGAGCCCGCAATCAGCAGGGCATTGTTGTCCGGGTACTTGCCGCCGGCGGCGCCGAACAGGATCGTCGCGGCGCCGAGCCGGCGGTCTTCGAGCGAAGTCACCCCGACCCGGTCACGGCTGCGGGGACGCCGCCTTCGGCAGTTTCCAGCCGTTGTGGTACTCCACCCGGAGCAGGGCGTTCGCCTCGTCGTCGCCCTCGAAGCGGCCTGCCTCGTGATCCCAGAAGACGCGGCGGCCGGTGCGGAACGCGATGTTCCCGAGGTGCGCGTTGACCGCGGCCAGGGCGCCGATGTCGGCGTTGCAACGCGGTTGCTCGCGGGTCTTCATGCACTCGACGAAGTCCTCGGTGTGCTGGGCGAGGCCCCGCTGGTCGCGCGCCGCCTCGCGGTCCGGGATGGCGGGCGTCTTGTAGAACCTCGCGCCGTCCTCGCGACCGACCTCGGGGAGCACTTCCCAACCGGACCGGTCGATCACCAGGGTGCCCCGGTTGCCGATGAAGGACACCCCGTGCCCGCGCTGGTGGGGGCCGAGGCCGATCCCCAGCCCATGCTCCCAGATCATCGTGAAGTCGTCGTACTCGTAGATCGCCTGCTGCGTGTCAGGCGTCTCCATCGCGCTGTCCGGATAGCCGAACGGTCCGCCCAGGGAGACGACGGACTCGGGCGCCTGAGCCTTCATGCCCATCAGCACCATGTCGATCAGGTGTACGCCCCAGTCCGTCATCAGTCCGCCGGCGTAGTCCCAGAACCAGCGGAAGTCGCCGTGGAACCGCCGTTCGTTGAAGGGCCGCTTCGGCGCCGGGCCCAGCCACATGTCGTAGTCGACGCCCCGGGGCGGGTCTGAATCGGGCACCGGCATCGGCGCGTCCCAGGTCATGAAGGCCCACGCCCTGGCGGTCCGGATCCGGCCCAGCTCGCCGGACCACAGATACTCCATCGCGTTCCGCCAGTGCCGGCCCGAACGCTGCCACTGGCCGACCTGCACCACGCGGCGATGAGCCTTCGCTGCCTGCTGCATGATGCGGACCTCCTCGATCGAGTTCGCCATCGGCTTCTCGACGTAGACGTCCTTGCCCGCCTCGCAGGCGTCTACCATCATCTTGCAGTGCCAGTGATCGGGGGTGGCGATGATCACCGCATCGATGTCGTCGTCCTCGAGCAGTTCCCGGTAGTCGCGGTAGGCGTCCGGCCGGCTGTCCGTCAGCTCGGTGAAGCCCTTGACCGCACGGTCGAGAACACCCTGGTCCACGTCGCAGAGGGCGGCGCATTCGACCCCTTCGACCTCGAGCATCGAGCCCATGTCGCTCGAGCCCATCCCGTTGACGCCGATCGCGCCGACCCGGATGCGGTCGCTAGCGGGCACCGCCCTGCGGCGCAACGGCGCCCCGAACGCGGCGCCCGCCGTGCCGAACCCGGCCGCGGTCGCGCCGATGCCCACGCCCTGAAGAAAGGAACGCCTGGTCGACGTCATCGTCTCGCTCCCCGTCGAAAGTCCGCTGTACACTGCACCATGCAGACCGCGCATGTTACCGACTTGACCGAACCGCTCTCTCAAGCAGTCCGAGCCGACCTGATCGGCAAACTGCCGAAGACGGATCTTCACGTTCACCTCGACGGTTCGCTCCGGCTCGAGACCCTGATCGAACTGGCGCGCGACGCCCGACTGGCACTCCCTTCCTGGACTCCGGAGGGTCTGCTCGAACTCGTCTTCAAGGAGCGTTACGACGACCTGGAGGACTATCTTCGGGCCTTCTCCCTGACGTCGCCCGCGCTGTGCACGGCGGAGGCGCTGGAACGGGCCGCCTGTGAGCTCGGCGCCGACAACCTGGCCGAGAACGTCTGCTACGTGGAAGTGCGGCTGGCGCCGCAGCTCCATACCGGCCCCGATCTCGACATCGCGGGCGTGCTGGCCGCTGTCGACCGCGGGCTCGCACGGGTGCAGCGCGAGCACGAAGCGACGGACCGCGTGCGCAACGGCGCCGAGCCGCCCTTCCGGTACGGCATCATCGCCTGCGCGCTGCGGACGTTCGGCCCCGGTCACAGCCCCTACTACCGAGGACTCTTCTCGGCGCTTCACGGCTGGCCCGGACCGGAGATCCACGCTGCCGCCTCGCTGTCGCTGGCCCGTTCCGTCGTCGAGGCGCGCGACCGGCTCGGGCTGCCGGTCGTCGCCTTCGACCTCGCCGGCGCCGAGGCCGGCAACCCGGCCGCGGCGCACCGGGACGCCTTCCTGTACGCGCAGGAGCACTTCCTGATGAAGACGATCCACGCCGGCGAGGCCTACGGCCCGGAGAGCATCTTCCAGGCGATCACCCTGCTCCAGGCCGACCGCATCGGCCACGGCACCCACCTCTACGCCGCCGACCGGCTCCGCCTGGACAACCCGGACTCGACGGCGGCCAAGGACCCCGAGCGCTACATCCGGAGCCTGGTCGAGTACATCAGCGACCGGCGAATCACCCTCGAAGTCTGCATTACCTCGAACCTGCAGAGCATCCGGCGCCTCGAGACGTTGGCCGATCACCCCTTCGGCCGGATGATCGAGGACCGCCTCTCGGTCACCCTGTGCACCGACAACCGGCTGATGTCCCGCACCACCGTGACCGGGGAGATCACCGCCGCCTGCGAGGCCTTCGACCTGTCCCTCGACGACCTGCGCAACGTCATCATCTACGGCTTCAAACGCAGCTTCTACCCGGGCAGCTACCTGGAGAAGCGGGCGTACGTGCGCCGGGTGATAGACCACTACGACGAAGTGATCCGAGCGGAGACGGCCTCCCGGCAGCCGCGGGATGCCACGGCGCAGTAGGTCGGGCGCCGGCAGGGGCAGCGGTCAACGATGCCGGTCGGGAACGCCGCCGGGATCCGGGAGTGCCGTCAGGGAACGGCTCAGGGACCGCCGGCCGGTTCGCCGCCTGTCTCGACCTCTCTTGCGGTCCCTTGAAGCCACTCGCGAAGAAACGCCGCGATCGGTCCGTTGCCCTCCCGGCGCAGGGCGCACTCCCAGACAACCGCCACGCGCCAGCCGGCCGCCAGGAGGTCCCGCCGGTTGCGGGCGTCGCGAGCGACATTCGCCTCGAACTTGGCCGCCCAGAATTCCGGTCTCGTGGCCGGTGTCGTCGCGTGGCGGCAACCCGCGTGCCGGTGCCAGAAGCACCCATGAACAAGACACACCGCGCCGTATCTGGGAAACACGATGTCCGGCGTACCCGGCAGTCGCCGATCGTGAAGGAGATAGCGCAAGCCCCGTGCGTGCAACGCGCGACGGAGACCGAGCTCAGGGCTGGTGTTGCGCCCTCCGATGCGCGACATCATCCGCGAGCGCGTTCCCGGATCTACAATGTCCGCCATCGTGAAGGGCACCGGCCGAACAGGCAGTCTTTCGCCTGGCCGTTCCAGACACATGAAGCCTAGCAGTCCGTGGTCGATGTCACGTTGCATTCGAGCGGCCATGTATCCCGCCCGGCTGCGTTGCTCTTCGTTCGAACATGCCCGGGAACGCTCACTCATCGCGCATCGCCGGACGGGCGCCTGACCGCTCTCGGTGCAACACACGCTCTCACGACCGGCTGCAGGCAATCGCCCGAAGCCCTATGCCGTGGTTGACCTCTTCGCGGGCCCGGGAGGTCTTGGCGAGGGCTTTGCAGCCTGCCGCGGACCGCAGGGTGAAGCCCGCTACGAACCTGTCCTTTCGATCGAGAGCGACCCTCACGCCCACCGGACCCTGCGGCTGAGAGCGTTCCTCCGGAAGTTCAACGGCGACTTCCCGGAGGAGTACTACACCTTCCTGAACGACAGGTCCGGGTCCGCGGAGCCCGGCTGGAAGGAACTCGACCCTGACCGGTGGTGCGAAGCGAGCAGGGAGACCGTGCGCCTCAAACTGGGAACACCCGAGGCCGACTGCTTTCTCGCGGAACGAATCTCCGAGATCCGCAAGCTCCACGGCGACCGGACGGTCCTGCTCGGCGGCCCGCCGTGCCAGGCGTACTCGGTCGTCGGCCGGGCGCGGAACGCAGGCGTGACCGGCTACGACGTGAGAACGGATCCCCGCTTCCGCCTCTACGAACAGTACGTCGACGTCCTGGCCAGGCTGCGGCCAGCCGTCGCCGTGATGGAAAACGTGAAGGGCCTCCTCTCCGCAAGCCTGAGCGGCGAGCGGATCTTCCCGGTCGTGCTCGCCGGACTGCGCTATCCTCGCAACGTCGCCAAATACAGCACCCACGCCTTGTTGTTCGAACGATCTCTTCGAGACTGACGGCATCGAGGCAAGATGGACTGACATCCCGAGGATTGCCGCTCAGGTCCGCATACAGCGTTTCAAACGGCAACGAGGAGGCGATGAGCTTCATGAGCCTGCGGAATTCGCGCGACCGGACCGGGTCCAGTTGCCTCGTGAACGATGCGAAAACGGGATGGTCGAGGTTCACTCCGTACGTGATCCGGTTCTTGCTCTGTGACCGCGTCCAGACCGGCAACCGGTTCGCGTCGGCCAGGGTCGCGCCGCGCGCCGTGTAAGTGCGCCTGGACGGTGCTCCCAGCCCGTCGACGATCTGGCGCAGCCGTGCACGAAGGCTGGGCGGAGGTTGCGCGGACGCCTTCTTCACGTCGATCTTCCACTCCGCGTCGAGTGTGTTTGGAATGTCGATGCGGACGCGCGCCAGCCTGGTGAGCTCGGACTTCCTGGCAAGCCCGAACCAGTTGCCGTGCACGATCAGGCGCCTGTTCCGGTACAGGTAGAAGCCCTGGTTGTGGGTGTACCCCTCGGGACCCGCAAAGCACCTCCATTCGTCAGCCGAGACCTTGTCGTGGTGGGGCAACGTGAACGGTTGGATGTCGATCCGCTGGCCGCCGAGAGAGAACGTCTCGGCGGGATGGCGTTGCGTCGCGGAGTGGCGGGAGTTGAAGGGGTCGAGCGGTTCCAGCTCGTTTCCGTTGAACACGATCCGCACGCGGTTCCTTCCGTCAAGGAACCGGTGGAAGACGAAGCTGACGTGTCTGGCGGCGTCGGCGAGCTGTTCCGTGAGGTTCTCTTGCGTCGTCCGGGTCGAGCCCCCGGCGAGGCGATCGAGTTTCTGCCACAGGACGAGCGTGCCGTCGGCGGCCAGACGATCTGCCCAGCGAATGCCCTCCGCGCGCTCCGGCAACTGGACAAGCCACCGGTCCCTTCTCTTCACGAGGTCGAGATCCCACACCGCGCACGCCAGCACGCCTTCGCGGCGAGTCGCGACCGTCAGCCGTCGACACTGCGAGAACGACGCGGTCTTCAGACCCAGTCCGAACCGGCCCAGGTCCGATTCGTCTCTCTCGTCGCGTGGACTCCGGCTGCCCGGACGCATCGCTTCCAGCAGGTCCGACTTCGACATTCCCGAGCCGTCGTCGAGAACGCCGATCGCCGCCGACTCGGGCTGCGTGTCGGCCAGGACGTCGATCCGCCTGGCCCCCGCAGTGAGGGAGTTGTCGATCACGTCGGCGATCGCGGTCTGCAGCGAGTAGCCCACGTCACGCAGGCTCTCGATCAGAATCGAGGCTCTGGGCGGCACTTCCTGTTCCTTCACCGTTGCCGCTCTCCCCTGTTGCCCGCCTGGCGCAGAGCGCCGGTCCGCCAGACGTCGAAGGAGCAGCACGCCGTGGGCGCCATCACCGCCATCCGCCGGACGTGCGATCGCGTTGTTCCAGCACATTCCAGATGGCGGCGGCGATCTGACGGGCGAGAAAGGGCGGCACCGCATTGCCGACCTGGACGTACTGTGCGGTCCGGGGACCGCAGAAGAAGTAGTTGTCCGGGAACGTCTGCAGCCGGGCTGCCTCCCGCACGGTGAAGCTCCGCACCTGCGCCGGGTCGGGATGAATGAAGTAGTGGCCATCCTTGGCCGCATGGCTGGTGATGGTCGTGGCGGGTCTGGCGCCGACCTGAACGCGATAGCGGTCGCTGAAGCTGCCGGACGACCAGCTCCGGTGATTCGCCGCCAGCGCCTGCGGAAAGTCCCGGGTCGCAGGTGTGGCGCCGCACGCCTTCGCGAACGCCGCCGCGAAGAGATAGCGGCGCAGATCCGCCGCCATGTGCGAACGGCTCTCGTGATTCGGCAGGCTCCGGATTCCGGGGTCGAGGAGCCACTCGCGGAACGGCTCCGGGAAGGTCCCGGGAAGGCCGGTCCTGCGAACTCCTCTGCGAGTCGGCAGGGGCTCCCGTCCCAGGGCATCCAGTACTTTCCGCACCGCCGTCCGGAAGGCCCGCTCTTCCCGGGGCGCCATGCCGAGCGACATTTCGGCCATCGCCTCGCAGGCCTGCCGCACGACCCGGCGCCAGGCTTCCGGGCTGTCGCCGCGGCTGAGACGGCTGCGGATCCGCGGCATCGAGCCGATGACGTCGCTGACGGTGACTCGTTCGTCCCGGGGTTCGAGGCGCGGCAGCTCCGCCTCCGCGAGTGTCTCTGCGACATCGCGCCGCACGCACACGACGAAGACGCGGTGACGCGCCTGCGGGACGCCGTGCTCCTCCGCCCGAACGACGAAGTCGGCCGGGTTGGCGGTGTGGTCCAGGAGGGATGTCCGGGGCGAGCGGGGGCACAAGGCGTGGGTGCTGTATGCAGGGGTTGTCCGCGGACGAGGTGGAGGAGCTGCTGCGATCGGCGGAGCCGTTCAGGTCCTTCCCGGACGCGACCGCGGAGGTCCTGGCGCGGCTGCGGGCCGAAGACGACGGGGCGCCGGGCGAATGACCGGCAACTGCCAGGGTGACCGCCGTCAGCAGATCGATGAGCTGACCTCCTTCGCCCTCGTCTCTCTCGCAGATCGGCGGACGCCTCCGACCGCAAGTGCCATCCGGGATCTGATCGCGGAGCTCCGCGTATTGCCTCGCTTCTCGTGCGTGTCCGACGCGGACGCGGAGGGTGCCGCACGTTCGGTGGAGACCCGCCATGACGTGAGCATGAGCGACGGCGCGACGCTCCAGACCCCGTTCGAACCCTGGCTGGACAACGCCCGCGGTGACATCGAGCCGTACTACTGGAACCGATACCGGGAGCTCCTGGTAGGACGCGGGCGGGTCGGCGGCGCCCTGGCTGCGTTCGAGAGGGTGACCGACCGGGTGCTGGGCCTGCTGGAGAACCCGCGGAAGGAAGGGGCCTGGGACCGGCGCGGCATGGTGCTGGGCCACGTCCAGTCCGGCAAGACCGAGAACTACATCGGCCTGCTGACCAAGGCCGCCGACGCCGGCTACCGGGTGATCATCGTGATCGCGGGGCTGCAGAACGCCCTGCGCAGCCAGACCCAGCACCGCATCGACGAGGGCCTCATCGGCATCGACAGCGGCAGGCAGCGCACCCTGTCGGCGGACGAACGCCGCATCGGCGTCGGGTTCCAGGACTCCCAGCGAGCCCCGAATCCGTTCACGACGACGCACAGCGACTTCGACCGGGGCATCGCCGCCAGGGCCGGCATCCCGCTCAGGAACCTGACGGAACCGGCCGTGTTCGTCATCAAGAAGAACCCCCACACACTGGCCAACCTGATCGCCTGGCTCCGGGATCACAACGCGCGCCACGGAACGTCCACGATCACGGATCCGATGCTGCTGATCGACGACGAGGCGGACAACGCGTCGATCAACATCGCCTACAAGTCGGACGAGGTATCGACGATCAACCGTCGGATCCGCGAGCTGCTCGACCTGTTCGAGCGGCGCTGCTACATCGGCTACACCGCCACCCCCTTCGCCAACATCTTCATCGATCCGCACACGAAGGACGAGATGGTCGGGAGCGATCTGTTCCCGCGCGACTTCATGGTGAGCCTCGATCCTCCCGACAACTACTTCGGTCCGGGCCGTGTCTTCACGGCAGCGGAAGAAGCGGGAAACGTGATCCGCCATATCCGGGATCATCAGGACCTGTTGCCGCTCGTGCACCGGATCGACCATTCCCCCGGCGCGCTTCCACCGAGCCTCCACACCGCCGTGCGCCTGTTCCTGCTGGCGCGCGCGATCCGCCTGGTCCGGGGTCAGGAGAACGCGCACAACTCCATGCTGGTGAACGTCTCGCGCTTCGTGGACGTTCAGAATCGAGTCTGCGCGCTGCTGCACCGGTTCCTCGAACAGACCAGGGCGTGCCTCATGGTCCACGCCGGCCTGCCCCTGGAGAAAGCGCTTCGGCATCCCGAGATGAGGGCGTTCCGCGACCTCTTCGAGGCGGAATTCAAGGAGACCGGCCGGGCTGGATGGGAAGACGTCCAGAAGGCCCTGCGGCGAAGCGCCAGCGCCGTGCGGGTCGTGGCGGTGAACAGCAGGTCCGCCGAACCGCTCGACTACACGGCCTGCGAAGGCACAGGGTTGAACGTCATCGCCGTCGGCGGCCTCAGCCTGTCGCGAGGCCTGACCCTCGAGGGCCTGACGGTCAGCTACGTGCTGCGCAACTCCATGATGTACGACACCCTGCTCCAGATGGGCAGGTGGTTCGGCTACCGGCCAGACTACGAGGACCTCTGTCGGGTCTGGCTGACCGAGGAGGCGGAGGGCTGGTACGCCCACATCGCCGAGTCCATCGAGGAGCTGAGGGAGGAAGTGCGGCGGATGCAGAGCGTGAACGCGACACCCGAGGACTTCGGCCTGCGCGTCCGCAGCCACCCGGACCGACTCATCGTCACGGCCCGCAACAAGATGGGATCGGGGCAGCAACTGAGGGTCAGCATCGGCCTGGCGAACAGCTTCGTGGAAACGCACGCGGTGCACCACGACGCGGCGACGCTCCGGGCAAACCGCCAGGCCGCCGCACGGCTTGCCGGTCGCCTTCGTACCGAGGGGTTGACGTTCGAGCGTCTCGCTCCCGGCGCCGGAAGCGGCGGCCGGCTTGTGCGCGGCGTCGCCGTGGAAGCGGTCGACGAGTTCCTCGCTGCCTTCAGCAATCATGACGACGCCTCGCAGTTGAGCGAGACGCAACCGGTGCGGGCCTACATCGGAGACCGCGCCGAGGACGAGCTGAGGACCTGGGACGTGCTGTTCGCCGGGGTGTCGGAACCTCGCGGCAAGGATCGGCAAAAGGTCCTGGTCGACGACAGCCTGGGCTTCCGGCTGTACTGCCAACGGAGAAAGGCAGGAGAGCGGGGCAAGCCGGGCTCGCTTCTGTACATCGGCAACAGGCAGCGCGTGAGCTCGCGAGGCATCGAACGGGTCGGCCTGAGCGAAGCGCAGATTCTCGACGCCGAAGCCGCGTACCGGCAAGACCCGGAAACGGACTCCGGCAACGTCGTGAACTTCCCGGACCGGATCTACCGGAAGGTCAGGACGCGGCCCCTGCTCGTGGTCCATCTGCTGAAGATCGAACCCGTCGCGAGCGAGAACTGGGGCGACGAGCCGGTGGCCGCCTGGAGCATCAGCTTCCCCGGGACCGAGCGTCCCGAGCAGACGGTGGAGTACGTGGTCAACACGACCTGGCTCAGGGACCGCTACGGCGACGAAAGCGAGGACGATGACCTCTGAGGATCCGTGGCAGGGCATCCGTCCTCCGGCGCCGCCCGGCCTGAACGCACGCCGCGTGGACCACGACGCGCCGTGGGACCTGTTCCGGGCGATCGACGGCAACGGCCACCGCCTGCTTCTTCTGCAGCATCGCACCGGCGCCGCGACGCCGTCAAGCCGGTTGCCCAGGCTTCAGGGGCTTCGGATCGAGGCTCAGACGGTCCCTGACGGGGAGCGCCTCCTCATCCGGCTGCTCGACGGCGAGCAGAAGGAGGTCTTCCACAGCTTCTGCGAGGATGTCGTGCGGGCGACCGGGCTGGCGACGACCGAGGAGGAGGCGGTGGAGCGCTTCCTGGGGCGCACTTGGCGCTGGCACCGACTGTTGCGGACAGGCCGGAGCGCGAAGCTGACCGACAGCCGGCAGCGAGGGTTGATGGGCGAACTTCGGCTGCTCGAGAAACGCCTGCTTCCGGTGCTGGGCGCCGCCGACGCGGCGCGGTGCTGGACGGGCCCGCTTCACGCCCGCCGGGACTTCGAGATCGCGGCCGTGCATGTCGAAGCGAAGGCGCGCCGCCCGACGCAGAGCGCGGTGACAATCTCCTCGGAGCAGCAGCTCGATTCGGACGGTTGTGACCGCCTGTTCCTCTACGTGGCCGAGGTAGCCGCCATGGAGGGGCCCGACGGCGGGCTCGACCTGACCGAGGCCGCAAGGCGCGTCCGGGGCGCCTTCGCATCGGAGAGCCCGCTCGCCGCGGCAATCTTCGAGGAGCGGCTGTTCGCGGCCGGATTCGACTGGGAGCACGACTACTCCGACCAGCCCTGGCTGCTTGCGACCGAGACGCTCTTCGAGGTCCGGGACGAGTTCCCGCGGATCACCACGGACACGATCCCGACCGGGATCGACAACGCCAGCTACCGCCTGGCGCTCGCCCAATGCGAGGACTACCGGGCCGACTTCCCGACACTGGAGGCAGCGCTCGGACGAAGCGCCTGAAGGAGGCCGCAATGGACATCGAGACGTTCGCCGAAGAGCTCTTCCAGGACATCGTCGCGGCCGCCGGCGCCGACGGGCAGATGATCGAGGACGCCGCCTTCGAGAAGATGTGCGCCGCCATCGTCGAGGCCGGCGACCTGAAGGCGGCGGATCGCGCGGCCTGTCAGGGGCCCTCGGGCAGCGGAATCCGGGTCGACGGCTACGGCGGCGATCCGCTCGATGACGCGGCCGGCACTCTCGATCTGATCGTCCTGGACTTCGACGACACCCGCAACGGGAGCCGCCTGACGAACACCGACATGGACCGGCTCTTCCGGCGGTCG
Organism: Thermoanaerobaculia bacterium; assembly: GCA_965116145.1. GTDB lineage: Bacteria > Acidobacteriota > Thermoanaerobaculia > Multivoradales > Multivoraceae > Multivorans. The sequence goes on from OZ220482.1 coordinate 1,679,319, forward strand.
CGCAATTTTCTGCAGAAGTCGCTGGACGTGAGCTGGCGGAACGCTCTCGAAGAAACGTCGCCCGCATTCGGCCTTGCGGACCTGATCGCGTCGCGCTGGTCCCGTGTGACCAGGGTCCGCCTGCTCCTGGTCAGCAACCGGGAACTCAGCGAACGAGTCCAGGAGGGACGGGAGGCCGAGACGTTCGATCGCCGGCCGGTGGTGTTCAGTGTCTGGGATCTTCGCCGGTTGTACCGGTTCGCCGAGGCAGGCCGCGGCCACGAGGACATCGACGTGGATCTCGCCTGTGCCTTCGGGGGGCCGCTGCCGATCCTGCCGGCCGTGCCGTCGGAGGACGGCCTGGAGTCGTACCTCGCCGTGGTTCCGGGGCAGGTGATCGCCGAGATCTACGACCGCTACGGCGCCCGCCTGCTGGAGCAGAACGTCCGCGTCTTCCTCCAGGCCCGCGGCAAGGTCAACCGCGGCATCCGGAACACCCTGGAGAACGAACCGTCGATGTTCTTTGCCTACAACAACGGCATCACGGCAACGGCCGAGGAAGCGCACATCCAGCGCGAGAACGGCCACCTGCTGCTGCACCGCCTGAAGAACTTCCAGATCGTGAACGGCGGTCAGACGACCGCGTCTCTTCATGTGGCCTACCGTGGTCGGCCGGGACGCAAGGGGACAGAGGTGGACCTGTCCCGCACCAGCGTCCAGATCAAGCTGACAGTCGTCGACCGGGAGCGCGCCGCCGAGCTGGTGCCGAAGATCTCGGAGTACGCGAACACGCAAAACCGCGTGAGCGCCGCCGACTTCTTCTCGAACCATCCCTTCCACGTCCGGCTGGAGGGCTTCTCACGCCGGATCTTCGCACCCTCCGCGGAGGGCACGTTCCAGCAGTCGAAGTGGTTCTACGAGCGGGCTCGGGGCCAGTACGCCGACGCCCGGGCCCGGTGCGGAACGACCGCCCGGCGCAGGAAGTTCGACCAGGTGCACCCTCGCCTGCAGCTCTTCACCAAGACCGACCTCGCCAAGTTCCGGACCGTCTGGGAACCGCGTCCGCACGTCGTCAGTCTCGGCGCACAGAAGAACTTCGCGGAGTTCGCCAGGCACACCGGCGAGGCCTGGGAGAAGGACGACACGCAGTTCAACGAAGCCTGGTTTCGCGAGGCCGTGGCAAGGGCCATCGTCTTCCGACGGACGGAGAGGATCGTCTCGGCCCAGAGCTGGTACCCGGGCGGCTACCGCGCCAACATCGTGGCCTACGGGATCGCGAGGCTGGCCCACGGTGTGGACGAGTTGAAACGGAGCGTCGACTTCGAGGCGATCTGGCGGCGGCAGGCGCTGACCGAAGCCATGGAGGAGGCGCTGGCCCTGGCGGCGTACCGGGCGCACGAGGTGCTCGTTGCGCCTCCACCCGGGAATCGAAACGTCACGGAGTGGGCCAAGAAGCAGGCATGCTGGCATCGGGTCCAGTCGGTCGACGTCGATTGGCCCGAGTCCTTCCTGGAGGAGCTGATCTCAGCCGAGGATCGGCAGGCAGCCACACGGCGCGCAAGGTGCTCGCAGCGCGAACTGAACGGCATCGAGGCCCAGATCGCCGTGGTCGAGGCCGGCGCCGGGCTGTGGCGGGAGGCCCTGGAATGGGGCACAGCCCACGGCCTGCTCGGGCCGAAGGAGACGACGGTGCTCCGGATCGCAGCTCAGGTTCCTGCGGAAACGCCGTCCGACAGGCAGGCCCTTCTGATCCTGGAGACGCTGCGCCGGCTGCAGGAGGGGGGATTCACCGGGAAGCTGCCGGAGCCGCAAGCCTGAAGCCCGAAGGCAGCGCGGGCAGAACCGGAACACGGCGGATCGGTGTCCAAGGCCGGTCCCCTGCCGAGCTTCGAAGCCCTGAGGTACGCAGCCTCGCGAGTACATCGAGGTGCGCGGCTACGGAACGGCGGCAGATTGGGTGTACCGGCAGGCGGTCGGATCGCAGTCGCGACCGGGCCGCAGGGAGCCTCTTCTCACCCTCTCCGAGGTGCGGCAGGTTCATCACATGGCGATGGCGCCGGTGTGGGATGTCGCGCCGCATCCGGATGCCACCGAACGCGAGGTGCCGGGCTCGTTCCGCGAACACGAGATCCGGGCGTTTCCCGGCGGCATGGTCCCCGTGACCTGGCCCCTGGTGCCAGCCGAGATCGGTACCTGGCTCAGGCAGGTCGACGAGCTGGAGCCGCGGTCGACGGAGTTCCCGGAGGCGCTCGCGGAGCGCCACTGCCGGTTCGAGCAGATCCACCCGTTCCTGGACGGCAACGGCCGGACCGGGCGGCTGCTCCTCAGCCTGATTCTCGTCCGCCTCGGCTACCCGCCCGCCATCGTCTACAAGCGCGACCGCAACCGCTACCTGGCGGCTCTCCGCAGCGCCGACGCCGGCGAGGTCGGGCCGCTCGGCGAGCTGCTGGCGCGGGCCATCCTCGACAACCTCTACCGGAACGTCATCCCGGCTGTCGCCGGCCCGGCGCGGCTGGTGCCCCTCGCCGCTCTCGGCACGAAGAGCCTGCAGGCGTCGGCGCTGCGCGTCGCCGCCGGCCGCGGCAAGCTCCGGGCGGTTCGGGACCCCGACGGCCGGTGGCGCAGTTCCCGCAACTGGGTGAACGAGTACCGAAGGAACCGCTATCGCCGAAACCCGGCCACCGCCGCACGCTCAGCCCGGTAGACGGCCGCGCACCCGGCCCGGACGCAGCGGCAAGGGGATACGCGGCGCCAGAGCCCGCGAACGACCCACGAGTCCCGCTAAATCCTGCAGGCAGACAGAGAGGGTCCGGCTGATGACGGAAGAGGACGTTCACATCGACAGCATCTCCCGGATCGTCGCCGAGCTGAACGCCGGGATCGGCGACTTGCGGGAGTGGCGCATCCGCGTTGACGAGCAGATGAAGCACGTCGCCATGAAGGAGGACATGGCCAAGCTTCGCGTGTGGATGCTCGCGACCAGCCTCACGGTAGGCGGTCTGATCGTCGCGGCGATCAAGGTGATTCCCTGATCCGCGCCGCTACCCGGAAGCTGCGGCCATCCGCTGCTGGCGCTGCCGCCAGCGCTCGCGCGCCTTTCCGGCCTCGGCCTCCCGGTTGCGCGGCGGGGCGGTCGTGGTGAGCTCCCGCAGGAGCTCTGTCGTCGCCGCGGCGACGGCGTCGACCGCCCGTTCGAAGGCGGCCTCGTTGGCGCGCGAGGGCTTGGTCGAGCCGCTCACCTTGCGGACGTACTGAAGCGCCGCCGCGCGCACCTCGTCGCCGCTGGCGGGAGGCTCGAAGTTGTGGAGCACACGGATGTTCCTGCACATGGGCGTCTCCTCGCAGGGCTCAGGGCCTTCAGCGGACGGACGCATCGTAGCGCGGAAACAGGTCAGACCCCCGCGTCCGGGGGTACACATGCCGGCCCGAGCTCGGCGACTCGGGCAGCGCCAGCGCCACACCGCAGACCCGACTCCGGCAAGGGTTCCACGCAGTTCCACCCCGGAGCCTGCTCGGGACGTGCTGTGCAAGAGTCCCGGCATGACCCCGGCCGCGGCGCCGCCGTTCTCGATCACGCCCGGGATCCTGTCCCTGGTGGAACAGATCGGTGAGGCGATCGGCCTGGCCGAAGCGGCCGGTCCGGGCCTGGACTTCCGGCTGCGCCGGCAGGCGCGGATTCGCACGGTGCACGGCTCCGTCGCCATCGAAGGGAACGCCCTGTCGGAGGAACAGGTGTCGGCGATCCTCGACGGCAAGCGGATCGCCGGACCGCTCCGGGACATCCGGGAGGTGCGGAACGCGATCGCGGCCTATGACCGGATCGAAGACTGGGCGCCGTCGAGCGAGGCGGACCTGCTGGCGGCTCACGAGCTGTTCATGGCCGGCCTGATGGCAGCGCCCGGCCGCTATCGCACGGGCCAGGTCGGCGTCGTCGGCCCCGACGCGGTCCACCACATCGGTCCGCCCGCAAGGCGTGTCCCCGAGCTCATGGCGAACCTCCTCGCGTGGTTGGGAAGAACGCGGGAGCACCCCCTGATCGCAAGCTCGGTGTTCCAATACGAGTTCGAGTTCATCCATCCCTTCGAAGACGGCAACGGCCGCCTGGGTCGCTGCTGGCAGACCCTGATCCTCAGCCGCTGGAAGCCGCTGTTCGCCCATGTGCCGGTGGAGAGCGCCGTGCACGCCCGCCAGAACGAGTACTACGAAGCGATCGAGCAAAGCTCCGCAGCGGGCGAGAGCACCCGGTTCATCCGCTTCATGCTGGAGGCCGTCCTCGACGCCCTGCGGGAGGGCGCCCCCCAGGAAACGCCCCAGGCTGCCCCCCAGGTAGAACGGCTTCTGCACGTGCTGGACGGGGACATGTCGGCACGAGACCTGCTGAAGGCCCTGGGACTGCGGGACCGCAAGTGGCTGCGCCAGGGCTACCTCGCCCCCGCCCTCAGGCACGGCCTGATCGAGATGACCCGGCCCGAAACGCCCACTGCCCGGAACCAGCGCTACCGCCTGACCCCGGCCGGCCGCCGCGCCCGCGGCCAGCAGGCTGGATCAGGAGCCAGTCGTCTGCCCTGATCTGCTCGAGAGAACTCGCGCCAGTGCTTTGGCTCAGCGACTGGCCGCCACAACGCGGCCTCGCGGCGGGCTGACGACAGCGGCTTCAGCAAAGTCCGAGGCGCCGGTGCCCATGGCAGCAGATCGGCTCTCACTGGAGAGTGCGAACAAGCTCGCGCAGTCTCCAGAACCGAGGGTCGTCCTCGAGCTCCGGCCGAGCTGCCTTCATCTCGTCAAGGCAGGTGACAAGGTCACCCGGCAACGGAAGTGAGTCGTCGCGGATCACCCGATCGAGCAAATCGAGAGCCTCATTCGGGAACGTCTCGTGAAGGGTGGCCTTGCGAAGTCGGGTCACGGTCTGTTGGGGAGAGTTCAGGCGTTGCAACCACGGCCGCACTCGATCCAGCGCTTCAGGGAAGGCGTCCTTGGCCGCGACGCATGCCCAGGCAAACCTCTCCGCAATGGAATCGGACGCGACATCTGTCGTACTCGGCCAGATCTTGTCCAGGTACGGAACCGCCCGGTTCCGCCAGAACTCAGGCGCCTGAGCTCCTGCCCCCTTGAGGGCCTGAACGAGTGTTTCGGCCGCTCTGTCCCGTCCCTCCGGCGGCAGCTTGGCTGTTGCCTTCGCAAGCTCCGTGGTCGTGAAGACGTCGGAAGAACCAAGAGCTGCGTAGGTGAGAAGAGCGGTATAGCGGGCACCGTGCCAGCCGAGCTTCTGGTAGCGACACGCCGTCTCGAGAAATGCCGGCTTGATCGCCTCGATCAGCGGACGATATAGCCGCGCCGACCGGAGGAATCCGGTCCAGGCCGATCGCGCCTCTGCCGTCGAGCGCTTCCACTCGAACAGGGGCAGGAGGAACCGGGTCGTCCAGTCGCGATCCACCCGGAACAACGTGATGGCGTAGGTCGAGAGCAGCACGCGTCCATGGCGCAGCGCTTGGCGCTCGGTGTCGCAGATCGTGGAGAACCTCGACCTCAACGCTCCGCGCAGCCCCTGACCATCCTCCAGCGGACTTCGGCGCCACCACCGAAGCAGCGCCTCCGTCACGCGTCCCACGGGGTGGTTGATGGCCTGATCTACGGGGTCGTGCAACTCCTCCTCTCCACGTTCTTCGTACTTCAGCTCGAGGATGCGGCCACACATATCCAGTAGCAGATCCTCTTGATCGTCGAGCACGCTGGAAGCCGCCCGCAGCCAGTAGCTGACTGCGTATCTGATGGCATGCAGGTCGCGTTCCGGCATCCGTGCCACCACCGCCGCCGCCAGGCTCCACGACCGCCCGATCAGCTTCTCGTCCGACCAAACGTCCAAGGCCTCGCGCCACAGTCGCCGCGGCCAGATGTCCTCGTCCGCGACGGCGGACAACGCGGTCAACGCCCCGTCAAGGTCCTTCCGACAGCGTTCGGTCCAGTCGTCCCTTTGGCCAGAGTACTCATCCGCGTTCTCCTTGATCCACTCGACGAGGGCATCCGGATCCCGCGACGTGGCGACGAACTCGCGACCGTCCTCCCCGCCACCAATCCAGAATGGGAACTCGTCCCGGTCGTCGTCGGCAAGCCGCCAATCGGGATACTGCGCGGCAAGCTCGTCCAGCCTTCGCGCGATCTTCGCGCTCAACTTCTGATCGACGCTCGCGACCTTGGCGCACCGCAGCCAGATCTCGCGGTCCCGCAGCCGTTCCCAGGCATCGTCCTTGATGTCGGCTCTGTACATGTCGCGGGGCGGGCCGTCCAGAACGGCCTGCTCAAGCCTGGTCAGTCCGGCGCCATCCAGCGAGGGAACGAGAGCAAGAAGCAAACGCACGGATTCGCGCAGTGTTTCTGGCGACCACAGCCACCAGCCACGGTCGGCCAGCAGCCAGTCGAGGGCCTGTTGACGAGGAATCACGTCTTCGAAGGTTGCTGCGAAGAACGCGAGGCGCTGAAAAACGGGATACGGAATCCGCTGCCAGGACTCCGCCGAGATTCGGGCGCTCTCTGAACAGCGAACACGCGTTGCAAGCCAAGAATCCCGGGCCAGCTCGATCAAAGCCGCCCAGCCGTCGTCACGAACGACGAGATTCTGCCGATGCTCGCAGATGGAGGGCTGGTCCACGAAGGACCGGTCGCTCTTCTCATCGGCGTCTCCGAGCTCAAACAAGAGGTCGAGTGCGTCCCGCAGGAGCCTCGTGAAGTCCTCCAGCAACACCGGCAACGCTTCCTGCCCGAGACTCCCAGCGGCAATCTCCTTCAGGGACGTACGCGCATCCGGAACGGACAGTACGACTTCCGTGTGCAGGGCTCTTCTTTCTCGCTCCGTCTCGTCGATCTCCTCCTGTTCATCCACAGACGACCAAGGAAGAGGGCCACTCACCTCCACCCGAGGCGCCAGAAGGTCGCGCAGTTCGAGGCGTAGCGTGGTGGTGAGGCCGTCGCGCTCGAAGCGCTCGACCCAACGCACAAGAAGAGAGTCGGCCTCCGAAGTCTTCACCCGTCCGGCCAGCAGCAGGCGCCAGAGCTTGCGTAGTTTCGGTGACGGAATCGCATGCGGCGGGTTCTCGCGGAGCCGATCAAGCTCCTTCCTGTCGCCTGCGTGCTCAAGCCTGGCGAGCTCCTCCAGCTTCGACGCGACGCAACGCTTCATCCGGGGATGCAGTACACCGCCCTGCCGGCAAACCCACAGGAACAGGCAAGGGTCGCCCACGTGCCGCGGCAACCATCGCGCGATCTGCGCCATCACTGGATCCCAGCCACTCTGCCCGGCTCGTGAGTCCACAAGCGTCATCCACGGAGCGCGTTCGGACGGCGCGGGCCTGCGGACCAGACTGAACGCAAGCGAGTCATCGACCGTGCTTCGAGGCGACACCCCGAACTGCGTCAGATCTGCATGCCTGAACCGCTCCTTGCTCAACAACTTCAACCAGTCGAGCGACGGCACTGGCTCGAAATCCGCGAAGCGCTTGGCGGGACGTCCGCTCGGGTCACTCAGGGCCCAAAGCACTCGACCGGCGAAGTCGTCCTGCTTCGTGCTCACCACGGGCGACGTGCCAGCGTACTCATTGATGATCCGCTCCTTCGCACGTACGCCGTCCCGGTAGGTTCTGGACCAAGCAGCAAGAGTACGGTGCAAGTACGCATGACGCCGATGCGCCCGGTACAGGATAGCTGTCACATTCTTCGCAGTCCACTGTTCCTTGCACTCACGCTCCTTGCCCTTGGAGTAACACGCGAACGCAAACACCTCCGGCGGCGACTCACCCAAGGAACGGTCGGCAGCGAGAGCGTCCATCACGTAGCGCATCACCGGATCGCCGATGCTGTAGCCGACAAAGCACACGGTATACCTGTGAAAAAGCTCGCTCACGAACCGCGCCGCCCAGCGCTCGGTGAGATACGCGAGACCGAAATCGCCGCTGGAGATGACCAGGTTTTGAAGGTCCGACTCCGACGGCTCGGCAGTCAGCAGCCCATGAAGGTAGACCAGACCATCCCAACGCCGCTTGGGCACCGGCAGCGCCGGTGCCCGGAGACTCTTGACAGTGAGCGAGTTCTTCTTGATCACGACTTCGAAGAGTTGATCGAAGTTGGTCGTAACCAGTCGCGTCCGGCCGTCCCGGTCGCGCGCCAGAGTCAGCAGCGCTTCGTGCGTCGACGTTGCGTCGCGCAACCCAAGGTCCGGTGTCAGGATGCGCGCTAAGTGCCTGCGCACGAACGGACGGCCACCTTGCGCTCTCGCCTCCAGCAGCCCCACAGCCGTGTCGTACTGTCCCGCCTTGCAGGCAGCCCTTTCGACCGCACTGGGCTTGACCCCGGTGGCCTCATGGAGCTTCTCCACCAAGCCGTCGAAGGTCGGGAGGCCTGCCGGACATGAGACACCCGCGCCACAGAAGAACACGACGCGCCCATCCTCGTGGGCCTGCAGCAGTCGATCCGGTATGTCCGGACCCTGCGGAACGAACTGCATGCCGCCGACCGTCAGATCGAAGCGGACCCGAGGAGCGCGCTGCGGACCTGCCGGTGCCGGAACTGTCGCGCGGCCAATCCTCGCAGACCGACTTGGGGAGGTGGTCGGTGCTCGCCCATGACGGACCGCGGTTCCGTCACCGAGTCGCCGCTCCCGCCAACAGTCCGTCAGCGCTGGAGACAACCTTGAACCGGACGGGGTTCTCATGACGACTCTGGAGCGCCCGAAAGTGCGCCTTGCCGCATCTGACCTTGTCGGCCTCAGCGACCCGCAGTTCGTCCAGCAACGCGCTTCCCTTCGTCTCGACGACGAAGTAGAGCCGTTCACCCTCATCCGTGGCGATCAGCACAGCCCAGTCGGGGTTGTAGCCTCCGAGCGGCGTCGGCACCGTAAACCAGCCGGGGAGCTTGGCATAGAGCCTGACAGCGTTGTTCTTCTCCAGGCCGTCAGCGAACCGGGCCTCCGTGCCGGATTCGTAGATGACCTTCTCGTGGACCGACTTCTCCGCTGCGAGCATGTTCCTCACGTAGCCAGTGAGTTCTTCCTGCTCGAAGAGCTCCTGGGCGAAGTATGCCTGTTCCCCGATCCGCTGGTACTTGATGCCGTCGATGAGCGCACGTCGCTTGCACCGGTTGATGGACTCCGCAGCAAGCTCGATGAACGCCTGCGGATTGCACCTGAAGTCGCGGAGCCGGCCGCTACGGACGAGAATTCCATGAATACTGCGCCGAGTGAGCTGCGTCCGATCCTGCAGCTCGGTGAGCAGGTCGGGCAGATCGATGTCGTCTTCTTCAAGAGCCACGGCGCCGGATTCCGCAAGACGGATCGCCTCAACACCCGCATGACCGATCGCCACGTCCGCCTTGCGCCACTTCAGGCGAGCCCTGAGTATCGGCGGTGCGGCTTGCAGCGCGGCAGCCGCTGTCTCTAAAAGGCGTTCATTGTCGAACGCCACACGGTAAGTGGTCTTGTACTTGATGCGCTCCCAGAGCGCCTTGAAGTCAGCGCTGTCGAGCACTGCCTGACGAGGCCGAACCGGTCGTCGCTCGTCGGCGTCCTTGACCTCAAGGCTCTTCAGGGTTTCGTGTGGAACGCGAGCGAATCGGGGTAGAGGTCGAGTCCACCGAGATGGAAGTAGATGGCGTTGCGGAAGCGCTCCCGGTTTCGGTATCCGCGTGCGGATTTCTTGAGCCACTGGATGACGGAGTTGATGCCTTCGAGTCGGGCGTTGGTGACTCCCTTCTCGATCGCGTTGAGGACGCCTTCGAGATGGGCCTTGAGCATCCTGGCGACCCGCTTCATCGGCTCCAGACGGCTGCGGACCGCCCAGGAGTACCAGCCGTCAAAGATCGCCCGGGCCTGGTCTCGATCCCGCGTCTCCCACATCATCATTGCCACTTCCTTCAGGTGCCAGCAGCGCGCCGTCCGGGACGCACCGTCGATCAGCTCCTTGAAGCGGGGCAGGGAGCGGGCGGGCACACGATCCGGGTGATACAGCCACAGGTGCCGCGTCCTGGCCAGCTGATGGTCGCCCTGCCCTTGCAGCGTCCGGTGCTCCTCCCGGCGCACCTTGTCCACTGCGCCGCCCAGATGCGCCGCGACATGGAACTTGTCGAAGGCGATCTTCCGGTCGCCGTCCGGCAGCGCCGCCACGGTCGCCGAGATGTACGACGGCCACATGTCCATCGCCACCGCCTCGATCTTCGACAGCTCCTCTTCCGACAACGACTCGTAGTACGAAGACAGGGCTTCCTTGCCACGACCGTCCGCGACGTGGTGCACACGCGGCTCGCCCTCGAGGTCCGCCACCACCGTCACGTACTCGTGCCGCTTCTGGAACGACGTCTCGTCCACGCCGAGGCAACGAGATGCCGGCGCATCACCTCGACGCGCAAGGCCCCGATCGACTGCACGGTCCAGCACACCCGACACCTGGTCCCAGCTCAGGTCCAGCTGACGGGCCACGGCCGAAATCGACGCCTCGCCCAACCAGTCGATCACCAGCGACTCGAACAACGCCGTGAAGCGAGAGCCGGGATCAGACCACGGCACAGCGACTGTCCGCACGCCATGCTCCGAACAACGCACACGAGGCACTGCCGCCGTCAGGATCGTCCGGTACTGGCACGTCGGCAGATGACGCCAGCTCCGACGACGGGCGTCGTGACGACGACCAGCGCAGCCGCATTCCGGACAGCTCAACGCCTCGTCGCGGCGACGAACCACGAACACCTCCACCTCGCCTGCCTCCGGACGCAGCTCGACGCTGCTCACCTCCCATGGACTCTCGATACCCAGGATCCGACCGTACAAGTCTGTGTCGCGCATGACCGCAGACTACGACATCTCCACCAGCAACCCGGAAGAGCCGACCTCAAAACGCCCCACGAGCTTCCGCAACAAGGCGGCAACGGCTCGTGTTGTACTGGCCACCTCCTCGGGTAGAGACAGTCGGTCGTTCCGGAGCGCCTCGCGGAGGGAATCCTCCACACGTCCGCTGTCGTCGATGTAGCCCTTCTCCTGCAGGAAGTCGAAGATGAACTGCGACTTGCCGAATCCGAGGACCGTCGTCTCGCCTCCATCGCCAACCACCGAAATCTGCGCGAACTGACGCGGCCCAACTACGCCAAAGAGGATTCCGGTGTCCTGCTCGATCTCGCGCTGAAGGTTCTCGGCGAACTCCTCGTAGCTCTCCCTGGCGATCACGGTGAGCGTGTTCAGGTCGAACCCGCGAAGCCGCTCGCCGCCCTGATTGACGCAGAGACGTAGACCCCGCCCGACCGTCTGCCGCCGTTCGCGTTCGGTCCGAATGTCCCGGAGGGCGCAGATCTGGAACACATTGGGATTGTCCCACCCCTCCCGCAACGCGGAATGAGAAAAGATGAACTTGAGCGGCTCATCAAGACTGAGGAGCTTCTCCTTGTCCTTCATGATGAGGCTGTAGGCTCGCCCAGCATCGTCGCGACCTGCCTGGTTGCTCTCAACAGTGTCCGTCCACCCGCCTTTCTTGTCGACCGAGAAGTAGCCGTCATGAACCTCCTCCGCCGCCACCTCGACGTCCACTTCCGCGAACAGCGCTAGGTAGTCCGGGTGCCGCGCGAGTCGCCGATACTCTTCCTCGAACACGCGAGCGTACTCGCCCTTGACCGGGTTGCCCGCCTCGTCATAGCGACGGTAGTGCTCGACGGCATCCACGAAGAAGAGACTGAGCACCTTGACCCCCTGAGGACGCAGGCGCTTCTCCTTGTCAAGGTGCTCGACGATCGTGCGTCGGATCATCAGGCGCGAGACGACGGCGTCATCCACATCGCCCCAGATCTCATCCTTCCGGAGAAAGCGTTCGCCACCCGGGACGCGGAGCTCGACAAACGCCCCCTTCCCGACCCTGATCTCGCCGATACGGCAGTCGCGATAGACACCGCGACGGGTCGTCTGCTCAAGATCGTCGCCGTCGCGGACCTGCCGCTCGACACGTCGCACTCCGCCACGGGTCTCGACATCGAGTTCCACACGTGCAGTGATCACGCCGCGTCTATTGCTGGTTGCAATCAATCGGACATAGGGTTGGTTGTGCGCATCCTCGACCGTGGCCGACGCAACCTCGATCTGCTTGACCAGCTTGCGCTCGTAGGCATCGACTGCGTCCAGACGGTAGACCATGTGGTGCTCGTCCACGTGAGTCGCAGAGTACCGCAGAGTGCATAGAGGATCCATCGAATCAAGGGCTCGTTTGCCCTGCCCCTTCAAGCCTCCATCCACGCTTTGAGGCTCGTCCACGATCAGGATCGGCCTAGTTGCTCTGATGATGTCGATTGGCCGCTCTCCGCCCGTTTTCTCGCTGTCCTTGTAAAGGTTGTTCACGTTCCTCTTGTTGATCGCTCCAACCGTCACGACCATGATCTGAACGTGCGGGCTCGCCGCGAAGTTGCGCACCCGACCGAGCCGGGTAGAGTCATAGAGAAAGTACTCGAACGGCGTTCCCGAATAGAGAGCGCGAAAGTGCTCGTCCGTGATCTGAAGCGACTTGTACACACCCTCCTTGATCGCCACCGACGGGACTACGACAGCGTACTTGGTGAAGCCGTATCTCTTGTTCAGTTCGAAGATCGTGCGAAGATAAACGTACGTCTTGCCGGTGCCGGTCTCCATCTCCACGGTAAAGTCACCCGAATCCAAAGAAAGGGACGGTGGCAGGCCGTTGCGGAGCTGAACTGCGTTCAGGTTCGCGAGAAGCTCATCGTCAGGCAGCGTCAGTCGGTTGCCCACACCGAGATCGCCGCCGGCAAACTCCAGGTTCTCCTGCACGCCCGAACGAAGCCGGGTGACCGTGAACTCTGTCCGGCAGACCTCCTGGCCGCGAAACAGGTCGCAGACGGCCTGCACCGCCTGCAACTGATAATCCAGGTCCGGCTCGAAACGGAATCTCATCAGGAACCGATCAAACCTCGCTTGTCTCGCCGCATCACGCCGTCAGGCTAGAACCAGACGTTCGCCCTTCGGCTGGGGAACGGGACGGCCGAGCTCGTGCGCACGCTCAATCCAGAAGTCCATGGCGTCCTTGATGTTCCGCAACGCCACTTCCTGGTCTTCACCGTGGGCCATGCAGCCAGGCAACTCCGGAGCCTCGGCAACAAAGGACTGGTCGTCGTTGCTCCAGTAGAGTATGATCTCGTACTTGTACATCATCCATCTCCTCCAAGCCTGTACTTCAAGATCAACCGTCGAACCTGCCGCACTTGGTACGGCTTGGCGTGCCCCGCTGCGACCCTGCAGATTGACGATCTCCACGACGCCTTCGCGATCAAAGAGATAGTGGCTCCCCCGAATCTGCTCCTTGAAGCCCAGATGCGCGATCAGCATCCGCAGATCCGCGAACCGGATGTTCGCGTCGGCATCCCCCCGAACTACAGTCTGTAGCAATCGTTCACGCCGCCGCATCCGCTGTCAAAGTCCTATCCGTCGCGCTCAGACGCTTCGCAGGTTCCGAAGACCGCGCTGGCTGAGAGTCTCCGCCAGATTGGTCTTGGCAACGTCGTCCACGAACGCGCTGTCGAGAAACACGATGGTGGATTCGCCCGCCGGTGAAAGCTCATTATGCCAATCCGCAATGCCAAGCGCCAACCTGCCGACATCCTCACGGGCTACGTCCTCATCAAGACAGGCAATCAGCCTGCCGACATCCACCGAACAGACCGACTTGCCAGCAATCGTACGGGTCTCTACGGACACGCAGAGATCAAGACCGACTTTCAGCAGGAGCTCATAGAGCACGTCCTGCTCGGACCGCTCAGGCAGGATATGGTCGACGCTAGAGAGCAGCTCGTTCTCAAGATCATCGGGCCTCGGATTCCAGGCCTGGATGTTGGACGTGTCAAGTCGGAACACCCGAAAACCGACATCGCACCTACGCTGCGACTGGTCTGACTTGACCTTCTCGGCCACTCTCCTCAAGCGCTCCTTGGCGATGTCGGAGATCGTCGCATAGTCTTCCCGACCCGTCGGCTCGGGTAACTGAACGAGAACGTACCTGCGCTCGCCACCGTCACGCCCGTTCTGCTCCACCACGGCTTGACCCAACGTCCCTGATCCCGCAAAGAAGTCCATAACGACGTCCTTGCCACACGATCGAGTGGCAATCAAGTCTGACAGTAACGAGGGAGATTTGGGTGACTGGAATATCTTGTCTCGCGCATCGAACAGGTCATTGAGTGCCTTTTGGCCTTTGTCCGTCGCATACGACTTGTTCAAGAGAACGGTCTTCAGCATCTTTCTGGCGCCCGCCGCTCGATCCTTCACGTAGATCGTCATCCGCCCCTTCACTTTCCGGGCTTGAAGGCAATGCAGATGTTCTACCACTTTGGGTAATCCCCACGTCCAACAGCCTTCGTATCCGTCGTTCCAGTTCGGAAGAACCTGAACGCAGCCACTCGACCTCCGTTTGACACTGACTGTGCCGTCTCCCGACGCGAACAAAGGAAAGTACAAGTTCGGCCTGTTGTGTTTGCCAAACTCCCGATGAGTATTTCTCAGTTCTATGCGTCGATATCTTCCTTCGTCGTCTTCGTCAGGATAATCTCTCCGTAGTTCTTCAGGACTTTTTGGTAACTTAAAGGCTCCTTTGTGAAGTAGGGTACGCGAATAGCACACTACATAGTCGTGAGTTGCTGCAAAGTGCTTGTCCTGCGCCCGACCCCTCGGGTTGCACAGAACAGTCAAAGTGGAAACAGCGTTGTCTGTACCAAAAACTTCATCCAGCAGCAGACGAAGATTCGGAAGCTCCGTTTCGTCGATGCTGACGAATATGGCTCCGTCGGTCGACAGAAGTGATCGCGCCAGCCATAGCCGCGGATACAGCATGTTGAGCCACTTCGTGTGAAAGCGACCGGATGTCTCGGGATTGGAGCTGCGCTTCCCTTCTTCGCCGTCGGCCTGGCCTGTCACATGCAAGTAGTTGGCGATACCGTCCCGAAAATCATCAGGATAGACAAAGTCCTTTCCGGTGTTGTAAGGTGGATCAATGTAGATCACCTTGACCTTCCCGGCATAGCTCTTCTGCAGGAGCTTCAGCACCTCCAGATTGTCGCCCTCGATCAGGAGGTTCTGAGTCGTGTCCCAGTCGACGCTGTCTTCAGGGCAGGGGCGCAGGGTTCCGGTCGAGGGTGTGAGTGCGAGCTGCCGTGAGTGGCGTTTGCCGTGCCAGTTGAGGCCGTACTTCTCCTCGCCATCGTCGACGGCATCCCCGAGAAGCTGCCGGAGCACCTCGAAGTCCACTTTGCCCTCAGTGAACGCATCAGGGAACAGCGCCTTCAGTCGTTCAAGGTTCTCGGCGACGACATCGTGAGACCGCGTCTCCGGGTCGCCTGCGACGATGTTGTCCATCACGCGTTCTCGCTTAAGACTGCCTTGTCCGTACCTCGATTCGGTCGATTCGCAGGCGGGCGAAGCCGAATCTCATTCTTGACCCAATAGGCGCTCGCTCGCGGCCGAGCATCATGCTGTGCTCCGCCTGCTTAGCCGACAGTACTCCCGCATCGCCCGTCGCGGTCCAGGGGCGGGCGGCGCAGCGACGTGCTCCGCGGTGCAGACTGGCGCCACCGTCGCAGCTCGGGTCGTGACGTCTGGCGATGCGCGGCACTGCCGACGCGAGCGCCGCGGGCGGAGCCGCGGGTGTCGGCGGGAGGTGCATGGCAGTCCCGACTCTACTTCTGTTTCGGCGGCGCGCCCCCATACGGACGGCTACGCTACGCTCAACGCTGGGCCCCACTCCGACAGCCGTCGCTGTATCGGCCTCTTCCGAGGCAGCGACCGTGCTGGACCCGAGGTTGGGGGGAACGCCGCCGGAACGACATGCCCCGAGAGGACTTCCTTCGCCGCGTCGAGAACATCCGCGTCTGGCGACGGCGCGGCCAACGTGCGCCGCACAAGCCGTTGCTGCTGCTTCTGGCGCTGGGGCGCGTTCAGCGTGGAAAGCGGCGGCTCGTCCACTACGAAGAGGTCGACAAGCTGCTCGGGAAGCTGTGGCGCCACTTCGGCAGGCCGGATGGGACCCTTCACTCCGAGTACCCGTTCAACTTCCTGCGCGAGGACGGCCTGTGGGAGGTCCGGGCGAGCGCGGATCCGGAGCAGCTCAAGGGCAGGGGCGGCTGGATTCACCACGCGCAGTTGGTCCGACACGACGCGAGCGGCGGCTTTCCGAGCGCGGACCAGCAGCTTCTTCGAACCGACCCCGGTCTGGTGGACGAGGCCGCCCGGCGCCTCTTGAACGACCACTTCCCTCCGTCGTGGCACGACGCGATCCGTGACGCCGTCGGCCTGACCCGGTCGGCCGGATCCCAGGCTTCCGCGAGGATGTCCTCGACCCGCGACCCGGCATTCCGCCACGCCGTCCTGCGCGCCTACGAGCGCCGCTGTGCCGTCTGCGGCTTTGACGTCCGGCTGGACCGCGACTTCGTCGGCCTCGACGCGGCGCACATCAGGTGGCCCTCCCACGGCGGGCCGGACGAGGTCCCCAACGGACTCGCTCTGTGCGTCCTGCACGAACGGATGTTCGGGTGGGGAGCCATCGGTCTGGAGCCGGACAGCGGGCACTTTCGGGTCGTCGTCTCGGACGAGCTGAACGGCCAGGGACCGGGATTCCGCCAGCTCGTCGACTGCCACGGCCGGCCGCTACGGGAACCGCAACGCGATGCGCAACGGCCGGCTCCCCGCTTTGTCGAGTGGCATCGCGGCGAGGTGTTCCGGGGCACGCCCAGGGAGCATCGCGAAGTCTGAGCGCCAGGCGGTCCGGGACCTGCCGCCTGCAGTGTCGACTCAGGCCGGTCCCGGGAGCCCCCGCCGTCAGGGCGCGAACCGCTGCACCGGCCAGTCCGGCTCGTAGTCCGTACTCTGGTCGCCCCAGGCCGTCCAGCGTTCCGAGTGGCGGCCGCGGGCGAACATCTCGAGGTAGGGGCCGGGGCTGCAGGCCTCGATGACGTCGTAGAGCTCGTCCGGCTTCCGCGAGTGCTCCCGCTTGCGGCTGCGGATGATGTTGACCTGGCGGCGGCCGGGAGCCAGGGTGCGGAGCGTGCCGCGCACGCCGAACAGGACGAGTTCCGTCGTGTTGCGGAAGTAGAAGCCGACGCCGCGGCCGTCCGGACCGCCGTCCCGGCGCACCTTGTGCCAGACCAGGTTCGTCTTGTAGTCGAAGCCCCACCGCTTCATGGTGTCCAGGCCCTCCCGCAGCAGGGCATTGGGCACCCACAAGTAGAGGTGCGCCGCCTCGGCACAGGCGTCGGCAACCGGAATCGCCGCAATCTCCGCCAGGGTCAGCGTCGGATAGCGGCTCAGCCGCCGATGCTCCGGCGCCATCTTCCCGGTCCGGTTCGCAAACCGCCAGGGCGGATCGGCAAGAACGGCTCCGAAGGCACGACCCGCGTGCTCCTGCCGAAACTCACGGGCTGCCGCCCGCTGCCTCGCTCGTCCGATCCAGCGCCTCACTCGGTCAGCCCGGTCCCGGCCCCGCACGTCAACCCCGACGTGATCCGGGCGGCCCCACACGTAGAGGCAGACCGCATTCAACGGCCACGGCAGCACGCTCCCCAGGACCAGGCTCCATGCAACCGCCCGGCGCAGGCCCGTCCGGGGCTCTTCCTCCCCAAACCAGGACGGTACCGCCTCGAACCAGGCGAGGTTCCACTTCGACAGACCCCAACCAACTGCCGTCAGCCCAAGGCCCCAGAGTGCCGCACGAAAGGCCACGTGATATCCGGACTCCCGCACGAGGCGGAATTTCGTCAGATAGCACTGTCTGAGAAACAGGTAGCCGGCAAGCGCCGGAATCAACAGGTCAAGAGACATCGGCTCGGGCCGATGACCTGCTACAGATCGGCTACCTCTTCTCGGGACTTCGAAGCGTCAGCCCCCGGCTCGGCCGATCCGCGGGACCGGCTGGACATCGCGTCAATCGCGGCACGTACAGTCCTGAGCCTGGAGAACTGCTCGAAGTCCGCAACGTAGCTGGTTCCGGCGTCCGTGACCTTGACCATCGGTCCCGACCGCCGGACCGCGCCGCCTGACGAGCGCGGTGTGACCTCCTTCTCTCCGTTGCCCATGTCCGCTCGCTCCTTCCGAAGCTTGGGTGCCAACGGAGTATAAGCATGACGCAGTTCCCACGCCACCCCACCACACTCGGAAAGCTCGCCACTTGCAAGGACGGCGTCTCCGTGTCGCCGGAGTGGGGCTGAGCAGCGATCCGCGACCCGCGAGAGAGTGAACGCAGTTCGCCTTCTCCTGAGTCGTTCACCTCCGGCGCGCTCCGCCTCAACCGGGCCGGCCACACGCGGTCGGATCGCCGGCGTCAACGGGGCGAGATGCCAGCACTGGAGTAGCGCATCAGCAGCCACCGGTCCGGGTCGATGCGGAGCTGTGCGGGTGGTCCGGGCATGGGGACGGATGCGGACGTCTCGGCGGCGGCGACGGCGATGCTCCCTCGCACGATCTGGCCGTCCTCGAGCACGGCCTCGATGTCGAGCGGCAGCCGGTAGGTGGTTGCGCCCTTCTGGCGCACGGTCAGTTCCACCGAGGACGCGTTCGGGCCGAAGCGCCAGACGATGTCGAGCTCCGGCACGCCGGGTTGCAGCAACCACTGCTCGAAGAACCTGCCGAGGCTTCGGCCCGAGACCTCTTCCATCACCGCGGCGAAGTCGGCGGTCGAGGCGTTCCGGCCGCGGAAGCGCTGGTAGTAGGTCCGCATGCCCTGCCAGAACGGCCCGTCGCCGATCTCGCGCCGGAGCATGTGCAGCACCCATGCCGCCTTCTGGTACACGTTCGGGCTGAGCAACTGTCGCGGATCGGGCACGGACTCCGGCACGACGACCGATTCGGGCGCCTCTTCCAGGTAGGCCAGGACTCGCCTCCGGGCCGCCTCCATCTGCTCCAGGAAGCGCTCGCGGCCGTAGGTCCATTCCAGGTAGCAGAAGGAGAGGTAGGTCGCCAGGCCCTCGGACAGCCAGACGTGCGGCCAGTCGCTCTCGGTGACGGCATCGCCGAACCACTGGTGGGCCACCTCGTGCGCGATCAGGGTCTCGATGCCGGCCTCACGGTCCACGACGTTCTCGTCGTAGAAGACGTTGCCGGCGTTCTCGAGACCGCCCCAGCGCGTGGTCGTCTGCACATTCGCGAGCTTGGCCCACGGGTAGTCGCCCAGCCGCCGCCCGAACGCGCCGAGAACCCGTGGCCCGGGTGCGAACGCCCGCAGGCCGAGCTCGCGGTCCTGCGGGTAGACCCAGGCTTCCACCGGCACGCCGCCGATGATCGCCTGCCGATGGCGGACAAAGCGGGCGATGCCGACCGCCATCACCTTGGTCGCAACCGGTGATCGGCTTCGCCACTCGGTCCGGCGCCGACCGCCGGCGAGATCGACCGCCGCAACGAATGCGCCGGTGGCGACGACCTGATAGTGCGCCGGGGCGGTGACGACGAAGGCGACCAGGGCCTTGTCCGAAGGATGATCGACCACGGGCAGCCAGTGGTGTGCGCGGTCCGGCCAGTTGTCCGCGAAGAAGGTCCGCTCGCCATGACGGTTCGTGCCGATGGTGAAGCCGTCGGCCGGAACGCCGCGGTAGCGGACCTCGACGCGGCGCTGCTCGCCGACGGACGCCTCGCGGGTCAGGGCGACGAGGAGTCGGTCGTCCTGCTGGGAGAAGCGCAGGTCCCGACCGGACCCGGGGGCCACCGCGGCCGCAGCAGCAGCCGGCTCGACGAGCGCCACGGAGATGACAACCATGCCTGCGGCCGGGCGGCCCTCCCCGGAACTGCTGCCCTTTGCCGGCGCGTCGTCGAGGTCGAACTCGACGTCGGAGACCGGCTGCAGGGCGCGAAACAGAATCGACGCGCGCCCCTCGATCTCGTCGCTCCGGTCGGAGACTTCGAGCTCGAAGCGGTAGTCCAGAACGTCGATCGCGGCTCCGGGCAACTGCGCCAACGCTGGCGCAGTCAGGACCGCAGCCAGCGGGAACAGCAGGATCAGACGCACCGCACGGCGTTCCAGCACGCCGAGACCAGGCCTCGGCAGTCCGTGGTGCGGGTCGCACCGGGTGCGTTCAGGCGCACGCCCGGCAAGGCGCGGCAGATACCCATATGGCCGGGCGTATGCGGCGGAAGCGCAACGCAGCGGACGGGATGCATGACCGATCGAATGCAACGCGGCGTTCGCCGCGGACTGCCAGCTTCGGGCGCCGGGCATTCTCCCGTCGCCGCCGCAGGTTCGGCGATGACGGACTGACGAGAGGCGCCCGCCCTTCGGGTTCCCGAGCATTCCGTCTTCCCGCTCCCGGGTTCCGCAGGCCCGCCTACGGCTGTCGGCACACGTCCGGGAACGCGGAGATGTCGACCAGGGCCCGGGCCGGCTTGCCGGCCTGCTTGGTGTACTGCCGGATCCGGCCGGTCACCGTGTCCCGCACCCGCAGGTCGAAGCCGACGTCCGTGGCCGATGCGGCGAAGACCCAGTGGCGGTCGTTGAAAGCACAGCCGTCGAGCACCTTGACCAGGATCTCCCAGTTCGCCGGCGAGAAGAAGTGGAACAGGCCCGAATCGTCCGTCCGCGGACCCGCCACGCGGCCCGTACCGCTCCTGCCCTCCAGGCTCGACCACGTAGCGGTCACCTCGTAGCGGCCTTTCTGGAGACACATCGCGGTCGCCGTGTCGGCGCAGCCGTCGTCCTCAGCCGGCGAGGCGACCGACACGGTGGCAGCGGCGAGATACTCCGGCGGCGAAGGTACGGACAGTGGCTCAGGAGACCGTGCGGGCACCGGCAGTGAACCGGTGTCACCTGCGGCCGCGGCCGCAGGTGCGGCGCCGGCGCAGCTTCCGGGGAACGCAGCGCTGTCCGTGAACGCCTCAGCCTGTCTGCCCGGCTCGTTCCGGTACTCCTGCAACGCGCCCGTCACCGTATCCGTCACCGTCAGCACGTAGCCCAGCGTCGTCGCCGAAGCGCCGTACACCCACATGCGGTCGTTCACCGAGCAGCCGTCCAGCACCTTGACCAGCAGCTCCCAGTTCACCGCCGAGAAGAACCAGAACAGTCCCGAGTCGTTCGTCCCCTCGTGGACCACCTTGCCAGCGCCGCGCCTGCCTCCCTCACCGTCTTCGGTCCACCAGTCCATCGTCACCGAGAACCGGGAATCCTGGAGACAAAGCGTCTCGCCATCCGCCACGCAGGTGCCGACCGGGTCCGCCGCTTCGACCAGCACCCTGCGCGACACGGTCGAGGAAGGACCCCGGCCGCTGACCGTCAGCGACACCGTGTAGAACCCGGGCACGGACCAGGCATGCTCCAGCGAACGGCTCCGCGACGTCGTGCCGTCCCCGAAGTGCCAGGTCCGCGAGGTCACGGCGCCGCTGCTTCTGTCCCGGAACGACACGGGAACGCCCGTCCGGGCGCGGCAGAGGCCGTCGGCACAGCGAGCGTCCAGGGTGAAGGCGGCGCGCACGGCCTCGCCGGCGCCGCCTGAATCGCCACTGCCGCCTGATCCGCCGCCATCGTCGCCGCCCGGGCCACCGCGGTCGTCGTCATCATCATCATCGTCGTCGCCACCCGAGCCGCCGTTTCCACCTGGACCGTTGCCGCCCCCGGCAGGACCACCACCACTACCACCGCCAGCTCCGCCCGGGCCGCCGTTGCCGCCCGGACCGTTGCCGCCCCCGGCAGGACCCCCGCCGCTACCGTCATTGCCGCTCGAGCCGCCGCCACCGCCGTTGCCGCTGCCGCCGTTGCCGCCGTTGCCGCCCGGATTACCGCCCAGGTTGCCGCCCGGCGGGGCGTTGCCTCCCCCGGAGCCGTCGTTGCCCGAGTCTGCCGCCCTCACGGTGACGACGACCTCCTCGGTGTCCGAGTTGCCCTTGCCGTCCGAGGCCGTCACCGTCATCGTGTACGTGCCCGGCGCCGTCGTCGTGAACGTCAGACGCGCCTGGTTGAGCGCCGTCCCGCCCGGAATCGCCGGCGACGTCTCGCTGGTCTCGCGCGTCCAGGCGTACGTGATCGGGTCGTTGTCGCCGTCCGTCGCCGCCGCCGTGATGTCCACGACCTGGCCGACCGTGAACGTCCGGTCCGCGATCGGCGACAACACGGGGGACTCGTCGTCGTCCGTGATCGTCACCGTCGTCGTCGTGGCGCCCAGCTCGAAGCCCGCCGGCAGGGTGCTGCCAGGCGCCAGTGCGATCGTCACGTCGATCGTCTCGCTGTCCTCGTCGAGGCCGTCGTCCCTGATCGGAATCTCCAGGTCCTTCGCCGTGTCGGATGTAGAGAACGTCACCTGGGTCACCGCGTCGTTGTCGTAGTCGTCGCCGCTGCCGGGGCTCGCCGCCCCCGTCGCCGAACCGGCGTACCTCACCGCGAACGTCACCGACCTGCCCAGCGCCGCCGACGCCGTCACCCTCACCGCCGCACTGCCGGCAGACTCGGACACCGACAACGCCCCGGACACCGACACCGTGTTGGCCGTGGTCACCGTGATCGTCACCTCCTCGGTGTCCGAGTTGCCGTTGCCGTCCGATGCCGTCACCGTCATCGTGTACGTGCCCGGCGCCGTCGTCGTGAACGTCAGACGCGCCTGGTCCAGCGCCGTCCCGCCCGGAATCGCCGGCGTGTTCTCGCCGGTCTTTCGAGTCCACGCGTAGGCGATCGAGTCGTTGTCGCCGTCCGTCGCCGCCGCCGTGATGTCCACGACCTGGCCGACCGTGAACGTCCGGTCCGTGAACAGAGCCAGCACCGGCGACTCATCGTCGTCCGTGATCGTCACCGTCGTCGTCGTGGCGCCCAGCTCGAAGCCCGCCGGCAGCGTGCTGCCTGGCGCCAGCGCGATCGACACCTCGATCGTCTCGCTGTCCTCGTCGAGACCGTCGTCCCTGATCGGAATCGCGATGTCCTTCGACGTGTCGGCTGGGCCGAACGTCACCCGCGTCAACGCGTCGTTGTCGTAATCGTCACCGCTGCCGGGGCTGGCCGCCCCCGTTGCCGAACCGCCGTACGTCACGGCGAACGTCACCGACCTGCCCGGAGCCGCCGACGCCGTCACTCTCACCATCGCATTGCCCGCAGACTCGGCCACCGACAGCGACCCGGATACCGACACCGTCGACGCCGGCGTCACCGTGATCGTCACCTCCTCGGTGTCGGAGTTGCCGTTGCCGTCCGATGCCGTCACCGTCATCGTGTACGTGCCCGGCGCCGTCGTCGTGAAGGTAAGACGCGCCTGGTTCAGCGCCGTCCCGCCCGGAATCGCCGGCGTGTTCTCGCCGGTCTTTCGAGTCCACGCGTAGCCGATCGTGTCGTTGTCGGCGTCTGTCGCCGCCGCTGTGATGTCCACCGTCTGGCCGACCTTCACCGTCCGGTCCGTCAGCGGCGACAGCACCGGCGAAGAGTCGTCGTCGGCGATGGTGCCCGTCGCCGTCGCGTCGCCGAGCGTCACCCCGGAGGACGGCGCCGACAGCGTCACCGTGAACGTCTCGTCCGTCTCGTCGAGACCGTCGTCCGTCACCGACACCGTGATCGTCGCGCTGGTCGCGTTCGCCGCGATCGTCGCCGCGGTCGCGGTCGTCACCGCCGTGAAGTCCGTGCCGGCCGTCGCCGTGTCGCTGCCCTGCGTCGTCACGGTGTACCTGAAGCTCACCTCCGAGGACGGCGCCGGAGCCGCCGTCACCGTGAACGCGAACGTTCGGTCCTCCGACGCCGTCACGTCCGCAATGCTCAGCGAAACAGCGGTTACGGGCACGACCCCGGCGGCGTCCGCCGATGGTGTCACCGACACCACTTCTGACGGGTCACTGTTGCCGACATTGTCTACCGAACGGATACGGAAGCGCCACCTGGAGTCGTTCTCCAGACCCGTCTGCGTATGCGTCTTCGTGGAGGCGCCGGAACCGGGGATGTCTCTCCAGGAGGACCAGTCGAACTTCGCCTTGCGCATCTGCAGCTCATAGTGAGTGATGCCGGCATCCTTCGGATCCTGCCAGGACAGGACCACCCGGCCGTTGCCTGGCGTGGCGCTCAGGCCCGTCGGCTGAATCGGCGGAACCAGTCCGTCGGGGTCGTCCGGCGCCTCTCCTGTCTGCATAGCGGACGAGAAGTACCTGGCCACGTATGGACCAGCCCAGGTCGCGGCATCCAGGGCACGGTGGTCGGTGTCGCCAATCCGAACCGACACACCGCTGTGCATCATGAAGCCGTCCCTGGAGAATTCGTGGATCTGCGTCGCGAACCCCGTCCCCATCACCGTCTTGTACGCGTACAGGAGCGAGGGATGCTTGCCCACGTAGCCTTGCCCGTATCTCGTCGCATAGACATGACGTGACAACAGGCCCTGGCCGGCAGGATCGTGCCTCAATCCGAGGTTGTGCCCCAGCTCGTGAGCGACGGTGCGGCCATCGGCCGACTTCAACGCAACGAAGGAAAAGCCCTCATTGGGGGTAAACCGCGTCGTTGCCGTCAAGGCCTGCCCGAACGACCCGCGTGGTGTGAGCACCCACGCCATGACGAGGTCGGCGCCGGTGCGCTTTCGTACCCGTGAGACCTTCGTGTCGCCCTTCATGCTCTGCGCCAGCCCGATGTCGCCCCATGCGTTGGGAGCGCTTTTCTCCACCCTGACCGCCCGCCGCGCCATCTCGGAACCGCTCTCGATGGTGTACACACCCACGACCCGGAAGGTGATGCCGGTATCGCGGTAGATGCGATTCACTTCGCTGAAGGTCGTGTCGAGCAGAGCCGGATGCCCCGCGGCAACGGCCGCCGCACTGTAGAAGACGGCCACATCGATGGTGACCGCCTGCGGCGCCTGGCCAGCCTGCTGCTGTTGCAGAACGTCCAGCAGCGGACCTTCCGAGCCCACGACGATCGGCTCGCAGAAGAAATGTTCGGGTGTTTCCTGCGCAAGCCCTGGCAGCGAGAACAGCAGCGCCCCGATCAGGGCCGTGCAGGCTGGCAGCCCGGTCCGGCCGGCTGCATCCGGCGCCCCGGTTCCGGTCTCCGCAGGTCGCCCGGCTGTTGCTCCCTGCAACAGATCCACCCGGGTGCGGATCCCCCAGCGGTTGCGCCCGATCACCCGGCACACACCTGCGTCCCCAAGCGTGTCCTCGACATCCGCAACTCCTTGCTTGAGAGCTCAAGCATGCCACAGCGTCGTTCCGACGGGTCGAGGCCTCTTCTCGACCCATCGCTGCAGCACGCCGGGAGAAACCTGCCCCGCAGAGCGCAGTGCAACGCTGTCTCCGGCGCTCTACCGCCGATGGTAACGTTCAACTCTCGTTGCCGAGTCAGTGCACTTCCTGCAGTTTCCGGGGAGGCTGTCGCCGATGAAGTCAAGAGCTGCCGTAGCCCGCGAAGCGGGCAAACCCCTCGAGATCGAGGAGATCGACGTCGAGGGACCGAAGGAGGGAGAGGTCCTCGTCCGCGTGGTCGCGACCGGCGTCTGCCACACGGACGCCTACACCCTGTCGGGCGACGACCCCGAGGGACTCTTCCCGGCGGTCCTCGGCCACGAAGGGGGCGCGATCGTCGAGGAAGTCGGCCCCGGCGTCACCTCGGTTGCGCCCGGAGACCACGTGATCCCGCTCTACACGGCGGAGTGCCGCAGGTGCAGATTCTGCAAGTCGGGCAAGACGAACCTGTGCCAGGCGATCCGCGCCACCCAGGGCCGGGGCGTGATGCCGGACGGCAGCTCCCGGTTTTCGAACGGCGGCAGGTCGATCCACCACTACATGGGCACGTCCACCTTCTCGGAGTACTCCGTGATCGCCGAAATCTCGGCCGCCAGGGTGAATCCGAAGGCGCCGCTCGACAAGGTCTGCCTGCTCGGCTGCGGCATCACCACCGGCATCGGCGCGGTGCTGAACACCGCCAGGGTCGAACCCGGGGCGACCGTCGCGGTGTTCGGCTTGGGAGGTATCGGCCTGTCGGTGATCCAGGGCGCCGCGATGGCGAAGGCCGCCCGGATCATCGCGATCGACGTCAACCCTGCCAAGTTCGACTTTGCGCGTTCCCTGGGCGCAACCGACTTCGTCAACCCCGCCGACCACGACGACCCGATCCAGGAGAGAATCGTCGACCTGACCGACGGCGGAGTCGACTACTCGTTCGAGTGCATCGGAAACGTCGACGTCATGCGCGCCGCCCTCGAGTGCTGCCACAAGGGCTGGGGCGAGTCCGTGATCATCGGCGTCGCCGGTTCCGGCCAGGAGATCGCCACCCGCCCGTTCCAGCTCGTCACCGGGCGCGTCTGGCGCGGCACCGCGTTCGGCGGCGTCCGCGGCCGCACCGACCTCCCCGGCATGGTCGACCAGTACCTCGACGGCGAGATCGAGATCGACCGCATGATCACCCACACGATGGGCCTCGACGACATCAACCGCGCCTTCGACCTGATGCACGAAGGCGAGAGCATCCGCTCGGTGGTTCTGTACTGAACCGCAGCTCTCACCGGCCCGCCGCCGCAGACGCGGCGTAGCACCGTCCGCGTTTCTTCCCGCCGGGGACGGGCCGCCGGGCCTCGCGCCAGCCCTACAGGTCCATGACCGCTTCGATGTCGCGGTCGAGTTCGGGCGGCTTCGAGAGAAGCGAGATGCCGAAGAAGAGGGTCAGGGAGACGAGCAGCGAGAGTGCGCCGCCGTCGATGCCGAAGGGGACCCGGAAGCCGAGGAACTGCGTGGAGAGCTGGATGGCGAAATTGATGACGAGGCTGGAGCCGATGGCGACGCAGGCGGCCGTGGCGGTGGCGCGCTTCCAGTTGAAGCCGATGGCGACGGCGGGGACGAGGGCGGCGGCGAAGGTGCCCCAGCCGAAGGCGCCGAGCAGGGCGACGAGGTTCTCGCCGCTCCTGAGGGCGAACAGGGATGCGGCGACCGCGATGATGACGGTGGCGATCCGGGCCCACAACAGCTCGCGGCGGACCGAACGGCCGAGGACGGCGCGCGGGATGTCGTGGATCACGGCGGCGGCGCCGATGTTCAGGAAGCCGTCCGCCGTCGACATGATCGCCGCGAACAGGCCGGCGAAGACGACACCGGCAAGCAGCGGGTGGGTGAACGCCTGCAGGAACTGCGGCGCCGCGGCGTCCGCGCCGGGGAGTTCCGGGTGGCCGCCCTGGAGCACCAGGGCGCGCATGACCAGACCGACGCTGATCCAGAGCAGGGCCGACACAGAGTAGGCCACGATCGAGATCGGCAGGATGCTGCGCGCGTCCCGCACCCGGCGGCACATCATCATCTTGGTGATGATGTGCGGCTGCCCGGCCAAGCCCAGGGCGAAGACGAAGTACCAGGACAGGGCGTTCATCATTCCGGCCGCGCCCCACGGCCCCATCGACTCCGCGTCGTCGGCCATGATCGCTCGGCTCATGCCGGCGAACCCGCCGTCGATGGCGGCAATCGCCGCGAGCAGCACGAGCACCGCGGCAACCATCATCACGAAGCCCTGGATCAGATCGGTGTAGACCGAGGCGATGATGCCGCCGGTGACGCAGTAGAAGACCAGCACCGCGCAGGAGAAGGCGACGCAGGCCTCGATGCTGACCGGACCCAGGGTGGTCCGGAGGATGTCCTGGAGGACCGTCGCCATCGCCAGGATCTGCGTACCCAGGTAGCCCATGACGCCGAGCAGGATCGCCAGCGCGGTGAGCAGGCGGGCGGCGTTGCTCCGGTAACGCGCCGCGACCGCGTCGGGCAGGGAGATCGAGTCCCGAAGTTCGGCGAACAGCCGCAGCCGCTTGCCCAGCAGGAAGAACGCGATCGCGTAGCCGACCGTGGCGCAGACGACCATCCACAGCGAGCTCATGCCCAGCCGGTAGACCAGGCCGGGGCCGCCGACGAAGCCGAAACCGGACAGTGTGCTCGAGAACACGGCCAGGGCAGTGACGATGATCCCGAGATCCCGTCCCGCCATGAAGAAGTCCTGGGTCGATTTCGTCCGCCGCAGAGCCCACAGGCCGACGGCGATGCAGACGGCCAGATAGACGCCGATGCAGGCCAGGATGACGTTGTTGCCGCCGCCCTCCATCAGCCGCCTCCCGCTTCGGTATCGTCCGCCCGCTCGCCTCGCGACTCCTGCACCAGCCGTTCGAACTCCTCCACCTCGTCCTCGCTGATCACCCAGCGGTCGAAGTTCCACATGTAGAGCAGAGCGAAGAGGAACGGAACCGGCCAGAGGCCGTAGAGCATCCAGGCGGTGGGCCGAGGGAAGGAACCGAAGAGCGACGGCTCGGAGCCCGGCTCGCCGTAGGCGACGTAGCTTCGGACCAGCAGCGTGAAGACCAGGGCGAACAGCGCCAACCCGCACAACAGGGCGCGGGCGCTGCCTGCGGGCAGCCGACCCCGCCGCCGGAGACCCAGCGCCATGATCGCGGTGAACAGGACGATGGACAGGAGGCCGTAGACGAAGCCCCAGGCGAGCACGGGATCGTGTCGCTCGGCGCTGCCGCCAAGCCGCATCTCCTTGACCGCGGGGTGATCGAGACCGCGGCTGTCCGGCCGCTCGTCGAACGTCAGGACGACGAGCACGACGACACAGAGCGCGACCAGGATCGCGAAGATGGCTGCCGGGATCCGCATCTTCAAGCCCGCCGCGGCCGCGGCGGCCCCCTGTTCCGCCTCAGTCTCCCTGCGCGACCGGGTTCAGGACCATCGTCATCTGACGGCCCTCCAGGCCGGATCGGGTCTCCACCTCGCCCACGCCGGTGATGGCATCGCTCACCTTGTCCAGGATGGCGACGCCGAGTTCGGGCCGACGGAGCTGCCGATAGCGGAAGAAGATCGTCACCTTGACCTTCTTGCCCTCGCGCAGGAACCGCAGGGCCCGGTCCGTCTTGATCTGGTAGTCGTGCGGATCGATCGTCGGCCGGTACTTGACCTCCTTCAGATCGACCGTGGCGGTCTTCTTCCGGGACTCCCGCTTCTTTTTCTCGCGCTCGAACTTGACCTTGCCCCAGTCCATGATCCGAACCACGGGCGGGTCCGCGTTGGGGCCGACCTCGACGAGATCGAGTCGGGCGTCCTGGGCACGCCTCTTCGCGTCCTCCAGGGGAACGACCCCGACCTGGGCGCCGTTCTGATCGATGAGCCGTACCGGACTCTTCCGGATGCGGTGGTTGATGCGCGGCTCGTTGGATGGGGGTGCGATCTCGAGGCCTCCTGTGCTGCCGTCTGCCGGCTTATCGGCGCAGGCCGGAGCGAGGGGCTACACTAGCCGCTTCCCGCCCGCGCGTGTGCGTGGATCCAGTCTGTTGAACGGACACGGCCGCGGCCGCAACGCGGCCCTCGCGACCCGCTCTCACGAACGGCAGCTCACGTCAACCGGCCACAGCCCGCTTCGCCGGCGATCGCGGCGTCGTCTTCCGAGGCCGCTTCTTCGACGCCTTGCGCGGCGCGGGCGGCTTCCTGGCCCTGGTCGGCTTGGCTCCAGCGGCCTTGCGGGCGGCCGGCTTCCTCTTGGCGGCGGACTTCGGTCTGGCGCCGGCCTTCTTCCCTGAGACCGCGTCCTCGGCCTCGCCGTCCGTTGACAGGCTGGCTTTCAGCGCCTCCATCAGGTCGATGATCTGCGCCTGGGGCGCCTCCGTCTCGTCGTCCGCAACCTCGCGGCCTTCGATCTTGCGCTGGATCGCCTCCCAGAGCCGCTCGCGCACCTTGTCCGTGTAGTCGTCGGGCTTGAATTCCTCCGACGCGATCTGCTCGATCAACTGGACGGCGAGCTCCAGCTCGCCCGGCTTGAGTTCCGTTTCGCCGCCGAGCGGCACCTCGTCGAACGACTTCAGCTCGCCCCCGTACTTGAGCTGCTGCATCAGCAGCCCCGACGCGTAGGGGCGCAGCATGACGAGATGCTGCTTGCCGCGGGCGAGGTGCTTGGCCAGGGCCGTGCGCCCGGTCTTCCGCATCGCCTCGCTGAGCAGCCGGTAGGCGCGTTCGCCGCCCTTCTCCGGGCCCAGGTAGTAGGACTTCTCGAAATAGATCGGCTCCACCTCGACCAGCGGCACGAACTCGCTGATCTCGATCGACGGCGACGCCTTCTCCTGAAGCTCCCTGATCTCCTCGTTGCTGAAGGTGACGTACTGACCCTTGCCGAACTCGTAGCCCTTGATCGTCTCCTTCCGCTCCACGACCGCGCCGGTCCGGGGATTCACCAACTGCTGCCTGACCCGCGTGTTGTCGCTCGGGTCCAGCATGTTGAAGCGGACCTCGCCCGAGGTCTCCGACGTCGAATAGAGCCGGACCGGAATCGAGACCAGACCAAAGGAAACCGTGCCGGCGCCAACGGAACGAGCAGGCATGAACAACAGATCGTAGCACCGAACCCGGTTCCACGGGGTTCGGCGAAGCTCTGCGAAGATGCACCCCTGATGCCGCACGGCAATCTGGACGCCTACCGCCGGAAGCGGTCGAGCGAAGCGACGCCCGAACCGATGGGCTCGCGCGCCGTGACCGGCGGCGGCCGGTTCGTCGTCCAGCAGCACGCCGCCCGCAGGGTGCACTTCGACCTGCGACTGGAGCTTGAGGGCACACTCAGGTCCTGGGCGGTGCCGCGCGGTCCCAGCCTGGACCCGGAGGTCAAGCGGCTCGCAGTGGCCACCGAGGACCACCCTCTGGAGTACGCCGACTTCGAAGGGCTGATCCCCGCCGGCAACTACGGCGCCGGCGCGATGATCGTGTGGGACAGCGGCCGCTGGATTCCCCTGGAGGACCCGGCAGCGGGGATCGAGAACGGCAAGCTCCTGTTCGAGCTCCGCGGCTACAAGCTGCGCGGGGTCTGGACCCTGTTCCGTACCGGCGGCCGCCGGCAGACCGCCGACGGCAGCCAGTGGCTGCTGATGAAGAAACCGGACGCTGCCGCCCGCCCGCGGCAGGACGGCGGCGACAGCGCAGACCACCTGCCGCCCGAGTCCGTGCTCTCGGGCCTGACCGTCGAGGAACTCCGGGACGGCGGCGGCCGGATCGAGGCAGCCCGGACCGGGATCGAGGCGTCGGACGCGCCGCGCCGACGGGTCGATCCGCGCTCGCTCTCCCTGATGCTCGCCGTCGCCGGTGACCGGGCCTTCTCCCGTGACGGCTGGATCTACGAACTGAAGTACGACGGCTACCGTCTCGTCGCCGCCAGGCAGGGCGGCAGCGTGTTCCTGCGCTACCGGCGAGGCGGCGACGTCACTGCGCTGTATCCGGAGCTCACCCGCGCCCTGCGCCGCCTGCCGGTGGAGTCGGTGGTCCTCGACGGCGAAGTCACGGTCCTCGACGGCCACGGCCGGCCCAGCTTCGCCCGATTGCAGACCCGCGCCCTGCTCAGCCGTCCGGTCGACATCGAGCAGGCCTCGGTGCGCCGGCCGGCGACGCTGTTCGCGTTCGACCTGGTCGCCTTCGAAGGCCGCGACCTGCGGCCGCTCCCTCTCCTGGAACGCAAGCGCTGGCTGGCGAAGGTGCTGCCGCCGGCCGGGCCCCTCCGCTACGCCGACCACATCGAGGAACAGGGCGAGGCCTTCTTCCGGCAGGCGGCGGCGATGGGGCTCGAAGGCGCGATGGCCAAGGACGGCGCCTCGCGCTACATCGGCCGCCGGTCGTCGTCCTGGGTCAAGCTGCGAGCCGACCGAACAGCGGATCTCGTGATCGTCGGCATGTCGCCGCCCAGGGGCAGCAGGGTCGGCCTGGGCTCGCTGCACCTGGCGGTGTGGGACCCGGCGGCGCCGCCCGCCCCGCCAGCCGGAAGCGGTACGGGCGGGCCGGGCGGGCTGGTCTACGCCGGGCGCGTCGGCACCGGCTTCAGCGATGCCGATCTGGCGGAACTGGCGCAACGTCTGCGCGCAATGCGCCGCGACACGCCGCCCTGCGGAGCGCCGCGAGCGGTCGACGGCGTTCGGTCGAGCCCGGCAGGCGGGAACGATGCCGCCAGCTCCGACGATTCGCCATCGGCGGACGGGGGGTCTGCCGCCGTGCCGGCAACCGCCGTGCTCACCGACGGAGACCTGCCCGACGGCCGCGTCGCAGACCAGACCTGGATCGAGCCGAGCGCCGATCTGATCTGCGAGGTGCGCTACAAGGAGTGGACACCGCACGGCATGCTCCGCCACCCCGTCTTCCTGCGCCTGCGGGACGACAAGCCGATCGAGGACTGCATGCGCCGGACCGGACCGCGCGCCCCCGGCGCCGACCCGCCGCCGCCACCCGAGCGGCGCATCGAGGTCACCAACAGGTCCAAGGTCTTCTGGCCGGGCGAGGGTTACACGAAGGGCGATCTGATCGACTTCTACGCCGCTATCGCCGACTCGATGCTGCCCTACCTCAGCGACCGGCCGCTGGTGATGACCCGCTACCCGGACGGCATCGACGGCAAGTCCTTCTTCCAGAAGAACGCTCCCGACTTCGCGCCGGAGTGGCTGCAGACGGTCCGGCTGACCAGTCCGCGCACCGGCAAGGATGTCGAGTACTTCGTCTGCCAGGACCGCGAGAGCCTGGTCTGGATCGCCAACCTGGGAGCGATCGTCCTGCACGTCTGGTCGAGCCGGACGCACCAGCTCGGCCAGCCCGACTGGTGCATCCTGGACCTCGACCCGAAGGACGCCCCGTTCGAGGACGTGATCGAGCTCGCCCTGGCCATCCGCCGACTGTGCCGCCGGATCCGGCTGCCGAGCTTCGTCAAGACCAGCGGATCGAGCGGCCTCCATGTCCTGCTGCCGCTCGGCGGCGCCTGCACGTACGAGCAGTCCCGCAGCCTGGGGCAGCTCATCGCCCGGATCGTCTGCCGGCAATTGCCCGAGATCGCCACCGTCACGCGCAACCCGGAACGCCGCGGCGGCAGGGTGTACATCGACTTCGTCCAGAACGGCCGCGGCCGCCTGCTGGTCGCCCCGTTAAGCGTCCGGCCGCTGCCCGCGGCGCCGGTGTCGACGCCGCTCCGCTGGTCCGAGGTCAGGCCCGGCCTCGACCTCCGCGACCACACGATCCGCACCGTGCCGCAACGACTCGCCCAACTGAAGACCGACCCGCTCCGCCGTGTCCTGACCGAGAAGCCGGATCTGCTGGCTGCGCTCCGGCGGCTGAGCGAGCTGCTGTAGGCGGCCCGCGAACGCGGGGCGGCGGCGCCGGGAGACCGCGGCCTCCAGCCGTCAGAACCGGAACCGCAGACCCGCCCGTACCCGTCGACTGGTCTGGAACGCAGCCGGCAGCGCCTTGCGCAGGTCCGGCCTGGCGTCCTGGGCCGCGGCGGCTGCCAGCACGTCGGACTGGCCCGAGCCGATCAGAACCGGATCGAGGTAGGCGAGCGGCCAGAGCCGGTTGGCGGCGTCCTGGTCGAAGACGTTGAGGGCCTCGGCGAAGAGCGACAGCCGCCGGTCGTCGGAGCGGAGCGGGACACGGTAGGTCAGGGACAGATCCGCGCGCTTGAGATCGGCGCTCCTGGCCGGATCGTCGGGGCCCGGCGGCAGGGGCACAAGACCGGTGCTCACGATGCGGTTCCCCTCGCCCACCCGGACCGCCAGGGTCCGCGGCACATGGGCCGCGCCGGTGCGGAAGCGGTAGACCAGCGCCATCAGCCAGCGGGCGCCCGGAGTCAGGACCAGCCACCCCGACAACTGGTGCTCGCGGTCGAGGTCGAGCCGGCGGCCGCCCTCGGTCAGGTCGAACACGTCGCAGGGTACCGGCGAGGAGCAGAGATCCAGCGCGGCGAGGGCCGGGTGGCCGCCGGGCAGGCTACCCGGTTCGAGCCCGAGTCCCCCCGCCTCGTGGTTGCCCGTCAGCCGGCTCAGAAGATACGAGAAACGGATCCGCCATGACGGGCTGAAACCGACGTTCGCGTTGAGCTCTGCGCCCCACCAGTCCTGCTCGAGCCGCGGAAGCTCACCTCCGTCCGGGCCCCAGGGAGTGCGACCGGCGCCGCGGCCGGGGGTCAGCAGGGTCGGCGCCACGCCGCCGTCCAGAAACAATGGCATCAACCGGATGCCGTCCCGCAGCCGGCGACCGGCGACCCGGGCCGAGATCGCGACATCGGGCAGGAACTGGTAACCCGTTCCCAACTGGATCTCCCGCACCCGGGCCGGTCGGAGATCCGGATCCACCGCCGCCCGCACGAACTCGAGGCTCGCACCGCGGAGGCCGCCGGCCGCATGCAGAACCCGCACCGCGTCGACGTCCGAGGCGTCCTCGCGCGGCCGAAGACCATCCACATGCCACCAGGCCGCGCCGCCGAAGACCTTCCATCTGCCCTGGCCGGCGACATCCCAGACGAAGGCCAGCCGAGGCTCCGTCCGATCTTCGAATCCGAAGTCGAGCGGGCCGGCGACCTCTTCTTCCGCCCGCAGCCCGGCGTGCAGGGTCAGCCGCCGCTTGAAGGCGCCCCCGACCCGCCAGGCGTCCTGGACGTACAGGGCGCGCTTCTCCTGCCCCAGCCGAACCGCGCCCAGCGCTTCACCACGCCAGACGTCTCGCGGCCCGCCCGGCAACTCCAGCAGACGGTCGGAGGGGTCCGAGCGGACAAGGTCCAGACCGCCCCTGGAGCTCTGGAAGCCGATCTCCAGCGTGTGATCGAAGAAGAAGAACGACGGTTCGACCGCCCAGTTCCGCCGTCCCGCCGCCCACCGCAACCCGCTCGTCGGTTGCGCCTCGAACCAGCCGGCGGCGCGGCCCGCATGCGGCGCCGCGAAGTAGCGGCCCGCGTCCTGCCACAGAGCGCCGTCCTCGATGGCGTCCGAGCGGCCGCCGAACACCCGCAGCCACACCCGGCCGGCAACACCCCACTCGATGTTCAGGCTGGTCGTCTGCCGGCGTGACCGGCGGCTCTCGTCGCCGTCGACCGACGGCAGGACGAGCAGCGCCGGCCGGCGGCCATCGAGCTGACCGACGCCGGAGTGGTGCTTCAGGGTCAGGTTGCTGGTCGAGCCTGCCCACCAGTCCAGCTTGCCGACCGACTGTTCGGTCGTTTCGTCCCAGGTCATCGGCGCGCCGGCGCCGGACAGGTTTTCCGTGCCGCGGGCGCGGTGTCGCGAGTAGCCGCCGAACGCCCGGACCCGCTTGTCGCGCAGCGGACCGCCGGCAAGGACGGTCGCCTCGTCGCCCTCGATTCGCCTCCGGTCCCGGCCGCCAGCCGGCGGCGCCCCGACATCGAACAGGCGCAGGGCCAGCCGCTGTCCGCTGTCGAACGGTTCGACGGCCGACCAGCCGCCGTCGATCCGCCAGTCGGTCCCTCCCGAGCGCGTGACCAGGTCGATGTGGGGGCCGGCCATGCCGGCCGCCAGCTCCATCGTCCACACCCGGACCTGATCCACCCAGCGGGGATCGATGGCGGTCGCCGCCGGTTCGCGCAACGCACTCTCCTGGCCGTCGATCCGGTACCTGGCGAATCCGGGGGGCCAGCCGTTGACCGCGACGTCCCCCGCCAGCGCGTCGAGACCGGACGCGAGGTCGAGGTTGTGCGCGGCCACGGCGCCGGGCAGTTGCCGCAGGTCGGCGCCGGCCAGGACGTTGCCGTCGCTGCCGGTGACGACGTCCAGCAGCGGCGAGGAGACCAGATCGAGCGCCGACGCACTGCCGAGCCGCATCCTGAAGTCGACCCGCAGCACGCCCCCCGCCACCAGAATCAGATTCTCCACCACGGAGGTCGCATAACCGTCCATGGCCACCTCCACGTAGTAGGCGCCCGGCGGCAGGCCCGGCGCCCGGAAGGAGCCGCCGGAGCCGGCACGCACGACCTGCGTGCTGTGCAACTGATCGCCGGTGATCCGGACCTCGGCGCCCGCGAGGGGAGCGTCGGAAGCGGCGTCGCGCACCTGGCCGTTGATCTCTCCGTTCAGGCCCGCGGCGGCCGGGCGCGCCTGAAGGAACATCCCGCCGATCAGCGCCAGGACGAGCACCGCGGACACCGCCGGCAGCGGCGCCAGGGGGGCCTGCTCCCGCCTCGGCAGCAGCAGGGAAGAAACCGCCGACACCAGGCCGACGAGTGCTCCCGCCTGCAGCACGAGCTCGAGCTCGTAGCGATCGGCGAGCTGACCGATCGCCCAGGTCGCCACCGCACCCGCGGCAAACAGGAAGCCGAGCGCCGTTCCCGACGCCAGGCCGCGGCGCCAGGGCAGCACGGTCTGGGCCATCACGATCAGCACCGAGTGCGCAGCGCCCAGCAACGCTCCGCAGGGAAGCACGACAGCGAAGGCCCAGCTCCCGGACCCGGGCAGCAAGGCCAGGAGCAGGGAGCCCAGGAACGTGGTCAGGAAGACGACCGGGCGGCGGCCCCAGCGATCGGCCCACGCGCCCGCGGCGACCGCGGCGACCGCGCCGCCGACCATGAACAGACCGCTGGCAAGCCCCTGCGCCGAGGAGCTGTAGCCCTGCTGCGCGAGCAGCAGGGGCAGGAAGGCGATGGTGCCGAAGACGGCCCAGGATCGGCTCGCGAACACCAGGGCGAGAACGGCCACGACCCCCGCCCGCAGGGGGCGCCGCCTGCCGGCAGCGGGGTCGGCGACGCGTTCCTGCTCCGGCGCCGGGTGCGGCGCATGAAGCCGGCGCGGACCCATCGCGAACGCCATGAACAGGGGAACGGGCGCGACGATCAGCAGCAGCCAGTAGATGCCGTCGAGCCCGGCCCGGTCGAGCGCCACCCCCGCCAGGTAGGGCCCGATGGCGAGCCCCAGTTGCCCGCAGAAGAAGAAGACGGCGGTGAACGTCGCCGACCGCGCGGCGTCGACCGTGCTCGCATGCATCACTCCCAACGGGTGAAACGCGCCCGACGCGACCGCGGCCAGGGCAAACGGCAGCAAGAACAGGAGAAAGCTGCCGGTCGCGGCCGCGGCAGCGATCGACAGGCCGATGCACACGAGGTTGACGGCGACGCTCATCGGCCCGAGGAAGCGGCTGCCGGTCCGGTCGACCACCCAGCCGAACGCCGGCTGGGTGGTCCCTGCCAGCAACTGGTACAGACCGACGGCCAGACCGACCTGGGCGTTGGTGAGCGCCAGCGGTTCCTTGAGGAACGCCAGCAGCACCGGCCCCATGCTGTTGAAGATGTCGATGCCCAGGTGACCGATCGTCACCGCGGCGAAGATCCGCCGGCCGTTCATGCGCCGGTCATCGCCGGCGGGACTCTCAGTCGATGTCACCGGGCGCATCCGGAGCGCTGGCGCCGCCCCCGCGCCTCGGGTCCGCCACTCCGACCAGGCCCGACTCCTCAACCAGGATCGCGGCGACATCGCCACTGAGTCCCCGGCCCGCCACGACATGGCCGCGGCGCTCGAGCTCCGCCGCCACCTCGGCGGCGAGCCCCTGCTCTTCGACGAAGATCCGGTCCGGCCAGGCCTGATGGTGCACTCTCGGGCTCTCGACCGCCCGCTCGAGGGTCATGCCGTGATCGATCACGTTCGAAATCGTGTGGTAGACCGAGGTGATGATGGTCGGCCCGCCGGGGGTGCCGACGACCATCATCAGCTCGCCTTCCGGGTCGAGCACGATCGTCGGGGTCATCGACGACAGCATCCGTTTGCCGGCGGCGATCGCGTTGTTCTCGCCCTCGACGAGGCCGAACTGGTTCGGCCGGCCCGGCGACGCCGCGAAGTCGTCCATCTCGTTGTTCAGCAGAAAGCCGGCGCCGGTGACCGTCACCGCGTTGCCGTAGCTGCTGTTGATCGTCGTCGTCACCGACGCGGCATTGCCCCAGCGGTCGACGATCGAATAGTGCGTCGTCTCGGCGCTCTCGGCCGGCGGCGCCACCGCGACCGGCGGCAGCGGCGTCGCCCGCTCCGGGTCGATACCCGTACGCAGCGCGTCGGCATAGGCCTGCGACACGAACTGCTCGCGCGGAACGTCGACGAAGTCCGGGTCGCCGATCAGGGTGTTCCGATCGCGGAAGGCAAGCCGCATCGCCTCGGCTTCCAGATGCACCAGCTCCGCACTGCCGAACGGCGGCAGCGGATCCCGGCCCTCGAGCACGTTCAGGATCAGACCCAGAGTCAGGCCGCCCGAGGAAACCGGGGGCATGGACCAGATCTCGTGCCCGCGGTACTCGACCTCGACCGGCTCCCGCCACACCGGTGCGTAGTCCTCCAGGTCCCGGTGGGAGACCAGTCCGCCGCCCCGCTCCATCTCGGCCACGATCAGGTCGGCGACCGGGCCGCGGTAGAAGCCGTCGCGCCCCCGCTCCGCGATCGCGGTCAGCGTCGCGGCCAGGTCCGGCTGGGCCAGGACGGAGCCTGGCGCCGGCGCCTCGCCGTCGACCAGGAACTGCGCGGCGCTGGCGGTGAATCGACGAAGCCGCGGCGCCGCGCTGGCCAGACTCCCGGAACGGGCCTCGTCGATCTCGTGGCCGTGGGCCAGCTCGATCGCCGGCGCCACCAGGTCGGCCCAGGGCAGGGTGCCGAGCTCCCGGTGCATTGCCCACAGACCGGCCACCGATCCCGGCACGCCGGCAGCCAGGTGGCCGATGACCACCGCCTCTGTTACCTCGCCCGTATCGTCCAGGAACATGTCGCGGGTAGCCGCGCCCGGCGCCTTCTCGCGGAAGTCCAGGGCGCGCACGTCGCCCTCGCTCGACCGATAGACCAGGAAACCGCCGCCGCCGATGTTGCCCGCAGCCGGCAGGACGACCGCCAGCGCGAAGCCGACCGCGACGGCAGCGTCGATCGCGTTGCCGCCGTCGGCGAGCACCGCAGCGCCGACGTCCGACGCGAGACCGTGTCCGCTGACGACCATGCCGTCGACGCTCCTAGCCGTCGGAGCGCTGCCGTAGAGCGGCCACGAGGCCGCGTCGTCCGGCGCCGCGTCCGGCACGCTGCAGGCCGACCAGGGCAGAAGAAGAAGCGGCAGAAGCAGCCGGCTCCCGGTGCGGTCGGCCCGCGGGCGCCAGGCAGTGGTCGCGGGCCGGGTCATGGCGAGGTGGACGGTATCAGAGCGCTGTCGCCTGCCCGACGACCGGATACTCTACTGTTGCAGCCTTCCAGGAAGGGCCCCATGAAGACGAGACTCCCCGAGCTGACGATCGGCATCGAAGAGGAGTACCAGATCATCGAACCCGAGAGTCGGGAGCTCAGGCCCTTCATCCAGAAGTTCCTGGAGCAGGGTCAGATCGTGCTGCAGGAACAGATCAAGGCGGAGCAGCTTCAATGCCAGGTCGAGGTCGGCAGCGAGGTCTGCCGCTCGATCGACGAGGCCCGCCAGGAGCTCATCCGGCTGCGGCGGTCGATCGGCCACCTAGCGTCCCGGAACGGACTCCGCATCGCGGCCGCCAGCAGTCATCCGTTCTCCGCCTGGCGCGAGCAGGACGTCACCGATGCGGAGCGCTACATCAAGCTGCAGGAGAGCTTCGGAGACGTTGCCCGGCGCATGCTGATCTTCGGCATGCACATCCACATCGGCGTCCCGGACAATGAACTCCGCATCGACGTGATGGATCAGTCGCTGTACTTCCTCCCCCACCTGCTCGCGCTGTCGACCAGCTCGCCCTTCTGGGAGGGCCGCGACACGGGGCTCAAGTCCTATCGTTCCGTGGTGTTCGAGAGCCTGCCCCGCACCGGCCTGCCGCCGTCGCTGCGCTCCTACGCGGAGTACGAACGGCTGGTGCAGGTCCTGATCCAGACGAAGTGCATCGACGAACCGACCCAGATCTGGTGGGACGTCCGGCCCCACCCGCGGTTCCCGACGATCGAGTTCCGGGTGTTCGATGTCTGCACGAAGATCGACGAGGCGCTGTGCCTGACCGCCCTGCTGATGGCGATCGTCGGTAAGCTGATCCGCCTCCGCCACAACAACCAGGCTTGGCGGCGCTATCCCCGCCACCTGCTCTACGAGAACAAGTGGCGCGCGATGCGCTACGGCATCGACGGCAAGCTGATCGACTTCGGTCAGGGCGAGGAGGTCCCTCTCCGCTTTCTCACACTGGAACTCCTCGACTTCGTCGACGATGTCCTGGACGACCTGAACATCCGCAAGGAAGCCGAGTACGTCCACCGCATCCTCGCCGAAGGCACCAGCGCCGACCGCCAGATCCGGCGCGGCGAGGAGGGCGGCCTCGAGGCCGTCGTCGACGGGCTCGTGGAGGAGACGCGCGAAGGCTGCGACTAGCAGTCCGTGGAGCTCGTGCCGCAGAAGGCGGCGCCGGATCGTCGTGAGGTCGTGCGCCGCTGCCAGACGCGGAATCGGCAACGGGTCGGGCAGCGCTGACTGGCCCTGAAGCCTTGTAAGCTCGGGCTCCCATGTGCGGGATCGTCGGCATCCTGATGCGACCCCACTCAGGACCGGCGATCGACTCGCGGGAACTGCTGGACGGTCTTGCGGCCGCTTCCCGCGCAGTCGAAGCCGCGGTCGCCGACTGCGACCGGGCCGAGGCGGCGGCGCTGGCGGCCGCCCTGTCCACTGCCGCAGCCGACCTGGCCGGTTGGGACCGGCGGCTGCGCGCCCGACCGACGGTTCGGGCGCTGGTGCGCGACGAGGCCCTGCGGGCAGCGCTCGCCGACGCGTTGCGGCCGTGCTCGGCAGCCCTCGACCGGCTGGAGGCGCGGCTCGACGCCGCCGCCGGGCGCTTCGGACACACCGGACTGGAAGCAGTCAGCCGGGCCGCATCGGCGCTCGCCGATGCCGAGTGGGCGATCCGCCGAGACCGGCCCAGAACCGCTGCAGCCGTTGCATCGCTGGCGCCGGACGCCGCCAGCGATGCCGGCCTCGATGTCCTCATCGCCGTTCAGCAGGCGTTCTCGTCGCTCGACCGGCTCGAGATGCGCGGCCGCGATTCGGCCGGGCTCTTCCTGCTGCTCTCGGGACACGACCTCGATTCCGACGACCCGGCGATCCGGGACGAGCTCGCCGTCCGGGCCTGCGATCCGCTCCTCGGCCATCGCGCGGCGGACCTTCGTCAGGGGCGGCTCGGCCTGACCTACAAGTGCGCGGAGGAGATCGGAGAACTGGGGGACAACGTCCGCTTTCTGCGCGCGGCGGTCGCCTCCGATCCGTTGCTGGCGGCAGCACTAGCGAGCCCGCGGGTCGAAGCGGTCGTGCTCGGCCATACCCGCTGGGCCAGCGTCGGGCGGATCAACGAGGCGAACGCCCATCCGCTGGATCAGGCCGAGGCATGCCCCGGCGAGAGCAGGGCGCCCCGAGTCGTCGCGGCGATCAACGGCGACATCGACAACCACGCCGACCTGACGGTCCTGGAGAGGCTGGAGATCGACTCCCGCATCACGACCGACGCGAAGGTGATGCCGGTCCTCATGTCGCGCCGTCTGGCCCGGGGCGAAACGCGCCTCGACGCCTTCCGCGGCACGGTGGCCGGATTCGAAGGTTCGCTTGCGGTCGCCGCCGTGGCCTGGGAGGACCCGTCCCGGCTCTACCTGGCGATACGCGGCAGCGGCCAGGGACTGTACGTCGGCCTGGCCGATCACACGTTCGTGGTGGCCAGCGAGCCCTACGGCCTGGTGGAAGAGACCGCCGCCTACCTCCGCCTGGACGGCGAGGCGGCAGCAGAGGAAGGGCAGGATGCGGCCGGCGCAGCGAGGGGCCAGGTCGCGGTTCTGGATGCGCGCCGCGCCGGCGAGATCGCCGGCATCGACCGCTGGTCCGTCCGCGGGACGGCGTTGCCGTTGTCCCGGGACGAGATCGACCAGGCCGAGATCACCACCCGCGACATCGACCGCGGCGAGTTCCCGCACTTCCTGCTCAAGGAGATCAGCGAGGCGCCGCGCTCGGTGCGCAACACGCTGCGCGGCAAGCTGCGGGAAGAAGCAGCCGGGCGCCTGCGGGTCTCGCTCGGCGAGGGGACGCTGCCGGAGGCGGTTGCGCGCGGCCTGCGCGAGGGAACAGTCACCCGCATCGTGGTCACCGGCCAGGGCACCGCGGCGGTCGCCG
The DNA here is from genome assembly GCA_965116145.1 of Thermoanaerobaculia bacterium. Taxonomy (GTDB): domain Bacteria; phylum Acidobacteriota; class Thermoanaerobaculia; order Multivoradales; family Multivoraceae; genus Multivorans. The sequence goes on from OZ220482.1 coordinate 1,721,104, forward strand.
GTCAGGGCATCGCGGCGGCGATCGAGGCGCGGCTGCGCGAGCGCGGGCTTGTCCGCCTGCGGGTCGACGCGATGCCGGCGACGGAACTCTCGGGCTTTCACCTGACAGCGGACATGAGCGACACCGTGGTCGTTGCTGTCAGCCAGTCCGGCACGACGACCGACACGCTGCGCACGGTCAACCTGACGCAACGAAGGGGCGCCCGGGCGATCGCGATCGTCAACCGCCGGAACTCGGACCTCGCGGAACGCGCAGACGGCGTGCTCTACACCTCGGACGGGCGGGACGTCGAGATGAGCGTTGCGTCGACCAAGGCGTTCTACTCCCAGATCGCGGCCGGGATGCTGCTTGCCGTCGCCGTCGCCGACCGGGCGGCCGGAGGGCCCGACGAACGTCCCGCTGCCGACCGCCTGCTGCGGGAGCTGCGGCGGCTGCCCGACGCGATGGAGCGTACCGTCGGCCGTCGCGCGGCGATCGCCGAGGCCGCCCGGGAATTCGCGCCCCGGCGGCGCGACTGGTCGGTGGTCGGCAACGGCCTCGACCGCATCGCCGCCGAGGAAGTTCGGATCAAGCTATCGGAGCTCTGCTACAAGGCGATCGCCTGCGACGCGACCGAGGACAAGAAGCACATCGACCTGTCGTCCGAGCCCCTGATCCTGGTCTGCGCGACCGGGGTCCAGGGCTCGACAGCGGCCGACACCAGGAAGGAGATCGACGTCTACCGCGCCCATCGCGCGACGCCGATCGTCATTGCCTCCGAAGGCGCTGCGTTTCCCGGCGCCGCCGCGGTGATCGAGGTGCCCGAGGCGCCGCCCGAACTGTCGTACGTGCTGGCGACGATGGCCGGACACCTGTTCGGCTACCACGCGGCTCTCGCCATCGACGACCTGGCCAGGCCGATGCGGGCGATCCGCACTGCGCTCGAAGAACGGTCCGGCGACGAGACGGCGGCGTCGGCGATGCACCTGCGCGAGATCGTCGGCGCCGAGCTCGACGCCGTCCGCGACGGCCTCGCCGACGGCCGCCACGACGGCAACCTGCATGTCGGCAGGGCGGTGCGGCTGGCGATCGCGATCGAGCGGCTGAACGCAGCGGCCGGCGCTTCGCAGGAGTCGGAGCTGGAGGCGCTGCGCAGCGCTCTCGATCCGGCGATCGACGACCTCACCCGGCACGTCGACACGATCAAGCACCAGGCAAAGACGGTCACCGTGGGCATCTCCCGCCACGACCAGACGCTGGGCCGGATCTCCCTGGCCGCCGCGCTTCGCCAGGCCGGCGCCCAGGAAGAGGCGCTGGCCGAGGACGATCGGCAGACGTTGAGCGCACTCGACCCCTTCGTCGATCAGGTGCTGGGCTACGTCCGCTATCGGCTCCAGGCCGGCGGCAACGGACCGCCGCCCGGCGACGACGCGACCATCCGGGTCCTGCGCGCCGGCGGTCTTTGCCGGGACCTCAGATCGCGCACGGTCCACCAGCCGCTGCTGCAGGGAACCAAGTACGCAGTCGCGGTCGAGGGCCGGTTGATGGCGGCCCGGGGGCGGACCGACGGTCGGGTGTTCATCGCCGTGCCGGAGTTCGCCGACGGCAGGGTCACGGCGCTCGACCTGGTCCATGTCCGGTTTCGCGAACGGGCGGAGGCGCCCGCGCTGCGCCGCCTTCTGTCGGACTACCGGGAGCGCTACGACGGCCTCAGGGATCACGTGCTCAGGACGGCGCCCGACTTCGACGATTCGTTGCTGGCCGAGGTGGCGGTCGAGGATCTTCTGATCGATCCGGTGGCCCAGCTCGCCGAACACTGGCAACGTGCCAACGTCGAAGCCGGGACCGCCTCGTGAAGGTCCTCCTCACCGGCAGCGCCGGGTTCATCGGCTTCCATGTCGCCCGGTCCCTGCTGGAACGCGGCGATCAGGTCATCGGGTACGACAACTTCAATCCGTACTACGATCCGCAGCTCAAGGAACGACGCAACGGGATCCTCGAACAGCAACCCGGTTTTCACCTGGTGCGCGCCGACATCGGCGACCGGCAGGCCCTGCGGGACGCCTTCGACGACCTGGTCAACGGCTGCGACGGAACCGAGACCCGGGTCTGCCATCTCGCCGCCCAGGCCGGCGTCCGCCACTCGATCGATCACCCGGACGTGTTCGTCCGCGACAACGTGCAGGCGTTCACGCACGTGCTCGAGCTGTGCCGGGGCCACGAGGTGGGCGGGCTGGTCTACGCCTCGAGCAGCTCGGTCTACGGCGACAGCGCACGCGAACGACTGAGCGAGGCGGACAGCACATCGTCCCAATGCTCGCTCTACGGCGCCACCAAGAAGATGAACGAACTGATGGCTTCGGTGTACCACCACCTCTACGGCCTGCGGACGACCGGGCTGCGCTTCTTCACGGTCTACGGCCCGTGGGGACGGCCCGACATGGCGCTGTTCCTGTTCACCGGCGCCCTGTTGCGCGGCGAGCCGATGAACGTCTTCGGCCATGGCCGGATGCAGCGGGACTTCACGTTCATCGACGACATCGCGGCCGGGGTGGTCTCGGCGATCGACCGCAACCACGAGCAGCTCGTCTGCAATCTCGGCGGCGGCCGTACCGAGGACCTGATGGAGTTCGTCCGGCAGATCGAACGTTCCTGCGGCCGCGAGGGCGAGAAGCGGTTCCTGCCCATGCAGCCGGGCGATGTCGCGCGAACCTCCGCCGATCTCGCGCGCGCCAGGGAGTACCTGGCCTACGAGCCGACAACCGCGATCGCCGACGGCATCCCCCGCTTCGTCGACTGGTACCGCCAGTACTACGGCATCTAGCATCCAGTTCCAGCGTCAGCCGGAGACCATGAACGACACGGGGGTTCCGACGTGAAGACAGCCCAGGGCGTGGCCGAGTACCTCAAGCGGGAGGGCGTGGAGTTCCTCCTCGCCTACCCGGTGAACCCGATCATCGAGGCGGCGGCGGTAGCCGACATCCGCACCGTGATCGTCCGTCAGGAGCGGATCGGCCTGCACATGGCGGACGCCGTCAGTCGACTGAGCTCCGGCCGGCAGATCGGGGTGTTCACCATGCAGAGCGGCCCGGGCACCGAGAACGCCTTCGGCGGCGTGGCCCAGGCCTACGGCGAGTCGGCGCCGATCCTCGTCCTGCCGATGGGCTACAGCCGCCGGACGATGCACGTCGCGCCGAACTTCAACGCCGTGGCGAACTTCCAGCACGTGTCGAAGTGGTGCGAACCGCTCAGCATGGGCAAGGCGCTGCCCGAGGTGATGCGCCGCGCCTTCACCCAGCTCCGCTCGGGCCGACCGGGCCCGGTGGTGATCGAGGTGCCGGCCGACGTCTTCGGCGAAGACGTGCCGGAGGACCTGGGACCCCGCCCGAGCGGAATCGTGCGGGTCGGACCCGACCCGGACCTGGTGGGCGAGGCGGCGGCGATGCTGGCGGCGGCCGAGCGGCCGGTGATCTACGCCGGACAGGGCGTCCACTACGCCGAGGCCTGGGACGAGCTGCAACGTCTGGCCGAGCTGCTCAACGCACCGGTCACCACCAGCTTGGGCGGCAAGAGCTCGTTCAACGAAGACCACCCGCTTTCGCTCGGTTCGGGCGGTCGGGCGGTGCCGAGGACGGTCCACGAATTCCTGTCCGCCGCCGACGTCATCTTCGGCATCGGCTGCAGCTTCACCGCTACCGCGTTCGGCATCCACTTCGGCAAGTACCGGCAGGCCAGGATCCTGCACGCGACCCTCGACCCGGTCGATCTGAACAAGAACATCGCCGCGGAGTGCGTCGTGGCCGGCGATGCGAGGCTGACGCTCGCCGCCCTGATCGCGGAGCTCGAAGACCGGCCGCTGCCGCACGCGGCGGCACGGGCCGAGTCCGTACCGGCCGGGATCGAACGGATCCGCTCCGCCTGGCTGGACGAATGGAGCCCGCGGCTGACGTCCGGGAGCACGCCGCTCTCGCCCTACCGCGTGCTCCGCGACCTGATGCACACGGTCGACCGCGACAACGTGATCATCACCCACGACGCCGGTTCCCCGCGCGACCAGATCTCGCCCTTCTGGCGCAGCACGACTCCCCTCTCCTACATCGGCTGGGGCAAGACGACCCAGCTCGGCTACGGCCTCGGGCTCGCGATGGGCGCCAAGCTCGCCCGGCCGGACAAGCTCTGCATCAACGTCTGGGGCGACGCCGCGATCGGCTTCACCGGCATGGACTTCGAAACGGCCGTGCGCGAACGGCTGCCGATCCTCTCCATTCTCCTGAACAACTTCTCGATGGCGATCGAACTGCCGATCATGCAGGTAGCGACCGAGAAGTACCGCAGCACGGACATCTCCGGCAACTATGCCGAGATGGCAAGAGCCTTCGGCGGCTACGGCGAGCGGATCACCGACCCCGCGGAGATCGTCCCCGCCATCCGCCGCGGCATCGAGGCAACCGAGTCCGGCACCCCGGCCCTGCTCGAGTTCATCACCGACAAGGAACTCGCAATCTCCAGCTACTGACACGCATCGGTCGCCCGGCACGCCCTCGAGGCGGACGTTCGAGCATCAGGAGCTCCCGTCAGCGGCGAGCGTGCCCTTGGGCGCCAGGGTCAGGTCCCGACCCCAATCGGCCCTTCGCCTTCAGGTCCCTGACGACATAGCGGGCGGCGAGCAGGAAGAGCACCATCGCCAGCAGCTTGGCCATGCCGACCCAGAGCAGCGAGTAGCGGATGGACTCGATGCCGTAGCGCGGGGCGAGGGCATCGTTCAGGAATCCCACCATCTGGGGGCCCAGCCCCATGCCGATCAGGTTCAGGATGAACAGCAGGATGGAGGACGCGAGCGCGCGCATCCGGACGGTCACCAGGGCGTGGGTCATGGCGATCGCCGGACCGAGATAGACGGTGCCCAGGGTGAGGACGACGAAGTAGGAGAGGATGGCCGGAATCGGGCGGTCGAGGAGCAGGAAGACGACCATGAAGGGGAAGTAGACAGCGATCGTCAGGCCGCCGATCCAGGCGTACCAGCGGGGGTCCCGCCGGGCCAGCCGATCCGCGGCGATGCCGGTGACGACCATGCCCAGGGCGCCGCCGATGCCGGTCTCGATCCCCATCCAGGTGCCGATCTCGCCGCTGCCCATGCCGTGGACGCGGCCAAGAAAGGCCGGCACCCAGGCGCCGAAACCGTACGCCGTGAGCGAGGCGATGCCGGAGGCCACCGCAAGCAGCAGGAAGGAGGGCAGCGACGCCAGGAAGCGGATCACCTCGCCCAGCGAGTAGGACCCGGTGTCGGCGCCGGCCGCCTCCGACTGACCGCGGGTCGGCTCGCGGACGGTGAATCGCATGACGACGGCCAGCAGCACGCCGGGCAGACCGACGACGAAGAAGGCGGCGCGCCAGTCGAAGAACTCGACCATCCAGCCCCCGGCCAGGTAGCCCAGCGCCACGCCCACCGGGATGCCGATGTTGTAGATCGACAGGGCGGCGGCCCGCCGCTCCGGCGGGAAGTAGTCCGAGATCAGGGAGTGGGCCGGCGGACTCCCCGCGGCCTCGCCGATGCCGACGCCGATCCGCGCCAGGGCGAGCTGGAAGAAGTTCTGGGCCAGTCCGCAGAGCGCGGTCATCACGCTCCATACGGTCAGCCCGACAGCGATGATCGAACGCCGCACACCGCGGTCCGCCCAGCGGGCGATGGGGATGCCGAACCCGGTGTAGAAGACCGCGAAGGCAAAGCCGGTCAGGAAACCCATCTGGGTGTCCGAGGCGCCGAGTTCCTCCTTGATCGGATCGACCAGGATCGCGAGGATCTGCCGGTCGATGAAATTGAAGACGTAGACGAGGAACAGCACTCCCAGCACGTAACGGGAGTACCCGGCGCTGAACTGCTCCGCCTGCGGCCGCTGTCGATCAGGCAAGGCGGCGACCGTAGCAGATCGGCACGGAGGCTCACCGGGGCGAACGGGTGTCCAGACTGACGCTCTTGAGCAGTGCGAACACCGGCGCGCCGACGGCCAGACCGAGCTCGGCCGCCGACGCCCGCGTGATCCGCGCCCGCAGCCGATGCGAGCCGAGGTCCACCGTCGCCTCGGCGAAGGCGCCGGATTCGTCGACATCGAGCGCCGCGAGCACGCCGGAGAGCACGTTGCGAATGCTGGTCGGCGACGGGCGTTCGGTGGCGAGCGAGACGTCCCGGGAGCGGACCAGGAGCCGTGCCGACTCCCCCACCGCCAGGTCCTCGAGCCGCGGCACGCTGAGCCGCTGGCCGTCGAGATCGAGCCAGGTCAGGCAGTAGCCGTCGTCGTGGACGGCAACCCGCGCCTCCAGCACGACCGCCGCCTGGAAACGCTCGGTGAGCGGCGACAGGTCGAGCCGCTCGAGCACGTCGACGGTACCGCCGAAGGCCTGGACCCGGCCATCCGCAAGCACCAGGATCCGGTCCGCCAGCAGTGCGACCTCGTCGACCGCGTGACTGACGTACAGGGTCGGAATGCCGAAGCGCCGATGCAGCCTGGAGAGGACGGGGAGGATCTCCGCCTTGCGGCGCCGGTCGAGCGCGGACAGGGGTTCGTCGAGCAGGAGCAGCCGCGGCCGGGCGAGCAGCGCCCGCCCCAGCGCCGCACGCTGGCGCTCGCCGCCCGACAGCGTGTGCGGACGGCGCCCGAGCAGCGGCCCCAGGTCCAGCGCGTCGACCACGTCGCCGCGGGCGATCTCGGCCGCCGCGCCAGGCGCCGAACGGCTCCGCCGATCCGCGTAGCGCAGGTTCCCCGCCACGTCGAGATGCGGAAACAGCCGGCCGTCCTGGAAGGTGCATCCCACCGGCCGCCGATGCGGCGCAATCGTCACGCCCCGCTCGCTGTCGAGCCAGGTCCGGCGATCGAACGCGATCCGTCCGCGGGCCGAAGTCTCGAAGCCGAGCACCGACCGCAGCAGGGTCGTCTTGCCGCTGCCGGAAGGACCGAAGACCGCGGTGACGCCGGACGCCGGGATCGTCTGCGCCACGTCCAGCTCGAAGCCGGCCAGACCGACCCTCAGGTCGAGCTCCAGCGCGCCGGCCTCGCCGTCAGGCGACACGGACCGGCAACCTCCGGTTGAAGACGTAGACGAACACGAGCACGGCGAACGAGAACAGCAGCAGACCCGCCGCGAGCGTGTGCGCCTCCGCGTAGCGCAGCGTCTCGACGTGCTCGTAGATGGCGATCGAGATGACCCGCGTCCGCCCGGGAATGTTGCCTCCGACCATCAGGACGACTCCGAATTCGCCGATCGTGTGCGCGAACGTCAGCACCGCCGCAGTCAGGAATCCCCGCAGCGAGAGAGGCGCGGCCACGGTCAGGAAGGCGTCGAGCGGCGAGGCGCGGAGCGACGCCGCGGCCTCCATCGGCCCCCTGCCCAGGGACTCGAAGGCGGCCTGCAGCGGCTGCACCATGAACGGCAGCGAGTAGACCACCGAGGCGATGAGCAGGCCGGCGAACGAGAAGGTGAGGGAGGTGTCGGTGACCTCGACCCAGAGTCCGCCCAGCCACGACCGCGGGCTCAGCAGCAGCAGCAGGTAGAAGCCGAGCACCGTCGGCGGCAACACCAACGGCAGGGCGGTCACCGCCTCGATCACCGGCTTCAGCCGCGACCGCGTGCCGGCCAGCCACCACGCGAGCGGCGTGCCGAGGACCAGCAGCACCGCGGTCGCCGACGCCGCAAGCTGCAGACTGAGCCACAACGGGCCGAGTTCGGGCAGATCCATGGTCCAGGTCAGAGCCCCCGCCTGCCCCGCCGCTACTCGGTCCGGTAGCCGAAGGACTCGACGACCGCCCGCGCCCGCGGACTGTCCAGCCAGTCGAGCAGGGCGCGCGCCGCCGGGTTGTTCCGTGCCCGCACCAGCAGGACCGCGTCCTGGCGGATCGGCGTGTGAAGGCGATCCGGCACTTCCCAGCGGCTGCCGGCCTGCCGCTCGCGGGCGCTCAGCACCGACGACAGCGCCACGAAGCCGAACTCCGCATTGCCCGACGCGACCATCGCGAAGGCCTGGCCCACGTTCTCGCCGACAACGATCTTCGGTTGCAGATCCTGCCAGAGCGCCATGCCGACCAGGACATCGCGGGCGGCAGCGCCGTAGGGGGCGAGGTCCGGGTTGGCGATCGCGAGCCGGCGGAAGGCGCCTTCGCGCAGCGTCACGGCGCCGGCGGCGGCTGCCGGATCCGGGCTCCAGAGGACCAGGCGTCCGACTGCCCAGGTCCGGCGCGATCCCTCGACCGCGAGCCCCTGGTCAAGCAGCAGCCGCGGACGCTCCTGGTCGGCGGCCAGAAACACGTCGAATGGCGCGCCGTGGAGGATCTGGGCGTACAGCTTGCCGGTCGAGCCGACCGCCGCCGTGACCCGATGTCCGGTGTCGCGCTCGAACTCCGCCGCCAGCGACCCCACCGCCTCCGCCCCGTTCGCCGCCGCCGCCACCGTCGCCTCTCCGGCAAAGGCGCCGGCGGCGGCAAGGGCAAGCAGTCCGTGGCAAAGGCCTTGCAGCACTGCCCTCAACCGGCGGCCGCCTGCGCCGTGCGCCGCGGGTCGCCGCAGGCGACGGCGGCGCCGTCGGCCTCGATCAGAACCCCCTCGAACGAACCGCATAGCCAGTTCCAGGGGTTCACCAACTCGACCGCGGCGCCGGTCTCGCGCAGAAGGTCCGCCGGAGCGCCTGCCAGATCGGCTTCGACGATCAGCGCACCGGGAACGTTCATCGATGTGCCGCCGAACCGCGGCTTGTGGACCGAGCTCTCGAGGTCGAGGCCGAAGTCGAGCAGGTTCGTCGTGTTCTGGACGATGTTCTCGGTCAGGGACACGCTCGGCGAGCCGGAGGCCAGCACCGGGCGGCCGTCCCGGGTGAAGATGTTCGGGCAGATGCGGGCGTGGGCGCGTCCGCCCGGTTCGACCGGACCGGAGCCGAGGTGGACGCCGGAGGCGCAGGCATAGACGCCGTCGACGTAGATGCCGGTCCGGAACGGCATCGACATGACCGAGTGCAGCACGGTGGCGACGTTGCCTTCGGCGTCGACCACCGTGACGTGGTTCGAGCCCGGCGGAGGCGGCACGACGCCCAGCGCCTCGAAGCGGTCGTACGGACTGGCCGGCCTGCCGCCGAGCGCCGCGAACCGCTCGGCGGCGTACTCCTTGGAGATCGCCCGCTCGACGTCTGGCAGCGTGCCGTCGAAACGGCCTCCGATCGCGTCGGCGTAGACCCGGCCGATGATCTGCATCATCCTGAGACTCGTCTCGCCGGACTCGAACGCCGGACCGGTCTGCTGCAGATCGAGCAGCTCGACCATGTTCATGATCTCGACCAGGGCCTGGCCGCCGAAGTCGGGCGCCGGCGAGCCGACCACGCCGTAGCCGCGGTAAGTGCCCTGGACCGGTTCGTCCCAGGACGCCTCGTAGGCCGCCATGTCCGCCGGCGTGATCAGGCCGCCCCGGGCCTGGACCGTCTCCGCGTAGCGGCGGCCGAACTCGCCTCGGTAGAAGTGGTCGCCGCCTTCTTCGGCGAGCCGTTCCAGGGTGTCCGCGAGCTCGCTCTGAACGAGCATCTCGCCGATGTCACGCAGCGTCCTGCCCTTGAAGTAGATCTCCCGGCTGAACGGCTCCCGGCCCAGCACCGCCGCCTCGACGAACATCTCGCCCCACAGGAAGGGGTGGATCTCGAAGCCATGGCGGGCGTAGTGGATTGCCGGCGCCATGACGGTCGCCCGCGGCAGCCGGCCGTGGCGGTCGTGCCCGGCCTCGAAGCCGCCCCAGAAGCCCGGCACGAAGCACAGGGTGCCGTCCGTCTTCGCCATCAGCGCACCGAACGCCGCCGGGTCCATTGCCCGCACGTCCGGCACTGCCTGCGGCGCCGCCATCATCCCGTTCACGTAGCTGTACTCACCCGAGGCGGCGTCGTAACAGAGCATCGACAGACAGCCCGAGAGGGTCGTCATGTGCGGCTCGACCACGGCCTGCGCCATGCTGGCCGCGAGCACGCCGTCGCAGGCGTTGCCGCCCATGGCGAGCATGTCGGCGGCGGCAGCGGAGGCCAGCGGATGGGTGCAGACCGCAATCCCCGACCTGCTCCGGACCGCCTGCTTGGGCCCGAAGCGCGCCGTCGCCACGAGCGCCCTGCGCCGCTCCTCGCCCGGCGGCGTCCAGCCGTTCAGCGCCGCCGCCGGCGGGTCCGAGGGCGCCGATCCCGTACCGCAGCCCATCGCCATCGCCGCACCCCCGGCCGCCGCCAGCAGGGCCCGGCGATCCAGTGTCAGGTCCGGCGCTTCCTCCACATTCCTGCCCATCGCTGCTTGCCCTCCGTCGCGTGTGGTGGAGAGGTTACCCCGCACCGGACCGCCCCATCGACGAACGCCTCGCCGGCATCCGAGCCCGCGGCCGCGTACAGTCCGAGTCCGCCCGTCAGCCCTCCGCCTGCGGAGGAGAGGTTGCCTCGCGCAAGGCGGCTCCCGGCTGTATGCTTGATTCAACATGTGCCCCATGTGGAGTCACTGGCAGCATGAGGGCAGACGATGAGCACGACCGACACACTGCGAACGGCTGAGACCCTGCGCGAGGCCGGAGTGCCGGAACGGCAGGCCGCGGCGCACGCACGGGCGATCGACGAGGCCGTAGGCGACGGGCACAACGAACTCGCTACGCGCACCGACCTGGCAAGACTGGAATCCCGCATCTACCGTGCCCTGCTGATTCAGACCGCCGCCATCGTCGGTGCAATGGTCGCCCTGATGCGGCTGATCCCGTAAGCGCCCGTCGCAGTCCGAGCAGCCGCGGGCCTCGCGGACCTTGCCCATTCCGTCTGCGCTGTACGCCGGGCCTCTGTCGGTCCCTGGCCGTCCCGGAAGCAAGGAGCAGGGCCTGTAGCCGCGCCGAACCCGCGGGGTCGCCGCCATCCACGTCGCCCGGGCCGTCACCTTGGTAGACGGACACGGTCGCGAACGGAGAACAGGCCTGGAGCCGATGGACACCTGAACGTCGTTGATGCCACGACACGGACAAACAACGAGCGAATTTTGCGGATACCAGTTACAATCAGCCTTCTGATTCGAGGAGGCCGGGATGCTCGTTGCGTTCGCCTTGACCAACAGTAGCTGCTTCCGGGACCGCCAGGAGCTCAGCATGGAGGCCGTCGGCGGCACCGGCGGCGCCTTCGCGTTCGACTCGGGCGTGCGCTACGCGCCCCGGCTGAACCGGGTCGCGGCGATCTACGGCCCGAACGGCAGCGGCAAGTCCCGGTTGGTGGACGGCCTCACCTTCGCCCAGCACTTCGTCCTGGACTCGTCCAAGGGAAGGCAGGCCGGCGAGAAAATCCCCTGCGACCCCTTCCTGTTCCGGGAGGACACTCGCAAGAGCCCCAGCACGTTCGACGTAGCCTTCGTCGAAGGCGGCACCCTGTACGAGTACGGGTTCGCCGTGGACTCGGAGCGCGTCCACCAGGAGTGGCTTCTGGCCTGCCCGCCGGGCGGGCGGATGCGCCGACTGCTGGACCGCTCCTTCGACGCCGACACTCGCGAGGAGCACTGGAAGTTCGGGCCTTCTGTCCGCGGCTCGAAGCAGCTCTGGCGCGAGAACACGAGACCCGACGCCCTGCTCGTGTCCACTGCCGCCCAGTTGAACAGCGAGACATTCGGGCCTGTGGTCGACTGGTTCGGCCGACTGCGCGTCCTTGGAACTGAGGGACCGCCACCGATCTACACGGCCAAGGCAATCAACGAGAACGACCGGATGAAGCGGAGCGTCCTGATGCTCATGAAGGAGGCCGACATCACCGTCGCCGACGTTGCGGTCGATGAAGCCAGTGATTCCCTGGAGGAGCTGAAGGACGAACTGCCTCCCAAGGTGTTCGCAAGGACGATCAAGCACTCTCCCACGTTCGACTGGCCCCGCGTCGGCTTCGTCCACGAGCCCCGGGACAGCGACTCTCAGCGGATCGACCTCGAGCGCGAATCGGACGGCACACAGCGCTACTTCAGTCTTGCGTTTCCCTGGCTGGAAGTCCTGGCGAACAACCGAGTGCTGGTGGTCGACGAACTGGACCGCAGCCTCCATCCGCTGCTCGTCGCGTCCCTGATCCAGCGCTTCAACCGTGAACCGGAAGACAGCAGCTCCAGCCATGCTCAACTGATCGCGACGATGCACGACGTCACGCTCCTCCAGGAGACTCTGGATCGCGGACAGGTGTGGTTCACCGAGAAGGACCGGCAGACCGAGGCGGCAAGCCTCATCGCCCTCTCCGACTACCGCCCGCGCAAGAACGAGGCGCTCATGCGCGGCTACCTGGGCGGCAGATACGGCGCGATCCCCGTCGTCGTTCCGCCCGACGCACTTGACTGACCGAAGCCGCAAGCAGGCCAGGCAGTCGAGAACTGCAAACGGCTCGACCCGACACAACGAGCTCCCGCCACAGACGTATGGAGGCTCATCGAGCGGCTGCGCGATCTCCGCGAGCGAGACAAGGCCGGGTAGTGACCGGCGCCTCGCGCGAGGCGCCGGAGCAAGCCACGGGCACCACATCGCCCTGACCGCCGGGGCCGTACCGGGGCTGGTACGTTACGCCGATGCGGCTTGAGGATCTTCAGCCCCGTTGCACGGTGCGCGGCGTGCATCCCGACGGGGCGGTGGAGGTCGTCAATGTCGAGTGGTTCGGGTCGGAGGCGGTCGAACTGACGTTCAAGGCGCCGGACGGGGGCGTCATGAACCAGCTTCTCTACCGCGACGACGAGGCCGGGCTGAAGCTGGTCGAGCGGGGGCGGGCGTGGTCCTTCGACGGGGATGGCGCCCTGTTCCGGCTGGTGTCGGAAGCGCAGCGCATCCGGCTCGCGCATCTGTTCGATCCGGTGCTGGCGGTGCATACGTCCGTGGTCGAGCCGCTGCCCCACCAGATCACGGCGGTCTACGAGGCGATGCTGCCGCGCCAGCCGCTCCGCTTCCTGCTCGCCGACGACCCGGGCGCCGGCAAGACGATCATGGCGGGACTGCTGATCAAGGAGCTGATGGCCCGCGGCGATCTCGAGCGCTGCCTGGTGGTCTGTCCGGGCGCCCTGGCCGAGCAGTGGCAGGACGAGCTCTACCGGCGGTTCCACCTGCCGTTCGAGATCCTGACGAACGACCGGCTGGACGCCGCGCGCACCCGCAACTGGTTCCTGGAAGCGAACCTGGTCATCGCCCGGTTGGACAAGCTGTCGCGCGACGACGACGTGCAGCAGAAGCTGCAGGCGCCCGGCGCCGAGTGGGACCTCGTCGTCTGCGACGAAGCGCACAAGTTCTCGGCGACGTACTTCGGGCACGAGATCAAGTTCACGAAGCGCTACAGGCTGGGCCGGCTTCTCTCCGGCCTGACCCGCAACTTCCTGCTGATGACGGCAACCCCTCACAACGGCAAGGAGGCGGATTTCCAGCTCTTCATGGCGCTGCTCGACGACGACCGGTTCGAGGGCCGCTTCCGCGACGGCGTGCACACCGTGGATGTGTCCGACCTGATGCGGCGCATGGTCAAGGAACGGCTGCTCAGGTTCGACGGCAGGCCGCTCTTTCCCGAGCGCATCGCCTACACCGTCCCGTTCGAACTGTCCGACGAAGAAGCCCGTCTCTACGGGGAGGTCACGAGCTACGTCCGCGAGCAGTTCAATCGCGCCGAGGCGCTTGCCAACAGGAAGCGGACGAGCGCCGTCGGTTTCGCCCTGACCATCCTGCAGCGGCGGCTGGCGTCCTCGCCGGAGGCCATCTACCGCTCCTTGCGGCGCCGGCGGGAACGGCTGGAAGGACGCCTGCGCGAACTCGAGGTCCTCCAGAAGGGCGGCCAGCACTCCCTGGTCGTTCAGTTCCTGGCGCCGGAACTCGACGAGGACGATGTCCAGGATCTCGCCGACGCCCCGGAGGAGGAGATCGAGGACACCGAGGCGAAGGTCCTCGACCAGGCCACGGCCGCGCAGTCGATCGCCGAGCTGAGGGCCGAGATCGAGTCCCTGAAGCGACTCGAGGCGCTGGCGCTTGAAGTGCGCCGCGGCGGCCAGGACACGAAGTGGCGCGAACTTGCCAGCCTGCTGAACGAGATCTTCAGCCCCTCCGGCCGGGCCGACCGGATCGGAGAACGCACGACGCCCACCGGGACCGGTCCGGCGCCGCGGCCGGTCACGTCACCGGGGCAGAAACTCGTGCTGTTCACCGAGCACCGCGACACGCTGAGCTACCTGCACGAGCGGATCGGCACGCTGCTCGGCCGCGAAGGCTCGGTGGTCGTCATCCACGGCGGCATCGGCCGCGAGCAGCGCCTGGGCATCCAGGAGGCCTTCCTGTACGACCCGGAGGTCCAGGTGCTGCTGGCGACCGACGCCGCCGGTGAGGGCATCAACCTGCAACGGGCGCATCTGATGGTCAACTACGACCTGCCGTGGAACCCGAACCGGCTGGAGCAGCGCTTCGGCCGCATTCACCGGATCGGCCAGCGGGAGGTCTGCCATCTCTGGAATCTGGTCGCCAGGGAGACCCGGGAGGGCGATGTCTACCACCGGCTCCTGGAGAAGCTGAACCAGGCCCGCGAGGCGCTCGGAGGACAGGTCTTCGACGTGCTCGGCAAGCTGGAGTTCGAAGGCCGTCCGCTGCGGGAGCTGCTGCTGCGGGCCATCCGCTACGGCGAGCAGCCCGAGGTACGGGCCCGGCTCGACACCGCCGTCGACCATGCCCTGGACCACGGTGCGCTGCAGGAGCTGCTCGAAGACCGGCAGCTCGCGCACGACGCGATGGACGCCTCGCGCGTCCGGCGGGTCCGCGAGGACATGGAACGTGCCGAAGCACGCCGCCTGCAGCCGCACTACATCCGGTCCTTCTTCTTGGCCGCGTTCAGGCGGCTCGGCGGCAGACTGCGCGAGCGGGAGCCGGGCCGCTTCGAGGTGACGAAGGTGCCGGCAGCCGTCCGCCGACGCAGCCGGCTGATAGGGACCGGCGCGCCGGTGCTGGGCCGCTACGAGCGGATCGCGTTCGAGAAACCGCTGGTGGCGCCGCAGGGCCAGCCGCTCGCCGACTTCTTCTGCCCCGGCCATCCCCTGCTGGACACGGTCACCGATCTGACCCTCGAAGATCATCGCGGCCTGCTGCGGCGCGGCGCCGTCCTGGTCGACGAACGCGACCACGGCACGGCGCCGCGGGTGCTGTTTTCGATCGAGCACGCCCTGCAGGACGGCAACACCACCCGCAGCGGCGACCGGAAGGTCGTCTCCCGGCGCATGCTGTACGTGGAACTCGGCGCCGACGGCGATCCGCGCCACCTGCACTACGCGCCGTATCTCGACTACCGGCCGCTGACCGGCGACGAGCCGAGCGTCGACGACATCCTCGAGCGGCCCGAGTGCCGTTGGATCGACCGCGGCCTCGAGCAGAAGGCGCAGGGGTACGCGGTCGCCAACGTCGTGCCCGAACATCTCAAGGAGGTGCGCGACGCGCGGCTCGACCTGCTCGCACGCACCGAGGCGGCGGTCAAGGAGCGCCTGACCAAGGAGATCAGTCACTGGGACCACCGTGCCGCTCAGCTCAGGCTCGACGAAGAAGCCGGGAAGGCCGGCGCCCGACTCAACTCGGCCGAAGCGCGGCGACGGGCGGAGACCCTGAACGAGCGCCTCAGGAAGCGTCTGACCGAGCTGGAGCGGGATCGGCAGATCTCGCCCCGACCGCCGATCGTGCTCGGCGGCCTCCTGGTCGTCCCCCGCGGCCTGATCGACACGATGACGGGCGGAACCGGCTCCACCAACGCCGCCGCCGCCGCGACCGACACCCAGGCGGCAGCCGCCGAAGCCCGCAACATCGTCATGGCAGCGGAGCGCCGGCTCGGCTTCGAACCCGTCGACCGGGAGTTCGAGAAGCTGGGCTACGACGTCGAGAGCCGGGACCCGGCCACCGGCAGGCTCCGGTTCATCGAAGTCAAGGGACGACGCAGCGACGCCCCGACGGTCACCGTCACCAGGAACGAGATCCTGTATTCCCTGAACAAGCCGGACGACTTCATCCTCGCCATCGTCCTCTTCGACGACAGCGACAGCCCGCCGGTCCGCTACGTGCGGCAGCCGTTCGGGAAGGAACCCGACTTCGCGGCCGAGAGCGTCAACTACGCCCTGCGGGAACTCCTCGCACGGGCCGAGGACCCGAATTGACCGGTCGCGCCGCCGATCGCCCTGCCGATCGCCCCGCCGGTCATCGCCGGACGGCGCCCTCCCCCGAGGCTCTCCCTGCCCGCAGTTCCCGGCGATCGGCGGCGGCGGCCGCGGATTCGCCCGCTGTAGGATGCCCGGCGATGCCCCGACCGACGCACGGCAACCCCGGCCACTAGCTGGACCCGCGCCCCGATGGCCGCAACGAATCACGAGCGCGTCGGCAAGGCGCTCGAGCTCCTGAGGGCAGGCCTGGCCCCCTTCGTCGACCGCGAGATGAAGCGCGCGGTCAGGAACGGACGGCTCGACCGCAGCGTCCTGGACTCCTTCAACGATCCCAGGCTGCATCAGCGCCCCCTGGTCGAATGGGACGCCGCGGCGTTGCTCAAGCTGATGTGGGACCACTGGAACAGCGTCTTCCGGGATGTCCTCGGGCCGGCCGAGCGCAGCTTCGTCGGCGAGCTGCGCGGGCACCGGAACCGCTGGGCGCACCAGGAGGCCTTCTCCGGCGACGACGCGTACCGAGCGCTCGACACGGCGGGCCGCCTGCTGACCGCGGTTGGCGCGACGAAGGAAGCGGCCGAGGTCGACCAGTCGAAGACGGAGCTTCTGCGGGAACGTTACGACCAGCAGACGCGCAACCAGCGGCGGCGCCAGGCGACCCTCTCCATCAAGAGCACGGCGAGCCTCAAGCCGTGGCGGCAGGTCGTGACACCGCACCGGGACGTGGCAAGCGGCGGCTACCAGCAGGCCGAGTTCGCCGCCGACCTGTGGCAGGCCTCGCACGGCGAAGGCGCCGAGGAGTACCGCGACCCGGCGGAGTTCTTCCGCCGCACCCACCTGACCGAGAGCCTCAGGCGGATGCTCGCCGGCGCCGCGCAGCGACTCGCCGGCCAGGGCGGCGATCCGGTCGTCCAGTTGCAGACGAACTTCGGCGGCGGCAAGACCCACTCGATGCTCGCTCTCTACCACCTGTGCTCGGGTGCGGCGTTCACCGAGCTGCCCGGTGTCGAGGACCTCATGCGGGAGAGCGGGGCGCCGGACCTGCCGGCGGTCAGGCGGGTCGTGCTGGTCGGCAATCGCATCTCGCCGGGGAATCCGGTGACCAAGGCGGACGGCACGGTGGTGCGGACGCTCTGGGGCGAACTCGCCTGGCAGCTCGGCGGCGCCGAGGCTTTCGCCCGCATCGCGGCGGACGACCTGAACGCCACCAACCCCGGCGATGTCCTGCGGCAGCTTCTCGTCGAGTTCGGTCCCTGCCTGATCCTGATCGACGAATGGGTCGCCTATGCCCGCCAGCTTCACGACCAGGGCGACATCCCCGGCGGCAGCTTCGAGACCCAGTTCACGTTCGCGCAGGCGCTGACCGAATCCGCCAAGGTAGCCGGCAACTGCCTGCTGGTGGTCAGCCTGCCGGCCTCCGACACCGCCAGCTCCCAGGCCGACGACGTCGAGGTCGGCGGTCAGCGCGGCCGCCAGGCTCTCAACCGGCTGCGCAACGTGATCGGGCGCATCGAATCGTCCTGGCGCCCGGCCAGCGCGGAGGAGGGCTTCGAGATCGTGCGCCGGCGGCTGTTCGAGCCGTTCGCCGACCCGGAGAAGTTCCGGGACCGCGACGTTGTCGCCCGGGCGTTCGCCGACCTCTACCGGGACCGGTCTCACGAGTTTCCGCCGGACTGCCGGGACGCCGACTACGAGCAGCGGCTGAAGGCGGCCTATCCGATCCACCCGGAGATCTTCGACCGCCTCTACTCGGACTGGTCGACCCTGGTGACGTTCCAGCGCACCCGCGGCGTGCTGCGACTGATGGCCGCGGTGATCCACAGCCTCTGGCAGAAGGGCGACAGCAGCCCGCTCATCCTGCCGGCGAGCCTGTCGATCGACGACCCTCAGGTGCAGTTCGAGCTGACCCGCTACCTGCCTGCGCCCTGGGTGCCAGTGATCGAGAAGGACGTCGACGGCCCGCAGTCCCTGCCGCAGCAGATCGAGAGCGAAGTCACGAACCTGGGCAAGTACTCCGCCTGCCGACGAGTGGCCCGCACCGTGTATCTCGGTTCTGCTCCGAGCGCCGGCTCGGCACAGCGCGGACTCGAGGATCGCCGGATCAAGCTGGGCTGCGTCCTTCCCGGCGAGCCCCCCAGGGTCTTCGAGGACGCGCTGCGGCGGCTGGCGTCCCGCGCGACCCACCTCTACCAGGACGGCAGCCGCTACTGGTACGACACGCGGCCGACCGTGACGAAGCTGGCCCAGGATCGCGCCGAGCAGCTTCGCCGCGAGCCGGACCAGGTGTCCCAGGCGATCGACGCGAACCTGCGCGCCGCCCTGCGCGAACGGGCCGGATTCAGCCGCATCCACATCGCGCCGCAGTCCGGCCACGACGTACCGGACGAACGCGATGTCCGTCTCGTCGTCCTCGGCGCCCGGCACGAGCACCGGCAGGAACCGGACTCCCCTGCCCAGGCCGCAGCAGCGGCCATCCTCGACTCCCGAGGCGCCTCGCCCCGGCTCTACCGCAACACCCTCGTCTTCCTGGCGCCGGACCAGACGCGGCTGCAGGACCTCGAAGAGGCCGTCCGCCACCGCCTCGCGTGGGAGTCCATCCTCGCCGAGCGGGAGTCGCTGGATCTCTCGCCGCACCAGGTCAAGCAGGCGGATACCCAGCTCCAGGCAGCCGCCGAGTCCGTCAACGTCCGCCTGCCCGAGACCTACCGCTGGCTGCTCGTACCCGTCCAGGACGACCCGGCGGCGGCCGTGACCTGGAACGCCGCCCGACTCTCGGGCCACGCCGATCTCGCCGTCCGTGCCGCCAACCGCCTGAAGAGCGACGACCGGCTGGCCGCGGCGCTCTCCGGCACCCGGCTGCGGATGGAGCTCGACCGGATTCCGCTGTGGCGCGGTAACCACGTGCCGCTGCCGCAGCTCGTTGAGGACTTCGCGCAGTACCTCTACCTGCAGCGGCTGCAGAACCCGTCCGTGCTGCTGCGCGCGGTGGCGGACGGGGTCGGGCTGCTGACCTGGGAACAGGACGCCTTCGCCTGGGCCGACAGCTTCGACGAGACCGGCGGCGGCGCGGTGGCCTCCGGCAGTTCCAGCGGAGCCGGCGGCGCTGCCGTCGACGGGGCTGACGGCAGGACCAGCGCCGACGGTCCGGCCGAGACGTCCGGTCGGTACCCCGGCCTCCGCGCCGGCCAGGTGATCTCCCTGACGGACCCGGCGGCCCCGGGGCTCCTGGTCAAGCCGGACGTTGCACGCCGCCAACTGGAGGCGGAAAGCGCCCCGCCGCCGAGCGCCGCCGGCCCCGCCGCTGCGGCCGGCGCCGCGACCGACCAGACCGGCTCCGGCAAGACAGCGGCCGGCGCCGCCGCGGGGGCCGCTGCCGGACAGACCCCTCCGCAGGCGCCGGGCCCCAACCGGTTCGACGGCGCCGTCTCACTGGACGCCACGCGCGCCGGGTACGAAGCGAGCCGGATCGCCGACGAGGTCATCACCCACCTGGCCAGCCTCGTCGGCTCCAGGGTCACCGTGACCCTGGAGATCGAGGCCGAGTTCCCGGACGGGCCGCCTGACCGACCGGACGGGGCAACGGATCGCCCGGGCGGTGCACCGGACCACGTCGTCCGCACCGTGACCGAAAACTGCCGGACCCTGAAGTTCAGAAGCCACGGCTTCACGCGCGAGTAGGCGGCAACCAGGCGCCGGGGGAGGGCCGGAGCGAGGTTCCGCAACGCGGACCCGAGGCCCGCTGCGGAGGGCCGACCGAAGCCGAGTCGTCCGGATTGCCAAACGAAGGATCATCCTGATAGCTTCTTGAGCACCGAGACACTGCCCCGCGTTCCGTCCAGCAGCGCCTCCGTACCAGATCATCTTGGGTGCCCCAAGAGGGGAAACCCATGACCGACACACTTCTTGTCGCCCGCAACCTCGAAGGGGCAGGAATGCACACCGAGCAGGCCGAAGCCGTCGCCGAGGCCAGCCGTGACGCCGTGACCGAGAACAGCGCCACCAGGGCCGACCTTCTCGACCTGGAACTGCGCCTCACCCGGCGCCTCTACGCGCTCGCGATAGCCCAGGCCGCCGCCACCGCAACGCTCACCGTCACCCTGCTACGCCTGCTGGCAACGTAGCCAAGACCGCAGTCGACGCCGCCTTGGCACCGCGGCTACGCCCGCGCCGCCTCCTGATCGGGGCGCCATGCGGTCCTGCGCCGACCCACGTTGTGGTCAACGTCTGTCAACTGCCGTGCTACGCTGACCACAGCCACAGCCGCCCACGACCGGCGGCGCAACCGGGAGTCACCGACATGGCCGACACCGACAGCCGCCCAGGGGCGATGTCCCTCTCCGACGAGAAGGCCACGCCCATGAGGGTCTACAGCTCTTTGCGAGAGGCGGAGGTAGCCGCCGCGCGCCAGTACCTGGCTGCGTCAGGCACTGCCAGGTCGAAGTTCGTGACGCGCGTCGAGCGGGCCCCATTTGGCAAGGGGTACGTAGTGCGCTCCGTCCCCGCCAGCTTCGTGCTCAACCCGCACCTGCGACGATTGCTCAGGCCGAGAATGTCATAGAGGTCGAAGACAAGAGCCAATAGCGGCCTGCCCTACGGAACTAGACCCTCGTCGCGCACAAAGAAAGAGGGAAGAAGCCAACGACAAAAAGGAGAGCGTAAACGTGAAATCTCGAGTGGAGAGAGGGAGTCAAAGAACCAAGTACGTCGTAATTGACTTGAATGCCACGAAAGAACTGCAGGACTGGATTCAGAGCGACAGCGTCAATCGTATCCTCAAGTTCGCGGAGACGGCAGAAAAAAACCTGGGCTTGAGGACGGCCGGAAAGGACTCTTCGCATCGCACCAACAATGACGGCTGACCTGCTGGGCTCCCTGTCCCTGAGCGGCGTCGCGGGTTACGTTTTTCTTCGTTGGTCATGCCTCAAACGGTTTGATATCCGACGTGCAACAGGAGAACATGTCGTCTTCTGTTCAGTAATCGCGGGAATTTCGTTTGTCGTGCTGGGGCACGGCGTTCCTGTGCCGGAGATGACGCAACTGGGTTTCCTGAAGCCATACTGGACCCCGCTGCTGGCAGTAGTGTCGGCGGCCGTACTGGCACCAACACTCAACGTGGTTTCCCGCATTGCGCATCACTTCGGGACTTCAAACCCATTGATTTTCCCTTCATGGGCTGCGTTTGAGCGTGATGCGATCATTCAAGAAGATCCTTTTGTTGAGGTTCTCAGTTCCCGAGAACCTCTCGAGCTCACCCTACGGGACGGTAAGACGTACATCGGCTTCGTCGTCGCGACCAGTACTCCCCGATCAGGTGTATCCCGCGCCTCGAAGATCGTCTGTTATGTGGTGCCAGTACTGAGCGGCTACAGAGATGGACAGACTCAGCAATTGAAGCTCACAACGGGATACGCAGCACTCTTGCAAGACGAGGAAAACTGGCACCGTCTGGAGATCGTCATTCCACGGTCGGAGATCACTCGTGCTCGCTTGTTTGACCTCGGCTTGCACGTTGAAGGCGGGTTCGTGTCGCTGTCCGGTCCCAGCGAGTGAAGTCGCGACGAGAGGCGCTGATCTCCTTCAGGACCGGCGACCTCCTTGATGAGGACGCAGAGGCGTTGATCAACCCCGTCAACTGCGTCGGGGTCATGGGACGCGGGATTGCACTTCAGTTCAAGAAGAAGTACCCCGGTAACTTTCGGGCCTACGTCGCGGCCTGCAAGCGGAAGGAGATCGTTCCCGGACGCATGTTCGTCTTCGAGACCGGTGCGCTCCTGTACCCCCGTTTCATCGTGAACTTCCCGACCAAGCGTCACTGGCGTGGCAAGAGTCGACTCCGGGACATCGAGGACGGGTTGGAGGACCTTGCCAGGCTGATCCGCGAGCGCAGGATCCGCTCCATCGCTGTGCCGGCGCTCGGCAGCGGACTCGGCGGACTGGACTGGAGCGACGTGCGGCCGCGCATCGAGGAGACCCTGCGCGGCTTCGACGATCTGGACGCGGTCATCTTCGAACCGGGCAGCGCGCTGGAGGCAAGGAGCGCCTGAGGTTGCCGGCTCTCTGGCGGCCACCTGCGGCTGAACGCATAGCCCAATCAAGCGCGCAGCCAAGCCTCCCGGCTCGGTGATCGCCGTGGCCATCTCATGGAGTACGACACGCGACCGACTTGCGCCGTCCGTTGCTCTCCGCGAGGCTCCTCAGGCGAACAGGCGCAGGCCGAGCAGCAGTGCCGCCATCGTGGTGCCGTGAATCAACAAGGACCGGTACAAGGTCGCCTTCATCTCGGCGACCGCCACGTCCAGGTCGGCCTTCGTTGCTCCGCCCTCGACAACCGCCACACGGCGGGTTTCGACCACGGCGTCCGCTTGCGGTGCGTCCATGCCGGCGGCTTCCAGGGCGCGCGCTGCGGCGAGCGTGTCGAACGTGGCTGTGTTCATGCTGGAGCAGCGCATCAACTGCGTTGTTGTCGATGCGCGCTCAGGCCCATTGCGGCGGGGAACGAGATCAACTGTCCTCGCCCTCATCGTCGTCGTCATCATCATCGTCGTCGAAGAGTCCGGGGGTCTCCGGCCGGTCGGGGGTGCGGGCGAGGCGGGTGATCTCCGGCCAGCTCTGGACCAGGCTGTTGTAGGACAGGGCTTCGGCGGCGCGCTTCTTTCGTTCGCATACCGTGTAGAGCCGATAGCAGAGTTCGCGGGCTGTCTCCGCCCGGCTTCCGAGGCGCTTCACCAGGTCGGCGGCGCCCTGTTCGCCGCCCGATTCGAGCACCCGAATCAGGTGATGGACTGCCTCCCAGGCAGTGAGGCGCGTGTCCGTCTTCGGGTCCCAGTCCTCGGGTAGTTCCTTCGGCGCCAGCAGGCGGACCCGGCCGCCTCGGGACTCGACGACCCCTGCCTCGACCATGCCCTCTACGCTGGTGTTCTTGGCCTTGGACAGGGTCTCCGCGATGCCGAAGTCGCCCTCGTCGAAGCCGTTCTGCTCGAACCAGGCCAGCGCCCAGCGGCTGTCCGCGTCGAAGTCGCCTTCCTGTTCAGCCAGCACCTCGTCGAGGATCTCGTTGATGAGCGCCAGAGCCTCACGGACAGACATCGCGTTGCCGGCGGCGTCAAGCACCCTCTCGTGGCGCGTGTATGCCGCCATGCCCGGTCCGATCGCGGCCTGGGCGAGGTCCACCGGCGCGACGTTGCCGGACTGCAGCAGCCGCAGCGCCTTCGGCAGCTCGGCGCGCAGCGCGGTCAGGAACTCGCGGCGGGTGGCCACCGGAGCGTCGGCAGGCCGGCGGCGGCAGACGAGGACGATGCTGGAGGCCAGGGCGTTCGTCCTCATGCCGACCATCCGGTTGCTGAGCTCGGTGCGCATCGGCCAGGTGCCGGTGATCGCGAAACCGGACCGGATCGCGGCGTCCAGGAAGGTCTCCCAACCGGTGCTCGCCACCCCCGTGTCGCCCTTGCGTTCGGACTGCTTGAAGGCGTAGTAGATCGTGACCGGAAAGCCGGGATGCGCCTGTTCGGCAAGCCGCTGCAGCGCGTCCGTCATGCCCGAGAGAAAGAAGGTCTCTGCGGCGGCCTTGTTGCCGTGCCGGTAGGGCGTCGCCACCAGTTCCTCGGCCTTCGGCACGGCCATCGTTGCGAACAGATCCGGAAACACCGGTCTCAGCGAGCGGCGTAACCAGACGTAGAAGAAGTCCGACAGGTCCGCGTAGCCGATGTTGTCGTAGTACGGCGGATCGGTGGAGATGACCTTGTCGATGCTCAGGTTCTGAGTGCCCGCATCCGCAAGAGCCGCACTGCCGGCAGTGCTTGTCTGTGATTGGGCCAGAATCTTGACGATCCAGCCGCACATGGAAATCCAATTGCCGCTGGACGTGCTCAGGGGATTCGCTTCGGCGTGGTCCCATGTCATCGGGATCGCTTGCCGCGCAAACGTGTTTCGTATCTTCGTGAACCCGATATCCCAAGTGCAGATCGAGGAGGAACGATCGGCCAAACGGTCCACCGCGAGGCCCAGATACAGGCCGACCGCCTCGGCATACGCCGTCGCCCCCACACCGCCGTCGCGGAGCGGCCGTCCGTCGTCGGCGAGACCTGCCGCCGCGGCGTCCTGGCGGACCCGCTCCATCGCCTCGGCGACGAGATCGGAGAAGGTCGTCAGCGCAACGAGCTGGCGGGAGGTGAACAGGTCACACCAGCGGAGCATCCCGTACTCCTGCACGCGAAAGCCGAGTGCCCGCTGCGGCAGGTCGGTCTCGGGTGCCCACTCGGGGCTTGCGTTGATCGCCGTGAGCTCCTGGCTGGCCGACGCGTCAAGGTAGAGGCGTTGCCTGTCTCCTTCCGCGACAACTGCGAGGAGACGAGAACCCAGTCGGCCTGCCTTGCCCTCCGCTCGCAGGTAGTCAAACGGCATCGGTGACCCGGACATCAGGCACAGAAAGGGGCTGCCGCTGCCGCCGGACTTCGTCCCCCGCTTCGTCGCCTCGGGATCCGGCGGCGGTCCGACCCTTACCTCGAACCGGTACCCCCGCCCCTCGATCACCGGCTCGACGTACGCCTCCTTGCCCTTCTTCGTCGACAGCATGAACGTCGACGCCAGGGGCACCTCCACCTCCGCAAACGCCGGATTCGGACTCCGCACCGTCCGCGCCCACAGCCACGCGATCACCGTCAGCTTCCGGCCAGCGTACGGCGCCAGGTCCGGACGAGCCCGCGCCATCGCAGGAGCCACCTCCACCTGCGGGTACAGATGGCCGATCCGACGCTTCACCTCGTCCCGCATCCAGCGGCCGTAGCGCCGCACATCTTCCGCCAGCCCCTGCGCACCGCGCCAGTCCCCGGCCAGCAACCGGGACTCACCCCGGGCCGCCGGATGCACCGGCGCCTTCCCGGCAAACTTCGGCGGCACCTCGATCATCGCCTTGTTGATCAGCACCGCCACCGGGTTCAGGTCACTGGCATGGGACAGAAGCCCCAGACGCTGCGCTTCCAGCGGCAACGCCCCGCCCCCCGCAAACGGATCATGAAACCCCGGCAACACCCCCGGATCGAACAGCTCCGCCTGCCCGCGGATGACCCGTGTTCGCCGCACAGGTCCGCTCCCAGCTCGCCCTGATCTCGGCCCGAGCCCGATCGAGCAACGCCTCGTTGGACGTGTTCTCCCACAGCACCAACTCCTCCAGCAACCTGAACAGACGCTCTCGCTCCTGCGCCGCCGCGATCTCCGCCAGCTCCCGCCTGTCGCGGGAGGCGTCCACCTCCGTCTCGCCGCCCGCACCCGGCTTCTCGCCCGCCGCCCGGCGCAGCCCGAGCGCACGCTCGGCCGCTCGTCGTCTGGCCGGATCCGACAGCAGCACATCGACGTACTCCTGGGGATCGTCGAGCATCTGGGCGAAGATCACCGCCCGCGCCACGGCGAGCGGCTTGCGCGACCACCACAGGTGAAGGGTCGAGGGGTGGCCATGGCGAATGGACTTCTCCCGAGCGCCGGCGACGTTGATCGCATCGAGTGGCAACGCCACCTCGATGAGCTTCCTGCGATGGGGGTTCACTTGCGACTCCGTTGCAGTTTCAGGTGTGTCCGGCGCGCGAACGAGGCCCGACCTCGGGATGCGGAGGGCCGTCCTCCCTTCGGCTGGCGCCTACCCCGGCCGTCGGACCGGACAGTCACGACCGCAGGTCAAACCGTCCATCCGCTGTCGTTCCGCCGGCGTCCCAGTCGAAAAAGCGCTCGCGATAGTCCTTCAGGCTGACCAGGGCGGCCGCCGGAGTCTGCCGCCGACAGATCAGAACCGGCCCACCGCCTCGTTCAAGCTGGTCCAGGACGCTGCCAAGCGACCGGCGGAGATCAACGGTGTTCATTATCTTCCTGGATTCGGTCACCCTTTCAGCCGGGCTGCCAGGTGTCAACCCTGACGAGGCCCCTGACGAGGTCGCCGACAGCGTCGTTGGCATGGACCCTGACGTGTCGTCAGAAGGCGCGTCCGAGGCGCCGTGGCCCTCCGTTGCCGGCGCCGCCAGAAGGGCGGCCATGGCGCCTCCGATCCGCTCGGCCGCCGCTTCGGTGTCCTTGTCGCTGACGTGAGCGTAGCGGAGCGTCATTCGTGCCTGCGAATGGCCGAGCAGCCGCGAGACCACGGGCAGGGGCACGGACCGCATCACCGCGTGGCTGGCGAACGTGTGCCGGAGATCGTGCAGGCGTGCGTCGGCGATTCCAGCCTCGCGGCGCACCTTCCGCCACAGCGACAGCTCATCGGAGCGGCTCGTGGAAGGATCGGTCAGCGAGGGAAACACGTACGGACTTCTGGTTCGGGGCTGACGGGCAAGGACGGCGCGTGCCGGCGCGTTCAGGACGACGGTGCGCGGCCCGGTCTTGGTGTCGTTCAGGCGCAGCGAATCCCCGTCGACCTCCGACCAGCGGAGGCGCACGATTTCGCCCTTCCGACAGCCTGTCCACAGCAGCAGCCGGATGATCTCCGCCTGCTGCCTGCCCGAGCCGCGGCCGCGGTGAGCGTCCAGAGCGGCGTGCAGACGTTCGACTTCCGCCCTGGACAGAAAGCGGGTCGGCTTCGGGCGCCGGTTGCGGTGAATGCCGCGGGTGGGATTGGTGGTGATGTGACCGCATGCCATCGCGTGGTGGAAGATCTGGCGCAGCACGTCCAGTGTGCGGTTCGCGCCGGCCGGGGCGGACCGGCTGTAGCGGTCGAACCAGGCATTCACCGCCTTGCGGTCGATTCGGTCGAGCCGCCGCGGCCCGAACGTTGGCAACAACTGGGTGCGCAAGGCGCTGTCCATCCGCTTGCGGGTCGACGGCTTGCAGCGGGCATAGCTCACTGTCCTCCAGACGCCGGAAACGAACTTCCTGAACGTGGGGGGCCGAGTCATCGCCCGGCGTCCAGCGCCGCCCCGACCGCCTCGGCGGCGCCCCGCACGAAGGGGTCGGCAACGTGCACGTACTTCAGCGTCGTGGACGGGTCGCGGTGGCCCAGCAGGCGTCCGATCGTCAGCACCGTCTCGCCCTGGCGAAGTGCGAAACTGGCGTAGGTGTGGCGCAGATCGTGCAGTCGGACGCCGGGAATTCCTGCGGCCGCGCGCAGGGTCCGCCAGCACCTGTAGAGCGTTTCGGTCGGCATCGGCCCCGGCTTCTCGGCCGCCGGGAACACCCAGCGCCCGTTGCGCGGTATGCGGTCGAGCGCGGCCCGCGCCGCGGTCGAGAGCCAGACGGTGCGCGGCCCCGACTTGCTGTCGCGCAGGAACAGGTGACCCTCCCGATACTCGGACCACTTCAGTGTGCGGATCTCGCTCTGACGGCAGCCGGTGAGCAACAGCAGCCGGACGACGGCGACCGCGCAAGGTGCGACGGGTTCGTGGCCAGCCAGCGCGGCGCCCAGCCTGTGGACCTCCGCGGGCGTGAGGTGCCGCTCCCGGCTCCGCTCGGCGTACCGGTGAATCCCCACGCAGGGGTTGCTGTTCTCCCGGCGGTAGCCGTAGAGCTCGGCCTGCGCCATGATCACCGAGAGGACCGGAAGCGACCTGTTGGCGGCGGCCGGCGTGGCGCGCAGCGAAGCGAACCAGCTCGACACGTCGTCCCGCGTGATCCCGCCGATTTGCCGGCCGTTGAACCAGGGACCGATCTGGTTTCGAAGATAGGACCGGTTGACGTGAAGGGTGCGTGGCTTCCAGCGGCGTCCGTAGCGGCGGAACACCTCTTCTGTCACGACTTCGAACCGTCTGCCGGCACCGCCATTGGAGGCGTTGGTCTCGGGTACTCGGCTTGCTGGCATCTGCTGTTCCTCTCTGGAGGGTCGGCACGGCTGTTCGGAGGGCCGAACGCGGCTTCGGCGCGTCCCCGTCTCGTGCCGCACCCTCGGTATCGGCGGCCGCGCTACGGGGGCATGGCGGCAGCGCGGCGGCTACGCCTCGGGCTCGCGCGCTTGCCGGATCTGCGGCGCCGGTGGACTGTTAGAGTGCCCGAAGACTGGCGCCCCTGGACCGGAGTCCGGCCATTCGTACATTCGAGTGCGTCGCATCGGCGCTCCCGCGTTCGGGGGCCGCGGCGAGAGGTCGGCGGTCGGCTGCAGAGGCCGGCCTGCCAGCCTGCAGTTCTCGGCGACTCGCCGCCGGATCGCGGCCGGGGCACCGGGCGGCGAGCCTCCTGCCAAGCGTCCTCCTGAGCGCTGCCGCCGTCTCCGTTGGGCCGTCACCGGGCACCGCGCAGCCGGAGTCCGGCATGGACGAGCCGGCCTGGTGCCGTGTCTTCCCGAGCGTTCCGGGCTCAGAGAGTCCCGCGATGTCGGCGGACATCGTTGGCGCGAGGGCGCCAGAGGCACAAGCGCTGCATTCGGCACAGACGGTCGGCAGCACCGGGACGGGGAAAACCAGCGAGATCACGATCTACTTCTTCTATACGCAGCAATTCGAGGATCAGATGGCGTCCGGCCTGTCGTACGGCAGCGGCGCCGCCGCCAGGAAGGCCGGCGTGACCGGCGAGGTCGAGAAATCCGTCGCTCTGACCAACGAGGCCTTTCGCAACAGTGGGGTCAACGCCAGGCTGGTCATGGTGGGCATCGAGAAGAGCCTGGACCTGCCCGACAGCGTCTGGAAGGCGCGGGACTGGATCCGCGACAGCGCCTACGCCAAGGCCGTCCGCAACGCCCGGGCCGCCGATCTGGTCTACGCGCTGATCGATGACGACAACCGGAGCTACGGCGGCTACGCGTGCCGGCACTACCCGCAGCGGTATGGCTGGCAGAACGACTTCAATCGCGACGACTGCTTCATGGGCATGATCAACTCCCTGAGAGACCACCACCGTGGCCGGATCGCGAACTGGCGGACGATCCTGCGGCACGAGGTGGGCCACAACCTGGGCCTTCAGCACCCACCGGAGGAAATCGGCGGCGGGCCGCGAGATTCCTATCCCGGTGGCCGCGGCTACCGGAGCCCGTCGTCCTGGCCCGGCCGCGCGTACGGCACGGTGATGTCCCAGTTGACGGTCGTGTCCCAGCGCGTGTCGCGCTTCTCTTCGTCGACGGAGCGGTGGAGGGACCTGGTCATTGGCAAGAAGGGGATCCACGAGGCGTCGTCGGTTCTCAGGCAGACCGTCGGCTACGTCAGCGAGTACCGGTTCGACGACCTGGCGGTGCCGAAGGTGACCTGGACGCGCGAGTCGCTGGTTGCCGTGGTCCGGGTCGCCGCCAGTACCGCGTTCGGTCAGGAGGTGGTGTTCAACGTGGCCTACGGCGGCGCCGCCGACACTGCGGTCGGCGCCAGCAACCCGGCCCGAGCCGACTACGACAACGACGCCGTGACCTCGGTCACGTTCTCGCCCACCGACACGTCGAAGACCTTCTTGATTCCGATCACCGACGACAAGGAAGACGAGGACGGCGAGACGTTCACGGTGACCCTCGTGCCGGCAGAGGCCCTGCCGGAAGGGTTCTCGTTCGGCAACATGAGCACGACCGTGAGCATCGCGGACGATGACCATTCGCCGCTGCTGCGGCCGATCGACGCCGTCCAGGTGCGAGTCGGAGAGACGGTCGACGTCAGGGCGCATGCGACGGACTGGGACGGCGACGCCATCTCCTACCGCTGGACCCGCAAGGCCGGCGAGACGGTGCCGGCCCTCCCCGCCGGTACGCGGCAGAACCGCGCCCGGCTCAGGTTCACCCCTCCCGGACCCGGCGTCTACACGATGACGGTGAGAGCCTCGGACCGCAACGGCAACGTCGACCGCGAGGAGGTGGTCATCACGGTCGGCACGGTCGCCGGGGGCAACTCCCCGCCGGTGCTGGCGCCGCTGACGGACCGGACGGTGAAGGTCGGCCAGACGGTGGACATCACTGCGGCGGCGACGGACGCGGACAACGACGCGATCGGCTACGCCTGGACGCGCGATGCGAGCGAGACATCGCCGGCAATTCCGGGCGGCACGGCGCTGGACCAGGCACGACTGACGTTCCGGGCATCGGCGGTGGGCACGTACACGATGACGGTGACGGCATCGGACGGTAACGGCAACTCGGACACCGAGGAGGTCGTGGTCACGGTGGGCAGTGCCGACACGGTGTCGTTGTCGTCGTCGCTGTCGGTGGCCGAGTCTGCGGGCAGCGCGACGGTGAGGGTGACGGTGGCGGCGGCGCTGGGCAGGTCGGTGACCTTCACCTTGACGTACGGCGGGTCGGCGACGGGCGCTGCGAGTCCGGGGGACGGCGACGACTACGACAACGATGCGGTGACGCTGGTGACGTTCGGCCCCGCCGACACGGCGAAGGCGATCGCGATACCGATCAGGGACGACGGTCTCGACGAGGACAGCGAGACGATCGAGGTGACGATCGCGGTGGCGGACGGCGGCACACTGCCGGCGGGCTTCGAGCTGGGCGCCACGACGACAACGGTGACGATCACGGACGACGACGAGTCCCCCGTGTTGTCGCGGCTGGCGGACCGGACAGTGAAGGTCGGCCAGACGGTGGACATCACGGCCGTGGCGACAGACGGCGACAACGACACGATCGGCTACGCCTGGACGCGCGATGCGAGAGAGACATCGCCGGCAATTCCGGGCGGCACGGCGCTGGACCAGGCACGACTGACGTTCACGGCATCGGCGGTGGGCACGTACACGATGACGGTGACGGCATCGGACGGCAACGGCAACTCGGACACCGAGGAGGTCGTGGTCACTGTGAGGCCGGCAGACCCGGTGGGCGATGACTCCGGCGGAGGCGACGGTTCGCCGGGCGGCAACCCGGGTAGCAACGACGGCAACGACGGCGGTGGCACGGGCGGGAATGACGGCTCCAGCGGCGGCGGTCCCGGCCCACCTGACGACCCGGGCGGCAACGATGGCGGCAACGGCGCCCCGGGCGGGAACAACGGCAGCGACGGTGGTCCTGCCGGGGCTGACAACGGTCCAGGCGGAAACAGCGGCGGCCCGGGCTTTGGTGGCGGCTCGGGTGGCGGCGGCACGAACGACGATGACGGTGCGGCCGACGACGGTGATGACGACGACGATCGCGGTGGCCCAGGCGGTAACGATGACGATTCCGGTGACGGCGACTGGTCAGGCGATGCGGGCGGGGCCGTGCGCGCCTCCTTCACCCTGGACGCTCCCTGCGCCGATGGCCTCTGCCGCGCCCGGACCGGCGTCCGCGTGTCGTTCCGGGACACGAGCAGCGGCGCCGTGACCTCGCGGACCTGGAACCTCGGGGACGGCGCGACATCCGGCAGCCGGTCGCTGGAGCATGCCTGGTCCGTGCCCGGGTTCTACACGGTGTCGCTGAGGGTCAGCGGCCGGGGTCCTTCCTCGACCGTGTCGCGCAAGGTGCTGGTCGTGGCGGCCGACCCGGTCGGTACCTGCGCGGCGGACGGCGAGACGCTGTGCCTTCAGGACTCCCGGTTCTCGGTGAAGATGGACTGGTGGACCGAGGACGGGACGGGAGGCAGGCGCGGGGCAGGCAAGGTGGTCCGCGAGGGGACGAACGACTCGGGGCTGTTCTGGTTCTTCTCGGCGGTGAACTGGGAGCTGCTGGTCAAGGTGCTCGACGGCTGCTCGGTTAACGGCCGGATGTGGGTGTACGGCGCCTCGGCGACGACGCTGGGTTACTCACTGACGGTGACGGACACGGTGACAGGCGCGGCGCAGGAGTACCGGAACGAACCGGGCAGGCAGGCTGAGGCGTTCACCGACAGCGCGGCCTTCCCCGGAAGCTGCACCGATACCGCGACGGCGGCTGCGGCAGCGGCCGCGGACGCCAGCGCCTTGCCACTGGTGGCCGAACCGTTGCCCGAACCGGCGCCGGCGGTGCACCATCTCGCCGTCGCCACTGTCTCGGTCGCCGCGCCGGCGGAGGACGACGTCTGCACCGACACGGCAACCGCGATGTGCCTCCAGAGGGGCCGCTACGAGGTGACCGTGGCGTGGTCGAACCTTGACGGCATGAGCGGCAAAGGCCGCACGGCCGGTCCGCGGACGGACGATTCCGGCCTGTTCCACTTCTTCTCGCCGGCGAACTGGGAGATCCTGGTCAAGGTGCTCGACGGCTGCAGCTTCAACGACCACCACTGGGTGTTCGCTGCCTCCGCCACGGACGTCGGCTTCGATCTGCGGGTGCGGGACACGGCGACCGGTCGGACCCGGCGATACACCAGGCAGCCAGGCAAGCCGGCCCGGGCCCTGGTCGACATCTCCGCGTTTCCGCACGCCTGTCAGCGTCGGTAGCTTGCGCCTCGGAATTCGCGACCGACCCGACAACGGTCCTGTGGCCGCCAGGCCTCCGTCTGGAGCAGATGCGGTGGCGCAGATGGACAGAGGGGCCGCTCATGGGCTAGCGTCTGCCCTCTCCCTACAAGCACCGGCGAACAGAACGTGCTTGCGAGCGTCGCGAGGCTGTTCCGATGGCCGATCTGCGAGTCCGGCGCAAGTGAGTTCTCAGGCATGAGACGTCTGCCGTGAAGAGCGCCCCCCTCATCCCGTGGCCAGCGAGATGCAGTTGCGTTCTCGGTTGTCTGCTGGCTGCCGGTCTGCTGGCGGCGCCTGCTGGATCGCAGCAGCCGGCCGACCACCGGGGACATGGTTGGTGCACCGTCGGTTCCGAGCCGGAGCGCTCCGGGCTCGTTGACGTGGCCAGCAGGTCACAAGGACGCGGCAGCCTGCTCCTTCCTCCGGTGGAACTTGTTGCGGAGCAGACCGCAACAGGTTCCTCCGAGATCACGATCCTGTTCTTCTACACGCAGGAATTCCTGGATGCGGCACGGGGCGCCGATGCCGCCGCCAGGCGGAAGACGATCCGAACGCAGATCAGGAAATCGGTCGACCTTGCAAACGAGGCGCTGCGCAACAGCGACATCGACGCGACGGTGAGAACGGTGGGGCTCGAGAAGAACCTCGATCTGCCCAACGGCAGGGACGCGGCAATCGACTGGATCAGGAACAACAAGTTCGCGAAGAAGCGAAGGAACCAGAAGGCTGCCGACCTAGTGTACGGGCTGGTGCACTCCCGCGAGTCTTTCGGATACGCCTGTCTTCCCGATCGTGAGGAAGGAAGACGGTGGCATTCCGAGATGTGCCACTACGGGCTTCTCATGTCGGAACGCGGGGTGTACGGCGCAGAGCGCTGGCCGACCCTTCTCCGACACGAGATCGGCCACAACCTGGGGATAATGCACCAGCTCGGCGCTCCGGTCTACAAGCGGTACAAGGGCCTTGCGGCCGGGGCCCGCGCCTACCTGAGCCCGCGGGGCAGCTCCAGGTGGGGGACGATCATGACCTCGTGGGCTTCCGACTACCTCGAAGTGCCGCGTTACTCCACGTCCAGGGCGCGTTGGCAAGGACGGGTGATCGGGCACAGGGGTGTCCATGAAGCGTCTTCGGTCATGCGGCAGACCGTGAAGTACGTGAGCACGTACCGTTCCGCCGCGGCAGCGGGCGGCGTCCGTACCGTGCCGAAGGTCTCGCTGCCGACGAGTCTCTCGGTGGAGGAAGGGGACGACGTCGAGGTCGAGGTCACGCTCGACCTCGCGTTCGGTGAGCCGGTGACGTTCAACGTGATCTACGGGGGCAGCGCAAGCGGCGCCAGCAGTCCGGCGGACGGCGACTACGACAACGACGAGGTGACCTCCGTCACGTTCCTGACGATCGAAACGTCGAAGACGATCAGGATCCCGATCACCGACGACGACGAGGACGAGAGCGACGAGACGATCACCGTGACGATTGTTCCATCCGGAACTCTGCCGACCGGTTACGGCCTGGGCAACCTGAAGACAACGGTGACGATCACGGACAACGACGGACTGGTCCTGGGCGACCTCGCCGATGTGACGGTCCGGCCGGGCGACACGGTGGACATCACCGCCCAGGCGACGGACGACGACAACGACCCGATCAGCTACGCCTGGACGCGCAAGCCCGGCGAGACGTCGCCGGCGATTCCGCAGGGTACGGCCCTGGACCGGGCGCGCCTGACGTTCACGGCATCGGCCGTGGGCACGTACACCATGACGGTGACGGCTTCCGACAGCGCCGGTGACAAGGCCACCGAGAACGTGACGATCACGGTGAGAGCCGCGCCGCCCGCCCCGCCGACGGGCCTGACCGCGACAGCGGCCAGCGGGCAGGTCACGCTGGCGTGGACGGAACCGACCGATGAGGGCATCACCGGCTACAAGATGCGCTACGGCAGGACGAGCGCACGAGACAGCGCTGCCTGGGCCTCCATCTCCGGTTCCGGCGCCGGCACGACAAGCCACACGGTAGCGGGGCTCGACAACGGCTCCGAGTACAGCTTCCAGGTGCGCGCGGCGAATGCGGACGGCGACGGCGACGCCACGGACTGGGTGAAGGCGACGCCGATCGCAGTCTCGCTGCGCATCGCGGATGTGACGGCGGCCGAGGGCGGGACGTTCGCCTTCGTGGTGACGGCGGATCCTGTGCCGGCGGCGGATGTGAGCTTCAGCTACACGGTGACGGCGGAGTCCGGTGACACTGCGACGGCCGATACAGATTTCACCGCGGTGACAAGGGCGAAGGCGGTGATCGCGACCGGCGAGACCAGCACGTCGATCACGGTCGCGGTGACGGACGACGGTCTCGACGAGCCGGACGAGACGTTCACGGTGACGCTATCGGCGCCGTCCGACGGAGCGACGATCGGGGCGGCCACGGCGACGGGCACGATCACGGACGACGATGCCTCACCGGTGCTGTCGCTGATCGCGGACCGGACGGTGAAGGTCGGCCAGGCGGTGACCATCACGGCGGTGGCGACGGACGGCGACAACGACCCGATCGGCTACGCCTGGACGCGCGCTGCCAGCGAAACGCTGCCGCCGCTGCCGGGCGGCACGGCGCTGGACCGGGCGAGGCTGACGTTCACGGCGCCGGCCGTGGGCACGTACACGATGACGGTGACGGCGAACGACGGCAACGGCAATGAAGACACCGAGGAGGTGACGATCACGGTAGGCACCGCGGACACGGTGTCGTTGCCGTCGTCGCTGTCGGTGACGGAGGGGACGGACAGCAGCGCGGCGTTGCGGATCACGGCGTCCGCGGCGCTCGGGGAGTCGGTGACGCTGAGCGTGACGTACAGCGACACGACGGCGACGGGCGCTGCCGATCCTGCAGCGGGCGACTACGGCAGCAACGCGGTGAGATCGGTGCCGTTCGGCCCAGCCGACACGGTTCAGGACATCGCGATTCCGATCACGGACGACGATCTGGACGAGCCCGCCGAGACCTTCACGGTGACGATCTCGGTCTCGGGTGAGCTGCCCGAGGGCTTCATCCTGGGCAACGCGGCGACGACGGTGACGATCGTGGACGACGACGAGTCACCGGTGCTGTCGCCGATCACGGACCTGGCGGTCACGGTCGGCCAGGTCGTGGACATCACGGCGGCGGCGAGGGACGGCGACAACGATCCGATCGCCTACGCCTGGGCACGCAAGGCCGACGAGCCGTCGCCTGCGCTGCCGGGCGGCACAGCTCTGAACCAGGCGCGTCTGACGTTCACGACGGCGGCGCCGGGCACGTACACGATGACGGTGACGGCATCGGACGGCAACGGCAACGCGGACACCGAGGAGGTCGTCGTCACGGTGAGGCAGGCAAACCCGGTTGGCGACGGTTCCGGCGGAGGCGGTAACGGTCCGCCGGTCAATCCGGGCGGCAATGGCGGGGGCAGCAGCGGCGGTGGCGGTCCGGGCGGAAACGACGGTTCCAGCGGCGGCGGGTCCGGCCCACCTGGCGACCCGGGCGGGAATGGCGGCGGCAACGGTGGTCCTGCCGGGGGTGGAAGCGGTTCAGGTGGAAACGGCGGCGCCACGGGCGCTGGCAGCGGTGGCGCTGGCGGCGGCACGAACGATGACAGTGACAATGACGATGACGACGACGATGATGATGACGACCGCGCTGGCCCAGGCGGCAACGGCGCCGGCGGTTCCGGCGGCGGTTCAGGCGGTGCCGGCGAGGCCGTGCGCGCCTCCTTCACCCTGGACGCTCCCTGCGCCGATGGCCTCTGCCGTGCGCGGACCGGCGTCCCCCTGTCGTTCCTGGACAGAAGCAGCGGGGCGGTGACCTCGCGGACCTGGAACCTCGGGGACGGCACGACGTCCCGCAGCCGTTCGCTGGAGCACGCCTGGTCCGTGCCCGGGTTCTACACGGTGTCGCTGACCGTCAGCGGTCAGGGTCCTTCCTCGACCGTATCCCGCAAGGTGCTGGTCGAGGCGGCCGACCCGGTCGGCGCCTGCGCGGCGGACGGCGAGACGCTGTGCCTTCAGGACTCCCGGTTCTCGGTGAAGATGGACTGGTGGACCGAGCACGGTGCGGACGGCGAGCGTGGGGCGGGCAAGGTGGTCCACGAGGGGACGAACGACTCGGGGCTGTTCTGGTTCTTCTCGGCGGTGAACTGGGAGCTGCTGGTCAAGGTGCTCGACGGCTGCTCGGTCAACGGCCGCATGTGGGTGTACGGCGCCTCGGCGACGACCCTGGGCTATTCACTCAAGGTGACGGACACGGTGACGGGCGCGGTGCAGGAGTACCGGAACGAACCGGGCAGGCAGGCTGAAGCGTTCACCGACAGCGCGGCCTTCCCCGGAAGCTGCACCGCGCCCGCGGCGGCGACTGCGGCCGCGGACGCCAGCGCCTTGCCACTGGTGGCCGAGCCGTTGCCCGAACCGGCGCCGGCGGTGCACCATCTCGCCGTCGCCACTGTCTCGGTCGCCGCGCCGGCGGAGGACGACGGCTGCACCGACACGGCAACCGCGATGTGCCTCCAGAAGGGCCGCTACGAGGTGACTGTTACGTGGTCGAACCTTGACGGCAGGAGCGGCAAAGGCCGCACGGCCGGTCCGCGGACGGACGATTCCGGCCTGTTCCACCTCTTCTCGTCGGCGAACTGGGAGATCCTGGTCAAGGTGCTCGACGGCTGCAGCTTCAACGATCACCACTGGGTGTTCGCCGCCTCCGCCACGGACGTCGGCTTCGACCTGCGGGTCCGCGACACGGCGACCGGCCGGACCCGGCAGTACACCAAGCAGCCAGGCAAGCCGGCCCGTGCGCTGGTCGACGTGTCCGCGTTCCCGGACGCGTGCCGGCAGCAGTAGCTCAGCCGGACGGCCACTCCCTGACCTCGACTGCCGCCATCGGGTAGTCCTTCACGTCGGCAGTGGCCGCGGCAATCGCCCCGGGATCAGCCTGAACGCCGCCGGTCGCCGCGCCGCTGGCTCCGCACCCACTCGGCCGGGTCGTCGTCCCAGTCGCGGCCTGTGTCCGGAATGCCGCCAAGTGCCGCTTCGATGTCGTCCCAACGCCGCTGGTCGTCGAGTCCGTCAAGTCCTCGCTGAATCAACTGCACGATGAAGGCGCTGCGCTGCCCGGGACCGGCAAGCCGGTCGACTTCGGCAACAAGCTCGTCGCCCAAGGCGATACGCAAGCGCATGGATCCAAGCTACCACTCCCCGTTCGGTCTCTCGACCCGGCGCCAGCGACGGCGTGGAAGACCGGTCCACCAGAGGACGAATCCCCGGGCACGGGGTGCTATCTTCCGTCGCGTGACCGTCAACTTGGACGATCCGTCGCCCTGCCCGCTGCCAGCCGTTGGCGAGCATGGTCGATGACAGGCCAGCAGCCCATCCGGCCTCGACCGGGCGACTATCGGATCGCGGTCAAGAACTTCGGGCCGATCGTGACGGCCGAAGTCGACGTGCGGCCGCTGACGATCTTCGTGGGCCCCAGCAACACGGGCAAGTCCTACCTGGCCGTTCTGCTCTACGTGCTGCACCGCTGTCTCGGCCGTGGGGTTCCTTACGGCTATGGCGCTGCCGGGTTCCCGGGACGCCGGGGCCGGTCCCTTGACTTCTCGGACACTCCGGCCCGGCAAGCGGTCCACCAGAGCCTGGACGAGTGGATTGCAGCAGTCCTGAGATCGGAAGCGCCGCAGGACCTGCCGGCCGATGTCGCCGCGCACCTGCATTCCGCACTCCAGGCAGCGGAGGGACTCGAAGGCAGTGTCACGTATGAGCTGAAACGCTGCTTCGGTGTCGAGGATGTCGGGGTCCTGGTTCGAAGGGCGGGGAAGGCCGCGCTGACGCACGTCTGCCTGGGCGTGCCTTGGCGGGCCGATTCCGAGGCGCGCTACGACATCGAACTCGGCTCGGAAGTGTCTCGGCTGACCGGCCGGTTTCCTCGTGTGACTTCGCTGCAGCACGACGCCACCGTCGGCGCCGCCGATTGGATCCAGCACCTGTTGCGGAGCACGCCCGCCCGCCAGGAGACTTCGTTCGCCCTTGAGAGGGTGCTCCGCTTCCTGATGGACAGGGTGGCAGCGTCCGTTCTGGGACCGTTGTACCGCAACGCATACTACCTGCCGGCGGATCGCACCGGGGTCATGCACAGTCACCAGGTTGTGGTCAGCACGATCGTGCAGAGCGCATCCACGACCGGTCTGCGGCCTTCTCCCGACGTTCCGATGCTCTCCGGGGTGCTGACCGACTTCCTGGACCAGTTGATCGGGATCGGCGATCGCACTCGAAGACGCCGGAGCCGGTCCGGTCCTCGCGGCGGCAGAGTCCGTGCCGGCAACCTGGCCGACCTGCTGGAAGAGAACGTTCTCGAGGGAGCGGTCGTCACGGAGCGGAGCGAGACCGGCTATCCGACGTTCGCCTATCGACCGCGCGGATGGCGGGACGACATCGCACTGATGCGGGCCTCCTCCATGGTCTCGGAGCTCGCCCCCGTCGTGTTGTACCTGAGATACGTCGTGCAACCGGGAGACCTGCTGATCATCGAGGAACCGGAGGCCCATCTGCACCCGGCCATGCAGACCGCGTTCGCCCGAGAGCTGGCGCGGCTGGTTCATGCCGGTGTCCGCGTGGTCATGACCACGCACAGCGAGTGGTTCCTCGAGCAGATCGGCAACCTGGTCAGGGCTGGCACACTCCCCAGAAAGAAACGAACGAGGATTCCAGGCGCGGAGTTCGCCCTGGATCCCGGGCAGGTGGGCGCCTGGCTCTTCAGACCCTCCAAACGGCCACGGGGGTCGATCGTTGAAGAGGTCCGGTTCGACCCTGAGTCCGGTCTCTTCCCCACCGACTACGACCAGGTAAGCGAAGCGCTGTACAACGAAAGCGCTCTCATGTTCAACAGCTTGCAGGAAGCCGGCCAGTGAGCGGGCCGGTGGAGGCGGTCGCCAATGCGGTCCCGCACGAATGTCACACCAGAAGCTGTCGGAGGCACGGGTGCTCCGTCTCGATGAGCGGGGCGCCGAAGCGCCGTGTGGTCATCGACCTCGACTGCGAGACGCTCTGCCTCGATGCGCAGGCACACTGTGACCTGCTGTTCGTCGGGGAAGACGAGGACGTGAGTTGGGTGGCGCCGGTCGAACTCAAGAGCGGGCATGTCAACGGCACGGCGACTGCCGCGCAGCTCCAGGGCGGCGCCAGTGTCGCAGAGGCGTGGCTTGCGAACGTTGGAGCGTTCCGGTTCGTTCCGATCCTCGTCCACGGCGGGGGAATCCACAGGGCCGAGCAGAAAAAACTGCGCCGAGCCAGGATCACGTTGCGCGGGCATTCCAGGCAGCCCGTGCTGATCCGCTGCGGCGCCCCGATCACGGCGGCGTTCACGATGGGTACCTGACGTGACGGTCGATTCGTGCGGCGGACGCTTGCAGGCCAAGACGGCCGGAGCACCCGGCGAGCGGTCTGTCCAGGACACGCTCCAGACCTGATGGGCAAGGCTCTGATGGGCGAGCCCAGGAAACTGATCGAGGTGGCGTTGCCGCTCGATGCGATCAACGCTGCGTCGGCGCGGGAGAAGTCGATTCGCCACGGGCATCCCTCCACCTTGCACCTGTGGTGGGCTCGGCGGCCGCTGGCGGCGGCGCGGGCGGTGATCTTCGCGCAGATGGTGGACGATCCGGGGTCCTGGATCGACGACCCCGAGGCGGCGGCGCAGGAGCGGAAACGCCTGTTTGACTTGCTCGAGAAGTTGGTGCTGTGGGAGAACACGTCCAACGAGGCGTTGCTCGATCTTGCTCGGGCCGAGATCAGGGCGAGCTGGGAGCGGACGTGTGCGGCGAACACGGGTCATCCGCGGGCAGGGGAGCTGTTCGATCCGGGGGTGTTGCCGGGGTTTCATGATCCGTTTGCGGGGGGCGGGGCGTTGCCGCTGGAAGCGCAGCGTCTGGGGCTTCTGTCCCATGCCAGTGACCTGAACCCGGTGGCGGTGCTGATCAACAAGGCGATGATCGAGGTGCCGCCGAAGTTTGCCGGGAAGGCGCCGGTGCATCCGGCGGCCCGGGGTGAGTCCCGGTTGCTGGCCGGGGACTGGCGCGGTGCGCAGGGGCTGGCGGAAGATGTGCGGCGCTACGGCCGCTGGATGCGGGACGAGGTGAAGCGTCGGATCGGCCATCTGTACCCGCAGGTGGAGGTGGCTCCTGCGATGGCGCGGGCTCGTCCGGACCTGGCGCCGTACGCTGGCCGGAAGCTGACGGTGATCGCGTGGCTGTGGGCGCGGACGGTGCGGAGTCCGAATCCGGCGTTTGCGGAGGTGGAGGTGCCCCTGGCGTCGACGTTCATGCTGTCGACGAAGAAGGGCAAGGAGGCGTACGTCGAGCCGGTGATCGAGGGGCGGGGGTACCGGTTCGAGGTAAGGGTCGGACCGCCGCCGGATCCCGAGGCGACGAAGCGGGGGACGAAGTCCGGCGGCAGCGGCAGCCCCTTTCTGTGCCTGATGTCCGGGTCACCGATGCCGTTTGACTACCTGCGAGCGGAGGGCAAGGCAGGCCGACTGGGTTCTCGTCTCCTCGCAGTTGTCGCGGAAGGAGACAGGCAACGCCTCTACCTTGACGCGTCGGCCAGCCAGGAGCTCACGGCGATCAACGCAAGCCCCGAGTGGGCACCCGAGACCGACCTGCCGCAGCGGGCACTCGGCTTTCGCGTGCAGGAGTACGGGATGCTCCGCTGGTGTGACCTGTTCACCTCCCGCCAGCTCGTTGCGCTGACGACCTTCTCCGATCTCGTCGCCGAGGCGATGGAGCGGGTCCGCCAGGACGCCGCGGCGGCAGGTCTCGCCGACGACGGACGGCCGCTCCGCGACGGCGGTGTGGGGGCGACGGCGTATGCCGAGGCGGTCGGCCTGTATCTGGGCCTCGCGGTGGACCGTTTGGCCGATCGTTCCTCCTCGATCTGCACTTGGGATATCGGGTTCACGAAGATACGAAACACGTTTGCGCGGCAAGCGATCCCGATGACATGGGACCACGCCGAAGCGAATCCCCTGAGCACGTCCAGCGGCAATTGGATTTCCATGTGCGGCTGGATCGTCAAGATTCTGGCCCAATCACAGACAAGCACTGCCGGCAGTGCGGCTCTTGCGGATGCGGGCACTCAGAACCTGAGCATCGACAAGGTCATCTCCACCGATCCGCCGTACTACGACAACATCGGCTACGCGGACCTGTCGGACTTCTTCTACGTCTGGTTACGCCGCTCGCTGAGACCGGTGTTTCCGGATCTGTTCGCAACGATGGCCGTGCCGAAGGCCGAGGAACTGGTGGCGACGCCCTACCGGCACGGCAACAAGGCCGCCGCAGAGACCTTCTTTCTCTCGGGCATGACGGACGCGCTGCAGCGGCTTGCCGAACAGGCGCATCCCGGCTTTCCGGTCACGATCTACTACGCCTTCAAGCAGTCCGAACGCAAGGGCGACACGGGGGTGGCGAGCACCGGTTGGGAGACCTTCCTGGACGCCGCGATCCGGTCCGGTTTCGCGATCACCGGCACCTGGCCGATGCGCACCGAGCTCAGCAACCGGATGGTCGGCATGAGGACGAACGCCCTGGCCTCCAGCATCGTCCTCGTCTGCCGCCGCCGGCCTGCCGACGCTCCGGTGGCCACCCGCCGCGAGTTCCTGACCGCGCTGCGCGCCGAGCTGCCGAAGGCGCTGCGGCTGCTGCAGTCCGGCAACGTCGCGCCGGTGGACCTCGCCCAGGCCGCGATCGGACCGGGCATGGCGGCATACACGCGCCACGGGCCGTTGTCGGGCCCGGCTCGAAGTTCTCGCCGATCTCCGCGATGTACGCGGATCCAGCCGCTGCAATGGGGCCAGAGCGTCTTTCCCGGCGCTGTGCCGCCGGCGAGTTCCTGCACGGACTCACGCGCGGCGCGAAGACAGCGCTGCAGGCAAGGACACCGAGGCTGCCGGCACCCGGTCGCGGCGTCGCGGGTGATCGCCGGAGCAGAACAGCGTCGCGGCGTCCGGTCGGCGTTGCTTCGGCGGCCTCGGTGTCGGACCACCGGACCGGCGGCGCGTGTGCGCACCGGAGCTGAGCAGGCGCACGCCGGATCATGAGCCAGCACACTCCGGTTCTCGTCGGCGTTGCGCAGGTTCTGCAGCGCGCCGACGACCCGGCAGCGGCGCAGGCGCCGATCGCGCTGATGATCGACGCGGTCCGGGACGCCCTGGCGGACGCCGAAGCGCCGGGCCTGCGCGGGCGCATCGATTCGGTGCGGGCGATGAAGGGCGTCTGGGGCTACCGGAACCCTGCGCTCAGGGTGGCCGAGGCGCTGGACATGTCCGGCGTCGAAACCGGGCTCTCGGTGATCGGCGGCAACCAGGTGCAGGCGGTGCTCAACCGGACCGCACTCGACATCCAGAGCGGCCGCCGCGAGGCGGTCGTCCTCTGTTCGGCCGAGTGCGGCCGGACGATGGGGCGGGCGGCGAAGGCGGGTCTGGAGCTCGACTGGCTCCAGGACGACGATCCGCCCGCGCTCCCCCACGCGAGCTACGGCGACGGCCGCTGGACCCGGCACGAAATGGAGATGGCGCTCGGCCTCCGGCAGGCGGTGCAGTACTACTCGCTGTTCGAGATCGCGCTGCGGCGCCGGAACGGCGAGACGGTGGACGGACACCGCGCCCGCATCGCCGAGCTCTGGGCGGGCTTCAGCAGAGTGGCGCAGGACAACCCGAATGCCTGGATCCGGAAGCCGTTCACCGCCGCCGAGATCGGCACGGTGTCTCCGGGCAACCGCGCCGTCACGTTCCCCTACACGAAGCTGATGAACGCGAACATGCGGGTCGACATGGCGGCGGCGCTGGTTGTCTGTTCGCTGGAGCGAGCACGGGCGCTCGGTGTGCCAGGGGAGAAGATGGTCTTCCCGCTGAGCGGCGCCGACGCGGTCGACCACTACTTCGTGTCCGAGCGCGACAACCTGCACTCCTCGCCGGCGATCCGACTGGCCGGGCGCCGAGCGCTGGAACTCGCCGACATCGAGGCGGCGGACCTCGACTTCATCGATGTCTACAGCTGCTTCCCCAGTGCGGTGCAGGTTGCGGCAAGGGAACTCGACCTGGACCTGGCAGACCGTCCGCTGACGGTGACCGGCGGCCTGACATTCGGCGGCGGGCCGCTGAACAGCTACGTGATGCACTCGATCGCCCGAACGGTCGAGCTGCTTCGGGGCAGCGACGGCGGCCGCGCCCTGGTGACCGCCAACGGCGGCATGCTGACCAAGCACTCCCTCGGCGTCTACGGTTCCGCAGAACCCGACCGGGCCTACAGCCACGAGGACCTGACCCTGGAAGTCCAGGCACTGCCGAAACGCGCCGCCGCCTTCGACGCCGCCGGACCGGCCGAGATCGAATCCTGCGCGGTGATGTTCGGCGGCGGCGCCGCCGGCGACGGCAGGTCGTCCGCTTCGTTCCGTGACGTCTACGGCAAGCGGGCGGCCCCGACCGCCGAACCGTCCGTCGCCCACCTGG
Organism: Thermoanaerobaculia bacterium; assembly: GCA_965116145.1. Classification (GTDB taxonomy): domain Bacteria; phylum Acidobacteriota; class Thermoanaerobaculia; order Multivoradales; family Multivoraceae; genus Multivorans. The sequence goes on from OZ220482.1 coordinate 1,764,990, forward strand.
CCTGCCGACTGCCGGACGGCCGCAGGACCTGGGCCAACGTCGACGATCCCGATACCCTGAACGCAATGTGCCAACAGGAGTTCTGCGGCCGACCCGTCCACCTCGACGGCGCCGGGGCCGCCGTGTGCCGGTGATCCTTCGGTTCGGCACCGCCGCGGTTGCCGCCCTCGCCCTCGCCGCCCTGCTGCTGACGGGCTGCCTGGGCCATCCCCCCAGCCCGGCGCGCAGCGCGATGTTCGACTACGACCCGGGTACGGATCCGATCTCGAACCCTGAAGCGCTGTTCGCTCCGTTCGATCCCGAACGGGCCGACACGGACGCCACGATCAATCGCTACTCGCTCGACCAGCCGACCTCGCTGAATCCGCTCTTCATCCGCGCCTGGACGGACGGGTTCCTCTACCGCCTGCTGTTCGACCCGATCGCCCACCGGAACTCGGAACTGACCGCGGAGTGGAATCCGGCGATGGTGGATGAGGTCGAGGAACTCGAGGACGGCCGCGTCCACCGCATCCGGCTCCACGCGGGGCTGCGCTGGCACGACGGAGCGCCGCTCACGTCCGAGGACGTCCGCTTTTCCTGGGAAGCGATCGCGGACGACAACGTGCCGGCGGTCGACTACAAGTACAAGGCCGCCGAGATCGAGGAAGTCCGCGTCATCGACGACATCACCTTCGACGTCGTCCATCGGCAGGTGTCGGCGTTACGGATCGACAACCTCTACTTCCCCATCGTTCCGGCGCACATCCTGAACCACCCCGAAGAGCGGGCGGCAGACCCGACCCTGCGCACCAGCGCCTACTACAACCGCTACCTGCGGGAGCTCGGCATCGGCAACGGGCCGTACCGGTTCGTCGAGTGGGTCCACGCCGACCGGGTGGTCGTCGAACGCTGGGAGGACTACCCGTTCGAGCAGCCGCCGACCCGGCGCCAGGCGATCACCACGCACAGCGACCGAAACGCCGCCCTGCTCCAGTTCCGCAAGGGGCAGCTCGACGACATCTGGCTGACCGTCCAGCAGCACGGCAGCCAGACGAACGACGACGAGTTCCGCGCCGTCGGCGTCAAGGCCTGGGGACCTCGGTGGATGCAGGCCTACATCGGCTGGCAGCAGGGCGGCAACAACCCGTTCTTCGGAGATGTCCGGGTGCGGCGGGCGATGGCCCACGCCTACGACGCCGAGCGGGTCCTGCGGCAGGTGAGCTGGAACGTCTACACCCCCTCGAACGGCATGTTCCCGCCGAGCCACTGGAGCCACAACCCGCAGATCGAACCGCTCGAGTACGACCTCGACAAGGCGGCAGTGCTGCTGGACGAGGCCGGTTGGCGGACCAGCCCGGACGACGGCTGGCGCTACAAGGAGATCGACGGTCGGAAGGTTCGCTTCCACTTCATGATGAATCTGCCGCAGTCCTTCGTCGACGCCCGCCGCATGGTCGACATCTACCGCGACGACCTGCGCCGGATCGGCGTCTCCTTCGACACCGAGATCCAGGAGAACGCAAGCCGCTCGCCGCTCCTGATCCAGCACGAGATGATCGCCCACGTCGACACCTTCCAGGTCTTCGCCGACCCAGATGTCTGGCGCAACTTCTTCCACAGCGAAGCGATCGACAACGGCCGCAACTACGACAGCTACAGCAATCCCAGGGTCGACGAGCTGTTCGACCGGTCGCGCCTCGAACTCGATCCCCAGCGCCGCGCCGAGCTGCTGCGCGAGCTGCAGGCCCGCATTCAGGCCGACCAGCCCGCCCTGTTCCTGTGGAACTACAGCACCACCTGGGGCTTCAGCAAGCGGATGCGCGGCGTCGAGCTCGGGCCGTCAGGCGTCACGGCGTTCGTTCCCGGCACGCGCAACTGGTGGGTCGAGCGGGCAGAGTAGGCTTCGGAGAGGCTCGGTGCCCGAGAGCCGCTGAGACCGACGGCGTCCATTCCGCAGCAGGGTCAGCCGCCACGGGCATCCCATCGGATCGCCGGACGCGCGCCTGTAGTCTTGCCCGGCCCTGTGATCCGGACAGCAAGGCGAGGAGGCTGCCATGAACCACCGACCGACGGCCGGCACAAACGGTCGGCTCATCCTTGATCGACCGACCTACAACGCCTCGGAAGCCGGCCGACTTGCCGGCCTGAAGCCCGATCGGGTGCGCCGCTGGCTCCGCGGCTACATCTTCCGGCATGCAGGCGGTGCACGCCGACAGGAGCCGCTCGTTCGTCGCTCCGACCCGAAGCAGCCCGCGAACTACGCGTCCTTCCTCGAACTCGTGGATCTCCTGTTCGTCAAGGAGTTCCTCGATGAAGGCGTCTCCTTGCAGCAGCTCCGCCGAGCGCTGGCCGAAGCAGCGGAGCTTCTCGACATCACCCACTTCGCCCGGCAGGTCTTCTTCACCGAAGGCAAGAGAATCCACCTTCAGATCCGCGAAAAGGGCGGGAAGGCGCTTCTGCAGCTTCAGTCCGGCGGGCAGTGGGTCATCGCTCCGGTCATCCTTGAGCTGGCCAAGCGGATCGAATTCGACGATGCCAGCGAACTCGCCACCCGCTGGTACCCGCGCGGACCGACAGGGCGTATCGTCGTGGATCCGGCAGTTGCCTTCGGCCAGCCGACCATTGAGCGCCACGGAGTCGCCACCGCCAACGTCCTCGACCTCTACGAGGCAGAAGGCAAGAGCATCGAAGCGGTTTGCAGATGGTGGGGGCTGGCTCCCGAAGACGCCGAGGCTGCCATCGAGTTCGAGCGCAGCCTCGTCGCATGACGTTCTTCATCGACGCCAACCTCGGAGAGCAGATCGCGCGTGGGATGCAGGGGTTCGGCGAGGATGTCGTCCACCTGAAGGACTGCTTCGACGAGGGCGAAGCCGATGAAGTCTGGCTGAAGCACATCGGCGCGAAGGGCTGGTTCCTCCTGACGCGGGACGAACGGATTCGCTGGAAGCCGGCAGAAAGAGCGGCGCTCAGGACGCACAACATCGGCGCCTTCTTCCTCGGAGGCAAGAATCTGAAGCGATGGCAGCTCATCGAGCAGGTCGTTCGGAACTGGACTCGCATTCAGCAACTCGCCAGGTCGACCCAGCCTCCCTTCGCGTACCGCGTCCCACCGCACGGAACGAAGATCAACGCCCTGGAACTTTGAACGACACGTCCGTTCGCAGGCAACGATGCTGGACTTCCCGCACCGGCTGGCGGCTGGTGCGCGGCTGACTCTCAGCAGAGCTCTCCGTCCCACAGGCGTCGGACGAACGTCTCGGCCGGCAGGATCTCGATGCCGTCACCGTGATGCGCGACCGGGGCTCGAGTCAAGCTCGGGGCGGCGGGCGTCACCACGTTCTTGTTTGTCGATCACCGCGGCGGCAACCGTTCACGCCTGCCACCGCAAGGCCGCCAAGGGAGCGTTCGCTCCCGGGACGCGGAACCGGTGTGGGTCGAGCGGCAGTGACGGGGCTACGACCCGCGGAGCCGGACCCCGGATAGGCTCGGGCGGAACGGGCCGGCGTGGACAGCGCCGACCCCGAGTTCACGCAACGTCGCGAGAGTGCCGCCAATGGTCCTGCTGGTTCGAAACCGGGTCAAGGACATGGCCCGCTGGAAGCGGGTCTTCGACGAGCAGGAGGCGGCGGGACTGGCCGCCGGCCTCTCGGTGCGGCGCGTATGGCGTTCCGCCGACCGGGATGACGAGGTGTTCTTCCTCCTCGGCGTCGAAGACCGCGCGCGGGCCGAGGCATACATGGCGACACCCGAGGCCGCCGCGGTCGGCGAGCAGGCCGGCGCCATCGACGGCGAGTACTGGTTCCTGGAGAGACTGTAGTGCCGGCCGTGAACCCGGATGTCCTCTGCTGGGCACGGGACTCGGCCGGGCTGACGAAGGAAGAGGCCGCGGCCAGGCTCCAGTTCAGGGACGCGAGCAGCAGGAGCGCCATCGAACGGCTGGAGCAGCTCGAGTCCGGCGCCGTTCTTCCGTCCCGGTCGGTGCTGGCGAGGATGGCAAGGCAGTATCGAAGACCGCTGGTCGCGCTCTACCTGGCCGAACCGCCGCCGCCCGGCGACCGGAGCACGGACTTCCGCACCCTGGACGGAGCGCCGGCGCCCGCCGACGATGCTGCGGTTCAGACGCTGGTCCGCCAGATCCTTGCCAGTCAAAGTACGGTGCGCGAGGTGCTGCTGGAGGAGGAGGCGGACGAGGTCGACCTGGTCGGCTCGCTGACCTTGGAAGACGGCCGCGCCGTTGCCATCGATCATCTCGAACAGCTGATCGGGGCTGCCCATCCGCGCAGCGCGCCCAACCCGGAAAGGGCCTTTCGGAAATTGCGGTCCGCAGTACACGAACAGCGCGTGTTCGTACTGCTCAAGGGCGACCTCGGAAGCCATCACACGGCGGTCACCACGGAGCAGTTCCGGGGCTTCGCGCTGGCGGACCGGGTGGCGCCGTTCATCGTGGTCAATCCCAACGACGCAAGAGCCGCATGGTCGTTCACGCTCGTCCACGAACTGGTTCATCTCCTGCTCGGCAACAGCGGCATCAGTGCGCTTGGCGCAGACAACGAGGTGGAACGCTTCTGCAATGGCGCCGCCGCCGAGTACCTGCTTCCGCTTGACGCCATCGAGGATCTGGCGCCGCCGCGGCTCGGCTTCCCGGAACTGGTCGCCGCCATCGACGCAGCCGCCAACACGAACAACGTCAGCCGCCCGGTCGTGGCCTACCGGCTGCGTCAGGTCAACCGCATCGACGGCGCACAGTTGCGAAGACTGCTCAGCCATTTTCGCCAGCAGTGGCTGAGCAGCCGGACGGACAGGAGCGAAGTGAAGGCCGAGCGCGTACCGATTTCGCCTTACAGAGTAAAACGGCACCGCGCCGGCGAGGCGCTGCTCGACCTGGTGCGGCGCGCACACGGAGAAGGTGCGCTGCCGACGACCCGCGCCGCGGTCGCGCTCGGCGTGAAGTCCACGCAGGTCCGACAGATGCTGGACAGCTAGCGAGAAAGGCCTGCTTGCGCTACCTGCTGGACGCGAACGTCCTGATCGACGCAGAGCGTGACTACCAACCCCTTGACCGCGTTCCGGAGTTCTGGGAATGGCTGCTCCATCTCGCCGAGCAAGGACGCATCAAGGTGCCGCGGGAGGTGTACGACGAAGTTGCGCAGGGCAAGGACGACGCCTTGGCCAAGTGGATCAAGGCGAACAGGGCGCTGCTCCTGGAGACCTCGGAACCGGACGTGGAAGCTGTGCGCCATGTGACGACGAATGGCTACGCTCCTGACCTCACGGAGGACGAACTCGAAACACTCCGGGCCGACCCGCTGCTTGTTGCCTACGCGTTCGTCGCGCCCCGCTTGATCGCCGTGGTGACAATGGAGCGAAGCAAGCCGAGGCGGGAACGTGCCAACCGCCACCTGCCCGATGTCTGCGGCGACCTGGGCGTCACCTGCATCGACACGTTCGAACTGCTTCGCCGTCTGGACTTCCGCACCGGCTGGCGGCAGGTGCGCGGCTGACTCTCAGCAGAGCTCTCCGTCCCACAGGCGTCGGACGAACGTCTCGGCCGGCAGGATCTCGATGCCGTCGTCCGTGATGCGGGACCGGGGCTCGAGGCTGACGACGATCCGGCGGCCGGTCTTCGGGTGATCCTGCACCAGACTGCGGAGCCCCTTCAGGTGCTGACGTCCGATCTGGCGGACTGCCTTCGCCTCCACGGCGAGCTCCATGTCCCCGAGCACGAAGTCGACCTCGGTGCCGCCGGCCAGACGCCAGAAGGACAGGGCCTCGTCACGCTCCCGGTAACTGACAAAGGCGGCAAGCTCGTGGTGGATCCAGTTCTCGAAGGCGTGGCCGTAGGCCTCGGACCCTCGTTCCAGCCGTTGTCGACGCGCGAGCCGATTCACGATCCCGACATCCGCGAAGTAGAACTTCGGCGCCTGGATCACCCTGCGCTTCGGCCGCTTGCGGTAGGCCGGGAGCCAGCTTCCGAGCAGCGTGTCCTCGAGAATGCCGAACCAGGCCCGCACCGTGTGACCCGAGATGCCGCAGTCGCGCGCGATGTTCGAGAAGTTGACGATGCCCCCGTCGCTCAGCGCGGCAGCGTCCAGGAACTCAGCGAAGACGGGAAGAGACCGCACGGCGCCTTCTGCCGCGACCTCTTCCCGCAGGTAGTCGCCGACATAGGCGTCGAGCAACCGCAGCGGCCGCCGACTCCGATACACGGGCGGCAGGAAACCGTGGTTCAACAGCCGGTCGAGGTCGAGGTCTGCTCCCAGCTCGTACGCGACGAGCCCCCGCAGCTCGTACCTCAGGGCCCTGCCGCCCAGCAGATTGGCCGCACCGCGCCGCATCTTGCGGGCGCTCGATCCGCAGAGAGCAAAGCGCAGGCCGCGGTTCTCGATCAGCCAGTGGACTTCGTCCAGCAGCGCCGGCGCCTTCTGGATCTCGTCGATCACGACCTGCCGGGACGGGTCCGCGCCCACCGCCTCGATCTCCTGCCGCAGCAGTTCGGGTCGACTCGCGTAGCGGCGGTACTCGTCCGCCTTCAGCAGGTCGATCCAGCGGCCATCGGGATAGGCCGAGTGCAGCAAGGTGCTCTTGCCTGTCTGCCGAGGCCCCCAGAGGAAGAACGTCTCGCGTCCAGAGGGCGGCAATTCCAGCGCACGCCTGAACATGTAGCGCAAACTATCATGATCATCGGAAGTGGCGCTGCACATGCGCATGCGCACCCGAGGCGTCGCCGCGCCAGCCTCACGGTCCCCGTCGCGAGGTGCCAGCCAGCGCCCAAGAACTGTGTTGCGTTCTGCGGCGCAGGGTCCTCAGTTGAACTGCTCCCGCAGCAGGCGCTTCAGGATCTTGCCCGACGGGTTGCGGGGCAACTGGTCAATGAAGTGGACAGCCACGGGTTGCTTGAAGCGGGCCAGCTTGTCCTGGCAGAACTCGAGGATCTCCTCGCCCTCGAGGCTGTCGTCGGAGCGAACGACGATGGCGACCGGGGACTCGCCCCACGTTTCGTTCTCGCGACCGATGACTCCGACTTCGAGGATCTTGGGGTGGCGGCCGATGACCTCTTCAAGCTCGGCCGGATAGACGTTCTCACCGCCGGAGATGATCATGTCCTTCAGCCGGTCCTGAATGTAGACGAAGCCGTCCTCGTCCATCACTGCGCCGTCGCCGGTGCGGAGCCAGCCGTCGACGATCGCCTCGGCTGTGGCCTCGGGACGGTTCCAGTACTCCTTCATCAGGTGGCGGCCGGCGACCAGCACCTCACCGGCGTCGCCGGGGGCGCAGTCGTTGCCCTCGTTGTCGACGACGCGAACGGAGGTGTGGAAGAACGCCTTGCCGGTGGAGCCCGCCTTGCGGATCGCGTCCTCGGGCGAGATCAGGCAGGCCGGCCCGCAGGTCTCGGTCAGGCCGTAGACCTGGTGGATCTCGATGCCGAGCTTCTCGTAGGCCTCGATCAGGTTGACCGGCACCGGCGCCGCGCCGCTCATGCACCAGCGCAGCCGTTCGTGCCGGCAACGCTCCGGATCGTGAGCCTGGAGCATGAAGTTGAGCATCGCCGGCACCTTCAGCATGACGTCGATGTTCTCTTCGTCGATCAGTTGCCAGGTGCGTACGGGATCGAACGAGCGCATGACGATGCTGGTGCTGCCGCGGTGGACGTTGCCGGTCGCCGGGGTCAGTGCGCCGACGTGGAAGAGCGGCAGGGAGACGAGGTAGCGGTCGCCGTACCGGGTGTCGGCGGTCGTCATGATCGTCAGGCAGGCCCACAGCGCCGACTCGTGGGTGTGGACCGCGCCCTTGGGCAGCCCGGTCGTGCCCGAGGTGTACATGATGTAGAGCAGATCGCTGTCCGCCGCTGCGATCCCGGGCTCCGCCTCGCTCGCCGCGGCCGTCGCGTCGAGGTACGAAAGGCAGCCCTCCGGACGCTGTTCGTCCGGACCGACGTGCACCCACCTGGTGACACCCGTGCCGTTCTCGCCGCCGCCGCGCGCCATCAGATCCAGCACCTGGGCCCGGAACTCGTCGCCGAAGATCAGGGCGCCGGCGCCGGCATCGCGGATGATGAAGGCAAGCTCCTCGGGCGTCAGCCGCCAGTTGAGCGGCACGCAGACGGCGCCGATCTTGGCGATCGCGAAGAAGGACTCCATGTACTCGACGCTGTTCATCAGGAGCAGCGCGACCCGGTCGCCCTTGCCGACGCCCAGGCCGCGGAGCGCATGGGCGGTCCGGTTCGAGCGCAGGTTCCACTCGGCAAACGTGAACCGGCGCTCCGTTTCGATGTCGACGAAGCCCTCCAGGTCCGGCGACAGGGAGGCGCGCTTGGTCAGGATGAGTCCGACGTTGTCCTGCATGGTCTCCTTCTCCTCAGACGTTCGGCACCCGGCGTTCGGTCAACGACAGCACCGGCTGGAAGTCCGGATGCTAACCCGCAGATCAGGCCTTCCTGCGCTATGCTCCACGCCATGGCGGTTGCGGAGCCCATACCACCCGGCGCGTCGGAGGCGGTGACCCGCTCCGACCTGGACCTCCTGCGCGCCGACATCCGTGCGGACATTGCCGAGCATCGCGGCGAGACCCGCGGTGACATCGGTGAACTGCGCGGGGATGTCGGCGAACTGCGCGGAGCCGTCAGCGAACTGCGCGGCACCGTCGGTGAACTGCGCGGCGGCCAGGAAAAACTGCGCGCCGACATGAGCGATCTGCGCACCGACATGGGCGAACTGCGAGGTGAAGTCCGCGCCATGCGCTGGACCGTCTCACTGGTCGGTGTCGGCGTGGCGGCGCTGATGCTGCTGTTGCGCCTGCTCGGCTGACGCCGGGCCGTTCCGGCCTCGCCCGGGCAGTCCGCGGCCCGCAGGACCGAGTCGTACCCGGAGCGGTCAGACGGAGCGCTCGGCCAGCCACTCCTCGAGCCGCGGCCACAGCCGGCGGACGGCGTTTCGGCCGGCGACCAGGCTGACGTGGCCGCCCTTCAGCACGACCTCCTGACGATCCTCGGAGCCGACCATGCCGACCAGATCGCGGGCCGCCGCGTAAGGCACGATGTGGTCGTGCTCCGCCACGACGTGGATGAAGGGCGCCCGGATGTTCGACAGGTCGACGAGCCGGCCGTCCAGCCGGAACTCGCCCTTCATCAGCAGATTCTGCTGCTGAAGCTCCTTGGTCGTCTGACGGAAGCACTCGCCGGGGAACGGAATCTGGTCTTCTGCCCAACGCTGGAGCCGACGGTACGAGGTGACGAACTCGTCGTTCCACAGGTTGTCCCAGAGCCGCATCCGGTCCGCGACCCGGGAGACCGGCCGCAGCGCGTTGAACGAGGCGTAGAGCAGTTGCGGCGGGACGTTTCCCAGCCGGTCGACGATCCGGTCGACGTCGAAGTGGGCCGGATCGGTCCAGGTCCTGAACAGGCCCATCCCGTCGTAGTTGACCGGCGTCGTGAAGCAGGCCAGGTTGCGCAGCCTCCCGCCGGCCGACACGTCCGGATGAAGCGCCGCATGCAGCGCGGCCAGCAGGCCGCCCATGCAGTAGCCGACCATCGACACGTCGGGCTCGCCGCTCCGCTCGTGAACGACCTCGACGCACTCGGGAAGGAAGTCGAGAACGTAGTCCTCGAGGCGCAACCGCCTGTCTTCGGGCCGGGGCGTGCCCCAGTCGATCAGATAGACGTCAAAGCCGCGGTCGAGCAGAAACTCGATCAGGCTGTGGCCCGGCGCGAGGTCAAGGATGTACGGCTTGCTGATCAGGGACATGACCAGCAGGATCGGCGTCCGGTACACCTCGTCGACCCGGGCACGGTAGTGATGGAGCCGGAGCGTGCCGCGGCTGTGCACGGTCTCCTTCGGCGTCAGACCGACGCCCGGATCCCCGGTCGAAAGGTACTTGAAGCTCTTGAGCGGGCGGCGGAGAGCGCGCTCCACCTCGCGCCGCACACTGCCCGCCACGTCGACGGCTGCGCCCACGACCGGCGCCGTGCCGCGCTCCGGCCGAGCGGCCGCTCGGGTCGTCACGCCGGGTCCGCCCCTTCCTCGGCCGCCGGAACCTCGTCAACCGGCTTCCCGCCGGCCTCCGGCGCCGGCGGCGCCTCGGACTTCTGCCGGGAAGGCGGGCGGCGGGTGCGCGCCGGCCTGGACGCCGGCGTCGCCGCGCCCTTGCGGCCGATCGCTTCGGCGAGCAGGCCCTCGATCCGCAGCAGCCGTTCCTCGATCGCGGTCAGGCGCTCCGCCAGCTCGCCGAGATCCGTTCGCGTCGGGAGATTCACGGCCTGCATGTAGCGCTGGGCGCCTTCGTTCATCGTCTGCTGGAACATGGTCATCGCCTCGATCCAGCCGCCGGAAGCGCGCGCGAACTGCTCGGTCCCCATCATGTCGTTGAACGCCTTGTTCAACTGGTGCTCGGAGCGGGTCACCCACTCGCGCCAGGCGTCGAAGGGGTCGAGAGACGGGCTCGAGGGATGACGGTCATCGGCCATGGCGGCAGTCCTGGCAGTCGTTGCGGTCGGTGGAACAGGTTACACCAGGCGCCGAGCACAGCCAGGCGGCCGTCCGGCAGGGCACTGCAGGTGAGCATACCGGGCGGCTTCAGCCGAACGGCCGAAGAACCGGACGGGGCGTTCCACGGACGACTGCACGCGGCGCAACGTGCACCCGTCGCCCGAACCCGGCCGCGCGCCATGGCCGCCGTCACGCTTCGATTCGACGAGTGGTCCGAAACGCGACCGAAGCCGGTCTGAACCAAACGCGCCCGATTCCCGGGTGAATCCCGGAAACCGGGCTGTCGGCGGCGGGCCACGGACGGCGGCCGGCCGCCCCCGGCCTGATCAGCGGCCGATCTGCGGCGGTCTACGACTCCTCCGCCTGCGCGGAGAGCGAGTCGAGGTAGCTGTTCGCCAGGCCGAAGCTCGCCTCGACCGCCGAGCGGTACGCGCCGCGGCGATCCTGGAACAGACGGATCCACTCCTGCACCAGGCCCTTGGCCTCGACCGGCAGCCGCTCCGAGTTCTCGGTCCACCGGGTGATCGCGTCTTCGCGGCGCTCCTGCAGCGACGCGACCATGTCGAAGCTCGTGTCGAAGACGCGCTTCTGAAGGTCGAGCGCCCGCCGGTTGGCGTCGATGAGCGGGCCGCTCCAGGCCCGGGCCGGGCTCTTCGGCGCCGTGGTCGTGGTCGTGCTGGTCGTCATCTGAGGTCTCCTGAATGGTAGGCTCCGCAGTCCGGATGGCCCACGCGGTTTCGGCTCGGAAGCCTGGTTGGACGGTTGCGACGGCGGCCCCGGTTCGATCGACGAAGGCCTTTCTTGTGCAACGCAGCAAGAATCCTGCACGCTATGCTGCACTGTGTCAACCCCCTTGCGCATGACCGACCCGATCGTCATCAGGAAGTACGAGAACCGCCGGCTGTACGACACCCACAACAGCCGCCACGTGAACCTCGACGGCGTCGCGGAGCTGGTCCGCGCCGGCCGGGACGTCCAGGTCATCGACTCGAAGTCGGGAGAAGACGTCACCCGCCACGTGCTGGCGCAGATCATCGTGGAAGACGCAAAGCACCCGGAGCACGGGCCGCCGCTCGAGTTCCTCCGCGACCTGGTGCGGGCCCGCGACCAGGCCGGGCGGGATTTCCTGCAGTGGTACCTGAAGAGCGCCGGCGAGGTTTACGCACGGGTGCGCGAGACGATGCGCGGCAACCCGTTCGCACCGGACCCGTCCTGGATGCGCCTGTGGGATCCCCGCGCCATCGCCGAGGCGATGCACACGCAGATGACCCGGCAGCGCGGGCGGGCATTCGGCAGCACCAGCAAGACCGCCGACGGCGCCGGGGCTGCGCAGCCTCCGGCTCCCCGCAAGGCAGCCGCCCGGCCGCAGGAAGCAGGCGGCAGCGGCGCCGCCCGCGCCGAACTCGACGAACTGAGGCAACGGCTCCAGGATCTCGAACGCCGTCTCACGGACGCCGCGGATTGAGCCGACGCGGAACGCCCGACCCCATGCCTCTCTCCACCGCCGCGGCCGGCAGCGAACTCGAGCCCGCGACGCGCGAAATCACCGTGCGAGACGTGCTGGCCTACGCCGCCGGCATCGGCGACACCGGCGAGTCCGTGTTCGACGACGCTCGCGGCGGCGGCATCGCGGCGCCGCCTTCGTACTGCGTGTCTCTCGAGTGGCCCGTTGTCAGCGACGGCCGCGGGTCGGAGCTCCTCGGCGGCACGCCCCAGGAGCGGAGACGCGGCGTCCACGCCAGCCAGGACTCACACTTCCACCGTCCGGTCCGGCCCGGCGATTCGCTGACGACCCGCGGCCGCTACATCGGCATCCGGGGCACGCGCGCCGGCGTGCTGCTGACCACCCGCCTCGACACCGTGGACGAGCAGGGTCGGCCCGTCACGACGTCCTGGTCGCGTTCAATCTTCCGTGGCGTTGATACGGCGGGCCCCGACGCAGAGACCGAGCCTGCTCCCGAACCGCCAAGACCGAGGCTTGACGAAGCCACCCGGACGCGGAGCGCCGTCTTCGTACCGCGGGAGATGCCCCACGTATACACGGAATGCGCGCGGATCTGGAATCCGATCCACACGGAGCGCGCGACCGCGTTGGCCGCCGGTCTGCCGGACATCATCCTTCACGGCACGGCGACCTGGGCTCTTGCCGGGCGCGAAGTGCTGCGCGCCTGCGGCGGCGGTGATCCGCTCCGGCTCGTGCGGCTCCACGGCCGGTTCAGCGCGATGGTCATTCCCGGCAGCACGATCACCGTGGAACACGCGCCCGCCGGCCCGGCGGAAGGCGGCGGACACCTAGTCGCCTTCCGGGTGCTCAACACGGACGGGCAGGAGGCGGTGAGCCATGGCGTCGCGGTCGTCGCGTAGACTACCGACCCGAACCTGGCGGCCCGTGGCAGACTCGCGCTGCGTTCGTCAGAGCCGTGTATCCGTCCGGCGGCGTTGCTCTTCGCTCACATACCCCCAACGTGCTCACCTGTACGCCGTGCCGGACGGGTGCCTGACCGCTCTCGGCGCGACACGCATTTCGCCACGGGCTGCCAGGCAGGACCAGTGACCAACCGACGGAGACAGCAGGAGATGGGCATTCTCGAGGGCAGGACGGCAATCGTCACCGGCGCCGGCCGAGGCATCGGCAAGGGCATCGCGCTCAGGTTCGCGGAAGAAGGCGCCAACGTGGTGGTCAACGACCTTGGCGGCGCGACCGACGGCACGGGAGGATCGAGGATCGCCGACGACGTTGTCGAGGAGATCCGCGCCGCCGGCGGATCGGCAGCGCCGAACCACGACTCGGTGGCCACGGTCGAGGGCGGCCGGAACATCTTCCAGACCGCGCTCGACGAGTTTGGAGGTCTGGACATCCTGGTCAACAACGCCGGCATCCTGCGCGATCGGACCATCTTCAACCTCGAAGAGGCCGACTGGGACGCGGTGCTCGACGTTCATCTGAAGGGGCACTACTGCTGCAGCCGGCCGTTCGCCTGCTACATCCGGGAGACGAACCGTCCGAATTGCCGGATCATCAACTTCTCCTCGGTGTCGGGCCTATACGGCAACTTCGGCCAGTCGAACTACGCGGCGGCCAAGGCCGGCATCGCCGGCCTCTCCCGCGTGCTGGCCCTGGAGCTTGCCAAGTACGGCTGCACGGTGAACACGATCTCGCCGGGCGCCACCACCCGGATGACGGCGGATCTTCGCGCTTCGCGCGGCATGGAGGTCGACGAGGACGCGCCGGAGCAGAGCCCGAATCAGATCGCGCCGGTCTGCGCCTGGCTGGCCTCGGACGCCGGCCGGGACATGACCGCCCAGATCATCGACGTGATGCGGGGCTGGGTCGGGATCATGCAGCAGCCCAAGGTGATCCGGAAGTTCAGCAAGGACGGCATGTGGGACAACCGCGACATCGATCTGATCATGCCGCAGCTTCTCAAGGCGAAGCAGGAACACGACGCCGCGGTCGACGCCGGCGCCGAACCGACGCCGGTCTGAGATCCTCTGCTGCGAACAGCGGTCAGCTCAGCCAGCGCACATACCAGGGCGCACCGTCGGCCCTGAGCTGTTCCTTGAAGCGCTGGCGCTCCAGCCGCCGCAGCCAGGCTTCGCCCTGGTCGAAGTGGCAGTCCTTGTACTTCCGACCGCTGCCGCAGGGACACGCTTCGTTGCGCTGCACCTTGCTGAAGCTCCGCGGCGCGGTCACCACCGACTTGCGGCCGGCGATCGCGTTGCTCAGTCGTCTTCCGCTCTTCATCCCGTTCGCCCCACCGTGTCCCGCCCGTGTCCCGCTTCGAGCCGCTGCCCCGGACCGGGGAAGCGACGCGCTCCGATCGCTGTTATATAACAGCCGGACTGCTCCGGGGCGATGCGGGCGACGGAACGTGACGCTTCCGGGCCCGGACCTGCGGCCCGGACAAGATGACCGCCACGAGCAACCGAGGCTGACATGAGAATCTGCGTCGTCGGGTCCGGCTACGTCGGCCTGGTCACCGGGGCCTGTCTTGCCGATTTCGGCATGGATGTCGTCTGTGTCGACCAGGACGAATCCAAGATCGCGCAGCTCAAGGCTGGAGATCTCCCGATCTACGAGCCCGGACTCAGGACCCTGGCGGCGAAGAACGAGGAGGCCGGCCGGCTGAGCTTCACGACCGACCTCGGACCGGCGCTCGAGTCCGCGATCGCCGTTTTCATCGCGGTCGGCACACCGCCCCGCGAGGACGGATCCTCCGACCTGCGCTATGTCCGCGATGTGGCGCATGCCATCTCCGACCGGCTCGGCGGCTACAAGGCGATCGTGACGAAGAGCACGGTGCCGGTCGGCACCGGCCGGATGATCGAGGAGATCGTGGGCGCCGGCGCCGGCCGCAGCTTCTCCGTCGTCAGCAACCCCGAGTTCCTGCGCGAAGGCTCGGCGATCGAGGACTTCATGCGCCCGGACCGGCTGGTCATCGGCAGCAGGGACCAGCGCGCGACGGAGATCATGCTGGAGATCTACTCTCCGCTGCGCGCGCGCGGCGTGCCGATCGTGGTCACCGATGTCGAGACGGCGGAGATGATCAAGTACGCCTCGAACAGCTTCCTCGCCACTCGCATCTCCTTCATCAACGAGGTGGCCGAGCTGTGCGAACGGACCGGCGCCGATGTCCAGGTGGTCGCCCGCGGGATGGGCCTGGACCGCCGGATCGGACCGTTGTTCCTGCGGCCGGGACCGGGCTTCGGCGGCTCCTGCTTCCCCAAGGACACCCGCGCCATGGTGTCGATGGCCCGGAACGCGGGCGCCCGGGCACGGATCGTCGAGGCGACCCTCGAGGCGAACCGACACGTCCAGGAACGGATGCTGGAGAAGATCGAGTCGGTGCTGGGCGACCCCGACGGCCGGACCGTTGCCCTGCTCGGGCTTTCGTTCAAGCCCGACACCGACGACATCCGGGAATCGCCGGCCCTGTTCGTGCTGGATCGGCTTCTTGCCCGCGGCGCCGCCGTGCAGGCATACGATCCGGCAGCAATGGAAAACGCTCGGCGCCTCCGTCCCGACGCGGTCTACTGCGGCGACCCCTACGAAGCTGCCGAAGGCGCCGACCTGCTGGTCATCCTCACCGAGTGGAACCAGTTCCGGGCGCTCGAGTTCGACCGGCTGCGCGGACTGCTGCGAACGCCGTCGATCGTCGACCTCCGCAATCTCTACGAGCCGGAACGCGCCGCCGCAGCCGGCTTCCGCTACGCCTCGCTCGGCAGAGTCGACGCGGCGCCCGGCCGTCCGCGGCGCACGGCCTCGACCCGATCTGCCGCCGGTTCGGGGCGCCGACGACCGGATCACGAGGCCGGGACAGGTGAACCGGCGGCCGCTGCCGGATCGGGGGCGGGATGAGCCGCCCGCATTCCGTCGTCACCGGGGGCGCCGGCTTCATCGGCTCCCACCTCTGCGAACGGCTGCTCGGCGAAGGCCACCGTGTCTCCTGCATCGACAACTTCATCACCGGCAACCCGGCGAACATCGAGCATCTTCGCGGCAACAGGCGCTTCACCCTGATCGAGCACGACGTCAGCACGCCGGTCTACGTCGG
Source organism: Thermoanaerobaculia bacterium (assembly GCA_965116145.1). Classification (GTDB taxonomy): domain Bacteria; phylum Acidobacteriota; class Thermoanaerobaculia; order Multivoradales; family Multivoraceae; genus Multivorans. The sequence continues at coordinate 1,781,008 of OZ220482.1, forward strand.
GCCGCAGGTTGACAACGTCCTCCACTTCGCCTCCCCGGCCAGCCCGGTCGACTACCTGGAGCTCCCGATCCAGACCCTGAAGGTGGGTTCGCTCGGCACCCACAACTCGCTCGGACTGGCCAAGCACCACGGCGCCCGCTATCTGCTCGCCTCCACCTCGGAGGTCTACGGCGATCCCCTGGTCCACCCGCAACCGGAGTCCTACTGGGGCAACGTGAACCCCGTCGGCCCGCGCGGCGTCTACGACGAGGCGAAGCGGTTCGCCGAGGCGATGGTCATGGCCTACCACCGGATCCACGGCCTGGACACCCGGATCGTCCGTATCTTCAACACCTACGGACCGCGGATGCGGCTGCGGGATGGCCGGGTCGTGCCGAATTTCATCCGTCAGGCCCTCTCCGGCAAGGCCCTCACCGTCTACGGAGACGGCAGCCAGACCCGTTCCTTCTGCCACATCGACGATCTGGTCGAAGGCGTCTGGCGGCTTCTCGACTCCTCGGAGACGGATCCGGTCAACGTTGGCAACCCCAGCGAGATGACCGTGCTCGAGTTCGCCCGGATCATCAAGGACATCACCGGCAGCCGCAGCGAAATCGACTTCCTGCCCCTGCCGGTCGACGATCCGAAGACACGGCAGCCGGACATCTCCCGTGCGGCGGATCTGCTGGGATGGAAGCCCCGGGTGGATCTGAAGACCGGCCTCGGCCGGACGATCCGATACTTCGAGGAGCTGCTGGGCAGGCAGGAGCGCTCGGGACGGTAGGATCGGGAGTCTCCCGAACGACTGCAGGCGGGCAGGGCGCCGGCAGATCCCCTCTGTCGACGACGTCTGCCGAGAGGAGGATCCATGGCCAGGTCAGCAACCACCGAATCCAACGTCAGGCGCCCGCCCGGCGCGCGGCACGCGGCAGCGATCGCGGCTATCGCGCCGAGCGCGGTCCTCTCGATCGCCATGTTCGGGGCGTCGCCGCTGGCAGCCGCAAACCCGGAATTCGCCGGCATCTGGCAGCTGGACGTCGACCGCAGCGATTCGATCAGCCGCGGCCGCCCCGACCAGGAACAACCACCAGTCGATGTCGAGATCGAGATCGGACTGGACGGCGAGGACCTCGACATGGTCTTCACGATGCGTCGGGACGATTGGGCGGCGCCGGCCCGGGTTTCCCAGCGCGTCACCACGAACGGCAAGCCTCACCAGGTCCCGAATCTGCGCGGGGACATGCGCACCGTGCGTGCGAAGTGGCGCAAGGCCAGGTTGTCGCTTTCCTATACCGCACGGCTGCCGTACGGCGAGTTCGACATCACCGAGACCTGGCAACTGTCCAGGGACGGCAGCGAACTCCAGGTGACGATGCATACCCGGATCCCGGACCGGCGCCCGGACATCCGCAAGTTCATCTACACACGCGCCACGACGGTCCAGTAACCGGGCCGCGACCGAAGGAGGGACCCAAGGGACCATGCGGACAGCAATCGGCATCGGCAGCGCATACGCCTCCGGCACGAACTGGGACGCCCTGACGGAGTACGTCGTCGAGGCGGACCGCATGGGCATCGACGACGTCTGGTCGGCCGAGGCCTGGGGGACCGACGCGGTCACCCCTCTCGCCTTCCTCGCCGGCAGGACCGAGCGCATCCGCCTCGGCACCGGCATCATGCAGATCTCGGCTCGGGCGCCGTCGATGACCGCGATGACCGCGATGTCGCTGGCGTCGATGTCGAAGGACCGCTTCGTCCTCGGACTCGGCGTCTCCGGCCCGCAGGTTGTCGAAGGCCTGCACGGCGTGCCCTTCGCCATGCCGCTCGGCCGGCTGCGCGAGTACGTCGACATCCTGAAGATCGCCCTGTCGGGGGAGAAGGTCGCCTACCGCGGCAGGCATTACACCCTGCCCCGGCCGGGCGGCGAGGGCAAAGCGATCCGCATGTCGCAGCCACCCCGGCCCGACCTGCCGATCTACCTCGCGACCCTCGGCCCGAAGTCGCTCGAGTACACCGGCGAGGTTGCCGACGGCTGGCTCGGCACGTCGTTCATGCCCGAACACAGCGACGCCTTCTTTCCGTCGCTCCGGACCGGCGCGGAACGGACCGGCAGGTCTCTCGCCGACATTGACGTCCAGGTCGGCGGTGACGTCGAGTTCGGCGACGATCTGGAACAGATGGTGAACCGCCGCAAGCCGGCGATGGCCTTCACCCTCGGCGCCATGGGCTCGGCGCAGACGAACTTCTACAACGACGCGTACCGCCGCGCCGGCTTCGTGGACGCGGCCCGGGAGGTGCAGGCGCTCTGGATCGCCGGCAAGCGCGACGAGGCAGCGGCGCGGGTTCCCGACGAGATGGTGCTCGCGACCACCCTGGTCGGCAACGAGGCCCGCCTCCGGGAGCGTATCCGCGCCTACCGGACGGCCGGCGTCACCACCTTGCGGCTCAGCCCGGCCGGGGCCACGGTCCGTGAACGGCTGGACACCCTGGGACGGTTCCTCGAACTGGTCCGCCTGGAGGCCCCTGCCGCCGGATGAGCTTTCCGGCCCGGCACGGCCCGGAGCTCCACGACCACGCGGAACGGAACCTCGGGCGGTTCGACCAACGGGCGATCGATCCGGAGGAGGCGGCGACGCGGGCCGCCGAGGCCTCGGGCCGCACCGGCGCGGCGCCGGCCAACGCGCACGCCGCGGTCGCGATGACGTTGCTCCCCGATCGCGGCGGCCGCGGCTGCTTCCTGCTCACGCGGCGCTCGCTCCGGCTGCGCCGGCACCGCGGCCAGTGGGCTCTCCCGGGCGGCCGGATCGACGCCGGGGAAACCCCCGAGCAGGCGGCGCTCCGCGAGCTCCAGGAAGAGGTCGGCCTGGACCTCACCCCGTCGGCCGCCCTCGGTCGCCTGGACGACTTCGGCACCCGCTCGGGCTTCGTCATCACTCCGGTCGTCCTCTGGTGCGGCGAATACCGCGACCTGGAGCCCAACCCGGACGAGGTCCACAAGGCCTACCGCATCCCCCTGATCGATCTCGACCGCCCCGACGTACCGGTGCTGCGGGACATCCCCGAAAGCGACCACCCGGTGCTGTCGATGCCGATCCGCGGCGGCCTCGTCCACGCGCCCACCGCGGCGATCGTGTACCAGATGCTCGAGGTCGTGCTGCGCGGCAACGATGTCCGCGTCGCCCACTACGAGCAACCTGTCTTCGCCTGGCGCTGACCCGGGGAGTGCGGGCCGACGCTGGCCCGCACGTCTCACCGCGTCACCGAAGCGCGTGACCGGACACCAGGGAGATCCAGATCAGAGGCAGCACAACGAGGGAACCCAGGAAGACGGCCCTGGCGCGGGCGGGGCTGCGGTCCACGACGAAGCCCAGGGCGGCCACAGCAAGGAGCGCGCCGAAGCCCGCGGCCGCGGCGGCAAAGACCGGAGGCGTGAGGCCGACGGCGGCCGCGAGCAGACTCAGCCCGGCGAGCAGAACGGCCCAGACCAACGAGTGGACCGCGGTGCGGCGCCCGTCCGCGTCGGCAACCGCCAGCACCTTGAACCCGGCCCGGGCGTAGTCGTCGCGGTAGAGCCAGGCCAGGGAGTGGAAGTGCGGGAGCTGCCAGGCGAAGACGATCCCGAAGAGCAGCCAGGCCTCGACGGTCAACGCGCCCGCCGCCGCGGCCCAGCCGATCACCGGCGGCAGCGCGCCCGGCACCGCGCCGACAAGGACAGCCCAGGACGTTCGGCGCTTGAGCGGCGTGTAGATCCAGGCGTAGCTGACCAGGGTCGCAAGCGCGACGACGGCAGCAAGCAGGTTCGCGCCGACGACCAGGACGACCAGCCCCGCAACGCTCAGCACGGCGGCGACGAGCCGGGCCGCTGCCGGCGAAACGCTGCCCAGGGGCAGCGGACGGCTCCGCGTGCGCGCCATCAGAGCATCGAGATCGCGCTCCGAGACCTGGTTGAACGCCGCACCGCCGCCCGCCACCAGGGCAGCGCCGATGAGGACGGACAGCAGCACGCCCAGGTCGAACTCGGCGGCTCCCAGGTAGTAGCCGATACCGACAGTGGCGACCGCCAGGGCGTTGAGACGCGGCTTGACCAGCGCCAGCATCAGGGCGGCGCGTTTGGGGCGGGCCGCAACCGCGGCCGGCCGGGTCACGCCGGGATCCGCCCGGCGACCCGGTCCGCGCGGTGCAATGCGCGGCCTGCCGGGCTCGCTTCCGCGTCGTCACGGAACCAGGCGCGGTGGACGCGCAGGGCCAGCGTCACGGCGACGACCCACAGCAGCCCGCCGGTTGCCACGTGGGCTGTGTTGACATGCGGCTGCAGGCCGCTCCACACGGTCCAGGCGCCCAGGCCGACCTGAACGAGCAGCACGCACCCCAGGAGCAGCGCCGGACGGACAAGTTCCGGACGCTCGCCGTGGCGGCGAACCACCCGCGCGATCAGTGCGACGGCGGCCGCGGTCACGGCCAGGGCGCCCAGTCGGTGCGCGAAGTGCAGGGCGATGCCCAGGCTCCACTCCGGCGGAACCAGCCGCCCGAACGCGAGCGGAAAGTCGGGAATCGCGAGCCCGGCGTCGTTGTGGCGCATCGTTGCGCCGAGCAGGATCTGGACGTACACCAGCACCGGGACGGCCAGGGCCAGCCTGGCAAGCATCGGGTCGGCAAGCGGCTCCGTCCGTCCGAAGCCCGACCGCCAGCCCGGCGACGTGAAGATGCCCAGGCTCACCACGAGCGCGAAGAAGAGCTGCGCCAGGCCGGCATGGCTGATCGAGATCGGCCTCGGCAGGAGGTAGATCACGGTGAGACCGCCGAGCAGCCCCTGAAACACGACCGCCGCCAACGCCGTCCACGCCAGCCGCCGGACCCAGGCCCGGGTCTCGACGCGGGCGGTCCACACCGCCAGACCGATCGTCAGCAGGCCGACCACGCTGGCAATGAGCCGGTGCCCATGCTCGTAGAGGATGCCGCCCACCATCTTCGAGAACGGGAAGGAGAACATGAAGTAGCCGTACGTGTTCGGCCAGTCGGGAACGGCCAGCCCCGAATCCGTGCTCGTCACCAGCCCGCCCGCCGCGATGAGCAGCAGGGACGCCGCGGCCAGCAACCGAACGTAGTAGTGCAGCCAGCGCACGACCAGCCGACTCTATCCCGCCGACAGCAGTCCAGGGCGAACACCGAGCTGAAAGCGAGCAGCCGGGCCGTGCTGCCCGCCTGCTCGCAACACGCCGCCGCCCAGCGGAGCTGCAGCGCGCAGTGACCGGATCCGAAGGCGGAAGGCGGCGCGCCTGCTACCGGCCGGACCGGGCCGGGATTCCCTGCCGGTACTGGTCGAGTCTCCGGTTCAGGAGGTCCAGGAGGCGCTGGCGGTCGGGCGGCGTTGCGGCTTGCCGGCTCTCGCTGTTGCCGACGATCTCGATGGCTTCTTCCACGGTGCTTGCGGCGGCCTCGAAGTCGCCGGTTTCGGCGTGGGCGGCGGCCAGGGTCTCCAGCAGGGCGGGCTCGGCGCCGCCGGCGACTGCGTTCAGTTCGAGGGCGATCAGAAGGGCGAGCTGGCCGTCCCGGCGGGCGGCGTCGCGGTGGGTCGCCAGGGCCCAGGCGATGTCGTTGCCTCGTTCCAGCAGGCGCCGATCTTCGAGGTAGGCGCGGCGCAGGTGTTCCGCGCCCTCCGCGGCACCGGCCGGACCATTGCGGATCAGGGCCAGACCGAGCTCGTGGCGACCGGCCGCGTGGCGCGGGTCGTGGGAGAGCAGTGCCCGGTAGTTCTCGACCGCCCGATCCAGGCGGCCCGCTGCGGCGGCGGCCCGGGCCGCGCCGAGCAGGGCCTCCGCGTCCTGCGGCAGAACATCCAGGATGGCCCGATAGTGGGCCCAGGCGGCGCCGAGTTCATCGCTGCGGACGGCGGCGTCGGCCAGGATGCGATGCGCCTCGACGTGACGCGGATCGAGGGTGACGACCGCCGCGAACTGCTCCATCGCTTCGCGAAGCCGCTCCGCCTTGCCGAGCAACTGGCCGAACAGGTAACGCAGCTCCGCGTCGCGCGGGCGCTGCTCGACGGCGCGGCCAAGCTCCCTCACCGCCTCGTCGGTGCGGCCTTCCGTGTCGAGCAGCTCGGCCAGGCGCACTCTGGCGGCGATGTTGGTCGGGTCGGCAGCGAGCGCGGCCTCGGTCTGTGCCAGGACCGAACCGGTCTCGCCGGCATCGAGAAGCGCGTTCTGCCAGGCGGCCCGCACCGCCGGATCGTCCGGATCGACGTTGAGCGCGGCGCGCGCATGGCGGACGGCGGCTTCGCTGTTGCCGCGCCGGCTCTCCAGCACGGTCAGCCGCTTCAGGGATCCGAGCAGGCGGTCCCGCGCACCCTGCCGCTCGAACGAGCGTCGGTCGTCAAGGCCGAGGCGGTCGAGGCGCGCCCTCTCCACGTCGACCGAACGCTGCAGCAGGGCGACGGACTCGGCCGGATACCGCTCCTCGTACCAGCGCGCGTAGCTCGCGAGGGACACCTCGTCCGGGGGTTCGGTGTACCAGCGACCGGGAAGCGGCGTCGACGCCGCGCGCAGGTCGGCGTCCTGCGCGCCCAGGAGCTCGAGGTCCGCGAGGAGGTCGGCCGCTGTCACTCCTCCACGGTAGAGCGCGGCGACCCGCCCCTCGCCGTCGATCAGCAGGGAGAACGGCAGCGACAGCGGAAAGCGGCGGTCGAACAGCGACCGCTTGACGATCTCGACCTTGTCCAGCGTCTCCTCGGTCGCCATCCCGTGCAGGAACGGGAAGCCGATCTCGCCGATGAACTTCCTTGCCGCCTGCGGGGTGGTGCCCGGTGTGTCGCCCATGCCGTCGGTCGACAGGGCGGCGATCTCGAGCCCCGCCGCCCGCAGCGCGGCCTCCTCGGCCGTCAGGTCGCGCAGCTCGGAGCGGCAGGGGGCGCACCAGCTCGCCCAGATGTTGAGCAGCACCGGCCGGCCCCGCCCCACCTCGACCGCGACAGGTTCGGAGGCGTCGAAGGGACGAAGCGTCAACGAGGGCGACGGAGGCCTGGGCGAAAGCACCACGCGCGCGCCCGTGGTCGGCGCCGGGGGCTGCTGGTCACGCGGATCGAGCGCTGCCCGCCGCGCCGGCGCCGGCAGAGCCGCGGCCCGGCCGTTGCCCTGAACAAGACGGTAGCGGCCGCCGGGTTCGACGCCGGCAAAGGTCTCGCGGCTGCCGCCAGGCCAATGGACACTCGGCGGACCTGAAAGCGCACTGTCGCCCAGGCCGAAGTGGAGCCAGCGGCTCGACTGCGAGAGGAAACCCTCGCCGGCGCGCACCGACCGCCGGAGGACGCCGGAGGAGGTCGGCAGTTCCACCCGCGCACCGACCGCGTCCCGGTTCGTCCCCGCGCCGTTGCCTTCGAGGCGCAGGGCGACGAACCGCTTCCCGGCCGGCAGTTCGTTGCGCATCAGCCGCAGACGCGGCGCCGTCCGGTTGCTGATCGCGACGTCCAGGTCGCCGTCACCCTCCAGATCGAAGAACGCAGCGCCTCGGCCGTCGTCCGGGAAGTCCAGGCCGCTGACCGCCGAGGCGTTGGCGAAGGCGCCGCCGGCCGCACCCGGGTTCAGGTAGACGCAGTTCCGTTCGCTGCCGCTGAACGAGAGCCCCTCGTCCAGCCGCTCATGAAGCGCCCGCAGCGACTCGAGATACGGCTCGAGCGACCGGTCATCCGGGGTCCGGGGCGCGCGCGGCACGACCTGCCGCCAGAAGAAGCTTCACAGGTCGTCCGGGAGGGTCTGTGTCAGGTTGCCGTTGGCGATGACCAGATCCTCCCAGCCGTCGTTGTTGATGTCCGCGAACACGGACGACCAGGCCCACCTGCCCATCGTGACGCCGGCGTCGACGCTGCGGTCGACGAAGCCCCCGTCCGGTGCACCCGCGAACAGGGAGTTGCCGCGCGCCATCCGTTGCACGAAGGCCAGCGGACCGGTGCGCTGGCGGTCGCGCTCGAACTTCCGCTGGTAGGTGATGCGGTTGCCGGCGGCGGAGAACATGTTGCCGACGTAGACATCCATCCGACCGTCCCGGTTGTAGTCGGCCCAGCTGACGGACATGCCGGACGAGATGTCCTCGACGCCGGCCGCCTCCGCCACGTCGACGAACGTGCCGCCGTCGTTGCGGTACAGGTTGTTGCGGCCGTAGTCGTTCGCAACGTAGAGGTCGGGGTCGCCGTCGCCGTCCATGTCCTCCCAGGACGCCGCCAGGCTGAACCGGCGGTTGTTCCGGTCGAGCCCGGTCTCGACTGTCGCGTCAACGAACTGGAAGCCGCCGTCGTTGCGCAGCAGCGCGTTCCGGCCGCCGTTGTTCGCGTCGTGGTAGGGCGCCGGACTCGCCACGCCGCGCTCGTCGTAGGCCCGGCGATAGGCACAGACGTAGAGGTCGAGGTCGCCGTCGCCGTCCATGTCCGCGGCCGACAGCGAGGTGCTGTCCGGGATGTGACCGGCGATGTGGCGAACCCGGGCGAAACGGCCGGCGCCGTCGTTCTCCAGCACGAGGACCGCGGGGCGGCTCGACAGAACGAGGTCCGGGTCGCCGTCGTTGTCGAGATCGACGAACAGTCCGGCCAGAGCCCGCTCGAGGTAGTCGACCGCCGCCTCGACCGAGCGGTCGTCGAACGTGCCGTCCCGGTTCTGAACGTAGAGGCGATTCGGCAACCCGCCCTGCTCGGGCAGGAAGATGTCGTCGAGTCCGTCGCCGTCGACGTCCGCGACCGCAATGCCCTGCCAGCCGGTCTTGTTGTAGCCGGCCGCCTTCGGGATCCGGTTGAGCCAGGCGTCGGGCGGCTGCAGCAGTTGATCCCGGTAGCTCGGATTGCGGCCGAATGCGGCTTCGGTGACGTCGACGAACAACGGCCCGCCAACCGCCGCGGTCTCCTCGTGATCGGCAACGTCGACCGACCGCAGCAGCGGCTGGCCGCCTTCGGCAGAGGCCGGCGTCCAGGTGGTCGTCCACAGCGCGTTCAACTGACGGACGCCCGCTGTCGTCGCCGCCGCAGCCTCGAACCAGGAGCGGGTCGTGAAGCCTGCAGCACCGCTCTCGATGGCAAACAGCTTGAAGGCCACGCGCGGTTCGCCTCGCAGCTCGTCGCTGCCGGCCAGCCGTGCCGCCAGTGGACCGAGCGACCGCACAAAGCCGCTGACGCCCCGATAGCCGGCGTTCCCGCGGGCCGCGGCGACGCCCCGTGCGACCGCGAACGTCCCGCCCGCGTAGCGCTCGGTCAGATCGCCGGGAACGAGGCCGCGGGTTTCGAAGTCGCCGTCGACCACCGCCGCCAGCTCGTCCGCGATGTCCGCATCCGTACCGCCGGACGCGAGTCGAACCAGCCAGCCGGCGACCAGCTTGAGCTGGGCCTCCGCCTGCTCGCTCCGGGCTTCGCTGTCCCAGCCGTCCGTCCGCGGATCGACCGCCGCGGCGAAGTCCTCCGCGGCGAAGGCAGGCGTCACGGCCGCATCCCGAGCCGGCGACGCCTGGTGCTGCGCCGCAGCGGCCGGCACGAGCGCTGCGGCCAGACCGACGAATGCGGGCAGAATGCGCATGTCCGGCAATTCTACTGCCACGTCCGGCCGGCGCGCCCCTGCGCCGCGTGCCCGCCGGCATGGCGGTACGCCGCGGCCTGACCCGACGCCTGTTCGATTGACGATCCCGCAGGCTGGGCATAGGTTGACCGCGGGCGAGGTTGACCACCTCCGGGGAGGGTACAACCATGAAGGACGAAACGATGAGAAGGACCGCACGGTGACCGTGGCGGCAGTCAGACCCGCGGTGGGCGAAGCCGCTTCACGACTGACTTTCTTCGAGCAGGTGAACGCCGCCTTCGACCTGGCGGCGAAGTACACGGATCACGATCCGACCCTGCTGGAGCAGGTGAAGTGCGTGAATTCGGTCTACCGGACGAGCTTCCCGCTCCGGCGGGACGACGGCACGATCGAGGTCATCCACGCCTGGCGCGCCGAGCACAGCCATCACCGGCTGCCGACCAAGGGCGGTATCCGCTACGCGCTCAGCGTCAGCGAGGACGAGGTGATGGCACTGGCGGCGCTGATGACCTACAAGTGCGCCCTCGTCGACGTCCCCTTCGGCGGCGCCAAGGGCGGCGTCCGCGTCGACCGGCGGAAATACTCCAAGGGAGAACTGGAACGTCTGACGCGGCGCTACACCGCCGAACTCCAGCGCAAGTCGTTCATCGGGCCGGGCAAGGACGTGCCGGCCCCCGACTACGGAACCGGTGAACAGGAGATGGCCTGGATCGCCGACACCTACGCCCAGATCGAACACGGCGAGGTGAACGTCGCCGCCTGCGTCACCGGCAAGCCGGTCGAGCACGGCGGCATTCAGGGCCGCGCCGGAGCAACCGGCCTGGGCGTCTTCTTCGGCATCCGCGAAGCCTGTTCGTTCGGGGACGACATGGCGAAGCTCGGGCTCGAACCGGGTGTGGCAGGCAAGCGAGTCGTGATCCAGGGACTCGGGAACGTCGGCTATCACGCCGCCAGGCACCTGCAGGACGCCGGCGCCCGGCTGGTCGGTCTCGCCGAGGTGGAGGGGGCGATCGCCTGCCCGGACGGGGTCGACATCGACGAAGTGGTCGAGCACCGAAGGCGCAACGGGTCGATCCTCGGCTTCCCGGGCGCCGCCGGCATCGAGCCGAGCCGCAAGGCGCTGGAGCTCGACTGCGACATCCTGGTGCCGGCCGCCCTCGAAGACCAGATCACCATGGAGAACATAGGTCGCCTCTCCTGCCGCATTCTGGCCGAGGCGGCGAACGGTCCGACCAGCGCCGCAGCCAGCGCCGAGGCAGCCAGGCGCGGCATCCTGGTGATTCCGGACGTGTACCTGAACGCCGGCGGCGTCACCGTGTCCTACTTCGAGTGGCTCAAGAATCTCTCCCATGTCCGGTTCGGACGGATGCAGAAGCGGTTCGAGGAAACCGTGCGCCGGGACCTCGTGCAGGCGATGAGCGCGGCGACCGGCACCAGCTTCAGCCGGGACGAGATCAGGATTCTGGCCCGGGGAGCCGACGAGATCGATCTCGTGAACTCGGGCCTCGAAGAGACGATGGCGACCGCCTACCACCACATCCGCCGCTACCGGGAGAAGCTCGGCCCCGGGGTCGACCTGCGTACGGCCGCGATGGTCCTGGCAATCGACAAGGTCGCCGCCTCCTACAGCACTGCGGGTATCTTCCCGTAGCCGCGCGCGCTACCGACTCGAAGACCGTCCTGATCTCCCTGCTTCAGATCGTTCTCGGGATTGCCGCGCTCTGGGCCGGCGGCGAAATCCTCGTGCGTTCGGTGACCGGCCTCGCCGCCGTGCTTCGGGTCAGTCCGACGGTGATCGGGCTGACGGTCGTCGCCTTCGGCACCTCGGCGCCGGAACTCGCGGCGGCAGTGTTCGCGGCGCTGCGGGACTCGCCCGGTCTGGTCTACGGCAACGTCGTCGGCTCGAACATCGCCAATGTCGGACTGATCCTGGGCGTGTCGGCGCTGGTGGCGCCGCTGCTCAACAACGACGACGCGAGCGACCGCCAGGCGGTGCGGCTGGTCCGCCGCGAGCTGCCCTTTCTGCTCGCCACGTCGCTGCTCGTCCTGACCTTCACCGCGTTCGGCCGACTCGCCCGGTTCGAGGGCGCCGTGCTGCTCGCCCTGATGGCGTACTTCCTCGTCGTGCTCGTCCGCGCCGGGCACGTCGAAGAACCGGAACCGCGGCCTGCCAACGGACTGAAGTCGGCCCTCGGCACGCTGGCGGGACTCGCACTGCTCGTCGTCGGCGCGGCATGGCTGCTGGTGCCGGCGGCGGAAGACCTTGCCCGCGAGCTCGGGGTCAGCGAGCGGGTGATCGGCCTCACCGTCGTGGCCTTCGGCACCAGCGTGCCGGAGCTCGCGGCCTGCGCGGTGGCGGCGTACCGCAGGCACCACGGCATCGTGCTGGGCAACATCATCGGATCGAACGTGTTCAACATCCTGCTCATCCTGCCGACCGCGATGCTCATCCGGCCCTTCGAGACCACCTTCCGCGCCGAAGGGCTGGACGCGGCTGTCATGCTCGTCTTCAGCCTGCTGATGTTCCTCGCTGTCTACCTGCTCCGCCACGGCCGCATCATCGGCCGGGGCTGGAGCCTGCTTCTTCTGCTCGCCTACGGCGGCTACATCGTTCAACTGGCTCTCGGGACATGACCGCCTCCGGACCCGCCGGCAACCGCACCGCCAGCGGTGAACTGCCCTTTGCCGACCGCCACATCGGGCCCCGCGCGGCCGACGTTCGGCAGATGCTCGATGCACTCGGGCAGTCTTCGCTTGCCGGTCTGATCGACGCGGCCGTGCCGGCCGCGATCCGTGCGGACGGACCCGAAGACGGCCTGGCAGACCTGCCGCCGGCGGCTTCGGAAGCCGAGGCACTGGCAGAACTCGATGAGATCGCCGGCAGCAACCGCGTGCTGCGCAGTCTGATCGGCATGGGCTACCACGGCTGCGTGACGCCGCCGGTCATCCAGCGCAACGTGCTCGAGAACCCCGGCTGGTACACCGCCTACACGCCGTACCAGCCGGAGATCTCCCAGGGCCGGCTGGAGGCCCTGCTCAACTTCCAGACGATGATCGTCAGCCTGACCGGTCTTGAGGTCGCGAACGCCTCCCTGCTCGACGAGCCGACCGCGGCCGCCGAAGCGATGACCCTGTGCTGGGCCGAGAAGCGGCGTCGGGGCCGGTTCTTCGTGTCGGCGGGATGCCACCCCCAGACGATCGAGGTGGTCCGCACCCGCGCCGAACCGCTCGGGATCGAGATCGAGGTCGGCGCTCACGAGGAGATCGACCCGCAAGGCGTCTTCGCGGCCCTGGTCCAGCAACCCGCCACGGACGGCAGCGTTCACGACTACCGCCGTCTGGCGGAACGGGTACGTGAGGCCGGCGGCATGACGATCGCCGCTGCCGACCCGCTCGCCCTCTGTCTGCTCGAGGCGCCGGGCGTCTGGGGCGCGGATGTCGTGGTCGGGAGCACCCAGCGGTTCGGTCTGCCGATGGGGTTCGGAGGTCCTCACGCCGCCTGGATCGTCGTTCGCGAGCGGCTGAAGCGGCGGCTGCCGGGCCGGCTGGTCGGCGTCACCCGGGACGACCGGCGCCGACCGGCGCTGCGCCTGGCGTTGCAGACAAGGGAACAGCACATCCGGCGCGACCGCGCCACCAGCAACATCTGCACGGCACAGGTGCTGCCGGCCGTGATTGCCAGCTTCTACGCCGTGTACCACGGTCCGGAGGGGCTTCTGTCCATCGCCGGGACGGTCCACCGCCGGGCCGTACGCCTCGCCGAGGGTCTGCGCGAGTCGGGTTTCTCACTCCGCTCCGACACGTTCTTCGACACCGTGACCGCCGATGTCGGCAGCGTCGAAGAGGAGCGCAGGATCGTCGCCGCCGCCCGCGAACGCAACCTGAACCTGCGCGCGTGGGGCGACGGCGCCGTCTCGGCCGCCTGCGACGAGACGACGACCGACGACGACGTTTCGGCCGTGCTTGCCGCGTTCGCCGAAGCCGGTTCAGCCCGGGTCCGCGACGGTGACGGCGCCGACCCGGGCGAAGCGCTGCCGGTCGAGCTGCGCCGGACGACGCCGTGCCTCGATCATCCGGTGTTCGACAGCTACCGGTCGGAAACCGAGCTGCTCCGCTACCTGCACCGGCTGGAGGCGCGCGACCTCTCTCTGACGACGTCGATGATCCCGCTCGGTTCGTGCACGATGAAGCTGAACGGAACGGCCGAGATGATGCCGATCACCTGGCGCGGATTCGCCCACATGCATCCCTACGCGCCCGAAGACCAGACGGCGGGCTACCGGAGACTCTGCGCCGACCTGGAGAGGTGGCTGGCGGACATCACGGGCTTCGCCGCCGTGTCCCTGCAGCCGAACGCCGGGTCCCAGGGCGAGTATGCCGGCCTGCTCGCGATCCGCAGCTACCATCGGAGCCGCGGCGACGAAGCCCGCAACGTCTGCCTCATCCCCACATCCGCCCACGGCACGAACCCGGCGAGCGCCGTGCTGGCCGGGCTGAAGGTGGCGCCGGTCGCCTGCGACGAGGAAGGCAACATAGACCTCGACGACCTGCGCGCCTGCGCCGAGGCTCACAGCGACGACCTTGCGGCGCTGATGGTCACCTACCCATCCACCCACGGCGTGTTCGAGGAGGAGATCCGGGAGATCTGCAGGATCGTCCACGACCACGGCGGACAGATCTACCTCGACGGCGCGAACATGAACGCGCAGGTCGGCATCTGCCGGCCCGGCGACTACGGCCCGGACATCTGCCATCTGAACCTCCACAAGACGTTCTGCATCCCCCACGGCGGCGGCGGACCCGGCATGGGACCGATCGCGGCCGCCGCCCACCTGGCACCCTTCCTGCCGCGCCATCCCCTGGCTTCGATCCGGCGGTCAGCCAGCGTCGGCAGCACCGGCGACGGCAGCGTCGGCGCAGTGAGCGCTGCGCCCGTGGGCAGCGGCTCCATCCTCCCCATCTCCTGGGCTTACATCCGGCTGATGGGCGCTGCCGGACTCCGCCGCGCCACCGAGATCGCGATCCTCAACGCCAACTACATCGCCCGTCGTCTCGAAGCGCACTACCCGGTGCTCTACCGCGGCGCCGGCGGTCTGGTCGCCCACGAGTGCATCCTAGACCTGCGCGGCTTCAAGGCAGCCGGCGTCGAGGTCGACGACATAGCGAAACGCCTGATCGACTACGGCTTCCACGCCCCCACGATGTCCTTTCCGGTCGCCGGCACCCTGATGGTCGAGCCAACCGAGAGCGAGTCGAAGGCCGAACTCGACCGCTTCTGCGACGCGATGATCGCGATCCGCGCCGAGATCGCCGCGGTCGAACGCGGCGACGTGGAGATCGGGGCCAGCCCGCTCCGCGGCGCACCCCACACCGCAGCCGCGATCAGCGCAGACGACTGGAACCGCCCCTACTCCCGCCGCGAAGCCGCCTTCCCCGCCCCATGGACCGAAGAGCACAAGTACTGGCCGCCCGTCGGCCGCGTCGACAACGCCCACGGCGACCGCCACCTGATCTGCACCTGCATCGGCATGGAAGCCTACGAGGCCATCGGCGCCCCGGGTGAGTCCGCGGCGCTGGAATCGAAGAAAGGGTGAGAGCACAGGGCAGAGCACACCGCTCGATCGGATCGCTGTCCAGACGAACAGAACCGCGACCAGTGAACTGACGGGCGCGAATCCAGCGAGAGATGATCGCGAACTGCTGATAGCTTCTGCCAAGCTGGACGCCGCCTCAGCCCAACGGCGCAGGCACGGAGAGGCGAGGATGCTTGGCACTGCCCGACTTGAACACACGGCCCGCGAGGCCGCACGATGAGCGCCGCGACAGACACGCTTCGCACCGCCGAGACGCTGCGCGAAGCGGGAGTCCCCGACCGACAGGCCACCGCTCACGCCCGCGCCATTGATGACGCCGCCCGTGACGCAGTCGGCGGTCTCGTGACTCGCACCGACCTGTACCGCGCCCTGCTGATTCAGGCCGGCCTGATCGTCAGCGCGGTGGGCGCCCTGCTGCGGCTGATTCCCTGAACTTCCTGCGCTCTCGGCCGCGACCTACAGACCCTCGGCAAGGCGCCGGGCCCGTACGCCCGACGGTCTCCCGACATGAGCTTCCGAGCGGACGAAGAGACGAAGGCTGATCCCCGGTTGACGCCGGATCCGTCGCGGGTCGTCCGGATCGGCGAGGTCTTCACGCCAACCTGGCTGGTGCGCGATATCATTGATGTCCTGCCGGAAGGCGAGCTTGAAGGGGTCGAGGCAACCTGCCTTGATCCTGCCTGCGGACACGGGCAGTTCCTGCTCGAGACGCTGCGCAGGAAGCTGAACGCCATCGGCGGACCGGACATGGCCCTTGGCGCGTACCGCAACGCCTTGATCACCGCGCTCACACGCGTCTACGGTGTGGACATCGACGAGGACAACGTGGCCGATGCACGTCGGCGCATCGGCGAACGCCTGCACCGGGCCCACCGCGACACCCTCGGCACGGAAGCGCCGGCCGACTGGGCTCGGGCCGTCGATTTCGTCCTGCGGCGGAACATCGTCCGCGCCGACTTTCTCGAGGACGATTTCCCGGTGACCGAGTTCCGGCAGATCGGAACGGACGGCTGCTTTCTGCTCGTCACGACGCGCTTCAGCGACCAGTTGCCGGACACGGACCCGCGCCGACATCCTCTCTTCGCCGGCCAGACCACGACCGAGGGTCCACTCCACTGGCGAGCCTTCGCCCGGCGCGCAACCCGATGATCGCCCACCAGCGCCCCGCCGACATCCTGGACTGCCTGGCGAACCTGTCGAGCGACGAGGTGTTCACGCCTCCGCGGGTGGCGAACCGGATGCTCGATCTGCTTCCCGATGCGGTCTGGACGGATCCGGACCTGCGCTGGCTCGACCCGGGCTCGAAGAGCGGGGTGTTCCTGCGGGAAGCGGAACGGCGGCTGATGGACGGACTGGAGGCGGCGATCCCGAACGAACGGGCGCGGCGGGAACACATTCTTCGCAACATGCTCTTCGGACTCGCGATCACCGAGCTCACCGCCCTGATCTCGCGCCGCACCCTGTACCACTGCCGCTTCGCCAACAACCCGTCGTACAGCGTCGTCCGGTTCGGCGACGAGGAAGGGAACATCCGCTTCCCGGACTCGTCGCACGAGTGGAACACGCAGGGCGCCTGCATGAAGTGCGGCGCCAGCAGGAGCGCGCTCATCGACCGGGACGGCCGCGAAGCGCACGCCTATCCGTTCCTGCACATGCCGCCGGACGACGCCTTCGAAGAAGAGGACATGCGCTTCGACATCATCATGGGCAATCCTCCCTACCAGCTCGACGATGCCGGTCACGGCAAGAGCGCCCGACCGCTCTACCACCGCTTCGTCCAGGCGGCCAAGGCGCTGGAACCCCGCTACCTCACCTTCGTCATTCCGGCCCGCTGGTACACGGGCGGCAAGGGGCTGGACCAGTTCCGCCGGGAGATGCTGGCAGACCGGCGCCTCCACACCCTCGTCGACTACACGAACATGAAGGATCTCTTCGAGGTTGGCGTGGATATTGCGGGGGGGGGGGGGGGTTGCTACTTCCTCTGGGACCGGGAGCACGACGGCCCCTGCCTCGTGGTTCCTGAAGGTGACAGCAGCCGGGCGGTCCGGCGACGGCTTGGTGCGCGGGACGTGTTCGTGCGCGATCACGTTTCGGAACGGATCCTGGAGAAGGTGTCGGCCCGAGCGGACGCGGACGGCCTCGCTGCGCTCGAGGACTGCGTCTGGGGCAGAAACCCCTTCGGAGTCCCGGCCCACAAGGTACCGGCGGACGCCGCGACGGAACCGACATCGGATCGGTCCATCCTCTTGGCGACAAGGGAAGGAGACCGTTACGTGGAAAGGCACCAGATCGCGAAGAACCGTGAAGCTCTCGACAAGTGGAAGGTCACCATCTCGAGGTTCGGTACAGAGCACGCCGGCAACCCCGATGCCGCCGGACAGAAACGGGTACTTACGGACAAGGCGCGCGTGCTTCCGCCCGACTCGGCCTGCACGGAGACCTACCTGATCGCGGGCGTTTTTCCCGAGGAAGCGGCGGCCGCCGCGCGCCTCGCCTACCTGAAGACGAAGTTCTGCCGCTTTCTCCTGTCGCTCCGGATCGCCACCCAGCAGATCAACCGCAGCAGCTTCGCCTTCGTGCCCGCAATGCCCACGGACCGCGTCTGGACCGACGACGAGCTCTATGCCCACTTCGAGCTCGGGCAGGACGAGATCGCCCACATCGAGAGCCTGATCAGGGAGATGCCGGGATGACGGGCAACGAGGGCCCGGAACCGACGATCTACGCGTACACGACGGAGAGCGAGGCGAAGCGCCCGTGGGCGCGCCGGAGCGGGGGCTCGGGGCGCATCAAGGTCGGCTACACGGAACGCGACGTGCGGCAGCGCGTCCGCGAGCAGGAGAACGCTCCGGAGCAACCGCCCATCCTGTTCGAAGCGCCCGCGCGGAACCAGGAAGGTGACACCTTCGACGACAGCGTCGTGCATCGGTACCTCGTGCAACTCGGCGCCGCGCGCCTCTCCCGCGGCGAGAGCGGCGCCCCTTCGGAGTGGTTCGAGGCGACCCTCGACGAGGTCAGGCGCGCCCACCGCCTCGCCTGCACCGGCGGCCGCTCGGAGGCTACCCAGGACTTCCGGATGCGCACGGAACAGGAACGCGCGGTCGAAGCCGCCGCCGAGTACTTCCGCGGACACTCCTCGGACAGCCGCGACCGGCACTTCCTGTGGAACGCGAAGATGCGTTTCGGCAAGACCTTCGCCGCCTACCAGTTGGCCCGCGAGATGGGCTGGCGCCGCGTTCTCGTGCTCACGTTCAAACCGGCCGCCGAGGGCTCCTGGCGGGAGATCATCGAACAGCACGCGGACTTCGGGAACTGGCAGTTCGTCGGCAACCAGGAAGACTGGAGCGGCGTCGACGAGGCGCGGCCTCTGGCGCAACTCGTCTCCTTCCAGAACCTGATGGGGCGCAGCCCGCGGGGCCAGGTCAAGGAGTCTCTCGAACTGGTCCACGCGGAGGACTGGGACTGCATCGTCGTCGACGAGTACCACTTCGGCGCCTGGCGCGACGGCGCGAGGGATCTCTACGACCCGAGCGACAAGCAGGACAGGGAGGATGTCGAGGACGCCGACGACTACCGCAAGGACCGGTTCGAATTCGCCGGCGAGACGCTGACGGCGAAGCACTGGCTCTACCTGTCGGGCACGCCGTTCCGGGCGCTGGCCCGGGGCGAGTTCCTGGAGGAACAGATCTTCAACTGGACCTACCAGAACGAACAGACCGAGAAACGCCGGCACGCGGACAATCCGGCAAGTCCCTACGCGGACCTTCCCGGCCTTGAGCTGTACGTCTACCGGATGGGCGACGCGGTCCGGGAGCACGCCTCCAGCACCTTCGAAGACGAGTTCGACCTGAACGAGTTCTTCAAGGCAGCAACGGCGGGCGGCGGCGGTCGCTTCAGGCGGGAGCAGGACGTCCAGCACTGGCTCGACTGGCTGCACAAGCCGGCCGCGCCCGGAGAACCTCCGTCCTGTGCGCCCTACGCGGCGACGCGGCTCCGCCAACCGCTCCGGCACGCGGTCTGGTTCCTGCCGGACGTTGCCGCCTGCATGGCGATGAAGAGCCTGCTCGATCGGGATCCGTTCTTCGGCGACTTCGAGGTCGTGCTGGCGGCGGGACGACACGCCGGGTCGGGCATCAAGGCGCTGGGGCCGGTGAATCAGGCGATCGGCGACGGCACGAAGACGAGGACGATCACCCTCACCTGCGGCAAGCTGATGACCGGGGTCACCGTGCCGCAGTGGGGCGGTATCTTCGTCCTCCGCAACCTGCAGGCTGCGGAGACCTGGTTCCAGGCCGCCTTCCGGGTCCAGTCACCCTGGAGCGCGCCCGATCCCGTGCACCCCGAACGGCGCAGGGTGTTCAAGGAGACCGCGTACATCTTCGACTTTGCACCCCAGCGGGCGCTCGACCTGATCTCCGGCTACTGCGCGAGCACCGCCGGCGCCGAGCGCGAGCAGCCGGCGGAAGTGGCGGACTTCCTGGACTTCCTGCCCGTGCTCTGCCACGAGGGCGGCCGGATGGAACGTCTCGATGCGAACGAGCTGCTGGCCGTCGCCTACGCCGGCATCGGACCGGCGATGCTGGCCCGGCGCTGGCAGTCGCCCCACCTCGTCCGTCTGGACCGGGACACGCTGTCTGACTTGCTGGACGACGAGGGGCTGTGCGCCGCCCTCAGCGAGATGGAGGCGTTCCGCAACCTTCGCGACCATGCCCGCCGCGTCGTGAACTCGGACGATGCGATCCGCAAGCTGCGACGACAACGGGAGAGCCCGGACGCCGCGGCGACGAAGGACCGGAACGAGGCGAAGAAGAAGCGGCAGGAGCTCCGCGACAAGCTCCTCCTCTTCCTGTGCAGGGTGCCGCTCTTCATGTACCTGACCGACTTCCGCGAAGAGACGCTGTCCGACGTCATCCGCCGGGTCGAGACGCCGCTCTTCATCAAGGTGACCGGGCTGCAGCTCGAGCACTTCGACCAGCTCTGCAAGATCGGCGTGTTCAACGAACGGGCGCTCAACGGATCGATCTACGCCTTCCGGCAGCAGGAGAAGGCGCACCTGATCGCACCGTGAGAGCCGTCCGGGGGCGCCGCCCTTGCGGGCAGCGGCCCTCAGGTCGTCAGTCCGTCAGGCCGTATTCGATCGCGTCGGAGAGTGCTTCCCAGCTTGCCTCGATGATGTTCGTGCCGGCGCCGACGGTGGTCCAGCGTCTGCCGCAGGCGACGAAGTCCACGAGCACGCGTGTGACGGCGGCCGTGCCTTGGGCGCTGTCGAGAATGCGGACCTTGTAGTCGGCCAGGCGCATGCCGGACAGTTGCGGGTAGTGCGGCTCGAGCCCCTTGCGCAGCGCATGCGCCAGGGCATTGACGGGTCCGTTGCCCTCCGCCGCGGTATGCACGACGGCGCCGCCCGGAACCTCGACCTTGACCGTCGCTTCGGCGACCAGACCGCGGCCGTCGCGGTGTTCGACGACCGTCAGGAAGTCGATCAGGCGGAACGGCGCCTCGTAACCGGGCTCGGCCCGACGCAGCATGAGCTGGACGGACGCCTCGGCGGCCTCGAAGCTGTAGCCGCGGTTCTCCAGGTCCTTGACCTTGTGCAGCACTTCGCGTGCGTACGGCGTCTCGGCCATCCCGGCGCCGGCGGCGAGATGGACGATGTTGCCGCGGCCGGAGAGTTCGGAGACCACGGCGCGCATCTCGTTGCCCACCCGTTCGGGCGCCAGATGCTGATAGCTCGCCGGTTCCTTGAGCATCGCGGCGACGTGGACGCCGCCCTTGTGGGCGAAGGCGCTCCGGCCGACGTACGGCAGGTGGTCGTCGTGAGCGATGTTCGCGACTTCCGCAACGTAGCGCGACAGGGCGGTCAGCTCCCGAAGGCGCTCCTCGGGAACACAGAGGCAACCCATCTTGCACTGGAGGTCCGGCAGGATCGTCACCAGATTCGCGTTCGCGACCCGCTCGCCGTAGCCGTTGATCGTGCCCTGGACCATCGCCGCCCCGGCGCGCACGGCCGCAAGCGAATTGGCCACACCGCAGCCGCCGTCGTCGTGCGTGTGGATACCGACCCGCACTCCGGCGCCGAGTTCGGCCCGCACCGCCCTGACACCAGCCTCGATCTGCCACGGCAGCGAGCCGCCGTTCGTGTCGCAGAGGACGAGGACATCGGCGCCGGCCGACGCCGCAGCGCGCAGCGTGCCGAGGGCGCACTCCGGATTGGCGGCGAAGCCGTCGAAGAAGTGCTCGGCGTCGTAGATCACCTCGCGGCCCTTGTCCTTGAGATAGCCGACCGAGTCGCGGATCATCGCCTCGTTCTCGGTGAGATCCGTCTCCAGCACCTTCTCGACATGGAGATCCCAGCTCTTGCCGAAGATCGTCACCACCGGCGTTTCCGCCGCCACCAGCGCCTGGATGTTGCCGTCGCGGGCGCAGGCGCCGTGCTTGCGCCGCGTGCTCCCGAACGCGCAGATCCTCGTCTGCTCGAGTTCGACCTCGCGGATCGCGACGAAGAAGTCCGCGTCCTTGGGGTTCGAACCGGGCCAGCCGCACTCGATGTAGGGGATGCCGAAGGCGTCCAGCCGGCGGGCGATCGCCAGCTTGTCGGCAAGCGACAGGGAGATGTTCTCGCGCTGGGTCCCGTCGCGCAGCGTCGTGTCGTACAGATCGATCCTGACCCCGGACTCGGTCCCGGCTGTCATCGCCTGCATGCCCTCCGTCTTCCTGCTCACATCGGCTCTCCGAGACCCGGCCCCTGCAGCAGCTCGATCAGCTCCTGGCGCGAGAAGATCTTCTTGAGCCTGGGGTCGTCCTCCTGCACCACGCTCTCCATGAGTCGTCGCTTGCGGGCGATCATCGCGGCGATGCGCTCCTCCAGCGTTTCCTCGGTGATCAGCTTGAACACGTGCACCGCGCGCTTCTGGCCGATCCGGTGCAGCCGGTCGGTCGCCTGATCCTCGCGCGCGGCATTCCACCAGCGGTCGTAGTGAATGACAACCGAGCCGCCGACGAGATCGATGCCGGTGCCGCCCGCCTTCAGGCTGCCCAGGAAGACACGGCATTCGTCGTCGTGGTTGAACCGATCGACCACCCTGCCGCGCTGGCGGGTCGAACCCGTCAGGGTGACGAACTCGACGCCGAGCTTCTTCAGGTGGCGTTCCAGGATCCCGATCATGCCCAGGTACTGGCTGAAGACGACGACCTTCTGGCCGCTGTCTAAGCTCTCTTCAAGCAGTTCCTTGCACAGGTCCCACTTGCCCGATTCGTAGTTCTCGTAACGGTCGAGGTCGTTCACCGCCAGCGCGGGATGATCGCAGATCTGCTTCAGCATGTTCAGCAGCGCGAAGACATGGATGTACGGCAGGGCGCCCTGCTCGCTCCGCAGCGCGTTCACCAGGGCCGCACCCTTCGTTTCGATCGTCTGTCGATAGAGACCGAACTGCTCGGCGCTCAGGCGGCAGGTGCGCACGTCCTCTATCTTCTCCGGCAGCTCGTCGAGCACCGCCGTCTTCACCCGGCGGAGCACGAAGGGGGCGGTCAACCGCCGCAGGTTCACCGCGTACCACGAGTCGGCATCGAGTTCGTTCGTCCCGACGAGATCGACACAGGTGTCGTCGTCGCCCAGGTAGCCCGGCAGCACAAGGTCGAACAGGCCCTTCAGCTCGGTGAGCGCGTTCTCGATCGGCGTGCCGGTCAACCCCAGCTTCATGCGCGCCCTGAGCGCCGCGGCGGCGCGGTAACCCTGGGTGCTCCGGTTCTTGATCTGCTGCACCTCGTCGAACACGACGAGTCCCCAGCGCCGCTCGCGGAAACGGTCGACGTCGTTGCGCATGACGCCGTACGACGTGAGGATCACGTCGCCTTCGGCCAGGGACTCTTCGAGGTCGCGTTGCGGTCCGTGGTAGTGCGCCGGGCATAACCCGGGTGCGTACTCCCGAAGCTTGTTGCGCCAGTGGCTAATGACCGTGCGGGGGCAAACGACCAGAATCGGCTCGTCAACTCCCAACTGCTCCCGCAGGATGACCATCAGCGCCATTGCCTGGTGGGTCTTGCCCAGACCCATGTCGTCGCACAGAAGACCGGCCAGGTCATTCTCGTACAGGAACTTCAGCCACTCGACACCGAGCCGCTGGTAGGGGCGCAGGACGCTGGCAAGACCGTCGGGATCGATCATCGGATCGGCCGGCCGGAGCTCCAGGAAGCGGCGCAGGAACTCCTGCCGACTGCCCTCCCCTTCGATCCGGATCGGCGCCGTGCTCGAGGCCTGAAGCCGCAGCAGTTCAGCAGACGACAGCCGAACGCCTGCGGAGCTGCCGTTGCCGCCGGAGTCCTCGACGCCGGCTTTCTCCCGGGCCGGCAGCGACCCGAGAGTCCGCAGCGCCGGCGCATTGAGGTCGATCCAGCCCGACGCTGTCTCGAGCCAGGGGAGGCCCGCGCTCTTCGCCGCCAGCAACTCCTCGAGGCTCACGTCGCCGTTGCCGAAGCCGTAGCGGATCGAAAGCGACTCGTCTTCTTCCGGCTCGATCTCGATGTAGTCGAACTCGGTCAGGAGGCCGAAGGCGGCGAGCGGGTTCCGGGTCAGTTCCGAGACGGGCTCAGCCACCGGCGCCGCGATCCGAAGGATCGGAATCCGCGCCTGGTGGAGGTCGAGAGCCGCAGGCTCGGACCAGTCGACGGCGCTACGGGCCGAGCGCCGCACGAGCACCTGCAGCTCTTCGAGAAAGACCAGCTCGCCGTACCTGAAGCGTTCGCGCCGCTCCTGGTCGAGAGTCTCCTCGCCCTCCGCGGCAAGGCGCAGGACATCGAGCTCGTGCTCCGCCTCGATCCGCGTGTCCGGCCCGACGTAGAAGAGATCGGCAGTGGAGAGAGGGACTGCCGACGCCTGCCCCGTCTCCGTGAGGAAGTCCAGCGCCGCGGCTGCTCGCCGCCGCGGAACGGCCACCTGAAGCAGCGCCGGACCGCCCGAGACCGTGCGGACCGTCAGGAACAGAGTGCCGCTCGCAAGTTCGACTGCCGGCTCGAGCTGAACCGTGGCCGGGGCCGTCCCGGAACTGCCGCCCGGAATGTCGCCGTACTCTCGCAGCGCGTGGTACGCCACCCGGTACCAGAGACTGCCCTCGAAGAACTGCCGGTTCGTCTGCATGCCGGCCTTGTTCAGGTGCTGTTCCTCGGGCGTCCGCATGAAGGTCGAAAGCCGCTCCAGCAGACCCGACCGATCCCCGGTCGACACACCGTCCGCCAACTTGCCGACCTGTTCAAGAAAGCGAAGCGCGGCCGGCGCCAGCTCCAGGTAGCGAAGCACCTCCACTCCGTCGGGTGAGAAGAGACGGATCGGCTCCCTGGCCCCGTCCTGCAGCACCAGACATTCCGACGCCGCCGTCAGCCGTTCCTCGAACAGCGTCCGAGCCAGCCGGAACCAGCCGCTGCGAGCGAAGAGGTCGCCCCAACTGCATCCCGCAGCCTCGTGCAGCTCGCCGATCTGATCCTCGAGCTGCTTGAGGTGGCGACAGCCGCTGCGACGTCCCGTGGAGCAACTGCAGAACGTCAGCGGCCGCTTCGACCCGGCCACCCCGGCGAGATGAACCGCCGAACCGGGCTCCGGATCGTGGGGGTCGGGAAGCAGGCCAACGCCAGTGCGATGGAACTCGAGGCGTGGAAACAGCTTCACGGCCGTCGTCGCAATGCACGCATAAACGCTCGACTATACCGCCGTTTCGCCGAGGCAGTGTCGGTCCTGACGCCGGATCTTCGGGGCACGAACGGCGGCGCGGCCCGACGGTCAGCGCAACGCGCCGCCCTCCGACTCCGCCCGAACAGCGGTCCGGCGCCCGTCGATGCAGGCCAGGCGCGGACTGCGGCGCTGGCGCGCCCGCCGCAGACCCGGGCGTGCAACGTCCGCTCTGCACGTCCGCAGGTATCCACCGGATCGCGCGACATTGACGGCGCCGGTCTTCGTTCTGCATAGTGCCCGCGAGATGGACGGCACGAATGGAAGCGAGCGATTGAATGGCTGAACATCCTCTTGCCGAGCACATTGGTGATCACGTGTCCTTCGCCGGACACTTCGACACGCCCGTCGTGCTGGAGGATGTCCGCCCGCTGGGAGCGCACGGATCTTCTGGCTACGAGTGTCGAGTCCGTCTACCCGATGGCGCTCTCGAGGAGACGATCATCTCCCAGGACGAGGCGGCTGCGATTCTAGGAACGAAGTCGACCGCAGAGAAGGCCGCGCCACGGCCTGCGGACGCTGGAAGGCTGCGGCTTCTCGTCGAGTCCACCCGAATCCGACTGGCCTACGCCCACGACCGCCAGTTCGCGGTCAGCCTGTCCGGCATCCGCACCCTGCCCCATCAGATCGAAGCGGTCTACCTGAGGATGCTCCCCCAGCCCCGCCTGAGGTTTCTTCTCGCAGACGACCCTGGCGCCGGCAAGACAATCATGGCGGGTCTCCTGATCAAGGAGCTCAAGCTGCGTGAGGCCATCGAGCGCTGTCTGATCCTCGTTCCCGCCCCGCTGACCATCCAGTGGCAGGACGAACTGCTGCGTTTCTTCAACGAGCCGTTCCAGATCGTCCATTCCGCGAACGACCAGCAGCAGCTCCTGAACCTGTGGGAGCGGGAGCGGCAGATCATCGCGTCCATCGACTACGCCAAACAGGACAACGTCCGCGAGCGCGTCTGGCAGCAACGGTGGGATCTCGTCATCATCGACGAAGCGCACAAATGCAGCGCCTACACGAAGCGATCTGCGAGTCGCGACGACGTCGAGCGAACCAGGCGCTACCAGCTCGCTGAACGGCTCTCGGAGCAGTGCGACAGCCTGTTGCTCCTGACCGCCACACCGCACCACGGCGACGACGACCGCTTCGCCCACTTCATCCGTCTGCTGGACCGCGACGTGTTTCCCGAGCCGCACCGATTGCGCGAGGACGCCGGACGCATCCGCCGGGACGTTCTGAAACTCGGTGCTGACTGTCCCTGGTCACTGCGCCGTCTCAAGGAAGACCTGAAGGACATGCGCGGCGGGCGGCTGTTCCCGGATCGTCACGTCCGGACGGTCAGTTTCGCACTGGGCCCGGACGAATACACGATCTACAAGGCGGTCACTGCCTACATCAACGAGTTTTTGCCGCAGGTGACGGGACGACGCAAGAACAGCGTCGCGCTCGCCCGCACCGTGTTCCAGAGGCGCCTCGCGAGTTCCACCCGGGCGATCCACCAGTCGCTGATCCGACGACGCCAGAAGCTCGACGACCTCCTTCGCGAACTCGACAGCCTCTCACCTGCTCAGCGTGTTCACCGGCTCACCCAACTTCGAGGCCAGCTCTCCGACGCCGAACAGGACGAGGAGGATCTGGACGAGGCAACGCGCGATGCGCTGATCGACGAGGCGACATCGGCAGTCGAGCTCGAGCAACTGGGCGCGGAGCTCACAGAACTGGCGGACCTCGTGGCGCGGGTCGGGCGGGTTCGCGAGGCCGGACGCGACTCCAAGCTGGTCGCGCTGCGCGAGTGTCTCCAGCGCTCTGAGTTCGATGAACTGCAGGACGGTCGCGGCAAGCTGCTGGTCTTCACCGAACACCGGGATACGCTTGATCACCTGCGAGAACACCTTGAAGAGTGGGGCTATTCGACCTGCCGGATTCACGGCGGCATGAACCCACGCGAACGCAAGACAGCGCAGGAGGACTTCAGAACGAGCCGCCAGATCTGCGTGGCGACCGAAGCGGCGGGAGAGGGCATCAACCTCCAGTTCTGCCACCTGATGATCAACTACGACCTGCCATGGAACCCCACACGCCTCGAACAACGCCTGGGGCGTATTCACCGCATCGGACAGACGCGCGACGTGTGTGCGTTCAACTTCGTGGCGACGGCATCGGAGGACGGTCAGCCGGTCATCGAGGGCCGGATTCTCGAACGGCTCCTGAGCAAACTCGACCTCATGCGGGATGCCCTTGGCGACCGGGTGTTCGACGTCGTCGGCGAAGTGCTCTCGCTGAACAAGGTCAACCTCCCCGACATGCTCCGCGAGGTTGCCTATGAGCCACGGCGGCTGGACGACTACCTCGACGCGATCGACCGCATCGACCCCGATGTCCTCGATCGCTATGAAGAAGCGACCGGGATCGCGTTGGCGCGCGGCCACGTGGACTTCTCGGCATTCGCCGAGGCCAATCTGGAAGCCGAGGAACGACGGCTCATGCCACGCTATGTCGAGTCGCACTTCGTGAACGCCGCCCGGGCGGTCGGCCTGCGCGTGGACGCCCGTGCGGATGGGCTCTGGAGGATCGAGCACGTGCGGGCGGATCTGCGCTCCGAGCGCCTCGCTGCCGTACGGCGCCTCGGCCCACCGGAACTCAGCTACCGCAAGCTGACCTTCTACAAGGAGCACCTGGAGCAGGACCAGCACCTTGATGCTGTTCTCCTCGGCCCGGGCCATCCGGTCTATGCCGCCGTGGACGAGACGCTGAACGAACTCCTGAAGGACATCGAGAGCCGAACGGGCGTCTACGTCGACCCGCAGGCTTCCGCGCCCTATCGCGTGCACTTCTTCGACATCGCGGTACGGGGCCAGACCACGAACGGGGAGGCGACAACCATTCTTGCCGAGCTCGTGGCCGTCCGCGAGGAAACGGCCGAAGCCGTCACTGCAACCGAGCGGTTCAGGCTCGTTCCTGCGGACCTCCTCATCGACCTTCCTGACCACCCGAATCCGCCCGACACGCTTCCGACGGCCGAGCATGGACCGGCCAGCGACTTCGTCAAGACAACGGTGCAGATGGACCGGCGCAACACCGCCAGCGACGAGCGCGGTCACTACGCGGACATTGCCCACGATTACCTCCTGAGGTCCTTCGACGTTCGCGTGCGGGCGGCGCAGGACCGGGTAATGCGGTTGAAGGGCCGGGAAGCGAACGAGCCCGAGGTTGCCCTGGCGCGTCAGCGTGCAGAACGGGATCTGACCGACCTTCAGCGCACCCGGCAAGAGAGGCTTGCTGGCATGAAACGGCTTCGCGTGGCGCGGCATGGCCCGGCGCGCCACGTCGCAAGTTGCCTCGTGTTGCCGCCGGATAACGCCGGCGGCGGTCTCTCCGACCTCGCCGAAGAGCAAGATGCGGGGTTGAAGCGCCGCGTCGAGCTCGCAGCGGAGGACATTGTCGTCGCCTACGAAGAGGCCCGAGGTCGTTCGTGCGAGCGTGTAGGGCATCTGAAGATCGGTTTCGACATCCGCAGCCTGGCAGCACCGGATCCGCAGACTGGCTATCGAGATCCGGTCGACGGAGTGCGGCGTATCGAGGTCAAGGGTCGGCGGCGGGGTCAACCGATCCGACTGACCACGAACGAGTGGTACAAGGCGCAGCAGCTCGGCGACACCTACTGGCTCTACGTCGTGTGGGATCCGCTCGACAACGCGCACTCGGATCCCGTCCTGATCCAGAACCCCGCCAAGCATCTCGACTACGCCAAGAAGGAGGTCATCGCGGCGCGCTACTACGACATTCCGGCAGGCGCGATCGAACAGGCAGCGCAAACCGGAAACGCCCGATGACCCGGCCGCGCTACAGCGCCAGAGACTGCCCGACATGCGCATAGACCGCATCGAGATCAAGAACTTCCGGTCGATCCGGAATCTGACCGTCGACCTCGGCGACACGACCGTCTTCGTCGGCCCGAACAACGCTGGCAAGACAGCAATCCTCGAAGCCCTCCGCATCGCGCTCACGCGTCGCTGGGGCCAGCGCGGCACCGGCTTCAGCGAGTACGACATCCACATGGCCGACGAGGAAGCCGACCCCAGGACGTCGAGCGGCGTCAGCATCGAGCTGACATCGGAGGAACAGACCTCCGGCGAGTGGCCCGACGCCATCGTCGAGGACCTGGGCGACATCGTGCAGTTGGACCTGGACACCGGCCGGCGTTCCATCTCCCTGCGAGTACGGTACAGATGGGACGCGGACACGGACAGCTTCGAGCCGAGCTGGGAGTTCCTCACCGCCGACCGGAAGCCGATGATAGGCCACAGCGCTCGCCGGCTCAATCTAGAAGGGCTCTGGCGCTATCTGCCGGTGTTCTACCTCGGGGCGTTGCGCGACGCGGGGGACGAGTTCTCGGCGCGCTCGTCCCAGTTCTGGACCCGGTTGCTCAAGGACCTGAACATCCCACCGGAGATCGAGGCCCGAGCACTGCGGGTACTGGACCTGCTCAATCGACGACTCCTGAAGGCCGACCCACGCCTGACTGAGATTGCAGAGACCCTGTCCGGCGCGACCAATGTCGCGGCCCGCGACCGGGAAGGCGGTCTCGACCTGAGGATGGTGCCGCTCAAGACCTGGGACCTGATGTCGCGGGCCGAGATCATCCTGCGCAACGAGCAAGATGCACCGTGGCTCCCGCTGAGGCGCCAGGGGCAGGGAATCCAGAGCCTCTCGGTCATCTTCCTGTTCCGGGCGTTCGTGGACCACCTGCTTGCTGAGATCTATGGACAGGACAGCGAGCCGGTGCTGGCCCTGGAGGAACCGGAGACGCATCTGCACCCGCAGGCCGTGCGCACACTCTGGCAGGAAGTCGACACCCTACCGGGCCAGAAGATCGTCACCACACACTCGCCGTACTTCGTTCAGCACGTTCCGTTCCGCGATCTGCGCCTGGTCCGCCTGACCGCGAACGGGACCGAAGTGTGCTCACTTCCGGCCAGCTTCTCCGAGCACTTCTCGCCGTCGGACGACCTTGACGCCGCAGTGGCGAACTCGAGCGGCCTGCTGACCTACGAGCGCGCATCGGAAACGCTGACGGTTCACGGCCTGCTGAAAGAAGATCTCTACCGGACGCTGCTCGAATGCCGTGTGCATGCCGAGAACCGTTCCGATCTCGAGTCGCGGCTTCGCGATCTGAAGGACCGCTCGTCCCTGTACGTGACCGATGAAGACCTGCAGGCTCTCGAAACCCAGGCCCGGAGGATGCGCGGGGAGATCTTCTTCGCGGAGCGTTGGCTGATCGTCGAAGGGCAGGCCGACTACCTGCTCGTGCATGCCATCGCACATGCTCTGGACTACGACCTTGACCGCCACGGCGTCTCCGTCATCGACGCCCAGAACAACGGCAACCCAGCTACGTTCGCTGTGCTGGCGAGGGCGCTGGACATACCCTGGCTCGCAGTGTTCGACGGCGACGACGCAGGCACGAGGTTCATTCAGCGCATCGCGAAACGCGGCTTTCGCGGCGACAAATCGGTCTCACGTTGTCGCCGCCACCCGGACGGCGACCTCGAGGCGCAGCTTGTTGCAGACGGCCTCGGACCGGAGCTGCGCGAGGTGTTGTCGGCGCTGGACGTCCACGACGCGCATGAACTGGACGACGATCGCCTCGCCGCCTGTCTGCGGAAGAACAAGACGGCCTACGCGGCAGAACTCACAAGACGTCTTCGTGGCGACAGGGAGCTGGCCCAGCGAGCACCCGAGGCGTTCCGCACTGCGATCAACGACCTGCCGGGACTGGAGTGATGGCGAACCCCCTGGAACGGACACTGCAAGGGCTCAGGTGCATGCAGAAGATAGCCGTCAGGTGGGACAAGGGGCCCCTTCTGGTGCTGGCCGGCCCGGGCGCGGGAAAGACGCGGGTGTTGACCCGACGGATCGCTCGTTTGCTCCTGGAGTCCCCGGAACAGCGGTTCCGTGTACTCGGGTTGACGTTCACGAACAAGGCGGCTCACGAGATGAAGAACCGGGTTGCCGCGCTGGTTCCCGATGCCGTGGATCGAGCCGAGATCAACACGTTCCACGGGTTCTGCGCCCAGATTCTGCGCCAGCACGGAGTCCACATCGGAGTCAGACCGGACTTCGAGATCTACTCGCGGACCGCCGACCGCAAGGCAGTACTGGCAGACGCCCTCCGGCGTGCCGGACGTCGTTTCGGTGATGACGACAGTCAGCTCCTGTGCGGCATCGACAGACTGAAGGACGCCTTGATCGGTCCGGAGCAGGCAAGACCGTACCTGCAGGACCGTGGCGACATGGCGCCCGAGGCTGTCGAGCGGATCGGACTTGCCTACCGTCTGTACGAAGAAGAACTACGTCGGGCCAACGCTCTGGATTTCCGTTCCCTGATTCGCTTGACAGTCGAGCTCACCGGTCACTCAGCACTTGCTCACCACCTCCGTACGATGTACCGGCACTGGCTGGTTGACGAGTTTCAGGACACGAACGGCGCTCAGTACGAGCTGCTCCGGCGCATGGCAGGCGACAACTTCCGGCAGTTGTTCGCCGTCGCTGACGACGATCAGATCATCTACGAATGGAACGGTGCCAGCGTGCGCCGCATTCGTAGCCTGGTGGACGACTTCAAGTGCGAGGTCGTTCAGCTCACCGACAACTTCCGCTGTCCACCCAGCGTAGTGGAGGCCGCGAACCGTCTCGTCGTCTACAACGTTCGGCGGACCACCGCCAAGGCGGCCGCCGAGTCCGTCGCTGAACGATCAGAGGGCAACGAAGAGATCGACTACCGAGTGTTTCCCGACGATGAAGACGAGGTCGCGTGCACTGCGGCCGAGATTGCCGGCCTCGAAGCCTCGGAGCGCGAGGAGACGGCAGTGCTCGCACGAAGCCGCGCGCTTCTTGAGACTGTGCGGGCAGGATTGCAGGCGTTGAGTGTGCCCGCGGCGCTGCTGGCGCGGCGCGACGATTTCGCATCGCCACAGGTGCGCTGGCTCGTCGCCTTCCTGAAGCAGATCAATCGGCCACTCGACCGACGCAACATGTCAACGCTGATCGGCGCCTTCTCGCGCTTCTCCGATGTCTCTCCAGAACCCGAGGAAGTGGCCGCGCGGTCGGAAACGAACCAGATCACGCTGCTCGCCGCCTGGCTGGACGTGGTGCGGCTAGCGGCGCCCTCGACGCTGCCGGTGGTCGAAGCGGCGGCCTGCCTCACGACGGGGGCCGTTCGCCTGTCGGATGCTCTCAACAACGTCATGGCGTGCTTCAGTGAATGTGCGGACGACGATCTGAAGGACGACATGGCCGCCTGGCGCCGGATCGAGAACGAGATACGGCGCGGCCAGCGCACGATGCCGCTCGATCGGTTCCTTCAGGAGATGGAGCTGCGCTCCAAGGAGCCGCCCTCGGCGCCGGGCGCAGTCTCCCTGAGCACGATTCACGGCGCCAAGGGTCTCGAATTCGACAGGGTCTATCTGATCGGTCTTGCCGAGGAAGTGCTGCCCTCCTGGCACAGCATCACCGGCGGCAACGGAGGCGCCGCGATCGAGGAAGAGCGCCGCAGTTGCTTTGTCGCCATCACCCGAACCAGGCAACGGCTGGTCCTGTCGAGAGCGGAGCGGTACAAGGGGAGGCCGAAGACGCCGTCGCGCTTCCTCCGGGAAATGGGACTGACCGACAATCCCGTCTGCGACGTGCCGGGACGCGAGAGGTTGGCTTGATGGCGAACGACCGGCGCCTGATCGAGGACTACCTTCCCCTTGACGCCCTCAACGCCATCGCGTCCAAGGAAAAACTGCATCCCCGCCGCTACGTCGCACTGGTCCACTACTGGCCGGCACGCCGCCCCATCACGGCCTGCCGAGCGGCGATCTACGCGGCGCTTGTGCGGGCCCCTGATGCCGACGATGCACGCGCCGAGGCCGCAGCCTTCGTCACCAGGCTCGCATCCTACGCACCCGATCCCGAGGTGGTCGCGAAGGCAGCGGCGGAACTCAGGGATCTGCACGATGGGCGGGCTCCGAAAGTGCTCGATCTGTTCGCCGGCGGAGGGGCGATCCCGCTCGAAGCAGCTCGCCTCGGTTGCGAGAGCCATGCCGTGGAGTACAACCCCGTCGCGCACCTGATCGAGCTTTGTACGCTCGTCTATCCGCAGACGTTCGGCCCGCAACTGGCGGATGAATATCAGCAGTGGAGCGAGCTGATTCTGGACCGCATGCGCGCCGACATCGGAGACCTCTACGAGCCGATCGAGGTTCCTCCGACAGAGGAAATAGGGCGCCAGGATGAGCTCTTCGGAACCATGACCGACGCGACCGGAACTCATGCCGATCCGGTGTCCTGGATCTGGGTCCGCACGGTGCCTTGCCGTCGCCCCGGGTGCGGAGCGCCCGTCCCCCTGGTCAGACAGTCATGGTTGCGAAAGAAGAACGGCGCGATTGCTGCCGTTCCGAGACTCGAAGATGGCAACCGTCTGTGCTGGGACATCGTATCCGGAACCACTGCCCGTGAGATATCCGAGAACACGGGCCAGACCGGTTCGGGACAGGCAGTCTGCCTCGCCTGCAGCACTCCGGCGCCTGCGGGCCACGTCAAGGAGATGGCGGTTGCCGGGCGAATGGAGGAATCGCTCTCCGCAATCGTGGCCGCGCTGCCGCCGAAGAAAGCAGGAGGAAAGAAACAGAGAAAGGTGTATCTGAGCGCCAACCCGACCCTGCTACCAGACGAAGATGCGTGCCGCCATCGGCTTGAAGCGCTACTTGTTGACCATGCCCGGCTTGAACCTCTACACGAGACGATGAACACGGCTGACCCAACGACTGTGGCTGGACGTGGCTACGGGATCGAACAATGGCACGAGCTGTTTACGCCGAGGCAGCTGCTCGTCCT
Organism: Thermoanaerobaculia bacterium; assembly: GCA_965116145.1. Classification (GTDB taxonomy): domain Bacteria; phylum Acidobacteriota; class Thermoanaerobaculia; order Multivoradales; family Multivoraceae; genus Multivorans. The sequence continues at coordinate 1,814,718 of OZ220482.1, forward strand.
CTTCACGCTCGTCAACCACATCCGCTGCGCTCACGGAGAGATGCTCGAGCAAGACGTACCGGAAGACCGCGCGCGAGCGTTGATGACTTTCTTCGGGATGGCGTTCGGCCGCCTAGTAATTTCGTTCAACAGCTTCGCTAGGTGGAGGCCAGGCACTCAGGCGACGGAGGGCATCTTTGATCGGCAAGCCCTGAAAATGATATACGACTACTCTGAGATCAACCCCTTGGCTGATACACAAGGGTGTTTGCAACATTCATTTGATCGAGAAACGTTTTGCATTCGCGAGCTCGCCAAGATCAGGAATCCCTGTATCGTCCATCGTGGCAACGCCGAAAAGCTCTTCTACGAGGACGAGACGTTCGATGCGGTCATTACCGATCCGCCGTACTACAGCAGCGTCTACTACGCCGATCTGTCGGCGTTCTTCTACGTCTGGCTGAAGCGGATCCTCGGCGATCTCTACCCAGAGCACTTCGCCCTTGCTCACCCGCCCAAACGGCGGGAGGCCGTGGCGCAGCCAAGCGAGCACGACGGGAACGCAGAAAAGGCCAAGGAGCACTACGAACGTCTGATGCGCAACTCGCTGGCCGAAGCGCGGCGCGTCCTGAAGCCCGGCGCCCCGCTGGTCTGCGTCTATGCCCACCGGACCACGGAGGGATGGACGACCCTGATTCGCGCACTCGTCGAAGCGGGTATGACGGTCACTGAGGCCTGGCCCATGCAGACGGAGTCGCGCGGACGCGTCAACGCTCTCGGCGCCGCGGCGCTTTCCGACAGCATCTTCTTCGTCGCGCGCCGCCGCGAACAGACCACTGTCGGCCAGTACGAGACCGACGTGTCTCCCCTGCTTCAGAGGATCGCCCGAGAGCGCGTGAAGACCCTCTGGAACAACGGCAAGGGGATCGGAGGCGCCGACCTGCTGATGGCCGCCGTCGGGGCAGGACTCCGGGCCTACACCCAGTTCGCTCGGGTGAACTACGCGAATGGTGAACGTGTCTCCGCCGAGGACTACCTCCGCGATGTCGAAGGCGCGGTGCTGGAGGTGATGCTTGACGAGATCTTCGATCTGCGCGGAGCGGCAGTCGCCGTCGTAGACCAGGTCACGCGCTTCTACATCCTGTGGAGGTTCACCTACCAGGAGACGGCCATCGCAGCCGGCGACGCCTACGTCTTCTGCTATCCGCAGGGCATCGAGATCGATGGCCCCGAGGGCTTGGCGGGCAATGCCCCGAAGCTCGTCGAGAAGACGGGCAGCAAGAAGACGGGTAGCAAGTTCCGCGTCCGCAGTTTCTCGGAACGCGGCGAAGATGAAGCTCTGGGGCTCACTGCGAACGGCAAGGCGGCGCCGCTCATCGACGTGCTCCACCGGCTCCTCTACCTGCTGGAGGAACGGCCCGCGGCTGCCGGCGAGTACCTGAAGAATGCAAACCCGAATACCGAACAGCTTCGTCTCGTGGCGCAGGCGCTTGCCAAGCCGGTCCTCTCTGGAGCAAGCGCCCAGAACGGCTCCCCGACCGCTGAACTCGGCGCGCTGGCTCGGCTGAACGCCAACTGGCGGGCGATCGTCGAGGGCGCCGCGTATGCGCGGGAGATCGAGTCTCTTGCGACCGGTGAGAGAGACCTGTTCAGCGGAGACCGACATCCATGACACCCGATTGCCGTCCCTGGCTGCAGTGCGTCGATCTGCATCCCGACGTCCTCTCCGACGGTTTCTCCGAGGACATCTTCGCGCTCGACCTGGGCCCTCTGGCCGACTATCTGACCGCCAGGGACCTCGGATTGACGAAAGCTGAAGCAACGCGAGTACCCGCGGTCTACCGGGACGCAGGCAGTTTCTTCGCCGCGTCGTACCTGACCAACGGCATCAGATCCCTCCTCGAAGACGTCCTTGGCCGCCTTGCCGGAGCACAAGGGAATCGGGTTCTCAGGCTCCAGACACCGTTCGGCGGCGGCAAGTCCCACACTCTTGCCGCCCTGCTGCACGCCGCCCGGTCGCGCGCCGCGCTTGACGCGTTGCCGGAGGCGACCGGACTTCCGCGGCCCGAAGGGGTGCGGGTGGCCGTGGTGGACGGGCAGTTCTTCGACTCGACGAGCGGGAAGCGGATCCCGGACGGGGAGATCTCTGCAAGGACGCTCTGGGGCTGGATCGCCTGGTCCCTCGGGGGACAGGCCGGCTACGAACTGGTGCGCGCGCAGGACGAAGCCCGGGTCGCACCGGGAGGTGACGTGCTCATCGAACTGCTCAAGGGCGGACCGAGTCTCATCCTGCTCGATGAATTGCTGCAGTACCTCATCAGCGCCGGCGGAATCCGCGTTGAAGAGACGACCCTCCGCGACGAGACGCTGCTGTTTCTTCAGCGGTTGACAGTTGCGGTCGGAAGCGTCGACAGCGCGGCGATCGTTCTTTCCCTTCAATCCAGCAAGCGCGAATCCCTCGAGTACACGAGCCTGTTGCAGAAAGTCGAGCACCTTGCTGCTCGCAAGGATCAGCGACGAGAGCCGGTCGAAGGAAACGAAGTCCTCAACGTCATCCAGCGCCGGCTGCTCGCCCGAAGGCCCGACGCGAGTGTCGCCGCAGCGGCGGCGGAAGCCTGTGGTCGGGTGTTCGCCCAGATGCGCCGCGCCTACGCGAACGGAGATGGAGAGCAGCGGCAAGCCGAGGAAGACGGACAGGCCCTGCGCAAGCGGATCATCGCGGCCTACCCATTCCATCCGGCGCTCGTCGACCTGATGCGCGAACGCTGGGCCGCCATCCCCGAGTTCCAGCGCACACGCGGTGCACTGCGCTTCCTAGCTTCGTGCCTGCGCACTGCCCACTCGGCAGGCTCCTCCCGCCCGCTGCTCGGACCGGGTGACGTTCCCATCCACGACGCCGCCGTCCGGCTCGCGTTCTTCAAGGAGGTCGGTCAGCGCGAGGACTTCCTGGCTTGCCTGGAACACGACTTCATCGGCGCCAACGCGCGAACGCGCCGCATCGACGACCGGCGCGCGCGCGAAGTGACGACGGAAGCAGGCAAGCAGCCGGCCACCCGCCTCGCCACGGCGATGCTGCTCTATTCGTTCGGCGGCCTCCGGCGCGGTGAAGGTGACCAGGGCGAGCTCCTTCCACCAGGAATCGGCGAGCCGGAGCTGCTGGCCGCGAGCATAGGACCGGACCTTGACACGACCACCATTCAGGCGTGCCTCAAGGACCTCAGGGAACAGTGTCTGTACCTGCACTTCGACGGCGTGCGCTACTGCTTCAAGAAGGACCCCAACGTCACGCTGCTCGTCGAACAGGAGGCCGAAACGGTCGGTCGCGACGACGGCAGCATCACGGCTCGCATCCGACAGATGATCGAGGAGCGGCTGGCCGGGCAGTCCGCCATCGTCTGGCCCACCAGACCGGGCGACGTGCCGGACCGGGAACCGCAGTTTCTCCTCGCGTATCTGCCGCTCGAGTTCGCCGCTCAACCCGCCTCGACGCAGCAACGCAAGGCGCTGGCGATCTGCGAGCAGTACGGGAACCGTCAGCGCGAGTTCCGCAACGGCCTGGGGTTGGCTGTCCCATCGGCCGATCAGGTCGAGATCCTGCGTCGCGGTGTACGCTACCTCCTCGCCGTCGAGCGGATTCGGGCCAAGTGGCGCGAGCACAATCTGACGGATGCGCAACGAAGCCAGCTTCGGGAGCGTCTCTCCACCGAGAAGACGGCAACCGAGTCCGCCTTGCTCAAGCTCTACGGCGAGGTCCAGCTGCCCATCTCCCGCAACGGGAAGCTGACGCTGGATAAGGTCAGCATCGGCGGCCGCCCGCTCCAGACGACGCTCGACGGCAAGAAGCAGGCCCTTATCCAGCAGCGTCTGACGGAGCTGCTAACCACGGTCCAGAAACGGGTCTTCGGATCGCTCGCTCCAGGCAAGATCGTCGAGCTGTTCGGGCTTGGCGATCCGGGAGAACATGCTGCCGGCGTCGCCACGGCCGATGTCCTGAAGGGCTTCTACGAGTTCCTCGGACTTCCCCGCCTGCTCTCGACCGAGGCCGTGCGCCGGGCGGTAGCGCGCGGAGTGGAAACGGGTCTCTTCGGCTACACAACCGGGCGGCCGCAACTCGGAGACGACGGGCGCTATCTGGTTGACCGGAGCCGCGTCACATTCGAACGCCGCGTGGCTGAAGACGAGATCGACCTGGACACGGGTCTGCTGATTGCCCCTACGGCTGTTCCCGAAGAAGCACCGGCGACCGGCAACGAAATGAACCGCGAGGCTCAGGGCAAGGAGGACACAGGATACCTGGCAGAGGGCGGCGGCCCGGGCGAGTGCAGCTTCACCGAGGAAGGATCGCGCCTGGCGCCCTCCACCGGCGACCATCGCCGAATCGACGTTTCCTTCGTCGCAGACAAGGGGCGCTTCTACGAGGCCTGGAACGCGCTGGCCAATCTTGCGGAAGCCGCGGGCACCATTGCCATCAGTGCTTCGGCAACGGCCCCTGAGGGCTACAGCCAGGCCAAACTGGAGAACGGTGTGTTCGAGCCGCTGCGAGAGCTCGGGCTCCTCAAGGACGATTGAGCACCGGCAGGCGAGGGAGCACGCCCTCCCAAGGCCCTGTTCGGGTTCGACGAAGGAGTACGTCTTGCCCCTGACCGGAAGCAGTCCGCCACACCGGGAGCGTCTTCCGGTTCGGTATAGCCATACGACCTTGGCGCCAAGCGCGTGCGGGGCGTTCCGCGCCACCTTCAACCGGCGGCCGGCATGACGACGCCTTACCTTGCAGCTGCGCTGCAGGAACTGACGGACAGGCAGCGGCAGGCCGTCGAGTGGGACGACGGACCGTTGCTGGTGATTGCCGGGCCGGGTTCGGGGAAGACGCGGGTGCTGACCTGCCGGGTGGCGCGGTTGCTTGAGGACTCGCCGAAGGAGCAGTTCCGTGTTCTCGGGTTGACCTTCACGAACAAGGCGGCCGGCGAGATGAGGACAAGGATCGCCGCCATGGTTCCCGACGCCGTGGACCGCGCGGAGATCTGCACGTTCCACGGCTTCTGTTCCCGGTTCCTGCGCCAGCACGGCAGCCGTTGCGGCATCAGGCCGGACTTCAGGATCTACGCACGAAACTCCGACCGACGGCTGCTTCTGGGCGAAGCCCTGCAGCGCAACGCTCTGGATCTCGAAGACGAGATCCAGCCCCTGCTGGCCTGCATCGACCGTCTGAAGAGCAGGCTCATCGACCAGGAAGACGCGGCGTCGCGGTTGCGCGAGCACCCCGGTCTGGCGTTCGAGCTTTCCGATCGTGTCGATATCGATCGGATCGAGCTTGCCTACCGGCTGTACGAAGACGAGCTGACCCGGACCAACGGCCTCGACTTCAACTCGCTGCTCCTTCGTGCATTCCAGCTACTGGATCGCCCGACGCTGTCCCGATACTGCAGGAGGACCTACCGATACTGGCTGGTCGACGAGTTCCAGGACACGAACGACACGCAGTATCGGCTGCTTCGGCGCATGGCCGGAGACCACTTTCGGGAGTTGTTCGCCGTCGCGGACGAGGACCAGACGATCTACGAATGGAACGGCGCGAGTGTCGAACGCATCGACACCCTGAAGACGGATTTCGACTGCGCCGTCCTGCAGTTGTCGGAGAACTTCCGCTGTCCGCCCCGGGTCGTGGAAGCGGCGAACCGGCTCGTCGCCAACAACCGTCACCGCGAGCAGTCCAAGGCGGCAGCCACGCCCGCAGGCCGGCACGCCCTGGGTGGTGCGGCGATCGAGTACGAGGTGTTCCCCGATGACTGGACGGAAGCCGAGAGGATCGCCAGGAAGATGACCGGCCTCAAGCGGGACGAGCGCCCGGAGACGGTGGTGCTCGCCAGGACCCACGCGCTGCTGGAGGCGGTTCAGACGGCCCTGGAAGAGCTGGGCGTGCCGACGGCGCTGCTGACGCGGCGCGAGGAGTTCTCGTCGCCGCAGATGCGGTGGTTCGCGGCCTGTCTGAAGCAGATCCATCAACCGAACGACCGGGGCAACCTGGCGGCGCTGACGGACGCTTTCCAGGACTTCGCCGGCGTTCGCCCAAGGCCGGAGAAGGTCATCGAGCGCTCGAAGAAGGACCGGGTCACGCCGCTGGCCGCCTGGCTCGACAAGGTTCGGCAGGCAGCCCCGGTGATGCTGCCGCTGGTCGAAGCGGTTCAGCGCCTGGAATCGGGAGATGTCCGCCTGACCGAGGCTGTCGCCAGCGCCGCCGAGTGCTTCGGGAGCGAGCAGGAAGACGGCGATCTGAAGGACGACATGATCGCCTGGCGTCGGATCGAACAGGAAGTGCGGCAAGCGAGGGGCGACGTGCCGCTCGAGGAGTTCCTCCAGGAGCTGGAACTGCGGTCCAAGGCGCCGCCGGCGGCGGCGGATGCGGTCGCACTGAGCACGGTTCACGCCGCGAAGGGTCTGGAATTCGACCGGGTCTACCTGATCGGCCTCGCGGACGGCGTGTTTCCTTCGTGGTACAGCGTCCAGAGGGGCGACGATAGCGCGGCGATCGAGGAAGAGCGCCGCAGTTGCTTCGTGGCGATCACCCGCACGAAGAAGAGGCTGCACCTGTCGCGGGCAAGGGAGTACAACGGCTGGGAGAAGACGCCGTCGCGGTTTCTCGCGGAGATCGGCCTGGAGAGGGAGGGTTCCCACAAGACCCGATAGGACGAGCGCGAAGACTCACGAATGGCTCGACGGTCGCCTCCACCATCACAGCCGGCGCCGGGTCCGAGGGCCGCTCCTCGCGGCGCAAGGGCTTCCGAAGCCGCCCGGCGCCCCCGCAGACCCGGCCGCTCCACTTGACAGCCGCTCCGGTCCTCTCCTACGCTCCGACCCACGATCTACCAGTCGGCAGGTCGACTGAACACCCCCACCGCAACAGGATTCATCGAACCGGCTGATGACGCGCCCGGAAACAGTGCCGTATCTGCGGGGCGCTTCTTCGTCCCGGGCTGGCGTACGCAACGCTGGAGGCGGCCGCGCTCTCCGACGGGCGTTCCGGTTGCCGGCCCGCCAGGGTTCCGCCGGCGTCCTGCTGCTGCTTCTGGTTCTGATTCTTGCGACCACAGGGGGCTGACAGGCGCACCAATCGAATACCGAGCGACCTTGAGCCCCCAGCACCGCCTGGGGGCTTTTTTTGGTTCGGCCGTCAGTGGAAGTCAGCGGAGCAACTGCATGCCCATCGAACGATCGGAGTGGATCTGGATCGACGATCAGTGGACGCCCTGGAACGAGGCGACCGTCCACCTGACGACGCACGGCCTGCACTACGGCTCGTCGGTCTTCGAGGGCATCCGCGCCTACGACACCGGCGAGACGACGGCGATCTTCCGTCTCGGCGCCCACGTCCGACGCCTGTTCGACAGTTGCCGCATCATGCGGATGGATCCCGGCTACAGCCGGGAGCAGGTCGAGGAACTGTGCATCGAGGCGGTCGTCCGCAACCGCCTCGAGTCGTGCTACATCCGGCCGCTGATCTACCGGGGCGACGAGGAGATGGGCCTCAACCCGATGGACTGCAGCTCCAGACTCGCGATCTACGCGGTGCGCTGGGGGCGCTATCTCGGGGAGGAGGCGATCGAACAGGGCGTCGACGCCGCCATCAGCTCCTGGCGGCGTTTCAACTCGAACACGGCCGTGCCCCTGGGCAAGATCAGCGGGCAGTACGTCACCAACCAGTTCGTGTCCATCGAGGCGCGCGAGCACGGCTACGCAGAGGGCATCATGCTGGACGAACGCGGCCTGGTCTGCGAGGGCGCCGGCGAGAATCTCTTCCTGATCAAGGACGGCGTGATCACCACGCCGCCGCTCTACAGCTCGATCCTGGGCGGGATCACCCGGGACTCGGTCATCGCGATCGCCCGCGACCTGCAGTACGAGGTCCGTTTCGAGCCGATCGCCCGGGAGGAGCTCTACCTCGCCGACGAGCTGTTCATGACCGGTACGGCAGCCGAGGTCAGTCCGGTGCGTTCCGTCGACCGGATCCCGATCGGCAGCGGCACGCGCGGTGAGATCACGCACCGCCTTCAGGAGGAGTTCTTCGAGCTGGTCGAGGGTCGGCTCCCCGACCGGCACGGCTGGCTCACCCAGGTACCCGGCGCACGTGCAGCCGCTGCGCCCCGGGCGAACGAAGGAGGAGGTCAGGGATGAGCAGCAACGGGTCGACACCGGACCGAACGAACCAGGAAGCGGGCATGAGCACGGACACCGTCGTGCTGACCGGCGCCGAGATCGTGTGCGAGTGCCTGCTGCGCGAGGAAGTCGACATCGTCTTCGGCTACCCGGGCGGGGCCATCCTGCCGACCTACGACGCCCTGACGAAGTACCCGCAGCTCCACCACGTGCTGACCCGGCACGAGCAGGGGGCCTCGCACATGGCCGACGGCTACGCCCGCGCCACCGGCAGGGTCGGCGTCGCGATGGCGACGAGCGGCCCCGGTGCGACGAACCTGGTGACCGGGATCGCGACCGCGATGATGGACTCTTCTCCCGTCGTCTGCATCACCGGTCAGGTGCCGACCGGCGCCATCGGCAGCGACGCCTTCCAGGAGACGGACGTCACCGGCATCACCCTTCCCATCACCAAGCACAACTACCTGGTGAGGAGCATCGAGGAGCTGCCCGAGGTGATGCGCGAGGCGTTCCATATCGCACGCACCGGCCGGCCGGGACCGGTGCTGGTCGATATCCCCAAGGATGTCCAGATCCAGACCGCCGAGTTCGTCTACCCGACTGAGCCGATCGAGCTTCGCGGCTACCGGCCGCCGCGGGCGGCGCGCGCCCGCCAGGTCGAAGCGGCGCTGGAGCTGATCCGGGAGTCCAGGCGGCCGATCATCCTCGCCGGCCACGGCATTTCGATGGCCGGCGCCAACAGCGAACTCGCACAATTGGCGGAGAAGACCCGGATCCCGGTGGCCCTGACCCTGCTCGGCAAGGGCGCCCTCTCCGAACACCATCCGTTCTGCCTGGGGATGATGGGCATGCACGGCGGCGCCGAGGTGAACCACGCGATCCAGCAGGCCGATCTCCTGATCGCCCTGGGCATGCGCTTCGACGACCGGGTGACCGGCAACCTCGCGACCTACGCCAGGAACTCGCGCAAGATCCACATCGACATCGATCCCTCGGAGATCAACAAGAACGTCACCGTGGATGTCGGCATCGTCGGCGACCTGGGCGAAGTGCTGGGGCAGTTGCTCGAGCGGGTCGAGCGGCAGCCGGACGAGACATGGCTCGACCGCATCGCCAAGTGGCGCGCGGACTCCGAGCTGCGGGAGATCGTCCGGCCGGCCGACGCGCCGCAGCACCCGGCGGCGCCGCAGGGCAAGCTGCTCGGCGCCCAGGTCATCCGCGACCTCTTCGAGTTCACCGGCGGCGGCGCCGTGACCGTCACCGACGTCGGCCAGCATCAGATGTGGGAAGCGCAGTACTACCCCCACGAACGCCCGCACAGCCTGATCACCAGCGGCGGACTGGGCACGATGGGCTTCGGCGTGCCGGCGGCGATCGGAGCGAAGATGGCGCGTCCCGACCAGGAAGTGTGGGCGATCGTCGGCGACGGCGGCTTCCAGATGACGTTGATGGAACTCGCCACGGCGGTTCAGGAAAAGGTCAACGTCCACATCGCGATCATCAACAACGGCTTCCTCGGCATGGTGCGCCAGTGGCAGGAGTTCTTCTACGACGAGCGCTACAACGCAACGCCCATGGTCAACCCGGACTTCTGCAAGCTTGCCGAGGCCTACGGCATCCCGGCCACCAGGGTCACCGAGCGGAGCGGCATCGAGGAGGCGGTCGGCGCGTCGCGCGCCCGCCGCGAAGGGCCGACCCTGATCGAGTTCGTCGTCGAGAAGGAGGAGATCGTCTACCCCATGGTGCCGGCGGGCGCCGACCTCGACGACATGATCCGCCGGCCGACACCCGCCGAGTTCATGCGCCGGCGCCGCGAACCGGAGCCGGAAGCGCCGGCGCCCGAGGCGGTTGCGGCCGAGCCGGAGGCGCCGGCCGCCGCGGCTGCCCTGGGCTCGCGCTTCGGGGTGTGACGCCGGACGGCAGCCGAGGAACCCGAGAGATGGCGAAGCACATCCTGGCCACCCTGGTCGAAAACCGCCCTGGCGTCCTTGCCCGGGTGGCGAACCTGTTCAGACGGCGCAGCTTCAACATCGACAGCCTGTCCGTGGGGCGCACGCAGCGCGACGACATGTCCCGGATGACGATCGTCATGGAGTCGGACAGCGCGGAGGCGGATCGCCTGGTCAAGAACCTGTACAAGCTTGTCGATGTCGTCCACGTCGACCACCTGCACGATCAGCCCTCGGTGGCCAGGGAAATGGCCCTGGTCAAGATCAGCGCGAACTCCGCGAACCGGCGCGAGGTGATCCAGCTCTGCGACATCTTCCGGGCCCGGATCATCGATGTGGCCGCCGAGACCCTGGTGGTCGAGATCACCGGCGAGGAAGAGAAGATCGAGCACTTCACCGAACTCGTTCGGCCTTTCGGCATCGTCGAGATGGTGCGCACCGGCGTCATCGCACTCGGCCGCGGCGGCCATACCCTGAAGGACGAGGGCTTCAGGCCCAACCGCAGGCGCGCCGCGGCGCGCCGCAACGTACTCTGAGCACCCTGAACCCAACGGCTGGAACCAGCAGAAGAGGACCCATCCAGATGGCAAAGCTCTACTACGACGACGACGCGGATCTCACCCGGCTCGACGGCCGCACCGTCGCCGTCATCGGCTACGGCAGCCAGGGCCACGCCCATGCCCTGAACCTGCGCGACAGCGGCGTGGACGTCGTCGTCGGACTGCGCGAGGGCAGCGGCAGCCGGGTCCAGGCCGAGGCGGACGGACTAGAGGTGCTAGGCAACGCCGACGCTGCCGCCAAGGCGCAGATCGTCATGGTCCTGGCGCCCGACACGGTGCAGGCCGAGCTCTACGAACAGGACCTCGCTCCCCATCTCGAGCCTGGGAACACCCTGATGTTCGCCCACGGCTTCAACGTCCGCTACGGCCAGATCGAGGCGTCCGAGGACGTAGACGTGTCCCTGGTGGCGCCCAAGGCGCCCGGGCACAGGGTCCGGGAGGTGTTCACCGAGGGCGCGGGTACGCCGGGCCTGGTGGCCGTCGAGAACGACGCCAGCGGCGGCGCCCGCGACGACGCTCTCGCCTACGCGAAGGGCATCGGCTGCACCCGCGCCGGCGTCATCGAGACCACGTTCTCGGAGGAAACGGAAACCGATCTCTTCGGTGAGCAGATCGTCCTCTGCGGCGGCGCCTCGGCCCTGGTCCGCGCCGGCTTCGAGAAGCTGGTCGCCGCCGGCTACCAGCCCGAAGTCGCCTACTTCGAGTGCCTGCACGAGCTGAAGCTCATCGTCGACCTGATGTACGAGGGCGGGCTCGGCTACATGTGGTACAGCGTCTCCGACACGGCCGAGCACGGCGGCTACCACGCGGGCGACCAGATGATCACGGCAGAGGTGCGGAAGGTGATGGACAAGGTGCTCACGGACATCCAGGACGGGACCTACGCCCGCGACTGGATCGCCGAGAACCGGAACGGCCGCCCCCGCTTCACCCCGCGCCGGGCGCAGGAGCGAACCCACCCGATCGAGGAGGTCGGACGGGAACTGCGCCGGATGATGCCGTTCCTGGACGCCAAGGAGGTCTGACAATGACAGAGCAGGCCCCGGACGGAGACCACGTCCGGATCTTCGACACCACGTTGCGCGACGGCGAACAGTCGCCGGGCGCCACGATGACGAGCGCCGAGAAGCTCGAGGTGGCGCGCCAGCTCGCCGTGCTGGGGGTCGACATCATCGAGGCCGGCTTCCCCGCCGCCAGTCCCGACGACCTGGAAGCTGTGCGGCGAATCGCCCGCGAGGTCGGGAAGGGCGACGGACCGGTCATCGCGGGGCTCGCCCGCTGCTGGCGCGAGGACATCGACAAGGCCTGGCAAGGGGTGCGGGACGCCGCCAGGCCCCGCATCCACACGTTCATCGCCACATCCGACCTGCACATGGACCGCAAGCTGGGCATGACCCGGGAGCAGGTCCTGAGCCAGGTCGGCCACATGGTGGCGCACGCGCGGTCCCTCTGCGACGACGTCGAGTTCAGTCCCGAGGACGGCAGCCGCTCCGACCCGGCGTTCCTGGTCGAAGTGCTCTCGCTCGCCGTCAGGGAAGGCGCCACGACGCTGAACATCCCGGACACGGTCGGCTACGACATGCCGGCCGAGTACGGCGACCTCTTCCGCTACCTGATGAAGCACACGGAGGGCGCTGCCGAGGTCATCTGGTCCGCCCACTGCCATGACGATCTCGGCTGCGCCACCGCCAATACCCTGGCGGCGATCGAGGCCGGCGCACGCCAGGCCGAGGTCACGATCAACGGAATCGGCGAGCGCGCCGGCAACACCTCGCTGGAGGAGATCGTCATGGCGCTCCACACGAGGCCCGCGATCCACGGCGTCGGCACCCGTCTCAACACGACGGAGCTGGTGCGCACCAGCCGCCTGGTCGCCCACTACACCGGCATCTCGGTGCCGCGCAACAAGGCGGTCGTCGGCGAGAACGCGTTCGCCCACGAGGCCGGCATCCACCAGCACGGCATGCTCCAGGATCAGCGCACCTACGAGATCATGACCCCCCAGACGGTGGGCCTGACCCGGAGCCGGCTGGTGCTCGGCAAGCACTCCGGCAAGCATGCGCTGCGCCTGCGGCTGGAGGAACTCGGCTTCGAACTGAACCGGCAGGAGCTCGGCGAAGCCTTCCGCCGCTTCAAGCAACTGGCCGATCAGAAGAAGGACATCACGGACGCCGACCTGCAGGCTCTGGCGAACCAGGAGATCCTGGCGCCGACGGAGATCTTCGCGCTGACCGAGCTGCAGATCTCCTGCGGCCGCCCGGGCATGCCGACCGCCACCGCCCGCCTGCGCGGTCCGAACGGCCGCGAGTACATCTCGCCCGGCGTCGGCACCGGCCCGGTCGATGCGACCTTCCGGGCCATCGACGCCGTGGTCGAGGCCGAGAACACGCTCATCGAGTACAACGTCCACAGCGTCACCGAGGGCATCGACGCGATGGGCGAGGTCACGGTGCGGATCAAGAGCCCCGCTTCCGGCCGCGGCAAGGGGCGCGTCTTCGGCGGCTACGGCGCCGACATGGACATCATCGTCGCTTCCGCCAAGGCGTACCTGGCGGCGCTCAACCGGATGCTGACCGCGATCGGCACGAAGTACACGGCGGGCGAAGGAAGCCCCGCCACGTTGCAGGTCTCAGGCCCGCGGACGGTCGAGGCATGAGCGCGCCGCAGACACTGTTCGAGAAGATCTGGCGGCGCCATCTGGTGACCGCGGAGGCCGACGGGTTGCCGGCGACCCTCTACATCGACCTGCACCTGGTGCACGAGGTGACCTCGCCGCAGGCGTTCACCGAACTGGCCGAACGGGGACTGCCGGTGCGGCGGCCCGAGCTGACCCTGGCGACGATGGACCACTCGACGCCGACCGATCCCTCGATCGACCCGCCGCGGCTGCGAGTGCTCGACCCGGAGGGCGCAGCCCAGCTCGACCGGCTGCAGGCGAACTGCGAACGGCACGGTATCCCGCTCTTGGCGATGGGCGACGAGCGCCGCGGCATCGTCCACGTGATCGGGCCCGAGCTAGGCGCCACCCAGCCCGGAATGACGGTTGTCTGCGGCGACAGCCACACCAGCACCCACGGCGCGTTCGGCGCGCTCGCCTTCGGCATCGGCACCAGCGAAGTCGGCCATGTCCTCGCCACCCAGTGCCTGTTGCAGCACCGACCGAAGACCTGCGAGGTGCGGGTCGACGGACGCCTGCAGGAAGGCGTTGCCGCCAAGGACATCATCCTGGCGGTGATCGCCCGGATCGGCATCGGCGGCGGCACCGGCCATGTCTTCGAGTACACCGGCGAGGCGATCCGTGCGCTCGACATGGAGGGCAGGATGACGGTCTGCAACATGTCGATCGAGGGCGGCGCCCGCGCCGGCCTGATCGCCCCCGACGACGTCACCCTCGCGTACCTGGAGGGCCGCCCGATGGCGCCCGTCGGTGACGCCTGGGAGGCGGCGGTGAACGACTGGCGGTCGCTGCCGACGGACGACGGCGCTCACTACGACCGGACCGCGACGCTCGACGGTTCGACGATCGAGCCGATGGTCACCTGGGGCACGAACCCCGGCATGGCCATCCCGATCGCGGGCACGATCCCGGAGGACGACAGTGTCGAGCCCGAGAAGCGCGCCTCCTTCCGCAAGGCGCTCGACTACATGGCACTCGAACCCGGCCAGCCGCTCCGGGGCAAGCCGATCGACGTCGTCTTCGTCGGCAGTTGCACGAACTCCCGCTACAGCGACCTCGCGGCCGCCGCGAACGTGCTGCGCGGCCGCAAGGTGGCCGAAGGGCTGCGTGTCCTGGTCGTGCCCGGCTCGGACGCGGTCAAGCGGCAGGCGGAACGGGACGGACTCGCCCAGGTCTTCGTCGACGCCGGCGCCGAGTGGCGGGAAGCCGGCTGCTCCATGTGTCTGGCAATGAACGGCGACCAGCTCGCGCCCGGCCAGTACGCGGTCAGCACGTCGAACCGCAACTTCGAGGGCCGCCAGGGCGCCGGCGGGCGCACCTTCCTGGCAAGCCCCCTGACCGCGGCGGCGTCCGCGATCACCGGCCGGGTCACCGATGTCCGCGAGGTGCTGTCGTGACCGCCCGTTTCGACCGGTTCACCAGCAGTCTGGCGCCGCTGCCCATCGAGAACATCGACACCGACCAGATCATCCCGGCGTCGTACCTGAAGGTCACCGACCGCACCGGCCTCGCCGCCGGCCTGTTCTCCCGCTGGCGCTACCGCAACGGCGATCCGGCAGGCGACCCCGTCTCCGACTTCGTGCTGAACCGCGCCGAGCACCGGGACGCGAGGATCCTGCTCGCCGGCGACAATTTCGGCTGCGGCAGCTCCCGCGAGCACGCGCCCTGGGCGCTCGTCGGCTACGGCTTCCGAGCCGTCATCAGCACATCCTTCGCCGACATCTTCCGCAGCAACGCGCTGAAGAACGGCCTGCTCGTCGTGCCCGTGACCGACACCCTCGCCGCCGCTCTGTTCGACGCCGTCGCCGCCGATCCCGCAACCGAGGTCACGATCGACCTCGAAGCGCAGACGGTCCGACTGCCGGACGGCGTCGAGGCGAGCTTCGACGTCGACCCGTTCGCCCGCCGGTGCCTGCTCGACGGCACGAGCCAGCTCGGCTATCTGCTGAACCGGGAACCGTCCATCGCGGCGTTCGAAGCCGCCCACCCGGCACGGCTCGACACCCGATCGGGCTGAGCGAGGGGCTTTCCCGTGCAGGCGAAGATCGTCCTCCTTCCCGGCGACGGCGTCGGACCGGAAGTCACCGCGGAAGCGAAGCGCGTCCTGGCCGCCGCGGCCCGCCTCGGCAGCCACGACTTCGAGATCGATTCCCACCCGATGGGCGGCAACGCCATCGACGACTTCCGGAGTCCGCTGCCGCCGGCCACGCTGGCCGCATGCAAGGCCGCCGACGCCGTGCTTCTCGGCGCGGTCGGCGGGCCGAAGTGGTCCGACCCGACCGCTGAACTCCGACCCGAGCAGGGCCTGCTCGATCTGCGCGCCGAGCTCGGCCTGTTCGCCAACCTGCGGCCGGTGCCGGTATTCGAGTCCCTGGTGGAGTTCGCACCGCTAAAGCCGGAGCTGTTGCGCGGCGTCGACCTGCTGTTCGTCCGGGAGCTGACCGGCGGCATCTACTTCGGTCCCCGGCAGGAACAGGGCGACGGCGACACGGCGCACGACACGCTGGTCTACTCGACGGCCGAGGTGGAGCGGGTCGCCCGGGTCGCTCTGCGCGCCGCACAGGGCCGGCGCCGGAAGGTCGCCTCGATCGACAAGGCGAACGTACTGGCCTCGATGCGGCTCTGGCGGCGTTCCGTCTCCGAAGTCGCCAGCGCCTGGCCGGACGTCGATGTCAGCCACCACCTCGTCGACGCGTTCGCGATGCAGCTCATGCGCGCGCCCGCGGAGTACGACGTGATTCTCGCCGGCAACATGTTCGGCGACATCCTGAGCGACGAGGCGGCGATCCTCGCCGGTTCGCTCGGCATGCTGCCCTCCGCGTCCCTGGGCGAAGGCCGCCTGGGTCTGTACGAGCCGGTCCACGGATCGGCGCCCGACATCGCGGGCCGCGGCATCGCCAACCCCGTCGGCGCCATCCTCAGCGCCGCGATGCTGCTCCGCCACAGCCTCGGTCTGGAAGCGGAGGCGGCACGGGTCGAAGCCGCGGTCGCCGCGGTTCTCGACGAGGGGCTGCGCACTGCCGATCTGGCCCCGAGCGGGCATGCGGCCGTGTCCACGGCCGAGATGGGCAGGGCGATCGCCGCCAGGACAGGCGGCGCCTGACTGCGGCCGGCGATCCCGGTGCGGCTCAGCCGGGCGCCGAGTCCCGGAACAGCACCAGCAGCACCGTGCCCAGCACCAGCCGGTAGCCGACGAAGACCTGCAGGCTGCGGCGCCTGAGCCAGCCGAGCAGGCCGCCGATCACCAGGTAGCCGACCACCGCCGACAGGGAGGCGACAAGCAGCAGGGCAGGCAACTCGGACCGCGGCAGCGCGCCGCTCAGCAGGTCCAGACCGTCCTTGCCGGCAACGAAGACACCGGCCGGCAGCGCCAGCAGAAAGGCGAACCGCGCCGACGACTCGCGGTCGAATCCCAGGAGCCGGCCGGCGCTGATCGTGACGCCCGCCCGCGAGGCGCCGGGGATGAGCGCCAGCGCCTGCGCCAGGCCGAACACGAAGGCGTTCCGCCAGGTCACCTGATCGAGCCGACGGGTCTGCCTTCCCCATCGGTCGGCAGCGCCCAGGACCAGGCCGAAGCCGATCGTCGCCCAGGCGATCACGCCCGGGCTGCGGGCATCGCCGGCCACCCAGTCGGCCGCCGCGACCCCGGCCACGAGCACGGGCAGCGAGGCCAGGGCGAGGAGCGGGATCATCCGCCGCGCGGCGGGATCGACGCCGCCGCCTGCGGCCGGCAGCAGCGCGCGCGCGAAGCGGACCAGGTCCCGCCGGAAGTACACGACCACGGCGGCCAGCGTGCCCGTGTTCGCCGCCACATCCACGGCCAGCCCCTGATCCGGCCAGCCGGACAGCCTCGGCAACAGGATCAGGTGCGCCGTCGAACTGATCGGCAGGTACTCGGTCAACCCCTGCACCAGCGCCACGAGGATCAACTGCAGAGGCTGCACGCCGCGAGGATAGCCAAGCGGGGCCTGGAAGCCTCCGGCTGCGGCTACAATGCGCGGCATGAAGAAACCCCGCCTTGCCGTCGACCAGTTGAACGCCCTGTTCCTCGCGCTCGTCCTTGTCACGGCCGCCTGCACGCAGCAAGGCTCCACAACCGCAGCCGGAACCGAGGAGCAGCCGCCTCCGACCCTGGAAACCTGGGACGAGAAGGCCTCCTACGCGCTCGGGTTGAACATCGGCAGCAGCCTCGACCCCGGAGACCTCGACCTGGACCAGGAGCTGCTGCTCCGCGGCTTCGCGGACTCCCTGGAGGGCGCCGCGGCGCTCGACGAGGCCGAGATCCAGGACATCCTGGGAGAGCTGAACCAGAAGATGCAGGCCCGGACGGACCGCGAGCGCCAGGAGGTGCTGCTCGAGAACATGGCCCGCGGCGCCGCCTTCCTCGCCGCCAAGGCCAACGAGGAGGGAATCGTCAAGACGGACTCGGGGCTCCTCTATCGGATCATCCAAGACGGCCAGGAGGCCGGCGACAGTCCGACGGCGGACCAGCGCGTGACCGTCAACTACCGCGGCGCCCTGATCGACGGTACGGAGTTCGACAGCGGCGAGTCCGCGACCTTCAGCGTGAACGGCGTCATCGACGGATGGTCCGAAGCCCTGCAACTCATGAAGCCGGGCGCCAGGTGGGAGATCTTCGTTCCCGCCGAGCTCGGCTACGGCACCGGATCCCGGCCAGGCATCCCGCCGGGCGCCACGCTGGTCTTCGAGGTCGAACTGGTCGACGTCAAGTAGAGCCGCCGGTCGCTCCGCGCTCCCGCGGCGTGTGTCAATCCGGCGCGGCGGTGAACCGGTAGCCGACGCCGCGGACGGTGTGGAAGTGGCGCGGCCGCTCCGGATCCGGTTCGAAGCGCTTGCGCAGGCGGAGAATGAAGTTGTCGATCGTCCGCGACGACGGGAAGGCCTCGTAGCCCCAGACCCGCTCCAGCAGGTCCTCCCGCGACACGACCTCGCCTTCGCGCTCGGCCAGGACCTTCAGGATCATCGCCTCCTTCTGGGTCAGTTGCTGCGCCTGGCCGTCCCAGGAGGCGCCGGTGAAGGCCGAGAAGTCGAAGTGGTTGCCGCCGAAGCTCACGCCGGCCGCCGCGTCGCCCGGACGCCACGACCTGCGCCGGAGGATCGCCTGCACCCGCAGCAGCAGCTCGGTCAGGTGAAACGGCTTGGCAAGGTAGTCGTCGCCGCCGGCCTCGAGCCCCCGGATCCGGTCATCGACGCCGGCCCTGGCCGTCAGGAACAGGACCGGCGTGTCGACGCCGCGGCGCCGCGCCTCCTCGCACAGCGTGAACCCGTCGACGCCCGGCAGCATCACATCGAGGATCAGGAGCTGATAGCGCGGATCCCGCACCGGTTCCAGCGCCTGCCGGCCGTCGCGGATCCAGTCGACGCCGAGCCCGTCCGTTTCCAGATTGAAGCGGATGCCGGCGGCGAGGTTCTCCTCGTCCTCGACCAGCAGCACCCGCACCCGGTCTTCGACCGGCAAGCTCAAGACAATGCTCCCGGAGCCTGCTCCCGGATCGGCCAGGTGACACGGAACACCGCGCCGCGGCCGGGACCCTCGCTGCGGGCCTCCACGTCTCCTCCCTCGAGCGACACGAAGCTGCGCACCAGGTAGAGGCCCAGGCCGCTGCCCTTCTTGTCGCGCCGCAGTTCACTGCCCGGGCGGTAGAACTTCTCGAACAGACGGCCGCTCTCCGCCGGGTCGAAGCCGGCGCCGTCGTCCGCGACTTCGAGTTCGACCGCCGAGTCCTGCCGCCTGGCCGTCACCTCCACCCTGGTGCCGGCCGCCCGGGCGGATTCGACCGCATTGCCGATCAGGTTTCGCAGGACCGTGCCCAGTCCGACCGGATCCGCCCGCAGGTCCAGGCCGTCCTCGACGCGCACATCGATCTCGATGTCGTCGTCCTCGCCGCCGCTCCGGTGCCCGAGCTCCGCAAAGGCAAGAGACACTGCCTCCTCGAGATCGACCGGTTCGCGGCGGAGGGTCACCTTCGCCTGCTCCAGCCGGTTGGTCTCCAGCAGGTTGTCGATCATTCGCTCCAGCCGTCGCAGATCCTCCAGGTTGCGCTCGAGCAGCGAGTGCCCGTCGGCCGCCACCAGATCGCGCAGCAGCAGCGTTTCCGTGGTCAACCGCAGACTGGCCAGCGGACTCCGCAGCTCGTGCGACACGGCAGCGAGGAAGTTCTGCTGGCGAGCCAGGAGATCCGCCTCCCGCCGCAGCAGGCCCCACAGGAGAAGGACGCCGCCAGCGATCACCGCCAGGAAGAACCCTCCCTCCCAGCGGTACTGGTTCAGGTGGCTTCGGCGATCCCGCTCGATCGCCGCATGGGTCTCCGCGCGCACCTGCACCCCGTCGGCGCCGATCTCCAGGTGCGGATAGAGGGCGCCGAGTTCCTCGATCGACTGACCGGCCCTGAGCGACGCCTCGGCCGCCGTTCGGTCCAGTTCGACCTCGGCGGCACGATCGGACGCGATGCGGTCGGCAAGTCCTGACTGGTCGACCAGCCACCACACGACCTGGACCGCCGTCAGCGCCAGCAGGAGCAGAAAGCCGATCTGCAGCCGCCACACCCGAACGCCCTCCTGCGAGCGACGGCGGCGCGGGCGCAGGCGCGGACCAGGCATCGGCCTATTCTGCAACGATGGCGGGCTGGTAGCTTCGCTGGCCGATGCTTGAACCGGTCTCTGTCCAGCGTGCCGCGTCCACCGACGACGTCGAAGTCGCCGTCCACGACTTCGGCGGCGACGGCCCGGACCTGATTGTCGGCCACGCCACCGGCTTCCACGCGAGGGTCTACGACCCGATGCTCGAGCACCTCGGCGGCTTCCGCAGAGTCAGCGTCGACGTGCGGGGTCACGGCGACGCCACGGCGCCGGACGGACTCGACTATCGCTGGGAAGGCTGTGCGGAAGACCTGCTCGCGGCGATCGAGGCAAGTGGTCTCGGCGTCGACCGGCCGCTGTTCGGTTTCGGCCACTCGATGGGCGCGGCTTCCCTGCTGATGGCAGCGCCCTGGCGGCCCGGCCTCTTCGCCGGTCTGGTCTGCTACGAGCCGGTCGTCTACCCACCGGGTGTGACGAACGACGATTTCCGCATCGACGCCTGGGCAGAACGCACGAGGCGGCGCCGCAGCCGCTTTCCCTCGCACGAGGCGGCCGTCGCCAACTACGCGGTCAAGCCCGCCTACTCCGGAGTTCACCCGGAAGCCCTCGAGGCCTACGTCCGTCATGGCTTCGCGCCCGGCGCGGACGGCGGGATCAGGATCAAGTGCCGGCCGGAGGTCGAGGCGCAGCTCTATCTGATGGGACCCCGGCACGGCGGCTGGGACACGCTGTGCCAGGTCGACTGTCCGGTCACCCTGCTGCGAGGCTCCGTCCTCAGCCCCGGGCCTGCGTACTGGGCCGAGGCGATCGTCGATGAGCTGCCGGACGTGCGCTTCCTCGAGGTCGAAGGGCTCGGTCACCTCGGTCCGCTGGAGGATCCGGCGCAGGTGGCGGCGCTGGTGACCTCGGCGTTCGCATAGCGACGCCTCAGCGGCGTCCAAGCAGTTCCTGTCCGCGGGCCAGCGCCTGCCGCTCCTCGGTCGGCCGCCCCAGCCGGTTCAGGATGTCGGCCAGCACGAAGTAGCCCAGTGCTCCGTCCCGGCCGGTCGGCTCGCTCTGCAGGCCGCGGCGTACGAGCGTCTCCGCCTCCTTCAGGTCGCGGCCGTGATCCATCAGCGCCTTCGCCAGGTGGAAACGGCCGACCGCGAACTCGGGCGCCGCCGCGATGGCGGCTCGATAGGCCTCGATCTGCAGGTCGCTCCGGCCCTGCCGTCCATGGAGGCGCCCGAGATTGAAGCGGGGGCGGTGGTCGCGGGGGCGCAGTTCTGCCGACCGCCGGTACGACGCGACCGCTTCCTCCATCCGCCCCGACTCGTCCAGCAGCACCGCAAGGTTGAAGTGGGCCTCGCCGAGGTCCGGATTCGCCTGGACGGCCTG
The DNA here is from genome assembly GCA_965116145.1 of Thermoanaerobaculia bacterium. Classification (GTDB taxonomy): domain Bacteria; phylum Acidobacteriota; class Thermoanaerobaculia; order Multivoradales; family Multivoraceae; genus Multivorans. The sequence continues at coordinate 1,836,011 of OZ220482.1, forward strand.
CCGGAACAGCGCCTCGGCTTCGCCGCTCCGCCCCAGCAGGGCCATCACCTCGCCGTGCTTGCTGGTCACGACGGCCGGCGGCTCGCGGCCCTCGGCGGCGGCGGCCAGAACCCGTTCAGCCTCCGTCAGCTCGCCGCGGTCGACATGGATCCGCGCCAGCGCCATCGTCGCCTTGGCGTCCTGCCCGGCGATGTCCAGAAGCCGTCGGTAGCCGACCAGCGCATCCTCGACGCGTCCGAGCTCGTGGTAGGCGTTGGCGAGACCGAGCAGCGACTGCCGGTGCTCGCCGTCGAGGGCCAGTGCTCGCTGGAAGTGATCGATCGCCGGCTCCGGATCGCCGGCCAGCAGGGTGATCGTGCCCAGAAGCTGGTGCGCGTCGAGCAGTCCGTCGTCCTCGGCAAGCGCCGTGCGCAGTTCGGCCGCGGCGACGTCCTCGTCGCCGGCGCCGAAGGCGCTCTGCGCCCGCATGATCGCCCGGTGCAGGTGGGCCTTGTCCTTCGGATCGGCTCGCGGCCCCTCGACATTCCGCCGGGCGGCGGCGCCGCGGCCGGCGAGATAGCCCAGCGCCCGCAACTGCGCCAGGGCTTCGTCGTCGAGATCCGGTTCTGCCGAGCCGGCGTCAGGCGCCGCGCGGTCGAGTGCCGCCGCGAGATCGAGCGTCTCGATCCGCAGGCGGCGGGCAACATCGCGGCGCTCGAGCAGGAGGTTCTCCTGTTCGCCCGGATCGTCGAGCAGGTCGTAGAGCTCGGGGCCGGGCGCCTCGATGAACTTGTGCTCGGCCGTCCGCAGCGAACGAAGCGGCGCCCAGCCGTAGTGGTCGAGGGCGTAGAAGGACTCGGCGTAGACGCCGCGCTCGGCGTCGGGATGCGACCGCCCCTCCAGATCCGGGAGCAGACTCCGGCCCTGGAGCGCAGCGTCCCGGTCAAAACCGAGGAGCTCGATCAGGGTCGGCGCGATGTCGACGTGGCTGGCCGCCGCGCGGACGACCCGACCGGCCTCGACACCTCCGGGCAGGCGAACGATGAGCGGTACGTGCACTGTCGAGTCGTAGACGAAGAAGCCGTGGTAGCTCTCGCCGTGGTCGCCGAGCCCCTCGCCGTGGTCGGACGTCAGCACGACGACCGCCCGGTCGAACAGTCCGCGCTCTTCGAGAGCCGCCCGGAATTCGCCGATCAGCGAGTCGGTCCAGGCGACTTCGCCGTCGTAGGGCCGCCCCCGGTACTCGGACCGGAACGGCTCCGGGGGATCGTAGGGGTCATGGGGATCGAACAGGTGGAGCCACAAGAAGAAGGGAGCCTCCAGTGGCTCTTCCGACGCAGCGCCGTCGAGCCACTCCAGTGCGTTCGCGATCGCCTCCGGCCCGGCACGCTGGACCGAACCGAGGTTGGCGCCCGCCATTTCGTCGAGGTCGAAATCGTCGACGTAGGTGTCGAACCCGCGGGCGATCCCCCAGCGCGCATCCAGCACGAAGGCGCTGACGACGGCGCCGGTGCGGTAGCCGGCGCCCCGGAACCGCTCGGCGAGCGTCACCAGCTCCGGCGCCAGAACGTAGCCGACGTTCTCGCGGACGCCGTGCGACGGCGGATAGAGGCCGGTCATGATCGAGCTGTGCGCCGGCAAGGTGAACGGCACCGTCGAGGAGGCGTTGGTGAAGCGGATGCCCTCGGCGGCCAGGCGATCGATGTGCGGCGTGGCGACCCGGACCGAACCGTAGCTCGACAGGCGGTCGGCGCGGAGAGTGTCGATCGTGATCAGGATGACGGGAGGCGCCGCTCCCGACGCCTGCCCGAGCAGGTACGAAACGTCCGCCCGGACCGGAACCGGCGTCGGGTCCTCCGGCTCGGCCGTGCAGGCGGCGAGACCCGTCGCCAGCAGCGCCGCCGGCAGAAGCCGAACGCGCAAACCGCGAATCGGGTTCATGGATCCGACGCCCTCAGCCAGCTTCGCGAAGCGCTCCCAGCGCCCGGATGTGATCGGGACCCAGTCCGCAGCAGCCGCCGACGATCCGAACGCCGGCCGCTACCCAGCCGCGGGCTTCGGCCAGCAGGTCGGCCGGGTCGATCACGTCGACGAAGTTCCAGTTCGGCATCGTGAAGTGGCCGGACTCCGGGTACACGCCGATCGGCCCCGGCCAGCGCGCCTGCACCATCGCCACCGCCTCCGGCACGGCCGCGATCTCGCTATGCATGACGTGCACGATCGACGGCCCGATCGGAATCAGCGTGTCGAGCAACCGCTCGAAGGACTCGTCAGGCCAGTTGAAGGGCGTGATCGCGCCGGTCTCGGGATCCTTGCGGGCGCTGACCCCGAGCCACACCGGCAGACCGGTCTCCTTGGCCGCCCGGAACGCAAGCGCCGCGCGTTCGCGGTCCTGCATCATCTCGAGCGCGATGACATCGACACCGGACCCTGCAAGGAGCCCGGCCTGCTCCCGATAGGCCGCCATCTGCTCGTCGAGCGGCGCGTAGCCGCTGCGACTGTTGTTCGCCGGCATCGTCGACATCGAGCCGGCCACCAGGACGCCCGGACACCCGGCTCGCTCCCGCGCCTCGAGCGCCGCCGCCACCGCCTGCCGCACGATCTGCTCGATCCGGCCGCCCAGACCCGCGGCCTCCAGCAACGGGCGGTGCGTGGCGAACGTGTTGGTGATGACCGCGTCCGCTCCGGCCCGGATGTAGTCCTCGTGGAGGTCCCGGATCGCATCCTGGTGCTCCAGCGCCGCCGTCCCGCACCAGGCCGCCGAGTTCATCGGCACTCCGCGGCGCTCCAGTTCGGTCCCGGTGCCGCCGTCCAGAAGAAGGATCTCCCCCCGGTCCAGACAGTCATGCCACTGTTCGACGATTCCCATCCCTTCTCCCGTGAAGCTGGCCGGATGACATCGCGCCACTCTGCCACATCGGCGCGCTCGGAACCGGCTACACTCGCGGCCGGCGGTCGGCAGCGGATGCCGCGCCGCACCATGGCGGCCATGCAGCCCATGCCCCCACCAGACGGCCGGGCCGGGAGGACGCCGAACCGGAGGCAACCCGATGAGCAGCGACTGGTTCTACGAGTTCGACACCCTGTCCCTGCACGCCGGCCAGCGGCCGGACCCGGCGACCGGGGCCCGCGCCGTGCCGGTCTACAACTCGACGTCCTACGTGTTCCGGGACACGGACCATGCCGCCGGTCTGTTCAACCTGGAGGAAGCGGGGCACATCTACTCGCGGATCTCGAACCCGACAGTGGCGGTGTTCGAGGAGCGCATCGCCGCCCTGGAAGGTGGCGTCGGCGCCGTGGCGACCGCGTCCGGGCAAGCGGCCTTCCACCTGGCCGCGGCGACGATCCTGTCCGCCGGCGACCATGTCGTCTCCTCCGCCGCGATCTATGGCGGCACCCACAACCTGCTGAACCACACGCTGCGCCGGTTCGGGATCGAGACCACCTTCGTCGAACCGACCGAGCCCGCAAACTTCCGCCGCGCCGCGCGGCCGAACACGAAGCTGTTCTTCGGCGAGACGATCGGCAATCCGCGAATCGACGTGCTGGACATTCCCGCCGTCGCCGAGCATGCCCACGAGGTCGGTGCGCCGCTCCTGATCGACAACACGTTCGGCACGCCGTACCTGTCGCGGCCGATCGACCTCGGCGCCGACATCGTGATGCACTCCGCAACCAAGTTCCTGGGCGGCCACGGCGTGACCCTGGGCGGCGTGCTGATCGACAGCGGCAAGTTCGACTGGGCCGCGTCCGGACGCTTCCCGATCATGACCGAGCCCTGCCCGGGCTACCACGGCATCTCCTTCGCCGAGCACTACGGGCCGCCGGCCTTTGTCCTGAAGGCCCGGCTCGAGGGGTTGCGCGACTTCGGCGCCTGCCTCAACCCGCAGGCAGCGTTCTACCTGCTGCAGGGGCTCGAGACCCTGCCGCTGCGGGTCGCCCGCCACGTCGAGAACGCCCGCGCGGTGGCCGAGTTCCTGGAGCAGCACGAGGCAGTCGAGTGGGTGAGCTATCCCGACCTGCCGAGCCACCGGCAGCACGATCTGGCAAGGAAGCTCCTGCCGAAGGGCAGCGGCGCCCTGCTCACCTTCGGCATCCGCGGTGGACGTGAGGCAGGGATCGCCTTCATCGAGAGCCTTGATCTCTGGTCGCATCTGGCGAACGTCGGCGACGCGAAGAGCCTGGTGATCCACCCCGCAAGCACAACGCACCAGCAGATGACCGCCGTGGAACTCGCCGAGTCGGGCGTCACCCAGGAAATGGTGCGACTGTCGGTCGGTCTCGAGGCCCCCCGGGATCTCATGGCGGACCTCGATCGGGCGCTCAAGCGCTCGCAGAAACAGGCCCGACGACCTCGGGCCGTCGCCTCCTGAGCGGGAGTCTGCTCTTCATGCCCGAATTCGAGATCCGCGGCCGCCGGGCCTGCTGCGGCGCCGGCGGCGCCGGCTGGCAGGAGAACCGGTCCCTGGCCCTGCTGCTCCACGGCGCCGGCAGCGACCACACGGTGTGGGCGCTGCAGGCCCGATCGCTGGCGCAGCACGGCTGGAACGTCGCCGCTCCCGACCTGCCGGGCCACGGCGCCTCCGAAGACCTGGACGGCATCTGCACGATCGCCGACTACGCCGCCTGGACCGTCGATTTCGCGGCGGAGGCGGCGGTCCATGCAGGCAGCGAAACGATCGCGATCGTCGGCCACTCGATGGGAGCCTGCATCGCGGTCGATGCGGCGGCGCGGCTCCACGACCGCGTGAGTCGGCTCGCCCTGCTCGGCGCCGGCGAAACGCTGCGGGTCAACCCCGGGTTGCTGGCCGACACCCTCAAGCGGCCGCTCGAGGCCCACCGGTTCATCGCCGCCTTCGGCCACGGCGCCGGCGCCCACTTCGGAGGCGCCGAGACACCCGGTCTGTGGATGCTCGGAGCGACGATGGCGCTGCTCGATCGCTGCGAGCCGGACGTGCTCCACCGCGACTTCGCGGCCTGCAACGAGTGGGAAGGAAGCGAGAGCGCGCCGGAGGTTGCCTGTCCAACTCTCGTCGTCGCCGGCTCAAGGGACCGGATGACACCGCCAGGGGCCGGCCGCAGGCTCGCCGACCGCATCCGGGACGGCAACGGCGGCCGCACCAGCTTCGTGACCGTGGCGGACGCCGGCCACATGCTGATGGCCGAGTCGCCCGGCGCCGTCACGCGCTCCCTGCGGGATTTTCTCGGCGCCGACTCGCCGTAGGCCTGGGCCTGCGCCGCCGAAGGCCGTTCGGCCGGAACTGACCGGACCGCGAACTTCGCGGCGGGTCGGCTGCGGCCCCGCGGGCGACGACTTCAGGGCTGCTCGACTTCGGCCAGACTGCGGGCGAGACGCATCAGGGTCAGGGCCTCCCGGCGGTAGCCGAACCGGTCGTCGCCGAGGTTCGCTTCGGCGAGCGCGATGACGTCGGCCCAGGTCCAGCCGCGAGTGTAGACGCCGTTGCGAAGAAGCTGGCCGAAGCCGGCGATCGCCGCCGCGAACCGCTGATCGGAGCCAACCGTGCCGGTGTCGCGAGCGATCGGAAGTTCGATGAGCCTGCTCGTGTCCTCGCCCGGTTCCTTGTAGCGCAGCCTCAGGAAGGCGAGCTCCCGGGCGCCGGCCGCCCTGGCGGGCGGCTCGACCGCGGGTTCCGCATAGCGCAGGGCCTCGTGCATGACCGCCGGAGACCCGACCGGCGTGACCTCGTAGATCGCGGTGACCGAGTGGCCGGCGCCGATCTCGCCGGCATCGACCCGGTCGTTGCTGAAGTCCTCGCGGCGAAGCGCGCGCGTCTCGTAGCCGATCAGGCGGTACTCGGCGACCCTGGCCGGATTGAACTCGACCTGGATCTTCACGTCGTTCGCGATCGGAAACAGTGTGCCCACGAGCTGGTCGACCAGCACCTTCTGTGCCTCCGCGAGAGTGTCGACGTAGGCCGCCTGGCCGTTGCCGGCCTGGGCCAGCGCCTGCATCGTCGCGTCGTCCAGGTTGTCGCGGCCGAAGCCGAGCACCGACAGATAGACACCGCTCTCGCGGCGGCGGGCGATGAAGCTCTCGAGCTGCTCGGGATCCGCGATGCCGACGTTGAAGTCGCCATCCGTGGCCAGGATGACCCGCGTGACCTCGCCATCGGCGGCCATCTCCCCGGCCGTCCGGTACGCCAACTGGATGCCGGCCGCGCCCGCCGTCGAGCCGGCAGCGAACAGCCGGTCGAGCGCGGTCAGGATCTCGCCGCGCTCGGTCGCGGGGGTGGCGTCCAGAACACGGCCGGCACTGCCGGCGTAGGTGACGATCGCCACCTCGTCCGCAGGATCGAGCTGGCCGATCATCAGTCGGAAGGACTGCACCAGGAGCGGCAGCTTGTTCGGCTCGTCCATCGATCCCGACGTGTCGATCAGGAAGACGAGGTTGAGCGGCGGACGGTCCTCCGTTGCCGGCAGACGCCCCTGGATGCCGATGTGCATCAGCAGCGTGTCCGCGTTCCAGGGCGTTTCCGAGACGGCCACTGTCGGCCGGAACGGCGCTCCGCGATCTCCGGGCGGCGGATACGCGTAGGGGAAGTAGTTCACGAGCTCCTCGATGCGCACGGACTCGGGCGCCGGCAGGTAGCCGTGCGTCAGGGACGAGCGGACGACGGAGTAGCTCGCGGTGTCGACATCGACGGAGAAGGTCGAGACGGGTTCCTCGCTGGCGCGCAACAGCGGACTGGCGGCCTCGTTGGCGAAGGTCTCGGTGCCGGACGGTCGAGCTGCCTGGGGGGCGGGGAGATATCCCGCCCGGCCGGTTGCCTCGAGAGCACGGTAGTCGGCGCCCTCGACAAGGACCGGGCTCACCAGTGATTCCGGCTGAGCCGACGTCGACTCGGCTGTTCCCTGCAGCCGGGCCCGCAGCGGCGCCAGGAACCGTGCCCCCTCAGCCTGCGGGGCCGCCTCCGCCACCGGTACCCGACCGGCCCGGCCCGTGCTGCCCTGGCGGGAACCGGGCCGCTCCGCCTGCGAGGCCAGCTCTGCCGCCGCAACGGCCAAGGAGGAGTCGGGTGCGGCCGCGGCCGCTGACGAATCGGGTGCGGCGGATGTCTTCGGCTCGTCCCGTATCGGCAGCGGCGATTCCGGGCTCGACGCCGCAAGAACGACATCCGACGGCGCACCCTCGGCGGCGCCCCGAGCGGGCGACGGCGACGGCAGTTCGTCTGCATCGGGAGGAGACGGTGCGGCAGCCGCCGGACCTGCCGGGTCCCGCCCGGCCCCGGATTCGTCAGGTTCGCCGAGCGGCAGGCCGGCCTCGCGACCGGCCGGTCCGGGTCCGTTCCGGTCGCTCCGGGACACCTCGGCAGACTCGGACGCGGCGCCGGCGTCCGCAACGACGGCGTCCGGCCGGGGCGCCGGCTGCCGGTCCGCGATCAGGAAGAGAGCGGCAAGGCCGACGGCCGCCACCACGCCCACGGCGGCCAGAACCGGTCGGGAGATCAGTGCATTCAGCATGTGTCGTACTCCTTGTTCGAGGCCCGCCCGAATACCGGTGCGGGTATCCGTACGACGGCTCCCGGCCGCAGAACCTTGGGGCTGGTCGAAGAGCTCCTGCGCGCGGGCCAGGTTCGCCTCCCGCCTCGCGGCGTCCGGCGCCGGCGTGGTGCGCTCGAAGACGCGCTGCAGATCGTCCAGCGGATCGGTCATCGTCCTGTTCCCTCCTGCTCCTCGCGCCGCATCGCCCGCAGCCGCCGGCGCACCTCCGAAAGCCTCCAGCTCACGGTCCCCTCGGACACGCCGAGCACTCGGGCAGCCTGCGCGTGGGTCATCTCGCCATCGACCGTCAGCGCGACGGTGTCGCGCAGGTCGGCCGGCAGCGCGTTCATCGAGCGGCGCAGCCAGTCGCGGTCGGCAGCCGCGGCGTCGGCGGCCGCCCGCCGGTTCGCTTCCCAGTCCCCCCAGCCCTCCGCCGCCTTCGTCCGGCTGGCGTCCCGTCGCCTGCGGTCATGGGCCGCATTCACGGCAATCCGGTAGAGCCAGCTCGTCAGCCGGGCCTGGCCCCGGAAGCTCTTCAGCTTCCCCGGCAGGGCCAGGCAGATGTCCTGCGTCAGGTCCTCCGCCGCCTCCCGACGGCCGGTCAGCCGGAAACAGAGCCGGAAGAGCCGGTCGTAGTGCAGGTCGAGAAGCTCCGCGAACGCCTCGCGGTCGCCATCCGCAGCAGCCTGCGCCAGGTCGCGGTCGGCCCAGGGCACGTCTCTCACCCTACCGGACCACTCCCCGACCGGCAGCCCGTGGCAGAAGCGCGTGTCGCACCGAGAACGGTCAGGCGCCCGTCCGGCAAGGCGCGATGAGGGAGCATACTGGGGCATATGTGACCGAAGAGCACCGTAGCCGGACGGGATGCATGGCCGTTCGAATGCAGCGCGATTTCTGCCACGGGCTGCTCGACTCTCTTCGCTCCTGGCGACCGCCTGTACCGCGCCTGACATCCTCGTTCGAAGGTAGGACGCGCGAGGATCGCCGATCCTTGGCGCCAATCGACGACAGAGGGACCGATCCTCTGCCCTCCCGAGGCCGCGGGCAGGTATCGCCGGCCGCTCTCGTGACGCCGCCGGCACACCGACAGCGCCTTCCCGACGCGCTGGGCCACTGAGGAGATCCGGGGCGAGTCCGGCAGACCGCGGCGCCCCGACCCGCCAGGCCGCCGGGGCCGCCGCGCTGCGGGCCTGCTAGCAGTCCGTGGCAGAAGTGCGTGTCGCACCGAGAGCGGTCAGGCGCCCGTCCGGCAAGGCGCGATAGTTACGCATATCGGGAATATGTGAGCGAAGAGCAACGCAGCCAGGCGGGATGCATGGCCGTTCGAATGCAGCGCGACTTCTGCCACGGACTGCTAGTTTCGGCGGCAACCGGGAGGTCCACGACGATGCACCTGTCGATGCACAACTGGATGCGTGCGGAGCCGCTGGAGAAGACGCTCGCGCGGCTCAGGGAGTTCGGCTACGAGTCGATCGAGATCAGCGGCGAGCCCGAGCTCCACGACACGGCGCAGGTGCGCGGCCTGCTCCGGCGGTACGGCATTCGCTGCTGGGGTTCGGTCACCCTGATGATGGACGGACGCAGCCTGATCGCCAGGGACGAGGGGGAGCGCGCCAGCTCCATCCGGTACGTCAAGGACTGCATCACCATGGTCAAGGAACTCGACGGCCACGAGATCTCGATTGTCCCGGGCACCGTGGGCAAGGTCGACCCCGACTCGACGCCCGGGAACGAGTGGCAATGGGCGGTCGAGAGCATGCGCGAGATCCGGGAACATGGCCAGGCCGCCGGCGTCCGGCTCGCGATCGAACCGATCAACCGCTTCGAGACGTACTTCATCAACCGCGGCGAGCAGGCGCTGGCACTGGCCGAAGCGACCGGGCCGGACTGCGGCGTCTGCCTCGACACATTCCACATGAACATGGAGGACGACGACCTCCTGGAGTCGATCCGCCAGGCCGGCAGCCGGCTCGTCGATGTCCACGTCGCGGACAGCAACCGGATGGCCCCCGGCATGGGAGCGCTCGACTGGCGGGCAATCGTCGAGACGCTGCAGGAGGTCGGCTACGACGGCGCCCTGACCGTCGAGTTCGTCGCGCCGATCGACCGCACGCCCGCCAACCGCTATCCCGAGGCCGTCGAGACCGAGCCGACCGACATCACGCCGGAGCAGAAGAAGTTCATCGAGGACCACGGCAGCAATCTGCTGAGCGACGCCTTCTACACGATGCTGACCCGGCGCTCGGCAGCGACGCTTCTGCCCCTGATCCGCTGACGAAGAAGAGCGGCCCGGTCAGCGGACGGACTTGATGGTCAGCCCCAGGCGGAGCTGCTGCCAGGCGCGGTCGGCGGTCACGACCGATTCGCCCCCTCGATTGCCAGGGCGAGGCACGCGCGGTCGCCGAGCGAGAGCCCGAGTTCGCGGGTCCCCGGCCGCAGCTCGCCGGTCTTCTCGGCTTGTTCCGCCGAGAAGTCCACCAGGCGGAGCCCGAGAGCGCAGAGTTCGTGACGCAGGTCCGACGCCGCCGCGTCGCTGCCATTCGCCGGCGGGAGCTTCGCTGCGACCTCGGCCCAGTTCACCGTGGACATCACGGCGTCGCGAAGAGCATCGGCCACTACGCCAGCTCCCGGCTCTCCCTGGATAAGAGCCAGGACGGCAGAGGCGTCAAGTACGACAGTCAGTCGCTCTCGTCCTCCTGAACGGCTTCACGGCGCCGCTCGGCGATGAGCTCCTCCACGAGGTCGCGGCCGGGCATACCGAACCGCTCCGGCAGACGCCGCACCACCGACTCCCGGCTCTCCACCACCAGCCGGCCGCCCTGCACGCGAACGACGAGGGGGTCGCCGGCCCTGAAACCCAGGGCCTCGCGTATCGGTCCCGGCACGACCAGGCGACCCTGGGCGCCGAATCGAACACTGACAGGTGAATGTAGATCAAGCATCGTTCGTGAAGTATGTCACGACTTGGCATCGATGCCAGATCGATATCACGATGTCTCGGCCGAGTCTCTCTCGGCGCGCCGACTCCGGTCCGATGGCGATAGCATCTGCGGCGTGGTCAGGGTGCTCCGGATCCAGCACGCGACGGTCGTGGTCGACGACCTGGAGAAGGCCTGCGCCTTCTACCAGCACGAGCTCGGGCTCGAACCGCTGCCGACGTTCGACCTCGACTTTCCTGCCCAGTTCTTCAGGATCAACGAAGAACAGCAGCTCCACGTCACCGAGTGGGAAGACCGGACCTCCTTCCGGGGCCACCTCTGCCTGCAGGTCGACGATTTCGACTCGATCTTCTTCCGCATGCGCGACCTTGGCGCAATCGACACGTCGCCATGGGGCAAGGTGCGGCGACTGCCCGACGGCGCAATGCAGATGTTCATCCGCGACCCGGCCGGCAACCTGATCGAGATCTCCTGCCCGAGCGACGTAACGGTCGACGAGTCGGTCTTCGAGGATGACCTGGTCGACGCGGAAGGCGGCCTCTACCGATCGAACCGCGACGACCCGCGCGGGCTGCACACGGACGAGGCGACGCTCTACCACGGGCGGTAGCAGGAACCGGCAAGTTCCACCAGCGGTCCGGACGGGCCAGGACGGGCCGGATCCGACCGCGCCCGCAACCGGAGGCGCCCTCCAGGCGAGGATCGTGTCCGGGTCGACCGACGACCGTGCAGCTCTTCTCAGGCGGCAGCGGCGGTGCCCATGCGCCGCAGGACCAGGTCTCGGAGGACGGCCTGGTGCTCCCGGAGCGGCCCGGCAATGTCGAGCGTTGCCACGACGAGGCTCTCCTTCGCGCCCGGCGCCCCGATCGAGTACTGCTGCAGGACCGGCTCGGGCGGCAGGCCGGCGTGATGGGGAAAGAGCAGCACGACCTGCGGACAGTCGTACAGCCGACCGTAGGCCATGAGCTGGTAGATGTCGGCCTGGCTCACGCCCCGCTTCGGGTCCTCGACACGCGGCGAGATGCGCTTCCACTTCGTGTCGATGACGAGAAGCGGATCGCGGTCAGCGCGTCTGCCCCGCCGGACGATCAGGTCGGGCCGGGTCCGGAAGCGACCTGTCTTCCCCTCGAACAGGCAGTCGCGGTGGCCGCCCTGGGCTGCAACACTCAGGTCGACGCCGGCCAGTGCGCGGACCAGCAGTCTCGCCACGTAGGCCTCGAACAGGGCGTTCATCTCGAACAGGAGCGCATGGCCGTCGACCGAGCCGACGCTCGTCCGCTGGTGGCGGTCACCCAGGAAGCGGCGCGCCAGCGACAGCAGCTCGCGCCATCGCGTGTTCGTCCGGTCGAGCACGATCAGGTCCCAACGCAGGGCGCCTGCCGGCACGTCCGAAACGTCCGCGAAGGCCTGGGCCAGCTCCCGCAATGTGCGGCGATTGTCGGGCGCCCGGGCAAGGCGGGAGAGCTTGCCGACGACCGCCCGCATGACCTGGTTGAGCGGAGTGTCGGGTGACAGCTCGTCGAACCGGCAGGCGAGCTTCTGCGGTGAGACAGCGAGCGCAGAGAACTGCCGCGTCACATCGAGACGCCCGCGCAGGGCCGGGAGATCGGCTTCCTGATCGCTGTACTGCCGCGGCATGCCCTGGCGCACAGCGCCGGCAAGCTTGCTGCAGAAGAGGCGGATCAGCAGTTCCAGGATCGTGTCGCGCTGCCAGCCGAGCCGGGTGACGGCGCCGACATCGACGCGCACGTTCCACACCATGGCGAGCATGTGGATCAGCCGGTGGCGCAGCGCGGCGTTGTCCACGCCGCCGCGTTCTCCCGCGCCTTCGATCTTGGGCAGGATCTCGAGCTGGCAGTCGGGCGTGGCGATCACCCCGACCGTGCCGCGGGCGCGCAGGGCCTCCCGGCCGTGTTCGAGCGCGCCCTCGCCGTCCGTCCCCGACGACGCCCGCGCGATCGCCGCGATCCGATCCGCGTGCCGGGCCGGAATCGTGGCGTCGTCCGTGCCGTAGCCGATCCGCTCCCATTCGCGGATCGTGCGGAGGATCATGCCCCGATCAGCCGCGAGTAGTCGAAACCGTCGTCCTCGGAACGGAGCTCCCAGCTCCACCGGGGCTGGCCATCGCCGTTGTCGAGACCGGGCGGCGTCTCGAGCGGCAAGCGGTCCAGGAACCCGCCCCGTTCGCTACGCTCCGCGTCCCCGGGCACGGCGTCCCCCAGCACGGCGGCGACCTTCTCCCGGTCCTCGAAGAAGTACTCGGCCAGCAACGGAATGACCCGGTTTCGCATGACCTCGTCCACATCGGCTCGCGACGTGCACTCCATGAAGTAGGCGTGTCCGATCTGATGTTCGCGGTCGTGGAGATACTCGATCCGCCTGTTCATCGTGCGGAGGATCTCGGGCAGGGGGAGTCCGCATCTCCCGGCCGCTTCGTCCAGCAGGCCTGGCTCCGGCATCATCTCGCGGAAGGAGAAGCGCCGGCGCAGGGCGGTATCGAGCAAGGCGATCGACCGGTCCGCCGTGTTCATCGTGCCCAGGATGTGCAGGTTCGAGGGCACACCGAACTCGTCGCGGGAATACGGCAGACGAACCGTGAGCGCGTTCCGCTGACCGAGACGCTTGTCCGGTTCGAGCAAAGTGATCAGCTCTCCGAACACCTTCGAGATGTTCGCACGGTTGATCTCGTCGATGATCAGGACGAACTGCTCCGGCGCTGCCGGACCGTCCGCACTCTCGCCGGTCGACCGGTCCCGGCTCGCCTCGGCGCGCTCAGCGATCAGCCGAAAGATGCCCGGAACGGTCTCCAGCCTGAAGCCCGTGGACGAAGCGTCCCCGTCGTCGCCCGATCCGGTCGTCGGCTGCCGGCCCTCCACGAACTCCTCGTACGACATCGACTGGTGAAACGTGACGAACTCGATCCGCCGTGCCGCGACCAGCCGCCGGTAGGTCCGCTCCAGACCCTGCCGATCCTCGGGCACGGCCTCGCCGCAGAGCCGGACCGCCTCCTCGGTCGTGCGGTACGTCTTGCCGGTGCCCGGCGGTCCATGGAGGATCAGATTCTCGGGGGCTACCGCCATTGGCTTCTCCCGGTTCGTGCCAGCACTTGACGAAGCGTCCGCCGCGGCCGACGCCGAGTTCCACCTGTCATGGGAGATCCAGAGGAATCCCTGGACGTCGAACCAGTCCTGCGGCTGCCACTGCCATTCGTCGCGCAGAATGCCGAACAGCTCGGAGAAGACGACAGCGAACCGGCGGTAGTCCGGCGCCATGTCGGAGGCGCCGGGCACGAACAGCTTCTCTCCCGTCAGACGCTCCCAGGTCTCGTTGATCCAGCCGATCTTGAGGGGAGCCGCCTCGCCAGGACGCACCATGGCCAGCGCCGAGAACAGGATGTTGAGGCGTACGCCATCGCTCAGGGCCTTCGCGCCCCGTTCCTTCAAGGCCTCGAACGCACGAGAGGCCTGCGCCAGAGCGTCCCCTGCCGGCAGATCCGATCGCACCAGCCGCCCGAGAACCGAACGGAACTCACCGAGCAGCTCGGGCTGCTGGCTGGTGATCTTTCCCTCCGTCCGCCAGTGCACCAGGGAACCGTGCTTCTTGAGAATCTCGAAGACCTCCCTGCCAAGCGTCTCGTCGTCCTGGCCGTCCGCAACCGCCGTCTGCACCTCCCGCGCAGCAGCCACCTTGAACTCCCGCTCACGCGCAACCTGCCCCGTGCCCGGCTCGGCAAAGCTCCTGAAGTCCGGACGGCCAGCAAGGAACCGATCCCGCAACTCGTCGAGAACCGACCTGTCGACGCGAACTCCTGTCATGGCCTCGGACTCGGTGCACCGTTCCGGACGAGCTACCAGCCCACGGTGAACGTGAGTGTCGCACCGAGAGCGGCCAGGCGCCCGTCCGGCAGGGCGCGAAGATCACTCGCATCGAGAAGACGAGACCGAAGAGCAGCACAGCCAGGCGGGAGGCACGGCTGAAACGAACGTAGCGCGACCCTTGCCACGGGCTGCCAGCCTAGAACTCGATCCCCAGGCGGAGTATGACGCGCCGGGGGTACAGGTAGCCGCTCGGGACGTACTGCTCGTCCGGGGCGACGGTCAGTTCCTCCCACCAGTCATGCGTGTCTTCGTTGAAGACGTTCAGGAGCTGGACATCGAGCTTGAGCTGGGCCCGGCCGGCGTCGAAGCGGCGGCCCAATGAGACATCAAGGTTGTTCTGATCCGGCAGGCGGACGTCGTCGCTGGCGGGAACGGCGATCACTGTCTGGCCGCCCTGTGCGAGAGGAGAAGCGGATTTCTCCAGACCGACGGTCAGTTGGCGGTTGTACGGTCTGCCGGTCATGAAGCTGTAGGTCGCCGTGCCGACGAGCTTCCAAGGGAGCTCGAAGCTGCCCTGGAACTGGAGCATGTGCTCGCGGTCGTTCTGCAGGGCCTGGTCGGCGTTGATCCAGTTGTTCGGGTCGCGGCCGTCGGTATCGGTGTAGAACGCGGCGCCCTGGGACTGCAGCAGCGGACGAGGAATGAAGCCGGACGAGTCGGACCAGGTCCAGGACGACTGGAAGCTCCAGCCATCGCGGTAGCGCCTGTTGAAGGTGAAGACCACACCTTCGTACTGCTGGTGGTAGCTCCTTCCCGGCGCCGCCGAACCCGGGCCCGGCCCGTTGCCCTTGCGCGTCGTCGGCTGCTCGATGATGCTGATCAACTGTACAGTCTCGCCCGTGAAGGGATTCGTCCAGGGCACAAGTTCCGTGACCCCGTCGTCCAGGATTTCCCAGCCGATCAGGTTCTTCGTTTCCTTGTACACCCCCTGGATGCCGAACGTGTAGTTGTCGCCGAACCGGCGCTCCCAGCCCAGCGTGAACTGGTCGGTCTCCGGCGCCTTCAGATCGGGATGGAACAGGTTGCCGTGGTATTCGAAATTGTAGGAGTAGGTCCACGGGCCGTCCAGCGAGGGCCCGGTCTCATAGATGTATTCGGGCGGATCGGGCGGCGGTGCGTACCAGTTGCCGGTCACGTCGGCGTCGTAGAACCTGCCGTAGAAGGCGCGGAAGACCTGGGTTTCGCCGATCTGCCAGGCCATGCCGACACGGGGCGAGACCAGTGACCAGTCGATCACGTCCTCGACTCCCGGGATGATCTCCGAGGTCGGACTCCAGTCCTGGTTCAGCTTCGGAAAGTCCGGGATCGAGCCGTTGTGCCGGTCGTAGCGCACTCCGACGTTCAGCGTCAGATTCGGGCTGACCTGCCAGGAGTCGTCGACGAACGCCGACACCGTCGTCGTGTCGGCGCCGTAGTGGAACGGCCGCGCCGTGACCCGGTAGTAGTAGGGGTAGCCCGGGGAGTACTCGTAGCGGTAGAAGTAGACGCCGTTCGGACCGCCGCCGGTGCGCGTGTCGCCGGTGCCGGCGCCGTATGAGATGCCGAACTTGAGGTCGTGATCGCCTCCCAGCAGGTCGTCGGCGTGGTGCGAGAGCTTGGCGTCCAACTGGTCGCGGCCAAGCGTCCACCGGTACTGGTAGCCCGGACTGCCGCTGTACTGCGTAGGGCCGCCGTCCGCCGGCGAGCGGTCGGAGTAGGGCGGCGCATCGCTGCCCGTCGCCGAAAGCAGGTTGTCCTTGCCGGTGTAGCCTGAGTACCCGACCTCCAGGTAGTCGTTCGCTGTCAGGACGGACTGGAACTTGAGCCCCCAGGCCGGATTCGTCCCGAACTGGTTGCCTACGGCGTCAGGCGTGGTGTTCGCCGCGGCAAAGACGAAGCTGAAGTCCTCGTAGTGGTACTTCGCCTCCATCAGGTTGCTGTCGTTGAACGCGGCATTGATCTTCAGGTCGTAGCGGTCGGAGGGGTACGACTCGGGAAAGCTCGGGTCGACGCCCGCTTCGGTGTACGCGTCGCGCGCAAACTGCACCGAGCCGAAGAACCAGGCCTTGTCGCGCACGAACGGACCGCCGAGGGTTCCCGTGATGTCATCGAACTCGTCGCGATGGAAGGGAATGCCGTCGATGTCGGCGTTCTCCTCTGTCAGACTGTCCGACTGGTGGTACCAGTCGACCGTGCCGCTGAAGTCGTTCGAGCCGGACTTGGTCACCACGTTGAAGGCCGCTCCGGACATGCTGCCGTACTCCGCCGGCGCGCCGAGTCCCAGCACCTGGACCTCCTCGATGATCGCGGCGTTCATCCACCAGTACGAGGTGCCGGTGTCCGACGACGTCGTGTCCAGGCCGTCGATCCGCCAGGAGTTCGACGCCGTGCTCGAACCGAAGGCGGACATCGCCGTGCTGGCCTCGGAGCCCGCGCTGATGCCGGGCGACACCGCGATCATGTCCCAGAAGTTGCGGTCGGTGGGCAGGTCGTCGATGAAGTCCGCCGTGTAGCTGGCGCCCACGCTGGAACTCGTCACGTCGAGGATCGGGGATGCGGTCACCGTGACTTCTTCCTCGACCGCCTCGAGGGCGAGCTCGATCTCCAGATTGACCGTGCTGCTGATGCCCACCCGCACCCCTTCGATCCGGTGCTCCCGGAAACCGTCGAGCGCCGCGGTCACGGTGTAGTCGTCGACCTGAAGCGACGACATGACGAACCGTCCGCCGGCGCCGGTGATCGTGGTCCGCGACACGCCGCGGTCCTCGATCGTCGCGGTGACCATGACGCCGGGCAGGCCGTCACCGTTCGCATCGCGCACCTCGCCGCGGATGTCGCCCGTGGTCTGCGCGGATACCCCCCCCCCTCCACCGACAAACGCCGCCGTGGACAGGGCAAACGCCAGGAATCGACCGAGCTTCTCGTGTCTGGACATCGTGAATCTCCTTGCCGGGTCTTCAGCCCCCTCAGGCCTCAGGCTCCCGACTTGTTACTGGGACCGAGCATGGATACTACCCGCAACGGCGCCGACCCCCCACCGCCCGACCCTGGCAGCGCCCGAACCCGGAAACACTCCCGGCCGCTGCAACGCCCCGAAGCGCCGCGCGGGGGGCCATATGCGTCGATCAGAGCCCCGACCAGCCGATAGAATGCGTCTTCACCGACTACTTGCGCAGGAGCAACGATGACGCGTATCCACTTCGTCGTTTCCGATGCAGAGAAGGCTGGCTACCAGAGTCAGGCGCAACTCGAAGGGAAATCACTGGGCGCCTGGATGCGGGAAGCCGCCCGGGAGAAGCTGGCGTCAGCCCGATCCCCCGGCCGTTTCTCTCTTGAAGACCTCGAAGCGTTCAACAAGGAGTGCGACGCCGCGGAAGCCGGGCGCCGGGAACCGGACTGGCCGGAACAGAAGCGGCTCATCGTCGAGTCGAAGACGCGGGGCCTGACGATCACATGATCTTTGTCGATACGAATGTCGTCATGTTCCACGTCGGCGGCGAACACCCGCTCTCCGCTCAGAACGGGAAGATCAGCGGCGCCATCCAGACGATCACGCCCAGCAGCACTACCGTCAGCGGCGTGCCGACCCGCAGGTAGTCCACGCTGCGATAGCCGCCGGCGCCCATCACCAGCAGGTTCGCCTTGTGGCTGAACGGCGTCATGAACGCCGCCGATGCCGCAAGCGCGACGCCCATCATCAGCGGATACGGCGACAGGTCGAGACCCGAGGCCGCCTGGAGCACGACCGGCGTCAACAGGACCACTGCCGGCGCGCCGTCCAGGCACTGGCTGAGCAGGCTGGAGAGAACGACCAGCGCCGCCAGTACTGCGTACGGTCCGGCCGGACCGGCCAGATCCACCACGCTGCTCGCCAGCAGCGCCGCGGTGCCGCTGCTCTCCATCGCCGCCCCCACCGGCAGGATCGCCGCAACCAGGAAGATCGCCCGCCACTCGATCGCCCGGTAGGCCTCCTCCATGGTCAGCGCGCCGCACAGCACGATCAGGCTCGCGCTCGCGAACGCGGCGACCTGAATGGGGACAGTTCCCGTCACCACCAGAGCGATCATCAAGGCGAGGCATCCGAGGGCGAACGGCGCCTTCTTCAGGCGGCGCGGCTCCTCCGCCACATCCGACAGGACAACCAGATCCCGTTCCCGGGAGAGCAGGCCCAGGCGGCCCCGCCGCCCCTGCAGCAGCAGAGCGTCGCCGACCCGCAGCGCGAGCTGGGCCAGGCCGCTGCGAATCGGCTGCCCCTCGCGCCAGATCGCAAGCACCTGCACTCCGTAGCGATCGCGGAACGCGATCTCCTCGATGCTCTGCCCGGCGAGTGCGGAACGGGGCGCCAGCGTGGCCTCGGCCATGCCCACCTCCTCCGACTCGAAGGTCGGCGCGGACACGCCCGCAGTCAGCTCGACGCCGCCCATCCGCAGCAGAGCGCGCAGCCTGCGTTCCCTGCCCTTCACGAACAGTTGATCTCCGGCCTCGAAACGCACCTCGGGGCCGGGCGCCCAGAACACCTCGTCGCCCCGCTCGACCGCAACCACGGTCAGCTCCATCAGCCGACCCATCCACTCGACGCCGGCGCCGCTGGCCAGGAGCGCCGAATTGTCCGGAACGCGAATCACCAGCAGGGGCTGATCCTCGAGACGGTCGAGGGCCGCGGGGCCGGTCTCTTCGATCTCCAGGACATCGGCGGCAAGATCCGACGCATCGCCGACGAACAGGCCGTAGAGCAGATCATCCTTCTGCAGCGGCAGATCGCCCAGCCGGTCGACGCGCACTTCCCCGTCGCGCTCCACCGCGATCACGAACACCCGCCAACGCTCACGGAAGCGCGTCGCCGCAAGAGTGTTGCCCACCAGGGGCGAATCGGCGGTCACCCGCGCCCTGAGCGCGGTCACTCCGGCGTCCGGCGCGCCGATCTCTCCCGTCGTGGCCGTGCCCAACGTCGTGGCCGTGCCGAGATCGACTCCCTGGAGGCGCAGAATCTGCTGCACTTCCTCGGCGTCGCCCTGAACGACCAGTTCGTCGCCTGCCAGGAGCTGCATCTCGCCGCCGGGCGCCAGTTGCCAATCCTCGCCGCGGGCAACGCCCAGGAGCTGGACGCCCAGCGTGGTGCCGAGCCGCGTCTCGCGCAACGTCGCACCGTCGAGCTCCGACCCGGAAGGGATCCGGATCGAGAAGAGACCCTCGTGCAGGCCGTAGAGGTCCGCCAGCTCCGATTCACGGCCGGCGGGCGCGGCCCTGCGTCCCGGCAGCAGACGGCGGCCCAACGTCAGCATGAAGATGATGCCGCCGCCGAGCAGCACCAGACCGAAGGGCGTGAAGTCGAACAGATCGAACGGCTCGAGCCCGCGATCCCGCAGCATCGCCGCCGCGAGGATGTTCGGCGGCGTCCCGACCAGGGTTGCGGTGCCGCCGAGGATGGCTCCGAACGCCAGCGGCAGGAACAGGCGGGACGGCGGCAGATGCGCACGCCGGCCGAGACTCGCCACCGCCGGCATCAGCACCGCGGTCGCCGCGATGTTGTTCATGAACATCGAGAGCACGCCGGCTACCAGCATCACGGCGGCCATCAGCGGCGTTTCGCGGCTGCCGACGAAGCGATGAATGGCGCCGCCGATCAGATCCGCCACGCCGGTCTGCATCAATCCCGCGCTGACGATGAAGATCGACAGCATCGTGATGACCGCCGACGAGGCGAAGCCTGTGAACGCCTGATCGACGTCAACGTAGCCCGCGAAGATCAGCAGGGTCAGACCCAGAAAGGCGGTGAGATCGATCGGCAGCTTCTCGGTGAGAAACAGAACGACCATGGCCGCCAGGACGACCAGCAGGAAGGCGATGTCCAGGGTCATCGTGACGGAGATCGGTCGGCCAGCGCCGCGACTCGAAGATGGACCGGATGAACGGTCCGGCCGCCGTCGACGAGCAGAACTCGGCCGGTGACGACCGCTGTCGTTCCGTCGACTCGGAGGATGCTGTGGGCGACGTTCATCGCGGCGCCGAGTCTACGCGCCCGCACCCCGATCCGGTGGCCCGCTTCAGGCCGGCGGATCGAACCGGCCGTCGATCGCGGTCCAGCCGCCGTCGACAAACAGGACCGCGCCGGTCATGTAGCTCGACGCCTCGGAGACCAGGAAGGCAGCCGCGTTGCCGATCTCGTCCGGGCGGCCCCAGCGGCCCAGGGCCGTCTTGCCGGCGTACGCGCGGTTCCAGGCCCGGTCCTGCTGGATCGGCCGGGTCAGGGGCGTGTCGACGACACCCGGCGCCAGCGCGTTGACCCGGACCCCGGCAGACCCGAGTTCCGCGGCAGCAGTGCGCGCGAGCTGGACGATGCCTGCCTTGGTCGCAGCGTAGACCCCCTGCCCCGGTTCGACGACCTGGGAACGGATCGAGGAAAGGAGAACGATGCTGCCGCCGCCAGCGGCCGACAGCAAGCCCCCGGCGACCTGAAGCACGTACATCGCGCCGCGGAGGTTGAGGCTGACGACCCGGTCGAACTCGTCGGGCTGGTAGTCGAGCAGGCGCTTGCGGACATTGACTCCCGGCGTCGCCACGACGCCCCGCAGGCCGCGCAGCGACTCCAGGACCGCCTTCATCGCTTCGGGATCGAGAAGATCGAGCTCGGCCGCCTCCGCCTGGCCGCCAGCCGAGGCGATCCGGTCCGCGGTCGCCCGGGCGGCGGCCAGGTTCACGTCGAGGCAGGCGACGTGCGCGCCCAGACCGGCGCAGGCCTCGGCTGCACCCGCACCGATCCCCGAACCGGCGCCGATGACGGCGACCGTGCGGCCGTCGAGGCAGAAGGGGTTTCGTGACTCCATCGCAAGCACCTCAGGGAAGATCGCGGACGGCCGGAATGCCGGGGAGCGACTCGGCATGCCGCACACTGTTGAGTACAGCATCGGCGAGCGCTTCGGCGGCGAGCGCGCCGATGCGGCTGACATCGGCCGGACCCTCCCGGGTCCCGGTGGCGAGCGCGAACACGCTGTCGCCGTCGGCGGGGGTATGGGACGGCACGATCGCGCGGGCAAGACCGTCGTGGGCCATCTGCGCCACGCGGGTCGCCTCGGCCTGGGTCAGGGCCGCGTTCGTCGCGACGACGGCAATCGTCGTGTTCTCCCGGCTCTCCGCCTCGTGCCGGCTGGTGCGGCGATCCCGGCCGCGGCCGCTTCGCAGCAGCTTGCGAGCGTCGAGCAGTTCGTCGTTCGGACCGCGCACACCGGCCACGACCTGGCCGGTCGCCGGGTCGATGACGTCGCCGACCGCGTTCACCGCGACCAGCGCCGCCACCACGAGTCCCGACGCCGGCCCTTCTTCCAGCCTGATCGAGGCGCTGCCGAGACCGCCCTTCATCCGCGATCCGCGGCCGCCCATCTTGCCCACCGTGGCGCCGGCGCCAGCGCCCACGTTGCCCTGGGCCACCGGACCGGTGCCGGCCGCGGCCGCGGCACGGTAGCCGCAGCCTGCATCCGGGCGCGGCTTGCTGCTGCCGCCCACGCCGAGATCCATCAGCGACGCGGCAACGACGATCGGCACGACGCCGGCACCCACCGGGTAGCCGACCTCCTGCTCCTCGAGATAGCGCATCACCCCGCCCGACGCGTCGAGACCGTACGCGCTGCCGCCGGTGAGGACCACGGCATGGAGTTCCTGGATCATGTTGTGGGGACGCAGCAGGTCCGTCTCGCGAGTCGCCGGAGCACCGCCGCGGACATCCACGCCGCCAACCGCACCATCCAGCGCCAGCACCACGGTGCAGCCGGTGGGCCGCTCTTCGTACGTGAATTGACCGACCTTGAGCCCCTTGACCGCCGTCAACCCGGGATCGCCCGCGGCCTCTTCAGCCACACCGGGGCTCCAGGCCGGAAGCACGAGAACCGCCAGCGCAGCGAACCCGCCACGGCGCAGAAGCGGCAACGGCAGCCGCGCCGACACATCTGCCGTCCGGGCAACGGCGTGCGGGCTTCGTTGCACACGACCCGCCCTGACCCCTATGATCCTTGCCATACGACATCTCCTGCCACCAAGGGTTCGTCATCGGTCGACCGTGTCGCGTTGCGGCGCCGCAACAGCGCGACGCCCCTGAACCCGAAGACCGACGCAGGCGACGATCTCTATTGTGGCAAGAGTCGAACCCGCCCGCAAAGCGAACAGCCGACAGCGACACTCAATCGCTTCATGACTTCCACCGGCAGCGGCCGCGCGCGGCCGTGCGACGAAGTGCAGGACCGCGTACTGTCCGAGGCAGCGGCCTGCGCCGAGGAAACGGCACGGTTCGCGGCCGAGCTGATCCGCATTCCGACCGTCAATCCCCCGGGCGACGCCTACCGGGAATGCGCCGAGCTGCTCGGTGTGCGGCTCGAGGCGGACGGCTTCGAGACCGAGTATCTGCAGGGGCCCGGTGACGACCCGCAGCGCCCGAAGATCAACGTCCTGGGCCGACGGCGCGGCCGTATGGAGCGACCGGCGCTCCACCTGAACGGTCACATCGATGTCGTGCCTCCGGGCGATGGCTGGACCGTCGACCCGTTCGGCGGCGAGAGCCGGGACGGCTACCTGTACGGCCGCGGCGCGGCCGACATGAAGGCGGGCCTGGCGGCGGCCGTGTTCGCCGTCGAGGCAGTGCGTCGCGCCGGTATCGCACTGCGAGGGACGGTCGAGATCAGCGGCACGGTGGACGAAGAGAGCGGCGGGCTGGCCGGTGCCGCGCACCTCGCCGCGACCGGCCGGGTGACCAGCCGCACGACGGACTACGTGATCATTCCGGAGCCGTTCGGCCCGACCCGGATCTGCATCGGCCACCGCGGCGTTCTCTGGTTCCGGATAACGGCCCGCGGCCGCATCGCGCACGGCTCGATGCCCTTCCTCGGCGCCTCCGCAATCGATGCGGCAGCCGAGGCGGCGCTCGCGCTCAGAGAGGCGGTCGGCGACCTGACCACCGAACTGCCGGTGGTGCCGGACGAAGCGCGCCGGCCGACGATCAACGTGAACTCGATCGCCGGCGGCCAGGTCATCGAGGGGCTCGATTCCTCGGCCGCCCTGGACGGACACGGGCAGGGGCTGCCGTCGCCCTGCGTCGCCGACCGATGCGAGCTTGTCGTCGACCGCCGCTACCTGCTGGAGGAGGGAGCGGACAGCGTGCGCGCTGAAGTGAGGACGGTGCTCGACGGAGTCGAAGCCAGGCGGCCCGGCGTCCAGTTCGAGGTCGAGGAGCTGCTGAGCGTCCTGCCCGTCAGTACACCGAGCGACTGCGCCCTGACCGCGTCGCTCTCCCGCGCGATCGAGACCGCGACCGGAACCGCGGCCGATCTCGTGGCCAGCCCCGGCACGTACGATCACAAGCACTTCCAGCGCATCGGCGGCATCGGGCAGTGCGTTGCCTACGGGCCGGGCGAACTCGAGCAGGCCCACCAGCCGGACGAACGCTGCCGGCTCTCCGACATCACCCGGTCCATCCAGGTGATGGCGCTCACCATCGTCGACCTCCTGGGCTGAGGCCAAGGCCAGCAACCTGTGGCAGACTGACAGGCCGGATCGAACACCAGCAGTCCGGGGCGGCCGCTGTGCAGCCGGCCGGTTGGCGCTGCACGTTCGTTCGGCCATGCATCCCGTCCGGCTGCGTTGTGCTTCGCGGACATGCACCCCGGTGCTCCCCTCATCGCGCCTTACCGGCCGGGCGCCTGACCGCTCTCGGTGCGACACGCAGTCCGCAACGCGCTGTCAGCGCTATCAGCCGCCATCCAACGACCGACCTCAGCCCCGAAGAAGTTGCTACGCTGCGCTCCGCGGCGCAAGCTCCTGGCATTCCGGCGGGGTCTTGCGCCCAGGGCTCTGTGTGGCCCAACGACAAACGGCTCCCCGCTGAGCCCCTGAGGAACTGCAACCATGACCGTGGCACTTGACGTCGCGCCCCCCGTTCGATCGCGCCTCCCGGAGCTGCCGCCGTGCAGCCATCGGCCGGCACCCTACCTGGGGCCGAGCCGCGACGAGATCCTGGAGCTGCGCCGGCAGCACGTGAACCCTGCCCTGTTCACCCTCTACAGCGAACCCGTGATGCTGGTCGAGGGCCGCGGCCAGTACGTCTGGGATGACAGCGGCAGGCGCTATCTCGACCTGTTCGCCGGCATCTGCACCGTGGCGTGCGGTCATTCCCACCCGAAGATCGTCGCCGCCGTCCAGCAGCAGATGGCGCTGCTGGCCCACGGCTCGACCGCCTTCCTGCATCCGAACATGCCGCGCTTCGCCCAGGCGCTGCTGTCCAGACTGCCGTCCGAGCTGAACCGGATCTACTTCGTGAACAGCGGCAGCGAAGCGAACGATCTCGCCATCCAGATGGCCCGCCTGCAGACCGGGAACGCCGATGTCATCGGCATCCGCAACGCGTATCACGGCGGCAGCGCGCCGACCGGGGCGCTGACCGGCATGCACACCTGGAAGTCCGGGGTCCAGCGCGGCGGGCCGGTGCACCACGCGATCAACCCGGACCCGTACCGCAATCCGTTCCCGGGCACGCCCGAACAGATCGCCAGCCGTTGCGCCGAGGATGTGGCCGAGATCATCCGCTATTCGACTCCGGGTCAGGTCGCCGCCTTCGTCTCGGAACCGATCCAGGGCGCCGGCGGCGTGACGATGGGCGCTCCGAACTACCTTCCCGAGGTCTACGACATCGTGCGCGCCCACGGCGGCGTGTGCATCGCCGACGAGGTGCAGACCGGATTCGGCCGCACCGGCGACCACTTCTGGGGCTTCCAGCGTTCCGGCGTCGTCCCCGAGATCGTCACCATGGCCAAGGCCATCGGCAACGGCCTGCCGCTGGCCGCCGTCGCCACGACCTCCGAGATCGCCGCCACTCTCGCCCAACGGCTCCACATCAACACGTTCGGTGGCAATCCCCTGGTGTCGGCAGCCGGCCTGGCCGTCCTCGAAGTGATCGAGGAGGAGGGCCTTCAGCAGAACGCCCAGGTTCAGGGCAACCGCCTTCTCGACGGCCTCCGATCCCTCGCCGAACACCACGAGAGCATCGGCGATGTCCGCGGCCAGGGCCTGATGATCGGCGTCGAACTGGTCGCGGACCGCGCCTCCCGGACACCGGGAACCGCCCTGACCGGCCGCGTCCTCGACGAACTCAAGGACCTCGGCGCCCTCGTCGGCAAGGGCGGCCTCCACGGCAACGTCCTCCGGATCAAGCCGCCGCTCGTCCTCACCGCCGCCGACGTCGAGTTCGCCCTGGCAGCAATCGACGAAGCCCTGACCCGCGCAGCAACCTGAGCCGGCGACGCGGGAAACCTGCCCCACCGCAACGCGCTACAAGGCGCCCCCGACTCTCGGCCTCACCGCCAGACGCTGACGGATCTCGGTGTACACCGGTACCGCTTCGCCAGCTTCGACCGTAACCGCCAGACCGTAGGGAACGGAGTCCGGAAGGCCGCCGGCAGGCGAGGAACCGGACACGGAGAAGCACAGATGGCCGTCCTCCAGGAAGGACACGGCCTTGTCGCCCTCGAAGCGGACGTGAAGCAGCGAGCCCCTCCTGACCGAATCGTGCGACGGCTGCGACTTCACGCGGTCAACGAAGCCATCGTCATGGCTGAGCATCGACCCGGACGCAAGGTCGAGCTTGGCCCGGCGATACATCCGGTGTCGAACATTCGAGGGCGAGAACCAGGCCAACGTGCAGGTGACTGCGCGCGGCTCCGTGGTCCGCTCCAAGCTCCGCGGAAGCGGTACACGGTACTCGTGTGCAGCCCTGTCGTCGCCGTCCACGGAGATCTCGCCATGGCCGATCAACGTGGCACGGTTCGACGCACAGGTCAGCGCCGCCTCGATGCTCGGGCGGCCGTAGCCGATCAGACGCGCAATGGCGTCCTTCTTCCCTACGTGTCCTCCAGCATCTGAAGCGAGCAGTCCCTCGAGAACTCCGGCTTCGGAGCCCCAACGGGCGCTGTGGACCAGGAGTGCCTTGACCACCGGGCCGTAGAAGGCCGAGTCCACATCGGCAAGCAAGCCGCCATTCGCCTCGTCCATCAGCGCATCGAACAGGCCGCACGCGGCGCGTGTAGCCAAGGCCGCGGCTGCGCTCGTTCCCGCCGAGAGTGCCTCCCGTCTCAGGTAGCCATCGTCGCTCGGTGCTGCCGCGCGAAGTCCGAAGTAGCGCCCAGATTGCACAGCCTGTATCTCCAGCGCGTCGCCGAACCGGGTCACTCGCACCAGTTCCCGGCCGCCTGGCATCAGGATCTCCGGCTTGATGGCCTTGCGGTAGCCGAGTCCCACCGCCGACGTGATGTTGGGGCCGGTGCCGTCCCCCAGCGGATCCAGAGGGCCGTGGGTTTGCTGCGGGGACTCGGAGTGAGCGTCTTCGTGCCAGGCGCCGATCGTAAGGACGTTCATCGCTTCACCTGGCGAGAGCAGCGTGCGGCGTGCCGACTCGTGACTCAGTGACCGAAGAGTCAGCTCGCGCCGCTGTGGCACCGCCGCCTCCTCGAAGCCGCACACTGTGTCCGCCGTGGACAAGGAGAGCGCCGCGCCGACATTCCCGGCACTCACCAGGAACAGAATGCCGTACTTTGCGGCTAGGTGATCCAGAAGCCGCGCCCACGCGCTGATCGGCCCGGCGAACGGCCGCCGGCGGTCCCCGAGCGACAGGTTCACGAGGAACACGGACGGAGCAGTAGCGTCGCCGTCATTGTCGCCCTCCTTCATTCTCCGCACGGCACGGTAGATCGTGTCGACCAGGAGACGGCCCGGCGGGAACTCTTCGCGACTCCCGTCGGCCGTCGGCAGCAGAACCGGTCGCACGTAGAGCAACCGGTCAAGCGGCTCTTCCTGCCCATTGCGGTCGCCATGGAGGATCAGCGAGGCCATCGCGGTGCCATGTTGGCGTCTTGCAGCAACGCTCCGCTCATCGAGTCCATCGGGATCATCGACCAACAGTCGGCCGTCAAGCAGCGCGTGCCGCTGCACGGGTACACCGTCGAAGAGAGCGGCCACGGGAACATCGAGATCCTCCGGCGGCAGCGTCGGCGGCGCGTCGACCTGAGTTTCCTTGACTGCTATCGGGAAGCTGACGCTGGACTGTGGCCTCACCAGCATCACGTCATCGCACAGGGCAATCACGTCCTGGCGTCCCACCAGCGCTTCGACTCCCTCCGACGGAAGGTCCACCAGAGCGGCTTCGTAGGCCACCTCCGGTATCGAAGACCTGTGAACGAGTTTCCCGCCGGCTTGCTGCAGGACGCCGAGGAACATACGGCCTGCCTTCTCCCGCCTCTCCCTCGCCGCGTAGCTCCACAGCTCGATCTCGACGCGATGATCGGCATCCGGTTCGTCCCTGAGTCTCTGCCGAATGAAGTCGACCGTGTCCTCGGGGACTCGGTCTTCCGGACCCCAAGCACGAAGCTCCCGAAGGCGCTTGAAGACGTGCCACCAGGGAGCGAATCCCCGCGGAGCGTCATCACCAGCCTCGTATCTCCCCCAGAGCGACAGGATCTCCTCAAGCGCGCGGATGTCCGGCATCGCCAGGTAGAGGCGACCGCCTACCAGCTTGTCGTCCCGGTCCTTTCCCTCCCGACCCTTCCGGGTATCGATGACGGCGAAGTCCCCGTCGGCAGGCGATTCCGTGTCTTCGTCGCCCAGAAGCTCAAGACCGCCAACCTTGGCGACAGCGTGGCGGAACCCGGTCACCGAACCAGCGATCTCGAAAACGAGGGCGCGCTCCGGTGCGATACCACCGGGGTCCTCGCCGAAGGTCAGCGGATGATCAGGATCCAGCGCATCGCGAAGGCGCTGGAAGACCGGTCCAAGGCGCTCAACCTGCCGTTGCCTGTCGGGCAGACGGGGCTTGTGCCCGCCCCAGCCCCGGGGATTGACCTTCCGATTCGCAGGCGCGGGCATCGGCAGCAGCGGATAGTCGGCCACGCCGCGACGCCCTCGATGACCTAAGCGCTGGCACGTCGGCGCCAGGCTGCAAGACGCTCCACGACGATCTCGCGCACGGGAACCTCGCCCATGGCGAGCACCTGACGGCGACGCACGTCGCGGCAGAACTCCTCGGCTTCCGCAAAGCTGAGGCCGCCGAGTCCCTGGGCCACCGACTCGGGGCAATGGCCAAGAGGTTCGTCCAGGGAGCGCGCAAACCGCTCGATGTACTCGGCAAGGACCTGAGGCGTGGGCGGCTCCAGGGCAAGCCGGAGCTGAAAGCGCCGCCAGACGGCGCGGTCCAGCAGTTCCGCGTGGTTCGAAGCCGCCACGACGACCGTGTAGCTCGGCAACTCGTCGGTCTGCATCAGCAGGGAGGACACGACCCTCTTGATCTCTCCGGTCTCGTGCGTGTCCCCTCGTTCCTTGCCCAGCGCATCGAACTCGTCGAAGAAGAGGACGCAGGGCGTCGTCCTGGCGGCATCGAAGACGCGCTTCAGCCGAGCAGCCGTTTCCCCGAGGAAACTACCGATCAGTCCCTCGTAACGAACGACCAGGAACGGCACGGCCAAGGCTTCGGCAATGGCTTCGGCGAGCGTGGTCTTGCCGTTCCCCGGCGGTCCAACGAGCAGCACCCGGTGACGCGGCTCGATCGAATGAGCACGCAGGACCGACGCCCGATGCTGTTCCTCGATGAGCTCGCGGCAGCCCCGACGATTCTCATCGGAGAGGACGAGCTCGTCGAGACGCCGCCGCGGCGTGAGCTCGGCAACGTAGCGGCAACCCCGGTCGCCGCCAGAGAGCAGCCGGCTGGCTCCGCGGTGGCCGTTGGCGCCAAGCGCCGACTCGAGCCGCTCTGCGAGAACATGATGCCGCTTGGCTCGCTCATCGGCGATGATCGCCTCGGCAGCGACCCGGAAACGAGCCTGATCGCCCTGCGAGCTCGCCTTCACCAGCGCCAGAAGCAGGTCGCTGCGCGCCATCGCCAATCACCCCGTCGTTCGTGTAGTGGGCTGTCATACACCCGCGTAGCCCGCAGGCTAGCAGCACCCAGCGCGACTCCAGCCTGTCGAAGCGGTACGGCCGCAGGGGCGCATCTGCCCGACTCCGCCGCCGCCGTCGCGGCCACGCCCGGAAGCGGCAGTGCAGCCATCGCACCGTCTGCAGGGACCGGGCACCCCCGACAGGTGGATCGGAACGCCGACGCCGAGGCCCTGCTCCCGCACCGGCGCAGGGGAACGCCGCGGTGTCCGTGATCGCCGAAATCCGCTTGCCCGGCTGGTTCCGGTACTCCTTCATGGCGCCGGTCACCGTGTCCGTCACCCGGATGCTGTAGCTCAAGGTCGTCGCCGAGGCGCCGAACACCCAGACGTGACCGTTCAGCGAGCACCCGTCCAGCACCTTCAGCAGCAGCTCCCAGTTCGCCTCCGAGAAGAACCGGAACAGACCCGAATCGTCAGTTCCCTCGTGCACCACCTTCCCCGCCTTCTACGCTTCGCCGTCCTCCGTCCACCAGCTCACGGCGACCGAGAAAGCGGGTCAAGCTCAGGGGTGTTGCGCTCGATCGAGCGCGGGTCGGGGCAAGCTCACACGCCGCAGGTCGTAGCCGCCTCGGTTGAACCGACGACAGTCCAGGGCCGCATGTCTCACCGAGAGGTCCGTAGCGAGGGCGCGGAGACGCCGCTGTAGTGCGGCGCTCGGACCGAGGTCTGGCCGCGCTGCGCCCTGAGCCGACACGAGGGAGAACGTCGGGCTACAGCGAGCAGATCCGCGGCCGTAGCAGGAGATCGTGAGATACGCGGGCCAGGATCAAGGGAAGACGCGGGGCGTGAAGTCCGGCGGGTTGAGGATGCTGGCGCTGCTGCCGGTGGCGCGGATGACGAACAGGCCGCGCCGTTCCGCCTGACGGATCACGTTCGAATCGGCTTCCAGGAACGCCACCGCACCGAACAGGCGACGGTCCCGGTAGGAGCTGGACCACTCCTTGAAGCGGCCCAGCTTCGCCAGGAAACGGGTCACGTCCTCAGGGCGAAGCGTCGTCTTCACCTCCACGACGACCACCTCCTCGCCGTTCACCGCCAGGATGTCGAACTCGTAGTGCTCGCCGTTCCGGCGGCCTCTAGTCCGTCGGTTCGTCTCGTGAACGTCGATGCCCCGGGCCTGGAGCAAGGGCACCAGATCGCCGTCGACCAGACTCTCCATCAACCGGCCCCACTGCGTCGTGAACAGGTCCTCCGCCTTCTTGAGCCGCCGGTCCGTCTCCTTCATCTGAAGGGCCGTCTCCGCCTGCATGGCCCGAATCGCGGCGAGCTCCTCCATGTTCCGGGCGTGACGGACGTCCGCCCTTTCTTTCTCGCGCAAGTGATCGGTTTCGAGCGCAGCCGTCCGCCTGGACGAGAGCCGTACGCTCTCCTGAATCTCCGCGACCGCCGCGCTCGCGCTCGTATCGCCTGATGAACTCGTCGTCATCGTGGTTGTGCCTCCTGCTGCTGAACCGCACCACGCCGAGACGCGGCTGCGAGTCGTGGATCACTACCGGCGGCGGGCGAACGCCAGTTCGACAAGAGGCCCGAGGAGGATAGCCCATCCCACCGGCGGTACGGCGCCCTGATCCGCAGCTCTCACCGACATCCGGAGCGAAGGCCTGGAGACACCGCTGGGCCAACGCCGCTGCACCGGGGCGACGCAGGTACAGCCGACACCAGGAAGCCTGCGCCGCAGCGCAGACAACTCTCGGCAGGAGCCCCTGTGCGGTGCGGGAGACGGCGCCAGGACACCGAGCCTGCGACGGGTCTGGCCGCGCGACGCCCTGAGCCGACACGAGGGAGAACGTCGGGCTACAGCGAGCAGATCCGCGGCCGTAGCAGGAGATCGTGAGATATGCGGGCCACGCTCAAGGGAAGACGCGGGGCCTGAAGTCCGGCGGATTGAGGATGCTGGCGCTGCTGCCGGTCGCGCGGATGACGAACAAGCCGCGCCGCTCCGCCTGACGGATCACGTTCGACTCGGCCTCCAGGAACGCCACCGCACCGAACAGGCGACAGTCCCGGTAGGAGCTGGACCACTCCTTGAAGCGGCCCAGCTTCGCCAGGAAACGGGTCACGTCTTCTGGGCGAAGCGTCGTCTTCACCTCCACGACGACCACCTCCTCGCCGTTCACCGCCAGGATGTCGAACTCGTAGTGCTCGCCGTTCCGGCGGCCTCTGGTCCGTCGGTTCGTCTCGTGAACGTCGATGCCCCGGGCCTGGAGCAAGGGCACCAGATCGCCATCGACCAGACTCTCCATCAACCGGCCCCACTGCGTCGTGAACAGGTCCTCCGCCTTCTTGAGCCGCCGGTCCGTTTCCTTCATCTGAAGGGCCGTCTCCTTGAACAGACGGTCCGTCTCCGCCATGCGCCGGTCTGCCTCCTTCTTCTGTTGGGCCATGCACCGGTCCGTCTCCGCCATGCGCCGATCCGTCTCCTTCATCTGAAGGGCCGTCTCCGCCTGCATGGCCCGAATCGCGGCGAGCTCCTCCATGTTCCGGGCGTGACGGGCGTCCGCCCTTTCTTTCTCGCGCAAGTGATCGGTTTCGAGCGCAGCCGTCCGCCTGGACGAGAGCCGTACGCTCTCCTGAATCTGCTCGACCGCCGCGCTCGCGCTCGTATCGCCTGATGAACTCGTCGTCATCGTGGTTGTGCCTCCTGTTGCTGAACCGCACCACGCCGAGACGCGGCTGCGAGTCGTGGATCACTACCGGCGGCGGGCGAACGCCAGTTCGACAAGGGGCCTGAGCAGGATAGCCCATCCCACCGGCGGTACGGCGCCCTGATCCGCAGCTCTCACCGACATCCGGAGCGAAGGCCTGGAGACACCGCTGGGCCAACGCCGCTGCACCGGGGCGACGCAGGTACAGCCGACACCAGGAAGCCTGCGCCGCAGCGCAGACAACTCTCGGCAGGAGCCCCTGGTGCGGTGCGGGAGACGGCGCCAGGACACGGAGCCTGCGACGGGTCTGGCCGCGCGACGCCCAGAGCCGACACGAGGGAGAACGGCGGGCTACAGCGAGCAGATCCGCGGCCGCAGCAGGAGATCGTGAGATACGCGGGCCACGCTCAAGGGAAGACGCGGGGCTTGAAGTCCGGCGGGTTGAGGATGCTGGCGCTGCTGCCGGTGGCGCGGATGACGAACAGGCCGCGCCGTTCCGCCTGACGGATCACGTTCGAATCGGCCTCCAGGAACGCCACCGCACCGAACAGGCGATGGTCCCGGTAGGAGCTGAACCACTCCTTGAAGCGACCCAGCTTCGTCAGGAAACGGGTCACGTCCTCTGGGCGAAGCGTCGTCTTCACCTCCACGACGACCACCTCCTCGCCGCTCACCGCCAGGATGTCGAACTCGTAGTGCTCGCCGTTCAGGCGGCCTTCAGACCGTCGGTGCGTCTTGCGAACGTCGATGCCCCGGGCCTGGAGCAAGGGCACCAGATCGCCGGCGACCAGACTCTCCATCAACCGGCCCCACTGCGTCGTGAACAGGTCCTCCGCCTTCTTGAGCCGCCGGTCCGTCTCGGCCATGCGCCGGTCCGTCTCCTTCATCTGAAGGGCCGTCTCCTTGAACAGACGGTCCGTCTCGGCCATGCGCCGGTCTGCCTCCTTCTTCTGTTGGGCCATGCACCGATCCGTCTCCTTCATCTGAAGGGCCGTCTCCTCGATCTGGCGGGCCGTCTCCGCCTGCATGGCCCGAATCGCGGCGAGCTCCTCCATGTTCCGGGCGTGACGGACATCCGCCCTTTCTTTCTCGCGCAAGTGATCGGTTTCGAGCGCAGCCGTCCGCCTGGACGAGAGCCGTACGCTCTCCTGAATCTGCTCGACCGCCACGCTCGCGCTCGTATCGCCTGATGAACTCGTCGTCATCGTGGTTGTGCCTCCTGCTGCTGAACCGCACCACGCCGAGACGCGGCTGCGAGTCGTGGATCACTACCGGCGGCGGGCGAACGCCAGTTCGACAAGGGGCCTGAGGAGGATAGCCCATCCCACCGACGGTACGGCGCCCTGATCCGCAGCTCTCACCGATGTCCGTAGCCAAGGCGCGGAGAAGCCGCCGACCAACGTGACGTTCGGACCGTGGAACGGGCAGGCGTGACTGGCGCCACGCCATGCCGGCACGGACGCCGAACTGCCGCGCCACAGCGAGAGGCTCTGCGATTTCAACAGGAGAGCAATCAGGTCCACCGGCTACGGCGGCTGGCACCCCTCCGGAAACGCGGATACGTCGACCAGCGCCCGGCCCGGCTTGCCGGGCTCCTTGGTGTACTGCCGGATCCGGCCGGTCATCGTGTCCCGCAGCTGCAGGTCGAAGCCGACATCGGTAGCCGAGGCGGCGAACACCCAGTGGTGACCGTTGCTGGTGCAGGCGTCCAGGACCTTCACCAGGAGTTCCCAGTTCGCCTCCGAGAAGAACCAGAACAGGCCCGAATCGTCGGTGCGGGGCGGGGCGACGCTACCGTTGCCGGTATCCCCCTCGCGGTTCGTCCAGTCCACGGACACCGTGTACCGACCGCCCTGCAAGCACAACGTCCCAGCCGCAGGGAGGCAACTGCCGGACCCCGCCGCCGACGGTGCGGCCACGACCGCGTCGTTCCCGACCGGCGGCGCGGACGCCGCTGCCCCTGCTCCCGCACCTGTACCGGCGCAGGCGTCAGGAAACGCCGCGGTGTCGGCGATCGCCGAACTCCGATTGCCCGGCTCGTTCCGATACTCCTTCATCGCACCGGTCAAGGTGTCCGTCACCCGGATGCTGTAGCCCAGGGTCGTCGCCGAGGCGCCGAACACCCAGACGTGACCGTTCAGCGAGCAGCCGTCCAGCACCTTCAGCAGCAATTCCCAGTTCGCCTCCGAGAAGAACCAGAACAGACCCGAATCGTCCGTTCCCTCGTGCACCACCTTGCCCGCCCTCCGCGCTTCGCCGTCCTCCGGCCACCACTCCACGGCGACCGAGAACCGCGACTCCCGCAGGCAGCGCGTGTCGCCGTTCACCGTACAGGAACCGGCCGGATCGCCGGCCTCGACCAGCACCTTGCGGGACACCGTTGACAAACCGCCCTCGCCGCTGACCGTCAGCGACACCGTATAGAAACCGGGCGCAGACCACGCATGCCGCGGACTGCGGCTTCTCGACCCCGCGCCACCGTCGCCGAAGCTCCACGTCCGCGCCGCGACGGTTCCCGTGCTGGTGTCGGTGAAGGACACCGACATGCCGGTGCGCGCACGGCAGAGGCCGTCGACACAGCTCGCGCTCAGGGTGAACGAGGCCGTCGGAGGACCGCCGCGCGAACCGTCGTCGTTGTCGCCCAAGTCGGCGTTGCCCGGCTTGGCGTAGAGGCGCCGTAGAATCGCCTGATCGTCCGACGTCAGCACCGGTCCGTATGCTCTAACGTGCCAAGACCTCTTGGGGTTCATCAGAGACTCCTCCGTCGCGCGTGTAGTGCAAGCACCTGACGCGTTGTCGCCGCACGGATGGGCAATGCCAAGCGAGTGGCCGAGCTCGTGCGCCACTGTAATGCTGAAAACGCGTTGCGCCTCACTCTCGTTGGTGCTCCGGTGCCGCAAGAAGTCGCCAAGACCTTTAGCTGTAGTGATCTCCACCCGCGAGATTCTCACATCACTGAACCGGCTGTACGGCGTGTCCGGCGGTCTTGAGATCGGCGCTTCGTAGCACTGATACGAAACACCCGCCCAAGCTATTGCTCCGCCGTTGCGGCCAATTGGCTTCGCATTCCCCCCCGCGAACGGGTCGTCAAACATGATGAGGTTCTGCACCCGAGGCTCGCCGACTTCGAGACGAAACGGGTCACGAAAGTAGCGCAGGTCGACGCGGCTCCTCGAGTCGCTGTTCCAGGCCCACATGGCATCGTTGACCGCCCGAAGGGTGGCGTTCCATGAGAAGCCGGGCTGACCGCCTCGCTGGAGCCTGAAATTCACGGACTGACCCTGCTCGAACTCCGTCCAGCGCATCGACCAGTCGTCGTAGGTGCAGTACGCCTCGGTCCGCATGAACCGGTACGGGGAGACCACGGACTCCGGCCCGCGCACGATGTCGCTCTCCGGCACGAAGTAATCCGCCGGCTTCTCCACGCCGGCCGCCCGCTCGCGGATCCACCGGCGAAACGCGGCGCCATCGCGCGGTCCCAGGATCTGCTCCCCCCTGCCCGCGACATCGTCCGCCATCGCGAGCACATCGTGTCGGAGGGACGGCTCTCTCTCCAGCAGGGTCCGGTCCGCCAGTTTCGTCTCGAAGAAGATGCCGAGGGCGAAGTCCATTGTGCGGTAGACCTGCTCCCGCTCGCGCAGAAAGAGCAACACACGCTCTCCTTCCTGCAGCATCGGCAGCCCGCCTACGCGCATGGCGAGACCGTCCGGGTGACTGCCGCCGAGCTGCCGGACGACGACAGTGTCCCCTTGAACAGAGCCCTTGAGAACCTCCTCCACCCGCAGGGTGAAGTCCGTCGCCGGCAGCCGCAAGTCATCCGGAGCAGGAGCACCGGACAGGACCCGGCCGTAGACGATCGTCGACGTGCCATCGACCATCGCCTCGTCGCTCGGCAGAACGTAGGACAGCGCCGCCGCCACCGATGCGCTCAGCCACACGGCCAGCAGAAGCGCGACCGACGATGCGCAAGCTCCTGGTCCCCGCCGAACGAACCGCCCAAGGTACGTCCCGTCAACCTGCCACCTTGCGTCTCGACCGTCTCCGGGCTGCCGGCCAGACCGACCAGTGAGTTTCGACAGGACCGAGAGTGACCACCTGGAAGATGGCATGGACTTACAGGTCTCCTTGTGCTTCCGAGTCGGGGCAGTCCCGGGTTGTGTCGTTCATTGCGTGCGCATGAGGCCATTGCGTGCGCATGAGTCCATGTCCGTTGAACACGAACCGCACGCGGCTTCTTCCAACGAAAACCGGAAGCAGACAACTCGACGGATCAAGCGCTCGGCGGGCTGCCACGCTCGATCTTGCCGGCACGAAAGCGCTGCCGCCCCCTGAACGAGCAGGCACGACAGGCCGTGGTCGCCTGCATGAACCGCAGGCGACGAAACAGCCGTGACGGAAGGTGGAGATGAAGCTGGACCGGTCCGGGGGGCTTGGGCAGACGTAACCCCGGGGCGCGAAACAGGTCCACCAGAAACAGTGTCTCTGTGCTACAGGCCGACGACGGAGACGAAGCTGACGCAGCGGCCGGGGGCGCCGCCTAGGTTGTGGGTCAGGCCGAGCTTGGGGTCGGCGATCTGGCGTTCGCCGGCCTCGCCACGGAGCTGGAGCCACATCTCGTACATCATCCGCAGGCCGGAGGCGCCGATCGGATGGCCGAAGCTCTTCAGGCCGCCGTCGGGGTTGACCGGCTGCTCGCCTTCGAGGTCGAAGCGGCCGTCCATCGTGTCCTTCCACGCCTGGCCGCGGGGTGAGAACCCGAGGTCCTCCATGAGCACGAGTTCGGTCGGCGTGAAGCAGTCGTGGACCTCGGCCATGCTGATCTGCTCGCGGGGATCCTCGATGCCCGCCTGGTCGTAGGCGTCCCGGGCGCTCTCGACGACCTCGGGGAAGGTCGTGAAGTCGTAGTCCTGCCGCTTGGCGCCCTCGGAGGGGCCGGCGACGAAGGACAGCGCCTTGATGAAGATCGGGTTGTCGTTGTACTTGTGGGCGTCCTCGGCGCGGCAGATGACCGCGGCGGCGGCGCCGTCGGAAACGCCGGAGCAGTCCATGATGCCGAGCATGCCGGCAACCTTCGGCGACGCGTTGATCTTCTCGATCGGCACCTCGCGCTGGAACTGCGCCTTCTCGTTGCGGGCGCCGTTGTAGTGGTTCTTGTAGGCGATCCGAGAGAGCACGTCGCGCATCGTCTCGAGGTCGACGCCGAACTTCTCGGCGTAGGCCGGCGCCAGCAGCGAGAAGTTGGCCGGCGCGGTCATGCCCGACTCGGTGCCGTCGCCCGGAGGGGCGGTGCCGGTCAGGCCGGAGAAACCGGAGTCCTTCAGCTTCTCGACGCCGACCGCCATGACCAGGTCGTAGGCGCCGGCCGCAACCGCGTAGGCGGCGTTGCGGATCGCCTCGCTGCCGGTGGCGCACATGTTCTCGAGCCGGGTGACCGGCTTGTACTGGATCTTCAGCGGCTCGGAGAGGGTCAGACCGGAAATGCCGCTGCCGGTCGTGCCGAGCCAGTAGGCGTCGACGTTGTCCGGCTCGATCCCGGCCGAGCCGTAGGCTTCCTGCACGGCATCGACCAGCAGGTCGCTGGCGCTGCGGTTCCAGTGTTCACCGAACTTGGTGCAGCCCATGCCGACGATGGCTACGCGATCACAGATTCCCTTGCTGGCCATGGATTCTCCCTCTTCGTTCCCGGACGATGCCGTTTCCTGCGAGCCGCTCGATCCCGATCGGACTCAGCGCTTCGGACGCGCCTTCCAGAAGTAATTGTGGACGCCGCCCGCAGTGTACAGGCGGCGGAACGTCATTTCCAGCTCATCGCCGATCGCCACCTTGTCCGGATCGACATCCGTGAGCTGACAGAGCATCCGGCCGCCCTTGTCGAAGTCGACGACGGCGCCGATCACCGGCGGCTGCAGCGAGTAGGCGAGCCGGTCCAGGGTGTAGGTGCTGATCCGGCATTCACTGTCGGCGTAGGGCTCGAGCGTCGAGTCGTCCGCGGCCTGGCAGACGACACAGACGCGCTGAGGCGGCAGGTTCGTGTTGCCGCAACGGTTGCAGCGGGAGCCCAGGAACCCGAACTTCCAGCGCTCGGCGCGCTGCATCGGCGGCGCCGCCGGACGATCCGGGTCCGGGCGGCGCGGCGGCTCGAAGGGCAGCACCTCGCGCCACTTGAGATAGTTCGTGTAGGCGAGATCGTTGCGCCTGGACTCGACCCAGGACGCCACGGAGTGCCTCGGGCGGCCGCCGTCGACCGCGTCGGTGACCACGAACACGGCCGCATCCACGCCGTCGGCAGCCACGACGACCGCGATCCTGTCGCCGGCGGAAGCGCCGTCGAGCGCACTCGCCAGGACCAGGCCGGCATGCGCCGAACCGGCGCGGCCAACCGTTCCGGCCAGTGCATCCTGAACCTGCTCGGGAGCGACGCCCGCCGGACGCAGGAAACCCCGGAAGACGCGGGCGTTGGTGCCGTCGAGGACAACCCGGGTGAGATCGGAGGCGGACACTCCGGCGGCCGCCAGGCCGCGCTGGAACGTCTCGACCACCAGCGGCGTGAAGACACCGGCGCCGAATCGTTCCTCCCACTGCTTGGCGAACGGCATCCCCGGGCTCTTCCAGACGTCGAGCACCTCTTCCGTGCAGGAGGCGCGGCCGATCAGGCGGGCGACCGGTTCCTCGCCTTCCTCGCCGCTGCCGCCCAGAACGAACGCGGCCGCGGCGTCGCCGCCGCCGGACTCGCGCGGGCCGCTCGGCGCGCCAACCACGACATCGCTTGCCGCAACCAGGACCGTGCGGCCCGCCGACGCCATGTCGAGGCCGGCCAGCAGGGCCGACAGACCGGACCGGGTCGAGCCCCCCATGTCGAACGCGGAGACCGACTTCGGCAGGTTGGTTGCCGCCTGCAGGGTGGCGGCGTTCAGCTTCTCGCTGTAGGGGGCGCTGGTCGAAGCGAAGACCACCGTATCCACCACAGTGTCTTCCGGCAGCTCGCGCAGCGCCTCGCGTGACGCTTCCACCGCCAGCGACGCGGAGTCCTCGTCGTAGCTCGCCGCGGCGCGCTCGCCGCGGCCGCCGCCCATGGCCGACCGCTGGATGCGGAAGAAGGGAACATAACTGCCGTAGCGGACGATTCCGGACATGGAACTGAGGTCTCCTGAGTAGCGGGAAGGATCGGTCTGCCGACCGTTCGGCAGGTTCGAGCGATCCGTACGGCAGATCCTAGATGGGCTCAGTATAGCGACAGGATCACGCTACGCCGACCAGCTACCCGATCGCGAGGAGAAGGACCGTCAACAAGACGAAGGCGAAGATCGCGCCGCCGACCAGGAGCCCGATGAACAGGCAGCAGCAGCAGCAGTAGCCGGCGAAGTTCATGCCGCTGACCACCTCGCTGGCCCGGTCGTCGGCCATCGCGTCAGCGCCCTGGCTGCCCGCGGCAAGGGCTGCTCTGCATCTGATCGGCGGTGCATCCCGTCCGGCTGCGTTGCTCCTCGGTCACATATGCCCCGTCACATATGCCCCGGTACGTGTGTACCAGCAGCGCCTTGCCGGGACGGGGGCCTGGCCGCCGTCAGTACGACCCGCACTCTCGCCGCGGGCTGCCAGGTGCGAGTCGTACCGACCAGCCGAGCCGCTACTGGCTCCGGTTGACCTGCTCGATCTGCTGCTGGAGCTTCTGAAGCTCCAGCAGCTTCTCCTTCCTGTAGTTCTCCCAGTACTCTTCGTGATCGACCGGCTTGCCGTCGACGACCTCGTAGATGCGGGTGAACCTCTGCACGTCGCCGGTCTCACGGAACTGGATGCTGCCGGTCACTCCAGGCAGTTCCCGAATCGCCCGCATGCCCTTCAGCAGGTCGCTCGGGACATTGAGCGCCTCGAGCTCGGACAGCGCACCGATCAGAACCCCCATCGAGTCGTAGCCGAGACCGGCGTAATAGCTCGGCGTGTTCAGAGCCTCCTCGGCGGCCGCCAGGGCCGCCGCTGCAGCCTCGGCCTCCTCCCTCGCCTCCGCCAGACCCGGACTGCCGAGGTCCATGCCGTCCAGCGTCGTCCTCGTCCGCTCGTTGTCGGACAGCGCCGCCTGGTAGGCGGTCCAGTCGGCCGGATCGGTGAATCTCTCCCGGTAGGCGGCGACGAATGAGGCAATCGGTTCATCCGGGCTGTCGACGTCGAACACCGGCGCCGTGAAGTAGACACCGTCTGCCGCCGGACCGGCCGCATCGAGCACCGCCTCGATCATCAACGATGAACTCGTCGCCAGCCTCTTGCCCCGGCCCTCGAAGCCCGCCAGACGCAGTGCCTGGATGGCTTCCGCCAGGGCGGCGCCGGAGGCCGCGACGTAGATGCCGTCCGCTTCGTAGCCCAGGGCCTCCTCCACCATCGCGTTCTGGTCGGAGGAGGGAGTGAATGTCACTCGACCCGCCAGATCAGCGCCCCACACGGCCTGCACCGCATCGGCCAGCGAAGCGCCGAACGGCGAGTCCTGGACCACCAGGGCGAGCCGCTGGACGTTCAGCCGGTCGCGCAGAAAGACGGCCACCGTCGACGCCTCGACTTCGGCGCTCGGGAAGAGACGGTAGAAGAACTCCGACGCTCCGCTCAGCGCGGGGCTGGACGCAGAGGGCGAAACGAGAATCCGGTCCGCATCGTCGGCGACCGGCGCCATGGCGAGAGCCTCTGCGCTGGTGACGCCGCCGATAGCCGCCTGGGCTGTCGAGAAGGCCGTATCCAGCAGCGCCGCGGCCTGCTCGGCGTCGCCCTCGGAGTCCACGACATCGATGACCACACTGTACGCGAGTCGTTCGTCGCCGGCCGCCAGCCGTTCGTGACGCAACTGGAGCCCGTTGGCGATCTCCGTGCCGTAGATGCCGGCCGGACCGGTCAAAG
Organism: Thermoanaerobaculia bacterium; assembly: GCA_965116145.1. Classification (GTDB taxonomy): domain Bacteria; phylum Acidobacteriota; class Thermoanaerobaculia; order Multivoradales; family Multivoraceae; genus Multivorans. Next base: position 1,876,774 of record OZ220482.1, read on the forward strand.
GCAGGATGACGGACACATTGACGGTTGGAACGTCGGGACCGCAGCTCGCGGCAAGCAGCAGGACGGGCGCCCCGAGCAGCGCAAACGTACGCGTACGGAGGTTCTTCACTTCGAGTTCTCCATCATCCGGGGACCTGAAGCGGCACGCCTCCCTCGGCGGCTGGTGCGGCCCGGCAGCAGTTTCTGAAAGCACACGATCAAGCCGTTTCTTGTAACCCAGCCCGCCGAATCGTGTCAAGACGGACCGCTCTCGGCGGCGGCCTCGAACAGCGCGGTCGGCGGCGTCCATTCCGATCCGTTCCGGTCGAGCCGGAAGCCGTCCGCGTTCGGCGTCGGCGCCGGCCGGCCATGGAAGCTGCCGGCGACCCAGGCCCGCAAGGCAGCCATCACACCGCCGTGGGAGACGACGATGACCTGCTCCCCCGGGTGCCGCTCCGCCAGCCCGGCCACCACCGGCGCCGCACGCGACACCACGTCGACCAGCGACTCGCCGCCAGGCGCCCGATGGCGCCAGAGCTCCTCGATCCCGAGTTCCGCGACCACTGCGCGGTAGGTGTCCCAGGGCTCGCCGCGCAGTTCCCCGAAGCACCGCTCCTGGATGCCATCGATCTCGACCACCGGCAGGCCGACCTCGGCCGCGATCCCGTCGGCGGTCTGGCGGGCGCGCCGAAAGGAGCTGCAGTAGAGATGCGAAGGCTCGTACTGCTCTGCCAGCCGGCGGCCGGCCGCGCGAGCCTGGCGATGGCCGAGCTCGGTCAGCGGCTCATGATCGTGCCACGTGTAGCGGCTGGCCAGATTCGCAGTGCTCTCCGCGTGGCGGACCATCAGCAAGGTCGACACGGCCCGGATCACAGCTCCCGATTGTGAATCCGCCAGGAAGGCGGACTCTGTGCGTTCGGCGGCGGCGTCGGCATTCGCTGGCTCAGGCCGCCTCAGTCCCCGACCACCCGGGTCACGGGCTGGCTGCCGACCGGGCCGCTGACCCAGCCGCCGATCACGGCGGAGAACAGGCCCGCGGCGCCCCCGGCGTGGACCACCAGCAGTCCCCCCGGACGGAACTTCGGCACCTGGGCGCCCGCCATCTGCTCAGGCAGCCCTTCGGCGATCCCCTCGGCGCCGCGCACCAGGTCCGCGCCCGGGCGGATGAGCAGGCCGTCGAGTTCGCGGCGCAGCCTGGCCTTGTCCCATCCCGCCCGGCGGAACACGTTGCCGTGTTCGAAACTCACGACCAGCATGGCGTCGAAGCCGACGACGAGCTTGTGGTGGGCAACCGCCAGCAGGGCGGAAGCCAGCGAGCGGGCCAGCGACTCCGGCTCGCGCGACAATTGGTCCACCACGCCCCGCGGCCCCTCGCCGGCGAACAGGGTGACGGCCGACTCGCCCTCGGCAACACCGCGTTCCGCAGCCAGGGAGGTCCAGGGCGAGTCGTCCTCGCGTTCGGGGAAGCAGAAGCCGAGCTTGCCGGGGTTGCCGAGCGTTGCCCGATCGACCTCGCCCGGACGGGCGCCGCCGACATTGCGAAGGACGAGTTGCAAGGCGCGGCCGATCGTGCTGTTCGCCCGATTGCCCTGGCCCAGGACGTTCATCCCCGAGTTCATGCCGAGGGCGCTCGTCACCGGACCGTTAACGACCACCACGGGACCCGCGAAGTAGGTCGTGGCGGCCAGACCGTGCCAGTTGAACTCCTCGGTCAGAGCCGCTTCGACGGCGGCCAGGACCACCGGCAGGTACTCCGGCCGGCAGCCGGCCATCACCGCGTTGACCGCGACCTTCTCGACCGTGCAATCGCCGAGGTCGGGCGCCACGGCGCCCAGCACTTCCGCGCGGTCGCGGCGGGTACCCGCAAGCATGCGCTCGACCCGCTCCGGCGTCGGCGGCGTCACCGGCAGGCCGTCCGTCCAGCCGCGAGCGAAGCACGCCTCGACATCGTCTTCCTGATCTCCCAGTTCGACCCGGCGCGCTCCGCCTCGAGCGAACGCCGCGGCGAGTCGCTCCAGGTGCGGCGGCTCGACGTTCAGGGCGCCGCAGCCAGGGCGGCTCGGCGGCAGCTCGGCGCCCAGATCGCCGATACCGGTCACCTCCTGCCACTGCTCGCGGTGCCAGCCGATCGCGGAGGCGGCAGTGGCGCCGCCCTCCCGGACCAGCAGGGTCGGCACGATCTCGATCCCCAGCCGATGCGACAGGGTCAGGTCGGCATCGTGGACGGGCGCCGCCTCGGCGGGAAACTCCGGGTCGTCCTGGGTCAGGACCAGAACCGGCCGGCGCTGCCGAACCTCGGCCAGCACCGGTTCGACCATCCGGCACGTCGGGCAGTCCTTCTTGACCACCGCCACAAGACCGTCGTCGAGGCCCGGCGGAGCCGAACCGGAAACTGAGGATGCTCGAGTCATCGGTCGGCGACCCTAGCAGTCCGTCGTGTATCGTTCGGACTCACCGCAGGAGGTTTCCCCAATGGTCCGGACCCTGATCGACCCGACGAACGAGGCTGCGCCCGCCGCCCGCGCACCGGCGCCGCGGCTCGACTCCATCGACGGCAGGACCCTCGCCCTGCTCGACATCTCCAAGGCGCGCGGCAACGTGTTCCTCGACCGCCTCGAAGAGCGGCTCACCAGCCGTGGCGCGGCCGTCGTCCGCTTCACCAAGCCCACCTTCTCCAAGGTGGCCCCGGCCGACCTGCGCGCCGAGATCGCCGAGCGCTGCGACGCGGTCATTGAAGCGCTGGCCGACTGAGGGTCCTGCACGTCGTGCAGTGTGCACGACACGACCCAGCTCGAAGAGATGGGCCTGCCGTCCGTGTTCGTCGCTTCGTGCGAGTTCCAGGATGCGGCCGAGGCGCAATCGAAGTCGCTCGGCGCCAGCCCCGAAGTCGTCTACGTGCAGCACCCGATCCAGGATCGCACGGACGACGAGATGGCCGAGATCGCGGACCGGGCGGTCGACTCCCTGGTCTCCGCGCTCACGGACTGACGCGGCTCGACGCGTCGGTCCGGTCGGCAGCCGGCAGTCCGCGATGAACGTCGCGCTGTGTTCGATCGGCCTTGCATCCCGTCGTTCGGGCTGCCCGCACCGCGCCTTGACGCACCGGCGGCGCCCATCCGCTCTCGGCGCGGCCCGCACGTCCACCATGGACCGCTGACGGACAGATCGATGCCCGCACGAACTTCGAGCGCGAAGAAGCAGCTCGAATCGCCGCGGCGGTTCGTGACTGCCGGGGGGCGGGTCGTCTACGCCCTGAACTTCGAGGTGTTCCCGGACTTCTTCGGCAACGTCCATGTCATCGACGACGGCGCCCGCCGCATCCTGGTGGACTGCGGGTCGGGGATGGACTTCTCGAACCGGAACCTGATCCGGGGCCTGGAGTCGATCGGAGACCGCTTCGACGTCCGCATCGATCTCGCCGACATCGACGTCGTCCTGATCACCCACGGTCACATGGACCACTTCGGCGGCCTCCAGTTCGTCCGCGGCCGCACCGACGCGCCGGTCGGCATCCATGTCCTCGACCGCCGCGTGCTGACCCACTATGAAGAACGGGTCGTCGTCGCCTCGCAGCAGCTCCGCGTGTTCCTTCACCGCGCCGGCCTCTCCCCCGGCAAGTGCGATCAGTTGATGCGGATGTACACCGCGCCCAAGGCCCGCTACGGCTCGGTGCCGGTCGAGTTCCTGCTCGACGAGGGCCAGCCGGTGCCGGACGGGAACGGCAGCGACCTCGACATCGAGGTGCTGCACGTCCCCGGCCACTGCCCGGGGCAGGTCTGTCTGCGCGTCGACGACGTCCTGCTGACCGCCGACCACGTGCTGGCGCGGATCACGCCCCATCAGTCGCCCGAGTCGCTGACCCTGAACATGGGCTTGGGCCACTACCTCGAGGCGCTCGGCAAGGTGGAGAGACTGGACGGGGTGCGTGTCGGTCTGGGCGGACACGAAGAGCCGATCGAGGATGTCGCTGCGCGGGTCGGCGAGATCCGTGAGTCCCACGACCGGCGGCTGAACGTGATCATGGAGACCTGCGAGGCGCCGCAGACCACCGCTGACATCAGCCGCAGGCTGTTCGGCGCGGTGCGGGGCTACACCGTTCTGCTCGCCCTGGAGGAGGCCGCAGCCCATGTCGAGTATCTCTACCAGCGCGGCGAACTCGTCGCCGGGAACATCGGCGAACTGGAGTCCGAAAAGGACCCGGTGGTCCGGTACGTGCGGGCCTGACTCTGTGGTAGATATGGAATCTGCTGCGCCATGTCTGCTGCCGCGCCAACCTCGCACCTAGCAGTCCGTGGCAGAAGTGCGTGTCGCACCGAGAGCGGTCAGGCGCCCGTCCGGCAAGGCGCGATGAGGGAGCATACTGGGGCGTATGTGACCGAAGAGCAACGCAGCCGGGCGGGATGCATGGCCGTTCGAATGCAGCGCGACTTCTGCCACGGACTGCTAGGCTCGCCGCCGGGCCGCTACCGCAGCCTTGGCAGAACGTGAAGATCAAGGGCTCGCACAACCTGGCCGTGCCGCGCGGCGTCGTCTGGGAGGCGATCCTCGATCCCGACGTCCTGTCGCGCACCCTTCCGGGCTGCGAGGACATGGCGCCGGTCGCCGACAACCGGTTCCGCGGCAAGCTGAAGATGAAGGTAGGCCCCGTGCAGGGAGTGTTCGAAGGCGGCGTCGAGCTGCTCGACCTCGATCCCCCGAACGGCTACCGCCTGAAGATGGACGGCAAGGGCGCTCCCGGCTTCGTCAACGGCAGCGGCTCGCTTCGCCTCGAGGACGCAGACGACGGCGGCACCCTGCTCCACTACGAGATCGACGCCCAGGTCGGCGGCCGCATCGCCGCCGTCGGTCAGCGGTTGCTCGACAGTTCCGCCAGGGTGCTGACCCGCCAGGGCCTCCAGGGCCTCGAACAGCAGCTTGCCGCCCGCGCGCCGTCGCCGGACGCAGCGGCCGGCGTATCGGACCCGGTCGAGAGCTCGGCCGCTCCAGAAGCGCCCCCCGCTCGGCACGAAGCGACGGCTCCCCCGGCACCCTCCCGGGCCGCCTTCGCCGGCCGCTTCGCCGCCGGAATGGCCCGGGAACTCTGGCCCTGGCTTGCCGGCGGCGCCCTGCTCGTGCTGACCGCCATCGCCATCTCGCTCCGAGCGTGTTCATAGTCAGCGTGTTCATAGTCAAGGGAGGCACTCGACAATGACCGAGTCCATTCAATTCGAAGTCAACGGAAAGCCGGTCCAGGCTGACGTCGAGCCTCGGCGTCTGCTGGTCCACTTCCTGCGCGAGGACCTGAACCTGACCGGCGCCAACATCGGCTGCGAAACGAGCCTCTGCGGCGCCTGCACGGTGCTGGTCGACGGCAACGCCGTCAAGTCCTGCACGATGCTCGCGGTGCAGGCGGACGGCTCGGCAGTGACGACGATCGAGGGGCTGAGCCGAAACGGTGAGCTTCATCCGCTCCAGGAGGGCTTCTGGGAGAAGCACGGTCTGCAGTGCGGCTACTGCACCCCGGGCATGATCCTCTCCGCGAACCACCTGCTCACCGGCAACCCGAATCCGAACGACGAGGAGATCCGCGAGGGCCTCAAGGGCAACATCTGCCGCTGCACCGGCTACCACAACATCGTCGAAGCGGTGAAGTACGCGGCAGAGAGGATGAGCTGACATGGCACGGGTACTCGGCACGTCGATCAGGCGCCGGGAAGACCCGGCGCTCATCACCGGCCGCGGCAAGTACACCGACGATCTGAAGGTCCAAGACATGGCCCATGCCGCGATCGTGCGCAGCCCCTACGCGCATGCGCGAATTCGCGGTATCGACACCTCCGGCGCGGAGGCGCTGCCCGGTGTGCTCGCGGTGCTCACGGCGCGCGATGTCGCAGCCGCCGGCATTCCCGGCATGGTCCCGGTCGGCTGGCTGCTGCCCGATCTCAGGACGCCGGCCCACCCGATCATCGCCGCGGACACGGTCCGGCACGTCGGCGACGCGGTCGCTGTCGTCGTCGCCGAGGACCGCTATCTCGCCCGTGACGCAGCCGACCGGGTCGCGGTCGACTATGAGCCGCTCGACGCGGTGGCCGATGTCGTTGCCGCGCTCGAGGACGGAGCGCCGGTGGTCCATGAGGACGCGCCGGGCAACGTCGCCTTCGACTGGGAGATCGGCGATCGGAAAGCCACGGACAGGGCCTTCGCTTCGGCCGCGCACACGGTGGAGCTCGAGCTGCGCAACAACCGGCTGATCCCCCATGCCATCGAACCGCGCGCGGTCCTCGCCTCCTACGACTCGTCGAACGGCGAGATGACGATTCACATGACGAGCCAGAACCCGCACGTCCACCGACTGCTGATGACGCTCGCCTCGCTCGGCATGCCCGAGCACAAGGTGCGGATCGTCGCGCCCGAGGTCGGCGGCGGCTTCGGCAGCAAGATCCATCACTACGCCGACGAGGCGATCGTCGGGCTGTGCTCGCTGAAGCTCGATCGGCCGGTCAAGTGGACGGCGACCCGCACCGAAACGAACCTGACCGACGCCCACGGCCGCGACCACTCGTCCCGTTGCGCCCTGGCGCTCGACACCGACGGCCGCATCACCGGTCTGCGCGTCGACACCGCGGCGGCGATGGGCGCCTACCTCTCGACCTTCGCCCCGGCGGTGCCGACCTACCTCTACGGCACCCTGATGTCCGGCCAGTACGACATCCCCGCGATCCACTGCCACGTGACCGGCGTGTTCACCCACACGGCGCCGGTCGACGCCTACCGCGGCGCCGGGCGGCCGGAGGCCACCTACGTTGTCGAGCGACTGATGCATCTCGCCGGCGAGGCGACCGGTCTGGGTCCGGTGGAGGTGCGGCGCCGGAACTTCGTGCCGGCGGATGCCTTTCCGTACCAGACCCAGGTCGCCCTCGCGTACGACTCGGGCAACTACGGCCCGGCGATGGACCGGGCGCTGGAGATGATCGGCTACGACGAACTCTGCCGCGAGCAGGCCTCACGCCGTGGCAATGGCAACGGCCGGCAGATCGGCATCGGCTTCTCGTCCTACATCGAGGCCTGCGGCCTGGCGCCGTCGGCGGTGGTCGGCTCGCTCGGCGCCCAGGCCGGCCAGTGGGAGAGCGCCGACGTGCGCGTCCATCCGACCGCAAGCGTCACCGTCTACACCGGTTCCTCCTCCCACGGCCAGGGCCACGAGACGACCTTCTCCCAGATCGTCGCCGACCGGCTGGGCGTCGACCCGGAGGCCGTCGAGGTGATCCACGGCGACACCGACCTGGTCCAGTTCGGGATGGGCACCTACGGCAGCCGCAGCGCCGCCGTCGGCGGTTCGGCGATCGCCCGGAGCGTCGACAAGATCATCGAGAAGGGCAGGAAGATCGCCGCCCACCTGCTCGAGGCGTCGAGCGAGGACATCGAGTTCGAGGAGGGCAGCTTCCGGGTGGCCGGTTCGCCCGACCGGGCACTCGGTCTCGGCGATGTCGCACTCCAGGCCTACCTCGCCCACAACTACCCGGACGACCTGGAGCCGGGGCTGTCGGCCACCAGCTTCTACGACCCGGCGAACTTCACCTACCCCTTCGGCACCCACATCTGCGTGGTCGAGGTCGACCCGGAAACCGGCGTCATCAAGCTGTTGCGGTACGCCGCGGTCGACGATGTCGGCAATGTCATCAATCCGATGATCGTCGACGGTCAGATCCACGGCGGACTGGCCCAGGGCATCGGCCAGGCCCTCTGGGAGAACGCCGTCTACGACGACAGCGGCCAGCTCGTGACAGGCTCCTTGATGGACTACGCCCTGCCGAGGAGCCACAACCTGATCCCGTTCGAACTCGACCGCACGACCACGCCGTGCCCGCACAACCCGCTCGGCGTCAAGGGCGTCGGCGAGGCCGGCGCGATCGCCTCGCCGCCGGCCGTCGTCAACGCCGTGGTCGACGCCCTCGCCCCGTTCGGGATCACCCACATCGACATGCCGCTCACGCCGGAGAAGGTGTGGCGAGCCGTGAACGCAGATCACTAGCCAGTACCAGCAGCCCGACCGACCAGGAGATCGCCTCCCCGTCAACAATCTCGCAGCCCCGCAGTCAGGCTGCCGAATCAGGAGCACCGACATGTACCCAGCCAAGTTCGACTACCGCCGCGCCGGATCGGTGGACGAGGCCCTGAGCCTGCTCCAGGAACACGAAGACGCAAAGCTGATGGCCGGCGGCCACAGCCTGATCCCGATGATGAAGCTGCGCCTGGCGCAGCCGCCCGTCGTCATCGACATCGGCCGGCTCGAGGAGCTCAGCGGGATCACCCAGACAAACGGGTCGGTCCGGGTCGGCGCGCTGACCACCCATGCCGAGATCGCAGCCTCGGACGTGCTGGCCGCTCGCTGCCCGGCGCTGGCAGAGGCCGCCGGCCACATCGGCGACGCCCAGGTCCGCAACCGCGGCACGATCGGCGGCAACATCGCTCACGCCGACCCGGGCTCCGACCTGCCGCCGGTGCTCGTCCTCGTGGGCGCATCCGTCCACCTGCAGTCACCCTCCGGCACGCGCACGGTTGCCGCCGGCGACTTCTTCCAGGACCTGCTGATGACCGATGTCGGTGAAGACGAGCTCCTCACCCACATCGAAGCCCCGGCCCTTGAAGCCGGCGCCGGAGCCGCCTACCTCAAGTTCGAGCACCCCGCTTCCGGTTACGCCGTCGTCGGCGCCGCCGCCTCCGTCACCGTCGCCGGCGGCCGCTGCACCAGCGCCGGCCTGGTCGTCGGCGGAGTCGCCGCCACGCCGACTGCCATCGACGTCTCCAGTCTCGTCGGCACCGACCTCTCGGACGAAGCCCTGGCCGCCGCAGCCGCCGGCCTGGACGCCGAAGACCCCATCGGCGACATCTTCGCCTCCGGCGACTACCGCGTCCACGTCGGCAAGGTGTACGGCAAGCGGGCACTGGCCGCAGCCCGCGACCGGGCGTCGTAGCCGATCGGGGAACGGCAGCCAGCGCTGACCCGCGCCGCTCGCCGATCTCCTGCGGCGACGGATCCGCTCGCCAGGGATCTCGGGGAGTCTGGTCAGACCACGGACCGGAAACCGGTACTTGCGCAAGGGAGTCGAGCCGGCGCCCGTTGCATCCACCGGGCTATCGGACGGCGATCCTGCCAAGGGCGTGCTCAGGGGGATCCCCAGACCGGAGCCCAAGTCACGCGTGGCGGCCGCGGCGACGGACCTGACCGAAGTAGTCTTCGTCGATGCTCCTGATCTCGTGGCGGACACTCGTTCGCACACCGACTCCATGCTGCACCATGCGGCGCGCCAGGACCTCACCGTCGATGAGGACGATCCTCTTCGGATTCCGGTTGGCGCACTTCCTGGCAGCAGGCGTAAAGCTGGCCGTCGTCACCAGCACGCCCTGAGCGGCGCCAGCCGCGTCGACTGCTCCGACGAAGCGCACGATGGCGCGCACACCCAGCGCAACACCGTCGCCGGACCCCATCGCCTCCACATAGACCACATCGCCACCGAGGGCATCCTCGAGGACGGCGCCCTCGCCGTCGCCCGAGCATCGGGCCGCGCGGCCGTTCCCGGCATCGCCGCCATAGCCCATCGTGGTCAGCAGGTCGAGCACAACCTGATCGACAAACCTGGACGGCGCGTCTTGCAAACGGCTCAGGAGATTCTGCTCAAGGAGACGCCTCAGCTGGCGATCGCGGCGTTCCGCCGTCCTGTCCGCCAGTTCGGCGATGTCGCTACGGTAGCCAGACTGCGCCTCTCGCGACGAGGCGAGACCCGCCCTGTCGCGCAGCGTGTCCGGGTCGAGCCGGAACTGCCCCTCAGCCAGCAGCCGTTCTCCTTCCGGCGTCAACCGATACACACCGCCCCGGACCATCCTCAGGAGACCTGCGCGCTTCAGCTGCGACAGCGCATGCCCCATCCGAATCGAGAATCTCGTTCGGTCACCACTCGGAATCGTCTCTCGAACATCCCTTGAAGAGACCCCCAAGGCAGAAACGACCCGGCTGCGAAGCGTGGCGATGGGCATACCGGCACCCGCGTCAAGCACCTCCAGGATCGGGAATAGCAACGATCTGATGCGCGGGACCGCCATGCACGATGATTGTAGCCAGCGGGCTGACAGCTATTCCTGAACGGGCGGGCCGAGGAGGGACGGGGCCGGGGCCTTGCGGGCGATGGCGGTGTCGATGGCCTTGGGCAGCACGGTGACGATCCGGTCGATCTCCTGGTCGCCGAGGGTGAAGGGCGGGCCGAGGCAGATGACGTCGCGGGCGGGGTCGTTGCCGCCCGGATAGAAGAAGACGTCCATCGACAGGCCGGCTGCGAGGACGGCGTTGACCATTGCCTGTTCCGCCGGGAAGGGTTCGAGGGTTTCGCGATCCTGGACGATCTCGACGCCGTAGAGCAGACCGCGGCCGCGGACTTCGGCCACGTGGGGATGCTCGGCGAAGGTCTCCTGCAGGCGCTCGCCGAGCACGGTGCCGACGGTGGCGGCGCGCCTGACGAGGTCCTCCTCTTCAAGAATGCGCAGCACTTCGCTGGCCGCGGCACAGGCGGGCGAGTGGGCGCCGTAGGTGAAGAACATCACGGAGTCCCCCGCCTCCGCGATGGGCGCCGTGACGTGCTCGCGGGCGCAGATCGCGACCAGCGGCGCGTAGCCGCCGGTCAGACCCTTGCCGCCGACCAGGATGTCGGGGACGACGCCCCAGTGGTCCACGCCGAACCTGCGTCCGGTCCGGCCATAGCCGGTCATTACTTCGTCGGCGATGAGCAGGATGCCGTGCCGCCGGCAGATCCGGGCGACGCGCTCGAGGTAGTCGCCCGGAGGCACGAGCGCTCCGGCGTTCGAACCGACGATCGGTTCGACGACGAAGGCTGCGATCTCCTCCGGGCCGATCGCTTCGAACACCCGCTCCACCTCGTCGGCGCAGGCAATCCCGCAACCCGGATACTCCTTGTCCAGCGGACAACGCAGGCAATAGTGCGCAGGCGGCCGCGGCTGGTCGGTCCGCTCGTCGACCAGCCATGGTTCGAAGCCCGCCCGGCGGCCCCGGTGTCCGCCCACGGCGAGCGTCGCCATCGTGGCGCCGTGGTACGAGAGTTCGCGTCCGAGCACCCGCCAGCGCTCCGGCCGCCCCGCGGACAGATGGTGCTGGCGGGCGAACCGAATCGCCAGATCCATCGCCTCGGAACCGCCGCTCGCGAACAGGACCCGGCGGATGTCGCCGGGCAACCAGCGCGTTCGCAGGCGGTGGACCAGCTCCGCGCGCGCCGGCGTCGCGAAGGGCGGCACGATGTAGTCCGTCTGCGCCGCGGTTCGCGCGTACGCCTCCGCCACTTCCCGCCGACCGTGTCCCACGTTCGAGACGATCGCCCCTCCGGCGGCGTCCAGGATCCGGCGGCCGTCGGGCGTGATCATGTAGCAGCCCTCGGCAGCCGCCACCTCCAGCGGCGCCTTGCCCGGGCCCAGGAAGGGGTAGTCCTCGCCGTGAACGAGACCGACGTCTGCGGTCGGGGGGCGGCTTGCGGCATCCATGCCCTGAGCCTAGCCCGCAGTCTCACCGAGATCGGTAGCGAGGGCGCGGAGACGCCGCTGCAGCGATGGCGCCCGGACCGAGGGGCGGCGCAGGCGTAGCCGACACCACGTCGAGCCGACACGAGAGAGAACGTCGCGCTACAGCGAGTGGATCCGCGGCCGCCGCGCGGATCCGTGAACTGCGGAGGCTCGGGTTGCTTCCTGGCGGCTCGATGACCGGTCCCAGGCTGCTGGTAGGCTTGGACCTGCTGCCGGTTGCGGCACGGCAGCTCCTCGGCGCATGAACGGAATCCACGACATGGGCGGCATGCACGGCTTCGGGGCCGTCGACCGCCGCCCCGACACTGCGCTGTTTCCGGCGCGCTGGCAGGGCCGCGTATGCGCCCTCGCCGGCTACGCGATGGCGGCGGGACTCGCGAACATCGACGCCTTCCGCCACGCGATCGAGCGGATGCCGCCGGACCGCTACCTCGCCGACGGCTACTACGGCCGCTGGCTCCACGCACTGGAGACACTGGCGCGGGAGCGGCTGAACGACGGCGACACCGCGCTCGAGCAGCCGGCGACGGGCTCCGTGGTGCGCGAGGTCCGCCGCGAGCCCCGGTTCGCAGTCGGTGACCGGGTCCGCACCTGGAATCGTCACCCGCGGGGACACACCCGGCTGCCCGGGTATGCCCGCGACCGGCGCGGAGCGGTTGCCGCAGTCCATCCGGCGTGCGTCTATCCCGACACGAACGCACACGATCGGGGCGAATCGCCGGAGTACCTGTACACGGTCGCCTTCGAGAGCCGGGAGCTCTGGGGCGAGGAGGCGGAGCCCGGCGCAACCATCTGCATCGATCTGTTCGAGCCGTACCTGGAGGCGAGCGAATGACTGCCGACGATCCCCGGGGAAGCAGGTCGCCGGAACTCCGCACGGAGGCGCTCGAGACGCTGCTGGTGGAGAAGGGTCTGGTCGAATCCGCCGCCGTCGACGCCCTGGTCGAGCGCTACGAGCAGGACATCGGGCCGTTGCGCGGTGCGCGAGTGGTGGCCGAGGCCTGGACCGACCCGGAGTTCAAGGCACGGCTGCTCGCGGACGGCATGCCGGCAATCCGGGAGCTGGGTTTCGGCGACAACACGGACACCCACGTCGCCAGCCTGGTCGTCAGGGAGAACACGGACTCCGTCCACAACCTGGTCGTCTGCACGCTCTGTTCGTGCTACCCGTGGGCGGTGCTCGGTCTGCCCCCGGCCTGGTACAAGTCGCCTGCCTACCGGTCGCGCGCGGTGCGTGAACCGCGCCGGTTGCTGGGGGAGCTGGGACTCGACCTGGCGCCCGAGGTCGAGGTGCGGGTCTGGGATTCGAGTGCCGAGGTGCGCTACATGGTCCTGCCGCAACGACCGGTGGGCACGGACGGCCTGGACGCCGAGAAGCTGACCGCCCTGGTCACCCGGGACGCGATGATCGGCGTCGAGCGGCTGTAGCAGGCCGTGGCAAGAGTCGCGCTGAACACGTTTCAGCCATGCACTTCGCCCGGCTGCGTTGCTCCTGGCTCACACTTGCCCCGGTATGCGCGGCCATAGCGCCTTGCCGAACGGGCGCCGGACCGCTCTCGGCGCGACACGCGCTCTTGCCACGGGCGGCCAGCCGCAGAGATGAGTCTCCCTGTCCGCCTCGATGAAGACGGCGCCGCCGCGCCGCCTCGGGACAACGGCGAGCTGGCGTTCAGCGCGCCCTGGGAGAGCCGCCTGTTCGGCCTGACGATGGCCCTCGTCGAGGCCGATCGGCTCGACTGGGCGGCGTTCCGCGGCCGCCTGATCGCGCGGATCGGCGCCTGGGACGCCGGAGACGCCGAGGAACCCTGGCACTACTGGCAGCATTGGCGGGAGGCGTTCGAGCAGTCGCTGACCGCAGCGGGGCTCCTTGGGCAGCCCGAGATCGAGGCTCTCGCCGGTCGGCTCGCGGCGAGGCCGCACGGCCACGATCATCAGCACGAGCATCGGCGCCATCACGACCGTCATCAGGAGCGCGCCGTGCACACCACAGGGGAGGTCGACGAATGACGGCACAACTGCTGGCGGGCCAGCCGGTCGCCGAGGCAGTGCTCGCAGATGTCGCCGTGCAGGTTGCGGAACTGCGCCGAAGCGGCGTGCGGGCCGGTCTGGGCACGATCCTGGTCGGCGACGACGCGGCGTCGGCGGGCTACGTCAGGAAGAAGCACGAGGCCTGCGCGGCAACAGGCGTCGCCTCGTTTCACGCCGAGATCCCGGAGGCCGCGGGACAGGCCGGACTGCTGACCGCGGTCGACCGCTTCAACACCGATCCGGCGGTCGACGCATACATCATCCAGCATCCGGTGCCCGCCGGTTTCGACTTCAACCAGGCACTCGCTCGCATGGACCCGAAGAAGGACGCAGACGGCCTGCACCCGGTGAACCTGGGCAAGCTGGTGCTGCAGGAGCGCGGGCCGGTGCCGTGCACGCCGGCCGGAATCCAGGCAATGCTCCTGCACTACGGCATCGACGTCGCCGGTCGGGAAGTCGTCGTGCTGGGCCGGGGCCCCACGCTCGGCCGACCGCTCGCGTTGCTGCTGACACTCAAGCAGCCCGGCGCCAACGCCGTCGTCACCGTGGTGCACACCGGCGCGCGGGACGTGGCCCCGTTCACCCGCCGTGCGGACATCGTGGTCGCGGCCCTGGGCGTCCCGCGCTTCGTGAAGCCGGAGATGATCAGGCCGGGTGCGGTCGTCGTCAGCGGCGGCATCAGCTGGGAGGGCCGGAAGCTGCTGCCGGATGTCGACGAATCCGTGGCCGAGGTCGCGAGATGGATCACTCCGCGGCTGGGCGGCGTCGGTCCGACGACCGTGGCGATGCTGCTGCGGAACACGGTCCTGGCCGCCGCGGAGCGCGCCGCGGCGACGGGAGTCTGAGATGGGGAGACTGCCACTGGCAGAACCGGCGTTCCCGTTGGCGGCCGCAGCCTTGCTGGCGTCGCCGGGGCCTGCACAGGATCTGATCGGCTTCCAGCCCGACCGCGTCGAGGCGCAGCGAACCGCCGAACGACAGGCCGACGACTGGATCGTCGCGGACGACCTGCTGGAGTGGAACCGGCGGATGACGCCGCGGCCGCACCACGCCGGGTCACCCCAGGCCGAGGCGAACGCGCGCTGGATGGTCGAGCGGTTCAGGGAATGGGGATTCGATGCCGAGATCGAGACGTTCGACGTGCTGTTCCCGACCCCGCGGCGACGGACGCTGACCCTGCTTGAGCCGACCCGGTTCGAGGCGGCGCTGGTCGAGGAGCCTGCGGCGGACGACCACACGGCCGAGATCGCCGGCGCTGAAGGGCTGCCGCCGTTCAACGCGTTCTCGGCCGACGGCGACGTGACCGGCGAGCTGGTCTACGTGAACCGGGGCGTGCCCGAGGACTACGAAGTGCTCGAACGGCTCGGCATCGACGTTCGGGGGAAGATCGTGATCGTCCGCTACGGAGGCTCCTGGCGCGGGATCAAGCCCAAGGTCGCCCACGAGAACGGAGCGGTCGGCTGTCTCATCTTCAACGACCCTGGCGACGACGGCTACAGCGCCGGCGCAGCGTATCCGGACGGGCCGTTCAAGCACTCGAGCGCGGTGCAGCGGGGCTCGGTGCTGGACCTGCCGCTGCGACCAGGCGACCCGCTGACGCCGATGCGGGGCGCCGTCGACGGTGAACCTCGGCTCGATCGGGAGGACGCGGAGACGCTGATGCGGATCCCGGTGCTGCCGATCGCGTGGCGGGACGCGCAGCCCCTGCTCGAGGCGCTCGGCGGCGAGACCGCACCGCCCGCGTGGCGCGGCGGCCTGCCGATCACGTACCGGATCGGGCCGGGCCCGGCCCGCGTTCGGCTCCAGCTCGAATTCGACTGGAAGCTGACGCCGGCGCACAACGTGATCGCCCGCATGCCGGGCACGGACCGGCCGGATCAATGGATCCTGCGCGGCAACCACCACGACGCATGGGTGATCGGCAGCCGGGATCCGGTCAGCGGTCTGGTCGGCCTGCTGGCCGAGGCGCAGGCGCTCGGACGGCTCGCCCGAGCCGGTCATCCGCCCCGGCGCACGGTCGTCTACGCCGCCTGGGACGCCGAGGAGCCGGGCCTGCTGGGTTCGACCGAGTGGGCCGAGCACCATGCCGAGGCCCTGCGCGATCACGCGGCGGTCTACATCAACTCGGACTCGAACAGCCGCGGCTTTCTTCGCGTGGGCGGCTCACACGCACTCGAAACCCTGGTCAACCAGGTCGCCGCAGAGGTCGAGGACCCGCAGACCGGGGTCAGTGTCGGGGAACGTCTGCTCGCGCTCCGTCGCGTCGGCGGCGGGCGCGCCGAGGCCGAGCGGCGCCGATCCTCGAACAGGCTGCGGATCGCCGCCCTGGGGTCCGGCTCGGACTACTCGCCGTTCCTTCAGCACCTCGGCGTGTCGTCGCTGAACATCAGTTACGGCGGCGAGGGGTCGGGCGGCGAGTACCACACGGCGTTCGACAGCTTCGATTTCTTCCGCCGATTCGTCGACCCGGGAGCGGTCTACGGTGCCATCCTCGCACGGACCGGACTGCGTCTGACGCTGAGGCTTGCCAACGCCGACGTACTCCCCTTCGAGTTCGGAGCCACCGCCGCCACGGTCGGCCGCTACATCGACGAAGTGGCGGACCTCGCGGCCCAGGAGCGCCGGAGCATCGAACACGAGAACGAACTCCGCACCAGCGGCGCCCTTCGCCTCGCGGCCGACCCGACCAGGCCCTTCGTCGCGCCCGAGGCCGAGCCGCCCGCACCGCACCTGAACTTCGCGCCGCTCAGGAACGCGCACGACCGTCTGCAGCGTGCAGCGCGAGCCGCCGACCGCGCCGCGGCGGAGGCCGTCCACAACCGAGACGCGGCCAACCAGGCGATACTCGACCGCCTGATCGCCACCAGCGAGCGGCTGCTGACACGGAGCGAGGGGCTCCCCGGCCGGCCCTGGTTCCGACACCACCTCTACGCACCGGGCATGTACACCGGTTACGGCGTGAAGACGCTGCCAGGAGTACGGGAAGCGATCGAGCAGCACGATTGGGACAAAGCCCAGGAACAGATCGACATCGCCGCCGACGTCCTGGACGCCTACGCCGGGCAACTCGAACAGGCAGCGCTCGCCGCGGAATCTACGGAACCGTAGGCAGAGCCCTCCACTTGCCCGGGGAGTGCCCTGTCCCTGAACTAGGTGGCGCCCGAGACAGCGCATCGGCAGGTAGCCGGGGATCCGTTCGTTCCGCGTCGTGGGGAATCGCGTGAAGAACTCCGCCCGCTTCTCCCGGCGGCAGATCGTCGACTGCTTCCTTTCAGTTCGGGCTCCCCGAGCCGTTACTCCATAGGCAAGCGATCTATACGGCGGAGCGGGAATACAACCTGCAACTTCCTTGTTCCCTTCTCTGTGCTATCATATGCGCCCGATCACGTGGCTTGATGAGTCGTCGCCCCCGCTCCACCGCAATAGCCGCACGCCAGACCGTCATCAAGCAACTCGCCCCAACCGCGATTCCTGACGTTCGCTCGGAGTCGAGACCGAACGATGTCGTTCCGGCTGCCGTGTCCCTGCGTGGCTGCCGTCGGTTCGAGGCAGCGCAAGCATGAACTGGCTGCTCGCGAAACTGCTGGAAGGGCTCGATCGGAACGAAATCACAGAGGCTGCCCTATGGGTAGTGATTGGCGCTTTCGTCGCCCTGGCCATCTGCCGGCGCAGAGGAACAGCACCGGCCCTGACGGCCTACGCCCCGACGTTGCTCGCGTCGCTGGGCATGCTCGGCACGTTCGTCGGCATCGTCGTCGGCCTCCTGAACTTCGATGCCTCCAAACTGGACAACGCGAGCATCAGTGGCCTGCTGAAGGGTCTGGAGACCGCCTTCATCAGCAGCATCGCCGGGATCTTCTTCGGCGTCCTCTTCCGAGTTCTTGAACCGCTACTGATCAGACGAGACGACGCGGCGGCCGCAGGCGACAGCCCGGAGGAGGCGATCGTCGCACTCCTGACGGAGCAGAAGGTGCTGAACCAGGGAATTCGCGACGCCATCGCCGGCAGCGAAGAATCGAGCCTGGCCGGCCAACTGAAGCTGTTGCGGGCAGACCTCTCGGATCGACGGCGGGAAGAGGACACGACGCGTGAGCGCTTCGAGAGGGAGCTGTGGCAGCGTCTGGAGACGTTCGCGGACGCACTGTCGCGGTCAGCGACCGAACAGGTGGTCGAGGCCCTGCGTGCGGTCATCGTCGACTTCAACCGGAACCTGACCGAGCAGTTCGGCGACAACTTCCGGCGGCTCGACGCCTCGGTGCAGAAGCTCGTGGAATGGCAGGAGGGCTACCGACAGCAGCTCGAGCAGCTCCACACCCTCTACGATCAGTCGGTCAGGCAGGTCACGGCCGTCGAAACGTCGGTGGCGCGGATCGCGGAGCACAGCGCGAGCATTCCGGCCTCGATGGAAAGGCTCGATCCCCTCCTGAAGGCGATCCATCATCAGATCGAGGAGCTGGAGCGCCACCTTCAGGCGTTCGCCGAACTTCGTGACCGGGCGGTCGAAGCCGTGCCCCAGACCCGCGCCCACGTCGAGGCGATGGTGGAGGAGATCGCCGGCAGCGTCCGCACGGCCAGCGAGCACGCCGCCTCGCTGCAGAGCGATTCGGCCGAGCAGCTCGCACGCTCCCAGCAGATGCTGGAGCGTCTGACGCAGGCCGGAGAACAGATGCAGGCCGACATCCGGACCGTCCAGGACCAGACCGCCGAGGCAATCGTGCAGATGCAGTCCCGCCTGGAGGCCGCGCTGCAGCAGGCACTGAACGCGCAGAGCCAGGCCACCGAGGACATGGTTCAGAAGACGCTCGAACAGACACAACAGGCCGTCTCGCGGACCGGCGAGGGCATCAACAAGCAGCTCGAAGCGCTCGACGTGGCACTGGAACAGGAACTGAACCGCGTCATGCAGCAGATGGCGAACGCGCTCACCCAGATCGCGGGCAAGTTCACCGAGGACTACAAGGATCTGGTGGTGGCGATGCGGCAGGCCCTCGAACCGGCACGACCGGCCTCCGAAGCGATGCGGCGGACCGTCGAGGCAATGCGGCAGGACCTGGAAGCAGTACGCCCGAACCTCGAAGCAATACGCCAAGACCTTGGAACGAAGCCCGGCAGATGAACACGCCGACCCATGGCCTCTTCGGCTTGCGCCGGCAAAGCGGCGGCGAACACTGGCTGACGACCTCGGACCTGATGGCAGGGCTGATGATGGTCTTCCTCTTGATCTCCGTCGCGCTGATGCACCGCACACAGGAGCAGGCATCGAAGTACCTGGACCGCCAGGACGAGATCGACGAGGCGCTACGTGCCGAGTTCGAGCACGACCTGATGAAATGGGACGCGACGATCAAGAACCTGACAGTCGAGTTCCACTCGCCGGAAGTTCTGTTCAAGGCCGGCTCCGCCGAGCTGCGGGAGAAGTTCGTCAGAATCCTGGACGACTTCGTTCCTCGCTATCTGCGCGTGCTTCAGAATTTCCGCGACGTCATCGAGGAGGTTCGGATCGAAGGCCATACATCCAGCGAGTGGCCGGGGGCCACGAAGGACGAGGCGTACTTCAACAACATGCGGCTCTCCCAAGGCCGTACCCTCTCCGTACTGGAACACGTCTACGGAGTTTCTGGACCTGCCGACCGCCGCTTCGTCCGATGCACGTTCACCGCCGTCGGCCTCTCGTCATCTCGTCTCGTTGTCGTCCACGGTTTGAACGAGGAGGACCCGGACGCCTCCCGGCGTGTCCTGTTTCGGGTCGTGACGAACGCAGAAGAGCAGATTCGGAACATCGTGTCGCAGTCCCGGGACGATGCACGCGCAACCACAATCTGCAAGTGAGTCTGAACAACAAGGCCCTGGCGGACCGTCGGGCCGAAGCCGAAGAAGGGAGACGAAGCCATGCATCTGAACATCGATTTCTCTGACCTGGAGCAGGCAGCGCAACGCATGGGAGCGACAGGGCCCGTCGATCTCGTCATCAATTGCGGGCACGGGATCGGACCGTTTGCCCCGATTGAGGACATCCGTCTGGACATCGACGACTTCGGCTTGGAAGTCGGTATCGAAGGCGACCTGTCCGAGGTCAAGAGGCACTCGTCAAAGGTGCTGACTTACCAAAACCGTCAGGTCGTCGTGTACATTCAAGATCAAGGACAGAAGATACGCGAAGTGCTCGACGACGGAGCGAAGGGCTACAAGGTACATGTGGCCGAATGCAAGGCCCTGCAGAGGATGCGGCGCACGGGACACTACAACAGGCGTTACGTCGCGACGAACAAGGTCAGCGGCGAGTTCTACGTGACCGGACGGGATGAGTTCGGACGGCTACACGATGGCCTTCCCAGACTACGTGTATGCCAGTACTGCCTCGGAAAGCTGAACTACAAGGACTACAACACCAACAGGGAACGAGTGTTCCGGACCTTCGACTGGAGTGAGTTCTTCGATACCTACGCCACCCACTTCACCCGGCTGCCGGGGAGCTGAGCCCGTGTCTCCGGTCGGCAGCGCAAGCATCCGGTGGCCGTCGTCACGAAGCCCTGGATCAGTCGCCGAACAACACGGGGAGCCACCGTCCAGGGCAGTCACCCGCAAGGCGCGGCAACGCTGCTTCGTGTTGATTCGACTCTGTGTTGGCACCGCGGCAGCGCCGCCGGCGCTCGGAGCGGCGCGCACCAGGATGTGCTGCCACGCGCTCGCTCGGAGCTTGACGGGTACTGCTGACTACGCTGCCGCGCAGTGCCCTGCGGAGCGCAGGATGTCGTAGTCGGCGGCGTCCAGGCGGCCGCGGCTGGCGACGTCCTGTTCGATGTCCCGGCCCCAGGCGCCGGCGGCGGCGTTCGGGCCGGCGATCAGCGAGAGGATCTCCGAACCGAAACCGGAACCGTACGAAAAGGCGGCGACCCGCTCACCAGCCTGGAGCCCACGCAACGCGTTGGCCACCGAGATCCACAGCGACGCGGTGTACGAATTGCCGGACAGGCGGTTCCATTGCATCGACGGTTCCACCTTGTCACGGTAGATCTGCTGAATCCGCTCGGCCGACCAGCCGGCGACCTCGCCCACGAGGTGGAACGCCTTGCTGACCATCTTGGGAAACGGCACGTGAAAGCAGATCGCCGAGAACTGCTCCAGCACCTCGGCCGGGTTCTCGCCCCTGGTCAGCGCCGAGAAACACTCCTGTGCCGCCTTCTTGTAGCACTCGAGGCTCAGCTTGCCGTCCACCCGCGGATAGCACTCGCCGACCGGACGGTAGAAGTCGAACGCCGGCTGACTCCAGGTGTGGGACTCGATCCCGACCGCAGCAATGTCGGGCCGCTCGACGATGAACGCGGCAGCGCCGGCGCCCTGAGTCGGTTCCCCGGGATCGCCCTGCTCGTAGAGGGCGATGTCCGCGGCGATGACGAGCGCCGCCTTGTCGCCCGCGGCGCCGGACATGCGCCACTCGCAGGCCTGGCGCAGCGCCAGTGTGCCGCCGTAGCAGGCGTGCTTGACCTCGTAGGAGCGGATGTTGCCGGCAAGGCCGAGTTCGTCGGCCACGAAGGCGGACAGAGGCCGGCTCATGTCGACCGCGGTCTCCGTGCCGACGGCGATCATGCCGATGTCCTCGATCTTCCCGTCCCAACGGGACAACGCGCGCCGCGCCGCCTCGGTCGCAAGATCGACGATGCCGAACTCCGGCGGGCAGAGGGAAATCTCCGAGCAGCCGAGGCCGATCCGGTACTTGTCCGGGTCGACGCCGCGCAGCGAGGCGAGTTCCTCTACCGGCAAGGCAAGGGGCGGGAGGTGGAGTCCGATGGATGCGATACCTGTCTGAATCCCTGTCATGGCTTCCCTCCTTGCTGGCCCTCGGGTTGCTCTCGGTAGAATCGTCGTGCAAGAGGCAATGAGCGCAACATCCGCCGGGCACCAAAGTTAAGTTCGGGTACCGTAGCACGAGAAAGACGGCAGTTGCTGCTTTTTCTTTTCGAAACATGACTGAACTGTTGGAAGTTTCAACAATTCGTGAATGTTCTTCTCCCCACCCCGCCGCCCCGGCGCGGGACAGCAGCGGCAAGGAAGCGCCCGGGTGCTCAGCCCGGGCTGCGGGCGCAGCGGAAGCCCGTATTGTCGAGGCCGGAATCGGGCGCCGACGAATTCCGGTTCCCGTTCCGGTATCCCTCGCAGTAGCTCGCCGCGCAGAGCCAGGAACCGCCCTTCAGGACCTTCGGGCCGTCGACTTCTCCGGGCCGGTACCAGTCGTCGCACCATTCCCAGACGTTGCCTCCGAGGTCGAAGATGCCGAGGGCGTTCGGCCGGTAGGAGCCGACCGGCGCCAGATAGGCATGGCCGTCCGCCGCCTCGTCGCGAACGGGGAAGTCGCCCTGCCAGACGTTGGCCGCCCAACGGCCTTCCGGTGCAGGTTCGTCGCCCCAGGGGTAGCGGGACCGACCCGCGACGGCGTTACCGGCGCCGGCCGCGAGGTCCCATTCCGTCTCGGTCGGCAGGCGCTTGCCGCGCCACTCGCAGTACGCCCTGGCGTCATTCCAGCTCACGTGCACGACCGGGAACACGGTTTCCGCCTCGGAGCCGGGTCCTCGGGGGCGGCGCCAGTCCGCGCCCTCGACCGCCAGCCACCAGGGAGCCTCCGGCGAGCGCCGCTCCCGTTCCGGGTTCGCGGTGGCCTCGGGATGGAAGACAAGGGACCAGCCCCATCGCTCGGCTTCCGTCTCGAAGCCGGTTGCCTCGGCGAATGCGGCGAAATCCCGGTTCGTCACTTCGTGGGTGTCCAGGTCGAAGGAGGCAACGGCCAGCTCGCCGTCAGGGCGGGCAACGACGCCCGCGGGCACGCGCACCATTCCTTCGGCGGGCGGCTCCGGCGCCGCCGCAGGGGGCGGGCCGGCAGATGCGGGCTCCGCAGGCGGCGGCAGGCCCTCGCCGCAGGCGACGGCGGCGAGCCATCCGATCGCGCAGAGAACCCGGAGCCAACGCGCGGTCATGGCGTCCACCCGAAGCGGTCCAGATCGACGCGCCCCCGGCGGTCGAACACCACCCCCTCCTCCTGAAGCAGGAGCCTCTGCCGTTCCACGCTCTCGAGCGGATCGATCCCGCGATCGCTGATCGCCCCCTTCGCATTGACGACCCGGTGCCAGGGCACGCTGTCATCGGTGAGCAGGGCCAGCGCATAGCCCACCTGGCGGGCGTTGCGGGGGCGATTCGCCAGAGCCGCTATCTGGCGGTAGGTCGCCACGCGGCCTTCGGGAATCCGCCGGACGATGCGCCGGAAGGCCTCGTGCATACCGTCCGCAGCCTGACTATCGACAGTCATCCTCGATCGGAGCGCATGCTACCTTGGGGGCTCCGGCAGTCCGTGGAGAACGTCGCACCGCACTCGAGCGGCCAGGCATCCCGTCCGGCTGCGTTGCTCTCCGGCCGCATATTGCCCGACATCCTTCCTCATCGCGCCTTGCCGAACAGGCGCCTGAAGGCTCTCGTCGCGACACGCACGTCTACCACGGACTGCCAGGATGTCCGGCGCTGACCGAGGGCGCAACCGCCTTGACCGGCGGCGCAACTACGTCGCCCTTCTGGCTCACGGCCTGCTCGGGATGACGGGGTTCCGCCTGCTGCAGGCTCCGACCTTCCTGCCGACCTACATCAGCCTTCTGACCGGCGCCAACGCGGCGGTGGGCGCGGCCTCCGCCTGCCAGAGCCTCGGCATGTTCGTGTCGCCGCTCCTGAGCGCCGCGCTGATCGAGCACCGGCGCCACGTCAAGTGGCTCACGCTGCTGTTCGGCGGGCTGATGCGGCTCCAGGTCCTGCTGCTGGCGTTGCTGGCGCTCTTCGCTCCGGTCGAGGCCGCCGTGTTTCTGGTCTGGCCGGTGCTGCTGATGTGGGGGTTCTCGGGCGGGATGCAGATGGTCGCGTTCAACCTCCTGTTCTCCAAGTCCGTGCCGGTCAGGCGTCGGGGCCGGCTCCAGGGAACGCGGAACCTGGCGGCCGGGTTCTCGGTGATCCTGATGTCCGTGGCCGCTGGCTGGGTGCTCGAACGATACGGCTTTCCGCGCGGCTACGGGCTGACGTTCCTGGGCGCCGCCGTGCTGGCCGCGACCGGCCTGGTGTTCATGGGGCTCATCCGCGAACCTGCGGGCCTCGACCTTCACGACAGCGGGCTCAGCCTGCGCGCCCGGCTGAGCAAGCTGCCGGATCTCCTGCGCTCCGATCCGCACTACGCGCGCTTCGTCTCGGCGCGGCTCCTGGCCGCCGGCGCCCGCGGGTCGCTGCCGTTCTACGTTCTCCTTGTCGCCGAGCGGTTCGGCGTCGGCGGGGCGCGGCTGGCCGGGCTGACCGTGACCTTCACGGCAGCCCAGTCGGTCGGCGCCCTGGGGTGGGGTCTGCTGGGCGACCGCTCGGGCTACCGGCCGGTGTTCGCACTGGCGCTCGGATCGTGGATTCTGGGCAGCCTGATCGTCCTCTGGGCGCCGGTCTTCCCGGTGGCCTACGCCGTCTTCCTGTTCGTGGGAGCGGGGTTCTCCGGCATCATGCTCGCCTCCCAGAACCTCGTCCTCGAGTTCGGGCGCGAACGGGACCGCCCCATGCGCATCGCCGCAACCCACTCGCTGGCCGAGGCGAGCGGCGTGGTCGGCTTCGTCACCGCCGGCGCCATCGGCCAGGCAGCCCCGATCGAGACCGTGTTCCTGCTGGCGATCATCCTGCACGTCCTCGCCCTGCGGCAGCTCATCCGCACCGAAGACCCCCGGCAGTCGACCCGCAAGGCCGCCGCCGACCAGGCCTGAAGCCGCGGCCGGCTCCGTCTCGACGCCAACTCAAGGACCTGGCACGGGCCTTGCTTCTTCTCTGTGTGTCGGGATAGCAAGCGTCATCCCGACGATGTGGAAACCATCGGAGGAGGTCCCTTCCAGTCAAATCCATCCTGACAGTCAAGGCCCTGCCGGCGGCAAGGCTGCGTGCTTGAACGCTTGTCAGCCGCTCGCCAGGCCGGTTATGCCGGTAGGGCCTCCTGCTCGGAACCTCCGACTCGTGCGTCCAGGACGCGCGAGCCCTTCCAGAATCCCCTCCTGACCGGACCTCCTCCGCTCCACGTCCTCAGACCGCTTCTCCCTGTGCCGCCTGTCCACTGCCGGCGACGGCAACCGCGCCGGAATGGCGCGGTTCAGAGGCCTCGCCCGAGCCGCTCGTCCAGAAAACGGGACACGGCGTCCACCGCCAGCCGCTCCTGGGCGCCGGTGTCGCGGTCGCGCACGGTGACCGTCCGGTCCTCCTGCGTCTGCCCGTCGATGGTGAAGCAGAAGGGAGTTCCGGCCTCGTCCATCCGTGCGTAGCGCTTTCCGATCGACTGCTTCGCGTCGTACTGGACGCGGTAGCGGCGGCGCAGATCGAGATACAGGCCCTTCGCGGTCTCCGGCATTCCGCCCTTGTTCACCAGGGGAAAGACACCGGCGTGAATCGGCGCCAGGCGATGCGGGAAGCGCATGAGCTCGGATGACGGCCGGTTCTCGTCGACGGTGTAGGCCTCGCACAGCAACGCCAGCACGCCCCGGGTGAGGCCGGCGGCCGGCTCGATGACATGGGGCACGAAGCGCTCGCGCGTCTGCTGGTCGAAGGTCTCCAGCTTGACGCCGCTCCATTTCTGGTGCTGCTCCAGGTCGAAGCTCCCCCGGTGGGCCACCCCTTCCAGTTCGCCGTAGTCAGGCTCGGTGAACGGGTACCGGTACTCGACGTCGAAGGTCCCTTCGCCGGCCTGGGCGTAGTGGGCGAGCTCCGATGCCTCGTGGCGGCGCAGGCGCAACCGATCGTCGGCAAGGCCGAGGCCGCGCCACCAGTCCAACCGCGCCTGCGTCCAGTAGTCGAACCAGACCTTCGCTTCGGAGGGATGGCAGAACCACTCCATCTCCATCTGCTCGAACTCACGGGTACGGAAGATGTAGTTCCTGGGGGTGACCTCGTTGCGGAAGGCCTTGCCGACCTGCGCAATGCCGAAGGGCAGGCGCACTCTGGAGGTGTCCAGTACGCCCTTGTAGTTCAGGAAGATGCCCTGGGCCGTCTCGGGCCGCAGATAGGCCGTGTTCTCCGCACCGGAGGCGGCGCCGACGAAGGTCCTGAACATCAGGTTGAAGTCCCGGGCCTCGGTCAACGTCCCCGGCTCGGAGGCGCCCGGGGCCCAGACGCAGCTCCGTTCGGCGGCGCCAAGCTCGGCCAGCGGCTGCGACTCGAAGTCGGCCAGGGCGGGGCTGCGGCGCATCGGCTTGCGGGCGGTCCTGAGCGCCGCGTCCGGTTCGCCCTCGAGGTAGGCGAAGCAGGCCGGCGGGTCCAGTTCCTGCTTCGGCCGCAGGACATGCAGGTGGTCCGCCCGGAAGCGGACCTTCGTCTCGCGGCAGTCGACCATCGGATCGGAGAAGCCGCCGACATGGCCGCTCGCCTCCCAGGCTCTCGGGTTCTGGATGATCGACGAGTCGATGCCGACGATCGACAGCGGTGTGCCGTCGGGGCCGAGCGGCGGGCTCTCGACCATGTCGCGCCACCAGGCGTCACGCAGGTTGTTCTTGAGCTGAACGCCGAGCGGACCGTAGTCCCAAAAGCCGTTGATGCCGCCGTAGATCTCGGAGGCCGGGAAGACGAATCCGCGGCGCTTCGCCAGCGCCACGATCCGCTCCATGCGTTCGCTGCCTGTGGTCAGGGACATCGCTTCTGCCAGCCCCGGATCGGCGGGGAAGCGGAACCGTAGCAGCCCGGCGCGGAAATCTCACCGATCGGAGCTTGTCCAACGAGAAGCGATCGTGAACGGGGCCGCGAATCCAGCGAGAGACGGTCGATCGAAGCGCCTCCCGACCAACCCCCTGGCGGGACCCTGGCGACGGCGCCGTCGCCGTCACTGCTCTTCGTCGGCCCCCTTCTTCTCCAGCCGGCTCTCCAGCTCCGCCAGCCGCTTCTTCAGGCTCTCGAGACGCTCTTCCAACGCCTTCATGTCCGGGCGCCGCTCGTGAAGGAAGCGCTGGACGCGTTCGTGGCGTTCCCTCCACTCGTCGCCGTCGAAGTACTCCTGGATCGTCTCGTGAATGTTCTCGGGGCTGACGAACACGTCGACTTCGCCGTCGCCATCGAGGTCCTCGCGTCCCCTGAGGACGACGAACGACTCGGACCCAAGTGCCGGCCGCGGCCGTTCGTCGAGGGTCGCAGTCATCGTCTGGACCTTGCCGCCGCGCCAGACCTCGAGGTCGGCCGGCGCCCCCGCCTCCGCCTTCCGCACCATCAACGTCAATTTCCGGGAACTCGTCACGTCCCGACCGTCGAAACGGGTGACGATGTCGCCTACCTCGAGGCCGGCGCGAGCCGCGGGGCTGCCGTCGACGACATTCGAGATCAGCACTCCGCTGCCCTCGGGCACCCCGAAGTGAGCCCGCAGCGGCTCGTTGAGACTCACCAGCTCGACGCCGAGCCAGGCGCCGCCCCAGTGCAGGGCAAGTCCTGGCCGAACTCGACCGGCCAGCTCCTGGGGCGACGCGGCAACCTGCACGGCCAGCACGCGGGGATCGTCCGGGTCTTCCTCGATGTCGACCTGTCCGTTTCCGAGGACCATCACCCGAACGGAGCGTTCCTTCTCTTCGGACTCCCCGGACTCCTCCTGAGCGAACGCGGCAGCACCAGAACACGCAGCGATCACTGCGGCCAGGAGGGTGGCAGGGATGGATCGACGGCGGACGCGGGGGGCAAGGAAGCTGCACATGGTCATGACGGAATCGCTCCTGCTAGTGAGTGCGGCGGCCGACCGCGGCTGCATGGCCGACTGCCAGCGGTTCGATGTCCCGGAGGTCCAGGAGGACCTCGGTTCGCGGATTGACGGACACCGGCACGAAGGGCTGGGTGTCCTCGGCGAGGCGATGCAGCGATTCGAGTTCCCGATTCAGCTCCCGAACCTCCGACCTCAGTTGCTTGATGCTCTCCGCGGTCATCGGCAAGGGCTCGGCGGAGGGTGCGGACTGCCGCGCCCACCAGGCGCCCGCGGCGGTCGACACGACGACGACCGCGATGGCCGCCACCACCAGCCGCGGGCGCGCCGAGGGCGAACGAGGCCCCCGAGTCCGTACTCTGCGCAACACGTCCTCGGTGAAACCGGCCCGGGCGGCAACACGGGGCAGGCGTCCCAGATCGAGCGGTTCTCTCATCCTTGTTCTCCGTTCCAGTACTCGCTCAGATCCTCGCGGAGCAGGTTCTTGCCGCGGTGCACCCGCGACTTGACGGTTCCCTCCCGGCAACCGAGCGTCCGGGCGATGCGCGCGTAGGGCCAGCCCTCGATTTCCCGAAGCACGACCGGCCCCCGATAGCGGAGAGGCAGGCGCCGGATCGCCGCGGTGACCGCGTCGACTGCCTCGTCGCGGAGCGCCGCGCTCTGCGGAGACGACGCCGGCGGTCGAAGCTGCTGCTCGGCGGCAAGGGAAGGCTGCAGGCCGCGCCAGCGCGCCGCCCGGCGCTCCTCGCTGCGGAGCTGATTCGTCGCGATCCGGTAGAGGAACGCCTGGAACTGGCCGCGTTCCCGGTAGCGGTCCGCCGACCGGTAGACCCGCACGAACGCGTCCTGCGCCAGGTCTTCGGCACGCTCGCGGCTGCGGGTCATCCGGGTCAGGTAGTTCACGAGGGGATTCTTGTAGCGGTCCACCAGGTCGGCGAAGGCCTGCTCGTCACCCTGTCGAACCCGGGCCATGAGGGCTCCGTCATCCGGTGGAGAGTCGGCCCGAACCGCATCGGCGGCGGCGTTCATCTGCGCCGGAGCGCGTCGGGTCTTCCTCGACGCCGCCAGCGAATCGGGCCTCAGCGCGGCCACACGCATCTCAACCTTGTAACGCGCGACGCCGCAGAGTGTTCCGTCCCTGACGAATCGAGCCGGGCGGGAGCACTGCCGGAAGCGCGCGAACAGCTCGCGGCAGGCATGGATCGCACCGAGAGCGGTCAGACGCCCGTCCGGCCGTTGGCGCGACAAACGGGAATGCGCGCTACACTCCGCGCATTCCCTCAGACCCTCAGGATGCAGGAGGAAACCGAATGACCGTGGCGGAGACGAAGACCGCGGCTGGGCAGGAGTTGCGCGTCGATGTTCAGGACCGCGTCGCGCTGCTGACACTGAACCGGCCGGAGAAGCTGAACGCCCTGTCCGCCGAGATCACGCGGGGGCTCCACGAGGAACTGCCGCGGCTGGCGGCCGATCCCGAGGTGGGCGTCATCGTCCTGACCGGCGAGGGCCGCGCCTTCTGCGCCGGCGGCGATGTCTCCGGCATGGGCAGATCGGGCGGGACAGAGACGACGCTGGAACAGCGGATCGACAGTCTGCGCCGGGGCCAGGAGGCAGCCTGGCTCGTCCACTCAGTGCCCAAGGTCACGATCGCGATGGTCAACGGTTTCGCGATGGGCGCGGGCCTCGGCCTGGCCGCAAGCTGCGACCTGCGCCTGGCCTCGAGCGCGGCGAGGTTCGGAACCGCGTACTCCAGGGTCGGCTTCGGCGGCGACTGGGGGACAACCTGGCAACTGACCCGCCTGGTCGGCCCGGCGGTGGCCAAGGAGCTCCTCTTCACGGCCGACATCATCGACGCCGCGGAGGCGCGCCGGATCGGTCTGGTGAACCGGGTCCACGACGCGGAGTCCTTCCACACCGAGGCAATGGCGTTTGCCTCGCAGCTCGCCCACGGCCCGCTGGTGAGCTACCGCTGGATGAAGGAGAACGTGAACCTGGCGGTGAACTCGGACTTCCGGTCCATTCTCGACCGCGAGGCGATCTCGCACATCCGCTGCGGCGAAACCGACGATCACCGCGAAGGTGTGGCGGCCTTCATGGAGAAACGGACCCCGAAGTTCATCGGGCGCTGATCGGAAGCCGACGCCGGCAGGACTGCGCCCGGTGCTCTTCGGGGCCCCGGCGATGGGGGCAGGGACGAACCGACGCCGTGGCGTGACGCGGCGGGACGGCAACTGGCGGGTGGTCCGGCCCGCAGACGGGACGCGCCGCTGATCGGCGACGACGGCCTCGGTTCAGAACGAGAAGCCGACACCGGCCAGGAAGTCGACCGGCTGTTCGGGCAGGGAGTCGCTGTCGAGCGCGTCGACGTAGCTGACGTACGCCGACCACATGCCGCCGGAGACGCCGAGCGTGACGTTGCCGTCGAACAGGCCGCCGGACGTTCCTTCGTAGGCGGCGGCGAAGTCGTCGCCGGCGTAGCCGGCCGACACGTCGACACTCCAGGCGAGCACATCGCTCACGTCGCCGCCGAACGACACGCCAACGCTGGCGTAGAAGTCCTTGATCTCGTCGATGTCGTAGTAGAGAGAGACGCTGGGAGCGGCCACGATGTCCCAGCCGACGGTCACATAGAGCTCGCGGGTGCCGGCGAACTCGGTGTTCGGGAACAGGTACTCGATGAAGCCGACCTCGGCCGAGATGGCATCCGAGCCGAAGCCGTACGAGGCGGTGAGGTCGACCTCGTTGAACTCGCCGCTCATCTCGTTCGCGTCATCGATGTCGAGACTGCCCCACACGTTGATGGCGAAGCCGCTGTCGTTCGACGCTGTGACCGACGGCTGCCACACGGCGCCGTCGGTGAACGTGATGCCGCGCCAGACGTAGGCGGACGCGAAATCCAGGGCGTAGTCGGCGGCGGAGGCGGGAGCGGCCGCCGTGCCCAGCATGGCGATCGTCATGAGGATGGCTGATTTCCGGATCATGTTCGGCAGATCTCCTTCTTGTGGTCAGACGGCTGCCCGTCCTGCGGGGTTCCTCGGCAAACAGCAACATCATTGAGCAACACCAGTGCCAACATCGGAGATCCCAGCGCCGGCATCGGCAGATCCGCGCAAGGCAGGCAACCGCGCGCAGAGCCCGGCGGGCCGGAGCGTTGGTTCCACTGGCCCGTTGCGACAATTCTGTAGCACACTCGCGCCGACGGCGCACAAACGTGACGTCCACTCGACGGCCGCGGAACACGGCACGGCCGGTTCGTCGCTCATGCATACCTCGAACTTGCGTGCCGCTTCGTACCGCAGCGCCTTGCCAGGCGGGGCGCCCTGACTCGCCATCGATGCGATCCGCGATCTCGCCACGGGCTGTCAATTGGCGTAGCGGCCGGGGTCGATGCCGTACTTCCTGATCTTGTAGCCGGCGATCCGGGGTGTTGTCCGCAGCTTGCGCGAGGCGGCGGCAACGTTCCCGCGGGCGCTCTTCAGGGCGTCGCGCAGCAGATCCCGCTCGTAGTTCTCGACCAGATACTGAAAGCTGCCGGGAGGCTCGGTGCCGGAACTCTCCGCGGTCTGAAGCGTCGGCGGCAGATGGTGGGGGTGGATGACGTCTTCCCTGGCCACGAGAACCGCACGTTCGATGCAGCTTTCGAGCTCGCGGACGTTGCCCGGCCAGTGATAGCTCATCAGCATGTCGATCACGGCGCTGGACAGGCGCCGGACGTTGCCCCCGTTCACCCGGGCATAGCGCTCCAGGAAGAAGTCCGCCAGTTGAACGATGTCCGACTTGCGCTTGCGCAGCGGGGGCACATGGATCGGAAAGACGTTCAGGCGGTAGAACAGGTCTTCACGGAACGCTCCGTTCGCGGTCATCGCCGAGAGATCCCGGTTCGTCGCGGCGATGATCCGAACGTCCGCCTTCAGGGTCCGGCTGCCGCCGACCCGCTCGAACTCCCGTTCCTGCAGCACCCGCAGCATCTTGATCTGGATCAGGAGCGGCACGTCGCCGATCTCGTCCAGGAAGATGGTGCCGGTGTGGGCGAGCTCGAATCGGCCCTTGCGTTGCTGGATGGCGCCGGTGAACGCGCCCCGTTCATGGCCGAACAGCTCGCTTTCGATAACGCTCTGCGGCAGCGCAGCGCAGTGGACCCTGACGAAGGGGCGGTCCGAACGCGAGCTGTCGTAGTGGATCGCCTGGGCGACGAGTTCCTTGCCGGTGCCGGTTTCGCCGGTGATCAGGACGCTCGTGCTGCTGGCCGAGACGGTGGCGATCTGGTCGTAGACCTCCTGCATCTCGTGCGAGCTGCCTACGATGTTCGCGGGCTGGAAACGGTCGCGGAGCTGGGCGCGCAGCCGCTCGTTCTCCTCCTCGAGCTGCTCCCTCTCCTCCTCGGCGGTGCGGCGGAGCTTGACCGCCTGCGCAATCAGGGAACCGGCGATCAGGAGCAGCCGGACATCGTCGTTCAGGTCGTGATCGGGATCGTAGGTCCGGTCGACGCTGAGTGCGCCGTACGTCTCGCTGCCGGTCCGGATGGGCACGCAGAGAAAGGAGATCTCCGCACTCTTGCCGCGCCGCGTGCGGTCGAGGAAGGTCTCGGACTCGCTCGTCTTCGGGATCACCCGAGCTTCTCCCGTCTCGATCACCTGGCCGGTCACGCCTTCACCGAGGCCGTAGCGGACCTGCGCCGTCTGCTCTCCGCTCAATCCGTGGGCAACCTCGATCGTGATGTCGCCGGTCTTCCGGTTGAGGAGAGTGATCGTGCCGTGCTTCAGCTTCAGATGCTCGGCAAGGGTCTCGAGGGCGGGACGGGTCACGTCGCGCAGGTCGAGGCTCTCGCCGAGAGTCTGACTCAGCCGGTAGAGGAGCTCGAGTTCCCTGGGTTCGCGTGAGTTCACAGCCTGTCCTGCCGATCGCCGACGATGTCGGCGCCGGGTTCGCTTCAGTCGGAGGACGGGTCCGGACAGCAGGCGAACGACCACGGATCGCGGCCGACCTCACCCTGTCGCTGGCGGCGAACCCGAGCTGAGTCAACCGTGGATCCTGTCACAGCCGAGGTCTGGCAGTCCCTGGCAGAAGTCGAGCTGCATTCGAGCCGCCATGCATCCTCGGGGTCGGGGTCCGACGCGGAGTCGCCTGGCAGTCCGCGGCGAATCGCGGCCATGCGCCTGCTGCCGGGAGCGATAGCCTCGGAACCGGCTCCATGAAGGAACGACCTGAGAACTCGGGCGGTGCGCGCCGCCCGCACCGATTCGGCGAGGGGAAGGGACTCGAACCGCTCGCACCGCTCGATCTGAATGCCGTCGGGTCCTTCTCGGACCTGCTCGCGGCGATGAAGTCGACCTCCTTCGGCGGCCGCCAGCTCGGCGAAGCGGCGGATGTGCTCCACGCGATGGCAACGGACGAGGAGTGCGTGGTCGTCGGCACGGTCACCGGAGCGATGACCGCGGCCAAGCAGGGCCTGGTCCTGTGCGAGATGATCGACCACGGCCTGCTCGACGCCGTCGTCTGCACCGGAGCGCTGATGGTCCACGGCTTCGTCGAGTCCGCCGGAATGATCCACTTCAAGGCGCCGTCGGGAACGCTCGACGACCGCACCGCGTACTACGCCGGCTACGACCGGATCTACGACACCCTGGAGCTGGAGAGCAACCTCGACCGGGTCGAACGGATCGTCCACTCGGTGCTGGAGCAGTGGCCCGAAGGCGAGGTCGCCTGTTCGCGCACTCTGAACGAGGCGTTCGGGCGGTGGCTGAGCGAAGCCGCGGAGCGCCCGACGCTCGGCGGGCAGGCCGGGGCTGGAGACGGGGATACGGCACCGATGCGCGGCGTCCTCTCCTCCGCCTGGCGACGCGGGATACCGGTCTACGTACCGGCGTTCACCGACTCGGAGATCGGGCTCGACTTCGCGCTGTTCAACCGGGCGCGCCGCAGCCGCGGGCAGGCGCCGTTGCGTTTCGATCCGTTCCTCGACCTGGAGCACTACGCGGAACTCGTCGCCGGTGCGAACCGACTCGGCATCTTCACGATCGGAGGCGGCGTGCCGCGGAACTGGGCGCAGCAGGCGGCGCCGTATCTCGAGGCGGCGGCGCGCCGGTCGGGGGCAGACGCAGCGCTCCAGCGGTTCCGCTTCGGGGTCCGCATCTGCCCGGAACCGGAGCACTGGGGCGGCCTCTCGGGCTGCGGCTACAGCGAGGGAGTTTCCTGGGGCAAGTTCGTTCCCATCGAGGATGGCGGCCGCTTCGCCGAAGTCCCGGCTGACGCGACCCTGGTCTGGCCTCTGCTCGTCGCCGGCGTGCTGGAGCGGATGGGCATCCGCGGTTCCGCCGCGGACCGCTGAGGCCGAAACCGACGTCGAGTCAGAGCTGGAGGCCCGTCGGGCAGACCACACCGGTACCGCCCAGGCCGCAGTAGCCGCCCGGGTTCCTGGCCAGGTACTGCTGGTGGTAGTCCTCGGCGAAGTAGAACTCGGGGGCGTCCAGGATCTCGGTCGTGATCGGGCCGTAGCCAGCGGCGGCAAGCTGTTCCTGGTAGACCGCGAGGGAGTCCGTTGCCGCCCGCCGCTGGGGCTTCGAGAAGACGTAGATGCCGGAGCGGTACTGCGTGCCGATGTCGTTCCCCTGCCGCATGCCCTGGGTCGGGTCGTGGTTCTCCCAGAAGATGCGCAACAGCTCCCCGTAGGACAAGCGCCCGGGGTCGAAGACGACGCGGACCACCTCGTTGTGCCCGGTCAGGCCGCTGCAGACTTCCTCGTAGGTCGGATTCGGAGTGGCTCCGGCGGCGTACCCGACCGCGGTGCTGACGACTCCCGGAACGTCCCAGAACTTCCGCTCGGCGCCCCAGAAACAGCCGAGGCCGAACATCGCCAGTTCGCTGCCTTGGGGCCAGGGCGGAACCATCGGCGCATCAAGCACATGGTGGCGCTGCGCCACCGCCATCGCCCGGGCACGACCGGGAAGCGCCTCACCCGGGTCAGGCATGCGGGTCTTCCTGAAGAACCGGTTCATGCGGCGCATCCTATCGGCACGGCAGACCCGAAGCCGTGCGCCGCAGGTGCTACGCTGCACGCTTGACTTGGACAACCGTAGCCTGGCAGTGACGACGCGCAGGAAGTGGTTCCTGGCTGCGGGCGCGATCGCCGTGGCCACGGCCGCGGCCGCGGCCGGCGCAGCGTGGATGTTCCAGGCTGAGATCCTGCTCGAGCTCGCGGCGCGGCAGGGACGGATCGATGTCGCTGCGAACCGGCCGATCGAGTGGCAGTCAGGCGGCGATCCCCGGAACCGCGCGGCGGACGAGCGGCCGCCGAACATCGTCGTCATCCTGGCCGACGACCTGGGCTTCAACGACGTGACCTTCGGCGGCGGCGGAATCGCCGGCGGTGCGGTGCCGACGCCGCACATCGACTCGATCGCTCGCGACGGCGTCAGCTTCAGGAACGGCTACGCCGCGAACGCCACCTGCGCGCCGTCGCGGGCGGCGATCATGACCGGACGCTACGGCACTCGATTCGGCTTCGAGTTCACGCCGACGCCGGGCGGGATGATGAACATCGTGCCGCGGTTGACTCCCCGCAAGCCGAAGCGGCTCCGCCACAGCGTGATGCACGACGTGGAGTCGATGCCGTTCGAAGACATGGGGTTGCCGCCGTCCGAGATCACGCTCGCCGAGCTGTTGAAGGAAGCCGGCTACCACACGGCCCATGTCGGCAAGTGGCATCTCGGCCAGAGCGGCGGCATGGCGGCGCACGAGCAGGGTTTCGACGAGTCGCTGCTGATGCAGAGCGGGCTGTACCTGCCGGCGGATCACGCCGATGTCGTCAACTCCAGACAGGCGTTCGATCCGATCGACCAGTTCCTGTGGAAGCTGATGCACTTCGCGGCCTCGTTCAACGGCGGCGACCCGTTCGAGCCGGCACGGTATCTGACGGACTACTACACCGACGAGGCGCTTCGGGTCATCGAGGCGAACCGGGACCGGCCGTTCTTCCTGTATCTCGCCCACTGGGCGCCGCACACGCCGCTCCAGGCGGCGCGCGAGGACTACGAGGCCCTGTCCCACATCGACGATCATCGCCTCCGCATCTACGGCGCGATGGTGCGCGCTCTCGACCGCAGCGTCGGCCGGGTGCTCGAGACGCTCCGAGACCACGGTCTGGAGGAGAACACCCTCGTCTTCTTCACCTCGGACAACGGCGGCGCCGGCTACATCGGCCTGCCCGACGTGAACGCCCCCTTTCGGGGCTGGAAGATGAGCTTCTTCGAGGGCGGCATCCACGTACCCTACGTCCTGAAATGGCCGGCAAGGATCGCGCCGGGCACGATCTTCGACGCCCCGGTCCACGGTTTCGACATCTTCGCGACCGCAGCGGCCGCCGCCTCTGTCGACCTGCCGCAGGATCGGCAGATCGACGGCGTGGACCTGGTTCCCTTCGTCGAGGGCAGCGCAGAAGGAGATCCCCACGACCGGCTGTTCTGGCGGTCCGGGCACTACCAGGCCGTGATCGCCGATGGCTGGAAGCTCCAGGTGGCGGAACGGCCCGCAAGGACCTGGCTGTTCGATCTGGGACAGGACCCGACCGAACGGCGCAACCTCGCCGAATCCGAGACCGGGAAGGTCGAGCAGATGAAACACATGCTGGCCGAATGGAACAGCACCCAGGCCCCGCCGATGTGGCCCTCCCAGGCCGACGGGCCGCGCAACATCGACAAGACGCTCAAGGAGCCCGACGCTCCGGACGATGAGCACGTCTACTGGCCCAACTGACGACGCGCACTTCGCCGAGCGCCCTCCCGCGCGAACGCGGCCACGGGCGGCGCCTGACCTGTCCTGTACGCTGGACTCGATGGACCGTCGTGTGCTCGTGGACCACTACCGCCGAACCAGGTTGCCGCCAGGACGGCGGGCCGCTGCCCTCGGCGATGCCCGGCGGATTGCCGAGTTTCTAAGGCAGCACGGCGCCAGTCGTGTCGTGGGCATCGGATCCGCATTCGTTCCGAACCGCCGCTTCACCTGGCGCTCGGACATCGACGTCGCCGTGGCCGGTCTGCCGGCGGAGAGCTTCTTCAGCGTTTCGGCACGGGCGGCCGATCTGACCGACTTCCACCTCGACATCGTCCCCGTCGAGTCGGCAACGAAGGCCATGCGCCGGACGATTCTCGAAGACGGGATCGACCTTTGAGGCTGGATGAGGCGTTCGCCAGGCGGCTTGCCGCGGAGATCGCAAGCGAACTGGAGAGCCTCTCCCGCCTCGAGGAGGAAAGCGCAGCCGCCCCTCAGGGCAACGACACCTTCTCCCTGCGCGCCCGCGGCTCCATCCTCCACGATGTCTACAGCGGGATCGAGCGAGTGTTCATTCGCATCGCCGAGGAACTTGGCGGCGGCGTTCCCCAAGGGGACCAGTGGCACAGGCAGCTCGTCAAGGACATGAGCCTGAAGATCGCGGAGGTTCGTCCGGCCGTGATCGACGAGAATCTGGCACAAGCACTGGGAGGCCTGAGGCGGTTCCGCCACGTCTTCCGCAACATCTACGGATTCGCCCTGGAAGAGCAGCGCCTGCGGCCTCTCGAAAAGAGGCTCCCGACCGTTCTGGCTGCATTCCGCCGACAGGTGGAGTCGTTTCTTGTCTGGCTCGTCGGTCGTTCGGAAGGAGAGAACGAATGAACATCGACTCGTACCGCGTCCCGCAGATCCTCCTGGCAGTCCGTGGCAGAAGTCCGCGTCGCACCGAGAGCGGTCAGGCGCCCGTCCGGCAAGGCGCTATAGGTACGCATACTGGGGCGTATGTGACCGAAGAGCAACGCAGCCGGGCGGGATGCATGGCCGGTCGAATGCAGCGCGACTTCTGCCACGGACTGCTAGCCGCTGCCGTGGCGGCATGCGCCGGCCCTGCCGCCGAAGACGCCGCGCAGGACCCGGCCGTCCCGGGCGGCGGTGTTGGCCGGACCGAGGACCGGGCCGTCTGTCTCGACGCGACGCCGCTGCGCCAGGCGCTGTTCGGCGACCTGCACGTCCACACCAGCTTCTCCTTCGATGCGGCGGCGAACAGCACCGGCGCCACGCCGGCGGACGCCTACCGGTTCGCGCAGGGCGAGTCGATTCCGTTCTGGCCAATCGGTCCGGACGGGGCGCCCGCCGGCAGCATCACGATCGACCGGTCGCTCGATTTCGTGGCGGTAACCGACCACGGCGAGTTCCTGGGTGAACGCCGTCTGTGCCAGGATCCCGAGTCGCCGCGCTACGACACGGAGTTCTGCACGACGTTCCGCTCGGACCAGCGGGTGGGCATGCAGATGCTCGGCGCCGTCATCACGACCGAGACGCCGAGCCGGACCGAGGAGGTCTGCGGCGAGAACGGGTCGCTGTGCCTGGAATGGGCGGCGAGCCCCTGGGAAGCGATCATCGAGGCGGCGGAAGACGCCTACGACCGGACCGAGGCCTGCAGTTTCACCACCTTCGTCGGCTACGAGTACACCGGCACGCCGGGCGTCTCGAACTACCACAGAAACGTCATCTTCCGCAGTGCGGAGGTGCCGGATCTGCCGGTCTCCTACATCGACGCGCCGACCGACAGCCAGCTCTGGCAACGGCTCGACGAGGTCTGCGGCGGCGGGTCGGCCCGGCCAGGTTGCGACTACCTCACGATTCCGCACAACAGCAATCTGGCGAACGGCCGGATGGCGCCCTACCGCGGGCTGGACGGATCGCTGGAAGCGCGGCGCGCCTACGCGGAGAAGCGCCTGGAACGGGAGCCGATCGTCGAGATCTTCCAGCACAAGGGTGGATCCGAGTGCATCAACGGCCTGTCTTCCGTGTTCGCCGAGCCGGATGAACTGTGCGACGTGGAAGCGGTAAGGGTCATGGGGCGCGAAGAGACGGTCCAGTCCCTGATTCAGGGCGAGGTCACGCTGCGCACCGAGGAGTGTCCGGAAGGCGAGAACGGCAGCAGCGGAATGCTCGGCGCCGGCTGCGTCGATCCGACGGACTTCGTTCGCTCGGCGCTCGTTGTCGGCCTGGAGGAAGAGCTGGCAACCGGCCGCAACCCGGTCAAGCTCGGCATCATCGCGTCGACCGACACCCACACGGCGACACCGGGGGCGGTGACGGAGGAGGACTGGCGCGGCGCGGTCTCCGTCGAGGCGACACCCGCGGAACGCCTGCAGCCGGGTCTCCTGACCAGCGGCATCGACGGCAATCCGGGCGGACTGGCCGGTGTCTGGGCGGTCGAGAACTCCCGGGACGCGGTCTTCGAGGCGATACAGCGCCGCGAGGTCTTCGGTACGTCGGGACCGCGGATCAGACCCCGTTTCTTCGGCGGCTGGCACTACGCCGGAAATCTGTGCGACCGGACGGACCTGCTGGAAGCGGCGTACGCGGGCGGCGTGCCGATGGGCGGCGACCTGCCCGCCGCCGGCGATGCCGAAGCGCCGATCTTCCTAGCCTTCGCCGCCCGCGACCCCGCGGAAGGCGCCGGACTGCTGCAGCAGCTCCAGCTCGTCAAGGGCTGGATCGGCGCCGACGGAACAGGCCGCACGCAGGCCATCCCGATCGCCGGATCCCCCGACAACGGGGCGGGAGTCGATCCCGCGACCGGCGAGCGAAGCGGCGACGGCCACGACAGCCTCTGCACCGTCTACCGCGACGAGGAGTTCGATCCGGGCCTGCACGCCTACTACTATCTGCGGGTCGTGGAGAACCCCGGCCTCCGGTGGAGCTGGCACGACTGCCGACGTCTGGAGCCGGAAGAGCGCCCCGCCGTGTGCTCGGACGGCTCGTATCCCGAGACGATCCAGGAGATGGCCTGGACCTCGCCGATCTGGTACCGGCCGGCGCACATCGACTGATACGTCCGCGCGCCTCGCTTGCAAGGGCAGCGCGAAGTTCAGCGGGCAGCTTGACGGAAAGTGCGTGCATGGCGCGATCGTGGTCAGGAGTCGATACAGATCGCAGTACCAGTGGCTGGCCGCATTCCGTCGAGCAGGGTGTCCGTGATCTGCCGGATCAACTCGTCCACGTCGACGTTCGGGGCGATCTGGCCCTCGATCAGCAGCGACGCCAGGCCGTGGACCGCGCTCCAGGCCGCGTAGGCCTGAAGGCACGGGTCTCCGGGCTTGATCTCGCCGCTCCGCTGGTGGGCTTCGATGACACCGGTCAGATACTCCAGCAGGGCGCCGGCGGCCTCGCGCAGTTCCGGTTCGTCCTGGCGCGCGATCGCTTCCTTGCCCCACATGAGACGGTAGTGTGCGGGATGCTCCAGCGAGAACCGCACGTACTCTTCGCCCATGCGCCGAAGCCGATCCAGGCCGGCCGGCGAA
This sequence comes from Thermoanaerobaculia bacterium, assembly GCA_965116145.1. GTDB lineage: Bacteria > Acidobacteriota > Thermoanaerobaculia > Multivoradales > Multivoraceae > Multivorans. Next base: position 1,916,359 of record OZ220482.1, read on the forward strand.
CCAGCGGCGTCCAGCGCCTCAAGTCGGCGGCGAAGACGCACGAATCCCTCGACCGCCACCGCCACCAGAAGAGCGGCCTTGTCCGGAAAGTGGCGGTAGGGTGCCGCCCTGGACACACCGAGCCGGCCGCCGATCGCCCGCATCGTCACAGTGGCGGCGCCGCCCTCCGAGACCATGGCGGCGGCTTCTTCGACAAGAGAAGCCCTGAGATCCGGGTGATGGTACGCGCGGACTCCCTCGGCCATGAGCGATTATGGCAAGTTGGCCGGCGACCCGGTCGGCGTGTTCCCGCAGTGCGGCGATGAGCGGCAGCGCGAACCGCAGGCTGCCGTGGGTGCTGGTCACCGGGAACCCCGACAAGAGTCGGGAGGCCGAGCGGATCGTGGGTCGGCCGATCGAGACGGCGGCGATCGACCTGCCGGAGATCCAGTCCGGCGATCTGATCGAGGTGCTCCGGTTCAAGGCCGGCACCGCCTGGCGGCGGCTCCGGCGACCGGTGGTGGTGGAAGAGACCGGGCTGGAACTCGCCTGCATGAACGGGTTTCCGGGACCGCTCGTGAAGTGGATGCTGCAGGCAGTGGGCGGCGAGGGGATCGCGCGGATCGCCATCCGGGCGGGCGACCCGGCCGCCGTGGCCCGTTGCGCGCTGATGCTCGTCGACGGCGACCGCGAGGTGATCGCCGAGGGCAGAATGAACGGTCGGCTCGTCCATCCGCCTCGGGGCGAACGGGGGTTCGGGTGGGATCCGGTGTTCGAGCCCGACGGGCACGAACAGACCTGCGCCGAACTCGGCGTTGACGTCAAGGACCGGATCGGCCACCGCGGCCGCGCCTGGCGCCGGTTCCTGGGAACGTCGGGGACCGGCTGACCGGGGGAACCTGCGGGCGCGGGTTCAGGAAAGGTCGAACAGGTCGACCGAGATCGACTCGTCCAGGGCCAGGAGAGCCGACAGGCACTCGTCGTCGGGCGGCTGATCGAGCCGCAGGACGGCCAGGGCGTGGCCGCCTGGCTCGCGGGCCAGGTGGATGTCCGCGATGTTGATGCCGTCGTTGCCGAGCAGCGTGCCGAGGCGCCCCACGAAGCCGGGAACATCGCGGTTGCGGACGACGAGAAGCAGACCCCGCGGCTTGAACTCCAGCCGGAACCCGCCGAAGGACACCACGCGCAGGTCGCCCTGCCGATAGACGGTACCGGACACCGGGATCGAGCGGCCCTCGGCGTTGCTCGCATCGACCTGCACGAGGTGCGCGAACGAGGTCCGGTCGTTGTGGACGGCCTGCACGTGCTCGATCGAGCGATCGGCCGCAGTTCGCTCAGCGTTCACGTAGTTCACCGCCTCGCCGCACGAGGGCGCCAGGGCTCCCTTCAGCGCAGCCACGGCCACCGACTTCCGCAGATCCTCCTCGACGCCCCAGAGATCGACCTGCACCCTCTGCAGGCTGCCGCCGACCGCTGCCGCCGCCAGACGGCCGAGCTGCTCGCCCAGACGCAGGAACGGCTCGCCGCGAGCACCCGACGAACGAAAGGGCAGGTTCACGGCCGAGACGGCAAGGGAACCCTCGAGCGCCGCCAGCACCATGCGTGCGGTCTCGGTGGCGATCCGCTCCTGTGCCTCGGAGGTCTGCGCGCCGATATGGGGTGTCGCGACGACCCGAGGATGGGCAGCCAGCCGGTAGTCCGTCGGCGGCTCCTCCGGGAACACGTCGAGGCCGGCGCCCGCCAGCTTGCCCGAATCGAGCGCTTCGAGCAGCGCTTCCGCGTCCACGACACCACCCCGGCCCACGTTGATCACCGCCGCACCGTCCTTCATCGAGGCGATGCGCTGCCGGTTCAGCATCTTCCGCGTCTGATCGGTGAGCGGTGTGTGGAAGGTGATGAAGTCCGAGCGTCCGAGCAGGTCGTCAAGCGAGGTCGGTTCGACATCGAGCCGCTGAGCCACCTCGGCCTGCAGATAGGGGTCGGCGGCCAGTACGTCCATCTCGAACGCGCGGGCGCGCCCGGCGACCCGCCGACCGATCTGTCCGAACCCGATGATCCCGAGGGTCTTGCCGTGGAGCTCACTGCCGACGTGGCTCTTCCGGTCCCAGCGCTTCGCCTTGAGCGACGCATCCGCCGCAGGAATCCGCCGTGCCAGCGCCAGCAGCAGCGCGAGAGTGTGTTCGGCAGCCGAGAGCGAGTTCGCGGTCGGCGCGTTGATCACGAGGACGCCGCGCTGCGTCGCCGCAGCGATGTCGATGTTGTCGACACCGACGCCGGCGCGGCCCACCACCCTGAGGCGACTTCCACCCGCCAGGACCTCGCGCGTGATCTGCGTGCCGCTGCGGACGATGACCGCGTCGTAGTCGGCGATCAGCTCTGCCAGGCGCGGCCGGTCTTCGTCCTGCAGCACGTCGACCCGGGCGCTGCGGCGCAGGACCTCGGCGCCAGCCGGCGCCAGGGAATCGGCGATCAGGATCCGCTGCATGGCGGCGGATTGTTGCAGCGCTTCAGGTGTACAGCAAGACCGATTCGCACTCGGCTCGGAATTCCTGCTGGTCCTGCGGCCATGCAGTGAACCAGCGCTCGACCGAGCCAGGGGTCTCGAGACCGAGTCGGAAACGATCCGTTCCCGCCAGTAGATCGATCGCCGGCGTGTTCTCGACGAACTCGTAGGGCTCGTGCCGCCAACGGAAGTCCTCACCCAGAACGTCGCGAAAGGCCAGCAGCAGCTCGAAGCCCAGCCGCACCGGCCGCAGGAGCCCTGCATCCAGGAGCCGCAGCTCGACGCCGGCGCACACGGAGCCGGCGTGCTTCTGGAACTGGGGCCTGAACATCGCGGGAACCACGGAGACTCCCTTGATCCCGGCAGCCGCCAGGCGCTCGCCGCAGCGTGCCGCCAGAGCCGGAGCGTCGGCGCCCGGGACACCCAGAAGCTGAAACGGCCTTGTCGTCCCGCGTCCCTCGGACACCGTGGTCGCTTCGAACAGGCACAGGCCCGGGTAGAGATGCACCGTCTCCGGTGTCGGCATGTTGGGCGACGGTGCCGTCCAGGGCCAGCCGGTGTCCCGCCATGCCTGCTGTCGGCGCCAGCCGCCGACCTCGAAGACCGTCAGCAGGGAGGCGTCCCAGCGCCGGCGGCGGGCCTCCAACCGCAGGATCTCCGCAACCGTCAGACCATGGCGCTGCGGCATCCGGAAGGCGCCGACGAAGGACGCGAACCCGGTCTCGGTGAGGTTTCCCTCCACTTCCAGACCGCCCAGCGGATTGGGTCGATCGAGGACCCACACTTCGCATCCCGAGCTCAGCGCCGCCTCGGCGGCCCAGACCGCGGTGGCGGCGAAGGTGTAGTAGCGCGCACCCACATCCTGGAGATCGATCACCAGCAGATCGCAGCCGTCGAAGATACCCGGCCTCGGCCGGAGGCTGCGTATGTCGTCGCCGTAGAGCGACACCAACGGCCGGCCGGTCCACGGTTCGCGCTGGTCGCCCGACGCGACCATGTCCTGTTCGACACCATGGAATCCATGCTCGGGCCCCAGAAGGACCTCCGCGGGTTGGATTTCGTCCAGGGCCACGTGGGCGTGGACGCCGGCAAGGCTCAAGGACGCCTGGTGGCAGAGCAACGCGTAGCGTCGTCCCCTGAGGCGCCCGGAGTCGTCGAGCAGGCGGTCGAGTCCGGACCGGATCGGCACGATCGCCGGGTCGTCAGGAGGAGGCGCCGCGACGATACTCGCCGCTGCGGCCGCCGCTCTTCGCCTCCAGCCGCAAGTCCGAGATGACCGCGCCGCGTTCGACCGACTTGACCATGTCGTAGAGGGCGAGGGCAGCGGCGGCGCAGGCAGTCAGTGCTTCCATCTCGGCCCCCGTGCGAGCGGTCGCAACGACGCGGCTGCGTATCTCCACACCGCCTGCCGCCGGCTCGATGTCCACCTCCACCTGATCGAGTGCCAGCGGATGGGCCAGGGGAACCCAGGTCGCCGTGCTCTTCGCCGCCTGCACGCCGGCGATCCGGGCGACGGTCACGGCGTCGCCCTTGGGCAAGGTCTGCAGGCGTTCGACGGTCAGGTCGGAGATCAGGACGCGGCAGGAAGCCTCGGCCGCGCGCCGGGTCACGTCCTTGGCGGAGACATCGACCATGGCGGCCCGGCCGCGGCGGTCCAGATGGCTGAAGCTCTCGTTCTTCATCGCGGCAGCCCGGCGCGCACAAGGGCGCCGGCGCCGCTCGCTAACCTAGCAGCCTGTCGCAAGGGTCACGCCGTACTCGTTTCCGCCATGCATCTCCGTCCGGCTGCGTTGCTTTTCACTCAGACATGCACGACATGCGTCGCCATGATGAAGCCTTGCCGGACGGGCGCCTGACCGCTCCCGGTGCGACACGAACGTCCGCCACGGATTGCCAGGAGGAGATGCGAGTCGCGATCGTCATGCCGGTGCTGGAGGAGGCGGCACGGGTACAGGACGCCGTCGACGCGGCCCGCGCTCACTGCGACGAACTCCTCGTCATCGACGGCGGCAGCACGGATCGGACCGCGGAACTGGCCGCCGACAGGGGCGCCCGGGTTGTCACCCTGCCGCGGGCCGGGCGCGGGCTGCAGCTCCGAACGGGCGCTGACCTGGCCCTCCGGACCGGCGCCGATGTGCTGCTCTTCCTCCACGCCGACACGCGGCTGCCGCCGGCCGCCAGGTCCGGCCTGGAGGAAGCGGTGCAGGCCGGTGCGGTCGGCGGCGGTTTCCTGATCGACTTCGAGCCGACATCGCCGCTGTTGCGGCGCGGCCGGGTCCTGGTCGATTTCCGCACCCGCCGGCTGCGTCTGCCGCTCGGCGACCAGGCCCAGTTCGCCACGGCCGCGGCCTACGCCGCCAGCGGCGGCTTCTCCGACCTGCCGATTCTCGAGGATCTCGACTTCATCGGCCGTCTCCGCCGGCAGGGACCGATCTCCATCGTCGAGCAGCGCGCGACGACGTCATCCCGACGCTTCGCCGAACGAGGCGTGGTGCGCACCGTCGCGACGAACTGGCTGATCTGGTTGCTGTTCGCGGCCGGCGTCAAGCCGACCCGGCTGGCCAGCCTCTACCCCCTGGTGCGCTGACCGGGGGGGCTCCGGCCCCGAAGCCTCGAGACGACCTCCTCCCCGCACCCGCTGTCCTCGCGGTGTTCCGTTCGTTGGAGCGAACGCGGAACTCCGCGAAGCTGGTTCTTCGGAGCGCGGTCGTGACGAGGTCCTGAGGGCCGGGACCGGACCCGGACTAGTTGAGCGCGTCCTTCAGCGGACGGCTGACCTTGAACCGAACACTGTTGCTGGCCGCGATGGTCAGCGACGCGCCGGTCTGCGGGTTGCGCCCCGTGCGGGCGCCGCGGTGGGACACGGAGAAGCTCCCGAGGCCCGGAAGCTGCACGCGGTCACCCTTCTGCAGGTGGCTCGAGATGCTGTCGATCAGAGAATCGACGGCATCCACCGCCTGCTTCTTGCTCAGACCCGCGCCCTCGGCCACGGCGTCTACGATGTCTGCCTTTCCGGCCATCGAACGTCTCCTCCTGAGTTGGGTTATGGATGTCGAGCCCGTCGGGCTCCCCGAGTTGAACCGAAGCACCGGCACGAGACCGGAAGCCAAGCCGACGCAGCGTTCCAGACGGGCGGCTCCGACGCACGGCTCCTAGTGTCCGATGGCATCTTCAGGTATGCTCGGTTGTTTTGCTTCGTGATACCCGCGAAGCGCCGCAAATGTACGCCGAAGAAAGCCGAACTGTCAATACTGGCCGACACTTCCGGCCGTCGGAAGGGTCCACGAACCGGTTCACGCCGTCGTGCAGCCGCCTGGCAGTCCGTGGCAGAAGTCCGTGTCGCACCGTCGCACCGGGAGCGGTCAGGCGCCCGCCCGGCAAGGGTGCGATAGTCGTGCATACTGCCAGGCCGATCCCGCTGCGTCTGCAAGCTCACTCGGCGGCGCGCTGAAGAACCTGGACCGTGAACCCGTCATGACCTTCGGCCGGAAGCAGTCGCCACAACCCGGGCCCCGCCACATGGCCGTCCGCCGGCCTGCCGAGATCGGCGTGCAGGTCCCGCCGCCTGAAGTCGGACCGTGATCCCAGGAAGGCCGCCGCGACCTCCTCGTTCTCCTCGGGCTCGATCGAGCAGGTGACCACGACCAGCAATCCGCCCGGCCGCACGCAGTCGGCAGCGCCAAGGACCAGCGAACGGGCCTGTTCCGCCAGCCGGTCGATCTCCTCGGCGCTGATCCGCCACTTGAGTTCGGGGTGCTTGCGCAGGGTGCCGGTACCGCTGCACGGCAGATCGACGACGACGCGGTCGAAGCGGTCGCGGAACGGAAGGGCAGCGCCGTCAGCCGCGCAGAACGACGGCGCCAGGGCCAGGCGGGAGGCGTTGCCACGCATCGTCCACAGACGCGCCAGGGACACGTCACAAGCCACGCAGCGGAGATCCGGCTGCTCCGCGAGCGCCGCGAAGGTCTTGCCGCCCGGCGCCGCGGCGATGTCGAGCACCCGCTCCCCCGGCGCCGGCGGCGGCACGATCGCTGCCAACTGGCTGGCCTCGTCCTGAACGTAGAAGGCGCCGCGACGGTAGGCCTCCGAGAGCAGCGGGTTGCCCCACTGGACGGTCACGCTGTGCGGCGCCAGGGCCGACGGCTCGACGCCCACATCGTCGTCGATCAACTGCTCGGCCAGCAAGCCGCGGCCGCCGCGATCGCGGAACGCCAGCAGGTGCAGCGGCTTCGGGCGGTTGTTCGCGGTCAGGATGGCGAGCGTCTGCTGCTCGCCATAGGTGCGCAGCCAGCGCTTGACCAGCAGGTCCGGATGGGAGTGCAGGAGGCCCAGTCGGGCCGCCGGATCGACCTCCTCGACCGGCCAGGCGTCTCGACGCGGCGAACGGGCAATGCGCCGCAGCACGCCGTTGACGAAGCTGGCGCCGCCGGAATGGGTGCGGTTCGCCGCCTGCTCCACCGCCTCGTTGACCGCCGCGTGGTTGGGAATACGGTCCAGAAAGAACAGCTGGTACACGGCAATCCGCAACGGCGCCAGCAGCGAGCGTTGAACCCGGGAAAGAGGACGCCCGGACGCGGAGGCGAGCACATGGTCGATGAAGCGCAACCAGCGCAGCGTTCCCAGAACGAGTTCCCGCAGCAGTCCGTGGTCCTTCGGGTCGCAACGTTCCAGAGCATCGTTCAGAAACGTCGACACCGGCGCCCTGGACTCCAGCGTGCGCTCGAGAACGAAGGCGGCCGATTCCCTGACCCTGGCGTGAACGGTGAGCGGAGCATCGGACCGACGGCGGCTCCAGCCCGAGGCGGAGCCCAGGTTTCGGATCGGCCGCCGACGCGTCACGCCTGTGTCCTGAAGCGCTCGCCGGCCGCCAGCCGCAGACCGTTCGCGAAGTCCACGCCACCGATCGGACGACGGCCCGGCCGCTGCACGCGGACCAGCACCAGGGCAGACGGGCCGCCGCAACGCACGACGGCCGCCCGGCCGAGACCTTCCACCTGGAGACACCCAAGGAACGCGCCCGGCCGATCGTCCCGGGCGTCGAGGCCGTCCGGACGGGCGAACGCAGCCAGGGGCCTCACCTCGAGGATCCTGATGGCCTCGCCCCGCAGCCTGGTCCGCGACCCCGGCCACGGTTCGTAGGCGCGCACGCGGCCCGCGATCGCGGAGGCCTCCCGGGTCCAGTCGACAACGCCGTCCTCCGACCGCAGCATCGGAGCATGGCTCGCCGCGTCCTCGGACTGCGGGCGGGGTTCGACCTCACCGGCTTCCAGACCGTCGAGAGTGCGGACGAGCAGGCGCGCGCCCACCGCGGCAAGGCGCGGCGTCAACTCGCCCGCCGTCTCGCAGGGGCCGATGGCGACCTCCTCGCTCAACAGGATCGGCCCGGTGTCGAGGCCTTCCTCCATGACCATCGTGGTCACTCCCGTCACTTCTTCCCGGTTGGCGATCGCGGACTGGATCGGTGACGCCCCGCGGTAGGCCGGCAGCAGGGAGGCGTGGACATTCAGGCAGCCCCGGGACGGCAGCTCGAGCAAGGCCCGAGGGAGAATTCTGCCGTAGGCCACGACCACGGCCAGGTCAAGGTCCAGTGCACGGATGCGGCCGAGAAACTCGCCATCGAGCAGCCGCACCGGCTGCAACAGGTCCACCTCGTGAGCCAGCGCCCAGCGGGCCACCGGAGGTTCGACCACCCTGCTGCCCCGGCCCGCCCGCCGCGCCGGTTGGCTGACGACGACCACCGGGCGGCGACCCGCCGCGTCCAGTGCCGCCAACGACGGCACCGCGAACTCCGGTGTGCCGAAGAACGCGATCCTCCGGAGTCTCGGCCGCGCAGACATCGACACCGTGAGCCTAGCCCTAGCAGTCCGTGGCAGAAGTCGCGTGTCGCACCGAGAGCGGTCAGGCGCCCGTCCGGCAAGGCGCGAAGGTTACGCATATTGGGGCATATGTGACCGAAGAGCAACGCAGCCGGGCGGGATGCATGGCTGAAACGAATGCAACGTGACTTCTGCCACGGACTGCTAGCTAGTACCTCACCGATCACCGGCTCAAGCCGTGCTCCGCCCGCTGCGGACCCCGTGGCCAGCCAGGCTGCAACCGCTACTCGAAGGCGATCCGGGACTGGTCGATCTCCTCGAAGTAATCCGGCGGCACGAGGACCTCCCGCGGCTTGCTGCCCTGGGCCGGGCCGAGAATGCCGTCCTGCTCCATCAGATCCACCAGGCGAGAAGCACGGGAGAAGCCCACCCTCATGCGGCGCTGAAGGAAGCTCGCCGACCCCATCCGTTCGGCAACGACCAGCCGCGCGGCCTCGTCGTAGAGGACATCGGCCCCGCCGTTCTCGTTTCCGGCCGCCGCTCGATCCTCCGGCGGCGGCTCGAGCACCGCCGGATCGAGGTTCGGCGAGCCCTGCCGCTTGAGCCAGCGGACCAGCGCCGCCGTTTCCTGTTCGGTCACGAAGGCGCCGTGGAGACGGAGCATGCGGCCGCTGCCGGGCGGCATGAACAGCATGTCGCCCTTGCCGAGCAGCTTCTCGGCGCCGACCTGGTCGAGGATGGTCCGCGAATCGTGCCGGGTAGCCGCGGCGTAAGAGATCCGGCAAGGGAAGTTCGCCTTGATCGTGCCCGTCAGGACGTCGACCGAGGGCCGCTGGGTGGCGACGATCAGGTGGATGCCGACGGCGCGCGCCATCTGCGCCAGGCGGGCGATCGACGTCTCGACCTCGGACGAAGCGACCATCATCAGATCGGCCAGCTCGTCGATGACGATCACGTAGTAGGGAAGCGGCTCGAGGCTCCTGGGTTCGGCGTCTTCGTCGGCCTCCTCGTCCCGAAGGCGCAGGCGGCGGGCCACGTCCGGATCGGCGATCGCCTGGTTGTAGAAGTCGATCGACCGAACGTGAACTTCGGCCAGCAGACGGTAGCGGCGCTCCATCTCGGAGACGGCCCAGCGCAGTGCGTTCGCGGCCTGCTTCGGTTCCACCACGACCGCCGTCTTCAGGTGCGGGATGTCCGCGTAGACACCGAGCTCGATCCGCTTCGGGTCGATCAGGATGAACTGGACCTCGTCACTCCGGGCCCGGTACAGGATCGAAGTCAGCATGCCCTGGAGGCCGACACTCTTCCCGGCGCCGGTGGCACCCGCCACCAGGAGATGCGGCATCTTCGCCAGATCGGCGAAGTAGGGCTCGCCGCGGAGAGTGCGTCCGAGCGCCATGGTGAGCGGGGACCCGCTGTTCCTGAACTCCGATTCGGCGAGAAGGCCGCCCAGGAGGATGACCGTTCGGCTCCTGTTCGGGACCTCGATGCCGAGCGTCGACCGGCCGGGCATGCGCTCGACCCGGATCGCCTCGGCCTTCAGGGCAAGCGCAAGATCGTCCTGAAGGTTGACGATCTGAGCCACCTTCACGCCCGGCGCCGGCTGAAACTCGAACACGGTGATGACCGGACCGGGGCTGATGCCCTCGACCGAGCCTTCGACTCCGAACTCGGCGCAGCGAGCGCAGATGAGTTCGCCGAGTTCCCTGAGTTCGTCCTCGTTGACCTCGGCGCTCACCTCCTCGGTAAGGAGCAGGTCGAGCGGCGGCAGTTCGGTGCTCTCTGCCTTCGGCCGTGTGTTCTCAGCGGTCGCGTCCGCCGGCGGCAGGGACGCTTCCGGCGCAGCGGGCGCCGGCTTCGCCCCGACAGCGGGTGACAGCTCCACCTTCGGCTCGCTGGCTCCGCGGATGGCCGCCTTCGCCTTCCCATCTCGCGGCGTCCCGCGCAGCGGCAGCTCCGCGAGCGGTGTCCCGTTCTCCGGCGGCGCCGACTTCGCCTGACCGCGGCGCGCGGTCCGGGGCGATGTCCTGGCCCGGGACCTGCTCCTGGACTTCGGCTTGACCAGGTCGAGGAACGTCCTGAGCCGGCTCCAGCCGCCGGCAACGGACTCGCCCAGGCTGGCCCGCAGCATCAGTGCAATCCCGAACACGAAGCCCGACACGGCGATCACTCCGGCCCCGAGCACACCCAGCTGACCCTCGACTGCGCTGGCGATCGTCGATCCCAGCAGTCCCCCGGCGACCAGGGACTCGCCTCGGAACGCGACGTCGCCCGCGGCCAGGGCGATCAGGGTCGGCGTCGCAATCAGGGTAACGAAGATACCCGCCGCCTGAAGCGGCGACGGAACTTCGGCGCGTGCGCGAACCAGCCGGTAGCCCAGACCGAGGACCGCCAGAGCCACCGCGAGAACGGCGAACCCGAGCAGCCCGTAGCCGGCGGCTGCAACGTGGGCGCCGATCGGCCCGATGAGGTTGGCGGTCTCGGCCGCGCCCTCGACACTCCGCATGAAGCTCGGGTCGCCCGGCTGGTAGCTCAGCAGGCTGAGGAGCAGGAGCGCTCCGAGCATGAGCAGCAGCAGACCGACGAGCTCGGCGGCCTTGCCCGCCGGCAGACCGGTGCTCAGCGCAAACCGCCGGGGGCTGTCGTCCGAACGAATCACCGGAGCCCTGGAAACCTGCCGCGGATGTGCGTGTCGCGCCGGGAGCGGTCAGGCGACCGTCCGGCAAGGCGCGGCGAGAGAACGTGCGGGGACGATTGCGACCGAGGAGCCGTGCAGCCGGGCGGCATGCAGGGGTGCTCGCATGCGACGCGACGTTCGCCGCGGACTGCCAGACCGGTCATGGCTGGAACATGCACGAGCATGTGATTGTAGCCCGCTCAGTCGAATATGGCTATATACGGCTTCATCTGGCGAAACAGCCTGACGAACTCCGGCACATCGAGGCTCTCGGCGCGCACCCTGAGCGGCAGGCCCAGCGCCGCGAGGGCCGCCTCGGCTGCAGGCCGACCCACCGTCGGCCGGAAGTTGTTGACGAGGGTCTTGCGTCGCTGGCTGAACGCGGTGCGCACGAAGCCGGCAAAGGCCGACCACTCCGTGTCGTCGACTGGCGGCGCCTTGCGCTCGAATCCCACGAAGGCGCTGGTCACTGCCGGCGGCGGCACGAAACTGCCGGGAAGAACGACCGACAGTCGACCCACCCTTGCCCGCGCACCGACCAGGACACTCAGTCCGCCGTAGTCCGAATCGCCCGGAGATGCCGCCAGCCGGTCCGCAACTTCCCGCTGCACCAGAAACGCTGCACGGGCGCCGATCGGCGCCCGCTCGAGAACGGCGAGAACGATCCGGGTGGCGGCGTTGTACGGCAGGTTGCCGGCGATCCGGGTCGAAGCCGGCAGTGTTTCGTAGCGAAGATCGCAACCGTCGCCTGCGGCCAGGACCAGACGCGAATCGGCGATCCTCCGGCGCAGCTCCAGTGTCCAGGCCAGGTCGAGCTCGCAGGCGATCACCCGGCTCGCGCCGTACTCCAGGAGCAGGCGCGTGAGCACGCCGCCGCCGGGGCCGATCTCGACGACCCTGCAGCCGGCGACATCCAGGAACTCGACCGCGGGAACCGCGGAACCCGGGTGCCGAAGGTGATGCTGACCAAGGGACTTCCGAAGCGGGGGAACGCGGCTCACCGGATCGCACGGTACCAGCGAGAACCGGGAAGAACACGCAAGGGCATATGCTTGAAGTGCGCCCCTTGGGCTGGACGTCTCGGGCAGGCTCCGGACCGATGCCGACACGCGTGCCCGGCTCCGGCAGACTGCGGCGTCCGTCAGGAGGTTGTCATGAGACCGGGAAACGCGACCCGCAACCCCACCTCGGAAGCCCCTTCCCGGAAGCCGGCTGCCTCCATCTTCTGCGAGTGCAACTGCGCACAGTGAGCCTCGGCACGAAGAGCTCGGCCCGCACCCTGGCGTCTCGGGCGGCGGCCGCGATCGGCAGCGTCGTCGTTGCCCGGCCCGGCGGATCGGGCCGGGGCAGAGACAGTCTGACCGGTCTGCTCGACGGCCGCGCTCTGCACGAAGCCCTCGTCGAGGCCGTGGCGGCCGCGGAGCGCCGCGGCGACGATGTGGGCCTGCTGTTTCTCGACCTCGACGGCTTCAAGCGGATCAACGACGAGCACGGCCACCAGGCCGGCAGCCGCATCCTGCGTCACGTCGCGGCGCTGCTCCAGGGAGCCGCCCAGGACGCGGGCGGCTTCTCTGCGCGCTATGGCGGCGACGAGTTCGTGGTTGTCCTGCCCGGCATGGACCTCGACCGGGCGTTCGGCCGAGGCGAGCGGCTGCGCACTCGGTTGGCGGCAACCGGGTTCACCGGCGATCCCGGCGCCGAGCCGGCGGCGGCCAAGGTCCGTCTGACCTGCTCCATCGGCGCCGCCGCTCTGCGCCGCCTGCCCGCCGTCAGCCGCAGAGCCGGCGCCGAAGCAGACGCCGCCGCCCGGCTGCTCCGCAAGGCCGACGATGCCATGTACGCAGCGAAACGAGCCGGCCGCAACCGGGTCGCCCCGGCCGACGCCGCGATCAGCGGCGCCGCCTGACGTCCCGGGGGTCAGCCGTTCCCGAGCCCGCAGAGCCGGCGCCAGAACGGGTCCGGCTCCGTCCCGGGCAACCGGGTCGCCGCCGGCAGGTCGTGAGCCACGATGGCGGCGAGGCGGCTGCTGCGCAGCGGCGCCGCGCCGATCGAGAGCGGCCATGGGGGCCGACGAAAGGCAAACAGGCTGAAGGAGACCGCGGCGCGCCGATCGGCGTCGATCGAGAGCACATCGTGCGGCGGCCCCTCCCCTCCGTTGGACCAGTCCAGTTCGAACCACAGCTCTTCAAACGCCGCGAGCCAGCCCGACGGCAGCCCGGGCCACGCCCGAATCTGCCGATGGAGCTCGATCCGCAGATCCGGATCTCCCTCGAAGGCGAGCGCCGCCAGGAGCCGCGGCTCGGCGAGGATCGCCCACGCCGCCCGCACCGACACCTGCCGAGCCGACGCCGGGGCGCCGCCCTCACGTTCGAGGCGCATCAGCTCGAACGGAGCGAGCGCCGACAGCGGATCGAGGTCGCAGGCCCGCTCCAGCGCTGCCCTCCTGCGGTCAGTGTCGGCATCCTCGTCGACGCCGGCGAGGAGCCACAGCGGCGCCAGCCCGGACGCAGCCTCCGCAGCCGACCGGGCATCCAGCCGGACCTGGTAGAGAGGGAAACGCGGATCCGCCGCCGCCGCCGCGCGCAGGCGGCGGGCCGTTTCGTCGGCCACAACGCCGTCCTGAAGTTCTCCGCCCGGCGAGGCCGCGATCGCGCGCTCGTAGAGTCTCGCGGCCCAGGCCCGCTCCAGCGACCAGGCGAACGCCGCAGTCAACCAGAGAAGGAGAACGACCCGTCCGCGCAGCCGGGGCCAGCTCCGCCAGCCCTCCGGAACCGGCCCGCCGCAACGGGCGGCGGCGGCCAGACCCAGGTTCAGGATCAGGACTGCCGGCACCGCCGTGACCACCGCGAAGACACCGAATACCACACAGCTTCCGGCGCCCAGCAGGCCAAGCAGCGCCGCGGCCAGCAACTCGGGATCCCGAACCTCCCCGCCGCTCCGGAACCCCGCCCCGGAGCCGGCGGCAGCTCGCGCTCGGGCGGACGCGCGCAGCAGTTCCACTACGCGACGCTGACCGTAGCGGCCGATCACAGCGAGCAACAGCAACGAGCCGACCACACCCACCTCGTAGAGCGTCTGCGCCAGCAGGCTGTGGGAATCGGTGACGACCTCTCCCGGCGGGTGAACGCCGGGCGCCGGCCGCCAGTGGCGGGCAAGAGTCCAGCTCGACGCACCGGGACCCCAGCCCAGAACGGGCCGCTCGGCGAAGCCGCGAAGCGCCGCGGCGGCGTAGGTGCGGCGCGCGAGGAGCGAGGGATCCTCCAGGCGCAACACCGCGCCGAGCCGATCCACCGGTCCGGGAACGTCCAGCCGCACTCCCGCCCATGCCGCCGCGCACGCGAGCGCCGCAAGCAGACCGAGGCTCGCAGCAGCTCGACTGAACCATCTCCGGCCGCCGCACCGCCAGAGCGTCCAGGCGGCCGCCGCCAGCGCCTGAAGCGCCAGTGCCAGCAGGCCCGACAGCGAGCCGGTGGCGCCAACGGTCCAGATCACCAGCGAACTCACCCCAAGGGCTGCAGCGAGGCGGAGCCGCAGTCCGGCGGAGCCGGCCAGGCGCCAGACACCCAGCACCGCCGACGGCAGCAGGGCGACGAGCACCAGGGCCAACTGGTTGTGATGACCGATCGGCAGCGCGGCCCGGCCCTGTTCGTGCAGCGGCTGCTGGATCAGGGCCCAGCTCGACGCCGCCACGGCAACCGCCGCACAGCCGGCAAGAGCCCATCGCCGCGCTGCCGGCCGAGCGAGCACAAACCCTGCTCCCGCCGACGCCCAGACCGCGGGCAACAGGAAGAGGACGATCGACTCCCCGGCGCGCCCGACCGGAGACAGAAGCCAGCTCGCCGTGACCGACATCCAGAGCGCCGGCAGCAACCAGCGCCACCAGCCCGCGCCGGCTGCCGCCAGCGCCAGCGGGTCCCGAAACGCCACAGCCCCCCGGAACGCCAGCGTCAGCAGCAGCACCGCTCCCGTGACCAGGGATGCTGCCGCGGCGCCGTGATGGAAGGTCCCCGCCCGGAAGACCATCGCCGCCAGCGCCAGCGTGACGAGCACCGCCGCCGCGCGGTCCCGCCAGGGGCGTTCAGCCATCGCCGCGGAAAGGCCGGCCTGGAAGCCGGACCCCCGGCCCCCTCCCGGACTCAGTTCGACGCTCCCCTTGCCCCCCTCGACATCGCGGCCAGGAACTCGGCGTTCGACGGCGTGTTCTTCAGGCGCTCCTGAAGCACCTCCATCGCCTCCACCGTGGGCAGCGGATGCAGGACCTTGCGCAGCACCCAGACCCGCTGCAGATCGTCCGGTGACAGCAGCAGCTCCTCCTTGCGGGTCCCGGACTTCTCGATGTCGATCGCCGGAAAGATCCGCTTGTCGACCAGCTTGCGGTCGAGGTGCAGCTCCGAGTTGCCGGTCCCCTTGAACTCCTCGAAGATGACGTCGTCCATCCGGCTGCCGGTGTCGATCAGCGCGGTCGCGACGATGGTCAGGGAGCCGCCGCCCTCGATGTTCCGGGCAGCCCCGAAGAACCGCTTCGGGCGCTGCAGCGCGTTCGCGTCGATGCCGCCTGACAGCACCTTGCCCGAAGGCGGCTGCACGGTGTTGTAGGCGCGCGCCAGCCGAGTGATCGAGTCGAGCAGGATGACCACATCCTTGCCGTACTCGACCAGCCGCTTGGCCTTCTCGATCACCATCTCGGCGACCTGGGTGTGACGCGAGGCCGGCTCGTCGAAGGTGGAGGACACGACCTCCCCGCGCACCGATCGTTCCATGTCCGTCACTTCTTCCGGGCGCTCGTCGATCAGCAGGACGACGAGCACGACCTCCGGGTGGTTCGTGGCGATCGAGCGCGCCAGAGACTGCAGGAGCATCGTCTTGCCGGTCCGCGGCGGCGCCACGATCAGCGCCCGCTGGCCCTTGCCCATCGGCGTCACCAGGTCGGTCACCCGCGACGACAGGTCGCCGGAGACCTCCAGGCGAAGCCGCTCGTCGGGGTACAGCGGCGTCAGGTTGTCGAAGAAGATCTTCTGCCGCACCGCGTCCGGATCCTCGAAGTTCACCGCTTCGAGCTTGATCAGAGCGAGGTAGCGCTCGCCCTTGTTCATCGGCTGCCGCACCTGACCCGACACCGTGTCGCCGGTCCGCAGATCGAACCGCCGGATCTGGCTGCGGGAGATGTAGATGTCGTCCGGTCCCGGCAGATAGCTGTACTCGGGTGCACGCAGGAAGCCGAAGCCGTCGCTCAGGCATTCGAGGACCCCTTCGCCGAACAGCAGCCCGCTCTTTTCCGTCTGGGCCTCCAGGATCTTGAAGGTCAACTCCTGTCGGGGCATCCCCGCGGCGCCGACGACCTCCAGCTCGCGAGCCAGCTTGAGCAGATCGGGGTTGCTCAGGTCCTTCAACGCGTTCAGATCAAAGGCGAGATCGGCGCTTTCGGCCGCCCTCGCCCCACCACCGCTACGCCCTGCTTCGCGGGCTGTATCCACCGTCATCCTCGTACCTCCTGAGGCCGGGAGAAGCTCCAGTCGCCCCTTGGCTGGGTCAGGCGCCGAGCAACTCGGAGAAAAGACGCGACACTCCTTCGCCAGTTCGAGACGACACGGGAAACAGCTCTGCCGCGGACGGCATTCCCAACAGCGCCGCCACACCGGCAAGGGCCCCGGCGCGAGCCCCCCGCTTCACCCGGTCGATCCTGGTCACCGCCACGACGGGCTCGAGACCCAGCCCCCGGAGGTATCCGTGCGCTTCGGCGTCGAGCGCAGTGCCAGCAACCTTGGCGTCGACCAGCAGGACGACCCGGACCAAGCCGGCCGCCGAACGGAAGTACCGATCGACGCTCCGCCCCCAGGCCTGCCGTTCCCGCTTCGAGACCCGGGCGTAGCCGTAGCCCGGCAGGTCGACGAGGTACCACGATTCGTTGACCAGGAAGAAGTTGATGCTCCGCGTGCGGCCGGGCGTCGAACTCGTGCGGGCAAGATCCCTGCGTCCGAGCAGCCGGTTGATCAGGCTCGACTTGCCGACGTTCGAACGACCGGCGAAGGCGATCTGGGGCCGGCCATCCCGGGGGAGATCGACCGCCCGGACAGCAGACACGACAAAGCGGGCGTCACGGACCCTCAAGGTCCATCGACCTCCTCAGTGGGCGACGTTCGCGGGCGGCGCCTCGTCGACCGGCTTCTGGAACTCGGCCGCAACCTCGGGCGGCCGCTGCACGACGCCCTCGAAGACGATGTCGAGCACCTCGTCCATGGACTCGACGAGGTGGAACTTCATCTTGTCGCGGACCTCCTCGGGCACTTCCTCGAGGTCCTTCTCGTTCTCCTTCGGCAGGAGCGCCTCGAAAATCCCCGCACGATAGGCGGCAAGCACCTTGTCCTTGATGCCGCCGACGGGCAGCACCTTGCCGCGCAACGTGATCTCGCCGGTCATCGCCACGTCACCACGCACCGGCGCCCGCAGCAGGGAGGAGATCAGGGCCGCAGCCATCGTGATGCCGGCCGACGGTCCGTCCTTGGGGATGGCGCCTTCGGGAACGTGAATGTGGAGGTCACGGTCGGCATGGAAACCGGGTTCCAGGCCGAAGCCGTCGGCGCGGCTGCGCAAATAGGACATCGCGGCCCGAGCCGATTCCTTCATGACGTCACCCAGCTTGCCGGTGAGGATCAGCTTGCCGGAGCCCTTCATCAGACCGACTTCGCTCTGCAGCAGCTCGCCGCCGGCCTGGGTCCAGGCCAGCCCGGTGGCAACCCCGATCTCGGGCTGCTCGAGCTTCTTCCAGGGCCGGAACTTCGGCTTGCCCAGGAGGTCCCCGACCAGCTCGCGGTCGACCGCGATCGCGGGCGGCCGCTCCGTGTCCCTGGCCCTGCCCCTGGCCTTCGCCGCGGCCTTGAGCTTCTGCGTGCGGCCCTCTTCGACCAGACGGCGGGCCAGCTTGCGGCAGACGGCCGCGATCTCGCGCTCCAGGCTGCGCACGCCCGCCTCCCGGGTGTAGGAGTCCATCAGGTAGCCGAGACTGTCCTCGCCGAAGCGCACGGCCTCTTCCGTGAGACCGTGGCTGTCGAGCTGTCTCGGCACCAGGAACTGGCGCGCGATCTCGAGCTTTTCGTTCGGCGTGTAGCCGGCGAGCTGGATGACCTCCAGGCGATCGCGAAGCGCCGGAGGAATCGGGTGCTCGACGTTCGCTGTAGCGATGAACAGGACCTTGGACAGGTCGTACTCGACGTCCAGGTAGTGATCGACGAAGGCATCGTTCTGCTCCGGGTCGAGCACCTCGAGCAGCGCGGACGACGGGTCGCCGCGAAAGTCCGTCGACATCTTGTCGACTTCGTCGAGCAGGAAGACCGGGTTCACCGTGCCTGCCCGTTTCATCATCTGGACGATCTGTCCGGGAAACGCACCGATGTAGGTCCGGCGATGGCCGCGGATCTCCGCCTCGTCGCGCACGCCGCCAAGTGACAGGCGCACGAACTTGCGGCCGGTAGCGGCCGCGATCGACCTTGCCAGCGACGACTTGCCAACCCCTGGAGGTCCGACAAAGCAGATGATCGAGTTCTGGTTCTTGTGGGTGAGCTGGCGCACGGCCAGGAACTCGAGCACCCGCTCCTTGACCTTCTCCAGACCGAAGTGCCCCTCGTTCAGGATCCGCGCCGCCTTGTTCAGGTCCTTCAGCTCGCGGCTGCGCTTCTTCCACGGCACGGACATCAGCCAGTCGACGTAGTTCCGCGACACGGTGGCTTCGGCCGACACCGGCGGCATCGCCTCCAGCCGCCGCAGTTCCTGCGCCGCCTTCTCGCGCACCGGCTTCGGGGCGCCCGACTTCTCGATCTTCTGCTTCAACTCGGCGATCTCGTCGCCGCGATCGTCCTTGCGTCCCAGCTCGTGGTGAATCGCCTTGATCTTCTCGTTGAGGTAGTACTCCTTCTGAGCCTTCTCCATCTGTTTCTTGACCTGCACGTTGATCCGCTTGTCGATGTTGATCTTCTCGACCTCGACATCGAGCAGGTCGTGCACGGCCTGCAGACGCTCGTAGGGATTCAGCGTCTCCAGCAGGGTCTGCTTCTCGGCCGTGGAGACGGTCAGATGGGCGGCCAGCGCGTCGGCGAAGCGGTCGGGGTCGTCGAGCTTCAGGGTCGACATCAGGCTCTCGAAGGCCAGGTGATGGGACATCTTCGCGTACTGCTCGAAGCTGTTCAGCAGCCGGCTCATGTAGACCTGCACCTTGTCGTCCGCCGGGTAGTGGATCTCGTAGACCTCCACGTCCGCCTCGAAGGCCTCGTCCACTTCCTCGAGCGTCTTCAGCTCGGCCCGCCGCAGCCCCTCGACCATCACCTTCACGTTGCCGTTCGGCAGCTTGACGTTCTGCACCACCCGAGCGACGACGCCGATCCGGTGGATGTCGTCGATTCCCGGGTCGTCGACCTTCGGATCGCACTGGGCGACCAGGAAGATCTGCTTGCCGGCGGTGCGCAGGGTCCGCTCCAGCGCCAGCACGGAGCCGCGGCGGCCGACGATGAAGGGCGCCATCATCTGCGGGAAGACCACCATGTCCCGCAGGGGCACGACCGGCAGCCGGTCGCTTGAAGTCGATACGTGTCCCGAGGCCATCCCTATCCCGCTTTCTCGTAGACCGTCAGCGGCTGAATACCGTTCAACACCACATCCTCGTTGATCACGCACTCCTTGATGCCGGGCTCGGAGGGGAGGCCGTACATCAGTTCGAGCATGAGTTCTTCGAGGATGATCCTGAGCCCACGGGCGCCCACGTTGCGCTTCATCGCCTGCCGGGCGACCGCCCGCGCGGCTTCGGCCGTGAAGGTGAGCTTGACGTCCTCGAACTTGAACATCTCCTCGTACTGGCGCACCAGGGAGTTCTTCGGCTCGGTCAGGATGCGGACCAGGGCGTCCTCGTCAAGCCGCTCCAGGACGGCCACCACCGGCAGACGCCCGACGAACTCGGGAATGAGGCCGTACTTGATCAGGTCCCCCGGCAGGACATGCCGGAGCATCTCGCCGGCCCGTCCGGCGCGATTCCGGATCTCGGCGCCGAAGCCCATCGCCTTCTCGTTCATCCGCCCTTCGATGCGCTCCTCGAGACCGACGAAGGCGCCGCCGCAGATGAAGAGGATGTTCGTCGTGTCGATCTGCAGGAACTCCTGGTGGGGGTGCTTTCGCCCGCCCTGGGGCGGCACATTGCAGCACGTGCCCTCGAGGATCTTGAGCAGGGCCTGCTGGACGCCCTCGCCCGACACGTCCCTGGTGATCGACGGGTTGTCGCCCTTGCGGCAGATCTTGTCCACCTCGTCGATGTAGACGATGCCGCGCTGCGTCTTCTCCTTGTCGCTGCCGGACGCCTGGTAGAGCTTGAGGATGATGTTCTCGACATCCTCGCCCACGTAGCCCGCCTCGGTCAGGGTGGTCGCATCCGCGATCGTGAACGGGACGCTCAGCAGCCGCGCCAGCGTCTGCGCCAGCAGTGTCTTGCCGGTGCCGGTCGGACCGATGAGCAGGATGTTCGACTTCTGAAGCTCGACGTCGGTCCTCGACCGCTCGCTGAAGTCGATCCGCTTGTAGTGGTTGTAGACCGCGACCGCGAGCTTCTTCTTGGCCTGCTCCTGGCCGATCACGTAGTCGTCGAGGAGGCTCTTGAGTTCCTGGGGCTTGGGCAGGGCCGCATCCTGACGCTGCTCCATCCGGTCCTCGGCGATGATGTCGAGGCAGATATCGACGCACTCGTCGCAGATGAAGACGGTCGGGCCGGCGATGAGCTTCTTGACGTCGCGCTGGCTCTTGCTGCAGAACGAGCACTTCAGCGTGTCGTCGCTGTCCTTCTTGGCCACGGTTCGTCGTTCCGGCTTCAGCTATCGGCGTCTGTTCGGACGGTTGCGGGAGCATAACGGGCCGCCCGCGCCGCAGGATGGTAACACGGAGCGGCAGCCGGAGGGTTCCGCCGAAGCTCCGTAGGGCGGGAGCCGGCGCCCCGCCTTGCCTGGAGCCCGCGGCCGCCGGCTAACCGGGTCCGCGGCGCTCGACCACCCGGTCCGCCAGGCCGTACTCGACCGCCATCTCCGCCGTCAGGATCTTGTCCCGTTCCGTATCGGCGTGAACCTCCTCGGTCGACTTCCCCGTGTGCAGCGCCAGCAGTTCGTCGATCCGCCCGCGCATCCGCAGCAGGTCCCGGGCGTGGATGTCGATGTCCGACTGCTGGCCGCCCAGGTTCTGCACCCAGGGCTGGTGAATGAGGACCCGGGCGTTCGGCAGCACCATCCTCTTGTCCTTCGCGCCTCCGGCAAGCAGAACCGCCGCGAACGACGCGGCCTGGCCGACGCAGAGGGTCGACACGTCCGGCTTCACGTGCTGCATCGTGTCGTAGATCGCGAAGCCGGCGGTGACCGAGCCTCCTGGAGAATTGATGTACAGCGAGATGTCCTTCTCCGGATTCTCGGACTCCAGGAAGAGCATCTGGGCGATGACCAGGTTCGCCACGTCGTCGTCGATCGGCCTGCCGATGAAGACGATGTTGTCCTTGAGCAGCCGCGAGTAGATGTCGTAGGCCCGTTCGCCGCGGTTGGTCTGCTCGACCACCATCGGTACCAGCATCGCTCTAGTCCTCTCCTTCCCCGGCATGCGCACCTGCCGCAGTTGCCGGTTCTCCGGGAAGCGGGTTGGCGGCCAGCATGGCCTCCATCGCCAGATTTCGAGTCAGATCGGCCTTCAACGTCTCCAGACCGTCCTTCTGCTCCAACTCCCGCCGCAGCCTGCCGCGATTCGTGTTGCGCGCACGCGCCATGACGTCAAGAGCCTCTTGCAGATCCTCCGCAGACGCCTCGACGCCGTCCTTGCGGGCGATCCGGTCCAGCAGGAACGAGGCGTGCACTCGCTCCTTCGCCCGCGGCCGCAGGCTCTCCATCACCTGCTCCCAGGGCACCTGCTGCTTCTCGAAGTCGAACCCCTGGCGAGCGAGCTCGTTCGCGTAGGACCTGGCCATGTCGACCGCTTCGCGCTCCACGGCCGCCTCCGGCAGGGCCACCGGGTAGCGTTTCCTCAACTGGTCGAGTACCGCCTCGACACGCTCCTTCCTGGCCTGCTCGCCCAGCTGCGCCCGTGCCTGATCGGCGAGCCGCCGCCGCAGATCGCCGACGGTCTCGAACGCCGACGACAGACTGCTTGCCCATTCATCGTCCACATCAGGCAGCTTGCGCTCGAGAACCTCCTCGACCTCGACCTCATAGCTGCGCTGCCGCTCGATGTCGCCGTCCGTTTCCGCGTGGTCGAAGGTCGCCTTCTGTCCCGCCGACACGCCTGCCAGGACATCCGTCAGCTCGGGCCAGGCCCCCTCGTTGCCGAGCTCGAAGTCGATCTGCCGGGTCGCCGGACCGCGGTCGTCGTTGTCCGGGTCGCGATCGTTGGTATCCGCGGCCGCCTGCGGAACGTATCCCGGGATCGCGGAGCGGTGCATCCGGCCCCTTATCCTGTCGCCGCGCGCTGCCGGCCGCTCGACCGGTGTCCAGGTCGCATGCTGGCGCTGCACCTGTTCGAGAAGTCCGTCGACTTCGGCCTCGTCGGGCTCCAGCCTGGGTTCGGGCAAGTCGAAGGTCCGGTTGTCGTCGATCTCCACCTCGGGCTCGACATCCGCGGTCACCGTCAGCCGCAACGGCTGGCCCGGGACGGCCTGGGCCGGCTCCACGGTCGGCGGCAGCATGGCGCGCACACCCTCTTCCTCGGCTGCCTTCCGCCAGTACTTCGGGGCCAGACGCTCCGCCACGTCCCCGGCGATCAACCCGGCGAACTGCTTCCGCACCAGATCGAGCGGCGCCTTCCCCTTGCGGAAGCCGTCGATACGCACCCGCCGACGGTAGTCCCGAGCGACCCGCACGTACTCGGCGTCCACGTCGACGACGGGCACTTCGATCTCGAACTCGTGCCGGCAGACGCCGACCTCCCGCCTGGAAACCACCAATGTCATGGTCGGACAGGAGATTCAGAAGATACCGGATGCGGGACGCGCAGGAGTCGAACGGGAAGCAGAGAGTCTAACCCCAGAGGTCCGGCGCCCCGCAGCGGAATGCGAAAGGGGGGACTCGAACCCCCACCCCTGCCGGGACCAGATCCTAAGTCTGGCGCGTCTACCAGTTCCGCCACTTTCGCCCGATCGCAACCAGTCCGACAGCGCTGCGGCAGCCGTCGCGGGAGAAGCTTGGTGAGCCGCCTAGGAATCGAACCTAGAACCCACAGATTAAGAGTCTGTTGCTCTGCCAATTGAGCTAGCGGCCCAGCCTCCGCGCCGCGTGTCGAGCCACATCCGGCGTCCGGCAGCGGCGTGCGACTATACCTGATCGCGAGCCGCCCGAACCACCCTGGACAAAGCGGACGATCTCCACCCGGTCGCCGTCCCGGAGCCGGGTGTCGCCGAACCGGACACGGGGCACCAGCTCGCGGTTGACCTCGACCGCCACCGTCTTCGGGTGCTGATCCAGGCTCGCCAGCAGATCGAGCACGCTGGCATCGGCCCCCGGCGCCGCCAGCTTCCGTTGGCGGCCGTTGACCTGGAGTCGGAGCGAGGACGCCATCGCAGACCTGTGTCAGCCCGGAGCCAGCTCCGCCGTGCGGTCCGGCGCATCGGACCACAGTCGCTCCAGCCGGTAGAGCTCCCGCCGTTCGGGGTCGAACACGTGGACAATGACATCGCCGTAGTCGAGCAGCACCCACTGCCCGCGGCCGGCCCCCTCCAGATGCAGAGGCCGGGCGCCGCCGGACCGCAGCCGCGCCTCAACGGCTTCCGCGATGGCGCTCACCTGACGCGCGTTGGCGCCGCTGCAGATGACGAAGTAGTCCGTGAAATCGCTGACATCCGCAAGCTCCAGCACCCGCACGTCCCGAGCCTTGCGGTCAAGCGCCGCGGCCGCGGCCGCGCGGACACGATTCAGGGAGTCGCGGTGCCCGTCCGGGTCTGGCTGTGGGGCCTGGAGCGTCTGCGTTTGCGTCAACGGTACAACCCGTACTTGCGACAGTACCGCAGCACGGCGGCAGGCATCAACTCGGCATCCACCTCGTCGCCGCGAGCCAGCCGCCGGCGGATGGAGCTCGAGGAAGCGTCGACCGAGCGATGCCGGATCAGGTCGAGCCCGCGGGCGCCCTCGGCCACCGCCACGACAGCAGGATCCAGCCCTCGCTCGCCCGGTCGGGCCAGGACCACCAGCCTGACAGCGCCGATCAGGTCCTCGCACCGCCGCCACGACAGCAGGGTATTGAAGCTGTCGACGCCGAGCAGCAGGTGCAGGTCGGCAGCCGCGTCCTCCGCCGCGAAGCGTTCCACGGTGTCGACCGTGTACATGGTGCGGCCGAGGTCGAGCTCGGCGTCCGAGACGACGAGCTCGGGCCAGGGCAGAAGCGCCAGTTCGACCATCGTGTTCCGCTTGAGCGCGGACACCTTCGTCCCCCGGGGCTTGTGCGGCGGACAGGCAGTCGGCAGATAGTGGACGACGTCCAGGCCAAGGAGCTCCCTTGCGGCAAGCACCGGCAGGATGTGGCCGTTGTGGATCGGGTCGAAACTGCCGCCGAACAGCCCGATCTTCACGGCAGGCCCCGCGGCCGCCCGTGGCGAAGGTCTCGCTGCGCCGGCTTCAGCCATGCATCCCGTCCGGCGGCGTTGCTCTTCGCTCACCTGTGCCCCGGCACGCTCACTCACCGCGCCCTGGCCGGAACGGGCGCCTGACCGCTCTCGGTGCGGCACGCGCGTTCACCACGGGCTGCGCAGGCAACCGCCGCCTCGTCGACCAGGTCGACGGCGTCGGCCGCATCCAGGAGACGGCGCAGCTCGCGGACAAGGCAACCCAGGCCGGCGCCTTCGACCGCCGATATCTCCAGCTTCGGCACGCCCTCCCGGCGGGCCAGCTCGGCCAGGCCGCGGCGCCGCTCCGGCGACGCGATGTCGAGCTTCGAGCCGCACAGCAGGCGGGGTCGGCGGAGAAGATCGTCGTTGAACTCTCCCAGCTCGGCGCAGACCGTGTCGAAGGCCCCCTCGACCGTAACGGCGGCTCCCTCCGGCTGCGGTCCCAGGTCGACCAGGTGGAGCAGGACACGGCAACGCTCCACGTGGCGCAGGAATCGGGCGCCCAGCCCCGCACCCTGCGCCGCGCCGGCGATCAGCCCAGGCAGGTCGGCGATGACGAAGGGCTCCGCTTCGACCGGCACTGCCGGCGGACCGACGACGCCGAGCTGGGGAACCAGCGTGGTGAAGGGGTAGTCCGCGACCCGCGGCCTTGCGGCGGTCAGCCTGCTGATGAGTGTCGACTTGCCGGCGTTCGGGAGGCCGACGACGCCGACGTCGGCCAGCAGCTTCAACTCCAGGCGGAGACGGCGTTGCTCCCCCGGCGTTCCGGGTTCAACCCGTCTCGGCGCGCGCTGGCGTGCACTCCTGAAGCGGGCATTGCCGCGGCCGCCGGCGCCGCCGCGCGCCACCACGAGCTGTTCGTCCTCTGCCAGGACCTCGCCCAGGCGCTCACCGGTCCCGGCATCACGGACTTCGGTGCCGAGCGGCACCGGAATCACCAGGTCGCGGCCGCTCCTGCCGGTCCGGTTCGACCCCTCGCCGTGCCGGCCGCCGTCAGCCTGATATGCCGCCGGAAAGCTCAGACGATAGAGAGTGCCCAGACCCGTTGCGCCGACCAGGACGACATCACCGCCGGCGCCGCCGTCGCCGCCGGAGGGACCGCCGCGCGGCACGAACTTCTCCCGCCGGAACGCCAGACAGCCGTCTCCACCGGAACCCGCGAGGACATCGATGACGGCCTCGTCGACGAAGTGCATCAGCCGCTCCCGGCGGCGCTGGCAGTCCTGTCCCTTACCCGGCCGGGTGGACGTTGACCACCGTGCCGCGGCGACCGCGGTTGCGGAACTCGACCACACCGTCCGCACGCGCGAACAGCGTGTCGTCTCTGCCCCGGCCCACGTTCTCACCAGGGAAGAAGCGCGTACCGCGCTGGCGAACGATGATCGTGCCGCCGGTCACGCTCTGCCCCGCGTAGCGCTTCACGCCCAGGTTCTTGGGGTTCGAATCGCGGCCATTGCGACTTGAGCCCTGGCCCTTCTTGTGCGCCATCTCTCTGGACCTCCGTTGCTCCGGCGAGCAGCTACGCCCCGCCGGTCCGCTCGATCGTCTCGATCCGGAAGCGCTGCAACTCCTGCCGGTGCCCGCGGCGCCGACGGTAGCCCTTGCGGCGCTTGAACTTGAACACGACGATCTTCGGACCGCGCAGGTCGCCGACGAGCTGCGCCCGCACTCGGGCGCCCTCGACGACGGGCTCGCCCACCTCGGGCTCGCCCTCGCCGCCGCCGATCATCAGCACCCGGTCGAAGAACACCTCCGAGCCGGTCTCCGCTCCGCCAAGCCGCTCCAGGTCGACAACATCGCCTTCCTCGACCCGGACCTGCTTGCCGCCGGTCTCTATCACTGCGTACATCGTTGCTCTCTCTGCGGCGCTCGGAGTGCGTCCAGCGCCGAACATCGTCATCTGCTGTCGCCGGTCATCTCGACACGCGCAGAGGACAGATCCGGCAACCTGCGCCACGCTGCCGGAGCGGCGAGGCAATTCGACGACAGACAGTAGCACCGGCCCGGTCATTCGGTCAACGCGCGACGCTGGCAGCCCGCCCCGATCGCGACGCACCCGGCGACAGCGGCAGCTCGACCTCGAAGGCCGCGCCGGGTCGCTCGTCTTCGCGGACGCGCGCCTCGCCGCCATGGGTGGCGGCAATCCGTCGGACGATCGCCAGGCCGAGACCGGTGCCGCCGCGCCGCCCCGAATGGAACAGGTCGAAGACCCGCTCCCTCTCCGCGGGGTCGACTCCCGGCCCGTTGTCGCACACCGCGAGCACCACACCTCCCGGCCGGTTCTCCGCTTCGAGACGAAGAACCGGCCGGTCGCAGTCGCTCATCGCCGCCAGCGCATTGTCGATCAGGTTGAGCAGCAACTGGTTCGCCTGCTCGCGATCCACCTGGAACGGTGTTCCGCCCGTGCGGTCGTCGATCTCAACCGGGATGCCGGCGGACCGGAGCTTGCCGGCCACGACCTCGGCGCCGTGGCGCAGCAACTCGTCCGCCGTCGTCTGTTCGAGCTTGAGCGCGGCCGGACGTGCGTACCTCAGAAAGTCCGACACCAACCGCTCCAGCCGGCCGACTTCGGACCGCGTGATCGCGATCAGACGACCCGAGGAGCCGCCGACGGCCGACGCGCCGGTGGACATCTCTTCCTGCAGCATCTGCATGTTCAGGTTCAGGGAGTTCAGAGGGCTGCGAATTTCGTGGGCGAGACCCGAGGCGAGAGTGCCGACATAGGCCATCTGCTCTGCCTCCTGAGCCTGCCGTTCGGCCAGAGCCGTTCGCCGCGCCAACCGGCTGTACAGCAGATAGCCCACCGCGAACAGCGCCACGGTCAGGACCGCGACGATTGCCGTCTGCCGCAGCAGTTCCTGGCGCAGGGTCGCCAACCGCTGCTGCAACTCGGATCTCGAGATCCCGATCTGGAACGTGCCGACCGTGCCGACCGGCACCTCGACGTACTCGAAGGGCACCTGCCGGCTGACGGTGTCGGCGACCAGTGCCGGCGACTCCAGGTTCGGAGGATTCTCGCCGTCGGTGCGGGTTTCCTCCCGGCGGTTGCGGAACACCAGGTGGCCTTCGCGATCGAAGACCTCGACCGTCTCCACGATGTCGCGCTGGATCAGGACCGAATCGATGTAGCGCCGGGTCTCGGACTCGGTCGCCATCGCCGTATAGAGATCGCGGCCGGTGCTCTCGACCCGGCCGGCGATCCGCTCCGCCAGCTCTTCAGCTTCCGTTCGCGCCTCGATCACGATCCGGTTCAGCTCCCGTTGCGACAGCGACCGGAAGATCAGCCAGCCGAACAGGGAGAGATCGGCAAACAGAAAGGCGCCCAGCACCGCGGCGAGGATGCGTCGACGCCGCTGGCCGCCGTCGCTGCCGAGCCAATCCCGCACGCTCGGACGCTAGCAGCCCGTGGTGGACGTTCGGGTTGCTTCAGGCGGTGTACGATGAGGCCGTGCGTGGCGCGCTACCGTCGATGCGGCTGCTGGCGGTCGCCGGGCTGGCCGTGGCCTTCGGTTCGGGTTGTACGTCGCCCGCGCGGCGCGACAGCAACCGGCTCAACGTCGGCATGCGCTTCGAGTACACGACGCCGAACGAGCTGATCGGGCCGGCGACGCTCTCATACAACGCGATCAACGGCCAGTTCTTCCTTCCCCTGATGGAAGAACGACCTGACTTCCGCGACGCGCCGCCGACCTGGGCGCCGGGGCTGGCGTCCGGCTGGGAGTTCTCGGAAGACCGCCGCCAGCTGACCGTGCGGCTGCGTCCCGACGTGCTGTGGAGCGACGGTCGGCCGGTGACCGCCGAGGACGTCCGGTTCACCTGGCGGGCGCAGACCGACCCGGATGTCGCCTGGAACTACTCGTTCTCCAAGGAGTCGATCACCGATGTCGAGGCGGTCGACGCCGGCACGGTCCGGTTCCACTTCGACACCGCCCTGGCCAGCGTGCTCGACGACGTCTCGACCGGACGGATCCTGCCCCGGCATGCCTGGGAGACGCGGCCCCTCGCCGAGTGGCGCAGCGACCCGGGCTGGTTCTTCGAGCACCTGGTCACCAACGGCCCCTTCCTGCTCGAGGACCGAACGCCCGGCCAGGAGCTCGTTCTCGGCCGCAACCGGAACTACTTCGCAACCGGCTTCCCGCGGCTGGACCGGGTCGTTCTGCGGGCGGCTGCCGACGGCGCGGCACTTGCCAACCGGCTGCTCTCCGGCGAACTCGATGTGGTCAGCGGACTCGGCGCCACGGAAGCGCAGCGACTGGAGGGCCAGCCCGGCGTCGTCGTCACCGCGTACGCCAACCGCCAGTTCACCTTCGTGTCGTGGAACACCCGACGGCCCTGGTTCCGGGACGCCGCGACCCGGCGGGCGCTGGCGATGGCGATCGACCGGCAGGCGATCGTGGACACCATCTGGCACGGCTACGCCGAGGTCGGCAACAGCCCCATCATCTCGAGCGTCTGGGCGCACGACCCGGAGATCGAGCCCTGGCCCCACGACCCGGGGGCCGCTCGCGACGCGTTGACCGAAGCCGGCTGGGAAGACGGTGACGGCGACGGCATCCTGGAGCGGGACGGCAAGCCGTTCCGGTTCGAACTGGCGACGTTCGCCGGAGCGGCCGCTCGCTGGAACGCGATGCAGATGATCCAGGCCGATCTTCGCGCAGTCGGCATCGACGCGCGGCCCCGGCGCGTCGAAGCCAACGTCCTGATTCAGCGGATGCGCGGCAAGAACTTCGACGCCGCGGCTTCCTCCTTCGCGATCGACACCGGTCTCGACCTCCGCTACGCCTTCCACAGCCGGGAGATTCCCGGCGGCCACAACTACGCAGCCTACGCCGACTCCGAGGTCGATCGGCTGCTCGACGCCTTCGCCGCCCGCCTCGACCCGATGACCGGCCTGGGTGATCTCCACCGGCTGCAGCGCATCCTGCACGAGGACCAACCGATGCTGGTGCTCTGGGAGCCGCTGAGTCTGGCGGCCTTCGACGAGGACGTCGAATCGGTGGCGCCGAACGTGCTGAGTCCACTCGCGAACCTCAAGGAATGGGCCTGGCGCTGATTCTGCGACCGCGCCGGTGATCCGCTTTCTCCTGCGCCGCCTGCTGGCCGCAGCGGTGCTCTTCGTGATCGTCCTTACCCTCGCGTTCGCCGTGGTGGCGCTGGCGCCCGGCGATCCGATGGCGCCCGCCGACCCGCGGCTGCCGCCGGAGCAGGCCGATCGGTTGCGCGCGCTCCACGGGCTCGATCAGCCGCTTCCCCTGCAGTACCTCCGCTGGCTGGCGGCGGTCGTCCTGCACTGGGACTGGGGACAGTCGTACCGGACCGGACAGCCGGTCGCCGAACTCCTGTTCGACGCCCTGCCGCCCACCCTGCTGCTGGCCGGCGCGGCCTCGATCGCCCAGTACCTGCTCGGGATCGGACTCGGCCTGATGGCGGCGGCCCGTCCGAACTCGTGGCTCGATCTGGGTGTCCGGATCGCGAGCCTGGCTGTCTACGCGATGCCGACCTTCTGGCTCGCCCTGATGGCGGTGCTGGTGCTCGCCGTCGGCCTGGGCGCGGCGCCGGCCGGCGGCATGACCTCCGCCGCGGCGTTCGAGCTCGGCCCGGCCGCGGCGGTTCTCGACGTGCTGGCGCACCTCTGGCTGCCGGCGCTGGTGCTAGGTCTGTCGATGGCCGGCGACATCGCCCGCTACACCCGGAATTCGCTGATCGAATTCCAGGTCAGGGAGGCCGGGCGCGCGGCGCGCGCGCGCGGTCTGTCCGAGGCGCGGATCCTGCTGGTGCACGGCCTTGCCCACGCCGCCCCGCGCCTGCTGCAGATCGCCTCGGTGTCGACGCCGCTGCTGCTCTCGGGCGCCGTCGTGGCCGAGGTCGTGTTCGCCTGGCCCGGCCTCGGCACCGCAACGCTCGTGGCAATCCAGGCGCGCGACACTCCCGTGGTCCTCGCGGCCACCGCCTACGGCGCCGCCCTGGTCATCGCCGCGTCGTTGACCGCAGACCTCCTCCTCGCACGCCTGGACCCGAGGATCCACGCGCCATGAGTCGTCCTCCCCTCCCAGCCGCGGTTCGCATCGGCGCCGGCATCCTGGGCGCTCTCGTGCTGCTCGCGGCCGCCGCACCGCTGCTCGCTCCGATCGACCCGGCGGAGCAGCTCGATGCCGCCGAAGCCAGCCGCCGGCCTCCCCTTTCCTCTCTCCTCGTCGTTCGCACACTCGACCGCGGGCCGTTCCTGGCGGAACGGGTATCGGTCGACGGCGACGATCTGGTGCTCGAGCGGCGCTCGGGTTCCCTGCGCATACCGCTCGGTTCCGCCGCCAACGTCCGCGACGACCGCATCACCGAGCGACGGCGGAACTGGCTGGGTACCGACGCCCTGGGCCGGGACATCTTCTCGCGGCTCCTCCATGGCGCCCGGGTATCGCTGGCCATCGGCCTGCTTGCCGCCGCGCTGGCGCTGGTTGCCGGCACCCTCGTCGGAGCCTGCGCCGCGATCGGCGGGCGGTTGGTGGATCAGGTGCTGATGCGCGTGGTGGACGGCCTGCTCTGCTTCCCCCACCTGGCCCTGGTGCTTCTGCTGGCGGCGCTCTACCGGCCCGACACCACGCTCCTCGTCCTGCTCATCGGCGGTACCGGCTGGATGGGACTCGCGCGCCTGGTCCGCGCCGAGCTGCTGCGGCTGAAGCAGGAGCACTTCGCCCTCGCCGCGGCCGCCGCCGGCCGCTCGCCGACCGGCGTCCTCGTCCGCCACCTGCTGCCGAACGCCGCCACGCCGCTGCTGGTCGACGCGAGCCTCCGGGTAGGCGCCAGCATCCTGGTCGAGTCGGCTCTGTCCTTCCTCGGGCTGGGCGTCCAGCCGCCGCACCCGAGCTGGGGCTCGATGATCGCCGACGGCCAGGACCACCTCGCCACGTCGTGGTGGATCGCCGCCTTCCCCGGTCTGATGGTCGTCGCCGCCGTGCTCGGCTCGAGCCTGCTCGCCGACGGCCTGAACGACCGGCTCGCCGGCGTCCGGATCGGCGGCAGCGGCGCCGTCCGTCGGCGCTCGCCGTGGGCCGTCCGCACCTGGCTGGGCGAAGGATGACCGGCAGGCCCCCGCTCGCAACTTCGAGCTTCGACTACGACCTGCCGCCGGCAGCGATCGCTCAGCACCCCGGCAGACGTGGAGAGAGCCGCCTTCTTGTGCTCGGTCCGGCAAGCGAGGAACGCCGCTTCGCGGACCTGCCCGACCTGCTCGATTCCGGCGACCTGCTGATCGTCAACGACACCCGGGTCATTCCGGCCCGGCTGCGGGCGCGGCGGCGCACCGGCGGCCGGGTGGAGGTTCTTCTCGTCGAGCGGGAGGGCGCCGCTTCTTGGTGGTGCCTGCTCCGCCCGGGCCGGCGCATGACCACCGGTACTCAGCTCGCGATCGACGGCGGTCCGGCAGCGCAGGTCGAAGAACGCGCGGACGGCCGCTTCCTGCTGGCCTTCGAGCAGCCGGTAGAACCCCTGCTCGACGCGATCGGCGAGACTCCCCTGCCGCCCTACATCGAGCGGCCGGCCGCGCCGCAGGACCGGGAGCGCTATCAGACGATCTACGCCGCGCAGCCGGGCGCGGTCGCGGCGCCCACCGCCGGCCTCCACTTCACTCCCGCGATCCTGGAGGCGCTCGAACGGCGCGGGGTCCGGCAGGCGAGTCTGACGCTCCATGTCGGTCCGGGCACCTTCCGACCGGTCAGGACGGAGAATCCGGCAGCGCACGTCATGGACACCGAGCTGTTTGCTGTTCCGGACGCCACGGCGGCAGCGATCGCCGCCGCGCGGCAGGGCGGCGGCCGCATCGTGGCCGTCGGCACGACCGTGGTCCGCGCTCTCGAGACCGCCGCGGCCGACGCCGGACAGGTTGCCGCGGGCGCCGGACGCACCGCGCTCTACATCCGCCCCGGCTTCGAGTTCCGGGTCGTCGACCGCCTGATCACGAACTTCCACCTGCCCCGATCCACCCTGCTCATGCTGGTCTGCGCGTTCGCCGGACGCCGCCGCATCCTCGACGCCTACCGTGAGGCGATACGGAGCGGATTCCGCTTCTGTTCCTACGGCGACGCGATGCTGGTCGACAGGATGCGGTGAGCCAGCGCCGCCGCGCCGAACCCGCTGTCGATGTTGACAACGGCGACGCCGGGAGCACAGGCCGTGAGCATGGTCAACAACGGTGCGATCCCCTCGAAGCTCGCGCCATAGCCGACGCTCGTCGGCACCGCCACGACCGGACAGGGCACGAGACCGGCGACCACGGTCGGAAGGGCGCCGTCCATGCCCGCCGCGACGACGGCCACATCGGCACGGCGAACCGAGTCGATCGAATCGAGAAGACGCCCGAGTCCGGCAACACCGACATCGCGAATTCGCTCGACCTCGTGCCCCAGCCACTCGACACAGACGGCGGCCTCCTCCGCGGGTCGGGCATCGGCCGTGCCGGCGCTCAGCACCGCCACCCTGCGTCCGGACGGCGGCCCGAACCGCCCCGCGCTCCAGACCCTCGCACGCGGCTCGAAGCGGCCGTGAGGAAGGGCGGCGTTCAGCAATTCCGCGGCGGCCGCCTCCACCCGGGTGACCAGCACCCGGCCCGATGCTCCCGCCATCGCCTCGACGATCCGAACCAGCTCTTCGTCGCTCTTGCCCTGACCGAAGACGACCTCGGGAAGACCGGTCCGAAGCTCCCGCTGCAGATCGAGCCTGGCGGCGCCCAGATCGAGGCAGGGCCGCCGGGCGACCTGTTCGTGCGCCTCCTCGGGCGAGACGTCGCCGGCGGCCACTCGCTGAAGCAGTTCGAGGAGCTGTTGCGGCTTCATCGCAATGGCCGGTGACAGCGCCCTCAGGCCGCGTCGGCGCCGCCGGCCCGATAGCCGCGCGGATCGAGCGCCGCCTGCTCGAAGCCGAGCTCGACCAGGCGCTCTTCGATCCCGCGCCACTGCCGCTCGGCTGCAGGCAGCTCGCCCTCACCCACTTCGACGCGGGCCGAACCGCGGTCGTGGCGCACCCTGAGCACACGGAAGCCTCGGCGCCGAAGTTCATCCTCGGCGGCCTCGATCCGGCGAAGCCGGGGGAGGGTGACGAGCTGGCCGTGCGGTATCCGCGAGGACAGGCAGGCGTTCGCCGGCCGGTCCCAGACCGTGAGGCCCAGTGCCCGCGCCAGGCGGCGGACGGCCGCCTTGGTCACGCCATGCTCCAGCAGCGGGCTGTAGACGCCTCGCTCGCGCACCGCCCGCAGGCCGGGGCGGTCCGGTCCCGGATCCGAGGCGTTCGTACCGTCGCAGACCGTGCGGAAACCCTCGCGCCTCGCCATCTCCAGCATGCGGTCCATGCGCAACCCCTGGCACACGTAGCATCGGTGCCTCGGGTTGGCCCGGAACTCCGGCTCGTCGAGCTCGCTATAGGTCAGAACCTCGTGGCGGATGCCGATCTCGGCCGCCAGCCGGCGCGCATGGTTCAGCTCCGACCCGGCAAGGGTCTCGGCCGCCGCCGTCACCGCGACCGCCCGGTCACCGAGAGCGCGCTGCGCCAACGCTGCGACCAGCCCCGAATCGACGCCTCCGGAGAAGGCAACCAGCACCGGGCCGCGGCGGCAGAGGTCCGCCTCCAGCGGTTCGAGCAGCAGCATCAGTCCCGGCCTGCGCCCAGGCCGAGCTTGCGGCGCGGAACGGCGGCGCCCCGCAGCAGAACAGGCACCGCGAACAGGACGGCGTAGACGCCAAGGGTCAGGATCGGCACCAGCGGCATCGCCTCGACCTGTTCCCGGCGCGCCATGGACCGAACCAGGTAGAGCCAGCCCGGCGGTCCGAACAGATAGAGCACGAACAGAAGCCGGGTACGGGCCACCTGCAGAATGACGTCGTCCAGGCGGCGGCGGCCGGCGTGACGAACCGGACCCCTGCGCTGAACGTAGACGTTGCCGAAGAACCAGCCGGTGAACGCGGCCAGGATGTAGAGAGGATAGAGCGCCAGCTCGAAGGTCAGGTTCCAGCGCAGGACGCCGATCTGGGCAAGGATGCCGACCGACCACGCCGCCAGGCTGGACGAAAGGACGATCGTCTCCAGCAGTCCGTGGCGAACGTCGCGCTGCAATCGTTTCGGCATGCATCCCGTCCGGCTTCGTTGACCTTCGGTCAGAGCCGGCCCGGTATTCTCACCCACGGCGCCGTGCCGGAGGGGCGCCCGTCCGTTGTCCGCGCGGCACGGACGTTCACAACGGACTGCCAGGTCTGCCCGGCGGCTCAGCGCCCGATCAACCCGCCAACTGCGCCTCGTACTCTGCGGCGGACATCAGCGCCTCCAGCGGCTCATCTGCGCCGAGTCGCAGCTTCACCAGCCAGCCTTCTCCCCAGGGATCCTCGTTCACCCGCTCCGGAGCGTCCTCGAGGCCGTCGTTCACCGCCGCGACGGCGCCGGCGACGGGGGTGTAGATCTCCGCCACCGCCTTGACCGACTCGATCGCGCCGATCTCGGATCCGGCGGCAAACTCCTCCCCCGCTGCCGGCAGTTCGACGAACACGACGTCGCCTAGTTCCTGCTGGGCGAAGTCCGTGATGCCAAGCACGGCCTCACCGTCCTCGACCCTGAGCCACTCGTGCTGCGCCGTGTACAGACGGTCGTCGGGAATCATCGAAACCTCATGTTGCCTCAGACGCTAGCAGCCCGTGGCAGAAGTGCGCGCCGCACCGAGAGCGGTCAGGCGCCCGTCCGGCAAGGCGCGATGAACGAGCATATTGAGGTATATGTGAGAGAAGAGCAACGCAGCCGGACGGGATGCATGGCCGATCGAATGCAGCGCTACTTCTGCCACGGGCTGCGAGCCTTCGGACGCCGGTAGAAGGGGAGTCTGACGATACGGCAATCGAGCCGTCTGCCGCGAACCTCGACCGAGGCTGCGCTGCCCGGCGCCGGCGGCTCGCCGTCCGGGCAGACCACGCGGGCGATGCCGACCGCCCGGCCCAGGGTGGGCGCGAAGGCGCCGCTGGTCACCGGCCCGGCGCATCCGGGAGCGTCCCGGACGGTCAGACGGTGGCCGTGACGGGCGATGCCGCGGCCTGCGACCTCGAAGCCGACCAGCCGCTGACGGCAGCCGTCCTCTCGCTGACGGACCAGGGCGTCCCGACCGACGAAGCCGCCCTTCCGCCACTTGACGATCCAGGACAGCCCGGCCTCGATCGGCGTCGTCTCCTCGTCGATGTCCTGGCCGCACAGCAGCATCCCGGCCTCCAGCCGAAGCGTGTCGCGGGCGCCCAGTCCCGCCGGCTGAAGACCCCGGCCCTGGCCCCGCTCCAGGAACTCGACCCACAGGTCCTCCGCCTGCTCCGTCGGCGCATAGACCTCGAAGCCGTCCTCGCCGGTGTAGCCGGTCCGCGACACCACACGGCGCGCTGCCGCCTGATGAAGGAACGAGTAGTAGCGGAGGCCCACCGCCTCGGCGCCCACCACGTCCGCCACGACCTCCGGCGCCCGCGGCCCCTGCACGGCGATCAGGGCAGTCGCGTCGCTCTGATCGTCGACCCGGATGTCCTCACCTTCCGCCGCCGCTGCAGCCTGCAGGAGCTTCAGATCACGCTCTCTCGAAGCGGCGTTCACCACCAGAAGGTAGTACTCCGGGTCGAAGCAGTAGACGAGCAGGTCGTCGATGAACGTCCCCCGCTCGGTCAGGAGGGCGCTGTACTGCGCGCGAAACGGCTGGAGAGCCGCCACATCGTTCGGCGTCAGCCGCTGGAGCAGCGGCAGGGCCCCCGGACCGCGCACCCGAATCTCGCCCATGTGAGACACGTCGAACATCCCTGCGCGCTCCCGCACCGCACGGTGCTCCGCCAGCACGCCC
Source organism: Thermoanaerobaculia bacterium (assembly GCA_965116145.1). Classification (GTDB taxonomy): domain Bacteria; phylum Acidobacteriota; class Thermoanaerobaculia; order Multivoradales; family Multivoraceae; genus Multivorans. The sequence goes on from OZ220482.1 coordinate 1,952,770, forward strand.
TCGTACTGGATCGGCATCTCGTAGCCGGCAAAGGGCCCCAACCGGGCGCCCGCCTCGACATGGCGCCCATGGAGCACCGTCCGCTTCAACGTCATCACCACCTCAGGAGCAGGCATCAGCTCGGAAGAAGCCCTGCCAGCGCCGACAGAACTCGTGGCTGCGCCCACCTTCCACGACGGATTCTATACGCTACAGCCCCATCTCCGCGACAGCGGAACAGCCGTCACCGTGGGGCACCCAGACCAAACCGGAACAGCGAACGCGGCACCCGCAGCGCTGACGTAGAGAAAGCCCAATTTGACACGCAAATCTCCCTGTGCTAGAAACCCTAATTCTCACAATAGGAGAGCCCCCACAATGAGGAATAACAGCTGGTTTCGGGGCGCGCTGCCGAGCGCGCTGTTCTTCGGATTGGTGACTGGAGGCCCTGCCCTTGGCCAGCAGCTTGACCCCGGCAAGCTGTACACGGACGGGAACACGAGCTGCGACTCGAACAGCAACTGCGCGTCCAACAGCAACAAAGTGAACGTGACGCCGAACTACGGAGGTACGCCCGGCGCCGGTAATCCGACCGCCCCAGGCAGTGGCAGCGGGTATGAAGGCACGGGCATGGGAGGCGGCACCTACGTAAGCCAAGAAGAGGTGAACAAGACCTTGACGGCAGTGACCGACTGGGAGATCGTCGACACCGAGGATCGCTGTGGCAAGAACTTCGATTTCAACGATCGGCTGGGCAGCGATCACGGCGGTCCGAACACGCAGCGACCGCACCACGCGGGGGTTGACATCCAAGGAGACCCAGGTGACGCCATCTACGCTTGGAAGGGAGGGTATCTCGCTTTCCGTACCAAATGGGACGGTCTACCTTACGACACTACCAATACTGCGTGCGGACACGGTGTCACAATTAACCACATAGACGGCAGCAAGACATGGTACTGTCATCTGGCTGCACTTCCCAGGACGAGCGGCTGGATCAGCGCTGGCGACGTGGTTGGCCGCGTGGGATCCACTGGCAAGTCGTGGGGTCCCCACGTCCATGTCGGCCACACGGACACTGATGGTAACCACGCTGAGTACTTCGACTACACGTCCGATCGGCCTGAGGACAGCGAGCTGAATCCTGATGGCTGTTGACGTGAATCCTTTCGCAATCCTGCGGGGCATGGCGTTCTGCGGGCTGTCTCTGGCAGCGGCAACCGCCGCGACGGCTCGACCTGCGGAGTCGATACCTGTTCCCGGCGTAGAAGAGCCCGATGGACCGAGCGGGTTCGTCGGGAACGACGGACAGGTAGTCCTTCTGGCGAAGAACGACTCCGGTCAAGTGCACCTCCTGATCTGGAAGGGAACCGGTGTGCGCAGGCTCGATCTGCCTGGAGCACTCGACGGTCTTCTGCATGGAACAGAGCCTCTGTCGGACGACCGATTCGTTCTCCGTAGCGTGCCGGACGATGGTTCCAGTCACGGCGGGCCGGTCTCCACTCAAATCTACCGCCTTACCGGGACAGGCAAGGCAAGGCTGCTCTGGACGGCAAGCGAGGCGGACTACGCACGCTCTCGCATTCGGATCTCGGGCGACGGCAAGGTCTGGGGCGTCATGGCACCCAGTCGTGCTGCGAAGAAGACGAACGACGGCCGCAGAATCCGGTCGAAGTCCCGCAACGTGGTGTCAGGAATCCACTTCGCGTTCGGCAACTTCAAGTCCCCGAAGATTCGTCGGAAGTATGCCGTGATGTTTCATGATTGGGTCGACGATCGCGACATTGAAGGGACCGGCCAAGCCACGAACTTCATTTTTCTGGATTCCGATGGTCCCGTTCTCGTGGCTCCCTATGCGGACTATATGTACCTTCTGCGCTTCGGGGACTCCGGGGTCACCTCGCAGCAGATTGAACCGATGAAGCCGCTGATGAAGGCGGTAGCGGGTGTGGTCTGGTTGGAATGGCAGGATGAGGATCGGGTTCTCTGGTCGGGCGGCACCGGAGAGTGGTTGGCCTGGAACCTGTGGGATCTCGGCCTGTCCGGCTTTCCCGAAGAGCCTTTTCTGAGTTTCTCGGACAGCTACTCGGGAAGACCGCATCGCATGCGAGGGTTCGTCAGGACGATCCGCGATGGAGACCGCTACCGCGTCGAGCATCTCTGGCAGAACCCCCAGAGCCCGAACTGGAAGGAGCGTCGCATCTCCGACTGGCAGCAGGGAACGCCCATCGGATTTCCGGACGTCAGTCCCGACGGTCGTCATGTCCTGGTGTTCGAGCAGCGACTGCCGGACGAGGACACGAGCGGTCAGCCGATTGTGGAGGGCGAGCAGGAAGCGGAGAGGCTGCCTCGCTACTACGCAACGCGCTTCGAGCTGTTCCCGGCGCCGGTCGAGCCGCCCGAACCGGCGCCGTGACCTCAGCGGCATCGGCGACCGGGCGCTTCCGTCAAGCTGCCGGCCCCCGGAGAGCCCGGGCCGTGCCTGGCGCCGTGGATCACCGGTCCGCCGAAGCCGGGCCCGGGAGGCCCACCGTGACGAACATCCGGTCCGGGTCCAGGTGTCGGCGCGCCGCCTGGAAGACGCCGTCGGGGCAGAGCCGTTCGATCCGTTCCAGCCGCCAGGAACGTCGATAGCTCGGCAGGTCGAAGAGCAGCGCGTCCACGAGCTGTCCGGTCCACAGGCCGGCGGTCTCGGTCAGGAACGCCTCGCGGCCGAACATGCCGGTCCGGCACGCCTCGAGGACGGCGGCTTCGGGCGGGCGCTCCAGCACCTCGAGCAGCGCATCGCGCACCAGCTCGAGGGCGCGCTCGACGTGGTCCGGGTGAGTGCCGAGATAGACCGAGAGCGCACCAGGATCGGCGCCGGCGCCGGCCAGCAGGTCGACGTGGGCGGCGTACGCGAGCCCCTCCTGTTCGCGAATGCGGTTGGGAATCAGCCCGGCCAGACCGTCCGACCCGAGCAGGATGCCGAGGGCGCGCAGCTCCGGCAGGTCGGGATGCCTCCGATCGACGGTGAAGTGACCGGTGTACACGTGCGCCTGCTCGCGCGAACCGGCGGCGACCTCGATCCGCCGTTCAGACCGACCTTGCGGCCTGGGCGGTTCGGCGCGGAGGACTCCACCGGCGGCCGCTTCCGGCGCGGCGCCGCCGCCGAACAGTCGGTCCAGGTCCGAGAGCACCGCCTCTTCGTCGATGTCGCCGGTCACGGCGACCACACCGCCGCGCGCCACGGCCTGCTCGTGGAATTGCCGGCAGTCGCGGGGCGTCAACCGCGCCAGCGATTCGGCTGTCCCCTGGCTCGGCGACGCCAGCGGGTGCGGGTGGTAGAGCTGATCGCGGAAGGTCCAGCCGGTGACGACGTCAGGTCGGTCCGCCAGACTTCGGAGTTCGCCCAGGGTCTGGTCGCGCAGGAGTTCGAAGCGTGCCCGATCGAAGGCGGGTTCGAGCAGCAGTTCGGCCAGCCAACCGAGCGCAAGCCCGGCATCGTCGGCCAGCGCATTGATCGTCAGGCCATGGACCTCGGCGGTTGCCAGCCCGCTCAGCGAGACGCCGCGCGCCTCGGCCTGCTCGGCGATCTCGCTCCAGGTTCGCCGGGAGCTGCCCTCGACCAGCATGCGGCCGCACAGCAAGGACAGCCCGGGCAGCGGCTCGCGCCGGCCGCCGCCGCGCAGCCAGGCCTGCGCCGCAACCACGCCGGAGTCCGGCACGCGAAGCGCGGCAAGCCGGAGTCGGCCCGACCAGAGGTCGAGCCGCAGCGGCTCGCGCCCACGGGAGAGGGACACCCCGGCACCACTCGCGGTCACGGCGCGTCGACCGGCAGCGACCAGCCGACAACCCGGGTCGCCGGGGCCAGCCAGTCCGCGCAGGCGGCGCGGACGTCGGCGGCGGTGGCGCGGGCGAGCACCTCGTACGAGTCACGACTGAAGCCGGGAAAGAAGAGAGCGTGCTCGATGGCGGCCGAGATCGCCCGTTCTGCGACTCGCTCGTGCAGGAACACCCAGTCGGCGAACAGCACGCGCTTCGCCCGATCGAGTTCCGCCGCGGACGGCGGGCTCGCGGCAAGCTGGTCGATCCGTGCGCACACCTCGGCTTCCAGGCGAGCAGGCTCGACCCCGATCGCCGTTTCCGCCGCCAGGGTCGACATGCCGCCGAGCCGGTGACCGCTGGACGCGCCGGCGGCCCACAGCGCCAGCGGCTCCAGTTCGACCAGGTCGTGCTGGATGCGGCTCGCACGGCCGCTGGCAAGGACGGTCAGAGCAAGACGGACATGGACGTGGAGCGGGTCATCGGCGGCCGGCGCCGGATGCGCAACCAGGAGCCGTGCCGTATCGCCCCGGCGCAGCTCGACCCGGCAGGCAGACCCGCGAGCGAAGACGGGCGGCCCGGCGCGGTCGCTGCAGGCGGACGGCCGCGGGACGCAGGCGTCCTCGGAAACGCCGTTGCCGAGGATCGCCTCGATCCGATCCGCCGCATCCGGCGGCAGACCTCCGGCGGCGGCAAGAACTGCCCGGTCGGGGCGATAGTGGCGGCGGTGAAACGAACCGAGGGACGCACCGTTCAGCCGGCGCAGGCTCTCCCTGGTCCCGAGCACGGGGCGGCCATACGGATGGCCGCCGAAGACGCGCTCTGCCACTGCCTGCCCCAGAACGTCCCAGGGATCGTCCTCGACCATCCGGATCTCCTCGACGATGACCTCGCGCTCGCTCTCGACCTCTTCCGGCAGCAGGCTCAGGCTCCGCATCCGATCCGCCTCGATCCTCAGCGCCTCCTCCCAGAAGCTGCAGGCGAACCGGAAGTGGTAAGCAGTGACGTCGTGCGAGGTGAACGCGTTGTTCGTGCCGCCGAAGCCCTGGGTCACGCGGTCGATCGCTCCCGGCGGATAGCGCGTCGAGCCCTTGAACATCATGTGCTCCAGGAAGTGCGCGAGCCCCGCCTCGTCCGGGACCTCGTCCCGGCTGCCGGCCCGGTAGCACAGGACGGTCACGATCGACTCGGCGTCCGCCTGCGGCAGCAACACGACCGTCAGACCGTTATCCAGGACCTGCGCCTCGGCGGTCACCCGGTCGAACACGCTCAGATCGATCGTCGTCACGCCAGCTCGCAGTCGTGGACCGCTCCGACCTCGAAGCGGCCGCGGCCCTCGGACCAGACCAGTTGCTCCACCCGGGCGTTTCGGTCCCCGGGTCCCGCCGCCAGGGTGATCCAGTTGCAGCTCCGGCTGCCCTGCTCCACTCCCCGGCCCCGTCTCGACGTGGACGTTCCACTGTGGACCAGCCATGGCCGCCGGGGGCCCTCAGGCGCCCGGCCCAGGGCGGCGACATGGACATGCCCCGACAGGACCAGATCGACATCGGCCGCGGCGAACGCGGCCAGCGCCTCGCCGCTGCGTCGGGCCACGGGCCAGCCCATGAGTTCGGGCAGGGCCGCCAGCGGGTGGTGGGCGACCGCGACGCGCACCGGACGCAGCGGCGCCGGCGGCGACGGATCTCCAGTCGACAGATCGGGCGCCGGTTGCGCGGCGCCAGGCCTGCGGGATCCGAACCGCTCGCGGATGCGGGCCAACTGCCTGGCGGTGAAGCGGCCCCGGTCGATCGTCAGGTGGAAGGCCGTGTTGAAACCGACGACCTCCATCTCGTCGTCCGCGAAGGCCGGTTCGAGATCGGCGCTGAAGTGACGGCGGTACGCACCGTAACTGTCGGCCAGCCGTTCCCAGAACCGGTACATGGGAACGTCGTGATTGCCCGGCACGGCAAGATACGGGCATCCCAGACCGTCGAGAAACCGGCGCGCCTGCCGGAACTGCGCCACCCGGGCGCGCTGGGTCAGGTCGCCCGAGACGACGACGAGGTCGGGCCGCTTCTCGGCAACCAGCGCCTCGACGCCCGCAGCCGCCGACCGGTCGTGCGGCGGCCCGAAGTGGATATCGGAGATGTGGAGCAGGCGGCGCAGCGATGTCGTCCCCGACGATCCCGGGTCCTACCGGACCAGGAAGCTGCGTGCGCTCTCATCAATCCGCTCGCCGGCGAAATCGCCCAGAATCCCGAGAATCTCCTTGCCGCGGGCGCACCCGATCAGGAAGCCGACCGAGGCCGCCACCGCCACCGAGGCCAGCGGATACTCGCGCACGAGCGACACCCAGTCGAGACCGGGCGTCAGGCTGCCGACGATCCGGTCTTCGATTGCCGGCTGTTCAGGATCGCCGGTCACGACGCAGCACAAGGCCCAGCGCGAACCCCGCAACGGCGGCGATCAGCACCGCCCTGCCGGGGTTGTCCCGGACATACACGTTCACGTCACCGATCAGTTGATCGAGGTCCTTGCGCGCGCGCTCGTAACCGTGGCCGAGCTTCTCCCTGGCCGCGCCGTAGCCTTCCCGGGCCGCCTCGCCGGCACGGGTGGACGCCTTCTTGACCCGCGCCGAGAGCCTCGACTCCCGCATCTGCTCGCGCGCCGCGTCCACGCCGTGACCTACCGCCGAGCGGGCCTTCTCGACACCCTCGGCAACCGCCTCCCGGGCGAGATCCATCGACGTCACGTTGCTGCCGCCGTCCTCGTCGCCTTCCGTCTTCCTGGCGTTGCTCATGTTCGTCTTCTTCGTTGATCGTGGTTGATGGTCGGGGATACCTGCCGCCGACGGGGAACGCCGCACGACAAGCCCCATGTCAGCCCGCCGAGCATACACCCTGCGCTGCTACAATCGAACGCCCCGACGGTCCGGCGGCGCATCCGGGGACGTCTCGTGGGGCAGTAGCTCAGCTGGGAGAGCACCACGTTCGCAACGTGGGGGTCGAGGGTTCAAGTCCCTTCTGCTCCACCATTCCACGATCGCGCCTCCGCACGCGGGTCGGTCAGACGCGTCGTCGACTCCGGGCTCGGCCCCCGCTTCCTCACGACCTGGCGTTGTGGAATCGCTGCACCGCGTTCTGCAACGCAGGTTCCTCCTGGCCGGGTAGCTGCCTAATCGTCCGGCCCCCGGCCGTCCGGGTCTTCCTGCGCGCGCCCCATCATGGGCACGAATCGCACGACATCGACCTGGCGGCGCTCGAGCCCGTCGGGGGTCTTGCGAATGACCACCAGGTCCTGGAGGGTTCCGCCGACCGGGGCAACCAGGATGCCGCCCACCTTGAGCTGCTCGATCAACGGCGGCGGCACTTCGGCCGGCGCCGCGGACACCAGGATACCGTCGAAGGGCGCCTCCTCCGGCCATCCCCGATAGCCGTCGCCGACCCGCACCTCCACGTTCCGGTAGCCCAGTTCGTCCAGAACGGCCTGCGCCCGCTCCGCCAGGTCGTCGATGATCTCGATGGAGTAGACGCGGCGGGACATGCGCGCCAGCACCGCGGTCGTGTAGCCCGAGCCGGTGCCGACCTCGAGCAGCTTCTCGTCGCCGTCGAGTTCGAGCAGGTCCGCCATCAACGCCACCAGATAGGGCTGGGCAGAGGTCTGGCCGGATCCGATCCGTACCGGTCGATCGCCGTAGGCATCGTTGCGCAGAGGGTCCGGCACGAACTCGTGACGGGGCACCGCCCTGAGCGCGTTCAAAAGTCTCGGTTCCTCGATGCCCCGACCCACGATCTGCTCTTCGACCATGTCGCTGCGCTGTGCCTCGAACAGGTCGTTGGCGCCAGGCGGCTGCGCCGCGGCGCCCGCCGCAGCGAAACCGCAGACGCCGGCAAGCGCAACGACGGCCGACAGCGAAGCCCGACCCGACCTGGCCCGCATCGATCTCGGCGTCAACGGACAGATCCCTTCACGACACGATTGCACAACATCCTGCCCAGTTCCCTGCACACTCGCCTATTGTAGGCAAACATCGTGCCGGATCGTCACGCGGTCAGCGCACCGACGGGCCGTCGGGCCGGTAGCGGGTCAGCACGACCGTCTGATCGTCCCCCTGCGGCAGGCCCGCGCCGAAGCGGCGCACCTCGACATCGATGCCGGCCACGATCTCCGACAGGGGGCGCTCGCGGTGTTCCCGCAGGAACGCCTCCAGCCGGCCCTGTCCGTACTCCTCGCCGTCCGGCGACTCGCATTCCGTGATGCCGTCGCTGTACAGACAGAGGAGGCTGCCCGGCTCCATCTCCACCGGTTCTACCCGATAGCTCGCGGAGGGAAGCAGGCCCAGCGGCAATCCGCTAGCCGGAAGCGGGCTGACCTCGCCGCCGCCGTCCACAAGCAGGCCGGGGTTGTGTCCCGCGTTGAGGTACCGGACGGCGCAGGTGCGCGGATCGATCTCGGTGAGGATCAACGTGATGAAGCGGTTCGTAGCGCTGGTTTCGACGATGTGCTTGTTCAGGCGGTCGAAGAGCTCCGGCGAGAGCTCGGCTCCCGCACGTTCTCCTACCCGTCGGCAGTCGTCGACGAGCAACCGCAACGCCGAGTCGAGAGTGGACACGAGGAGCGCGGCCGGCATGCCCTTGCCGGTGACATCGGCGACCACGAGACCGCGACGCGCCCCGGCGAACCGAAGCGAACCGTAGTAGTCGCCGCCGACCTGGCGCGAAGGGCGACTCCAGCCCACCGTCTCGAAGCAGCCCGCGTTCGGCATCTCGGCGGGCAGGATGTTGCGCTGGATCTCGGCCGCAAGCTCCACTTCCCGCTCCAGGCGTTCCTTCTCGAGCGCCTGCTGGTGGAGCTTCGCGTTGGTCAGTGCAATGGCAGCCTGGTTGGCGAACAGCGACAGCGCCCGATGGTCGGACGCGGCGAAGGGACCCACTCCCGTCCGGCTCTCCTTGTCGGCGACCACCAGCAGGCCGACACTGCCGCGGCCGCCGTCGCCTTCGACTGGAACCGCGAGCGAGTGTTCCGCGGCCGGGATGACGCCCGCCGCCGCTGCGCTCGGATCGGCGTCCTTGTGGCCCGAATCCGCGTCGTCCGGCATCCCGGCTGCCGACGCCTCGATCACCTCGCGGGCGCCGCCGCCGATGGTGCCGGCAAGAGCGAGACGGCCCTCGGCGTCCCGCAGATAGAACGCGCCCCGCCGCGCGTCCAGCAGGGACACCGCTCGCAGCAGGATCTCCTCGGTCAGTTCGTCCAGGTTGAGGGTCGAGGCGATCGCCAGTCCCACGTCGTAGACCGCCTGAAGAGTCACGACGTTGTAGTTGTCCTGGAACTTCCGATCCTTCAGTTCGTCCGCCAGCTCCCGCAGGCGCAAGCCGATGGCCAGCACCCCGGCCAGGGCGGTGTCGGCGGCCGCGCCCTCGAGGGTCCCGCCGGCGCCGTCACCGGCGCAACAGAGGACCAGGTCGTGCCCGAGACTGCGTTCACGCCTGCCAAGCGCTCCCCACGACGCGATCGGGCCGCCGTCGCGCCGGTAGATCTGGGCGCCGTCCAGACCGACGGCCCGACACCAGTGCCTTACCAGCCGCGTCTGGGCGGCGCCGCTCTCCCAGGCAGCGATGTCCGCTGACGCCGCCAGCCGCCAGAGCTCGAGGTCCAGCCCGGCGCCGGCCGTCGATGTCGACACGGACCCCCGGGCCGAACCGGCGGCCGCCGAGGTCACGAAGCCTCGGTCCGAAGCTCGATCACCGCCGACTGTTCGTCCGGGAAGATGCTGGAGTACTGCGACAGACCCATGATACGGAAGGTCTTCTCGATGGTCGGGGTGAGATTGCAGAAGGACAACCGGCCCTCCACCTCGATCATCCTCTCGATGATCTCGATCAGGATGGAGATGCCGATCGAGTTCACGATCTTCGTGCCGGCGAGGTTCAGCAGCAGGGTCCGGTAGCCGTCGTCCAGCAGAACATACGCTGCCTCTGCGATCTCCTCACCGCCCTGGTTGTTGATGTAGCCGTCGGTATAGATCACCGCCAGGCCGTCGCGGCGTTCCACCTTCAATCTGAGTACTTCGGTCATGGCTGCCACCAGACTTCCTCGCTCGGCAGAGCGTCAGACTACCTTCGACATCACGACGGAGGTGCCGCCCTCGCCCGAGAGCACGCTCACCTCGTCCATCAGCCCTTCGATGATCTTCAGTCCCCAGCCGCGCTTCCGGATCGCCTTGAGGTTGTCCTCGATCCTGGGCGTCGCCAGTTTCGAACGATCGAAGCCGACGCCGTGGTCCCGAATCGTGAGGCGAAGCGCCTGCGGCGCCTCAGCCTCGGCAGACCCCAGCACCGCAAGCGCGAGGTGAAGCTGGCCGTCGGCGGCACGGCTGTGCTCGATCGCGTTGATGCACGCCTCCACCACCGCCATCCCCACTTCCTCGACCTTGTCGGTGCTCATGCCGATGGACTGGGCCATCTCGCAGGCGCAGGCCCGCACATCCAGCTCCATATCCGGCCCAAGCCGGAACGTCAGGCGGGTCTCTTCGAGAACTCCGAGCTCGGACATCGGGGAAGAAGCGGCCGGCTATCCTTCCATGCTGATTGCAGCGATCCTCTCAGGCTACAAGGAAGAGCTTGAGGCAGTAGATCACCGCAGGATGAATCCGGTCGTTCAGCAGAAACCACACGAAACTGCCAACCACCACGGAAGACCAGAGCAGACCGGCGGAGACAGAACCGAGAGCCCAGGACAGGACACCCGACACGCTCTCCGGCCGCAAGACCTGCGCGGCGACGCCTCCACGGCCCAGGAAACTGAACGGCGATCCTACCATCACGTCGACCTCCCCCGTTGATGACGCCGCAGGGAAACAGCAAGCGCCTTGCCAGTCCGGCATGCAACCGGGCCAGCCGGGCGGAAAGCCCAGGTTTCATGGGGATCCTGGCGAGCAACCGCGTTCGCCGTGCCCTGACCGGCGACCAGTCATCAACGGGGCATTTTGTCTCACCAAGACGGCTCGATAACGGTCTCAATCTCGACAGCAGGACCTTGTGCCCACCTTTTCCAACATCAGGGGCACATTGTCGCGTAATGAGCCATTTTGTCCCGACGCCGCGGGTCCGGCCGGATCAGTAGCCGCCGCGCGTCAACGTGCGCCGGTGGACACCGAGCAGCCTGGCGGCGGCGCTCTTGTTGCCCCCCGTCATCCCGATGACCCGGCGCACGTGACGGCGCTTTACCGTCTCGAGATCCAGCGGTTCCGGGCTCTGAAGACCGACCGCTCCTCCCATCAGCGACTGGATCAGGCTGCCGTCGACGACACCGTCCGCCAGGGAGGCCGCGCCCTCGACGATGTTCTGCAGTTCGCGCACGTTTCCCGGGTAGTCGTGGGCCAGCAGCAGGTTCAGGGCGGTCCGGTCGAACTGGGTCAGCTCGATCGACTCGCGGGCACAGAATCGCTCGGCGAAGTGGCGGATCAGGTGCGGGATGTCCCGACGCCGCTCCCGCAGCGGCGGCAGCTCCACGCTGATCCCCTTCAGCCGGTAGTAGAGATCCTCGCGGAAGCGGCCCTCCTCGACCAGCCGTTCCAGCGGCTGGTGGGTTGCGGCAACGACGCGCGTGTCGACGGCGATCGCCCGCTGGCCGCCGACCCGCACGATCTCCCGTTCCTGGAGGGCGCGCAGGAGCTTGACCTGCAGGGCGACGTCAAGGTCGGCCACCTCGTCCAGGAACAGGGTGCCGCCCGCGGCGAGCTCGAAGCGGCCAAGACGCGCCCGCACCCCGGTGGCGACACCGCCCTCGATGCCGAACAGCTCGCTCTCGAGCAGGCTTTCCGGCAGCGCAGCACAGTTGACGGCAACCAGGGGACCGGACCGCTCCGACCGCTGGTGCAGGAAGGCCGCCATGAGCTCCTTGCCGGTGCCGCTCTCACCTCGCAGCAGGACGCTCACGTTGCGCGGCGCGACCCGGTCGATCACCTCCAGAATGCGGCGCATCGCCGGCGCATGGGCCACGATCCGCCGGCCGCCGACCTCCGCGAGATCGTCGAGGCGCTCCTTGAGCAGCTTGTTCTCCTCGGCCAGCCGTTCACGCGATACGACCAGCCTCTCCACCTGGCGCAGGCCATCCAGGGCGACGCCGGCGAGCGCGGCGACGGAACGCAGGAACCGCCGGTCGCCGTCGCTGAAGCCCCGTTCGTCCTGGCCGCGCACCTCCTTGTCCAGTATCGCGACAAAGCCCAGCACGGCATCCCGGGACACAAGCGGCGCGGCGAGCAGGGCGTGGAACTCGCGACCCGCCAGGGAGCCGCGGCTTCGCGCCAGAACGTCGTTCCGGGCGAGCAGGTCGTCCCACAACGGGCCGGCAAGCAGGGTCTCGGCAGGCGGAGAGCTGCCGCCGAAGCCGACCGTCGACACCGACCGTGCGCCCCCGATCCGATCGCGGGTGACGGCCGCGGCCGCCGCCGGGTCGACGACGGCGCAGAGCCGCTGCAGGAGATCGTCCAGCAGACCCCGTTCGGACTCGTGGGAATGCAGCGCGACGACGAGGTCGTAGAGGGTCTCGAGCTGCAGCCGCTGCCGGCGGCCGGCGAGGTCGGCGGACGGCCTGCGGGCGACCACGCTCGACTTCCCCTCAGCTCGCCCTTCGCGCCGGGGTCGGCGCTGCCAGCACCTGGCGCAGGAACGCCCCGGTGTGGCTCTCCGGCGAGGCCGCCACCTGTTCCGGCGTTCCGGCCGCCACCAGCCGGCCGCCGGCCGCACCGCCCTCCGGGCCGAGATCGATGATCCAGTCCGCGTTCTTGATCACGTCGAGGTTGTGTTCCACCACCAGCACCGTGTTGCCGCGGTCCACGAGACGTTGCAGCAGACCGACCAGACGCCGGACATCGTCGAAGTGGAGACCGGTGGTCGGCTCGTCGAGAAGATACAGACTCCGGCCGGTCGCCCGCTTCGACAGCTCGGTAGCCAGCTTGACCCGCTGCGCCTCGCCGCCCGAGAGCGTGGTCGCGGGCTGCCCGAGGCGGATGTAGCCGAGCCCGACTTCGTCCAGGGTCGAGAGGATGCGGTCGATGGCCGGAATGCTGGCGAAGAACTCGCGCGCCGTCTCGACGCTCATGGCCAGGATGTCGGCGATGTTCCTGTCCTTGTAGCGGACCTGCAGGGTCTCGCGGTCGTAGCGCAGGCCGCCGCAGACGTCGCAGGTGACGTAGATGTCGGGCAGGAAGTGCATCTCGATCTTGTTCTGGCCGTCGCCGGCGCAGGCCTCGCAGCGACCGCCCTTGACGTTGAAGCTGAAACGGCCAGGCTTGTAGCCGCGGGCGCGCGCCTCGGGAGTCTTCGCCATCAGGCCGCGGATCGGCGTGAACACGTTGGTGTACGTTGCCGGATTGGAGCGCGGGGTGCGGCCGATGGGGCTCTGATCGATCGCGATCACCTTGTCCAGGTGCTCCAGGCCGTCGATCCGATCGTGGTCGCCGGCCGCATCGACGGCGCGGTAGAAGTGCCGGGCCAGAGCCTTGTACAGCACCTCGTTGACCAGACTGCTCTTGCCCGAGCCGGAGACCCCGGTCACCAGAACGAAGCAGCCGAGAGGCACCTCCACGTCGAGATCGGCGAGGTTGTTCTGGCGCGCGCCCCGGATGCCCAGCGAGCTGCCGTTGCCGGGCCGCCGGGCCGCCGGCAGCGGCACCTCCGCTTCGCCCCGAAGGTAGGCGCCGGTCAACGAGCGCGGCGCCTGCTCGACCGTCTCGATCGGGCCTTCCGCCACCACCTCGCCGCCATGCACGCCGGCTCGGGGACCCAGGTCGACGATCCAGTCGGCCTCGCGGATCGTTTCCTCGTCGTGCTCCACCAGCAGCACCGAGTTGCCGAGGTCGCGCATTCCCTTGAGGGTACGGAGCAGCTTCGCGTTGTCCCGCTGGTGCAGGCCGATCGAAGGTTCGTCCAGCACGTAGAGCACGCCCTGGAGCTTGCTGCCGATCTGCGTCGCGAGCCGAATCCGCTGGCTCTCGCCGCCGGAGAGTGTCCCCGATCCCCGATCGAGGTGCAGGTAGCCGAGCCCCACATCCTCCAGAAAGGCCAGTCGGTCCTCCACTTCCTGCAGGATCTTGCCGGCGATCTGCCGTTCCTTGGCGCTCAGCCCCAGGTCTGCGATCACCCGCCGGAGGTCGCCGATCGGCGCCGAGGTCAGTTGGTCGATGGAACGGCCGTTCACCGTCACCGCCAGCGCCTCGGGACGAAGCCGCCGGCCCGAGCAGGAACCGCAGACGCTCACCGACATGTACTTCTCGATCTCCGCGCGCACGGCCGGGGACTCGGTCTCGGCATGGCGCCGGGTGAGCATCGGCACCACGCCCTCGTAGCGCCCGCGCCACTGGTAGGACGACCTCCTGCCCTTGATCCGGAACGCCATCTCGCGGCTGCCCGAGCCGTGGAGCACAATCTGCTGCGCCTCCTCGGCCAGCTCGCACCACGGCGTCGACAGGTCGAACCCGAGCTCCGCGGCGACTGTCCTGAGCATCCTGAGCCGCCACGAAGAAGAGCTCGTCGGAAAGGGACGGAGCACGCCGGACTCGATCGATCGCCGCGGATCGTCCAGGATGCGCTGCTCGTCGACCGCCATCGATGAGCCCAGACCGCCGCACTCAGGACACGCGCCGTAGGGGCTGTTGAACGAGAACAGCCGAGGCGAGATCTCGGCCAGACTGGAACCGCAGTCGGCGCAGGCGTAGTGCTGCGACATCGTCTCCTCAGGCAGCCCCTCGGGCGCCACGACGACCAGCCCCCGCCCGACGTCGAGCGCGGTCTCGACGGAAGCCGCGAGCCGCTGCTCGATGCCGGGCCGCACGACGAGCCGGTCGACCACGATCTCGATCGTGTGCTTCCGGTTCTTGTCCAGGGTCGGCAGCTCGGCCGAGAGCTCGCACAGTTCGCCGTCGATCCGGGCGCGCAGAAATCCCTCGCGCACCATCTGCTCGAGCTGCCGCCGGTACTCGCCCTTCTTGCCCCGCACGTACGGCGCGAGCAGCAGCAGGCGGGCGCCCTCCGGCAGGCCGGCCACCCGATCGACCATCTGCTGCACGGTCTGCGGCCGGATCACCTTGCCGCAGCCCGGACAGTGGGGCACCCCCACCGAGGCATACAACAGCCGCAGATAGTCCTGGATCTCGGTCACCGTCCCCACCGTCGACCGCGGGTTCCGGGACACCGACTTCTGCTCGATCGAAATCGCCGGCGACAGTCCCTCGATGGAATCGACATCGGGCTTCTCGACCTGGTGAAGGAACTGGCGGGCGTAGGCCGACAGGGACTCCACGTAGCGGCGTTGCCCCTCGGCGAACAGCGTGTCGAACGCCAGGGAGGACTTGCCCGAGCCCGAGACGCCGGTGACGACGACCAGGCGGTCGCGCGGGATCTCTACCGTGAGGTTCTTCAGGTTGTGTTCGCGGGCGCCGCGAACGATGATCTTCTTTCCCGTCACGGCGTGTTCTCCGAGGGTTCCGAGCGCATCCGGCGACGGCCGCGGAACACCTCGCCAGCCTCCCGATCAAGCGTCCGCTGCCGCTCCCGGTCGCGCTTGTCGTGCAGCTTCCTGCCTTCGGCCAGGGCCAGTTCCACCTTGATCCGGTTGCCCTTCAGGTAAACCGCCAGCGGCACCACGGTCAGGCCCTTGTCGCGGGTGCGCCCGAACAGCCGGTCGATTTCCCGCCGGTTGAGAAGAAGCCGCCTGGGCCGTTCCAGATCGTGGTTCTCCCGGTTGCCGTGGCTGTAGGCCGAGATGTGGGCGTCCAGCAACCAGGCCTCGTGGTCGCGAAAGCCGACATGGCTGTCGCGAAGCTGAATCTTGCCGTTGCGGATCGACTTGACTTCAGTGCCCAGGAGCTCGATGCCCGCTTCGAACCGCTCGAGGACGCGAACCTCCCGGTGCGCCTTCCGGTTCACCGCCAGGGCATGGCTCCCCGCAAACGACCGCTGCTTCTGTTTGCTGCGCCTGGCCATCCGTGTCGATCTCCAGCGTCAGGTGCATCTTCCCGGTGAGCTCCGCAGGTTCGATCAGGAAAAAACCGCGGCCAGACGAAGGCCGCAGGGCGAGTCTACTCCCGAGGCGGACGGGTGCGATGCGGCTGGTACGCCACAGAATGTGACACGGATGCCACACCCCGGGTTGCCACAAGTTCCTCGGAACCGACACAAACCCAACAGGAACAAGGGCCTGCCAGCAGGCCGAAGGCCTTCGACAGGCTGGCACGATCCATGCTGAATCGTCGGTCGGTGTCCACGACAACGCACGTCAACGGAACCGGCAGGAGCTGCGGTCGACCGCCCAGCGCCACGGCTGACCGCCTGTTTCGCCAGCAGACGATCCGGCGGCCGACGGCGATTTCCGGTGTCGGAATCCACACCGGCAGAGAGACGAACCTGCGAATCCTGCCGGCGCCGGCGGGGACGGGCATCCGCTTCCGCCGTTCGGATGCCGGCAACGTGGAGATTGCGGCCAGCCTCGGCAGCGTCAGCTCCCTGGAGCTCGCCACCACCCTCGGCCGCGACGATGTCACCGTATCTACCGTCGAGCATCTGCTGGCCGCCGCCTACATCCTCGGTATCGACAATCTGGTGGTCGAACTCGACGGCCCCGAAGTGCCGATCCTCGACGGGTCGGCGAGGCCCTACGTGCTGCTGCTGCAGGCGGCAGGAACGCGGCCCCAGAACGCGGAACGACGGATTCTCGCCATCACCTCGGCGCTCGAGATCGAGCGCGGCGACAAGTGGCTGCGCGCCTCGCCCTTTCCCGGTCTGCGCCTCGACTACACGATCGAATTCGCGGCCTGCGCCGTGGGCCGGCAGCGGCTGCAGATCGACATCGACGCGAAGAGCTTCGAGCACGGTCTGGCGCCGGCGCGGACGTTCTGTCGGCAAGGGGACGTGGAGCAGATGCAGCGCGCCGGGCTGGGCCTGGGCGGATCGGTCGACAACTGCATCGTGTTCGACGATCAGGGAGCGGTGAACACGGCACTGCGCTTCCCGGACGAGCCGGTCCGCCACAAGGCGCTCGACGCGGTGGGCGACTTCACTCTCCTCGGCGCACCGATCTGGGGCCACTTCGAGGTTCTTCGGGGCGGACACCAGCTCCACTACGAGTTGCTGCAGGCGCTGGCAGCCAACCCGGACTGCTGGACCTGGATGCGGGGCAGCCGCCTGCCCACGCATGCCGACTCGCCCTTCGGCGGCGATCGGCCGCCAGCCTGGCTCTCCGACCCCGCCGGCCCGCCGGCGTAGCCGCCGCAGTTCACCGGCGGAGCGGAGGCGCGCCCGGCCCCGAAGAGCAACGCAGCCGGACGAGCGTCTGACCGCATCTCGGTACGACGCGCCACGGACTGCTAGGGTCGCGCCATGAGAGTCCCGCGGGCGGGACGGCTGATCTGCGCACTCGGCCTGTCGAGCGTTCTGGGCTGCGGCGCACTTGCAGCCCAGCCTCCGCGTGAAGCGGCCGGCCGGTACGCCGCTGCCGCCATCGTCGGGCTCGCGGCGGTGCGCGAGGGTCCGGTGGTTCTGGTCAGTTTCCGGCTGGACCACGCGCTCGACGAACGCACGTGGGAAAAGATCGAGAGCGGGCTGCCGACCGGCTTCACCTACGACATCGAGGTCCGGCGGGCCAGACGGAACTGGTTCGACCGGACCGTCGCCGCCACGCGCCTGCAGGTTGTAGCGATGTACAACGCCCTGACCCGGGACTACCGGGTCAGCTTCAAGCGCGACGGCGAGCTCTACGCCAGCCGCGTCGTGACCTCACCGGAGGACCTGGAACAGGCGTTGACCTCATTCGACGGGTTGTCGGCCGTCGAGCTCGAAAACGAGGAACCCGGGCCGTTGATCGTGCGGGTGCGCGCCGAGCTGCGAACCCGGACCCGCCTCGGTCTGATCCCGGACCGGGTCCACACCGCCTGGGCGCACACCGGACCCATCCGGCGTCGGGCCGGGAGCGGAGAGGCAAGGTGACCGTGCGCTCGACCATGCGCAACCCGCCCGTGCGGGAGCTCATCAAGACCAACCGGTTCCTGGTCTGGCTCCTCGCTCTCGCCCTCGCGGTGCCGACGGCCGGCTACTACGCGCTCCAGCGCGGCCGCGAGATCGATCCCACGGCGCTGAACAACAGCATCCTGCTGTTCGCCCTGCGCAACCTGAACGTGGTGCTGATCCTGATCGTCGCCTTCGTGCTCGTCCGCAACCTGACCAAGCTGTGGATCGAGCGGCGCCGCCAGCGTCTGGGCGCCAAGTTCCGCACCAAGCTCATCCTCACCTACGTCGGTCTGTCGCTGATTCCCGGAATCGTCCTGTTCGCCTACGCCACGGAACTGCTTCAGGGCTCGATCGACCGCATGTTCCGCACCGACATCGACGATCTGCTGGAGCCCGCGAATCAGGTCTCCCAGGCCCTGACCTCGACCCGACAGGACGAGCTCCTGCGCGACGCCAGGCGCTTCCTGGAACGCACCGCGAACCTGGATCCGGAGAGCGCGCGCGGACGCGGCCAGCTGCTGGGGGCACTCGGCGAGGCCCTTTCCGAAGCCGACCTCGACTACCTGGCGGTCTACCGGGACACGGCCTTTCTTCACGCCACGGTCAACTCGCAGGCCCTTTCCGAAGTACCCGAACCCACCCGCGGCATGCTGCTCGAAGCAGTCCGCACCGGGGCCGCCCGGGCCATCGGCGAAGTCGCGGGCAGCGAGGAGAGGCTGATCCTCGCCGCGGCCGCAAGGGAGGACGGCGCCGAGGCGACAGTGGTCGTTGCCGGCAGACTGCTCGACGCCGAGCTCGCCGGCAACACGGAGGCGCTGATCGCCGCCTACCAGTCCCGGCGGCAACTGCATGCACAGCGCGACGAGATCAGGGCCGCATACTGGCTCCTGTTCCTGACGGTGACCCTGTGCATTCTGCTCGTCTCGTGCTGGGTCGGCCTCTACCTCGCAAACCGCGTGACCGGCCCGATCGAGGCGCTGGCGGACGGCACCCGGAGGATCGCCGGCGGCGACCTGGGGCACCGGGTCGAGGCGGCCGCGGACGACGAAGTGCAGGTCCTGGTCGATTCGTTCAACCGGATGACCGACGCGCTTCAGGAGTCGAACCGCGACCTGGTGGCAACGAACCGGCGCCTGGACGCCGAACGCGCCCGCATCGAGGCCGTGCTCGAGAGCGGACCGGCCGGCGTGCTCTCGCTCGACCGCGACGGACGCATCCTGACCTGCAACCGGGCCGCGCTGGAGATGCTCGGTCTGCCGGACCACGTCTCGCTCGCCGGCGCTCCGCCCGAAGCCCTGAGCGAACTGCTCCCCGAGCGCGGAATCGAGGCCGTGTTCGCCGACCTGCCCGAAGCGAGCGTCCCGCGGCGTTCGGCAGCGGCGCCGGCCCGCCGCGAAGTCAGTCTCGGCAGCAAGGACGATTGGCGGACACTTGAGGTCAAGACGAGCCCGCTGCGCGCTCCGGACGGCAGAGGCGGCTTCGAGCTGCTCGGCCACGTCATCGTGATCGAGGATCTCACCGCGCTGCTCGATGCGCAGAAGACGGCGACCTGGACCGAGGCCGCACGGCGGATCGCGCACGAGATCAAGAACCCGCTGACTCCGATCAGGCTGGCGGCGGAACGGCTTCAACGGAAGGCTCGAAGCAACGACGCAGGCCTCGGAGCGGCGGTCGAGGAGGGAGCGCAGATCGTCGTCCGCGAAGTGGGGAACATGCAGAACCTCGTGGACCAGTTCGCCCGCTACGCCCGCATGCGGCGGCCACAGCCGCGTGATGTCGATGTGGCAAGGCTCATCGACGAAACGGTCGATCTCTACCGCGAGGTGAAGCCCGGAGTCGACGTCGAGGGGCGCATCGAGACCGGCGAGAACGGTCTCCACGCCCGGTTCGACGCCGATCAGATGCGGTCGGCTCTCGTCAACCTGCTCGACAACGCCATCGCCGCCACCGACCCGCCCGGCCAGGTCACCGTTCGGGCCGGCCGCCGCAACGGCGTGGTCGACCTCGCCGTGACGGACACCGGCTCGGGCGTACCCAAGGGGGCCCGTGAGAAGCTCTTCCTGCCGTACTTCTCGACCAAGGGACGAGGTTCGGGGCTGGGCCTCGCCATCGTCCAGCGCATCGTCAGCGATCACAACGGTTCCATCCGGGTCGAGGACCACGCCCCTCGGGGCACGACCTTCACCATCGTGCTGCCGCAGACCGAGTCGCAGCAGGTCGACGGCAGTCGCAGGCCGGCCGGCGGAAGATGAGCAGGGCGCGCATCCTGATCGTCGACGACGAGGCCGGCATCCGTCAGACGCTGCGGGGGATCCTCGAGGACGAGGGTCACGCGGTGACCACCGCGGCGGACGCGGTCAGCGGACAGGCGCTGATGGGAAGCGACGAGTTCGACCTCGTGCTGCTCGACATCTGGCTGCCCGACGGTGACGGCCTGGAGCTCCTGGAAGAACTGCGGAGGGACGACTTCCACACGCCGGTGATCGTCATCTCCGGTCACGGCAACATCGACACGGCGGTCAGGTCGATGCGGATCGGCGCGCACGACTTCCTGGAGAAACCGCTGGCGCTCAACCGCGTCGTCGTGTCGGTGAGGAACGCGCTGGAACGCAACCGCCTGGAACGCCAGGTGCAGGAGCTGTCGAACCGTCTCGAGCCGGAGCGGCGCCTCATCGGCGACTCCCCGCCGATGCGGCGGCTGAAGAACGAGCTGAGGCTGGCGGCCAACGCCGAAAGCCGCATCCTGATCACCGGCGAGAACGGCACCGGCAAGGAACTGGTCGCACGCCGCATCCATGGCCTCTCCCGCCGCAGCAGCCGCGCCTTCGTCGAGGTGAACTGCGCCGCGATTCCGGAGGAGCTGATCGAGAGCGAGCTCTTCGGCCACGTCAGGGGCGCGTTCACCGGGGCCTCGGAGAACCGCCGCGGCCGCTTCGAACAGGCAGATGGCGGCACGCTGTTTCTGGACGAGATCGCCGACATGTCGCTGAACACGCAGGCCAAGGTGCTGCGGGTGCTCGAGGAGCAACGGTTCGAACGAGTGGGAGGTTCCGAACCGATCGACGTCGACGTGCGGGTGCTGGCGGCGACCAACAAGAACCTGGAGGAGGACGAGCTCCCCGCCGGCCGGTTTCGCGAGGATCTCTATTTCCGCCTCGCCGTCATCCCGCTGCACGTGCCGCCGCTGCGCGATCGACGAGAGGATCTCCCGGCCCTGATCGATCACTTCCTGGAGCGCTTTGCCGCCGAAGCCGGGCGCCGACCCAAGACGGTCGAAGCTCGGGCGCTCAGGCGGCTGGCCTCCTACTCGTGGCCGGGGAACGTGCGCGAACTCCGCAACCTGAGCGAGCGGCTGATGATCATGGCCCCGGGCGACGTGGTCACGGAAGCGGACCTGCCGCCACGCGTTCGCGGCAGCGAAGCGGCGGCGGTCGAACGCGAGTACGCCTCGCTCAGGGACGCCAGGGAGACCTTCGAGCGTCTGTACATCGAGCGCCGGCTCGCCGCCGCCGGCGGCAACGTCTCCCAGGCCGCCCGTGACCTCGGAATCGACCGCCGCCATCTGTATCGCAAGCTCCAGGCCTACGGCATCGATCCCGAGCGGCGCTCGTGAGCGCAACCGCCGCCAGCCGTTTCGTCGTCGGCACGGCCGGCCACGTCGACCACGGCAAGACGCGGCTGGTCGAGGCCCTGACCGGAGTCGACTGCGACCGCTGGGAAGAGGAGAAGCAGCGCGGCATAACGATCGACCTCGGCTTCGCTTCGACGATCGAGGACGGCTGGCAGATCGGCTTCGTCGATGTGCCCGGACACGAGAGGTTCGTCCACAACGCGCTCGCCGGGCTCGGCGGTATCCAGATGATGATGATGGTCGTCGCCGCCGACGAAGGCGTCATGCCCCAGACCCGGGAACACCTCGCGATCTGCTCCCTGCTCCGGATTCCGGCCGGCCTCGCCGTCCTCTCCAAGACAGACCTCGTGCCCGCCGATCTCGCGGAGCTGGCCGCGCTGGAACTCGAGGAGACGCTCGCGGAAACTCCGTTCGCCGGCGCGCCGATCCTGCCGGTGTCGGCCCGGACCGGGGAGGGCCTCGGGCGGCTTCGCGCCGCCCTGCTCGACCTCGCCCGATCGGCCAGTCCGATCGACCGCCAGCGCCGCCTGCCCGCGCGGCTGCCGATCGACCGCGCCTTCCACCTGCGCGGCCTCGGAGTGCTGGTCACCGGAACGCTCGCCCGGGGAACGGTCAGCGTCGGCGACGAACTTGCCGTCCTGCCCGCGGACCGCCCGGCCCGGGTACGCAGCATCGAGGTCCACGGCGACCGCCGGCAGCAGGCGGAGGCCGGCGAGCGGACTTCGGTTCAGCTCGTCGGCGTCGACCTCGAACAGGTCGCCCGCGGCCACGAGCTGGCCGCGCCCGGCGTCTACCGCGCCACGAACTCGCTGCTCGTCCGCTGCCGGCTGCTTGCCGACGCTCCGGAACCGCTTCAGGGAAGCTGTGCCGTGCGAGTCCACGTCAACGCCGCGCAACGCATCGGCAAGCTGCGTGCGCTCGACAGCGAACGTCTGGCGCCGGGAGACGAGGCGCTGGCGGAGATCCGGCTGGACGAGCCGCTGGTGACGATCCGGGGCGACCGCTTCGTCATCCGCAGGCCCTCGCCCCAGACCACGCTCGGAGGCGGCGAGGTGCTCGACCCGGCCTGGAGACGCCCCCGGAGGCAGAGTCTCGGAAACGCCCTCCGGGCGCTCGCCGCCAGCGACCGGCAGACGGCGGCCATCCAGTGGGCCGCCGACGGCCGAGAGGCCGGGCTCGCGGTCGGCGAACTCGGACTGCGGCTGGGCGTGGCCCCCGCCGATGCAGAGGACCTTCTGAACGGCGCCGAACGCGAGGGCCATCTGCTCAAGGCAGCCCCCCGACGCTACGTCATCGGGGCCGAAGTCCGCGGCGTGGTCCGCCGCGCCCGCCGCCTGGTCGAGGCGCACTTCGCCGCCGATCGCCTGTCCCGCGGCATGCCGAAGGCCGAGCTCGTCCGGCGGCTGCTCGACACCCGCGCCGCCGACCTGGCGCCCGCCTACCTGGACTGGGCGAGCCGCGGCAGCAGCAACGAAGCGATCGCGATCGAGGGCGACCTCGCGACCCTGCCCGACCGCACCAGCGAACTGACCGGAGCCGAGTCGAAGCTCGCCCGGGACATCGTCCAGGGCTTCGAGCGCCAGGGCCTGACCCCGAACTCACCCGAGGACCTCTGCCGCACCCTGAACGCCAAGCCGCAACTGTTCGACGGTGTGCTCCGGTACCTCGTCGACCGCGGCCAGATCGTCCGGCTTCCCGGCGGCCTGCTCGTCGCCGCCGTCTCCCTGGAGCGCCTCCAGGCCGACCTGCAGGCGACCGGCTGGGACACGTTCACCGTCGCCGACTTCAAGGACCGCTTCGGACTGACCCGCAAGTGGGCGATCCCGCTGCTGGAGTACACGGACCGGCAGCGTCTGACCCGGCGGGAGGGAGACCGACGGCGGGTGCTGCGGCCGCCATAGGTCCGACGCCGCGGCCGGCCCCGGCCGCCGCGGCACTGACCGGGCCGGACTGGCCCGCGTTGCTCCTCGGTCTCCTGCTGCGGCCGCGGATCCGTTCGCTGCAGCGCGACGTTCTCCTTCGTGCCGGCTCTACTACGCCTTCGCCTCGTACCAGTCGGCGCCGGAGCCGATATCGACAACGAGAGGCACACCGAGGTCGGCGACGCCCTCCATCTCTTCCCTGACGAGGGAGGCAAGCGAGTCGATGTCCGCGGCCGGGGCCTCGAGCACAAGTTCGTCGTGAACGGTCAGCAGCAGCCGCGCGTCTTCGAGCTCCAACCGCAGGCGGCGGTCGACGGCGATCATCGCGAGCTTCAGCAGATCGGCGGCCGTGCCCTGGATGCGGGCGTTGACGGCCATCCGGCGGGCGTTCTCCCGCACCGCGCGGTTGCGGCTCCCGAGGTCGGGCAGGTACCGGACGCGGCCGTACAGGGTCTGGACCTGGAGCGTCTCCTCGGCCTCGGCGACGGTCTGCTCGGTGTAGGTCCGCACGCCCGGGAAGCGGTTGAAGTAGGCCTCGATGAAGGCCTGCGCCTCGCCGCGCGCGATGCCCAGTGCGCGCGCCAGGCCGAAGGCGCTCATGCCGTAGATGATGCCGAAATTGATCGTCTTTGCGGCGCGCCGCTGATCGTCGGTGACCAGGGCCGGCGCCACGCCGAACACGGTGGCCGCGGTCGACCGGTGGATGTCGCCGCCGTGCCGGAAGATGTCGATCAGTGCGTCGTCGTCCGAGATGTGCGCGAGCACCCGGAGCTCGATCTGGCTGTAGTCGGCGACCAGGAGCCGGTAGCCGCCGCGGGCGCGGAAGGCTCGGCGCACTGCGCGCCCGATCTCCGTGCGGATGGGGATGTTCTGGAGGTTCGGGTCGTGCGAGGACAACCGGCCGGTCGCCGCCACCGCCTGGTGGTAGCGGGTGTGGAGACGGCCGTCGGCCGCGATCACGTGCGGCAGCGCGTCGACGTAGGTCGACCTGAGCTTGGTGAGCTCCCGATACTGGAGGACCCTGGCCGGCAGGTCATGGCCGCGCTGCGCAAGTTGCTCGAGAACCTCCGCGCCGGTTGCGTACTTCTTCGTCTTGCGGGTGCGGCCGAGCACCGGCAGTCCCAGCTTCTCGAACAGGACGGCGCCGAGCTGGGACGGCGACTGGATGTTGAACCTCTCTCCGGCGAGATCGAAGATCTCCTCCGCCAGATCTCCGCTGTCGAGCTCGAGGCGCCGCGACATCTCGGCCAGTACGTCCCGGTCGAGCTCGATGCCCTCCTCCTCCATGGCCGCGAGCACCGGCAGCAACGGCGCCTCGATCCTCTCGTAGACCGCGCGGGCGCCCGCCGACTCCTGCCACTGCCCGGCGAGAGCGGCGAGGATGAGCGCGGGCAGCACCGCCTGCTCGGCCGCGTAGAGGCGCAGGCCGGCGTCGCCTCCGAGGGCCGGCGACGGCGCCGCCGAAGCCGCCGGGTCCAGACCTGCGTCCGCCGGCGTCGAGACGCTGTACTGCAAGCGGTCGAGCGCGACCTCCGCCAGGCCGAAGCTGCGCACCGCCGAACGCAGCAGGTAGGCCATCAGCATCGTGTCGACCAGCCGCGCCGCCACCACCGGCCGGGCGTCCCGGTGCGGACACAGACGGACCACCTCCTTCAGGTCGTGGCCGATCAGCTCGATATCGGGATCGGCGAGCCAGGCCCGCAGCGTCGCGGCCACCGCCTCGCGCAGACCGGGCGTCTCGAAGCCGGCGAAGCGGGTCCGCCCGACCTCGATGCCCCCTCCGTCGGCGCTCTCGTCCACCGCCGCGAACGAGAACCCGGCCGGTGCGCCGCCGCGACGGTGCACGACCCCGACCGCCACCCCTTGCCCGATCTGCGCCGCCGCGTCTTCGAACTCCGAAACAGCCTGCAGCAGGATTGCCGGCTCGACCTCCGGGCCGCCGCTCTCGCCTTCGAGCTCCTTGAGCAGGCTCCAGAACTCGAACTCGCGGCACAGCTCCGCCAGCGCCTCGAAGTCCGGCGATTCCATCTCGAGCGCCTCGGCATCGAACGGCACCTCGAGATCCGTGTGGATCGTCACCAGCTCCCTGGACAGCAGGGCCTGGTCCGCGTGTTCCGTCAGTCCTTCGCGGTAGGCCTTGCGCTTGAGCCCGGGTGCGGCGTCCAGCAACGCCTGGAGGCTGCCGTACTCACGGATCAGCGACTGCGCGCCCTTCTGGCCTATTCCGGGGACGCCCGGCACGTTGTCCACCTTGTCGCCGACCAGGGCGAGCACATCGGCCACCTGTACCGGAGGCACGCCGAAGTCCTGCTCGACCAGCGCCGGATCGTAGGTCTTCTCGCGGCCGGTGTGGAGCAGCGAGACGCGGTCGGAGACGAGCTGGAACAGGTCCTTGTCGGCGCTGACGATGGTGACCTCGTATCCCGCATCCTCCGCCCTTCGCCCGAGGGTGCCGATGACGTCGTCCGCTTCGTAGCGCTCGAGCTCGAGGATCGGGATGCGGAAGGCCTCGATCGCCCGCCGGATGGCCGGCATCTGCGCTCTCAGGTCGTCCGGCATCGGCGCCCGGTTCGCCTTGTACTCGGCGTAGGCCTCGGTGCGGATCGTCGTCCGTCCGACATCGAGGGCGATGCCGAGCAACGGCGGATTCTCCTCGCGCAGCAGCTTGCGCAGCATGTTGATGAAACCGTAGATCGCGTTCGTCGGCTCTCCCTTCGACGTCGAGAGCGCACGGATCGCGTAGAAGGCACGGAAGATCGTCGAGTAGCCGTCGATCAGATACAGGCGTTTGGCGGTCACGGCGACGGTCGCTCCAGGCTGTTTCCTGTCAGTGCCGCGGAGGAACTGCTGGTAAGATGCGCCGCATCATTCGACTCGGCCGTGCGACGGCAGACAGTTCGGGACGGAAGGATGACTCATGACGAAGATGAGTGGCTGTCGCGAAGACGCCGGCAGCGCGCCGTTCGCAAGTGCGGCCTTGACTGTACCCTCCCCCCCCCCCCCCCCCATGAAGTCAGGGCGCGGGGCTGAGCCGGTGCGCGCCCTCCGGAGAGCCGGACGCGGACTGAACCCGGCGGTCACCGCCGTCCTGATCCTGGCCCTGGCCGCCGCGGCCCTGCAGCCCCGGGCCGCCCAAGCCCAGGACAGCATCACCCTGACGGCCACCGGAGGCGACAGCGTCATCCACATCCAGTGGAAGTACAGCGGCGACAGACACTCATCGGGCCATACCTGGTGGCGGGTCCAGTACTTCGTTGGAACAGGCGGCGGCCCCTGGGTCTTCCCCGCCACGGATAACAAGTACAACTACTCGTACTACACGATAGGCCGCGGATCAGCGGACCTCCCGGCGACCAACGGACAGCGGTACGCCATCAACATCCAACTCGTGGACAGGAATGTCAACGTCCTGGCGGCAGCTGTCCGGAACAATCAGGGCTGGGTCTTCGCCACGCCCAGGGCGACGACACCGACGCTGATCTCGGGTGCAGACAGCACCGTCACGGTCGCCAGCGCCGGGGCGACGCCCCTGGTGTGCTTCAACCTGCTTTCGGTCTCGCAGAGCACGCCGGATGGAACGGTCACCTATCTTGAAGCGCGCAACGGCGAGACGGCCGTGTCCGCGCACTCGGTGCTCGCCGACTCGAGTTTCGGCGTCGAGATCACCCAGGCCCCCGCCGGCATCACCAAGGGTCGCCGCGTCAATCTCAGTCCCTGCGCCAATCTCGGGGTGGGCGCGCATACTGTCACCTGGAGCTGGACGGGCCGCGACGGCACCGCCGCGGCGGGCACGACCTCCACCACGGTCACCGTCGCGGTCAAGGACTACGGTCCGAAGAAGGTCACGCTGTCGGCGTCCCCGTCGACGACGATCACCGAGGGCGACTCCGGGTCGTCGGCCGTCACCATCACCGCCACCCTCAGCGAACCGGCGCCCGCGAACTTCTTCGTCGCCCTGACGGCCGACGCGAATGAAGGCTCAGCCACCTGGTCCGGCAAGGCGGCCAACGAGTGCGACCCGCCTCTGGACCCGGCGGACACCGACTGGTGCTGGCCGCACCAAGACTACAGAGTCTACATCGGCGAGGGCGAGACCCAGGGCACGAGGACCCTCCACATCCTCGGCGATACCCGGAGCGAGTCGGACGAGACGATCAGACTCGGCACCTACAAGGAGGGCTGGGCCGTCGGCAGGATCACCCTGACGATCAGGGACGACGACGGCGGCAGCAACGGCGGCGGCAGCCCGACCACACCCGCTCAGCCGACGGGTCTGCGGGCAACGGCGGGCAACGCGCAGGTGACGCTGCGCTGGACCGACCCGGGCAACGCGAGCATCACCGGCTACAAGGTGCGCCACGGCAAGACGGGTGCGAGGGGAAGCTCCGTCTGGACCGCCATCGACGGCGCCGGCGCCGGCACGACGAGCTACACGGTGACGAACCTGCAGAACGATTCGGAGTACAGCTTCAAGGTGCGCGCGGTGAACACGGCCGGCGACGGCGCCGCCACGGACTGGGTGACGGCAACGCCGACGGCGCCTGCGAACCCGACGAGGAGGCCGGCGAAGCCGACGGGGCTGAGAGCGTCTGCCGGCAACGCCCGGGTGGTGCTGCGGTGGACGGACCCCGACGACGCGAGCATCACCGGCTGGCAGGTGCGCCACGGCAAGGTGGATGGGAGCCTGGGTTCATGGTCCGGGATCGCGGGTTCGAGCGCGGCGACGACGAGTCACACGGTGACGAACCTGCAGAACGGCTCCGCGTACCGCTTCCTGATCCGCGCCAGGAGCAGCGCCGGCGCCAGCCCGGCATCGGACGAAGTGACGGCAACGCCGTCGGCGCCGCAGAACCCGACGAGGCCGGCGAAGCCGACGGGTCTGATCGCGACGGCGGGCAACGCCCGGGTGGTGCTGCGGTGGACGGACCCCAACGACGCGAACATCACGGGCTGGCAGGTGCGCCACGGCAAGGTGGGCGAGAGCCTGGGCTCGTGGTCCGGTATCGCGGGCTCGGGCGCGGCGACGACCAGCCACACGGTGACGAATCTGGAGAACGGCTCCGCGTACCGCTTCCTGATCCGCGCCAGGAGCGGCGCCGGCAACGGACCGGAATCGGACGAAGTGACCGCAACGCCGACGGCGCAGAGCGGCGGTGCCGGCGGTGGTAGCGGCGGCTCGGGCGGCGGTGCTGGCGGCGGCAACTCGGGCGGTGGCTCGGGTGGCAGCGGTAGTGGCGGTGGCGCCGGCGGCGGCTCGGGCGGCGGTAGCGGCGGCGATGGCCCAGGCAGCGGCGGCGGATCGAGCGGAGACGATGGCGACGACGGCGGTTCGGATGGCGACAGTGATGACGACGGCGGCGATGACGGCGACAGCGGTCCTGGCGGCCCCCGTCCGAAGGCTGCGTTCACGCTGAGCGCGAGCTGTGCCGACGGCCTCTGCCGGGCGCGCACCGGCGCCTCGGTGTCCTTCACCGACACCAGCACGGGAACCGTCGCGGCGCGGACGTGGAGCTTCGGCGACGGCGCCGCGGGGTCGAGCGGCCGCAGTCCGCGGCACACCTGGTCGGCGCCCGGCTTCTACACGGTGTCGCTGACGGTCAGCGGCCAGGGCGGCACGTCGACGGTGTCCCGCAAGGTGCTGGTCGAAGCCGGGGATCCGGCGGGGTCCTGTGCGGTGGACGGCGACACGCGTTGCCTGCGGGAGTCGCGGTTCTCGGTCGCCGTCGAGTGGTGGACCGCGGACGGCGAAGCGCAGAAGGCGGGCAAGGTGGTGCACGAAGGGACGGACGACTCGGGTCTGTTCTGGTTCTTCTCGGAGGCGAACTGGGAGCTGCTGCTGAAGGTGCTGGACGGCTGCTCGCTGAACGGTCACATCTGGGTGTTCGGCGCCTCGGCGACGACCCTGGGCTACAGCATCCAGGTGACGGACACGGTGACCGGCGCGATGAAGGAGTACCGGAACGAACCCGGCAAGCACAGTTCGGCGATCACCGATGTCGCGGCGTTCCCGGGCGCCTGCACCGGCTCGGCTTCGGCAGCGGGGATATCGGCGCCCGCGCCGCCGGCCGGAGGTGATCCGGTCGCTGCAGACGGCGCGGTCGCTGCGCTGCTTCCGGCGGTGACCGTGCCGGCGGCGGCGGTGTCCGGCAGTTGCACACCGGCGGCCGGCACTCTGTGCCTGCAGGACGGCCGGTACGAGGTGTCCGTGGACTGGACGAATCGCGAGGGAGAGACCGGCAAGGGAAGCGTCGCCCCGCCCCGAGCCGACGATTCGGGTCTGTTCTGGTTCTTCTCGGAGGCGAACTGGGAACTGCTGGTGAAGGTCCTCGACGCCTGCACCAGCAACGGTCATCACTGGGTCTTCGCCGCCTCGGCGACCGACGTCGGCTTCGACCTTCAGGTCCGGGACACCATGAACGGAACGGTCAAGCAGTACACCCACACCGCCGGAACCCCCGCCCGGGCCCTCGCCGACGTGACCGCCTTCCCCGACGTCTGCACGCCGTAGACCTCACGACGACTCCGCGCCGGAGAACCTGCGGCGCCGCGTTCCACGGCGCAAGCTCATGACAGCCCGCGGCAGACGCTGCGCTGCTCTTCGGTCGCATGGCCGCCGATATGCTCCTCACCGCGCCTTGGCGGACGGACGCCTGACCGCTCGCGGTGCGACACGTACGTTCACCGCGGGCCGCCAGGCGGATCAGGCGTCCGATCCGCGGCCGGCGGTTCGAGGAAGCACCCGATGCTGACCAGGCTCACCGTCCGCAACTTCAAGCGCTTCGAGGATGTCGAGATCGAGCTCGGGAACCCGGTCGTGTTCATCGGCCCCAACAACTCGGGAAAGACAACGGCCATTCAGGCCCTTGCCCTGTGGGACATCGGACTGCAGCGCTGGAACGAGAAGTACGCCGGCAGGAGCGCGCCGGAGAAGCGGCCAGGCGTGACGGTCAACCGGAAGGACCTGTTCTCCATTCCCCATCCGAGCGCCGCCCACCTCTGGCGACGTCTCCACACGCGGCAGGTCCAGAAAGTCGACGGCAGGCAGCGTACCGACAACGTGCGGATCGACCTCGTCGTCCAGGGGGTCAGCGCGGACAAGGCCTGGACCTGCGGTCTGGAGTTCGACTACGCCAACCAGGAGTCGTTCTACTGCCGCCCCCTGCGGCGCGCCGACGGGAGGTCGCCGACCAGGATGCCGATCCCGGACGAGGCGGGTCTCGTCCGGATGGCGTTTCTTCCTCCCATGTCCGGACTCGCCGCCACCGAAACGCGGCTGGACCAGGGCGCCGTCAACGTACGCATCGGCGACGGGCGCACGGCCGAGGTTCTGCGCAATCTGTGCTTCAACGTCGCGGACGGGCACCCCGACAAATGGGAGTCGCTGGTGAAGCGGATGGAGAAGCTCTTCGGCGTCGAACTCGAGAAGCCTCGCTACCTGGAGGCGAGGGGAGAGATCAGCATGGCGTACCGCGAGCACGGCGCCGCTCTCGATCTCTCCTCGAGCGGGCGGGGACTGCAGCAGACTCTCCTGATTCTGGCCTACATGTACGCCAACCCCGGCGCGGTCATCCTGCTCGACGAACCGGACGCTCATCTCGAGATCCTCCGGCAGCGGCAGATCTACGATGTCATCATCGAGGTCGCCCGGGACAGCGGCAGCCAGATCATCGCGGCAAGCCACTCGGAAGTGCTCCTGAACGAGGCCGCCGGAAAGGACCTGGTGATCGCCTTCATCGGCAAGCCGCACCGACTCGCCGACAGAGGGAGTCAGGTGCGCAAGGCACTGGCCGAGATCGGATTCGATCAGTACGTTCAGGCCGAGCAGACGGGCTGGGTTCTCTACCTGGAGGGCTCGACCGATCTGGCAATCCTGCGGGCGTTCGCGCGGCGGCTGGGCAAGGAGGACGCGGTTCGAGCTCTGGAACGGCCCTTCGTGCACTACGTCGGGAACCGGCCGACGGACGCTGCGCACCACTTCTACGCTCTCCGGGAAGCACGCCCGACCCTCGAGGGCATCGCCCTCTTCGACCGGCTGGAGGGCGGCGTGCCGGACGGGGCCGCGGACCTGCCGCGCCTGACCTGGAAACGGCGGGAGATCGAGAACTACCTGTGCACGGAAGCGACGCTGGAAGCGTATGCCGGCGTATCCGCAACCGCCGAACAGGCCCTGCCGCTCTTCGCGCCGGCCGCGGTCGGCAGGCGGCAGAATGCCATGCGGGAGGCAATCGAGGAGGTCGGCGCGGCGCTTGTCACGTTGGGCAAGGGGTCGCCGTGGAGCCATGACCTCAAGGTAAGCGACGAGTTCCTGAGGCCGCTCTTTCAGTCCTGGTTCGACAGACTGGAGCTACCGAACCTGATGAACAAGACGAGTTTCTTCGAACTGGCCGATCATGTGCCGGAGGCCGAGATCGATCCCGAGATCGGCGAGAAGCTGGACGCCATCGCCACGGTCGCGCGGAACGCCGCGCCCGAGATCGACAACTAGGGAGACGGAGCCATGGAACGCAGCGCAGCAGGTTCTTCGGCGCAGGGTCGTCGTGAACTCCTTCTCGCGGCCGTCGTCGGCGTTCTGGTCCCGCTCTCCGCGACGGCCGCGCCCCCGACCGCCGAGCAGGCGGCGCTTCGGAACCTGGGCTACGCCCAGCTCGAGAACGAGGACGCCGCCCAAGCCGAGGCGACCTTTCGTCGGCTGATCGAACGCCTGCCGGACGCGCCCTTGGCCCATGCGAACCTGGCGGTCGCGCTCCTGCGCCAGGACCGGCCGGAGGACGCGCTGGCAGCGATCGACCGCGCCCTGGAACTGGGCGGCGACCGAGGCGACCTGCGGCTGATCCGCGCCGACGTTCTGCGCGGAGGCGCCGGCAGCAACGAAGAGGCCCTGGTGGACTACCGCCGGGCGGCGCGGGCCGCCCCCGACGACCCGGAAGTGCAGTACGCCCTCTTCCGCCACGCCGAGATCATGAGCGGCCCGGACGCCGCGGCCGATCTTCGCGACGCCGTCGACCGCCTGCGCACCTTGCGGCCCGACAACCTGGTCGTGCTGCTGCTGAGCGGCGCCGCCGCGCTCGAGGACGGCAATCGGGCGCGGGCGAGCGACGACTACCTGAGGATCCGGGAACTGCTCTGGCAGGCGCAGCCGGTCGCCGAGCGAGTCATCGGGGAGGTGCTCGACGCGCTCGAGGCGGACGACCTCGAGCGAGCGCGCGCCTACGCGCCCAGACTGCGGAACGTCCTGCTCGCCACTCCGGGCTGGCACAGCAGCCTGGCCGAGGTCTACACGAACATCCGGGGCATACCGGTGGACCGTTTCGAGGACGAACCTCCGAACGAGGACTTCGGAGACGCGCTGCCGGTTCGCTTCCGGGCGTCCCGGATCGACAGTGCGCCGGGCGCCGGGTGGGCGCTCGAAGTGGCGGACTTCGACGGCGACGACCGGCCCGACATCGCGTGGGCGGCGCAGGACGGCGACACGAGCGGTTCGGGCAGTCCCGCCTACCGCCTGGAGCTGCGCCGCGCCGCGGCCGGCCAGGCGGCGCCGGTCGGCGCCCCCGAAACCGGCGCCCGCGCCCTGGTGGTCGGCGATGCGGACAACGACCGGAGGCTCGACCTGATAGCTGTCGGCAACCCGCTGGCGATCTGGCAGGTCGACACCACGCCGCAGTTCGCCGACGCCACCGGTCGGTTCCTCGCGGAGCCGGCGGCCGCAACCGCGGCCGACCTGATCGACTTCGACAGCGACGGCGACCTCGATCTGGCCGTGGCGCCGGCAGGCGGCCCGCCCGATCTGCTGCGGAACGTGTCTGGAGAGGGAGTGTTCGAAGGGCCTCTCGAAGCCCTCGGCCGCCAGGCGTTGCCCGCACTGGAACCGGAGGCCCGCGCCATCCACCACATTCAGGCCACCGATGTGGACCGCGACGGCGACACCGACCTGCTGCTCGCACACGACGACGGCGTGCTGTGGCTCGACAACCTGCGGCAGGGGCGATTCGCGGAGCGTGTCCCGGAGGCGCCCGCCCGCGGTCCGCTGGGCAACCTGCTGGGCAGACTGCGCGGCCGGGCGCCTGCAGGCACCGGGCTCGGCACGCAATCGCCGGTGCGGGTGGTCCGGACCGCCGACCTCGACGGCGACGGCAGGCCCGAGCTCGTGCTCGCCGGCGACTCGTCCGTCATCCTGAAGATGGACGACGACGGAGCAGCCAGGCCCCTTCCCCTGACCGCGCGGTCGGCGGCGCTGCCCGCCGATGCGACCGACCTCGCCCTGCTCGATGCGGACAACGACGGCCGGCGGGACCTCGCCTTCGCGGCCGGCGGCGAACTCCGGGTGCTGACCCAGACCTCGGCCTCGGGCTCCGCGGCGCTCGAGTTCCGGCTCGCCCGAATCAACGGGCTGCCGCCGGACGCCGGCCTGACCGCGGTGCGCGCAGACGACCTCGACGGCGACGGCGACCAGGACCTGGTCGCGGCCGGCAGCAGCGGCCTCTATCGGATGGAGAACCTTGACGGCTCCGAGAACAACTGGCTGCGGGTCCGGCTGGTGGGCCTCGACCTGGGCAACCAGAAGAACAACGTCTTCGGGCGCGGAACCTCGATCGAAGTGAAGTCCGGCCTGGCAGTCCAGTACTTCGAGGTCGACCGGCCGATCACCCACATCGGCCTCGGCAACCGGCGCCGCCCGGACCTGATCCGCGTCGTCTGGGCCAACGGCGTGCCGCAGAACCGCCTGAACCCCGGCAGCGACCAGACGATCGTCGAAGAACAGGTGCTCAAGGGCAGTTGTCCCTTCCTCTACACCTGGGACGGCGAGAAGATCGTCTTCGTCACCGACCTGCTGTGGGGCGCGCCGCTCGGCATGCCGCTCGCCGACGGGGTTTGGAACGGCTACGACCCGGACGAGCTGGTGCGGGTCGACGGCGCCCGACCCCGCGACGGCTTCTACGACCTGCGGATCACCGAGGAACTGTGGGAGGCCGCCTACATCGACCGCGTGCGGCTGTGGGTGGTCGACCACCGCAGGGACGTGGAGGTCGCGAGCAATCTCCGCATTGTGCCCGGCCAGGGACACATCGGACGCCCGCCCGACGAGGTCGTCGCCAGCGCCGGCGTCCGCCCCGTGGTCCGGGCCGTCGACGGGCGCGGACGCGACGTGACGGACCGGGTCCGCCGCCGCGACGAGGTCTACGCCGACGGCTACCGGCGCTCGCCCTTCCAGGGCCACGCCGCCCAGCCCTGGACCTTCACTTTCGACCTCGGCGAGGCGCCCGCGGCGCCCGTCCGGCTGTGGCTCGACGGCTGGGTCTTCCCGGCGGACGCCAGCCTGAATCTCGCCATCTCCCAGGCCGTGGAGCACGGCCGGCTCGAGATGGTGATGACCCGGCTCGAAGTCGAAACGCACGACGGCTGGCAGACCCTGCTCGATCCGATGGGCTTTCCGCCCGGCAAGACGAAGACGATGGTCGTCGACACGCCGCCCCTGCCCCCGGGCGCCAGCCGGCTACGGATCGTCACCACCCGCTGGCTGCACTGGGACAGAGTGGCATGGAGCACAGACCTGGGACGCGAAAACGGCGGAGACGTCATCGTCCGGGCGCGGCTGGAAGCGGCAAACGCCGACCTCGCCTACCGGGGATTCTCGACGCCGACCCGGCCCGCGCCCAACGGCCCCCACCTGTTCGACTACCAGCGTACCGGCAAGGAGTCCCCGTGGTTGCCCTTCCCCGGCCGCTACACCCGCTTCGGCGACGTCCGCGGCCTGCTCCAGGCGATCGACGACCGCCAGGTCGTCATCGGCCCGGGCGACGAGATCAAGGTCCTGTTCGACGCCCGCGACCTGCCGCCGCCCCCACCCGGCCACACCCGAACCGTGTTCCTCGAGAGCTTCGGCTGGGACAAGGACGCCGACCGCAACACCTGGAAGGCAGAGAGCAACCTCCCCCTCCCCTTCGAGGCAATGTCCGGCTACCCCTTCGCCGAAGGCGAGACCAGACCCCGAACACCGGAACTCGACGCCTACGAATTCGAGTGGCTGACCCGGGTGGTGGAATCGCAAAGGTCAGTCACGGCGGACTTCCACGACAGCGTGGACGCGGTAGACTCGCGGCCTTGACCGCTCCGCAACTGCCTTGGCGCACCTGCGCAGGCCGCTGAAGTCACCGCAGAGAGTTACGGCACAGACAAGGCGGATCTCGGAAACCCGTCCGGTGAACACAGGACAGGACGTATGCCCCCAACGCCCCCGCGCTGGCGCTTTCCGCGGATGGCGCCGTCCCAGGTCAACCAGAATCCGGTACAGGGCGAGTTCTTCACTGCGACCGCCGGCATGGCCGAGCGACTGGTCCGAGAGTCCATTCAGAACTCGCTCGACGCCCGCCACGGCGACGAAGTAGTTCGGCTGCGCTTCGCCTTCAGCGGAGAACGGAACATTCTTCCTCCCGGAGCGGCAAAGTCCTGGCTGAGGGGGCTTGAACCACATCTCGAAGCACTGGCGGATGCTCGAACATCGCCCACGAGCAACGACGGCGACGACCAGAAGGAAACAGAGGCTGTCTTTGCGGCGTGGGAGCTCCTCAGACAACCCATGCGCCACCTGGTGATCGAGGACTTCGGAACGACCGGTCTGCGGGGCAACCCGTGCGCCAACGGAGTGAACGAACGCGGCAACGACTTCTGGGGGTTCTTCCGGAGTGTCGGCATCTCCACGAAAAGCGGCGACGAGGCCGGTTCGTGGGGCTTGGGGAAGTGGGTCTTCCCGGACGTGTCCAGAGTGAACGCCTACTTCGGCCTCACCCGCCGCCGCGGAGAATCCGAGAGCCTGCTGATGGGCATGGCGATGCTCCGCACCCACACGACCAAGGATGGGAAGTACCCGCCCTACGGTTTCTTCGCCGTTGACGCGGACGCCGGCGACGAGACCTGGCTGCCACTGCCGATTGCGGGCAACGCTTCCGAGACCGCGTTCACCGAGCAGTTCCGCAGGGACTTCCGCCTCGAACGAACCGATGAACCCGGACTGTCCGTCGTCATTCCGCATCCCGCGGACGATCTCAAGGCAGAGCACATCGCCGCCGCCGTCATCACTCAGTACTTCCTGCCGATCGTCCGGGGCGACCTTGTGGTGGAGATCGCGCACCCCGACGGCCACACCTCGAAGATCAATGCCGCATCCATCGAGGAGGAAGCGGCCCGCGCAACGGCGGAGTCGGAGTTCGCCGAAACGCCGGAATCAACGAGGAGGGTCATCCGGCTCGCCAAGTGGGCCGCCCGGAGCCCCGAGCCGACTCGAATCGACTTCCCGATCACGAAACAGAAGGAACGTATCGACGCACTTGACGTGACCGTCCTTCGAAACCGCTTTGAACGGGGCGATCCACTGACGTTTCGGTTCACGATGCAAGTCGCCGCAAGGGGCGGCCCGCGGCGCGAGGCAGGCTTCAACGTCTTCCTGGAAAAAGCCGACGATATGAGCGAAGGGAGCACGTACTTTGTGCGCGGCCACCTTCGCATACCACGAATGAACGCGCTGCAGCGGTTCAAGGCCTGCGCCCTCGTTACCGTTGACGGCGACACCGACCTCGGGCGCCTTCTGCGAGATGCCGAGGGGCCCGCGCACACCTCATGGAACCCCCATGCCAAGCGGCTCAAGGAGCGCTGGAGCGGTGGTTACCAGCGCGTTCAGGCCTTGCGGCGAGCCCCGGAACTGCTGCTCCAACGCCTGGTGGAACGGGAACAGAAGCCGCAGTACGACGCCTTGGCAGATCTGTTTCCGGCCGAGCCCGACCGCCAGGGCGGAGGGAAGAGACAGCGGGGACCCGGGCGGCTTCGGCCGTCCACGGTTCCCGACATCAAGTCGGCGCCGCCTCCTGTCGACATCACTCGATCACAAGGCGGATTCAGCGCACGCGCTTCGGCCGCTTCGAGCGACCGGCTTGCCGACAGAACGTGGGAATTGCGGTTCGCGTACGACGTGGCCCGTGGCGGATCTGCCAAGGCGTTCCGGTTGTTCGAGCAAGGAGCACGAAACGGCAACCCGGACTTCTCCTTGCACCATGACGAAGCGGCCGAAACGAGCCTTCGGATCCAGTCGTCGGAATGCGAGGCGCATGTGGCAGCGGCCAACGTCCTTCGTTTCCGCCCTCGTTCCCGGGGCTTCCAGATCGGTATCAGCGGATTCGATCACAGAGATCTCATCGTTGAGGTGAAGCCGGTGGACGCTCAGGCAGAGGGCGACAGTCAATGATTCGGAGGTTGAACTCGAGCGGAAGGAAACAGATCGGCACCCACAGTGTACGGGCGCAGATTCACCAGCCCGAGGAGGCCGGCAAACAGCCAGTGCTTGAGATTCTGGTCGATCTGGCACGCTACGACCTCCCCGGCGACGCCGCCGTCTGGGTAGAGGTCTGGCGAAGCAGCGCATCGCAGCGAGAACGGCTGGGAACGGCGGCCGAGGTCTTGCTATCGCGGCACAAGCGGCCAACCGGGTCGACCTGCGGACGTACGTCGGTCAAGGCACTCCTGCCTGGGACGCCTACGTGGCGGACCACGGCACACCGGGCTACAAGACACGCCGGAAGACCGTGCTCAAGCGCCTGAAGAAGACGACCGATGCGATACGCACTTCCATCTAGTAGATCTGGAACTGAGAGGAACCGACCCGGAAGGCGCGACGGGCTGTCCGCGTCTATCAGGCGGTTCGCGTGAACTGAGCCGGGTTGGTCACACGGGTCCGGCGCCACGACGAGGCTCACGCGGCAGGACTGCCGGTTCGAGAAGGCTCGCGGCAGGGGCAGTCATGGAATGCTCTACGTCGGCGATCGGCGAACGGTGGTCAAGCATGGCGATATCGGGAAGGGCCTTCTCAGGAGCATGCTGAAGCAGCTTGACGTGGACATGAACGACATCTGAAGGAGGTGAAAGCTGAACTACTCGTATCCCTGTCTTCTGACTCCGGAGGAGGGCTCGGTCGGCTATGTCGTGTCCTTTCCGGACGTTCCCGAGGCGCTGACCGGCGCAGAGACCCGGGAAGAGGCCCTGGCGCTGGCCGTGGATGCTCTGGTCGTCGCGTTGGGCGCCTATGTCCGGGCTCAGGACGACATTCCGGTTCCGAGCCGGCATTCCGGTCAGCACGAGGTCGTTTCCGTGCCGGCGCAGACGGCGGCGCGACTGGCCCGGTACACCGCAATGCGCCGGCGCGGGCTCTCTCGGCGGGCGCTGGCCGAATCCGAGGATGTTCGGGGAGCCGACATGCGCCGCCTTCTCGATCTCGACCTGCCCGCCGGCTCGCCTCACCGAGTTCCGTAGCAGACGGGGCGACTCCAAGACGGTGTTCTTGCGATAGCCTGCCGACGCCTTCGCAGGAGCAGGTCGGAAGAAGGAAGGGTGCGAAGGATCACGAAGACCACGCCTTCACTCAGGTGTGCCGTGTTCGCGGCCTTGTGCGTCGCGCCGGTCCACAGCCAACCATCGTCCTTGGGGACGCCCGACAAGGAGTGGGGCTACGAGTGGATCGCTGCTTCACGGGTCCTGGCGCGGGACGGATCGGTTAGTGTCTCGGGGCCACACGAACGGCTCCGCAGGGCCCTGGAGTGGCAGATTCGGCACGGTTCGCGCGCAGGTGCCGCGGGAGGCGCTTCGGCCCGAGAATGCCCGCCCGGAGCTCCCCGCACGATCTCTCCGGGATTCGTCGAGACGGAACAGGACGGACGCTTCATCTCCGTCCTGCTGCTGTCCGGCGTTGCGGCGACGGCGACAGTCGCCGAGGCGATTCCCGGGTTCTACGGCAACGGCAATCCCGGCATGCTGCTTGTGCTGTCCGACGTGGCGCCCTTGCACGCTCGCTCGACGCCCATCGGCCACGTCCTGGTTCCGGTCAAGCGACTGGTGGCACGGGGCCGGGTTTTCTGTTGGGTATTCGAGACAGGCCCGACCGTTCCCTCCGAAAGTCCGCCAGAGGTGGGCGACCGGATCGCTATCCTGGGTGAATGGTCTGCAGACGACGTTCTGAGAGCACGC
This sequence comes from Thermoanaerobaculia bacterium, assembly GCA_965116145.1. Lineage (GTDB taxonomy): Bacteria > Acidobacteriota > Thermoanaerobaculia > Multivoradales > Multivoraceae > Multivorans. The sequence continues at coordinate 1,992,093 of OZ220482.1, forward strand.
ACCATGTTTCGGCTGGGGATGCTCGCCGTCGCGCGTCCTCACGGGAAGCTGCAATGGGACGACTTTCGTATCGAGGGCTTCCCTCTGACCATGGACGACCTGCACGAGAGAGTAGCCGAAGCGTACCTTGGCGGCCTGATCGACGGGACGTCACATCTGCGTGCCTTGCCCTACGGTTCCAGGGAACGTGCAGCCTTTGTCGAGCAGTGGCGGCAGTACGAAGCTGACGGCTGCCGGATCGTCGCAGTGGCTGAGCGGCCCGGCGGCGGTCTGCTGCCGAGCCGGAAGATCTGTCCCGTGGGTGTCCATACGCAATGAGGAACTGCCTGTTCAGCTCTTAGTCGCTCGGCGAGCTCCCCGTCGGGACGGAAGGGCGCAGACATGGAGATGCTCCGCAGAACACAGCAGCAGCGTCGCGGCGCTCAGGGAGTCACTCGCCAGGCTCTCGGTCGTCCACGGCCACTTCGGACTGGACAGCCACCCATCGGGACGCAACGGCGGCCCGCGCGAACGAAGCCGAGCTTGCCAGGCGGATTCGGAGCGGGCTCCCTGCGAGGCGCTCCTGCCGATCGATGGAGCGGCTGACGGACTCCGCTACGCTTGGCGGGCCATCTGGCGGCGGGCGCCGGGGTTCCGGTCGTCTGCCGCTGTTGCGGGAATGCCCCAATCGGGAGGACAGGCGTGGCAGACGACTCAAGGGCACGCGGGCGGTTCGGTCGGCTCGGGTTCATCTTTGCGGCGGTCGGCTCGGCGATCGGGCTCGGCAACATCTGGAAGTTCCCGTACATCACGTACGCCAACGACGGGGGCTCCTTCGTCCTCGTCTATCTGGTCGCGATCGGCCTGATCGGCCTGCCGATCATGATGGCCGAGCTGGTCGTCGGTCGACGCACCCGGCAGAGCCCGGTCGGCGCCTTTCTCGGAGCCGCGAAGGACTCGCCCGGCGGCCGCGCGTGGGGAGCAGTCGGAGCGCTCGGCGTTACCGGCAGCTTCATCCTGCTCTCGTACTACGCGCTGATCGCCGGCTGGACGGTCTACTACTTCGGCCAGTGTCTGGTCTGGTCCGCCCGCGGCATGGACCTCGATGGACAGACGCTGGGCGAGAGCTTCGGCGGCTTCCTCGCCAACGGCCCGCTCCAGATCGGCTTCCATGCGCTGTTCATGCTGATCACGATCGGCGTCGTCGCCCTCGGCGTCCACGACGGCATCGAACGAGCGACCAAGACGCTGATGCCGGTGCTCGGAGCGATCCTGCTGCTGCTGGTGCTCAACTCGTTCTGGAGCCCCGGCTTCGGCGAAGCGATGCGGTTCCTGTTCCACGTCGGCCCGATCACGGCGGACGGTCTGCTCGAAGCGGTGGGGCACGCCTTCTTCACGCTCTCCGTCGGCATGGGCGCGATGGTGACCTACGGCTCGTACATGTCCTCGCGGCAGTCGATCCCGAGAAGCGCCGTCACCATCTGCCTGCTCGACACCCTGATCGCGATCATGGCCTGCGTCGTCATGTTCTCGATCATCTTCAGCGTCGACGCCGCCGACCGTGCGTCGACCTTCGGCAAGAGCGCCACGATCCTCTTCACCACCCTGCCCCGGATGTTCTACGAGATGCCGCTGGGCGTGGTCCTGGCGCCGCTGTTCTACCTGCTCGTCGGCTTCGCCGCGCTGACCTCCACGATCTCCCTGCTCGAGACGGTCGCCTCCTATCTGATCGACCGGCGCGGCTTCAGCCGGCTCCGCGCCTGCCTCGTGACCGGCGGCGTCATCTTCGCCTTCGGCATCCTCTCCGCCCTGTCGCTCGGCGCCAGCGGCGCGCTCTCTTCCTTCGCTCCGTTCGGCGAACGCGCGGAGGGCTTCTTCGGCACGATGGACTACACCGTGTCGAACTGGATCCTGCCGCTCGGGGGCCTGTTCACGGCCATCTTCATCGGCTGGTTCCTGAGCAGCCGCGAGTCGAAGGCCGAACTTGCGGAAGGCCACGGTGACGTCAGTCGCTGGTACGTCCTCTGGCGGGGCGTCCTGCTCCGCTTCGTCTGTCCGGGCGCCATCCTCTGGATCATCTGGACGGTGATCGGCGGCCGCTCGTTCGCCTGAAGCACTAGCAGTCCGTGGCAGAAGTGCGTGTCGCACCGCGAGCGGGCGGGTGACCGCGCGGAACCGGCCCAGGGCGCGAACAGCGCGACCGTCAGTCTGCGGTCTCGAGAAAGCGCCTGAAGCGCCAGTCGAGATACTCCCGAGCGGGACGGTCCTCAAGACGGCCCGGCAGACGCAGCCGCGTCCCGTCCAGTGCTTTCAGGCTGTCCAGCAGGGGACCGTCGCGCCCGGCCCTGACCGACCTGGCGACGTGGATGCGGCAACCGGCGTCCACGCCGATCAGGTCGGCATCGAACGCGGTGTGGTGGAGAGTCGACATGCAGATGCCGTTGGTGACCTCCGGCGGGCCGCCCTCCGCGTCGGGGAGGATGCGAGCACCCACCAGCAGCCTTGACAACGGCAGGCCGCTGAACGCGCAACGATGCCCGTAGGCCGACCTCGTGCGGCTGCTGAACCAGGCGAGGTGGTTCCTTCGCTTCACGCCGGCCGGGACATGCGGTCTCTCGCGCACCTCGTTCGCCGGGATGTCCATCGCCGCCCGGGCAGCCTCGACCGAACTCCTGGTCGGTTCCAGGCAGTCCGCGGCCGCGAGCAGCACGCGGCCCGCCGACCAGTCCAGCTTCTCCACCCAGACCGGCCAGAGAGGTTCGTACACGGCGGCCTCGACACCGAGGAACCAGATCAGCGGAGCGTGCCGCCGCCGTGCCTTCTCCAGGGTCCGGTTCGTGTGGTCCTCCCGGCCGCCCAGCGCCAGATCGTAGGAGAGCAACCCGGTCCAGTGGTCCGGTTGGCCAACCTGGTCCCGGTACCAGGTTCTTCGGCCTGCCCTTGGCACCACCGTCTTGATGCTGAGCGCCGCATCCATCTGCCTCGGCTTGAAGATGCCGACGGCGCGGTTCGCGAAGCGAACGTTCTCGCCGCCGCACTGGAAGCCGCGGGCGATCACCGACCACGGCAACCTCGACCCGTGCACCCGAACCAGGCGCTCGAGCTCGGCGAAGGCGGCGGCTCGAACGGCGGCGTCGGGATCGCGGTCACCGATCACGCAAGACTCCTCGCGGACCTCGCTTCGTCGACTCGCCGAACGGCACGTCCGATGTCCATGGCGTCAGTCTCCCGCCCCGGGGCGGCTCTGTCTCAAGCTGCAGGATACGCCGCCATGTACGACGGGAGCTTCGGAACCGAGGGTGCGCACAGCGGGCTCAACAGCGGGCTCACGCTGACAGTCTGCCGACAAGCCAGGGCAGGAACTCCGGGTCCGGCCGCGTTTCGACCCTGAGCTCCAGCAGGGGCGGCGCTTCTTCCGGCAGGCGGCCCCGGAGCTTGACGGCGTCCTTGGAAGTTGTGACGACGGCGTCGCAGCGATGACGGGCGCAGGCGGCTTCGATCGCACGGAGAGAGCGCCGCGGATAGCCGTGATGGTCGGCAAAGCGCAGGTGGTCCACGCAGGCAAGGCCCGCGGCCGCAGCGGTGCCGACGACGCGCTCCGGCCGGGCGACACCGGTGACCAGCAGCGGCCGGCCGGGCAACGAACCGCCGACAAGCTCCGCGTGGAGCGTGGAAAGGAACACCGGGCCGCGGAAGCCGTTGCGGCGGAGGGCGTCCTCGAAGTGCTCCGGCGGTTCGCTGTCCTCCGCCGCGCCGGTCAGGACCGCAGCGTCCGCTGCACGCACCTGTTCCAGGGGCTCGCGGAGCCGACCGCTCGGCAGCAGCAGGCCGCCGGCAAGAGGGTCGACCGCCGGAAACGTCAGGACCTCGACGTCCCGGCGCACGCGGACATGCGAGAAACCGTCGTCGAGCAGGAAGATGTCGATGTCGGGCGCCTGCTCGAGCGCCAGGGCGGCGGTGGCGCGGCGGTCCGCACCGACAAGGACCACGGCGTCCGGCGCCTGCTCGGAGATCATCGCCGGTTCGTCGCCGGCCGCGTCGACCGCCGCCAGCAGCCCGTCGCCGCGGCTGACCAGCAGGGGCTCTCGACCGCGGCGGCGATAGCCGCGGGACAGAACCGCCACGCGCAGGCCGCGGGCGGCCAGACCCCGCGCGACGGCGATCGCCGTCGGTGTCTTGCCGCTGCCGCCCCAGTGCAGGTTGCCGATGCTGACCGTCGGCCGCCCCAGGGCGGCGGCGCGCGTTGCCCAGTACCTTCTTCGCCGGCGATGCGCCCAGGCATAGAGCCGCTGCCACGGACTCCGCGGCGTGCTCAACCCAGGTCCACCACTTCGCCGAGGAGAGCCGCCGACCGCTCGACGGCGCCGCGGTTCCGGTCGACCAGGGCGAGACCGCGCATGCCCTGCTCCGCCGCCTGATCCGGCCGGTCCAGGAGGTGCTGCCAGGCATGCGTCAGCGCTGGCCCGTCGGGCGCCACGGCCAGGGCGTCGGCCGCCTGGAAGTCGAGGGCAATGCGTCGGAAATTCTGCATCGAGGGACCGACGACGACCGGAACGCCGAAACGCGCGGCTTCGATCGGATTATGGCCGCCCGTCGGCACCAGGCTGCCGCCAACGAAGGCCGCAGCGGCCAGCCGGTAGATCGCCGCGAGCTCGCCCAGGGAATCGAGCAGGACCACGCGGGGCGGCGCCGGCGAAGAACCGGCAGCGGGCATCCGGCTGCGCCGAAGCGCCGGCAGCGATCGCCGGTCCAGCTCGCGCCACACTTCGTCGAAGCGCTCCGGATGGCGCGGCGCGAGGACCAGCAGCGCCTCGCGGTCGAGCCGTTCCAGCGCGTCGAGGACGATCGGCTCCTCGCCGGGCATCGTCGAGCCGGCAACCAGGATCGGCCGATCTGCCGCAAGCTCCCGTAGGGCCTGCTCCAGACCGGCCGCCGGCGTCGGTTCCGGCGTGTCGAACTTCAGGTTGCCGGTCAGGACGATGCGGCCAGGCAGCGCACCCAGGCTCAACAGGCGTTGCTCGTCCTGCGGGCTCTGAGCGCCCAATCGGTCGAGCGGATCGAGCAGGAGCCGCCGGCCGAGCCGGCCCGCCCGCTTCATCCGCCCGTAGCTGCGGTCGCTGATGCGCGCGTTCAGAACGGCCACGGGAACGGACCGGCGGCCGCAGTCTCTCAGCAGCAGGGGCCAGAGCTCGCTCTCGAACAGGACCAGCGCCCGCGGCGCGTAGCGGCTCAGGAAACGCCCGACCAGCAACCCCAGATCGAAGGGCAGATAGGTGACGACGACGCTTCGGCGGTTCGCGGTCAGCGGCGCGAACGAGTTCTTCGCCGCCGCCTGACCGGTGGGCGTGACGGTGGTCACCACGAGGTCGAGGTCCGGGGGCAGGGCGCGGGCCAGGGTCGCGGCAACGCCGACCTCACCAACCGATGCGGCATGCAGCCACAGCGGTCGGTTGCCCCGAGCCTGCGGCAGACGACCCAGCCGGGCCGGCAGGGTCGTCATGTAGTGGCGGCCGCGACGGACCAGCAGCACCGGCGCCGCCGCGGCCAGGCCGGCGGCAAACGCGAGCTGGTAGAGGAACCACATGCTTGCCAGGTTGCCGACCGAGGAGGGACAGCCGGTCAGGGCCGCACCCGCACGCCAGTATAATTCCGCGGCCTGTCGCCGGAGGGTGCTCCACTATCGGCAGGCGCAGCGTCTTGGACGCTCTGCCCCGGGCCTTCGTATCAACAGCGAAGCATGAGCTCCGCGCAAGCAATCCGCATGGAACCGCCACGCGAAGATCCTCCCCGCAGCCGTCTGTCGATCGCGTACTCCCGTCGTCAGCGTCGGACGACCTGGGCCGAGGCATCCGACGCCGAGCTGCTGGAAGGAATGCGCCGGGACGACGATCTCGCGCTCGACGAGCTGATGCGCCGCAAGACGACCCGGCTGGTCCAGCTTGCCACCGGGCTCGTGGGCAACCGGGAGGATGCACGCGACATCGTACAGGTCGCCTTCCTGCGGATCTGGGACTCACGGCGCCGATTCGACCGCCGCTACAGCCCGAACACCTGGATCTTCCGGATCGTCTCGAACCTGGCGATCGACCACCTGCGCTCCCGTTCGTCCCGCCTCCGGTCGCTGCAGGGCTTCCAGTTGCACCACCAGCACCAGCGGGACGAGGTCTCCGCACGCCAGCTCGACTCGCTCTCCGCCCGCGAGGTCCGGTCCGTCTTCCGGGAGCTCGCGGCCACGCTCAGCGAGAAGCAGCGCGCCGTGTTCGTGCTGCGCGAGATGGAGGGGCTGTCCGGCAAGGAGATCGCCCGCATCCTCGACATCCGCCCTTCGACGGTCCGAAACCACCTGTTCAACAGCCGCAAGCTGCTCCGCGGGGAGCTGCTCAAGCGCTATCCCGAGTACGCCCGACGGGCCGGCGCCGCATCCGGAAGAAAGGAACGCGCATGACCTCGCGCACGACCGCTCCGTGCCCGGACTGGGCTGCTCTCGCCCGCGAACGCGATCGGGCAGAACGGAGTCGCGAAGTCGGCGGCGCGGCCGTGGACGACGCCTGGGCAGAGGCTCTGCGTCACCGCGAAGACTGCGGTCGCTGCCGCGCGGACGCGCTCAGGACCGACCCGCTGTTCCTGTTCCGCGGCGATTTCGCGCGCGGCGACGACGAGGATCTCGAGGCGGGCGAGGTCGACAGGATGCTCCAGCGGGTGCGGTTGGAACTCGACAACCGGGCCGCGCAGAAGCGACTGAACAGGGCGCGCAGCACGCGTCGACGCAGAGGCGCGGCGCTCGCGATCGCCGCCGGCGCCGCGGCGGCGGCGCTCGGCGTGAGTCTCCTCTCGTGGCCGGCGGCCGCACCACCCGCCGAGAATGCCGCGGCCGACGCACCGCTGCTGCCTGCTCACATCGCGATGGCGCCGCTGGTGGAGACCCTGGGCGACGCACCGATGCAGGTCTACCAGCTTCCCGGCGGCGGCCCCGGCGCCGGTCTTGACGTGGTCCTGGTGGTCGCGCCGTGAGGACGGTTCGCACCGTTTGCGCCGTCTCGGTCGCCGCCCTGGTCTTCCTGACTGCTGCCAGCGCGCTGCAGCCGGCCTACGCACAGCCGGGCAACACACAGCCGAGTCGCGCGCAGCAGGAAGCCGAGACGCAGGTCCGTCACGCCTTCGCCCTCCAGCATCAGCGGGCGGACGACGCCCTCGAGTGGATGCAGGGCGAGATGTCGCCACGGGGAACGATCGAACTGCAGCGCGCGACGAACACCCTGGTGCTGAGGGACCGCAGCAGCGTGATCGAGCATCTGCTCGCCCTGCTGCGTGAGTTCGATCACCCCCGTCGGCAGATCGAGTTCGAGATTTTCATCCTCGAGGCATCGCGCCGCGGCAGCGGCGACCCGCGCTCGGAGCTGCCCGCGCAACTGACCGACGAGCTGGGCAACTGGCTGGCCTTCACGAGCTACCGGCTGCTCGGCGAGGGCCAGTTCGAGGCCACGGAGGGCGAGGAGGTCCGCTACGAGATCGGTACCGAGTTCCGGCTCGGTTTCCGGGTCGGCACCGTCCTGCTCGACCGCCGGCTCAAGCTCTACGGAGTCGAGATCGAACGCAGCCGCAGCGCCCTCCTCGACGAGCGCGTGTTCAACGGTCATCTGAACGTGTGGGTCGGGAAGCCCCTGGTCCTGGCGCTCCCGTACCGGGGATCCGACGCCACCGGCCTGGTGGTCGCGGTCACCGTTCGGTCTCCCGGCCAGGACAGCCTCGACGCCGGCGAGTAGGAACCGGTCGCGTCATGCAGTTCGTTTGCCGCCTGGGCACCGCCGACGGTCGCATCGTGGAGCAGATCCACGAAGCGCCGGACCTGCGGACCGCCCGCCGGGAGATCGAGCGCCGGGGGCTGCACATCTTCGAGATCCGTCGCCGCGGGCTCCAGCAGATCTTCGGAGCGCTGGCGGGCAGGAGTTCGGCCGCCGGCGCCAGCGGCAGCCGCAAGGCGGTTCCGGGCGAGGACTTCCTGGTCTTCAACCAGCAACTGGCGGGACTGCTTGGAGCAGGACTGCCTCTGCTCCAGTGCCTGGACCTGCTGTGCGAGCGCCAGCGCCACGCCGCCTTCAAGGAGGCGCTGACGGAGATCCGGGACCGGGTCGAGAGCGGCGAGGAACTCTCGGAGGCCTTTGCCGCCACCGGCAGCGCCTTCCCGCCGATCTACAGCTCGATGCTCAAGGCCGGCGAGCAGAGCGGCGGCCTCGAGCGGGTCATTCGCCGCTACGTCCGCCAGCTCAAGCTGGTCACCAGCTCCCGCAAGCGCGTGGTCAGCGCTCTCTTCTACCCGGCGCTGCTGGTCTGCCTGTCCGTCGGCATCGTGGCGGTGATGATGTTCTTCGTCATGCCCCGTTTCGAGGAATTCTACGCCGCGCTCGACCTTGACCTGCCCTGGCTTACGCAGGCCCTCCTCGCCCTGTCCCAGGTGCTGCGAAGCCCGACCACCCTGGTGCTCGCCGCATTGGCTGCGGCGGCGGGCTGGGCGGCCTGGAGGGTGGGCAGGGGCGGCCGGATCGGCACTCTGGTCGACCGCCTGAAGCTGCGGTTGCCGGTCATCGGGCCGGTCCTCCACCGCTTCGCCCTGTCCGAGTTCTGCCGCTCCCTGGCCACCCTGCTGCACGGCGGCCTGCCGCTCGCCACTGCGCTCGAGACCGCAGCGTCGGCGGTCACCAACCGGTTCCTGCACCGGCGGGCGGTGGCGCTGGGACCGCGCATCCGCGAGGGCGCAGCGCTTCACGCCGCTCTCGAGGAGTCCGAAGTGTTCACCGACCTCGCGATCGACATGGTCAAGGTCGGAGAGGCGACCGGAGCCCTGGACGAGATGGTGAACAGCGTTTCCGACTTCCTGGACGAGGACGTCGAGACCCGCACCGAACGGCTGCTGTCGCTGGTCGAGCCCGTGATGCTGGTCGTCATGGGCTGCACCATCGCCCTGCTCGTGCTCTCGATGTACCTGCCGCTGTTCAGCGTGCTGGGACAGGTCCAGGGCTGATGGTGGTTCAGGACCAGGGTGCGGCGGCGTCCAATCGCCGCCTGATCGCGGAAGGCGTGTCGGACCTCGAGAGCCTGCGGGCGGCGAGCGAAGACGAGGATCGGCGCGATCGGGAACGGGCCGAGACTGCGCGGCTGGCCGCCCAGTTCGACCTCGAGGTCGCAGACCTTGAGAACTTCCGTATCGACAACGATCTGTTCCGGCACATCCCGTTCGAGCTGATGCTCCGCTACAGCTTCATCCCGGAGCGCCAGATGGAAGGTCGGCTGGCGGTCGTCATGGCCGATCCGACCGACGTGATCCGGGTCGACGAGCTGGAGCTGCAGCTCGGGCAGCCGCTTGAAGCCCGCATCGGCGTCCGGTCCGAGATCGACGATCTTCTGCAGAAGTCCGAGAGCGCGCAACGGGTCCTCGACGAGGCAACCGAAGACTTCAAGATCCAGCTCGTCCAGGAAGACGAAGACAGCGGCGAGGTGCTCTCGATCGACCGGATCTCGGCCGACCAGAGTCCCATCATCAAGCTGGTCGATTCGACCCTGTTCAACGCGATTCAGCGCCGGGCGTCGGACGTTCACATCGAGACCCGCGAGCACGAGGTGGTCATCAAGTACCGGATCGACGGCGTGCTGTACCAGGCGATGGAGCCGATCGACAAGAAGCACCACCAGACCATCGTCAGCCGGATCAAGGTCATGTCGGAACTCGACATCGCCGAGAAGCGGATTCCCCAGGACGGCCGCTTCAAGGTCCGGGTCAGCGGCCGCACGATCGACTTCCGGGTATCCGTCATGCCGTCGGTTCACGGCGAAGACTGCGTCATCCGCATCCTGGACAAGGAGTCGATGAACCAGGAGTTCAGGAACCTGCGGCTCGACGTTCTGGGTCTCGCCGGCGACACGATCGAGAAGCTCCGCAAGTTCATCCGCGAGCCGTACGGCATGGTCCTGGTCACCGGCCCGACCGGCTCCGGCAAGACGACCACGCTCTACGCCTGCCTGTCCGAGATCCAGTCCAGCGAAGACAAGATCATCACGATCGAGGATCCGGTCGAGTACCAGCTTGACGGGATCACCCAGATTCCGGTCAACGAGAAGAAGGGACTGACGTTCGCCCGGGGTCTGAGGTCCATCCTCCGCCACGACCCGGACAAGATCATGGTCGGCGAGATCCGGGACGAGGAGACCGCTCAGATCGCCATTCAGTCCGCCCTGACCGGACACCTCGTGTTCACGACCGTCCATGCCAACAACGTGGTCGACGTGCTCGGTCGATTCCTGAACATGAACGTCGATCTCTACAACTTCGTGGCGGCCCTGAACTGCGTTCTGGCCCAGCGGCTGGTGCGCCGCATCTGCAGCCACTGTCGGGAGCCGGTACAGGCCACCGACGCCCTGCTCGAAGAGAGCGGTCTGGAGCGGCGCGACATCGCCGGCTGGCAGCTCTTCGAGGGCCGCGGCTGCATGGAGTGCAACGGCACCGGCTTCTTCGGCAGGATGGCGGTGTCGGAGCTGCTCGATCTGTCCGACGCGATCCGCGAACTGATCCTCGACCGGCGCCCGGCTTCCGAGATCCGCCGCGCCGCAGCCGAAGAAGGAATGCGATTCCTGCGCCAGAGCGCGCTCCGGAAAGTCCACGAAGGAGTGACCACTCTCCGTGAGATCAACAAGGTTACCTTCGTGGATTGAGCGCCTTGCCGGCCTCGATGACCATCGGGGGCCGGCATCGGTGTTCCTTCTCGACGAGCGAGAGCTCGTCCTCGCCAGCTTCCTGCGCCAGGGCCATCCCCGACCCGAGCTGCAGGCCGTTCGCCGGCGCAAGCTGCCCACCGACACGTTCCAGGACGGGGCGCTGGGCGGGCCGTTGCGAGAGCCTGCCCGCTTCCAGGAAGTGATTGCCGAACTCCGGCAGGCCGCCGACACGGCGACCGGCGGCGAGGTCACGACCGCCGCGCTCGTCCTCCCCGACCGCTGGCTGCGCCTGACCTTCGCCGAGCTCGAGGATGCGCCGCGGAACCGGCAGCAGCGTGAGGAGGCGCTTCGTTTCAAGTTGCGCAAGCAGGTGCCCTTTCGCGTCGAGGAACTGCGCGTTCGGGGCGCCCGGACCGGCAACGGCGTCGGGGAGTCCAGTCGCTTTCTGATCGCCTTCTGCGTCGAGCGGGTGCTGGCCCAGATCGAGGACTCGTTCCGCCGCGCCGGAGTCCACATCGGCATGGTGACGAACGCGAGCCTGGGTACGGCGCACGGCATCCGTCAGGCGGACGACGCGGCCGGCGCCTTCCTCCTGCTGCTTGCCCACCACGACGGCTACTCCCTGCTGGCGCACACGGAGGACGACCCCGCCCTGTACCGCTACAAGAATCTCGATCCGGCCCTGTCGGCCTCGGTCGCCTCCAGGTTGGCGGTGCGCGAGCTGCGGCTGACCAGGAGCTTCATCGAGGAACGCAAGCTGTTCGGCCCGGAGGATGGCCTGCCCGCACACGTCCTGATGCTGGCCGCCGAGACCTCCCGCCCGATCTGGCGCGAGCGGCTGGAAGACGGCCTGGGGCTCCCCGCCCGGGTTCTCGGCGAAGAGGAAGCCGGTGTCAACAGAGCAGGAGACGGCGGACTCGAAGTGGACCGGGCCCTGCCCATGCTGGGCGCAGCGCTGACGGTGAGGACGTGAACGTGCTCCTGAACCTGGCCGCCCGACCGTTCGTCAACCGCCGCCCCTGGCGCCGGCTGACGGCTCTGCTGTGGGCACTCGGCCTCGCCCTGCTGACCCTGAACGCGATACTGTACTGGGGCTACCTCACCGGCTCCGCCGATGCCCGCACCGAACTGGCCGGGCTACGCGAACAGCTTGCCGGCGACCAGGCGCAGCTCGACCGATTGAGCGCGGAACTGGTGCGCCTCGACCTGGAGGCGCAGAACCGCGAGGTCGCCTTCCTGAACGAGCGCATCTCGAGCCGACGCTTCCCCTGGGGGCAACTCTTCAATGACATCGAGCAGGTGCTGCCCTGGAACACGCGTCTGCGGAGTCTGGCGCCGGAGCGGGGCGACCGGAACCGGCGGCGGACCCGGCCTGATGCGGAGGATCTGTCGCGGGTGGTTCTCGACCTGACCGGCGAAGCCCGGGACGACCCGGGGCTGCACGATCTGATCGACGCCCTGTTCGAGCATCCCGCCTTCGAGGATCCCAAGCTGCTTCACCAGAGCCGCCAGGACGCCGGCCCGCTCGATTTCACGATCGCGGTGGTGTACCTGCCCGACCGTTCGACCCGCGACCCGGCAGACGCCCCCGAGAGCCCGCCAACCGTTGCAGCAGCAGCCGTCGAGGCCGAGCCGGTGGAGATCGAGCCGGCAGAGGTCGAGCGGGTGGAGGCCGAGCCGTGAGCCGGCGGCGGCGCGGCTGGCGGCTGCGTATCTGGTTCTGGGTCGGCGCGGGCCTTTGCGTCCTCAACGCGGCCCTGCTGTCCACCTACCGCGGCGTCTACGCCGGCCGCTTCGATGCGCTCGAGGACGAGATCGCGCAGGTCGGGAACGTGCGTACGCGCGCCACTCAAGAAGTTGCGCGGCGCGAAGATCAGGTGGCGACGGTCGAGGCCACCCGCAACCAGGTGCAGACCCTCTACCGCGACGGCTTCGCGACGGAGCGCGAACGGTTGACCGACCTGCTCCGCGAAGTCAAGGAGCTGGCGGACCGCTCGGGGCTCCGTCCCGGCTCGATCGCCTATCCGGAGGCGACCCTGGAGCAGTACGGCCTGGTAGAGAAGTCGATCGTGTTCTCGGTCGAGGGCGACTACAGCCAGTTGAGGGGACTGGTCAACCTGCTCGAGATCACGAACACCTTCGTGGCCCTCGAAGCGATCACCCTGAGCGAGGCAACACCGAACCTGCGCATCGATCTGCGGCTCTCGACCCTGTTCTCCGCCAGCGAATCGCAGAGTGCCCGCCAGGAGGCAGATGGATGAGCGCCGACCGGACTGCCTCGGGCCGCCCGAGCCCGCTTCTGCTGGGCCTGCTGGGCGTCGTGCTGGCGATCGCGGCGTGGAGGTACCTGCCTTCGTTCGGCGGCGGTGCTGGCTTCACCGGCACGACCTCCGCGGATCTTCGTTCGACGACGATCGATGTCGTCGAGCTCGCGGCCTACACCCTCGACCAGCCACCGCCGGCGAGCCGACCAGAACGGGATCCGTGGTCCTTCGGGACGCCGCCGCCGCCGCCGGCGCCGGAAACGGCCGCTCCCGAACCGGTCGCGCCGCCGACGCCCGAACCCGAGCCCGAAGAGCCGGACGTCCCGGCGGCGCCGCAGCCGAAACCGCCGACGCCGGCGCCCGTGCGACCCAGACCGGCGCCGGTCGATGTCTTCTACATCGGGTCGTTCGGACGCAGCGACCGGCCGATTGCGGTCTTCATCGACACCGAAAAGTCCATCTTCAACGCGATCGAGGGCGGCCTGGTCAAGGACCGGTTCGAAGTGCAGAACATCGGCTACGAGTCGGTGGACCTGCTCTTCGTTGGCTTCCCCGACGAACCGGCAGTGCGGCTCGCCATCGGCGGCCGACCGAGTGGCTGACAAGGACACGAAAGCACATGAACGAACCGAATCGACACCGGCAGCAGGCTCTCAAGCTGGGTCTGGCGCTGCTCCTGACCCTGGTTTCCTGCAGCGGCTACCGCGGCCTGCGGGAAGCGCAGCACGCGGAACTCACCGGCGACTGGGACACCGCCGTGCTGCGCTACATGGAACTGGTCACCGCAGACCCTGCGGATCTCCGCTACCGCGCCGGCCTGCAGCGGGCCCGAACCCAGGCCGCGCACATCCACTTCGAGCAGGGCATGGAACTGCAGACTGCCGGCCAGGATCGGGATGCGCTGCTCGAGATGCAACGGGCCGTACAGCTCGATCCGACCAACCAGTACGCGCTGACAGAACTCGAGAAGCTGCGCACGAAGATCGACTCCAGCGGCCGCGAGCCCAGGACGATCTCCCAGATGAAGGCGGACGCCCGCGCTGCCGAGGCAATGCCGCCGACGCTCGACCCGCTCTCCGACGACCCGGTCAGCTTCGACTTTCCGAACGCGACGTTCATGGAGGTCTACCGCGCGATCGGGCAGGCCTTCGGAATCAACATCGTGTTCGACGCGAGGCTGCGCGACGCGCCGATCGGCGAACAGGGCATCGAGCTGCGCGAAGTGACCGCCGTCGAGGGCCTGGAGATCCTGATGCACGCCCTCGGCCACTTCTACCGGGTGCTCGACGCACAGACGATCATGATCCTCCAGGACAACCAGCAGAACCGGCAGCGCTTCGAGGACCGGATCATCCAGACATTCTTCCTCTCGAACTCGGACGTGCAGGACGTGATGACCGTCCTGCGCAGCTTGCTGAACACGAGGTTCATCGCCACCAACGAACGGCTGAACGCCATCTCCATGCTGGACAGCGTGGAGAAGGTCAAGATCGCGCAACGTCTGATCGAGCAGAACGACAAGGCGTCCGCCGAGGTGGTGGTCGACGTCGAGCTGCTCCAGATCGACACCACGAAGCTGCAGCAGCTCGGCCTGTCGCTGGATGCGGACCGCCTCGGCATCAGCCTCGACATCGGCGGCGAGGACGTGCCGCTGAGGATGTCGGACGTCTCGTCTCTGAACCAGAACAACTGGGTGCTCACCGTGCCCGGTTTCCTGTTCGACTTCGTGAAGAACGCAACGGATGCCCAGACCCTGGCCAAGCCGCAGGTGCGGATCACGGAAGGCGAGGAGGGCTCGTTCCTGATCGGCGACCGGGTGCCGATACCCGCCACCAGCTTCAACACCGCGAACACCGCCGGCAGCAATGTCGTGCCGATCACTTCCTACCAGTACCAGAATGTCGGAATCGAGGTGAACATCACCCCGCGCGTGCATCACAACGACGAAATCTCGCTCAACATCAGCATCGAAGTCAGCAACATCAGCGGCCAGATCGAAAGTCAGCCGATCATCGGCAGCCGCAACATCGAGACCAGCATCCGGCTGCGAAACGGCGAGACGAACTTCCTGGCCGGGCTGATCC
The DNA here is from genome assembly GCA_965116145.1 of Thermoanaerobaculia bacterium. Classification (GTDB taxonomy): domain Bacteria; phylum Acidobacteriota; class Thermoanaerobaculia; order Multivoradales; family Multivoraceae; genus Multivorans. The sequence goes on from OZ220482.1 coordinate 2,007,127, forward strand.
GCACCTCGGAATCGAACGCTGAGCGCGGCATCCCCGGGCTGTCCGACATCCCCGTGCTGAAGCGCCTGTTCTCCCGCAACAAGACAGACAGCGCGCGCACCGACATCGTGCTCACCCTGACTCCCCACATCATCCGCCGAGCGGACATCCGGGAGGAAGATCTCACGCCGATCTGGGTCGGCACCGAGAGCAACGTGGTCTACCGCGGCTCGAGTCCGAGGGTCGACTCCGGTATCGACGGACCCTTCGACGAACCGACCGCCGAGGACGGTGGATCCCAGGAACTGCAGGATCGGCTGCCGCCAGGCCTGCGGGACGCGGCGCCGCAGTCACAGGGAGAGGAGGAGGAGGACGAGCCGCCCCTGGGCGTCGATCTGGTGCCGCCGGGGACAGCTCAGCGCAACGCCGGTCTGCTGGCGCCATTGTCTGACCGGTTGCCGGCTGCGGCCGTGGAGCCGCTCGCCACGGACCTTGCAGCCCGTGGCGGGACTCGCGCTGCATTCGGGCGGTGCGACACGCACCCTTGCCACAGGCTGCCGGCAGCAGGCGGTCCGGAGCGTGAGCAGCCGGAGGAGACCGCCGCGTGAGCACGGTCGACGGCGCCTGGAAACGGGCCGGCTACACGCTGGCGGAACTGGTTACGGTATGCGCCGTGATGCTCGTTCTGGCTGCCGCCGCCCTGCCCACCGCGACCTACACGAACCGGCGGATCAAGGAGGCGGAACTGCGCTCCCACCTGCGCAACGTGCGCAATGCGATCGACGAGCACAAGCGCTACAGCGATGTCGGGCTGATCCCGATCGAGATCGGCACCGACGGCTATCCTGCCGAACTTGAGGATCTGGTGGAACCGATCGAGCTCATCGGCCAGGTGGACGGTCAGATCCGCTTCCTGCGCCGCATCCCCGTCGATCCGATGACCGGCGAGGCGGACTGGGGCCTGCGGAGCTATCAGGACGACCCGGAGAGCGGCTCCTGGGGAGGCGAGAACGTCTACGACGTCTACTCGTTGAGCCACGGCGTCGGTCTGAACCGGGTCCCGTATCGGGAATGGTGACATGAACAGACCCACCCGCAGCCAGCGCGGAATGTCCCTGCTGGAACTCATCATCGTCATGGCGATCGTCGGCATCCTGGCTGCCGTCGCAGTGCCGCTGCTCAAGAACGCGCCCCGGCGGGCGCAGGAGGCGGCGCTCAAGCAGAACCTCCGCGTGATGCGCGACGCGATCGAGCAGCACTACGCCGACAAGGGTCACTATCCGCCGAATCTCGACGCTCTCGTCGAGCAGCAGTATCTGCGCACCATCCCGCAGGACCCGATCACTCGCAGCACGGACACCTGGGTCGAGGTCCTGGCCGCATTCCCCTCGATCGCGAGCGACGACCCCTGGTCCGAGACCGACCTGTCGCCGGTCGGGGATCCGGGGATCGAGGATGTCCACTCCGGCTCCGAAGAGACCTCGCTGGACGGGGAGCCCTATGCCAACTGGTGACCACGAGCACCGCAGTTCGGAAGCCGGCTACAACCTGGTGGTGCTGGCCGTTCTGATCACGGTGATGAACATCGCCGTCGCCGCGGCGCTGCCGTACTGGATCGGCTGGGCGCAGCGGCAGAAGGAAGACGAGCTCATCTTCCGCGGGCTGCAGTACGCCGAGGCAATCCGCATCTTCCGTGCGCGCCAGGGACGCCTGCCAACGACTCTCGAGGAACTGATCGAGGCGGAGCCCCGGGCGATTCGCCAACTGTGGCCGAATCCGATGGCCGAAGACGGCCGCTGGGGCCTGCTGATGCAAGGGACGCCGAGCGGAGCCGGCGACGCCCAGCCGGTCGCCGCGGCCGGCGGCGGGCCGATGACGGCGGTGCCGCCGCCGAACGAGGCCAGGGGAGAGGGTCCCGTGGTCGGACCGATCCTGGGTGTCTACAGCGCAACGCCCGGTCCCGCAAGGCGCGTCTTCAACGGTCAGCAGGACGTCGGCTCCTGGCTCTTCACCGGTGGATTGATCCAGCTCCGGCAACCGACGACCGACGGCCGCCCGCCCCGCCGTCTGACCAGCGAGTGGATCGGAAAGCCGTTTCCGCCCGGGCTGCTCGACGGCACGGGAGCAGGAGGCGGCTCGGCGCAAGGCGCGGGCGCCCGTTGAGCCGGGTTCCCGAGATTGCCGTCCGACTCCGTCTGCTGCCCCACGCGGCCGGCCGCCCCGAGCGGGCGTCGACCGGCAGCGCCGGCTACGACCTGCGCGCCGCCATCTCCAGGCCGGTCCGGATCGCGTCCGGCGACCGCCGTCTGATCCCGACCGGGCTCATGCTCGGCCTGCCTCCGGGCTACGAGGCCCAGATTCGGCCCCGCAGCGGCCGCGCCCTTCATCAGGGCCTGACCGTCCTGAACGCGCCCGGCACGATCGACAGCGACTACCGGGGCGAAGTCAAGCTGCTCCTGGTCAACCTCGGCGACGCGCCAGTGTCTATCGAACACGGCGACCGGCTGGCGCAGATGGTGGTTGCCGCCGTTCCCGGCATCCGGTTTCAGGAGGACGACACCCTCGGCCGGAAACCCTCGGCAGGCGGCCGCAACGACGGCGGCTTCGGTTCCACCGGAAGCAGTTGACGGCAGCAGACTCCTCCCGGCAGCCTGCGCTGTGGGACGCAGCAAGAACACCGTCCTCCACCGCGATCCGCTCCTTCGTCCCGTCCCTGCGCACACCGGTCGGCGCCAGCGTAAGAGCCGGTCGTCCTCCAGACGGACCCGGAAGCGGATGCTGTCCATCCACACGTACATGTGGTCGTCATCGCTGAGGTCAAGCTGCCGGGAGAACCGATGCTCCGGAGCCTTGGTCAGGACGGGAGGCCGGCTCCATGCCGCGGCGGAACCGCTGGTAACATGTGTGCCGCACCATTCGCTTCGGCCGTGCGCCGGCAGACAGTTCGGAACGGGAGGATGAGCTCATGACGAAGATGAGTGACTGTCGCGGAAACGACAGCGCAAAGCTGTGCGCCGGCGCGGATTTGACCCCCCCCCCCCCCCCCCCCGAAATCCGGGCGCACCCTCCGGAAAGCCGGACGCGGACTGAACGCGGCGTTCGCCGCCGTCCTGCTGCTGACGTTGGCCGCTGCCCTGCCGCACCAGGCCGCGCACGCGCAGAACGTCACCCTCACGGCAACGGCAAGTGACAGCCACATAGATCTCGCGTGGGAGTACAAGGGCTCCACCGAAGGCGCGGCGGGCTGGCAGCTCGAGTGGATCAGGCTCTCGGACCGAAACGGAGAGGGCCTGTGGCTTGACGTGGATGGCGGCGTCAGCAGAAACAAGAGCCAACATTTCGTGATCAACGGCGAGACCTACGCTTTCGCGATTCGGCTGGTCGGTCCTGGCGGCAGTCCCGTGATCGCCTCGAGCGTCGTCAACAACGAGGGATGGGTCCTGGCCACACCCAGGGCGCGGACCCCGACGCTGATCTCCGGCGCGGACAGCACCGTCACGGTCGCCAGCGCCGGGGCGACGACGCTGGTGTGTTTCAACCTGCTCTCCGCCTCGCAGAGCACCTGGGAAGGACCGGTCACGTATCTGGAAACGCGCAACGGCCAGACGGCCGTGCCCGCGCACTCGGTGATCACCGACTCGACGATCGGCGTCGAGATCACGGAGGCCCCCGCCGGCATCACCAAGGGGCGCGGCGTCAACCTCAGCCCCTGCGTCAACCTCGGTGTGGGCGCGCATACCGTCACCTGGAGCTGGAAGGGCCGCGACGGCACCGCCGCCACAGCAGGCACGACCTCCACCACGATCACCGTGGCGGTCAAGGACTACGGCCCGAAGAAGTTCACGCTGTCGGCGTCCCCGTCGACCTCGATCACCGAGGGCCACTCCGGTTCGACGGACGTCACCATCACCGTCACCCTCAGTGAGCCGGCGCCCGAAGACCCCGATGACCTGGCAGACCTTCGGAGCGCCATCGGTTTCACCAGCACGGCCCAGGGCTCCCACTCGGGATCAAACCCCTGCGACCCGCCCCTGAACCCGGCGGACACCGACTACTGCTTCCCGAACGGCATCACCGTCAACTTCTCCGCAGGCGCGACCCGGGCCACTTTCGTCGTCCGGATACTCGGCGACAACCGGGATGAAGAGGACGAAACCATCACTCTCTCTGCTGGCAGGGCGGGTTGGGAAGGCGACGAGCTCGTTCTCACCATCAGGGACGACGACCCCAGGACGTTCACGCTGTCGGCGTCCCCGTCGACCTCGATCACCGAGGGCGACGCCGGTTCGACGGACGTCACCGTCACCGTCACCCTCAGTGAGCCGGCGCCCGAAGACCCCGATGACCTGGCAGACCTTCGGAGCGCCATCGGTTTCACCAGCACGGCCCAGGGCTCCCACTCGGGATCAAACCCCTGCGACCCGCCCCTGAACCCGGCGGACACCGACTACTGCTTCCCGAACGGCATCACCGTCAACTTCTCCGCAGGCGCGACCCGGGCCACTTTCGTCGTCCGGATACTCGGCGACAACCGGGATGAAGAGGACGAAACCATCACTCTCTCTGCTGGCAGGGCGGGTTGGGAAGGCGACGAGCTCGTTCTCACCATCAGGGACGACGACGGTGGCAACTCCGGCGGCGGCAGCTCGACCGCACCCGCCAAGCCGTCGGGCTTCGGCGCGACGGCGGGCAACCGTCAGGTGGTGCTGCGCTGGACGGACCCGGGCAACGCGAGCATCACCCGCTACGAGGTGCGCCACGGCAAGACCGGTGCGAGGGGAAGCGCCGTCTGGGCCGCCATCGCCGGCGCCGGCACGACGAGCTACACGGTGACGGGTCTGGACAACGGTTCGGAGTACAGCTTCAAGGTGCGCGCGGTGAACACGGCCGGCAACGGCGCCGCCACGGATTGGGTGACGGCAACGCCGACGGCGCCTGCAAACCCGACGAGGAGGCCGACGAAGCCGACGGGTCTGACCGCGACGGCCGGCAACGCCCGAGTAGTGCTGCGGTGGGCGGACCCCAACGACGCGAACATCACGGGCTGGCAGGTGCGCCACGGCAAGGTGGGCGCGAGCCTGGGCTCGTGGTCCGGCATCGCGGGTTCGGGCGCGTCGACGACGAGCCACACGGTGACGAATCTGGAGAACGGCGCCGCGTACCGCTTCCTGATCCGGGCCAGGAACAGCGCCGGCAACGGCCCGGCATCGGATGAAGTGACCGCAACGCCGACGGCGCAGAGCGGCGGTGCCGGCGGTGGTAGCGGCGGTGCTGGCGGCGGCAACTCGGGCGGTGGCTCGGGTGGCAGCGGTAGTGGCGGCGGCGCCGGCGTCGGTGGACCAGGCGGCGGCTCGGGCAACAACGATGGCGGCAATGGCGGTGCGGACGGCAACGACGGCGACGGTGATGACGGCGGCGACAACGACGACGGCGGCGACGATGGCGACAGCGGTCCTGGCGGCCGCCCAAGGGCCGCGTTCACGCTGAGCGCGAGCTGTGTCGACGGCCTCTGTCGTGCACGCACCGGCGCCGCGGTGTCCTTCACCGACACCAGCACGGGAACCGTCGCGTCGCGGACCTGGAGCTTCGGCGACGGCGGTGCGGGATCGGGCAGCCGCAGTCCGCGGCATGCGTGGTCGGCGCCCGGTTTCTACACGGTGTCGCTGACGGTCAGCGGCGAGGGCAACACGTCGACGGTGTCCCGCAAGGTGCTGGTCGAGGCCGGCGATCCGGCGGGTTCCTGCACGGTGGGCGGCGACACGCGCTGCCTGCGGGAGTCGCGGTTCTCGGTCGCCGTCGAGTGGTGGACGGCGGACGGCGAAGCGCGGAAGGCGGGCCGGGTGGTGCATGAGGGGACGGACGATTCGGGTCTGTTCTGGTTCTTCTCGGAGGCGAACTGGGAGCTGCTGCTGAAGGTGCTGGACGGCTGCTCGCTGAACGGCCACGTCTGGGTGTTCGGCGCCTCGGCGACCACCCTGGGCTACAGCATCCGGGTGACGGACACGGCGACCGGAGCGATGAAGGAGTACCGGAACGAGCCCGGCAAGCGGAGTTCGGCGATCACCGATGTCGCGGCGTTCCCCGGCGCCTGCACCGGTGCGGGAGCGGGGGCCTCGGCGTCCGCGCCGCCGGCCGGGACGGCGCGCGTCAGAACAACTTCGCCGATCTCGCTGATCTCGACGGCGAGCACGACGAGGAATGGCCCGGTCCCTGAAGATGACGCGGTCGTGGCGCTGGAGCTTCCGGTCGCGTCCGTGCCGTCGGCGGCGGCGTCCGGCAGTTGCACCCCGGCGGCTGGCACGCTGTGCCTGCAGGACGGCCGGTACGCGGTATCCGTGGACTGGACGAATCGCGAGGGCGATACCGGCAAGGGCAGCGTCGCCCCACCCCGCGCCGACGACTCCGGCCTGTTCTGGTTCTTCTCGGAGGCGAACTGGGAACTGCTGGTGAAGGTCCTGGACGCCTGCACCAGCAACGGTCACCACTGGGTCTTCGCCGCCTCGGCGACCGACGTCGGCTTCGAGCTTCAGGTGCGGGACACCGTGACCGGTCAGGTCAGGCGCTACACCCACACCGCCGGCGCCCCCGCCCGGGCCCTCGCCGACGTCACCGCCTTCCCGGACGCCTGCACGCAGTAGATCTCAGGCACGTTGCCCGACGCCAACTCGTCGCTGACTCCGTGCTTGGCCCCGGACCCCAAGCCCCACCTGCCAGCAGCCCGTGGAAGAACCGCGCTGCATTCGTTTCAGCCATGCATCCCGCCCGGCTGCGTTGCTCTTCAGTTGCATACGCCCCGGTACGCTCCCCCATCGCGCCTTGCCGGACGGGCGCCTGACCACTCTCGGCGCGACAAGCTCCTAATTCGATTCGCCGCTGCCTGCGGTCCAGCTTGGCAGGGAGGCCGGGTCGATTCCGAGGCCGGCAAGCGCACCGGACCAGGCATCGACCGGGTCGGTCGAGAACACGATCGACTCCTCGACCGGCGCCGTCAGCCAGTCGCTGCGGCTGACCTCCTCCATCAACTGTCCCGGCGCCCAGCCGGCGTGGCCCAGGACGAGCCTCATCCGATCCGGTGCGCTGCGGGCAAACGTGCGCAGCGCGAGGACGTTCTGCGTGGCGCCGACGCCCGGCGCGATCTCGGTGATCCCGTCCCGATCCGCTCCGGGCAGACCGTCGAGAGCCAGCAGCACCGTGCCCACTTCGGGCTGCACCGGACCGCCGACGAAGGCCGTGGTTTCCGACCCGCCGGACCACTCGATGTCGAGCTCCCGCAGGACGTCGTTGATCTTGAGCTGGCTCGGCCGGTTGACGACGAAACCCAGGCTGCCGCCCTCGCCGCCGTCCTCGTGCGCCGCCAGCAGCACTACCGCCCGGAAGAAGAACGGATCGTGAACCTGGGGCATGGCGATCAGCAGCGATGGCGTCTCGAGGTCCGCAAGCCCGGACATGACCGGGGACTCTACACGCCGGGAAGAACGCCCCTGCCGCGGACACACAGCGTCCCCGGCAGTCCGCGGCGGACATTGCGCTGCATTCGCTCCAGCCATGCATCCCGCCCGGAGGCGTTGCCGGCGGCGGCGCTCTTCGGTCGAAGCAGGCCCGATATGCTCACCTGCTGCGCCTGACCGCTCCCGGCGCGGCACACACCTCTACCACGGACTGCCGGCAGACCAGAAGAGAACCCGACATGACGAACAGCTTCGGCGCCATACGAACGATGACCGCGGGCGATCGGACCTTCCGGCTCGCACACCTGCCGACCCTGCAAGCCGCCGGCTTGCCGGTCGAGCGCCTGCCCTACGCCCTCAGGATCCTGCTCGAGAACCTGCTGCGACGGGAGGACGGCCGGGTCGTGCCGGCCAGCGACATCGAGGCCGTGGCCCACTGGGATCCGTCGGCTGAACCGAATGTCGAGATCGCCTTCATGCCCGGCCGGGTGCTGCTCCAGGACTTCACCGGCGTTCCCGCCATAGCGGACCTTGCCGCGATGCGGGATGCGATGGCGGCGATGGGCAGCGACGCGGCGCGCATCAATCCGCTGCAACCGGCCGAGCTCGTGATCGACCACTCGGTGCAGGTCGACGAGTACGGCTCCGCCGCGGCCCTCCTGATCAACGCCGAACGCGAGTTCGAGCGCAACGAGGAGCGCTACCTGTTCCTGCGCTGGGGCCAGACCGCCTTCAGGAACTTCCAGGTCGTGCCGCCGGCGACCGGCATCGTCCACCAGGTGAACCTGGAATACCTGGCCCGCGGCGTCATGCACTCGCCGAACGGCCGCGCCGAACCGCCCTTCGCCTATCCCGACACCCTGGTGGGCACCGACTCCCACACAACGATGATCAACGGGCTGGGCGTCCTGGGCTGGGGCGTCGGCGGGATCGAGGCAGAGGCCGCGATGCTCGGTCAGCCGATCGCCATGCTGGTGCCCCAGGTCGTCGGCTTCCGGCTCACCGGATCCCTGCCGGAGGGCACGACCGCGACCGATCTCGTTCTCCGGGTCACGGAGATGCTGCGCAGCCATGGCGTGGTCGGCAAGTTCGTCGAGTTCGGCGGCCCCGGGCTGGCCGAACTCAGACTGGCGGATCGAGCGACGATCGCGAACATGGCGCCCGAGTACGGAGCGACCTGCGGCATCTTCCCGATCGACGCCGCCGCCATCGACTACCTCCGGTTCACCGGCCGCAGCGAAGCGCAGGTGGAGCTGGTCGAGACGTACTGCCGCGAACAGGGCCTCTTCCACGGCCCGGACACCCCCGAAGCCGAGTACAGCGACACGCTGGAACTCGATCTGGGGTCGGTCGAACCCTCGCTGGCCGGCCCGCGGCGGCCCCAGGACCGGGTCGCCCTGTCCGAGGTCAAGGGCTCGTTCCTCGATCAGTTGCCCCAACTGTCTACCCGCAACGGCGGACTGCCGGTGCTCGACGGCACGGACGCCATGGAAGCGAAGGACGAAGCAGTCGACGAGCAGGCCGGCGTCACCGACGGTTCGGTGGTCATCGCCGCGATCACGAGCTGCACGAACACGTCGAACCCGTCGGTCATGCTGGCGGCCGGGCTGCTGGCGAAGAACGCCGTCGAAGCCGGTCTCAGGACCCGGCCGTGGGTCAAGACGAGTCTGGCGCCCGGTTCCAAGGTCGTCACGGACTACCTGGCCGAAGCCGGCCTGACCGCCTCCCTCGAGGAGCTCGGCTTTCACACGGTCGGCTACGGCTGCACGACCTGCATCGGCAACAGCGGCCCCCTTCCAGAGGCGACATCGGCGGCGATCGCGGCAGGCGAGCTGGTCACCGTCTCCGTCCTCTCCGGCAACCGCAACTTCGAAGGCCGGATCTCGAGCGAGGTGCGCGCCAACTACCTGGCCTCTCCGCCGCTGGTCGTGGCCTACGCACTGGCCGGCCGCATCGACATCGACCTGTACAACGAGCCGCTCGCCGAAGGAACCGCCGGGCCCGTGTATCTGCGCGACATCTGGCCGGCTCAGGACGACATCCAGGCGGCCCTCGCGAGCTCGCTGCGGCCGGAGATGTTCAAGCGGCAGTATGCCGACGTCTTCACCGGCAGCGAGGCCTGGCAGGCCCTCGACGTGCCCGCCGGACAGACCTTCGACTGGCGCGAGGACTCGACCTACGTCAAGCAGCCGCCGTTCTTCGCCGACCTGCCGCGCCAGCCCGAGCCCGTCCGGGACATCGAGGGCGCCAGGGTGCTGGCCATGCTGGGCGACACCGTGACCACCGACCACATCTCTCCGGCCGGACCGATCAGCCCGGACAGCCCGGCCGGCCGCTACCTCCGCGATCTGGGAGTGGAGGCGGCCGACTTCAACGCCTACGGCGCCCGTCGGGGCAACCACGAAGTCATGATGCGCGGCACGTTCGCGAACGTCCGCCTGCGGAATCAGCTCGTGCCGGGAGTGGAGGGCGGCTTCACCGTGCTCCTGCCCGAGGACGAGCAGATGTCGATCTACGATGCGGCGATGGCCTACCGCGACCGCGGAGTACCGCAGATCATCCTGGCCGGCCTCGAATACGGAACCGGATCGTCCCGGGACTGGGCCGCCAAGGGACCGCGGCTGCTTGGCGTACGCGCGGTGATCGCCAGGAGCTACGAACGGATCCACCGAAGCAACCTGGTCGGCATGGGCATCGCGCCGCTTCAGTTCCTGGACGGCGAAGGCGCCTCCGAACTCGGGCTGACGGGCCGCGAGGAGTACGCCATCGAGGGTCTGGCCGCAGGGCTCGGCGCCGACTTCGAGCCGGGCCTGACCGTGCGCGTGCGGGCCGCCGGCGACAAGGGCGAGATCACGTTCGGAGCGCGCGTGCGTCTCGATACCCCTCAGGAGGCGGAGTACTACCGGCACGCGGGCATCCTTCAGTACGTGCTCCGGCAGCTCCTTGACGACGACGCCTGATCGCCGCGGGCTGCTCGATCCGGTCGCCGCGCTGCCGGTCCCGGAGCGGCTCAGGGTCAACGAGATCTTCTACTCGATCCAGGGGGAATCGACCCGTGCGGGCCGCCCCTGCGTCCTGATCCGGCTGACCGGCTGCCAGATGCGCTGCTCGTGGTGCGACACCGAGTACAGCTTCCACGAAGGCGCCTGGATGCGGATCGAGGAGGTCGTCGACCAGGTCCTTTCGTACGGTTGCCCCCTCGCGGAGGTCACCGGCGGCGAGCCGCTCCTGCAACCCGGCGTCCACCCCCTGATGAGCAGGTTGTGCGACCGAGGTCTCGAGGTCCTGCTCGAGACCGGCGGCGGCATCGACATCTCCGGGGTCGACCCGCGCGTTCGCCGGATCGTCGACCTGAAGTGTCCGGGGAGCGGCGAGGCGGCGAACAATCACTGGCCCAACCTCGACCACCTGCGCGGCACGGACGAGGTGAAACTCGTCGTCGACAGCCGCGAGGACTACGAGTGGGCGCGCAGCACGATCCGGGAGCATCGGATCGATCAGCGCTGCACGGTGCATCTGTCGCCGGTCTGGGGCGCTGTCGAACCGGCTGAGCTCGCCTCGTGGTTGCTCGAGGACCGGCTGCCGGCGCGGCTCTCGCTGCAGCTTCACAAGACGCTCTGGGGCAGCGAAGCGCGAGGCGTATAGCAGGCGGCATCACCCGCGTGAAGCCGGAACGGAACAGCGTCCCTGTCTTCGGCGCCCTACCGGACTGCTACACTCGGAGCCACAAGCAACCTAGGGCGGTCCGCGGGACGAGCCGGATGTCGGGTAAGGGCAAAGAGGGGATGAGGTGAGACTGTCAAGATGAAAGCGGCCAAGCTGACCTACGAGGATCAGGAGTACGAATTCCCGGTTGTCGTCGGCTCCGAGGGCGAAGTGGCCATTCAGAGCCATACGCTCCGGAGCCTGACCGGCGCAATCACCCTGGACCCCGGCTACGGCAACACCGGCTCCTGCCGCAGCGCGATCACGTTCATCGACGGCGAACAGGGGATTCTCCGCTACCGCGGCTATCCGATCGAACAGCTCGCGGAGCAGGCCTCCTTCGTCGAGGTCTGCTACCTGCTGATCTACGGCGACCTCCCCGATCGGGCGGCGCTTGATGACTTCCGCGCGAAGTTGCGGCGGCACACGCTGATCCACGAGGACATGAAGAAGTTCTTCGAGGCGTACCCGCCGACGGCGCATCCGATGGCGATCCTGTCGTCGATGATCTCGTCGCTCGCCACCTTCTACTCCGAAGACGAGGACGTCGACCTCCATGTCGTCCGGCTGATCGCCAAGCTGCCGACGATCGCCGCGTTCTCCTACAAGAAGTCGATCGGACAGCCCTTCATCTACCCGCAGAACGACCTGGGCTATGCGGAGAACTTCCTGAACATGATGTTCTCCGTTCCCTGCGAGGCCTACCGGCCGCCGCCGGTGCTGGCGCGGGCGCTGAACATGCTGCTGATCCTGCACGCCGACCACGAGCAGAATTGCTCCACCTCGGCGGTCCGCATGGTCGGCAGTTCCGGCGCCAGTCTGTTCGCTGCCATCTCGGCCGGCATCGACGCCTTGTCGGGACCGCTCCACGGCGGCGCCAACCAGCAGGTGATCGAGATGCTGGAGGCGATCCGCGACAGCGGCGACGACTTCACCCGGTTCGTCGACCGCGCCAAGGACAAGGACGATCCCTTCCGGCTGATGGGTTTCGGCCACCGCGTCTACAAGAACTTCGACCCGCGGGCCAGCATCCTGAAGGGCGCCGCGGACCAGGTCCTGAGCCAGCTCGGTGTGAACGATCCGTTGCTCGCGATCGCCGGAAACCTGGAGAAGGTGGCCCTGCAGGACGAGTACTTCGTCAAGCGCAAGCTCTACCCGAACGTCGACTTCTACAGCGGCATCATCTATCGGGCGATGGGCCTGCCGACGAACATGTTCACCGTCATGTTCGCCCTGGGCCGACTACCCGGATGGCTGGCGCACTGGAAGGAGATGAGCGCCGACCCGGAGAACCGGATCAACCGGCCCCGGCAGGTCTACACCGGCGCCCGCGCGCGCGACTACACGCCGCTTGAGGACCGCCAGGAGCCCGCAGTCGCCCCTTGAGGCGAGGTCATCCGTCGCGTCGGTACGGGCGAATCAGCGTTTGTGTATGTATGCTTCGGTTGAAGCGCGGAGGCGCGCACGCCGAGTCCTAGCCATAGCGGTCCAAACTGCTCTTGGCGAGAACGACTTGCCGCGGAACCGAGACCACTCAGAACAGAGGCGCCCACATGAACCTGTTTCGCCGAGGCCGCGCACCTGCATCGATCTGCGCCTTGCTCCACCTGGCAGCGCTCGCGCCAGCGGCCGGCCAGTACCCGTCGCCGGACACGCCGCTGGACTCGCCCCTCTGGTGGCCATTGGCAGACGGTGTGACACCTGCCGATCTTCAGCAGGCGCGTTCGCCGGAAGGGGTCCGTCAGGCGTATCGAGAGGCCATTGCCGCGGGCCTGCTTCCCGACTGCGGGCCGGATGTCGTACCCGCGAGCTTCTCCAGCAACTCCCGGCCGGAGCTGATGACCATGGGCGAAGCCCTGATGCGGTTCGCATCCAGGGCCGTCCCGGAGACCGGGATGGGCCGAATCCTGGAATCGGCCGGCGCCGGCAGCGAGGAGGAGCCGGGGGACTCTGCTCCCGCGTTTCCCGGGGAGCTGCCGGAGGAGCTCGCGCAGGGACTCGAGGGCGCCGGGTTTTCTCCCGACTCGTTCGACGATCTCGTCTACCTGCTCGACACGGCGCAGAAGGAGAGCGCCAAGGCTGCGACGGAAGCATGGCCCGCCCATGCGGCGATCCAGCAGATGATCGACGACTACATCGAGCGTGAGGATCTGGGCCCGCCCGAGAAGGGGCTGCGGCCCGGTTCCACAGCTTCGGCACGGGCGATCAGGGAAGAGAGCCCGGAACGGCGCGAGCGGCGACTGGTCAAGGGGTTCGCTGTCGAGGAAGCCCTGGACGAAGGCGACGATCTGTTCCTGTCGCAGGAGCTCGGAGGAGACCGGAGCGACTGGCAGGAATGGCTGCCGAAGTGGCGGGAGGACGCCAGCGCCGAGGCGCAACTGCAACTGCTCGAGGGCCTGCGCGAGCAACTGTCGGAGTCGGACTGGATGGCCTTGCGGAGGTACCTGCTCGCCACCGTCAGCAGCGGACGTTCTCTGGGGCTGATGCTTGTCGGTCCGTGCGACATCGATCTGATGAGCTGGAACCCATGGCAGTCGAACACGGAGCGCCACGAGGAGGAAACTGATGGCAGGAATTGACAGCAGGAGTCACTTGCCGGTTCTGGCTGAGTTGACTTTGCTTGGGCTGACCCTGGTGCCAACAGGGCTGACGGCTCAGGCACTTGGCTTCGAGATCACCGCTGTCACTGTGAGTCGACAGCAGCTCCCAGGCAACGGAACGAAGTACACGGTCACTTCAACCGCAACGTACCCAAAAGGCGGGCGGCTGCATCGGGACGCGACTCACGGGACATCAATTGACCTCGCTGGCGTCCCCAACAGTCCGTTCAGCCATACGATCCAAGGGCGCTTCCATCCTGGGCAGACCTTCGTGTGCGGCTCCTTCAGCCGCAACGTGTTCGCGCCGTTGCCATGTGGCGCCACGGGCTTCAGGAGGAATTTCCCTTGCAGTTCCAATAGAACCTTGATGTCAAGTGCCAAGGTAGTGACGACGGGGGGGCTCTATCGGTCGTACCCTTCATGGGGAGGGACGGCCGAGTGGCTGACCTGCACCCCCGAACCTCCCCCTCTACTTTGCGGTGACAGCTACGAGCTGACCGGATACCACCACCTGGATCTTGGCGGCAGAGCTTCGGTCATGAGATCAACGGGGACGCCGTCGCGCCCGCTCATCCACTCGGAGGAGGTGGCCGGCAAGCACTACTTCAGGAACGAGTTCCTCATCGCGGAGCGCGATCCCGCAACGGGCAGATACGTGGCGACCACGTTCACCAGCGGGGACTTCGCCGCGGAGGGCGCCAGAGTCCTGAACCGGTCGGCTCCGCCGGGGCTGGGGCCGGAGACGGTGTTCCTCCTTCAGGGCGCAGAGCATCCGCGAACGGAGGACTGGGCGCCGCCTCCCCTTGCCACCTTCGAAGACGGATTCAGGTCCGGGCGCGGGTTCGCGCCGAGAGCGGCTCGGCCGACTCGGGACGAGGGAGACGGTCCCGTCGGAGAGATTGACGATGAGACCTGGCGCTTCCTCGCCCGTTTCGATGTCCGTGAGAGCGGAGAGCGCGAGGCGGAGATTCTCTGGGCAGAGGGCGCAGTCGACGAGGTGTGGTTGTCCACCCTCAGGAACACGTTGGAACTGGCCGGCGATGTGCATCACCGGGTGGTTGTCTACGCCCTGGTCGAGGTGGACGTCACGGTTCGAGTCGGTCAGAGGATCTCGGTGATGCCGCAGTGCTGCTGTGGCGAAGTCCTGTGCAAGTAACGGGGAACGTCGGATCGATACGAAGTCACGGGAGGGCGCACCGGCGACGGTGAAGGCCCCGGCTCCTGGTCGTCTACGCCCTCGGCTACGTTCGCAGTTCCGGGCGGGTCGGCTCCGCCGGCACATGACCCCGGCGATAGACGAGGATCGTGCGGTCGAAGGTGATCACGGGCTTGCCGTCCTGGTTGTAGCCGACGGTACGGAAGCCGACGATCCCCTGGTGGGGCCGCGATTTCGACTCGCGGACCGAAAGCACTTCGCTCCGGGCGTAGAGGGTGTCGCCCTCGAACACCGGGTTGGGCAGACGAACCCTGTCCCAGCCCAGGTTGACGGCGTTTCGGGACAGGTCCGCCACGGTCAGGGCGGTCACCAGCGACAGGGTGAAGCAGGAGTTGACCAGGGGTCGGCCCCACTCGGTCTGCCCGGCGTACTGCCGGTCGAAGTGGATCGGGTTCGGGTTCATCGTGATCATCGTCAGCCAGACGTTGTCGCCTTCGGTGACCGTCCGACCCAGCGCGTGCTGGAACACCTGGCCGACAGCGAAGTCCTCGAAGACCCGGCCGGCGCCGGCCGCCGGAGCGCCGCCCGGTGTGTTGCCGATGCCGCTCTTGCTGTCGTCGTGGCCGTTGCCGATGCAGGTGTTCATGACCTGAGGATCGCTCCGTTCTGTTCGAGTTCGAGGATGTCGCCGGCGCCGTAGCCGAGCTCCGCGAGGACCTCCTCCGTGTGCTCGCCCATGCGCGGCTCGCGCTGGCGAAGCGTCCCCGGAGTCCGTTCCAGGCGCGGCGCCGGCGCGATGTGGATCTCGCCGTCGGGCCCGACCGGGAACGTGCCGCGCTCCACGTTGTGGGGGTGTCCGGGCGCTTCGTCGAGATCGAGCACCGGCGAGACGCAGGCGTCGAGTTCGCTGAACACCTCCGCCCACTCGTCCCGCGTGCGGGTCAGGAAGGCGCGGCGGAAGGCCTCGATGTGGTCCGGCCAGCATTCCGTGTCCATCTGCCGATCCACGACATCGACCCCGGTGCCCTCGCACAACGCGGCGAAGAACTGCGGCTCGATGGCGCCGACCGAGACATGACCGCCGCACTTGCACTCGTAGCACCGGTAGAAGGCGGCGCCGCCGCCGAGCAGGCCGACTCCCGGCGTCGAGCGGGCGCCCTTCTGGGCGAAGTGCACCGCCATCAGGGAGGCCGCCCCGTCGATCATCGCGGCGTCGATGTACTGGCCGCGGCCGGACCGTTCCCGTTCGAACAGGGCGCAGAGAACGCCGAACGCGGCCATCAGCCCGCCGCCTCCGAAGTCGGCCACCAGGTTGAGCGGCGGCAACGGCGGTTCGCTTCCGTTCCCGATCTGGGACAGCACGCCGGCGAGAGCGATGTAGTTCACGTCGTGGCCGGCCGCCTGCGCCATCGGTCCGGTCTGCCCGTAGCCGGTCAGGGAGCAGTAGACGAGACGCTCGTTCAGCGAGGACAAGGTCGGGTAGTCGCAGCCCAGCCGAGCGCAGACGCCCGGGCGGTTCCCTTCGAGAAACACGTCGGCGCCGCTCGCCAGTTCGTGCAAGACCTGCTGGCCTTCCGGGGTCTTCAGGTTGAGCGCGATGCTGCGCTTGTTGCGCGAGAGCATGTCACCGGAACGCACTGCTCCACCGACCGCGTTGTCCACCCGCAGCACGTCCGCTCCCATGTCGGCGAGCAACATGGAGCAGTAGGGACCGGGCGCCAGCCGGGACAGATCCAGAACCCGCAGTTCGTCCAACGCGCCCACGGCGCAAGTCTAGATCCAGACCGAGGTCCGTAGCGAGAACGCGGGGACTCGGGCAGCGGCGCCGCCGCTGACGCAATGCCCTCGGGCCGGTGTGCGGCACGGACCCGCTGATACCCTGACCCGATGGAAGCGGCGGCGACGGCCACGATTCTGCCGCGCTCCAGGCACCCGATCGCTCGCAGGCGGCTGTCGGCCGGCGCAAGGGCGGTGCTGCGGCGACTCGGCGAGAGCGGAAAGAGCGCCTGCCTGGTCGGCGGCAGCGTGCGCGACCTGATGCTCGGCCGGCTGCCAAAGGACTACGACATCGTCACCGACGCGAGGCCCGAACAGGTGCGGCGCCTGTTCCGGAACTCGCGGATCATCGGCCGTCGTTTCCGTCTCGTCCACGTCCTGTTCTCCGGAGAGGTCGTGGAGGTCTCGACCTTCCGGCGCGCTCCCGACCCGGACCGCCAGCTCCGAACCCCCGGCGAGCTCCTCGTCACGAGCGACAACACCTACGGCACCCCGCGCCAGGACGCATTCCGGCGCGACTTCACCGTCAATGCCCTGCTCTACCGTGCGTCGGATCGCGCGGTCGTCGACTATGTCGGCGGTATCCGGGACCTGGAGCATGGCTGTCTCCGGGTGATCGGCGATCCCGACGTGCGCTTCCGTGAGGATCCGGTGCGGATGATGCGAGCCTGCGAGTTCGCCGCCCGGCTCGACTTCGAGATCGAGGAGAAGACTCTGGACGCGGCCTCGAGGCATCGGCACGACATCGCCAAGGCCTCGCCTCACCGGTTGATCGAAGAACTGCTCGAACTGCTCTCGAGCGGCCACGGCGCCGCCGCCTTCGACTGGATGGGGCGTACCGGCCTGCTGCCGGTGATCCTGCCGGAGGTCGCCGAACTGTGGGGGCGCCCCGCAGGAGCGAGCAGCTACTCGAGTCTTGCCCGTCTGCTCGACCAGCGGGTACGGGCGGGACCGGAGACGCCGCCCGCTGTCCTGCTCTCGTGCCTGCTGCTGCCCCGGATCGTGGTCGGCAGGGAGCGCCTGGAAGCCGGCGGCGCAAGAGTCCACCGCCGACGCCTGCAACGCCTGGTGGACGACGTGGTCGCCGATCTGGGCCAACGCTTCGCGCTCTCGGCGGCGCGGCGCAGCAGGATGAAGAAGGCGCTCGAGACCTTTCAACGGCTGTGCGAGACGCCCCGCAACGAGCGGACCGTCCAGAGCCTTGTCCGGCGCGAGGGCTTCGCATCGGCGCTCGATCTCTTCGCCCTCCTCTCGGCCGCCACCGGCGGCGGCAAGGACGCACTGGAGGCGTGGCGGCAGCGCGCTGCAGAGCAGCCGCCGCGGCCCTCGACCGACGGAGACGGGCAGCCGCGACGACGACGTGGACGACGGCGGCGACGACCGCGGCGGCGCCACCTGTAGTCCTGGCAGCAGGCGGCAGGTCAGCCGCCGATCAGGCGGAACCAGCGCGCGAACAGCCTCTGGGCCAGAGGAGTGAACCGCTTCGCGCGCCACTGGTTCGCGGCCTTTCTCAGCACCTCGGCCTGCGTCGGATAGGGCAGGATGGTCGAGGTGAACCTGGACAGGCCGAGGCGATGGGTGACCGCCAGGGAAAGCGGCGCGATGAGGTCGCCGGCGCCGGCGGCCACCACGGTGGCGCCGAGCACGCGGTCGCTGCCGCGCCGGAGCAGCACCCGCAAAAAGCCGTCCTCTTCGCCGTCGAGCAGGGCGCGGTGGTTCTGGTCGAACGGTATGTCGATCACGTCGACGGCGATGCCCTCGGACTCCGCCTGGGCACGATCGAGGCCGACGTGCGCCACCTCGGGCGAGGTGTAGGTACAACGCGGCACGACCAGCCGGTCCGCCCGGGCGCTGGGGAAGAACAGGGCGTTCTGGACCACGACGCCGGCGTGAGCATCTGCCACGTGTGTGAACTTCGGCGCGGGCGTGACATCGCCGGCCGCAAAGATGCGGGGATTCGTGGTGCGCAGCCTGGCGTCGACCTGAACGCCGCCGGCGTCGCTCCGGACGCCGATCTCGGCAAGCCCCAGGCCCTCGACGTTCGGCTTCCTGCCGGCCGCGACAAGAACGTCGTCACACACCGTCACCCGACGCTCGCCCCGGTCGTCAAGATGGACCAGCCGGATCCCGTCCGCGTCCGTCGTCACGTCCTCGATCCGGACGCCGAGCGCCAGTTCGACGCCGTCGCGCCGGAGCGCCCGTTCGACCAGGGCCGCAGCGTCCGGATCCTCGCGCGGCAGGATGCCGGGCAGCACATCGAGCGTCGTCACCCGGCTGCCGAGCCGAGCGAACGCCTGGGACAGCTCGCACCCGATCGGCCCGGCGCCGATGACCGCCAGCCGCTCGGGGCGCTCGGTCAGGGCGAAGACCGTCTCGTTCGTCAGGTAGCCGCAGCCCTCCAGACCGGGTATGGGCGGCGCCTGGGGCCGAGCGCCGGTGGCGATCAGCGCGCGCCGGAAGTGCAGCTCCCGGTCGCCGGCGGCGCCGGTCACCGCGACCGTGCGGTCGGAGACGAACCGCCCGTCGCCGAGATACACATCGACCCCGGAGTCCCTGAACCGCTCCGCGCTGTCGTCCCGGGCGATCGTCGCCCGCAGACGGCGCATCCTCTCCATGACCGCGGCGAAGTCGCCCGGTCGGTCGGTTCCCGGTACGCCGAACGCCGGGTCGGCGCGGCCGGCGCTCCACATCCGTCCGGCGGCGATCACGCCCTTGGACGGGACGCAGCCGAAGTTCAGGCAGTCGCCGCCCATCAACCGGCGCTCGATCAGCGCCACGCGAGCGCCCAGACCCGCGGCCACGATCGCCGTCACGAGGCCGGCGGTTCCCGCTCCGATGACCACGAGGTGGTAGCGGCCGGGCGGTTCCGGGTTCGTCCAGTCCGCCGGCGCGACCCGGGCGGTCAGGTCCCGGTCGTGGCGATCCTCCGCCAGCAGCTCGGTTCTGGCCGGCATGGCTCAGCGGTCTCCTGCTGCTGCCGCGGGTCCGCCCGCCCAGGACCTGCCGGCCCGTGGCGGGAGTCGCAGGCCGGTCATTCGCCGACTGCCTCCCGGTAGGCCCTGGCGGCAATGCGGACCAGGATCGTCGTCACCACGATCGTGGCGATCAGCCCGACGCCCAGGAGGACATCGCTCACCCCGCTCCGCTCCTCGCCGACACCGGCCGCGATCTGCGCCACGTCGCCGATCACCACGCCGTAGTACACGTAGAGCAGAGTCGCAGGGAGCATGCCGACGCAGGCGCTCACGTAGTCGCGGAGCCGCACCTTGGTCAGTCCCAGGGCGTAGTTCAGCAGCACGAAGGGGACCACCGGCGTGAGGCGAAGCAACAGGACGATCCGGAAACCCTGGCGCCCCACCGCCCCGTCGATCGCGGCAAACCGCGGATTCGCCGCGACCCGCTTCTCGATCGCCCCGCGGACCAGGTGTCTCGACGCCAGGAAGGCCGCGGTAGCGCCGAGGGAGGCGGCCACGAACACCAGGGCAGTGCCTTCGACCAGGCCGAAGACCGCACCGCCGGCGAGGGTGAGCAGCGAACCGGGAATGAAGGCCACGGTCGCCACCGTGTAGCCTGCGACGAACACGATCCGTCCCCATACGCCGAGGCCGTCGACCCAGGCGGTGAAGGCCGGCAGGTAACCCGCCGCCTGCCGACCGAAGAGCAGCAGCGCCGCGACCACGACCACAACGGCCGCGGCGCGGAGGACGAAACGCAGTTTCCGTGGCCGCTGCGCTGCCCCGGTCTCGCTCATTGCACCGTCGCCGTAGCTGTTGCTGCGCACCGATGCTCCTTTGCTGCGCACCGATGCTCCTTGCCAGCGAGATCGAACACGGTCTTGACGGGAGTGTACACCTCGCCGGAGAGATTGACGAATCGCGTCTCCCAGCCGGCCATCGAGCCGTTCCACAGCCCGGGGCGCTCCAGCGCGAGGAGCGGTCTGCCGCCGTGACTCTTGTGGACCAGGAAACTCGCGGCGTGATCGACGTAGTCCTCGAGGCGATACGGCCTGCCGTCGCGGTCCACGACGGAGCACACCATGAACACCGGGTTGAAGTGGGTGGAACCGCCCAGGATCGCCGACTGCTCCGGGTCCTCCAGGTCCATCTGGGCCGTCTCGACGATCTGCCGGCTGATGTCACCCGAACTGCCCCGCACCCAGAACGGCCCGCCGCCGGGGGTGCCGGGATTCGGCACGACGCCGCAGACCCGGGACGGTCGATCGGACGTCCGCGCCAGCTCGAGAGCCATGCCGGCCAGAATCCGCAGGGCTCTGACCGCCGTGCCCTGGAGCGGTTCCGGCTGCACGTTGTCGATGTTCTTCAGCGCAATGAGATGGCAGCCGCGGTCGGCAAGTCCCTGGAGATTGCGGAGCAGGGCGCCGTGACCGCCGGGCCGGAGCAGCAGGGGCGCCGCCGGATCGTCCGCGAGCCGGAACGGCCGCCCCCGGTCATCCAGGGCAACGCTGTCGGTTGCCGGCGACTGATGGGAGAGCGTGACATCGAAGCGGCGCCGGCAGAGCCGCTCGAACGCGCGCAACCGCTCATCGAGAAGCGCCTCGAACGCGGGCCGACGATCCGCTGCCACCGAGAAGTGGAGCACCGCGGGTCCGCCGCCGTTGCCGCCGAGAACCGAGGCCGCCTCGACCAGATGCTCCTCGAGCGCAGTGCGCACCTCGCCGTCCGGATAGCGGTGGAAGGGGATCAGCGCCTTCGGCGTGTCGCCGTAGCGCTCCAGGATCTCGCCGATGTCGCCGTCGAAGGGCAGGCGGCGGCGCGACTGCTCGAAGCGAGCGAGCACCGGATCGTCCGGACGGCGGCCGGCAACCGCCGCCTTGATCTCCGCGAAGAGCCGGGAAGCCGCGCCCGAAGCCGGCACGAACCGGACCAGGCGTCCGCACCGCGCCGCCCGGCGCCCCGCCTCGGCAAACCGATCCGCTTCGGCCCCTGCGGGCAGTGCGTCAACGCCGTCGCCCGGTACGGCCGCGCGGATCAGCTCGGCCTTCGGCGGCGGGTCGCGCAGGACGGCAAGCTGGCGCCGGGCCTCCTCGACGCCGAGCCCGTGCGCTTCGAGCTGCTCCCGGTCGGAGGCGGTCAGATCGTCCTTGCCTGCCACGAACAGTCTCAGTTCCGGCCGCCGATCACCGGCAACCGCTCCAGGCAGGAGGCGATCGTCGGCGCCGAGCGATCCCGGTCGGAAAGCAGAGGTTCCTCGACCGGCCAGTCGACGCCGATCTGCGGGTCGTTCCAGGCAATCGCGAGCTCATCGTCGCCGTCGTAGTAGTCGTCGCACTTGTACTGGACCTCGGCAGTCGTGCTGACCACGCAGAAGCCGTGAGCGAATCCGCGCGGGATGTAGAGCTGGCGGAAGTTGGCAGCGGAAAGCAGACAGCCGGTCCACTGCAGGAACGACGGCGAGCCGCGCCGCACGTCCACGGCGACATCGAAGACCTCGCCGCGGGTGGCGCGGACGAGTTTCGCCTGCTGCCGGCGGCACTGGAAGTGAAGCCCCCGCAGGGTGTTGCGGCTCGATCGGGAGTGGTTGTCCTGCACCCAGGGCCGCGCCAGGCCGCCCTCCGCAAACGTCGCCGCGTTGTAGCTCTCCAGGAAGAAGCCGCGGCCGTCGCGGTGTACGGCCGGTTCGACGATCAGGACACCGTGCAGACCGGTGGCGCGGACGCCCGGCGGAGCGCTCATCGCCCTTCTTCCAGAACGACATCGAGATAGCGGCCGACCGCGCCGCCGGTCCTTGCCGCCAGCCGCTGGAGCTGGTCGGCGTCGATGCAACCCGTGCGATAGGCGACCTCCTCCAGACAGGCCACCTTCAGGCCCTGCCGCTCTTCGAGCGCCTGGATGAAGTTGCCCGCCTGCAGCAGCGCCTCGTGGGTGCCGGTGTCGAGCCAGGCGATGCCACGGCCCAGCAGCTCGACCCGCAGCGTGCCCTCGTCCAGGTAGATCCGGTTCAGGTCGGTGATCTCCAGTTCGCCGCGCGCCGAATGGCGTAGCGTCCGCGCCAGCTCGACGACCCGGTCGTCGTAGAAGTACAGGCCGGGCACGGCGTACGGCGATCCCGGCGTCCTCGGCTTTTCCTCCAGTCCGACCGCCCGCCGTTCCGCGTCGAAGGTGACGACGCCGTAGCGTTCCGGATCCCGGACCCGGTAGCCGAAGATGGTGGCGCCGGGCGCCGACACGTGGCGCGACGCCGCACGCTGCAGCACCTCTGCCAGCCCGTGGCCGTGGAAGATGTTGTCGCCCAGGGCCAGCGCCGCCCGCGCGCCCCGGAGATGGTCCGCGCCGATCAGGAACGCCTGGGCGATTCCCTCCGGCGCCTGCTGAACGGCGTAGGAGAGCTCGATGCCGAGATCGCGGCCGTCGCCGAGCAGGCGCCGGAATGCAGGTTGATCGCGCGGCGTGGTGATGATCAGGATCTCTCTCGCGCCCGCGATCATCAGGCTGGAAAGCGGGTAGTGGATCATCGGCTGGTCGTAGACCGGCAGCAACTGCTTGCTGACGGCGCGGGTCACCGGATGAAGTCGCGTGCCGGCCCCGCCCGCGAGCAGGATGCCGCGAAGCGGATTCATGTCGCCGCCGTCAGCCGCGGCTGAACGCCGAGCCTTCGCCGCTCGCCGTCGCCGGCGACCGCCTCGCACCAGTCGCGATGGTCGAGGTACCAGCGCACCGTCTCGCGCAGACCCGTTTCGAACTCGCGCCGCGGCGCCCAGCCCAGGTCCTGCTGCGCTCTGCTGGCGTCGATCGCGTAGCGCAGGTCGTGGCCGGGCCGGTCGTCGACCAAGGCGACGAGATCACGGTAGCTCCCGACGCCCCTGGTCGACAGGGCGGGATTCCCGGCCGCAGGGAACTCCTCTTCGAGCGCCGAACAGACCGCCTCGACGACCTCCAGATTCGTTCGTTCCGCGTCGCCGCCCAGGTTGTAACTCTGGCCGGGATTGCCCTGCCGGAGGGCCCGCAGCAGGCCGTCGCAGTGATCGTCCACGTGCAGCCAGTCGCGGACGTTGGCGCCCTCGCCGTAGACCGGAAGCGGACGACCGGAGACAGCGTTCAGGATCATCAACGGGATCAGCTTCTCGGGAAACTGGTAGGGGCCGTAGTTGTTCGAGCAGTTCGTCACGATCGCCGGCAGACCGTAGGTGCGGCAGTAGGCGCGCACCAGATGGTCTGCCGCCGCCTTCGAGGCCGAGTAGGGCGAACTCGGGTCGTAGGGCGTGTCCTCGCGGAACCGCCCTTCGTCGCCGAGGCTGCCGAACACCTCGTCGGTCGAGACGTGGACGAACCGGAAGGCCGCCCGTTCCCGCTCCGGCCGCCCGGACAGATCGGCTCGGGCCGCCTCGAGCAGCTCGAACGTGCCGAGGATGTTCGTGTGGACGAAGGCGCCGGGACCGTCGATCGAGCGATCCACGTGACTCTCGGCGGCAAGGTTCAGAACGGCAGTCGGCCGGTGCTCGGCGAACGTCCGGCGCACCGCTTCCCCGTCCGCGATGTCCCCGGGCACGAACGTGTAGCGGGGGTCGCCGGCCACCCGCTCCAGATTGTGCAGACTGCCGGCATAGGTCAGCTTGTCGAAGACCACGACCCGGCGGTCGGGACCGTTCTCGTCGGCGAGCGCCGCGGCCGCCAGATTGGAGCCGATGAAGCCGGCGCCGCCGGTCACGAGGAGGGTTTCGGCGGCAGCCAATGAAGGGTGTCCGGCGCGGCCTCTCAAGCGGCCGGAGCCTCCGGCAGGACGGCCGCCGCCGCTGCCAGGACCTCGCGGTGCAGCAGACCGTTGGTCGCCACGACGCCGCGGTTCGCTGCCAGCGTCCGGCCAAGGCTGAAGTCGAGCTCCCGGCCGCGGGCGTCCGTCACCCGGCCGCCGGCCTCGGTCACGACGACGAATCCCGCGGCATGGTCCCAGACCTTCTCGCGGTATCTCGCGGCGGCGGGCAGCCGGAGATAGATCGAGGCGTCGCCCCGGGCGATCGCACCGTACTTGCACTGGCTGTCCATGCGCACCGGGGCAGCCGTCACGCCGAGCCGAGCCGCCATCTCGGCATGGCTGCCCCGATCGGAGTGCATCGACACCGCCGACTCGCAGAAGACGGCGTCCGAAGACTCGGAGACCGGGGACACGGCGACTCGGCGGGGCGCCGGGCCGTCCTCGTCCAGCGGCAGCTCCCAGGCGCCCTGTCCGCGAAGGGAGACGAACAGGCACCCCCGGCCGGACGGGAACGGCAGATTCGGGCACCCGAGAATTCCCCCGACGACTTCCCCTTCCTCGATCAGGCCCAGCGCAATCGCATACTGGTCACCGCGCAGGAATCCCTTCGTGCCGTCGATCGGATCGAGCACCCAGAACCTGCCCTTCGGACCGCCGGCGGCGGCACAGCGGTCGATCGCCGCCCGGACCTGATCTCCGGTCGCATCCGCAATTTCCGAACGCACCGCCGCCGTGACCGCGGCAAGGACTCCCTGCCCCTCCGAGGTCTCCAGATCCGCCGAGGTCTCCTCGCCGACAACGGATTCGTCGGGTGGCAGCGCGAGGCTGACCAGGGCCTGCGCCGCGTAGTCCGCAACGGTCACCGGCGAGCGGTCCTCCTTGGTCAGGAAGGCGCCGCCGAGGTTCGCCTGCAGACGCCGCGTCACCCGGCTCGCGCTCCGCACCGCGCAAACCGCGTCCCTCAGTTCTTCGTAGTTCGCAAGGCCAGGGTCAGCGTGCACTGCGGCAATGATACGGGCAGAGCCGCCAGATCCTTTGCTGACGCCGTGCCCGGACGCAACCCCCGCCTCACCACGAGTCTCAGGCCGAAGGACCTGTTGCGCTTCGTTCCACGGCGCAAGCTCCTGACATTCCTCATGCCACACTGAACCGATGGCCCAGGGGCCACAGGACGAACCTGCCCTGGTGGCAGAGGCGGTTGCAGGCTCGGAGGACGCCTTCCGAACACTGGTCGAGCGCTACCAGCGACCCGTCTTCAGCCTGATCCTGCGCATGGTCCAGGACCGCGGCAGCGCCGAGGACATCACCCAGGAGGTCTTCGTCAAGGCCTGGCTCGCGCTTGCCCGCTACGACCCGAGGCGGCGCTTTGCGAGCTGGCTGTTCAAGATCGCGAGCAACGCGGCAATCGACCAGCTCCGACGGCGGAAGCTCCCGACCACGCCGATCGAAAGCAGCGAACCGGACCAGCGGTCCATCCTGGACCGGATCGAGGACGAACGCTCGGAGTCGCCCGACACCCGGGTCAGGCGGCAGGAGATCGGCGCCGCCCTCGAGGCCGCGATCGCCGCTCTCCGACCGGAGTATCGGCTGGTCGTCCTGCTCCGGTTTCGGGAAGAACTGCCGTACCGGGACATCGCGGAAGCCACCGGCATGCCGCTCGGCACCGTGAAGACGAATCTGCGCAGGGCGCGCCGTCAGATCGAAGAGCGCCTGCGCGAGGATGGCGTAGTGTGAAACCACCACGAGCTGCGAAACGTAGGGCGAAGGGCATGCGAACGGTACATCAGCGAAGGATCCACAGACGGAAGCGACTCGACGTCCGGACCCTCTTCGAGTCGCTGGAGGAACCCGCCGTACCGGCAGGCCTCACCGAACGCATCCTTCAGCAGGTGGCCGCCGCCGGCCGGCCGTTGGCGCCGGCCCCGTCGCGGGCTCTTCCCTTCGGGATTCCCCGCTGGTCGCGGCTGCCGCTGGCGGTCGGGGGCGCCGCGGCGTTCCTCCTGCTCACCGGCGCCGCCTGGCTTCTGCCCTCCACCTGGGTGGCGGTGCTGGACGGCCTTCAGGCCTCCTTGCTCGGCGCGGTCTGGCTGCTGATCCAGGCGGCCGCCGTCCTGGCGAAGAGCACGGCCTTCCTGGGCGGCGCGGTCCGGATCCGGGAAGCACTCGACCCGGTGCTGAACACGTCGGCAGCGACCGTTGCGCTAGCCACGGTCACGTTGCTCTGCCTAGCCGGCGTCACCTTCCTGCACCGCCTGTCCGCGACGACGGTCGGGCAGCCGCGAGCTCGGAGCGGCCGAGTCGGCGCGCTGCTGCTCGTCTTCGGGCTCTGCGGCACGGGCCTGGCGTTCGGCCAGTCCCCGCAGGAAGACGCCCGGACCGCCCGCGAAGAGGCGCAGGAAGAGGCAGCGGCCGCGATCGAGGAAGTCCGCGAGCGGCTTGATGCGGCCCTCGAAGGGGCCGGTGAGCGTGCACAGAATGCGGTCCAGGACGCCATCGAGCGCATTGAACATGTCGAGCGCGAACTGGCGGAGACCGAGGAGCTCTTCGACCTCGACAAGAGGGTGGCGTTCGGCAGCACGGTGCGGGTAGGCCACGACGAGGTGGCCTACGACGCCATCGCGATCGGCGGCGGAGTCAAGGTGGACGGGCAGGTCCGCGGCGACGCCGTGGCCATCGGCGGCGAGGTGAAGATCAGCGGCCGGGTGACCGAAGATGTCGTCGCCATCGGCGGCGACGTGGAGCTCGGCCCGGAAGCGGAGGTGCTGGGCGACGTCGTGACCATCGGAGGCAAGGTCAGCCGCGAGGACGGCGCAACGGTGGTCGGAGAAGTTTCGGAGGTCGATTGGAGCGACTTCGAATGGAACTGGCAGGCCGACTGGTTCGACGGCTGGCGCGGCGACTGGGTCCCCCGTGTCGGCGAGCGGCCGCCCTTCTTCCGGGCGGGCAGGCTGTTCGAGTTCATCCGGGCGGTCGTCTTCACCGGGCTCCTCGTCTCCGTGTGCGGCCTGGTCCTGCTGGTCGCCCCCAAGGGCGTCGACCGGATCCGGTCGGCAGCGGTGACGAACCCCCTGACCATGCTCTTCGCGGGCTTGGGGGTCGCGATTCTCTTCCTGCCGGCCCTGTTCGTGGCCAGCCTCCTTCTCCTCGTGACCATTGTCGGCATTCCGTTCGCCATCCTCCTGTGGCCGGCGGCGCTGGGAGCACTGACGGCTGCCCTGGTGCTCGGCTACACCGGTTCGGCGACGGCCGCCGGCAACTGGTGCCGGAACCGCTTCCGGGGCGCAAGCGGAATCGCCGCCGGCAGCTTCGGCGCCCTCGCCCTGGGCGTGCTGACGATTCAGGCCCTTGCCCTCGCCGCCGACCTGCTCGGCTTCCTCGGTCTGCCGTGGTTCTTCCGGGCGATGTTCGGCCTGCCGGGCCTTCTGATCTTGCTGCTGGCGTGGACGATCGGACTCGGCGCCGTCTTCATGACCCGTTTCGGAACGTCCTACTACGTCGCCGGGACGGCGCAACCCCTGCCGCCGACGCCCCCGGCAGGCGGTGACCGGGAGGCCGTGAGCGACACGTCGGATCAGGCGGCGCCCCCGCCAGCAGACACAGCGGAAGACACCGAGCCGCCGGCCGGCAAGCCGGACCCGTAGTAGTCTTCCTCCATGCTGGTTCGCGGGCTGGAGCCGCCCGTGGTGAACGCAACGAGAGCGGTCAGGCGCTCGTCCGGCAAGACGCTGCAGGTGAGCGTATCGGGGCATATGTGACCGAAAAGCGACGCAGCCGGACCGGAGGCATGGCCGCTCGAATGCAACGCAGCGTTGGCGACGGGCTGCTGACCGGTCTGGTTCTGCTCGCCGCCCCGCTTGCCGCCGCTGTACCCGCCGACCTCGCGGAGTCCTGCAAACGGCTGCGGGATGGAAGGAACTCCTGGTTCGGCGCCGCGTTCGCGGAGGAGCTCCGAGCCGAACTGACCTCCCGCCCGAACGACCCGGAAATCGCTGCCCAGCTCGGCAGCGAACTGCTGCGGCTCGGCGACACGGAGGGCGCCATCCGCCACCTGTCGACAGCGGTCAGGGTTCTGGCGGCTCCCGCCGACACCCGGCCGACCATCCCGGAGTGGAATCTGGCTCTGGCCCACCTTCAACGCGCAGAGGACCTGAACTGCGTCCATCACGGCGGCGGCGCCGCGCGGTCCGGGGAGCGGGCAGGCGGCCGCCCCGGACCCGGGATACACCGTGCCCGCCGCTCGGCCGACAGTTGCATCCTCCCGCTCACGTCTTTTGCGGTTCACCGCCGCCCCGAACACGCCCGCGCAGCAGGAGACATGTTCCTGGAGATGCTCGAGGAAGGCCGCCCGACCGGCTCGTGGAGGCGCCGGGCGAGATGGCTGCTGAACGTTGCCCGACGGTTGACGGGGGACTTCCCGGAAAACGTGCCCGTCGAGTACCGGATCGGCGAGGAGGCGTTCAACGCCGATTCGTTTCCCGGCAGGCGCTGGCGCAATCTCGGACCGGAACTCGGAGTCGACGTTCTCGATCTCGCCGGCGGGGCGATCATCGACGACTTCGACAGCGACGGGGTTCTCGACCTGGTCACCTCGACGTGGGATCCGTGCGGCCCGCTGAGAGCCTTCCGGGGCGACGGCGCCGGACGCTTCGAGGACGTGACGGAAACCTGGGGGCTCGGCGGTCAGCTTGGCGGCCTGAACCTGATCCACGCCGACTACGACGACGACGGACGCCTCGATCTGCTCGTTCTGCGCGGCGCCTGGCTGCAGGACGAGGGCCGCATCCGCAACTCGCTGCTACGCAACGAAGTCGACGGCAACGCAGGCCGCTTCGTCGACGTCACCGAAGCGGCCGGTCTGGCCGCTGACGCCTATCCGACGCAGGCCGCAGCCTGGGGCGACTACGACGGCGACGGCGATCTCGACCTCTACGTCGGCAACGAGGCGGACGAAGCCCACGAGTACCCTTCCCGGTTGTTCCGCAACCTGGGCGACGGCTCGTTCGAGGACGTGGCAGAAGCCGCCGGAGTACGCAACCTGCGCTACGCCAAGGGTGTTGCCTGGGGCGACGTGGACAACGACGGCGACCTCGACCTCTACGTGTCCAACTTCGGCGCCAACCGCCTGTACCTGAACGAGGACGGCGTCTTCGAGGACGCCGCCGTGCGCGTCGGCGTGACCGAGCCGGAGCGGGAGAGCTTCGCGACCTGGTTCTTCGACTTCGACAACGACGGTGACCTCGACCTCTACGTCGGCGACTACCGCGACCAGGCCACCGAGGTCGTGGCGTCCTTCATGGGCTCGGATCCCGGTACGGGTCAGCCGCTGCTCTACCGCAACGAATGCGGACCGGAGCCCGGCTGCGGCGGCCGGCTGCGGATGACCGAAGTGTCCCGGCAACTCGGCATCCGCCGACCGGCTCTGCCGATGGGCGCCAACTACGGCGACCTCGACAACGACGGCTGGCTCGACTTCTACCTCGGCACCGGCGAACCCGACCTGGCCAGCCTGATGCCGAACGTCATGTACCGCTTCGACGGGCGCGTCTTCCGCGAGGTCACGTTCGGCGGCGGCTTCGGCCACCTCCAGAAGGGACACGGCGTCGCGTTCGCCGATCTGGACCGCGACGGCGACATGGACCTGCTGCACCAGCTCGGCGGCTTCTACCCGACCGACTCGTTCGGAAACGCGCTGTTCGAGAACCCCGGCAGCGACAACGCCTGGGTCACGCTGCGCTTCGCCGGCGCGGGTCCGCAACGTGACGGCGCCAACCGCTTCGGCGTCGGTTCGCGGGTCGCCCTGTCGGTCGAAGGTCCCGGCGGCAAACGGACGATCCACCGTCTGGTCGGCTCGGGCGGCTCCTTCGGCGGCAACAGCATGCAACTCGAGGTGGGGCTCGGAGACGCCGACCGCATCACGGAAATCCGGGTGCGGTGGGCCGGCAGCGGCAGCCTGCAGCGCTTCCGTTCGGTCGCGCCGCGAAGGGTCTGGCGGGTGGTCGAGGGCGCGGCCTCGCTCGAACCGGTCGCGGCGCCGGCGTTCAAGCTGGGCGGCAGTCGTTGAGGTCCGCCGCCAGCGCCTTCGTGCTCGCGTTCGCCACGGCGACCGTGGCCGATGTCGTGCGAGCGGCTGCCGATCGGGTCGTCTTCACCGACGCGTCCGGCAGCGCCGGCCTCGACTTCCGGCACTGGAACGGCATGAGCGGACGTCTCTACTACCCGGAGGTCGTCGGCGCCGGGGCCGCGCTCTTCGACTACGACAACGACGGCGACCTCGACCTGTACCTCGTCCAGGGCAGCTTCCTCGGCAACGAAGGAAATCGGACCGCCGCCCCGACCGGGTGGAACGGCGACTGGCCGCCCCGGGACCGGCTGTACCGCAACAACCTGGAGCCGGGCAGCGGCAGCTACTCGGTTCGTTTCGAAGATGTCACCGACGACAGCGGCATCGCGGCCTTCGGCTACGGCATGGGGGTGGTCGCGGCGGACTTCGACAACGACGGCTGGGTGGACCTCTACGTCCTGAACCTGGGAGACAACCAGCTCTGGCGCAACCTGGGCGACGGAACGTTCAGCGACCGGACCGAGGCAAGCGCCGCGAACGATCCGCGCTGGAGTGTCGCGGCAGCGGCAGGCGACGTCGACGGCGACCTCGACCTGGACCTCTTCGTCGTGAACTACATCGATTTCTCCCTGGCCACGCACAAGACCTGTCTCACCGAACGGGGCGAGGTGGACTACTGCCTGCCCGGCGCCTATCGACCGCTGCCCGACCGCCTGTTCGTGAACGACGGCAACGGGCGGTTCACGGACGGGACGGTCGCGGCAGGTCTGGCAGCGGCCCGACCAGGCAACGGACTGGGCGCCCTTGCCGCCGATCTCGACGGCGACGGCAGGCTCGACATCCATGTCGCCAACGACCTGACGCCGAATCACCTCTGGATGAACCGCGGCAACGGGAGATTCGTCGACGACGGCCTGATCAGCGGCGCCGCCCTCAACGGCGACGGCGAGGCCGAGGCGAGCATGGGCGTCGCGGCCGGGGACTACGACGGCGACGGCGATCTCGATCTGTTTCTGACCCACTTTCACCGGGAGACGAACACCCTCTACCGAAACGACTCGACTCCGGGAGCGGCGCAGTTCCGCGACCGCACGAACGCAACCGGGCTCGGCCGGCCGAGCTGGGACGCGACCGCCTTCGGCACGGTGTTCGCGGATTTCGACAACGACGGCTGGCTCGATCTGGCGACGGCCAACGGCGCCGTCACCTTCGCCGCGGGAAGACCGCGCACGGTCGACGATCCGTTCCCCCTCGATCAGCCGAACCAGGCGTTCCTGAACGTGGCCGACGAAGCCGGCGGCCGCCGATTCGAACCTGCGCCGGCCGGAGTGCTCGACGGACCTGCTCCCCTGGTCAGCCGCGGTCTGGCCGCCGGCGACGTGGACAACGACGGTGACACGGACCTGGTCATCACGAACAACAACGGCGCCGCCCGACTGCTGCTCAACCGGACGCCCGCAGCTCCCGACTGGTTCGGCGTGACGCCGCGGCTGGATGCCGCCCGCGGGCGGCGGCCGGCGGCCGGTGTCACCGTGCGCGTGGTGCGCGCCGGGGCGCCGGCGCTCTTGCGGCTGGCCGGAGGCGGCGGCAGCTACGCCTCCTGGGGCGATCCGCGGGTGACGGTCGGGACGGGAGGGTTCCGGGTCGAGCGGATCGAGATCCACTGGACCGACGGAACGATCGAGGGATGGCCCGCACCTGCGCCCCGGACCTACACGGACCTGGTCCGGGGTACCGGGGAACGACGCGGCACGACGACCGACGACGCGCCATGACGAGGCCGGCCTTCCTGCCGCGGCACGCCGCCATCCTTGCTCTCCTTGCGCCGCTGGCAGGCGCGGCCGCCGGGCAGGACGCGGCGGCCGCCAGGCTGGTACCGGTGCCCGAGGTCGACCTGCGAGGCGTCGACGAGGCCGTACGCGAACAGATCGACCAGCAACGGGGTCTGCTCGAAGCAGCGCTCGCAAGGGGAACGACGACCGCCGCCGCGGCCGAGCAGTTGGGGACCCTGTTCGGCGACGCCGGCCAGCTCTACCTGGTCTACGACCTCGTGCCGGCTGCCAAGGCCTGCCTCGTCAACGCCGCGGCGCTGCAACCGCGGAACTTCCGCTGGCGCTACCTGCTGGGCAGTGTCTCGGAGCACCTGGGAGAGCTCGAAGAAGCGGTAGAGTCCTATGAGCTGGCGAGAGCGCTACGGCCCGACGATCCCGCGACCGCGATCCGCCTCGGCCGCGTTCATCTCGCACGAGGCGAGCTCGAGGAAGCTCGGGACCACTACCGGCGCGCCCTGGCGTTCCCCGGATCCGTGGCCGCGGCGCACTTCGGTCTCGGTCGGGTCGCCTTCGAGACCGACGACCCGAACACGGCGCTCGAGCACTTTCAGGCCGCGTTGCGGGAGCAGCCCCGGGCCGACTCGCTCCACTACCACATCGCCCTCGCCCATCGCGCCCTGGGCAACGACCCGGCGATGCGAGCCGCGATCGAACTGCGGGGCGAGGCTCCGGTGGCCTTCGCCGATCCGGTCGCCGCGGAGATCAGGGAGTCGGCGACGGGCCTCGGCGCCCAGTTGCTGCTCGGCCGGGTGGCACTGGCTGCGAACGCGTTCGAGACTGCCGAGGAGCGTTTCCGGGACGCGGTCCGGGATCATCCCGAGAGTGCGGCCGCGAGGAGATCTCTGGCGGCGGCGCTGGAGCGCATGGGCCGGCGGGCGGAGGCCGCGATGCGGTACCAGGAGGCCCTGGACCTGAACCCGGACGATGTCGGACTCCTGTTCCGCACCGGGCTGCTCTACAACGACGAAGGCCGCTACCAGGCGGCGGCCGATCGGCTGCGGCGGGCGGTCGAGATCGAGCCCTCGTTCGGGCCCGCCTGGGTCGAGCTGTCGCGAAGCCTCCGCGAGACGGGTGACCACCTGGATGCGGCCGAGGCCCTGACCAGAGCACTTGAGCTCGCGCCGGGCGACCGCAATCTCCGCTTCCATCGGGCGAACAACTACCGGCTGGGCGGCCGCCGAGAACTCGCGCTGCGCGAGTTCGAGTCCCTGCTGGCCGACTTCGGGCTGGACCGCGAGATCGTGCTGCGACTCGCTCGGATCGAGCAGGAACTCGGCCGGCCGGCCTCGGCGGCGCGCCGCTTCGAGCAACTGATCGCGGCCGGCGCCGAACCTTCCCTGCTGAGTCAGGCCCACTTCGAACTCGGCAACATCCGCACCCGACAGGAGCGCTACGAGGATGCGGTCTCGCACTACGAGCACGCCATCACCGCCAACCCGACGCTGCGGGAGGCGTACGTCAACCTGGGCACCGCGCTCGGCCGGCTACGCCGCTTCGCCGAGGCCGCCGCTGCCGCCCGCCGCGCCCTTGAACTCGATCCTGACGATGCCAGATCCCGTGCGGCCGAAGCTACCGCCCTGCTGCTCGCCGGCGAAGACGCCCGGGTCCGGCTCATGCTCGAACAGACCCTCGAACGTCCCGACCAGGGAGGCAGCGGCTTTTTCGCCCTGTTGCTGGTCCAGGTCCTGGCCGCCTCCGAAGACGACGCCGTGCGGGACGGCGCCCTGGCCCTGGAGCTGGCGACGGACCTGTTCCGGCAGGCCCGGACGCCAGCCCACGGCGCCGCCGTCGCTCTTGCCTACGCCGCGGCCGGCGACTTCGAGCAGGCGGCCGTCTGGCAGCAACGCCTGATCGACAACCTGGAACGCGCCGGCGCCGACGACGCCCTGCCGGCCGCGCGCGAACGGCTGGCGGCGTACCAGGCAGGCCGGCCGGTGCGGGCGCCCTGGCGCCGCTGAGCCGCGGCGTCGGCCGCCAGCGGCGGCGCGCGGGCGGCGCAGTTCAGTTGTCCGCCGAGCCGGTGTCTCCCGGCTGGCCGGCCACTACCGGCGCATAGCGACCGGGTGCGCTTTCCGTCACCTTGCCCGCTTCGACCAGAGCGTCGAGATGGGCGCGCAGGGAGAAGGCAGCGGCGGCATGGAGCCCGGGGTCGACATCGGAGTAGATGCGCTCCACCATCTCGGGCAGGGTGGCGAGGCCGGCAGCGACGGCCTCCAGAGCCTGCTCGGTGCGCTGCTGGCGATGGCGTCGGATCTGCCCGATGCGGTCGAGCGGACGCGTGATCGACTCACCGTGACCGGGATACAGGACGTCGAGCCCATCGTCGCGGCCGAGTTCGACGAGACGTTCCAGGGAGGCCATGTACTGGGTCAGGTTGCCGTCGGGGGGAGCAATGATCGACGTGGACCAGCCCATCACCAGGTCGGCAGTGAACAACGCTCGTTCCTCCTCGAGCAGGAAGCAGAGATGGTCGCTGGCGTGGCCCGGCGTGTGGAGTGCCACCAGGGTGGTTCCACCGCCCGAGAGCCGGGCGCCGTCCTCCAGGCGCTCGCCGGCGGCGAACGGCGGCTGCTCGCTGAAGGCGCGGATGCCGGTGCCGGTCTGCGCCGCGATCCGGGGCGCCAGCGGCCAGTGGTCGCGGTGGGTGTGGCTGATCAGCACGGCGGCCACCCGGCGGCCGGCGATGGCCCCCACCACGGCCTCGAAGTGAGCGTCGTCCTCTTCCCCCGGATCGAGCACGAACACCGGGCCGGCCGCATTGCCGATCACATAGGTGTTCGTGCCCGGCCCGGTGAACCTCCCGGGATTGTCCTGGGTGACCCGCAGGACGCGTTCGGACAGCGCGACGGGCGTGCCCTTCGGGAGGCCGGGCATGCGCCGTCAGCGGCTGAAGGCCCGCTGCCAGTCCCTGGCGGTCGTCGAGGAGGGACGGGCCGCCGCTTCTTCGTACCCTTCGTCGCCAGGCAGCACCGCCCGCGCAGGCTCGTCCGGGCTGCGGCCGAGCAGCACGCGGGGCTGCATCACGGGAAACTCGTCCTGGGCGTCGACAGCCGCGATGGCCGCCTCCGCGGACCTGAACTGCGCGAGCTTCTGCAGGTTGCGGATCGTGGGAAAGATGATCATCCACTCCTTGCGCCGGCCGCGCTCGAGCGCTTCCCGGGCAGTGACCCAGGCCGAACTCGTCAGCTCGTGATCGTCGTGGGCCGCGCTCTGGTTCCGCGGCGCCCGCGCCGCGAAGAAGCGGGTGTCGTAGCGTCTCGGCTGCCCCTCCGGGGTGATCCAGTGCGCCCAGTAGCTGATGCGGTCGGTGGCGAGGGTCAGCTCCTCGGCAGCGGCGATGTCGAGCAGGGAACGCTCGCCGGCGTTCAGTTCTGCCCGCAGACGTTCGAAGCGTTCCTCGACCGCGCGATCCGAAAAATCGAGGAGCCGGCCGTCCCGGTCGTAGGCGAAGAGCACACCGGCCTCCTCGAAGCACTCGCGGATCGCGGCGACGTAGAAGGTCAACCCGCCCTCGGCCAGCGCCAGCCGAGCGCTGGCCTGTTGGTCGGTGAGTCCGTGACAAAGCGCCTCGTCCACCCGGTCCTCGGGGTCGACGCGGCCGCCTGGAAAGACATAGGCGCCGCCGACGAAGTCGGACTGGATGTGGCGGCGTTCCATGAACACCTCGACCCCGCGGTCGCTGTCCCGCAACAGGAGAACGGTCGAGGCGTGACGGGCCGCAGGCGGCGAACCGGCTCGATCAACCACCGTCGCCATCCAGTTCTTCGATCAGGTCGTCGGCCGGCGATTCCGTGGCCTGCAGGCGCCGCGCCGTCTCCTCCGCGGTGCGCATGGCGCGCAGGAAGCTGCGGCCCGCAATGTCCTTCAGCTCGTCGTCGGTATAGCCGCGCCTGACGAGCTCCACGAGCAGATCCGGGTAGGCCGCGGCATCCTCGAGGCCGACCGGCACCGTCGGGATGCCGTCGAAGTCCGAACCGATACCGAGGTGGGCGGCGCCGATCAGGGAGCGGATGTGGTCGATGTGATCCGCCACGTCGCCGAGGGTCGCCTGCGCTCCCGCCTTGCCGCCCTGCCGGGCGAGGAGCCGCCGCCGGATCTCCTCCGGCTCGACTCCCGCGGCCGTCAGGCGCCGCCGTTCCGAATCCAGGCTCCGAAAGGACTCGCGGACCTTCTCGTTGACGAAGGACGGCACGAAGGTGACCATGACCACGCCGCCGTTCTCCGGCAGCCGGCGCAGGACATCGTCGGGCACGTTGCGGGGACTGGCGGTGACCGCGAACGCCGACGAGTGGGAGAAGATGACCGGCGCTTCCGACACGTCCAGCACCTGGTGCATCGTCTGCACGGACACGTGGGACAGATCGACCAGCATGCCGAGACGGTTCATCTCGCGCACCACCTGGCGGCCGAACGCGGTCAGTCCGCCATGCGCCGGCTCGTCCGTCGCCGAGTCGGCCCAGGCAGTGTTGCTGCTGTGGGTCAGGGTCATATAGCGAACACCCGTCGCATGAAGCTGACGCAGCACGCCAAGGGATGACTCGATCGAGTGGCCGCCCTCCGCTCCGAGCAGGGACGCCACCTTGCCGGCGGCGTGGATGCGTTCGATGTCGTCCGCGCCGAGCGCCAGTTCCAAGTCTTCCGGATACCGTTCGATCAGCCTCCTGGCCACGTCGACCTGCTCGAGCACCACCCGGGCTGCACCGGCCCCGCTGTAGGAGGTCGGGATGTAGACCGACCAGAACTGGGCGCCGACTCCTCCCCGGCGCAGGCGCCGGAGGTCCGTGTGCATCGGCGGCTCAAGCGCCGTCGTGTCACGGAAATCGATCCTGTCGAGGTGGTTCGAGACCCGCTTCCGGAGCTGCCACGGGACATCGTTGTGGCCGTCGATCAGGGGGACTTCCCGCAGCAGGCGGAGGACATGTTCGCGGCTGGCACGGTCGTCCTGGGCGTCGATCACGGGCGGTGAACCATAGCCCACCGCGACGGCCGCGACGGCGCCAAGGACGGCGCAGCTTCTTCGTTTCATCCTGGCTCCCTTCCCTGGCAGTGCTTCCCGGCGAAGCCGCGATTGTAGGTCAAGCCCCGTCGCGGACTGCTAGCCTGCGCGCGGTGCGGGACTGCTGGGCAAGGTCGATCGGCATCGTCGGCCTCGGCAGCTTCGGACGCTTCCTGGTCCGCAACCTGAGCTCCGGATTCGATCTCGTCGTCTCGGATCGCCGCGACCTGAGCGCGCAAGCCTCGGTGCTCGGTGCGCGCTGGGCGGATGTCGAAGCCTGCGGCGGTTGCGACATCGTGATTCCGGCGGTCCCGGTGCAGAACCTGGAAGAGCTCGTCGTCGATCTGGCGCCCCACCTCGCGCCGGACACCCTGGTGGTCGACGTCGCGTCGGTCAAGGTCAAGCCGCTCCGGATCCTCGAGCAGCATCTGCCGTCGCACGTCGAGTACCTGGGCGCCCACCCGATGTTCGGTCCCCAGAGCGGCGCCCACGGAATCCGCGGCCTGAAGGTCGTCCTCTGCCGCCCCGAGCGGACCGTGTCCGACGAGCGGGTCAAGGCCGTGAGAGCCTTCCTGGAGTCGGACCTGGAACTTCAGGTGCTCGAGATGTCGGCCGAACAGCACGACTCCGAGATGGCGTACATCCAGGGCCTGACCCACTGGATGGCAAAGGCGCTCAGGGAGATCCACGTTCCCGACCAGGCCCTGGGCACGGTCGCCTACCGGCACATGATGAAGATCGAGGAGATCCTCCGCGACGACTCGGACGACCTCTTCATGACCATCGCCCGCGAGAACCCCTTCGCCGCCGCCGCCCGCCGGCAGCTCAAGGAGAGACTGCAGGCAATCGAAGAGGCGATCGAGCGGAGTCCGTCCGCCGGCAAGCCGCAGACGTAGAAGGACGGCCCGGCGACATCCGCTGCGGTGCTTCGCCGGTCAGGACAGCCAGCGCTTGCGGCGGCGATAGTGCTTGACGTCCCGATAGCTCTTGCGATGGCCGACCTGGGTCAGTCCGAGATAGAACTCCTTCACGTCCGCGTTGTCCTGAAGTTCCGCCGGAGTCCCCTCCAGGACCACGCGGCCTCCTTCCATGATGTAGCCGTAGTGGGCGATCTCGAGCGCGCGGGCGGCGTTCTGCTCCACCAGCAGGATCGTCGTGCCCTCTTCGCGGTTGATGCGTTGGACAATCTCGAAGATCTCCTGAACGAGAAGCGGCGCCAGACCCAGGGACGGTTCGTCGAGCAGCATCAGCCTGGGCTGCGCCATCAGCGCCCTGCCGATCGCCAGCATCTGCTGTTCACCGCCCGAGAGCAGGCCGGCCATCGAGTGGCCCCGCTCCCGGAGGCGCGGGAAGTAGCCGTAGACCCGGTCCAGCGCCTCGTCCGTGCTGCCCTTGTCTCGCGCGGTATAGGCGCCCGCGAGCAGGTTCTCGTGCGGCGTCAGATGCTCGAACACCCGGCGCCCCTCCATCACCTGGAAGATGCCCCGGCGCACGATGTCCTCGGCGGGCAGCCGGTGGATCTGCGCGCCCTCGAACTCGACGTTGCCGTCCGTGACCTCGCCGTCCTCGGGATGGAGCAGGCCGGACACCGCCTTGAGGGTCGTCGACTTGCCGGCCCCGTTGGTGCCCAGCAGAGCCGCGATCTGGCCCTGCTGAACCTTGAGCGACAGACCCTTGAGCACAAGGATGACGTCGTTGTAGATGACCTCGACGTTGTTCAGGGACAGCATGGCGTGACTCCGACCCTCTGCGCCCCGCCGGCGGAAGGCGGCAGGGGTTTGCCGGAACTCGCGGGTCCGACCTACTCGGCAGCCCCGTCGCGCGCGGCCATGCGCATCCCGGTCACCGGCTGCCACCTGCCGTCCCGGACCTCGAAGATCCGCATGCCCTTGACCCCCCTGTGGTCGGCGGTGGTGAACGTGACCGGCGCCGTCACGCCGCCGGTGTCCAGGTCCTCGAAGGTCTCGAACGCGGCGAGGATGGCGTCGCCGTTCACTTCGCCCCCGGCCGCGGCCGCACGCTCGATCGCCTCGGCCACCATGTCGGCGACCGCCCAGCCCTGGCCGTAGAGCAGTCCCTCCTCGTCGATCGAACCGCCCTTGGACTCGAGGTATGCGGCCGCGTCGTCCAGACCGTCGACTCCCTCGCCCGGCGGCGAATAGATGATGGAGCCCAGGACACCCTCCGCGCTGTCGCCCGCGAGCTCCAGCAGCACCTCGTTGCTGCAGTAGTTCAGGCAGGCGAAGCGAAGGTCCAGCCCCAGGTCCTGCGCGTTCCGTAGCGCCAGCGCCGCCGGCCCCGACGTGTTCTGGAAGACCACCCAGTTCGCACCGGACTCGGCGATCCGGGTCAGCGTGGCGCTGAGATCCGTGGCGGCGCGCGCCATCTCGTGCGGCGCCATCTCGATGCCGAGCCGCCGCGAAAGCTCTTCGCCGCCCTGACGCCAGGGCGACAGGCCGAACGGGCTCGGGTGGTGCATCAGCGCGATGTTCGGCGTCTCGCCGCCCGCGGCTTCCGTCTCCTCCATCACGTAGTCGAGCAGAATTGTCAGTTGGTCGGTGTAGGTCGTGCCGACCAGGAAGTTGAAGGGGGCTTCCTCGGGATCTCCCAGGACGTGGGAGAACGAAGCGGAGACGAAGGGGATGCGGTCGGCCGCGATCCGGCCGCGCAGGGCCTCGGTGTCGCCCGTTCCCCAGCCCATGAACATGACCGATCCGGCCTGGACGTACTCCGAGTAGAGCTGCTCGGCTCTCGCGACATCGTAGCCGTAGTCGTTCCACAGCAGCTCGATCGGACGGCCGGCGATGCCGCCGCGCTCGTTCAGCCAGTCGTAGTAGTCGCGGATCGCCTCGGAGTACGTCGTACCCACATCCGCCGTCGCGCCGGTCAGATCGAAGATCGCGCCAACGATGATCGGGCCTGTGGTGTTCGGTGCGGCGGGTTCGCCAACCGGATCGCCGCCGCCGCAGGCGGACAGCAGCAGCAAGGCCGAAGCAGCAAGCAGGGCTGGAGCTACTGGAGGACGGTCCATGGTGAAGAGTCTCCCGTGGGGGCGCGATACGCGCCGAGTGTGAGGTGCAGACGGGACGGGGATCATAACGCCCGACGCATCCGACTGCCGGGGTCCTGCCCTCCGCCAGCCCGCGGAAGTTCCTGGTCAGTACGAGAACGGCCAGACGCGGAAGTAGTCCTTGACGTTGCGCCAGAGCCTCGCGAGCCCCTCCGGTTCGAGCACCAGGAACAGGATGATGACAAGGCCGAAGACGCCCTGCTGAACGTACGGAAGAACGGTCGTCGCCCACGGCGCCGT
This sequence comes from Thermoanaerobaculia bacterium, assembly GCA_965116145.1. Lineage (GTDB taxonomy): Bacteria > Acidobacteriota > Thermoanaerobaculia > Multivoradales > Multivoraceae > Multivorans. The sequence goes on from OZ220482.1 coordinate 2,047,700, forward strand.
GTCCTGCAGCGAGCGCCCCACGGTGTTGATCATCGCCGGCAGCAGGACGATCAGCGTCGCACCGAAGAACGAACCCGAGATTGTCCCGAGGCCGCCGATGATGATCATCGCCAGGTACTGGATCGACACCTCGATCGTGAACCGCTCCCAGGTGACGATCAGGCGGTAGTGGGCGAGCAGGGCGCCGGAGAGCCCGACCAGGAAGGACGACGTGGCGAACGCCAGCAGCTTGTAGCCGAACACGTTGACGCCGATCGCCGAGGCTGCGATGTCCTGGTCCCGGATCGCCACCCAGGCGCGGCCGACGCGCGAACGGAACAGGTTCGCGCAGAACAGCGCGACAGCGAGCGCTGTGATCGTCAGGATCCAGTAGAAGCGGCCGTCCGTGTTCAGACGGGCGCCGAACAGTTCGGGCGCAGGCACGACAAGAGCTTCGGTGCCGCCGGTCAGCCCGTCCCAGTGGGTCACCACGAACTCGACGATCTGCTGGGCGGCCAGCGTGGCGACTGCGAGGTAGAGCCCCTTGAGCCGCAGGGACGGCAGACCGACAACCAGACCGGCCGCCGCGGTGATCAGGGCCGCGGCGGGAATGCTGACGTAGAAGGGGACGCCCAAGCGCACGGTCAGCAGACCCGCGCCATACGCGCCGATCGCCATGAAGGCGCCCTGGCCCAGCGAGATCTGGCCGGTGTAGCCGACCAGGATGTTCAGGCCGATCGCGCCGATCGTGGCGATCGCGATCTGGTTGGCCAGGTTGAGCCAGTGGGGCGAGGCCAGGAGCGGAAACACGATGAGGCCGACCAGGAGCAGCGTCGTACGCACCTTCTGCAACGGCATCCGCCGCAGCGCCATGTCGGCACGGTAGTCGCTGAAGAAGACGCCGGATTCCATGCCTGCACCTCTATACCCGCTCGATGATCGCCTTGCCGAAGAGGCCGTACGGGCGGACCATCAGGACCAGGACGAGCACGACATAGGGCACGATGGAATCCAGGCCGGAGGGCGCGTAGCCACCCGTGTAGGACTCGAGCAGACCGATGACGGCGCCGCCGACGACCGCGCCGGGCACCGAATCGAGACCGCCGAGGATGACCACCGGGAACACGCGCAGGCCGATGAAGATGATGTCGTGGCTGACGCCGACGGTGTTCGCCAGCATGATGCCGGCGACCGCGGCCGTGATCGCCGCCATCGCCCAGGCAACGGCGAGCACGCGCCTGATGCTGATGCCCATGGACAGCGCCGCCTGCTGATCGTCGGCGATGGCGCGCATCGCGATGCCGTCCCGGGTGTGGCGGAAGAAGAGCGTCAGGATCGTCAGCAGGACCGCCGCGATCGCGATCACCAGCAACCGGTCGATGCTGACGACCGCGCCCAGGAACTCGACCTCTCCCGACGGAATGAAGCTCGGGAAGGCCCTGGGCCGAGCGCCCCAGATGCCGTTCACGACGGCCCGCAGCAGGGTCGACAGGCCGATCGTGACCATGATCATCGAGATCACCGGCTCGCCGATCAGCGGCCGCAGGACGAGGCGTTCCACGATCAGGCCGACCATGGCCGCGCCGAGCAGGGTCGCCAGCACCCCCAGACTCCACGGCAGACCGAACTGTCCGATGAACGCGAACGCGAGGTAGGCGCCGAACAGCAGGAACTCGCCCTGGGCGAAGTTGATCACGTCGCTCGCCTTGAAGATGACGACGAAGCCGACCGCCACCAGCGCGTAGACCATGCCCTGCGAGAGTCCCAGAACGGTGAGCTGGAGGAAGACCTCGGAGTTCATCGTCCGCCCCCCGGGGAGGCCGCCGGCGCGGCAATGCGCAGCCGGGTTTGCAGGACCGCGGTCGTGCCGTCCTGGTAGGTGATCCTGTTCTCGATCTCGACCGCGTCGCCGCCGCCGTACAGGGCGTCGACGAGCTGACGGTAGCGGTCGGCGATGAACCGGCGCCGCACCTTCCTGGTGCGGGTCAGCTCTTCGTCGTCCGCGTCGAGCTCCTTGTGCAGCAGCAGCAGCCGCTGGATGCGGGCGGACGCGGGCAGATCGCCGTTGATGGCGGCCGTATGGTCCAGCACGAGCTCATAGATCTCCGGCTTCTGGGCGAGATCGGTGAACGTCGTGTAGGGAAGCTGGCGGCGCTCGGCCCACTTGCCCGCATTGGCGAAGTCGATCGTGATCAGAGACGTGACGAACGGGTACTCGCCGCCGCCGAAGACGACCGCCTCCTTGACGTAGGGACTGAACTTCAGCTTGTTCTCGATGAACTGCGGCGAGAAGCGGGTGCCGTCGTGCAGTTCCATCACGTCCTTCTTGCGGTCGATGACGATCAGGTGCCCGTCGTCGTCCAGATAGCCGGCGTCGCCGGAGTGGAGCCAGCCGTCGCGAAGCGCCTCCCCGGTGGCCTCTTCGTTCCGGTAGTAGCCGAGAAACACGGACGGGCTCCTGGTCAGGATCTCGCCGCCCTCGCCGATCCGGACCTCGGCGCCGGGCACCGGCGTGCCGACCGTCTGAAACTTGATGCCGTCGTCGCGGTGCGCCACCGAGATCCCCGACACCTCGGTCTGACCGTAGATCTGCTTCAGGTTCACGCCGATCGCATGGAAGAAGCGGAAGATGTCAGGCCCGAGCGCCGCGCCGCCGGTGTAGGCGCGGCGGATGCGCCGCACCCCCAGCTTGTCGCGCAGCCAGAAGAAGCAGACCGCGTTCGCGACCCCGTTCTGCAAGGCCAGCCACCCGGGCAGGCCGCCCTCTGCAAGCCGGGCGTCGGCTGCCCGGTAGCCGATCCCCAGCGCCCAGTTGTAGACGGTTCGCTTGAGCCAGGAGGAATCCTCGATCCGGACCTGGACATCGGACACCATGTTCTCCCAGATCCGGGGCGGCGAGAACATCATGTGCGGGCCGATCTCGCGGATGTCCTGCTGCACCGTCTCGGGCTCCTCGGGGAAGTTCAGGGTGAAGCCGACCAGCAGGCCGCAGGAGGCGCCGATCATCTGCTCGCCGATCCACGCCAGGGGCAGGAAGGAGACGAACTCGTCGTCGCTCCGCATCGGATCGATGCTCTGGAAGCTGTGCGCCATGGTCAGCAGGTTGCGGTGCGAGAGCATCGCGAGCTTCGGCTTGCCGGTGGTCCCGGAGGTGGTCGACAGCAACGCCACATCGTCCGCGGTGGCGGCGGCCACCCAGCCCTCGAAGTCGGCCTCCGTGCTGCCGGTTGCGGAACGCCCGATCTTCTCCACCTCGGAGAAGGCAAGCAGGAAATCGTGCGGGTAGGACCCGAGTCCGCGGGGGTCGTAGTAGATGACGTTGACGATTCCCCGCCCGGCGCCCGCGCCGCCCAGCCGGTCCCACACTTCAAGCAGCTTGTCGACCTGTTCCTGGTCCTCGGCGATGACGAAGCGGGCGTCGGCGAAGTCGACCAGGTACTGCACCTCGCTCGCCGCCGAGTCCTGGTAGACGCCCATCGAGAGGGCGCCGACCGCCTGGGACGCGAGCTGGCCGATCAGCCACTCGGGCCGGTTATCCCCCAGCACGGCAACGATGTCGCCGCGCTCGAGGCCGAGCTCGACCAGGCCGCGGGCGAAGTTCCCGACCCGCTCGGCGTACTGCGCCCAGGTGAAGCTCTGCCAGACACCGAACTCCTTCTCCCGCAGCGCGGCCTCGCTGCCCCGTTCCCGGGCATTGCGAAGCAGCAGCTTGGGCAGCGTGTCCGCGTCTGGCGGCAGGTCCAGCGCCGCGGTCATGCGGCGTCTCCGAGATAGGCATGGATCACCGCCGGATCGGCCCGCACCTGGTCCGGCGTCCCGCAGGCGATCGAACGGCCGAAATCGAGCACGGCGACGCGGTCGGAGAGATCCATGACGACTCCCATGTCGTGCTCGATCAGGACCGTCGTCACGCCCCGCTCCTCGTTCACGTCCAGGATGAACCGGGCCATGTCCTCCTTCTCCTCGACGTTCATCCCCGCCATCGGTTCGTCGAGCAGCAGGAGCCGGGGATCAAGCGCCAGCGCGCGGGCGAGCTCAACCCGTTTCTGCAGGCCGTAGGCGAGGGTGCCGACCGCCTGATGGCGCAGGTTCTCGATCTCCAGGAAGTCGATCACGTCCTCGACCGCGGCCCGGTGCCGGATCTCCTCGCGGCGCTGGGCGCCCCAGTAGATGCCGCAGGTCAGCACGTTGCCGCGCATGTGGATGTGCCGCCCAAGCATCAGGTTCTCGAGGACCGTCATGCCGCGGAAGAGCTCGATGTTCTGGAAGGACCGGGCAACGCCGACCTGGGCGACCTTGTGCGGCGACCGTCCGATCAGCGAAATCGGCGGCGCCTCCGGCGTCGGCGTGTAGCCGATCGAGCCCTGCCGGGGCCGATAGAGGCCGCTGATCGAGTTGAGCAGGGATGTCTTGCCGGCGCCGTTCGGGCCGATGATCGCAAACACCTCGCCGTGGCGCACGTCCAGCTCGACATCGTCCAGGGCGCGTACGCCGCCGAACGAGAGCGTGACGCCTCTGACCTCGAGACACGTCGAGGGCAGGGGCTCCTGGGCTTGGGCTTGGGCCACGGCTGCGCGATTGTATGCGCCTGCATACGCCGCGCCCGCACGCGGTTGCAGCGACGGCTGCCAAGGCCTCCGTACCGGGCCGCAGATCCGCCGCGCCCCGCAGGCGGACGACACAGCCGCCGCCGCACCGCCCGCAACGACCAAGCGGCCCCTGGCAGCCGGTGGCGACGGTTCGTGTCCTGTCGATCGCGGTCGGGCGGCCGTTCGGTTGAGGGGCCGCGGGCTGCCTGAGTCGATCTGCAAGGATTCCGCGCGACGCGGACCCTATCCGACCACAGAGCAACGAAGGACCCTCCCATGCCCGTGCCGCCCCGATCCGTTCCGGCCGCCGCTGCGCCCGCACTCGACCTCGCACCGCCCGAAGAGGTCGGTCTGTCCGCGGCGCAACTGGCCCGCATCGACGACCACCTGCGCCGCCGCTATCTGGAGCCCGAGAAGATCGCGGGGTGCCTCACCCTCGTCGCCCGGGGCGGCCGGCCGGCCTACCTCAGCGCGCTGGGTCTGATGGACCGCGAACGCGACCGGCCGATGCGGCCGGACACGATCTTCCGCATCTACTCCATGACCAAACCGATCGCCTCGGTCGCCCTGATGCAGCTCTACGAGCACGGCCACTTCCAGCTTGACGACCCGGTCCACAAGTTCATCCCGGAGTGGCGCGGCCTGCAGGTGTTCCAGGGCGGCAACCATCCCCGTTTCCTGACCCGGCCGGTGGATCGCCCGATGACCATCCGCGACCTGTTCACGCACCAGTCGGGGCTGACCTACGGCTTCATGGAGCGGACGAACGTCGACGCCGCCTACCGCCGGCTCGGCATCGGCGGCCCCCCGGTCGGCGGCAGCCTGCGTCAGATGATCGACCAGCTCTCCGAGCTGCCGCTCGAGTTCTCGCCCGGCGACGCCTGGAACTACTCCGTCGCCACCGACGTGCTCGCCTACCTGGTCGAAGTGCTCTCCGGCCAGCGATTCGACGAGTACCTGCAGGAGCACATCACGGCGCCCCTGGGCATGGTCGACACCGGTTTCACCGTACCGCCCGGGAAGGTCGACCGTTTCGCCGCCAACTACCGGCGGAACCGGCGCGGGAAGCTGGTCCTGCTCGACGATCCCCTGACCAGCCACTACACCGGCGACGTCAGCTTCTTCTCGGGCGGCGGCGGTCTGGTGTCGACGGCGCACGACTATTTCCGCTTCTGCCAGATGATGCTCAACGGCGGCAGCCTGGACGGCGCCCGCATCCTCGGCCGCAAGACGGTGGACCTCATGACGATGAACCACCTCCCCGGAGGCCGTGACCTGACCGATCTGGCGGTCGGCGCCTTCAGCGAAACGACCTACGAGGGCGTCGGCTTCGGACTCGGCGTCTCGGTCACCCTCGACCTCGCCGTCGCCCAGTCGATCGGTTCGGTCGGCGAGTACGGCTGGGGCGGCGCCGCGAGCACCGCCTTCTGGATCGACCCCAAGGAAGAGCTGATCGTGATCTTCATGGTCCAGTTCTGGATGTCGGGCACGTTCAACTTCCGGGGCCAGCTCAAGTCGCTCGTCTACCCGGCGCTGGTCTGATCCGAGCGGCCGTCAGATCGCGGCCCAGCCGCGATCTGACGCCGGACTTGACAGCACCGGACCGGCAGTCGTAAGATTATGCACTTGTAATCGGCAGGGCGGTCGCCTCCACAGGGCGGTCGCCTCCACAGGGCGGTCGCCTCCACAGGGCGGTCGCCTCCACAGGGCGGTCGCCTCCACAGGGACTCCTGGTCCCGGAAAGGAGACGGAACATGACCCTCCTGCTCGAGCTGCTCGCGGCCGGCCTGGTCGTCGCGGCCCGGATCCACGTCGTGCTCGTCGGCTAGTCGCCGAGCCAAGCGCTCAGGGACGGACGGCACGTGCGACGCCGTCCCGGTCGTGGCGCACGTAGACGCCAGACGAGACGACCAAGAGGACTCGTCGGCGCAGCAGTTGCCGCGGGAACGCCCCTCGCCTTCAACGGGCGGGCGCTTCCACACACACAGTTCTGATCCCACAACGGAGACAAGACATGAACTTGACCCTGATCGAGCTGATCGAGGCCGGCCTCGTCCTCGCGGCCCGGGTCCACATCGTGCTCTTCGGCTAGTCGCCGAGCCAGGTAGCCTCCGGGGGCGCACGGTGCGTACTCCGATTCCGTTCCGTCCCCGGAGGTCCTTGGTGTAGTCTCCTCGCCCAAACCCATCTCCTCATGACTGCCACTGTAGTTCCCTTCCGCTCGTCGGCTGAGCCGGCGTTTGCCCCGGTAAGCGCTCCTGCTCCCGAGCCGGAGGCTTGCGTGGCGGACGCCACCGAGGGCTTTGAGACTCTCACGGCCCGAGCGCGAGCGCTCGGCAACAGGGGATCGTACCGGGAGGCCGCGACCCTCTATCGGCGTGCCACCGACCTTGCCGCCGTCAACGGAGACACTGAGAGCGCGGACAAGGCCACTTGCGGGCGCTGCGCAGCCGAGGTCGAGCTCGGCAACGGCGCTGAGGTCATGCCGGATCTTCGGCGGGTCCTCCTCAACAGCGGCGATCATTACATCTGCTGGCTGGCCGCCTACACGCTCGCCCGCGCCCATGAACTCGCGCGACAGAACCGGAAAGCGCTGTTCTATGCCCGACTGTCCCGACAACACTCCGGGTACATCGACTTCACAGCGCCCACCGGGCTGGCGCACAACCTGCTGGGCAATCTGCTGGTCGCTGACGGTCGCGAAGCGGAAGCCGCGACCGAGTATCGCGCCGCGCTTCGCGGTGCTCAGGACTCGCCTCTAACGTGGGTAGCCGGCGCCGAGGGTAATTTGGGCTACTGCCTGGTCGTCAGTGCAGTCCAACGCAAGAATCCGCGCCAAAGCCGTATGCGAGAGGGTCTGCGTCTGATCTATCGGAGTCTCCGGACGTTCAGACGTGAGGGTACGCTGCCCTACGAGGTCCTGCCACACTTGGACCTGTGCTTCGCCCACCTTGAACTGAAGCGTCCGACGTCCGCCCACCGGCACGGCCTCCGGGCGCTCGAGCTCGCCAGGCAGTTCAGCGACTCGGGAACGATCCGGAACGCGCTCTACCTGCTCGGCCAGGTCGCGCTGCTTGAAGGCGACCGGCAAACGGCGCGCCAGTACTTCGCTGACCTCGGGCAGCAGTTCTATCCGGAGCACGCCGGCCTGGCGGATGTCCTCATGTCCGTCGATCTGCGCCAAGTGGTGAATCTGAGGGTATGATGAAACAGATGTCTGCACGGTTCCCGAACAATGTCCGGCAAGCCTCCGTTGCGGTTGCTGCGACGCTGGTCTTGCTGCTCGGTGGCAGTGCAGCTCAGGCGGCTGGCGAGGCACGAGTACTGGGAAAGAGCGGCGACATCTACCGGGTCGCCGCCGGCGCCTACGGCGATCTCTTCCCGGACGGCGGCCAGGCGCCGGCTAACGCCGAGGTCCTGCGGCTTGAGATCCGCCGGGGCACGGGCACGGTTGAGGGCCGCCTGGTTCCCGGCAGCGAGTCGGGCGACAGCGACCGGACACCGTCCCTGTTCTTCGACGCGGCCACCGACAGGCTCTACGTCGTCTGGTCGAGCAGCGACGCCCTGACACTGACCCGCATCAACCTCGCGTCCTTCGACGGGGCCGGGTGGTCCGAGACCATCGAAGTCTCCGGCAACATCCACAGCGAAAAGTCGGCGCCGCGCCTCGCCGTCACTCACGACCGCTTCCGGCTGGCCGGAAGCACCGGCGAGCCGAGCGCACGGACGGTCCTCCATGTCGTCTGGTCGGAGGGCACGACGAAGGGCGACAAGGTGATGTACGCACCGGTCGTGCTGGTCGACGGCGAGCTCGCCACCACCTGGCGCCGCGTCCACCGACTGAACGACTACGTGCCCCAGCAGTTGGTCGACAACCCGTTCAGGGCCGCGCCGGGCGCGAGGCTGCTGTCCGCTCCGACCGTCGATGCCGGGACAGAGTCGAACGCCGTGGTCATCGGCTTTGCCGACAGCGCCAGCGGGGCGCTCGTCCAGCTGGAGCTCGCCACGCCGGCGACCGAGCTCTCGGAGCTCGCCGACAGCGTCGCGGACTACTTGGAGTCCTCCAATCTCTGCAAGCGCCTGGCGAACGACGAGCCGGGTGCACTAGTGAGCATCGCCGAGGCGGCGCGAATCCACATCGTGGTCTTCGGCCGCCGGATTCATAACCGAGTGCTCAGTCCGCTTTCTCAGAACGTCGGAAACGTCCTGGTCGACCGAGCCGCCGAGCTATGCAACCAAGGCGGAATGGCGAGTGTCTCAAGTGCCGCCCGAATCCACATTGTCGTGTTTGGCGCCCGAGCGCAGGAAGGTGAGCTTCTGGAGCGAACTGAGGCCGCCACCCATGTCCTCCTCGCCGCGGCCCAGCCCGTTGACGACGGCTACGTCCAGCACCTCGCCCGGCTGCGCGTCAAGTCGGCGCGGATCGCACCCGCCGTCGGCTACGGCAAGCCGACGATCTTCACTTCGCCCAAGGGGACCGCCGCGATCGTCGTCTGGGAGAACGGCACGACGCTGCGCTACGTCGAGACGGAATCCGGCGCCGCCGACAAGGCCTGGAGCAACTCCCATACGCTCCGGCTCGGCAGTGACCTCTCCCGCTCCGAGGCCTACGCACTCCTGCGCGAACGCGCCCGCTCCCTCGAATAGAGCCCACCGTGGCGTATGTAGAGTCCGGGAACGGCGCCCTGTCCGGAACCCCGCGAATGCCGCCCGCCGGTAACCACCTGCCACTACAGAAAGGCAAGCCCGAACCGGCGCCTGCCCCGACGCGCGGGTCCTCGCCGGAGTCGGAGCCACGCCGGCTTGAGGCGGCGGCCGAGGACTTCGAGTCTCTCCGTGACCGCGGGCGGACCCTGGTCGCCAGGGGCGCGTACCGGGAAGCGGCCGCGGTCTATCGGCGGGCGATCGACGCCGCGACCGCCGCAGACGAAGCGGATCTGGCCGACGAGGCCCTGTGCGGTTGGGCCGCAGCAGAGACGGAACTCGGCAACGGCGCGGAGGTCATGCCGGAACTCCGGCAACTGTTGCTCAGCAGTTCAGTCGATCACAACCGCTGGCTGGCCGCGTACACGCTCGCCCGCGCCCAGGAGCTGGCGGGACAGATCAAGAAAGCTCTCTTCTATGCCAAGTTGAGCCGCGACATCTCGGCCTTCGTCGACAGGCCTGGCCTGACGAGCGGTTCACACAATCTGCTGGGGAATCTCCTGCTGGCAGACGGCAATGAGACCGATGCTGCGAAGTGCTATCGGACGGCACTCCATGACGCTCAGGACTCGCCCCCGACGTGGGTCGCCGGCGCAGAAACGAACTTGGGCTACTGCCTGCTCGTCGGCGCGGCCCAAGCCAAGAACCGACGCCGAAGCCTAATGCGGGCGGGTCTCCGCCTGATCTACCGGAGTATCCGAACATTCAGACGCGAGGGGACGATCCAGTACAGCACTTTGCCGCATCTGGATTTGTGCTTCGCCCACCTCGAGCTGAAGCGGCCAGCATCCGCCCGTCGACACGGCCTCCGGGCGCTTGACCTCGCCAGGCAATTCAACGATTCGGTGACGATTCGGAACGCGCTCTACCTTCTCGGCCAGGTCGCGCTGTCAGAAGGCGACCGGCAAACCGCCCGGGAGTACTTCGCTGACCTCGGGCAGCAGTTCTATCCGGAACACGCCGGCTTGGCGGACATCCTTCTGTCCGTTGATCTGCGCCAAGTGGTGAATCTGAGGGTATGATGAAACAGATGTCTGCACGGTTCCTGACCGATGTCCGGCAAGCTCCTGTTGCGGTCGCAGCGACGCTGGTGCTGCTGCTCGGTGGCAGTGCGGCCCATGCGGCCAGCGACACGCGGGTACTGGGGAAGAGTGGCGACATCTATCGGGTCACCGCCGGCGCCTATGGCGATCTCTTCCCGGACGGCGGCCAGGCGCCTGGCAACGCCGATGTCCTGCGGCTTGAGGTTCGCCGCGGCACGGGCGCGGTCGAGCACCGCCTGGTTCCCGGCAGCGAGTCGGGCGACAGCGACCGGACACCGTCCCTGTTCTTCGACGCGGCCACCGACAGGCTCTACGTCGTCTGGTCGAGCAGCGACGCCCTGACACTGACCCGCATCAACCTTGCGTCCTTCGACGGGGCCGGGTGGTCCGAGACCATCGAAGTCTCCGGCAACATCCACAGCGAAAAGTCGGCGCCGCGACTCGCCGTCACCCACGACCGCTTCCGGCTGGCCGGAAGCACCGGCGAGCCGAGCGCGCGGACGGTCCTCCATGTCGTCTGGTCGGAGGGCACGACCAAGGGCGACAGGGTCATGTACGCACCGGTCGTGCTGGTCGACGGCGAACTCGCCACCACCTGGCGCCGCGTCCACCGACTGAACGACTACGTGCCCCAGCAATTGGTCGACAACCCGTTCAGGGCCGCTCCGGGCGCGCGGCTGCTGTCCGCGCCGACCGTCGATGCCGGGGCCGAATCGAACGCCGTGGTCATCGGCTTCGCCGACAGTGCCAGCGGGGCACTCGTCCAGTTGGAACTCGCCACGCCGGCGACCGAGCTCTCCGAACTCGCCGACAGCGTCGCGGACTACCTGGAGTCCTCCAATCTCTGCAAGCGCCTGGCCAACGACGAGCCAGGCACACTCACAAGTGTTGCCGAGGCGGCGCGAGTTCACATCGTCATCGTCGGACGCCGGATTCACCACCGCGTGCTCAGTCCGCTCTCCCAAGGTGTCAGAAACGTCTTGATCAGCCGCGCTGCCGAGCTATGCGCCCAGGGCGGCGTGACGAGCGTCTCAAGTGCCGCCCGAGTCCACATCGTCATTGTCGGCGCCCGAGCGCAGGAAGGCGAGCTTCTGAAGAGCACCGAGGCCGCTACCCATGTCCTCCTCGCCGCGGCCCAACCCGTTGACGACGGCTACGTCCAGCACCTCGCCCGGCTGCGAGTCAAGTCGGCGCGGATCGCACCCGCCGTCGGCTACGGCAAGCCGACGATCTTCACTTCGCCCAAGGGGACCGCCGCGGTCGTCGTCTGGGAGAACGGCACGACGCTGCGCTACGTCGAGACGGAATCCGGCGCCGCCGACAAGGCCTGGAGCAACTCCCATACGCTCCGGCTCGGCAGCGACCTGTCCCGCTCCGAGGCCTACGCACTCCTCCGCGAACGCGCCCGCTCCCTGGAGTAGCTTCCCGGACATCCTGGGTTCCGGGTCCAGATGCCAGTCGGGGCCGGGAGGACGCCTCGCGGCGATGCGTACAGGATCATCAGCATGAGGACGGGAGCGACGACTCTACGGCCCGGAGCCTTGACCTCGGACACTGCGCCGGATCCGTCACGGAACGGCTGGCCGGAGAAGTTCGGCAAGGCGGCCGTCCGTCACTCCCGAGACCGAAGGTATCTACGACGATTCGGCTGTCCCAGGACGTGATCGACCACGTCCGCGCTGGCGGTCCGGCCTGGCAGACCGGGGATCAATGAAGCGCTGCGCGCCTGGATCGAGCGACCGGACACTGCCCAGAACCCAGGGCACGTTGATCGCGCGCCGATCTGGCAGACGGCTCGAACTTGCGACAACGAGCGGCGCCGGTTTGCGGGCCGGACCGGGGTCGGTCCGTCAGGGCCCGATCCGGACGGTGCGTGCCGGAGCGCCGTCCAGTTCTCGGCGCAACGCGTCCCGGTGTTGCAGGAAGTCCGGCAGCACGGCAGCGGCCAGCGACGGTACCGGTTCGCTCACCAGGGTCGCCGGGTTGATCCAGCGGCCGTTGTGCTGGACCCGGTAGTCGAGGTGGGGACCGGTGGATAGCCCGCTGGAGCCGACGTAGCCGATGGTGTCTCCCTGTTCCACCTGCGCGCCCGCACGGATGCCCGGAGCGTAGCCGGAGAGATGCAGGTAGGCCGTCAGATAGCCGTTGGCGTGGCGCAACCTGACCGTCCGGCCGCCGCCGCCGCGGGTGGAGGCCGAGACGACCTTGCCGGCGGCGGTCGCCAGGACCGGAGTTCCGACCGGTGCGCCGTAGTCCACGCCGTAGTGCGGCATGCGCCGCTTCAGGATCGGATGGAACCGACTGAGGGAGAAACGGGACGTGACCCTCGAATACCGAAGGGGCGACCGCAGGAACTGCCGCTGCACGGGCTGACCGTCGGCGTCGTAGTACCGGTACGAACCGACCTCGGCCCCTTCCTCGGCAAAGTGATACGCCTCGACCAGACGACCCCGGCCGCGATAGCGAATCGCATGAATCCCGGCAATGCCCTGAAACCGGCCGTCCAGCAGGAGTTCGTCGAACAGAATCTCGAACCGGTCGCCGAGCCGCAGATCCCGCTGGAAGTCGAGGTCCCACTGCAGAACAACGGCCAGGCCGGACGCCAGACTCGCCGGTCCGCCAGCCTGCCGAATCGAACTCTCCAGCGCACCACGCAGCTCGCCGCTGACCAGACGCCGCACGTGACTGCGTCGGTAGGGGCGGTAGTGACTCGTCCATGCGCCATCGCTTCGGTCGGCCACGACGACGCCCTGCCCGCGTCGCGGCAGCCGAATGCCGACCAGGCCCTCGTCGCGATGGACCATCGAATAGAAGGAGTCGCGAGCGCGGAGCTTCCGGGGATCCAGCACCTTGCTGACCGCTGTGCTGGCCTGGCGGATCTCCGCCTCCGGAACGCCGGCGCGGCGAAGCACTCCGTCGAGGGTGTCGCCTCTCCGAATCGCGTGCTCCAGCGGGAACGGCACGCGGTCCAGCGCTTCCGGATCCAACGCCGGAGGCGGAACGCGCCTGACCGAGGTCTCCGAGTCCGCACCACCCTCGACAGTACTCAGGGCAAACCAGCCCAGGAAGACCGCTAGAGCGCCAGCCAGGAGGCCAGCCGACAAGAGCCTGACCCGCATGCCTCAGTGATCTCGTGCCACGGCCGCGGATCGACTCGCTGTAGCGTGACGCTCTGCCTCGTGCCAGTCTGACGTGGCGTCGCCTCCCGGTCCGAGCGCCGCACGACAGCGGTGCCTCCAGACGCTTGCCACGGACCTCGGTGCGATCTGGCTGGTTCGTTCGGTACGCACGAGTCAGGTGCTCAGCCAGGGCAAAGACCGGCAAGCCCCATTCTGACACGGCTCGGCTACAAAATGCACCTACCGCTGCGCGAGCAGGCGGATCGCACCTGCCGCCGCGCCGCCATCTCGGCCCAGGCCGGGCCATGCACCAGAGCCCGGCGGTCTGCCGCCGCCGGAGGGTGGATGGAGGGCTCGGCCCCGGCGAGAGACCCTCAGGTCACGATGTCCTGCTTCCTTGACCGCATTTTCCTGGGCATCCCGGAGCGGATGTAGCCGTGCTCACGGGCGTACTGAAGGAGGACGGCCTCCAGCTTGCGCCGACCTCGATAGAGCCGGCTCATCACCGTGCCCAGGGGGATGTCGAGCTGCTCCGCGATCTCCCGGTACGACAACCCCTGCAGGTCGGCGAGTTCGACTGCGATCCGGTAGTCGTCGGAAAGCGCCTCCAGGGCTCGCTGAACGTCCTGATCCAGTGAGTCCACCATCAGCTCTTCCTCCGGCGTCGCACCGCGCGCGGTCAACGGCGACTCGAGGAGCTGCGACTCGAAGGCGTCCTCGATCTCGTCAAAGGAGTTCTTGAGCGGCTGACGCTGGCGCTTCCGGTAGCGGTTGATGAAGGTGTTCTTGAGGATCTTGAACAACCACGCCTTGAAGTTCGTCCCCTCCTGGAACTTGTCGTAGTACTTGTACGCCCGCAGGTAGGTCTCCTGCAGGAGATCCTCGGCGTCCTGCCGGTTGCGGGACATCCGGTAGGCCGTGCTGTAGAGGCTGTCCATGAAGGGCAGCACGTCGGCCTCGAAGTTCCAGCCGCCATTGTGATTGGCTATCGCGCTCATGTCGTTGCCTCCCGCGTCACCGCCGTCGCCGCGGCGTATCTTGCGGAAGACACAAGCACATTCGGTGCCAAGTTCATCGGCGCCGCCGTCCGAGCCGGAAACTGCCGTGTCGGCAGGCTGTTTCCCGGGACTTCCCGCGTCGCCGCCATGTCCGAGACGCGGACACGCCTGTCCAGGCCGTGCTCCCAGGACGCCAGTATGGCCGGTGCATGCCACGTGTGACATACGCCGGCCAAGCCAGTCTCCGCCCAGGAGGCGCCGAAGGAAGAACCGGCGCTTCAGCAGCCTCACCAAGGTGCAGGCCCGCTCATCCGATCGACGTCTCCGGCCACGGTCGCGGGTGGGGACCTGCTGGCCTCCGGGTCCGGCTTCAGCCCCGCCTCACTAAGACCTTGCGCTGAACGAACCTGCTGCACCGCGTTCTACGGCGAAGCTCCCAGCGCCGCCAGAACCCGTCGCTGACTCCGGGTTTGGCCCCCAGCCCCCACCTCACCAGGAGCTTGCACCGAAGAGCTTGCTGCGCTGCGTTCTACAGCGCAAGCTCCTAGAAGAAACCGGCGCCGCGGAGTGCGATGACCAGGGCATAGATGACCACCGACTCCATGAACGCCAGACCGATAAGGAGCATGAGCTGAATCCGGCCGCCGGCGGCTGGGTTCCTTGCCAGTCCGGCGCAGGCTTCACCGGTGGCGCGGCCTTGTGCCAGCGCCCCGCCGGCGGCGGCGATGCTGATGCCCAGAGCGGCGCCCAGCAGTCCGAGATCGAGACCGGGGGCAGCCGCGGCGCCATCGCCTTCTTCGCCTCCCTGCGCCAACGCCGGAGCGGCAAGCAGGGTGAGCAGCACGGCCACGAGAAGGACGAGCCTTGACTTCTTCATTTCCTGAGAGTCCCTTTCAGTGTGCCGACGCTTCCGCCTCGGCGATGTAAACGGTGGTTAGCATGATGAAGATGAACGTCTGAAGCGCGGAGGCCAGAAGACCCAGCGCCATGATGGGCAGAGGCACGGCGAGGGGAACCAGGCCGAACACGGCCGCTGCAGCGAGGTGTTCGCCGAAGACGTTCCCGAACAACCGCATGCCGAGCGACAACACGCGGGCCGCATGGCTGACGATCTCGAGCACGATGAAGAGCGGAGCGAGGTAGATGACCGGACCCAGAAAGTGCTTGAAGTACCGGAAGCCGTTCTGGCGCAGGCCGAAGAGGTGGTAGAGCACCCACGCCGTGATGGAGAGCGCGAAGGTCACGTTCACGTTCTGGGTCGGGGGCTGCAGGAAGAAGATGGCCCCCGACAGGTTGCTGATGAAGATGAAGAACGCGAACGAGGCGATCAGGGGCAGATGGCGGGAGCCGCCCTCGCCGATCGTCTCTTCGAGGAGGTTCCGCATCCAGTCGAGGGTGACCTCGACGATCTGCTGCAGCTTTCCCGGGTCGTCCCGCTTCAGCCCCCTGGACACGACGACCCCCAACACGGTCACGACACAGAAGACGAACAGCGCCATGACCACGTGGTCTGGCACCTCGCGGGGAAGGCTCTCCTCGGCTCCCGCCAAGCCGGTGCCGAACCTCCAGGCCGCGTTCACAGGCTCGTAGAAGACGGAATGTGCGCCGGCGGCCATGACAGAAGTACAGCGTGTTCGGACGCGGGAAGGAAGAAGGCTGAGGCTGGAGCGCGCGCGACGGAGGTATGAGCAGCTACGCGGGGGGAGGGACGTCTCGGTAGAAGTCGAGTCGGTCGGGAGCCTGGGCGGCGTCCGCTAGCGAGCCAGACCGAGCCGGCTCGCCAGCTCGGAGATCACCAGTGCCAGGGGCACGACAGAGAATCCCAGGATCAGCGCGATGAGCTCCGTTGACCCCACGATCAGGGCCGCCAGGATGAATGCGCTCAACAACAGATAGCGGAGAACGGTGAACAGAGTGTTCCTGGCGCCAGCACGCCCATCGGCGTCCGGCTCCAACGCGCGGACCTGCATCTCCAGGCCGCGGAAGCTGAAACTACTGACGAGCCCCGCGGCTGTCAAGGCGATTGCTGCGTCCGGCCGCCAGGCCAGCGCCGTCGCTCCGCCCATCGCGGTCAGCGCCAGCGACCACCGAAGGACGCGCTGCGACACCGCGCCCAGATGGTCGCAGCCGTCGTCCTCGGCTCCACGCAACCCGAGCAGGCGGGCCAGTTCACGAACGCCCGAGGCCATCGTCCTCTTCCTCCGCCATCATGCGCCGGATCGTCTGGTACGCGTTGTAGAAGCCCGCCGCGACGCCCACCCCGAAACCGACCAGCGCCCCGGTATTCGCCGCACCGAACCAGCCCCCGACTGTCCGACCGGCCAGGAAGCCGAGGACGGACGCCACCGGAAAGACGAGGCCGATGACCGATGCGTCAAGAAGCCGAACGGGAAGGCGCATCCGGCGTCCATCCTAGCAGCCCGTGGCAGAAGTCGCACTGCATTCGATCGGCCATGCATCCCGTCCGGCTGCGTTGCTCTTCGCTCACATATTCCCGATATGCTCACTCATCGCGCCTTGCCGAACGGGCGCCTGACCGCTCTCGGTGCGACGCGCACTTCTGCCACGGGCTGCTAGCGCGCAGGCCCCCTTCCCGGGTTCCCTGGCAGCAACTTCTCAGGCCCTCGAGTCCCAGAGTACATCCTGCTCGCCACGGACCAGGTTCTCGTAGCGAGCCATGACGAAGAGGGCGTCGGACAGTCGGTTGACATAGGTCAGGGCGGGTGCGCCGACCGTCTCGACAGCGGCGAGGGTCACCAGCCGACGCTCCGCCCGACGACAGATGGTGCGTGCCAGGTGCAGCGCGGCGGCCGCCGGGCAGCCGCCGGGGAGCACGAAGTTCGCCAGCGGCGCAAGGTCGTTCTGCAACCGGTCGATCGTCTTCTCCAACGCCGCGACGTGTCGCTCCTCGATGCGCGGTACCGGCGGCGCCTCGTCGTCCTGGGGCACGCACAGGTCCGAACCGAGATGGAACAGTTCCTGTTGGATCCGGCGAAGACTCTCGGTGACCGTCGACGACGGTCCGGATGCGACCGCAACCCCCAGCGCCGAGTTCAACTCGTCAACCGCACCGTACGCCTCGACGCGGCCATCGTCCTTACGGACCCGGGCGCGAACGCCCAGACCGGTCGTGCCGTCGTCGCCGGTTCGTGTGTAGACGCGGGTTATTCGAGGCAAGAGTTCTCGCAGCCCACGGTGGCGGTGCGTGCAACGCCGAGAGCGGTCAGGCGACGACGTCCACGCGGCAAGGCGCGACCGAAGACCAACACCGGCGGATGGGATGCATGGCCGGACGAACGCAGCGCGACTTCTGCCACGGGCTGCTAGATATCGTCCTTGATTGCACCTTCGACCGGGCTGCTTGCACCCTCGGTGTAGACACCGCCGGTCAACTCGAACGACTCGACGGCACGCTCACGGAGGCGGTCGAGCGCCTCGTCGAAATTCTCCGGCGACATCTCCTCATCGCAGAACGAGCAGCAGCTTTCCCAAGTGTAGCCAAGGCCGTCCACCTGCTTCCGACCGCCAGGCGTCACTTCGTCGGTGATCGGACACCAGATCGTGCTCATCGCGAGCATGAAGTTCTCGACGTAGCGCTTCTCCGCAGCCTTCGCGGCGTAGGTCTCCGGATCGGCGGCAAACACCGCAGAGACGCCGGGCTCACTGCCCCGGTAGTCGACGCCGCCATGCGTCCAGGTCTCTCCATCGGCCACCGACGGCACGAATCTGACCGGACACAGGTCGGTAGACGCGAGGGCTTCGGGAATCTTCACCTTGGCCAGATCAACAGCATCCGGCGGCAACTGCGCCGCTAGCGGCGCCACACAGACGGCCAGCGACAGAACCAGAACGAGACGAGACGCCGAACGGCGGGCAACGAGCTTGATCTCCATGGGCGGGAACCCCTCTCAAGAAATCCGGGAAACGACGAATCGGGAAACCAGACACCGAAGAACCGGGCCTGGCCCTTGAAAGCACGGCGGCCGACTATAGCAGCAACCGGCGGCCACCCGACCCGGGACGCTGCGATCACCTGCAACCGCCGCACCGTCCCACCACGCTCCTGCCGTCGTGGCCACTGGCCGGGCGCCGGCGTTCACGAGGTCCCTCGATCGTCCCTTGATCGCCGATGATCAGGCGAGACAACCCGGCCAACACCCGGGGCAAAGGAACAACGCCAAGAGGACTCACCCTCCACGCAAACCCGCACGCGCGCAGCCGGCTCCGAGCGGCTTCGGGAACCACCTCCCGACCGAGCCCTCATGGCCGACTCCCGAGCGGCGGGCCGACAAGACAAGGGGCTTCCGTCCTGTCGGTGGAGCGCCGCCTCCAATGCGCTGCTGTGCCAACGAGTCCCTGCAGCCTGCCTGGCCACGAACGCCGAGGCGCCACTCAACACGCTGCCGGCGGCTCCGACACGCGGGAGCTCGATCTCGACAACAGCCTCGCGCGCCAGGCACAAAAAGGCCCTCGACGGGCTGTACCCGTCGAGGGCCCGAAAAGATCCCGGCGACGACCTACTCTCCCACACCGTCTCCGGTGCAGTACCATCGGCGCTGCGGAGCTTAACTTCCGTGTTCGGAATGGGAACGGGTGTTTCCTCCGCGCTGGAGTCACCGGAAAAGCGCTGACTCCGCGCCGGCGCTGCCCCGCGGCTGCGCCGGCAAACCGAATCGAATCCTTCAAGGGATCTGCGACTCGCCGCGAACAGAAGCCGTTCGCGGCAACCCAAGCGTCCAAGCCTCGAGTGCAGCAGCCTTCGACATTGGTCAAGCCGAACGACCGATTAGTACGGGTCAGCTAAACGCCTCGCAGCGCTTACACGCCCCGCCTATCAACCTGGTAATCTGCCAGGGGTCTTCAGGGATACCTCATCTCGAGGCTGGCTTCCCGCTTAGATGCTTTCAGCGGTTATCCTAACCGAACATAGCTACCCAGCCGTGCCGCTGGCGCGACAACTGGTGCACCAGAGGTTCGTCCGTCCCGGTCCTCTCGTACTAGGGACAGCTCCTCTCAAGTATCCTGCGCCCACATGAGATAGGGACCGAACTGTCTCGCGACGTTCTAAACCCAGCTCACGTACCACTTTAATCGGCGAACAGCCGAACCCTTGGGACCTGCTTCAGCCCCAGGATGTGATGAGCCGACATCGAGGTGCCAAACCGCCGCGTCGATATGAACTCTTGGCGGCGATAAGCCTGTTATCCCCGGAGTACCTTTTATCCGTTGAGCGATGGCCCTTCCATACGGAACCACCGGATCACTAAGTCCTACTTTCGTACCTGCTTGACTTGTAGGTCTCGCAGTCAAGCTCCCTTTTGCCTTTGCGCTCTGCGGCTGGTTTCCAATCAGCCTGAGGGAACCTTCGA